>NZ_KI519398.1:0-2254893 GCF_000482405.1 Rhodococcus sp. JG-3
GCCAATCCCCTCGGCGGCGGCTGGACCACCGTCAACAACCTCCAATGCCTCTGCGAATACCACCACAGCGTCAAAACCGCAGGCTACTGGACCGCAGCCACGCTCCCCGGCGGTGCCATCCTGCGGACCTCCACCTCGAAAACCACCCGAATCACCCTGCCCGCCAACGGAACCGCCGTACCCATCATCGGCAACGACCTGCAGCCCTGCATCCCCACCCAACCCAGACGATCCGGCATCATCGCCTACCCCGACCCACCCGACAACCCGACCCCCGAACCAGAACCGACCAACGAAGAGGACGAGGAGCCGCCCTTCTGACCTCAGACGTCGGCCGCTCGTTCCGGTGTTCTCACCAGCGTCAGCTGCGAGGTCTGGCGCAGCGAGAATCCGATCGAGAGGTACAGCTCGATAGCGCGGATGTTCGTCGCGGCGGCATGCAGGAACGGCTCGTCGCCTCGGGCCCTGATGCCGTGACCGACCGCGCGGACCAGCTCGGTGGCCAAGCCCTGTCCGCGATGAGCCGGGTCGGTACACACTGCGCTGATCTCGGTCCACCCCGGCGGACGCATGCGCTCCCCTGCCATCGCGATCAGTGCGCCGCCCCGTCGGATACCGAGATACGTGCCGAGTTCGCGGGTGCGAGGAAGGAACGGGCCCGGCTCGGTGCGTCGCACGAGATCGAGCATCTCGGGCACGTCGTCGGCTGTCAGTTCTACCGCCTCGGCCAACGGCCGGGTCTCCAGTTCAGTGCCCACGAGTTGAACGATCCCGAAGCTGTCGACCACGGACCACCCCTCGGGCACATCCAGCACCGGCCCCCGCAATCCCACGATGCTTCGCGGCCCGAACAGCACTGCGATGTCGTCCCAGTCCCGTGGCTGCAGAACATCGGGATGCGCCAGAAAAGGCGAGACCTGGGGATCAGCGCGAATCACTCGGCCGCGCGTGATCGCAAACCGCGACAGCGGACCCCCGAGGGAGGTACGAATGGGATCGTCGAGAGGGTGAACAGACACGTCGGTCAGCGTCCCATGTCGGGCCCGGTCAGTTGCTCACGACCCACTCCGTCACCAATACTAATACCGGTATAGTTATTCGCATCGAACCGAAAGGCATTCCGTGATCGAAATCCTGCCCCCGAGCAAGATTCCCCTTGCCCGTGAAACCGGCGCACTCGTCGCCGAAATTCTCGAGACCGTCCGCGAACGCGCGACCGTCGGCACCAACCTGCTCGAGATCGACGAATGGTCCAAGGACATCATCCTCGGGGCGGGGGCGACGTCGTGCTACGTCGACTACGCGCCGTCCTTCGGGCGCGGACCGTTCGGCCACTACATCTGCACGTCGGTCAACGACGCTGTGCTGCACGGTTTACCGCACGACTACAACCTGGCCGACGGCGATCTGCTGACGCTCGATCTTGCCGTCATCCTCGGCGGCGTGGCATCGGACTCGGCCATCAGTTTCGTCGTCGGTGAGAACAAGCCGGCAGAGAGCCTGGCGATGATCGATGCCACCGAACGAGCGTTGACCGCCGGCATCGCCGCGGCACTTCCGGGCAACAAGATCGGCGATATCTCTCACGCCATCGGGACGGTTCTTCGCGAAGCCGGTTATCCCATCAACGTTCAGTTCGGTGGTCATGGAATCGGGTCGACGATGCATCAGGATCCGCACGTATCCAATACCGGCAGGCCCGGCCGCGGCTACGGCCTTCGCCCCGGCCTGATGTTGGCGCTCGAGCCCTGGGTGATGGCGGATACCGACGAGCTGGTCACCGACCCCGACGGGTGGACGTTGCGCAGCACCACCGGTTGCCGCACCGCGCACAGCGAACACACCGTCGTCATCACCGACAGCGGGGCCGAAATCATGACCCTACGTTCGTGATTGTGCGTCGGTAGGAGTCACAAACGCTTCTCGAAGGTGTTGGAGAACGGCAGCAGTTCGTACGGCGGAAACACCGGGATGCGGGTGTAGCCGCTCTTCTCGTACAGCCGCACCGCGTCGGGCTGACGATCACCGGTCTGCAAAATCAAGCGTCGCAATCCCTGGTCGCGGGCCGCATTCTCGGCCGCCTGCAGCAGCGCGGTGGAGACTCCCGACCCACGGTGATCAGGATGAACGAACATTCGCTTCAGTTCGAGGTCGGGGCCGTTCCACCGCAGAGCGGCATGTCCGACGGCCTGCTCGACGTTCTGCGCATCGCACCGATAGACGACGAACGTGCGATGCACGTCGCCTTCGTCCACGGCATTGGCCTGCGTCTTCGCCATCAAGGCCGCTCGGTCCGCGTATCGGGGACCCACCTCCGATGCCATTGCGGCACGGAGCGATTCGGCGTCGGGATGGTTCCAGTCGACGGCGCGGGTGACGAGGTCTGTTCGGGACTGCGCTACATCGGTCACGCTCGATCGGACCACGCGCTACGGGCCGCCGTCAACCGCTGCAATCACGGTGAGTTTATTGCTGGTGCGATCAGTCGTCGTCGTGCACTGTGACAGCGTGAACACGAACTGTCGCTGCCCACGCTGACCATCCGACCTCCCCACCGTCGACAGCACTTGTCACAGTCGACACTTGTCACAGGAGCCACAGCCATGAGCACCGAAGCGACCGTCGTTCTTCGTATCTCCGATTCCGGGACGTCATCCTTGCAGGGATTGACTCGACCGCAGTTGCACGCCCTCGCCGATGCTCTCCGCGTCGCCGCCAAAAGCTATGCACCACATGCCAAGATCCTGACGCGTTTCGACGTCCGGGTGAACGAACTCAACGCTCCCCTTGTCATCGACCTACCCGCGCGCGATGTGGTTCTCGCCGGCAAGAGCGTTCGGTTCAGCCACACCGAGTTCGAGATCTTCGCCTATCTCGCCCAGCATCCTCGTGTCGTGGTGAACAGATCCGAGCTGAGTGACTCGAACGGCGGCCGCAGTGTCGACGTCCATCTCTCCAGGGTGCGAACCAAACTCGGGCAGTACGGCCGACTGATCACGACGGTCCGCGGCACCGGCTACCGATTCGACCCCGAGCCCGGAATCCGCGTCATCACCGAGCCGTCGGTGCTGCGCAGCGCCTGAGATCAGTTACACGACTACCGCGTCAGTGCTGCTGTTCGACGTCGACGGTTCCGACGTACCACCACGAACACGAGCAACGCGACCAGAACCACCGCGATGATCGCGCCCAGTGCCGTCGCGCCGCGGAAGCCGGGTGCGCTGGTATCGAGGGTGCGTTCGCCGGCGTGGGCGGCATTGCTGGTACCCAGAACGATGGTCAGAGTCAGCAGGTTCGGGATGGCGGTGACGACTGCGAGAATTACCGATCCGATCGCCAACTGCTTTCCCGCCCTACCCTTTCGGACCGACCACGCACTCCAGAAGAACATCAGTGGCGCGAACGTGCAGACGATTCCGAACAGCAGGCCCCACAGAATTCCTTTGGTGAACGTGCGATCAGCCAGGCTCTCGACGCGCAGGCTCCACCACCGTGGCAGGAACGCCGCCAGAACGAAGTAGGCGATCAACAGAAGAACGACGCCGGCACCGAGCAGGATGCCGCGCCGCTTCCAATTCGCCGAGCTGGTCGACGGTGCAGGCGTGGTCGGGTCAGCAGTCATAGGCCCATGGTAGAGCGTTCACGTTCCCATCGGACCCGACCCGAGACCTGATCGTTAGATGGGGATGTGCCCAGCCCGCTACGACGCCCGTGCACGCTCCGAAGCATCGTCACCGTCGAGGCCCAGGTGTCCCCGCAACGTCGTCGAGGTGTATTCGGTACGGAACACCCCTCGCTCCTGCAATGCCGGGACCAATTTGTCGACCAGATCGCCGATGGCGTCGCGCAAGTGGTACGGGTTGATGTTGAAGCCGTCGACCACACGGTGACGCACGAGGTCTGCCCAGTGGTCTGCCACTGCCGCAGGGGTTCCCGAGTGGAAGCGCGACGCCGGCGACACTTCGAGCACCAACTCTCGGATGGACAGCCCTTTCTCTTCCGAGAGGGCTCGCCATTGCGCGATCTGAGTCAGTTTGCCGGTCCGAGCGTCGATGGACAGCGTGCCGCGTGACGGATCCAGCTCGGCGTCCACCGGATCGATGTCGGGTAGTGGGCCCTCCGGGTCGTACGCCGAGAGGTCCTTGCCCCAGTAGTGCTCGAGAAAGGCGATGGCTCGAACACCGTTGTGCGCGTTGGATCGAAGCCACCGCACCTTCTCTTCGGCCTCGGCTTCGGTATCACCGAGTACGACGGTCACCCCGGGCAAGATCTTCACGGCATCGGCGGGTCGGCCGTAGGCGACCGTCCGGCCACGTAGATCTTTGGCGTAGGCCACCGCTGCGTCGTAGGCGTTGTTGGCCGAGAAGACGACGTCGGCGTGCCGGGCTGCGAGGTCCCGTCCTCCCGGCGAATCGCCGGCCTGGAACAGCACCGGCCCACCTTGCACACTGGACCGAACGTTGGGTGCCG
Source organism: Rhodococcus sp. JG-3 (assembly GCF_000482405.1). Lineage (NCBI taxonomy): Bacteria > Bacillati > Actinomycetota > Actinomycetes > Mycobacteriales > Nocardiaceae > Rhodococcus > Rhodococcus sp. JG-3. The sequence continues at coordinate 4,471 of NZ_KI519398.1, forward strand.
CAACCGCTTCGAGCAGATCGGTGTGGAACTCCACAGGAGAACCTGCCCAATACTGCTTCGCCAGTTCGACCACCTGGGTGGCGCGCTCGTAACGGCGTTCGTGCTCCAACCACCCTCCGCGCCTCAAGTTTTCACCCGTCCAGGCGTTGTCGGTGGTGACGATGTTCCATCCGGCGCGCCCGTCCGACAGTGCGTCCAGGCTGGCCAAACGACGAGCCAACTCCACCGGGATGCTGTACGTGGTGTTCTGGGTCGCGACAAGTCCGATGCGCTCGGTCACCGACGCCAGAGCCGCCAGTTGCGTGATGGCGTCGGGCCTGCCGGCGATGTCGGTGGAGAGAATGTCGCCACGGTTTTCTCGGATACGTTGACCGTCCCCGAGAAAGAACGCGTCGAACAAACCGCGTTCGAGTGTGACGGCGACCTCGACGAACGTGTCGGTGGCCACTTGATCGGGGGCGTGCGAATCCTCCCAGACCGTCTGCGCGCCGATCCCTGGATAGAACACGCCCAGGTGAATCTGCGCGTTCGGGTCGAACGGTGCGCCGGTGTCCGGGTGATGGTCGATGATGCCCATGACAGCTCTTCTCTACTCGTGCGCAGCCGCGGCGTAGCGGCTGACCGGACGCGGCAACCCCAGGTTCTCCCGCAGCGACAGTCCCGGCGTCGGTCGACGAATCAGATGTGCCGGTACCGCAAGCTCTTTCAACGCCGCACCACCGAGGTGCAGCCGGACGCCGTCGACGACACCGGCGAGGGCCTCGGCCTTCGACAGGTGGTCGATATCGGCGAACACCAGCGCGGCTCCGTCGCGGCGAGCGGTGTCGGCCTGCTCGCTGATCCCGTCCCCGCGTACGAGTGCGACATCGAGCAGATCGGTGACTCCCAGGTCGGCGTCGCCGATGACGACGACCTGCCCCTGCGGCGGACGAGGAGTGATCAGTGGCCCTACGACGTCGAAGAATTCGCCCTCGAAGCGCACGTGATGCACGCGAGCGGGATCGAGATACCGGCCGGACTCCGCGTCTCGAACGACGGCGTCGTCTTCCCACGAATCCCACAGCCGCCCCGCCACGTCGATGACGTCCCGCACTTCGGCGGTGGTCTCGGAGCGGACCTCGGATCCGACAGCCGCATGAGTGTCCGCGCTGTTGTCGACACCGACCACCCAGGCCCCGCGGCCGTGCGAGGCGTGGTCCACACTCGCGAGTTGTGTTGCGAGAAAGAACGGTTCGGTCGTCAGAGTGTGGACCGTGGGAGCCAGGCCGAGGGTGGACGTGGTGGAGGCGACGAATGCCGCACGAGTACCTGCATCGAGGCGCTCGCGTGAGGAGACCAGCGAATCACCGAAGGTGACGAGGGTGAAGCCGGCGCGTTCGGCGGCGGCCGCGTTCTCCTTCAGGAGCGCAGGTGTCTCGTCGAACCCGTCGAGTTCGACGGCGAAGTACAACGTCTCGGTCATCCTCGGTTCAGCCCTTCGCACTCGTCGTGTTCCTGCGTCCTCTGTACCGACGATCTTCACCGGACGGCTCAACCACGAGTTCCGAAGTCCAGCGCCGCGGCGGTGCAGGCAGGCTGAGCTCCGAGTCGATCGATCAACGCCGCCGCCAGTGCTTTCAGCCAGGTCATACGTGGACCCTAGGTTCATCCGCTGTAGAGCACACCCGTTGCGATCACGCTGATTCGAACGACGTAGACGCCGGTACGTAGACGCGCAGTGTCAGCACGAGGTCACCACTTCGCGGGCCCGGACCCCATGCCTGTGCTGCCACCGATCAGGTCGTGCGACCTACGTCGACCTCCACGAGGACCCGGTTTCGCGCTCGAAGACCGGCCGCACATCCACGGTGTCGTAGACGATGGACAGTGCAGAAATGCGTCCGTTCTCGTCGAGTTCGGCGACGTCGACCACGTCGAACGGGGCCGCCACACCCGAGGGCAGTCTCCAGTCGAAATGGAACCAGAACGTGACGAGTCGAGCGCCCTCGGACGTACGACCTTCGGCGACGCCCTTCGAGGTCAGCGTCGCACCCGAGGTGTCCGCGAAAAGCGCGCGATAGAAGTCGGATGCGGGCGTCGGTCCGTACAGCGGCGAGTGCACAACCGCACCGGGTGCGAACAGAGTCAGGACCGCATCGACGTCGGCCCGTCGAAGTGCATCGAGGTACTGCTCGACCAAGTGGTCCGCGGACGAGTTCATGAAGCAAGGGTAGCCGACCGCCAGGACGCAAGACATTCGCTCATCGTGATTTTTTGCCCCTGCAGCAACGACTTTCGGCGTGTGCATACTTCTCGTAGTGGGACAGTGTCAGATGGAGGGCCGCCGGTGAAATCGTTCACTATCGCCATTGTGGGTGCGGGTCCGCGCGGCACAGGTGTACTCGAACGACTGCTGGCGCGCCGGTCCGATGCGGAGCTGCACATCCACGTCGTCGATCCGTTCCCTCCGGGGGCCGGTCGCATCTGGCGTAGCAGTCAACCACCGCTGCTGTGGATGAATTCGGTGGCCGCCGACGTCACCATGTTCACCGACGACACCACCGTCGTCGACGGTCCGATCCGCCCCGGTCCGACGCTGGCGCAGTGGGTTCTGGAACATGCCGACACCCTGCGCCAGGACCTCGAATTGCGGGACGAACTGCGCGATTTCGGTCCGCATTCCTTCGCGTCGCGGACTTTACAGAGTCGCTACCTCAGCTGGGTGTTCGAGCACGCCGTTGCCGACACCGACACGCACGTTCACGTTCATCGAGCACGGGTGACGGACCTGACCGCCGACCAGGTACTGCTACTCGACGACGGGTCGACCATCCGCACCGATGCCGTGCTCTTGGCCCAGGGACATCCGGATGCGCTTGCATCGCATCGTGAATCACAGCTCGATGAGTTCTCCCGAACCCATGGGCTGACGTACATCGGCCCCGGATACACCGCAGATCTCGATCCCAGCCGAGCGCCTGCGGGAGAACCGTTGCTGATTGCCGGGCTCGGATTGGCATTCATCGACTGGATGGTGTTGCTCGCGGAAACTCGCGGTGGATCGTTCGCCCGCAACGCGGACGGCGTGCTCGAGTACACCGCCTCCGGCCGCGAACCGATTCTCTATGCAGGTTCGCGGCGCGGAGTTCCGTACCACGCGAAGATCTCCTACGACATCGCCGCGGCGCGCCCGCCACTCCCGAAGTTCTTCATCGCCGACGCCTTCCCCGGCCACGGCCCCCTGCACTTCCGCGACGAAATCTGGCCGCTCGCATCCAAAGAACTGGCCTGGGCTCATTACTACGAGTTGTTCACGGCCCACCCCGAGCGAACAGTCGGCTCCTGGCCGGAGTTCGAGATCGGATTGAGCGAGATCACCTGGGGATCGCAGGAACTCACCGCCTTCGTGGAGCAATTCGTTCCGAAGGACGAGGACCGCATCGATCTGGCACGGCTCGACAAACCCTTTGCCGGACGGCGTTTCGATGGACTCGACGAGGTACGTACCGAGCTGCAGACCTACATCGAGACGGACCTTCGTCGTCGAGCAGATCCCTACTACAGCTCGGATGCCGCCGTCTTCTCGGCGCTGCTCTCGGTGTACATGACCATCGGAGAGTTGTTGCGACGCGGGCGCATTCCGGCGCAGTCGGTCGCAGGCGATGTGGAAGGGTGGCTGCACGCGTTCTTCAGTTTCGTCGCGAGCGGTCCGCCACCGGAACGGCTCGAACAACTCCTGGCCCTCAGCCGGGCGAACATCGTTCACTTCCTCGGCCCCGATGTCACCTTCTCCCCGGAGAACGGGTCGTTCGTCGCCCGTAGCTCTGCACACGATGTGGTGGTGCACGCCGACACTCTGATCGACGCGCGCTTACCCGTCGCATCGATCGCCGCCGCCGGTGACGAATTGCTCCGCACCCTCCATGCGCGCGGCGACATCACCGACATCCGCGCCACCGAGCACAGCGCAGCGAAAGTAGCAGTCGACGGGCGCTCTCGATTGATCACCGCGTCGGGAGAGGTTGCCGAGAACCGCTACGCGGTGGGTCCGTGGGTCGCCGGACACACGTGGTCGAGCGCCTTTCCGCGGCCGAGGACCAACGCCGGCTTCTTCCGACACAACGACCAGCTCGCGGCAGAACTACTGCGGCACAGCCGCTGAACCGTCGGTCGGCCGAACAACGGACCGGATCACGGCGCGATGCGCAGTCCGGCGATCAGCACCCGCGCCATCTTGCGGGGATCGTAGCGGCTGTCCGTGGGACCGATGCACAGGTTGCCGACCGCCCGCATCAACTCCAATGCGGTCTGCCCCGGGGCGATCTCCCCCGAGTCCGCAGCGGCGTCGAGCAATGACTCGCACACCGGAACCAGCCGGTTCAGGAAGTAGCTGTGCAAGGTCTCGAATCCGGCGCTGTCCGACTGCATGGCCTCGGCCAGACCGTGTTTGGTGACCAGGAAGTCGACGAACCGATCGATCCAGAGCACCAACGCCGCGTGCGGTGATTCGCGGCCGGCGAGAAGCTCCTGACCGGCGACGGCGCAGGCCTCCACCTGATGTCGGAAGACGGCGACGACGAGGTCGCCCCGCGTCGGGAAGTGCCGGTAGATGGTTCCCACGCCGACGCCGGCCCGCCTGGCGATATCGCGCACCGGGACTTCTACTCCCGACTCGACGAACGCAGCCGCCGCTGCGTCGAGCAGGGTCGCTTCGTTGCGCCTCGCATCCGCCCGCTTTCTGGGCTGCTCGGCTTCGGCCTCGGTCACTGTTCCTCCAGCCATCGACAAACGGAACAACGTTCCGTATGTTTGTTTACGGAACGTTGTTCCGCTTACTCGCAGAGTAACCCCTCCAGAGGCCACAAGGAGATCCCCATGCAGTACCGCACACTGGGACGCACCGGCGTCCAGGTCAGCACTCTCTCGCTCGGCGCGATGAACTTCGGTGCCATCGGACGCACCACGCAAGACGAGGCAACCGCGATCGTCGACGCCGCACTCGAGGGCGGTATCAACCTCATCGACACCGCGGACATGTACAGCCAGGGACAATCCGAGGAAATGGTCGGCAAGGCGATCGAAGGTCGGCGCGAGAACATCGTGCTGGCCACCAAAGTGTTCAACCCCATGGGCGACGAACGCAATCATCAGGGCAGCTCCCGCCGCTGGATCGTCACCGAACTGGAGAACAGTCTGCGCCGACTCGGTACCGATCACGTCGACCTCTACCAGATACACCGCTGGGACCCCACAACGAGCGACGAGGAAACCCTCTCGGCGCTGACAGATCTGCAGCGTGCCGGGAAGATTCGATACTTCGGCTCCTCCACCTATCCGGCTTACCGAATCGTGCAGGCGCAGTGGACCGCACGGGAGCACCGTCTCGGGCGGTTCGTCACCGAGCAGCCGCCGTACTCGATCCTGCAGCGCGGCATCGAATCCCACGTCCTCCCGGTCGCGCAGGAGTACGGAATGGGCGTTCTCGCGTGGAGTCCCCTGGCGGGCGGCTTCCTCTCCGGAGCCATCCGGGCCGGGCGAGAGGCCACCACCAACCGCGCGGCGATGATGCCCGAGCGATTCGGCACGGACACTCCCACGGGACGGGCCAAACTCGACGCCGTCGAGAAACTGGTCGGCGTTGCCGACGAAGCCGGACTGACACTGATCCAACTCGCACTCGGTTTCGTGACGGCTCATCCGGGAGTCACCAGCGCGATAGTCGGGCCGCGTACCGTCGAGCACCTACACTCGCAGCTCGCTGCCGCCGACACCGTCCTCCCGGCCGATGTCCTCGACAGGATCGACGAGATCGTGGCTCCGGGAGTCGATCTCGCGCCGGACGACAAGTTCGACACCCCGCCGGCACTGCTCGACGCCTCCCTGCGGAGACGCTGACATGGTCAGCTACGGGATCATGACCCCTCCCCAGAACGTCTCCTACGCCGACCTGCTCCGGGTGTGGCGCGAGGCAGACGGCATTCCGGAAATCGAGCACGCGTGGCTGTTCGATCACCTCATGCCCATCGGCGGTGACCTCGACGGCCCGATCTTCGAAGGCTGGACCATGCTGTCCGCATTGGCCGCTCGCACCGAGCGGTTGCGATTGGGAATCATGGTCACCAGCAATCGGATCCGTCCACCCGCGATTCTCGCGAAGATCGCCGTCACGGTCGACACGGTCTCGGACGGGCGGCTGGACTTCGGCATCGGTGCCGGATCACGGCCGAGCGTGCCGATGGCGAGACGGGAGTACGACGGGAGCGGGCTGCCCTACAGCGACGCTGCGAATGCTGTTGCGCGACTGAGTGAATCGCTCACGGTGATTCGTAGGCTCTGGACCGAGAGTGAGCCCTTCGACTTTCACCGCAACCACGTCGACCTCGTCGGGGCGTTCCAGAATCCGAAACCGATTCAGCGACCGGGCCCGCCGATCGTGATCGGCGGCCGGGCGGCAGGAGTGCTGCGCCTCGTCGCCGAACACGCCGACGTATGGAACATTCCCGGTGGGGACCTGGCCGACGCACTGGACAGAGGCAGACTACTCGACCGGTACTGCGCCGAGATCGGGCGCGATCCAGGGGCGATCACCCGATCGATCGCTCTCGGGGTGTCGTTCGAAGAACCCGAGAGGTTGAGAAACGACATCGGCGACGCGGTGGCCGCCGGATTCGATCATGTCGTTCTCATCCTCCCCGGCCCCTATCCCGACGGCATCGCGCAGAGAGTGACCGAGGAGTTCATCGGTCCGAGTACGAGCTCGTGAAGCGTTCTGAGCCCCCGGTACTCGTCAAGGAATCAGGATGAACTTGCCGCGCGGGTGCGTCGACTGCAGCTCGGCGTGTGCTCTCGCCGCATCGGCGAGGGGAAACGTCTTGGCAACCGTGACCTCGAATACGCCTGCACCCGCCTGCTCCAACAGCACCGGGGATGCGAGGCGTCGACGCTCCATACTCACCGGCCCACCGACGGTGAGGAACCCGTCTGCCGAAGCTCGCCCGAAGGCGGCCGTGCTGACCAATCTCGCTCTGTCCGGTAGTAATTCGAGAGAGACGTCGACGGCCTCCTCGGTGCCCACCGTGTCGATTGCCGCATCCACCCCATTCGGTGCGGCTGCTCGTACCCGGTCGATCAGTCCGTCGCCGTATTCGACGGGCTCGACACCGTAGGACCGGAGCGCGTCGTGGTTCTGTTGGCGCGCAGTCCCGATGACGGTGGCCCCGCGCTCCAGAGCGAGCTGAGCCACCACGGACCCGACGCCGCCTGCCGCTCCATGCACGAGAACGGTGTCTCCGCTCGTGACATCGACGGATTCGAGTGCGTCGTAGGCCGTTCCAGCCACGGCGAGTACTCCCGCAGCAACGTTCCAGTCCAACGCTTCCGGCTTCTGGAACACGAACCGCGCAGGAACCAGAATCCTCTCGGCGTACGTACCGTTCTGGCCGGAGACAACCACCGCGTCGCCGACGGCGACAGGACCGACCGGGCCCTCGACGGTTCCTCCGACCGCCACCACGATGCCCGACGCCTCGCTGCCCAACGCAATCGGAAGCTTCGACCCGTCGGTACCGAAGGCGCCGCTGTAGCTCTTGTAGTCGAAGGGGTTGACGCCGATCGCCTTGACCTCGACCAGAACCTGGCCCTCGGACGGTTCAGGCAGCTCTCGTTCGACGATCTCGATGACGTCCGGTCCACCGTAGGACGCTGCAACTGCAACTCGTGTCATGCGCGGTACAACGGTCACCACGACGCAAATGTTCCGCTCAGATCCGCAGGCGCGGCAGTCCCCATTCCCTACCGAGCAATTCGTACGAGCGCAGCCGGTCCTCATGGTCGTATGTGACCGAGGTGAGCACGAGTTCGTCCGCATCGGTCGCTTCCTGCAGGGCGTCGAGCTTCACCGCGACCGTCGCCGCAGATCCGACGATCTGAGTGTCCACTCGATCAGCGACGAGCTCGTATTGCTCGCCGGTCAGCGGTGCCACGTTCTTCGGATCCGGGTACTCGATCGCACCTCGACCGCTGCGAATGCTGTGCACCCATTGCGGGAAAGACGCTGCCAGCTCACGGGCCTGCGAATCCGTTTCTGCAACAACCACATCGGCCGACACCGCCACGTACGGCGAGGACAACCCGGCCGACGGCACGAAAGCACGGCGATACTCGTCGATCGCCTCGAGAGTCGTCCCCGGGCTGAAGTGATAACTCGCCGCGAACGGCAGACCGCGGGCACCGGCCTCACGGGCAGTCGGCCCAGCGCTGCTGCCGAACAGCCACAGCGCCACATCGGCCCCGACACCCGGGCGTGCCGTCAACGGCACCCCGTCGCGCTCGTAGCTACCGGCAAGCAGCGCAACAAGGTCGTCGAGTTGATCGACGAATTCCGGGACCTCAGCGTGCGGCTGCTGCAGCGCAGCCAGAGACGCAGCCAGCAGCGGGGTCGTTCGCGGGGTCGCCGCAGCGGGCGCCACTGGGAACAGTCCACCGGGTTCCGATGACACCGCGTGCTCGGGCGCAGCCTGCTGTGCACCGGTCAGGGCTGCTGCTCTGCGCTGCCCGGATCGACCCACACCAAGATCGATACGACCCGGATACAGCGCGTCCACCGTTCCGAAGGACTCCACAACGGCAGCAGCTGTCGTGAAACCGAGCTGGACCGCAGCCGATCCGACACGAATGCGGTTGGTGGCAGCCGCAATCAAACCCACCAGTACGGCAGGCGCAGAACTGGCCGCAGCGACGAAGTGATGCTCGGCAACCCAGTAGCGCTCGTAGCCCCACTCTTCGGCCTGTCGTGCCAGATCGAGCGAATTCCGGAGCGCCTGAGCAGTGCTCGACCCAGCGCTGATCGGTGCCAGGTCGAGAACGGACAGCGGCACGCGCGTCATCCGGGCGTCTTCTCCCCTGCTTCGACAGCCACCGTCAGCCGGTTCTCCGCCGGCGCGACCGGGCACGTCGCGTAGTCGGTGAACGCGCACGGCAGGTTTGCCGCTCGGTTGAAATCGAGTGCCACGGAGCCACCCTCGGGTTCCGCCACAGCAAGGATCCGCGCTGCCGGGTACGTGGTGACCCCGCTCGTGGCATCGGTGAACAGAACCTTCAGACCAGTGTCGTTGCCGCCGAACGCAACCAACTGCTGGGCTGCACCGGCCAGCTCGAAATCGAGGGTGCCCACCGCAGTGTGGTGGTGTTCGAGACCCTCGACCACGGCACCTGTCGTCACGGTGACCGGGGCGTCGTAGGGCGTGAACGTGGCTCGGGCCACGAACTCCTCACTGGGCTCGAAGGCCGGTATTCCGTTGTAGGACTGCAGGGTCGAGGCTTTAGGATCGTGGACCCGTAGCGCCACCGCGCCGGTGCGGCGGATGACCTCGATACGGCGTTCACCGTCGTCGACGAGGATCCCGGGCGCACCCTCCACCGGATTCAGAGTCGTCACCCCGTCCACTCCCTCGACGGTCACCGAGTCCGCATCGGCCCGCCATCGGCCGGGCAGATCGGCAACGATCTCGAACTCGTCGGTCAGCCAATACAATCCGGTCAGCGACAACCATCCCAGTGGATCGCCGTAGGACGCTTCCCGGTCCGCGTGCCACTGCTTCCAGTCCTGCTCGAATTCACTCACGATGCTCGCACTCCTTCACGCTGTTGGTACGGGTGACGCAGACCGAGGTGATCACGCAGCGTGTTCCCGGTGTACTCGGTACGGAAACTACCGCGATCCTGCAGCTGTGGGACGACTTTGTCGACGAACTCGTCGAGTCCGGCCGGCGTGATGTGCGGGACGAGGATGAACCCGTCGCACGCATCGTTCTGGACGTAGCTGTCGATGTCCTCTGCTACCTGTGCCGGCGTTCCGACGAACTGCTGCCGGGTCGTCACCGCGATGATGAGCTCCCGGATGCTCAGGTTCTCGGCCTCGGCACGCTCACGGTACTGCTGCGCAAGGGTTCTCGGGTCACCGTGGCGAGCGCGACCACGGGTGATGCTCACGTCACCACTCGGCTCGACGTCGGGCAACGGTCCGTCCGGGTCGTAGTCGGACAGGTCTCGTCCCCACACCTGCTCCAGAAACGAGATTGCCGTCTTGCCGCTGACCTGTTGGTGCCGTATGTGGTCGGCCTTCTCGGCTGCATCCTGGGCCGAGTCCCCGAGGACGAACGTGGCGGCGGGTAGCACCTTCAGGTCGGCGTGCTCGCGGCCGTATTTGGCCAACCTTCCCTTGACGTCGGTGTAGAACTTCTGCCCGTCCTCCAGCGTCCCGTGGATGGTGAAGATCGCATCCGCCTTGGCCGCACCGAACTCACGACCTTCGTCGGAATCGCCGGCCTGCAACAACACCGGGTGTCCCTGCGGACTGCGCGGCAACGTGAAGCGGCCCGTCACATCGAATTGACGACCCGAATGCGAGACCGTGCGGATCTCGGATTCTCGGCCGAAGACACCTCGATCCCGATCGACGACGAACGCATCGGACTGCCACGAATCCCAGAACTCTCGGGCGACGTCGATGATCTCGTTCGCTCGCACGTAGCGGTCGGCCCGGTCGAGGTAGCCACCGCGTCGGAAGTTCTCTCCGGTGAACGCGTCGGACGAGGTCACCATGTTCCACGCCGCGCGCCCGTCGGACAGGTGGTCCAGCGAAGAGAACTGCTTGGCGAGCTCGAAGGGCTCGTTGAACGTGGTGTTGATCGTCCCGGCGAGTCCGAGCTTCGTCGTCACCGATGCCAACGCGTTCAACACCGTGAGCGTGTCCGGGCGGCCGACGACGTCGAGATCGTGAATCTTGTTGCGATGCTCGCGTAATCGCAGACCTTCGGCGAGGAAGAAGAAGTCGAACAGCCCACGCTCTGCGGACTCGGCCAGGTGGACGAACGAATCGAATTCGATCTGGCTCTTCGACGCCGGGTCGGTCCAGACGGTGGTGTTGTTGACGCCAGGGAAATGCGCGCCGAGGTGGATCTGCTTCTTGGTCCGCTTCGAGATCGTCACCGACTGTTCCTTTCGGGTGCTGCAAAACGATTTGTCGGACGAGCCAGGCCGAGGCGCTCACGCACCGTCGCTCCGGTTCTGCTGTCCGTGGCCGGGAGTGTCTTCACTCCCGACGGAAGCGCGAGCGGCACGAGAGTGACCCCGTCCAGTCCCGCGGATTCGGCCGCTCCGAGAAGCAAGTTGAGCCCGGCGACGTCGCCCACGTACTGCAGCGATTGCGGCGTACGTACCCGACCCGCCCAGTTGTCGAGCTGCGCCAATTCTTCGGCCGCGGTCTCCGACACCAAGGTCTCGACGTCGAGTAGCACGAACACGTCCACCGGGTCGCGTCCCTCGGCCACGACGGCCCGTCGAACACGCGCCGCGAGGCCAGCTGCGCCCTCGATCGAGTCTGCAGCAATCCGCACGATGTCCGCTCTGGCGGCCGCTACCGCGGTCGATTCGGCGGAGTGGGCGCGCACTGCTACCAGTGGCTGTCCTTGAGGTGACCTCGGCGTGATGGACGGCCCTTTCACCGAGAAGTGCTCACCCAGAAAGTCGATGTAGTGCAACTTGTCTCGGTCGACGAACCGACCCGTCGCAGCGTCTCGAATCTCGGCGTCGTCCTCCCAGCTGTCCCACAGCCGAGTGACGACCTCGATGGCCTCGTCGGCCTCCTGCCACAGGCTCTCTTCGTCCTGCTCGCCCTTACGCCCGAACAGTGCTGCCTGCTCCGCGCCGCCGGACACCTCGACCTGCCAACCTGCGCGACCGTGTGAGGCGAAGTCCAGACTCGCGATCTGCTTCGAGATGTGGAACGGCTCGGTGTGGGTGACGGTGACCGTCGGGATCAAACCGATGCGTTCGGTGAGCGCAGCAGCCCGGGCTGCCACGGCAACCGCCTCGAGGGTCCGGGAAGCGAAGGAGTCTGCGAGAAAGACCAGATCGATTCCGGCCCGGTCTGCCGCGCGGAGCTGATCGATCCAGAATGCCGCGGTGAACACTTCCTCGGCGCGAGAATCTTGTCGCCGCCACGCCTGTGGATGTGCGCCGGTTCCCCTCGGTTCGATTGCCGTGACGAAAAGCTTGTCAGACACCGGTACCCACTCTCTGTGTCGCTGTTCCTGGGATGGCCGCGAGCAACTCGCGGGTGTATTCCTGCTGGGGGTTGTCGAATATCGAAGCGGTGCTGCCATATTCGACGATCACACCCGACTGCATCACAGCCACGGTGTCGCTGATCTGGCGAACCACGGCCAGGTCGTGCGAGATGAACAGATAGCTCAGACCGAACTCGGATTGCAGATCACCGAGCAGCGAAAGAATTTGTGCCTGCACCGACACGTCCAAGGCCGATACGGGCTCGTCGAGCACCACCACCTCCGGTGCCAACGCCAGTGCCCGAGCGATTGCGACGCGTTGACGCTGACCACCCGACAACTCGGCCGGGCGACGCGCCAGGTGGTCACTGCTCAGAGCAACTTGGTCGAGCAGTTCCGCGGCACGCGCCGAGCGGTCTCGCGACGTCCCGATCTTGAACGCGTCCAGCGGTTCTCGCACGATCTCGCCGACGCGCAACTTCGGGTTCAGTGATGCGTACGGGTTCTGATAGACGATCTGGACTCGACGCCGCAGCTCCCGCCTCGCCGTGCCACGAAGGCCGGTCACCTCGATTCCGTCGAACGTGACCGTGCCCGCGGAGGGTGTTTCCAGGCCGATCGCGATACGCGCCAGGGTGGACTTCCCCGAACCGGATTCGCCGACGACAGAGACGGTTCGACCCCGCTCGACCGTGATCGTGGCGTCTCGCACCGCATCCAGGTGAACGCCTCGTCCGATGGCGAAACGCTTCGACACCGACGAGACGGACAGAATTGGATCGCCCGCACCCGTCCTGGCCGGACGGAGCGTCGAGTTCAGAGACGGCGCGGCCGCGAGCAGCTTCTGTGTGTAGGGATGGGTGGGGTTCGCCAACACCTCTGCAGTCGGACCGGTTTCGACGATCTCACCACCACTCATGACGACCAGCCGGTCGGCGCGATCGGCCGCAACGCCCAGATCGTGCGTGATCAACAGAACTGCGGCACCCGTCTCGGCAATTCGGGCGTCCAGATGGTCGAGGATGCGTCGTTGCACGGTGACGTCCAGGGCGCTGGTCGGTTCGTCGGCGATCACCAGTTCGGGGCGGCACGCGAGAGCGATACCGATCAGTACCCGCTGCCGCTGCCCACCGGACAGGTCCTGCGGGTACTGGCGTGCCCGCACCTCGGGGTTGTCGAGGCCCGCGTCGGTGAGAATGCGGATCGCCTCGAGCTTCGCGGTACGCCGATCTGCCAACCCGTGCACACGCAGCACCTCGGCCACCTGGTCTCCGACGCGTACGACGGGGTTCAGTGAGGTGGTCGGATCCTGCGGCACGAGCCCGATATGCCGACCGCGCAAGCGATTCAGTGTCTTGTCCGACGCGGTGTCCAGGCGCCGGCCGTCGAAGGTCACCGAGCCACTTCGGATCCGACCGTTGCCGGCCAGCAAGCCGATGACCGCGTGGGCCGTGGTGGATTTTCCCGAACCGGATTTGCCTACGACGGCCAGTACCTCGCCGCGTTCGACGGTGAACGAAATTCCGCGCACGGCCGTCGTCGTGCCGTAGCCGACCGAGAGGTTGTCGACTTCGAGGATGGGGCTCATTCGGATCGCCTCTCGAGTGCGTGCCCGAGACGGTGCGCGGACAGCACGACTGCCACGATCACCAGGCCCGGTAAGGTGGTCATCCACCACGCGGTGGCGAGGAAGTTCCGACCCTCGGAGATCAGCGATCCCCACTCCGGTGTAGGCGGAACAGCGCCGAATCCCAGGAAGCTCAACGCCGAGACCGCCAGGACCGCCATACCGAATTCGACTGCTGCGAGGGCAATCACGGGACCGTACGAGTTGCGGAGGATGTGTCGGCGAAAGACGTCGAACCATCGCACACCCGAGGCGTACGCCGCCTCGACATACAGCGATCGACGCACACGCAACACCTCCGACCGCATGACCCGGGCGAAGTTGGCGATGAGGGTGACCCCCACGGCGATGGCGACGTTGATGGTTCCGAAGCCGAGCGCTGTGACCAGTGCCAGCGACAGCAACAGCGTCGGAATCGAGAGCAGCACATCGACGATGCGCATCAGCACGGCGTCGACGAGGCCCCCGACTGCCCCGGAGATCAGGCCGACGAGCGATCCGACGACCAGTGCGATCCCGACGGCGAGCAGTGTCGCGGTCAACGACAGACCGGAGCCGTGCACCACGCGGGTGAAGACGTCACGGCCGATGTTGTCGGTGCCGAACCAATGTGCCGTACTGGGGGCCTGGAGCTTGTCGGCGGGCATGCCCACCAACGGGTCTCCGCTCGCGAACACGGAGGGGAAGAGTGCGAATCCCAGCGCGAGCAGCAGCACGAGCGCGGACAAGGCAAGCCACACGTGCTTCAGGGCGTCCGTCAGAACCCGGCGACGCCGAGCTGTCGACGGCACCGGCTCTGCCTCGAGCAACGCCTCTGCCCGAACCTCGCGGTCACGAATCAGAATGTCAGACATGAGCTTTCTCCGGTTCCGCGACTGCGCGCGCAGGCTTGTACTCGCGCACGATGCGCGGGTCTATCAGCGGATACAGCAGGTCCACGGCCAGGTTCACCACGACGAACACCAGCGAGGTCAACACCACGATGCCCTGCACCACCGGAATGTCCTGGGCCAACACCGAGGTCTGGGTCAGCCGTCCCACTCCGGCCCGCGAGAAGACCGTCTCGACGACGACCGATCCGGCGAGCAGCGTCCCCACCAACACACCCGCGATCGTGAAAGCCGGGATGGACGACAGCCGCGCTATATGCCGCGTCTGCACCCGTAGCCGCGAAACGCCCTTGGCGCGAGCGACATCGACGAACGGCTGCTTCCAGGTAGTCGACATGCTGGTGGCCAACACCTGAGCGATGACCGCACCGGTCGGCAATGCCAACGTGACCGCAGGCAACACCAGTGCAGCCGCTCCGGCGTCACCGAAGGCCGGGAACCACCTCAACTGGAACGAGAACAGTTGCAGTAACAGCAGTCCCACCCAGAAGGTCGGTACAGCCACCCCGAGCGGCGGGAGTGCGAACAACAGATTCTCGAGCCACGGCGTTCGGGTGTACGTCGCGGCGTACGCCAGTGCCGACCCGAACACGACCGCCAATACCAGTGCGGTGCTTGCAAGGCCGAGCGTGCTCGGCACGGCATCGAGGATCGCCGTCGTCACCGGCTGTCCGGTGGCGATGGACAATCCGAAATCGCCCTGCACAGCCCCGGACAGCGAATGCCAGTACTGCACCCACACCGGCTGGTCCAAACCGTAGCGGGCCTGCAATTCTGCGACGGCCGCCGCGTCGACCGGTGTGCCCGAACCGGCAGAGTCGACAGCGAGACTGACAGGGTCCGAGGGCAGCAGGAACAGCACGCCGAACGAGATGGTGAACGCGGCCCACAGCACTGCCACTGCCTGCAGTACGCGCTGCCCGAGGTACCGGATCATGCGCTCAGCCAGGTATCGAAGAACTGCAGTCGAGCGGAGGCCTCGAACTTCAGGTCCTGCACTTTCGACGCCGCGCCGACGGCCTGCGACAGTTCGATCGTGGGGATCCACAGTCCGTTGTCGAGCACCTGCTGCTGAGCGGTGGCGAGGATGTCATTGCGCGCCGTTGCATCGGTGGTCGAGAGCTGATCGGTCAGCGAAGCATCCAGATCAGGAATCGTGCTGCGCGCGTTCAGGTTACGTCCGTCGACGGCGAACGTGGTGCGCAGAATGTCGCCGTCGGCGCGGGTGCTGTTGTAGTACGTGGAGTCGTAGTCCTTGGTGCCCTGACGTGCTGTCGCCTCGGACGTCGAGACCAACTCGAGCTGCAGGTCGACGCCCACCGCACGTAGCTGCTGCTGCGTCAACTCCAGGATCGCCTGGCTGCCAGCGAACACTGCGGAGTACATGACCTCGAAACTCAGCCTCCGCCCGTCCTTTTCACGGATTCCGTCGGCACCGGGAACCCAGTCTGCGTCGTCGAGCAGCGATTTGGACTTCTCGGGATCGTAGGTGACATCGGCGAGCTCGACGTAACCTGGGGTGGCGCTCGCCAACGTGCTTGTCGCCGTGCGGAAGTCGGGCCCGAGGACGGTATCGACGAGTTCCTGACGGTTGATCGCCGGTACCAGGGCCTTCCGTACGACGGGGTCTTGTAGCGCCCCGCGAGTGACGTTGGGCTGAATGCCGAACGGAACTCCCGGGTTCGAGTTGGTCAGAATTCGGCCGCCGATCGCTTCGATCTGCGGAGCGTCCTGCGGCAACGCGTCGCTGACGGCGTCGAGTTGATCGGAGGACAAGCTTCCTGTGCGAACGCCCGACTCGGGCACGATGGTGAATTCGATGCGATCGAGATAGGCCTCGCCGGTGTGACCGAATACCGCAGAGCCCCAGTTGTATCCGCTTCGCTTGCCCAGAGTGACTGAACGGTCCTGCTGGTAGTCCGCGTAGGTGAACGGTCCCGATCCGATATTGGTACCCAAGCACCGCGACTCGGCCGACTGCGCGGAGGTCGCGATGGATTGAATTCCGAGCTGAGGTGTCGAACTCGCCTGCAGGAACTGTGCATTCGATGCTGCGAAGTCGATGCGCACCGTCGAGGGGTCGACCACCGTCGCGCTCTGATAACCGGTCAGATAGCTCGCCGCCAGCGGTGCCTTCGCTGCGCCGAGGCCGATGATCGCGTCGAAATTCGCCTTCACCGCCGCCGCGTCGAGCACCGTGCCGTCACTGAAGGTGACGCCGTCCTTCAGCGTGAATGTGAAGGATTTCGCATCGGGACCCACGTCCCACCGCTCGGCCAGCCACGGTTCGATCTCACCGGTTTCGGGGTTCTGATCGGTGAGTGAATCGACGACCTGACGGGTCACGTAGATGGTCTGGTTGGTGCCGGACTGGGCGGGATCCGAGCAGGTCGGGGCCCCGGACAAGCCGTAACGCAAAGTTCCGCCGGACTGGGCCGGACCGGCGTCGGCGGCCGTGGTGGCGGCACCACCGGCGCATCCGGCGAGGACTGTGGCCGTAGTGGCGATCAGGCCGGCCACCAGGAATGCAGGACGAGTGGACACGTAGGTGTCTCCGATATCTGGTCGATCGCGCGCACGATCCCGCATCCGAGCTGGGTGTGCCCAGGAAGGAGTGCGCGCAGATGATGAGGTGAGGTGTGAAGTACGAGTTGTGACGAAATGTCAGCTGCGACAGGTCGAACCGTTGAGGCGGCACAGATCGACATGGAGACGGCGGCAACCGTTGACGAAGCCTGCGGCAACTCGGGTGTTCACGTGCAATCCTCCATCGGTCCCGGCGGTAGCACCCTCACCCGACGAGCGGGGGGTTGCTGCGACGTCATAGAGCCAGGTCTCTCGGTCGCTCTGGATGGTCCTACAGTTTCCGATACTACGAGAGCATCGCCCCGGTTGCCAACCGGGGTAGGAAAACCCGCCGATAACAGACGCGAGAAGCGCGGTCGGACCGACGCCTACCGTTCAGACGGCCAGCGCCAGTCCAGCGCTCCCACTCGCGCAAGATCTCGAATCATCATGCGAGGCAACCTTGTTCAACTCTGGCGCATTTACGCGGTGCACCCAGTAGTCGATCGCTTCGCCGGCATGAGCGAATCGGACGAGGACGTCCATGCAGAGCCAGGTCGCGACCGAGAAGTCATGCTCCGCACCGTCGAGACCGATCAGTGTCAACTCTTCTCCCACAGCAAGCAACGCGCGATCGATATCGGAACCGCCGGGGCCGAGCCACGCCAGCGCTCGTCCGAGTAGCGCCCAGTCTCCGGCGGTCACAGGCTCATCGGCCGATTGTCTGCACAGTTCCGCAGCCGCAGCGAGAGCATCCGCCACCGGATTCGACACCGAACCGTGGAGCTCAGCGAGAATGCCGCGATCGGAGTCGACCAGATCGGCCATGTAGCGCCAGCGGGCAGGAAGCGCCGCGTCCTCTGGCCACAGGTCGGCGGTGCCGAACTGGAGACGGGTGATCATGTCCTTGGGCGAACTGCACGAAAGCGCGGAGCCACACGAGTCGTTCATGTCGATCATCCCCACTGGGTCAACACACAACATTGGACACCGGCTCGACAGTCGCATTCGCAGATACCGTCGAGCAGTGGCTTTCGTCACCGATGAAGCAACGCTGCTGTGGTCGTTACGTCCGCCTTGGGGAATATTGAACGCCGCCACCAGCATCTCCGCGACTCGTGGTTGTACAAAACCGACAACGTCACACTTTTGGTCCATATGTAATTGGTCGCATAGTGCCGTGTTCCGACTCCAGCTGGGCCGCAGCGACAGCCAAATGATGCGGGAACGTACGTTCGAATACTTGTCGGTGGGTCGCGGTAGATTCTGTTCATGCTTTCGGGGGACGGCGGATCAGGGGTGGACGGCATCGAAACGGTGCCGCCTGCCCCCGTCGTGTCCGACCCCGACTTGGCTGGGTTGGTCGAGGCGGTGGAGTCGGCGGTCGCCGAGTTGGCGGGGCAGGCGTCGGTGTCGTGGTCGAATGCCGACCGGCGTGCGGTGATCCAACGCATGGAAACTGTGTCGCGGTCTGTGACGGCGTATTCGCACACCTGGCTCAACGAGCTGATCGCGCAGCACGGCCTCGATGTCTATCCGGGGTCGGTGCCGTGTTCGGTGGCGTGGATGCTGCGGATCACCCCACGTGCGGCCGGGGCGCGGGTGCGTCTGGCCGCGGAGTTGGGTGATCGCACCGCATTGTCCGGCGAAATGCTGCCTCCCTTGTTACCGCGCACCGCTGCTGCGGTGCGGGCAGGGTTGCTCGATGCCCAGCATGTGCAGATGATCCGTGAATTCTTCCGACACCTACCGTCGAGTGTCGATCCGCAGACCCGCGATCGCGCCGAACAGCAGTTGGTCGGTCTCGCCTCGACCCGACGGCCCGACGACTTCGCACCACTGGTCGCGCACCTGGACTCGATCCTCGACCCCGACGGCGACTTCGACGAGAACGAAGACGAAGACAAGAACGCAAAGCCGAGGCCACGGAAACGGGATGCGTTCTTCTACCTCGGTGAGCAGGGGTCCGACGGAATGTCCGAAGGAAAGTTCTGCGTCGACTCCGAACTACGGGCCTACCTCGAAGCCCTGTTCTCGAAAGCCGCGAAGCCGGGAGTGAACAATCCTGCCGACCCGACATCGATCGTCCACGAGGATGAGACCACCGGCGACGAGGACGGCGGCGGGGACGGCGGCGGGGACAGGGGCGACGGCGGGGACGGCAGTACGGCTACGCCAAAGCCCGGGCCGATGCCCGACGAGGCAGGATCGAGCGATGCTCGATCGCATGACGAATACCTGTGGGATGGGACCGACGACAACGGTGCCAACTTCTACGGTCACGACGACCGCAGTGGAGAAAACCGCAGTGGCGAAGACCGCGGTGAGGGTGAATGCACCGACAGCAGCGATTGTGGTTGCGGCACAACGCCACACAGCACGCCCGACACCAACGACACCAACGACACCAACGACACCAACGACGATGCCGGCTCCGACAGCACTGCTGAACCCGGCGGCCACGCCGACGCCGACGCATCGGACACCGCTGCTCGCGACGCTGCCGCCGCGCGGGATCGACGCACCCAGAACGAACGCCGTCACGACGCCCTGAAGATGGCACTGAGGCACACCCTCGCCTCCGGGACCCTCGGCACCCACCGCGGGCTGCCCGTCACCGCCATCGTCACCATGAGTTCGAAAGACCTCGAATCAGGTTGCGGATACGCCATGACCGCCACCGGATCCCGCGTCTCGATCCGCGACGCCATCCGCATGGCCTCGCACGCCCACCACTACCTCACCATCTTCGACGACAACGGCAGAGCCCTCTACCTCGGACGATCCAAACGCATCGCCTCCGCCGACCAACGCATCGTCCTCATCGCCCGCGACCGCGGCTGCAGCTTCCCCTCCTGCACCCGCCCCGCAACCTGGTGCCAGTCACATCACCTCGACGACTGGGTCGAGGGCGGACCCACCGACATCGACTCCCTCACCTTCGGTTGCGACATGCACCACGCACTCATCGGCACCGGACCCGGAAAGTGGGCCACCACCAAAACCACAGCACGACACAGATACCCGGGCCGCACCCTGTGGCACCCACCCACCGGAATGGACCCCACACGCCGCGGGCTGATCAACCACGCACACCACCCCGAAGAAGTCCTCTACCCACCCGACCACCACAACGACACAGGCGACACCGGAGACGAAGAACCACGACAACCCGCATGACTACCCACACCACCACGGCACAGCTCTGCCATCACAGAGCCTCGTCTCCCACACAGCCGGCCATCGACACAGCCCCGCCTCCGGCAGGATTGCAACGCTGACACACGAATCCCCCATTGCGTCGACCCACAGTTGCGCTCGACACGACCAGGGGGTTCCATCGATACAACCATCACAGGAGGAGTACGAGCGCATGGCGTACGACGAGCTTCTTGCGGACCGCATCCGCGACGCTCTCTGGGACCAGGAGAGTCTGCGTGAGCAGAAGATGTTCGGCGGTCTGGCGTTCATGGTGCGAGACAGAATGGTGGTGTGTGTCGGCACCCAAAAACCGTGCCTTGCTTGTTCGTGTGGACGGGGTACGCGAACCCGAATACCTCCAGCTCGATGGGGCCCACCATGCCGTCATGGGCAAGGGGCGGTCGATGGGTGAAGGCTGGATCACCGTCGATGCAGAAGCGCTGACGAGCGAACAGGCACTGCAGTTCTGGGTCGGTGCAGCTCTGGAACACCACGCCGACACGTCGGGCTGACAAACATTGCTCGGCGACACCGCAGCCCACTCGGGCCGTAGTCGGGCATCACTGAACCGGGCTCATTCGAGACTCTTCTCGAAGGGGTGCGATCCGACTGTTCTGGACGGCAGACTTCGGTCGTAGAGCGGGGTGTATCCAGCTGCCAGGTACAGCGCAACGGCCTCGGGCTGATTCCAGCCGGTCGTCAGGTAGACCCTGCGATACCCGCGATCACGTGCGCTGCGTTCCAGCTCGGCCACGACGAGTCTGCCGAATCCCCTGCCGCGGTGCTCTTTCGATGTCCAAATACGTTTCAGCTCTGCGGTTTCCGAGTCGTATTTCCGGTACGCACCTCCGGCGACAGGAACGCCATCGGCCAAGGCAATTACCAACACACCACCCGGCGGTGCGAACTCCCGGGCGGGATAGGACTTCAGTTCCTCGTATTGGACACCGGGGCTCCGGCCGTACCGGGACGAATATTCGATCGCCAGTTCTTGCAGCAGGGGCGTCGCCAGCCGATCGTGCTGATCGACCTCGACGAAGTCCACGCGTCCTGGACCCGTGTCACCAGTGCGAATGTTGACATCGAACGTCGCGCTCATGTGCTTCCTGTCTCGATTAACTGTCGACCAGATCAGCTTCCCGGCCGACGTCAACTCTGCTCAGTTGTCTAACCTTCCTTGCGGGGTAGCCCGGGCGGGTTGATGACGGACTCGGTCACTGCCTCGGACTGCAGGCCCCAACGATCGATCACCTTCTGATAGCTGCCGTCCTCGATGGCGTGGTTCACTGCGTCCTGCACGGCGTCGATGAGCCCATTGTCCTTCTTGGTCAGTACTGCTATTTCACCCTGCAGCGCATCTCCGGCACCCGAGAACGTGCCGATGATCTTGGTTTCACCACCGGTTGCCGCGTGATAAACCGCGGACGGATTGGGTCCCAGGTACCCGTCGATACGGCCTGACCCGAGCGCCAGGTAGTAATCAGAGGTGTTCTGGTAATAAGCGATCTCGGCTGGAGCCAGACCCTCGGCTACGTTCTGCTCGTTCCAGTCGACCAGCAACTGCTCTTGGTTGGTACCGGAGCCGACACCGATCTTCTTGCCTGCGATGTCCTGACGCTTCTCGACTGTCCAATCGGTGTCCTTCTGCGCCTCGAAAGCGAGGTTGTCCAGTCGATAGGTCGCGAAGTCGTACTTTTCCTTGCGCTCCTCGGTGACGGTGACATTGGAGATGAACACGTCGTTCTCGCCGGAGTCGATCTTCACGAAGTTCTGCGACCAATCTGCGACCTGAAGATCGACGTCGAGACCGAGAATGTCGGCGATCAGGTACGAGAAGTCCACCTCGGACCCCACGATGGTGGTGTCGTCGGTCGCGTAGAAACGCAGCGGTGGCGCGGTACCGCCCGCCCCGGTGACGATCAGGGTGCCGCGATCGCGAATCGCTTGCGGCACTTCCGCTGCGATGTCGTCGACCTTCTGGGCGCGAACGCGGTCGGCCTGCTCGGGTGAAAGATCGAACGATCCGCCGTCCTCGGTGACGACCTGAGATTCGGCAGTGGGCTCGCTGCATGCTGTCGCAGTGAGTGCCAGGACAGCGAATGCCGACGCTACTACCGCGAGCCTACGAGATGATCCGGACATGACTTTCCCCGTTCGTGGGTGCAGGTGAAGCATGAGTGAGAGCTAGAGAACGTGAGCGAGGAACGACTTGGTGCGTTCCTCCTGGGGTGAATCGAGAAGCTCTGCAGGAGAGCCTTGTTCGACGATGACGCCGCCATCCATGAAGACGACGGTGTCGGCGATCTCGCGGGCGAACCCGACCTCGTGCGTGACGATCACCAGGGTGGCACCATCGCGTGCCAGGCCGCGGATGACCTCGAGAACCTCTCCCACCAATTCGGGGTCGAGCGCTGACGTCGGCTCGTCGAACAGAATGACAGTGGGACGCAGGGCAAGTGCACGCGCGATGGCGACCCGCTGCTGTTGTCCGCCGGAGAGTCGTCGCGGATAATCATGGGCTTTCGCGTGCACCCCGACTCGTTCGAGGAGAGCCAGCGCCTCGGGTTCGACGTCGGAACGCGTGCGCTTCTGCGCAGAGATCGGGGCTTCGATGACATTCTCGAGGACCGTCAGGTGAGGAAACAGATTGAAGTTCTGAAACACGAAACCGATCTGGGAACGCTGCCGCAGAATCTCCTTGTTGCTGAGTTCGTGCAGTTTGTTGCCTTTGCGCCGATATCCCACCAGATCACCGTCGATCCGGACGGTGCCCTGATCCACCTTCTCCAGATGGTTCAGAGCGCGCAGCAGGGTCGACTTGCCCGAACCCGAGGGGCCGAGAATCGCGGTCACCTCACCGGGACGTACGAGGAGGTCGACGCCTTTGAGCACCTCGAGCCCGCCGTAGGACTTGTGGACGCCGCGCACCTCGACCGCGTATCTCGTTGCGGCAGTGGATGTGGAGGCATCGAGAGTGGTCATCGGGTTGCCCCTCTCGGCGCGAAGGTGACGTTGGAGAGCTTGTGGCGAATCTGCTGGATCGGCGTCAGCGGAATGGTGCGTACCGCGCCCTTGGCGTAGTGCCGCTCGACGTAGAACTGCACGATCGACAGCACCGACGTCAGAATGATGTACCAGACGGTCGCGACCATGAGCAGAGGAACCACGCGCCCGTTGCGTCCGTATATGACCTGCACCTGATAGAACAATTCGGCGATAGCCATCACCGACACGATCGACGTGCCTTTGAACAGACTGATCACCTCGTTGGCCGCGTTGGGGAGAATCCCTCGCATCGCCTGCGGCAGAACGATCTTGAAGAACTCCCGCCTCTTCGGAATCCCCAGCGCTGCTGCAGCTTCGAGTTGCCCCTGGTCCACCGAGATGATGCCGGCCCGAACGATCTCGGCGGAGTAGGCCGCTTGGTGCAGGGCCAGCCCGATGATGGCCGCCGTCGACCCACTGATGACGTTGTTGACGTCGAACTGAAAGAAGCTGGGACCGAACGGAATTCCCAACGACAGAGTCTGGTACAGGTACGCAACATTAAACCAGAACAGAAGCTGCACGATCAACGGGATGGAACGGAAGGCCCAGATGTAGAACCAGGAAATAACCTGCAGCACAGGATTGTCGGACAGCCGGGCCACCGCCAGGCCGATACCGATGGCGAAACCGATCAGCGTTCCCCAGAAGGTGAGCTGGATGGTCAACCACAGCGCCGACATCACCGATGCTGCAGTGAAGTACTGCGCGAAGGTGCCCCAATCCCAGCCGGGGTTGGTGACGAAGCCGTGCAGGAACTGACCGACCACGATCAGCGTTGCGGCCGCGATCACCCAGCGCCACGGGTGCCACGTGCGTGCAACGACGAGTTGTTCGTCGGGAATGTCGTCCGTCGTGTCCACAACGGGACGAGAGTCGAGTTGAGTCACCGGAACCGCCGGGTCGGATGGGCAGCGATCATCGCTGGGTTGCCTTTCGAAGATTTCGTGCTGTGAGTACGCCGATCGGTCAAGCGTGCGTACAGATACAGATGTTCATCGGTCGTGCCTCCATCGGTCCTGGCGGTAGCACCCACACGCCGTAGGGCGGGGTTGCTGCGACGTCATCGAGCCAAGGTCTCTCGGTCGCTCTGGATGGTGACAGGAACGTACAGAACAATCTATCGAAAAGTCAAGTGCACGTGCGCATTCGGTTACAATCACTATGATTTCAACCCTTGCCACCGACGATGTTAGCCGAGTGTCAGCTGAATATGCCCCGGCATCGGGCCGCCGGATGCGACGCGGGCCGTTGGATGTGAAGAGCAGGTCGTCGGCCGGAACCGGGAGTTGCGCACTACTCACGAGCCACTCGATCACCGATTAGGCTTGTCGTGTGCGACTCGACATACGACGCGGTGGAGTGTGGATCGACGCCGTGGTCGTCGCTGCGATCGTCACCGTAGGCTGTGTGGCAGCCGGAATCACCCATGCTTCGCAACCCGAGGTCGAGGGCATACCGGGTTGTGACGTCGTAGTTCCCGCCGGCGAGACGTTCTCCTTTTTCACCGGTTCCTACCCAGGTAAGTACGACAACCCCGACTACCCGTGGCTGACGGCCGAGAAGGCGTCGGCGATGTCGGAGTCCCTGGTTCGCTCCTTGCCCGCAGACGTCGAAGTGCAGTTCGCTTCCCCCTCGAATTCACTGGTGTTCCAACCGATGCAGATCTACTCCAAGAATGCCGAACTGTCGGGCGGCGTAACCGTCGAGGACCTCAGTGGGGACAGCACGGCATCCGGGGTTGTCGATCGTGCAGGAGTCGCTGCACCACTTCGGGTCTCGGCAGAGGCGTGGGACGATGCGATTCCGCCGTGTACCGAGGGATCGGTAGACGAACGAACCACGCTGCCCGACGGCACTGTCGTCGATATGCTCGATGCGGTGTCCGAGTGCGACGGGGTATCGACGCATCGACGCACAGCGACCGCATACTTCCCGGACACCACCGTCCACGCACGGACTTCGACCGAAGGAGCCGAGGCCGAACTCCCCCTCGAGGCCGACGAGCTCCGCGACATCGTCTCGAATCCCGAACTGCGGGTGAGCGCACGCGTCCCCGAAGGTACGAAACCAGCGCGAGCCGACTGTGGATCATCGCGCGAGTCCCCCGTTCCCCCACTCCCACGCGATGTGGTCGAGCGCATCGGATCGGCACTCCAGACGCAGTGGGAAACCACGTTTCCGAACACGTCCACCGATGTTGCTGTGGGCGACCTGATGCCAGGTCGCTCGGGAAGCGGAAGCACCTGCACTGCAGTCGTTCTCACCACCTCGCGCGGCACCGCACAGCTGAACGTCGAGATATCCCTCGAGGACAACAAGGATTGGCCCGAAAATCCGGACGTGGTGCGCAGTGTTCTGCCCGACGGCACCGTGGTGACCCGCAGGTCCGACATGCGCACGATAGGGACGGAACCGACCGAGTGGCTCAGTGTGCTCAGGCCGTCGAACACACTGGTGCAGTTTCGTTTCGACGACACGATCGCAGTCGGTTCACTGGTCGAGCTCGCAACCGCCCCCGGGTTGGATCTGTAGAGGGTCGACGAACTCCACCACCCTCGTGCGAGAATTCGACCCATGCACGTGTGGAAAGCCAGGATCGGTGACGATGGCTTTCGAAAAACGCCGCGCTATCGGCAGCTGAACGCAGCGAGTGTCGTCTTTCTCGGTTCGCTGGTCGTGATCGGCACGTTCCAGGCGGCCGACACGTCCGATTCGATACGCCTGGCCGTCCACAGCGCCATCCTCATTGCGGTCGCAGCCGCAATTCTGCACGCACTCAGGCGAACTGATCGAAAGCCGACGTGGCTTCTTCCCCGTACGACACTGATTCTGTTCGGTCTCGGCAGTCTCGTGTGTGTCGTCGCAGGCGACTATCTCCCTGCTGTGGTCGCCGCGATCCAGGCTGTGGTCCTTCCGCTGTTCATGCTGGACGACCGAGTGAACGCCCTCTATCGGTACACCCCCGACGTGTCCTGAACCGCGACCTCGAATCACCCTGATTCCAACCCTTGCCTCGCGCCCTCGACGCGGCGAGAGTTCCTGGCGAATGGCCTTGTGCGGGAGCAGTCTCGCGCAGCGTCGACGAAAGGAATGGGTCGCCACGATGCCGAACGAATCTGCCCCGTCGAAGAACACCGCAATCGCCATGATCGAACGCAGGATTTCCTCGTCCACCGCCGAATCCTGGGACTGGCAGCTCGACGCACTGTGCCGGGGTCAGGACTCGGAGATCTTCTTCTCCCCCTCGGGTGAGGGGCGAACGGCGCGTCGCCAACGCGAGGATCGCGCCAAGCAGGTGTGCGCCGGCTGCGGAGTGCTCGACGCCTGCAAGCGGTTCGCGTTGGCAGCCAACGAACCGTTCGGAGTGTGGGGCGGCATGACGGCCCGCGAACGGCTGGTGCATCGGGCCAACTCGCGACGCGACCACGAGCGGCGGGCAAGTTAGGCCGCGACCAGAAGATGGTCCGCAGGTCGCCGGATGGTCCACAATGGAGGGGTGACCGATATCGAGAAGCCCCTGCCGTGGACGTACCTGATGGACATGGACGGAGTTCTGGTCCACGAGGATCACCTGATCCCCGGTGCCGACACGTTCCTCGCCGAGCTGCAGGCCAACGAGATCCCGTTCATCGTGTTGACGAACAATTCGATCCGCACCCCACGTGACCTGCGCGCACGTCTCGCATTCACCGGCTTGGACATTCCGGAGAAGTCGATCTGGACCTCGGCTCTCGCCACCGCCACCTTCCTCGGCAATCAGCGGCCCGGCGGTAGCGCCTATGTCGTCGGCGAGTCGGGTCTGACCACCGCCCTGCACGACATCGGTTACACCCTCACCGACTCCAGCCCCGACTACGTGGTGCTCGGGGAGACCCGAACGTACTCGTTCGAGGCCATCACCACCGCCATTCGTCTCGTCGAGAAGGGTTCACGCTTCATCGCCACCAACCCCGACGCGACCGGTCCGTCGCGCGAGGGTTCGCTGCCCGCGACCGGTTCGGTCGCCGCACTCATCACCAAGGCGACGGGCAAGGAGCCGTACTACGTGGGCAAGCCCAACGCGTTGATGATGCGTTCGGCTCTACGCGCCATCGGCGGGCATTCCGAAAACACGCTGATGATCGGCGACCGGATGGACACCGACGTACTGTCCGGCCTCGAAGCCGGATTGCAGACCATTCTGGTGTTGACCGGCATTTCGACCGTACAGTCCGTCGAGCAGTACCCGTACCGTCCGACGAAAGTGCTCGATTCCGTCGCAGACCTGGTGGGCCGCACACAGAACCCGTTCTGATGAAACTCCGATTCGTTCTGTCTCGGCAGGATCATCATGTCGTCGGCTTGGGAGTGCAGCAACAGTTTCCGGACGTCGCCGACGCAGTCGCGGCGGTACAGCAAGGCCGAAACGTCGTCGGGGTATTGCCTTTCGACATGTCCGACGCCACCGCGCTGATCGAGCCGGCGGAGTTCTACCGACGCGCCGGTGCGTGGGCGGTACCGGATGCTCAGCCGCCGCTGCCGTCCGTCACCGTCGTACGCCAGATCCCCGAACCGGGCGTCCACGTCGAACGGGTACGTGAGGTCGTGCGGCGTGTGAAAGCCGGTGCCGCCGAGAAGATCGTGCTCGCACGAGCGATCGAATTGGCCGCCGAGTCGCCCATTGATCCGTCAGCGGTGTTGAGCGCGTTGGTGACTCGCGATCCGATGGGAAACGGATTTCTCGCAGACCTCTCGCCCACAGACGAGCCCGGCAGACATCTCGTCGGCGCAAGCCCCGAACTGCTGGTGCGCAAACGCGGCAACGTCGTCAGCTGCCATCCCTTCGCCGGGACGGCCGCGCGATCCACCGACCCCGACGAGGACGCGCGTATCTCGGCGGCACTGGCGGCCAGCGCGAAAGACCAGGCCGAGCATCGCTTCGTCGTCGACGAGATCAAGGCAGCACTGGCTCCGTTCTGCGAGACACTGGATGTACCCGCGACACCTCAGCTGAGCAGCACTCCGCAGCTGTGGCACCTGTCCACGCCGATCGTCGGTACGTTGGCCGACCCGTCGACGTCCGCCCTCGACCTCGCATTGGCGCTGCATCCCACCGCTGCCGTCGCCGGTGTTCCCCGCGCCGCCGCCATGCGAGCGATCACCGAGATCGAGGGATCTCGCGGCTTCTATGCCGGTGCGCTCGGATGGACCGACGGCAGCGGGGACGGTGAATGGATGGTCGCGATCCGGTGCATCGAACTCACCGCCGACGGCCTGTCCGGTACCGCCACAGCCGGCGGCGGCATCGTCGCCGACTCGGACCCCGACGCCGAACTGGACGAAACCACGGCAAAGTTCAGAACGGTACTCAGCGTCTTCGAGAACTGACCCAGCTACTTCAACGCCTGGTCCAGATCCCCGATCAGGTCCTCGGTGTCTTCGAGACCGATGGAGATCCGCACGACGCCATCGGTGATGCCCACTGCGGCACGACCTTCCGGCCCCATCGCGCGGTGCGTGGTGGTGGCCGGATGGGTGATGAGCGTCTTGGAATCGCCGAGGTTGTTCGAGATGTCCACGATCTTCAGGCCGTCGAGCAACTCGAAAGCACGCTGCTTGCCTGCGCCCTCGGGGGCATCGAGCTCGAATGTGACGACCGTGCCGCCGCCCGACATCTGCGACGTCGCCAGCTCGTACTGCGGATGTGATGGCAGGAACGGGTATTTGACCCACCGCACCGCCGAATGCCCTTCGAGGAACTCGGCGATCTGCAGCGCGGAGTTCACCGAATGCCGTACGCGCACCGGCATCGTCTCCAAGCCCTTGAGCAGTGTCCAGGCGTTGAACGGACTCAGCGCCGGGCCGGTGTGCCGCATCAGCGTCTGCACCGGACCGTCGATGTACTCCTTCGATCCCAGGATCGCGCCGCCGAGCACCCGGCCCTGACCGTCGATGTGCTTGGTGCCGGAATACACCACCACGTCGGCACCGAGTTCCAGGCTGCGCTGCAGCAGAGGCGTCGCGAACACGTTGTCCAACACCACCGTTGCGCCGGCGGCGTGCGCCATCTCGGAGACGCGCCTGACGTCGACGAGCGACTGCATCGGATTGGACGGGGTCTCGAAGAACACCGCGGTCGTCGGTACCGACAGCGCCTGCTCCCACTGCTCGAGGTCCTCGCCGTCGACGAAGACGGTCTCGACGCCCCAGCGCGGAAGAATCTCGTTGCACACCACGAAGCACGAGCCGAAAAGGCTACGCGCAGCGACCAATCGGTCGCCGGCCTTCAACAATGCGCCGAGCGCGGTGAACACCGCGGACATTCCACTCGACGTGCCGAAGCATGCCTCGGCACCCTCGATCAGCCGCAACCGCTCCTCGAACATCTTGACCGTAGGGTTGCCGTAGCGCGAGTAGACGAAATGATCGATCTCACCGGTGAACGCCTGCTCTGCGGCACCGGCACTCTCGTACACGAAACCCGAAGAGAGATACAGCGCTTCGGCGTTCTCGTCGAACCCCGATCGCATCAGACCGCCGCGCACTCCCAGCGTTCCCTGACCCACGCCGTCGGGTAGCGGCTTCTGAAAACCCCCGCCTCTGGGAATGTTCGTCACGACTGCCTCCAGGGCAACCCGACCGCACGCCACCCCACGGCACCGCGGTGGCCATCGGCATCGGTTGCACCTTCGAAACCGTCGAGCACGTTGTAGGACGGGCCGATTCCCGCAGCCGTGGCGGCCTCGGCCGCACCGATGGATCGCTGGCCGGAGCGGCACAGGAACACGACCGGACGATCGCCGTCCACGCCTGCGGCTTTCAGCTCGTCGACGAAGTCGGCGTTGCGAGCACCGTCGGGGTAGCTCACCCACTCGATCAGGTGCGTCGGGCGATCGATGCCGGAGGTGTCGGGTACGCCGACGTACTGCCACTCGGCATGGGTTCGGACGTCGACGAGAACGGCATCGGGGTTGCTCTGCAACAACTCCCACGCCGCCTGGGGGGTTATGTCACCTGCGTAGGTCACTGGATCAGCCTTCCGTCACTTGCTGTTACGACATCACACGGGCCCGAATCACACATTGCACACCAACCAGGTGTCGTTCACCCGGACGAACTTCCATTTGTCGTCGGTCTGCGCTCCGGATTTCTCTTCCTTCAGCGGTACCGTGACTACGCCGCGGTCGCCGTTGACCTCGTACCCCGTGGGCACTCCGTCGATCGACGTCTCGCCGTTGCGATCCACTTCGCCTGCGCGGTCGGTGCGGTACTGGGCGTCGTCGCCGGGAATCAGGCGCTCGACCTGATCGGCGCACGTGTTCGCACGCAGCAGATCCGCGTCGCCGGTGTTCTGTGCTTCGAGGAAACCGTCGACGGCGTCGGTGAGCAACTGCGCCTGCGTCACGTTGTCCTCCGCGGGGGCGAACTTGGACGCCGCGAAGATGCCGACGAGCAGCACGACGACGATGCCCGCGGCAATGATGAACGGCCACGCGGTGGGCGGACGCTGCTCACCGGAGTCGGCAGCCGCCTGAGATGCGTTGTTGCGCGCTTCCTCACGACTGTCGACCCACTGCTGCCTACGTTCACTCCACGACGCCATGTAGGCAATCTTCCTCGATCCGACGGGTCTGCGTTCAGCTGGGTCCTGCAGTGTGTGGGTCCTCGTCGTGAGTGGGTCCTTCAGCGAGTGGGCCCGACGGGGATGTCGCCCTTCAACGTGATGCGGTGCATCTTGCGGTGCTCGGTGCCGTAATCGCGGTTGGCGTAGTGCGAGGTGCTGCGGTTGTCCCACAGCACCAGATCGCCCAGGCGCCAACGGTGGCGCACGATGTGCTCGGGCTTGGTGAGGTGCGCGTACAGCAGATCCAGGATTCCGCGGCTCTCCGCCTCCGAGACGCCCACGATGTGGGAGGTGAAACCCGGATTGACGAACAGCCCCTTGCGGCCGGTTTCCGGATGCACCCGCACGACGGGATGTTCGACGGGGACCAGCGCGGTCACTTCCTTGCCGTCCCACACGTTGCCCTTACCGCCGCGCTTCTGCGCGAGGTAGTAGCCGAACTCGCGGTTGCCGTCGTGAATTGCGTTGAGCCCGTCGATCATTCGGCGAACCGGCGCGGACAGGGACTCGTAGGCGAGTTGACTGTCGGCCCAGTTGGTGTCGCCGCCGTGCGGCGGTAGTACGACGGGCCGCAGGATCGACCCCATCGGCGGGCGCTCCATGAATGTCACGTCGGTGTGCCACACGTCGGCGAAACCGTTGTCCTGGCTGTCGAGGGCATAGACCTCGGGGGCGACGTGACCACTGTCGTGCACGGGGTGCCCGGCGGTGAGGTCACCGAGTCGGCGGCCGAACTCGATGTGGCCTGCGTCGTCGATCGACTGACCTCGAAGCACGAGTACCTTGTGCTCGACGAGAGCTCGGCGGACGGCGTGGATCTGCGCATCGGAGGCCGACGCGACATCGAGGCCGATGACTTCGGCACCGAAGCTCGGGCCGAACTTGTCGAGAGTGAGCGAAACTGTCTGTTCCAGAGTGGTCATGTGTCCTCGAATCCGAGAGACAGCGGTGCGCCTACTGGTCGCGGCACGGCCGTCGAGGGAGGGATCCCGTCCCGACGACGTCGGGGAACAGGGATTGGGCGTCGGGTCAGGTCACCGACAACACATGTTGGTGCAGGTGCGACAGAAGTCGACGGTGAACCGTCGGACCAGGTATGTCGTCTGCACGGGTCAATTCCTACCGGAACCCGGGGAATACGGCAAGTTGCCCACTGCCCCAGCTCAGGTTGTCCTTAATTTATGCTGGGGTGTCCGCACTTCCCTCGAAGAAGGTAGCTCGCTGCACATGACTGATCAGACTCGTCCACTCCGCGTCGCCATCGTCGGTGCCGGACCGGCAGGCATCTACGCCGCCGACGCGCTCATGAAGTCCGACCACAATGTCAGCGGACCGGGCGTGAGCATCGACCTCTTCGAGCGGATGCCGGCCCCGTTCGGGCTCATTCGCTACGGCGTTGCCCCCGACCACCCACGCATCAAGGGCATCATCACCGCCCTGCACAAGGTGCTCGACAAGCCCCAGGTTCGCCTGCTCGGCAACATCGACTACGGCACCGACATCAACCTCGACGACCTGCGTCGCTTCTACGACGCCGTCATCTTCTCCACCGGAGCCAACGCCGACCGCGCACTGAACATCCCCGGCATCGACCTCGACGGCAGCCACGGCGCCGCCGACTTCGTCTCCTGGTACGACGGCCACCCCGACGTCCCCCGCACCTGGCCCCTCGAAGCCGAGAAGGTCGCCGTCCTCGGCGTCGGCAACGTCGCCCTCGACGTCGCACGCGTGCTGGCCAAGACCGGCGACGAACTGCTCCCCACCGAAATCCCGGCCAACGTCTACGAAGGCCTCAAGGCCAACAAGGCTCTCGAGGTGCACGTCTTCGGCCGCCGCGGACCGGCTCAGGCCAAGTTCACCCCGCTCGAACTGCGCGAGCTCGACCATTCGCCCAACATCGAGGTCATCGTCGCCCCCGAGGACATCGACTACGACGAAGGCTCCGAGCAGGCTCGCCGCAGCTCCAAGCAGATCGACATGGTCGCCAACACCCTGCAGGACTGGGCCATCCGCGACGTCGGCGCTCGCCCGCACAAGCTGTTCCTGCACTTCTTCGAGTCCCCGCACGAGGTGCTCGGGGAGGACGGCAAGGTCGTCGGTCTGCGTACCGAGCGCACCGAGCTCGACGGCACCGGCAATGTGCGCGGCACCGGCAAGTACAACGACTGGGACGTTCAGGCCGTCTACCGCGCCGTCGGCTACCTCAGCCAGAACATCAGCCAGCTCCCGTTCGACGAGCAGGCAGGCACCATCCCCAACGAGGCCGGACGCGTCGTCGAGTCCCCGTCGTCCACCACGCCCGTTCCGGCCACGTACGTCACCGGCTGGATCAAGCGCGGACCCGTCGGCCTCATCGGTCACACCAAGGGCGACGCCAACGAAACCGTCGCGAACCTGCTCGAAGACGCACCGAGCTTCACCGGTGCAGCCGAGCCGGACCTCGACAGCGTCACCTCCTTCCTCGAAGGCAAGCAGGTTCCGTTCACCACCTGGGACGGTTGGTACCGCCTCGACGCCCACGAGCGTTCACTCGGCGAGCCCGAGGGCCGCGAGCGCGTCAAGGTCGTCGAGCGCGAAGACATGCTGAAAGCCTCCGAGCCCGACAAGGCGTAGAGCGGCTGGCGCCGCATGTGAGTGTGGAGCCTGCGGGTCGTTCCGCAGGCTCCACTCCTGCCTCGTAGCCCGCTACGAGTTTCCACTCACATGCGCGAAGCGCTCTACACCCGAACCGCCAGCAGCTTTCCCTCGGTTTCGATCTTGCGTTGATGCTCGTTGAAATCGGGTGCAGCGCAAACGAACAGCGTGCGGCCGTCGGATCCGCCGAGTCCACACGCGAACACGCCGAGGTCGAAGTCGAGCTGCTCGAGAACCTCTCCGCCCGGCGCGACGTGCAACACGCGCTGACCGAGTGCGTCGGCGATCCACATCGTGCCGTCGGTGTCGATGCAGCAGCCGTCGGCAGCCACCTTCACCTCACTCATGGCCGTTGCCATGTCCGTCGACGACGGCAGTTCACCGAACGTCGCCCAATCACGCCGCTCCCCCAGTGATCCGTCCTCGGCGATGTCGAAGGCACTGACCCGGTTCCCGACCGTCTCGTCGACGAGCAGTTCACCGGAATCGGTGAACGCCATTCCGTTGGGGAAGTACAGATCCGAGGCCACCACGTGTGCGGACCCGTCCGGGTCGACGCGAATCAGGTCGGCCGTCTCGACGGGTGCGAAATTCATCAGGTCGAATCCGAAGTTGCCGATGTACGCGCGTCCCTGTGCGTCGACGAGCATGTCGTTGAGGTTCGCCTTCACGTACGTCGACAGATCGGCATGGACGGTCAGCGACCCGTCGTGCTCGCGTAGTAGCAGTTTGTAATCGCGCATCGAGACGATCAGCAGCCGCCCGTCGGGTAGCCAGCCCAGGCCCGACGGCTGATTGGGCACCTCGGCTTCGACTCGCACATCGGAACCGTCCTCGAGAGCGGATACGACGCGATGGCTGTAGAAGTCCGATACCCAGATCCTCCCGTCGTGCCAGCGGGGACATTCGAAGTATGTGTATCCGTCGAGAACGACGGTGGTCTCCGGTTTCATATTTCGCATTCAAACACCGCGTCAGGTCGCCGCGACGGCGAATCGGCGAGCTGGCATGCTGGGACCCGTGTTCGACGCCCACCTACACATCATCGACCCCAGATTTCCGCTGATCGAGAACCAGGGATACACGCCGGATCCGTACACCGTCTCGAACTATCTCTACGACGTCGACGGGCTCGGGATCACCGGTGGTGCAGTGGTCACCGCATCGTTCCAAGGCACCGATCAGAGCTATCTGTTGGCCGCGTTGGAGACGCTCGGACGCGGTTGGGTGGGGGTGGCCCAGCTCGATCCGGGGTGCACCGACGAAGAGATCGTTGCCCTCGATGAGGCAGGCGTGCGAGCAATGCGATTCAACCTCAAACGCGGTGAGACCGACGTCGAGATGCTCACCACGCAGGCCCGACGAGTGCACGAACTGGTGGGCTGGCACGCCGAGCTGTACGTCGATGCGTCTCTGCTGCTCTCGCTCGAGCCGATCCTCGCGAAACTACCGGCGGTGAGCATCGACCATCTGGGACTGTCGACGCAGGGACTTCCCTATCTGTTGAATCTGGTCGACCGTGGAGTACGCGTCAAAGCAACAGGATTCGGCCGGGTTGATCTCGACATCGTCGACACCCTGCAGCAGATCCACCGCGTGAACCCGGAGGCCCTGCTGTTCGGCACCGACCTGCCCGGTACGCGAGCCCCACGGCCGTTCTCCGAGACCGACATCGACATCATTTCCGGAGCGGTCGGCGGCGACCTCCCCGCCGTTCTCGACGGTAATGCCCGGACTTGGTATCGGGTCCCCTAGATCAACAAGGCCCCGCCGAGCCACACCGCTGAGGCGAGCAGCGCGCCGAACAGTTCCACCAGGATCGACAGCCCGGCCGCCTTGGTCGCATGCACGGTCGATCGCCAGGCCTCGGAATGGTTGCGGTGCCTGGGTAGTTCGGCCACGTAGACGCCGGCGATGAAACCGATGAACAGGCCCACCACGGGAATGACGAAGAAGCCGACGATGCCGAGCAGGCCGCCGACGATCAGCGACCGCATCGGCACGCCGGCCTCGCGCATCCGGCGGCCCGGCCAGGTGTACTTCACGACGCCGCTCAGAACCAGCAGCACCGTCGCGATGCCGAACACCGTCCACGCGGCGGTGCCGCCGGTAACCCACGCCCACACCGCAACAGCCGCGAAGATCAAGATGGTGCCCGGCAGAACGGGCACGACGATGCCGACGAGTCCGACCAGAATCACCAGGCCGACCAGTATTTCTCCGAGAGCGCTCATGGTGGTCAAGTGTGCACGCCGATCGCCGGTAAGTTGACGCCTGTGCCCCGAACCGCGACTTTCGATCGTCCTGTTTCCGGCGGCGACGCCCTGCTGTCCATCGGCAGCCTGCTCATCGGTGCCATCGCTGTGGTGGCCGCGGTCGTGCTTCTCGTCGGTGTGTTCGACCTGAATTGGGTACTCGGCTACGCCATTCCGCTGGCGACGGCGGTGTTCGCAGTTGCCTTGTGGCAGTCGCTGAGTCGCCGCGGCTGGACGTGGAAGGATCTGCAGCTCACGTCGGGTCCACGATCGCTGTGGCACCTGCTGTGGGAAGTACCCGTCGCGTGGATTGCCGCCATGGGCGTCGGCATTGCACTCGCCGGCGCTGTCGGCATAGCTCCCGCCTCGGATGCCGGCGGAAGCGCGTCGACTCTCGATGCACTCGACGTGGGTGTGGTCGCCGGAACCCTCACCATCGTCTGCACTGTGCTGATCGCACCGGTACTCGAGGAAGTCCTCTTCCGCCGGGTGATCTTCGGGTGGTTCGAGACCAGAACACGATGGCAGATCGCGGTTCTCGCATCCGCACTGTGTTTCGGGGCCGTACACGTGCTGCCCGCCATCGCGCTGATCATGGTCTGCATAGGCTCCGCTGCGGCCCTGCTGGTTCGGCTGCACCGATCGTTGATTCCGGGCATCGCACTGCACACGATGAACAACGCCCTTGCTACCGCCGCGGTGGTGGCCTCAATCTAGACGGTCGGTCGAACCTTGCCTGCTGCCTCGCGGGCCCGAGCCCGCGCAGTCTCGATGTCCGACGCCGTCGACACCGCAACACCCATTCGCCGCCGGACGAAGCTGGTGGGCTTGCCGAACAGTCGAAGGTCGGTTTCGGGAACCGCCAGGGCATCGGCGACGCCTTCGAACGCGATGCCGTCCGCATCGACGCCGCCGTAGATGACCGCCGACGCTCCCGGCGAGAGCAGCGTCGTGTCGATCGGCAGCCCCAGAACGGCGCGGGCATGCAGCTCGAACTCCGAGAACCGTTGCGTCCGAAGCGTCACCAGGCCGGTATCGTGCGGCCGGGGGCTGACCTCGGAAAAGTAGACGTTGTCGCCCTGTACGAACAGCTCCACGCCGAACAGTCCCCGACCACCGAGTGCCGTCGTGATTCTCTCGGCCACCTCGCGTGCCGACGCGAGAGCGGCGTCGGACATCGGTTGCGGCTGCCAGGATTCGATGTAGTCGCCCGACTCCTGCAGATGGCCGATCGGCTCGCAGAACGACGTCCCGTCGGTGGCGCGCACGGTGAGAAGTGTTATCTCGTAATCGAAATCGACGAATCCCTCGACGATGACGCGGCCCAGGTCGACTCGACCGCCCTTCAACGCGTAGTCCCACGCCGTCTCGACGTCGGCTTCGCTTCGTACCACCGACTGCCCCTTACCGGACGAGGACATCACCGGCTTGATGACGGCGGGGAAGCCGATGCGGGACAACGCTTGTCGGACCTCGTCCAACGAATCGGCAAACGCGTACGGCGAGGTCGGCAGACCGAGTTCCTCGGCCGCGAGCCGCCTGATCCCTTCGCGATTCATCGTCAATTGTGTTGCACGCGCGGTCGGAATGACCACCGAGCGCCCTTTGGCCTCTACTTCGGCGAGCGCATCGGTGGCAATGGCTTCGATCTCCGGGACGACGAAGTCCGGCTGCTGAGCGTCGATCAGGGCCAGCAGCTCTTCGGGATTGCTCATGTCGATCGTGTACGCGTGATGCGCCACCTGATGGCCCGGGGCGTTGTCGTAACGGTCGACGGCAATCACCTCGACACCGAGGCGCTGGAACGCAATGATGACCTCTTTGCCCAGCTCACCTGCTCCGAGGAGCATGACCCGGGTGGCACCGGGCGTGAGTGGAGTACCGATGCGGACGGGATCTGGGGCAGTCACAGCCTTATTATCCACACCCACATCACTTGGACGCCCTAGTACACGTTAGTCTCCATTCACTATCGCAGCTGACGAGTCGGAACGAGGCAACAAACGTGGCTAACACTGGTGGACCGCTCGCAGGGCTCCGCGTCGTCGAACTCGCAGGGATCGGGCCCGGTCCGCACGCAGCGCTACTGCTCGCCGACCTCGGCGCAGACGTCGTCCGCGTCCAGCGCGCCGGACAGGTCTCTCCACACGACCACCAGCTGCGCAGCCGCACCATCGTCGAAGCGAACCTCAAGGATCCCGCCGACATCGAGAAGGTCCTCGGCCTGATCGAACGCGCCGACGTCCTCATCGAGGGCTTTCGCCCCGGCGTCACCGAGCGACTCGGACTCGGGCCCGACGACGCCCTCGCCCGAAACCCGCGCCTGGTCTACGGCCGCATGACGGGCTGGGGGCAGGAAGGCCCCTGGGCACAGACCGCCGGCCACGACATCAACTACATCTCCGTCACGGGCGTCCTCAACGCCATCGGCCGCGACGGCGAACGACCGGTACCACCGATGAACATGGTCGGCGATTTCGGCGGCGGATCGATGTTCCTCGTCTTCGGCATCATGGCGGCGCTCTACGAACGACAGAATTCGGGACAGGGACAGGTCGTCGACGCAGCCATGGTCGACGGCACCGCAGCACTGTCGCACATGATCTGGGCCTGGCGAGGCGTCGGAGCATGGAGCGACGACCGCGGCGTCAACCTGCTCGACACCGGCGCGCCGTTCTACGACACCTACGAGACATCGGACGGTAAGTACATGGCGGTCGGGTCCCTCGAACCGCAGTTCTACGCCCAGCTCGTGACCGGCCTCGGTCTCGCCGATGCAGACCTACCGTCACAGATGGACAAGTCGCGCTGGCCGGAACTGCGCGAGACGTTCACCGCGACATTCCTGACCAAGACCCGCGACGAATGGGCCGCAATCTTCGACGGCACCGACGCCTGCGTCTCCCCCGTCCTCACCTTCGCCGAGGCCCCGAACCACCCACACATGAAGGACCGAGACTCGCTCATCGACATCGGTGGCGTGACGCAGCACCGACCGGCACCCCGGTTCTCGCGCACCGAAAACGGAGTCCCGACGCCACCGCCCGCCACGGCGACCGACATCGCATCCGTCTGGGCGTAATTCTTTGCCTCGAACTCGAAGTTATGGACGCTTTACGGCTGATTCTCGTCCATAACTTCGAGCTCGCGGTCAGAACACCGCCGCTCAGAACACCAGGGCCGGCTGCTCGGATTCGACGCTCGGTGCCAAGGCTCGATACGCCGCGGCGGTGGCTGCAACCGCAGCCCGAAGCTCCTGCGGCTCACGGGTGTACGGCAGCCGAAGGTAACGCTCGAACGCACCCTCGACCCCGAACCGCGGACCTGCGGCCAATACTGCCCCGAACGCAGGCGCAGTAGCGGCGAGCGCACTCGACACCGGAGCGGGTAGCTGAAGCCACAGCGACATCCCGCCCTCCGAGCGCCGGTACTTCCACTCCGGAACATGTTCGGCCAGAGCATCTTCGAGCACATCTCGACGCTCGCGCAGCTGGGATCGACGGACCTCCAGAGCAGGTTCGGCATCCTGCAGCAGGAACGACGACGCCAGTTGATCGACGATCGAGGTACCGAGGTCGTGTGCTGCTCGCGAGCCGGCGAGCTGCGACACGAGCGATGGATGCGCTCTGATCCATCCGATGCGCAGACCGCCCCAGAACGACTTCGACGCCGACCCGATCGTCACGATGTCCGATCCCGACACCCGCCCGAACGATGCGACCGGTGGCGGCGGTGGCGCGTCGAGCCACAGGTCCACCATGGTTTCGTCGACGATGAGCGTCATTCGGGTGTCTCGGGTGATGCGCGCGAGCTCGGCGCGCCCCTCCGCGTCGAGCACCTGCCCGGTGGGGTTGTGGAAGTCGGGAATCAAGTACGCCACCTTGGCGGCAGTTTGCCTTGCTGCACTGCGGATTCCGTCCAGATCCCAATCCCCTTCGACGGGACGGACCGGCACCGGCACCGGCCGGGCACCGACACGCCTGATGGCCTCGAGTGCATTGGGATACGTCGGGTGATCGATCAGGACGCGATCACCGGGCGCGGTCAACGTACCCAGCAGCAACCGAACCGCTTGCTGCGCACCCGAAGTGACCATGATCTGGTCGGCAGTGGTGGGCAGTCCGCGTTCGACGAAACGCTGCGCGATGGCCTCCCGCAGCACTGCGAGTCCGATGGGCTCCATACCGTGAGTGGGCAGATACGTCGGAAGTGCTTGTAGCGCAGACTCGTACGCTGCCGTCATGGTTCCGTCGGCCGCCGACATGGCCGCATGACTCATGTCCACCACCGGACCCGACGGTGACGTCGACTGAATCAGCATTCCGTTGGGGGTCGGCGCGGCAGGCAACGCCACGGTGCTGCGCGATCCCTGTTTGCTGATGAGATAGCCCTCGTCGCGCAGCACCGAATACGACGAGGTGATCGTGGTGCGACTCAGGTCGAGAGCAGCCGACAGATCGCGTTCACTCGGCAACCCGACACCCAACGGGATGCGGCCGTCGTGAATGAGCAGTCGAACCCCGTCTGCGAGCGCCCTGTACGTGGGACGGGAGGCCTTGCGCCTGCCGGATCCATCGGCCGACGCGTCGCCGCGCCAGCTTCCGAGATCTCGTGCCAGTGACGTTGCATTGAGCACTCTGGAGGCCATACAGCCCATATTCACCCACTGGCATCGAACTTTCAAGTCCATTGGGCGTTCGACTGGACTGCCTGTTGGCGTCCGGTGGATACTCGACCCATGCCGAGCAGCACCCTCTTCGACACGGCCATCGGGCGATGCGGTCTTGCCTGGAGCGCGGACGGCGTGATTGCCGTGGCACTACCCGAGCCGTCGGACGAGGCGATGCTCGATTACCTGGCCGGCTTCGCCGCTGAACTAGGTCCGGTCGACGCTCTCGCCGAGGACGCGATCGATCGAATCGTGGCGCTCCTCGCCGGGCGCGCCGTGGACATGAGCCCGATCCCGTTGGTGCTCGAGGTGTCGGCGTTCGACGCCTCGGTCTACACCGTGTGCAGCGCGATTCCCCGGGGCGCAACGCTGACGTACGGAGACATCGCGCGTCGACTCGGGGTGCCGGGCGCGGCCCAGGCGGTGGGCGGGGCACTGGGCCGAAATCCGATACCGATCATTGTTCCGTGTCATCGCGTGCTCGGCGCGGGCCGAGAAGTCGGCGGCTTCTCCGCTCCCGGCGGGGCAAATACGAAACAACGAATTCTCGGCATCGAAGGCGTCGCCGGATTCGACGAGCCGACGCTGTTCTGAATTCATCGGTAATCGATAAAGATACTTCTCGACCGAATAAATAGATGAAAAACAGGACTGAAGTTGGCTTTGTCAGCCAGATATGCCGACCGAAGACATCGAGGCGTCGACAACGGAGACCGTCGCGGCGTCGGGACCCGGACTGACATCGGAATCCTCTTCTCTACCGCCGATGGTGAATGCGCCCGTATCCGGTAGCCAGCCGATCGCTCCGCGCTGGAACAGGTTGTAGCGTCCGGAACCGGTGGGAGTCGGGCGCTCGTTGCTGATCGGATAGCCAAGTGCGCCATAGGGTCCGCCGTGCGAGAGGTACCACTCCAGAATGGGTCCGTGTACTTCGTGCGCACCACCCTCGGGGAGGGCGAACACCATCGCGTGGGTGAACTCCAACATGCCGCCCCCTTGCGGACCGAGCATGAATTCGCCAGTCTGCGCCCCGATCCACGAGTGTTCGTAAGCAAACCGATCGAATTGGTAGCTGAAAACTTCCAAGCCATTGTAATTTTCAGTCATCGACCGGCCCTCCGTCGCTTTACTTAGCCTCGATTATCCACCCGATTCGTAGACGCGCACTTCGATTCGAAGATATATGTGGCGTCTCCGCTATTGCAGAAGGGCGAGAATCTCGGCGGGGATCTCATCCGTCGCTGCGGGGTCGACTGCCGTTCGAGACCAGCTTCCACCCGACGCGTCCAGCCGAACCAACTGATTCGGACCGAGCAACCACAGCTGATCCCCGGCCGCCCATTGCACGCCGTAGCCGTACGCCTCGCTGGAGGTAGCGGGAGCGCTGTACTGAACGATGCCGGCGGTGTCGACGATCTGCAGCGTCGGGGCGCCATCGAGATCGACAACCTGAGCAGTCGACGCACCCGACGGAGAGGTCCTGGGAGCCGCCAGCAGTGCGGGTGTGGGTGGGGTGGTGGTGGTCGTTACCGGGGGTGAGGGCGGGGTGGTTGTTGACGGCGTAGTGGTGGTCGAGGTTGGGGCGGGTGCCTCCGGCAAGGGAGCAGGAGTCGACTCCGTTGTCGTGGGCGGAACGACAGTCGTCATCGGCTCGGGTTCGACGATTGTAGAAGTGCTTATTTGTGTCGGCTCAGTCTCGGGCATCTGGGCAGGCCCGCTGCGGGCGGCCGCCCCGGCATTCGTCGAGGTTGCACTTCCGCACGAACTCGTCAGGCCGAGCAGTACGTTGATTCTTATTATGCGAGAACCCACCGAGACGAAGTTTCCCACCTTCGATCGCAGTGTCAGCTCGAATTGGCCAGCCGAGAGCAATTGCGCCATCTGGGATACACGATAGGTTCTGGTAGTCCCAGAGACCGGAGCAAGCGGGACCTGCCCGGACGGACCCAGGAACAATGCCCTGTAAGCGAGTTCGTAGCCGTAGGCCTCATTGTTCGGCCACGTCAGGACGGCGTCGGTGACAATTGTTCCTGTTGTTGTACAACTGATTACCCCTGGTCGAGCCAGCGTTCCGGCTGTCACCGATGTCCCGGCGTAGGCGATATCGGTGCTTGCGGCCAAGGTCATTTCGCCTCGAGAGACACCCACCCCGATCACCGTCGCGGTCACCGCAACGAGTGAGACCGATGCCATGACCGCGTGCATGCCTGATGAATGCGTCGGTTCACGACGTTCTCGGTCGGTTGGCCGCCACGCAACCACGAGCAACGAGACTGAGAGCAATGCGCCGGTTCCCCACGCAAGAGGCGTACTGAGCCACGAGACGAAGTACCCCGCATAGGGCACGTCCGCGAACACTCGCTGCGCTTCAGCGACTACATACGTCTCGGGATCGACGACATCGTTCGCATCGCCCTTGAGGACCAGTTCCGCGGAATTACCAACCACAGTAACGATATCGGCTACTCGGTGAGTAATCTTTGTCCCGTCCTCCAAGTCCACGCTCACGATATCGCCCACTGCGAGTTCGGCCGCGGGGACTGTCTCGGCCAACGCCAGCGCGCCGGTATCGATGGCAGGAACCATGGAACCCGATCTGAACACAAGCGGAGTCACCCCGAAGACCACGGCCGACAGGCTGGCAATCACACACAGCAGTCCCAGAATTGCGCCAACGGACAGTGCGACCTCTTGAATCGGCCTCAACCGTTTTCGCGACGCGTCACGCACCGGTCGCTCCCGTCGCAGTGAACAGCAGCGTCAAATTCGCCTGCGTACCTTGGAAATTAGTTGCCGCGCCGGGCGACAGGGTCGCCTGAATACAGAGATCCGTGTTACCCGTCGTCGCTGCGACAGGGCCGACCGATGCATTTGGAACCATCACTTGCGAGCTGGCGCTGGGTACCACCGCAGTCTGAGCCGTACCACCGGTGCACGTTCGGCTGGTTCCGTTCGAGGACACCGACCCCGACGGCATTGCAGACAACGAAAGCACAGAGGACAGGGATCCGGAACCGACGACGGAAACGCCATATCTGAAAGCGAGTGATCCTCGGTTCTGTACTGCGACAACGGTCGCCGTGCTCTGGCCAGGAAGTAGTGGTTGGACCGGAAATGTGAACGGGTACATTTTCGACACGAGCCCCTCATCGCCGTCGAGTCTGATGTCGACGGAGCCGGTAACAAATTCGCCAGATGTTGCCGTAGCACTTGTCGACCACACGGCGAGCGTGCCCACCGCCCCCAATCCCAGAACCATTCCAAGCGATAGCAAGGCACGCAGTCTTGCACTACCCATTAGCTGAAAGGTACGACGGGAGAACGACACCGGCGTCGCATGCTGGCCCATCAGAGATCAGTCTTCTTTCTGGATCGCCTTTTCTCGATTCCCGCACCGATGAACTGGTACAGCGCGAACCCGAACAGCCCGGCCACGACGACCCCCACGAAAATCGACCGACGCTCCCCCGTGATCCAGTTGTTCACGTAACCCAGGTAGGGAATGCTGTACCAAACAGTGCCGCGTATTTGTATCGGTCGGACCGGTTCAACATCCGGATCGCTGTTGTTGTCTCCCTGGGTGATGTACCGCTGCTCACCTTCTTTGTCGAAAGTCGTCCCGATGATGCGGTGGGTGACGACGCTGGGTTCACCCGATCTGATCTGATACGTAATCGCCTCGCCAACACCGAGATTCTCGACGTCGGCCTGCTGGACGACGATCAGAGTTCCAGGTGGGTACGTGGGCTCCATCGATGACGTCAAAACGGTATACGGCATTGCACCACCCAGCTTCGGCACCACAATCGAGGAGAGAAGCACTGCTACGACAAACAGCAATGCAGTCCACGAGAA
Source organism: Rhodococcus sp. JG-3 (assembly GCF_000482405.1). NCBI lineage: Bacteria > Bacillati > Actinomycetota > Actinomycetes > Mycobacteriales > Nocardiaceae > Rhodococcus > Rhodococcus sp. JG-3. The sequence continues at coordinate 48,865 of NZ_KI519398.1, forward strand.
CACCTGACCAACCCACCAACGGGTGCCGTTGGTCGGTTGGTCGATGAGGTGATCGTCTGTCGTTGTCATGGGTTGTTCTTCGTCTGCTGCGCGTCGAAAGTGAACACGTGCCGGTATGAAACCGACATGGCCGGAGCCGCGACCAAGGTGGAGCGGACGCACAACAAGACGCTCGCACCGCGCGCAACATCGGTCCATTCCAATGCTCCACTGGCCGAACCTTTGGTTGCCACATCGACATTGGCAAGCGTCTTGGTACCGACCGGCAACGCTCCTGTCGTCGGACACTCAGTTGTCGACGCAGTCAGACGTACGTCGAGGTGCACAGTAGCGACTCCTGCAGACGAAGACGGAACGGCTGCGGTGCCTAGGCGAAATTTCAGTGGGATGGTTCCGGCGTTGACAATAGTCAGCGGTCGCTGGACGTAGTCTCCGATCTGCACACGACCCGGGGGTTTCAGTTCCTCGAACGGGTAAGTGGCCGACTGAGTTGATCCTGGGGCTCCAGCCGTCAGGACGAGCTTTCCGGTCGCGATTGAACCCGCGTCGGGCACAGTTGCCTGGTCTCGCCACAGAGCGGAGGTGGACTGCACCGACCCATAAGTCAGCGCAGCCACCGCAACCAGAAGTGCACACCACAGCAGTCGACTACTGCTCACTTCAACGCACTCATTTCACACAGCCAAGGGAGTCAGTCTTCAGGATCCACAGGAGTTTCGCGGATCTGCTGAAGCACGACCTGAAACTGATCCAAACCGATCGTTCCATCCTGTCCGGCAATGCCATCCGCGTCGAAACCGATTTGGACCACAACGGTCACCAGGTCACCGTCATTTGCCTCGGTCAACGTCGGGACCACACCGCCGGCAGTCTCGATAGTGGTCGCCAGCGTGACCATGTCGGCCGTGACGGAACCGTTCTCAGGTAAGTCGATAGATGCCAGATCCGGCGTCACGGTTGCCAACAGGTTGTCGCCCTCAGCATCTACCCGGAAGTCTGCCGAATACTCGAGAAGATCTTCCGGGACCATGTTGAACGTTCCGATCGTCACGGGGTTGGTCCGCGGTCCGGTGGGCGAAATGTCGACCCACCTACCTTCGCCCACCGGCGTCAGCCGCAACACACCGGTAGAAATATCCTCGGCATCTACGTCGGCGGAATCCTGCCACAACGCAAACGAACCCGCACCACCGAGCAGTAGTACCACCGCTGCGCCCGCGGCCAGTGCGCCTTTGGTTGCCTTGTTCATTCGTTCTACTTTCTTCGGTGGCCTTGTTCATGAGGCCGAGAGGGGGTGACCCGGTCGGGTCGTCGGCCATCCGAAGAGGCCTCCGCAACTGGTGCGATGCTCATTGTTTCGTCACGACCACCTGGTCCGTTACCCATGTGACAGTAAAAGTCCGAGGGACTTTTTAACCGGCTGAAGCAGACTCCTGGTTTACACTTTGCCGCTAGCTGTAAAGAATCAGATCCGTCGTTGCCACGGCGATTCTCGCTGGTCAGAAGCCAATCAAGAATTGACACGTTCATTTCGACATGGTCTTTCCACCTCGAACCGCTGTTTCAATCGAACCGTTGAGCCCGTCGGCGTGAGGCCCGTCGGAACGCACGAAAAAGCCCCGAGGCAGAGCGCCTCGGGGCTTTTCGGGGACGGGTTCGGCTACCGCAGGATGTCTCGACGGACGATGGTTTCGTCGCGGCCCGGTCCCACACCAATGCACGACATGTACGCGCCCGACAGTTCCTCGAGACGCAGGACGTAGTTCTGCGCGTTGATCGGCAGTTCCTCGAATGTCCGGGCACCGGAGATGTCTTCCCACCAACCGGGCATTTCTTCGTAGATCGGCTTCGCGTGGTGGAAACCGGTCTGCGTCATCGGCATTTCGTCGTGACGGACGCCGTCGACGTCGTAGGCGACGCAGATGGGCACGGTGTCCAGGCTGGACAACACGTCGAGCTTGGTCAGGAAGTAGTCGGTGATGCCGTTGACGCGGGTGGCGTACCGAGCGATGACCGCGTCGAACCAGCCCGTACGTCGGGCACGACCGGTGGTGACGCCCACCTCGCCGCCCTGCTTGGCCAGGTACTCACCGTGGTTGTCGAACAGCTCGGTCGGGAACGGACCCGAACCGACACGCGTCGTGTAGGCCTTGAGGATGCCGAGGACCGTGGTGATCTTGTTCGGGCCGATGCCGGAGCCGACGGACGCACCGCCTGCCGTCGGGTTCGACGACGTCACGTACGGATAGGTGCCGTGGTCGACGTCGAGCAACGTGCCCTGCGACCCCTCGAGCAGAATCGTGTCGCCGCGCTCGAGCGCGAGGTTGAGCTGCAGGCGCGTATCGGTGATGCGGTGCTTGAATCCCTCGGCCTGCTCGAGCACCTCGTCGACGACCTGCTGTGGGTCCAACGCCCGGCGGTTGTAGATCTTCGAGAGCACCTGGTTCTTGAATTCCAGTGCGGCCTCGACCTTTTGGGTCAGGATCTTCTCGTCGAGCACATCCGCCGCACGCACACCGACGCGGGCGAGCTTGTCCTGGTAGCACGGGCCGATGCCGCGCCCGGTAGTGCCGATCTTCTTGGCACCGAGGAACCGCTCGGTGACCTTGTCGATGGCCACGTGGTACGGCATGATCAGGTGCGCATCGGCGCTGAGCAGCAGATTCGACGTATCGACATCGCGCTTCTCGAGGCCGTCGAGCTCGGTGAGCAGCACACCCGGATCGACGACGACACCGTTACCGATGACGTTCTTGACGCCCGGCGTGAGAATTCCCGACGGGATCAGGTGCAGTGCGAACTTGTCTCCGTTGGGAAGAACGACGGTGTGGCCGGCGTTGTTGCCGCCTTGGTAGCGAACCACCCACTGAAGTCGTTCGCCGAACAGGTCGGTGGCTTTGCCTTTGCCTTCGTCGCCCCACTGGGCGCCGATCAGGACTATCGCCGGCATGTGCTCTCCTACGTTGCTTTCGTGCAAGGACGTGCTGCAGATGTACTCGAGCGAATGCAGCAGTCACCATTCGTCGCAGGCGCGACAGTGGCCGGGGGAACAGTCTAGCCGAGGCGGTGAGCTGGCCCGCATGCCGCTACGGTCGACGCCGAACGAGGGCACTATGGTCGTGACGAGGATTCATCGGAAGATCTAGGAGCGCCGTGACACCGTTCGTTCTGCAGTGCGGCAACCCGCTGCTGCCGATCACGCTGACCGACGTCCCACTGCGCAACGCCGACGCAGTACCGACCGACGACGACTGCAGCGCGATCTTCTCCGACATCGAATCCGCTCCCGAGCCACGCATCATCGTCCTGGGCGACGATGCATCCCTCGCCGCGCTGCTGACGCGCCTGATGCGCACCGAACGGCTGCACGTCGAGGTCGCGTTCGTGCCGGAGAACGCAACCGATGCCGCGCACATCTACAAGCTGGGCACCGGGTCACGTGCCGCCAAGGTCGCCCTGACGGGTACGGCGTCGAGCACACCCCTCATCCGCGACGATGCAGGCAAGGCCGTCGTCGGGAGGGCACTGCTCGGCGGTGCCGACGGAACCGACCTCGAAGGCGAGGCGTACGTCGACGACACCCGGTTGTTCTCCGGCGTCGTGCCCGGAGTCGAGGTGGCTCCCACCGCGGACATGCCCGGCCTCCGCGCACGCGTCGTCGGCCGTCGCCGATTTCTGCCGCGCCGCTGGGTCAGCGGCCGCGCCATGCAACTCGGCTCCCCCGCCGCCGAACTGACGCGCGACGGCATCGCCGGCGGCAAGGCGGTGAAGCGGTCGACCTTCTACCGCCACCATCAGGAGTGGTTGCTGGTCCGATGACAGCCCCACTGGTCCGATGACCGTTCCGGTGCGGCGCAGTCCCGTACTGCCGAGCCCGATCTTCGTCGCGGTGCTCGCCGTCGCCGGAATCGGTGGTGCCCTTGCCTGGACGGCGGACGACGTCACGTCCGTCGCCGCGCGCATCGGAGTGTTCGTGCTCGTTCTCGCCGGGTGGATCGCGTCGGTGTGCCTGCACGAATTCGGCCACGCCTACACCGCGTTTCGAGCCGGTGATCGCGAAGTCGAGCTCCGCGGCTACCTGACCCTGAACCCGCTGAGGTACACCCACCCGCTGCTGTCCATCGTTCTCCCGGTGGTGTTCATCGCGATCGGTGGGATCGGCCTGCCGGGCGGTGCCGTCTACCTGCGCACCGGGCAGTTCTCGGCGTCGACCCAGCGGCGCATCGCACTGGCCGGCCCGTTCGCCAATGCCGTTCTCGCCGTTGTTCTTCTGACGGTCATCAGGCTGTTCGGTACCGCCGGCACCAACGCCGCCTTCTGGTACGGGCTCAGCTTTCTGGCGTTTCTGCAGATCATGGCTACGATCCTCAACCTGATCCCGGTGCCCGGACTCGACGGCTACGCCGCCCTCGAACCCTCGCTCTCACCCACCACCCGAGCGTCGCTGAACCAGTTCAAGGGATACGGAATCCTCGTCCTCGTTGCGTTGCTTTTCGTGCCGGCCGTCAATGCCGCCTTCTTCGGAGCGATCTACACCTTGTTCGGATTGTCGGGGGTCCCCGAGTTCTTCGCCGGCAACGGCAACTACCTGATGCGATTCTGGATCTGACAGGTCCAGCGGGAAAGAGTGCACGATATCGAACGCAATCGGCGGGATTCCGTCTGTTCGGGCGGGTTCCGTGCATTCTTTCCAACACTGTCGGTGTCGGATCGCATAATGTGCGCATGACGACGTGGAACGAATTCTCGGCAGCGGTCCCGACTCTCGCGTCCGCGGTACGGGCTCGATTCACCGCGCACAAGCACCATGTTCTTGCGACGCTACGAACAGACGGCTCACCGCGCGTCAGTGGAACCGAGGTGGAGTTCGTGGACACCGGGGTGCTGCGACTCGGCTCGATGCTCGGTGCCGCCAAAGCGCGAGATCTTCAGCGCGACGGCCGCTTCGCATTGCACAGCAATCCCGGCCACCACTCGATGGAGGGCGGCGACGCAAAGATCAGCGGAATCGCCGCAGAAATCACCGATCCTGCTGTGCTGCAACCGATATTCGACGCGGCTCCCGGCGAACTCGTGCCGTATCACGTGTTCGATCTCGACATCGGCGAAGTGGTACTGACGTCACTGGTGGACGATCACATGCAGATCGACGTCTGGCGTCCGGGAACCGAGGTACGCACCGTCACCAGGTGAGCTCTTCCTTGCAGGTTCGGCCGTGTGCGGTCGGCTCGACCTGCACGGTGGCATGGTCGAGTCCGTAGGTCGACAACAGCGAGCGCGCTCGATCGAGCACCATCGACGACGACCCCTCGCATTCCAGGTGCACGGTGGCCACGTCCATTCCGGTGGTCAGGGTCCACACATGTAGGTCGTGCACTCCCGTCACTCCGGGAAGGGCGCTCAGATCTCCGGTCAGCGCGTCCACGTCGACATCGGCAGGACTCGCCTGAGTGAGGATGCGCAGTGCCGACCCGGCGAGCTTGATCGCACGCGGAACCACCCACAGCGAGATGAGCACGCCGACGACGATGTCGACCCAGGTCCACCCGAACACCAGCATGAGCACACCGCCCACCAACACACCGACGCTGCCGACGGCGTCGGCCAGCACCTCCATGTAGGCACCGCGAACGGCGAGAGAGTCCTTCGCATCGCCGCGGATGAGCATCATGACGACGATGTTCGCGGCAAGACCGGCCGCAGCGGTGAGAATCAACGGAAGACCGGGGATCTCGGGCGCATCGCCGATGCGAGATATCGCCTCGTACATGATGAACGCCGCAACGCCCAGCAGCAGAACAGCATTCGCGATCGCGGTCAGCACCTCGGCACGGTGCCAACCGAATGTCCGTGCCGCTGCGGCACTTCCCTTTCGCGCAAGGACGAGAGCGATCAAGCCCATCGACATTCCGAGTACGTCGGTGAGCATGTGGCCGGCATCGGCCAGCAGACCGAGCGAGCCGATGGCCAGCGCCACGGTCAGTTCGACCACCAGGAACACCACCAGAACGGCCAACGCCACGATCATCTTGCGAACCCGAGATCTGGGCGGTCCCGCGCCGTCGGGCGAATGACCACCCACGCCGTGGCTGTGTCCGTGACCCGCGCCCATGACTCCCCCTCGTGACTGCAACGACTTCAGGCAGTCACCATATGCGTACATACGCATATATGCAATGGTGTGCTCGGGTCATAACTCCGGCGGGACGTGCGGATGCTTGACCGTCGGCGGCAGAGTCGCCAGCGCTGAGATGCGCTTGAGCCCGGCGACCTGCAACAGATCGACGATGATCGACCGCAACTGAGCGAGCACCACGGTCGCCGACAACCCGGCGTTCGAGATCAGTTCCGGCTTCGCTCCGGCAGCGACCGACCGCAACACCCGCGCGGCCTCCGCCGCATCCGGCTTCTGCCCCGGATCGGCGAGAATCATCTGGCGCAGGACCTCCACCGCATGCGCCAGCTTCTCCACCTCGTCGACCACCCGCGGGTCGAGAATTTCGTCGTCGCGCACCAAGGTCAACGACCGCCGTGCCAGCACCCGAATATTGCGAACAGCGTTGTCGATGGGGTCGGCTGTCGCCGCCAGGGCCGCCAACCGAGTGCGATGATTCCAGTACATCGGAGAAATGCGCGCGATCTCCCGGCCGCCCTTGAGATCGGTCCGCAGAGCATCGATTCCGGACTGCGTCGCCCGAGCCTTGCGCAACGCATCCTCGATGGGCTTCGGGTCGTTCGCCACTAACCCGTCGGCCACTTTCTGCAACACACTCGCCGCCGTCGCCAACACGTTCGCCGCATCCTTACGCGCCCGCCACACCGGATGCGTCGGAATCAACGCCACGATCGCGATGCCCACCAGACCACCGACCAACGCGTCGACCATGCGGTTGGGGCCACCCATGTTGCCAGGAGGAATGAGGGTCGCCACCAGCACCGCGGACGATCCGGCCTGCATCGCGATGATGGGGCCACCGTCGAGGAACACCGCAGCCGACATCGCCAACACGACCACCAGCGCGATCTGCCACGGCCCACTGCCGATCAGGGAGATCAACAGATCGCCGACGCCGATGCCGACCGTCACGCCGGCCACCAGCTCGGCCGATCGGCGCAACCGCGCCCCGAGGGACACACCGAGCGAGACGACGGCCGCAATGGGCGCGAAGAACGGACGTTCGTGACCGACGAGATCCGTAGCGACGAACCACGCGACCCCGGCCGCCAACGCGCACTGCACGATGGGCAACAGCGACAACCGCAGCCGCTCGGTGCCCGCCTTCATCCGGGTTCGGCCACGCGCCCGGCTCGCGCGGGCCCGATCAGCCCAGGCCGAGCGCTTCCGCTGCTTTGGGGTCACAGTCTTCGAGGAGGTCGAGGCAGCGGGCGTACTCGTCGTGCTCGCCGATGTCGCGGGCGGCTTTGGCGAGGACTGCGACGCATCGGAGGAATCCGCGGTTGGGCTCATGGCTGTACGGGACCGGCCCGAATCCCTTCCATCCGTTACGACGCAACTGGTCCAGACCTCGGTGATAACCGGTACGCGCATAGGCGTACGCGGTGATGGTGGCACCCGATTCGAGAGCGGCCTCGGCGAGATACGCCCACGCGATCGACGCCGTCGGATGTGCCGCAGCAACCGTCTCGGGAGCCTCGTGATTCAGCAGTGCGGATTCGGCCTCGTCGTCGCCGGGCAACAGCGTTGGTTGAGGTCCGAGCAGATCACCGAAAGAAGTCATGGCGCTCATTGTGCCCCTACGTCACCCAATCGTGTCCGAACACCCCCGGCGGCGCTCACGCTGCGCTGCACACGCGGTCGATAGGCTGCCAGCTGACGAAATTTCGGACTTACAGCTTTCGAGGAATTCGGTGAACGAGGGAGAACGCATGCCGGACGAGAAGAACAATGCGACCCCCGAGGCCGACACGACCAAGATCGACCTGAACAAGAAGAAGCCGGCCGACGAATCGACGGACGCCTCCACCGAGAAGATCGCTGCACCTGCAGCCGATTCGCCGGTAGCTGCGCCTCGAAAAGCCGAGCCCCAGAAGATTGCGGCCCAAAAGATCGCGCCCAGAAAGATCGAACCGCAGAAAGCTCGGCCGCAGCAGGTCGGACCACGCCGCGTCGGACCGCCGGCTGCGGAACCGAACAAACCGAGTCACAAGAAGTGGTGGGCGGCTCTGGTGGCCGCGGTAGTCGTGATCGCGGCAGTGGCCGCCGGTGCGTACCTGCTGATCGACCGCACGAACGTCGAAGACTCCCCGGAAGCGCAGATTCGCACGACGGTCGAGTCGTTCACCAGGGCGCTGGCCGCCGGGGATCTGGCCACGCTGCGCAGCACGTCCTGCGGAGACCTGGCGACGTTCTATCGCGACATCCCGGACGCGGAGTTCGCCGACGTGCATCGGGTGTCCGTGGAGCAGGGCAACATCCCCACCGTCGACAGCATCGACGCCATCCAGGTCACCGACGACTCCACGGCGATCGCCCAGGTCATCGCCCACACGGACGCCAACCCGAACGATCGTTCGCCGCGCACCTTCGACCTGAGCCTCGACGGCGATCAGTGGAAGGTGTGCAGCTGAGTACCCATGTGAGTGGAACTTCGTAGCCCACTACGAGGTTCCACTCACATGGGGTGCAGCCGCTTATCCGGCGCTGACGCTGCGTCCGGCCGACTTCAGGTCGTTGCAGGCCTCGATCACACGGGCCGTCATTCCGGCTTCTGCCTTCTTGAGGTAGCTGCGCGGGTCGTAGGCCTTCTTGTTGCCCACCTCGCCGTCGATCTTGAGCACTCCGTCGTAGTTGGAGAAGAAGTGTCCGGCGATCGGGCGGCTGAATGCGTACTGGGTATCGGTGTCGACGTTCATCTTCACCGTTCCGTACTCGAGCGCCTCTTCGATTTCGCTCTTCGCCGAGCCCGATCCGCCATGGAATACGAAGTCGAACGGCTTCGAGCCCGATGCCAGACCGAGCTTCTCGCTGGCCACACGCTGACCGTCGGCGAGAACGGACGGCTTGAGCTTGACGTTGCCCGGCTTGTAGACGCCGTGCACGTTGCCGAAGGTGGCCGCCAGCAGGTAGCGCGAGCCGGCGTCTCCGGCACCGAGGGCCTCGACGGTCTTGAGGAAGTCCTCGTTCGACGTGTACAGCTTGTCGTTGATCTCGGCCTCGACGCCGTCTTCCTCGCCGCCGACGACGCCGATTTCGATCTCCAGGATGATCTTCGCGGCCGCAGCGCGGGCCAGCAGATCCTTGGCGATCTCCAGGTTCTCGTCGATCGGTACGGCCGATCCGTCCCACATGTGCGACTGGAACAGCGGGTTCTTGCCGGCGTCGACGCGCTCCTGCGAGATCGCGAGCAGCGGACGCACGTAGGTGTCCAGCTTGTCCTTGGGGCAGTGGTCGGTGTGCAGCGCGATCGTGACGTCGTATTCGGCAGCCACGACGTGAGCGAACTCGGCGAGCGCGACAGCGCCGGTGACCATGCTCTTCACACCCAGGCCGGAGCCGAATTCTGCGCCGCCGGTCGAGAACTGGATGATGCCGTCGCTACCCGCGTCGGCGAAGCCTTTGATGGCGGCGTTGATGGACTCTGAACCCACACAGTTGATTGCCGGGAAGGCGAACTTGTGTTCCTTCGCCCGGCCCAGCATCTCGGCGTAGACCTCGGGAGTTGCGATAGGCACGGCGTCATTCCTCCATTGAAAGTTCGATTGTGTCCTGTGCAGTATGGCAACCTCCGGGCTCGGTGTCGTGCGTACCCGCTCACGTCCCTCTCGGGTGGTTGTCCGTCGAGGGGTGCCGAACAGGCCATCGAGTTCACGGTCGGCCGACACCGACTGTTCAGGAGTTGCCGGTTTCGGCCGGTAGTGTGGGCGCGGTGAGTCTTCTTGCTGCTTCGGAATCGGTGACGACGAATCTGGCCCTGTTGCCCGGTTTCCTCGATCCGGTGAACCTGCTCAATTCCTTCGGTCACTGGGTCCTGATCGGTCTGCTGCTGGTGGTGTTCATCGAGTCGGGCCTGCTGTTCCCGCTGCTGCCCGGCGACTCGTTGCTCTTCACAGCCGGCCTGATCGCGGCATCGAAGTCCACCGAGATCGAGCCGTTCGCGTCCATCTGGACGCTGGTCATCCTGATTCCCATCGCGGCGATCCTCGGCGACCAGGTCGGTTTCCTCATCGGCACCAAGGGTGGTGCCGCCCTGTTCAAGACGAACGACGCCCGATTCTTCAAGAAGAAGTACATCGACGAGTCGCACGTCTTCTTCGAGAAGCACGGCCCGATCACGATCATCCTGGCGAGATTCGTACCCATCGTGCGGACGTTCGCGCCGGTCGTCGCCGGTGCGTCGCACATGAAGTACTCGCTGTTCCTGACGTACAACGTCGTCGGCGGCATCCTGTGGGGCGCGGGTGTCACGGTTCTGGGGTACCTGCTCGGACAGATCGCGTTCATCCGCGACCACGTCGACATCATCTTCCTGCTGATCGTCGCCGTGTCCGTACTACCCATCGTGATCGAGGTCGGCAAGCGCATGATCAAGGCCCGCAAGACTCCACTCGGGGAAGCAGCCGACGCGATCGAAGCCGACGCCCCGGACTCCAAGTCCTGATCGAGAAATTCCGAAAGCGATCGAGCCCGTGTCACTGAGCGCCACCGCATTGACCGCCACCGCACTGCAGACCGTGTCCACCGAGGCCGTCGGCAGTTTCGGACCGCTGCAGTCGGCGGGTCCGCTGGTCGTGTGGGTGATCGTGATGGCATTCGTGTTCATCGAATGCGCGGTGATCATCGGCCTGTTCCTACCCGGCGACTCGATGCTTATCACGGCGGGCATCGTCATGGCGACGCACGCGTCGGGCACCGGCCACATCTGGGCTCTCTCGGTCGGTGCGATGGTCGCGGCGATCGCAGGCAACCAGGTGGGATACATGATCGGCCACCGAACCGGTTCGACGCTGGTGGCCCGCAAGAACGGCAAGTACCTCAACACCAAGAACCTGCACAAGGTCAATCTGCTGCTGGAAAAGCACGGATTCTGGGCGGTTCTCGTCGCGCGTTGGATCCCGTGGGTGCGCACGCTGTGTCCGATGGTCGCCGGGGCCGCGAAGATGGATCACCGTCGCTACACCATCGCCAGCACTCTGGGCGCAATCATCTGGGCACCGGTGCTGCTGCTCGTCGGCTTCTACTTCGGCTCGTTCATCCAACGCATCCCGTGGCTGATGCCCGCGGTGCTGATCAGCATGATCGTGCTGCTGGTCGTCGGAACGGGTCTGGGCATCTGGCAATACCGCAAGGAAATGGCGCGTCCCGAAGAGACGATCGTCGTCGACGAGGTTGTCGAGTAGGACCAGCCGGTACGACCTAGAAACCAGCAGCACAGACGCGGTAGGCCGCTTCCATGAGCATCCAGCCACCTAGTTGCACGGACAGGTCGCGTTCCGGCACCTCGGACGGTCGGACCGTTCCCTCGGCGAAGGTGGCGATGTGCAGGCCCTGCCCCGGGAATCGTGCTTCGCGGGTCCAGTCGGCACCGAACAGTGGGTTGTCCTCCACTTCGAGTCTGTTCTCCCATGCGGCCTCGGCCGAGACGAGGACGATTGCGGCCGCGACCTCTCGTGCACGATCGTCGGCGTCGGTGTCGCCGGGTAGTTCGGTGGCCACCAACGCGAGGTAGCGCGCGAGAATCGGATTGAACAGGCCCCCGTCTCCCCCGCCGCCGCCGGTGATGACGAGGTTGCGGGTGAGGTGGTTCTCGACGGCGTCGACCAGCGCGTGGACGCGCTGCGCATGCCTCGGCTCGCCGAGACGGAGTGCGAGTTCGGTTTCCAGGCCGAGTGCGACGCCCTGGCAGTAGCTGTAGATCGCGCGTTCGACCTCGCCGGACTTGCCCACGTCGACGAGGGCGCGAGTGGAGTGCATGCCGTCGAGGATCAATCCGGTGCGTGAGTCACGCAGCGTGCGGTCCATCCAGTCCGACATCTCCTGGGCACGCCAGAGCCGGCCGGTGCGGGCGAGCATGATCGCGGCCGGGCCGTTGGCAGGCGCGTTGTAGAAGTCGGATTTCTTGCGCCACGGGATGCCGCCGCCTTCGGCCGGAGCCCAGGCGTCGAACAGTTCCATCTCGATCTGCTGGATGCCGCTGCGATTTCCGACGAAGTGCTGACGCTGCGCACGTTCGAGGGCCAACCCGAGCCAGGCCATGTCGTCGTAGTAGTTGTTGGTCCAGCCGGTGAGGTTTCGCGTGCGGTGCGCGCGGGTGATCTTCGTCAGGCGTCGACGACGTTTTGTGGTGAGTTCGCGGTCGGCGGCATCCACTGCGCAGTCGAGCATGTGTGCCTGCCACCAGTAGTGCCAGCGCAGGAAGGCACGCTCATGCTTGACGGGCGGCCACGCGACGACTCCGAGCGCCGTACCGGGCAGTCCCCACAGCCGACGCATGTGCCGTGCGACGACGGCCCCCTCCGCAGCGTCGGCACGCTGCGACCACAACTCCTGCATACCCGCAATCCTGCCACTACCGTTGCCGAACCGTTACATCCCGTCCTGGTAAGGCCCTGTCCTCACCATGCGGTATCGAGATCGGCGTGGCGACGAATCCACGAGTGCATCGCAATCCCGGCCGCAACACCGGCATTGATGCTGCGTGTCGACCCGAACTGCGCGATCGAGACCGTCATGGACGCGGACTCCCGCGCACTATCGGAGACGCCGGGACCCTCCTGACCGAACAGCAGCAGGCAGTTGCGCGGCAATTCTGCCGTTTCGATCGGCACCGAGCCCGGGGTGTTGTCGACGGCGACGACGACGAGCCCCTGGTCCTCGGCGAACGCCATCAGCGCCTCCACCGAATCGTGGTGGTGAATGTGTTGGTACCGGTCGGTGACCATCGCGCCGCGACGGTTCCATCGACGCCTCCCGACGATGTGCACCGCCTGTGCAGCGAAGGCGTTGGCCGTGCGCACCACGGTGCCGATGTTCGCGTCGTTCGCGAAGTTCTCGATGGCGACGTGCAGTGAATGACGGCGAGTGTCGATGTCGGCAACTATGGCCTCGCGTCGCCAGTATCGATATGCGTCGACGACATTGCGTCGATCACCGGCGGCGAGTAGTTCGGGGTCCAGTCGCGGGTCGGCGGGCGGCGGCTCGTCGTGGGTGTCCGACCACGGGCCGACGCCGTTCGGGTTCTCACCCCATTCGGTGGGACCGGCTTCGGCCGGTTGGCCGTCGATCTCGTTCTCGCTCAATAGATTTCGTTACTGTCGGGCGCGATCCGGAATCCGTGACCGGTGGCGTCGTTCGCGCACGAGATTCCGTTCTCGGCCGAGGTACAGGTGTAGCCACCCTCGGCGATGGTCGCACCGACAGCCAGCGGCGGATCCATCGACTCGCCACCCGAGGTGTACACCACTCCCCCGGAACACATGAATGCCGCGGGACCGTCGTTGGTCACGCGAATACCGTTGCCCCAGTTGATCATGCAGTCGTCGGGCCGCGGCGAAACCGGGGTGGTCGTGCCTTGACAGCCGGCCTCGGTGCGACTCGACAGCGGCACGATGCCGCATTGAAACAGCCCGTCGGGCGAAGTGAAGTAATAGGCCCCGCCGATCGCGGCATACGTCGTCTGCGGCTCCGCGACCGGTGGGGGTGGTTCGACCGGCGGGGGCGGCGGCGCTTCCGACGTGGTCGTCACCGGCGGCGGAGTCGTGGTCGGTGCGGTCGTCGTGGTGGTCGGCACGGGGGTGGTGGTCGACGACGTAGGCGGCGCTTGCGCAGCCGACTCGCTACTGCAGCCGGTGAGTACGAGCGCCGACCCGACCCCGACAGCGACCACCCACGCCCGCACCGTTCCGAATCGCACTGTCCCGAATTGTCTTGTCCTGCTCGACCGCACCGTGCTCAGCATGAAGAAAACCCGACCCACCTTTCGACACCTACTGCTCGAAAGACAGACGATACCGGCGCAGCGCCGGCATCGTCCGGTGCGGCGTTCTAGGTGTGGCTCAGACGGCGGTTGACTTCACGGGTGAGCCACGCAGGCGAGAACCGTGAACCGAGCGAGAGCGCCTTGGAGGGCAGCCCGACCGGGAAGTGCACCTTGTGCAACCGGCGCTTCACCGGACGGGTGGCGTCGAAGATCGCGTCGGACACATCTTTGACGGTGAGCTTGATGCCCAACGAGCTCGTGGTGCCCGTCGAGATCTTCTCGGTCATCGCCGTCTGGACGAACAGCGGCCACATGGCCTTGACCGCGATGTCGTACTTGCTCCATTCGAGATCCAACGCCTCGGTGATGCCGCGCACCGCGAACTTGGATGCGCCGTACGTCACCAACTCGGGCTGACCGTAGATGGCCGAGGCCGAGCACAGGTTGACGACCTGCGCGCCCGGGGTGTCCCTGAGGTAGGGGAATGCAGCGTGGGTGCCGTAGACGACGCCGTTGACGTTGATGTCGATCTGGCGGCGATGCACCGAGAGCGGCATGTCTTCGAAGGCCCCTGCAGCGAGGATCCCGGCATTGTTGATCAAGATGTCGAGTCGACCGTCACCCTCGGCAACGAACTCCTTCAACCGGGTTTCCCACTGGTCGGAGTTGGTTACATCCAAAGTACCGGTGAACACCCGACCGCTGAGCGAAGCAGCTTCCTTGCCGAGTGACGCCAAACCGGTCTCGTCGATGTCGTACGCACCGACAAGGTAACCGTTGGCAGCGAACTTGAGTGCCGTTGCACGGCCGATGCCGGCCGCGGCACCTGAGATGAAGACAGTTGGTCGAGTCACATCGATCACCGTACATGTAACCCTACTTACGAGTAACCCCCAATCTCCGATCGATCGAACGCCGTCTCCCGACGGCACAGGAGTACCGAAGTGAACGACTCGAGGATCGTGCGAGCCGTCGTCGTCGTGGCGATCGGCTATTCGATAGTGCTGGCAGTCTGGATCGGCTGGCTCGTGGACAAGACCCCGCCCGGCACATTGCCGTACCAGTTGGCAGCCCTGGTGGCCGGATTCGGCGCAGCCCTCGGCCTGGCCATGATGATCGCCGGACGCCCCACGCGCGAGCAGAAGGATCTGATCGAACACGGCGTCGAGGGGTGGGCGACGGTGGACGCGATCCGGCGCATCGACGACGACACCGCCGAGCTGGACCTGGAGTTCACCGTGCCGGGCTCGAGCAGCTACTTCGGCAAGATCGTCTACGGCATTCCCCGAGCCGACACCGCACACTTCGAGCCGGGCACGGTCATCGCCGTTCGAGTGGACCCGGCCCATCGAGAGCGGGTTCTGCTGCTTCCCCGTCACGGCGTCGACGAGTAGTGGCCAGGGCGTCGACGAGCAACATCTGAGCGGCCACGTACGTGGACAGGATCACCGCCTCCGCCGTGCGGCGGTGCCGTTCGTCGGTGAGGAACAGTCGTCGGTGGACGATCAACGCGTCGGACACCGTGAACAGGATGCCGCCAACGACGAGCCGGCGGTCACCCCCACGCGAGACCGACCGTGCAGACAACGTCGACGTCGTCGCGAGCACGCCGCCGTAGGCCGACAGGGTCGGGGCGACCGCCGGTTGGCGTCGAGCCAGCAGGATCGACGCGGCCAGCCAGCCCGCGTATCGCGGAACGGCGTCCAGCAGAACCGGTCGCGCACCACGACGCCACAGCAGAAACGTGTAGCAACTCTGCATGACTCCGAATGCAGTGGCACCGAGTTCGAGGGCCGAGTCGTCGTCCGGGTCGATCAACAGCACGTCGCCGATGGTGGCTGCGACCAGACCCGTCGCCAGCACCCGGTCGTGTGCTGGATCGAGGGCGGTGGCCAATGCAGGAACGATCAGCGGCTTGGCAATCTTCTGCAGCCGTGCCGAGCCCGTCCACGCCCCGAGCACTGTCACCGCACCTGCTACCGACGCGGCAACGCGGGCACATCCCACCCGATCGATGTTCACTTCCGACCTTTCCGGGGCGAATCCGTCATAACGACCGTCACATGTGACCCTGACCCCTATCGCTTGATACTCGCAGTGAGCGTGGGCATCGTGGACAGGTCGGTCGGATCATTTTCGAAAGCACTGGGGACCATCATGCGCCGCAAACTCACCGGGCACACTCGCATCGCAGGTGACGAGGTCGCCGGCTACCCCAATCCGCTTCTCCGCGACTGCGACCTCCGCCAGGCACAGATCAAGCGCTGGGTCGTCACCCTGTTGATCGTCATGGTGCCGTTCTCACTGTGGATCGGCATCGGTGCCTACTCCGAGCAGCAGCAACGACTCGACGAGCAGCGCACGTCGATCCACCAGGTGACGGCCACCACGACCGATGTCGCAACCGTGGCACCGACTGCCGCGACCAGCTTCGACTCCACCAACGGTGCCGCCGTGACGGCCGTTCCCTCGCAGTGGGTCTACCGAGGCGTCGAGCACACCGGCCGCGTCAGCGTCGACACCGGGTCGCCGGTAGGTACGACCGCTCAGATCTGGGTGAACGACGCCGGCGAGCTGAGCCTGCGGCCACTGACCTCGTCGGATGTCGTCGCTGCCGCGATCTTCAGTGCTGTCGGAAGTTGGATCCTGGCGGCCACTGCGCTGATCGGCTTCTACTACGTCATGCGCTTCCGTTACGACGGGCGCCGAAACGCCGAGTGGGATCGCGAGATCGCCGATCTACTGAGTCGACACTGACCGTTCTCTTCCCCCGAGCTCACCTCACCCGATTTCAACGGCAGGTGAGCCTCGCGTTGCGATAGATAGTTAGTGTATGTAACAATAAACCGTGAGCCATTCCCACGACGACCTCAAAGATCTGGTCTCGGAGCTGGTCACCAGTTCGTCACGCTTCGTTCGATTGGCCGCCCGGTTCGGCAGCGACGGATGGCCCAGAGCGTGGATGCGCGCACTGTCGCTGCTCGAGGAGTACCAGCCCCTGCGCATCAGCACATTCGCCGAGTTGGACCGATGCTCTCAGCCCTCGGCCACGGCACTGCTCGCGAAGCTGGGCAAGAACGGTCTGGTGACCAAGACGTCCGACCCGGACGACTCACGAGCCGTGCTCGTCGAGATGACCGAGGCCGGCCGTCGGTGGCTCGCCGCGAGTCGCCGTCACATCGTCGACGGACTCGTCCCGTACCTGTCCGACCGAGACCCGGAACAAATCCAGAAATTGACCGACGGCCTGAGCGAGCTTCGCAGCATCCTCGAACCCGTCGATCGCGAAAAGAGAGGAACTCTTTCGTGACCACCAGCACCTCCCCCGACAGCCTGCTGAAGCAACCGCGCGCAGTATGGGCCGTCGCGTTCGCCAGCGTCATCGCCTTCATGGGCATCGGTCTCGTCGACCCGATCCTCAAGCCGATCGGCGAACAACTGCACGCCTCGCCGTCTCAGGTGTCGCTGCTGTTCACCAGCTACATGCTCGTCACCGGCGTCGCGATGCTCATCACCGGCGTCGTGTCCAGCCGATTCGGACCCAAACGCACGCTACTGGCCGGCCTGGCCGTCATCGTGGTCTTCGCCGCCCTCGCCGGCATGTCCGGTTCCGTCGGCGAGATCATCGGATTCCGCGCCGGCTGGGGACTGGGCAATGCCCTGTTCATCGCCACGGCACTCTCGACCATCGTCGGTGCAGCATCCGGCGGCGTCGCTCGCGCGATCATCCTCTACGAGGCCGCACTGGGCATCGGAATCGCGACCGGCCCGCTGGTCGGCGGCCTACTCGGCGGATTCAGCTGGCGCGGACCGTTCTTCGGCGTCGCGGTACTGATGGCCATCGCGTTCATCCTGCTGATCGTCATGCTCCCGGACACCCCCAAGCCCGCGCACACCACGTCGATCCTCGACCCGTTCCGGGCACTGCGACACCGCGGACTGCTGACCGTCGGCATCACCGCACTGCTCTACAACTACGGCTTCTTCACCCTGCTGGCGTACACCCCGTTCCCCCTGGACATGGGCACCTACTCGATCGGTTTCATCTTCTTCGGCTGGGGCCTCTGCCTGGCCGTGGCATCGGTGTTCATCGCACCGAGACTGCAGCGGGCCTACGGAACGCTGAACATGATGATGCTCTCGCTCCTGCTCTTCGCCGTCGACCTCGGCGTCATGGCGATGTTCACCGAGAACAAGACCGTCCTGATCGTCGGAACCGTCGTGGCCGGCCTCTTCCTGGGCGTCAACAACACTCTGATCACCGAGACCGTCATGATCTCGGCGCCGGTGGAGCGCTCGACCGCGTCGGCGGCCTACAGCTTCGTCCGCTTCACCGGCGGTGCCGCCGCTCCCTACCTGGCCGGCAAGCTCGGTGAATCCAACATGCACGTCCCGTTCTGGGTCGGCGCGGCCTGCACGGCCCTGGCCATCGTCGTCCTTGCGAGCGGCCGAAAAGTCCTCGCTCACGTGGACGAACACGAGCCGGCACCGCACAGCATCGACGAGGCCCGCGCGGTGACAGTAGGCGACTGAGCCTTTCGATCAACCGCTGAATCCGACGGCCGAGAGCATCGCTTTCGGCCGTCGACGTGTATCAATGGCCTCATTCGTCACATCCGTCTCATCAGTAACACTTTGGTAACCAATACCTCAGTAAAGGACTTTTCGGTTCGATGTACCGTCCGGTTGGTTTACGGTCACGTCATCACGGTTGTTCGTGTGACTCACCAACAACACTCGTTCCGCGTGGGAGGACGGGTGCGCGCAGCTCACTGCTGCCACTGACCGAAGGGCCACAATCTCCATGTCGCAGAAGTCGATCGCCAGGTCCAAGAAGGCGCGCCTCGCCGCAGCCGGGGCCGCCATGGCACTGTCACTGTCCATCGCTGCACCGGGAATCGCCAGTGCTCAGGAGCCCAGCACGCCGGAAAGCTCCGAGGTTCAAGCACCGGCGGGCGAAGAATCCGAGGGCGTCGAACCCGCCGCTCCCACAGGCGAACAGGGTGCCGCAGTAGAAGGATCGGGCACCGCAACAGCCGAAGGACAGATCGACGCACCTGTCCCGGCCGTCACGTCCGAGGACGCAGCCGCGGCCGCCGCAGCCGCAGTCCCGACACCCGAAGCCCCCTCCGCCGTTCGTCCACTGCCGCAGATCACCGGCGGCGTCGTGTTCAACGAAGACGGCACGGCCACAGTCAATCTCGACGTCATTCCGCAGTTGTCCGACGCCGAGAAGAAGGCGATCGCCGACGCCGAGGCCGCCAGCAAGGAAGCTGCAGCTGCATCGGCTGCCGCCCAGGTACGACTCGAGACGGCCAAGGCAGCCGAGGCCACCGCGAGCACCGACGCCACCAAGGCCGAGGTTGCTGCTGCCGAGGCAGACGTCAAGGCCAAGGCCGCCGTCACGGCCGCCTCGAACGCCAAGGTCGAGAGCGCAGCAGCGAGCGCAGCGGTCACCGCAGCGAAGAACACCGCTGCCGAACTGAAGACCAAGGCCGACGAAACCAAGGCCGCCGCCGACAGCGCTGCAACAGTCGCAGCCGAGGCCGAGGCGAAGGCGAAGGAGCTCGAAGCCGCAGCCGTCTCGGGCGACCCCGACGCCACCGCCGCAGCCGAGGCAGCTCGTGCAGACGCCGACGCGAAGGCCGAACTCGCCGCCACCGCCAAGGTCGAAGCCGACGCATCGAACAAGGCGCTCGCGGATTCCGTTACCGCTGTTCAGGATTCGTTCAAGAACTTCAACCTCGCCAAGGTGACCGCTGCAGTTCGCGCTGCCGCTGCCGCTGCCGCGAAGTCGCTGGCACTGAACATCGAGGCTCAGACCGCTGCCGCAGTGGCTGCAGTGGCCGAGCAGAACGCGAAGAACCTCGAAGCCGCCGCCGAGGCCGCAGCCGGTGAAGACACTGCATCCGAGAAGGCCGCAGCCGACGCCCGAACTGCCGCCGACGCAGCGAAGGCCGATGCCGACGCCAAGGCCGAGGCGGCAACCGCTGCCCAGGCTGCACTCGATTCCGCGCCGTCGGACGCCGATGTCGCTGAATTGCAGGCCAAGGCCGACGCGGCCGCAGCGGCACTGGTGACGGCGAATACGGCCGTCGAGACGGCGAACGCCGACCTGCAGGCCAAGACCGACGCAGCCGCGGCCGCCAAGACCAAGGCCACGGAGGCAGCAGCCACGTTGAAGACGGCTCAGGACGCCGCAACGGCCGCCAAGACCGAGGCCGACGCCAAGGCGAAGGCCGAGGCCGATCTCAAGGCCGAGGCAGCCGAATTGGCAGCCAGCGGACCGAAGTTCGAGTGGACCATCAACCTCGGCAACACCGTGAAGGAAGACGTACCCGTCACCGAGGTCGACGAGAACACCGTCGTCGTCGACGAGACCGGAGTCTCGCTCGTCGGCGTCAAGAACGAGGACGGATCCTTCACCGTCGCGGACTACTTCACCACCGACGACAACGGCGTCGTCAGCGTGGCCGGAGAGCTCCCGCCGGTCGATCTGGCACTCGGCGATTCCTCGAACGAGGCGTCGGGCGCTTCGGACAGCTCGTCGAACACCCCGGTGATCCTGGCCGGCGTCGGCGTGGTCGTCGTCGCAGCTGCCGGTGGCGCGTTCTACCTGCGTCGCCGCAGCTCCACCGATGCCACCTCGTAACACCCGCTGGCTGTGGACGGCGATCCTGACGTTCGTTCTTCTCGTATCAGGTTGTGCGAGTGACGAAGTCGGGATCGCCGCACCCGATCGTTCGCCGGTGCAGTCACAGATCTCGGGGGCTGCACCGACGGGCGATGTCGCCCCCTCTCGACCGGAGTACATCGAGCTGCGCTCGGCGGACGGGTCGACCTATCTGAGCAGTCCCATTCATCCGGACCCCCTCTATCGCGGCGGGGAAAGCGGGCAGGTGCTGAACCCGGTGGACGAACTACCGGCCTGGTGGGCCGAGAGTGGCATGCCGGGCACCTCGACCGAGCAGACGGTAGTTGTTGCCGGACACAACTATTCGAAGCGGGACGCCCCGTTCAAGGCGTTGCGGGTGGTGACCCCTGGCGACACCGTTGTGCTGCGCACCGCGAGCGGCACTCTGGAGTACGCCGTCGAATCGGTGGGCCCCCTACCGAAGGGATCTCTGCTCGCGGACAACGAACTGCGCAAGTCGGTAGCAGGACGATTGATCCTGGCCAACTGCGACGTCCAAGGCGGCGAACCCACCGACGACAACTTCGTGGTCGTCGCACAGCTCATTCGCTGAATCCGGCTTGTAGACAGTCATTTTCGCGGCCGGGCCCCCGGTCCGGCCGCGAAGTGGCTACAGACCGAGGTCGGCCAAGCCGAGCAGGGATCGATATTCGAGCCCTTCGGCGGCGATGACATCGTCCGCACCCGTCGCCCGATCCACGACTGTGGCGACCCCGACCACCGTCGCGCCCGCGTCGCGCAGGGCTCGAACTGCGGTCAGGGGCGAATTGCCGGTCGTCGTCGTATCTTCCACCACCAGAACACGTTTGCCGACGATGTCCGGTCCCTCGATCTGGCGCTGCATGCCGTGAGCCTTCGCGGCCTTGCGCACCACGAATGCGTCGATCGGCCGGCCCTGCGCGTGCATGATCGCCATCGCGACCGGATCTGCGCCCATCGTCAAACCGCCGACCGACGCGAAATCCCAGTCGGCGACGAGTTCGCGCATCAGCGAACCGATCAAGGCACCTGCGCGATGATGGAGGGTCGCCCGACGCAGATCCACGTAGTAGTCGGCTTCCTTGCCCGAGGACAACGTCACCTTCCCGTGCACGACGGCGAGCTCTTTCACCAGATCGGCCAGTTCCTGCCTGTCCGAATTCGCAGCGCTGTCGGCCATGTTCGGTTCCTCTCGTCGTGCCATGAGGCGGTCGGGTCGGTACGAACTTACCCACCGAGATTCTCGACCACCCGCACCCGGGTACTGGGCGCAGCGCTCCCCTACGCGGCGAGCTCGGCGGCGCGGTGCTCGTCCAGGGACTCCTTGGTTTCGACGAACGGTTCGGGCGCGGTCACCGATCGAGCCTTCGCGACCAGCGACGAGGGGAACGATCCGACGGCCTCGGACAGCTGATACGCCGTGTCGTTGTACACCCGCACCGCGCCGGCAATCCGCTTCTCGGTGACCGTCAGTTCGCCGGCCGGCCCCTGGAACGCCCAGTTGCCGACGACACTGCGGCGCGCTTCGGCGTCGTCGAGAACCGCGTGGAAGGCGGCGGACAGAGCGTTCTCGGCGGCAGCCTGCGCCTGCAGGCCCAGTCCGCGATCACGGACTGCCTTGGACCACGAACGCGCTCCGGCGAGCTGACGCAGCAGGTCGCCCGACAGGTCCGCCGACTCGGCCGCAGTCAGAAACGGTTGCAGTTGCTCGTATCGACGCTCGAGCTCGATGTCGACGAGCCGTGCGCTCTGCTCGGCCAGACCGCGGTACCGCGCGAGGCGGCGCACCACACTCAGGACGTAACCGAGAACGACGAGTACCAGCACGAGGACCACAACGCCCGAGAAAACCGTCACGAGGTACGAATTTAACGGTGCCCAGCCGCCGAGGCCGGTAGGCACGCCCGAGAATGATCAGGGTTGGTTGCGTCGCCGATCCGCATCGAACGGAATCGGACGGGACACGGGCGGACGCGGCACCGGTCGCACCGGATTCACCGATCGCGTGGCCTGCGGTCCGCTCTGATCCGGCCTCGGTGGACTCGGCCGTCGAGTCGCCTCCTGCGGACGAGAATCGGCAGCAGGACTTCTCGTCTCCACACCGCGCGGCTCCACGCTGCGCGGTTCTACACTGCGCGGCGGCACGTTCCCGGACTGCTGGTTGCGGGGCGGCCCGACGCGCGGTTCCTGCACCAACGGTCGACCCGGATCGCTTCGATCACGAACGGACTCGCCGCCGCCCGGACGCGAGCCGTACACGGCGCTACCGCGGACCGGCGGCAGAACGTGCAGCATCCCCGACAGTCGCGCGACCGCATCGATCGCGGCATCCCAATCGCGCCCCGAGCTGGTCAGGGGCATCGATCCGAGAGTCCAGTCCTGTTCACTCCACAACAGCTGCAGATTCTCGGGAATCGACTCGGTGAACGCCGCCATCCGCTGGTCACAGACACGACGAGCGATGTCGACGTCGGTGGCGAACACGACTCGCGGTCCGATGGACCCGAGCAGTTGCATGTCCTCGTCGCGCGGAGGTGGCGTCGAGCGGGGTCTCAGGTCGATATCGACATCGGAGCCGACGGAACGCTGGACGGCCACGATGGTGCCCGTCTCCTCGACGTCGAAGAGTACGAACTCCTCACCACGCCGAACTCCGGTGACGACGCCGAGAGCCACATCGAACTCGGGCTTGGACAGCGCGGCGCGCGAGAACTGGGTGACCAGCTCTCGGTCGTGGGGTCGGTACTCGTACCCCTGGGCCTTGGCCCACATCTGCCGTACCCGACCGGATCGATCTCGCTTGGATCGGTCGATGTAGAGCAGCGCTGCTGCGCCCACGAGTGCAATTACCGCCAGGCCGAACCACATTGCCGTCATCGCGAACCACCTTAATCGACTTCCACCTCGCGCCCGTCCACGGCCGCCGACTCCTGTGAACGGTCATAGGAGCCGCACGGAGAGCTGCGGGTCATTCCGCAGGCTCCACTCCCGCCTTACCCTCCGAGCTTGGGGGTCTCGATGATGACGTTCGCACGGATGATTCCGTCCTCGACGGCCTCGCCCTGCACCACGACGAAAGCACCGACGGCCAACGACGCGAGATCGCGACCGGACAACGAGATTATCTGGGTCTGCGGTGTGGTTTGCACTGTGACCGGAGCGCCGTCGAGGCCGTCGAGCGTAAGAGTCGAACCGTCGTTGGCGTTGATCGTTCCCACCGACGAGCCGAGCTGGCCGAGGATCTCGGGAATGCCGCCCGGGATGAGCTCGGGTGTGGTTGTCGCACCCGATTCCGTGGGCCGCGGCGTGGTCGTGGGCGCGCTGGACGGCGAGGGCCGGATGGAGGTGGACGGTGCCGCGGCGGTGGTGCCCGGTTCGTCGCGCCCGCCGCTCAGAAACGCAATCCCGAACGAGACGACGATGACGAGCACAACGAGCCCGATCAGCGCCAGAACCCACGGACGGGGCCCCTTACTGCCGGAATCGACGCTGTTCGGCTCCTGCGGCGGCGGCGCACCCCCGAACTGCTGGGTGCCCCCGAACTGCTGTGGTTGTCCGAACTGCTGGGTGTGACCGAACTGCTGGGTGTGACCGAACTGCTGGGTGTGACCGTACTGCTGGGTGTCGTATCCCGGGGCCTGTCCGTAGGCCTGGTTCGCGGCCGCCTGCTGCGCCGGGTCGAAGGGCGGGAACGCCTGCGTCGGCTGGTAGCCCGGTGGGTACGCCTGCGGGTCGGGGTTGCCGTAGGCCTGGGTCGGATACGCCTCCGTCGGCTGAGCGTCCGGGTACTGCTGGGCATCCGGGTACTGCTGGGCATCCGGGTACTGCTGGGCACCTGGGTGCCCGTAGTCCTGGGTCGGCTGGGATGACTCCGGCTGCTGCGCCGCGTCCTGATCGCGATCTCGGGGTGCTCGCGGGTCGTCCGGATTTGTCATTCCACGAGGGTACCCACGCCGAGAACGTCGAC
This sequence comes from Rhodococcus sp. JG-3, assembly GCF_000482405.1. NCBI lineage: Bacteria > Bacillati > Actinomycetota > Actinomycetes > Mycobacteriales > Nocardiaceae > Rhodococcus > Rhodococcus sp. JG-3. Next base: position 73,442 of record NZ_KI519398.1, read on the forward strand.
AGTGGCTACCGACAGCAGGCCCGCACGAGGTGTCGTGCGGGCCTGCTCGGGCTGGTTGCCGGCTCGGGCGTCAGCCCAGGATGAGCCGTTCGCCGTCGGGGCTGACGTTGACGGGCACCACGTCGCCGTCGTGCACGTCACCGGCGAGGAGGAGCTTCGCCAGCTGGTCGCCGATTGCCTGCTGAATCAGTCGGCGAAGCGGTCGAGCACCGTACAGCGGGTCGTAACCGCGTACGGCCAGCCACATCTTGGCCGGCGACGACACGTCGAGAGTCAGTCGACGAGCTGCCAGACGGTTCGCGAGGAAGCCGAGCTGGATGTCGACGATCGACTCGAGCTGGTCCTCCGACAGTGCGTCGAACACGACGACGTCGTCGAGCCGGTTGACGAACTCGGGCTTGAACGAGCGCCGCACTGCGTCCATCACTTCGTCCTTGGTGCCGCCGGCACCGAGGTTCGAGGTGAGGATCAGGATCGTGTTGCGGAAGTCGACCGTGCGGCCCTGGCCGTCGGTGAGCCTGCCCTCGTCGAGCACGGCCAGCAGGATGTCGAACACATCCGGATGTGCCTTCTCCACCTCATCGAAGAGCACCACCGTGTACGGACGCCTGCGTACCGCCTCGGTCAGCTGCCCGCCGGCCTCGTAGCCGACGTAGCCCGGAGGGGCACCGACGAGCCTGGCGACGGCGTGCTTCTCGCTGTACTCGCTCATGTCGATGCGCACCATCGCGCGTTCGTCGTCGAAGAGGAACTCCGCCAACGCTTTCGCGAGCTCGGTCTTACCGACGCCGGTGGGTCCGAGGAACAGGAACGAGCCCGTCGGACGGTTCGGGTCGGCCACCCCGGCGCGGGCCCGTCGGACGGCGTCGGACACCGCTTGCACTGCATCCTTCTGTCCGACGACTCGCTTGCCGAGTTCGTCTTCCATCCGCAGCAGCTTGGCGGTCTCGCCTTCCAGCATTCGGCCGGCCGGAATTCCGGTCCACGTCGCCACCACGTCGGCGACGTCGTCCGGGCCTACCTCCTCCTTGAGCATCACGTCGCCCTGGGCAGGTGAGTCCTCGGTCTTGGCCGCGAGCTCCTTCTCCAGGGTCGGGATCCGGCCGTACCGCAGTTCGGCGGCCTTGCCGAGATCACCGTCGCGTTCGGCACGATCGGATTCTCCGCGCAGGTTCTCGAGTTCTTCCTTCAGCGCCCGCACCGAGTCGATGGCGTTCTTCTCGTTCTGCCACCGCGTGCTGAGCTCGGCCAGCTTCTCCCGCAGGTCGGCGAGTTCCTGACGCAGTTTGTCCAGCCGGGCCTTCGATGCGTCGTCGGTCTCCTTGGCCAGGGCCATCTCCTCGATCTCGAGGCGACGGACGGCTCGCTCCACCTCGTCGATTTCGACGGGACGCGAGTCGATCTCCATGCGCAGACGCGATGCAGCCTCGTCGACGAGGTCGATCGCCTTGTCCGGCAGGAACCGGGCCGTGATGTACCGGTCGCTGAGGGTCGCGGCGGCCACCAGGGCGGAGTCCGTGATGCGGACGCCGTGGTGCACCTCGTAGCGTTCCTTGAGTCCGCGCAGGATGCCGACGGTGTCTTCGACCGACGGCTCCCCGACGTAGACCTGCTGGAAGCGGCGTTCGAGGGCGGCGTCCTTCTCGATGTACTTGCGGTACTCCTCGAGGGTGGTCGCGCCGACGAGTCGGAGCTCGCCGCGAGCAAGCATCGGCTTGATCATGTTGCCCGCGTCCATCGCCGAGTCGCCGGTGGCTCCTGCGCCCACGATGGTGTGCAGCTCGTCGATGAACGTGATGACCTGACCGGCGGAGTTCTTGATGTCGTCGAGCACGGCCTTGAGCCGCTCCTCGAACTCACCGCGGAACTTCGCGCCGGCGACCATCGAACCGAGATCGAGGGATACGACGGTCTTGCCACGCAGGCTTTCGGGTACGTCGCCGGCGATGACGCGTTGTGCGAGTCCTTCGACAATGGCGGTCTTGCCGACACCGGGCTCACCGATCAGAACGGGGTTGTTCTTGGTTCGCCGGGACAGCACCTGGACGACACGCCTGATTTCGGTGTCGCGGCCGATGACGGGATCGAGCTTGCCTTCTCGGGCGAGCGCCGTCAGGTCGGTGCTGTACTTCTCCAGCGCCTGGTAGGTGTTCTCCGGATCCGCGCTGGTGACGCGGGCACTGCCGCGGACCGCCTGGAACGCGTCGCGCAGCTCGTTGGCTCCGGCACCATGGCCGGAGAGGAGCTTGGCGACGTCGTCGTTTCCGGTCGCGAGACCCACCATGAGGTGTTCGGTGGAAACGAACTCGTCGTCCAGTTCGGTGGCCAGGTGCTGCGCTGCGGTGATCGCGGCGAGGGTTTCACGGCCGAGTTGCGGAGTGGTGGTCGAACCGGATGCCGAGGGCAGGCGGTCGACGAGGTTCTGCGCTTCTCGACGCACCGTTGCGGGGTCGACGCCGACGGCCTTCAGCAATGGTGTGGCGATGCCGTCGGTCTGATCGAGCAACGCCACCAACAAATGTGCCGGACGGATATCCGGGTTACCGGCCGCGGATGCGGCCTGCAGGGCAGCGGAAAGTGCTGCCTGCGACTTCGTGGTGGGAGTGAAACTGTCCACCGGTCACCTTCTTTCCAGTGTGGGGTTCGAGCGTGTCGCTGGGTACAACCATAGACAAGTTGAGTCTGTTCCGCTCAACCTTGATTCTTTTCGTGCGCGATGCCCTGATGCGCGAAAGTCTCGATCGGTCTACTTTGGTGACGGTCGAAGGTGTCAATCGGTGGGGGTGGAGGTTGCTCGACGCACGCACGGTCTCCCTGGTCCGCACCGGATTCAAGTCGGTAGCGGCTGCACCGAACGGTCCCGAACAGCTGTCCCGGTCGTTCTACGCTCACCTTTTCGCCGAGTATCCCGACTTCCGTTCCCTGTTCCCGGCATCGATGGACGCATTGCGCGAGCATTTCGTTCTGGCACTGGGGTACATCTTCGACAATCTGGACGACGCCGACCGCGTCGAGCCGTTCCTCGAACAGCTGGGCCGGGACCACCGCAAGCACGGAATTTCCGGGGCACATTTCCGGGCGGGGAGTTCGGCGCTGATCAGCGCCTTCCGGAGCTTCGCCGGCACCGAGATGTGGACCGACGAGGTCGAGACCGCCTGGCGAGACGCCCTCACCGTGGTGAGCAACGCAATGGCCGCCGCCGCCGACAACGACGAACTGCCCCCGTATTGGAGCGCGACGGTCGTCGAACATCACCGCCTGCTCGACGACCTGGCCGTGGTGCGACTGAAGACCGACGGGGAGATTCCCTACTTCCCCGGCCAGTACGTCAGTGTGCAGATTCCGCAGCGGCCCAAACTGTGGCGCTACCTATCCCCTGCCATTCCCAGCAACCCCTACGGCGAGATCGAGTTCCATGTTCGACGCGTATCCGGGGGCTGGGTATCACCGGCGATGGTCACCGAAACGACTGTCGGCGACCGTTGGCTGATCAGCCCGCCGCTGGGCGGCATGCACGTCGATCGCACGATCGGCGAGGACGTGCTGATGATCGCCGGGGGCACCGGTTTGGCGCCGTTGCGCGCGCAGGTGATGGAGATGGCCCAGCGCAGCACCAATCCGCGGGTGCATCTGTTCGTCAGCGGGACGTATCCGTGCGACCTCTACGACCTCGACACACTGTGGCAGCTGTCGTTGTCGAATCCGTGGCTGACGGTGGTGCCGGTGACCGAGGAGCTCGAGGATCCGTGGTGGCACTCGGGTCCGACGCGCGAACTACCGTGGGGCATGCATCATCGGCTGCACGGCCCGGTAGGCAAGGTGGTGACGCGGTTCGGCTCGTGGGCCGATCGGCAGATTCAGATCTCTGGATCGCCGTCGATGGTGCGCACCACGCTGTACGCACTGCGCAAGGTCGGTACGCCGATGGAGCACATTCAGCACGATCCGTTCTGATTGCGCTGCAACATTTTTCAGCCGGGAATGATCTTTCGTCTGGAGATCGACCGCGGCGGGAGGTCCTCGACGATGCCTCCGACGACCAGCCGCGGTGTCCAGCTCTCGGTGACGAGCCTGCCGTCTCCGGTGATGATCGCCTCGGGATCGGGGTCGACGAGGATGGGGTATCCGGTGTCGGAGGTAGCTCCGACATTCTGCACCAGCAGGCCGTTCTCGATGGTGTAGTACACGTGCACCGGGTGCAGGTCGGAGTCGAAAGCCCAAGGGCGGCCGATGAATATCACCGCGTCGCCGGTGTCGTCGAGCACCGATACGGAACCGTCTCGCTCGAGCCGTAACGCCCAACACGCGGGCATGGATGCGGTGAACTCGAATCGGTGCGGAGCCTCGGCTTCGAGCAGGTGAATCATCAACAACGCACCCTCGCGTGGGTCCCGTTGCGGCACAACCACTTCGAACGATCCACATTCGTAGAATCTGGATCCGAACGGTCCCGGTACGCCTACCCCGAGATCGTCGGCGATGGCCAATTCCAGGCGGATCGAACCGGATCCGTTCTCGGCCCGCAAGGTGATGCCCTCGGAAGGATGGGGCATCGGGGTCTCGTCGCGGGGCGCGTAGGACAACACCGCTCGCAGCAGCGGCTCGGCGACCTCGGCGTCACCGTCTCGGGAATCGAACGTGCGTCGTCGTCGTCGATCGGTCATCGTCACCCCCTTTGCCTGACTCGACCAGTTTGCCACCCTCGACCCCGATCGCGCGTCCGATTCTGCGGAAAACCATCCATTCGATGCAGTGGTCTGCTAGCGCGCGTCAGGCCCGGGCAGCCGCCTTGGCGGCAATCCGCGCCTGCACTTCGGGACGCCTGAGCGGAGGCACCGTCGGAGGTGGCTGCCGCCGGTCCGGCAGGGCGTCGAGCAGCCGATGCGTCGTGGCCGTCACCTCGGCGACTGCCGTCTCGAACGCGTCACGGGTGGCGTCGGACGTCTTCTGCACTCCGCTGATCTTGCGAACGTACTGACGCGCCGCAGCCTCGATCTCGTCGTCGGTGGCGTGTGGTTCCAAGCCCCGCAGGGTGGTGATGTTTCGGCACATTCCCCGACGATAGACCCGCAGGTCACACCTCGAGAAGACCTGCGATCGCCTTCAGACACAGCTCGCGAACCTGTTCCCTCTTCAGAGTCCTGCGCTCCACCCAGTCGTGACAGACCGCGCGGACGAATGCCACCCACCCGCGGAGCGCGGCCCGGATCATCTCGTCGTCGTGGAACTCGTCCGGCAGCGCGTCGAGAATGCGTTGCTGCTGGATGTCGAACTCGCGCGTGAGAATGTCGTTGATGCGGTCGTCTCCGAGCAGCGCGCCTCGATTGACCGCGCGGACGCCGTGCGCATGCTCGTCGGTGTAGGCAATGTAGGCGTCGAGTCCGGCGGCTATCTGCTCGAGGACCGGCAACGACGGGTCCGGGGCGGTGACGGCGAGGTTGCGCTCGGATTCGGTGCGCACGATCTCGACGAAGAACTCCCGTTTGGACGGGAAGTAGTGGTACATCAGACCCCGTGAGACCCCGGCCAGGTCTGCCACTTCCTCGATCCACACGTCCTCGTAGGGACGTTCGGCGAACAGGGTCGACCCGATCTCGATCAGCTGCGCACGCCGCTGCTCCGGTGTCATGCGTTTTCGAGGTGTGGTCATGGGGTCTCGAACCTTACTTGACACGAGTTCAACGGTGAGTACGGTCACTATTTGACACCGGTTCAACGAGTCGGTTCGGGGACTGAGGAGCGGCCATGTCGACGGAATTCGCACTACGAGACGGCGTACTACCGCATCCGCCGTATCGATTGCCGATACTGGGCGACGTCATCGGTGTCGACCCGCGCTCGCCGATCCAGGATTCGACAGCTCTGGCCGCCCGGCTCGGACCGATGTTCGAGCGCCACATCCTCGGCAAGCGCTTCGTCTTCGCCTCGGGTGCCGACGTGGTCGGCGATCTCTGCGACGAACGCCGCTTCGAGAAGTTCCTGCCGCCGGGCGTCGAGCGCCTCCGCGACATCGGTGCCGACGGCCTGTTCACCGCCTACAACGACGAGCCCAATTGGCAACGGGCCCACGATCTGCTGCGGCCGGCGTTCACCGCCGGAGCCATGCGGGGCTACCACGACATCATGGTGAACGTCGCGGACGATCTGATCGAGCATTGGACCGAACGTTCACGCGACGCGTCGACGACCGACGTGTCCTCGGACATGACGAAGCTGACACTCGAGACCATCGGACGCACCGGATTCAGCTACAGCTTCGGCTCGTTCACCCGCGCCGAACCACACCCGTTCGTGTCCGCGATGGTCGGCGCACTGACGTACAACCAACGGCGGGCGTTGGTGTCGATCCCGGCGTTCGCCGCGCCGCTGTTCGCCCGATCGGACCGCCGATACGAGCAGAACAAGAAGTACCTGGCCGAGGTACTCACCGACGTCGTACGTACTCGTCGACAGTCCGACGGGGACTTCACCGACCTACTGCAGATCATGATGGACGCGGCGCGCGAGGCCGACAACCCGAATGCATTGAGCGAAACCAACATCGGCCACCAGATTCTGACGTTCTTGATCGCCGGGCACGAGACCACCTCTGGCGCATTGTCTTTCGCACTGTACTTCCTGGCCACCCACCCCGAGGTCTTTGAACGTGCCCGGGCCGAGGTGGACGAGATCTGGGGGACGGACAAGCCGGAGTTCGGCCAGGTCCCCAAACTCCGGTACGTCCGCCGAGTCCTGGACGAATCACTGCGCCTGTGGCCGACGGTTCCCGCGTTCGGACGCGGCGCACGAGCCGACACCGTCATCGGCGACGGCTACCCCATGGCGGCAGGAGACTGGGCGATCGTGCTCGCGACGGCACTGCATCGAAATCCGGTGTGGGGCGATCGGCCGGAGAAATTCGACCCCGACAACTTTCTGCCCGCCCGCATCAAAGCTCGGCCGGCGCACGTGTACAAGCCCTTCGGGACGGGCGAAAGAGCATGCATCGGAAGGCAATTCGCCATCCATGAGGCCGTACTGGTACTCGGCACCGTGCTGCAACGCTTCGATCTGCAGGCCGACCCGTCGTATCGGCTGAAGGTCACGGAGCGGCTGACCATCATGCCCGAGGGCTTTCGGGTGCAGCCCACGGTGCGCACGTAGTCAGTCCGGCAGCAGCGGTACCGATACCCCCGGGTCTCGTCCGAGCAGTACCCCGCGCGTCAGCGACGTCGACCCGAACTTCTTGTGCACCCCGTCCAACGCACGGTCGAGAGCCGACGCCTCGGGTGGTCTGCGTACCGAGGGGGCGTCGAACTGCAGTTCCAGTTGCTCGGCTCCGCCCCTGTCGATGCTCGAGACCGTCACCCCGACCAGAGTGATGCCCTTCTCCGCGATCAGCGGAGCCGCCTCGTGCAGCAGCTCGAGTGCGGCATCGAGGATGTCCCGGGTGTCGGCGGTGGCGCGATCGAGGGTGTGCGATCGGGTGGCCCGGGTGAAATCGGCAAACCGCAAGCGCAACATCACGGTTCGGCCGGTCCGCTGCGCGCCCCGCATTCGGTGCGTGACGCGATCGACGAGGCCGATCAACGACGCCTCCACCTCGGCCGCGTCGTGCCGCCCGCGGCCCAGGGCCCGCTGGGCACCGATGGAACTGCGCGACTTTCCGGGCTGCACGCGGCGCGGATCTCGTCCCATGGCCAGTGCGTACAGGTGCGCTCCTGCGCCCTTTCCCAACACCGAGGCCAGCGATCTCTCGCCGTAGGCCGCGATGTCTCCCACGGTTCTGATGTCGAGTACGTGCAGCTTCTCGGCGGTGACCTTGCCGACGCCCCACAGCCTTTCGATGTTCAGCGGGTGCAGGAACTCGAGTTCACCACCGGGTGGCACCAACAGCAGCCCGTCGGGTTTGGCGAACGCACTGGCCACCTTCGCCAGGAACTTGGTGGTGGCAATCCCGACGGTGATTGGGAGCCCTACCTGTTCGGCGACGTCGCGGCGCAGTTGCTGCCCGATGTCGAGTGCGCTGCCCGCTATCTTGCGCAGGCCTCCGACGTCGAGAAAGGCCTCGTCGATGGAGATTCCCTCGACGAGCGGCGTCGTGTCGTGAAAGACGTCGAACACGTCCTTGCTCGCCTGGGAGTACGCCTCCATACGCGGCGGCACGACGATCGCCTGCGGACAGACCGCCCGCGCCTGCCCACCGCTCATCGCGGTGCGTACCCCGAAGGCCTTGGCCTCGTAGCTGGCCGCGAGTACCACTCCCCCGCCGACGATCACCGGTTTTCCCCGCAGCCGCGGGTCGTCTCGCTGCTCCACCGAGGCATAGAAGGAGTCGAGATCGGCATGCATGATGCTCGCTTCCCCGCTCTTCGCCGTTTCGGCGCTCGACTCCACGTTTTCATGCTCCCACGAGGCACCGACATCCCCGTTACCTGCATCGAGCCCGAAAAGCACCCCGAGAAAGTGACCCAGGTCACCTGATGTGCCATTGTTGAGTCGTCGGATCACGCGAACGGCTGGAGACAACTGTGACGGCCTGGTGGCGGTGGTACGGAGCACTCGGCGTACTCGGCTGCATCGCCTACTTCGCGGTGCCCGACTCCGTCTGGTCGCAATCGATCTTCGTCGTGGTCGGGGCGTCCGCCGTCGCCGCCACGATCGTGGGAACCAGGCTGAACCGTCCGCGCAACCGAACCGCCTGGTGGAGCATCGCCGCGGGCACCGCGGTATGGGTGCTCGGCGACATCGTCTACGAGTGGCTTCACGCCGGCGGAGGCGTCGCGCCCTATCCGTCGCTCGCCGACGCGCTCTACCTCGTCGGCTACCCGATCTACGGTTTCGGACTGTTCCTGCTGGTCCGGCACAAGTGGCGGGCGAGCGAACGCGGCCACATCGCCAACAGCGCTATCGTGATGGTCGCATTCGCACTGCTCACCTGGGTTTTTGCGGTCCAACCGTCGCTGGACGGGGACGGCATTTCCGGCGTCGCCGGGCTGGTCGATGTCGCCTATCCCGCGATGGACATCTTTCTGCTCGGGTTGCTCGCCCACTTCGTCGGCTCTCGTCAATGGCGGGCACTGTCCTACCGACTGCTCACCGCGGCGGTGGTCCTGCTCGTCGTCACCGACACCGTGAACAACTTCTCCATCGTGTCCGATTCCTCGGCCGACCGCTCGCTGCTCGACGCGGGGTGGACGTTGTCCTACGTCCTCATCGGCGTCGCCGCACTCCACCCGTCGATGCGGAGAATCACCAGCCCCACCATCGAATCCGACGCCCACCTGATGGCGTCGTTCACCACACCGTCCGTCGTCGTGCTGACCGCCGCCACGCTCACCGCCCCCGCCGTGATGGTCGTCGAAGTCGTGCGCGAGAAGCCGATCGCACAATGGGGATGGGCGGTCATGCTGTGCGCGGGCATTCTGGTGGTCCTGGTGATCCTGCGCATCACCGACCTGCTGCGACTGCTGCACACCCAGACCGTTCAGCTCCGTGCCGTCGCCGACACCGACCACCTCACCGGACTGGCCAATCTGCGCGCCCTCGAACACCGGATCTACGGCAACGCCGGTGAATCGACGTTGCTGACGGTCGACATCGACCGCTTCACCGAAATCAACGACACGTTCGGACGGGGCCTCGGAGATCAGGTGCTGGCCGCCGTCGCCACCCGACTGCGCACGGTAGGCGACGACGCGATCCTGTTGGCACGCTTGGCCGGTGACGAATTCGCGCTGTGCGGTGAGTCGGATTCGATGGATCCCGCAGCCCTCGCCCGCGACATACTCGAACAATTCTCGACGCCGTTCGAGGTGGGCAACATGTCGTTGCTCATCGAAGCGAGCGTGGGGGTGGCGACGAACGCCCCGGTGGGCGTCGCCGAGGACGACGCCACACCCGACCGTCTGGTGCAGCGCGCCGACCTCGCCGTGCAGGCCGCGAAGACCGTGCAATCGCGCGTCGCGTACTACGACCGGTCCATGGACCGGGACAAGAGCGAGCAGTTGATCATGCTGGGCGAGCTCACCGCCGCCCTCGCGTCGGATCAACTGAGACTGCGCTATCAGCCCCAGGTCGATCTGGACTCTATGACCGTGGTGGGGGTCGAAGCCCTGCTGCGTTGGCACCACCCGAGTGGAGACATTCTCTCTCCCAGCGCATTTCTGCCCACGGCCGAGCACACCGGACTGATCCGCCCACTGACCCGCTACGTCCTCGAGCAAGCCCTGGCGGAACGACAGCGATGGGCGGCATCGGGCCTGCACCTGCGCATGGCCGTCAACATCTCCACCCGAAACCTGTTCGACGACAGCCTGATCTTCCACGTGTCCCGGGTCCTGTCCGAGTTCGATTGTCCTGCTGAGCAGTTGACCTTGGAGGTGACCGAGAGCTCCGCGATGACCGACCCCGCCGGTGCCACCGAGGTGCTGGCCGGTCTGCACGCCATGGGAGTGCAGGTCGCCATCGACGATTACGGCACGGGCTACAGTTCTCTGGCCTACATCGAGCGCCTCCCGGTCCAGGAACTCAAGATAGATCGAACGTTCGTCAGCGGAATGTCGCACAACGCCACTCACGCCGCCATCGTTCGCTCGACCATCGAACTGGCGCGCACACTGGGGCTGTCGGTGACCGCAGAAGGCGTGGAGGACGAAAGGACGGTATCGGTGTTGCGTGAGCTGCGATGCGGACGGGCGCAGGGCTTCCATCTGGGCCGCCCCACCCCCGGCGAGCACCTGCCCGCCCTCGTCGACGAACTGAACGAGAACCTGAAAACTGTTATCGGAGAACGGATATCATGACCGAAGCCACACTGTCGGTATACGCGGCCATTCGATCTCGCCGCGACGTGCGAGACGAGTTCGACGGAACCGTCGTCGACGACGACACCTTGCGCCGCATCCTCGGCGCAGCGCATCAGGCACCGAGCGTCGGTAACACCCAGCCCTGGGATTTCATAGTGGTCCGCAAACCCGACACGTTGCGCGCCTTCGCCGCACACGTCGCCGACTGCCGACAGGACTTCGCGGACAAGCTCGACTCCGAGCGCCGACAGACGTTCGATCCCATCCGTATCGAAGGGATCGAGACCAGCGGCACCGGAGTGGTGGTCACGTACGACCCGAACCGGGGAGGCCCGCACGTCCTCGGCCGCGACACCGTCGACGACACCGGATTGTTCTCGGCAGTACTGGCCATCGAAAACCTCTGGCTCGCAGCGATAGCCGAGAACGTCGGGGTCGGCTGGGTGTCGTTCTACGACGAGGCGTACCTCATCGAACTGCTCGACATCCCCGCCCCGGTGCGTCCGATCGCATGGTTGTGTGTGGGCCCGGTCGAGTCGTTCCAGGAGGTACCGGATCTCGAGCGATTCGGCTGGCGCACGGGGCGTCCACTGGACGATGCCCTGCACTTCGAGCAGTACCGCCGATCGTGAAAACCGCTCTCGCCGCGGCGACGGTCATGTGCCTCCTGCTCGTGGGGTGCTCTTCTGCCCCTGACGAATCCCTCTCGCCGGCAACCACTCCGGCAGCCGAACCCGCCCAGGCGCCCGATTCTGCCGATCCCGTCGGAACTGTCGTTCCGCTCCCCGGGGCTCCCGAGGGCATCGTCGTAGGGACGTCGGGCATCGCCGCCGCCGGAGTACGCGAGCCCGACGGCGTGGTGCTGTTCGACGCGGCGACGGGTGCCGTCCGGCAGATGGTCCAGACGACGGGCGCACCCCGGCACCTGTCGCTGGCAGGTCCCGACGGCCCGGTCCTGGCCCCGCTCGAAGGCAGTGACGAACTACTCGAAGTGGCGCTGAACGACGGCGCGATCCTGTCCACGGCCACGGGTGTCGGACGGCAGCCGCACGACGCGGTGCTCACCTCCGGCGGCACGATCTTGGCCACCAACGAGATGGGCGGCGGGGTGATCTTCCTGCGCGAGGGATCGGTCTTGTCGGAGCTACCGCCGGGCCCGGTCCAGCCCGGTGGCGCTGCCGCTCTCGGCCCGTACGCCGCCGTCGCAGACGTGCAGGGCAACGGCGTGTGGGTCTATGACGGCGCGACCCAGCGGGAGGTGGCGCAGGCCCCGATCGGCGTCAAGCTGACCCACGCCGTGACGGTGAACGAGACAACGGCCGGATTCGCCGATACCGACGGCGGAACCGTTCTTCTCGCCTCGGTCGACGCTGCGGGGAGTATTCGCCAGACCGCGTCGATCGAGGCCCCGGGAAATCCGTATGGACTGGCCGTCGACCGCGACCGGGCACTGCTGTTCGTGACGTTGACCGCGTCGAACCTGCTGCGCGTGGTCGATGTTTCGGACGTCTCCGCACCGCGAATCCTGGGCGACGTTCCGACCGTGACACAGGCCAACTCCGTTGCCGTGGACCCGCGCACCGGGGACGTGCTGGTGACCGGCAGCGACCCCGGCGCAACGAGTTCGATTCAGATCATCCCCCGCGCCGAGCTACCCGCGGGGTGAGTGATCACCAGCCGTAGGAGCCTGGAATGCCCTTGAACGGGCCGACCACGTCGTCGGTGATCCAGCCCTCGTAGAAACCGCCTTCTTGCGGCCGGACCGCCTCGCCGTCGATTTCGCAGTCGAGTCGGCTGGGTGAGAACGCGAGGTAGCCGGCGATCTCGGCGAACCGCGGTGTCGGGTTCTCGTAGCTCCACCCCGCGGCCGGTGCCACGGCGTCGCCGCCGTGCACGTCCCAGTACGTCGCCGCGCCCTTCCATTCGCAGTGCGTCGACCGGGCCTCGGACGGCGTCAACGCACCCGGAACCACGTCCGCGGGCGAGACGTACCAGGTGGGCGGATGGCTGGTTTCGAGCACTCGGTACGCGGCGGTAGTGCGCGCGACCACCTCTCCGCCGAGCCGGACGACCAGCGAACGGTTGGAGGACTCGAGCTTCGGTGGACGGGGGTAATCCCACACCGACTCCTGACCCGGCTTCGGCTTCTCGGGAACTACGGATCTCGGCAGATTCTGGCTCATCACTCGATGGTGCCACCGGATGTCACGGAGCGTCGACGGGATAGAGATCGTCCACCCGTTCCTCGTCGAGAATCCAGCGATCGACGTCGTCGAGAGGTTCGACCGTACGCACGGAGGTGACCGGAATATCGCGCGCCGGCACCTCGCGACGAACGTCCTCGATCAGCGTCTCCTGGGTTCGCGCGCCCGAGGTGTCGCCGTCACGGTCGTCGATGCTCGCGGCGACGGGGACCGTCAGCCTCCGGGCATCGACCGGAACGTCTGCGATGCTCGACTCGACGTCATCGGGTTGCTCGGTCTTGTGGTGGTCTTGCGCCTCGGCCCTGCCGGCCGTTTCGACCGCATGGACCTGTCCGACTTCACGGGTCTGTTCGGGTACGGGTAGTTCGGGTGGTTCGACGTCGCGCGGCAGTTCGGCCGGCACTCGGACCAGGATGCCGAGTCCGTGGGTCGCGGCCAACAGACTGACCGGGGCGACCGTCGCAATGGCGGCCGACAGCGCCGGATGCAGTGTTCCGGCGTCGGAAATGAAGGCGTGCATGGCATTTGCGCCGATACTGACCAGAGCTGCCGTGATCAACACGCCCCAGAAGAAGCGTCGACCACTGCGTTGTTCCTCGAATTGGGCGAGTGCGATGACGGAGATCGTAGCCTGCAGGATGGTGCCGTCGACGATCACCGGCCACAGCCACGACAGTGATCGCGGGACGCCCGCCATCGTGGCGAGATCCCACAGTGCGGCGAAACTCAACACGAACGACGCGATTCCGATGACGGTGGTGATGACGACCGCACTGACGAGCGTCGCACGCAGGACCTTGTTCATGGGTCGTCATGAAACACGAGACCACCGACAGGTTCCGATCAAGCGGTTCGGATGGCCCCTCGGTAGAAGTCGGCGCGATCGTGTGCAGACATTCCGCCCCACACGCCGTACGGCTCGTTCGCCTCGAGTGCGTGCTGACGGCATTGCTCGAGCACCGGGCACCGGCCGCAGACCTGCTTGGCGGTCTTTTCCCGAGTGGCGCGGGCGCGGCCTCGCTCCCCCTCGGGATGGAAGAACACGGACGAGTCGAGACCACGACACAGACCGTCGAGTTGCCAGTCCCAGACATCTGCATTGGGAACGGGAAGTTGGACCGGCCTGGCGGGTGCGCCTCGCACCATGAGCTGTCTCCTCACTGAAAAGTGAACAAGCTCACCTTCTCGCATTCGTCGTACTTTTACAAGTCCTTTCGGTCATTCGTAGTACTTAAAATCAAGCGCGCTTGCTTGGAATATGCACTTACCGGACACTCCGCCCCGGACCTCTGCCCTGTTTCGGCCCCCGGGTGTGGATCAATGTCCCATTGCCGCACTCTGACCGACTGAATCCCGCATTGATCCGAACCCGGGTGGGGAGCGAGAGGACCGAGGCAGCTAGCACTCAGTGGCTTTCGGACATTCCTGCGCGTTTTTCGAGTTCGACGAGGACGTGTTCAGCGATTTTGGTGGGCGGCGGGCCGATGTCGACGACGATGGCGTTCTCGTCGTCGCCGAGGGGTTCCAGGGTCGAGATCTGGGTGTCGAGCAGCGAGGACGGCATGAAGTGGTCCATCCGTGCATTCAGACGCCCGCTGATTCGGTCCTTGGTTCCGGCCAGGTGCACGAAGATCACCGGCGCCCCGTCCTTCGCCCCTGCGCTCAGTACGTCCCGATACGACCGTTTGAGTGCCGAGCACGTCACGATTCCCGATCGTCCTGTGCTGGTGTGGTCGGTGATCCACTCGGCGATGATGTCGAGCCAGGGCCATCGGTCCTCGTCGGTCAGGGGCTGACCCGACGCCATCTTCGCGACGTTGGCGTCCGGGTGCAGGTCGTCGCCCTCTTGGAGGTCCCACTTCAATGCTCCGGCGAGGATGCCCGCCACCGTGGATTTTCCCGATCCGGACACTCCCATCACCACGAGAACCGGATGGTGCGCTCTGCCTGTCTTCTCTGCTGCCATGCCTCGATACTGCTCCATCCGGTGCATCGGGATCGGACAGACGCGAGAAACCGGGCAACCCGTGGGACGATCGATCGGACATGACCGAGACCAATGATTTTCGCCAACTCCACGATTCGGTGCTCGACGAGCTCGGGCGCGACATCGTGAGTGGCGCGATCCCGAGTGGCACCCGAATCTCGGCCGACGACGTCGCCGTGCGGTTCGCCGTATCGCGAACCGTGGTGCGAGAAGTCGTTCGTGTTCTCGAGTCACTGGGCCTGCTCACCGTTCGGCGACGCGTCGGCATCACGGTGCTGGGTTCGCAGAACTGGAACTCCCTCGACCCGGTGGTCATCCGCTGGCAACTGGCCGGGCCTGCCCGCGCCGAGCAGCTGCTGCTGCTCAGCGAACTGCGGTCCGGTATCGAACCTTTGGCAGCCAAACTCGCTGCCCACCGAGCCACCCCCGAGCACTGCGGGGCGCTCACCGCTGCCGTCATCGGAATGTCGTCGACGTCGCGGTCCGCGGACTCGGAGGCCTACCTCGAACACGACTGCAACTTTCACCGCACGCTGCTGGAGGCGTCGGGCAATCCCATGTTGCGGTCGATGTCGGACATCGTCGTCGAGGTACTCGCCGGACGCACCCGCCATGCCTTGATGTCGCGGCAAGCAGACCCCGAGGCCATCCGGTTGCACGGAGTGGTCGCGTCCTCGATCCAGTCCGGTGACGCCGACGCCGCACAACGAGCGATGTTGGCCATCGTCACCAAGTCCGCGAGGTCGATGTCGGCTGCTTCCGGTGTGACGCCGTCGCCCGGTCTGGTTCCCGACCAGCAGTGATGCACCGGACGCACGAAGCCAGGTACGCCGAGACGAGGTTCATCGCCTAGATTCGACGCGTGACTGCTCTCGAATTGCCGCTCGAACTTCGCCGCGCACTCGTCGGAGTCGCTCGGACTCCGCGTTTGCTCGTCGCGTCCGATTACGACGGAACCATGGCTCCGATCGTCTCCGACCCGCAGAAGGCCTTCCCGCACCCCGAGTCCGTCAGCGCCATGCGCGGGCTCGCCTCCCTCGCCGGCACCAACGCTGCGGTCATCTCCGGCCGCGCTCTTCGCGATCTCGCGATCCTCTCGCGATTGCCGTCCGAGGTGCAGCTCGTGGGCAGCCACGGCAGCGAGTTCGACGCCGGGTTCGTCAACGCCATCGACGACGATGCCAAGAAGCTCCTCACCGTCATCACCGGCGAGCTCCAAGCCATCGCCGACGCCCATCCGGGCGTGAGTATCGAAACCAAGCCGGCCAGCGTCGCACTGCACGTGCGCAACGCCGAGCCCGCCGCGGGCGAGGAAGCCCTGGCCGCCGTGCGTTCCGGTGCTGCCGCACGCGACGGCGTCCAGGTGACCGAAGGCAAGTCCGTCATCGAGCTGGCCGTCATCATCACCGACAAGGGCGTCGCCCTCGATATCCTCAGACATCAGGAAGCCTCCACTGCCGCAGTCTTTTTCGGCGACGACGTCACCGACGAGAAGGCATTCGGCCACCTGCACGGACCCGACATCGGGGTCAAGATCGGACCGGGCGATACTCTCGCCGAGTTCCGCATCGACAGCACCGAGCATGTGGCACTGGCCTTGGCGTTCCTGCTCGAGGAGCGTCGGCAGTGGCTCTCCGGAGCCGACGCCCCGCGCATCGAACGACTGACGATGTTGGCCAGCCCCAACGCCGTCGCGCTGCTCACTCCCGATGCCGACGTCACCTGGCTCTGTCACCCCGAGCCCGATTCGGCAGCGGTGTTCGCACACCTGCTCGGCGGCGATCAGGCCGGACACTTCAGCATCGGGCCCGTCCGCGCATCGCTTCCGTTGAGCCAGCAGTACGTGGACGGCACGATGACCGTGCAGACCAAATGGGCCAGCCTGCAGGTCACCGACTACCTCCCGCACGACATCGGCCAGGGCCAGACCGCACTGACCCGCGTCATCACCGGCAAGGCACCGGCCATCGTCACGTTCGCGCCGCGTCCGGAGTTCGGAAAGGCGTGGGCGTCACTGGAACCCGACGTCGACGGACTGCGCATCCTAGGCACCGCGGACCCGATGGTCCTGCGCAGCCCCGGTGTCACCTGGAACATCGTCTCCGACGGATCCCAGCAGTCCGCCCACGCCGAGGTCGACCCGTCGAACGGGCCGATCGTTCTCGAATTGCGGCTCGGCACAGACGATCTGAGCGAGCACCCGTGGCCCGAGGTCGAACGGCGTCGAGCATCGGAGTCGTACTGGAAGGACTGGGCCGACGGCCTGAATCTGCCGCCGCTCAAACGCGACCTGATGAAGCGATCGGCCTTGACCTTGCGCGGCCTCGTGCACTCCGAGTCCGGCTCGATCATGGCGGCCGCCACCACCTCGCTGCCCGAAGACATTGGTGGAGTGCGTAACTGGGACTACCGATACTGCTGGCTGCGCGACGCTGCACTGACCGCGACCGCACTGGTCGACGTCGGATCGACAGCCGAGGCCGAGAACTACCTCTCGTGGATCCACGGGGTACTCGAATCGGTGTCGGGACCCGAACGCCTGCACCCGCTCTACACCATCTGGGGCCTGGGCCTGCCGCCCGAGGCCGTCATCGACGAGCTGCCCGGCTACGCGGGTTCACGTCCGGTCCGCGTGGGAAACGCTGCCAACCAACAGGTTCAGCTCGACGTCTTCGGCCCCATCGTCGAATTGGTGTCCGCCCTCGCACACGCCCGCAAAGCCGCGGGGTCGGAGAACGGCCTGTCCGACGACGACTGGGACCTCGTCCGCGCGATGGTCGAAGCCGTCGAGCGACGCTGGTTCGAACCCGATCACGGCATCTGGGAAATCCGAGACAATCCCCGCCACCACGTCTACTCGAAGGTGATGGGCTGGACGACGGTGGACCGCGCCATCGGTCTGGCCGAAACCTTCGGTCGCACAGCCGAATCGAGCTGGTCCGAGCTTCGTGACACCATCCGAGAAGAAGTGCTCGCCAACGGCTGGAACGACGAAGTGCAGTCCTTCACCGCCGCATACGACGGCACCGACCTCGACGCCGCGACGCTGTACATCGGCCTGTCCGGACTGATCGAGCCGTCGGACCCACGTTTCGCAGCCACCGTCACCGCAACCGAAGCCGAACTGCGCAGTGGATCGACGGTCTACCGCTACCGCCACGACGACGGTCTGCCCGGCGGCGAAGGCGGATTCCACCTGTGCGCAGCGTGGCTCGTCGAGGCATACCTGCTGGTGGGCCAACGCGCCGAGGCCGAGGCTCTGTTCGCTCAACTCGTCAGCGCCGCCGGACCGACCGGACTGCTCAGTGAGGAATACGACCCGATTGCCGAACGCTCTCTCGGCAACCACCCTCAGGCCTACAGTCACCTGGGTCTGCTGCGTTGCGCGAGATTGCTCAGCGCTCAGCCCGTCTGACCCCCACCCCCGGTTCACTCCTCCCCAGTTGGGATCAATGCGCCTTTGTTGCAGTCAGACTGACTGAAACCCACATTCATCCCGAACGGGGTTCCGGCCGACACTGAATGAATGTGGCTTTGTTGCACTCTGAGTGACTGAAACCCACATTGATCCCAAAAGGGGCGCAGATCTGGGGCGCAAATCTGGGGTGAGCGGCCAAACGGGCGACGGTAAAGGTCAGGCGATTGCGGGCGGTTGAGCCGGCGGCGGTGCTGCGGTGCGGCCGCGGAAGAGTTCGGTCGGGAGGGTTTCGGCGGCGACGATGCCCGAGTGCGAGGACGAGAGCACCAGTTTGCCTGCGCGGCGGCCTTTTTCCTCGGCGTCCTGGCGCACGGTGGTCAGGTTCTCGCGAATGGCGTCGGAGATGCCGTCGAATCCGGTGACCGAGAGTTGGCTCGGCACATCGATTCCCGAGACTCTGGCGAAGTTGAGTGCACCGAGGGCGATGACGTCGGTGGTGCAGAGCAGTGCGGTGGTCTCGCGGTTGGCCTGTAGTGCCTGGGCTGCGGCGGAGTGGCCGGAGCGCACGGTGTGGTCGAATCGTTCGACGACGGTGAGGGTGTCGGGGTCGAGTCCGGCGTCGACAATGGCTGCCTGGACGCCGGCGATGCGTTCACGTTGGACGTGGAAGTGACTGTCGGCCAGCCGCCCCGGGGGTACGACGCCATCGCGGCGGTCGCGTCCGAGCCGCATGCACAGCACTGCAAGATGCTCGTGTCCCAGCGAGATCAGATGTGCGGCGAGCATTTTCATGGCGACGCGGTCGTCGATTGCGACGAGGGCGGCCTCGGGGATGTTGCGGGGTTGGTCGCACACGACGATGGGTAGGTGTCGTTCGCGCACTGCGGCCAGGTAGGGGTCGTCGTCGGCGACGGAGTAGACGACGAATCCGTCGACTCCTGCTTGTTGGACGACGGCTGCGGCTTGGACGTCGTCGCGTTCGGCTCCGGCGGGGATGAGCAGCAGTCCTTGTCCTGCGGCCTCGCAGGATTCGGCGAGACCGGCGAGGAAGCTCATGGCGGCGGGGTCGCGGAAGGAGTAGCTGAGGGCTTCGGTGAGCAGTAGTCCGATGGCTCCGGCTTTGCGGGTGCGCAGCGATCGCGCGACCGGGTCCGGGCCTGCGTAACCGCGTCGCTTGGCTGCCTGGAGGACGCGTTCGCGCAGTTCGGGCGAGAGTTGATCGGGTCGGTTGTAGGCATTCGAGACGGTGGTTCGCGATACCTTCAGCTCGGCTGCGATCGACGCCAACGTCGCTTGACGTCGGGGCTCGCTTGACCTGGCCATAACCGGGACGTTAGTCCCACACCACGCTGCAGTGAAAATCGAGGTTGGGCTCGTCCGATTCGATACCGAGCCCGCCCGAGAGCTAGAGTACAACGGTAACGGTTTCCATTAGCGTCAAGCCCTGCCTTCAGGAGTACATCGATGTCGTCCTTCCACCGCCCGTCTCGGGTCAAGAGCTCGGCCCTCATCGGCCTGACCTGCGCTGCTGCGCTGGCACTGACCGCGTGCAGCTCGAACGAGCCGACGAGCACCGAGTCCGCTCCGGCCAACCCCGTCGACGGTCCGATCACGATCGTCGCGTCCACGAACGTGTGGGGCAGCGTTGCCGAGGCCGTTGCGGGCGACCTGGCCACCGTGAAGTCGATCATCGCCGACCCGTCGGCAGATCCACACTCGTACGAGGCGAGCCCCGGTGACGCCGCCGCGGTTGCCGAGGCGTCCTTGGTGGTCTACAACGGCGGTGGCTACGACCAGTTCATCGAGGACATCCTCGGCTCCGAGGGCAAGGACGTGCCGTCCGTCGATGCCTTCACGTTGCTCGACGCGGACCACGATCACGACTCCGAGACGACGTCCGAGGCAGCAACCGAGCCCGCTACCGAAGACGGCCACTCGCACGGCGAGGTCAACGAACACGTCTGGTACAACGCCGAGGTCGCAGCGCACACCGCCGAGGAGATCGCCGACAAGCTCGGTCAACTCGACCCGGACAACGCCGCGCAGTACACCGCCAACGCCGAAACGTTCCACGAGCAGATCCACGCCATCACCGACGTGACGGACCGGATCGCCGCCGAGTTCCCGAACGCACCGGTGGCCCAGACCGAACCGATCGCGCACTACCTCCTCGAAGAGTCCGATCTCGACGACCGCACTCCCGAGGACTTCAAGGACGCCATCGAGGAGGGCAACGACCCGTCGCCCGCATCGATCGCCTCGACACGGGATCTGTTCACGTCCAAGTCCGTCCGCGCGCTGGTCTACAACACTCAGACCGAAGACGCTGTCACACAGGACATTCGCACCACCAGCGAGGCTGCGGGCATCCCCGTCGTCGAGGTCACCGAAACTCTGCCCGCCGGGATGACGTTCATCGAGTGGCAGACCAAGGCCGCGACGGACCTGCAGGCCGCGCTCAGCACCAACCCGTGAGCCGATCCGCCTCCAGATCGGTGGGCAGCTGATGGAAAGCTGTAACGCATGCCTGCTGTAGAACTGCGCGATGCCGGACTGGCCTTCGGCGACCGCACACTCTGGCAGAACCTGGATCTGTCCGTCGCGGCGGGCGAGTTCGTCGCCGTCCTCGGCCCCAACGGGTCGGGTAAGACGTCGTTGCTCAAGGTGCTGCTCGGTCAGAACCACCTCACGTCCGGCACCGCGTCGATCGGCGGCAGTCCCGTTCGCCGCGGCCAGTCGGGCGTGGGGTACGTCCCCCAGCAACGCAACATCGACGACGATCTGCCGCTACGCGGACGCGATCTCGTCGGTCTGGGCTGGGACGGCCACAAATGGGGCATGGGACTGCGCGGCATGCGGCAGCGCAAGGAGACGGTGCAGCGCGCCATCGATCAGGTCGACGCCAATTCCTTCGCCGGCGCACCGGTCGGCTCGATGTCCGGTGGTGAACAGCAGCGACTGCGGATCGCCCAGGCACTCGTCGGCGATCCGTCGGTACTGCTGTGCGACGAGCCCCTGCTCAGCCTCGACCTCGCCAACCAATCGTTGGTCTCCGGCCTCATCGATCGCCGACGGCGGGAGCACGACACAGCCGTGCTGTTCGTGACGCACGAGATCAACCCGATCCTCCCGCTCGTCGACCGCGTCGTCTACATCGTCGACGGCCGGTTCCGGATCGGGACTCCCGAGGACGTCATGACCACCGAGGTGCTGTCCGAGCTGTACGGCACCGAGGTCGAGGTGTTGAAGGTTCGCGGTCGGCTCGTCGTCGTCGGAACCGGCGACTCGATCGATGCGCTCGGCTCGGCCGGCGCCCACCATCCACCCGTACCGCACGACGGAGAAGACAAGGCATGAACGAGAAGGTTCTCGACGCATTCTCGAAAATGCTCGACTTCGACACCACGGCGAATCTGCTGAGCTACGACTTCGTTCAGCAGGCGTTGATCGCCGCTGCCATTCTCGGATTGCTCGCCGGTGCGCTCGGACCGCTCATCGTCAGTAGACAGTGGGCCTTCGCGGTACACGGATCGAGTGAGCTCTCCCTCACCGGTGCGTCCGCTGCACTGCTCGTCGGTATCACCGTCGGACTCGGGGCCATCGTCGGATCCGTCGTCGCCGCGGTGATGTTCGCCCTGCTCGGCAACAAGGCCCGCGACCGTGACTCGGTCATCGGCGTCATCATGTCGTTCGGCCTCGGCCTGTCGGTGCTGTTCATCTGGCTGTACCCGGGCCGAACCGGCACCAGCTTCTCGTTGCTCATCGGCCAGATCGTCGGCGTCGGGCAGAGCGGAATCCAGCTGCTGCTGGTGTGCGCCGTTCTCGTGCTGATCGTCCTCACCGTCGTGTACCGCCCGCTGTTGTTCGCCAGCACCGACCCCGAGGTGGCCCTGGCCCGCGGCGTCCCCGTTCGCGCACTCTCGGTCGTGTTCGCCGTACTCGTCGGTGTTGCCTGCGCACTCGGCGTGCAGATCGTCGGCGCGCTGCTGGTGCTCTCGCTGCTCATCACGCCTGCCGCGGCCGCCGCGCGGGTCACGGCCAGCCCGCTGAAGGCGACGCTGCTGTCCATCCTCTTCGCCGAGATCGCCGCTGTCGGTGGCATCTTGCTCTCGCTCGCTCCGGGGCTCCCGGTCTCGACTTTCGTCACGACCATCTCGTTCGTCATCTACCTCCTCTGCCGCGGCATCGGGGCAACCCGCAAGGCCAATTCGGGACGGCTCGTCGCCGCCTAGACTGTCCAAGGTGACGGCCATCGATCTCAACGCCGATCTCGGCGAAAGCTACGGTGCGTGGACTCTGGGCGACGACGACGCGATGCTCGCAGTGGTGTCCAGTGCCAACGTCGCGTGCGGCTTTCACGCCGGTGATCCGACCACTCTGCTGCGCACGTGTCGCTCGGCTGCGAACGCAGGCGTGCGGATCGGGGCTCAGGTCGGCTATCAGGACCTCGCCGGATTCGGTCGACGCTTTCTCGACGTCGCCCCCGCAGACCTCACCGCCGACGTGATCTACCAGATCGGTGCCCTCGACGGCCTTGCCCGAGTGGCCGGTTCGGCCGTCACGTACGTCAAACCGCACGGTGCGCTGTACAACGCGATCGTGCATCACCGCGAGCAAGCGAAAGCCGTCGCCGAGGCAGTAGCCGCGTACGACCCGCACCTGCCGGTACTCGGACTGCCCGGTTCGGCATTCCTCGACGAAGCCGAACGCGTCGGGTTACGCACGGTCGCAGAGGCTTTCGCCGATCGCGCCTACACCCCACAGGGAACTCTGGTCTCGCGCTCGGAACCGGGAGCCGTGCTCGGCGATCCCGAGGCGGTCGCCGAGCGGGTACTGACGATGATCACCGACGGTACGGTCGAGGCGGTGGACGGCACAACGGTCGAAGTCCGCGCCGAATCGATCTGCTTGCACGGCGACTCCCCCGGCGCGGTGGCGATGGCGAATGCCGTGCGGGACCTGTTGCGCGTCAACGCTGTCGATATCGCCTCCTTCGTCTGATGCGCCTCCTCCCCGCAGGCGAGAACGCGCTGCTGATCGAGTTCGCCGACCTGCCCGAGACCATGTCGTACAACCGGTCCATGGTCCGCCAACGGCCGGACGCGGTCGTCGATCTGGTTCCTGCCGCCCGCACCGTGCTGGTGATCTTCGACGGGGCACCGGCACCGATACTCGAGTGGGTCGCGGCGCTGGAACCCGCTGTCGACGACCCCACTGCCGCATCCGAGGCGGTCACGATTCCCGTCACCTACGACGGCGCTGATCTCGACGACGTCGCCCGCCTGACGGGCCTGTCTGTCGCCGAAGTGGTTGCAGCGCATACGGAACAGACCTGGACGGTCGCGTTCGGAGGCTTCGCGCCCGGCTTCGGCTACCTCGTCGGCACCGACACCCGACTGCACGTGCCGCGACGTGATTCACCGCGCACCAGCGTCCCGGCAGGCGCAGTGGGTCTGGCCGGCGAGTTCTCCGGCATCTACCCGCGATCCTCACCCGGGGGATGGCAATTGATCGGCCGCAGCGACGTGACGCTGTGGGACAGTGAGCGCACTCCACCGGCACTGCTCACACCCGGCACCACCGTCAGATTCGAGTCGACATGAGGACCCTGACCGTCCTGCAGACGGGTCCGCTGTGCACCGTCCAGGATCGTGGACGACGTGGCCACGCGGCGGTGGGCGTCGGACGATCCGGTGCAGCGGATCTCCGTTCACACGATGCGGCAAACCGTCTGGTGGGCAACGACTCCGGGGCCGCCACCCTGGAAGTGACGTTCGGTGGCCTGCAGGTCCGAGCCGAGTTCGACGCCGTCATGGCCGTCACCGGAGCGCACGTGATCTGCCGCGTGGACGGCACCGTGCAGGGACCGCATTCGACGCTCGTGGTCCGAGCCGGGCAGGAGTTGACTCTGTTGCCGCCCTCATCGGGTCTGCGCAGCTACCTCGCCGTCCGAGGAGGCATCGACGTCCCTCCGGTTCTCGGCAGCAGATCGACGGACACGATGTCGGGCCTCGGGCCCGCTCGACTCTCCCCCGGCACGGTGCTCCCGGTCGGCGACGCCACAGACCATTGGCCTGCAGCGGATTTCGTAGTACCACCGCCGATTCGACAAACACTGCACATCACATTCGGCCCGCGCGATGACTGGTTCACCGAGCATGCCCGATCGGTCCTGGTGCAGCAGCCCTGGACGGTCACGCAGGATTCGGATCGCGTCGGCATCAGGCTCGACGGTGCGGAGCCCTTGGCCCGCGCGGTCGACGACGAATTGCCCAGCGAGGGAATGGTTCTCGGGGCACTACAGGTGCCGCCCTCGGGACAGCCGGTGTTGTTTCTCGCCGACCATCCCGTCACGGGCGGCTATCCGGTGATCGCCGTCGTCACCGCGGACGATGTGTCCGCCGCCGCGCAACTGACCCCCGGAACGCGGATCCAGTTCCACGCTGCCGGTTGATCCAGGCCCCGCGCAACCTCAGCCTCGACGCTGACGCGCGATGTCGGCCAGCACGACGCCAGCAGCGACGGATGCGTTGAGCGATTCCACCGGCCCGGCCATCGGGATCGACAGGATGTGGTCACAGGTCTCGCTGACCAGACGCGAGAGGCCCTTGCCCTCGGATCCGACGACGATGACGACCGGGCCCTTACCGTCGAAGGTGTCGAGGTCGGTGTCGCCGCCTGCGTCGAGGCCGACGACGGTGACGCCCTTGGACTGCCAATCCTTCAGTGTGCGAGTCAGATTGACCGCCCGCGCGATGGGCAGTCGGGCTGCGGCACCGGCGCTGGTGCGCCAGGCCACCGCCGACACGCTGGCGCTGCGACGCTGCGGAATCACGACGCCGTGACCACCGAACGCGGCCACCGAACGCACGACGGCACCGAGGTTGCGCGGGTCGGTGATGTTGTCGAGCGCCACGAGCAGTGCGGGTTCCTGGTGCGTGCGCGCGTTCGAGATCAGATCGTCGGGGTGCGCGTAGCGGTACGGCGGCACCTGCAGGGCGAGGCCCTGGTGCAGTCCGTTGGCGCTGAGCTTGTCCAGATCGGAGCGAGGCACTTCGAGGATGGAGATCCGCGCATCGCCTGCACGCTGCACGGCTTCCTTGAGTCGATCGTCGCTGTCGGTACCGACGGCAACCCACAGGGCGGTGGCCGGAACGCCTGCACGCAGGCACTCGACGACCGGGTTGCGCCCGAGTACCACCTCGGGACCGTCTTCGGCCTTGCGTCCGGCCGGGCGTCCACCCGCGCGTCCTCCGGTGGTAGCGCCGCGGTTCTGCGCGGACTTCTCGGCGAGCTTGGCCCGACGCGCTGCGGGATGCTTGGTGCGCTCGGAGGCGGGGGGCGTTGCACCGCGGCCCTCGAGGCCCTTACGACGCTTGCCTCCGGATCCGGCGACCTGCCCCTTCTTGGTGCCGTCCTTGCGGATTGCGCCGCGCCTACTCGAATTGCCTGCCATCACAAACCTGCTTCGTCGGTCTTGCTCGTACCCAGCGACCATTCGGGCCCGTTGGGTGTATCTGTCACATCGACTCCGGCTTGCGCCAGTCGATCGCGTATCTCGTCGGCGACGGCCCAGTCCTTGGTCGCCTTCGCCGTTGCTCGACGCTCCAGCTCGGCCTCGACGAGAACGCCGAGTGCACCGAGAGCTGCTGCATCCGAACCACTGTCGCTCGACCAGTGCGGATCGAGGGGGTCGACACCGAGGATGTCGAGCATCGCCCGCACACTGCCCGCATGCTCCACGGCTGCCGGTAGGTCACCGGACTCGAGGGCGGTGTTGCCGAGGGTGACGGTGGCGTGAATCTCGGCCAACGCTTTGGGCACACCGAGATCGTCGTCGAGAGCCGCGGCAAACCCGGCGGTCCACTTGCCCATCGGTACGTCACCGGCACGTTCGACGGCTCGCCGGACGAACCCTTCGATGCCCCGGTACGTCACCGCCGCGGTCTCGAGCGCAGTGTCGGAGTATTCCAGCATCGAGCGATAGTGCGCGCCACCGAGGTAGAACCGAAGTTCTTGCGGCCGAACCTTTTTGAGCACGTTGGGTACCGAGAGGACGTTGCCGAGAGACTTGGACATCTTCTCGCCGCCCATCGTCACCCAGCCGTTGTGCAGCCAGTAGCGCGAGAAGCCGTCGCCGGCCGCCATGGATTGAGCCCGCTCGTTCTCGTGATGCGGAAACACCAGATCGAGTCCGCCACAATGGATGTCGAAGTCCGCGCCGAGGTACGTCTCCGCCATCGCCGAGCACTCGAGATGCCAGCCGGGACGGCCTGGACCCCACGGCGTCGGCCACGAGGGCTCGCCGGGCTTGGCACCCTTCCACAGTGTGAAGTCGCGAGGATCGCGCTTGCCCTCGGCAACGCTCTCGCCCTGGTGTACGTCGTCGAGCTTGTGACCGGACAACGCGCCGTAACTCGGGAAACTCTGTACGTCGAAGTACACGTCTCCGCACGAATCGGCATACGCGTGCCCACGCTCGATCAGCCGCTCGATCATCTGAACCATCTGAGTGATGTGGCCCGTCGCACGCGGTTCGGCGGACGGCGGCAGCACACCGAGTCGGTCGTAGGCCCAGGTGAACGAACGCTCGTACGTTGCCGCCCACTCCCACCACGGACGACCGGCGTCGCGCGCCTTGTTCAGGATCTTGTCGTCGATGTCCGTCACGTTGCGAACGAAAGCGACGTCGTAGTCGTGTGCCAACAGCCAGCGGCGCAGGACGTCGAACGCCACTCCGCTGCGTACGTGGCCGATGTGAGGCTCACCCTGCACCGTTGCCCCACACAGGTACACCGATACATGGCCAGGGACCAAGGGGGTGAATTCCCGCAGGGCCCTCGTCTCGGTGTCGTGTAGGTGAAGGGTCACGACCAGCAATGCTACCGGTGGTTTTACCTCGTCATGACAAGTGCGGTCGCGACGGCCGCGATTCCTTCGCCGCGACCGGTCAGCCCGAGCCCATCGGTGGTGGTCGCGGACACCGACACCGGTGCACCGAGCACACCCGAGAGAACGTCCTGCGCCTCGACGCGGCGCGGTCCGATCTTGGGCCGATTACCGATGATCTGCACCGCAGCGTTGCCGACCGCAAACCCGTCGGCGTCGAGCAACCGTCGTACCTCGGTCAGCATCGCGGCTCCACTGACCCCGTCCCACTCCGGACGCCCGGTACCGAAGACCGACCCCAGATCGCCCAGGCCCGCAGCGGACAGCAGGGCGTCACACAGCGCGTGCGCGGCGACGTCGCCGTCGGAGTGGCCCTCGAGACCGTCCGCGTCCTCGAAGAGCAGTCCGGCCAGCCAGCAGGGTCGGCCGGGAGCGATGGGGTGGACGTCGGTGCCGATGCCGACTCTCATAGGAGCGCCTCTGCCAGTAGTAGGTCGTGCGGAGTGGTGATCTTGAATGCGAGCGCGTCGCCGACGATGGTGTGCACCGTCTCGCCGATGCGCTCGACCAGTCCCGCATCGTCGGTGGAGATGTCGGTAGCGGCGGCATAGGCGCGACGCAGGACGTCGGCGTCGAAGCCCTGCGGGGTCTGGACCGCACGCAGACTCGCGCGATCGGGCGTGCCGACCACAGCGCCCATGAGGTCGACTTCCTTGACGGTGTCGACGACGGGCAGCACCGGGATGACCGCTGGTCGTCCGGCTCGGACCTCGGCGACGACGCGGGCGATCAACCCGGGCGGGGTGAGAGCGCGAGCGGCGTCGTGGACCAGCACGACGGAAGCGTCTCCGACGACGGCGAGACCGGCGCGCACCGAATCGGTGCGTTCGCGGCCGCCTGCCACGACGATGACGTCGTCGCCGACGAGCCCGCGGGCCGCGTCGAGCAGATCGACGGGCACGATGACGACGATGCGGTCGACGGCACCCGAGGCACGCAGTCCGTCCACGGACCGCGCGAGAAGAGAGTCGGTACCCAGACAGACGAAAGCCTTCGGCTCGTCGTGTCCGAGCCGAAGGCCTTTACCTGCTGCGGGTACCAGGGCGACAACGTCGCCGGCGGTACCGTTCACGCTACGAAGCTGCTCATTCTGCGAAGCTGCTCACTCTACGAAGCGGTGGCGAGAACTTCGTCGAGCATGGTGTCGGCCTTGGCCTGGTCGGTTCCCTCGGCCAGTGCCAACTCGCCGACGAGGATCTGACGCGCCTTGGCGAGCATCCGCTTCTCGCCTGCCGACAATCCACGATCCTGTTCGCGACGCCATAGATCACGAACGACCTCTGCCACCTTGTTCACGTCACCGGAAGCCAGCTTCTCCAAGTTGGCCTTGTAGCGACGCGACCAGTTGGTGGGCTCTTCGGTGTGCGGTGCGCGCAGCACCTGAAAGACTTTGTCGAGGCCTTCTTGCCCGACGACATCGCGAACGCCGACGTACTCGGCATTGTCCGCGGGGACTCGAACGGTGAGGTCGCCTTGCGCGACCTTGAGAACCAAGTACTCTCTCGGTTCACCCTTGATGGTGCGTGTCTCTATCGCTTCGATCAGCGCCGCTCCGTGATGGGGGTAAACGACGGTGTCTCCGACCTTGAAAATCATGTGACAAGTGCCCCTTTCGATTTATCCAGAATACCACGCCCAATATCAACGGCGCAGGTCAGGGGCACAGTGCTGCCGAATCAGGGGTTGACACAGACCGTTCGACGTGTATCCGATGCCACATTTCGGCCGCGGTCGTAACACCCCCGTTCCGTGCGGAAGGCTGCCCTACCTGGCGCATCGTGAGCAGTGGCGGACCCCACGAGCGGTCGGTGGACGAGAACTACTACTCTGCCTAGTGGACGAGATGGACCGAGCCGGCCCGGCACCACATGGAGGACGACCGAAGTGACTGCAATCGACGCTGCGACACCGCTTGGCCGCCATCGCAGAACGGCCGCCGCCCTCGCGCTTCTCGCTGGTGGCACCCTCGTGCTCACCGCCTGCGGCGCAGGTCAGATCTCGCAGACGGCCACTCAGGTCGCGGCGGTCAACGGCAATTCCGTCGACGTCGGAGACATTCAGCTTCGCAACGTGCACGTCGTGTACCCCTCCTCCGAGGAGTACAGCATCGAGCCCGGCGGCACCGTCGAGCTCGGGTTCACGGCCATCAACGCCAACCCCGCCGTGGCGGACGAGCTGACCGGGATCTCCTCTCCCGAGGCTCAGGTCACCATCGTCGACGAGGCAGAACCGGGCAGCACCGAGATCGCTCCGCTGACCGCGCTCGGTGCCGGATCACCCGCCGACACGCAGCTGGACGATCCTCTGCTTCCGATCCAGCTCATCAAGGTCGAGATGGCCGACATCAGCGAGAACGTGCGCCCGGGCCTGACGCTGCCGGTCACCTTCGAGTTCGCCAATGCGGGCGATGTTGTCGTCAACGTCCCCGTCGACGCCGGTCACGAACTCGAGCGCTCCGAAGAGGCAGTCTCCGAGCACAGCGGCGGGCACTGACCCCTCCGCACGAGGTCACCGGACCTGTCGGTGCCGATCGTTAGGCTTCCGACGTGGTCAAACTGAAGTCGAGCTACCGCTGCTCCGCGTGTCATCATTCGGTCTCCAAGTGGGTCGGTCGGTGTCCCGAATGCGGCGACTGGGGCTCGATGGACGAGGTCCAGGCCACCGCGGCACCGCTCACGTCGCGCGCAGGTGCATCGGCGCTCCGCTCGGGCGGCGGTGCCATGATCCCGACGACGCCCGCAGCTGCACTGACGACCATCAGCAGCGCAACCTCGCAGGCGAACACCACCGGCATCGACGAGTTCGATCGTGTCCTCGGCGGCGGTCTGGTCCCCGGTTCGGTCGTTCTGCTGGCCGGTGAGCCGGGCGTCGGCAAGTCGACGCTGCTGCTCGAGGTGGTGCATCGGTGGGCGCGTTCGGCTCCCGATCGCCGCGCGCTCTACGTCACCGGCGAGGAATCGGCAGGGCAGGTTCGGCTGCGGGCAGACCGTACCGGCGCGGTGCACGAGCGCGTCTTTCTCGCCGCCGAGTCCGATCTGGCAACCGTGTTCGGACATGTGGAACAGGTCAAGCCCAGCCTGTTGATCGTCGATTCGGTGCAGACGATGCTCGCCGCCGACGTCGACGGCGTCATCGGCGGTGTCACTCAGGTCCGCGCCATCACCAGTGCGTTGACCACGCTGGCCAAGACCACCGGAGTCGCCGTTCTGCTCGTGGGGCACGTGACGAAGGAAGGCGCGGTGGCAGGTCCACGCTCGCTCGAACACCTCGTCGACGTGGTCCTCAACTTCGAGGGCGACAAGCACTCCACGCTGCGCATGATTCGCGGCGTCAAGAACCGGTTCGGCGCCTCGGACGAGGTGGGCTGCTTCGAATTGCGGGAGACCGGAATCGTCGGCATCAGTGACCCGTCCGGGCTGTTCCTGCATCACCGCAACGACGCCGTCCCCGGGACCGCCGTCACCGTCACGATGGACGGCAAGCGACCGCTGCTGGCCGAGTTGCAGGCACTGATCGTCGACACCGCGATGCCGTCACCGCGACGCGCGGTCAGCGGACTCGATCACGCCCGTGTCGCGATGATTCTGGCCGTCCTGGAACGCCGGTGCGGCGTGAAGGTGTCCAAGGCCGAGGTCTATGCCGCGACGGTCGGCGGGATGCGCACGAGTGAGCCGTCCGCAGATCTGGCTCTGGCAGCTGCGGTGGCGTCGGCGGTGCGTGATCAACCGTTGCCCGCAGGAATGGTGATTCTGGGGGAAGTAGGGCTCGCCGGCGAGGTACGACGCGTCGCCGGGCTCGGGCGCCGCCTCGCCGAGGCAGCCAGACTGGGGTTCAACTACGCCATCGTCCCCGAGGACGCGGGCCCCATCCCGCCCGGCATCAAGGTCAAAACCGTCACCAACGTCGGCGAGGCCCTGACGTACACGCGTATGCGGCCGGTATGACACCGGGCGGTACCCTTTACGGCGCTGCCCGTGTGCAACGGCGTGGCCCGCATTCGGCGGCGCGTTAGTCTTTGTTGGGCACGAGCTCCAGATCTGCCGCATGCCGTTACGACACGAGGGGGTTGGCCATGGAAGGCGCCGCGCAGTCCCCGGCGTTACGCGAGACCATCGCTCGACTGGCACCGGGCACCGCCCTGCGGGACGGTCTCGAACGAATCCTGCGCGGCCGCACCGGCGGATTGATCGTCCTGGGCTACGACGAAGAGGTCGAGGCCATCTGCGACGGCGGGTTCGAGCTCGATGTCGAGTTCGCGCCGACACGACTGCGCGAGCTGTCGAAAATGGATGGCGCAGTAGTGCTTTCGACCGACGGGCAGCGCATCGTTCGGGCCAATGTTCAGCTCGTCCCCGACCACAAGATTCCTACCGTCGAATCCGGCACCCGACACCGCGCGGCCGAGCGAACCGCGATGCAGACCGGGTATCCCGTTGTCTCCGTGAGCCAGTCGATGAGCATCGTCAGTGTCTACATCAGCGGCATCAGGCACGTCGTCGAGGGCTCAGCCACCATCCTCTCGCGCGCCAATCAGGCCGTCGCCACGCTCGAGCGATACAAGGCCCGGCTCGACGAGAACACGCGTCAGCTCTCGGTCGTGGAGATCGAAGATTTCGTGACCCTGCGCGACGCGTTGACCGTCGCCCAGCGCCTCGAGATGGTGCGACGGGTGTCGGTGGAAATCGAGCAGAACGTCCTCGAACTCGGCACCGACGGCCGTCAGCTCGCTCTTCAGCTCGAAGAGTTGTTGGGCGACAACGACATCGACCGTCAACTGATCGTGCGCGACTATCTCGCCGGCAACGAACCGTCGAGCACCACCGGTGTGGAGAAAGCGCTCGCGGCGCTGGACAAGCTGACCGATGTCGACCTGTTGGACCTGACGACTCTGTCCCGGGCATTCGGTTATCCCGCGACCATCGAAGCGTTGGACACCCCGATGAGTCCGCGCGGTTATCGCGTACTGACGCGAGTGCCGCGGTTGCAGTTCAGCC
Organism: Rhodococcus sp. JG-3; assembly: GCF_000482405.1. Taxonomy (NCBI): domain Bacteria; kingdom Bacillati; phylum Actinomycetota; class Actinomycetes; order Mycobacteriales; family Nocardiaceae; genus Rhodococcus; species Rhodococcus sp. JG-3. The sequence goes on from NZ_KI519398.1 coordinate 105,781, forward strand.
AGATTCACCGACTCGTGGGCGCATTCGGCACTTTGCAGGGCCTGCTGGCCGCAACCGCCGCCGATCTGCAGTCGGTCGACGGCATCGGCGGCCTGTGGGCCAGACACATTCGTGAGGGACTGTCCCGCTTGGCAGAGGCCTCGATCTCCGGGCCCTACGACTAGGAAGCGCTACGACCCTACCCGGGACCACTGGGAGAACCGGTAACCCCTACCGCTTCTTGGTCCCCGGGAGGAAACCAGCGTCGATCACGGCTTTCACGTAGGGCCGTGCGCTCGTGATCAGCTGCTCCGCATCCGGAACGGTCTTCCACACTGCCGAAGCCATGGCGTCGGTGCGCTCCTCGATGTGCCGATCGAGAGCGGTGCCGGCCTCGGTCAACGTCTCCCCCTCGGCAGAAGTGGTGAGCAGTCCCCGGACGGCGAGTCGTTCTGCAGCCGAATCCCATTCGGTCTCGGACCACTGTCGCGTCAGCTGTGTGATGCGCTTGCCGAGCGCTCGACGCCCGGGCTGTGGTGTCGGGCGGACGGCTTCGTGAAATACCGCTGCTTCCGCGGGGTCGAGTTCCGCGTCGATCAACGCGGCGAGGTGGCCGTCGCCCCGCCATTCACGCAGCACGGTGATCGAATGCCACAGGGCGAGATGAGGCACGTCGGGTCGTTCGGTGGAATGCCATGCTGCTGCGAGAGGACGGCCGGCGAAGGACGCCGCGTCGCCGATGCTGCGTAATCGCTCCGCGATGGTCGCGAGATCGGGCTCGGAGGCCAAGGAACCCAATGCTGCGCCGAGGACGGAGTCGAGCAGTGCCCACCGACGATCGGACACCGCATCCAGACCGACGGCCACAGCGGCCGGCCACGCCTGCTCGATCAACACCGGGTTGAAGTTGTAGAACGCAGCCGCGACGACGCTGGGCGCGCACGGACCCATCGGCGCGGCCCGTGCGCCCACGTACCAGGCATGTCCGTCGAGTCCGGTGTCCTCGTACGCAGATCCGAGTTCCGGATTGAAGTACGCGGTCACATGGAAGGGTTCGAGCGTCGTGTAGGCCGCTCGGGCAAGCGCTGTCGGGGTGGTCATGAGATTCGACCGTACTCAGCCGGTGATGTTGAACGGTTCCGGCACGCTCTTGAGCTCGCCGAGCTGCGCGATGGCCTGGTATGCACCGACGCCGACCGGGACGCGCTCTTCACCGCAACCGGGAACCGAGTTGGTGCCCGACCACTTCACCGTGAAGCCGGCCTGCTCACCGGGCTTGAAGGTTCGCAGATCCGACGCAGCGTTCGGGAAGCAGTCGATGTTGGACCAGATGCGCTGATTGTCGAGCGTGTAGACGAGTGCCTGCTGCAACCCGGCACCGACGTCGCGCTGGCACTCCGCTGACCCGATGTTGGTGATCACGACGGTGAACACGGGCTCTTCGCCGAGGCGATAGGTGGCCTTCTCGGGCGTCACCTTGATCGCGAGGGACTGATCCGGGCACTGGTTGGCGATCGCCGGAGCGGGCGCACCACTGGTCGTTGCTGCTGTCGTGCCACCGCCGGCCGCGGAGTCGGTACCGCCGCCCGAACCACCGGACCCACCGGAACCGCCCGATCCCTCACCCGAACCACCGGAGCCACCCGAACCACCGGGCGTGGCAGACGAGCTGGGCGACGGCAGGGCGGACGTGGTCGCCGGAGCTGCGACCCCGGCCGGAGCGGCCTCGGGGTCGTCGGAACGACCGCTGAGCGAGGCGATGAACCACACGATCAAGCCGAGGACGACAACGGCCGCACCGATGGCGAGTGCGCGGCGTCGCCAATAGATTTCGGGAGGCAATGGCCCGGTCGGTTCCAACACGAATCAACCGTATGCGGCCGAAGCCTGGCTATCCCTGAGCCCACGCGGCGTGTCGCACCGGCGAACGGGCTTTCGGGGGCTGCCGGACCGTCAGGCGGGCTGCTCGACCGTTCAGGCGGGCTGTTCGCCGATGTCGCCGATGACCTCGCGAAGCTGCGCACGCCCCTTGGACAGCTGGTACGTGAGTCCGACGATCGCCAGCTCGCCGGCTTCGACCTTCTCGGCGACGATGCGCGAACGCTGCATCAGCAGGTTGCCGGTTTCCTGGACGTGGCGCGCCTCGAACTCGTCGACGGCTTCGTGGCCGTCGCGTCGGGCCGAGAGCACCGACGGGGTGACGCGCTCGACGACGTCGCGGATGTAGCCGCCGGGCACGTCACCGCTCTCGAGTGCGTCGACGGTCGCCTGGACGGCACCGCAGTGGTCGTGTCCGAGCACGACGATCAGCGGAGCATTGAGCACCGCGACGCCGTACTCGATGGAGCCCAGAACAGCGGAATCGACGACGTGGCCGGCGGTGCGAACGACGAACATGTCGCCGAGGCCCTGATCGAAGATGATCTCGGCGGCGACGCGTGAGTCGGCGCAGCCGAACAGGATGGCCCCGGGGTGCTGAGCGCTCTCGAGCCGGGCGCGGTCCTCGATCCCCTGCGACGGATGCAGGACCTCTCCGGAGACGAACCGTTGGTTGCCTTCCTTGAGTGACTTCCAGGCAGCGATCGGATTCGAAGCAGGCATAGCTCTCATTGTGCACGCGCAGCGGGTTACCGGCGAGTCGGGTGCACGCGCAGAGGGTTACCGGCGAGTCGGGTTCACTACTGTTGGTACCCGTCACAGACACGAGAAGAAGGGCGCACAGTTGCCGATCGATCCCGAGGCCCTGCTCGGATGGTTCGATACCGACGGACGCGACCTGCCGTGGCGTCGTCCGGGAGTGACCGCATGGCAGATCCTGATGAGCGAGATCATGCTGCAGCAGACGCCCGTCGTGCGGGTGGCTCCCATCTGGGAGCAGTGGGTGCAGCGGTGGCCGCTCCCCTCGGCGATGGCCGCGTCGTCGCAGGCCGAGGTGCTGCGGGCGTGGGGGAAGCTGGGGTACCCGCGTCGCGCATTGCGTCTGCACGAGTGTTCTCGGGTGCTTGCCGAGGACTACTGCGACGAGGTTCCGCGGGACGTCGACACCCTGCTCGGCCTGCCCGGCATCGGGGCCTACACGGCCAGGGCGGTGGCGACTTTCGCCTACGGCCAGCGAGTTCCGGTGGTGGACACCAATGTTCGACGCGTCGTCGCGCGTGCGTTGCACGGCAACGCCGAGCCTGGAAATCCCTCGACGACAAGGGATTTGGCCGACGTCGAACAACTGCTTCCGGTCAGCGTGCCCCGCGCCGCCCGGTATTCGGCGGCATTGATGGAGCTCGGCGCGCTCATCTGCACCGCCAAGAATCCGGCGTGCCTGCTGTGCCCACTTCCCGAGTGCGCCTGGATCGAGGCCGGGCGGCCTGCGCACACCGGCCCGGCGAAGAAGGTGCAGAAATTCGCCGGAACCGATCGACAGGTACGCGGCAAACTGATGTCGGTCCTGCGGGAGAGCACCGGGCCGGTGGAGCGGGCTCAGCTCGACATCGTCTGGCCCACCGACCCAACCCAGCGTGACCGCGCGTTGGACTCACTGTTGACCGACGGCTTGATCGAGCAGACCGAATCGGGCTTGTTCGCGCTGGCCGGTGAGGGTTCGGACAGCTAGGACGACAGAAACTCCACCAGAGTCGCATTGACGGCGTCGGGTCGTTCAAGGTAGCCGAAGTGGCCCGTATCGGCGATTTCGACGTAGCGCGCACCGGGTATCGCCGCAGCCACTTCACGACACTGCTGCACCGGAATGAGCCGGTCGTCGGCAAATCCGACGACGAGCGACTTGGCCGAAATTCGGCGATACGCTATCAATCTGTCTGTGCCGGCACGCATTTCGAGTCCGATCTGCGCCCGCATACCGGCCGTCTTCTTGCCGCCGGAGTATTCGAGCACCGCCAGCCAGTCGCCGATCGCTGCCTCGTCGGCCAAGGTCTTGGGCGAGAAGTTCTGCATCGCAGTCATCGCCGCCCGGTACGAGGCCGGAAGTTCGACTCCGGCGTCGAACAGGTCTTTCTCACCCTTCGTCAACTGCTGACGCATTGTGGTGTTTTTGCCGTAGGTGGCCATCATCACTGCGTGCGACACCAGATCCGGCCGCGCCAACGCCAATTCCTGGGTCACGCGTGCGCCCATCGACGTGCCGACGACGCGCACCTTTCCGCCGCCGAGATGTTCGATCAAGGCGGCGGTGTCTGCGACCAGGTCGTCGAGCGTCATCCCGCGCGCACACTCGGACGACGGTGCGATACCGCGATTGTCGAATGTGACCACGCGATATCCGCTCTTCACCAGCGCGGGAACCTGATGGGTTCGCCAGACGCGGCCCGGGCTTCCCGTTCCCATCACCAGAACCACGAGCGGTCCGTCACCGGTGACGTCGTAGTTCAGGTCGATTCCGTTGAGCTGTGCGAGCGGCATTCGGATGATCCTAGTGTGCGCAGGAACCCCTCGACGGCGTCGCGATACCGCTCCGGGGCTTCGTCGTGAACGAGATGCGCCGCACCCTCGACTCGGACGTACACCGATCCGGGCTTGGCCGAGTGCATTCGGCTCATCTGTCCGGCCGGCGTGATGGTGTGCTCACCTTCGATCAACAGAACCGGAGCACGGACGGCATCCCATTCGTTCCAGAAGTGCCGCGTCCCCCACTCCTGCGAAATGGCCTCGAACGTATCGACGTCACCGTGCAGTCGCCAGCCGTCGTCGCTGAGCTCGAACGAATCCAGAAAGTACTGTCCGGCAACATCTCCGAAGAAGGCGCGTACCGCGTCGGCGTCCGGGAACGGTTGCGGCCACGCCCGGATCATCGCCGCCCAGCCGTCCGCCGTTCGACCGCGAAAGTCCGGCGCGATGTCTTCGACGACGAGCGCGGTGACCAGATCGGGTCGCCGCGCAGCCGCACACCAGCCGTGCAGCGCTCCCATCGAATGACCGACCAGCACACTGGGACCCACTGTTTCGAGGTGCTCGATCAGGTCGTCCACGAACGCCTCGGTCGTCAGTTCGGGCGGCGGAGGCCGACGGTGGCCCGGGGCGTCGTAGGTGTGCACCCGCCCGAATTCTCGGAGCCACGGAATCTGGCGTCGCCACGTCGTCGCACTGCCCATCAGCCCGTGCAGCAGCAGTATCGAACGGCCGGATCCACCCTCGTCGTAGAGCATCACCGCCGAGCATATCGGCGGGGTAGTTGTAATGAGCAGGGACGTTGTGGACGGCGTGGCAGCGACAGATAGGTGAGGACCTCCGGTATCGGTGTGGTTACCACAACTGCACCGACAACCGAGAGGTCCTCGTGTCACACGCTAATGCCTTGCTCACCCCGAAGGGGCGATTGAAACTCGCGGCATCGATTGTCGACGACGGATGGTCGATCCGCCGAGCGGCCGAACGATTCCAGGTTTCACCGACCACAGCCAAGAAATGGGCCGACCGCTACCGCACCGGCGGCCCACCGGCAATGGCCGACCGCTCGAGCAGACCCCACCACAACCCGAACCGGACACCGACCCGCACCGAACGCCGAATCATCAACCTGCGCTTCCTCCGCCGGTGGGGACCACACCGCATCGGCTACCACCTACACATGCCGCACAGCACCGTCTCAGCGGTCCTGCGCCGCTACAAGATGCCGCTGCTTCGCCACCTCGACCAGAACACCGGACTTGCTGTACGACGCCCGCAGCCGCATCGCTACGAGCATCCCGCTCCCGGGGATCTGATCCACATCGACATCAAAAAGCTCGGCCGAATCCCCGACGGCGGCGGACATCGCAAGCTCGGCCGCGCGATCGGAAAGCGGCACAACAAGAAACAGGGCCGCGGTTACTCCTACGTCCATCACGCTGTCGACGATCACAGCCGGCTCGCGTATTCGGAGATTCTCGGTGATGAACGCAAAGAAACCGCCTCGGGGTTCTTCGAGCGCGCCAAAGCCTACTTCGCTGCCCATGACATCACGATCGCGCGTGTGCTGACCGACAACGGATCCTGTTACCGCTCAACACTGTTCGCGCAGACCCTAGGCCCTGGAATCAAGCACAAGCGAACCAGGCCGTATCGGCCGCAGACCAACGGCAAAGTCGAACGATTCAACCGAACCCTCAACCAGGAATGGGCCTACGCGAACACCTACCTCTCCGACGAAGCCAGAGCGGCGACCTACCAAGACTGGATCCATCACTACAATCACCACCGACCCCATACCGGCATCGGCGGCAAGTCACCCATCGAGCGACTGACCGTCCACAACGTCCCCGGGAAGAACAGGTAGTCTCCCGAGAATGGCCATTGTGAAGATCAACGCGATCGACGTACCCGAGGGCGCAGGCCCCGAGCTCGAGAAGCGCTTCGCCGCGCGTGCCGGAACGGTCGACGGTTCGCCCGGTTTCCTCGGGTTCCAGTTGCTCCGTCCGGTCAAGGGCGAGACACGCTATTTCGTCGTCACCCAGTGGGAGGACGAGGAGTCGTTCCAGGCCTGGTCCGGTGGCCCGTCACGGCAGGCGCACGCAGGTTCCGGCGAGAGCAAGCCGGTCGCGTCGGGCGCGTCACTGTTGGAGTTCGAGGTCGTGCTGGACGTGCCCGCCACCTCGTGACGACGCAGTTCGCCGTCAGATGGGCTGACGGGCGAGCTCCCACTCCAGTCTGGTGGGCGTATCGGAATCGAGTTTGTGCACGGCGTCGAACAACAGCTCGGCAGGCATCGGGCGACCGAGGTAAAAGCCTTGTGCTGCATCGCAACCCAGCCGACGAAGGGCGTCGAGGGTGCCTGCATCCTCGACGCCCTCGGCCATGATTCGCACACCCAGACTGCGGGCCAGGTCGATGGTCGAGCGAACGATGGACGCGTCGGTGTCGTCGGAGTTCATCTTCGAGACGAACGAGCGGTCGATCTTGAGGGTCTGCACCGGCAGGGTCTGCAGGTACGCCAGCGAGCTGTAGCCGGTCCCGTAATCGTCGATGGCCAGAGTCACCCCCAGGCTGCGCAACGAGGTCAACGCAGCCACCGATCGCACCGGGTCGGTCATGGCTGTCGTTTCGGTGACCTCGAACTCCAGGGCGTGCGCCGGTACGGAGTGTTTCGCCAGTGCCGCGGCGACCTGTTCGGTGAGTGTCTCGTCGAGAAGATTCCGAACCGAAAGGTTCACCGAGACAGACAGAGTGATGCCTCGCCGTCGTAGTGCGCTGCACTGCGCGAGTGCCTCGTCCAGCACCAGTGCGGTGATGGCGGGCAACATGCCGGTGCGCTCGGCATCGGGGAGAAACGTCGACGGCCCGATCAGTCCCTCGCGAGGGTGCAGCCACCGCAGCAGAGCCTCGACCCGGTCGACGCTGCCCGACTCGAGATCGAGACACGGCTGGAAGAACACCCGGAGCTGATGGTCACGGATCGCCGTGTCGAGCTCGCCCAACAGTCGCATCTGATCGTGTCGGTTTCGGTCCATGTCGGGCTCGTACAGACCGATGCGAGCATGGCCTGCCTTCGCGGACGTCAACGCCACATGAGCTCGCTGCAACATCGCCTCGCCGTCGACGCCGTTCGTCTCGGACGCTCCCGAACACTCCTCGAACGCCGCTATCCCTACCGCCGCATCGAGGGCGACGTTGATGTCGTGCACGAACATCGTTCTGCTGACCGCGAATTGGAGCCGATGAGCCATGTCGAAAATATCGGTCCTGCCCGGGAGCCGACGCATCGCCACGACGAACTGATCGCCTCCCAGCCGCCCCACCAGATCGTCGGACCGCACCGAGGCGACGAGGCGATGGCCGATCTCGCGGAGCACGCTGTCGCCCACGCTGTAACCGAAGGTCTCGTTGATCTGAGCGAAACGGTCGATGTCGACCACGAGCGTGAAGACGTCCGATTCGCCGCGCGTGGCGAGCATCGTGTCGAGCCGCTCCCGAAGCAGCCTGCGGTTGCCCAGTCCGGTAACGGCATCCGTTCGTGCCACGTTCTCGAGCACCGAAGCCTGCCTGCGCAGCGTTCCGAGGAAGCAGGCCATCCTGCCGCCGACCAGGGATATGACCAACGCAGAGGACAGCACGATCACCCAACCCCACTGCGCGACGGGCACTCCGCGAGCCAGTTGCACGGCCATGGCCGCCGGGGTGACGGCAACCGCGAGACCCAGACCGACGAATCGTGCTCGCCCGAACCTGAACGGACTGGGCCGCTCGATCCGTGCGACCGCCCGCTCCGGCACGAACAGCGCAACGACTCCGAAGCACACGTAGGCCGCCAGCCACAGCGTGTTCGGGATCAGCGAGCGGTAGAGCTCGACATCGTCGAGCCGAGAGTAGGTGGCGAAGTCGGACACGGTGAGAAGCACTGTGCCGATGGTGGCAGCCACGACCGGGATTCCGGTCGAACGCGTCAACAGATAGAGACTGCCGATGAGAGTGAGCAAGAACGCGTCGATGGTCAGGTAGACGGTCGCAGGCAGGAACGAGAGCATCGAGGCCAGCGGCCCCGTCCAGTCGCCGGGAACGACGAACATCCACGCGGCCAGACCGACGCCCACTGCGACCACCAGACATTCGAGCAGCTCTTCCAAACCGAAAACGAGCCCGTTCTCGTCGGCCGCACGCGCGAACCCCACAGCGATGATCACGTACCCGGCCAGAAACAGCACGTCCGCGGCCGAGAAAGTCGAGACCCGACCGCCCCCGTACTGCATCAGGGCGACCAAGCCGTCGCCCACGCCCCAACAGCCGACACCGAGGGCCATGTACTTCCATGTGCGCCGATCCGGACCGTTCTCGCGCAGGTACCGATAGACGAATGCCGCCATTGTGGCCAGGACCACGATTGCATAGACGATGTCGCGGGGTAATCCGTGCGGGGCTGCCGCGTGCGCTGCGACTGCGAGGGCACCCAGGCCTAGGAAGCGCGTCCACAACATGGTGGGCACATCCTTCCTAGGCTGGTCGTTACATTCCCCGAAGGTATGCAACAGCCGATCTAACCCGATGCTTGACCTCGATTCGGCACCGAACCATCCGTGGATGGGTCGATTCACGAACTATTTCAAACCTGACGACTGTTCGCCAGTCTCACATCGGGTGATCCGTTCGATCAGCCTTCGAGCGCGGCGTCCAGCGTGATCTCGACACCGGTGAGAGCCTTGCTGACCGGGCAGGTCTCTTTCGCTGCCTGCGCCGCCTTCGCAAACCCGTCGGCGTCGAGACCGTCCACCTCGCCGCGGACGGTCAATTTGATACCGGTGAGCTTGAAACCGGGCTGATCCGGACCGAGCGAGACATCAGCGGTGACTTCGAGACTCTGCGGAGTACCGCCTGCTTCGGCGATCAGCGCCGACAATTGCATCGCGTAACAGCTCGAATGAGCCGCTGCGATCAGTTCCTCCGGGCTGGTGGTGCCGTCGGCGTTCTCGGCGGCACGCTTGGGAAACGACACGTCGAACGTCGCTGCACCCGAACTGGACAGCTCCACCTGGCCGGAACCTTGTTCGAGAGTTCCATTCCATGCGGTGCGTGAGGTACGTGTTGGCATCGAACCGAGTCCTTTCGTCGTCGACCCTTCATAGGGCCGATACTCAGGCTAACGTCGGCGGGGTGACCGGGCCATCGAGTGCGGAGATCTCGACATGACGAACGAGCGAGCCACCAGTTGCCTGCGGCGAACAGCGATGATCGTGGCGGCGGCGCTCGTCTGGGGTGTCACGCTGTCGGCACCCGTCGTCGCCGATCCCCTGTCGGACTTCTACGACCTGCCGGTGGAATCGACGGGACATTCGCCCGGCGATGTGGTGCGAGTACGACCGATGAACTCGCCCAGAGGTTTCGGACTCGGCTTCGACATCGAACGAATCCTGTACACCTCCACAGATACGCACGGCGAACCCATGACCGTCTCCGGGTACACGATGACCCCCACCGCGCCGTGGCCCGGCCCCGGACCGCGACCGGTGATCGCCTACGCGCCCGGTACATCCGGGATGGCAGATCGCTGTGCCGGATCGGCGGTTCTCGGCACAATCGGCTCGTCCCCCGCCATCCTGCCGTTACTGCTGGCCGGCTATCGCGTCGTAGCGACCGACTACCAGGGACTCGGCACTCCGGGCGGGCACACGTATCTGAACCGTCTGGCCTCGGGACACGCGTTGCTCGACGTAGCGAGAACCGCCGACGATGACGCGCCGGTGGTGCTGTACGGGTACTCGGAGGGTGGGTTCGCATCTGCGGCCGCTGCCGAACTTGCCAATGGGTATGCCCCCGAGCTCAACATCGTCGGCGCGTATGTCGGTGCGCCACCGGCAGATCCGACGCTCAACATCGAGCCCCTCGACGGCACCACACTCGGCAGCGCCGTCCTGTTCGCGGTCGACGGCATGAGCAACGCATACCCCGAACGTGCCGACGACATCCGAAGCGTGTTCGACGCCGACGGCACCGCACTGCTGGACGCCGCGCAGAACTGGTGCAGCACCGACCGTGCAGCGAACGACACCGTCGACACCAGCGAACTCACCCGAGACGGACGCCCACTCACCGCCCACCTGAACGACCCCGGAATCGTAGACGTGATCGATGCGAACACCGTCGGCCGAATCGCACCGAGCATGCCGGTCTACCTGTCGCACGGCGTCGCGGACGACGTCGTACCGATCGAGCAGTCCCGCACTCTGCTCGAACGCTGGCAGGAGCTCGGTGCCGACGTCACCTACCGCGAATACGACTTTCCGGTCGTCCCGATAACCGGCGCGAATCATGCACCCGGAGCCCTGGCCGCATACACCGACATATTGCCCTGGATCGCGGACCTCGTTCACGAAAGCGACGCCTGATCTCAGCACCGAAATCAGGGTCTTCACCGAGGCGATCGCGGGGAGTTCCTTGATTCACTCGTGCGGCAACGCAGTTCGCCGACCGAGGGACGCCCATTCATGCGCATCGTGCACACCCTGTTGACCGTGGCAGCCATCCTTACCTCGATCTCTCCTGTTCCACCCGACACCGACGCCCGGTCGGACGTCGAGCACGTCGCCGACGTGTTGGGTCTGCCCGGAGTGGCGCTTCGCGTCGTCTCCGAAGGCGAGGTCACCGAGGACGTGGCGGTCGGGATGGACGGAAACGGTTCCCCGATCGACGACGGCACACCCTTCGTGTGGGGTTCGGTATCGAAATCGGTGACGGCAGCAACGGTGCAGGCGCTCGTGGCCCAGCACCGTCTCGACCTGACCGATCTCGTCGAAGACGTTTTGCCCGAATCGAATTCGATCATCTCGGCCGACGTCACCGTTGCAGACCTGATCCACCACACCGGCGGGCTACCCCACGACGTCACCGCGTTGGACGTGTGGGGAAGAACAGAACGAGCCCTCGACGTGGTGCCCACCCTGCGGCTCACACCCGACGACCCGGGTTCGTTCCGCTACTCCAGCCTCGACTATCTACTGCTGCAAGCAATCGTCGAGAGAATCACCGACGAACCGTTCGCCGACGTCGTCGCCCGTGAAACCGGTGTGCACACCAGCGAAGCAGTGCCACCCGGTCACGTCCCGTTCTTCACCTTCCCTCGACGCATCGACACCGGAATCGACAACGCCGGGTTGGGCTACGGCTACCTCGCCGGATCCATCGACGAACTCTCACGCTACGCATCGAGCCAACTCACCACTGTGGCGTCGACCGGTCGAGATGCGGTGCCCACGGGGTCGGGACTGTCCTATGGATTCGGCTGGTACGTCGAAACCCTGCCCGACGGTACCGAGATGCGCTGGCACTCGGGGGCCGTTCCCGGCTACTTCACCCACGTTGCGCTCATCCCGGACCGCCACATGGCCGTAGTGTTCGCGACCAACCGATACGGCGAACTCGAAGCCGAACAGTTGGCCTCGGCGACCCGCGCACTGGTTCTCACTCGACTCGGATTCGACGAGCCCCGCAGCACCGGCCCGGGCCTGTACGCCATGCTGTTGATCGGCTCGACCGCTGTCGCCGTGCTGCTCGCCGTGTGCGCGATCCGCATTCTGCTTCGCCGGCAAACCGCGCCCGGCCGGTGGGCACCTGCGCACGTCCTCATCGCTGTTGCTGCCGGAGGAGTGCTGTACTTCGCGACACCGACGCTCACCGGTGTACCCATCTCCACCCTGGGCCGTTGGGCTCCCGACGTGACAGTGCTGTTCTGGCTCGTGCTGTCGGAACTTGCCGTCATCGCCGTTGCTCTCGCTGTTCGCACCCTCCGTCAATGGACCCCTGCACACACGTCTGAACGGTGCAACGGCCCATTCACCCACGGAGGTGATCTGCGTGAATGAACCATTGCATGCGTCTGAGCGCTGCAGGGGTCCATTGACGCGAACGGGGGCGGGGGGCGGGTGTTGGTTGGCTTGTGGACATACGACAACGGGCGACCCTCCGAAGAGGATCGCCCGTTGTGTTGGAACTGGTGGAACTTACTCGCTGTCGCTGTCTCCGGCGGCCTTGGCCAGATCGACCGGAACCTCGTCGGGGACGATGATGGCTTTCTTCTCACCGCGGAACGTGAACTTCGCGTCCTCGCCTGCACCTTCGCCGTCCCAGTTCTCGACGTCGACCAGGATGATCTGGCCGGCTTCGATCTCGCCGAAGAGGATCTTCTCCGACAACTGGTCCTCGATCTCGCGCTGGATGGTGCGACGCAGTGGCCGCGCACCCAGGACGGGGTCGAATCCGCGCTTGGCGAGCAGAGACTTCGCCTTCTCAGTGACCTCGATCGCCATGTCCTTGTTCTTGAGCGCACCTTCGACTCGGTTGAGCATGAGATCGACCATCTGGATGATCTCGTCCTTGGTGAGCTGGTGGAACACGACGATGTCGTCGATGCGGTTCAGGAACTCGGGGCGGAAGTGCTTCTTCAGCTCGTCGTTGACCTTGAGCTTCATCCGCTCGTAGTTCGATCCGGTGCCTTCGCCCGAGGAGAAGCCGAGGCCGACTGCCTTCGAGATGTCCGAGGTACCGAGGTTCGAGGTGAAGATCAGCACGGTGTTCTTGAAGTCGACCGTGCGTCCCTGGCCGTCGGTGAGACGGCCGTCTTCGAGCACCTGCAGGAGGGTGTTGTAGATCTCCTGGTGTGCCTTCTCGATCTCGTCGAACAGCACGACGGAGAACGGCTTGCGGCGGACCTTCTCGGTGAGCTGGCCACCCTCTTCGTAGCCGACGTATCCGGGAGGAGCACCGAACAGACGCGAGGCCGTGAAGCGGTCGTGGAACTCGCCCATGTCGATCTGGATCAGCGCGTCGTCCTCGCCGAACAGGAAGTTCGCGAGTGCCTTCGACAGCTCGGTCTTACCGACACCGGACGGGCCGGCGAAGATGAACGAGCCCGACGGGCGCTTCGGGTCCTTCAGACCTGCACGGGTACGACGGATCGCCTTGGAGACGGCCTTGACTGCCTCGACCTGGCCGATGATCCGCTTGTGCAGCTCGTCTTCCATGCGGAGCAGACGGGTGGTCTCCTCCTCGGTGAGCTTGAAGACGGGGATGCCGGTCCAGTTGCCCAGAACCTCGGCGATCTGCTCGTCGTCGACCTCGGCGATGACATCGAGGTCGCCGGAACGCCACTGCTTCTCCCGCTCGGCACGCTGACCGACGAGGGTCTTCTCCTTGTCGCGCAGGTTCGCAGCCTTCTCGAAGTCCTGAGCGTCGATGGCCGATTCCTTCTCCCGGCGCGCGTCGGCGATCTTGTCGTCGAACTCACGCAGGTCTGGCGGCGCGGTCATCCGGCGGATGCGCATCCGCGCGCCCGCCTCGTCGATGAGGTCGATTGCCTTGTCGGGCAAGAACCGATCGTTGATGTACCGGTCGGCCAGAGTGGCGGCAGCGACGAGTGCACCGTCGGTGATCGAGACGCGGTGGTGTGCCTCGTAGCGATCGCGCAGACCCTTGAGGATCTCGATGGTGTGCTCGACGGTCGGCTCGCCGACCTGGACGGGCTGGAAACGACGCTCGAGAGCGGCGTCCTTCTCGATGTACTTGCGGTACTCGTCGAGCGTGGTGGCACCGATGGTCTGCAGTTCGCCACGAGCCAGCTTCGGCTTGAGGATCGACGCTGCGTCGATGGCACCTTCGGCGGCACCTGCGCCGACGAGCGTGTGCAGCTCGTCGATGAACAGGATGATGTCGCCGCGGGTGTTGATCTCCTTGAGCACCTTCTTCAGGCGCTCCTCGAAGTCACCGCGGTAACGGCTGCCGGCCACGAGCGAGCCGAGGTCGAGGGTGTAGAGCTGCTTGTCCTTGAGCGTCTCGGGAACCTCGCCGTTGACGATGGCCTGAGCCAGGCCTTCGACGACTGCGGTCTTACCGACACCGGGCTCGCCGATGAGAACAGGGTTGTTCTTGGTACGACGCGACAGCACCTGCATGACGCGCTCGATTTCCTTCGCGCGGCCGATGACCGGGTCGAGCTTGCCTTCGAGCGCGGCCTGGGTGAGGTTGCGTCCGAACTGGTCGAGAACCAGTGACGTCGACGGGGTGCCCGCCTCGCCGCGGCCGCTGCCGCTCTCGGACGGCTCCTTGCCCTGGTAGCCCGACAGCAGCTGGATGACCTGCTGGCGCACGCGGTTGAGGTCGGCTCCGAGCTTGACCAGAACCTGAGCTGCGACGCCTTCGCCTTCGCGGATCAGGCCGAGCAGGATGTGCTCGGTGCCGATGTAGTTGTGGCCGAGCTGCAGTGCTTCACGCAGGCTGAGCTCGAGTACTTTCTTGGCGCGCGGAGTGAACGGAATGTGACCGGACGGAGCCTGCTGGCCCTGGCCGATAATCTCCTCGACCTGGCTGCGTACTCCTTCGAGGGAGATGCCCAGCGACTCGAGAGACTTGGCTGCGACGCCTTCGCCCTCGTGAATGAGGCCGAGCAGAATGTGCTCCGTGCCGATGTAGTTGTGGTTGAGCATCCGGGCTTCTTCTTGAGCCAGGACGACAACACGCCGCGCGCGATCGGTGAACCTCTCGAACATCGCTCTCCCTCACTTCTTGGTGGGTGGTAGCTCGCCCACCAGTTCTTCCAGCTCCGCAGTGTCCATACGCTGAGGTCGCTTGTGCATTTGAAGGTAAGACTGATTCTCACTGTAGTTGGCCGACGTGACGAACGCCGACCCTCCACCCCTGAAATGCTGCGCAACCCCCAGCGGATACTTCACTGCTGCCTGCTTACTGTTCATAACGCAGGCACTTTGCAAAACGTTTCCCATTCGATGTCCGCTGCTGGCGAACAGCGGACATACCTCCCGATCAGGCCTGCGACGGCTTGACGATCGGAAACAGGATCGTTTCTCGGATACCCAGCCCGGTCAACGCCATCAGCAGACGGTCGATTCCCATACCGGTTCCGGTGGTCGGCGGCATTCCCTGTTCCATGGCCGCCAGGAAGTCCTCGTCGAGCACCATCGCCTCGTCGTCGCCTGCGGCAGCCTGACGCGCCTGGTCCTCGAAGCGCTCGCGCTGGATGATCGGGTCGACCAGCTCCGAGTAGCCGGTCGCCAGCTCGAATCCGCGAACGTACAGGTCCCACTTCTCGGTGACGCCCGGCTTGCTGCGGTGCTGACGCGTCAGCGGCGACGTCTCGACGGGGAAATCACGAACGAACGTCGGTTCGGTCAACGCGTCGCCCACCTGGTGTTCCCACAGTTCCTCGACGAGCTTGCCGTGGCCATAGATCGAGACGCCGTCCTTGCGCGGCACGTCCAGCCCGACCTTGTCGGCGATCGCGAGCAGTTCGTCGACGGTGGTGTCAGGAGTGACGTCGAATCCGAGCGACTCCGACAGCGACGGGTACATCTCGAGCGTCGTCCATTCGCCGCCGAGATCGTAGGAGGTGCCGTCGGGAAGCGTCACGACGGTGGATCCCAGCGCGGCCATGGCCACTTCCTGGACGAGTTCCCGCGTCATCTTCGCCGAGTCGTCGTACGTGCCGTAGGCCTCGTAGGTCTCGAGCATCGCGAACTCCGGCGAGTGCGAGGAGTCGGCACCTTCGTTGCGGAAGTTGCGGTTGATCTCGAAGACCTTCTCGATGCCGCCGACGACGCAGCGCTTGAGGAACAGCTCCGGCGCTATGCGCAGGTACAGGTCCGTGTCCATTGCATTGGAGTGGGTGACGAACGGCCGGGCCGCGGCACCGCCGTGCAGCGTCTGCAGCATCGGCGTCTCGACCTCGAGGAAGCCGCGACGCTCGAGTGCGTTGCGCAGTTCACGAACGACGGCGATGCGCTTGCGGGCGGTCTCTCGGGCCTCTGGACGCGTGATCAGATCCAGGTAACGCTGTCGGATCCGCGTCTCTTCGCTGAGTTCCTTGTGCGCGACGGGCAAGGGCCGCAACGACTTCGATGCGATCTGCCACGCGTCGGCCATCACCGAGAGCTCACCGCGACGGGAGCTGATGACCTCGCCGTGGACGAACACGAAGTCGCCCAGGTCGACGTCGGCCTTCCACGCTGCGAGGGCGTCCTCGCCGACACCTGCCAGGCTGATCATGGCTTGGAGCTGGGTGCCGTCGCCCTCCTGCAGGGTGGCGAAGCACAGCTTGCCGGTGTTACGGACGAAGATCACGCGGCCGACGACGCCGACGATCAGGCCGGTCGTCGTGTCGGCGTCGAGCTCGGGAAACTGGGTGCGGATCTCGAGCAGCGAATGGGTCCGTGGAACCGACACCGGATACGCCTCGACCCCGCGCTCGAGCAACGCAGCGCGCTTGGCGCGACGAATCCGTAGCTGCTCCGGGGTGTCGTCGGCCGGCTGGGTAGAAGCTGTATCACTCACGCGCACACACTTTACAGTCCGAGACTGTCGGGACGATCAGTGCGCTGCGACGGCCTCGGCCTCGCGAACGCAGTGCTTGGCCTGCGTCAACACCCCGAGCAGCCCGGCGGACTTCAGTGCCTGATAGCCGCCGACCAGATCGGTGGCCCTGTGCAGACCCAGCAGCTTGAGCGACGCGGCCGCGAGCGAGGAGGTGTAGCCCTCGGAGCAGATGACGATCCACTCGACGTCGTGGTCGGTGGCAATCGCCAGACGCGCGTCACTGGTGGGATCGAGACGCCATTCGAGGACGTTGCGTTCGATGGCCAACGCACCGGGCAGGGTGCCCTCGACAGCGCGCTGTGCCTGCGGGCGAATGTCGACGACGACCGCGCCGCGGTCGACAGCATCACGGAGCTCGAAGACGGTCATGCGATCGATGGTCTCGCGAGCGGATTCGAGCATTTCGACGATGGTCATCTCGTGGCCTTCTCGGGTTCGGCGGTGAGCTCACTGCGGGTACGGCGCAGCGTGGCACGCTCGGTCACTTCGTAGTACGACATCGCCGTCAGCGGCGGTGAGTAGGCGTGCACGCTGAGGGTGGGCCCGGTCGTGGCCGACGCCGGATCGTGCATCACGTCGTGCACCCAACCCAGCGGAAAGGCTGCCTGATCTCCGGCGTCGAGGTGACGTTCCTTCAGTTCGGTTCCCGCCCAACGGTATTCGAGCAAGGAACCACTCAGGACGGTCAATGCACCGAGCGATCCGGCGTGATCGTGCAGTTCGGTGGATCGCTCGGGAACCCAGCTGATCAACCAGACGTCGAGATCGTCGTCGGAGTGCAGGCGAGTGGCCCAACGCTCGTCGGTAGGCCACTGTCCACCGCCGGGAAGCAGGTGGTCGAAGCGACCCTCGAGGACGTCCGATGCGCCCTGATCGGTGATCCGAAGCAGGTCGGGAGGACGCAGCCGAGTCGGCAATGTCGAGACCGACCGCGAGGTCGAACGGGGTCGGGTGGGTGCAGAAAATACAGGTGTGGAAAGCATGAAGCTCTACTCCAGGGGTGTGTAACGAACGAGGCAGCGGTCAGCCTCGACAACACTCCTGGGTGGCCATGCACGTCATCACGCCGAGAATTCTGACACACGAACGCCCGACGCGCTACCCCGCTTCGCCGAAACACTCAGCGCGGGCGCCGCTGAAACACTCAGCGTGGCCGCCGCTTTGCCATGTTGCGTTCGTAGACCAGTCGCAGACCCTCCAGCGTCAGGTCGGGTTCGTGATGCTCGATGGTCGTCGACTCGGGCAGGATCAGCGCAGCGATGTCTCCGGTACCGATGACCGCGACGTCGGCGCCTTTGACCTCCGGCACCTCACGTCTGATGCGTCCGACGAGCCCGTCCACCAGGCCGGCGAAACCGAAGATGGTGCCCGCCTGGATGCACTCGACGGTGTTCTTTCCCAGGACCGATCGCGGCCGCACCATCTCGACCTCACGCAGCGTCGCGGTGCGAGTCGACATGGCCGAGGCCGAAATTTCGAGACCGGGCGCGATCGCTCCGCCGAGGAACTCGCCCTTGGCCGAGACGACGTCGACACACGTGGTGGTGCCGAAATCCACCACGATGCACGCCGAGTCGTACAGATCATGTGCGGCAAGGGTATTGACGATGCGATCGGCCCCGACCTCTTTGGGATTGTCGACCAGCAGCGGAACCCCGGTCCGCACACCGGGTTCGACCACCACGTGCACCACGTGATCCCAGTAGCGCACGAGCATCGTCCGCATCTCGCGCAGCACGGACGGCACCGTGGACAGAGCCGTCACCCCGGTGATCTGCTCGGCCTGTTCGCCCAACAACCCCCGCAACATGAACGCCAGCTCGTCGGCCGTCACATGGGGATCGGTGCGAATACGCCAATCGCGCAGCAGTTTCGAGTGATCCCCGGTGCCGGTGAAGAGCCCGACCACCGTGCTGGTGTTGCGTACATCGATTGCGAGAAGCATCGAGTCAGACCAGCACGGAGTCGGCCCGCAGATCGCGCGGCGTGATCAGACCCGAACCGGCGGGCGCATGAGCCGGGTCGCTGCCGAGCTCGACCGGCCGGTTCTTGTCGTCGACGAACACCACCCGGGGTGCGTAGTCGGCAACCTCCTGCTCGTTCATGACCCCGTAGGCGATCAGGATGACCAGGTCACCCGGGTTCACCAGATGCGCTGCGGCCCCATTGATTCCGATCACACCACTGCCCCGCTCACCGGTGATCACGTAGGTCTCCAGCCGCGCACCGTTGTCGATGTCGACGATGGTGACCTGCTCGCCTTCGAGCAGATCGGCTGCTTCCATCAGTTCCTGATCGACGGTCACCGAGCCCACGTAGTGCAGGTCCGCGTGCGTGACGGTGGCGCGATGGATCTTGGACTTCATCATGGTACGAAACATCGTGTCACTCTCCACTTTTCGGATCGTCCGGGTACTCCAAGAAACCGGTGCCGACGGCGACACCGACGTTGTCGATCAATCTCGTGGTACCCACCTTGGCCGCCACGAGCAGTCTGCCGTCCCCGCGTTCGGGAGCCGGGCCGAGATGCGGGTCGCGCACTTCGAGGTAGTCGACCTGGACCAACGGCACCTGGTCGAGTACGGCACGCGCGGTGGCGATGATCGCCTCCGGACCACCGGCAGCGGCGTGCGCCCCGGCCACGAGTGCAGCGGACAACGCCATTGCAGCATCACGCTGTTCTGCATCGAGATACCTGTTGCGCGAGGACAGCGCCAGACCGTCCTGCTCGCGAACCGTCGGGACTCCGATGACCGCGACGTCGAAGTTCAGGTCTCGCACCATCTGCCGGATCAACGTCAGCTGCTGGTAGTCCTTCTCCCCGAAGTACGCCCGATGCGGAGCGGCTATCTGCAGCAGCTTGGCCACGACGGTGAGCATTCCCGCGAAATGCGTTGGTCTGCTGGCACCTTCGAGTTCACTACCGAGCGGACCGGGATGGACCGTGGTGCGCGGCCCGGACGGGTACATGTCCGATGCGGACGGCGCGAAGACCAATTCCACGCCCTCGCCGCGGAGCAGTTCGACATCGGCGTCGAGGGTCCGCGGATAGGCGTCGAGGTCCTCCCCCACGCCGAACTGCAGTGGATTGACGAAAATCGACACGATCACGACCGCGCCGGTGAGCTTCGCCTGGCGCACCAACTGCAGGTGGCCGGCATGCAATGCGCCCATGGTCGGCACCAGAGCGACCTGCTTGCCGACGCCACGTAGGGCCTTGGACACCGACGTGATCACCGCGGGATCGTGATGAACCGTCAACTGCCCCTTCGTGTAGCTGCCCGCGAGGGTCATCGCTTTCCTTCCAGAATCTCGATCAGATCGGCTGCGGCACCGATACGTTGGGCGGACCGCAGCGACAGCGCACGGTACCCGGCGGCGATCCGTGGATCGACGGCCTCGAGCACTTCGAGGTGTTTGCCCACAGCCGCGGTATCGCCTCGGGCCACCGGGCCGGTCAGTGCGGATTGTCCGTTGCGCAGCGCATTGTCCAGTGCAGCTTCGAGCAGAGGAGCCAGAACGCGCTCGGGCACACCACGTTCGGCATCGGATCCAGGAAAACCCGGACCGGCCAACGCAACTCGCAGTGCCTCGACCGCGTCGACGACCAACGTCACGAGGTGATTGCTGCCGTGAGCCAGCGCCGCGTGGTAGAGCGCCCGGTTGCTCTCGGGCACGTGCACCGGCTCGCCGCCGATCTCGAGGACGAGGGCTTGGGCTACCGCATAACCGATCTCGTCGCCCGCGGTGATGCCGAAGCACGCGGCCGTCATCCGGTCGGTGTCCTCGAGTCCGCCGCTGAATGTCATGGCCGGATGTATTGCCAACGGAACCGCGCCAAGGGCAGCCAACGGCTCCAGTACCGCGACGCCGTTCGCGCCGGAGGTGTGCGCCACCAACTTGCCCGGCGCGACCGCCCCGGTCGCGGCGAGACCGGCGACGATCGAGGCCAGTTCGTAGTCCGGCACCGCCAGAATCAGCAGTTCGGCGCGACGGGCAACCTCGTCGACAGGCAGAATCTGCGACTCGGGCAATCGATCACGTACTCGCGCGATGGATGCGTCCGATACCGCGGCGGCACCGACGACAACGTGTCCGACGCGTTCGAGCGCCTCACCGAAAGCCGTACCGACCCGACCGGCGGAGACGACACCCACGGTCAAGCGAGCCGGAGACAGACCACCAGTGAACCCTGATGAGGTCACCGAAATTTTCCTCTCGTTCGTTCCAGTCCCGCTCGGCGGGTACCAGACGTCCTGCAGGGAACAATAGCGACAGCGGCACCGAACGTGCCATGGGAAACCGGTGTGATCTGGTTCTCAGTCTGCGCGACGGCGACGGCGACGCGTGCCGGCGTCGGTGGTCGTCGTGTCGGCCGAATCGCCGCCTGCCAGCCCGGCCATGATCTCGGCGACGGAACGGCCGTTGGAGTGCGCGCCGGACGCCTCCTCGGGGGATTCGGCGCGCCTGCGTCCGCGTCGCGGTGCATCCGCCGTCTCCTCGGCAGGCGTGTCGTCGACGCGGTCGGCTGCGAAGAACGCATCGGCCGAATCTCGCAGCGAGCGGCGAGACTCCGGGTACGTGGCCTCTTCTTCGGCCGATTCGGGCTCGGGGGCCTGCTGAGCCTGTGCCTCCTCGACAGGTTCGGCGTCCTCGACTGCTGCTGATTCGGCCGGTTCGGATTCGGCCGCGGGTCGACGCGTCTGCTCGAAGTTGTATGCGGTGAACGGCGAGGTGGGCGGGCTCACCCGACCGGCCGGCCTCGGTGCCCCGTAGGGGCGGGACTGCGCGGCCGGCGGCTCGGTGCGGTCGTTCTGCCCGGCGTCGGTGACGTCGTCGGAACCCTCCGGTGCAGAACCCTGCTCGGCGGACGCGTCCTGTGCGTACCCGGAATCGGGGTCCGGTGCCGCCGTCGCACGGGGCATTTCGTCCGGATCCTCGGGATAGACCACCGACGTCTCGGCGGTGACCGGCTCGTCGTAGGGCGTACCCACGCCGTTGAAGCCGGGGCCTGCGGGTCCGTTGCCGTTGCCGCCACCCCGTACGTACAACCCGGACGGTGCGGGCTGATAGCTGTCGTAGCCACGGCCACCGAGTTCCTGCATCCGCATCGCCTCGGCGCGCAGTGCGACCCGTTCGGTCGGTAGATTGCCCTCGAAGAGCACCTGCAGGTTCTGGCGCAGCGCGGCCAGTTCGTTACGCAGCGCAGCGACCTCGTCCGATTCCAACCGCGTCTCGTTGCGCACCCGGGCTTCGACGCTCATCTCGTACTCGCGTCGGGCCGAGATCTCGCGGGCGAGTTGTAGTTCGTAAACGGTCTGTAAGTCCTTGGCCTTGGTCTGATCCGCGGCCGCTTCCCTGCGGTACTTCGTCATCGCGAACGCACCGATCACCGCGGCCCACAGCGCCGAGAGCACCCCGACGCGCATCCACTGCACGCTTTCGCTGAACAACAACAGCACACTGGCGACGATGCCTAACACGACGAGCGCCGCGAGGAACAGCTGGCTCGCACTACGCCGCTTTCGGCGTCCCTTCTTGGCGCGAGTCTGATCTGTCATGTTCTCAAGGGTAACCGGCCTGTCGGTCGCATCTGGTCATCCCCGACCGATCACGTACACAACGAAGGTAACGATCGAGGGACGGATACGTTATCGGGAGCGCTCGTCGTCCCGATCTTCCGGGGTGCGGCAGCACTGCTCGAGCCACACCGCGGCGGCGACGACGGCCAGGCCCGCGACGAGGGCCACGATCGCTCCGGCTCGGTCCGCCGACGCCGCTCGCACAGTTGCCGCTCGTGGCAATACGTACACCAGGAAACCGACGCACACCCCCACCAGAGCGGTTCCCACCAGCAGCGACGCCTTCGCCAACACCAGCGCCCGGAAGACCGTCAACGGATGCAGGTCGTGCAGACCGGTACCCACTCGATGCTCGGCGATGCGATTGCGGACGATCACCGCGGTCACCACTTCCACCATCGCGACCAGATACAGCGACGCTCCGGCGTACACCGGGATCGGCGGAAACGAACCGTAGAAAACCCGCACCAGCAGCCACGTGCCCACTGCGGCGATCAGAAACAAACCCAAGACATCCCAGAGCTTGGTGGGATTGGTCACCACAGTCGATCACCGTCGTCGTCGAGACGGACGACTCCCACTCGCTCGTCGGCACTCAGTCGCTCGAGCAGATCGGAGACCGGCACGTCCACCCCGCCGACCCGAAGTGTGGCGTCGGGCTCGACGTCCAGCCACGGCAGCAGCACGAACGCGCGCTCGTGCGCACGGGGATGGGGAAGAATCAGGCGCGGGTCCTCACTGATGACGTCGTCGCACACGATCACGTCGACGTCGAGGCTGCGGGGTCCCCAACGCTGCACTCGAACGCGGTCCGCTGCCTCCTCGAGTTGCTGCGCCAGACGCAACCAGTCCCACGGGCCGTAGGCATCGTCCTCGGCCACCACGATCGCGTTGAGGAAGTCCTGTTGCTCGACGCCACCCCACGGAGCAGATCGATGCACGGCCGAGCACGCCACCACGCGCGAACCCAATTCCGTTGTGACAGAACGCAAGTGGCTCATCGAGTCGCCGATGTTGCTGCCGATCGACAGCACTGCACGGCTCACTTTCGCTCCCGATAGGCCACCACGGCAACGTCGCCGAACGTCAGGGGAATGGGAGCCGACGGCTTGTGCAGCACCACCTCCACCGCGTCGACTCGGGAGTCGTAACCGAGCACCACCTCGGCGATCTCGGCGGAGACCGTCTCGATCAGATCCCGGGACGGGCCCGCTACGACCGCCGCGGCATGTTCGGCCAGCTCGCCGTAGTGCAACGTCCGAGTCAGATCGTCGGTCTCGGCCGCGGGCGAGAGATCCATCCAGACGGTGATGTCGACGACGAAGTCCTGGCCGTCTCGCTTCTCGAAGTCGAAGACCCCGTGATTGCCGCGGACGGTCAGCCCGCGCAATTCGATGCGGTCACCGCGACGAGTCCCTGCAGCGGCACTGTTGATCTCGCTCATGCGCGACCACCCTGCCATGCCCGCACGACGGCCACCGCGTCGAGTGACGACCGGACGTCGTGCACCCGCACTCCCCACGCGCCGCCGGCGACGGCGAGGGCCGAGACGACGGCCGTCGCGATCTCCCGGCCGTCCGGTGGACGCGGTGAACCGTCGGGTTCGGCGAGGAGCGAGCCCAGAAAACGTTTGCGGGACGCACCCACCAGAACCGGGAAACCGGATTCCACCAGGGTGGGCAGTCCGCGCAGCAGCTGCCAGTTGTGCTCTGCGTTCTTGGCGAATCCGAGGCCCGGGTCCAGCACGATCCGCGACGCGTCGACCCCGGCGCTCACTGCGTGGTCGACCTGCTCGAGCAGTTCGCGGCGGACGTCGGCGACCACGTCGTCGTAGTGATCGGCCGGACCGGTGTGCCGGAACGCCGAGTCGGCGGCCCGCCAGTGCATCAGGATCCACGGCAGCCCGCCTTGCGCGACCACGCCGGCCATCGCGGGGTCGGCTCGACCGCCCGAGACGTCGTTGACGATCGACACCCCGGCCTCGATCGCCGCAGCGGCGACGTGTGCGCGCATCGTGTCGACGCTGGTGCTCACGCCTTCGGCGGCCAACGCCGAGATGACCGGTACGACGCGCTGCACCTCGACCGACGGGTCGACGCGGTCCGCCCCGGGGCGCGTGGATTCCCCGCCGACGTCGACGATGTCGACTCCCAGCCGATGCATCACCAGACCGTGTTCGACGGCCGCGTCGACGTCGAGGTAGCGACCGCCGTCGGAGAACGAATCGGCCGTCACGTTGAGAACGCCCATGACGATGGGCGCAGCGGGAACGGAGCGCGCGAGAATCATCGTGATCGGACCGGAACCGTCATTTCCGGAGGATCAGGTCCAAGGCTTCCGAACGCGATGCCGCGCTGGACTGCAGCAGACCCCGGACCGCCGAGGTGGTGGTGCTGGCACCGGGCTTGCGGATACCGCGCATCGCCATGCAGAGATGCTCGGCCTCGATCACGACGATCGCACCGCGCGGGTCGAGCTTGCGCATCAACGCGTCGGCGATTTGGCTGGTCAACCGCTCCTGCACCTGGGGACGCTTGGCGTACATGTCCACCACGCGGGCCAGCTTCGACAGACCGGTCACCTTGCCGCTCTTGCCGGGGATGTATCCCACGTGGGCGACGCCGTGGAACGAGACCAGGTGGTGCTCGCACGTGGAGTACATGGGGATGTCTCGAACCAGAACCAGTTCTTGATGGCCTTCGTCGAAGGTCGTGTTCAGCGCGGTGTCCGGATCGGTGTAGAGGCCGGCGAAGATCTCGCGGTAGGACCGGGCGACACGAGCCGGGGTATCGAGCAGGCCCTGGCGGTCGGGATCCTCACCGACGGCAATGAGCAACTCGCGTACCGCAGCCTCCGCGCGGGGCTGGTCGAACACCGCGCCCGTGGCAAAGGCCACCGTCTCCGCGATTCCCTGCTGCGGGGCGGCGGATTGCACGGCTGCTGGGACTTCTGCCGAGTCGCCTGTCGACTCGTCGGTCCTGTTGACTGACACGAGAACGTACCTCCGGTTGGGCTCCGAGAATGTGGCAGCTGGGCGGGCGTGCTGCTCGGTGTGAACGGCTCGCCGACGAACAACAGCACGGGTTCGAAACGACGCACTGGGTCGACCGCGACGGTCGACCCAGTCAGCCTAATGATCGGACTAGCGGTGTGAGCCGCCCGGTCCTTCCCACCGTTGGGTGCGTGGGCCGGCGTCGCCGTCGTTGTTTCCGTGACGGTCGCCGTGCTCACCCTGTTGCGACTCCTCCGACGAACCATGAGCGGGTCGATCGTCTCCGGGCAGCGGGTAGTTGTGCGAGCTTTCCGGAACCTCCCATGTGGGAGTCGACTCCGGCGCGCCCTCGGAATTCTCGCTGTAGGGAGGCTCGTGCCGGGACGTGCGACCGTGCTCCCCGGCGTCCGGCCGGAACGGATCCGGCTGGTACTGCGGCGGCTGATACGACTGCTGCGGCTGCTGCGGGTCGTACGACTGCTGCGGCTGGGGCGGCTGGTAGGACTGCGGCTGCTGATACGTCGGATGCTGGTGGTAGCCCTGATCCGAGTCCTGTTCACGCGGAGGCTGGTACTGAGCCGGCGGCGTGGACGGGCCTTGGTAGCGCGGCACCTGTGGCTGATCGCGCGGCGGCCAGCCGGGTGCCGACCAGCCGGCGGGAGCGCCGTAATCGGGGCCCGAACCATTGGGACCCGATCGGGGCTCGGGCCGGCGATAGCCCTCGGAGTATCCGCCGCCTGTGGTCGGCCCGCCGTAGCTTCCGTTGGCAGGACCGCCGTTGGTAGCGCCGTTGTAGCCGCCACCGTTGGTAGCCCCGTTGTAGCCGCCGCCGTTGTTGCTACTGCCGTTGTAGTCGCCGGGGGCAGGCGCGCTACGTCGACCGGCACCCGTGTTCGGTCCGAGCTCGCCGGTGCCGGGTGCGCCGTTGCTGGGTGCGCCGTTGTAACCGTTGCTGCCGTTCTGCTGCCCACCCTTGGTCAGCTGCGGCGACCCGGCGTAGCTGGGCTGCGGAAACTGTTGTGGCGGAAGCTGTTTCGGCGCCGGTGGTACCGGAGGCCACGGCTCGCCGCGCTCGGCTGCGAGCTCGCGAGGAGTCTTGACCGGCGGCTTGTCCGACGGCTTACGGTCACCGAAGTCGTTGAACAGCGTGATGCGCGGGCGCTTGGTGACGCTGTGGAAGATCTTCTCGAGGTCCTTGCGGGTCAGCGTCTCACGTTCGAGCAGCTCGGAGGCAAGGGTGTCGAGCAGGTCGCGGTACTCGTTGAGGATGGCCCACGCCTCGGTGTGCGCGGCTTCGATGAGCTTGCGCACCTCCTCGTCGATTTCGCGTGCGACCTCGTGCGAGAAGTCCGACTGCTGTCCCATCGAACGACCGAGGAACGGGTCGCCCTGTTCCTGTCCGTAGCGAACGGCACCGAGCTTGCTGCTCATGCCGTACTCGGTGACCATAGCGCGGGCGATCTTGGTGGCCTGGTCGATGTCCGAGGACGCTCCGGTGGTCGGCTCGTGGAACACAAGCTCTTCCGCGGCGCGTCCACCCATGGCCATCACCAGGCGTGCGATCATCTCCGACCGCGTCATCAGGCCCTTGTCGTCCTCGGGGACCGTCATCGCGTGGCCGCCGGTGCGACCGCGCGCGAGGATGGTCACCTTGTACACGGGCTCGATGTCGGGCATCGCCCATGCCGCGAGAGTGTGGCCACCCTCGTGGTACGCGGTGATCTTGCGCTCGTGCTCGCTGATGATGCGGCTCTTGCGGCGCGGACCACCGACGACGCGGTCGACGGATTCTTCGAGCGACGCCTCGGTGATGACGGTGCCGTTCTCACGAGCGGTGAGCAGTGCCGCTTCGTTGATGACGTTGGCCAGGTCTGCACCCGACATTCCGACGGTTCGCTTGGCCAGACCTTCGAGGTCTGCATCCTGCGCGACGGGCTTTCCGGCCGAGTGCACCTTCAGGATCGCTCGACGGCCGGCCAGGTCGGGGGCACCGACCGGGATCTGACGGTCGAAACGGCCCGGACGCAGCAGGGCCGGGTCGAGGATGTCGGGCCGGTTGGTGGCGGCGATGAGGATGACGCCGGTGCGCTCACCGAAGCCGTCCATTTCGACGAGCAGCTGGTTGAGCGTCTGCTCGCGCTCGTCGTGTCCGCCGCCCATGCCTGCGCCGCGCTGGCGGCCGACGGCGTCGATCTCGTCGACGAAGATGATGCAGGGGCTGTTCTGCTTGGCCTGCTCGAACAGGTCGCGCACGCGGGATGCACCGACGCCGACGAACATCTCGACGAAGTCGGAGCCGGAGATGGTGAAGAACGGGACGCCCGCCTCGCCTGCGACGGCGCGCGCCAGCAGCGTCTTGCCGGTTCCGGGAGGGCCGTACAGCAGGACGCCGCGCGGAATCTTGGCACCGAGGGCCTGGTAGCGCGCCGGGTTCTGCAGGAAGTCCTTGATCTCGTAGAGCTCTTCGACAGCCTCGTCCGCGCCCGCGACATCGGCGAACGTGGTCTTCGGCATATCTTTCGTCAGCTGCTTGGCTTTGGACTTCCCGAAGCCCATGACACCGCCGCGGCCGCCGCCCTGCATACGGCTCATCACGAAGATGATCACGCCGAGGATCAACACCATCGGGAGGATGAGAAGCAGGAACGAGCTGAACCAGCTCTCCTGGGTGACGGTGGTGTTGTAGCTTTTCAAGCCCTGCGAGTCGACCTTGTCGAAGATCTGCTCGGACGCCGAGTCCGGATACTTCGCGATGATCTGCTTCTCGTTGTCCGTGGCGTCGGAGGCCTCTTTGAGGGTCAGCCGAATCTGCTGCTCACGGTCGTCGATCTGCGCGGACTCGACATTGCGGTCGTCGAGCTGGGCGATCGCCACCGAGGTGTCGACCGACGTCCAGTTCCGCGTGTCGTTACCGAAGTAGCTGAAGGCATAGATCACCAACAGAATGCCGAAAACGATGGCGAGATTTCGTATTACTGTCTTCCGATTCATACAGCTTCAGCCGACTCGGCCGTGTCCTTTCAGTCCGCTCCCGCGCGCTGGCTGCTCCCTGCCCGCCGGATACTCCAGGCTACCGCGAGACTCGGACATCGGACTCGCTCTTACCTGGCGCTCTGCGTCCACGCGCCTGTCGGCGTCGACGCTTCTTCCCCTCCAACGACTGCACTCCCCCGGCAGTTCCCCGTGTATCGCCGCACACTATCCGGATCGATGGACCATTGCATACGTCTCGGCGCGGCAATGGTCCATTGACGGACGGTCCAGCGCAGCGACACGGGCGGAGCCGAAAGAACTCGGATCAGCTGTACACCTTCGGGTCCAGCAGACCGATGTACGGCAGATCGCGGTATCGCTCGTTGTAATCGAGGCCGTAGCCGACGACGAACTCGTTGGGGATGTCGAAGCCCACGTTCGCGACCTCGACGTCGACCTTGATCGCGTCGGGCTTACGCAGCAACGTCACCACCGACAGCGAGGCGGGCGACCGGGTCGCCAGGTTGCGCTTGAGCCAGCTCAGTGTCAGACCCGAGTCGATGATGTCCTCGACGATCAGCACGTGACGTCCGGTGATGTCGCGGTCGAGGTCCTTGAGAATCCGGACGACGCCGGAGGACGACGTCGACGAGCCGTAGGAGCTCACCGCCATGAACTCG
Source organism: Rhodococcus sp. JG-3 (assembly GCF_000482405.1). Lineage (NCBI taxonomy): Bacteria > Bacillati > Actinomycetota > Actinomycetes > Mycobacteriales > Nocardiaceae > Rhodococcus > Rhodococcus sp. JG-3. The sequence goes on from NZ_KI519398.1 coordinate 134,781, forward strand.
AGCTGCGCCGGGATGGGCAGGGCCCGCGCGAAGTCGGTCATGAACATGATCGCGCCCTTGAGAACGCCGACCAGCAGCAAGTCGCCTTCGGGAGCACCCTCGGGATACCGCTTGGCAATTTCCTCTGCGAGTTCCGCGGTCCGTGTTTTGATCTGTTCCTCGGAAATGAGAACCGATTCGATGTCGCCCTCGTACACGGGGTTTCCCTTCATTCGTTCTCCAGGCCGACGCTCAGCCTGCCATGCCGACGCGAGCACACCAACCTCGCCTCCGGCGTTCCCCCAGGCAGCGCAACTCCGCCCTGCCCGGTCCAGCGCACGACGAGCGCATCGACAGCGCGGATCTGACGGTCCGACAACGACGTCACACCCCGGCCGAGGAGCCAGCGCCGTACCACTCGGCGGCGGATCGCAGGGTCGGACGATTCGATCACCGAGACGTCCAACTCGCGCGTGTTCGTATCGACGACGGCCGCGGCAATGGCGTCGAGCGCTCGGCCGTCGTCCTGCAACTGCTCGGCCGTGCGGGCCAGAGCCGGAGCGACGCCCCCACCGAGCACGTCCTCGAGCAACGGCAACACCTCGTGGCGTAGTCGCACCCGAGTGAAGTCGGGATCGGTGTTGTGCGGATCCTCGAACGGTTCGAGTCCCAGCTCCGCGCACGCGGCCCGCGTCACGGCGCGGCGGACCCCGAGGAGCGGCCGACCCCACGGGGCGTCGAACGCTGCCATTCCGGCGATGGACCGCGGCCCCGAGCCGCGACCGAGGCCCAGCAGCACCGTCTCCGCCTGATCGTCGAGAGTGTGCGCCACCAGCACCGAGGCATCACCGCGCGCGCCGTCCAATGCGTCGTATCGGGCTCGGCGAGCGGCAGCTTCCATCCCGCCCGAACCGGCCACGGTCACCGTCAGCACTCGGGCGTCGTCGACGCCCAGCAACCGGGCACGCTCGGCGGCGACGGCAGCCACCTCGGCCGATCCCGCCTGCAGCCCATGATCGACGATCAGCGCCGTCACGTTCGAAGCCTCGGCTGCCGTCGCCGCAGTGAGCGCCAGTGAATCCGCACCACCGGACAACGCCACCGCTACCGGGCCGGGATGCGCCGCCAACCAACCCCGCACCGCTCGCCGAACCTCCAGCAACGCCGGAGACTCGGGCAGCATGGGTCGTTCCGCAGGCTCAGCCAAGGACTCGCGCGACCCACGCATCCGGGTCCTCGATCTCCGACAGCAACGGCAGAGTGTCCGGCCCGGTCCACACCGTGTTGAAGCGTTCCATTCCCACCGAGCCGACGACGTGATCGACGAATGCCTTGCCGCGTACGTATTGCGCCATCTTCGCGTCCATCCCGAGCAGCGTGCGCACGACGCGTTGCACGGGGTTGACTTTGCGTTGGCGTCGCCGATCGAACGCGCGGCGGATCTGCACCACCGACGGCACGACTGCCGGTCCGACGGCGTCCATGACGTGGTCGGCGTGACCTTCGAGCAGTGTTCCGAGAACGAGAAGCCGGTCGATCGCCTGCCGCTGCGGCTCGGGCTGGGTCGCGCGGAGCAGACCGATGATGCCGGCGTCCTCGGCGGATCCGCCGGGATTCTTCCTGGCCTTCAGAGCGCCGCTCAGCCGAGTGAGGACATCGGACATCGGCTCGTCGGTGCCGTCGGAGAGCAATCCGACGTTGTCCCGCATGTACTGCCCGAGCCACGGCGCGGAGGAGAACTGCACTCGGTGGGTCACCTCGTGCAGGCATACCCAGAGTCGAAAATCACTGGGCGAGACGCGAAGTGCACGTTCGACGGCGATCACATTGGGTGCGACCAGCAGCAGGGTGCCGCTCTCACCGGTGAACGGATCGTACTGTCCCAGAATGGCACTGGACAGGAACGCGAGCATGGCACCGGCCTGCAACCCGGCGGGCTTGCCACCGAGCAGTCCGGTCGGGGGTGCCTCGTTCTCGTCCCCGGTGAGGTGCTTCATCGACGCGGCCGCCGCTGCGATCCATCCTGCTCGATCGACCACCTGGGCGTCGGGCACCGGCAGACCGTCGGCCAGACCGGTCGTCTCCCGCACCGGACCCTCGGCCCGAACCGATGCTGCGGCAAGCTCTTCCACGGCTGCGGCGGCGGTGTATCGCGAGGTGGCCGGCCCTCGGCGGGCCAATCTCGCTCCGGCCTTCGCGGCCACCGCCCAGTCGACTGCGCCGGCGAACCCGGACGTGGCGTCGTTGTCGTCGGCGGTTGCTGTTTCGGTGCTCATCGGCAACCACACATTCTCAGGGTCGATGCGACGGCATCGAGGGCGGGTCGACTGACATCGGGTGGCCGGTCGTTGGACATCAGGGCGAACGTCAGGATCCGACCGTCTACGTCGACGACGTACCCCGCCAGAGCGCTTGCAGCGGAGAGGGTTCCGGTCTTCGCGCGAACCCAGCCGGCACCGGTGCGATCACCCGAGGCGTACCGATCGGACAGCGTTCCGGTGGCACCGGCGACCGGTAGGTAGTCGAGCATGGGCCGCAGTGCCGGTTGACCGCTCCCGGCTGCCGACGTCAGCACCTGATCGAGCAGGCGCGCGGGAATCCTGCCGTCGACCGACAGTCCGCTCGCGTCCTGCAACGACAGACCGGCCATGTCGAAGCCGGCCGAGAACAGGGTCTGGCCGATGGACGCCACCGCCCCGGAAAAGCTTGCCGCCGTGTTCATCTCGAGCGAGAGTTCTCGGCCCACCGCTTCGGCGAGTACGTTGTCGGACCGATAGATCATCTGCTGCAGCCGATCTCGCAACGGGGCCGACTGCACCGATGCGATCTGATCGGCACCCTCCGCCGCCTTGCCCGTCGTCACCGCAGCGGGGTCGACGCCGAGTCCCGCGGCGAGGGCGCGGCCGGCATCGAGGGCAGGCGTGGTGCTACGCGGCGATTCGTCGACGAGGGGGTTCGAGCGGCCGCCGTCGAGCATGATCGGTTCGATCGGGGTGATCGATCCGGCGGCGATGTCGGCCGGGAACCAGCCCTGGGCCATCGTGTCGCCGGAGTAGATGGACGTGTCGACGCTGATGCTGCGCACTGCGGTTCCGCTGCGACGGATCTGCTCCACCAGGTCGTCGATACGCGCCGCTCCCGGATAGAACCCGGTCGTACCCACCGGCAGGGCGGTGAGCGTGGGGTCGCCGCCGGCGATCAGCACGATGTTGCCCTCACCGCTGCCCTGGACCACCCGGGTCGCGACGCGGTGGTCGGACGGAAGCGCGAGCATCGCGGCCGCTGCCGTGAGCACCTTGGTCGTCGATGCGGGAGTCATGGGCGTGTCGGGATTCTGCGACCACAGGATCTGGCCGGTCTGCGCGTCGGCCACGGTTCCGGTGAAGGTGCCGAGCGCGGCGTCGTCCACCACGGGTGCCAACGCGCCCGCGAGACCGGCTGCGCTCGGCACCGGGGCGGAGTCGGGGAACGCGGTGATCGACGGGTTCGGCAGCACCGTCTCGGGTGGGGGTGCGATCGCGGCGTCGGCACTCTCGGAGACCCTGGGCAGCACCAGAGCGGCGGTCGTGACGGCAAGGACCACGACGAACACCGCGCACAGCGTGAGGATCAACCGCTTCTTCCTGCGTCTACGCCCCGCCATGGGACCGAGGAATCGCCGTGTCAGCCCCGCCACCGTTCCTCCGTCATTGCCGTGGTCGTACCCATGATCATCGAGTCAACAGTATCCTCGGGTCCGGTAGCCTTGCGCCGCCACCATAGAGACATTCGCAAACCACTCGAGTCCGGTCGGGCTCGAACCAAGACAGTGAGGACTGCACGTGTCGTTCGACGTCACCATCGAGATCCCCAAGGGGCAGCGCAACAAGTACGAGGTCGACCACGTCACCGGACGTGTTCGCCTCGACCGCTACCTCTACACCGCGATGGCGTATCCGGCCGACTACGGTTTCATCGAGAACACCCTGGGCGAGGACGGCGATCCGCTCGACGCGCTGGTGCTGCTGCCCGAGTCGGTGTACCCCGGTGTCATCGTCGAGGCCCGCCCGGTGGCCATGTTCAAGATGGTCGACGAAGCAGGCGGCGACGACAAGGTGCTGTGTGTGCCGGCCGGCGACACCCGCTGGGATCACATCCAGGACCTGAGCGACGTCTCGACCTTCGAGCTCGACGCGATCAAGCATTTCTTCGTCCATTACAAGGATCTCGAACCCAACAAGCACGTCACCGGTGCAGACTGGGTGGGTCGCGCAGAAGCCGAGGCCGAAATCGCTGCGTCCTTCAAGCGTTTGACGGACAATCCGGGTCACTGATCCTTTCGGCATCACAACACCTCGTTTCGGCCGTGAGCCGACGAACCACAGTTTGGGGAGACGTATGACCGACAGCACTTCCAACGGCACCGCCGGTGATCGGCGCAATCTGGAGTCGCGGCCGATATCGGACCCGACCCAGTTCCCCGATCTGCCGGTGACCGTCGTTCTCGACCGGATCCCGGTACCGATTCTGGCTGTCGATCCCACCGGTGCCATCGTGTTCGCAAACGAGGCCTTCGACGATCTGTTCGGACTCGACCGGACAGAACGAGAGGACTTCCACCTGCACGACATCTTCCCGGATCGAGCTCCGGAGGGCGTGAACGTCGCGGAGATGTTCCTGACCACCGTCGCCACCCGTGCGGACTCCCTGTGGCGGATGACCGACAAGACCGGCGACATCGTTCAGGTGCGGGCCAGCAAGTCGATTCTCAGGCGCACCGAGGACACCATCGTGCTCGTCGCGTTGGAGGATTTCACCGACCAGCTGTGGAACGACCCGAAGAGCGCTCTGCGCTGAGACTTCGAAGAGCGCTCTGCGCTGACGGTTCGATTCGTTCTCCCCAGAACGTTTCCCGGGAACGACCAACGGTGTACACCGGCATGTCAGGTGCCGGTGTACACCGTTGCTTTGTTTCCACCCGCGTGTTTCGACTCGTACATCGCTGCGTCGGCGTCGAGCAGTCCGTTGTGCATCAACTCGGCCGACTCGTAGGACGAATCGGCCGACCGCCACCGGCCGGCATCGAGTATCGCGACCCCGATGCTGACCGTCACCGGCACGTCGTCGCCTGGATCGTGCACCGCCTCGCGAATGTCGTCGGCCAGGTGTTTCGCGGAGTCGGCGTCGACCGGAACGGCAATCGTGAACTCTTCACCTCCGGTCCGCGCCACGCACGGACGTCTACCGGTGACAGCGCTCAGCCGCCGCGCTGTCCGACGAAGAACCCGGTCACCCATCGCGTGGCCGAAGGTGTCGTTGACCCGCTTGAACTGGTCCAGATCGACCACCATCAACGCCACGGATTCAGTGACGGCCAATCTGCCCAGCATCCGCTCGAGCCGCAGTTCCAGACCGCGCCGATTGAGCAGGCCCGTCAAGGAGTCGGTGTTGGCGAGGTCGAGCTGGCGTTGGATGACGGCGCGAAAGGCGAGCACCGAGTTGACCACAAGCACCGTGACGAGAGCGCGCGCGACGATCGAGGCCGGGTCGTCCGGGCGTTCGAGGACGGCCAGAACCGCGAGCAGCAGAATGACGGCGTTGACGAACGCCGTGTGAAATTTCAGTACGTTGCGGCGGGAGAAGTATGCGATGTAGGTGCCGATCACCGAGAACAGGGCAGCCCCGTACAGAGCCAGGTCCCGGTCCGCAAAGGTCAGCAGTAGCCCCGACACCCCCACGTCCGCATAGATCACAAACCATCCGGGCATGTGCGAGGCGTCCACCGACCGTAACCACCACCACGCTCCCACCGGCAGGGTGGAGAGCAGCACGATCGTGCAAATCAGCACGGCTGTCGTGCCCACCGGACCGTCGTCCGACAGCATGATGATCGCGCCGATCACGCCGAACGACGGGACGAGCACTGCGATACCCCGGGCCACGCGACGCTCGAGCCGGATCGAGCCCGATCGGGGTCCGATCTCGGACGACGGGGAGGGTAGGTCGTGATCGGTTGGCATCGCGTCCCCTCCGTCCGTTCCGAGCAGTCCGAGCATTCGCGTACGACGGCGTCGCGCCCCGGCCGTCGAGGCAGGGCTCGAGCGTACGAAACGACTCGACCGTCGGCACCGAGTTCTCGGAGTCCGAGGCTCAGACGTTACCCGGGCGTTGAGTGGGCAGGTCCGGTCTGATGGTCTCGTAATCGGTCAAGAATCGGTCCAGCAGTCCGACCAGCGTCGCCCGATCCTCCTCGGCCCATCCTTCGATGACTCGTCCGAGGTTCTCGGTGCGGCGTTGCTGGATGGCCGCTGCAGCTTCCTCGCCGGACGGGGTGACGGCCAGAACGAATGCCCGCCCGTCACGTTCGTCGGGTACCCGAGCGACATGTCCTCGCTCGACCAGCTGGCCTACCTGCCTGCTGACCGTGGACGGGTCCGAGTTGACCATCGCGGCGAGCTCGCTGGACCGCATCGGTCCGTCGCGCAGCAGGCGGAACAGGCATACGTAGGCGGCACCGTCGACGACGCCCGAGGACGAGATCTGCGCGATGTTGCGCTCCCGAATCCGCTGCAGCCGAACCAGCTGTGTACCCAGCTCTTCGGCGTATTCGACCACGTCAGCTACCGGTGAATTGGGCCGGACGCTTCTCGAACACCGAGGTGATGGCCTCGGTGAGATCGTGTGAGGCGAGGAAAGCCGCATTCCAGGCCGCAACGAATCTCAGCGAGTCGTCGACGCTCGCCGACCGGGAATGGTCGAGGACGGTCTTGATGCCCTGCACAACCAGGGGCGGGTTCGCAGCAATGGCCGCGGCGCACTCGCGGGCGGCCGCGAGGACGGCATCGTGGTCTTCGAACACGTCGTTGACCAGGCCGATCTTCTCGGCGCGCGCCGCGTCGATGTCCTTGCCGGTCAACGCGAGCTCACGCAGGTGGCCGTCGCCGATAATTGCGGGGAGTCGAGCGAGAGATCCCATGTCGGCGACGATCGCGACACGCACCTCGCGGACGCTGAACTTCGCGTCGGCGCTGGCGTATCGCACGTCGGCGGCGGTGATGAGGTCGACGCCGCCACCGATGCACCAACCCTGCACTGCGGCGACGACGGGCTTGCGGCAGTCCGCCACGGCGTTGACGGCCTTCTGCATCGTCTTGATGGTGTCGTGGAACGTGGTCCTGGGTCCGGCGAGTGCTTGGTCGGCCATCAGCGGTCCGAACGTTCCGGCCATGGCCGGCAGGTCGAGACCGTAGGTGAAGTTCCTCCCGGAGCCCGCGAGAACCACGGCCCGTACCTCGGGATCGGCATCGAGTCGGTCGAACAGTTCTGGGCATTCGCTCCAGAAATCAGGGCCCATGGCGTTGCCCTTGTTCGGCCCGAGAAGTGTCACGTGCGCGATGTGGTCTGCGATCTCCACAGAGAATGCGGTCCAGTTCCGTTCGGTCATGCCTGCGAGCCTAGCGGCAGACGCAGCAGTACCCACAGGGCGTGTTACGCCGAGTAACGTCTGCGCTAAGAGCCTGCTCAGCTATGGCAATGGCCGACTCCGGTCCCCCATCATTCATGCATGTTGATGCATCAGGGGTTGGGTCTCGAGACATTCAACGATCTGCCGCGTCGCAAAGCGGTACACGCGCTCTACGAGTGTTGTTGTTCGGTTGCCTGGGCCTCACGTCTCGCCGACGGTCGCCCGTACCGGTCGCGGGACGAGTTGTTCACTGCGGCGGCCGCCGAGCTGAACGAGTTGTCCGACAACGTCATCGACGCCTTGGCCGCGACGCTGCCCGAGCCGAACAAGATGTGCACGGCCATGGACGCAGAATCACGTAGCGCCCTGGGCACCGCGGCGCGCGCGTACGAATCGAAATTCGGCTGGCGGTACGTCTCGAACCTGATGATGGCTCCCGACGGTTTCGAACCCAGGGACGTGCTGATGGAGCTCGGCCATCGACTCGACAACGACGAACCGACCGAACGGCTGGTCATGCGCAGGGAGTTGGTCGAGATCGATCACCGTCGCCTCGGCCGACTGTTGGGTCCCGAAGGCGGCTGGCCGCCGTACTGATATCGCGAGGTCAGCCGAAGAGGCCGACGACTCGGCCGATCAGGCCACCGGCGATCACGATTGCCAACAATGCCACCAGAACGATGACGACGATCGGCATCACTCGGCTGCGCTGCGGCGGTTCGTGGTTGGGCCCACCGACTGCTGTCTCGGCTGGAGGAGTATCGCCCGGCGTCACGCTACCGCCCGCTTCGAGGCCGGCAGTCTCATCGGGTTCTGGATTCTGAGCAGTCATGAACCCGGAGTACCCGGTAGCGCAGCCCTCAATCGAGCTGTGCTCTGGCTATCGCTCCGGCGAACAGTTCCGACACGGCATCGGCGATGACGGACCGGTCGATCTCCTCCGGATCCACCGAATGTTCCACGGCCAATCCGGAGATCAACGCAGCCAAGGACATCGCGAGGCGTCGAGCATCGAACGCTTCCCCCACACCCCATTGCACCGCTCGATCGGCGATGAGTCGTTCGAGCTCGGAGCGGAGGGCACGGCGGTCGGTGCGGTAACGCTCGGCGACCACCGGGTCTCGGCCCGCGAGAATCCCGAATTCGACGGTCAGTAGTGGCCACCGCGGCTCGGCGACCACCCAGGATGCGATTTCGCCGCCGCCGGCTCCCGCTGCCGCCTGCGGGTCCAGGTCGGACACGTGAGCGAGTACTCGGGCGGCGAGATCGAGTGAGCGCTGTGCCAGCAGTTCGGCGAACAGCCCTTGCTTGGAATCGAAGTTGGAGTACACGGCCCCCTTCGTGAAGCCGGCCCTATCGGCTATGTCGGTGAGCTTGGCCGCCGCGTATCCGCGCTCGGTGAACTCGTCGGCGGCTGCGGCGAGCAGTCTCTCTCGCACATCGGTGCGCTGCGGCCTGCGCTGTGGCTGTGTCGATCGCCACTCTTCTTGCTGCTCGGCATTCACGATACCTAGAGTATTGAATACCTCGGGTATCGACAAGGTCTTCGAGTCTCGACATGTTCAGGAGCACTTTTCATGCGCAAGATGTCACTACTCGCCGCCGCAGTGCTGGTGCTGCAACTCGGCTTCATCCTCAGCTACGTGTCGGCGTTCCATCAGCCGACTCCCCACGCGATTCCGATCGTCGTGGTGACCGAGGCCGGGCTTCCCGCCGGCCTGGACCAGCAGACCGCCGACCGCCTCGACGCCATCGACGGTGCGCCGCTCGACGCGCGTACGGCAGCGGACACCGCCGAGGTTCGCACTCTGCTCCGCGATCGGGACATCCTCGGTGCCTACGTCGTCGGCTCGAGCGGCACCGACACACTGATCACCGCGAGCGCTGCCGGCAGCTCGGTGGCGACCGCCCTCGAATCGATCTTCACCGAGGTCGATGCCGCTCAGGGGCGCCAATTCGTGGTGCGTGACGAGATCCCGGTCGGTGTGCACGACAACCGTGGGTTGTCCGGCTTTTATCTGTCGGTGGGCTGGGTCGTCGGCGGCTACCTCCTCGCGGCCGCCTTCGGTCTCCTCATCGGGGCACCGACGACCCGACGCGAAACCTGTGTCCACGTCGGCATTCTCGCCGCGTACTCGATTGCCTCGGGCGCACTGGGAGCACTGCTGACCACCCACGTACTCGGAACCTTTGCCGGACACTGGTTTCCGCTCACCGTGCTGGGCACCGGGGTCGTCTTCGCCACCGGACTGTTCACGATGGGTCTGCGAGCCCTGATCGGAGTGGCTGCGGTACCGGCGGCGATCGTGCTGTTCGTCATCCTCGGAAATCCCAGCGCTGGAGGCGCTTTCGGGGCCAACGTACTGCCGCATGTGTACGCGTCGATCGGCCGGTGGATCACCCCGGGCATCGGCACCGAAGGAGTGCGCAGCATCGTGTACTTCTCGGGTGCGGGGGTCGGGCAGCCGGCACTCGGACTGGGTCTCTACATCCTGATCGGCGTGCTGCTGATGGCTGCGGCAGCGGTTCTGCGCCGTCGTCGCAGCGCCGGTGAATCGATGCCGAGCCAGTAAAGTGGCATCCCATGACTGCCACCTTCCCTCTGCCGATGCCCGATCTCGCTGTCCGCACACTCGGCGGCGCAGTGGTGTGGGCGAACGACGAGACGTTCGCCGAGAAGGAAAATCTGATCACACCGGGCAAAGCCGACTACTCGACCGCGACGTTCGGGCACAAGGGGCAGATCTACGACGGGTGGGAGACGCGGCGCCGACGCGAGGCCGGCCACGACGAGGCGATCGTGCGACTCGGAGCTGCCGGTGTCGTATCGGCCGTCATCGTCGACACGTCGTGGTTCACCGGCAACTACCCGCCGGAAATTTCGGTCGAGGCCGCCGAGGTGACCGGATTCCCGTCACCGACCGAGCTGTACGAGACGGAATGGACGACCATCGTTGCCCGTAGTGCCGTCGACGGCGACAGCGAGAACCGATTCGAGGTCGCGTCCGACGCCCGGTGGACGCACGTCAAGCTGTCCATCTACCCGGACGGCGGCGTCGCTCGGCTGCGAGTACTGGGACGCGGCGTGCCGGACCCGAAGTTCCTCGCCGTCGGGCCCGTCGATCTGGCTGCGCTCGAGAACGGCGCATACGTCTCGGCCTGCTCCAACATGTTCTACAGCTCCCCCAACAATCTGCTGTTCCCCGGCCCGCCGCGCTCGATGGGCGAAGGCTGGGAGACCTCGCGTCGACGCAACGACGCCAACGACTGGGTGCAGGTGCAGCTCGCCGGCACGGGCCGAATTCGGCTGGCCGAGCTGGACACCAGTTGCTTCCTGGGCAACGCCCCCGGCGCGGCGTCCCTGCAAGGGCGACTGGGTGACGGCGACTGGATCGAACTCCTGCCGCGAACGACACTGCAGCCCGACACTCGGCATCGCTTCGTCCTCGACCACGACGCCCCGGTGTCGGAGGTGCGAATGGACATCTTCCCCGACGGGGGAATGGCGCGATTGAGATTGTTCGGTGATCTCGACCTGTCTGCGTAAACGGTCGTGTGGCAATAGGGTTGGGGCATGTCCCGGCTACTTCATCCGAATGCAGCCCATGTTGCCGACACCCTGATTTCTCGTGGTCATCACGGGGTGGTGGTGAACAGTCCCGAGGGCACCCACACCGCCGCCGACGCCGCAGCTGCGTTGGGCGTCGAGGTGGGTGCGATCGTGAAGTCGATGGTGTTTCTGCTCGACGACGAGCCGGTGTTGCTCCTGGTGTCCGGGGCTCACAATGTTCATCTCGAGCACACCGGTGAGCGTCTCGGCGGCACGCTCGCCCGGGCCGATCTGCGTACCGCCAAGCACGCCACCGGCCAGCCGATCGGGGGAATCGCTCCGGTGGGCCATCCGACGAATTTGGATACTTTCGTCGATCAGGACCTTGCGGCCCACCCGGAACTGTGGGCCGCGGCCGGGCACATCGACACGATCTTCCGCTCGTCGTACTCCGAGTTGCTGCGCATCACCGCAGGTCTGGCGATCGACGTCACCTGAGCTCGAACGACCTAGGAAGCAAGGGTCGGGGCAATTCGGGGTGCGCCGAGGATCGCGTCGACGACGTCGGTGTCGAGGCGGGTGCCGCGCGATTCGAGGAGCGGCAACACTCCCGCGGCCAGGAACGTCGACTGCCGCTCGATCTCGCCGTGTACCTGCAGCGTCACGCCGTCGGCGACGTCGGCCGCGGTGACGTCGGAGATCAAACTCGCCAGTCCCGACGGGGTACCGACGTAGCGGATGGACGACGGGCTTGCCGGCGCGTCGAGTGCGGCGAATTCCCGACGGGCCGTCCTGGCGTCGGCAGCGATGTAGATCTCGAGATCGAGGAAGACCGCGAGATTGTCGGCCGATTCACCGCGGTCGACGGCTTCCGCGTGCAACCGGGCGCGTTGCTGCTGAGCTTCCCGCAGGTCCGAGGCAACGATTCTGACGGTGTTCACCTCGGGCCCGACGGTCAGCTCGGTCCAGACGTCAGCGGATTCGATGGCTATGCGGGTGTGATTGTGCGACATGAGTGGTGGTCCTGATTCGTCGGTCGGGATGCGCATGCGGTCGGAGCGGAGCCGAACTCGAACACGACCCGGACGCAGTGCGGCACAGATCGACATACCTGTTGCACCAGTGGCGATTGCCACGCGACACGACACTCACGGTCATGACGCCATGCTAACTGCCTGTGGGGCTGCACGGGGATCCAACCCCGGCGGCCCCGTCGGCCAGGGCGGGGAAGGGACGAGGGTCCGGTACGGGGTTCCACCACCCGGCTTCTTCGGCGTAAGCCCATGTCGGCCCGGACTCGACGAACGCTGCCAACGCGTCGACGAGTCGGTCCACGTCGGCCGAGGAACTGCCGAGACCGATACTGGCCCGCACGGCACCGTCGGCATGACCGAGCCGGCGCAGCAGCGGGTGGGCGCAGAACTTTCCGTCGCGCACTCCGATGCCGTGTTCGGCCGACAGGTACGCCGCCACTTCACCGGGGTCGTGGCCGGCGACGGTGAAGGTGACGATGCCGACGACGTCGGGCGCGTCGGCCCACACCTGCAGCAGTTCGACACCCTTCAGTGCGGCCAACCCGTCCCGCAATCGGGTGGACAATTCCCGCTCGTGCGCCGTCGCGGCATCCTCGTCGAACGACGCGATGGCCTCGCACGCCGCCGCCAGCGCGGCGACTCCGAGCACGTTGGGCGTTCCCGCCTCGTGACGCTGCGGTGCGGGAGCCCAGTCGGTGTGCTCGATCGTCACACTGCGCACGGCACCGCCGCCGGCCAGGTGGGGCTCGCCCGCGTCGAGCCAATCACGGCTTCCCACAAGCACACCCGCGCCGAACGGAGCGTAGAGCTTGTGACCGGAGAACGCCAGATAGTCCACACCGAGTGCGGCGATGTCCACTCGACGGTGCGGAACGAGCTGTGCGCCGTCGACGACGATCCGGGCACCGTGGCGATGCGCGAGATCGGCCAGTTGCGCGATGGGGAGCACTTCGCCGGTGACGTTCGATGCACCCGTGATGGCCAGTAGCGCAGCAGGTTTCGCAGCCAGTTCGGCGTCGAGCCGGGCGAGCGTCTCGGCCAGCGTCGATGCTGCGACCACCACTCGGCGATTGCGCCACGGAAGGAGGTTGGCGTGGTGTTCGATATCGAGCACCACGGTCTCCCCCGGCACGCACGCGGCCAACAGATTGAGCGAATCGGTGGTGTTGCGCGTGAACACGACCACTGAATTCGTTTGTGCACCAACGAAATCAGCTACGGTCTTTCGCGCCTTCTCGTACGCCGCGGTGCACACCCGAGACGCGTAGCCGGCCCCGCGGTGCACGCTCGAGTAGAACGGCAGCAACTCCGCGATCCGATCGGTCACCGCCGACAGCGCAGGCGCGCTGGCCGCGTAATCGAAATTGGCGTAGGTGCACGTGCCGCCGTGAACCAACGGAACCTGCAACTCCGTGCCGGAAACAGGGGCAAAAGGTGTGCAGGGACGGGAAAGTACAGACGTCATGACAGATCAAGCCCTCACGTTCGAGGGACCCGCAACGGAAGATATTCGTGAACGAGTCCGCGCTTGCCGCACCGATTTTTCGGTGTCAGCCTGGTCGTCACCCGGAGCACCCCACCGCGAAGGAGGGTTGCCGACCAGCAAGCCGGGGCTCGATGCTGGTACTCGTGACCGTGGTCAAGACACTGGCAAACCCGCCAGGTTTTGTCAAGCCGGGGATCGCTCCGACACAGCAGTAGGATTTCCGCGGTGGGAAGGCGCGCTCGTTCACCTGCTGGCAAACAGAACGTGAGATAACCAACGGCGCTGCTTTCCCCAGCACCACGAGAGTCATCTGCCAACGAACGAGAAGGACACCCGGTTGCCTGTGCACCAAGAGAACGATCTGCCGGGTTCGAGCACGGATATCGCACCTGCTCCGGCCGCGTTTCTCCGCTCGCCCCTTGCCCCGCCGGCCCGCACACTGATCGACGTACTGCAGGAGACCGCCGATCGCTTCCCGGATGCACCCGCGATCGACGACGGGACGGTGTCGGTCAGCTACGCCGAACTGCTGGACGACATCGCCGAGGGTGCCCAGTGGCTCGCCGACGCCGGTGTCCGGCGCGGCGACCGCGTCGGCATCAGGATGCCGTCGGGGTCCTTCTCGCTCTACGTCGCGATTCTGTCGATCCTCGAGGTCGGGGCTGCGTACGTACCCGTCGACGCCGACGATCCGGAAGAGCGCGCCGAACTGGTCTTCGGCGAGGCGCAGGTGACGGCCATCGTCACTGCGGGCGGTATCGCTGCCGGCACCGCGCCGAAACAGAATGCGCCTGAACTGGGTGGCGGTACTCCGGTGCCCGAGCCGCCCACACCCGAGGACGACGCGTGGGTGATCTTCACCTCAGGTTCGACCGGAACTCCCAAAGGTGTTGCAGTCAGCCACCGTAACGCCGCGGCGTTCGTCGACGCCGAGGCTCGGATGTTCCTGCAGAAAGATCCGCTGGGGCCGGGAGACCGAGTGCTCGCCGGCCTGTCGGTCGCGTTCGACGCCTCCTGCGAGGAGATGTGGCTGGCGTGGCGGCACGGCGCCTGCCTGGTGCCCGCCCCGCGCTCCCTGGTGCGATCCGGCTTCGACCTCGGTCCGTGGCTCGTCTCCCGAGACATCAGCGTCGTCTCGACGGTGCCTACGCTGGCGTCACTGTGGCCCGCCGTGGCACTGGAAGCGGTGCGGCTGTTGATCTTCGGCGGCGAAGCATGCCCACCCGAGCTGGCCGAGCGGCTGGCCGTCGAAGGCCGTGAAGTCTGGAACACCTACGGCCCCACCGAGGCGACGGTTGTCGCGTGCGCGTCCATCATGGACGGTAAAGGTCCGGTCCGCATCGGATTACCGCTGGACGGTTGGGATCTGGCGGTCGTCGACGCCTCGGGCACTCCGGTGGCGGTCGGCGAAGTGGGCGAGCTCGTCATCGGCGGCGTCGGCCTCGCCCGGTATCTCGATCCGGCCAAGGACGCCGAGAAGTACGCACCCATGCCCTCTCTCGGGTGGGACCGGGCGTATCGCAGCGGCGATCTGGTGAAGCTCGAGCTCGAAGGACTGCTGTTCCAGGGCCGCGCCGACGACCAGGTCAAGCTCGGCGGCCGACGCATCGAGCTGGGCGAGATAGACAATGCGCTGCAAGCACTTCCGGGCGTCGGCGGTGCGGCCGCGGCAGTCCGCAAGACCGCTGCGGGCAACTCGGTTCTGGTGGGATATCTCGCCAGTACCAATCCCGACTTCGACCTGGAGGCCGCGCGCGCCTTGTTGGCCGAGCAGTTGCCGTCGGCGCTCGTACCGCGGCTCGCGCTGGTCGACGAGATGCCCACACGTACCTCGGGCAAGGTCGACCGCAATGCGCTCCCGTGGCCGCTGCCCGGCATGGCGGGCGCGTCGGCGCTCGGAGGTACCGCGGGGTGGGTGGCCGAGTTGTGGACCAACATCCTCGGCGCTCAGGTCAACGACGAGAACGCCGACTTCTTCGCCAACGGCGGCGGTTCACTGTCGGCCGCTCAGCTGGTGACGGCACTGCGCGAGCGGTTCCCCGAGATCACCGTCGCGCAGCTCTACGACCACCCGCGGTTGGGTTCTCTGGCACAGTATCTGGACGACCTGAAGCCTGTCGTGGAGGCAATCCCCCGCGACGTGGCACCGACGTCCCGCACCGCGCAGTGGGCGCAGATTCTGGCGACCGTGCCGTTGACGACCCTGACCGGGTTGCAGTGGGTCACCTGGCTCGGCCTGCTGTTCAACGTCATGGCCTGGTTCGGCGATGTGCCGTGGGCTCCGACGCTGTCGTGGTGGTGGATTCTGCTCGCATTCGTCCTGTTCATCACCCCGGTCGGGCGCATGGCCATCTCGGTGATCGGCTCACGGATACTGCTGGCGGGGTTGAAACCCGGCGCATATCGACGCGGCGGCAGTATGCACATAAGGCTTTGGGCGGCAACGCGATTGACTGATGCCAGTGGCGCGTCCAACCTCTCGGGTGCACCGTGGATGGTCTACTACGCGCGCGCTCTCGGTTCGAAGATCGGCAAGGGCGTCGACCTGCACACCCTGCCGCCCGTGACCGGCATGCTCGAACTCGGCGACGGTTGCTCCATCGAGCCCGAGGTCGACCTGTCCGGTCATTGGATCGACGGCGATCTCGTCTACATCGGCGGCATCGAGATCGGTGCGGGTGCCACTGTCGGTGCCCGCTCCACGCTGCTGCCCGGCACAAAGGTCGGCAAGAACGCGGTCGTGACGGCCGGCTCCGCCGTCGTCGGACGAGTCAAGGCCGGCCAGATGTGGTCCGGCTCGCCCGCGCAGAAAGTGGGCAAGGCCGATCATCCGTGGCCGGCGGAGACCCCGCCGCGCGCCACCAAGTGGGTGTTCGCCTACGGCGTCGCGTCGCTGTTCCTCTCCGGCATGGCCCTGTTCTCCATCGGCGTCAGCCTGGTGCTGATGGGCTGGTGGATTCACACCGCGGACTCCGTGCTGGGGGCCTTCGAGCGCGGCTTGGTGATGCTGCCCGTCGCCACTCTGGTGTCGTTGGCGGTGTTCGCGCTGATCACCGTCGTCGCGGTGCGGTTGCTCGGCATCGGTCTCGTCGGCGGCTACCACCCCGTGCGCAGCCGCATCGGCTGGCAGGTGTGGGCCACCGAACGCCTGATGGATTCGGCGCGCACCTTCCTGTTCCCGCTCTACGCGTCGCTGCTGACACCGCATTGGCTCCGGTTGCTGGGCGCGAAGATCGGCAAGGACGTCGAGGCGTCGACAGTGCTGATGATTCCCAAGTTCACCACCGTCGCCGACGGCGCGTTCCTCGCCGACGACACCATGGTTGCGAGCTACGAACTCGGCGGCGGCTGGATGCACCTGGGCGACGCCAAGGTGGGCAAGCGGGCGTTCCTCGGAAACTCCGGCATGACGGGACCGGGGCGGACCGTCCCGAAGAACGGTCTCGTTGCGGTGCTGTCGGCAACTCCGGACAAGGCGAAGTCGGGCTCGTCATGGCTCGGTAGTCCACCGGTCCGGTTGCGCCGCGCGGCAGGCAGTGCCGACTCGTCGCGCACGTTCGACCCGCCTCGGAAGTTGAAGATCGCCCGTTCACTCGTAGAGACGTGCCGGCTGATTCCCGTCGTCGTGACGTTCGGCATCGGGCTCGGCGTGTTGTTCGGACTGACCGCGATTGCCGACTCGATCGGCTACTGGCTCGCTGCCGCGCTCAGCGGTGTCGTGTTGCTCGTCGCCGGCTTCGTGGCTGCAGCTGTGTCGGCGGCCGCGAAGTGGCTGTGGGTCGGCCGGATCGGCAAGACCGATCATCCGCTGTGGAGTTCGTTCGTCTGGCGCAACGAGGTGGCCGACACGTTCGTCGAGACCGTCGCCGCACCGTGGTTCGCGCGCGCTGCCGAGGGCACCGCGGTGCTCAACATGTGGCTGCGGTGGCTCGGGGCGGACATCGGTCGAGGTGTGTGGTGCGAGACGTACTGGCTCCCCGAGGCAGACCTCGTGACGTTGGCCGACGGTGCGACGGTCAACCGAGGGTGCGTTGTGCAGACGCACCTGTTCCATGATCGGATCATGTCCATGGACACCGTCGATCTCGGCAGAGGCGCAACCCTGGGACCGCACTGTGTCGCTTTGCCTGCATCGGGTATAGGTGATGGTGCGACGGTGGGGCCTGCCTCTCTGGTGATGCGCGGCGATACGGTTCCCGCGCATACTCGTTGGCAGGGCAATCCGATCGCACCGTGGGCCAAGGGTGATCCCTTTCCGCGGATTCGCGACGACCGAAACGAGGGGTGATCTTCAATGCCGGACAGGCTCGTGGCACCGGTGTTCGACGTCGACTCCAGTGACAATCCGATCGATACGTATCTTCCGCAGAACGGCAATCGCGGCTATCGCGTCTCGCGCTACGAACTCGACCTCGAGTACAAGGTCGAGAGCAACCGATTGACGGGCAAAGCGAAGATCACCGCGGTCACCACGGCGACGGTGTCGAAATTCGCGTTGGATCTCGGCCCGGCGATGAACGTGTCGAAGGTGTCGGTCAACGGGTCACGTTCGGTGAAGTTCAGCCACCAGCGGGGCAAGCTGAAGATCACTCCCGCCAAGCCCATCGCGTCCGGAGCGGCACTGGTGGTCACGGTGGCGTACGGCGGAACACCCAAGCCCATCAACGGTTTCTGGGGTGAGGTCGGCTGGGAAGAGCTCACCGAGGGATCAATCGTCGCGAGTCAGCCGAACGGTGCCGCATCGTGGTTTCCGTGTGACGACCACCCGGTGTCCAAGGCGAGCTACGGCATCACCATCACCACCGATTCGCCGTACTACGCGGTGGCCAACGGCACGTTGGTACGCAAGCAGACTCGGGCCAGCCGGACCACGTGGGTGTACGAGCAGCCCGAGCCGATGGCCAGTTATCTCGCGACCATTCAGATCGGCCCGTACGAGCATCGCGTCGTCAGCCCGGGACCGGTGCCGATGAACGCGATCACGCCCCCGCGGCTACGAGCTCAGTTCGACCACGACTTCGGCCGTCAACCCCAGATGATGGACACCTTCGTACGGCTCTACGGCCCTTACCCTTTCGCGGCGTACACCGTGGTGGTGACCGACGACGATCTCGAAATCCCGGTCGAGGCGCAGGGCCTGTCCATCTTCGGTGCCAACCACTGTTCGGGTTCCCGGTACTACGAGCGCCTGGTTGCACACGAATTGGCCCACCAGTGGTTCGGCAATTCCCTCACCCTAGGCAAGTGGGCAGACATCTGGCTGCACGAAGGATTCGCTTGCTACTCGGAATGGATCTGGGCCGAGAACTCCGGCGGCGCAACGGCTCACGACAAGGCCAAGCGAGCGCACACCATTCAGCGAGGGCTCGCGATGGATCTGCAGCTCACCGATCCCGGGCCCGCCCGCATCTTCGACGACCGCGTCTACAAGCGCGGCGCGCTGGCCTTGCACGCACTGCGACGCACCATCGGCGACGAACGATTCTTCGGCCTGATCCAGGAATGGACCTCCAAATACCGCTACTCCACCGTGGCGACCGCCGACTTCACCGACCTCGCCTCTCGCTTCGGTTGCCCCCGAACCCTGTGGGACGCATGGCTTGTGGACACGCAATTGCCGTCGTTGCCGTAGGTCCGGCGGGCAATCGGCTCCCCGGTTTCGGAAATGTGCCTCCGATCAGAGGCATATTTCCGAGTCTGGGGAGCCGATTGCCGTCAGCGATACCCGAGCGAGACCGCGAGACCTGCCACGGCGTAGCCGTACAGCGCGACCGTCGCAGATGCCTGTCGCCAGAATCCTTGCGGGAACGTTGCCGCCCAGCGTCCCGTGCCGTCCAGTTGCAGATCGCAGGGGAAGTCGCTGATGACCATCGCTGAAGCCGGGTGTTTCGAGTGCGCGAGCACCACACCGGTGGTGAACGGCAGTCCCCGAACGAACAGGTGCCCGCGCGCATCCCCCGCTCGATAGCGCACCGTAGATTCCGTCAACGGTCCTGTGTACCAACGCCGTTGGACATTCCACCCGGTGGCGTGTGCGAGTCGGAGGTTGCGATCGCCGCGCAGTGCCGTGTCCACGGTCTCGACGTGTGCGATCACTCCCCAGCGCAGCATCGACACCCCCGAGGCGATCCGTCGATAGCGAAACACCAGAGCCCCGAACAGAACGATCGCGAACATGTACGGCACCAGCGCGGGATACCTCGACCAGCATGCGGCAGGCACGATCACCGCGACGAGAAACCAGTACGCTTCGCGTCGATTCCAGACCGTGGCAGCAGCTACCAAAGCTGTCGGGGGCACCCGATACGGCGGGACCGTGCGCGAGGACTGCACCATGATGGCGCTGATCCTAGCCTCCTTCGTGCGCGTTGTGCGTCCCTCCAGGTACGCACAACGCGCACGACCCCTAGGGCAGGTGAGCGGACGTTTTCGATCGCACCACCAGGCCACACAGTGCCGCCATCACCGCGCCGAATCCGAAGATGATCGGATACGTGACCACCCCTGGCCAGGTCTCGGTCAGCGCCGACAGCACAGCGGGCACCGCAAAGCCGAGATACGTCAGCGAATAGAACACAGCGGTGAGGCCGGCGAGATCGTCGGGGCCCGCAATGCGTTGCACCTCTTGCAGACCCGAAACCAGCGCCATGCCGTACCCGCAACCGAGAACCGCTGCCGCGATCAATGCCGCGGCGATGGTGAGCACCGACGCCGCCCACGCCGCGACAGCCATACCGACCACCAACAGAGACAGCGCAACCAAAGCGCCGCGCGCATTGGCGGGTGTGTCGATCCGACGCCCGACAGCCTGGATCGCGAATCCGGAACCGAGGGCGATCACCGCCATCGCAGCGGACAGGGCGACGGGGTAACCGCCTCCGGGCTCGTCGGCCAACGCGTCGGCCATCAGAGATGGCAGCACCGCATAGGCCACGCTTGCCGCGCCGAAAACCCATGGGGCCAAGGGCAACACGACGAACAGGAAGCGTCGATGCGACGCCGACGGAATTCTGAGATCGTCGACGAGGCTCTTCCTTCCCGATGATGCTGCGGCGCTGCGTGTCTCGGGGACCGACAGCATGCCGACGAACGCGGCGATGCAGATCAGCACATGCACGCTGTACGCGAGGTGCGTCGGCCAGGGTGCCCACTGCGCGAGCACACCGGCGACGCCGGCTCCCAGGGCGAAGCCCGCCGTCAACGACATCGCGGCGCGGCGCGCTCCGGCACCGGGCTTGGCGGTGGCGTCGCGACTGGAGAGTTCTTTGACCCAGCTACCGCCGACGGCCATACCGATTCCGAGCGCGATGCCGCTGAGCACTCGCCCGCCGAAGAGCATGAAGGCGTTGTCGGGGCCGAGGGCGATCAGAATGGAACCGGCAGCGGCAATTGCGGGCGCGGGCAACATGATCGGGCGTCGGCCGAGTCGATCGGACAACGGACCACAGATCAGCATCGCCGGAATGATGCCCAGAACGTACGCGAACAGGAACGTATCGACCACCACGGCAGAGAAGCCGTGGTCGAGTCGATACATCACCAAGAGCGGTGTGAATTCGTTGCCGCCCCAGGCGACGGCGAACATGCCGACGGCAACCAACAGCCAGCGTTTGGCCGTCGTCTGTCGGACGTCGTCGTCGATCATGTCCTCGGTCATCGTGTTCCCCCTCTGTCTGTGCGCAAGCCGTGCACCCTGAGCATGTGTTGTTCGACGGCTCGCTCGAATTCGTCTGCGTCCCCGGCTTCGATCAGGTCGGCGAGTCTGCGGTGGTCGTCGACGATGCGCGAGATCTGACCCGGATCACGGGTCAGGGATGCCGCGGTCATCCGCCGCTGTCGCTCGCGAAGTCCGTCGTAGAACGCGTCGAGCAACGGGTTGTTGCCGGCGCGGACGACGGTGCGATGGAAATCTGCGTCGGCGGCGCTGAACTCCGCTGCGGTGCCGTCGACTGCCAGCTTGTCCTGGATTCGCAGGTTGTCGCGTAGCGCCTCGACCACTCGTGCGCGGGCATCCGCATCACCGACGAAGGCGCGAACACTGCCGGCCTCGACCAATCGCCTTGCGTCGACGACGCTCTCCGCCTCACCCACCGCGATGGAGACGACCAGCGCCCCGCGCTTGGGATAGAGGCGCATCCATCCCTCGACCTGGAGGCGAAGGAACGCCTCGCGGACCGGTGTGCGGCTGATCTCGAGCCGCGTCGCGATCTCCCCTTCACTGACGAGCTCACCACCGGGAAGTTCCCCCGAAATGATGAGCTCCTTGACAGTCAGGTACGCCGTATCGGCTGCGGATCTCGTCTCGGACACAACATAGATACTAGATGCGCCTCAGCAGTCCACCCAACTCGACCTATCCCGACGGTCCACTCAACGTGACATTGACCCCCGAAAAGGCCACCACATGTCACATTGACTCCCCGAGGGGAGTCCAGAGGGAGACAGCGGTCAGGGCACCCAGTGCCTGGCGGCGATATCGTCGATCACCGGGTCTCCGTCGGGGGCTGCGTCCAGTGCTTCGAGGTCGTCGCGCAGTGCGTTCAGGCGGGGGTCGTCGCCCTCTGCCTGCTCGGCTGCCGTGCCTCCGTCGTCGGCGATCTGGGCGAGCAGTTTCGCTCGCACCCGATCTCGCAGTGAGTCGCTCATTCGTCGTCACCCTTCTTGAAGACGCGTCGGGCCGTGGGGATGAGCGCGATGAGCACGCCCAGCAGCACGATGATCGAGAAGATTTGCAGCAGCACAGCAGCCTCCTAGGGATGTCAGGTCGGGGCGAGGGCGGTGCCCCACGCAGTGTTGCGCACCACGGTGAACAAGACCAATAGGGCAACCCCGACGACGACGGTCGGGCGATTGGGACGAGGCAGCGTCAGTGGCGTCTGCGTCCATCGTGCTCGCAGCCACGCGGCCCAGACACCGATCGCGACGACACCGAGCACCACCGCCACGACGTTGCTCGACGCGGCAGCCACGGTGTCTCCGCGAGTGAGGTCGCCGAAAGCCCTGGTCGCACCGCAACCCGGACACCACAGTCCGGTGAGGGCGTGGAACGGGCACGGCAGGTACGTCGAGGTTCGGGGATCGCGGACGTGCAGCAGCACAGCACCGCCGACTGCGGCCAGGCCGACGCCGAGAGGTGCGGCGATGCCGCGCGTCCGGGTTGCCATGACTAGCAGTCCATCACGGTTCGACGATGATCGTCGCGGTCATGTCGGGGTGCGGGGTGCAGTGGTAGGTGAAGGTGCCCGCCGTGTCGAAGGTATGGGTGAACTGCCCCGACTGCATCAGTTCACTGCGGAACGACTTGTCGTCGGCGACGACGTTGTGCGCCATCGCGCGGTCGGCGAACACCCAGGTCACGGTCTCGCCCGCGGTGATCGTCAAGGTCTGCGGTGTGAACATCCGATCGGCGACGGTGACCTGGTTCTCGGCAGCGGGCTCGGCGGGTGCGGCCGGGGTGGTCGAGGTGGAGCAGGCAGTCGCGGCCAATGTGATCGACAGTGCCGCGAGCAGTCCGAGTGCCTTCATGACTCCGACGGTACCGAAGCGGCTCGTTCTCTCCGGTCCAGGAGGTACGTCGCCGTCAGCGCGATCGAGCGGTCCTCATCCTGAGTCAGCTCGCGCAGAGCCTGCGCCGCCGCCGGACCCGGAATGCTGGCCAGTGCCTGGGTCACCCGTAGGCGCGCCGCAATCTCACTCGGGCCGTCCATGAGGGCCGCGACCGTGGAGTCTGCATACCCGAGCTCACCGAGCACGTCTGCCGCGTCCACATCGTTCGTACCCTCGTGGACCATCTCGATCAGCACCGCAATCGCGTCGACGATTCCTCGGGCACCCAGTTCCAGCGCCGCGAGTCGTCGTACCTGCCCGTCCTCGTGGCCCAGCGCCTCCCGCAGCACCTCGGTGGCGTCGGGATGCGGAATCTCGACGACGGTATCGACGGCGCGGCGACGCACCTCGGGATCCGGTGAGTCGAGGCCCTGCCGCAGCGCCGAGACGGCGTCGCTCCCGGTCTGCGCGAGTGCCCATCGCAGCGCGCCGGCGACGTTGGTTGCGGGCTCGCGCAACACCGCCTCGGCCAGAGCCTCGGCCGGGATGGGGCGATCTCCGACGGAGGACAATGCCGCAGACTGCCGCTTCCCCGCGCTCACCGAGTCCAGGTCTCCGAGCATGCCGATGACACCGAGGACGTCCTCCCAATCCTCCGGTCGGGCGCTCCCGATGCGGCGCAACCGCGTCAGCAGCTCGGTATCTCGCGCGATGCGCTCTTCGGCTCGGGTAGCCAGCTCGTCGACGAGTCCCGTCGCCGCGAAACTCGGATCGTCCAGTGCACGCCCGACGTCGTGCAGGGACAACCCGAGCGACCGGAGCGATTCGACGTGGAACAGACGACGCACGTCGGCCGGAGAGTATTCGCGGTATCCGGTGCCAGTCCGCGAGGTCGGCTGCACGAGCCCGAGCCGGTCGTAGTGCCGAAGCATGCGCGCGCTGACCCCGGACCGCCGCGCCACCTCACCGATCAACATCTGCCTATCTCACCCCGTCGGGTCGGCTGCGCCAAGTGCATCGACGCGCTGGGCCTCGAACAACGCAAATCCGCTGTCGGGGTCTCGCAGCAGCGACTCCGTCGCCAGCGCGTGCGCGCGAACAGCAACATCCTTGCTCGACGCGGCCTCGCGCACCATCGGCTCGATCACCGACCCGAGTACCACCAGTGCGCGGCTGAGGCTGCGCTGCAACTCCCGCCCGCCTCGCCCCAGCTGAGTGGACAGCGTCGTCGCCAACCACTGCTCGCTGCCGTCGGGGACCAGGACGACCGCCGCCCGCCACGCGCTTCGGGCCACCTCGTCGTCGGAGTCGGTGATGAGCGGCTCGGTGATCACCGGCCAGGCCGACCGGTCCTTGACCTTCGACAACGTGTGCAACGCCTGACTGCGAGCCTGTGCGCCGCCGGTGCGCACTTCGTGCATCAGCCTGGGCACCGTCGACGCAGCGGGGAGACGAATCAATGCCCACGTCAACATCTCTCGAACCTGAAAATCCGGTTCGGCGGCGCAACGCTCGAGCAGCGCGTCGAGGAGTTCTGGGTTCTTCGATATTCCGATGTCGAGCGCAGCCCGAAGCCGCACAGAAGAGTTCTGGTGCCAAAGTGAGTCGATCATGGCCGTCAGCCAAGACCTTGTCACCGTGTGAAGGTCAAGCCCGGCTCAGGACGTCCGCGAGCGTCCGATTCATGATGTTCAGCGCCCGCACCGCGACCCGCACCGGCCCGGGCGAGTTCGCACTGGTGAGCAACACGTCCAACACCGTTGTGTCGGTGACCTTCTCGGGCTGGTCCACCCGCTTGCCTGCGATCGCGGCCTCCACGTGCCGGGCGGTCTCACGCACCAGCGCCGCAGCGTCGCGCAGGGCCTGGGCAGTCTCGGCCGAGGGTGCCGTCTCCGGTTCGGCACGCGACGCCAGCACTCCGGCTCGTGCGAGTGCGTGGGCGGATCGGCCGCTGACGGTCAGCACCCGCAGTAATCGCTTCGCCCCTCGCCGGCTGCGGGTCGTCGGCCCGAGCACGAGCGGCTTCCCCGCCGTCACGACCTCCTTCAGCGCGTTGTCGAGCGTGCGCGTCGACGCCACGAGGTCGGTGGCGTTTCCTGGGGTGATCACCGATTCGACGCTGGTGTCGATCAGGGCGTCCAATTGGTCGAGATACGTATCGACTTTGTCCACCAATGTCTTTCGTGTTCCGGTCGAGAAGATGAAGTAGGCGGACGCAATACCGACGGCTCCACCCACTGCAGTCTCGATGATCCGTAGTTCGAGAACCTCGATGCTGAACGTGCCGAGCAGCCCGTAGAGCATCGCGAGCAGAATGGTCACGAAGAACGACAGCAACGCATACGCGACGGTCACCAGGTAGAACGCGAAGAAGACACAGACGACGATGAGCACCAACTGAACGGATTGGTGATTGCCGACGAGTGCCGCGATCACCACTCCCGCAAGCACTCCCGCCATCGTGCCGAGGATGCGTTGGCCGGCTCTGGTCAGAATCTCGCCGCGCGTCGACGCCCCGGTGAACACCAGGAACGCCGTCAACACGGCCCAGTACCAACGATCCGGTGAGACCAGCTCCCCCAATACCGTTGCCGCGCTGGTCGCGACAGCAACCTGGATTGCCGCCTTGGTGCTGGGGTTCAGGCCGGCAGGCTTGTCCTTGTCCGCCGGCTCGACAGCAGCCTGTCGAGGACTCGACGTGACAGCCACCGCATTGGTGGTGATGTGATGAATGGCGATGTGTGCCTGCACCGCTCGTTGCGCGGACACCGTCGCGATACCGGCGGGGGTCGACGGGTCGGCGCGCTCGGCCGCCGTGGCGGCCAACCGTCGGGCGGCCTTGAGTTGCTCGGCGGACGGGGCGTTCTGCAGGCACGATCCCAGCGCGGTGGTCGCTTGCCCCAGCGCGGTCGGCCACGGCTTGGCGGGATCGAGAGCCCACAGTGAGCTGACGAGTTGTTCGGTGGCGATCTGGGCGTCGAACACACGAAGCGACAGATCGGTACTCGTCACGCTGAGCAGTTGTCCCGCGTCGTGACGGTCGAGCCAGTCGTCGATCATCAGGGCGGTGTTTCCGAGCCGATCGAGCCTGCGCCGCAACAGTTCCAGATCACGGTCCTCACGCGCCGATGCCGCTGCGAGCACCGATTCCGATACCGCTCGCATGGCGTAGAGCAGCCGCCGCACCTCCACGATCGGTCGGTCCGGAAAGACCACCGCCCGTACGAACAGAGCGATGAGCACTCCGCCGACGATCGCCGCGATCAGCATCGGCACTTGCCCCGGGGTCGCCTGAAGGAACAACGCGAAGAAGTACGAGATGAACGCGACCATGCCGAGCGCGGTGCCACGGGGTCCGAATCTGCGCACCCATACGGCCGCGAACAACACCGCGATGAATCCGACGTCGGCCACCGCACCGAGCCGCGAGAGCAGCGCCGCAACCGTCACTGCCGCCGAGGCGGGCAGCACCATCAGGGCGGTGGTGACGAGCCGGCTGTCCTGGTCTTTGTCCTTGACCGACGCCGACGCCTGCATCGCCACCACGGTGCCGAGCATCGCCACGGTCACCGGCTGGCCGATGGCGCGAGTACCGAGCAGCAGGACCACCATCGCGAGCAACACCGTCAGCGTCGTCGCCGAGGCACCGCGCAGCCGTAACTGCCCGGGATCCGACGCGTCGAGGATGCGGGCGAGGCGGTTCATTCCCCGATTCTGCGCTACGGCTCAGCCCCGTGCGGCCCGGATAGCGGGGGCCGACGAATGCGGTAGCAGCCTGTTCATGTCCGCCGGCGTGATCACGTCGACCGTCGCCGACTCGTCCAGCCGGTAGGGCTGGGTGGAGATGATGCCGGCGAGGTGTTTGCGCAGGCGCGACATCTCGGCCCGCACGGTGATCGCGCGGCCGTCGTCGCCGAAGAGGTCTGCAGCCATCTGCGACGCGGTGCGTCCCTGCCGGTGGATGGCCAGCAGGTACAGAATCTCGGCGTGCCGGGGCGTCGGCTCGTGGGTCCACTCCCCCACCTCGCTGCGCACCTCGATACGAGGCTTCTGCGAATCGCGCAGGTCGATGCGAATCGTCGTCGTGTTACCGGACTCCGCGACGAACGAGTCCGCCGACTCGCCAGGAGTGGAGCCGGCGGAACGACCATGAGAAGTGGGTCGCACCAGCCATCCACCGGGCAGGGGTTCGAAGTCGCACACCCCGAGGCTCGGCAGCCAGAAGCGTCCCGTCGCGAGGTCCTCGGGCAGCAGGATGCGATTGCGCAGTGCCACCGATTCGACGGCCGCGACCCACCCGTTCGCGTCGACGGCCAGCGCCGGGGACTGCAGGCGCGCCAGCATCGGTGCGGCCACCGAACGCAGTCGATCCAAGGTGGTTCGGTGAATCTCGCGCAGCTGCGATTCCGCCAACCTCGCCACGGCGTCGACCAGGGCGATGGTGGTGGGGTGCACCGTCTTGGCCGGCCCGCTGACGTCGATGGCGCCGAGCACCTGGCCGGTACGCGGATCGCGAATGGGCGCTCCGGCGCAGGTCCACGAATGATGGCTGCGCACATAGTGTTCGGCCGAGAAGATCTGCACAGCGCGGCGTGAGACCAATGCTGTCCCGATGGCATTGGTGCCCACCGAGTCCTCGGCCCAGTTGGCCCCTTCGACGAACCCGAGACCGTCGGCGCGGTCGAGCACCGACGTCGATCCGCTGCGCCACAGCACTCGACCGTTCCGATCGGCGACGACGAGAATGTTGTCGCCGTCCTGCACCACCGATTCCAGGCCACGGGCGAGGTCGTCCAGAATGTCGAACAACCCCGATTCCCGTCGACTGAACTCGAGATCGGACGCGTCCATCTGTCTCTCGGCAGGATTGCCCAGTTCCGGGTCGATACCGAGGGTCTGCAACCGCCGCCAGGAGTCACCGATGACCTCGCGGGGACGCGCGGGAGACTTCCCGCCGGTCATGGTCGCGTCGTACACGGCAGTGAGAATCTGCGCGTAGCGGCGCGGGTCTTCGCCGGCCGCCAGCGCAGGTTCAGGGCCTGTCGACTGCGTCATCGCTGTCAATTGTGCTCCAGCTCACAAAGCGGATTCATGCGGGGTCACCGGTAGACCAAACCACCATCGATCAACGGTGCCTGTCCGGTCATGTAGTCCGAGTCGGGTCCGGCGAGATACGAGACGAACGCGGCGACGTCCTCGGGAGTCTGCGCCCGACCGAGAGCGATACCGCCGACGAACTTGTCGTAGGTCTCCCCCTCGGCGGCACCGGTCAGCTCGGCGAAGCGCTTGTCGATGGTCACCCACATGTCGGTGCCGACAACGCCGGGGCAGTACGCGTTGACGGTGATGCCGTCCGAGGCGTACTCCTTGGCCGCAGCCTGGGTCAATGCCCGGACCGCGAATTTCGTTGCGCTGTAGACCCCGAGCATCGCGAACCCGTCGTGGCCTGCGATCGAGGAAGCGTTGATGATCTTGCCCTTCTGGCCGAGCGCCTTGAATGTGGCTGCCGCAGCTTGAATTCCCCAGAGCACACCGTCGACGTTGACGGCCCAGATCTTCTTCGTGTCTTCCGGGCGGACGTCGTCGAGCGGCGCGACCTGTGCGATTCCGGCATTGTTGACGATGACGTCGAAGCCGCCGAGCGCTTTATGGGTATGTTCGACGGCCGCGAACACTTGATCGCGATCACTGACGTCGGCGACGAATGTCGTTGCCTTCGAGCCTGTTCGACGCACCTCGTCGGCCACGCCGGCGATCTTGTCCTCGGCCAGGTCGACCAACGCGATGTCGTGCCCGTCGTTGGCCAACCGCAACGCGATCGCCCGTCCGATGCCCTGACCGGCCCCTGTCACCAGCACCGCGCTCATGCGGGTACACCCGTCGAGGGGTCGACCAGAACTTTCATCTTGGTGCCTGCGTGCAGCGCCTCGAATCCGTCGTCGATGACGCCGTCGAGCGTGATCTTGTCCACCCAGCCCGTCGTGTCGTAGTGGCCCTGGCTCATCAGATCGATGACGGCCTCGTAGTCGGCGGAGGTGTAGCAGAGCGATCCCTGGATGCGGGATTCGTTCATGACGAGCTTCTGCAGCGGTGTGGTGAGCGGCTTTTCGTAGATCGCGACGCTGACGAGCGGTTTGCGAGCACCGATGCAGCCCAGCGCGGTCTCGACGGCCGGTTGCACACCGGCCGCGTCGTAGATGGCGTCGGCCCCGTTGCCGTCGGTCAGATCGGCGATGAAGGCGGGCACGTCCACTGCCGTCGGGTCGAGGGTCTTGGCACCGAGCGCTTCGATCGAGGCGCGACGCGTCGGCGACGGTTCGACGACGTAGACGTTGTCGAGTCCCTTACCGCGCAACGCGAACCACAGGCCGATGCCGATGGGGCCGGCTCCGAACACCATCGCGGTGTCCTCGGGCTTCGGATCCCCCAGTGTCGCAGCGTGATAGGCAACCGACATCGGTTCGACGAGGGCACCGAGTTCGAGAGAGACGTTGTCGGGTAGGGCGTGAATCATGTCCGTGGGGACCACGGTGTATTCGGCCATTCCGCCGTCGGACATCAGTCCGTGGAAGCCGATCTGCGCGCAGATGTTGTAGTTTCCTGCCCGGCAGGGTCCGCAGTGTCCACAGCGGTAGAGCGGTTCGATGGCAACGCGATCGCCGACCGAGATGCCGGTGACACCCGTGCCGAGCTCGGTGACCGTGCCCGAGAACTCGTGTCCGAGCACCAGGGGCATCTCCTGGCCGGTCAGCGGATGCGGCGAGGTGGGGATGAAGATGGGGCCTGCGTAGTACTCGTGCAGGTCGGTTCCGCAGATTCCGTTGAACCCGACCTTGACCTTGACCTGCCCCGCACCGGGATTCGGCTCGGGTACGTCGGTGATCTCCACCTTGTTCGGGCCGTAATACACAGCTGCACGCATCGGTTCTCACTCCTGACTGAATTGGATGCACACAGGTTTATGTGACGACGACCACTTCCGACAGGGTTGCAGTGCGTTGCATCGAATCGGTCGCACTGCAACCTCCCGCAACCCTGACGGTGGGCTGTGATTCAGCTCATAGTGACGGCGACCCTGTCGACCCACCGAGAAGAGACCCCCATGACCGCAACCGCAGACCGACCCCTCGATGAGCCGAAAACGGCGTCAGCACAGGGCAACTGGCTCATATTCGGACTGGCCAACCTCGCCGTGGTCATGGCCGTGTCGCTGGCGACCTGGTATGTGCTCGCCGATCCCACCACCAGTCCCTGGAACTTCTATCCGCTGCCGTTCAACGCCGCGCTGTTCTGGGCCATTCTCTTCATCGTGTTCATCGGATTCGATTGTGAATTCGCCGGATTCGACTCTCTGAAACAACCGATGCGCGGGCTCGCGATCCTGACTTCGACGGCCGTGTTCGCCGTTGCCGTCACCTGGATCCTCGGCAGCGGCCTCGGGGCGTTGTACCCGGATTTCGCCGGTTCTCGCGAGGGCGGGCTCGGCTACTTCGCCGGAGCGCTGTTCGTGCTGTTCGGATTCGGAACCTGGGTCATGGTGGTCCTCAACTGGCAACACTGGCCGTGGACCGTGCTGCGCATGAAGCAACCGCTGATCGGGCTGTGCGAGATCGCATTCGTCGCCGTCCCGACCCTCGCGTTGTACTTCGTGTTCGGACTGCCGTCGGTCTCGCTCTCGGCCACCGATCCCCTGATGTCCGTGGACACCGCACTCGGCTGGTTCTACTCGATCGTCGTCTCGGTGATCCTGACCGGCCAGACCCTGGACAACTGGCCCTGGAAATTGGCCGGCGGCGGCGGACGGACCGCACTGGCGGCCACCGTCGGCAACGCGGTGCTCGGCACTGCCATCTACTTCCTGATGGTTCCGCTCGCGAAGCTACTCGTCGGCTCGGAAGCCACCGCAGAACTCGGCACGGTGATCAACCAGTTCCCGGCACAGATCGGAGTCTGCTGGGCATTCTGGATGATCTTTTGGGCGAACGGCTTCGGCAGTCGCTTCCCGGCGGCGGGACGCGCAGTACTGACTTTCGCGCTGGCCATCGGCACGTTCCTGGCCTACTACTACGTACTTGCCGAGCACGTGCTCCACGAACCCGTCGTCGCGGCCGGCATCTCCGGCAACGCACTGGGCTTCGTCGACTGGCTGGTGCTGTGGACATTGATCTACGTCGTTGGATTCCAGTCGTCGGGGTTGAAGAAGCTGTCACCGGCATGAGCCGCTGCAACGCATTGCAACTCTCGACCCGGCTATCCGAAGAGAGTGTGCTGGGTCACATACACGGCACCTCTTCATCGCAAGGAGTTTTCATGACCCAGACCATCGAGCCCGACTCGATCACCCGCACGCACACCCCGCAGGAACGGGTCGACGCCTGGTTGTCGAAGTTCGAGGACGCCCTGGTCGCCCGGGACATTCCTCGTGTTGCCGGCATGTTCGCCGTCAGCAGCTTCTGGCGCGATCTCGTCACGTTCACCTGGAACCTCAAGACGGTCGAGGGCCGGGACGGCGTCGCCGACATGCTGGGCGAGAGGCTCGCCGATACCGACCCGACGGGATTTCACACCACCGAGACCCCCGACGAAGCAGACCGCGTCGTCTCGGCGTGGATCGCATTCGAGACGGCGACGAGCCGCGGCAAGGGACATCTGCGTTTGACGACGGACGCCGAGACCGGTGACGACGTGGCGTGGACGCTGCTGACGACGATGCAGGAACTCAAGGGATACGAGGAGCGGCAGGGCAAGTCCCGCATCAAGGGTGCCGTGCACGGCTCGAATGCCGATACCCAGAACTGGGCCGAGAAGAAGGAGATGGAAGAGAAGGAGCTCGGCTACAGCGTGCAGCCGTACGTCCTCGTCGTCGGCGGCGGGCAGGGCGGCATCGCTCTCGGTGCTCGGTTCCGTCAACTCGGCGTCCCGGCGATCGTCGTCGACCGTGCCGAGCGCCCCGGAGATCAGTGGCGTGGCCGATACAAGTCACTGTGCCTGCACGACCCGGTCTGGTACGACCATCTGCCCTACCTGCCGTTCCCGCCGAACTGGCCGGTGTTCGCGCCGAAGGACAAGATCGGCGATTGGCTCGAGATGTACACCAAGGTCATGGAGGTTCCGTACTGGAGCAAGACGACCGCGAAGTCCGCGACCTACGACGAGACCGCGAAGGAGTGGACCGTCGTCGTCGACCGCGACGGCGAGGAAGTGATCCTGCGGCCCAAGCAGTTGGTGATGGCCACCGGAATGTCGGGCAAGAAGAACGTGCCGAACTTCCCCGGCATGGACGAGTTCGAGGGCGAGCAGCACCATTCCAGCGAACACCCCGGTCCCGACGCCTATGTCGGCAAGCGCGTGGTGGTCGTCGGTTCCAACAACTCGGCGCACGACATCTGCAAGGCGCTGTACGAGACGGGCGTCGACGTCACGATGCTGCAGCGCTCGTCCACACACATAGTCAAGTCGGATTCGTTGTGCGAGATCGCTCTCGGCGATCTGTACTCCGAGCGCGCAGTGGAATCCGGAATGACCACGGCCAAAGCCGATCTCACGTTCGCGTCGCTGCCGTACCGGATCATGCACGAGTTCCAGATTCCGGTGTATCAGCAGATCGCGGAGCAGGACAAGGATTTCTACGATCGCCTCGAGAAGGCAGGCTTCCAGCACGACTTCGGTGACGACGGTTCCGGCCTGTTCATGAAGTACCTGCGCCGCGGCTCGGGCTACTACATCGACGTCGGCGCATCCGAGCTCGTCGCGGACGGCAAGATCAAACTCGTTGCCGGACAAGTGGAGCGGATCAGCAAGACCGGCGTCGTACTCGAGGACGGGACCGAACTGCCGGCGGACCTCATCGTCTACGCCACCGGCTACGGCTCGATGAACGGCTGGGTCGCCGACCTCATCGATCAGGAAACCGCCGACAAGGTGGGCAAGTGCTGGGGCCTGGGCTCGGACACCACCAAAGACCCCGGTCCGTGGGAGGGCGAACAGCGGAACATGTGGAAGCCGACGCAGCAGGAGAACTTCTGGTTCCACGGCGGCAATCTGCATCAGTCACGCCACTATTCGCTGTACCTGGCGCTGCAGATCAAGGCGCGTTACGAGGGCATCGACACCCCGGTCTACGGGCTGCAGGAGGTGCATCACCTTCGGTGACGGTCGTGCGCGGAAACTCGTAGTGGGCTACGAGTTTGCGCGCACATGGCTGCCTAGTCGTACACGCCGGTCCCCTGCGCCTTGGCGATCAACGCATCCTCGGAGCGCACCTGATCGAGGTTGACCACGCGGGTGGACAGCACCGTCGAGTACAGCCAATCGGTGGCCACGCGCACCCGGGCGGAGGCGGTGGGCAGGGCATAAAGGTGATAACCGCGGGCGACGAACTTCGCGACGGCTCCGGTGAGGGGCACGCCCAAAGGCTTTGCCACACCGTCGAATCCGCCCAGGTCGGCGACCAGTCCCAGATCCTTGTGTCGGTACGGTCGAGCAGTACCGACGCCGAGGGACGCGGCGACGTTCTTGGCCACCGCTGTGCCCTGCCGCTGCGCGTGCTGAGCGGTGGGCGGCGTCGGCTTCGACGGGTCGGCGGCGATATCGGGCACCGCGGCCGCGTCACCGATGGCCCAGACGTCGTCCACGCCGGGGACCGTGAGGTCGGGGTTGACCACAAGCCGGCCCTTTTCGGTCGGCAAATCGAGTTGCGCGATGAGGGGGCTCGCAGCCACGCCCGCTCCCCACACCAGGGTGCGTGTCGGTACGACGTCGCCGTCCGTCAGCGTCACCGCGTTCGCCGTGGCCGACTCCACCGACACCCCGAGACGCACCTCGACGCCGCGAGCCGCGAGGACTTCCATTGCTTCCTTGCCGAGTCGCTCGCCCAGTTCCGGCAGCACCGCAGGCGCGAGGTCGATGAGCAACCACCGAATGTCCGACGGGTCGACCGTCGCCCACCGGGTAGCGATACCGCGAATCCAATTCTGCATCTGCGCAACGAATTCGGTGCCCGTATAGCCGGCTCCCACAGCGACGACGGTGAGCCGTTCCTTGCGTTCGGCGCGGCCCTCCGGCGTGTCGGGCAGTTCGTCGGCTGCATCCAACTGCTTCAACACGTGGTTGCGAATGAACACCGCTTCGCTCAGGGTCTTGAGACCGTGTGCGTGCTCGGCGACACCGGGGATGTCGAACTGCCTCGTCACCGAACCCGGGGCCAGAATCAGCTTGTCCCAGGCCAGGTCCGAATCACCGTCGGGACCGGCGACGCGAACGCGTCGATTCTCGAAGTCGACGGACGTGACGTGTCCCAGCACCAACTTGGTGCGCCGCAACGTCTGTCGTGTCGACACCGCGATGTCCCGCGGATCAAGCACGCCGGTCGCCACCTCGGGCAGCAACGGGCTGTAGAGCAGGTAGTCGTTGGGCGCAACCAGGGTGAACGAGGCGCGGTCCGGGCCCAACAGCTTCTGCATCTTGCGCAGTGCGTAGAAGCCGCCGAACCCGCCGCCGACCACCACCACCCGGGCTGGGGATGCGGGAGCCGGGGCGGTGCTGCGATTACGGAGTGGTGAGCGCATGGTCCACATTAACGCCGAGTACCGCAGCTCCGCCCCGTCAAACGTGGACCGAGCGACGAATTTCTAGACCAACCGGGCTTCCGGGGAGCCGGTCTTACCCGCATCGCGCTCGACCGAATCGCCGAGGGCTTCGTCGATCTTGGCGAGTACATCCGCGTCCAGGATGACCTCGGACGCCTTGATGTTCTCGGCGATCTGCTCGGGACGCGATGCCCCGACCAGCGCGGCGGAAATGTTGTCGTTGGCCAGAACCCAGGCAACGGCCAACTGCGCCATGGTGATTCCGAGATCGTCGGCGATCGGCTTGAGTGCCTGCACCCGGGTGAGCGTCTGATCGTCGAGGTAGCGCGCGATCATCTTGTCGCCGCCCTTGTCGTCCTTGGCGCGCGAGCCGTCGGGCAGCGGTTGTCCGGGTAGGTACTTGCCGGTGAGCACGCCCTGAGCGATGGGTGACCAGACGATCTGCGAGATGCCCAGTTCCTTCGACGTCGGGATCACCTGATCCTCGATGACGCGCCACAGGGCAGAGTACTGCGGCTGGTTCGAGATGATCGAGAACCCGTTCTGCCGTGCCAGTTCCTGGCCGGCGCGGAGCTGATCGGCCGTCCACTCCGAGACGCCGATGTAGAGGGCCTTGCCCTGACGGACGACGTCGCCGAACGCGGCGATGGTCTCTTCGAGCGGGGTCTCGACGTCGTAGCGGTGGGCCTGGTAGAGATCGACGTAGTCGGTACCGAGGCGACGCAGCGAGGCATCGATGCCTTCGAAGATGTGTTTGCGGGACAGACCGGTGTCGTTGGGGCCCTTAGGTCCGACGGGGAAGTAGACCTTGGTGAAGATCTCCAGCGATTCGCGGCGCTCGCCCTTCAACGCGTCACCGAGGACCGTTTCCGCAGCCCCGTTGGCGTAGACATCGGCGGTATCGAATGTGGTGATGCCTGCATCGAGAGCCGCACGCACGCACTGGGTCGCGATGTCGTTCTCCACCTGCGAACCATGGGTCAACCAATTGCCGTACGTGATCTCCGAAATCTTCAGTCCACTGTTTCCGAGGTATCTGTAAGCCATGCAGAAAACGGTACTCCGGTAATCAATTCAGTAGTGGCCGACGACCGAGTAACCGGGTTCCGACACCCGCGAGGACCACCGCTACCACTGCCGCGCCCGTGGAGAGCCACAGTTCCATACTGGGCCACGTCGAGTTGTGCAGGGCGGATGTGAGCGGCGTGTACGCCGTCCAACCGTAGGTGACGACCATCGGCACCGTGATTGCCACCGGTACCGCGAGGCCGATGGTCAAGGGCGTGGGGGGCGAGGGAGTGGGAGTAGCCGGCGTGCACGCCACGTACAGATAGACCGCAGCGGCCGGGAAGATCACCAGACTTGCCGCGTAGTGCACGTTGTCCCACGGGGGGCGCTCGAACAGCGCGGTCGTACACACCACTGCCAGGGTCGCGAAGCCGACGATCGGTCGACCCCAGCGCAGCCCGAGTGCCGCGCCCACTGTCACCGCAACTGCCGTGATTGCCACGAGCCCGAGCACCCAGATACCGTCCGACACATCGATGCCCACCCCAGCGGTGGTGGTCGAGGTGAGCAACACGGCTGTCCCGGCGAGCACAAGAATGCCTCCGCGACCCGGTAGCAGAGCGGCAGCACCGAACAACACTGGTACGACGACGAGGCCGAAGTACCAGCTTCCACCGAAGCCGTCTTCAGCTCGAAACAGCATCTGCACGAACAACATATTGAGCAGCAAGCCACCGATCGAGATCAGTAGTATTGCCCCGACCGTGCGGATGCTCCGTTCCGGTGGCACATGGTCGTCGCTGCGGTCGACACGAGCTGCCCAGGCCACTGCAATTACGACCAGTACGCACAGCACCGGAACGACCACCGGCGGACCGATATCGGATTCGGTGAGGTAGTCGGCGTAGCGACGCGGGATACTCGGATGCTGCAAGGCCTCGACCGCGCCTGCACTGAGTAGTCCGACGAGGAACGACCCGATCGACAGTGCTTGCCGAGCTCGTACACCGTTCGCCCGTACTGCAGTGCATCCCAACAGAACTCCGCCTGCCACCACCTCGGCGAGGCCGGAGGGCATCATCAGTGCCGTCACCCCGGCGCCAGTGGCCGCAGCGATGGACAGGCCGGCCAAAATACTGCGCCGACGGACGAGCATAGCCAGACCCGACGCCAGAATCACTGCTACGGCGACTCCCCCTCCGCCGCTGGAGAACACCACACCCCCGACGCTGGTGTCGCCGAAGATATCGACCCCGTCGGATTGCGAGAGCAAACCGGCCAGGAGTCCGGAAAGAACGATCGCGAGCGCTGACATCCCCGAATTATGCACGGCCACCACGGTAGGCGCGGGATGCCGCAACAATCTTCTCCAAAGTCTGTGCAAAAGAACGCAATTCGTCCTCACCCACCGCGGCGCCCACGGCGTCCGACCACGCGTGTTGAGCATCTCGCAGAGCGGCTACGGTCTCGCGTCCCTTCGGGGTGGGCTCGAGGAGCTTCGCTCGCTTGTGGTTCGGATTCTCGATGTAGACAGCCCAGCCCTTGTCCACCAACAAGTTTGCGGTTCGTTGCACACTTTGCCGCGCCAAACCCAGACCGACGCGTCGCGCAATGTCGGCCACCGAGAGCGGCTCGTCGAGAGTGGCCCCGAGAACCTGCCACCAGGCCGGCGTCAATCCTGTCGGTTCGGTGATGTCCTGTGCGGCAGCGAGGAATTCGCCGTTGAGCTCGAAGACCGGCAGGACCACCTCGGTGAGCGCATCTCCCTCCGGCGTTCGTCGGCTCATGCGCCCGTCAGCTGGTCGTAGAATCTGCGCTCCCCCGTCGTGTAGAGCCCATACCATGCGTCGATGATGGGCTGCGGGAACACCTCCAGGCGCTCGAACACCAGCTTGGCGAACTCGATCGGTGCGGTCGCTCCCGCGGTGATGACGGTGCCGTCGGACACTGCCTTCTCCTCACGGTAATGCTCCGCTCCGCGGTATTCCGCAGCCTGAGTGAGGAATTCGGCCGCATTCGAGGTATGCGACCGGTCGTCGAGCAGGCCGGTCCGAGCCAGCCCGTAGGTTGCCCCGCAGATTGCTGCGACCGGAGTGCCCGCGGCAACAAGTTCGGCGGCCAGTTCCAACGCCGCCCCGTTAGCGGATTCCCACGTGCCGGCACCGGGCAGAATCAGCGCGTCGACGGACGGAAGATCGGCCAACGCGACGTCGGGGGTAATCCTCAGGCCGCCCATCGTCGTCACCGCCTCCCCCGACTCCGATGCGACGAGCAACCGGTTGGCGTCGGGATTCTGCTCGCGGGCCATCGCGAGCCCGGCGATGAGGTAGCCGTACTCCCAATCAGCCATGGTGTCGGTGGCATACAGCGCAACGGTGATCACGGAACGGTCCTCACGTCGATTGACAGGATGCTGTCAATACTGCGCGCACGACAGCAGGCTGTCAACCCTTCTGCGATCCTTGTAAACCAATTGGTTGACTACACAGCTCGAGGGGCATATCTTGGCTATATTCGAGGAAGTGGGTGACCGTGGACGACCGTATCGAGCAGCTCAATCGAACCTTTGCAGCGTTGGCGGACCCCACTCGGCGTGACATGGTTGCTCGGCTTGCGGGTGCCGACGCCAACGTCAGCGAACTGGCCGAGCCGTACGACATGAGCCTGCAGGCAGTCTCCAAGCATGTGAAGGTGCTCGAGGACGCCGGGCTGGTGACGCGCAGCAAAGACGCCCAGCGCAGACCGGTGCACTTGGATGCGGAGGTGTTCGGCCTTATGGCGAAGTGGATCGGGCGTTATCGCCAGGAGGCCGAGCAGCGCTACCGCCGACTCGACGACCTGCTGGATCACGTTGTAACACAAGACGACTCTCAGAAGGACGTGTCATGACCGAGCACGAAACCGAGATAGTAGCGGACGACAAAGTACCCACAATCGAGATCATCCGGCAGTTCGACGCGTCGCCCGAGCAGGTGTTCCGCGCACACGTCGACCCCGATCTGTATCGGCAGTGGGTGGGCCCACGGTCGGTGACGACGCGAATCATCGCGTGGGACGCGCGAACCGGCGGTGCATGGTCGTTCGCGAACGACCGCGACGGCGAAGAGATCGCGTCGTTCTTCGGCAGCTTCCACGAGGTTCGCGCGAACGAGCGGATCGTGTGGACCTTCACCTACGAAGGCGATCCGGATTCGGTCGCCCTCGAGACAATGGCTTTCGAGGCCCGCGACGACGGCGGCACGCGATTGAGGGTGCTGAGCGTGCTGTCCGACTTCGCAACCCGAGACGGGATGCTCTGCAGCGGAATGGATGTCGGAGTCAGGGAGGGCTACGAGAAACTCGATGCACTGTTGACGGGACCGGCTGCACAGCATGCACGGGACGCCGCCGCGTTCACGGCGTTGGTCGATTCCGTTTCCGGGGACGCGTGGTCTCGGCCCAGTCCGGTACCGGAGTGGAACGCGCTGGGTGTCGTCGAACACCTCGTCGGTTGGTCACGTGGTTTCCTCGGCGGTGTCGAGGGTGTCGAGCTCACCGAACTCGACGTGACGCGCGATCCTGCCGCCGCGTGGGCGCGACACGTCGCCGACATCCAAGCCATCCTCGACGCCCCCGCGGGCCGCATCCTGAGCAATCCGCACATCGGCGACATGCCGGTCGAAGACGCGATCGACCGGTTCTATACCGCTGATGTGTGGATGCACACCTGGGACTTGGCCAAAGCCCTGGGACGCGAACCCGATCTCGGCGAAGAGCGTTGCGCCGCAGCGCTGATCGCCATGAAACCGATGGACCGCGTGCTCCGCGAGAGCGGGCAGTTCGGCCCCGCCGTCGACGTCGACGACAACGCGTCCGCCCAGGACAGGTTGATGGCCTTCATCGGACGCGACCCGTCCTGGTCACCCGACAACTAGGTACCCACAGCCTCGAGCTGCGGACGAATCTTGTTCAGCGAGAACTCGACCGACGCTTTCGATGGTGTATTGAATCCCACCACCGTCGCGTAGTCGACGACGGCAACTCCGCCGCCGGTCGCCGCGGGCAGGCTGGTGAATCCCGGAAGTTGTTCGAGGTCTTCGCGCGTGCCGCCGTTGGGGAGAATGACCACGAGGTCTGCGGTGAGAACGTCCAGCCGTTCGGGGCTCAGCACGATCCGGCCGTGAGAGATGTCGGGCGAGTTCACCAAATCCTGCGGGACGTCGAGACCGATGCTGTCGAAGACCTTCGCGGCACCGTCCTCCGGGTCGGCGACGACCGCAAGCTGCTGACTGTCGAAAACGAACTGCGACAACACAGCCGACTTACCGTCGAGCTCCGGGTACTGCTGACGGATGCCATCGGTGACGGCATGCCCCTCGTCGATGATGCTCTGTGCATCGTCCTCGCGATCGAGCACCCGCCCGAGCGTCTCGATCTGCGATTCCCACGTCTCGACCTTCTCCGCCTTCGGAAATATCGTGGGCGCGACGTCGGACAAGCTCTTGTACGGCTCTATCGACGGTATCCCCGACAGCAGGATCAGGTCGGGCTGTAGCGCCGCGATCTGCTCGGTCGGCACCGAAGCCCCCATCTGATCGACGGCGGCCGAATCGAGCATCTGGGCATCCGCACCCACTGCGGACTGCCAGGGGTAGAGCCCGCGTTCGTCGCCGTTCGATCCGGCGGAGACATACCCGACGGGTTGCACGTCGAATTCGAGCAGCGCGTCCACCCACTGCTGCCCGAATGCGACGATGCGCTGTGGCGTTCCCGTGATCTGCGTGGGTCCGGCGAGTGTGTCGACGGTGACGCTTCGGGTGTCGGAGCCGGCGTCGTCAGCGGTGTTGCTGCTGCACGATGCCAGCGTCAGGGCCGTGGCGACGGCAAAGGCGCACCCCAGGAAGGTCCTTGTCATCGGCAGAAATTAGCACAGCCTTGCCTTCCTGAGGTGAGCTACGTTCACATGTACTTGCGCAGCTCCATCTTCGCGATGGACATCTTGTGTACCTCGTCGGGACCGTCGGCGAGCCGCAGCGTCCGCACGTGTGCGTACATCATCGCCAGCGGGAAGTCGTTGCTGACTCCGCCTCCGCCGTGCACCTGAATGGCGCGGTCGATGATCTTCAGCGCCATCTCGGGCGCAGCAACTTTGATCGCTGCGATCTCGGTACGCGCTTCCTTGTTTCCGACGGTGTCCATCAGGTACGCGGCCTTGAACGTGAGCAGCCGCGTCTTCTCGATCTCGATGCGCGCCTCGGCGATCCAGTCCTGGATGTTCGCACGCATGGCGACCGGCTTGCCGAAGGTCACCCGTGAAACCGCACGGCGACAAAGTAATTCGAGCGCCCGTTCCGCAACACCGATGGTCCGCATCGCGTGATGGATACGGCCGGGCCCCAGCCGAGCCTGACTGATGGCGAATCCCTCACCCGGCCCCTTCAGCACGTCCTTCGCCGGCACCCGCACGTCCTCGAAGAGAACCTCGGCGTGGCCCTCTCGGTCGACGTAGCCGAAGACGGGCAGGTTGCGCAGCACGGTGACGCCGGGCGCATCGATGGGCACGACGAGCATCGACTGCTGCCGGTGCGTTGCTGCCTCGGGATCGGTCTTGCCCATGACGATCAGAACCTTGCAGTTCTTGTGCATCGCGTTCGACGTCCACCATTTGCGCCCGTTCAGGATGAAGTCGTCGCCGTCGCGGTCCATCTTCATTGCGATATTGGTGGCATCGGAACTGGCGACGTCGGGCTCGGTCATCGCGAAGGCCGAGCGAATCTTGCCGTCCAGCAACGGCTTCAGGTACTTCTCTTTGTGCTCGTCGGTACCGAAGAGTGTGAACACCTCCATGTTGCCCGTGTCGGGTGCGTTGCAATTGCATGCCTCGGGGGCGAGCAGGCTGCGGCCCATGATCTCGGCCAGCGGAGCGTATTCGAGGTTGGTCAGGCCGGGGCCCCACTCGGGGTGCGGATGGAACAGATTCCACAGTCCACGCGAGCGCGCTTCCTTCTTCAGGTCCTCGAGAATCGGGGGATGGAAGTGCGGGTCACCGGCTTCGAGCATCTGTTGCTCGTACACCGCCTCCGCCGGATAGACGTGAGAGTCCATGAACTCCAACAGATCCGACTCGTACTTCTTTGCGCGGTCGCTGGTCTCGAAAAATGCCACGTTCAGTTCCCCTGTTGGTTGTCGAGCAAGCTGTCCTGGTAGCGGCGCATGCCGCGCAACCACCGGTCGTAATCGGCACCTTTGTTGCGGTACATGTCCAGTACGTTCTCGTGGGGCAGGATCAGGAACTGCTCCCGGTCCATCGCGTCGAGCACCACGTCGGCGACGTCGAGCGGCTCCAGCACAGCGCCCGCGCTCAGTACCGCGGCAGTTGCGGCCGCTCCCAAGGCATCTCCCGATTCGCGGCCTTCGTAGAGCAGCTTGGTATTGACGCCCATCGGGCACAGGCAGCTGACGCGAATGCCCCGATTGCCGTAGGTGACGTTGAGCCATTCGGCGAACCCGACCGCAGCATGCTTGGTCGTCGCGTATGTCGCGGAACCGATCTGGGTGAGCAAGCCCGCTGCCGAGGCCGTACTGACGAAGTAGCCCTCACCACGTTCGAGCCAACCGGGCACCAACAGCTGCGCAGCGCGGATGTGTGCGCGCACATTGACGTCGAAGGACAGGTCCCAGTCCTGTTCGCTGGCGTCGAGCCCGGGGGCACCACTGATGCCGGCGTTTGCGAAATACAGATCGACCGGTCCGAACGACTCTTCGGCGACCGCGATCAGCCGCTCGATATCCCCGATGTCCGACGCGTCGGCCGCGGCAGCGACGGCTGTGCCCGGCCGGTCTCGCTCGATGGCGTCGACCACGGATCGGGCCGTGGACTCGTCCACATCGGAGACGACGACGCGGGCTCCGTGTTCGGTGAGTCTGGCGGCGATGGCTCCGCCGATTCCGCCACCACCTCCGGTGACGATGGCGACCTTGCCTGCAACCTTCATTCCCCAGGTATAGTTGAAGTCAGATTCAAGTTCAACCCTGGTTGAATGAACTGCCAGCTCAGCGCCGGTGTGTCATGCCCTCGGCCGCGTCGGATCGGTGATCCAACCCGACCACGAGCCGGGATACAACGCGGCATCGATGCCTGCCAACTCCAGTGCGAGAACCTGATGTGCAGCGGTCACGCCCGAGCCGCAGTAGACGGCGACGTCCTTTCCCTTCGGTACGAGTCCACCGAATGCGCCATCGAGTACCTCCGGGGGCAGGAAGCGCCCGTCGGAATCGACATTGTCGGTCGTCGGCCTGTTGACCGCCCCGGGGATGTGGCCGGCCACGGGATCGACTGGCTCGACCTCGCCGCGGAATCGCTCGGGTGCGCGGGCGTCGAGCAGGACGTTCTCGCGGGCGAAGGCCAGCACGTCCCCGACTTCGAGGACCCGGGCCAGCGGCGGCCGCGCCGTGAACGATCCGGCCGCCACGATCGAGGGCTCGGTGCCGACTGAATAGCCCTCGTCGACCCATCGCGCGAACCCGCCGTCGAGTACGCGCACATCCCGGTGGCCGAAGTAGCGGAGCAACCACCAGGCCCGCGCAGCCGCAGTTGCCGGGCCCGCGTCGTAGACCACCACCGCGGAATCGTCGCCGACTCCGGCTCCTCGCATCGCCGCAACGAACGTATCCGCGTCGGGCAGCGGATGGCGGCCACGATCGTCTGGCGGTGCCGCCAGTTCCGTACCGAGGTCGACGAATTGCGCGGTCGGGATGTGCCCCGACTCGTAACCTGCTCTGTCGCTACCGTTCTGGAGAGTCCACCGAATGTCCAGGACCACTGGGCCGCGACCCATCTCGAACAGACCGTGCAATTCGGAAGCTGATATCAGCGGCGACTGGCTCATAGTGTTTCGACGCTACAGTCCGGGAGGGGGAATAGCTCGGAGTCCGACCAGGTTGTGCGCAGGCGTGACCGAAACTGCAACGACAACACCACACCTGTCCACCGCCGGGCTCTTCGAGCCGTTCGAGGTCAAGTCGCTGAAGCTGCGTAACCGCTTCGCCATGGCCCCGATGACGAGGGCGTTCTCGCCCGACGGCATCCCCGGCCCGGACGTGGCGGAGTACTACCGCAAACGTGCAGCAGGCGGCACCGGCCTCATCATCACCGAGGGCACGTACATCCCCGACCCCGCCGCAGGACCGCACACCCGCGTACCGAGGATCTACGGCGACGCCAGCCTCGAAGGATGGAAGGGCGTCGTCGATGCGGTCCACGCCGAGGGCAGCGCGATCATCCCGCAGTTGTGGCACCTGGGTGTCGAGCGCGGCACCGAGCCACGCCTGTTCCCCGACGTCACCACCGTCAGCCCGTCCGGCATCGCTCTCGACGGCTCCTCGGTCGGGCGCGCCTTCACCGACGCCGACCTCGACGAACTGACCTCGCACTGGGTTCAGGCTGCCGTCAACGCGAAGAACACCGGCTTCGACGGCCTGGAACTGCACGGCGCTCACGGTTATCTCCTCGACGAATTCCTCTGGGCAACAACCAATGTGCGTGACGACGAATTCGGCGGATCTCTCGAGGCCCGGACCCGCTTCCCCGCACAGGTTGTCGCTGCGATCCGCGCCGCGGTGGGTGAGGACTTTGCCATCGTCTACCGCTTCTCGCAGTGGAAGAGCAACCACTTCGACGCTCGACTCGCAGAGAACCCGGCCGAACTCGATCGCGTCCTCACGCCACTGGTCGACGCAGGCGTGGACGTACTGCATGCTTCGACTCGGCGGCACTGGGATCCGGCATTCCCCGAACTGGACGGAGTGGACGGCAAGCTCGGTCTGGCCGGTTGGACGCGCAAGCTCACCGGCGTTCCGACCATCACCGTCGGCTCCGTGGGCCTCGATTCGGTGTTCACCTCGGCATGGTCGGAGGACGCGGCCTCCGGTGTGACGGGATTGGACGCGCTGGCGGGCCAGTTCCAGGACGGCGAGTTCGATCTGGTGGCTGTCGGACGCGCGCTGCTCTCCGATCCGGAGTGGGTGAACAAGGTCGGCGACGGCCGCGTCGACGAGCGCATCGAATTCACGCGCGACCACATTCGCAACCTGGTCTGACGCCCCCAGCCCTGGTCGCCCTCGGGTCCTAGCGCCCGAGAGCGACTCTCACCTCCTGCACGACGAGCCCACGATCGGTCGGTCGTGGGCTCGCGTGTTGCGCCCGAGCAGGAGACGGCACACCCCGCGCCGGCCAGCAGAATGTTCGCGACGAGGGCGATCGCCCTGCGCCCGCTGAG
The DNA here is from genome assembly GCF_000482405.1 of Rhodococcus sp. JG-3. Taxonomy (NCBI): domain Bacteria; kingdom Bacillati; phylum Actinomycetota; class Actinomycetes; order Mycobacteriales; family Nocardiaceae; genus Rhodococcus; species Rhodococcus sp. JG-3. Next base: position 179,673 of record NZ_KI519398.1, read on the forward strand.
GCGCGCGACAATCAGTCGCCCGCTGCCCGAGCACGGTGCCGTCGGGCCTTCATCTTGTTGCCACACGTGGCCATCGAACACCACCGCGCGGTGCCCGCACGGGAGCGATCCAGGAGAAACAGGCGGCACTCGTCATTCGCACACGGACGCAGTGCGCCGGGAATACTCTCACGAATCTCCGCCCAGGCCAGCACTATTCGTGCAGCCAGTCGTCGGTCCTCGGCTACCTGCAGATTCCAGTCCAGCGCGTCATCGGTCAGCACCGGCACCCGCGAGAGGCCATCCAAGTACGTTCTCAGCGACGACGGTGACGCCTCACCCCGCACCACCCGCTGAAGGTCGTCACGCAGAGCGCGACACACCCGAAGCTCCTCGGCGCTTCCGGTCCCGCCGCGTGCACTCAGCCAGTCTCGGCCGTCGGCGTCGCCCGCCAGGAGATCGATCGGCTGATCATCCACGACCGGTGTGGTGTTGAGCAGGTCGATCAGCAGTGCCTCATCGATCGCCCGTGCTTCCGCGGTGTCCATGTAACCATCATAGACCGCTTGACAGGTTACGGCCAGTGTGGTTCCGTCATGGGAGTAACCACATCAACTACCCATAGGGGTTATCCATGGTCGCCGTTCATCACCACACCACCACCGTCGACGGACTCGAAGTCTTCTACCGCGAGGCCGGCAATCCCGCCGATCCCACCATCGTGCTGCTGCACGGAACACCCTCGAGCTCTTTCATGTTCCGCCACCTCATCCCGTTGTTGGGCAAGCATTTTCACGTGATCGCACCCGACCTCATCGGCTTCGGATACTCGTCAGCTCCATCCGTCGACAACTTCGACTACACCTTCGACGCGCTCACCGCAGTGACCGATCACCTCCTCGAGCAGCTGGGTCTCGACCGGTACGCGATCTACACCCAGGACTACGGCGCACCCGTCGGATGGCGTCTCGCCCTCAGCCATCCCGATCGCATCACCGCCATCGTCACCCAGAACGGAAATGCCTACGAGGAAGGGTTCGTCGACTCGTTCTGGGCTCCTCTATGGACCTACGCGAATAACCGCACACCGGAAACCGCGGCGCCGCTGCGCGAAGCACTCGAACTGGACGCGGTCCGATGGCAGTACGTCCACGGTGTCTCCGATTCGACGCTCCTGAGTCCCGACGCTTGGATCCACGACCACGCGCTACTCACCCGCCCCGGCATCGACGAGGTCCAATTGCGGCTGTTCGCCGACTATCCGACCAACGTCCGCCTGTATCCCGCGGTGCAGCGCTACTTTCGCGATTGTCGTCCCCCGCTCCTTGCTGTCTGGGGCAAAAACGACGAGATCTTCGGACCCGACGGTGCGCGCGCGTTCCTGCGCGATCTCCCCGACGCGGAAATTCATCTGCTGGACGGGGGCCACTTCCTCCTCGAAAGCCACCTCGACGACGTCGCCACCCTGATCACCACCTTCCTTCATCGATCTTCCGGGGCGCGACACGCAGCCTGATAGAGAACTTGTTCCCGATTCCGCACCGGTCATTCCCAATAGCCATGTATGCCAACAGTCTCCGAGAACGGCCAGACCTCATGCGAACAGATGACGACCACGTGCCGAGCCAGTGGCATCCAGGCGAAGAGACGATGCACCGTCTTCTGCAGGTGCCGTACGAGGACAACCCCACTGTCCCAGGGCTGCCCGCCGCATACGGACCCTGGATGAGCCGGAGCCCACTCGTGGCGCTGGGGACGATCGGCGTCGACGGCCGTGTGTGGACAACGCTGCTCGGAGGCGCTCCGGGAACAGCAACCGTGGCCGCGGACAGTGTTCTCCGAGTGAGGTTTCGGACCCGGCTCGAACCTCGCCCCGCAGATCCGGGCGCTCACTGGACGGGTACCGACCCAGTGCTCGAGGGTCTCGTGGGCGACGAAGCCACGAACGGACGAGGAAAGCTGGTCTCGGGCCTCGTCATCGATCTCGAGCACAGGGGCCGGGTCAAGATCGCAGGACGGCTGCACGACGCGATGGTGCTAGAAAGGCGAACGGACACAACGCCTTCGGAGACCAGCGAATCTCTCGACGTACAGGTGAATGTCGCAGTCGACGAAACCCTCGGAAACTGCCCCAAATATCTGAACAAGCGGGCGATAACACCCTACGCATCATCTCCGCAGTTGATCACCGATTCACTCCCGCTACCAGCCGACGCCCTCGCCCTCATCGGCAGATCCGACACGTTCCTCATCTCCAGCCGACACGGTGCCCACAGCATGGACACCAACATCCGCGGTGGGGCACCAGGATTCGTCCGGATTTTCAGCAACTCCGACACGGAGGGCGTGACCCTGGTGTACCCGGAGTACTCGGGGAACCGCCTCTACCAGACGTTGGGAAACATCACTTCCGACCGGGCAGTGGGACTCACCTTTCCCGATTTCGACACCGGCGACATCCTCTACCTGACGGGACGCGCAGAGGTACTGATCGGAGATGCCGCTGAAAGCGTTCTGCCACATAGCAGTATGGCTGTACGGATCGATATCGAGGCAGTGCGCTTCGTAAGAGAGGGCCTTGCATTCCGAGGCACGCTGCTCGACCCGTCGCCGTACAACCCGCCGGTTCGAAGATTGGCCCGCGAGGTCGGAGGTTCGGGCCGGCGGCCCAGATCAGCGGACAGAATGCTTGCCTCGCTGATCCACAAGCTGCCGATCACACCGACGATATCGCGCTACACATTCCGGCTTTCTCCGGGCGAGTCGTCGACGCCGGTGCGATGGCGTGCAGGGCAACACGTCACCCTCGACTTCTCGGATCGACTCGATCGTGGCTGGTCGCACATGCGCGATCATGACCCGAGCTCCCTCAACGACGACTTCATCAGAACGTTCACGGTGTCCAGCGAACCGAACACTTCGGGCAGCAATGTATTCGAGATAACCGTTCGGGAGCACGGACCGGTCAGCCGCCTGCTGTCGCGGTGGACTCCAGGGTCGGACCTGGCCGTCCCTGTCATGGGCTTCGGCGGCGAGGACGACACCAGATACGGCGATACGCAGCCCGATACCGACGACGTAGTGGTCGTGGCATCGGGGATCGGGATCACGCCCTTCATGGCGCAGGCGCATGCTGCCCACGAATCCGGACTCGCGCTGACCCTGCTGTGGAGCATCCGCGCAGAGGACCTGGCTCTCGCCGTCGACGTCATCGAGCAGGTCGGCCACTTGGGGATGGCGATCATGGTGTTCATCACCGGACAGTTGGACACCGACGGGCATGCCAAGGCACGCACTCTCGAACAGCTCCGAGCCCGGACATACATGCGACGAATGACCGCGGCCGACGTCAAAGCCGTAGGCCACGTCGGGCGAAGGCAGTTCTATGTGTGCGCTGTGCCTCCTCTACACGCAGCAGTTCTGGGGTGGTTGGCTGGCGAGGACGTCAGGTTCGAGGCGTTCGACTACTGAACGTTGCATCCAAGAACGCGGCCTCTAGAAGGGCGGTGCTGCCGTGTCGTCTGTCTCCGGCTGTTCGTTGTCCGGTGGGTCGGGGTAGGCGATGATGCCGGATCGTCGCGGTTTGGTGGGGATACAGGGCCGGAGGTCGTTGCCGAGGATGGGTACCGCGGTTCCGTTGGCGGGCAGGGTGATTCGGGTTGTCTTCGAGGTGGAGGTCCATAGGATGGCACCGCCGGGGAGCATGACGGCGGTCCAGTAGCCGGCGGTCTTGACGCTGTGGTGGTATTCGCAAAGGCATTGGAGGTTGTTGACTGTCGTCCAGCCGCCGCCGAGTGGATTGGCGTGATCGAACGGAGCGACGTGGTCGAGTTGGCAGCGTTCCGCAGGTCGGTGGCAGCCGGGGAAACGGCAATGGCGGTCGCGTAGCCGTACGGCGGCGGTGGTGAGGGCGTCGGGTCGGTAGATCAGGGCTCGGTCGGTGAGGGGGTCGCGCCCGACGGACTTGCCGAGAGTGGGGTCGGCGGCGATGGCGGCTTCGAGTGCTGCGGCGAGGGAGGCGTTGCCGAGGTAGATGGCTGAGGAAGTGCGCTGTGCGGTGCGGCCTGCGGGGCGGATCGTCGGGTTGTCGGGGCGGACCGCCGAGGATAGGTCGAGGGCAGAGCTGTGCCGTGTGCCCCTGCCGACGGGTGTGTGAGTACAGAACAGGGCTGCAGAGGCCGCCAAGGCATTCCGACGTCGTTGCCGGGTGTCGGGATCCGCGGTCGACTCGGGTGACGTTGTGTTGGTCGTCGAATGATATTCTGGCGCAACCGAACCCGGGTTTGGGCATGAACCGGCCCCGGTGTGCGGTCCTGGGTCAGGCGGCGACTGTGGTGATGGCGGAGGTGGTGCGGTGTCCGTGCCTGCGCTCCTCGTCCCTGTATCCGGCTGCGTTGCCGGCGTATCCGATTTCACTGTATTCGGTTCCGCGTTGGGTTGTGTCACGTCAGGCTCTGTCGCACTCGGCTCGGCTGTGGTTTCTGCCGAACGTTGTTCCCAGTCCCCGGTTTCCGGGTTCTGCATTGCCAGTCCGAGTTTCTCTGCCAGCGTCACCGCCTCGGTGAGCAGGATCTGCCACTGACTGTTGCGCGCCAACTCCCGCGCGAGGTCGGGATCGATGGATCCGTGCCCGGCCAGGTACGCCGGATTCGCGAGCAGTCCGATCAGCGTTGCGATATCGACGGTGACCATCGTCAACGGCACCCGACGATCCGGCAGCTCTGCATCTTTCTTCGGGCAGTCCGCTCGTTGACACAGGCATACCAGCCGGGGTTCACCGTGCATCCGCGCCATGAAGGCGTCACACAGCCGATCCTGTTTTCCGCGTGGGTCTTTCGAGCAGAGCGTGTCGGCCATTTCCTCCAGGAGCTGCCATGCGGCCGCGGCTTCGGGGGCGGTCAATTCTGCTCGGATCCGGGCCAATTCCCCAGCTGGTGCGTAGGAAACATTGCGGAACTTCTTCGCGAACTCCCGCAACGCTGCCGCTTCCTCCGGTGCCACCCGCAGCAGAATGTCCCAGATCTCCTTCTCCAGCGGCCCCGGTGACGACCGGCGGGCTGTTTCGACGATCTCGTCCTCGACCGACTTCACGATGTCGTCGGAGAGGTTGTCGAGGATCCGGCACACCACCCTCACTCGCGGAAGGTCGATCTCCCCAGCCTCGAATACATTCTTCACCAGCGGCAGTCGAGTGTGCAGGGCGACCCCGACCGAGACATACGCCTCGGCGACCGTCGCCGAACACCCCAACGCCACCGCCATCTCGGTGCGCCCATACCGGCTGTAGTGCTTGTGCTTGGTGTCGAGAGTGATCCAGCTCCGATGGACGGAGTAGCACGCGGAAATCTTGCGAGCCGCCAGCCGATTCTCTTCCCGCGCAGCAGCGGTCAACGCATCCAACGACACCGTCGGTATCGCCATCTCTTCACCCCCCAGTGAATCGAAACAAGAACGCATGTTCGAACTGGAAGAAGAGTATCCCGACCCACCGACAAGAACGCCGGACCCGTCGAACCCCAGGTCGTCGGACCGACGCGGCGATGATCGCGTACCCGAGCCACATCCCCCGAATACTCGACAACGCCTATCCTCGGTACGTGCCCACCCTCTGCACTTCATCGACGAGTACCACGTGACCGGTTCGGCAGTGGCGTGGCTCGAGAAGTTCCAGATCCCGCTGTACCTACTGGCGTTGGCCGTCGGAGTTGTTGTCGGGTTGGCGGCACCGGCATCGGCTCCCGCATTCGAGATCGCCATCAATCCGGCGCTGATCGTCTTGCTCTACGCAACGTTCCTCGCAGTTCCGTTCTCCGCCATCGGCGATTCGCTACGCGACCGGAATTTCTTGCTGAGCGTCGTGGTGCTCAATTTCGTACTCGTCCCGATCGTCGTGTTCGCACTGACCCGGTTCGTTGCGAGTAACGAAGCGGTGCTCGTCGGGATACTTCTCGTGCTGTTGGCTCCGTGCATCGACTACGTCATCGTCTTCAGCGGATTGGCCGGGGCGGCATCGGAACGACTTCTCGCCGCTGCTCCATTACTGATGCTGCTGCAGATCGCGTTCTTGCCGCTCTACCTCTGGTTGTTTGTCGGATCCGAGGTAATGGAGATCGTCGACGTCGCACCGTTCGTCGAGGCGTTCGTCCTACTGATCGCGCTGCCACTGACATTGGCTGCGGCAACGCAGTGGTTGGCACGACGCACACGCCTCGGCACTCACATCATGGACGCCATGGCCGCGGCAATGGTGCCGATCATGATGGCAACCCTCGCAGTCGTCGTCGCATCTCAAGCCGACGCAGTCCGCAGCGAGGCATCTCAGCTGATCGCAGCAGTGCCGATCTTCGTGGCGTTTCTGGTCGTCATGGCCGTCGTGGGACTCGCGACGGCTCGGGTCACCCGCCAGGACGTGCCCGCGACCCGGGCTTTGATCTTCTCCGGGGCGACCCGGAACTCGCTGGTGGTGCTGCCTCTCGCGCTCGCGCTGCCGCCGGCTCTTTCCCTCGCCGCAGTCGTTGTGGTGACGCAGACGTTGGTGGAGCTGATCGGCATGATCGCGTACGTCAGAATTGTTCCTCGCCTCGCACGGGCGACTTAAACTCCGTACATGACCGAACCCACGCCATCCGACCTGACCGCGCTACGTGCACGGGCTGCGGGCGGTGACCAGGACGCGATCGACGAATTGGTGGAGCAGGGCACCGTCGACGATCTGCGTTCACTTGCCGCAGCCGGCAACAGCGACGCCGTCGACATGCTCGTCGAAAGCGCCGGAGAGCGCGAGGACCGCGACGAACTGCAGCGGCTGGCAGCCGGCGGAAGCCAGGATGCCGCAGACATTCTCGAAGAACTGGACGGCTAGATCGGATCGGGACGGGTGCCCACCTGCAGGGTGAGCCGATGCGCGGCGTCGAGCAGCATCTTTCCCAACTCCCGACGTCTGTCCTCTCGAAACCTCGTTTCCACACCGGTCAGACTCAACGCCCATGCCGGCCTGCGGCCGCGGTCGAACACCGCCGCGCCCAGTCCCCAGCTGCCTTCCACGAGCAACGCCGGGTTGACGGCGTAGCCCGAGGACCGCGTCAGCTCGATCCGGTGGCGAATCGCCGACTCCGAATGATCGGCTCCCCACTCGGGCACCAGATCGACTCCGTCGAGGTAGTCGTCGACCTCGCGGTCCGGGAGATGAGCGAGAACGGCCAAGCCTGCGGAGGCCACACCCAGCGGTAATCGGATGCCCTCGTACAGCACATGCGACCGTAGCGGGAAGCTGCCCTCCACCCGAAGCAGACACACCGTCTCGCCACCTCGACGCGCGGACAGGAACGCGCTCTCGCCGCTCCGCATTGCCAAGTCCTGCACGATATCTCGGGCCTGATCGGTGACGTCGTAGCGCAACGCGGCCATGGAGCCGAGGAGATAGATTTCCGGTCCCAGTGCCCACCGTCCGGTTCCCGTATCGCGGTCGACGAATCCCTCGTCGGCCAATTCCGTCAACAGCCGATGCGCCGTCGGCCGCGCAACGCCAGCAGACCTCGCCAACTCGGTGGTCGAGGTACCGGCCGCCTCCGCCGCACTGGCGGCACGCAGCAGAGCACACACTTTGGCGATGACGCCTGCGTTGGCATCGAGCACAGTCACCGCACCACTGTACGTCCACTGAGTGAACGCCGACGCACTTCATGTTCGACAATCGAGCAGAATTTCCCAACACCTCCGCAATGCCCGCAGGTCGAGTTCACTGGACCCATCGTTTGCTCAACGAACACATCAGGAGTTCACGTGACAGGAAAGACCTACGACTCCGCAGCCGACGCGGTGGCGGACATCGGTAGAGGAGCGACCATCGCGGTCGGCGGCTTCGGCCTGTGCGGCATCCCCGATGCCCTCATCGAGGCCATCGCCGACACCGACGCGGACGAATTGGAGGTGTTCTCCAACAACTGCGGCGTCGACGGCTACGGATTGGGAATTCTGTTGGCAGCCGGACGTATTCGCCGCGTCACTGCGTCGTACGTCGGCGAGAACAAGGAGTTCGCCCGGCAGTACCTCGCCGGCGAACTCGAAGTGGAATTGACACCGCAGGGCACGCTCGCCGAGCGTCTCCGCGCCGGCGGCACCGGCATTCCCGCCTTCTTCACCCCCGCCGGGGTCGGCAGCCCCATCGCCGACGGCGGAATGCCGTGGCGCTACAACGCCGACGGTTCCGTCTCGATCGAGTCACCGCCCAAGGAAACACGGGTGTTCGGCAACAAACGCTACGTGCTCGAGGAGGCGATCAACGCCGACTTCGCTCTGGTGCATGCCGAGATCGGCGACACCGCAGGCAATCTCGTGTTCGACAAGACAGCGATGAACTTCAATCCGCTGGCAGCGATGGCGGGCAGGATCACCATCGCTCAGGTGGAAAAGCTCGTCGAGCCCGGCGAAATCGACCCGGCCCAGGTGCATCTTCCCGGGGTGTTCGTCCAACGTGTCGTACATACCGGTCCACAGGACAAGCGCATCGAAAAGCGCACCGTCAGTTCAGGAGTTCGAGCATGACCGCAGGATGGACCCGAGACCGGATGGCCGAGCGTGCGGCGGCCGAGATGGTCGACGGCGAATACGTCAACCTCGGCATCGGCTTGCCGACGCTGATCCCGGGCTACCTCACCGACAAGGTAAACGTCACTCTGCATTCGGAGAACGGCATCCTCGGCACCGGCCCCTACCCCACCGAGGACGAGGTCGACGCCAACCTCATCAATGCCGGAAAGGAGACCGTCACCGTCAATCCCGGTGCGTCGTACTTCGATTCGTCGCTGAGCTTCGGCATGATCCGAGGCGGCCACATCGACACAGCCGTTCTCGGCGGCATGCAGGTGTCCCGTAACGGCGACCTCGCCAACTGGATGGTCCCCGGCAAGATGGTCAAGGGCATGGGCGGCGCGATGGACCTGGTACACGGGGCTCGACGCGTCATCGTGGTCATGGAACACACCGACCGCGACGGCAATCCGAAGATCCTCGACGCGTGCACCCTGCCGCTGACCGGCCAGGGCGTCGTCGACCGCATCATCACCAACCTGGCCGTCATCGATGTCGTCGGCGACGGCACGCTAGAGCTGGTGGAACTGGCGCCTGGCGTGACCACCGAACAGGTCATCGCCGCCACCGGATCAACCCTGAAGCACTGAAGCACCGACAGCCGTTCGAACAGCACTGTGGGCCCGAACGTCCGAAGACGTTCGGGCCCACAGTGTTACGATCTAGTCCGGGATCATGTCGAACGTGTCCGGATTCGGACCGTTCCGGCCTTCCTCGCCCTTGTCGAGTGCAGTGATCGCATCGACGTCGGCCGAGCTCAGCTCGAAGTCGAAGATGTCGAAGTTGGCCTTCACTCGCTCCGGTGTCACCGACTTCGGGAAGATGATGTTGCCACGCTGAATGTGCCAGCGCAGCACCACCTGTGCAACGGATTTGCCTGTGGCGTCGGCGATTCGCTTCAGTTCCGCGTCGTCGAGAACGTTGCCCTGAGCGATCGGCGACCACGCCTCGGTGGGGATGGCATGTTCGCGGCCGTAGGCCCACACGTCGTGGTTGACGAAGTAGGGGTGCACCTCGATCTGGTTCACAGCGGGGACCGTCTCGGTCTCTTCGGCGAGGCGATCGAGGTGAGCGGGCTGGAAGTTCGAGACGCCGATGTTGCGGGCCCGGCCGTCGGCCGCGAACTCCTCCAACGTCTTCCACGTGGAGACGAAGTCGCCGTCGTACCGGGTGGGCAGCGGCCAGTGGATGAGGAAGAGATCGACGTAGTCGGTCCCGAGGTCGCTGAGCGTCTTGTCGAACGCCGAGCGCGCGTCGTCGGGCCGGTGGAAACCGTTGTTGAGCTTGCTGGTGACGAACACCGATTCGCGGTCGATGCCGGAGTTGCGAATGCCCTCGCCGACCTGCTTCTCGTTGCCGTACATCTGCGCGGTGTCGATGTGTCGGTAGCCGATCTCGAGCGCCGTTTCGACGGCCTTCGCGGTCTCGTCGGCGTCGATCTGAAAGACGCCGAAACCGAGCTGGGGAATCTGCTTGCCGTTTCTGAGCGTGACGTTGGGTACCTGAGTCATATCGCCGGGGTGCCCGCCCACTGTGGCCTTCAAACCGGGTGGAACAATGCCATCGTGATAGTGCAGCGCATCCGGCGCGTCGTAGACGGAGTTGCCGAGAAATTCGGTCGGTCCACCTCTGCTCTGACAGCTCCCGAGCGCAGTTTCGATCCGGGGCACCCATGGTTCCTGACCGCGCCCGAGCGAGGCAACGACGACACCCGAATTTCGGCCTGGACCGAGGGCAATCGCGTCGAGAACCTCGTGCACGGCAAGACGTACTTCGCGGCACTCGCACGGGCCCTCGAGCAGACCGAGCGCGACGATCTGGTGCTCTTCACCGATTGGCGCGGGGACCCGGAGCAGCTGCTCACCGACGACGGCGTGACCGTCGAGGATGCCCTGGCCGCCGTCGCGCACCGCGGTGGCGTCGTCAAGGGCATGGTGTGGCGCTCCCACATGGAAACCCTCGGTTTCACCGGTCCGAAGAACCGCAAGCTCGCGCTGCGGCTGGAGGAGGCGGGCGGCGAGGTCATTCTGGACCAGCGCGTGCTGGTCACCGGAAGCCACCATCAGAAGTTCGTGGTCGTGCGGTACGGCAGGAAAGATCTGCCCGACGTCGCTTTCGTGGGCGGTATCGATCTGGCCCGTGCTCGACGCGACGACGCCGATCACTTCGGCGATCCCGTCTCGCGCCCCTTCCCGCCCGAGTACGGCGAGATTCCGGCGTGGCACGACGTGCAGGTGCAGATCGAGGGGCCCGCAGTCCGGGATGTGGAGGACGTCTTCCGCGAACGGTGGGAAGATCCCGCGGCGCTCTCGCGTCTACCGTGGCATGCCATTCCCGATTTCCTGCGCGGAGTCACGCGTGAACCGTCGGAGTTGCCACCCGCTGCCGCCGCCCCGGAGCCGCAGGGCACGTGCTCGGTTCAGCTGCTGCGTACTTACCCGCGTCGACGCCCCGCCTACCCGTTCGCGACGAGAGGCGAGCGCAGCGCGGCCCGTGCGTACGCCAAAGCCCTCGACCGTGCGACCGAGCTGATCTACATCGAGGACCAATATCTGTGGTCCGTCGACGTCGCGCGTGTGTTCGCCGCGGCACTGCGCCGCAAGCCGAACCTGCGGCTGGTGGTGGTGGTCCCCAAACACCTCGACGACGACAGCAACCTGACCATTCCCTCTGCGCTGCTGGGACACTCGGCGGCGCTCGGGGTCATCCGCGCGGCCGGCGGTGACCGCGTACTGGTACTCGACATCGAAAACGACCGTGGCATACCGGTATACGTGCACTCGAAGGTCTGCATCATCGACGACGTGTGGGCGGCAGTGGGGTCGGACAACTTCAATCGCCGCTCCTGGACCCATGATTCGGAGCTGACCGCGGCCATTGTCGACGAGCAGCGCGACGATCGGGCACCCTTGGACCCAGCAGGCCTCGGCGACGGCGCCAGAACCCACGCGCGCAACCTGAGACTCGAACTGATCCGCGAACACCTCGGGCGGGCCGACGGCGACGACGCCGACCTCGTCGACCCACAGCAGTTCTTCGACGTGATCTCGGCGAGCGCGACGGCCCTGGACAACTGGCACCGCAACCCGTCCGCGAAGCCCCGGCCCGTCGGCCGACTGCGAATGCACGAGATCACGGTGCCGCCCGTCTGGCAGCAGCGACTCGCCGCACTCGCCTACCGGCTGTTCGTCGACCCCGACGGACGCCCCATCGGGATGCGCCTGCGTCGTCGATTCTGAGTCGACGTTTTCGAGTTGTAGCTGTTTCGGACCTGACATATCGGGCATTCGCTCACGATGTCCACCTCCTCCCGCGCGCCCAGCGCGTTCGTCTTCGCGCCGTCCCCACTACTGACGGTGACCCTCGACGCTGCCCCCAACGGCAGTACCGAACTGCACGTGCACGCGGGCGGTCAGGGTCACTGGATCGCCAGAATGGCGTCGGTGCTGGGTCTCGATGTCACCCTCGCCGGGGTGTTCGGCGGCGAGATCGGTGCCGTATTGCGGGGCATCGTCGAGAGCGAGGGCATCTCCGTCGTCTCCGTCGACATCGGCCAGGAAAGCGGCTCCTACGTGCACGATCGCCGAAGCGGAGAGCGCGAGGTACTGGCCACGGTCGATCCGCCGCCGCTGGCCAGGCACGCGCTCGACGACCTGTTCGGCGCGGCACTTGCCACCGGCGCCCGCAGCGACGTGGCAATTCTCGGCGGTCCGCACGCCGACAACATCGTGCCGCCCGAGGTCTACGAGCGACTGTGCGCCGACCTACGTGCGCTCGACGTCCCGGTGGTGGCGGACCTGTCCGGACCGACGATGCTGGCTGCCCTCGCCGGCGGTCTCACGGTGCTCAAGGTCAGCCACGAGGACCTCATTTCCGACGGCGGAGCCGAGTCCGAGGACCCGAAGCACCTGATCGATGCGATGCGAAAGATGCACGACGACGGTGCCGAGGTGGTTGTGATCTCCCGAGCGGGAGACCCTGCCTTGGCTCTGGTGGAAGGCGACGTACTCGAAATCGTCACTCCGGGTCTGCAGATGGTCGACCACCACGGTGCAGGCGATTCGATGAGCGCCGGCATCGCCGCCGGAATCGCCCAGGGAATGTCGATGCCGGAGGCGCTCCGCCTGGGCGGCGGAGCGGGCACCGCCAACGTCACCCGCCGCGGCCTCGGTAGCGGCCGAAAAGACCTGGTTCTCGGACTCACCGAATCGGTCGACGTGCGTCCGTACGGCAAGGCGGGCAAGAAATGAGGGCGCTGATCACCAACGACGACGGTGTGGACAGCGCAGGCATCGCGCTGCTGGCGCGGGTCGCGCTCGACGCCGGCCTCGACGTCGTGGTGGCCGCTCCCCACGAGGAACGCAGCGGTGCCAGTGCATCGTTGACGGGGATGGGCGTCGACGATCACCTGGGTATCGAGCGAACCGAGATCGAGGGGCTGCGCGGTGTCGAAGTGTATGCGGTACAGGCCTCACCGGCCCTCATCGCGTTTGTCGCCACCCGAGGGGCCTTCGGCGATCCACCCGACGTGGTCCTCTCCGGTATCAATCACGGCCCCAATACCGGTGCGGCCGTACTGCATTCGGGCACGGTGGGCGCGGCGCTGACAGCGCTGACTCACGGGGTCCCCGCCATGGCGCTGTCGTCGCTCGCCACTCGGCCGTCGCACTGGGACACCGCCGAACACGTCGCGCATCTGGCGGTGACATGGATGATCTCGCATCTGACCGTCGATGCGGTCGTCAACGTCAACATTCCCGACGTTGCACGGTCGGATTTCGCCGGGATCGTTCCGGCCTCGCTGGCCCGATACGGCGCGGTGCAGGCCGAAATAGGCGATCGCGGAGAAGATTTCGTCACCGTCCGGTTCGACGAGATCCACGCCGAGGACGACGACTCCGACGCCTCCCTACTGGCACGGAACTGGGCGACCGTCACCGCGCTGCGTCCCCCGAGCGAGGTGGACAGTATCGATCTGTCGACGCTGCGTGAGTGAGCTCGGTGCGGTGGACCCGAATGTGTCGGTGCCCTCGGGCACACTGGGAACCATCACCGCACATGCCACGGACCTAGGGGGTCACCGCACATGACGACAGATACCGATTCCGGATCGTTCCGCAGGCTCCACTCGCATGGCGTAGTTCCACCGTTTCTGCTCGAGCGTCTGCAGGGAGCCGGTGCCCGCGCGACTCTGCTGGCCGACCGCGAGATGCGGGCGGGCAGAGAGGTCGTCCAGGCACGTACCGCCATCGCACCGCGGACAGGCGGCACCCTCGAACGCACCATCTCCGATGCGAAAGCGACCCGCGACCTCCCGGGTCAGCAGGTTCGTGCCGAGGGTGAGGATCCCACCGGCGATGCTGCGACCGACGAGGCATACGACGGCCTCGGTGCCACGTATGCGTTCTTCGACGAGGTGTACGGCTACTCGAGTCTCGACGGCAGCGGCCTGCCCCTCGATGCGACGGTGCATTACGGCCGGGACTACGACAACGCGTTCTGGGACGGTTCTCGCATGGTGTTCGGCGACGGTGACGGAGAGGTGTTCGCCCGCTTCACCGTTTCTCTGGGCGTCATCGCGCACGAGCTCGCGCACGGTTTCACGCAGTACACCACCCCGCTCGAATACAAGGACCAGGCCGGCGCACTGAACGAGTCCATCTCCGACGTGTTCGGTGCACTCGTGGAGCAGTACACCGCGAAGCAGAACGCCGAGGACGCGTCGTGGTTGATCGGTGAAGGCCTGTTCCTGCCCGCGGTGCAGGGCAAGGCGCTGCGCTCGCTTCTCGAGCCCGGCACCGCGTACGACGACGATGTACTCGGCAAGGACCCACAGCCGGCGAGCATGGACGACTTCGTCGTCACCACCGAGGACGACGGCGGTGTGCACATCAACTCGGGCATTCCCAACCGCGCGTTCGCCGTCGCCGCAACCACTTTGGGTGGCCCGGCGTGGGACCGCGTCGGCCAGGTCTGGTTCGACACCATGACTGTCGGGGGTCTGGCACCGACGGTCGACTTCGCCGGATTCTCCGCGGCGACGCTGCTCGCAGCGCAGAAGCGATTCGGTGCCGATTCCGACGTCGCACGGGCCGTGGCCACCGGTTGGTCTACCGTGGGAGTTCAGTCAACACGGGAGCCGAGCGACGATCGGGTGTGATCGAGGGGCATGAGCCTGCGCATCGAGGTACTGCGAACCGGCGGGATCGCCGGAATGTCCAAGCGCGGAGTGGTCGAGACCGACGAGCCGGAATGGCAGTCGCTGGTCGAAGCTGCGCGCCCGTACCTCGCTGAGCCGCCCCCACCCGAGCCGGCCGAGTCGCAGGCCCGCGACACCTTCGTGTGGAACGTGTCGGTGGGCGAGCAATCGTGCCGGGTCGGCGATTCGGCCCTGACCGGGCCGCTACGCGACCTCGCGGAGCGCACACTCCGCGAGGGTCGCGTCAGGTAGTTCAGCGGCTCGAGTAGATCGGCTCAAGCTTTCCATTCCGCGGAGCGTTCCGGGGACGCCTCGGCCAACGCCTTCACCGTGTCGTCGACGCCGAAGTCCTTGCCGTACACCGGGGTTCCCGGCTGCTGACGCCACGACTCGGCGAGCGAACCGGCATCGACCGGGTCGAAGCCGAGCTCGTCGATCACCGAGAACACCAACTTCTTCGACTCTGCGTCGTCCCCGGCGATCGGCAGCGCGATGCGCTTGTCGGTTCCGGCAGGAACACCCTTCTCGAGCAGGTGCTTGTACCAAATTCCGTTGAAGGCCTTGATCACCGGCTCACCGAGCTGCTGCGACACCCACACGCTCTCGGGTGTGCCGCCTTCGATGTCTTCGATCAGACCGTCGCGCTGCTGCGGGTAGTAGTTGTTCGTTTCGATGATCGGCGCTCCGGGCTTGCGTGCGCCGGCGATACCAGCGGCGAGGTCGGGCACGTTCTTCTGCGGGATGCTGAGGATGACCAGGTCCGCATCCTGCGCCGCGTCCGCTGCCCACACCGCCGTCGCTCCGGTTTCCGACGCCAGCTCCGCCAGAGTCTCCGGGTCTCGTGAGTTCGAGAACCGAACCTCGTGACCGAGCGCCGTCAACCGGCGCACGAGCGTTCCACCGATGAATCCACTTCCGATGATGCCAATTTTCATGTCCGGAACAAACGATCAGGGACTCGATCTATTCCCGTCAGGAGGCGACCGCGACCTTCGATCGAGGCCGCCCGAACTTCATCGCCTTGTCGACGAGCTTGCCGTACCGCAGAACCGGCAGGTCGCGGAAGTAGTTCATCCGCAGCTTCCACGGGGTTTCGCTGCCCTGCCTCGGGAAGTTGTCCACGGCCCGCAGCACGTAGCCGGCGGCGAAATCGAGGAACGGCTCTTCGTCCACGGACGGGTCGCGTTCGAGCTCGACGGTGCTGTATCCGTTCTCGTCCATGTGGGCGAGCAGGCGCATGACGTAGTTCGAGACCATGTCGGCCTTGAGCGTCCACGACGCGTTGGTGTACCCGACGACAAAAGCGAAGTTGGGGATGCCGGTGAGCATCATGCCCTTGTACGCCATGGTGCTGGGCAGATCCACGTCTCTACCGTCGACGCGGAAGGTCGCGCCGCCGAGTGCGGACAGGTTCAATCCCGTTGCGGTGACGACGATATCGGCGTCGAGGTGCTGGCCGGACTTCAACTTCAGGCCGGTCTCGGTGAAGCTGTCGATGTGATCGGTGACGATCGAGACCTCGTCCTTGCGGATCGAGCGGAACAGATCGTTGTCGGGCACCAGGCACAGGCGCTGATCCCACGGGTTGTACGACGGGGTGAAGTGGGTGTCGAGGTCGTATCCCTTCGGCAGCCAGCCCTCCTGCATCTTTCGGATCCGCTTCTTCATGAATTCCGGGTACTTCTGGCTCAACGTGAAGATCAACATGGCCATCGACACGTTCTTGAGCCGAGTCACGCTGTACGCCAACTTCTTCGGCAGACGTTTCCGCAGTGTCTGCGCAATCGGGTCCTTCGAGGGGAGCGAGAGGATGTAGCTCGGCGAGCGCTGCAGCAGCGTCACGTGCTCGGCCTCACGAGCGAGGTTGGGAGCCAGCGTGATCGCCGTTGCACCGCTGCCGATGACGACGACCTTCTTGCCCGCGTAATCCAGATCCTCGGGCCAGTGCTGCGGGTGGATCACCTGCCCACCGAAGTTCTCCTGGCCGACGAACTCCGGACTGAAACCCTTGTCGTAGTTGTAGTAACCACTGCAGGAGAACACGAACGACGCGGTGATCGTGACGGTCTCGTCGGTGTCGCTGCGCTGCGCCGTGACCGTCCAGAACTGCTGCTCGGACGACCATTCGAGGGCGACGACCTTGTGGTGGTATCGAATGTGCTTGTCCACACCCGCTTCTCGCGCGGTTTCGACGATGTAGTTACGGATGTCGGAACCGTCGGCGATGGACTTCTCTCCCGTCCACGGCTTGAAGCTGTACCCGAGGGTGTACATGTCGGAATCGGAGCGAATACCGGGGTAGCGGAACAGATCCCAGGTGCCACCGATCGCCCCGCGGCTTTCGAGGATGGTGTACGTCTTCCCGGGCAGATCGTGCCCGAGGTGACGCGCGGCACCGATCCCGGACAGGCCGGCGCCGATGATGAGGACATCGACCTCGGGAGTGGTCAGTACGGCAGTCATGAACAACGATTCCTTCGGTGGGGGGTCAGCTGATTTTGTTGCGGGCGCTCTCGGACCTACCGAGACGCGCTACTTCTTCGTCCATCTTGGGCAGGATCGTCGGCACGTGCGCCAACATGCTGCGATCGCCGACGCGCGAGGTGATGACGGCCTTGAACCAGGACGCCGCACCAACCCACCGCGGTACGTAGACGCGGCGCTTGCGCTTGGCCAGGCCGTCGACGAACGCATCCACGCATTGCTCGACGGTCATCGTCTTCCCGAGGGGGCCGGGCAGTACCGCGAGCAAATCCTGGAAGGCGCTGAGATCGGACTTCGCGTCCTGGACCATCGGGGTATCGATCCAGGCCATGTGGGCCGAGCCGACGTCGACTCCTCGGTAGTTCACTTCCAGCCGAAGCGCATTGGCGAAATGCTCGGCAGCGGCCTTGCTGGCGTTGTACGCGGCCAAGCCGGGGCACGGGGTGAACGCGGCCAGCGAGGAGACGACGAGGATGTAGCCGTTGCGTTCGATCAGCGACGGCAACGCAGCGCGGACGGTGTTGAACACGCCCATCACGTTGATGTCCATGACGCGCTGGAACGTGGCCGGGTCCACCTGCAGAATCGATCCGTAGCTGGCGATCCCCGCATTGGCGAGCACCAGATCGATGCCTCCGTAGGCCGCGATGCCGCCGTCGACGGCGCGCTGCATGTCGTCCAGATTTCGGACGTCGGCGACGAACGCCTCGGCCTTCAGCTGCGTCGCGACCTCCCGCAGCGGGGCCTCGTCGACGTCGACGAGTACCAACTTGGCTCCACGACCTGCCAACGCACGTGCGGTCTCGGCACCGATTCCTCGTGCCGCGCCGGTGATCAGAACGACCTTGTTCCGGAGCGTCGATGACGCCATGTCTCCCCCTCGATCGAGATGCATTCCTGCGAACACTTTGCATCTGATACCGAGCGGTGTCAAGATCTGTCTGTGACTACCCATCACAGTGAAGTCGGCCGCACCTATCGAGGTGCCGATCCGCAGCAGCGGCAGCAGGAGCGCCGGATCCGCCTGCTCGACGCCGCCGTCGAAGTGTTCGGCACCACCGGGTACCGGACGGCGACCGTGGAGAAAGTCTGCAGCGAAGCGGGCCTGACCAAGCGCTACTTCTACGAGTCATTCACCAACAGCGAAGAACTCCTGATGGCCACCTACGCCCGCGCCACCGACGCGATGCGCGAGAGCATCCTGGCCGGAGCGGCCTCGGAGACGGAGTCCAGCGAACAGGTGCTCCGAGGAGCCCTGACCGGATTCTTCACGTTCGTCGCCGAGCAACCGAAGTCCGCTCGTATCGCCTTCGTCGAAATCCTCGGCGTATCCCCCACCGTCGACGCGTTGTACCGCAAGACCACCACCTCGTTCTCGGCGACGGTGCTACAGGTCGCCGACACCGTAGGGTCCAGCCGAGGCCTGGCCGGGCCGAACCGTAAAACGCTGGCGATGGGCCTGGTGGGCGCGGTTCTCACCATCGCTCAGCAATGGTTGCTGTCCCCCGAACGCGAACCTCTCGCCTCCGTGATCGCCAGTGCGCACACCATTCTGGCCGCCGTCGTATTCGGACGCGTCGACGGCTGAGCAGCTGTCATGCTCTGCTCTGCAGCGGCTCCACCGGTTCGTCCGAGGTGACGCGTTCACCTGATTTGACGACGACGACACCGAGCAGAATCAGTGCGCCACCGGCCAATTGAATCGGTCCCGGAGCCTGACCGAGCAACAGCCACGCGAACACAAGCGCCGCAACAACTTCCATCAGACCCATGAACGACGCCAGCCGCGAGCCGAGGCGTCGACCGGCCGCAATTCCGAGCACGTACGCCAGCGCGGCGGTCACCACACCGAGACCGATGATCGGAACCCACCACGGCACAACGGCTTCGACGAACGTGACGTCGGTCAGCGGAGCCGCGAACGGGACGATGCCGACCAGCCCGGCGGCGAGCAGAATGAGTCCACCTGCCAGCAGACCGCCCCCGGCGAGCACGATCGGCGGCAAACCGTTGCTCTCGTCGGCGGAGAGCACCCAGTAGACGGCGGCTCCCGCCATCGCACCGAGCGCCCACAGCACGCCGACGCTGTCGACGTCCGCGCCGGAGATCAGGTCGAGCACGAGCACCAGTCCCATTGCGGCCAACAGCGCACCGACCAGCGTCAGCCGACCCGGACGCTGCTGGTGCCGAAACCACATCCAGCCAATGACGGCTACGGGCGAGGTGAATTCGATGAGCAGTGCGACACCCACGTCCATTCGGCCGACGGCGTTGAAGAACGCGAGCTGACAACCGGCCACCGCGAAGGCACCGTAGGCCACGAGCAGCTTCCAATTCTTGGCCAACAGGCCCCAGCGTCCACGCAGCGCGAGAATCGACGGAATCAGCAACACCGCTGCCGCGAGCAGGATGCGCGCAGTCACGGCGGCACCGGCGGTCCAGCCGGCATCGAGCAGGCCTTTGGCCAACGAGCCGGAGAGCCCGAACGATGCCGCGGACAGGAGCGCGAACCCGAGCCCCGAGAGTCGACGCGACCGTGCCGCAGCGTCGTGTGCAGCTGCGCGATCCACTTGCGCGTCATGAGTGTAAGCCGTCATGACATGTGACAGTAGGGAGTGGATTGGTAAGGTGTCAACATGCTTTTTGCTCATGACGCAGAACTGTCGCTTCTGTCCGCCGTGGCATTGGTCAATTCCGCCGAAGACCCGGACACGCTGACCACCCGCGAGGAGCTGGCCGACTTCTTCACCGACCAGGGCTACTCCGGACGGTTCGACGGCGACGACGCCGAGCTCGAGGCTGTGCGGGCACTGCGTCCGACCCTGCGATCACTGCTCACCAGCAGTCGAGACGACGCCGTGCTCGAGGTGAACCGCTTGCTTGCCGAATCCTCGGCCCTGCCCCGACTGGTCCGGCACGACACTCTCGACTGGCACATCCATGCCGTCGCCGACGACAGTCCACTGGCAACCCGCATCGTCGTCGAGACCGCGATGGCCATGATCGACGTCATCCGAGCCGACGAGCTCTCTCGTTTCGACGTCTGCGCCGATCCGGACTGCAACGGGCTGGTTCTCGACCTCTCCCGAAACCGCTCTCGCCGCTTCTGCAGCACCACCTGCGGCAACCGCGCGGCGGTCGCCGCGTACCGCGCACGCAAGGCCCAGTAGCACCGCAGGGCTTAGACGACCGGGTTTCGGGTATTCGGCGACGGAACTTAGCGAGAGGAACATCCCCATGGTCGAGAAAAGGCCTTCGAAAACGAGCTGGGCACGTGCAGTCGAGAACATGCTGGCCGTCATCTTGATCTTCGCCGGAATCGCATCCGCGGGCGGTCTGATCGCGGCTCTGGCGGGCGGCTTCGAGGGATGGGCGATCGTCGCCGGCATCACCGTGGTCGTACTGTTCGCAGCCGCGTTCTTCGCCGTTCGCGACGGTGCCCGACGACGCGCGCGGGAAGTCGACACCGTCGTCTACTCCCCCGACAACACCGATCAACTGTTCGACGTGGACCCGAAAACCGGTGAGCGCACTCCGCACCGGGAATAGCACTGCCGCACGGTAGAGCTGCTCGGCGTCAACTCGGAACCGATTCGAGACGAACCATCGAATCGGTTCCGAGGAAGAACACACCCGATCGCGTCTGGGCGATAGTGCCGCTGTCGGTGAACCCATCGGATCCAGCCGGGATGGTCCAATGCCACCGCACATCACCGGAATCCGTCGTCGCGACATACGCCGGACCGTCGATCGAATAACGAGTGTTGCCGATGACCTTGTCCGTATCGAACGGATCCGGCAACTCCCAGACAGTAGCGCCGGTGGAGTCGACGACGGTGTCGTCCGAGGTCATGTCGAGACCCTCGACGGGTGCTCCGGTGGTCGGATCGAAAAATGTAGCCTCTCCGCCCATCGTCACGACGCCTCGCCCGTCGGCCGTGTGAATCACCGTGCCACTCAGGCCCTCCCACCCCACGGATGTGGTGATCGGTAGCGTCCACATTCGGTCGAGTGCATTCACCGACCCGCCGTGCAACACGGATTCGCCATCCTCAGGGCTGCCTTCCAACAACAGCACCGATGTCCCGTCGCTCTCGATCGCGTAGACGTACCAGCCCTCGGGGACCGGTATCCGCTTCACCACCCCGTCGTTCGTACCGATAGTGACGAGGGACTGCACATCGGAATACGAGTCCAGACAGACGATGTCGCCCTGAACGGGGACACTCGCGCATACGTCGACTGTGCCGGGCGACGCCTTCCATCGCACACTGCCGTCGTCGGCATCGAGGGCCACGAACTCGACTGCATCGAGCGAAGACGACCGTGGATTCGGAAGACCCATTGCGGTGACGAGAACATCGCCGGCGTCGATCACGCCCGTGACCCCGAGATCGAACGTCAAACTTGCGGTCGGCGAACGGAATGCAGCGAATTGCCTGCCGTAGACGGTCTCTGCGTCGATCCGCCAGCTGGGCTCGAGCGCCGGCCCAGCCAGCGCCTCAATTGTCTCCGTCTCCTCCGAGAACGTCGGCATCTCGTCGAAGGCCGACGTCGTTGCATCGTCCATCGACGGCTTCACGGACACGTCCACATTCACCAGCACGACCGCAGCCGCGGCGACGGATACCACTGCCACCATCACCGCGGCTGCTGCGAGAACAGTGCGTGTCGTCGAATCTTTCACGGCCACTCCGTGATCGGAGCTTGGGCCACTGCATCCAGTAGCTCGAGTGGCAGCGGTTCCGGCCGTGTCGAACGGCCCCCACCAGAAACGAAATCCGCCGTCGACCGAACCGACACCTGCACGCCGGACGGTCGCGTCAGCGTGACCGACCTCGCCAACCGCATGGTTCCGTCCTCCGCGGTCATGCTGCTCGACAGATCGACGTCGTACGATTCGAGCACCGAACCGTCGGGCAATGTTCGCAGCTCCACAACCGGTTCGTACGCATTCTCCGGATCGTAGGGGTCCCTCGCCACCGGGAGTGCCGCGCCGGAGGATACGGAAATCGACAGCGCTACATCGGAGTTCACTACGTCGATGTCCGTACAGGCACCCCTGCCCGTGCGATCGGGTACCAGTGACCCGATCGGCCGGTTCAGTACCGGCGCATCGGGTAGCGCCTGCCACGTTGTCGTCAACGCCTCGTTCGCGGCGTCCAAGGACACCTCGTCGATATCCACCGCTGTCGCCTCCCCTGCGAGCGAGACCGAGCAATCCTGGCGCGGCGCAGCGCTTCCCGCCGGTGCAGGCGAACCGACTCGGAGGCCCGGCAGCGCCGCGATTCGGGTCAACTCGGATGTGTCCAAGGGAAATTCGGGACCGACGGTAGTACTAAGATTCGCGGTGACCAGAGTTCCGTCCGGGTGATACGCCGTCGCTCTGCGACTGTTCGTGCGGTCACCGCCGATCTCGTACCAACTGTCGTCGGTATCGACCACCGTTCCGTCGGGCTCGGTGGTGCGGGCGTCGAGAACGCCTGCGACACAGGCCGGAATCCCCGTCGACGACGGTCGAACATCGACGCTGGCAAACGCAGACACCCCCGCGCGAGTCAGGTCGCCGCGGGCACTGGTGCTTGCCTCGAGGCCCTCCGGCACATTACCGCCGAAGTCGTCCACCGGTTGGAAGGTCAGCGACTGGGATGGGGCGGCCAACTTCACGGTGACATCCGCTGGAAGTGCGCCCACGAGAGCGTCGGTCATCGCTCCCGCCTTGCTCGCGGTCAACCACGGGTAGGCAGGATTGTCGTAGGACGGAGCCTGACTCCCGATGACCGAGATGAGGCGCCCATCCTCACTGGGCGGGGGTGGCTCGACCTCGGAGCACCCCGGAATGTCGGCCGGATACTCGACAGGCTCGGAGACGATGGAGTAGTCACCGTCGCGCGCGGCCTCTCCGGATGACACAGCATTTCCGGGCGGCAGTTCACTTTCCGGCGAATGCAGCAGTCCGGCCGCAACGACACCGAGTGCGACCACCGTGACGATGACGGATACGTCGATGACGGCGTTGTGTCTTCTACCTTCGCGCACGAGACGACACTACATACCCAACGGACGGTTTTGGTCCGATGCGGCCATTCAGGCCGCCAGCAGCGCCGCCACCATACTCGAGCTGTTCACACCTCGGCTGATCCATGTTGCCTGCACAGCGTGGTACAGGTCGGGTTTGCCACTCCACACCGTGGCTGCGGGCCTGTTGTCCGCGTCGAGTTCGTGATGCCAGGAGCCGTCGACGAGGTCGATGAAGGAGTCGGCGGCAATGTCCCACCAGGTGCGATAGTCGTTGTCGTAGCGGTCTTCTCCGGTCCGACGACCCAGTGTCGCGGCGGCCGCGATCGCCTCGCACAACACCCAGTGCAGACGCTCTCTCACTACCGGTCGCCCAGTCCAGTCGGTGGTGTAGACGAAGCCAGGCGACGGGCCGGGTTGCCAGCCGTCCTGCGCCGCGCGGTGATACAGCGACGCGGCGGCGGCAACGTAATCGTGGCCACCAGGGCTATCGGCCACGAGACTCGCCTGCACGAGCAGCCGCGCCCACTCGAAACCGTGCCCCACCGTTGCTCCGTAAGGCTTGAACTGGTTTGCTGTGTCGCCGCTGTTGTACTCGAGCATCGGCTGCCATTCCGCAGTGAAATGCTCGGGAATGCGATTCTCGTTCGCCTGTGACCAGCCGATCACGTTGTCGCAGATGCGTACTGCCCTGCTTCGCCAGACCTCGGGCGCACCCGCATCGGCCGCCGCCAGCAGCGCCTCGACCATGTGCATGTTGGCGTTGATTCCGCGATAACCGTCGAGCGCGGTCCAGCTCGCATTCCAGGTGTCTGCGCACATGCCGTGGTTCTCGTCCCAGAATCGCCGATCCACGACCTCGAGGGCTTCGTCGAGAAGCCCCCGTCCACTGGGGTGTCCCGCCGCTGCGGCTGCGGCTGCAGCCAACACTACGAAGGCGTGCGTGTAGGCCGTCTTCGTCGCATCGGGAGACGAGGCGTCGGCGCTGGACTCGAACCACCCGCCGTTCGTGCTGTCCCGCAACGTCGTCAGTAGACCGTCGAACACTCGATCGGCTTTCCTACGAGACCCCGGATACCCCTGCATCGAGGCCAGGAAATGCACGTGCGCCATCCGAGCAGTGATGTAGGTCAGGGCCGGATGGCTCAGGTCCGGATGTCCGCGGTCGTTCAACCACGCCGCTCCCCCGGCAGGATGCTCGAGCGAGCTACCGAACCGGAGGAGCCGAGCCGATTCTGTGTCGAGCCACCGCTGGTGCGCGGGCAAGGTCCACCACTGACGACGATCACCGGATGTCATGAGCCCATTCTGCGCGATCGGGCCGGACGACAGGTCTGCTTACCGAACCACCCTGTACCGCAGATACATCCAGCCCGACGTGGGGAAGTGCCTCTGCTCTTCCAGCACCAGGTTCAGTCGGTGCCCCACGGGGAAGTACGGCTTTCCACCACCCAGGATGGTCGGGACGACAATGAGCTCGAACTGGTCGATCGAGTCGAACAACGATGCGGCCAACGACGCGCCGGCGACGGCCAACGTGCCCTCGGTCTCCCGTTTCATTCGCTCCACTTCCGCGACGGCGTCGGCACTACGGACCAGCCGGCAACCGTCGGGCACGGAAGTGAGGGTGTCCGAGAAGACCACCCGGGGAGTTGCCTTGTACAGCTCGGCGAATTCGGCTTCGACGGGGTCGCCGGCCGCCCGTTCCGGGTCGGTCCAGTAGTCCTCCATGGCCTCGTACAGCCGCCGTCCGAACAGAAAGACGCTCGTCTCCACGGTCTGTCGATTCGAGAACCGATGCGATTCCTCGTCGGGCATCGAGTAGTCGAGGCTGCCGTCGGGATCCTCGATGTAGCCGTCGAGGGAAACATGCAGGTTGTAGGTCAGAATCGCCATGTCACTCCAAAGGTCGGGTGGGTTTGCCGGTATCGACCTCCGCACCGCCGAGAAGTCACCGGCCTATCCGCGGTTTCAGTCCAGAATCGCGGTTGCTTCCACCTCGACCCGCACGTCCGGTTCGAAGAGGTAATCCACTCCGATCAACGACGCAGGCGGCATGGGAGTCGGCAGTCCGATCTCGTCGGCGACGCGCGTGACGCCGTCCATGAACTCACCGATCAGCTCGGGAGCCCAGTGCGTGACGTAGAACGTCAGCCGCAGTACGTCCTCGAATGTTGCTCCTGCACCGGTCAATCCGATCGCGGTATTGCGCAGCGCCTGCGCAACCTGACCGGCGAGGTCGTCGGTATCGATGGCCGACCCGTCCTCGTTCCGGGCGATCTGACCGCTGACGTGGATGTGTCGAGAACCCTGACCCACCGCCACGTGGTGATACGGGGTGGGTTGCATCATTCCGGGCGGGGTGAATCGAGTGACGCTCATGGTTGGTCCTTCGTCGTAGAAATTCAGGTATAACGTTGATACCTGGTACACAAAGGACACTTCAAGGGAACCTGGTTTCATGACCGATACCGCCGACGGCAACGCAGAACTCACGATCACTGCCCCGCACCGCGAATTGTTGGATCAGGTGCTGGACAAATGGTCGCTGCAAGTATTGAACGAATTGTGCGAGCGCCCCTGCCGATTCAACGATCTCCGCCGCGGGATTCCCGAGGTGACTCAGAAGTCCCTCACCGGAACGCTGCGCAAGCTCGAACGCAACGGAATCATCGAACGCACGGTGCTGAGCACCCGCCCGGTGGCGGTGGAATATCGAATCACTCCCCTGGGCAAAACACTCCGAACTCCCGTCGACGTCCTGCTGGCGTGGGCAACCACGCACATGGACGACATCGACCGAGCGCGAGACCGATTCGATGCCCTGTGACGGTTCACGTCCAGTACAGCAGCTGCGCGTCGGGCAGAACGTCGCGAAGTTCGTCGACGAACCAGCTGCGCATCTCGGCCATCGTGTCCTTCGGATAGACGTATTTCACGCCGCCGAACTTGTTTCTCTTCGCTGTGCGCGCGCCCTCGTCCATCTCCAGTTTCGTTCCCGGATACCAGCTCAACAACACATCCTTGCTCGACGGCGTGAAGCGGTGAGTGATGATTTCGGCGGTCAGAATGAGATCGGGCACGTCGCGCAACGCGTCGGAGACATTCGCAAGCAATCGACCGTACTGCTCGCGCCACTGCGGGATCGGCATGATCGGCGCGATCGTCAACCCCACTCGATAACCGGCCAGTGCCAACTGCCGCAGCGCTTCTATCCGAGCCGGCATACGTGCCGTACCGCCCTCGAAGCGGTGGGCAATGTCATCGGCGTTGACCGACAGCCGAACTCGCGTTCGGCGGCCGTGGTCGAGCGTCACCAACTCGCGGACGTCGTCGAACTTGGTGGTGAAACGCAGCGATACGTCGTCGCCGTACACGCCCGCGCCCACTCTGCGAACGGCCTCGGCAAGAGAGCCCGTCACGTGTTCGATCCCCAAAGGATCGGTGTAGCACGATAACTCGAATGTGGTGCCTTCGTGCCCACGCTCATCGGTGCCGGAGGTGATGGAACCGCGGCCTGCGTGAGTGCCGATACCGGCCAACACGTCGTCGAGGTTGACGAAGACCCTGGTGATCGGCGGACCGGACAACGAGCCGGCGAGATAGCAGTACTGGCAATGCGCCGGGCATCCTTTCGCCAGGTCGATCCGCCAGTCCGCGCTCGGCGGAATCGGTTGCGGTTTCAGCACACTCGGCGGGGCGACCACCACGGCCATCGTCGACTTGGCTCGTGCGTAGGTCTCGCGCTCGGACTCACCACGCAGTCCGGTGAGGCGGTCACCGGACAGAATGTCGATGTCGGCGACGCCTGCTGCTTCGCACCGACGGAGAATTTCCGCGGTGTGGGGTAACTCGGACGCAGACTTGGTGACCAGGACACGCGAGGGTGTCCAGAGTCGAGTGGGGGCAACCAGAAGATCATCCATTACTCGTGTTCAACGCGTCGCAGCGCACAAAACTTCCCGGTTACCGCAGCTCAGGCGAGAAATTCGTCGAGCACGCCCAGCAGGGCACGTACCGCCGCGCTCGGAGCGCGAGTCGACGAGGTCGCAACCGCGAGCGGCCACGTCAGATCCACTTCCGACACCGTGGTGACGACCACACCGCTCCGCTCGGTCAGGACGAACCGGGGTAGCAGCGATATCCCGAGGCCGTTGCGGACGTAGGCAACGCCGGTGGAGATATCGGTGATTTCGATGCTCACGCGTCGCTGCAATCCCGCGTCGGCGAACGCGCGGTCGGCCACCGCGCGGTTTCCGAAGCCGATGGGCGAGTCGATGAAGTCGTACGGTGCAATGTCATCCAGCGTCAGGGATTCTCGTTCGGCCAGGGGGTGGTCCGACGGGAGCACCAGATCCAATACCGACGACGCGAGTTCTCGCACGTCGATCCCGGCGGGCCGTCGGCCGGAGTCGGAGACGAACGCGAGGTCCAGTCGACCGTCCGCCACCGATTCGAGTAGCCCCTGGGTGCCCGACGGCGCTGCGCCGGTGATGAGCTGGACGTGCGGAAACCGGCGGTGGTACTCGCCCAGCAGACCGGGAAGGTCGATCAGCTTGATGGAGGTCAACGTGCCGATTCTGACGGTGCCGCGCAGGCCGCCTCGAACGTCGTCGACCGCATCACGGGCATCGCGAGCGGCATCGAGGACGACCCGAGCACGGGGAAGCAGAGCCCGACCGGCCTCGGTCAGCAGGACACGCTTGGAGTTGCGATCGAGCAGCGATGCACCCAGTTCTCGTTCGAGGGACTTGATCGCCGCCGAAACCGCAGATTGAACGATATGCAGACGGGCAGCGGCACGGGTGAAGTTCTGTTCTTCACTGACCGCGACGAAGCACTCGAGGTGGCGCAGCTCCATCCATCGATGATCGCATATCGAGATAGTTGTCAGCGTTTTTCTTCGTTGGACGTGATGGTCGAGTCCGAGGACAGTCGTATCCGAACGAACAACACCGACATCGGAGAACGACATGTCCTACGACACCCTGCCCGCCGCTCCGCCGGCACAGACTCACTCACCGACCTCGACTCGTCGACACGGCGTCGGCTTCTGGGTGGTTGCGGCGGCATTCCTCACCGCGATGGCGTTCTCCACCGTGCCCAGCCCGCTGTACCCGCTCTATCAAGTGCGTGACGGCTTCTCGACGTTCATGGTCACGATCGTGTTCGCGGCCTACGCCGTCGGCGTGATCGTCAGTCTTGTTCTGGCCGGACATGTCTCGGACTGGGTGGGCCGGAAGAAGGTCTTGATCGCCGCGTTGCTGCTCGAATTGGTGGCTGCGGTCATGTTCCTCAGCGGCACTGCACTTCCTCTACTGCTCGTCGCACGGCTCATCACCGGACTCGGCGTCGGAGCACTCACCGCGACCGCCACGGCCTACCTGCACGAGCTGCATTCCACGCACCGGCCGACCGCGTCCGGCCAGCGATTCGAGAAGGTCTCCACCGCAGCGAACATCGGCGGACTCGGCGTCGGGCCGTTGGTAGCCGGGTTCCTGGCGCAGTTCGTCGCGGCTCCCCTGCACACCCCGTATCTGGTGTTCGCGGTACTGATCGTCGTCGCTGTCGTCGGTGTCGCGCTGGTACCCGAGACCGTGGCCGAAATGCCGGAGCGGCCCGCCTATCGCCCGCAGCGAATCAGTGCCGATCACGGTGATCGCGCCGGGTACTTCGCCGCTGCCGCAGCCGGTTTCGCGTCGTTCGCAGTGTTCGGTGTGTTCACCTCGGTGGCACCGGGATTCGTCGCGGGCACACTCGACCATCCGTCCCGCGCCCTCAGCGGTGCCACCGTGTTCGCGGTGTTCGGCACGGCAGCGCTCGCGCAGACGATGACCAGCCGCATGTCGAGTACAGCGAAACTCTCACTCGGCATCTCGGCCGAGGCCCTCGGTCTGATCGCGCTGGTGGTCGGAATGCACACCCTGAGCCTGCCGACATTCCTGGTCGGCGGCGTCGTGGCCGGAATCGGGGCGGGCGTCCTGTTCAAGGCCGCAGTGGGAGCCGTCGCCGCGATGGCGGCACCGGCCGAACGAAGCGAGGCCTTGGCCGGACTGTTCCTGATCGCATACCTCGGCCTGGGCATTCCGGCCGTGGGAATCGGAATCGCCACCCTCTCGATGTCCGCAACCGCAGCCATGACCGGACTTGCGGCCTTGGTGCTGGTACTTCTACTGGGAGTTGCAACCCTGGCTCGACGGGCCTCGGCAACCCCGCGGTGAGGCTCAGGGATTCCAGGTATCCGACGCGATCTCGGCAGGCCTGCCCAGCAGATAGCCTTGTCCCTGAACAGAATTGGGCAGCGCTT
The DNA here is from genome assembly GCF_000482405.1 of Rhodococcus sp. JG-3. Lineage (NCBI taxonomy): Bacteria > Bacillati > Actinomycetota > Actinomycetes > Mycobacteriales > Nocardiaceae > Rhodococcus > Rhodococcus sp. JG-3. The sequence goes on from NZ_KI519398.1 coordinate 209,249, forward strand.
CGAGTTGGTCGAGAGTTTCGATGCCCTCGACCACGCAGCCCAGTTTCAGATCGCGGGCCAGATTGATGATTGCTCCGACGATGCTGCTGCTCGTCGCGTCACTGGTCATGCTGGACGTGAACGACCGGTCTATCTTCACTGCGCTCACCGGCAGCGTAGCGAGGTATCGCAGGCTCGCGAAGCCCGTTCCGAAGTCGTCGATGGCGATTCCCACACCCAGTGTGCGTAATTCGCCGAGCTGACGCAGGACCGACGAGCCGGAATCGAGCAACACGGACTCGGTGAGCTCGAGAACGAGGTCCCCCGGAGCCATGCGATGCCGCTCGAGGGCTGTTTCCACTGCCGCACAAATGTCGACGTGTTGAGCCTGTCGGGCACTGAGATTCACGGCCATCGTGACGGGCGCGTCGGACGCGGAGGTAGGCGGGTTCTCGGATCGCCACCGCGCGAGGGTGCCGAGAGCGTCGTCGAGCACGCGCTCACCCAGATCGGAAATGAGTCCCGTGTCCTCGGCCACCGGGATGAATCTGTCGGGTGAAATCGCTGTGCCCGTGCTGTCCCGCAGGCGAGCGAGCGCCTCGAAACTGACGAGTCGACGACTGCCGAGATCGTAGACCGGTTGGTAGGCCACACCGAACGTCGCGGAACCGACCCGATCAGGATCGAGCGCGTCCCTCAGGGTCTGTTCGATGTACGCACGCTCGATCGCGTGCACCCGCAGCGCGTCGTCGAACAGTTCGATTCGGTCCTTGCCCAGTTGCTTCGCCCGGTACATCGCGGAGTCCGCATCGCGCAGCGCTTCCTGGGCACTGACGCCCCGGCGGACCAACACCATCCCGACGCTTGCCGACACCACGTACTCACGGCCTCCGTACGCGATGGGCGCTGCGAGTACCGTCCGGATTCGTTCGGCGACCTGTGCGGCTAGCGCGCCGCCCGCAGGCTTGCCTGATCCGTTCTCCGCAGGCAACGCATCGACGACGAGAACGAACTCGTCGCCGCCGACGCGGGCGATCGAGTCCTCGGCCCGCAGCACCGAACGCAATCGGCGAGCGACCTCGACCAGCACGGCGTCACCGGCCGCATGGCCGCCGGTGTCGTTGATTCGTTTGAACCCGTCCAAATCGCAGAACAGCACCGCCGCGGCAGCGCCGGTGCGAGCCGTCCGCCGCACGCACCCGGTACCGGATGCTGACGCTCTCCCCATCCGGCAGGGAGGCAGCGTCCCGGTCCGCTGCCCGGACGACGTCGATGTCCTCGGGCACCACCGACTCCAACCCGTCCTCGGGGGCGGCGGTGTCGCCGGGTGAGCCGTCCTGGTTCGGCCCGGTCAACAATGACCTGACGTTGCGCGAGGCCCACTTCACGGTCCTGGTCTCGACATCGGTGACGATGGTGACGTCAGGCGATGCCGTCAGCACCGCATCACGGAACGCGCGCGCCTGCTCGAGCTCGGCGCGCGCCTCGCGCTCGGCGGTGACGTCCTCGGACAGCACCATCGCGCCGACGATTCGACCTGTGTCATCGCGCAGAGGTCTGGTCTTGACGGCGAAGATCGCACCCGTCCGGGAACCCACGGAGTCGAAGGACGATTGCTCCCCATCGATGGCCGCTGTGTAAAACGGCTTCAGCCGGGCATAGACCTCCGGCGGCACAGTGTCTTGCAGCAGCTGCCCCTCCATCCGCCGCGGGTCGTATCCTTCCGCCAGCAGTCCGGCACCTTCGACGAGTATGAATCGCAGGTCGCGATCGACGACCAGCACCGACGTGTGCGGGAGGTTCGCCGCCAGCTGCCGATACCGGGCCTCGCTCGCGTCGTCGAACATCGCAGGTGAGCGGAGCAACGGTCCGTAGAAGCGGCGCATCCCCAGGTAGACGACGCCGGCGAGTGCCGTCGAGGCCGTCACCATCACATCGACGGTCCCGCCCATCGACTCCCGCATCGCGTCCAGGGTTCCCATGCCGGAATCGGTACCGAGATGCGATGTGTGAGTGCCGAGCCCGGCCGTCAGATGCCACGCATGGATCAAGTGGTGGGCGGCACACGTCGTGAAGATCGCGGCGGTGGCGACCGCGAGCCGGTTGGCGCGAAACTGCCCGGTTCGCAACAGCCCTCGGACGATGAACAGCACGATCCCCGAGTACGCAGCAGCGGTGATCCCGTTGAGGATCACCACCCAGAGCCACCCGCTCACCGCGATCGCTCATCGGCTCGGTACACCGGGCTCACGAGTCGGTTCGAGTCGACGACGAGCACGATGCGACCCCCCAGGTTCGTAGCGCGTTGCACAGAATGATCGGACCGGGACCGGAATTCGGTACTTCACCACCGAAGACCAGCATTGACCAGCATTGACCAGCGTTTCAGCACATTGTGTTTCGCGAAGGTTATCGCAGTTCTTTTTACACTGCTGCCGTTCGGGCAGCCGAGAATCGGGCGTTTCGCCGGATAATCCGTACCTTCGGTCCGCCTCCGAACGAACGCGATGCGTCGGGTAAGAAGCTCTCATGCCCTTCGCCGATGAACTACTCGGTCCGGACGCAGCCCACACGCTGTTTCGGACCATTCGTACGGCTGCTCCGAACGCGGATCTGTCGTTGCTTCGAGAGTCGTCGGACGGGTTGGGTCCACTCGCACTCCGAGCCCGCGCCGACCTGCTGCGTGACGCGCTACTGACAGGGCTGCCGGGCGATTACGCCCAGTTCGCTCGGACCATCCGACTGGCCGCTGCGGATCCCGACTTTCGAGGCTGGTCGGTCTGGCCCGTGACCAGCGCCGTCGCATCGAAGGCCGTCGACGAGCGCACTGCGACCGCGTTCGACGACGGGATGTCCTTGCTCGCCGAGCTCACCGGCCGACTGACCTCCGAATTCGCCATCCGGACCTTCCTGCGAACCGATCTGGATCGGGCTCTCGCCATCGCGGCCGAGTGGACGCAATCGCCGGACGAACACGTTCGCCGCCTCGCGTCGGAAGGCACTCGACCGTACTTGCCGTGGTCGGTGAGAGTGCCCGAAATACTTGCGCGCCCCGGCGTGACCGTGCCGATTCTGGACAGGCTGTACCGAGACGACAGCGACTACGTTCGGCGGTCGGTTGCCAACCACCTCAACGACTTCAGCCGAGATATCCCGGATGTCGTCGTCGGGACCGCGGCACGGTGGCTGGGCGAGCCGGACGCCAACACAGACCGGCTCGCGCGCCATGCGCTTCGGACGGTGATCAAGAAGGGGAACACCGACGCGCTCGCGTTACTGGGTTTCGCCCCGGCCGAACTCGAGGTGACGGGCCCTGCCGTGGACGTGGCCGAGCTGCAGATCGGCGACAGCCTGCAGTTCACCGCGAAAATTCGCAACGTCGGCGTCGAGCCCGCAAAGATCGCGATCGACTACGTCGTGCACCACACCAAAGCGAACGGCGGGGTGACGGGGAAGACGTTCAAGCTGACGACCAAATCGGTCGCGCCCGGAGAGAGCATCGAGGTTGCGCGCCGACACTCGTTCAGAACGTTGACCACACGCACGTACTACCCCGGCCCGCACTCGATCGAGCTCCAGATCAACGGCGTGAGTTACGGTCTCGCGGAGTTCGTGCTCGTCCGCTAGCCGCCGGCTTTGTACCACGCACATGCGGCACATCGGCTACGTCCGTACGGTCGATGAGGTGCGTGGACAGTGGCGGTGGCTGGCGGTGGTGCTCGGCATCGCCGTGCTCGTCGCCACGCCCTCGGTGATCGAGCGCCTGCCCGTCGCCGCGTCGGACATCGGTGCGGCGGAACTGCTGTCTCGGGTCCAGTCCTCCACCGCAGCACCGTATTCGGGCTACGCCCAGGCCGTCGGCGGCGTCACCCTGCCGGTCACCGACGGACTCGGCGGCCTACCGGATCTGTTGGGCGACACCACGACCCTGCGCGCCTGGTATCGCGCCCCGGACAGCTTTCGCGTCGACACCGTCCGCCTCGCCGGTGAACGAGGTCTCTACCGGTCCCCGGCTCTGCTGTGGAGATGGGACTACGAACAGAACACGGCTGTGGCAACCCCGGTCCCCGAACCGAGCCTGCGCCTGCCGCGCGAGGCCGACCTGCTGCCGCCGGAGCTCGGGCAGCGACTGCTCAGTGAGGCGACCACCGACGAGGTCACCCGACTGCCGACCCGCCGAATTGCCGGCCGGGACGCCCCTGGCCTGCGGCTCGTCCCCGCCGAGCCGCAGAGCACCATCACCGAGGTCGACGTGTGGGCCGACCCCGACAGCGGGCTGCCACTGCAGGTCGACGTGCTCGCCGGCGGGGCCGCTCGGCCTGTTGTCAGCACTGCATTCCTGGACTTCTCATCCGAGATGCCCGACGCCGACACCGTCCGTTTCGTCCCGCCCCCGGGAACCGATGTGCAGCAGCAGGACGGCCTCGACATCGCCTCGTTCGCCGACGGGACCGACTCTCCCCGTCTTCCGTCGACTCTGTCCGGACTGGATCTGCGGGCCCGCGACGAACCGGGATCCGTCGGGATATACGGCCGCGGAGTGACCGAGCTGATCGCCGCTCCGCTGCCGCGTCGCGCCGCGCGCGGGCTCGTCGACCAGTTGCGGGCCGCTCCCGGCGCAGTCGTGACCGGCGACAGCGTCGCACTGTCGATCGGACCGCTGAACGTCCTGATCACCGAGCCCGCCGGAGACCGCCGCCGATATCTGCTCTCCGGCACCGTCACCGCAGAAACCTTGGCCACCGCCGCCCAGCAGCTCGAAGGAGCAGCCACATGATCCGCACGACCGGCCTCACCAAGCGTTACGGATCGGTGCGGGCCGTCGACGGCGTCGACCTCAACGTGCGCGCCGGCGACATCTACGGCTTCGTGGGCGCGAACGGCTCCGGCAAGACGACGACCGTTCGGATGCTGCTCGGGCTGGTCCTGGCCACCTCCGGGCAGATGCAGGTGCTCGGCGAGGAGATGCCCCGACGACGCAGGAGCGTGCTGCCGCGGGTGGGTGCACTGATCGAGAACCCCGCCGCCTACCCCAATCTTTCCGGGCGACGAAACCTCACGCTGCTCGACGCGGCCGGCCCCGGTGGTTCTCGGCGCACCCGCACCGCCCGCGTCGGCGAGGCCCTCGAGCAGGTGGGCCTCGCCGGGGTCGGACGCAGGCCGGTCAAGCAGTACTCGCTCGGCATGCGGCAGCGCCTCGGCTTGGCCGCGGCCCTCATGCGTACCCCCGAGCTGCTGATACTCGACGAGCCGACCAATGGCCTCGATCCACAGGGAATCCTCGAGATTCGAGAGTTGTTGCTGGACTTGCATTCCCGAGGCACCACAGTCTTCCTCTCGAGCCACCTGCTGGCCGAAGTGGAGCAATTGTGCGACCGAGTGGGAGTGCTCGATCGAGGTCGCCTCGTTCTGCAGGATCAGCTCTCTGCATTCCAACAACCCACCGGCCGAGTGCTCGTGCGTACCCCCGACCCCGCCGACGCGGTGACGGTCCTGTCCGACGTGGAGGACGCCACCGTGCTCGAGCGTGACGGGCAGCAACTCGTGATCGAACACCCTGATCCGGCCCTGCTCAATCGACTGCTCGTCGAAGGCGGAGTCCGGGTGAGCGAGTTGAGCCCGCAGCAGATGAGCCTCGAGCAGTCGGTGCTGGCGGTCACCGGTGCCAGCTCGGACCGAGTCGACGGTCCCGCTGGCCCTCGCGAAGGTTCCGTCCGATCGGAGGTGACCGCATGATCGGCGTCGAACTGCGCGCGATGCTTCGCCGACCCCGCACCTGGGTCGTCATTCTCCTGCTGAACCTGCTGCCGACCATCGTCGCGGGCCTGCTGGCCCTCACCGACGTCGGTCCGCGTCCCGGCGACGGCCCTGCCTTCCTGTCCGCGGTGACCACGAACGGCCAGCTCTTCCCACTCGCCGCTCTCGCCATCGTGCTCCCGCTGTTCCTGCCCGTCGCGGTGTCGGTCATCGCCGGCGATTCCGTCGCCGGGGAGGCCCAGGCCGGCACCCTCCGCTACCTGCTGGCTCGCCCGGTGGGACGAACGAAGCTACTGGTGGCGAAGCTGATCTCGGTGGCCGCGTTCGTGCTGCTGGCCGTCGTCATCGTGGCAGCCGTCGCATACTTCGTCGGCACGACGCTGTTCGACACCACGTCGTTGGCCGGCGTCTCGAGCGTGTCAGGCACGGTACTGACCGACGAACAGGTCGCCGTACGCACCGTCATAGCGGTCCTCTACGTGACCCTGTCGATGCTCGGAGTTGCCGCGATGGGGTTGTTCCTGTCGACCCTGACCGACTCGCCACTCGCGGCAACGTTGGGTGCGTTGGCCTTCCTCATCGCCAGCTCGCTACTGCTGACGCTGGACGCCGCCGACGCCATCGCGCCGTACCTTCCGACGCGGTACTGGCTGGCCTTCGTCGATCTCTTCCGCGACCCGGTGCCGACGCGGGACCTGGTGCGCGGCGTCGGTTTGCAGGGCGTCTACGTCGTCGTGCTCCTGGGGGCCGCGTGGGCGAATTTCACGACCAAGGACATCACGAGCTGAGACGGCTGCAGTCGGCTGCGCCGAGCTCAGCGGTAGAGCTGCCGTCCAACTGGGCCGAGACCATCGCGCCGACGAGAGGATCACGGGGCAGGTTTCCGTGGTCGACGGCCGAGTCCGCGCACACGCTCTGGACGGGGATGTCGATCGCGCCGTCGAGTTGGGCCGACGATGGCGGCGTCACCACTTGATCCAGTTCGGTCCAGATCGACACCCACTGCGGCCCGTCCGGCGTCTCGTCGCCCAAGTTCAAGCCGGCCAGCACGGAGCTGTCCGGGGCCAGCTGTTGGCAGGCGATCGGGCACCGGTCGGGCAGGACCTGGGCAGCCAGACCCGCCACCTGGGTGCCGTGGTGCGGGGAGCCGAGGGTCACGATGCGTCGAGCCTGCTCGGCACCGCCCAGATCGGCAGCCCAGATCCGGGCCACCACCCCGCCGGCGGAGTACCCGACGACGTCGACCGAGGTCGCTCCCGTCCGAGTCAGAGCCGCGTCGACGGCGTCGCGCAGTGTCTGCGCCTGTGCGGTCAGGTCGCCGACGCCACCATCGGGCAGGGCCACGACGGTGGCGTCGCGGCCGTTCTCCCGTAGTTCCGCCGCAAGCACCTCGAGAGCATCGGTGGATCCGCCGAACCCGGGTACCAACAGCACCGGGCCGGGAACGGACTGGTCGACGCTCGCGACGGGGTCGTTCGTGGTCCGCGATGCGACGAAGGCCGCCACGGCCACGACGAGCCCGATCAGGACGAGAGCGAGTACGACGTACGCGAGGCGACGACGGGCCGGGGCGAGGGAGGCGAACACCTCGTCCAGTGTGCCCGTCGACGGTGGTGCGGAAGGTCAGGGTGTCTGCGGTTCAGCTTTCGATGGCGGTGATCGCGTCGACAGCGATGACGACGGTGACGTAGGGAGACCCTGTGGGGACCTCGGTGAGGGCGACGGTGATGAAGCCACCGTCGTCATCGTTGTTGTCGACGGCCCCGATCTTGCCGACATGCTGGTGTCCGTCGATGGTGCTGATTCGGACGGGGGTTTCGGTATCGGAGTAGTTGGTGAAGATGACGGCGTCGATCATGTGGGTGTTCCTGTTCGTTCGGTGATGGATGTCGCGGGGTCCGCGAGGCTGACGAGTCCGACGCTCACCGGAGCGGAATACGAAAAAGCCCCTCACAGATTTGTATCGGTGAGGGGCTGAGTCTGAGCCGCCTAAGAGAATCGAACTCTTGACCTTTTCAATACGGACCAACCTGCTAGGCAGTCCGCCCGCTATCAACGGTTACGAAGAGCCCAGGTCAAGTGGTCCAGCTCTTGCTCACGTTCCAAGGGTTTTCTCCTGGTACGCACAGTTACCGTGCCCTTAAAGTGCCCTCAGGCACGGATTTACATCGCTCGACATCACTGCCAGTGACTGATTCTCGCGCACAAGTGTGGCCGTTATGTGGTCAAGACGGACTCACACAAAATGCCCCCACGGGGTCCGTGAGGGCAGATCAAGCACCGACAGTGCGTATCTCTAGCAGTCAACCTGCCGCGGAACGTGATGAAGACATTCCGTCAAGTTGGCTTCGTTGCGTACTGCAGACACACCACTCGACGAGTGGAAGGATATCGCCGAGTTCAGCGTTGGCTGCAGCCGACGAACTGTCATCGCGGTGTCCGAATGGATGTGGAACTCCTTGGCGATCTCGTCAATCGGCAGGGGGCCGTCCAGCTCCAAAACCTCGATGCCGACCACCATGCCCAGTGCGTCCAGATCAATCATCACTGAATCGGAGTACTCGATCGTGCTGGCCACTGGCTCACTGGACAGCGCGATGTAGCCAGCACCAGCGACGTTGTCGATCTTGACCGTGATAGATGCGGACATCAGTTCCCCTTCCAGGCTGCGGACTTTATGACCATGACGGGACCGTCAACCACTGTCCATACCTTCAATACCCTACCGTCGGGATTTTCACGCAGGTACCGGGTGCCGCCATTGTCACACGGGCCGGTCTCGTCTGGGGCTTCAATCGCGTACTCGATGTCAGCAGTCGTGATACCCCGCTCGTACATTCGATCCAGCACGTGTTGAGTCAGGTGGATCGGCGGATTCACGGGCCCAACGACGTCTTCCCCGCCGAAACGATCGGAAGGTCGACCGCCTCGAACGCAAGCCGACGAACGGTCTCTCCGTTGAGGCCCACAAAGATTTCGTAGAGTCCCGGGTCGACGAGAGGGATCACTGTGTTGAGCACAAATAGAGTGGACCGCTTGTCTGCGTACGTCGTTGAATCAGGATCCCCTGGTCGGCTGACGCCGCCTGTGGAAATCTCGTAGCCGGGAGCCTTGACGGAAAACCGCAGGTCAAACGATTCGACGTCGAGACTCGCTCGGATACGCCCAGCAACAGCGAAACGATAGTCAACCGGCATGGGTACGGCCACTGTCACAAAGCTTGCGCCGACGACGGTCAAGCGGCCATCTGCCACGACCGCGTAGTCGGCCAGGAAGGCATAGTCCAATTCGATCACGTCGTCGACGATAGGCTGTAGTCGAAGAATTAGTGACGAGAACGAGCCTGCGTCCCTATCCTTCGTTTTTGGCAGCTAGTCGGGCGTAGCGTCCAAAGCTATGGGTGTGGGCCGAACAGTTGAGACTGAGATCGACCGTCTGATGATTGCTCGCCGTGAGGTTGAGGAACTACGCCATCGGTGGACCGCGACGTCTGACGAACTCCAAGAGGTCACGACGTTGCTCGCAGCCGCCATCGAACGGGTAGCGGATCTCATTGCGGAGACGGAGAGCGGTGACGCCCGACGTGAACGCCGCGGAGAGCTGCATAGAACGGCTCGAGCAGTGCGGGTACCGACATCGCCGTGGCTCAGTCCCCGAGAGGCGGCAGAACATGCTCGCTGCCACCGGCAAAGCATCTACAACGCTCTGTATCAAGAAGAGTTGAAAGCAGGCTCCGGGCTCAAGGGCCGACAGAAGACGGCACCGCAGGGTGCGTGGCTGATCCACATCGACGATCTCGACGCCTGGACCGCCGGCGAACCCCCACCCAAACGTCACCCCCGAACGAGGTAAAAGCGTGGCAATTTCCGACGCTGACCAGGCCGAGATCGAGTCGTGGGTGCAGCGCACACTGCCTCTCTTCGAAGGTGTCGGTATCAGTGACGGGCTGAAGGATTCGTTGCGTCGTGCGGCTCGTCGGATTGCCGCGTCGGATCGGAGCGCGAGCCGAGGGGATTCCCAGGACCGGTAGGTAGGTGGCGTTGCAAACCGATCTAGGGGCATACCGGCCATTTGGGCGCTCCCCTGCTGATCCATTCGGCAACGTGCGCCTCGGTGAACATGTGCCGGCGTCCACCGCGCGGAAGGGATTCGAGCGCACCACTGTTCGCGGCATCCCGAACCCAGTCGGCGGTGTGCGGAACCATCGCCGCTACGTCGGCGACGGTGAGAGGCTTCTCAATCACCGGTACCGCAACCGACGCGGTTCGGGGGTGACGCGCTTGAGCTTCGTCGCCGACTGCTCGGGGTTACTCCCCCGCAGCCATGCGTCGAGATCGTCGCGATGAATCCGCCACGTGCCCTGCGGCCGCTTGCGCTGCGTGCCAACGAGTTCGCCGGTATGCAGTGCGCGGTACATCTGCTGCCGACCGCAACGCGCGTAAGCGCGAGCCTCGTCGACGGTGAGCCATGGTGTGTCCATGTGCTGCAATTGGGCCGAGTACGCCACCGCTCAGACAATCAGGCTGCGGAGTGTTTTAACGAAGTCGGTTGCCCTACGGCGAACGTCATCGCGGTACAAGTGCTCTTCGTTCGGGAGAGTCATAGTCGAGTGGTCGGCGAATGCGATGTGCGATGCAGTTCTGAACCATGGGCGTCCGAGGTCGGTTCCGACGAGATCCCCTACCTGTGTGAGGTGGAGACCGGTGATGGTTCGAATCGGTCGCGTCCAGGCCGCGTTGATTGTCATCGCGGGTGGGTTGGTTCGCCGCCAAGGCGAGGACTCTTCCTCGCGGTCGTAGTTGTCGGTGTCGTACTGGATCTCTGTGTGGACGATGTTGGTTGAGGTTAAAACGAAGACACGCCACGTCGTCGGCTCGGTTGCGTCGTACTCGGTGAACGAGACCACGATGTCGTTTGCGTCGACGAGCGTCCCGACGGTGTGTATCACGTGTCGCGGCGGTAGCGAAGTGGCAGTGAGGTGTTCGTCGAGTAGCTTCCGGTGCTCAATGTCCAGTTCCATACCGTGAACCTAACTATGGGCTACGACAGGTTCGGAGCAATCCGAACCGACCCTGTGACTCAATCGGTCGATTCTGAGGACTCTGCCAGCGCACGTGTCGATAGCCCGCCGGAAGGTGCCCATCCTGGTCACTCCACAATGCCGACGCACCCCGAGGTGCACTCTCCAGGGCTCTCGGTCGTCTTGTAGGGTTCGGTGCCGCGTCTATGATTCATTATGTAGTGCGATTGCACTGTCACTTCGATCTGTGATCCGCACTGCGAGCAGTTTCGCCCGAAAGGGCGTTCGCGGGTCGATGTCGTCGGCATCCACTCACCGTAGTCTCGACTCAACGACTGAGTGAGCTGCCAACTCAAACTAGTCGACGGGACAGACTGCATGCGCGCGGTCGTACCAGACGATGTGAAACAGGGCACCCTCCAGGTAGCCCCACACTCTGATATCGCTTCCGTGCCTTAGGCGAAACACCGACTCGGTCTGTATCGATAGCGACTCAAGTCGGGCTTGCGCCTCCGCGCATATTGAATCGACTGGTTGCGACTTGTGCAGCACCCTACGGGCCTGACCCCTCCCGTTGTAGGTCTGAGCTTTGACCTCTCGCCAAGTCAGGTTCGAGAGTCCTGACAACAGGCTGAGCACATTGAACAGCTCTCTCGGGGAGAGATCCCAATCCCACTCAGCTTTGTAGTCGTAATCGACGGCTTGGGCAGACCAAGCAAACCGGTCTTCGTCGATCGACCTCGGCGCTACGACCGGCAGCTTTCCCTTCCGGGAAGGCTCGGCCATCGCGTTGATGCGCTTGTCGCTCTGGTTGTTCGCCTGCCGGGCAAGCTTCTTCTCCTGACGCCTTGCTGCCAAGATCGCTAGACCTCGGTTGCGGTCACTAAGCCACCGAAGAAGTCTTGCATCGTTTGCTGGTCAAGCTCGGCATTGCCGTATGCGCCATCACCAAGAGTTCCCCGAGCTTCGAGCCAGGGCCGTTCCCCGTGAGTCTTCTCAATTAGTTGCTGACCCGACAATCCGCCATACGAATCGAGCACAGCATCGACGGTATCTCGCTGCTCCTGGGTCAGTGCATCGCCGGTGCCGTACGGCCATTTGGCCACGCGAAACTTCCCGCGGTGCTTGTCAAACAGCTCGTAGACAACAGGCCCGTTCGCCCAGGCTCTGATGCTTTCAGGGAAAAGCGGCTCTTCGTCCCAGGCAAGGGACCAGCCCTGGCTGTAGTAGACAAGCTTTTGCAGCTTCATCGTCGTCATTGCACCCTGCCTACCCAGGATGTAGGCAGCGACGTCGTGCACGGTAGTCATCTGTCGATCTCCCTTCAAGGTAGACATGTGGCTTCATAGCTGGACTTACCACCAACTGTATCTTCCGCACTGTATCCGCCGTTACCGACAGATCGCCGCAGACATCCAGATCGGCAACGTAAAGCTAGACGCCTCCAGCTTTACGCTCCTCTTCCTTGAGCGCGGCCACGGCACGTTCGTACTCAGCCTCAGCCTCGGCCAATTCGGTGCGTGCATCGATGTGCTCCTGGTGCTTCTCCTCGAGGTTCGTGTGCGCGGCCGTGATCTCTTCAATCACCTTCTGCGCCGCCTGCGCAATGTCGTCACGCCCCTCGGCGCGAGCACGAGCAATGGTCTTTCGCGCCTCGGCGACGATGTCCTCGGTCTTCCCGTCCGAAAGTGTGCTTGCACCGGACGCCAACGCGTCATCGCTATCTTTGGTCATGGCCGTGAGGGTACGTGCGCACCAGCCGAGCCGCGTCCGTATCGCCCATCGTGAGGAGAGGTCCGCCGCCGAACGTCCTATCCTCCCGCCCGCCGTTACGATCCAGAGCTATACGACGGGAGACCGGCACAGTCAGGCCACAGGTGCGTCACGCGAAAACTCTGCAGCGACGGACGAGAGAAAGTCACTAGCGGAGTCCGCGACCCAATAGCTAGTTGACCCCTCGAAAAGCGGCACTTGAACTTCGACGCCGTCAATGAAGTGAATCGAACCACCCGCCCGCCACGGATACTCTGAGCTGAAGTCGGGCTGGGTCGCCTCAACGTCCCTCAGTTGGATCGACGAAATTGACGACAACCGGCGAACCCAACCATCGGTCCGAGTCACTTCACCCCGCCCTGAACGCCCTGCATGCCAGTCGTCATTGCCGGTGTTCTCGAACTCCACGAAAGCGAGAGCCGCCGGGGTAAGCCACAGGCCCCGCCAGACCGTCGTGGAACTGTCGTCGAACGCACGGTCGACGATGCCCGCGGTAGGAACCTGACCGCCCGTCAGCGTGATCAGACCCTGCATCACGATCGTCGGCGCGTAGCCACCGACCGATGTGACGAATGGCTGAAACTTCGCGTGCTGCTCCGAGCTGATCTTCATCCACCCACCGTAACTATTGGGCCCCTCAAAACGGACCAATCAGGTGGAGGATCAACCGTTCGAATTACCGTCTGTCCTATCGACCGTTGCCGACAACGTGGCCAACCCTCTGCTCGCCATTGGTGGGATACGACAACGCCCGCAGGCGCCGTTCCACGGGTGTCCTGCGGGCTGTCGTTTCGGCGCTAAGGGGTACAGGAAGGTACCTGGACCCGCTCATGCATTCCGCCACCGGTCAATTCACCGAACACCCCGGCTGCGGTGAGTTTGACGCCGAAATCTCAGTGGGCCGGACAAGTCAGCCCTCGCAATGGTCATCGACGAAAGCGCCGAACAAATAACCTGCTCGCGTCGGTCACGGTGTCACAGCAGCTCGAGGCGGTGCATCTGGTTGCCGCCGATCACAGGCAGCTTGCGCTCACGCGCGGTTAGATCACCGCTGTACGCGTGCTCGTAGACCACCCGTGAATGCATCCAGGCGACCCGGATCGGTCTGCCACCGCGCGGGCTCGAGCGCGTCCCGTAGATACCGGCGATCGTCGTCATTCCCTACCTTCCGTCGATTTACGGAACCTATCCCAGTCGAATGGCTGGTCCCCGTTCACCTCGATCGGCGGTAGCTGCGCGCCGGCATTCTCCCGCGACCACGCCGCGCGGGCAGCAAGGAACTCATCGAACGCCGCCTTCCACGCAGCTGGTGTTCGATACCGGCGACCATCGAACACGGTCAGGTTCGTGGTCGGCGCACTGGTGTCCGTGCGACGCTTCACGACACTGCTCCCTTGATGCCGTACTGCCCACGCATCGGACCCGGAAGAGCGTCTGCGGGGATCGCCAACGCTGCAACGAGTTTGGTGAGCGCGAGCCGTTGCTGACGTAACTCCACCAGCGCCGGATGAGCGCGCACACCTTGTGCCGATTCGTTCATCACGCCATCGCGGTCGACGACGGCCTGCAAGGCGTCGATCGCATCGACCGTCCGGCACACTTCACGCAGAGTCGTCAGCTCGTGCGGCTCGAGCTCGAAGGCATCCGTGGTCGATCTCCACAGAGCCGCGCCACTCTCCTGCAATCCCGCCGGCACTGGACGGGCAGCCTTACTGGCCATCTATGCCTCCATAGGTCGATTTTTCTCGGATGGGTGACACACACCTAGGCCTATGCCAGGAGAGGACGGCTGGTGGTGTGTGAGGGGTACCTCCCCTGGGGGCGGCGTCGGCGCAGGTGCAGCTCGGGGATGACCGTCGTGGCTGCCCTTGGCGCGGAAAGGAGACAGGAAACACGCATTGACGCCGACGCCGCAGGTCACTGTGGTTCTACTGTCGTCCGCCGTTGGTCATCCAAGCAGCGAGTTGTCCGCTGCTGACGGCCGGAACGGGCAGCGTGGGAGTGGTGCTGAGCGCGGGCACCATGTAGTGGACGGAGACGCCGAACGTGTTGTTCGAGTATGCGTTCAGCGCTTTGAGATCTTCGAGTGCTTCGCGGGTCGAGGGGTTTCGATCGCAGTAGTCGTTGGTAATCCGAGTCCATCCGCGTTCGAGTGCCTGTCCGAGGATGGCTTGAGCGAGGATCTTGTCGTTCGAGCGCAGCGCACTCTTGTACTTCGTCCATGCTTCGTCGTGGTCGGTGAGGGCCTCGGCCCGGTCCTGTGCATTTCTATAGGAGTCGATGTCGTTCGTGTTGGTGGCGGTGATACCGAACACCAGCTTCTCGAGCGCCTCTCTCTTGCGGACGACGGCGATCTTCTCCTCGGCGAGGAGGGCGCGGACCTTCGCCGTAACCTCCTCGTGCAGCGGCCCGAGCTCTTCTCTCTTGCCGATCTCGGTGAGAGTGGCATCGGCGGCGATGTCCGCTTGTTCCCGGCTGTAGCGATCCATGAGATCCGCTGCCGACCTTCGGTAGCCTTCGATTGTCTTCTGTAGCTGGACCAAACTCATTCGGTTGCGCCTTTCTCTCGGTGATAGTCGATGACGTGTTGTCGCTGGAAGGCCCATCGGCCGGAGAGCATGAGGCCGTCCAGGTCGCTTCGGATCGCGCGGACCCAGCGGGTCGAGCATCCCAGGATGGCTGCCGCTTGGGCGGTGTCGATGATGTCTTCCGGGTTCCATTGTTGTTGTTGCTCAACGGTTTCGGTTCCGTGCAGGGAAGTTACTTCGAGGTCGTGGTGGAGTCGGCGCATGCCGGGAGGGAGTGGATTGTTGTTGCGAAGACGTTGTGTCACTAGGGTATTGACGGCGTAGAGCGCCAGTGCCTGCTGTTCGGGGTTGAGGTTCACGCGGCACCTCGGGGTTCTGATGCGTCGGTGTTGTCCGTACGTCCGGTTGCCGACATCACCTGTGCGGCGATGATGCTGCCGGAGGATGGTTCACCCGTGGCCCAGTCTCGGCAGGCGTCGAGAGCGGGGCAAGTCCAACAGACGCGTGCTGCGGCTCGGTGTCTGGCATCGACGGCGTCTCGTGGTTCGCCGTCACCGGGTGGGTCGAAAAGTGCGCAGTGGCCGATACAGGCCGCTCCATCGAGCCGCGGAGTGTCTATGAGGATCGCTGTCAGCGCCATCTCGAGCGGCGTCTGCTGCCCAGCAGCGGGGGTGGTCTTGCGTCGGCTCATCAGGACTCCGATCGGAACAGGTGGGGCTTGCAGAGAATGCATGGAACAGGCCGGCCGTCGAGATCGGTGCCGAGCCATCCACGCCTACAGCGGGGGTCGTGCGGTTGTTCGGTCGAGTCGTCGCGTTGTTCGCCGAATCGGTCGTGAGTCATGAGGCGACCGACCATTCCGTCGAGATGGATTGACCGCGCTTGCGAATGTGCGGGGCCCGACTGGCAGCTTTGACGGCATCTCGGCCGTACCCGGCTTGAAGTCCGGCGGCGTATACATCCGCAGCTTTGACCCAGGAGTCACCTGTGGATCGGAGCCATTCGGTCAACCACGCCTCGGCAGAGACGATGGTGTTCGCGCCTCCGGTACCGAGTGACCACACGGTGCCCGACCCCTTGCGGGCCGCTACCCCGATGAGTTCGCACTTTTTGACGGCCTGCCTGAGGTTGTCGATCCTGAACCCGGCGGCTTCGCCAGCGCCGTACACGGTGCTCGACTCGACGGTGGTCGTACCGGCGTCGATGAGCTCCATGACGTGATCGGTGACCCATTGCAGAGCGGTCACCCTCTTGTCGGTGTCCGCCACGACGTGAAGACGGGGCGGTGTCTCGACCACTTCGCCGGACACTCTCCAGCGGGTCGGTTCGGATGGTCCGCCCCGATCATCGGGTGCAGTGGTGACACTGTTCTGACCTATGTCCTCACTGGGGTTTTCCTCAGTGGGGACACCAGTGGGGACATTCTGTTTTGCCTGGTCATCGCCAGTAGGGACAAGTGAGGACACGGTTTGAGTAACAGGGGGGTCGTTCATGTCCCCGCTGGTGAAACCGCCGGCGGTCGGTGAGGGTGGCTCGGCATGATCGGCGGAGGCAGTTCCGACACCAGTTCCGACGTCTACATGGGGGTGTCGGAGCTGCAATTCATGCCCAGTTCCGACATCGCGTTTCTGCTGGTCAGGCTCAGTACCGACAGTTCCGACACGTTCTGAGTGATGGGTGTCGGTGTCGGTGCTGTCGGTCCTGACCGTGAACTCGTCCGGTGACAGGTCGACAACACTCGGTAGCGACCAGTGAGCGATACGCGGGAACCCCTGATATTCCGAGACGACCTTCAGTTTCTTGGCGGCGCGTTCGATGGTGCGCTCGTTGTGTCCGGCCTTGATTCCTTCGGTCTTGGCCTGCTTCGCCGGGCACCGTCCCTGCTGGGTCAAATAGTCCTCGAGCCATGCGGCGGCACCGGTGTAGTCGCCGCGTTGCTCACCGGACTGCCCGTCGAACGAATTCGAGATGTGCTCCTTCATGGTCTGTGCTGAGTCACCGATCAGGTCGAGCCTCGGGACGGTCCCGTCGTCGTCGGGTGTGGAGGCGAAGTGCGACACAGCTACGATCGCGAACTTCGACGCCACGACCTTGCCGGCCGAGTTCGCCTTCTCCGGCCCGATCAACAGGTGACCTTCGTCGTCTGGGTCGGCCTGTGCGAACAGCGCCATGCGAGCCTTCTTCCGTAGCTCACCAGTCGCGCCGTACTTGTCTCGTGCGTTGGCGCTCGCGAGCCTGTTGGTGTGGGTCAACAGCAACACGGCCGCCCCTGTCTTCACCGCGGCCTCTTTCCATGGATGCAGGGCTCGGCGGGCCTGCTGGGGATCCTTGACCGACAGGTTCGACGGCACGGTGTCGAGCCAGGCGTCGACCACAATCAGTCCTGGCGCTACATCGGCGTCGGTCACCACGTGCATGTCCCGCGGGAAGATCGGCGCTCCCGATCCGTCGTCCTCGGTGCAGATCACCGAGATACGGTCGAGGTCCGCCCCGGCGACGATGAGCCTCGGCAGCACGACCGGGGCCCAGTCGTCCTCGGTGATTACCACGATGACGTTCTCCGGATCGCGGCGGGGGATTCCGAATTCGGCCAACGCTCGGCCGGTGGTGACGGCGGCCGCGATGAGAACCCAGAACAGGGACTTGCCTATGCCTTCGTCGCCGACGAGCAGGCTGATCGCAGCGCGGGGGATGCGACCTCGAGCGAGCCACTTCGGTTGCGCCGCTGCCGTCAGGTCGGTGGCCTTCCACAGTTTCGGTAGGGCGTACTCCTCGTCGCTCACGCTGCTGTGCTCCTTCGCTTCTCGGCGTTACGCCGTGTTCGTCGTTCGATAGTGGCCTGATCGCGTCGGCCGGTTTCGTAGCCGACCTCATATCCGTAGGCTCCCCAGTTCATCTCGGCCGCAACGCGTTCGACGGATTCGCTGTAGGCCACACGCTCGACTGGTCCTCGTTCGGACATCCATGCCGCTTCGAGTGCGAGGACTGCGATGGCCGCCCATTTCACTCGATCAGGTGCGGTCTCCCAGTCGGGAGTGCCTGCTATGGGGAGGGGGCTGAGTCGGCCTTCGCCGCGGTCTCGGGTTTCGAGGATCATGGGTCCGACGAACGCGAGAATGCTGTTCAGTGGTGGTGGATCGTTCAGCTCGATCGGCCAGAGTTCGGTGGGCTGGGCATTGGTGGGGTCGGTTTCGGTAGGATGGGTGGTGTTGGACATGGCGTGTCCCTTTCTGGCCCCGGCTACTCGGATTGATGACCCGAGTAGCCGGGGTTTCGTCATTTGGTTGGCAGACCTTTGATGACGTGTGTTGCTATTCAGCTGTGTAGGAATGGAATCCGGACGCGATGAGCGCCAGATTTTCGATGATGAGAACGACCGTCAGGACGATCTCCGTAGGCGTCACTGCAAGGCCTCCCGAAGTTCGGCGTCGGAACGAACGGCATTCTCGTCGCGTGTGATCGCACGTTGGTGGTCGATAATTGCGCTCACGGCTGCGGTCGCGACGACGGCTTCGACTAGCGCAGTCCACTCGTCGTGATCGAGTTGGAGCGCCAGGCCTCGGTCAAAGCGGATTGTGGTGAACGAGCCGGATCGGGTGATCGTCGGTGTCGGGCAGTCAACCTGCGTCGTGATCATCGGCATGTCAGGCCACCTCGGCGATCGTGTCGGCCACTGTCAGTAGCGCGGCTGCGAGAGTTCGGGCCTCGGTAGCGGTGAGATGAACCGCCCGATCGATGTTCCCGAGCTCGTGTTGAATTAGGTCAACGTGGAGGTACGCCGTCGGCAGTTGATTGAACCCACGGTAGGGAGTCACCCCCAATCGCGATGAGTACGACCCGTAAGAATCCTTCTCGACCTCTTCGAGGCTGAGGTTCACGTAGTTGTCGATGCCGTAGCAGTTCTGGTCAGCCCGCCCTGTCTCGGTGGGGTGCCCATCACCATCAACACACCACGAAGTGCAGTCGATCTTGATGACGTCGATGGTCATGCCGCCGTCACCCCCAGCGCCTCGATGGCTTTGGCCCTGGCGGACTCCTCGACACACTCCAGAGCGAACGTCATCGCTTCCGACGGCAGAAAACCGACGCACGGCCCGGCCGTGATGGCTACGTACGGCTGAGTGCGTTGTCCACAGTCGTTCTCCTGCCACGTGGTGCTCGCAAACACCTCGCGCTTCTCCTCTCCGATGTAGCGGCTCGGTGTGCCCTTAGTACCGGCCGAGACAAACCACTCTCCGACGAATGCACCGCCGTCACGCTCGATCTCGATGCCGCCGGAGATGACCTTGAAGTCCGCCCAGATCTCGATCGCCACGTGCAAGAAATCGTCCACATAATGCGGGAGAATGGTTAGGTCACAAAAACATTCGCCGCCGTCCTGCTCGCTGCAGTCGATCTCGATCTGCGGGGCGTCCGAGTAGGGCTCGTCACCGTCCCTCGCGTCGTGTCTCTTGATCGCCGCCTTGAACGGGCCACGGACGACCTCGGCCAAGACGGTCAGCTCCATGCCGTCGGGCTCGAGCCGGGCGTGCACTTCGGCACTTGTCGGTGCCGTCGCTATGATGGTCATGAGATCTTCTTCCTTCTGCTGGGAATGGATTCATTGCCCTCGATCGCGGTTGCCGCCGCGTCGGGGGCGTTTTCGTTTGCGAGTTCCTCCGGGAAACTCTCGACTTCATACGGGTCGGGCGTGAGTGGCATCAGGCCGCGCCCGAGGCGGGAGACCGCTGTACTCCTAGCAGCTCCAGCAAGCCTGCAGTGGGCACGACGTACCGCGAACCAACTCGGATTACGCGCACCGGAAATTCTCCCTTCTTCGCCTGGGCGTAGCCGTTACTCGTGCTGATCCCAAGCGCCTTGCAGGACGTCGGGATGTCAGTGCTCGTACCGAGGGCGAGCAGCTCATCGGGTGTCATGACTCTCCTTGACTGGTTTCAAATCACAGACTGCGCATTCCTGACTGGAATGACTGCGACGCTACACACCGTCTGGAATCCGCGCAAGGGAGCGGATATGCTGACTGAAATGACGGCATGGGCTAGTGAAACCACCGCGCGAATCGGCGAGCAGATTCGACTTCACCGACAGGGACGGCCTGCGATGTGGCTTGCGGAACGGACCGCAGAACTGGGTCATCCAATCTCACGCACCGCAATATCCGAGTACGAAACGGGGAAGCGTAAAGCCATCCCAGTGACCGATCTCGTTGCCATCGCGGCTGCGCTCGAGGTCCCCCCAATAACGTTGATCTACCCCCACCTGCCCGACGGCCCCGTTCAGGTACTCCCAGACGTCAGTTCGTCGAGTCTCGATGCAGCGCAATGGTTTAGTGGTCAGGGCGTCAATCCTTCGGGTGACCACGTGGACACAACACGCATATCGAAGGCGCGAGAATACGCCGACCTCAAGTTGAAGCGCGACGTAGTGGCGGTGGACGCGGCCCTCGCTGACAAGGATGGGTCCGACGGCCTGTGGGGAACGCGCGAGGAAGCTCAACGCACACTTTCTCTCATCGATGCGAAGCTCGACTCGCTGTTGGAACGCCTCCGGTCGGAGCCAGATAGCTGGACGGTTCGTGATGCCTAGGCCGCCGCTCGAACTCGGGACGTGGGGCAGGATCACCCGGACCGAGCTCAAGGACAGCAACGGCGATCCGACCGGCACCTGGGTGGCTCGGACCCGATACCGCGACTACGACGGCACGACCCGTCAGGTCAAGGCGAACGGGGCGAGCGGTGCGAAAGCTGAGACCGCGCTGAAGGTTTCGCTGCGAGACCGGCAGCGCTCCCAAGGTGGCAGCGGACTCACAGGCAAGTCGACGGTGGGTGAACTGCTCGCGCTGTGGATCGCCACGCCTCCACCGAGGGGTACGCGCTCACTGCAGACGCTTGCCGGGTATCAACGCTGCATCGACAAGGTCATTGCGCCCGGACTGAGCAAGGTCCGACTACACGAGGCCACCACGGGCCGCATCGAGACGTTCCTGCGTGCCGTGCGGACCGATTCGGGTAAGCGGGACGCGCGCGGCATCCTCAGTCAGGCGTTCGCGCTCGCGGCACGCCTCGACGCCGTCGATTACAACCCTGTCTCGGACACCAGTCCGGCTCCGACCTCGAGCAACCAGGCACGAGCACTCGACGTCGACGACGTGCACGAGCTACGACGGCGAGTTTCCGCATGGCAGGACCGAGACCTGGGGAACGGGCGCAAGCGGTTCGGCCCGGAACGCGCCCACGATCTGGCAGAGATCATCGACGTGATGATAGGAACGGGTACCCGAATCGGCGAATGTCTCGCGCTGCGATGGCAGGACGTCTCCGGCCTCGATGGTGATGGCCCCGTAGTGGTGACCGTTGCGGGGACGCTTGTCGAGCTGGCCGGCACTGGAGTGTTTCGACAGGACCACCCAAAGACGAAGAGCGGACGGCGCACGGTGACGATCCCCACCTTTTCAGCCGATGCCCTGAGAAGGCAGCGGGACCGCGGTATCCCGTCGGCCGAGGGTCTGGTGTTCCCGTCTCGGCTCGGTACACCTCGGTGGCCGGGAAACGTCCGGACTTCGTGGAGACAAGTGCGAGGCGACGACTACGCCTGGGTGAAGCCGCACAGCTTCCGCAAGACCGTGGGGACGATGATCGAGCGCGAACTGGGACTGAGCGCGGCGTCGGCACAGCTCGGGCACTCGGGTAGCGCAGTGACCGAGAAGCACTACATCGAGCGCGCAGCGATGGCACCAGACGCAAGCGGAGTACTCAACAAGCTGGCTCCTCGCTGAAACCGTGCCGTAAACGTGCCTTGGGCACGAAAAAGGGCAGGACCGAGGCTGTGGAAACTACCTCTGACCTGCCCTGATGCGAGCCGCCTAAGAGAATCGAACTCTTGACCTTTTCATTACGAGTGAAATGCTCTACCGACTGAGCTAAGGCGGCGTGCCTTTCGGCGTTGGTGAGTCTAACGGAGCATCGGGTCGAAACGAAAATCGCCCTCCCTGGCGGTCAGCCCGCGAGGCCGAGTCCTTCCGCAGGCCCGCTGAGGATCGTCTTGACGTGCCTGGTCAGGTCGTCGGCGAGCACTTCGGTCTCCCCCGCCTCCAGGGCGTCGAGTACCTGGCGCACCACGTCGCGCGGGTCGTTCTTCGGGACGTCGAGTTCGGCGATCATGTCGGTGTCGGTGTACCCGAGATGCACCCCCACAACGAGGGTTCCCTGCGGTGCGAGCTCGAGCCGGAGCGAGTTGGTGGCCGACCAAATCGCCGCCTTCGATGCCCCGTAGGCACCTGCACCGCCGAGCCACGACAGCACCGAGTGAATGTCGATCAACGCCCCGCCGCCGTTTGCCTTCAGTATCGGAGCGAACTCTTGTGCGATTCGCAGCGCGCCGAAGACATTGGTCTCGAACACCGCGCGAATGTCGTCGATCGACGTCGTCAGCAACGGTGTCGTTCCGGGAGCGCCGGCGTTGTTGAAGACGATCGACACATCGGACGCGATATCGGCAAGTGCGGCAACGGAATCCGCGTCGGTGACATCGAGAGCAACGGGAACCACCCGAGGATCCGAGTCCTCTCGCGGGCTCCTCGCAGTCGCGTACACCTTCGTTGCCCCACGCTCGAGCAATGCGTCGACTGTCGCCTTGCCCAGACCGCGCTGACCGCCGGTCACCAATACCGTTGCTCCCGAAACAGACACCATCGAACTCACCCTAACGACAGAGGTTAAATGCTTTTGACTCTGTCAGTAGTAATTGACCAGTTCGACATAGTCAAATACTGTTCACTTATGTCACAGTCGCCGACGGAGCGCTTTCACCTCGCACCGGCACCCGACGGACTGCAGGTGGTTCAGAATCTGCTCAACACGCGAGCCATCGACGCGTACGGCCTCCCCGACCTCCTAGCGGACGGGAAGGCAGCATCGCTCGTGTGGGAGACCGCGCTGTCGGACGACGATGCGGCCACGCTGCGGGCTCTGCGCTCGGATGTCGAAGCGGCAATTGCCGGCGACCTGCCCACGCGTCCGGCCGTCCGAGCGGAACTTCTACCGGGCGGCGACGGCACCGTACGACTGATGCCGACCGGCACCGGGGCCGACTACATCGCGTCGAAAATGTGGTCCGAAGTGCTTCTCGCCCAACAAGCGGACACGTGGCGTCGACTCAAGCGATGCAAGAACGAGGCATGTGGATCTGCCTTCTACGACCGCTCCCGCAACAACAGCGGCGTCTGGCACGACGTGAAGACGTGCGGCAATGTCGCCAATCTTCGCGCTTCGCGGGCGCGGAAAAAAGCGATGGACTAACGCAGCACGTCGCCGAGCGTCGCGACCATCGCATAGATCGCAAATTTGGGTTTTGCGTTGACAGCCAACGACTCTCGGCATTCGAGGATCGCCTCGATGCTTTTCAGCAGAGCCTCGGGCGGCACGGCTTTCGCCATTCGCTCGACCTGCTCGGCCATGTCGGGGTGCGTGGCCGTCGCGGTCGAGCCGTACGAACGTGCGAGCGCGTCGCGGTACAGGCCCACCAGGTCCATCAACGCCCGATCCAGCGAGTCGCGGCCGGTTCTGGTGGCGCGAGACTTCTGCCGCTTCTCCAGGTCCTTGAGCACGCCCGCCGAGCCGCGCAATGCTCCGGCAGCGCCCTTACCTGTGCCTCCGGCTCCGAGGGCCGTGCGCAACTCCTCGGTCTCGGCCTCGTCACGAGTGGCACTCATTTCCTTGGCCTCGTCCTCGGCGGCCTTCACCAGTTCCTCGGCTGCGAGGTACGCCTGATTGGGGCGAGCAGCAGCCGACGCCAGGGCAAGTGCCCGCTTGCGTCGCGCCCGCGCGTCCTCGTCGGTCGCGAGTCGGCGTGCTCTGCCCACATGGCCGCCGCTGATCGACGCGGCCCATTCCGCCGTCTCGGCGTCGAGCTTGTCGCGGGTCTGCAGCACCTGCGCGATGGCCGGCACGGTGGGCGTCACCAACGAGACGTGCCGGCAGCGCGAGCGCAGCGTCACCGAGATGTCCTGCGGATCGACCGACGGAGCGCACAACAGGAACACCGTCCGAGCGGGCGGCTCCTCGACGACCTTGAGCAGTACGTTTCCGGCACCCTCGGTGAGTCGATCGGCATCCTCGACGACGACCACCTGCCACAGACCGGTGCTCGGCCGACGCGACGCGACCGAGACGATGTCTCGCATCTCCTTGGTGCTGATGCTCAGACCCTCCGGGATGACGCGTCGCACATCGCCGTGAGTGCCTGCCATCGTCGTCGAGCACGCCTGACAGTGTCCGCACCCCGGAGTGCCCTCGGTGGTGCACTGCAACGCCGCAGCGAAGCACAGGGCGGCGATGGAACGCCCGGACCCGGGAGGGCCGGTGAAGAGCCACGAATGCGTCATCGCCGACGAGTCGACGCCCGTACGAGCAGCCACTGCTGCAGCCGTCAGATCGGCCTCGACATCTTCCTGACCGACCAAACGATCGAACACACCCGCCATGCTGGCAACCCTAACGGTTGGGACCGACTAGTCCCGGCGCACTGTTCCCGGACAGTGCCGAACTCGAAGCTGTGGACGTGATCGCTGCCGATTCCATCCACAACTTCGAGTTCGCGAGCTACTCGCCGTCGGTCTTCTTCGCCGGTGCCTTCTTGGCAGCAGCCTTCTTCGTCGTCGTCTTGGCCGCCGTCGTCTTCGTGGCGGTCTTCTTGGCTGCAGCCTTCTTGGCCGGAGCCTTCTTCGCAGCAGCCTTCTTGGCCGGAGCCTTCTTCGCAGCGGCCTTCTTCGCCGGAGCCTTCTTCTTCACCGGGCCACGAGCACGCCTGTCCGCCAACAACTCCGACGCGCGATCGTCGGTGATCGTCTCGACCTCGTCGTCCTTGCGCAGACTTGCGTTGGTCTCGCCGTCGGTGACGTACGGCCCGAATCGACCGTCCTTGATCACCATCGGCTTCTCACTGATCGGGTCGACGCCCAGTTCCCGCAGCGGCGGCTTGGCCTCGCCCTGACGGCCCCGACGCTTGGGCTCGGCGTAAATCTTCAGAGCCTCTTCGAGACTGACCGTGAACATCTGATCCTCGTCGGCGAGCGAGCGAGAGTCGGTGCCCTTCTTCAGATACGGGCCGTAGCGGCCGTTCTGCGCGGTGATCTCTTCCTTGGACTCGGGATCGACACCGACGACGCGTGGCAACGACAGCAGCTTGAGCGCGTCCTCGAGCGTGATCGTCGCCAGATCCATCGACTTGAGCAACGAACCGGTCCGCGGCTTGGGGCCGGTGGCCTTCTTCGCTGCAGCCTTCTTGGCCGGGGCCTTCTTGGCCGCGGCCTTCTTCACCGCAGTCTTGACGCCACCGCCGCCATCACCGTCGTTGCCGGACGGCACCGGGACGATGTCGGGCTCGGGGGGCGTGGGTTCAGGTTCCGGCTCGGGCAGGATCTCGGTGACGTAGGGCCCGAAACGGCCTTCCTTCGCCACGATGTCGTGACCGGTCAGCGGATCCACACCGAGCTTGCGGCCCTCTTGTGGTGTGGCGAACAGCTTTTCGGCGAAATCGATCGTCAGCTCGTCCGGCGGCAAGTCGTCGGGCAGGTTGGCGCGCTGGCTGATCGGATCGCCGTCCGGATCGTCGTCGTTCTTGACCATGCGCTCGAGGTACGGACCGTAACGGCCCACGCGCACATGGATTTCGCGCCCCTCGGAGTCGTCGAACAGACGAATCGAGTTGATGGTGCGCGCATCGATGTCTTCGAGGTTCTGGCCCACCATCTTCTTCAGGCCACCCGAGCGCGCCACCGAACCCTCGGCACCGGTCTCGCCGCCGAAGTAGAAGCTCTGCAGCCAATCTCCGCGCCGCTCACGACCTCCCGCGATCGCGTCGAGATCGTCTTCCATGCCGGCGGTGAAGTCGAAGTCCACCAGACGTCCGAAGTGCGCTTCCAACAACGCAATCACCGAGAACGCCACCCACGACGGCACGAGAGCGCTGCCACGCTTGTAGACGTAACCGCGGTCGAGGATCGTCTTGATGATCGACGAATACGTCGACGGCCGACCGATTCCCAACTCTTCGAGCGTCTTGATCAGCGACGCCTCGGTGAATCGAGCCGGCGGGTTGGTGGTGTGACCGTCGGGATCGAGCTTGGTGGCCGTCACCGCCTGGCCGGCCTTCAACGCGGGCAGACGCGACTCGGCGTCGTCGGTCTGACCGCCTGCCTCGTCGTCGACGCTCTCGACGTAGGCCTTGAGGAAGCCCGCGAACGTGATGGTCCGACCCGACGCGGAGAACGTGCACTCCTCGCCGGTACCGGCGGTTCCGGTGATGCGCAGGGTCAGCGTGGTGCCGCGCAGATCTGCCATCTGCGACGCCACCGTGCGCTGCCAGATCAGCTCGTAGAGCCGGAACTCGTCGGTCTGTAGAGCCGAATGCAGCTGACCGGGAGTCTGGAACACGTCACCCGAGGGGCGGATGGCCTCGTGCGCCTCCTGCGCGTTCTTGACCTTGCGGGTGTACTGCCGCGGAGTGGGGTGCACGTACTCCGGGCCGTACAGCTCGGTCGCCTGCGCCCGTGCCGCGGAGACCGCAGACGCGGACAGCGACGTCGAGTCGGTACGCATGTAGGTGATGTAGCCGTTCTCGTACAGACGCTGCGCGACGCGCATGGTCCGCTCGGAACTGAACCGCAGCTTGCGGCCGGCCTCCTGCTGCAGCGTCGACGTCATGAACGGCGGGTACGGCTTGCGCGTGTACGGCTTGTCCTCGGCGGACGCGACGGTGAGGTCGACGCCTTCGAGAGCGTCGGCGAGGCGTCGGGCATGCGGTTCGTCGAGAACGGTGACCGACTCGGTCTTGAGCTTGCCGTCGGGACCGAAGTCGCGGCCGGCGGCGACGCGATTGCCGTCGACGTTGACCAGCCGAGCTCCGAAACTGCGCGGGCTCGCCTCGGCCCCGGCGTCGAGGGTGGCAGAAATATCCCAGTACTCGGCGCTACGGAACGCCATCCGCTCGCGCTCACGCTGGACGATGATGCGGGTGGCCACGGACTGCACACGGCCTGCCGACAGCTTCGGCATGACCTTCTTCCACAGCACCGGGCTGACCTCGTAGCCGTAGAGACGGTCGAGGATGCGGCGGGTTTCCTGTGCGTCGACGAGGTCTTGGTCGAGGTCGCGAGTATCGGCGGCGGCCGCGAGGATCGCCGGCTTGGTGATCTCGTGGAAGACCATGCGTCGAACCGGGACTTTGGGGTTCAGGGTCTCGAGGAGATGCCAGGCGATGGCCTCGCCCTCGCGGTCGGGGTCAGTGGCGAGATACAGCTCGTCGGCGTCCTTGAGCAGGCTTTTGAGCTCTGCGACCTTGCCCTTCTTCTCGGGCGAGACGACGTAGAGGGCCTCGAAGTCGTGGTCGACGTCCACGCCCAGACGTGCCCACGGCTCGCCCTTGTATTTGGCGGGCACGTCGGCAGCACCACGAGGAAGGTCGCGGATATGGCCGACCGAGGCCTCGACGACATAGTTGCTCCCGAGGTAGGGAGCGATCTTTTTGGCCTTGGTCGGAGACTCGACGATGACCAGACGACGCGGCTCGGCGGAGCTGTCCCCCGAGCCGTTGTTACGTGCTGCCACCTTGCTGCCGAACCTTCCCTAGTGCGTTTTCACAAGCAGATTTGCCTGCCCCACTCCTAACAGACTGACATACGTCGAGCAAATACTCGCAGATCAGTCATTCATCTTCCTACTCAGCGTGGGGCCAATTGGTACGTGCGTCCACATTCGCAGGAGCCTCGCCGACGTTCTCGGTGAGGCGCAACAGCCGACGTCGGCCGGTGATTCGAAGGCCAGGATTGGACCCGCGGGTGCCGATCAGAGTCGGCGCGATGCCCGCGCGCATCAACGATTGAGCGAGGACCGCATGAGTCTCCGGCGCGTGCGGATCGAGGCCGAGTACGTAGCGTTCCCCCTCCGCCTCGGGACGCCCCGACGCGAGCACCCATGCCCGCAACTCCCGAGAACCGGGCACCCACCCGGGAGGCACGGCCTTCACCGCGCCCTTGGTCCACAACGACGCCAACGCGGACAGTTCCGGAACCGACGCGGTGCGGACGAGAGGACGGTCTTCTTCGGACCGTCCCAGCTCTGCCGACAAACCACATTGTTCGATCAACTCGGCAATGGCATCGGCCCGCCACTGCGCGTCGACGACGACGGAGATACGCGCCGCTCCCGAGGACGTGACGACATGGCCGGTGGCAGCCAGCAGTCCGCTGAGATCGGTCACCGCGGGCGGCAACGACTCGGCAGAGAAGAAGGACAGCTGGTTCACAGCATGGACATTAGGACATCGACACCGGCAGACACTGCTTTCGACTCTTCCTGGTGGTTCGCCACGAACGAAACATCCCCCTTTCTCGAACGGCTTTTCACGGCCGATCGAGAAAGGGGGATGAAGGTTCTCGTCTCCGAAGAGAAAAGAATCAGACTGCGCGAACGCCCGTTGCCTGAGGACCCTTGGTGCCCTGGCCGACCTCGAACTCGACGCGCTGGTTCTCCTCGAGGGTGCGGAAGCCGCTGCCCTGGATCTCGGAGTAGTGAACGAAAACGTCAGCGGAGCCGTCTTCTGGTGCGATGAATCCAAAGCCCTTTTCGGCGTTGAACCACTTCACAGTTCCCTGTGCCATGCTTTTCCTTCTCTTTCTAACACCGGATTCGATGGAGCGCACTTTCGATCCATCGGGCCGGTTCCGACCGCTGCACTTGTACGAATCCCCCTCAGGATTCCCCCTGATGGACGAGCTCTCCCAGTACCGCGCCCGCAACATAAGATCCTGCGAAGCGTAGAACGAACACAGAAGCTGCGACCGCGTCAAGTGAACCATGAACTCCGCGTTCGCAACAGTCGAAAACCGCCCCTTTTCGAACAAATTGCCCGTCTTGTAACAACACACAACGCCGGACGGGTGGAATGCGGCTCTCACCAGGGCTCGAGCCGCTCGTTTCGGGTCCGCGATAGCATGAGGACCACAGGTCGCGCCTAGGCAGGAGTGGAGCCTGCGGAACGACCCGGCAAGCCCAGGAGTGGAGCCTGCGGAACGACCCAGCAAGCCCGAACGGGCTGGCCAGTAGATCGAACGAATGCATGGAGAGCGGCAGTGAGCGAGAAGCATCCGCACGACGGTGCGGATGTCCGGAGTTACGGGCAGCGGCTGCTGGATCGAGTGTTGGCCGGTACCCCCGCCGACGACGGCCCCGTCACGCACGTCGCCGAGATGCCGGCTCGATCGTCCAACTTTGCACCATGGCCGTCGTGGGTCGGCCCGGAAGTGGTGCAGGTGATCACCTCTCGGGGCATCGCACAACCGTGGACGCATCAGGCCCGGGCCGCGACGCTCGCCGCCGAGGGCAGCCATGTGGTGCTCTCGACGAGTACGGCTTCGGGCAAATCGTTGGCCTATCAGCTGCCCATTCTGACGACGCTGGCCGCCGACGCGCGGGCGACGGCACTGTATCTCGCACCGACCAAGGCCCTCGGAGCCGATCAGTTACGCACCACCATCTCGATCACCGACGAGTTACGTTCGCTGTCAGACGATCTCGCCGAGGTGTTTCCCAGCTCGTACGACGGCGATACCCCGATCGAGATTCGGCAGTGGGCCAGAACCAATGCGCGCTGGATCTTCACCAATCCCGACATGTTGCACCTGGGCATCCTCGGCGCGCACGAACGATGGTCGCGTTTCCTGCGCAACCTTCGCTACGTGGTGGTCGACGAATGCCATTACTACCGAGGTGTTTTCGGCTCCAACGTCGCCCTGGTACTCCGTCGGTTGCGACGCCTCTGCGCGCGCTACGGAGCGTCTCCGGTGTTCGTTCTCGCCAGTGCCACCACCTCGGAGCCGGGACGCGCTGCCAGCCGACTCATCGGAGCGCCCTGCGAGGAGATCACCGAGGACGGCTCGCCCCACGGAGCGCGTACCGTCGCACTCTGGGAACCGCCGCTGCTCAGAGAAATCACCGGCGAGAACGGTGCGCCGGTACGCAAATCGGCGGGGGCCGAGGCGTCGCGCATCATGGCGGATCTGTTGATCGAGGGTGCGCGGACACTTGCGTTCGTACGGTCCAGGCGCGGTGCCGAAGTCACCGCGTTGGGGACCCAGAGAATTCTCGCCGACGTCGATCCGCAGTTGGTCCGACGCGTCGCCGCTTATCGCGCAGGCTATTTGGCCGAGGATCGGCGAAAGCTCGAACGGGACCTCTCCGACGGAACTCTGCTGGGAGTGGCCACCACCAACGCCCTCGAACTCGGCGTCGACATCGCCGGTTTGGACGCGGTGATCGTCGCCGGTTTCCCCGGTACCGTCGCCTCGTTCTGGCAGCAGGGTGGGCGTGCCGGACGACGCGGGGAGGGCTCACTGCTGGTACTCGTCGCGCGCGACGATCCGTTGGATACCTACTTGGTGCATCACCCGGCGGCCCTGCTGGACAAGCCGGTCGAGGCAACCGTCACCGACCCGACCAATCCGTATATTCTTGCTCCCCAATTACTTTGCGCTGCAGTCGAACTACCGATCACCCTAGCCGAGGCCGAGGCGTTGAGCGCGGAATCGGTACTCGAAGAGCTCGAGCTGAAGGGCTACGTGCGTAAGCGTCCTCACGGGTGGTTCATCACCCCCGAGGGGCAGCAGCTGTCTCCGCACGGTGCGGTCAACATTCGCGGCGGCACGGGCGTGCAGGTCGCCATCGTCGACGGCGAGTCCGGCCGCATGCTCGGCACCGTCGACGGCGGACGTGCGCCTGCCACAGCACATCCCGGTGCGGTGCACATTCATCAAGGCGAATCCTTCGTGGTCGACGAGCTCGATCTCGAGGCCGGCCTCGCGCTGGTGCACGCCGAACAACCCGAGTGGAACACCTCGGCCCGCGAGATCACCGACATCGCCATCACGGCGGTGCACGAATCCGTCGACTACGGCGAGGTCCGCGTCGCGCTGGTGCAGGTGAACGTCACCCATCAGGTGGTGGGATATCTTCGACGCCTCCCCTCGGGCGAGGTCCTCGATTCCATCGAACTCGACATGCCGGCGCAGACCCTCGACACCCGCGCCATCATGTACACCATCACCCCGGATTTGTTGGAGCACAGCGGTGTTCCGTTCGAGCGATTCCCCGGATCGCTGCACGCGGCCGAGCACGCCGCCATCGGCTTGCTGCCGTTGGTCGCGACCTGCGATCGATGGGACATCGGTGGAGTGTCGACGGCATTACACCCCGACACCGGGCTCCCGACCGTCTTCGTTTACGACGGATACGACGGCGGAGCAGGCTTCGCAGACCGCGGACACGTGGCCATCGCCGACTGGCTCGCCGCCACCAAGGACGCGATCGTCTCCTGCGAGTGTCAGACCGGTTGCCCGTCCTGCGTGCAATCCCCGAAATGCGGAAACGGTAACGACCCCCTCGACAAAGAGGGTGCCGTTCGAGTGCTGACCGCAGTGTTGGCGGCCGTCACTCGCGAGGGATGAGCCGGCCCATCTCGCAGTCAGGAACCTGGTGGCTGGGTACCAATTGTGGGGTTCGCCGCAAACGCGCGCGCACTTGCCATGCGCGCGCAAAATTGCCAGGGTTTCGCGGGGATTGCCAGTCATTTTTCGCAAACGCGCGCGCGTTCAAGGCTTGGATCGAACTGGTGCGCCACCCTGCTCGTTGCTGCCGACACCTCGGGTGGTGTGGTGGGGAGAGGATCAGCCCACAGAATCGAGACGACGCATGCCCATTGCCCGGCAGATACCGAAAGCCACCGACTTGCGCGAGGTGCTCTCGTTCAAGAAGCCCGATCTGAACCTGCGCCGACGACGCCTCAGCGCGGCACTGACCATCGACGATCTCCGCACCATCGCCCGTCGCCGTACCCCGCGCGCGGCATTCGATTACACCGACGGCGCGGCCGACGCCGAGATCTCACTCTCCCGAGCCCGGCAGGCCTTCCGTGACGTCGAATTCCACCCCTCGATCCTGCGAGACGTCTCCCACGTCGACACCTCGACGACGGTGTTCGGCGGACCGTCCGCGCTTCCGTTCGGTATCGCCCCGACGGGCTTCACGCGCCTGATGCAGACCGAGGGTGAGTACGCCGGTTCTGCCGCCGCCGGCGCTGCTGGAATTCCATTCTCCCTCTCGACGCTGGGCACCACGTCGATCGAGGACGTGAAGGCCACCAACCCGAACGGCCGAAACTGGTTCCAGCTCTACGTCATGCGTAACCGCGACATCTCGTTCGGTCTGGTCGAACGCGCCGCGAAAGCTGGCTTCGACACCCTCCTGTTCACGGTCGACACACCGGTCGCCGGGGCTCGCCTGCGAGACAAACGCAACGGGTTCTCCATTCCGCCGCAGTTGACCGCGTCGACCATCGCCAACGCCATTCCGCGTCCATGGTGGTGGTGGGACTTCCTCACCACGCCCAAGCTGGAGTTCGCGTCGCTGACCTCTACCGGCGGCACGGTCGGAGAGCTGGTCGATTCAGCGATGGATCCCTCCATCTCGTTCGAGGATCTCGACGTCATCCGTGAGATCTGGCCCGGCAAGTTGGTCGTCAAAGGTGTTCAGTCGGTGGCGGATTCGGCGCGCCTGGCCGAACTGGGTGTGGACGGCATCGTTCTGTCCAATCACGGAGGCCGACAACTCGATCGGGCTCCCGTTCCCTTCCACCTGCTGCCGCAGGTCGTCCGTGAAGTCGGCTCCGACTTCGAAGTAGCCGTCGACACCGGCATCATGCACGGTGCCGACATCGTCGCCTCCATCGCAATGGGAGCATCGTTCACGCTCGTCGGCCGCGCGTATCTGTACGGCCTGATGGCCGGTGGCCGCGCGGGCGTCGACCGCATGATCGAAATTCTGAGGGAGGAGATCATCCGCACCATGCAACTGCTGCAGGTCAATTCACTCGCGGAACTGACCCCGGAACACGTCACGCAACTCACTCGGTTGGCCCCTCTGCAGTCCGGTACCGCCGCATTCACGCCGCGCTGACCGCTGCGGACATCCCGACCCGCCGAGGCCGTGGCAAGACTCTCGGCCACGGGTTCGGGTCCTCGGGCGGGGGTCGAGGCCGGGTTTCACCGCAAACGCGCGCGCATTCGCTGAACGCGCGCGAATTCGCCGGCTCGAACGGGGCGATTCCGCTCGCACCTGACAAACGCGCGCGCGTTTGCGGATTCGGGCGGCCGGCGGGCAGGGGCCCGGACTCACTCCGGCCCCGCCCGCGCCGTCGCGGTGGCGTCGGACATTCCGAAGCGTCCGAGGAACACCGACTGACCCACCGTCACGATCACGTCCCAATCGTCGATCGTGCACTCCCGCAACTCCGTTCCCATTCGCATCGCCAATCCCCTCGCCGTCTCACACGCATCGGCCACCCCGCGATCGAGGGCCCCCGCACCGGCCAATGCAGCGAGATCAGCAGCCGACTGCGCCTGATGACGAGCGCCCACCGCCGACCCGACGTGCATCACCATCACCACGACGGCGATCAACGCCGACATCGCCAGTGCCGCCAAGACCGTCGCCCCGCCCTCGTCATCGCGCAGCGCCTTTCGGAATGCGAGCCTCATTCCGCTGCAACCGGTTCCGCAGCAGCAACGGCCTCCGCCGACAACGTCAGTCCCGGGAGCGGACTCTCCACCTCCACCCGCGCGACGAAGAATTCACCGTCTTCGCGCACCGTGATCCGAGCACCCTCCGGCGCAACCCGCTCCCCCACCGACACCGCCCGGGTCGCATCACCTCTCGCCGCCAACCGAGCCGCCTCCCGCGCAGCATCGACACAGCCGATGTGCATCGTCACCGACACGATCGCACCGATGCACACCACGATCACTGCGACGATGGACGCGACGGCAATCGCCGCCTCCACCGTCACAGCCCCGTCCTCACCGCCCGGAATCAGACGGCTGTGTTGAGCGCTCGATCGATGATCCCCGTCAGCGCGGTCACAATGCTGTCCCCCGTCACCACCGTGTAGAGCACCGCGCCGAATGCCGCGGCCGCGATGGTGCCGATCGCGTACTCCGCGGTCGACATACCGTCGTCCTCCACACCGAACAATGCGACTCGAGTCTTGATCTCCTGCAGTGCATTCCGCATCATGACGCTTCCCCTCCCAGTATTCCGGCGCGGCGTATCCGCACCGGACGATTCGTAGTTCGGCGGTCACAGCACGCCGCCGGCCAGCACATTGCCCGCAAGGCCGATCACCACGGGCACGATGCCCAGGCAGATGAAAGCCGGCAGAAAGCACAGGCCCAGCGGTCCGCTTATCAGCACACCGGCCCGTTCGGCCGCAGCCGCCGACGCATCCTCGGCCCGAGTTCGTTGGGTGGCAGCCAGTTCCGTCATCGCCGACGCCATGGACGACCCGGCCCGAGCGGATCGTCGCGCCATCCGTGCCAGCGCCTCGGTCTTCGGATCCTTTGCCACTGCATCCCACGCCGTCGCTGCATCGGCCCCCAGCTCGAGCAGATCGGCGGCTTTGCGCAGTGCGACACCGAATGCGGGCGGAGCGGAATGGGCTGCGGCCGCCGCGGCAGTCGAGATCGGGAGTCCGGAACGCAGACACGCAGCGAGAAGGTCGAACGTCGTCGCCACGGCGAGCGGATCGGGTCCGGAGTCGTCGACGGCTTCTGTCGTCGAAAGCCCTGAAACCTCTACTCGCGCCAAACCGCCACGGGCAGCGGGGACGACGACCAAAGCCGTTGCCAGACAGAGCGTGATCGCCCACGTCATGTCGTCACCTTGCCGGTGATCGCATCGGTCCACAGCAGACCTGCGCAACCGAGAGCGGTTCCGATGAGGAGCAGGATTCCGCCCAGCCCGCCGCCCAGCAGTATGCGCAGCGGATCGGCCCCCATCAGTTGTCCGAGCGCGACCCCAAGAACGGGCAGTCCAGCCAACACCAATGCAGTAGCGCGGGCCCCTGCGAGCGACGCCTCGGTTCGTTCCCGGAATCGCCGACGTCCGAGCAGATCCTCGCGCACGGCGTCGAGCAACTCGGCGAGTGCGAGGCCGTGTTCGTCGGCCACCCGCCATGCCGCGGCCAAGCGGTCCAGTTCGGGGTTCAACAGTGGATCCGACGCGGCTATCCCGTCGGCAGCGCGTCCACCGATTCGCGATCTGGACGCAGCACCGCGCAGCGCCTCCGAGGCGATCCCGCCGCACTCGTCCGCAGCCACTTCGCCGGCCGTCGCCGGGTGCGCACCGACCCGCAGTTCACCGATGACCACTTCGACTCCGGTTGCCAACCAATCCAATTCGGCCGTACGACGGGCGCGCACGGTGCGACGGCGATGTCGGTGCCATCCGGTACCGCCCGCCACGAACAGAGCCGCCGCGCCCCACGGACCGCCGATCCAGAACATGCCCACGGCCGACGCCGCGGCAACAGCGACAGGGAGCGCCCACCCAGGAACGCCGACGGCAACTCGACCGCGGCGCGGTAGTCGGCGAGAGCGGCTGGGCCACAGCGTAAATGCAGCGGCCAGGACACACAGTGCAGCCGTCATCGCATCTCGCCACAGCGCCGAGCGAGCAGTTCGTGCAGCCCGCGCTGCCCGGGCACGGCGTCGGAATCAGCGGACCATGCCGGCACGATATGAACACGACCCGTCGAATCCACCTCCACCAGTCCGATCTCCCGCAATCTGCGCGTGCCGTCGGCGCTCCGGTGGACGTGCAGGACGACCTGCACGGCCGCCGCAAGTTGACTGTGCAGGGCGTCGCGACCCATTCCGCCCAGTGCGGCAAGAGCTTCGAGGCGAGCGGGAACTTCCGAGGGCGAATTGGCATGGATGGTTCCGGCGCCGCCGTCGTGCCCGGTGTTGAGCGCCGTCATCAGGTCGATCACCTCGGCCCCGCGCACCTCACCGACGACGAGCCGATCGGGTCGCATCCGCAGTGCCTGGCGAACCAATTGCCGAACCGACACCTCGCCCACACCTTCGACGTTCGGAGCACGGGCCACCAGGCGCACCACATGAGGATGCGCCGGTGCCAACTCGGCCGCGTCCTCCACGCAGACGATTCGTTCGGCCGGGTCGACCTCGCCCAGCAGAGCAGCCAGAAGCGTGGTCTTTCCAGCGCCGGTACCTCCGACGACCAGAAACGCCAAGCGCGCGAGCACAATCCGCGCGAGCAGATCGTAGCCCTCCTCGGTCACCGCACCGGACGCCCGGAGCGCGGCGAGCCCCTGGGTAGCAGGGCGGAGCACTCGCAACGACAGGCAGGTTCCACCGCTCGCCACCGGTGCCAGCACCGCGTGCAGACGGACCCCGAACGCTCCCTGTCCGACGCCGGGTAATCGGCCGTCGACCCACGGCTGCGCATCGTCCAATCGCCGACCGGCCGAGAGAGCGAGCCGTTGCGCCAGCCGCCTGACCGCGGCTTCGTCGGCGAACTGGACTCCGGTGCGTTCCAGGCCTCTACCGCGATCGATCCACACCTGATCCGGCGCCGTGACCAGGACATCGGTCACCCCTGGCTCGGACAGGAGCGGCTCCAACGGTCCTGCTCCGGTGAGCTCGGTCTGCAGAATACGCAGTGCCGCAAGCATATCGGTGTCACCGATGACTCCCCCGGCCTCGGTGCGGATGGCCGCGGCAACGGTCGCCGGCATTGGAGACTGCGCCGAGGCAGCCAGCCGATCTCGTACGCGGTCGAGCAGATCGGCGGTGACGACTGCGCTCATGCGGCCCACCGCTGACCACCGGGCTTGTGCGCGAACGTATCCAGTACCACGGTTGCCGCCGCCGCGAGCGGTGACCGGCGGCCGAGAGCAAGTCCGCCCCGCTCGAGACGCTCGGCCAATCCCGGCTCGGCCCGCATCGACGTCAGCAGCGACAGGTCGAGGGCGGCCGCGATGTCCGCGGCCCGCAGTCCCCCGGGGGCGGGGCCACGAACGACCAATCCGACGTTCGCATTTCGACTCGAGATCTCGTCCGCTACTGCTTCTGCCGACGTCACGGCCCGCAATTCCGCAGGCAGCACCAGTACGACGAGGTCGGCCGCGGCGTACAGGGCGTCCGAGAGGTCATCGGAGTGGCGCGGGGCGTCGCACACCACGAGATCGCCTCCAGCGCGCCCTGCGTCGAGCACAGCCGCCGCGGAAACGGCCGAGAGTCCGGTTCGCCGGTCGTCGGTTCGCCCGAGTGCCAGCACCGACAATCCGTTCTTCGATGGCAGCGCGCCGTGGAGTGCGTCGCCGGATACTCGCCCGCCCTCGACGACGAGGCCGGACCATCGCAAACCTGGGGCGTTCTCCCAGCCGAGCAGCAGATCGAGGCCGCTGCCGTACCGGTCGGCTTCGACCATGAGTGTGCGTTGCCCCGTGCGACTGCTGCACAGGCCCAGCGCCGCCGCAAACGTGGAGGCACCCGCACCTCCGCGGGCACCGACGACCACGATGACGCCACCGCCGCCCGGCGATGTGGCGACGGGTTCACCGAGGATGCGAACGAGCGTGTCCTCGTCCGAGGGTAACGAGACGACGTGTTCGGCACCGAGCGCTGTGGCCGTCCGCCAATCGTCGAGTGTCGGCGAGGCGGCCGTGACAAGAACGACGCCGGGCCGCCGCGGAAATCCGCCTGCGAGCGCCGACTCGGCAGAAGAAAAATCGATCAAAATAATTCCTTGGAATTCCCAAATCGGGCGCGCCGATCCGATACCGACCAGTAAGTTCTGCTCTTCCACAACACAATCCGCGGCTGCGGCGATTCGATACACGTCCTGACGCAGTCCGTGATGGTCGATCGACATCGACGCGTTCGCATTCGTCCGCCGTGAAATCGGATCCGTTTTCATGGACCCAAGCGTGCGCGAGAATCCGCTCGCGCGGCGCGCGACTTGGGGAAATGTGGATAGATCGGCCCCTGTGGATGAATACCGGTACCGCGGTACCAGTTTTCGGCCTACCCCGAAAAAGAGGACGACCCTCGC
Organism: Rhodococcus sp. JG-3; assembly: GCF_000482405.1. Classification (NCBI taxonomy): domain Bacteria; kingdom Bacillati; phylum Actinomycetota; class Actinomycetes; order Mycobacteriales; family Nocardiaceae; genus Rhodococcus; species Rhodococcus sp. JG-3. Next base: position 247,267 of record NZ_KI519398.1, read on the forward strand.
CAGGGGGGGAGGAGGCGAGGGTCGTCTGGTTCAGCCCCGGGGGGTCGGGCTGAACACCGCCCGGAATGAACCGGGCTCGTGGAAAATACTACACCCGTGGACGTCCTTGTTTGCAAGTTCAACCGTCTCAATTTGTGGACATGTTCGGAGCGAGTCGAGAAGAGAAGTTGCGCGACATCCACCGGTCACCACCGGCCACTATGGTGACAATCGTGACCCTCAGCGCAGACACCGACGACGCCCCCGCCGGCCGACGCGCAGCGCGCGTCGCCGCCTTCTTCGACCTCGACAAAACGATCATCGCGAAGTCCAGCACTCTGGCCTTCAGCAAGCCGTTCTTCGACCAAGGTCTGATCAACCGGCGAGCGGTACTCAAGAGCAGCTATGCGCAGTTCCTGTTCCTGCTCTCCGGTGCCGATCACGACCAGATGGAACGCATGCGCGCGCACATCGCCGGCATGACCGCCGGGTGGGACGTCGAACAGGTGCGAGCAGTGGTGGCCGAAACCCTGCACGACATCGTCGATCCCCTCGTCTTCGCCGAAGCGGCCGATCTGATCGCGGACCACAAACTCCGCGGACACGACGTGGTGGTCGTCTCGGCGTCGGGTGACGAGATCGTGCACCCCATCGCCGAACTGCTGGGTGCCGACCACAGCATGGCCACGACGATGGTGACTGTCGACGGCAAGTACATCGGCGAGGTCGACTTCTACTGCTACGGCGAAGGCAAGGTCGACGCCATGAAGTCCCTGGCGGCACAACATGATTACGACCTGGCCAAGAGCTACGCCTACTCGGATTCGATCACCGACGTGCCGATGCTGCGGGCGGTCGGGCACCCCACCGCCGTCAATCCAGACCGCGCGCTCCGCAAAGAGGCCTCGTCCCTCGGCTGGCCGATTCTGACATTCTCGAACCCCGTTTCGCTGCGCTCCCGCATTCCGAATCCGTCCGGGAAGACCGTAGTAGCCAGTGCTGCAGCAGGTTTCAGCGCAATAGCGGCCGGCGCGATCACCTACGGACTACTCCGCAGAAAACGATGAGCCCAAACCCTTGATGTGAGCGGCGTCACGGGGTACAAATGACGTACGGAAGAACGGAAGGCCAAGAACGAACCGGAAGAGAAGGTTCGCTTCTCCCGACCGCGATTCCCAGCACGGACACCGGCACCCACGCGGAGCTTGCCACCTAATGGCAGAAGCGTTGTGGGCCTGCGATATTCGTGGGTGATCAGCAAGAACCCTGCACCGGTTGCAGGGATGACCTCATCACCGTCGAGTTCTCGCCGAGGCCACGTGGTAGTCCATCACAGCCCACCTGTGCACGCTTGGTAACCAGGCGCTCCGTGCTAACGGGCGGCGACGTCGACGCAAGTCGGCATCGCCGCCCTTTTACGTGTGCACAACTCCTACTGTGCAGCTTCTGCAATCGAAGTCGCTTCTGCCGCACCAGCTTCGAATGCTCCGAGGCAGAGGATCACCCAACTACCGACGCCCGTTGCCGTGCCCTCGGCGAACCCGGCGGCTCCATCCCGGTACGCGTTCGCTCGACGCATCCAGCTCACCTCGGGCACGCCCAGGTTGTGCGGATCAAATCCCGACGATGCAGCCACCAACCTCGATGCAGCACGCGCGACGATGCCGTCGGCAGTTCCGAAAGGCCGCAGCGTCAACAGTTCACCGTGCACGACTGCCGCGATCACCGGAGCCGGCGCGGAGGTTCCACCCGTCACCAACTGTGCAAGGAGATCGAGCCGCTCGCCGATGCCCGCGTCCGCGCGCGGCCGACCGAGCGAGGACGCGTCGTCGACGAGATCCGCGGCGGCCAACAGATGTAGGCGGGCCAGCGTCTGCAGTGGTGCGCGCTTCCACGTCGACAACGTGTTCTGCAGGGCGTCACCGTCGAGAGCAGCGGCCACTCGCAGCGCACCCGCCAGAATCGGGTCACCCTCCTCGCCTTCGCGAGGGAAATCCATCGAACCGCCCTCGAGCGCGGAGGACGAACGAGCTGCCCGAACAGCGGCCTCGGCCGCGGTCGCCGGCCACCCACGACGATTGGCCTTGTGCCGATGCACGGCACCGAGGGCATCGCGTGCCCGTTCGGCGGATTCGACAACTCCGGGCAATTCCAGCAGCGGGGCGAGGGGGTCCGTCACGACAGACGACGGTACCCCCTCACCCACCGCGGCTATGCGCCCAGCTGCACCGAGCCACCCGGAATTGCTGCGAGCAGCTTCTGGGTGTACTCCTGCTGCGGGTTGTCGAAGACGGCATCGGTCGACGCCGCCTCGACGATCTCGCCGCTGCGCATCACGAGCACGTCGTCAGCAATCTGACGGACCACCGCGAGGTCGTGCGTGATGAACAGGTACGTCAACCCGAGCTCGGCCTGCAGGTCGTTGAGCAGAGACAGGATCTGCGCCTGCACCAACACGTCCAGAGCCGACACTGCCTCGTCGCAGATGACCATTTCGGGCTCGAGGGCCAACGCACGAGCGATTGCGACACGTTGCCGCTGGCCGCCGGACAGCTCGTTGGGGAACCTGCGCATCACCGACGACGGCAGTGCCACCTTGTCCAGCAGATCACGGACCCTGGCTTCCCGCTCGGACTTCGACCCCACCTTGTGGGTGCGCAGAGGCTCCTCGATGGTGCTGAAGATCGAATACATCGGGTCCAGCGTCCCGTACGGATTCTGGAAGATCGGCTGCACTCGACGACGAAACGCGAACGCGTCCTTGTTGTTCAACCCCGCCACATCGCGCCCGTCGAACTTCACCGAACCCGCAGTGGGCTCGAGAAGTCCCAGAACCATTTGTGCCACAGTCGACTTGCCAGAACCCGATTCGCCGACGATCGCAGTGGTGGTACCGCGTGCGACTCCGAACGACACATCCTTGACGGCCGTGAACACGGACGACTTGAACGGGTTGCCGCCCCGGAGCTTGAATTCCTTGGTCAGCCCCTCGACCACGAGCACAGTGTCCGCGGCCGGCTCGAATGCCGAGTCGGTCTCCTCGGTGACGGCCTCGACCGCCACCTGCTTGGCATGCTCGACGATGTCCTTGCGCACCACCGACGACTTCAGTCGCTGCGACGCGAGAGACGGCGCGGCGGAGACGAGCTTGCGCGTGTACGGATGCTGAGGGTCCTGCAGGATCTCCAGTGCCGGACCGGATTCCACGATCCGCCCCTTGCTCATGACGACGAGGTGCTCGGCTCGTTCGGCAGCCAGGCCCAGATCGTGGGTGATCAGCAGAACCGCGGTTCCGAGTTCCTTCGTCAAACCTTCGAGATGATCGAGAATCTGACGCTGCACGGTCACGTCGAGAGCGGACGTCGGCTCGTCGGCAATCAGTAGTTTCGGACGTGCCGAAAGCCCGATCGCGATGAGCGCGCGCTGACGCATACCGCCCGAGAACTCGTGCGGGTACTGATTGACCCGCTTCTCCGAATCGCTGAGGCCCGCTTCTTCGAGCAGCTCGGCTGCCCGAACACGCGCCGCCTTACCCTTGGCGATGCCGTTGGCAGCGAGGGCCTCCTCGATCTGGAAGCCGATCTTCCACACCGGGTTCAAGTTGGACATCGGGTCCTGAGGAACCAGGCCGATCTGGCTGCCGCGGATGTCGACGAAGTCCTTTTCCTTGGCCTGCGCCAAGTCACGGCCCTCGAACAGGATGCGCCCCGCCGTCACCGTGCCGGTTCCGGGAAGCAGGTTGATGATCGAGTGCGCGGTGGTCGACTTACCGGAACCGGATTCGCCCACGATCGCAACGGTCTGCCCCGGGTAGACCGTCAGCGATACTCCGCGAACAGCCGGGACCGCACCGGAGTTGGACCGGAACGAGACCTCGAGATCTTGGATGTCGAGCAGGGGCTGCTCCACTGCGATGCGTGCTGGATCCGTCATCGCTTCCTCGCCTTCGGGTCGAGGGCGTCGCGCAGGGCGTCACCCATCATGATGAAGCCGAGCACCGTGATTGCCAGCGCTGCAGCAGGATAGAAGAGAATGGTCGAGCCCTGTCGCAGGGTGACCTGGGCGGCACTGATGTCGCCGCCCCAGGAGACCTCGGTGGGAGGCAGTCCGATACCGAGGAACGACAGCGTCGCCTCGGCCACGATGAACGTACCGAGTGAAATCGTCGTGATGACGATGATCGGTGCCATCGCGTTGGGCAGGACGTGCCGGATCAGAGTTCGCAGTCGCGTCAAACCCAAAGCCTGCGAGGCCATTACGTAGTCGTTGCCCTTCGCCGACAGCACTGCACCGCGAGTGATGCGAGCCATCTGAGGCCAGCCGAACAACGCCAACACCAGAATCACCGTGAAGATCGTGCGATCGGTGAACAGCTGCATGAGGACGATGGCCGCCAAGATCAGCGGAACGCCGAAGAAGATGTCGGTGATCCGTGAGAGCAACGAGTCCGCGATGCCGCCGTAGAAGCCGGCCAGAGCACCGAACACGACGCCGATGACCAGCACGAGGAACGTGACCCCGACTCCGGTCAGCACGGACGCCCGAGCACCGAACAGCACCCGGGAGTAGATGTCGCAGCCCTGGCGGTCGTAACCGAACCAGTGTCCGGATCCCGGGCCCTGCATGCTGAACTGCAGATCGCAGAAGCGCGGATCGGTACTGGTGAACAGGCCAGGTACGGCTGCGACCACGATGACGGCCAGGATGATGATGGCCGAGACGATGAACATCGGACGCGTGCGCAGGTTCCGCCACGCATCCGACCAGATGCTGGCGGGTGCGTCGTCGATGACGACAGCGTCGGTCTGCGACACGTCGATGACCTCGTCGGCCTCGACGAAACGTGCTTGGCGAGTAGCGCGATCGGCGTCGACGCTCTTCGGGGTGATGGGATCAGACATAGCGAATCCTCGGGTCGAGCGCGGCATAGAGAAGGTCGACGATGAGATTGGCGACCAGATAGACGACGATCAGCACGGTCACGAAAGACACAACGGTCGGTGCCTCACCGCGGATGACGGCTTGGTAGATGGTGCCGCCGACTCCGTTGATGTTGAAAATTCCTTCGGTGATGATCGCGCCGCCCATGAGGCTGGCCAGATCTGCACCGAGGAACGTCACGACGGGAATCAGCGAGTTACGCAACACGTGCACGTTGACGACCCGGTTACGCGAGAGCCCCTTGGCCGTCGCCGTCCGCACGAAGTCCGCACTGAGATTCTCGGCCACCGACGTGCGCGTCAACCGCACCACGTAGGCGAACGAGACGGCTCCGAGTACGAATGCCGGCAGCAACAGGTTGGTGAAGCTGGTGTTGCCTCCCACTGTCGGCGGCACCCAACCCCACTTGATACCGATGAAGAACTGCGCGAGAAAGCCGATGACGAAGATCGGCACGGCGATGATGACGAGGCTGACGACGAGGACCGTCGAGTCGAACAGCTTGCCCTTGCGCAGACCCGCGATGAGACCGAAGCCGATACCGAACACGGCCTCGATCACGAGGGCCATCGAGGCGAGCTTGGCCGTGATCGGAAACGCTTGTACGAGAACTTCACTGACCGGGCGGCCCGAGAAGGACATGCCGAAGTCGAACGTGAAAATGCCCTTCAGGTACAGCAGGTACTGCACGATGAACGGCTGGTCGAGGTTGTAGCGGGCGCGCAGTTGGTCGGCGACGGCGGGACTGATCGCCTTGTCTCCGGCCAATGCCGCGATGGGGTCTCCTGGCAGCAAGAAGACCATGGCATAGATCAAGAATGTCGCCCCGATGAACACGGGGATCATCTGAAGTAATCGGCGTCCGATGTACCAGAGCATCGGATCACCTCCTTTGGAGGAAGGTGGACGTCACCGCAGAGGCGCAAGGATCAGCTGCAGCGGGGCGTCGAACGTAGATACGGGAGTGAGCGAGCACACGAGAAGGGCGGTAGGTGGAAGACCTACCGCCCTTCTCGGTCTCTACAGCAGTGGAGCGAACGTGATCAGTTCTTCTCGATCTGGTTGTAGATGGGGATTCCGTCCCAACCGATCTTGACGTTGGTGACGTTCTCCGACCAACCACTCGCTGCGTTGCGGTACCAGGTCGGCACTGCGGGCAGGTCGTTGAGCAGAATTTCCTGAGCCTGGTTGGTCAGCTCCTGCGCCTTGGTCTTGTCGGTCTCACCTGCGGACTCGCGGAGCAGACGGTCGAACTCGGGGTTGGAGTACTCACCGTCGTTGGAGCTGCCACCGGTCTGGTAGTTCTGTGCCAGGAAGCCGTACTGCTGCGGGTAGTCACCCTGCCAGCCCGACCGGAAGGCGGTCGCGATGGTGCGGTTGGTGGCTTCGGTACGCAGCTGAGCGAACGTCGGGTACGGCGCACCCTGCGCCTCGATGCCGAGCGTGTTGCGGATGCTGTTGCTGACCGCATCCACCCATTCCTGGTGTCCACCGTCGGAGTTGTACGCGATGGAGAACGTTCCGGACCACGGCGCGATGGCGTCGGCCTGGGCCCACAGAGCCTTGGCACCCTCGGGGTCGTACTCGACGTTTCCGACGTCGGAGAGGTCGCCGGTCCAGCCGTCGATGGCCGGGCTGGTGAAGTCCTTGGCCGGGGTACGGGTCTTGTTGAAGATCTGCTCGGTGATCTGGTCGCGGTTGATCGCCTTGGAGATCGCCTGACGACGCAGCACACCCTCTTCGCCACCGAAGTGCGCGAGGCGGCCCGGAATCGTGAACGTCTCGATCGACGCGGACGGCTGGTTCACCGTGCGGTCGGGAAGATCGGACTCGAAGGTGGTGACGGCCGAGGCCGGAACGTTGTCGAGAACGTCGACGTTGTTCGACAGCAGGTCCGTGTATGCGGTGTCGAGGTTGCTGTACAGAATGAAGCTCACGCCGCCGTTGGCGGGCTTGCGGTTACCGGCGTAGTCGGGGTTCGTGACCAGGTCGATCCGCACGTTGTGCTGCCAAGCGCCCTCCTGGGCGAACTTGTACGGGCCGTTGCCGATCGGGTTCTCGCCGAACGCGGCGATGTCCTGGTACGCAACCTCGGGCAGCGGGTAGTACGCGGCGAAGCCGAGACGATCGGGGAACGCTGCCTCGGGCTGCTTGAGCTCGATGGTGAACGTCTTGTCGTCGACGACCTTGAGACCGGACATGGTCTGCACCGTCGGGTTCTCGGCTGCGACCTCGTCGTAGCCCTGAATCGGATCGAAGAACGATCCCTGCAGCTGCGCATTGGTCGACAGTGCGCCGTAGTTCCAGGCATCGACGAACGACTTGGCCGTGACCGGCGTGCCGTCGGTGAACTGCCAGCCGTCCTTCAACGTGACGGTGTAGTTCTGGCCGTCGGTGGTATCGATCGAGTCCGCGACCTCGTTCTCGACACCGCCCTCGGGGGTGTAGGACACCAAGCCTGCGAAGATCGAGTCGACGACACGTCCGCCGGTGTTCTCGCTCGTATTGGTGGGCACCAAGGGGTTCTGCGGCTCACCGCTCCAGGCGTTGATGATGCCGGAGCCGTCTCCTGACCCTCCGCCGCCGGTCGAATCGCTCGAAGAGCACGCCGTCACCAGCGCCGCTCCGACGACAACTGCGATTGCAGCTGACGCGATGCGTGTTTTACGCAAGGAAATCCTCCATCCAGATGTGAACACGGGGTCGTCCGTGCTCAGTTCCTCGGGCGCGACGCCCGGGGATTCGTGGGCGACCGCAAGACACGGCCTGTGAGCCGTACCAACGATCTGATGGAACGAACTTTAGACACATCCTGAAACGAACATGTGAACTCCCCCGGGTTTTGTTGACCGGCGAGTAAGTCGGAAACATGATCGAAACGTTTCGGCAAGTCGATTTCTCACAGTGCGGGCATAGCCGCCGAGACAGCCTCCCGTCGACGACGGCGATGACCGTCCATCGTGCGGAAACAACCGATCACCGCAGATCAAGGGGTTGCAGCCGATTGCAACGGTGCGATCGCCATCACATGTGACTACCCTCACTAGGGGCTCGAGACCGGCCTGTAAGTGCCGTTTCATGGGCGAAAAGCATCGGACGAAAGAGAGCTATTCGAGATGACGACCAGTACCTCCGGCAGCGACGACACCGCGGTTGCCTCCTACGCGCCGTCGGCCGAGTTCGCGGCGCAGGCGAACGCTCAGGCAGATCTGTACGCCGCCGCGGAGAAGGATCGACTCGGGTTCTGGGCGGAGCAGGCTCGCCGGCTGCACTGGCACACCCCGTTCACCGAGGTACTCGACTGGTCCGACGCCCCCGTCGCGAAATGGTTCGCCGACGGCGAGCTCAACGTCGCCTACAACTGCGTCGACCGCCACGTCCTCGACGGCCACGGCGACCAGGTCGCCATCCACTGGGAAGGTGAACCCGGCGACAGCCGCGACATCACCTACTCCGATCTGCTCGCCGACGTCAGCCAGGCGGCCAACACCCTGACCGAACTCGGCCTCGTCTCCGGTGACCGCGTCGCGATCTACATGCCGATGATCCCCGAGGCCATCGTCTCGATCCTCGCCTGTGCACGCCTCGGCCTGACCCATTCGGTCGTCTTCGCCGGGTTCTCCGCCACCGCACTGCGCTCGCGCATCGACGACGCCGAAGCCAAACTCGTCATCACCACCGACGGCCAGTGGCGACGCGGCAAGCCCGCCCCCATCAAGGACACCGTCGACGAAGCCGTGGACGGAGCCGCCTCCATCCGGAACGTTCTGGTCGTCAAGCGCACCGACTCCGACGTCGCCTGGACCGAGGGACGCGACCTGTGGTGGCACGAGACCGTCGCGAAAGCGTCGAAAGAGCATGAGGCGCAGCCGTTCCCGGCCGAGCACCCCCTGTTCATCCTCTACACCTCCGGTACGACGGGTAAGCCCAAGGGCATCATCCACACCTCCGGCGGCTACCTGACACAGACCTCGTACACCCACCACAACGTCTTCGACCACAAGGCGGGCACGGACGTCTACTGGTGCACCGCCGACATCGGCTGGGTCACCGGGCACTCCTACATCGTCTATGGACCGCTCTCGAACCGCGCCACCCAGGTCGTCTACGAGGGAACCCCCAATTCGCCCGACGAGCATCGGCACTGGAACGTCATCGAGAAGTACAAGGTGTCGATCTACTACACCTCCCCCACCCTCGTTCGTACATTCATGAAGTGGGGCAAGGAGATTCCCGAGGCACACGATCTGTCCTCGATCCGCCTGCTCGGGTCCGTCGGCGAGCCCATCAACCCCGAGGCGTGGCGCTGGTTCCGCGACGTCGTCGGCGGCGGCAGCGCACCGATCGTCGACACCTGGTGGCAGACCGAGACCGGCGCGATCATGATCTCCCCGCTCCCCGGCGTCACCGCGACCAAGCCCGGCTCGGCAATGACTCCGCTGCCCGGTATCTCCGCCAAGATCGTCGACGACGACGCCAAGCCACTGGGCAACGGCGGCAACGGATACCTCGTTCTCTCCGAGCCGTGGCCGGCGATGCTCCGCGGGATCTGGGGCGACATGGACCGCTACAAGGACACCTACTGGTCCCGCTACGCCGAAGAAGGCTGGTACTTCGCCGGTGACGGTGCCAAGTACGACGAGGACGGCGCCCTGTGGGTCCTCGGCCGCGTCGACGACGTCATGAACGTCTCGGGCCACCGCATCTCCACGTCGGAAGTGGAGTCGGCACTGGTCAGTCATCACAGTGTCGCCGAGGCTGCCGTCGTCGGTGCCGCCGACGAGACCACCGGTCAGGGCATCGTCGCGTTCGTCATCCTGCGCGGCGGCGAGGAGAACACCGGCGACGCATTGATCGCCGAACTCAAAGCTCAAGTCTCCAAGGAGATTTCGCCGATCGCGCGGCCACGAGAGATTTCCATCGTGCCGGAGTTGCCGAAGACCAGGTCGGGCAAGATCATGCGCCGCCTGCTCCGTGACGTGGCCGAGGGCCGCGAACTCGGTGACGTCTCCACTCTCGTCGACCCGAAGGTGTTCGAGGCGATCAAGAAGGGCCGCTAGCGGCCAGTGGTGTGGATATGCGCCCTATGAGGCACATATCCACACCACTGCCGAAGGCACCTACACGCTGTCGAGCGACTGGTCTCGCGTTTCCTTCATGATGATCAGCGAGATCAGGGTCAGCGCAGCGGCGATGGCGAGATAGACGCCCACCCAGCCGACGCCGTAGGAACTCACCAGCCAGGTTGCAATGAACGGAGCCACTGCAGCTCCGAGGATCGACGCGGTGTTGTACGAGATTCCCGAGCCCGTGTAGCGCACGTTCGTCGGAAACAGTTCCGGCAGAACGGCACTCATGGGTCCGAACGTCAGACCCATCAGTCCCAGGCCGACGCACATGAACACCAGCATCTTGCCTGCCGACGCGGACGACGGGTCGGCGAACCAGTGGAACGACAGACCGAACAGCACGATCGCCGCGGTGATGACGATGAGCGTGGGGCGGCGGCCGTACTTGTCGGCGAGCAGCCCGGCGACCGGGATCAGCGCCGCGAAGAACAGCACCGCGATGAGCTGGAGTTCCAGGAAGTCCGTGTACGGAATCGCGAGCTTGGGCCCGTTGACGTCGGCCACCTTGCCTGTTCCGTAACTGACCACCCACGTCGTCATGATGTAGAAGAGCGTGTACGTGGCGAGCATGACGAACGTGCCGATGATCAGCTGACGCCAGCTCGTCTTGAACACCTGGGCCAACGGGGTCTTGACCTTCTGGCCGCGCTCGACTGCCAGCTTGAACACCGGCGTCTCCTCGAGCTTGAGGCGGACGTACAGGCCGATGATCACCATGATCGCGCTGAGCAGGAACGGAATGCGCCAGCCCCACGTGAGGAACGCATGGTCGGTGCCGGAGTTCGCGGAGTCGTAGCCGGTCGCGATGACGATGAGCAGGAAGATGCCGTTGGCGAAGAAGAAGCCGATCGGCGCGCCCAGCTGCGGGTACATCGCCGCCCAGGCTCGCTTGCCCGGCTTCGCGGTTTCGGTGGCCAGTAGCGCCGCACCACTCCATTCACCGCCGAGGCCCACGCCCTGAGTGAAGCGCATCAGCGCCAACAGAGCCGGTGCCCACAGACCCGCCGCGGCGTAGGTCGGCAGGAGCCCGATCGCGAACGTCGCGACACCCATCGTCAGCAGGGACCCGACGAGGGTGGCCTTGCGTCCGATGCGATCACCGAAGTGGCCGAACAGAATCGAGCCGATGGGTCGCGCGACGAACGCCAAACCGAACGTCGCGAACGACGCCAGCAGCGCGGTCGTGTCGTTGCCCGCGGGGAAGAACAGGCGGGGGAAGACGAGCACTGCGGCCGTTGCATAGATATAGAAGTCGAAGAACTCGATGGACGTACCGACCATCGAGGCGATGACGATTCGGGACCGAGGCACCTGAGGTGCGGGAATTGCGCCGTCGTCCGTGACGGCGTGTGGTGAACTCACGAGTGCTCCTGAAGGGGAAAGTTCCCTGAAAATTACCTGATGAACACCTGAGAATTTCACGCCCCCGGGCCGTTCGTTGCCGATTCGTGCAACATTCCCGTGTTTGTCGCGACGGGCGGAGAGGTAACCGACGACGGGCCGAGCGTCGCTCAGCCGCCGCGGGACAGATAATCTGCTACTTAGGCACTACTGTCGATACGATCTTCCGCAACACCGAGCAGAGCGATCACCGCAATACCGAGCACAGCGATTACAAGGGGTCGAGAGTTGAGCGTCAGCAATGACAAGGGATACGGCAACGGCGTCCCGAACACGATTTCGTCGATACCTCTCACCGATGTCGATGCCCGCACACCCGGTAGCGCGAGCATCGGAAACCTCGTCAAGGACGCCACGACTCAGGTCTCGACGCTGGTGCGTGCCGAGGTTGCCCTCGCCAAGGCCGAGGTCACCGGCGAGGTCAAGAAGGGTCTGCAGGGCAGCGTCTTCTTCATCGTCGCGCTGACGGTGCTGCTGTTCAGCTCGTTCTTCTTCTTCTTCTTCGCCGCCGAGCTCCTCGACGTGTGGCTCTACCGATGGGCCTCGTTCCTCATCGTCTTCGTGTTCATGGTGCTGGTCGCCGGCCTGTTCGGGTTCCTCGGCTACCGCAGGGTCAAGAAACTGCGCAAGCCCGAGAAGACCATCGACTCCCTCAAGCAGGCGTCGACCGTGCTGCCCAACCAGCACGACAGCATTCCCGGAATCCCCGGCTACAAGAAGTAGACGACGCCCGGCGAGTCGAGCAGTATGAATCATCCCGATCCGTCCACGGTCCGTTACCCGGGACAGTGGATCCATCGCGACATCCATGCCAATGGAATCCGGTTCCACACCGTGGAGGTCGGCGAGCATGCTCCCGATGCCCCGCTGGTGGTGCTGCTGCACGGCTTCGCCGACTTCTGGTACTCCTGGCACCACCAGCTCGACGCGCTCGCGAGTTCCGGAGTGCGAGCGGTCGCAGTCGACCTCCGCGGCTACGGCGACTCCGACAAGCCCCCACGTGGTTACGACGGATGGACCCTGGCCGGCGACATCGTCGGTCTCGTTCGCGCGCTGGGGTACCCACATGCGACGTTCGTCGGTCATGCCGACGGCGGCCTGGTGTGCTGGGCAAGCTCGGCTCTGCATCCGCGAATGGTCCGCTCCATGGTCCTGATCAATGCACCGCACCCGATCTCGCTACGCCGCGCCGTGCTGAAGGATTCCGAACAGCGCGGTGCTCTGCTGCCGCACTTCGTTCGGTATCAAGTTCCGCTGCGCCCCGAGAAGCTGTTGACGCGCCGAGGGGGCGCGGCAGTGGAGGAGTTGATGCGCAGCCGCGCCGGGTCGCAGTGGCAGCGCACCGACGATTTCGCCGATACCGCAGGCAAGATGCGCTCGGCCATCCGAATTCCCGGGGCCGCGCACAGCGCACTCGAATATCAGCGCTGGGCGTTCCGTAGCCAGTTCCGCGCCGAGGGCCGACGCTTCATGGACGCCGTCGACGTGAAGACCTCGATCCCCGTCGCGCAGATCAGCGGTGACCTCGATCCGTACGTCCTACCCACCACCCTCGATCGCGATCGGCACTGGGCACCGGGGCTGACCCGTCGAACAGTGCGGGACGTGGGGCACTACGTGCACCAGGAAGCCCCCGACGTCGTGTCCGAGGAAATCCTGCGCGTCGCGCTCGAAAGCTGACGTCCCGCCGTCAGACGATGCAGTCGCCGGTGCCCACACTGACCGGCGCATCGAAGCTGCGGGCGAGCTCGTCCGAGATCTCGGTTGCGGTCAAGACGAATCCGGTATCGGGGTCGTCGACGGCAGCACCGAACACCACACCGAGTACCTCACCGTTCGAATTGACCAGTGGCCCACCGGAATTGCCCTGCCGCACCGATCCGCGAACCGTATAGACCTCGCGTTGAACAGTTCCGGTGCGGTAGATGTCCGGTCCACTGAGGTTGATGATCTCGCGAATGCGCGCTGGGCTCGCCGTGTACGGACCGCCGCCCGGGTAGCCCAACACGATGGCGTCGGATCCGGATTCGGCCGGGTTCGGCGCAAACGGCAACACCGGAGCCTGCAGCTGCGAAACACGAAGCACTGCAACATCTTCTTCGGGATCGAACAGGACGACGTCGGCGTCGAGAGGGCCGTCCGGAGAATCGACGGTCACCTCGGAGGTACCGGCCACCACGTGGGCGTTGGTCATCACCAGATCCGGCCCGACGACGAAACCCGAACCCTCGAGCGCCTTCTGGCAACTCGGGGCGATTCCGTTGATCTTGATGACGCTCGCCTGCAACGCCACCGGGACGGGGCCTGCGGCGATCCCGGAGTCGGGAGCGGCGACGTCGGCGACCGGAGTTCGTCCGAACGGACCGATGACGTCCGGCAGCCCGGAGGTGTCGAGCAGCGCCGAGAATTCCTTGGGCACCTGACGCAGCCACTCGGGTGCCACCTCGTCGACCTTGCCCAGGACCGTCGAGCCACGCACGGCACTGGCCACCTCGGGCTGCGACGAGGACGTCAGCGGAATGGCGAGCAACCATGCGGCAGCGAGCACGGCCGCGGCCTGCAGACCTGCCCCGATCGTGCTGTCGACCGATCTTGCTGAGCGCGAATGTATTCCGCTGCGCAACGCACGACCCAGAACCATGCCGGCCACCTCACCGACGATCACCAACACCACGATCAACGCGATACCGACGAACACCCTCGTGCGTGATCCGTCGACGTGTTCGAGCACGTGCGGTGCCACCAGAATCCCGGCGACGGCACCCAGAACGACTCCCAGAAACGCCAACGCCGACGCCACCGCCCCCTGTCGCCATCCCGACGTCGCCGCCAGCAGCGCGACGGCGAGCACCGCGATATCGACCCACCCTGAACCCGTCACCGATCGAGCCTCGCTCCTACCGCAGTCAAGCTGGCCTCCAGATCGCGTATATCCCCCGTGTCCCAATCGGACTCCCAGCCCGACACAGCGAGCAGGCCCGCCAGAATACCGCCCGTGAATCCCCACACCAGCATTCCCTGCACCGAGAAGGCCGGGCCCTGGTAGCCGGCGGGGTGACGCACCTGGAATCGGTTGGCCGGATCGAGCAACTCGCGCAGGGGAACTCGCACCACGCGCTCGGTTTCGCCGGCGTCGACGACGCGGACCGGGGTTGGACTCTGCCAGTACGAGAGCACGGGAACCACGTCGAATCGAGACGGCGGCACGTAGATGCCGGGCATCGTCGCGAGCGGTACGACGCCGGCCGGGTCGAGACCGGTCTCTTCCTGGGCCTCGCGCAGCGCCGTTCCGATGGGCCCGTCGTCACCCGGGTCGGTGGCACCGCCGGGGAAGGCGATCTGCCCGCTGTGGTCGCGCAAGGTCGACGCCCGCTGGGTCAGCAGTACGTCGGCCTCGGCGGGTAGCCCACCGGGCGCGGTCGGATCGGCGGCAGCCGGACCGCCGAACAGCACCAACACCGCCGCCGAGCGGGTTCGATCGGCCGGCTGCGCCTGCCGTTGCAGCACCGGGTTGATGCCGGTGGTGTCGGTCAGTCCGCTTTCGCTGCCGGCGACGTCGAGCATGCGCCCGAGCCACTCGGGTGCGCTCACGACGCGACTCCGAGGTTCTCGCGGACTGCGTCGGCTATGTCGTCGACGCTTGTGAAGGGTTCGGTCAGCACCTTGGCGACAGTGCCATCCGCAGATATCAAAACGGATACGGGCAGCACGTTCGGCGCTTCCGCCGCCGCGGCGACGCGTCCGGCACCGTCCTGAACGCCGGGCAGCGTGACGCCGTACTCGGCCAGACGGGTCAGCCCGTTGGACTCGTTGGCATCGTTGTGGACGGTCAACACCGTGACTGCATCACCCGCCCGCTGCGCGTATTGCTGCAGGTAAGGCAACTCCTTCGCGCACGGGCCGCACCAATAGGCCCAGATGTTGAGCAGTGCGGGTCGCCCGGCCAGAGCCTGGCCGAGGTCGATCGACGAGCCGTCGCCGATGCATTCGAGGGTGATGCCCGTCAACGGGCCTGCTGCAGCGCCCGACGGCGTCGGACATGCGTCGAGACCGGCGGTCTGCCGCAGCGGTGCCAGAGCCTCGGGAGTATCGGCGGCCCGACGCTCGGCCGTCGACGGTCCTTGCTGCCCCAGACCGGGACCATCGGCGCGCTGCGTTGCCGGAGATTCATTGCGTGGCCAGAGGGCATAGACCATCCCGACGACGAGAATGAGCGCGACCAGAGACCAGCGGAGTGCGGCCTTGTTCACGACACGATTCCGGCGAGAGCGAGCAGATGATCGGTCTCGGGACCTCTCACCAGGGCTGCAGCGGTCGCCGGATCGGTCGGGCCGAGGCCGAACGACGGGCAGTCCTTGGCGAGGACGCACACCCCGCACGCCGGCGTGCGGGAGTGGCAGACGCGTCGACCGTGAAAGATGACGCGATGGGAGAGCACGGTCCACTCCTTCCGCTCGATCAGCGCGCCGACGGCGTGCTCCACCTTGACGGGGTCCTCTTCTTCGGTCCACTGCCAGCGCCGCACCAGTCGGCCGAAGTGGGTGTCGACGGTGATGCCGGGAACGTCGAACGCGTTGCCGAGCACGACGTTGGCCGTCTTCCGGCCGATGCCGGGCAACGTCACCAGATCCTTCAACGATGCGGGGACTTCGCCGTCGAAGTTCTCGAGCAACTTCTGACCCAGCCCGATCAGCGAGTTGGCCTTGTTGCGGTAGAAGCCGGTGGTTCGGATGAACTCTTCGAGTTCGGTTCGGTCGGCTTCGGCGTAGTCGCGAGCTGTGCGGTATCTCACGAACAGGGCCGGAGTCACCATGTTGACGCGCTTGTCGGTGCACTGCGCCGAGAGGATGGTCGCGACGGCGAGTTCGAGGGGCGTGGTGAAGTCGAGTTCGCAGTAGACGTGCGGAAACGCGACCCCGAGCGTTCGGTTCATCCGCCGGGCCCGCCGCACGAGGCCGAGTCGCGTCTCCTCGCGTTTGCGCACGTCGGGGCGTTTCGGGGCTGTCGATTCCACGCCACAACTGTACGGACAAGAATGCGTAACGAACTACGCGAGCGCGCCGAGCTGTGTTTGTATCGAGACCTTTTCGGTGTTAACTGGCCGGTATGCAAGGACTCGCCGTGGTGCTCTTTCCGGTACTACTCATGCTCTTCGCACTCGCGATGGAGCGCGTCGAGTTCCGGCTCAGCAAGCTCGGCGTCCGGGAGCACGAAGTAGAGGAATTCCTCGATCAGGCAAGTAAGTCCGAGGTCGCCACACTGGCGAACGAGGGCTTCCCCCACGCCCTGGCTCGGTTCAACACCCGCAAGCGTCACCAGACTCCTCCGCGCACGATCGACACGCGCGACGGCATGGTCGACCAACGGGCCAGTTGAGCACCCATTTGTCCGCATTCGGATGAATTTACGGTGAACGCGAACAGACGTGCCGTTCCTCTGGCAACCTGTGGTGGCGTCGATCACTCGGTTTCGGCCGAGTCGAAGTAGACTCCCCTGAGGTAATTGTTGTGTTTGAACATTGCATCGGCATCGACGCCTGAATCGCAGCGCGATTCGGTGGTGAGACGAGTGTGTACAGACGCCTTCGGGGGTGCGGGTCACCGCATCGCCGACATCCCAAAAGGAGCGCAAGTGGACGACGTCCTGGCACGGGCCGGCATCTTCCAAGGAGTCGAACCCTCTGCGGTTGCGGCACTGACGAAGCAGCTGCAGCCTGTCGATTTCCCCCGGGGACACGTGGTGTTCAACGAGGGTGAGCCCGGAGACCGGCTCTACATCATCGTTTCCGGCAAGATCAAGCTCGGGCGACGCTCCCCCGACGGCCGCGAGAACTTGCTGACGATCATGGGACCGTCGGACATGTTCGGCGAGCTCTCCATCTTCGACCCCGGCCCTCGCACGTCCTCGGCCACCACGGTCACCGAGGTGCGCGCAGTCAGCATGGACCGCGCTGCCCTCAAGGACTGGATCGATCAGCGCCCCGAGATCGCCGAGCAGCTGCTGCGCGTCCTGGCTCGCCGGTTGCGTCGCACCAACAACAACCTGGCCGACCTCATCTTCACCGACGTCCCCGGACGCGTGGCCAAGGCGCTGCTGCAGCTCGCCCAGCGCTTCGGCACCCAGGAAGCGGGATCGCTGCGCGTCACCCACGACCTGACGCAGGAAGAGATCGCTCAGCTCGTCGGAGCGTCGCGCGAGACCGTCAACAAGGCACTGGCCGACTTCGCACACCGCGGATGGCTGCGCCTCGAGGGCAAGTCCGTACTGATCTCGGACTCCGAGCGCCTGGCTCGCCGAGCTCGCTAGCTAGTTCTCCCTGAGGTAGGCCAGCTGCGTCTTGACCGACATCCGCGCAGCCGGCCACAACTTCTTCTCCACGTCCGAGTAGACGTGGCGCACCACCTGCATCGGTTTGGCGTCGTCTCCGATCTCGGCCAACGCCGCCCGCACCTGATCCAGCCGCTGCCGACGGTGAGCGCGATACAGTCGCGCCACCTCGGCGGTGTCCGGTAGATCGGCCCCGTGCCCCGGCAACACCGTCTTGCCCGCACCGGCGGCCTCGAGTCGATCGAGCGAATTCAGATAGTCCGCGAGCGAGCCGTCCTTCGGGTCGAGCACCGTGGTGCCGCGGCCGAGGATCGTATCTCCCGTCAGGACCGCGTCGTCGAGCACGAAGCTCACCGAATCCGCCGTGTGACCGGGCGTGTGGAGTACTCGGATCCGTAGACCCGCCGCATCGATGACCTCGCCGTCGGCCAACCGCTCACCGCCGCCGTGCAGGAACTTCTCCCCCACCGCCCGCACCGGTGCCCCTGTCTTGCGGTGAAACCGCTTCAACCCCGCCGTGTGATCGGCATGGCGATGGGTCACCAGCGTCAGCACCACCGTGCCCGACGCGGCGACGGCGTCGAGATGGGCCTTGTCCTTCGGACCCGGGTCGACGACGATGCACTCCTCCGAACCCGGTGCCCGCAGAATCCACGTGTTCGTTCCGTCGAGCGTCATCTTGCCCGGGTTCTCCGCGAGCAGAACCGACGCCGTGGGCGTCACGTGCCGGACCAGTCCGTAGGCGGGATGCGTCAAGTTCGAGTCGGCCATTGAAACACTGTAGGACGCCCACTGTTCTCGAGGTGGAACAGGACCGGTGACGACGACTAACGTCGACGCATATGAAGATCGGACTCGTCGGAGCCGGCCCCTGGGCCCGCAAGACTCAGGCCCCCTCGCTGCTCGCCCATCCGGGAGTGGACTTCACCGGAGTGTGGGCACGCAGACCGGACGCCGCGGCCGAGTTGGGTGCACCCGTCTACGAGTCCTTCGACGCCCTGCTCGATGCCGTCGACACGGTGGCGTTCGCGGTACCACCGGCCGTGCAAGCCGGGTTCGCGCTCCGCGCCGCGCGAGCAGGCAAACATGTGTTGCTGGACAAGCCCATTGCCGCCACCGTGGCAGAGGCCGAAGAACTGGCCGAGGCCGTCACCACCGCCGGAGTTCGTTCGATGGTGACTCTGACACTCCGATTCGCCCCGGAGACAAGGCAATTCCTCGCCTCGACAGCGGGCCGCCCCTGGGCAGCCGGCTCCGGAACCTGGTTCTCCGGTGCCACTCTCGGCGGGGCGTACTCGGAATCGCAGTGGCGACACGACGACGGGGCGATCCTCGACATCGGGCCACACGTCTTCGATCTCCTCGACGCGGCACTGGGAACCATTGCGCGCGTTGCCTACTCGCACCGCGATACGCCGTCGGACAGTTGGACCGTTCTGCTCGAACACGAGGGCGGCGCACGTAGCACCGTCCAATTGTCGCTGCGGACACCGGTCATGCCGTCGCTGATGCGGATCGAGCTGTCCGGACCCGCCGGAGTCGACACCTTCACCGACCGATCCACGTCGTCGACCGACTGTTATGCCGTACTGCTGGACGAGTTCCTCGAGTCGGTGGAATCGGGTGTCGACCACGAATGCTCGGTGCACCGAGGATTGCACTTGCAGAGGGTGATTGATCGGGCGCGGGAGTGGGCACCCTGATGGTGTGACCACCATGGACGTCAAAGATGCGATGTTCCACTACACCTCGGCCCCGCATCGCTCGATGGACCAGTACACGACGTTCGTCTTCGATTCGGGGGACCACGAGCCACCGACGTTCGACGACGTCGTGGCCCACGTCGAGAGACGCGCTCGATTCGTTCCGAGACTGCAGATTCGCATCGGCGATGCGGTGGGTCTGTTGGAGTACCCCCGATGGATCAGGGACCCGACGCCGCCTCGTGACCACGTGGTCGACCACGATCTCTCCGACGGTCGTCACACGCTGAATTCGTTTCTGGCCGAACGCGCGTGCGTTCCGGTCGATGCGACGACGCGGGCATGGACCGTGCACGTCGGCCGGGGCCTGTCGGGCGTCGACGGTATCCGCGGTGCGGCCACTGTCATGATCGTTCAGGTCAGCCACGCATTGTCCGACGGGTCGGTCGGTACCCGCATCGTTCGCGCTCTCTTCGGACCGGACGAGCCGACCGACAACGTCACGTTCCCCGACGACCCTGCCGTCTCGCGTCCACGTCGCGTGCGAGATGCGGCCGTTGCGACGGCGCTCCTGCCCTACCGCTGGGCGCGGTCGCAGCGGCGGATGGGGCGGGCACAGCAGACGTATCTCGACGCCGTGCGGACCGGGGAGCTGTTTGCCCCCGCACCGGTCGAACCCACGCGCGTCAACGCCCATCCCGACGAAACAAGAGCGGTGCACGTCCTGCAGTTCCCGAAGTCGCAGTGGACAGGCGGGCCGGCCACCGTCACGGCTACCGCGCTCACCGCCGTCGGAGCGGCGTTGTCGGCGTATCTCGCTGCGCACGGAGAGAGGGGCGGCACCCGCATCCGCGCCACGGTGCCCACCGCGATCGAGACGTCGGCGGCCTGGCCTGCCGTCAACCGAACCGTCCCGGCTGCCGTCGATCTGCATCCCGAGCTCACCGACGTGCCCGACCGAGCATCGGCAGTGGCGCACGCGCTCAACCTGCAGCGTGAACGCGTGAACGATCGCCGCCACATCGACGCCACTCGGTCGGCCGAGCTCTACCCGGCCGCGCTACTGCTCGGCTTCGGTCGCCGCGCCCGGCTCGTCGCCCCTCGCAGCGGAACGCCCGAGCGTGTCACCAGCCATACCGTGGTGACGAGCGTCAATCGAACCGGTCTGGACCTCGAGTTGGGGTCGAGCCGGGCAACCCTGTGCGCGGGGGTCGCATCGCTGAGCCCGGGCTGCAGCATCACCCACGCCGTGTACGGATACGGGGACGTCGTCACCGTCTGTGTGACGGCCTGCCCGACGACGATCCCCGATCACGCCGTGTATGCCGACCTGCTGCGTTCCGCAATCGACGAGACCTGCGGTGCACTTCATGGGACGTCGACTACTGCAGTTCGACGATGAGCTCCACTTCCACCGACGCACCGAGCGGAAGTTCTGCGACGCCGACGGCCGAGCGGGCGTGCTTGCCTGCGTCACCGAAAATCTCGCCGATGACGTTCGATGCTCCGTTGACGACACCCGGCTGACCGGTGAAGCCCTCCGCGGAAGCAACGAAGCCGACGGCCTTGATCACGCGTGCGACCGAGTCGATACCGACCAGCGCATGCACCGCGGCCAGCGCGTTCAACGCACAGATCCGCGCAGCTGCCGTGGCGTCCTCGGCCGACACGTCGGCACCCACCTTGCCGACGGAGGTCAGGTTCCCGTCCACGATCGGCAGTTGACCGGAGGTGTAGACGAGCGAACCCACCTGTACGGCGGGGACGTACGCGGCCAGCGGCGGAACGACGTCGGGCAGCTCGATGCCCAGCTCGGAGAGGCGTTCGCTCCAGTTCGCCACGGCGTCAGCCCTTCGGACGCTTGAAGTACGCGACGAGTGTGTCGCCGCCGTTCGGTCCCGCCATGATCGTCACGAGCTCCCAGCCCTCGGAGCCGTAGTTGTCGAGAATCTGCTTGGTGGCGTGAATCAGCACCGGTGCGGTGAAGTACTCCCAGATGATCTTTTCGCTCATGACTCGAAGCCTATCGCCCACCGGAGTACGAGGGGTGCGTCACTGCGATCGGGTGATTCTCGGTTCTGTCGGACGACCGGCATCGCGTCTCTATATGGTCGAGGCGTGGGTACATCGAAGCAAGAGGGATGGCCGGCGAAGGCGGACGCCGCGCGGCTGCATTTCGTGTCCGGCAAGGGCGGTACCGGTAAGTCGACGGTCGCTGCCGCGCTGGCGTTGGCGCTGGCCGCGGGTGGCCGGCGAGTGTTGTTGGTGGAGGTCGAGGGCAGGCAGGGCATCGCGCAGCTGTTCGACGTGCCGCAGCTCCCGCCGGTGGAGACCCGCGTCGCCTCGGCGGACGGCGGCGGCGAGGTCTACGCGCTGGCGATCGACATCGAGACCGCGTTCCTCGAGTATCTCGACATGTTCTACAACCTCGGTTTCGCCGGCCGCGCGATGCGCAAGATCGGTGCCATCGAGTTCGCGACGACCATCGCGCCCGGCCTGCGTGACGTACTGCTGACCGGAAAGGTCAAGGAGTGCGTGGTGCGCACCGACAAGAAGGGCAACCGCGCGTACGACGAGGTGGTCGTCGACTCGCCGCCCACCGGCCGCATCGGAAACTTCCTCGACGTCACCAAGGCCATGGCCGACCTGGCCAAGGGCGGCCCGGTCCGCTCGCAGAGCGAGGGCGTGGTGCGGTTGCTGCATTCGTCGGACACCGTCGTGCACCTGGTCACCCTGCTCGAAGCATTGCCGGTGCAGGAGACGGCAGATGCGGTACGCGAGCTCGAAGCAGCCGACCTCCGCCTGGGCACGGTGATCGTCAACCGCACCGAGCCGACGTACCTGCCTGCCGACTCCCTCGAACCCATCGCCGAGGGCGAGATCGACGCCGTCGCAATTCAGGAGGGTCTGGCCAAGACCGGAATCACGTTGTCCGAGGCCGACTTCGCGGGTCTACTGACCGAATCGATCGAGCACGCGTCGACGCTGTCCGCTCAGGTGGAGAGCGCAACACAACTCGACGAGCTCGACGTCGCACGCATGACGCTGCCGATGTTGGCCGACGGCGTCGACCTCGGCGGCTTGTACGAGCTCGCCGCCACGCTCGCAGAACAGGGTGTCCGATGACTCGACCAGCAGCAACCGAACTCGACGTCGACCGCATCCTCACCGACCCCGCGTCACGAATCGTCGTGGTCTGCGGCGCAGGCGGTGTCGGGAAGACCACCACCGCAGCGGCGATGGCTTTGCGCGCCGCCGAGCAGGGCAGGCGTGTCGTCGTGCTGACCATCGATCCGGCTCGCCGGCTGGCTCAGGCCCTCGGGCTCGGCGACCTCGACAACAGCCCGCAGCCGGTGAAATTGGGTGCCGACGCCAAGGGCGAACTGCACGCGATGATGCTGAACATGCGGCGCACGTTCGACGAGATGGTCATCGAACATTCGACGCCGGAAAAGGCGGCGCAGGTTCTGGCCAACCCGTTCTATCAGACTGTGGCGTCGTCCTTTTCGGGCACGCAGGAGTACATGGCGATGGAGAAGCTGGGGCAGCTGTCCCTCGACGCGTCGTGGGATCTGATCGTGGTGGACACTCCGCCGTCGCGCAACGCGTTGGATTTCCTCGACGCTCCGCAACGGCTCGGGTCGTTTCTCGACGGTCGTTTCATCCGGCTGTTGACCGCTCCCGGACGAGGAATCACCCGCGTCGTCACCAGCGCGATGAGCCTGGCGATGCGCGGCGTCTCGACCGTCATCGGCAGCCAAATGCTTTCCGACGCTTCGGCTTTCGTGCAATCGCTGGATTCGATGTTCGGCGGGTTCCGCGAACGCGCTACGCGCACATACCAATTGCTCCGCGAGGACGGCACCAGTTTCCTCGTCGTCGCTGCCGCCGAGCCCGACGCATTGCGCGAGGCCGCGTTCTTCGTCGAGCGACTCTCCGCCGAGAACATGCCGCTGGCCGGACTGGTGGTGAACCGGACGCATCCGACGTTGTCGTCGGTGCAGGCCGATCACGCCGCCACTGCCGCCGATCTCCTGGACCGAATCGACGACCCCGGTGCCGAACTGACTGCTGCGGTGCTGCGTATCCACGCTCAACGCGCAGTGACCGCGGCGCGCGAGGTGCGGTTGCTCAAACGCTTCACCGGCGCACACCCCCGCGTGCCCATCGTCGGTGTTCCGTCCCTGCCGTTCGAGGTGTCCGACCTCGCCGCACTACGCGCGGTGGCCGACCAGCTGACCCGCAGAGGCTGATCGGCCGTGCCGGCAGGCGGTCAGATCGCCGCCTGCTGCTGACGCTGGGTCTCGAAGAATTCGGACCACGAGTCGACCTCGGGGTGCTGCTTGAGCAGTGCCCTGCGCTGACGCTCGGTCATGCCACCCCACACACCGAACTCGACGCGATTGTCGAGCGCATCCGCGCCGCACTGCATCAGAACCGGGCAGTGCCGGCAGATGGTCGCGGCCTTGCGCTGCGCTGCACCCCGGACGAACAGCTGGTCCGGATCCGTGCCCTTGCACCGAGCGTGTGACACCCAAGCGATACGTGCTTCTGCTTCCTCTACATCGAGTCGCGTCGGCGCGGTTGTCGTGTGCATGGCGGATCCCCTTTACGTCTCGGTCGCCCTCACTGGGCGTCCTGGAGGCTCCGAGCAGTTTGTACCTCGGTGTCGAAGCACAAATTCTAGGAGCTGCCCCACATTCATTATCAAGTGTTATGCGAATCACACTGTGCTCATAATTTAGGTAAACCCGGCCCCGAATGCAAGACGGTGAGGTCACATTTCTGGTACGGGCGTCCCGAGCAGGGGCGCAGCGCACAACGCATGCGGGGCACTGCCGATCCGAACGAGGCACACGTACGCTGTGCTCTGTGTCAGTTGGAAAAACCGTGGCGAAGCTCGCCGGATGTTCAGCACTCGCCGGTGCATTGCTCGCCGGCGTGATGTTCCCCTTGGCCGGTGGGTTCGGGTTCGCGTCCAACCGCGCCGCCGATACCGTCGACAACGTCTCGGCCGAGTTGGTCGAGGGTGCCGTACCTGCTGTTTCGACGATGACCGACGTCAACGGCAACCCGATCGCGTGGCTGTACGAGCAGCGCCGCTTCGAGGTACCGAGCGACAAGATCTCCAACGAGATGAAGCTGGCCATCGTCTCCATCGAGGACCGGCGCTTCGCGGAGCACCAGGGCGTCGACTGGCAGGGCACGCTGCGCGCGTTCCTGACCAACACCACCAGCGGCCAGGTCCAGCAGGGTGCATCGACCATCGACCAGCAGTACGTGAAGAACTACCAGCTGCTGGTCGTGGCGAAGACCGACGCCGAGCGACGCGCCGCCATCGAGACGACGCCCGCCCGCAAGATCCGTGAGATCCGGATGGCGTTGACGCTCGACAAGGAACTGACCAAGGACGAGATCCTCACCCGCTACCTCAACCTGGTGCCGTTCGGTAATGCCTCCTTCGGCATTCAGGACGCGGCTCAGACGTACTTCGGCATCGATGCCAGCCAGCTCAGCGCCGTCCAGGCCGCGATGCTCGCCGGCATGGTCCAGTCCAGCTCGGCCCTCAACCCGTACACCAACGAAGAGGGTGTGATCGAGCGCAGGAACACCGTGCTCGACACGATGATCCAGAACCTCCCCGAGCGTGCGGCCGAGCTCACCGCACTCAAGGCCGAGCCCCTCGGCGTGCTGCCCGTCCCCCAGACCCTGCCCCGCGGCTGCATCGCAGCAGGCGACCGAGGATTCTTCTGCGACTACGCGTTGCAGTACCTCGCACAGGCCGGAATCAGCCAAGAGCAGATCGACAAGGGCGGATACCTCATCCGCACGACGCTCGACCCCGCGGTCCAGAACTCCACCAAGGCCGCCCTGGTCAGCAACACCAGCCCCTCGCTCGACGGCGTGGCGACGGTGATGAACGTCGTCGCCCCGGGCCAGGACCAGCACCGCGTCCTGGCCATGGGCAGCAGCCGCACCTACGGCCTCAACGCCGACGCCGACGAGACCGTGCAGCCACAACCGCACTCCCTCGTGGGCAACGGAGCCGGCTCCATTTTCAAGATCTTCACCACGGCCGCCGCCATGGAACGCGGACTGGGCACCAGCGCAACGCTGCAGGTCCCCAAGCGCGTGGAGGTCAAGGGCGTCGGCGACGGTGGTGCTCGGAACTGCCCGGCCTCCACCTACTGCGTGGAGAACGCGGGCAACTACCCACCCGCGCTGTCGATCACCGACGCGCTGGCTCAGTCCCCCAATACTGCTTTCGTCAAGCTGATCGAGTCCGTCGGCGTCACGCCGACGGTCGACATGGCCGTCCGTCTCGGCCTGCGCTCGTACACCGACCCGGGTTCCTCGGGTGCCGAGCAGTCGATGGCCGATTTCCAGAAGAGTCAGAACCTCGGCTCGTTCACCCTCGGACCCACCTGGGTGAACCCGCTGGAGCTGTCCAACGTGGCCGCGACCTTGGCTTCCGGTGGCAAATGGTGCCCGCCGACCCCGATCGACTCGATCTTCGACCGCGACGGCAAGCCCGTTCCCGTCGCTCACCAGGCCTGCGAGCAGGTCGTCGAACCCGGTCTGGCGAACACCCTCGCCAACGCTATGAGCAAGGACGACCAGGCAGGTGGCACGTCCGCGTCCGCCGCTGCCTCGGCCGGCTGGAACCTGCCGATGTCCGGCAAGACCGGTACCACCGAGTCGAACCGATCCTCGGGCTTCCTCGGATTCACCAACAATTACGCCGCCGCCGTGTACACCTACGGCGACTCACCGACGCCCAGCGAGATCTGCTCGTTCCCGCTGCGGCCCTGCGGTTCGGGAAACCTGTACGGCGGTAACGAACCCGCGAGAACCTGGTTCGACGCGATGAGCCCGATCGCCACCAACTTCGGGCCCGTCCAACTTCCACCCGTCGACCAGAAGTACGTCCGCGGTTCGGCCAACGGACAGGTTCCCGACGTCACCGGCCAGAGCCAGTCGTCCGCGACGTCCACGCTGCAGGGTGCGGGCTTCCAGGTGACAGCGGTGACGACGGCCGATCAGGCTGCGCGCGGAACCGTCGTGTCGACGTCACCGTCGGGCAGTGCGGTTCCCGGATCGAACATCACGATCTACGTCAGTGACGGATCGGTTCGCCCGGCACCGGCTCCGGCCCCTGCCCTGCCGCCGGGTATCCAGATACCGGACCTGCCGCCGGGTATCCAGATACCGGCAATCCCAGGGCTCACCGCTCCTCGCTGAGCGGCTTCGCCGCATGTGAGTGGAACTTCGTAGTGGACTACGGGCGGATTCGAGCGGTGGTTGCAACGTGCCTGATCATTAGGGATGTTTGCGATGGTTCACCCGGGTTTCTCACATCAGGTTCGGATGACGTTCTGGTCACTGCGTAGCAGTGGCGTGACGATCAAGGACGCTGCCCTCGCAGTCGGTATCAGCGAGGGCAGCGGCTGGAACTGGGTGTACGAACGTGGTGGCGTGCGTCCACGCTCGACACCGGAGCCGACGGGCCGTTTCCTCTCACTGGAGGAACGCGAGTTCATCGCCGACGGTGTCCGGGACGGCTGGACGATGACCGCGATCGCGACATGCCTGGGGCGAGCGGTGTCGACGATCAGTCGAGAACTCAAGCGGCACAAGTACTTCCGTGGACAGTACAAGCCACATCAGGCCGAGCGTGATGCCCGAAAGGCAGCCAAACGGCCGAAGAAGGGCAAGCTCGAGCTCACGCCGTTGCTGCGCGATCGGGTGCAGGCGCTGCTCGAGTTGGACTACTCGCCCGAGCAGATCTCGGCGACACTGAGGAAGGAATTTCCTCACTCGCCGGAGATGCATGTGTCGCACGAAACGATCTATCAGACCCTCTTCGTTCAGGGCAAAGGTGGCCTGACCAAGGAGCTGACCAGGCATCTTCGGACGGGCCGGCCGGTGCGGCTGGCGCACCGCCGCACCACCGAACGGCGATCGAAAATCCGCGGGATGATCAACATCTCCGAACGGCCCGCCGAGGTCGCCGACCGCAACGTTCCCGGCCATTGGGAGGGTGATCTGATCATCGGCACCAAGGGCGGGTCGGCGATCGGGACACTGGTCGAGCGGACGTCACGGTTGGTGATGCTGCTGCATCTGCCCATCGATCATTCGGCGGCGTCGGTGGCCGAGGCGATGACGAAGAAGATCGCGGAACTGCCTGCGGCACTGATGCGTTCGATCACCTGGGATCAAGGCGGGGAGATGGCCAAGCATGCCGAGATCACCGTCGCCACAGGGGTGCAGATCTACTTCTGTGATCCGCACTCCCCGTGGCAGCGGGGCACCAACGAGAACACCAACGGTCTGCTCCGTCAGTACTTCAAGAAGGGCACCGACTTGTCGGTGCACGGTCCCGAACGGCTCGACGAGGTCGCCGCTCTACTGAACAACCGCCCCAGAAAAACCCTGGGATGGGATACTCCACTCGAGGAGTACAACAAACGACTGCACGTTGCGACGACCACGTGAACCCGTCACGAGGTTCCACTCACATGGGTGGTCACAAACGGTCTTTGACGGCCTTCGACAGGCGGGATCCATCGGCCTTACCGGCAGCGAGTCCCGACGCGATCTTCATGACCTGACCCATCTGCTTCATGGCTGGTCGTTCACCCAATTCTTCGGCGACCTGGGCGATGGCGGTATCGACGATGGTGGCCAGTTCCTCGTCGGTCAACGGAGTGGGCAGGTACTCGTTGATGATCTGCGCCTCGGCGTGCTCGTTGGCGGCGAGTTCGCCGCGACCGTTCTGCGTGTAGATCTCGGCCGATTCGCCGCGCTTCTTCGATTCCTTCGCCAGCACCTTCAGAACGTCGTCGTCGGTCAGTTCGTGGGCCTCCTTGCCGGAGACCTCCTCGGTCTGAATGGCGGCGAGGATCATGCGCAGCGTTGCCAGCCGGAGCTTGTCCTTCGCTTTCATCGCTGTTGTCAGGTCGGTTCGGATACGGGCCTTGAGTTCGGACATGGCAGAAACGCTACGCGGCCCAGCCGTCGGCTCGCGCGTCCATATCGGCTTGCTGCCGTATCGTGGACTGGGTGGCCGTTCACTTCAGTTCCTCGTTACTGCCAACCTCGGCGCAACTGCGCAGCGCTTCCACGCAACTGCGCAGTGCCTCCACGCAGCTGCGGTCGGTTGCCGAGCACACGCGCGACGTCGTCAGAGCGGCACCGCTCAAGAGCTCGGTGATCGGGACGGCGGGTGCTGCGGCCTTGGGCATCGGCTACGTCACCCTCGTCGAGCGCAACGCGTTCACGCTCCGTGAGACGTCGATGGCGGTGCTCGAACCCGGCTCCGCGACGCTGCGAGTACTGCACATCAGCGACCTGCACATGATGCCGGGCCAGCGGATGAAGCAGAACTGGCTCCGCGAACTGGACCGCCTCGAACCCGACCTCGTGGTCAACACCGGCGACAATCTGTCGCACCAACGCGCCGTTCCCAGCGTCGTGCAGGCTCTCGGGCCGCTGCTGTCGCGTCCAGGGCTGTTCGTGTTCGGCAGCAACGACTACTTCGCGCCCAAGCCGAAAAACCCCTTCAAGTACTTCGACAAGAACCACAAGCGCACGACGGGCGAGTCGCTTCCGTGGCGTGACCTGCGGGCTGCGTTCTCCGAACGCGGTTGGCTCGACGTGACGCATGTCCGCCGCGAACTCGAGGTCGCCGGAGTCCGGATCGCATCGGCGGGCGTCGACGATCCGCACCTGAAGCGCGATCGCTACGACACCATCGCCGGCCAGCCGAACCCGTTGGCGGATTTGCGCCTCGGCATCACCCACTCCCCCGAGCCCCGGGTGTTGGACAAGTTCGCGCAGGACGGTTACGACCTCGTCCTCGCCGGGCACACCCACGGCGGCCAGCTGTGCCTGCCGTTCTACGGTGCGCTGGTGACGAACTGCGAGATCGACCGCTCCCGGGTCAAGGGTCCGTCCAAGTGGGGTGCGCACACGCAGCTCCACGTATCGGCCGGTCTCGGGACCTCGCCGTACGCGCCTGCCCGCTTCTGCTGCCGCCCCGAAGCCACCCTGATCACGCTCACTCCTGCCCCCAGAAAAGGCCCGAAGGACGTCTCCGACGAGGGCGTTTCGCGTTCTGAGGCAGTCGTGAGTTAGACTTCTCCAGCGGTACACGGGGTGTGGCGCAGCTTGGTAGCGCGCTTCGTTCGGGACGAAGAGGTCGTGGGTTCGAATCCCGCCACCCCGACAGTTGGACCACGAAAAGGGACCCACTCGATTCAGTCGAGCGGGTCCCTTTTCTTTGCCTGATCGGCGCTACTGTGAGGCATGCCGACCCCCACCCGCGTTCATGTCACCCATCGGTTCGCTTCGTCTCCCGACGTCGTCTTCGCGGCGCTGTCCGAACACGAGAACCTCGGCCCGTTGTTTCTGGCCAAGATCCGCCGGGTGCGCGATGGAGACACCTCCCGCAACGGCGTCGGATCGGCTCGTAGCCTGAAGCTGGGGCCACTCCCAGCGTTCGAGGAGACCACAACCGTCTCCGAGCCGAACACCCTCATCGAGTACCGCATCACCAAAGGTGGCCCGCTACGCGGTCATTGGGGTGTGCAGAAGCTGACCCCCACCACTGACGGCGGTACCGAACTCGACTACACAATTGGATTCGACGCCCCGATCCCCGGTCTCGCTGCGATCGTCGGCAAAGCACTGACGTCGAGCATCTCGAAGAACCTGCCGCGCTTGGCTCGGTAGCACTGCCGCACAACGACAAGACCCCGATCGATGGTCTCGATCGGGGTCTTCTCGTGTGTGCTCAGCTGGACGCAGCGCGAAGCTTCTCCAACAGTGGGCCGGCCGCCTCGGCCAGGAAGCGCTCCTGAGTTTCGTCGCCCACCTGAACCAGCGCGATGTCGGTGTAACCGGCCTCCCAGTACGGCTTCACGGCCTCGACGATGGCGTCCAGGTCCGGTCCACACGGGATCGTGTCGGCCACATCCTCTTTCCGGACGAACTTCGTCGCACCGGCGAAACCGGCCGTCGTCGGCAGATCCGCGTTGACGGCCCAACCGCCGGCGAACCAGCGGAAACGGTCGTGCGCGCGATCGATGGCGGCGTCCTTGTCGGGGTCCCACGAAATCGGGATCTGGCCGATGGAGCGCGCCGGTCCCTCGTGGTTGTCCGACCACGCCTTGACGAGGTCTGCGTCCGGCTCGGTGGCGATGAGGTGATCGCCGTACTCGGCGAACCGCGCTACTGCCTTCTCGCCGCCGGCTGCGATGCCGATCGGGACGCCGCCCTCGGGCAGGTCCCAGATCCGGGCCGAGTCGACGCGAAAGTGCTTGCCCTCGTAGGTGACCAGGCCACCGGCGTGCAGTGCGCGGATGATCTCGAGTGCCTCGACGAACATGTCCTGACGCTTGTCGATGGAGGGCCAGCCTTCACCCACGACGTGCTCGTTGAGGTTCTCGCCGCTGCCGAGTCCCAGGGTGAAGCGTCCGTCGGCCAGGATCTGCAACGTCGCCGCCTTCTGGGCGACGACGGCCGGGTGGTACCGGATGATCGGGCACGTCACGTACGTCATGAGTTCGACGCGCTCGGTGGCCTGCGCGACCGCACCCAAAGTGGTCCACGCGTAAGGAGAGTGGCCCATGGACGAGAGCCACGGCGAGTAGTGGTCACTGCTGACCTCGAAGTCGAAGCCGACCTTCTCGGCTCCGACGGCGTACTTCACCAGCTCTTTGGGACCGCTCTGCTCGGTCATCAACGTGTATCCGAAATTGGTCATGCTGTTCTCCTAAATTGTTGCGACGGAACCGGCGTCGACTCGGTAGTTGGATCCGTTGACGAAGGACGCGCGATCCGAGCACAGGAACGTGATCACCGAGGCCACTTCCTCGGGTTCGCCGCGGCGTCCCAGTTCCATGTACGGACGCTCCTCGTCGAGGAAACTCTCGATGGCACCGTCTCTGTCGGTGCCCTTCTCTTCGGCTCGCTTGTCCATCATCGCGTCGGTCATCGGGGTGTGAATGAATGCCGGGGAGACCGCGTTGACCAGCAGGCCCTCCGACGCGTAGCTGCGCGAAAGCCCCTTGGCCAGAGCCAGTACTCCGGCTTTGGCCGAGCAGTACGGCAGTTCGTCGTCGTACGGCTGCACGGCGTCCTCGGACGTCAACAGCACGATGCGCCCCCATCCACCGCGCCGGAGGGCGGGGAGAAACGCGCGCAGTAGGCGGACCGGGCCCATGAGGTCGATGTCGAGGGTGGAGCGCCACCCTTCCTCGTCGATCTCGTGGAACAGCCCCTGCGCGCCGGTGACACCGGAGGACTGCACCAGAATGTCGATGTCGCCCACGGCCTGCTGCGTGCGCACTGCCAGGTTCTCGACGGCCTCGGTGTCGGTCACGTCCGCGGCGAACGCGAACAGCTGTCCTTCCGCTGCACCGAGTTTCGCTGCGGCTTCGTCCAGCGAACTCTGGTCCTTGTCGCTGACGACCACACGGACGCCTTCGGCCAGCAGCAGCTTCGCAGTGTGCCACCCGATGCCGGAGTCGGCTCCGGTCACCAGTGCGGCTCTACCGTCGATTCCCAAATCCATTCGATCCCACTTTGCGCTAGAGGTCGGTTGTCAGGCTGTGGCGTCGTGCGAACGCGCGATGGTCAACGCCGCATTCACCAGGGCCAGGTGGCTCAAGCCCTGCGGGAAGTTACCCAGAAACGACCCATCCGAAGCATCGATCATCTCGCTGTACAGCCCGACGTCGTTGGACATTTCCACCAACTGGTCCATCAGGGCCGTGGCCTCGTCGTCGCGGCCGACGCACGACAGCGCCGACACTCGCCAGAACGCGCAGGCCACGAACGTGACCTCTTCCTCGGATACTCCGCTGTAGCGGTACATCAACGGCCCGGCACCGAGCTCCTCGCCGAGCGCATCGATCGTGGACGAAATGCGTTCTCCGCGATCGAAGTTCATCTCGGCTGCCAGCAGCACCGACGCGTCGAGCCCGTCGGCACCCGGGTACGCGAGGTAGGTCTGCCGCTCCTCGGACCAGCACTCGGTTTCGATGTACCGCCGTATGCACTCCTTCTCGGCTTTCCACCGATCCGGTATGCCCGGGATCTCCCCGGCTTCGGCCAGGTGCACCGCGCAGTCCAGTGCCTGCCAGCACCCGAGCTTGGAGCTCGTGTAGTGCTGCTCCACCTCGAGCTCCCAGATACCGGCATCCTTGCGCTGCCACGAGTCGCAGGCCTCGTCCGCGATGGTCGCCAACAGCCGACCGGTCTGTGCGTCGAGGATGTTGCCCGCGTCCACGTACTGCCGAATGATCGAGAACAGGTCTCCGAAGATCATGAGCTGGAGCTGGTCCGCCGCGGCGTTACCGTTGACCACCGGTCCGATGCCGCGCCAGCCGGGCACGTCGGGCTGCTCTGTGCCGCCCGGCAATTCGCCGCCGAGGGTGTAGAACACGTTCACCAACGGATCGTTGACCCGAATGACCTTCAGCAGCCACGCGACCGCAGCATGGATTTCCTCACGCAGACCGAACCGTTGCAGCGCCCGAATGGTGTACGCGGCGTCGCGAACCCAGGCGTACCGGTAGTCCCAGTTCTTGCCACCGGTGCGATTCTCGGGCAGTGACGTGGTCGCTGCCGCCGCGATAGCACCGGATGGGCTGTGCAGCAACAGCTTCAACGCCAACGCGCTACGAGCGACGTGCTTCGCCCACGGGCCCTCATACGAGAACTCGTCCGACCAGACGCGCCAATTGTCGATGGTCCGGTCGATGCCCTCGTCGAGGTGTCGAGGATCGGGCAGCGGTAGCGGTTCGTTCTCGGTTCCGACAACACCGATGACGTGACGAGAACCCAAGCGGGTGGTGAAGACGCCGCTGATGTCGCGATCCGCGAGCTGCACGTCTTCGATCCCCAAAGTCCGGACTGCCAGCGTCAATCCGTCGACGCGCAGGACGGTTCCGTGCTCGGTGTCGTACGCCCACGGCGACGCGATACCGAGCATCGTGCCCGGTGCGACGGACCACGTCATGTCCACTGTTCCGTCCAGTCCGTCGATACGGCGCGCCAACTCCACCCACGGCAATCGCCCGGCCACACCGGTGTTGAGCGAGTCGGTGATTCGGACGGTACCGCTGTCGGTGCGGAACGTGGTGGTCAGAACGTTTGTGCCGGGGACGAATTCGCGCTCGACGGTGAACTCGCCTCTGGGCGTCAGTTCGATGTACCCACCGTGCGGGGCGTCGAGCAGCGATGCGAACGGCGGTGGTGAATCGAGATTCGGTACCGGGAACCAATCGATGCGGCCGTCGTCGGCGATCATCGCGACGGTCCGGCCGTCACCGATCGCGCCGTAACTTTCGATGGGGACGTACCCGTCGACCCTCGGACAAGGCTTTCGGAAGTTGCTCAAGCACTTGCCTTGTCGGCAAGGATCGGGCTCGCGGCGAGGTGTTCCAGCAGATCGGCCGGGTCGTCGAACACTGCCACCGCACCCGCGTCGAGCAGCTCTGCGCGTGAGATACCGCCGCTCAACACGCCGATGGCCCGCACCCCTGCCCGGCCCGCGGATTCGATGTCCCACACGCTGTCTCCCACCATGATCGCGTGTTCGGCGTCGACGCCGGCGCGCTCGAGCGCAACACCGATGATGTCGGGCTCCGGCTTTGCCACCTCGGCGTCCTCGCCGGATGTCACCACCGCTACCGAATCCTCGACCTCGAGCAGATCACGCAACGTCGACAGCTCGGACTCCGGAGCGGACGTCGCGAGCACCACGGTGACCTCGCGAGTACTCAGCTCTGCCAACAGCTCTCGTGCACCCGGCAGGATTTCCAAGGTCTTCGACGCCGCCGCGTAGTACTCCCCGTGCAGGGTTTTCGCTTCCTGCGCGAGCGCGCTGTCGGACGAACCGACCAACGCTTCCAGCAACTTCGACCCGTCCATCCCGATACTACGATGAATGCGCCACGACGACACCTCGTGCCCGGCATCGCGGAACGCGCGGGACCACGCGTCGACATGGACGTAATTGGAATCGACGAGCGTGCCGTCGATATCGAACAACACCGCGTCGACCTTCGGAGCACTTTCAGACATGGGCGTACGAATACCCATGGGCTGTACACGCAAACAAAACGGGCCCCTCACCACCGGTGAGGGGCCCGCATCGAATTCAGGTTTCAGCTGGCCTGGGCCTGCCACATCCAGTGCAACTGCTCGAGCCGAGCAGTGATGGCGATGAGCAGGTCCTGCGTCACCGGGTCGGCTTCCGCGGTATCGGCGACGCGTCCACGTAGCCGGTCGACGACGGCAGCGATGTTGTCGACGATGGCCGGCACCACTTCGCTGTCCTGGGTCCACCCGGCACCGAAGCCCTTGGTTCCGGCCGTCGAGGAGACGGTGGCTGCCCGGCCGTCAGGGCTGACACCGATCGCGGTCGCGCGCTCGGCCGCCTGATCGGTGAATTCACGTGCAGCAGTGACTAATTCGTCGAGCTCGAGGTGCACGGACCGGAAGTTCTTGCCGATCACGTTCCAGTGCGCCTGCTTCGCGATGAGCGAGAGATCGATCAGGTCGACGACGGTGCCCTGCAGAGCGTCGCCCGCGATCTTCTGCTGACCTGCGTCGAGGGTGCTGGTGATGGGGTTCGTCATGATGTGGCCTCCCTGCCGTTGTACGACGGTGTGCATCGCACGCCATTATTGTGCTTCCGTCTGTATTGCACAACGGCGGCACTGCGCCGGTTATTCCGGGATCG
This sequence comes from Rhodococcus sp. JG-3, assembly GCF_000482405.1. Lineage (NCBI taxonomy): Bacteria > Bacillati > Actinomycetota > Actinomycetes > Mycobacteriales > Nocardiaceae > Rhodococcus > Rhodococcus sp. JG-3. The sequence continues at coordinate 282,504 of NZ_KI519398.1, forward strand.
GCGTCGTTGTGACGCCGATCCCAGGAACGTCCGGATCAGACCTTGGCGGCCTCGTCGGCAGGATCGTCGATCGCGCCGGCACCGGTGGTGGGAGCGGTCTCGTTCTGCTGCGACCGAACACCTTCCTCGACCTTCTTGCCGAGCTCGGGGTCGACGTTGGTCCAGTACTCGAACACTCGGCTCAGAACCGGCTCGCTGACGCCGTTGAGGACGTGTCCGACGATGTTCCCGACCAGACGCTCGCGCTGCGCATCGTCCATGACCTCGCGGACGAGGGCTCCCGCTTGGACGAAGTCGCCGTCCTCGGGGTGCTCGATGTAGCCGGTGCGGACGAAGCGAGGCTCGAAGTCCCACGCTCCGTCGTCGCCGTACTTGTTCGTGTCCGCCGACGGACCGCCGAAGGAGTTCGGCGCGTAGACGGGCGTCTCCGGAGAGTTGAACGAGTACCGCATGTTGCCGTCCTTGGAGTACGAGTTGACCTCGGACTTCGGGGCGTTGACCGGCAGCTGCGCATAGTTCGCTCCGATGCGGTAACGATGCGCGTCCGCGTAGGAGAACACGCGGCCGAGCAGCATCTTGTCGGGGCTGAAGCCGATGCCGGGCACGGTGTTGGACGGCTCGAACGAGCTCTGCTCGATCTGTGCGAAGAAGTTCTCCGGGTTCCGGTTCAAGGTCATCTTGCCGACCTCGATGAGCGGGTAATCCTTCTGCGACCAGACCTTGGTGAGATCGAACGGGTTATACTTGTAGTTTTCGGCCTCGTCGTACGGCATGAGCTGGACCTTGAGGGTCCAGCTGGGGAAGTCGCCGTTCTTGATGGACCCGAACAGATCCTGACGGTGGTGGTCGGGTGACGTACCCGCAACCTCGTCGGCCTTGTCCTGCGTCAGGAAGTCGATGCCCTGATCGGTCTTGAAGTGGAACTTCACCCAGGTCTTCGTGCCGTCCTCGGCGATGAGCTGGTACGTGTGCGAACCGAAACCGTCCATGTGGCGGAACGACTTCGGGATGCCGCGGTCACCCATGAGCCACGTGACCTGGTGCGCCGACTCGGGCGAGAGGGTCCAGAAGTCCCACTGCATGTTGTTGTCGCGCAGACCGGAATCGGGCATGCGCTTCTGGCTGCGGATGAAGTCCTGGAACTTGATCGGATCCTTGACGAAGAAGATCGGCGTGTTGTTGCCGACGAGGTCCCAGTTGCCTTCCTCGGTGTAGAACTTCAGCGAGAAGCCGCGCGGATCACGCCAGGTGTCGGGGCTACCCTGCTCGCCGGCGACGGTGGAGAACCGTGCCAGCATCTCGGTCTTCGCGCCGGGCTGCAACGCCTTCGCCTTGGTGTACTTGCTGATGTCACCGGTGATCTCGAGCTCGCCGAACGCGCCCGCGCCCTTGGCGTGCACGACGCGCTCCGGGACTCGCTCGCGGTTGAACTGCGCCATCTTTTCGATGAGGTAGTGATCGTGCAGCAGGATCGGGCCCTGTGCGCCGGCGGTGAGCGACTGGTCGTCGCTGGCTACGGGGATTCCCGAGTTGCTGGTTGTGGGCTTGCTGGTGGTCGGCTTGGTCATACGAAGCCTCCTGATGGCTGTAGAGAGTCCGAGAGGGCTGTCCCGGACGAAATCTGTGCGGCCGAGGGCGCGGCCGGATTCTCATGGGGAATGCCCGTACTCACGCGGCATAAACCCTCGAGCTCGACCACCAGCATGCCATCAATCTGTACTAAGTCAAGAAAAGGATTGCCGTCAGGGCACCAGCCGCGCTTCGCCCGTCCGCATCGAACCCGACACGATCTGCAACCCGAAATACGTGCCCGACGGCATCCAGCGATCGAGCGTCGGCCCCGACGCATCCACCTCCACCCGGGCCAACCTGGCTTTCCCCTTCAAACTTGCGACGCCGAGAGCCGATCCGCCGGGCACCGGCTGCGCGAACCCGATCGATCCGCGCATCGGAAAAGCGGGCCCGAAGCCGCGGGAGCCGGTCCGCACCGACCAGTCCCCACCGCTGACCCCGGCCTTGTTCAGCACGTCGCCGTCGAACTCGGCCAGCACCTTGGGCAGATGCCAGTTGGTCCTGCCGCCGTGCACCGACGTCGCGGAATCCACGGCGATGAACGGCACCGACATCCGCGGAATCTTTCCGACGTCCCGGCGCAACACCGGGCTCGCCAGTATCTCGCGGTAGGGACCGACGGGTGACGTCATGTAGTCGACGACCATGCACATCGTGATCGGCAACGTCTTCGCGCCGGCAGGCGCGAAATCCGACGACCGGGCGCGATGCCACCAGATCGTGGCTCGGACGTTCGCCGGCCACGGCGCAGCGGGGCTGACCGGCCAATCGGTGCGCTCGGTCTCCGACTCGGCGACGCTCCACATCAGGAGTCCCTCCCCACGACGGTCAGCGGCAGGCGCAGCGCGCCCGGCGCGGTCACCGGCACCACCGGGTTGGACGGCTGAACCGGTGCCACCTCGACATAACCCGAGCCGACGGCAGGCCTACGGTCCGGCTCACCCTTGTTGGGCCACAACGCCATTGCCCGCTCGGCCTGCGCGGTGATGGTCAGAGACGGATTGACGCCGAGGTTGGCGCTGACGGCAGACCCGTCGAGCACGTGCAAGCCCTCGTACCCGTACACCCGCTGGTAGCCGTCGATCACACCGGTATTCGGTGAATCACCGATGGCGCAGCCGCCGAGGAAGTGCGCGGTCATCGGAATGTTGACGATCTCGGCGATCGACCCGCCCGGATCGCCGCCGATCTTGTCGGCGAGCAACCTGATAGCCGTGTGCCCCTGCGGAATCCACTGCGGCGGCGGATCGCCCGCCCCGGGCCGACTCGTCAGACGACGCCCGAACGGCCCCTTCTTCGAGCCGAGTTCGAGGGAGTTGTCGTCGGTCTGCATCACCAGAGCGATGACGGTGCGTTCGGACCACCTGTGAACCGACAGACTGCGGGCCGCCGCGCCGGGGTGACGCAGCGCCACTCCGAGCGTCTTGAGAATCCGCGGCACCTTGCCGCCGCCGTCGCTGAGAACGGTTTGCAGCAGCCCGATTGCGTTGCTGCCCTTGCCGTATCGCACGGGTTCGATGTGCGTGTGATCGTCCGGATGGAACGACGAGGTGATCGCCACTCCCTCGTGGTAATCGACCTCGCGTCCGCGCGCCGTTGCGGCCAGCACGGCCTCGGAGTTGGTACGTACCAACGAACCGATCTTGTTCGACAGCCGTGGCAAAGAGCCCGTCTCCTTGGCGGCGAGCATGAGCTTCTGCGTTCCATAGGTGCCTGCCGAGAAGACCACCTGATCGGCGGTGATCGTCTTCTCCTTGCGGCGCAACTTGCCGCCGGTGCGCCGCGTCACCACGTCGTAGCCGCTGCCGTTCGGGCGGACGTCCACGACGGTCGTCAGCGGAAGGATGTGTGCGCCTGCACGTTCGGCGAGGTAGAGGTAATTCTTGACGAGGGTGTTCTTCGCGCCGACGCGGCAACCCGTCATGCACGAACCACACTCGGTGCACCCGGTCCGCTCGGGGCCGGCACCACCGAAGAACGGGTCGGGTGCGGTCTTGCCACGGTCACCGAAGTAGACGCCCACCGGAGTCGAGGTGAACGTGTCGCCCACGCCCATGTCCTCGGCGACCTCCTTCATGACCTTGTCCGAGGCAGTGATCGTCGGGTTCGTCTCGACCCCGAGCATCCGACGCGCCTGGTCGTAGTACGGATTCAGCTCACGCTTCCAGTCCGTGACGGCGCCCCACTGCGGGTCCTCGAAGAACTTCGTCGGCGGCTGGTACAGCGTGTTGGCGTAGTTGAGCGAGCCTCCGCCGACGCCTGCCCCCGCCATCACCAGCACGTCGGGCAACAGATGGATACGTTGGACGCCGTAGCAGCCGAGCGCCGGAGCCCACAGGTACTTACGCAAACGCCAACTGGTCTTGGGCAATTCGTGATCGGCGAACCGTCGGCCGGATTCCAGCACCGCCACCCGGTAGCCCTTCTCGACGGCCCGCAGCGCGGCGACGCTCCCGCCGAACCCGGAGCCGATGATCAGTACGTCGTAGTCGCTCATGCGGAAACCGCCTTCTTGTCTGATTCACGGGTGTCGGAGACGAGTCGGTAATTCGAGGTGTCGAACGTTCGCGTCTTGTTGCGGAACCGGAACGTGTACGTGGGCCACATCGTCGAGTTGCGTCCGTTGGCGTCGAGGTACCAGCTCGAGCAGCCGCCGGCATTCCAGACTGTGCCGTCGAGAGAAGAGTCGACCCACGAGTTGTGCTGCTGCTGAGCGGATTCGGATACCTCGACGGCGGTTGCATGATGGTCCCGCATCTCGCTGAGCGCCGAGACGACGTAATTGGCCTGCGACTCGAGCATGTAGACGATCGAACTGTGCCCGAGATTGGTGTTGGGGCCGTACATCAGGAAGAGATTCGGGAACCCGGCGACGGTGGTACCCAGGTGGGCCTGCGGGCTACCGCCCCAGCGCTCCGCGAGAGTACGACCATCGCTGCCGCGCAACAGATGCGACACCGGCGGTTCGGTCGGGGTGAACCCCGTCGCGAAGATGATGGTGTCCACCTCGTAGTTGCGGCCCGACGCGTCGACGACGCCGTTCTCGGTCACCGACGTCAGGCCCGATGTCACCAAGTCGACGTCGGGTCGATCCAGCGTCCGCAGCCAATCGTTGGACAGCAGAAGACGTTTGCAGCCGGGTGCGTAGTCGGGGGTCAGAGCCGCCCTCTTCGTCGGGTTCTTGACCTGACGCTTCAGATTGGCCTTCGCGAATGCCTTGACGGCGGGCAACATCCACGGGTTGTCGGCCAGCACGGTCACGTATGCCTCGCGGTACCCGTAGATGATGCCGCGAACCGCGCGATGAGCCGCGGGGACCTTCTCGTACAGAGTCCGCTCGACCCGGCCGATGGTGCGGTCCAGACGTGGGATTACCCAGGCGGGTGTGCGCTGAAAGACGGTGAGCCGCTGGGCCTTGTCGACGATCTCGGGCACGAACTGCACCGCCGACGCTCCAGTGCCGATCACGGCGACGCGCTCTCCGGTGAGATCGTGCTCGTGGTTCCACGTCGCGGAGTGGAACACAGTTCCCTGGAATGTGTCGATGCCCGGGACGTCCGGGATCTTCGGCGTCGACAGTGCGCCGGTGGCAGCTATGAGAACTCTGACGCTCGCCGCGCCCTTCGAGGTCTGCACGGTCCACCGCTGGTCCGTGTCACTCCAATCGGCCGACAGCAGTTCGCAATCGGTGACGATGCGATCCCGCACGTTCAGCCGCTCGACCACCGATTGGAGGTAGTCGAACAGCTCCGGTTGGCGCGCGAAGGTGTGACTCCACTTCGGGCTCGGCGCGAACGAGAACGAGTACAACGACGTCGGGACATCGCACGCACACCCGGGGTAGGTGTTGTCCCGCCATGTGCCGCCCACCTCCGACGCTCGCTCGATGACGGTCACGTCGGCACTCGGATCGGCGGCGAGGATCTTCGCCACCGCGGCGAGGCCGGCGAAACCGGCTCCGACGACGAGCACGTCGACTTGTTGGGGCAGTGCAGAATTCACGAGTCCATCACCTTTTCGGACCAGACGGGGAGGAGCCGTCCGCGCAGCTGCGCGTCGGCTTCGGGGGTACGGAACAGAGCCGATACAGCGAGCCCGCGTGCCAGCTCGACGCTGAGCTCGATGGACTCGGTGGACATGCGGCTACCCATGACGATCTGAGCGCCGCTCTGGATGGCCTCGGCGACGCGGCGCTCGAGCGGAACCATTGCCTCGTGCAGAGCCGGATCGGTACGTGCCGCGACCCACAGCTCGAGCGCGGCATAGAACAGCGGGCCCGAGAACGCGTCGACGAGGATCTCGGGTCCGCGTTCCGGATCGGGCTCGGCTTCCAGAATCTCGGACAGGCGGCGGTCGACGAGATGCTCGACGGCAGCGGTCACCAACGTCTCCTTGGTCGGGAAGTGGTGCAGCTGCGCTCCACGGGATACTCCGGCACGCCGCGCGATCTCCTGCGTGCTGGTCTTCGAGAAACCCAGCTCGACGAGGCACTCGATGGCTGCATCGAGCAACTTTGCGCGGGTCCCCGCGGTGCGTTCGGCCTGCGTGCGGCGCGGGGTAGGCGCGCCGTCGCTGAGCTCTGTGTCGGTAGTCACACTTCGCACAGTAGCGTCAAAACAACAAACAGTCCAGCCTGACTTTAAGTTTTGTCGCAACTGCGCTCATCACTCCGATCTCGAGCGAAGACCCCGCCATCGCGAGAGCCAATCGTCGCGCGGATATCGGGCACACCCACGTTCCAGGGGGGGCGGGCACGTCTCACGTCGACGGAAGAGATCCACCGTGACCGGCAATTCGGTGCGTCCCCAGGACGCACTTCAAACGAATGATCCTCGTTCGACGGACTCCGGATTAGGAAAGGCACCGTGGCGGCGTTCGTCGCGAATGCGCACGCGCTCCGCGACGTGGAACCCGGGACCGAGGCTCACGACGAACTGATCGCGACGCTGAAAGAGCTGGCACCGCAGCTGGCGGCAATCGGAGTGTTCGAGCCACGGGACCCGCAGATCGCCCACCTGGTGGACGTCGCGACTCACACCGACTGACCGACAGTTTGTGCCGACTCGCCGCGGGCAATACCCCGGCCATGGCTCTCCCCTCGCATGGCCGCTTCGAGTACTCCCCCATCGTCGATCGGCCTCGGTTCGAGTGGCCGGGCGGCGCACGTCTCGCGGTGTATGTCGCGGTCAACTGCGAGCACTTTCCGTATGACGACGGGCAGCCCGGCCTGGGTTACACGCCCGCGATGGACCAACCCAACACGTACAACTGGGGCTGGCGCGAATACGGCAATCGCGTCGGCGGCTTCCGCATCGCAGAGACATTGCAGCAGTACGGAATTCGGCCGACACTGCTGGTCAACACCGAGGTGTACGAGCACGCTCCGCAGCTGACCGCGGCGTTCCGAGCACTCGACGCCGAGGTCGTCGCACACGGCCGAACGAATGCCGTGCAACCGAACGATCAGGACGAGGACGCCGAACGCCGCTCTATCGAGGATGTCACCGCCGCGATCGAGCGACACGAGGGAGCGCCGCCCCGAGGATGGATGAGCCCCGGCGCCAACCCGAGCCGCGTCACCGAGGACCTCCTCGCGGAGCGCGGTTACCAGTACACCTTGGACTGGCCCGTCGACGACCAACCGGTGTGGCTACAGACCCGCGGCGGCCCACTGCTCAGCGTCCCGTATCCCCACGAGATCAACGATCTGCCGATGTTCGTCCATCACCATCAGACCGCAGAAGCGTTCGAGCACAACATCATCGGAAGCTTCGACGAGCTGAAGGAGAACTCGGCAAGGCAACCGGTGGTGCTCGCGATCTCCGTGCACACCTTCCTGACGGGACAGCCCTACCGACTGCGACGGTTCCGTGCTGCACTCGAGCACCTGACCGCCAACAACGACGGCGTCTGGTTCACCACCCCCGGCGACATCGCGGCGCACTACCGCACGGTTGTACCTCCCGTCCGATAGATCGGCTGGACCGCTGTCGGCGTGGAGTCAGGCTGCTCGTTGTTTTCGTCGGTGGTAGCTGGGGAGGGGTTCCTGTCTGGGGTCGACGGATTCGGGTGGGATGGCGTAGGGGTGTCCGTCGTCGCCCATCAGCAGCTGCCAGTCGCCGTGGTGGACGAGGCGGTGGCATTCTCCGCAGACGAGCGCGAGGTTGTCGATGTCGGTGGGGCCGCCGTGTTCCCAGAATCTGATGTGGTGGGCTTGGCACCACTGTGCGGGGCGGCCGCACATGACGCAGCAGGTGTCGCGGATGGTCAGGGCGATGCGTTGGTCGTCGGAGGCGAGTCTGGTGGTTCGTCCGAGCGCGAGTGGTACGCCGTGGTGGTCGACGATGACGGGGGTCAGGTCGGCGTCGCAGGTGACCAGCTCGGCGAGGAAGCGACTGATGGGCCCGGTCCAGTCGAGGTGGAACGGCCAGTCCGCGTCGCCCGGCTCGGGGACACATTTCTGCACGGCACCACCACATCCGGATGCCGCTTCGCCGTGAGCAGCGATATCCCCTCGAGCCACTCCATGCGGACGCGAGCCGTTGCTGTCGCCGCCGTTCGAGGAGCTCCCCGCGCCCGTACCGGTGTCGCCCGATTCCGTTGCGGTGCTGACCGTTTGCTTGTTTGCGCCGTGGGCGAGCAAGTCCCGCAGGGGAACGATCAGGTGCACCGACGCCCGCGACCCGCCCGCCGACCCACGAGTGCTGCCGCGGAGGTGTCGGTCGAGGATCTGATCGAGTGCATCGGCCCGGCGCTTCGACGGGCTGCGTGGGTCGCGCTCCCCGCCGGGACCTGGTCGCGGTGCTGTCAACTGCGACAGAGCGGTGAGCAGCTTCTCGGCGAGCAACCGGTCGATGTCGCCACCGACCTGGAAGCGGCCGTTGGCCAGAGCATGCAGGTCGAACCGGTTCAGTGCCGAGTTCTCCGACACCGGTCGCGGTGTAGGTGTCGGCGGAACAGGCTCGGGTGCAGGCGGTTCCGGATCGGGCAGCCGGCCGGTAGCGGTAGCGGTCGCACCACCATCTTTCCGCCGCTCCTGATCATGACGCTCGCGTTCCTGCTGTTCCTGCTCTCGTCTTTGTTTCTCGGCTTTCGTGTGTCGTGCTCGGGCGTCGTCCGCGGCCGCATGCGCCAAAGCCTGCGCGCGGGAGGTCACCTGCCCCGCGGTGTTGCGCATCGCGGTGTCGAGGAGTTCGGCGACAATTCCGTCGCGGCGCTCCTGATCCAACGTCGGGTCGGCCACCAGCGCGACGTCGTATCCCTCGGCGATGGCGGCGGCGTGTGCGGCATGGATGCGGCCGTCGGCGAGGGCGTCGAGCACGGTGGGGTGATCGAACAGCCAGTACCCCAGTGCGTTCTGGCGGGCGGCGGATCCGTCGGTGATCCGTATCGATCGGGCGTACCAGCGGGTGACGGACGAGTGCCCGAGTTTCATCGCCAAGCCGCGTCGGTCGATCTCGGCGAGCAACGTCAATCTCTTTGCTGCGAGAGCGTTTTCGAGGGAGGTCACATCGGCGAGCTCGGAGACCAATTCCTGGTCCCCGAGCTCGAACACATCCCCCCATGTCTTCACACCACGAAAGCTATACCCACCCACCGACAGACTTTTTCAACGAGCCCCTTACAAGGCGCGCATGCTGTTGTTCCGCGCATTGTGGGTGAGCTCTGCAAGGCCGAGCTCTTCGAGTAGCGGTGGCAGATACATGCCGAAGCGGCCGCGGTATCCGTTCCTGAGCCCGTACCAACCACCGACCGGGTTGTCCGGCGAGCGTCCCCACGCTTCGACCGTGTCCGGCGTAGCCGGCTTCTTCTCGTCAGCGGCACCGAGCAATACCCAGTCGCCACGTTCGGTGAGCCAACCGTGCAGGTCTTCGATTGCCTCGATGCGGTATCGCAGAGTCGTCGACCCAACCTGGCACACGAGGGCAGGTGGCTCGTGGTCGGGATCACGGTACATGGTGTACGCCGAGGTGCCGGGGGCGGTGGTGAGAGCCCACGGGTCGGATTTCGTTCCGCTGGTCATGGCCTGGGTCCGTTCAGTTGTCGCAGTCGGCCGACGGGCAGAAAGACCGACCGAGCACAGTGATTGCCTTACACGGCACGGTCAGTGTGGGCCGACCTGACGGCGAATACAACCAACTCTCGACCCGGGACAGGTTCGGGGTCGTGCGTCACGGAGCGACGGTGCGGTACCGCAGCATCATTTCGTGGTCCTCGTGGTCGAGCATGTGGCAGTGCCACATGTACCCCTGCAATTCGGACGGGCCCGTAGCCGGCATGTCGTGACCACTCATGTCGTGACCGCTCATATCGTGACCGCCGTGGTGTGCCGCCGGTCCCGCGAACCTGGCGTCGGGATCGAAGCCGAGTTCGTCGGCCGTCGGGAATCGAACGAGGATCTGGGTAACGGTGCCCGGGTACGTGTTGACGGTGTCTTTCCACCCGGCTTCCCAGGTGGCCGGCGGCACCGAGGGCCCGGTGAGGAACTTCTCCACCGGCGGAGCCCATTTGGTGCCGAACGTCGGCCGGGGGAAGTCGCGTTGGTACGCCGCGATGTCGATGGGAATTCGCCCCAGCGTCCGGAAGTGCGCCAGGTGCAGGTGAATCGGGTGCGGCTCCACCGTCGTGTTGACGATGTTCCACATCTCCACGGTGCCCTGCTTGGGCATCTCGATGTCCGGGTCGGAGTACCGCAGGTTGTTCAAGTTCATCAGCGTCATGTCGAGGTTCAGCCCACCGGAGGGCTGGTTGACGGTGACAGTGCGCGTGAAGGTGGGTGTCGGCAACGCGGGCAACAGATCCGGCTGCCCCTTTCCCCCGCGCAGCAACGACGGCATCCCGCCCCGGAACCCCGCCGCGGACGCGACGCGGAACTGGCAGAACATCGGCATCGGGACGGCTCCGAGGGACGCGGCCTGCGCCGGAGGCGGCTCGTCGTTCAGCAGCTCGACGAGGGCACCTGCCTCGACGGCTCCGAAGTCGACGAGGATGTCGGCGCGCTCGGCGGGTGCGAGCCGGATGCTGGTGGTTTCCACCGGCGCGTCGAGCAATCCACCGTCGTTTCCGATGACCCAGAAACGTAACTTGTTGGTGAAGAACAGGTTCCACACGCTGTACGACCCGGCGTTGACGAGTCGCAGCCGGTACATGCCCCGGGCCACTTCCATCGTCGGCCAGATCTTGCCGTTGACGACGCCGACGTCGCCGGTACCGCCACCCTCCCACTTACCCTGCGGCACAGTGATATTGGAGCGGATACTCATGCTGCCGTCGGGATTCATGATCTTTTCCTGCAGCACCAACGGCAACTCGAACTCACCCGAAGGCAGACCGAGCGCATTGTCGGAAGTACCGGTGTCCCAACGATCACGGACGAGGTTCATCCCGAGCAGGCCCGCGTAGACGTTGATGCGCGTCATCGACATGGCGTGGTCGTGGTACCACAGCCCGGCAGCATCATTGAGCCCGGAAAAATTGTGAGTCATCGACTCGCCCGGACGCACCAGCATCTCGGAGTGCCCGTCACTGGCCGGTTCGGTGACGGCACCGTGCAGGTGCAGTGCCGTCGGCGTCATCGTGCGATCCATCTCGCTCATGCCGTGCAGCGAGGTGTCGACGTCGGCGGCGAGAGGATTGCCGGCGGTGGTGTTCGAGTACTTCAGCGTCCAGGGCTGGCCTTGCTGAGACTCGATGGTGGGCCCGAGGTAGTCGCACTGGCCGTAGCCGAACGTAGGAGCGGGCCTGAGATCGGCGTGGAACGAGTGGGTGGCACTGTGCGCGTCGAGGGAGATCTCGGTACCGCTGATCAGCGGCAACCGCGGTAGCTCGTCACGGAACGGCGTCAGCTGCGGCGAATGGAACAGCAGTGGGCTCTGCCCGCGGAGGAAGTCGTCGGCCAGTGCTCGACGCGTCGTCGACGCCACGGGTATGGCTGCTGCTCCGGCTGCCACTGCGGCCGCCGCCAGCCCACGTAGGGCGGTGCGTCTGGACACGGAGCCGCTCACCCGGCCACCTTCCTCCTGGTTGTGATGGGGCCCATACTATGTGCTGGTCGGCTCCCGCCGTCACCCCACACTCGGATCGTCCGGCACGTTCCTGCCGGTGGAGGGATCTATTTCGCATGGCAACAATCTCGTTCGAGCGCACGACCAGGCTTTTTCCCGGCTCTGACACCCCCGCGGTGAACGAGCTCGACCTGCACATCGAGGACGGTGAATTCCTCGTTCTGGTCGGCCCCTCCGGCTGCGGCAAGTCGACGTCGCTCCGCATGCTCGCCGGTCTAGAGGAGGTCAACTCGGGACGCATCCTCATCGGCGGCAAGGACGTCACCAATTCCGAACCCAAGGATCGCGACATCGCGATGGTGTTCCAGAACTACGCGCTGTACCCCCACATGACCGTCGCCGAGAACATGGGGTTCGCCCTCAAGCTGGCGAAGGCGAACAAGGAGGACATTCGCACTCGCGTCGAGGAGGCCGCCAAGCTACTCGACCTCGAGCCGTACCTGGACCGCAAGCCCAAGGCGCTCTCCGGCGGCCAGCGGCAGCGAGTTGCCATGGGGCGCGCCATCGTTCGGCAGCCCCAGGTGTTTTTGATGGACGAGCCGCTGTCCAATCTCGACGCCAAACTGAGGGTTCAGACGCGGACGCAGATCGCTCAGTTGCAGCGTCGGCTCGGCACGACGACGGTCTACGTCACGCACGATCAGGTCGAGGCCATGACGATGGGTGATCGCGTCGCCGTCCTGAAAGGTGGTGTGCTGCAACAGTGCGCCACCCCGCGTGAGCTCTACCGAACCCCGGTCAACGCATTCGTCGCCGGGTTCATGGGCTCACCGTCGATGAATCTGTTCCGCGCTCCGGTCACCGACGGCGGCGTCCGCCTGGCCGATCAGGTAGTCCCGGTCCCACGTCAGACGCTCGGTTCCGCCACCGAGGTGATGTTCGGCATTCGTCCCGAGCACATCGAGATCGCGAGCAGCGGAATAGCTCTCGAGATCGACGTCGTCGAAGAGCTCGGTTCCGAGGCCTTCGTGTTCGGCCGCGCGGACATCAACGGCCGGACCGAAACCATTGTCGCTCGGGCCGATTGGCGCAGCCCGCCCGAGAAGGGCGACCGCGTTCACGTCCGCATCGACGAAGCCCATGCGCACATCTTCGACGCCTCCGCCGAAGGTCACCGCCTGAACTGACCGTCGTGCGCGTTGTGCGTACCCCTGGGGACACACAACGCGCACGACCTCAGACCAGGAGCTCGGCGATCTGAATGGTGTTGAGCGCGGCACCCTTACGCAGGTTGTCGCCCGAGACGAACAGCGCGAGTCCGCGGCCCTCGGGGACGCCCGGATCCTGGCGGATGCGGCCGACGAGGGAGTCGTCCTTGCCTGCGGCTTCCAGCGGCGTCGGTACGTCGACCAGCGAGACACCCGGTGCGGAGGCCAGCAGTTCACGAGCGCGTTCCACTGACAGCGGTGAAGCGAACTCGGCGTTGATCGACAGCGAGTGCCCGGTGAAGACCGGAACGCGCACGCAGGTGCCACTGACCAGCAGGTCGGGCAGTCCGAGGATCTTGCGCGACTCGTTGCGTAGCTTCTGGTCCTCGTCCGTCTCGCCGGATCCGTCGTCGACCAACGCGCCGGCCAGCGGCAGGACGTTGAAAGCGATGGGCGCGACGTACTTGTTCGGGGCCGGGAAATCGACCGACGAACCGTCGTGCACCAGTTTTTCGACGTCGTCGATGACGGCGCGTGCCTGCGTGGCGAGCTCGTCGACGCCGGCGAGGCCGCTACCGGACACCGCCTGGTAACTCGAAACGATCAACCGCTGCAAGCCGGCTTCGTCGTGCAGCACCTTGAGCACCGGCATGGCGGCCATGGTGGTGCAGTTGGGGTTGGCGATGATGCCGCGGGGCGGGTTCTTCGCCGCCTCGGGGTTGACCTCGCTGACCACCAGCGGCACATCGGAGTCCTTGCGGAACGCCGACGAGTTGTCGATGACGGTGGCACCTGCGGCAGCGAATCGCGGTGCCTGCTCACGCGAAAGCGTGGCACCGGCCGAGAACAGAGCGATGTCGATACCGGTGAGGTCCGCAGTGGACGCGTCCTCGACGATGATCTCCTCGCCGCGGAACGGCAGCTTCTTGCCCGCCGAGCGTGCGGAGGCGAAGAATCGAACGGTGTCGGCGGGAAAGTTGCGCTCCTCCAACAGGGTTCGCATGACGGCACCGACCTGGCCGGTGGCTCCTACGACTGCAACTGTGGTCATGGCTATCGTCCTGTTCCTGCGTGCACGACGGCTTCTTCGTCGCCGCCGAGATCGAAGGCGGCGTGCAGTGCGCGCACGGCGTCGTCGAGCTGAGTGTCGCTGCACAGCACCGAGATACGGATCTCGGAGGTGCTGATGAGATCGATGTTGATGCCGGCGTCGGCGAGGGCCTCACAGAACGTCGCGGTGACGCCGGGGTGGCTCTTCATACCGGCACCGACGAGCGAGACCTTGCCGATGTGGTCGTCGTAGAGCACCTGCGCGAAGCCGATATCGGCCTGCAGCTTGGTGAGCTTCTCCACAGCCGTCGGGCCGTCGGCCTTGGGGCAGGTGAAGGTGATGTCGGTCTTGCCGGTGTCGATCTTGGAGACGTTCTGCAACACCATGTCGATGTTGATCTCGGAGTCGGCAACGGCGCGAAAGACCTTGGCGGCGTAGCCCGGTGTGTCGGGCAGACCGACGACGGTGACCTTCGCCTCGCTGCGATCGTGTGCGACGCCGGTGAGAATTGCTTCTTCCACTGGAATGTCCTCCATAGATCCGGAGACGATCGTTCCGGGTTTGGTGGTGTACGACGAGCGCACGTGAACGGGAACGTTGTAGCGACGGGCATATTCGACGCAGCGCAGCATCAGCACCTTCGCGCCGCAGGCTGCCATTTCGAGCATCTCCTCGAACGAGACGGTCTCGAGGTGGCGTGCGTTGGGAACGATGCGCGGGTCTGCTGTGAAGATGCCGTCGACGTCGGTGTAGATCTCGCAGACGTCGGCGTTCAATGCCGCGGCGAGCGCGACGGCGGTGGTGTCGGACCCACCACGACCGAGCGTCGTGACGTCCTTGCTGTCCTGGCTGACGCCCTGGAAGCCGGCGACGAGCACGATCGAACCCTCGTCGAGTGCGCTGCGGACGCGGCCGGGGGTGACGTCGATGATCTTGGCGTTGCCGTGCACGCTGGTGGTGACGACGCCTGCCTGGGAACCGGTGAACGACCGTGCCTCGGCGCCGAGCGAGTGGATGGCCATCGCGACCAGCGCGTTGGAGATGCGTTCACCCGAGGTGAGCAGCATGTCCATCTCGCGAGCGGGCGGGGCCGGGCACACCTGCTGTGCCAGGTCGAGCAGTTCGTCGGTGGTGTCGCCCATCGCCGATACGACGACGACAACGTCGTTGCCCGCCTTCTTGGTCTCGACGATTCGTTCAGCGACGCGTCGGATACGTTCGGCGGTCCCCACCGACGATCCACCGTACTTCTGGACGATGAGAGCCACGCGTTTTACCTCCGCTGGATAGCCGACAATCGTTCGATTGTCCGCGGGTCACCTTACCGAGCGAATGCCCCGAGCAGTGGGCCGGGTAGCTCCGAGCTGGGACTTTAGGGCCTCTCGCCTGCCTTAACATGTTCGAGTGACCGTTCCCGAACATCTCCCACCACCGCCGGCTCGAGGCCTGAAGGTGCTCTTCGGGCTCCCCGCTGTCGGCCGGCGTTGGCCCGGTGGACTGCGTTCGGCCCTGGCGTTCGGTGTTCCGGCGATCCTGGCGTGGCTGCTCGGCTTCCACACCGAGGCACTGCTGGTGGTCTCGGGCAGTTTCGCGGTGATCTACGGCGAGGGCCGTCCCTACCGGTCGCGGTGGTGGGTGGTGCTGACCGCAGGGGCCGCCCTGGTGGCCTCGGTGTGGCTGGGCGCGACGGCCGGTCGGCTCGCCCTCGACTTCGGCGAGACCGGGTGGGCGCGGATGATCCCGGTGACTGTGTTGTCCGTTCTCGCTCTCGTCGCGGTCTACGTCGTGGCAGCGCTGCGACTCGGCCCGCCCGGAGCGTTCTTCTTCGTGCTGGTGTGCGCGGTGGCGTCGTACCTCCCTGCCGCCGACATCAGCGCGACCCGCGGTGCCGTGTGCGCGGCGATCGGGGTGGCGTCGGCGCTGGTGGTCGCGATGTCCGGGGTGGTGCGTGACCCGAGAGGTCCCGAACGGGCGGCCGTCGGTGCGGCCGTGGCGGCGATCGAGAAGTACACGACATCGCCGACGGCGTCCGTGGGCGATCGACATACCGCCGCCTCGCATCTGCACGCGGCGTGGGCCGCGGTGTACGAGGCCGGGTCGACGCGCGGGACCTCGCGCCCCGCGCTGGTACAGACCCTGTTCGACGCCCATCTCGCGTTTGCGGCTGCCACGAGGGCGCGCGCCGGTGCCGTCCTGGATCCCGAGAACGAGGTCGAATCGCCACGAGACCAGCTGCCGCTGGCGCGTCCGGGCATCGGGTATCGGTTGAAGCGGTCGTTGCATCGAGATTCGCATGCGGCGTCGACGGCGATCCGAGTGTTCTGCGCGGCGGCAGGTGCCGGCGGGATCAGTGTGGCGATGGGTTTGAGCAGGCCGGATTGGGCGATCCTCGGCGCGGTCCTGGTGCTCCAGCAGGGGCCGGATCGTGTGCACGGGACGTATCGCGGCATGCAGCGGCTCGGCGGAACTCTGGCCGGAGTGGTGCTGTTCTCGGCGATCTATCTTTCGCCGCTGACCGGTCTCGCGGTGATCGTGGTGTTGATGGTGTTGCAGTTCGCGATCGAGATCAGTGTGGCGCGCAATTACGGTCTCGCCGTCACGTTCATCACCCCACTCGCGTTGCTGATGGGCACCATCTCGCATCCGGGTGCTCCGCTCGGCGGCATCGTCGTCGATCGGGTGGTGGAGACCGCGGTGGGTGTCGCCTTGGCCTTCGCGGCGCTGTGGTTGTTGCTGCCAGGCGCTTTTCGGCGGGCGCTGCTGTGGTCCGATCGGCGGGTTCTGCAGTTGACCGACCGATTGTTGACGGCCCTCCGAAGCGAAAACTCCTCGGCGGCAGCCACAATGGAGCTACGACGAGATATCCAGTTCGAGCTGGTCGGTGCCGCGCTCGCGGGAGCCGAAGCGGCGCACAACGATCGCCGCTGGGCGCATCGAGTCTGGGACAGGCACGCAGAGGTCGATCATCTCGGTTACGAACTCCTCGCACGGTGTTGGACCGCGGACGATGTCGGACGACTGAACGACATCGATCAGTGGCAGCGCAGGCACGACACCGTGACCGGAAAATTCGACTCCCGAACCCTCGGGTAGGCGGTCGGTCTGCGGTAGTACACTCACCCTATGCTGCGAGCTCTCCTTCTTAACAGCCGCGACGGGGTCTGAGACCAGACTGGCTTCCCGTCGCGGGGTTCGTTGCGCCGGTCGAACACCATTGCTCTGATCTGTACGGAGAGACGAAGACCATGTCACCAGCCGACGCATTCACCTCGGGATCTCGCACCATCACCCCGCCCTCGCGGCCCGCTCCCAGCGACCAGCCAGCGTGGAACACTCAGAAGAACTCCTCGATGCCCACGTTCCGTTATCGGCCGTTCGCCGAGGAAGTGGAGTCCATCACCCTCCCCGACCGCACGTGGCCGGACAAGATCATCGACCGGACGCCACAGTGGTGTGCAGTCGATCTGCGCGACGGCAACCAGGCGCTGATCGATCCGATGAGTCCCGCGCGCAAGCGCCGCATGTTCGACCTGCTCGTTCGGATGGGCTACAAGCAGATCGAGGTCGGCTTCCCGTCCGCCAGCCAGACCGACTTCGACTTCGTCCGCGAGATCATCGAGGACGGCGCGATTCCCGACGACGTCACCATCCAGGTTCTGACGCAGTGCCGTCCCGAGCTGATCGAGCGCACGTTCGTCGCGTGCGAGGGCGCTCGCAGCGTCATCGTGCACTTCTACAACTCGACGTCGATCCTGCAGCGCAAAGTGGTGTTCCGGGCCGATCGTGACGTCATCAAGAAGATCGCGACCGACGGTGCTCGCAAGGTTCTCGAAGAAGCGGCCAAGTTCCCCGATACCGACTGGCGCTACGAGTACTCCCCCGAGTCCTACACCGGCACCGAACTCAGCTACGCCAAAGAGGTGTGCGACGCGGTCACCGCGGTCATCGACCCGACGCCCGAGAAGCCTTTGATCCTGAACCTGCCGGCCACCGTCGAGATGGCGACGCCGAACGTCTACGCCGACTCGATCGAGTGGATGAGCCGCAACCTCGATCGCCGCGACAGCATCGTACTGTCTCTGCACCCGCACAACGACCGCGGAACCGGTGTTGCCGCAGCCGAACTCGGCTACCAGGCCGGTGCCGATCGCATCGAGGGATGCCTGTTCGGCAACGGTGAGCGCACCGGCAACGTCTGCCTGGTCACGCTCGGCCTGAATCTGTTCACTCGCGGCGTCGATCCGCAGATCGACTTCTCCAACATCGACGAGATTCGCCGCACGGTCGAGTACTGCAACCAGCTGCCCGTCGCCGAGCGTCATCCGTACGGCGGTGATCTGGTGTACACCGCGTTCTCGGGCAGCCATCAGGACGCGATCAACAAGGGCCTCGATGCCATGAAGGTCACGGCAGACGAACAGGGTTCGGACATCGGCGACATCACCTGGCAGGTGCCGTACCTGCCCATCGACCCCAAGGATGTCGGCCGCACCTACGAGGCCGTCATCCGTGTCAACTCGCAGTCCGGCAAGGGCGGCGTCGCGTACATCATGAAGTCCGATCACGGGCTGAACCTGCCGCGTCGCCTGCAGATCGAGTTCTCCCAGGCAGTCCAGCGCATCACCGACGGTGAGGGCGGCGAGGTCTCGCCGAAGGAGATGTGGGACGTCTTCGCCGAGGAGTACCTGACGCCGATCCGTCCGCTCGAGCGCATCAAGCAGTCGGTACAGGCTGCCGAGATCGACGGCGGAACCGACACCATCACCGCCACGGTCAAGGTCGACGGCGTCGAGCAGGAAATCTCCGGCTCCGGCAACGGACCACTCGCCTCGTTCGTCGACGCGCTGTCCACCATCGGTTACGACGTCAGCGTCCTCGACTACTCCGAGCACGCACTGTCCGCAGGCGACGACGCCCAGGCCGCCGCCTACGTCGAAGCCTCGGTCACCTCGGCTGCAGGTGTCGCCACCACAGTCTGGGGCGTCGGCATCGCGACCTCGATCACCACAGCGTCACTGCGCGCTGTGGTCTCGGCCGTGAACCGCGCGCTGAAGTAACTTCGCTGCTCGACGACACGCCGCTCACCTTTCGGGGTGGGCGGCGTGTTGCGTTGTGGGGCCCTCACGAAAAGAAAGCGGGCGCGGTCGACGTGGGGCTCACTGGGATTTCCGGTCGACGAAAGGGACCAAAGACCCGTGTGCACGGGGTGCCGCAAATGCCACACTGAATCAGCCGCCGGGGCACCTTAGAGAATGGAAGTTCGCCATGGATTCTTTCTGGGATTTTCTTTGGCTTCTCATCGTCGGGTTCGCCTTCGTGGCCTACCTCATGGTGATGTTCTCGATCATCGGAGATCTTTTTCGGGACCACAAGACATCCGGGTTCGTCAAAGCCCTGTGGGTGCTCTTCCTCATCGTTGCGCCGTTCCTCACCGCGCTGGTCTACCTCATCGTGAACGGCAGCAACATGGCCAAGCGTCAGGTTGCCGCCCTGCAGCACGCACAGGACCAGCAGGAGGAGTACATCAAGCACGTCGCCGGTCGATCTGCGTCCGAAGAGATCGCACACGCAAAGGCGTTGCTGGACAACGGAACCATCGATCAGGACGAGTTCACGACGCTCAAGGCCAAAGCGCTGTCCTGAACGTCGCTTCCGCTCCGAACGCATCGAGCACAGCGGCGATCGCGGGTAGTCGCCGCGCATCCATCCTCGTCGCGAGTTCGTAGATTCGCCCGGCTCGAACGCCGGCGAGCTCTCGACGTACCAGGCCCGGATGCACAACGGCGTAGCGCGGCATCAACGCCACTCCGTGCCCGGCCGCGACGAGTGTTTCGGTCACTCGAAAGTCGTTGATGCGTTGGACAACTCGCGGCTGAACTCCGGTCACCGAGGCCACGGAAAGCAACACGTCGTCGACCGGAAAACCGCCGCGAACGCTGATCCACCGCTCGTCGATCAGGTCTCGCAGATCGATCGAGCCTTGCTGCGCCAGTGCGTGATCGAGAGGCAACACCAGATCGATAGGCTCGCGCATCAGGGTCGTCACCTCGATCCGTGGACCCGCCGTCGACGGAGCCCTGTCGTCTCGGTGGGTGAGCACCACGTCGTAATCGGCGAGTAGCTCGGGCACCGAGGATGCGGGCAGGTCCTCGTCGCGCGCATCGATGTCGACGTCCGAGTCCGCCAACCGCGTCAGGACCCCGGGCAGCAGCAGTGCCGCACCCGACGGGAACAGGGCAACTCGGACGCGTCCCCGCGGAGACGCTCGATAACGATCCATTTCTGCTGTGGCGCGGGCGAGGGCAGCGAGAACCTCGTCGGTTCTGAGTACCAGTGCCCGCCCGGCGTCGGTGAGGCGCAGCCGGCGCCCGTCCGGTTCGAGCAATGTCACGCCGGCCTCGCGCGCCAGCAACTTGAGCTGTTGAGACACCGCCGACGGAGTCATCGACATCGCCTCGGCGACCGATGCAACGGTCCCGCGGTCGGCAAGCTCAGCGAGGATCCGGAGCCGCTCCACATTCATACAGAAAATCTTAACTGTTGGTGCGGATATATTCGATTGTGCTGATTGTTTGCACCCGTCACGATAAATGGCATGACCACACGCGACCGCCTCCTCGGACTGACTGTCGCCGTTCTGTGGGGACTGAACTTCCTCGCCATCCGCGTCGGGCTCGACCACTTTCCGCCCTTCTTCTTCGCGGCACTGCGCTTTCTGGTCATCGCAGTTCCGGTCGTGATGTTCGTTCCGCGACCGAAGGTGCCCCTGAAATGGTTGTTGCTCTACGGCTTCGGCTTCGGTTTCCTGCAGTTCGCCTTCCTGTTCGCGGCGATGGCGGCAGGCATGCCCACCGGATTGGCGTCGCTCGTCCTGCAGTCGTCCGCTCCGTTCACCGTCATTCTCGGCGCGCTGCTGTTACGCGAACACGTGAGCCGCAGGCAGGCAATCGGCATCGGTGTGGCCGTCCTCGGCATGGTCCTCATCGGGTGGGATCGCGCCCAGAACGCCACCCTGCTGCCTGTCGTCCTCACCCTGCTCGCCGGTCTGGGCTGGGCCTTCGGCAATCTCGGAAACCGACTGGCCAAATCCAACTCCCCGATGACACTGATGCTGTGGATGACCGTCATCCCGCCGGTGCCGATGTTGGCGCTGTCGGCGGTCGTCGAGGGCCCGAGCACGGGCTGGCACGCGCTGGCCGACTCGTTCGGATCGCAGGGCTGGCCCGGTCTGGTCGCGTTGGCGTACATCGTGATTCCCGCCACGATCATGGGAAGCGGCCTGTGGAGCATCCTGATGAGCCGCAACCCGGCCGGTCTCGTCGCACCGTTCTCGCTGCTGGTTCCCGTCGTCGGTATCGCGGGTGCCTGGGCGTTCCTCGACGAAACCCCGTCGCTGTTGGCCCTGCTCGGCGGAGCGATCGTCATCGGCGGCTGCCTGGGCGGAATG
Source organism: Rhodococcus sp. JG-3 (assembly GCF_000482405.1). NCBI lineage: Bacteria > Bacillati > Actinomycetota > Actinomycetes > Mycobacteriales > Nocardiaceae > Rhodococcus > Rhodococcus sp. JG-3. The sequence continues at coordinate 303,786 of NZ_KI519398.1, forward strand.
GCTGCCAGGAAGCCGACCCCAGTTCTGGAGAAAGTACCGGTATGAGGGCGGGAGTGGAGCGTGCGGAATGAGCGAGGGGTAGCAAGCGTCGACGTGAAACTGCACGCTCTTCTGTGCCAGACTCGGCGGATGGCTGAACTGGGTGAGCGCAGACGTATCGGCGCCCGTGGCCGCGTGGCATTACGCGCGGCGGAGCTGGCGACGTGGGCGTCCCGCAAGGCGGGCCGAGGTAAGGGCTCGATGATCGGTGGTCTGGTCGCGCTCAAGATCGATCCGACCATTCTGGGCGGCCTGGGCCGTGGGCGACGCACCGTCATCGTCACCGGCACCAACGGCAAATCGACTACGACGCGGATGACGGCCGCAGCACTGGCCACTCTCGGCGACGTCGCCACCCAGGCCGACGGAGCGAACATGGATGCCGGCATCGTCGCGGCATTGCACGCTCATTTCGACGCGGAGCTGGCGGCCCTGGAGGTCGACGAACTCCACGTCCCCCACGTTTCCGACGCGGTCGATCCCGCGGCGATCGTGCTGCTGAATCTCAGCCGCGACCAGCTCGACCGTGTCGGCGAGATCAATATGATCGAGCGAGCCCTGCGCGCCGGGTTGGCCCGTCATCCCGACACCGTCGTCATTGCCAACTGCGACGACGTCCTCGTCACCTCGGCGGCGTTCGATGCGCCGAACGTCGTGTGGGTCGCAGCGGGCGGCGGCTGGGCCGGCGACTCCGTCAGTTGCCCGCGTACCGGCGAACCCATCGTCTGGGACGGCGAGCACTGGTACAGCACCGGAAGCGATTTCAAGCGTCCGACGCCGGATTGGTGGCTCGACGACGAGAATCTCTACGGCCCCGATGGGCTCGTTCTGCCGATGACATTGGCGCTGCCGGGAAAGGCCAACCGCGGCAACGCAGCTCAGGCCGTGGCCGCAGCCGTCACTCTCGGCGCATCGCCTGCCGACGCCGTCGCAGCCGCATCGGGAGTCGACGAGGTGGCCGGACGCTATTCCACCGTCCAGTACGGATCGCATTCCGTCCGAATGCTTCTGGCCAAGAATCCGGCCGGATGGCAGGAAGCGCTGTCGATGATCGACCCCACGTGCGACGGTCTCGTCATCGCCGTCAACGGGCAGGTTCCCGACGGTGAAGACCTGTCGTGGCTGTGGGACGTGCGTTTCGAGCACTTCGAGGACGTCGCTGTCGTCGCGGCCGGTGAACGCGCGACCGACCTGGGCGTCCGCCTGCTGTATGCCGGTTCGCAGCACACCACCATCGCAGATCCGTTGCAGGCCATCGCATCCTGCCCGCCGGGACGCGTCGAAGTGCTGGCGAACTACACCGCGTTCCGCGATCTCGGTCGCGCACTGGCACGGGAGACCAAGGATGTCTGAGTCCACCGTTCGGATCGGCCTCGTTCTGCCCGACGTCATGGGCACCTACGGCGACAACGGCAATGCCCTCGTTCTCCGCCAGCGACTGCGGATGCGCGACATCGACGCCGAGGTCGTGCACATCACGCTCAACGATCCGGTCCCGGATTCGTTGGACGTGTACACCCTTGGTGGAGCAGAGGATTCGGCTCAGCGCCTCGCGACGCGTCACCTCACCCGATACCCGGGCCTGCAGAACGCAGCTGCTCGCGGTGTGCCGGTACTCGCTATCTGCGCCGCGATTCAGGTACTCGGGCACTGGTACGAGACCTCCGCAGGCGAACGCGTCGACGGCATTTCCCTCTTCGACGTGACCACCGCGCCCCAGGCCACCCGATCCATCGGTGAAGTCGTCACCGAACCCACGCTCGACGGTCTCACCCAGAAGCTCAGTGGATTCGAGAATCACCGCGGCGGAACGACACTCGGGCCTGATGCCTCACCGCTCGCCAAGGTCACGCACGGGGTGGGTAACGGTGTCGGAGACGGACGCGAAGGCGTCGTGCAGGGTTCGGTGCTGGGCACGTACATGCATGGGCCGGTACTCGCCCGAAACCCGGAGTTGGCGGACTACCTACTCGAACGGGCGCTGGGCACTACTCTCGCTCCCCTCGACCTCCCCGAGGTCACGCAACTCCGCAAGGAGCGGCTCCGCCGCACGTGAGTGAAACTTCGTAGCCCACTACGATTTTCCACTCACGACGTGCACCGTTCACAGGGGTACGACGCGTCGTTCCATCCCTCTCTGACCAGCACCTCGCGGACTTCGCGGTACACACCGCACGGGTCTTCGGTCACTTCGTGCCAGCCGTACATCAGCCGCGGCAGGTTTCGTAATTCCGCGGCATTGTCGCGTCGTCGATCGCGAAAACGCCGCTGCTTGGCGGAGTGGAAAGCCTGGCCGTCCAGCCTGACGATGAGGTCGCATATTTCGTAACGAATGTCCTCGAAGAGTTGACGGCCGTCGACGAAGACCGGTGCCTGTCGCTTCCCGGCCGGAAGTCCGTGCGCCTGTTCGACATCGAGCACGTAGCGGTGCTCCAGCGCAGAATGGACCCCGTCGCGCATGAGAGCCAATGTATGCAGAATCGCCTTCAGGTAGCGCATCGGCCGTCGGACCTCGATCTTGCGCGTCATTGCCGCGACGTTCACGCCGCCCGATGACATCGCTGAAACCAGCGTGATCACCGCCTGCCTCGACGACGGTTCCGCGACTGTCAGATCCAGCACCGTGTCGGCAGCGCTCGTTCGCGCCGGATTCGTCTCGACGCCGATGTGGCTCATGGCTCGGGAACGGTGCACGATCACGCCGGGATGAATTTGTTCATTGCTCTCCGACGTGAAGTTCTGCTTGGCGTGTCGCATTGTCGGCGGCCTGCTGATTGCCGAGCACCCGTAGGGAACGGTGAGATGAACCGGCCCAGAACTGACCCGCCGCCACCCCCACTCCTCAGCGGCGGTGGTGTGGCTGAGCAACGCTCCCCGGCCCGCGAACAACAATGCCGCCGACAGCTGCATCTCACGAGTCAGCGGTCCGTTGGTCACCGATATGACTCCACGAAACACCCGGAGCCACTGCCCGGTTTCCACACAGTGGTCGATGGAGTCCTTGTTGACCCCGTTCTCGTGCATTTGTTTCGTGGTGATGATTCCGTGCTGATCGTCCAGTAGTCGCTGCCAGGCACCCGCCGGTCTCGTCCTCATGTATCTCAGGATGGCCGGTTTACGGTGACCGCGTCAGAATCTATCCACAGGCTGTGGATAGACGGGGTCGTGAGTGGAAACTCGACCCCTGCTACGTGTGCTGTCTTGATACATGTGGGACACGGGTGTCTCGATACATGTGAGACACGATTCTAGGCTGCGGGGCGGTGGAGTTGTCCTTGGTAGCGCTTGTCGGTGTTCAGGTGCAAGTGGCCGAGGACTTCTCCGCTGGCCGTGTAGGTGGTGATGTGGTTGCCGTCGCGCAGGACGGTCACGCGAGTGTGTGCGTGGGGCCGTCCGACCGAGATCGTGTGGTCGCCGACGGAGATCACGCCGGAGCCGGAGACGGAGTGGGTGCCGACTGTGGCGTCGACCTGGGCGGGTAGGTGCTGCGGGCCGCCCAGGGTTGTTGCGCGGTTCCATGCCTGCTGCGGGGGCATGTTCACGGCACTGTGGCGGCGGTCGGTGTTGTAGAACGTCTGGTAGCGGTTGCACGACGTCTGCAACTCGGCGGTGGTGGCGGGCCGGGTGGGTTGGTCGGTGAGCCACTGTTTGAAGGTGCGGTGGTGGCGTTCGACTTTGCCGTTGGTCTGCGGGTGGTACGGGCTCGAGTGAATGAGCCGGGCACCGGACCCGGTGACGAACGCGCCGAACTTCGAGCGGCCCTTCGACGCGGTCGCGCAGAATGCCATTCCGTTGTCGGACAACACGATTGCCGGTACTCCGTAGTCGGTGAACGCTCTGCCGATGGCGGTGATGGCTCCGGTGGTGGTCTCGGCGTGGCAGACGTACGTCGCGACGAGGGTGCGGGTGCAGTCGTCGAGAACCTCGAAGACGGTGGCTTTCCCGCCGTCGGCGAGTACGACTTCGGTGGCGTCGATCTGATAGCAGTCACGGGGTCGGGCGTATTGGAATCGGCGGTAGGACGATTTGGGTCGCTTCTTGGGTTCCGGGGTCACCAGGCCGTGGCGGGTGAGGATGTTGTTGATGGTCGATCGGGCCGGGACCTTCCAGCCTTTGCCGGCCCAATCATGTTCGGCGGCAATCTTGGTCAGCTCGTAGCGGATGTTGTCGGCACCGTTGTCGCGGCCCAATTTGCCGCGGAGCGCGATGATGCGGGCTTCGATGGTGTCGGGGGTGCGTGTCGGGCTCGAGCGGGGCCGGCGGGAGTCGAGTTCCCACCGGCCCCGTTCTCGGATCCGGGCGGCGTGACGGTTGGCGGTACTGCGGGAGAGCCCGTGGTCGGCGCAGAAGCCTGACAGGCCTCGTTCGTCGAAGACGTCGGCTCCCTCGATGATCCATGCGGTCAAGGTGGCGTCGAGCAGGTTCATCCGGGCATCCGATCTGGCCATGGATTACTCCATAGCCGGTCTCAGTGCCCCGCAGCATCATCACAGCCCGTGTGTCACATGTCCGTGGACATCTCGTGTCTCATATGTCCCCGGACTGAACACGACCCCTGCTACGAACTTCCACGCACGTGCGGCGAAGCCGCTCTCACATACGACGCCTACCGGTCAGAGCTCGGCCGAGTGTGAGTTCGTCGGCGAATTCGAGGTCTCCGCCCATCGGCAGGCCGGAGGCGAGACGGGTGATGGCGAGACCGGGGAAATCGCGCATCATCCGCACCAAATACGTAGCCGTTGCTTCGCCCTCGGTGTTGGGGTCGGTGGCAATGATGACCTCGGTGACGTCGACGCCGTCGTCCTGAGTTCCGACGCGGGTCAACAACTCTCGGATGCGCAGCTGGTCGGGGCCCACCCCGTTGAGTGGGTCGAGCGCTCCGCCGAGTACGTGGTATCGGCCTTTGAATTCGCGCGTACGTTCCACGGCCTGAACGTCTTTGGGCTCTTCGACGACGCAGATCATGGACCTGTCACGTCGGGAGTCGGCGCAGATTCGGCACAGTTCCTTGTCCGATACGGTCCCGCAGACGATGCAGAACTGCACGCCGTCGCGGATGCGCTGCAACGCGCGCATGAGGCGATCGACCTCGGGTGGCTCGACGGCCAGGAGGTGAAACGCTATGCGCTGAGCGCTCTTCGGACCGACGCCGGGAAACTTTCCCAGCTCGTCGATCAGATCCTGTACGGGACCTTCGTACACTCGTCTCGCCTAGAAGCCGGGTAGTCCGAGGGAGCCGCCGCCGAGACCGCCTGCGAGGGGGCCGAGCTTCTCGCTCGCTACGTTCTGCGCTGCCTTCGACGCGTCGGCGATGGCACCGATCACCAGGTCCTGCAGTGTCTCGACGTCGTCGGGATCGACGATCTTGGGGTCGATGGTCAGTCCGACCACTTCGCCCGTTCCCTTGACGGTCGCGACGACGAGTCCGCCGCCGGCCTGACCGGTGACCTCGGTTTCGGCGATCTCCGCCTGTGCCGCCATCAGTTGCTGCTGCATCTGCTGAGCCTGCTGCAGAATCGAGGCCATGTCGGGCTGTTCACCGGGTTGCACTGTGCCGTCCTCTCGCGTGGGTCGAAGCGACCTCCAGCGTAGTCGCACGGTGTCGGACGACGTTCGACCGCACGATCTGGTTCGACACTCGGCTGAGGTTCCGTCAGTTCTGAGCCCACGTAGCCTGAGGGCATGAACGCGCCGGCGAGCTCGACCCCGCGCAAGCGTCGAGTGACTCCCGAAACCATGGCCGAGGCGGGCATCGCCCTGACGCTGCCCAAGGTGACGGTGAAGTCGGTCGCCGACGCGCTGGGCGTATCGATCGTCGCGATCTACAACAACATCGACGGTCCGGCCGCGCTCAAGGCCCTGGTCGCCGAGGAGATCCTGCGCCGGTGGTCTCCGCCGCTCCCCGGAGACGACGAGCCCATGCACGACGCGTTGCTGGAACTTGCCTCCGCCATTCGCGCGCTGGTTCACCGCAACCCGGGCATCGCCGCGTATTTGATCGGACTGACTCCCAGTTCCGTCGACGCGTTGCGCATGGCCGACACCGTGCAGACCCGATATCGAGTGCGCTACGAACTGACTTCCAAGCAGGCGACGTGGGCCGTCATCACCGTCAGCGAACATGCACTGGCGTTGGCGCAGATGGTGTACAACGCCGATCGCCGCGACCGTGAGTACGACGACGCGATCGCGGCGCGCACCGACCTCGACACCCTGCCGGGGGCCTACGACACGATCGACCGTGGACCCGACGGGATGTTTCTGTGGTCGATGCGCACCGTGGTGGTCGGCACGTTGGCGTTGATCGAAGAGCCGGATTTCGAGCGGGTCTAGATCAACTCGCGGCGCAGGTTGTCGAGGGTCGCGGCCTGGATCTTCTTCAATCCGAGGGGCGCGAACGTCTTCTCGAAGAATCCGCCGATTCCTCCGGCACCCGCCCACTCGGTCGTCGTGGTGACGACGGACCCGTTGCCTTCGGGGGCGACGGTCCAGGTGGTGACCATCGAGGAGTTGGCGTCGCGTTCGGTGATGGTCGAGCCGGAGACCGTGACGGAGGCGCTCACGTTGCGCACTCGCTTCTCGGTGGCCTGCAGGGTCCATTCGGCCACGGTGCCGCCGCCTTGTCCGCCCTGCACCACCCGGTAGTCGCGATACTGCTCGGGAAGGATGCGGGGCCGCACGGTTTCGTAGTCGGCGAGCGCGGCGAGCACCTGATCGGGTGTGGTGGCGATGGTGGCGGAACTGGATGCGCTGACCTGAGCCACGAGAACGTTCTCCTTCGAGTCGATTGGGGTTGCGTTCTCCATCCTGCCTCGCGTCGCTCCCGATGTCGGCACTGCCGCCGAGGGTGTGTGAGGTGGTTCACACAGGATCAGTTGTCGTCGAAAAACACATGCATGATGCAACCATTTGTCCGAATAGTTCTGTTTCAGCCGGCCGATTCGACAACAGTTGCGTGAAGTTTCACCGGACCGTCGGCAGCTTCGGTGGATACCGAGCAGTACGAGATATAGCGTCTACTCGTGGCTTCAGTGAATGCTCTTCTCGGACGACGGCCAGAACCGAGGGAGAGCGGTTACGCAGCGCATCGGTCGGGTGTCGAGAAGTTGCTTCGCAGCTATCGCGCAATACCGACCGACGCGACGGTGCGTCTGGCTAAGAAGACGTCCAACCTGTTTCGGGCCAGGACGACCTCGAAGACGCCGGGACTCGACGTCTCGGGATTGAGCAAGGTCGTCACCGTCGATGCCGCGGCTCGCACCGCCGACGTGGCGGGGATGTGCACGTACGAGGATCTGGTCGACGCGACGCTGCCCTACGGCCTCGCCCCTCTCGTCGTTCCGCAGCTCAAAACGATCACCCTCGGCGGCGCGGTCACCGGACTCGGCATCGAGTCGACGTCGTTCCGCAGCGGGCTTCCGCACGAGTCGGTACTCGAGATCGACGTCCTCACCGGTAGCGGCGAAATCCTCACGGCAACCCCCGAGGGCGAGCACGCGGACCTGTACTGGGGCTTTCCCAACTCGTACGGCACTCTCGGCTACTCGACGCGGCTGAAGATCGAACTCGAGCCGGTACTTCCGTTCGTTGCCCTGCGCCACTTGCGATTCCACGATCTGGACACGCTTCAAACGACGATGGACACCATCGTCGCTCGGCGTGAGTACGACGGCATCGAAGTTCAGTACCTGGACGGCGTCGTCTTCAGCGCCGACGAAAGCTATCTCACTCTCGGGGTTCAGACCGACGAGCCCGGACCCGTCAGCGACTACACCGGTGCCGACATCTTCTACCGTTCGATCCAGCATTCGTCGGACACTCCGAAGACCGATCGGCTCACCATCCACGATTACCTGTGGCGCTGGGACACCGACTGGTTCTGGTGCTCGCGTGCGTTCGGAACCCAGAACCCCCGGATCCGACGCTTCTGGCCGCGCAAGTACCGGCGCAGCAGCTTCTACTGGAAGTTGATCGGCCTCGATCGCAAGTACGACATCGCCGATCGACTCGAGAAGCGCAAGGGAAATCCGCCGCGCGAACGCGTCGTACAGGACGTCGAGGTTCCCATCGAACACACCGCCGGATTCGTACGCTGGTTTCTCGACGAGATTCCGATCGAGCCGTTGTGGTTGTGCCCCTTGCGTCTTCGCGAACCGGCCGCCCCCGGAGCCGATCCGTCCAGGCCGTGGCCGCTGTACCCGCTCGAGCCCAAGCGCACCTACGTCAACATCGGCTTCTGGTCGTCGGTGCCGATCGTGCCCGGTCGACCCGAGGGTGCCGCGAACCGCGCCATCGAGAAGAAGGTCACCGAGTTCGAGGGGCATAAATCGCTGTACTCGGACGCTTACTACACCGAGGATGAATTCGCCGTTCTCTACAGCGGCGAGAAATACAGAGAACTGAAGAAGAAATACGATCGCGAATCCCGATTGCTGGATTTGTACTCGAAGGCGGTGCAGCGCAAATGACGACGTTCAAGGACTCCGGCAATCGCACGGTGAACGGGCCACAGAAACTCAAGATCTCCGAGATCCTCGAGCTGATCTCCGACGGCAACATTCCCCTGCGTTTCACCGCGTACGACGGCAGCGTGGCCGGCCCCGAGGATGCCAAGATCGGCCTCAACCTCAAGAGCCCACGCGGAACCACCTATCTCGCAACAGCTCCCGGCGATCTCGGCATGGCCCGCGCCTATGTCTCCGGCGACCTGGAGGCCACCGGTGTTCATCCCGGTGATCCCTACGAACTGCTCGCGCTGATGGGCGACGAGCTCCATTTTCGCCGCCCGTCGGCCATGACCTTGACCTCGATCGCTCGGTCGCTCGGCTGGGACGTGCTGCGCCCCATCGCTCCTCCGCCCCAGGAGGCGATTCCGCGGTGGCGTCGCATCGCCGAAGGTCTGCGGCATTCCAAGACACGCGATGCCGAAGCGATCCACCACCACTACGACGTGTCCAACAGGTTCTACGAGATGGTCCTCGGTCCCTCGATGACGTACACCTGTGCGGCATTCGAGAACGTCGAGCAGTCTCTGGAGGCCGCGCAGGAGAACAAGTATCGGTTGGTGTTCGACAAACTGGGTCTGCAGCCCGGTGATCGCCTGCTCGACATCGGATGCGGCTGGGGTTCGATGGTGCGCTACGCAGCGCGACGCGGAGTTCAGGTCATCGGTGTGACTCTCTCGCAGGAGCAGGCCTCGTGGGCGCAGAAGGCCATCGAAGACGAGGGTCTTGCGGACCTCGCCGAGGTTCGCTTCTCCGATTACCGCGACGTGCCCGAGACGAATTTCGACGCGATCTCGTCGATCGGGCTGACCGAGCACATCGGTGTCGGCAACTACCCGGCGTACTTCACGTTCATCCAGTCCAAGCTGCGTGACGGTGGTCGACTGCTGAACCACTCGATCACCCGGCCCGACAACCGCGCGCACGCCAAGGCAGGCAGCTTCATCGACCGGTACGTCTTTCCCGACGGGGAGCTCACCGGATCGGGTCGCATCATCACCGAGATCCAGGACGTCGGACTCGAGGTCCGGCACGAGGAGAACCTGCGCGAGCACTACGCGCTGACCCTCGCCGGGTGGTGCCAGAACCTAGTGGACAACTGGGATGCGTGCGTCGCCGAGGCCGGCGAGGGAACCGCCCGTGTCTGGGGCCTGTACATGGCCGGGTCCCGTCTGGGATTCGAGCGCAATGTCGTTCAGCTGCACCAGGTTCTGGCGGTCAAGCTGGGACCGAAAGGTCAGGCCGACGTACCTCTGCGTCCGTGGTGGAACGGTTGAGCCTTGTGAGTGGAACTTCGTAGCAGGCTACGAGGTTCCACTCACATGGGAGCTAGCGACCGGTTGCCCGCAGGATGACTCGGGCGGTTTCGGTCGGCTGGTCCCAGTGCGGGAAGTGTCCGCATTTGTCGAACCAGTGCAGGGTGGCGTCGGGAAAACGCTGCATCGCCACCTCTGCCTGGCTGGGCGTCGTCACTTTGTCCTGACGGCCCCAGCCGATGAGTAGCGACCCCTGCAGGGAACCTTTCGGGGCACCCTGCTGCTTGGGCCCGTGAATCAGCGCCTTCCGCGCCGCATCGAGTGAGGGTGAAGTCTTGGCAGAGAAGCCCTTCAGCTCCCGTTCGACCAGTCCGCTCGGCAGTTTCCACGGCGCGGCCGAGAACTGCGCCAGCGCAGCGGTTCTCGTGATCGGATTTCCGGCCAGGAAGGGCACCAGCGGTTGCGCCCGCTTCATCAGCGCCAGCGATGCCGTGATGGTCGCCCCGAAAACCTTGACCTGACGGTCGTTCCAGAAGCCGCCCGGATCGAGGGCCACCATCGACCCCCGGTGCCCCCGGCGAGCCAGCTCGACGACCATCCGCGCGCCCATCGAGCTGCCGACGAGATCGGCGTCGGACAATCCCTCGCTGTCGAGGTACGCGCGCAGGGCATCGGTCAACGACGCGATGGACACGTCGGCCAACGGCGGCGTCCGTCCGAACCCGGGCAGATCGAGGGCAATGACCTCGCGGTGTTCCGCAAGTGCCGGGACGATCGGATCCCAGTTGCGGTGCGAGGACCCGAGCCCGTGGACGAGGACCAGCGGCGACCCGCTGCCAGTTCTGACGTTGTACATACCCGCGTTGTACCCGGAGACCGGAAACCTACACTTTCGGGCTGTAGTGCGACGGGTGCGAGCGACGCTGTACCGGCGGCAGATTGCGGGCGGGCGTGTGCGCCAGAGGAGCCGATGCCGGCCTGCGGCCCGCGACGCGATCCCAGCCGGCCCGGGCGCGCGGATGGAGTCGGCGACGACGCGGCACCAGCCCGAACGCCAGGTCCACTGCCCTGCCGAACAGTGCGAACCGTCGTGCATCGCGCTCCGACCAGGTGTATCCCAGTAGCTCGCGGACGGGCGGGTCGTAGAGCCCGACGGTGATCCAGACGAACAACGATGCGACCGGGCGGCGCAGTACTGCCCACAGTCGTTCCGGTAGCCAGGACGCGTACGGAGGTGGTCCGAGCGCGGACAGATCCAGTACTCCACGTGCAGCCATGTTGTCTTCGAGCACGTGTGTGCACATGTGCTCCCAGTACTTCTGGAATTCGGCCCAGGTCTCGGGCACCGATCGCATGCTCATGCCGTAGAGCCGATACCACTGCACGTGTTCGTCGAACAATTGCACTTTCTGCGTTTCGGTCAGTCCGCCCATGAAACGGTCGGCGGTGAGCACCGTGCCCATGAAGAACGTCGCGTGTGCCCAGTAGAAGGTGTCGGGATCGAGGGCGTGATACGTGCGCCCTTTCGAGTCGATTCCCTTGATGTCGTTGTGGTAGCCGCGAACCTGGCGGGCGGTTTCCTCGGCGCGGTCGCCGTCGAACACCACTCCCCCGATCGGATACAGGGAGCGGTAGAGGCGCTGCCATCGCTCGTCGAAGAACGTCGAATGCTGTTCGACGCCCGCTCCGAGGCCCGGGTGCATGTTCTGCATCGACCCCGCCCACACGCCCTGCAACATCCCCCGCCAGTCACCGAAGTACTTCCAGGTGAGCGAGTCGGGACCGAGTGGGACAGGTCGATCGAACTGACTACGCATGTTGTCAAAGTAGCCTCGACAACATGCGTGGTCAACAGTTGGAAGAGCGCAGATCCATGCGATACGACGCGTTGCTCGATGCGGGGATCGAACTCCTCGGCGCGCAGGAGGGACCTGCGGTCAACGTGCGCGCCGTGTGCCGCGCAGCCGGACTCACCGAGCGCTACTTCTACGAGAGCTTCACCGATCGCGACACGTTCGTTCGCGCGGTCTACGCCTGGGTAGGGGCTCGGGCGCAGGAGGCCCTGGAGAACGCCGTCGCCGGAGCACCACCGAAGGACGCCGTGGCCGCGCCCGTCCGGGCGTTCGTCGAAATCGTCGTCGACGAGCCTCGGATGGGACGAGTGCTGCTGATCGCTCCGTTGGCCGAACCTGCGCTGAGCCGACGCGGACTCGACCTGCTGCCCGGGTTCGTCGAACTGGTTCGTGCCCGGCTACCCGAGTCCGCCGACCGGCAGCTCGTCGCCGTCGGAACCGTCGGCGCGTTGACGGCTCTGTTCATCGGTTTTCTGGACGGCACCCTCGACGCCACTCGCGACGCTCTGGTCGCGCACTGTATACGCATCCTCGAGCAGGCCGCCGTGCAAGGATGACGGCACCTACAGCCGAAGGAGCTCGTTCATGTCCGATCTCGACCAGTCGTTCGCCGATGCGCAGGTTGACGTCAAGAAGCTCACGTCCAAGCCGAGCAACGACGATCTGCTGCGCCTGTACTCGCTCTTCAAGCAAGGTTCGATCGGAGACGTGACGGGTAAGCGTCCCGGACGGCTGGACATGGTGAACCGCGCAAAGTTCGATGCCTGGGCGAAGCTCGAAGGCACGAGCCAGGATTCGGCGAAACAGGAGTACGTGGATTTGGTGACCGCACTCCTCGCCGGCTGAGCCTACGGCTATGGTCGAGGGCGGGGGTAACGCAACGAAGGGACCCGCATGAGACGCACCGACAGCGACGTCGACGAGGCCGAGCTCGACATCGAGAAGCCGAAGACCCATGCGGCAGGTGCCACCGCCGTCGCGGTGTCGATGAAGCGCGCGCTGGGACACATGGGTCCCAAGCGCACCGCGCAGACGCTCCTCAAGCTGAACCAGGCCGAGGGCTTCGACTGCATGAGCTGCGCGTGGCCCGATCCCGATCCGGGTCATCGGCACGCCGCCGAGTTCTGCGAGAACGGTGCCAAGGCCGTCGCCGAGGAGGCGACGACGACGCGAGCCACTCCGGAGTTCTTCGCGCAGCACAGCATTGCCGAGCTCGATGCGCACACCGAACACTGGTTGGGTCAGCAAGGCCGCATCACGCATCCGATGATCAAGCTCCCCGGCGGCAGCCACTACGAGCCCATCGAATGGGACGATGCGTTCCGTCTGATCGGCGACGAGTTGAAGAGCCTGGCCAGCCCGGACGAGGCCATCTTCTACACCTCGGGTCGTGCGTCCAACGAGTCCGCGTTCATCTACCAGTTGTTCGCTCGGTCGTTCGGCACCAACAACATGCCCGACTGCTCCAACATGTGTCACGAGTCGACGTCCATCGCGCTGCAGGAATCCATCGGCATCGGCAAGGCCAGCGTCACGCTCGACGACGTTCACAACGCCGAACTGATCATCCTGGCCGGCCAGAATCCCGGCACGAATCACCCGCGTATGCTCTCCGCCCTCGAGCTGGCGAAGCAGAACGGCGCAAAGATTCTGTCCATCAATCCCCTTCGCGAAGCGGGACTGCTGAACTTCAAGAACCCCCAGACCCCGCGCGGCATGGTCGGTCCCGGTACCGATCTGTCGGATCTGCACCTGCCGATCAAGCTCAACGGCGACCTCGCTCTGTTCCAGGCCCTCGGGGCGCTGTTGGTGAAGTGGGACGCCCTCGATCACGAATTCCTCGGCGAATACACCGTCGGATTCGACGAGTGGAAGGCACACGTTGCCGAGGTCGATTTCGATCTCGTCACCGAGGTCACCGGTCTGTCGATGCAGCAGATCACCGAGGCCGCCGAAATGCTGCGCGACTCCAAGGCCACCGTCTTCTGCTGGGCGATGGGTCTGACGCAGCATCGCAATGCCGTCGCCACCATCAAGGAAGTCACCAATCTCGCGTTCGCGCAAGGAAACATCGGTAAGGCCGGTGCCGGTTTGCTTCCGGTTCGTGGCCATTCGAACGTGCAGGGCGACCGAACGATGGGCATCTGGGAGCGCCCTCCGGTGGCCTTCCTCGACGCCATGGCGGCAGAGTTCGACTTCGAGCCGCCCCGTGAGCACGGCTTGGACACCGTCGACTCGATCCGCGCCATGCGCGACGGCAAGGCCCATTTCTTCCTCGGCCTCGGCGGCAACTTCGTACAGGCGACGCCCGACAGCGATGTCACGTTCGAGGCGCTGCGCAAGATGCGCATGACCGTGCAGATTTCCACGAAGATCAACCGTTCGCATCTCGTCTGCGGCGAGACAGCTCTCATTCTGCCGACCCTCGGACGCACCGAGAAGGACGTGCAAGCCAGTGGCGAGCAATGGATTTCGGTGGAGGACTCCACCTGCTCGGTGCACTCGTCACGAGGACCGCTGAAGCCAGCGAGCCCGTACCTGCGCTCGGAGGTCGCGATCGTCAGCGGAATCGCCGAGGCGACACTCGGCGACCGATACGGTCTCGACTGGAAGGGTTTCCGCGACGACTACCGCAACATTCGCACGCACATCTCGCGCGTCGTCGCCGGTTGCGAAGGGTACGAGGTCAATGTTCGACGCCCCGGCGGCTTCGTCCTTCCACATCCCCCTCGCGACAGCAGGACGTTCGAAACCAAGAGCGGGAAGGGCGAATTCGCCGTCTCGCCGATCGACGTGCTGCAGGTTCCGCCCGGCCATCTGATTCTGCAGACGTTGCGCAGCCACGATCAGTTCAACACGACGATCTACGGCCTCAGCGATCGGTACCGCGGCATCGAGAACGGCCGACGCGTCATCTTCGTGCACCGAGAAGACATCTCGACGCTCGGCTTCCGCGACGGCGACATGGTCGATCTCGTCACCAAGTGGGACGACGACGACGTGGAACGGTGCGCGCCGTCGTTCCGCATCGTCGAGTACGACACCCCGCGTGGGTCGGCTGCTGCGTACTACCCCGAGACCAATCCGCTGATCCCGTTGGATTCGACTGCGCTGCAGAGCAACTGCCCTACCTCGAAGTCGGTGATCATCTCGATGGTTCCGGCGGGAACAGGAGCGCAGGGCACGTCGAACGGTCATCAGGACAACGAGGGCTCGGACGAGGGACACAAGTCGCACCCCCAGCCGCATCACCTGAGCTGAGCGAACTCAGCTGAACGATCGAACCAGGGTCGCCGCGTCGGTGAACTGATGCCGCATCAGTTCACCGGCGGCCCGGTGATCGGCTCGACGCATCGCCTCGATCAATTCCTCGTGGCCGCGTACCGCCCGCCGTCCCCAGTCGGTGTCGGACGCATGGAGATGCGTCGGGGTGTACTTGACGGCACCGAGCAGAAACCACGCCAATGTGGTGCCGCCTGCGATCTTGTTGATGGCGCGGTGAAACTCGAACTCGCACCGTTCGACGGCATCGGCGGCGGCGCGTGTCACGGCGTCGCGTAGATCGTCGTTGAGGGTGGTCAACTGCTGGAGATGCTCCGCCGTCACCCGCCGGGATGCGCGCTCGGCCAGGGCCGCGGCGATCGTGCCCTGCAACCAGAAGATGTCGTCGATGTCCTGCTGTGTCAGTTCGACGACGCGGTAGCCCCGATGCGGGACCGATTCGAGCAGCCCTTCGCCGCGCAGCGACACCAGCGCCTCGCGTACCGGGGTGGCACTGACTCCCAACTCGGCTGCGGTCTCGTCGATGCGGACGAACGTCCCCGGCTTCAGCGCACCGGCGACGATCCTGCGACGAATGTTCACGGCGACATCCTCGGACAACTGCGGACGTCGCGGAATCGGCTGTTTCGATGATGCCGTGCGCGTGAGATCGAGGCTCATTCCACATCTCCTGCACAGCGGGGCGGCGGGGGTTGTTGCAACGGTGACGGACGCATAGTGTGTCCTGGACAACATTGAATCACATCAAATATATGTGATGCGATCTGCTGGAGGATAGAGCCCGTGACGGACCAGATCGAACGAACGAACGAGAGCACCTTCGAAAGCCTCGATCCCAGAACGGGTCTCGCACTCGCCACGTACCCTTTCGCCGACGCCGCCGAGGTCGAGATCGCCGTGGCCCGCGCCCGCTCGGCCGCCCGGTGGTGGGACGCGCAGGGATTCGAGGGCCGTAAGCGGTGGCTCCTGGAATTCAAGACCGCGATCGCCCGCGACGCCGCGAGCCTTGCCGCCGTCATCGCCGCCGAAACCGGCAAGCCGGACGAGGACTCCCTGCTGGAAGTCATGTTGGGCGTCGAGCACATCGATTGGGCGGCGCGCCACGCCGGCAAGACCCTGAAACAGCGCAGGGTCGGATCGGGTCTGCTCGCCATCAACCAGAAGGCCTACGTCAGCTACCGCCCGTTCGGCGTCGTCGGCGTCATCGGGCCGTGGAACTACCCGCTCTACACGCCGATGGGGTCGATCGCGTACGCCCTCGCCGCAGGCAACACCGTCGTCTTCAAGCCCAGCGAACTCACTCCGGGTGTCGGCGTCTGGTTGGCCGAGAAGTGGCAGTCGCTCGCCGCTCCCCACCCGGTGTTCCAGACGATCACCGGCGACGGTTCCACCGGCACTGCCCTGGTCGAAGCCCGCGTCGACAAGATCGCGTTCACCGGCTCGACCGCGACGGCCAAGAAAGTCATGGCCACGTGCGCGAAGTCGTTGACGCCGCTGATCGCCGAGTGCGGCGGTAAGGACGCGATGCTCGTCGACGCCGACGCCGATATCTCTGCGGCCGTGGAGTTCGCGACGTTCGGCGCGATGGGCAATGCCGGGCAGACCTGCGCCGGAGTCGAACGTATCTACGTCGCCGCCCCGGTGTACGACCGGTTCGTCGCCGAATTCACCAGGGCGGTCAAGGAATTGAAGCCCGGTGGATCGAAGACCTCGTCCTACGGCCCGATGACGCTGGGCAAGCAGAGCGACATCGTCCGCGGCCAGATCGAGGATGCGTTGGCCAAGGGCGGCACCGCATTGGTGGGAGGTCTCGACTCACTGCACGGGCCGTACATCGACCCCGTCGTCCTCACCGACGTTCCCGAGGATTCGACCGCGATCACCGAGGAGACGTTCGGGCCCACCGTCGTCGTCAACAAGGTCCGCGACCTGGACGAGGCCATCGCCCGTGCCAACGCGTCCTCCTACGGTCTGGGTGCATCGGTGTTCACCAAGGACACCGCGGTCGGGCGACGCGCCGCCGAGAAGCTCGATTGTGGTGTCGTGACGGTCAATTCGGTGCTGGGCTTCGCCGGCGTCCCGGCCCTACCGTTCGGCGGAACGGGCGACTCGGGCTTCGGGCGCATCCACGGCGACGACGGCCTTCGTGAATTCAGCACCGTCAAATCACTGACCGTGCAGGGCTTCGCGGCACCGATCGATCTGCTGACGATGAAGCGCAAAGCCCGGAACATGAAGCTCTCGGTGCTGGCGCTCAAACTCCGCCACGGACGAGGCTGACCATGGACATCGCGCCGGGTCGGGGTCGATACGGGTGGTTGCGCCGCGTCGAGGAACTCGACCCGGTCCGCGACTGTCACACCATTCACCGGATCACCGCGGGGTACGAGTTCCCCTGGGATTATCAGCGGGCCCTCGAATTCGCCTTGTTCCGAACCTATTGCGTGCCGACGATCTCCGCTCTGCTGGCCCGGACCGGCGAGTTCGAGAAGCGACCGCAGAAGCGGTACGACGACACCTCGCTGCTGATGTCGGAAATGGTCGAGCACGGATACGACTCCGAACGAGGTCGCGAGTCACTGCGGACGGTCAATCGAATGCACGCGCAGTACGACATCTCCAACGACGACATGCTGTACGTGCTCACGACGTTCATCTACGAGCCCATCGAATGGATCGACACCTACGGGTGGCGTCGCCTGCATCCCAAGGAGCGGCTCGCGACCTTCCACTTCTACAGCGAAGTGGGTAAACGCATGGGCATCAAGGACATTCCAGAGTCGTACACCGAGTTCGCACAGTTCAAGCTCGATTACGAAGAACGCACGTTCCGCTTCAGCGAGGACAACCGTCGCATCGGCACCTACACCCTCGATCTGTACTGCTCGTGGTTTCCCGCCGCGCTCACCCCGGCCGTCCGGCAGGGCGTGTTCGCGTTGCTCGACGATCGGATGGCGAACGCATTCGGCTTCCCCGCCGGCTCACCCATGCTGGAACGGGCCGCGGTGCGGGCGCTGCGGACCAAGGCTCGTGTGGAGCGTTTCCTGCCCACGAGAAAACACTCACGCACGACAGCCGACGCGGGCAACAAGACCTACCCCGGCTATCCCGTCGGGTACAGCCCGCGAGATCTGGGCACCCAGGCCGCATCACCGATTCGCGGTTGTCCGGTAGCGACGACGTAACTGCGCACTCGACGGGTCAGAGTCCGTCCACCCACCGGCCGAACGCATCGCGAAACTCCCCCGAGAGCGGCAGCGGTGCCAAGGCGGTGTTCGGATCGGCGGGCAGCGGGCCGAGCTCGCCCAGCATGTGCGAGCTGTTGGCGAAGTGCGCGAAGTGGAGATCGGTGTGGCCCAGGGCCACTCGCACGTTCTCGACCTGGCCGCAGGACACGTTCAGGTCCTTGTCCGAGCAGGTCAGGAACGAGGAGTACGAGTCCGGTAGCGCGGCAGCCAGATCCGCCGGGTCCGTGGCATCCGCTTCCCGCAGGAAGGTGGCGCTCTGCCGCAGTCTCAGACCGTCAACTATCGGGTCGGGCTCCGCGGACAGCGGTCGTCCCGCGCGAATATCGGCGACGGCCTGGGCGAAGCGATCCCGCGACGACGCGGCCTGCTCCTCGGTGAACTGGCCGACCGCCACGGCCTCGCCGATGTTGCGATCGACCTGCGCGGTCAGCAGATCCAGGTAGCGGATGGACAACGGCTCGAGCAGGCCGACATGGGTGAACGCCGCGCTGTCGGCATCAGCAAGGCGCAGTGCCGTCAGTGCACCCTCGCTGTGCCCGATCACCGTCGTGCGATCCGCCCCGACTCCGGTGCGCTGCTGCAGGAACGCCAGTGCGTCGGCCGCATTGTCGACCTGCGCATCGAAGCCCGGAGGATTGTTCGGATCCATCCCGGCCAGTCCGGTGCGGCCGCTCCCGAACTTGTCGAAACGCAGGCTCGCAATACCGCGTCGGGACAACTCGTCGGCGACGTATGCAGTCGTGTTCAGGTGCAGATCACCCGAGTTCCCGTTGCGATCGGTCGGCCCGCTGCCCGGCAGCACCAATGCCACGCCGCGGGTGTCGCCGACCGGCATGCGAAGGCTGCCGTAGAAGGTGATGCCACCGGACTCGAAGCTGACCTCCGAATCGAGCGCGTCGTCGGGTGACCACGGAACGTTGATCGGAGCAGCGGCCGCGGTACCCGCGCCGACGAGCAGGAGCATCGACGCGGCCAGTCCGGCCAGCAGTCCTCGGGTGCGCATCATGCCGCCAGAATAACAATCCGACCGACCGTTCGGATATGGGTACGCTGCCCGTACCCGCGGCACGGCACTCGACGTCGCCCATCGAAAAACGCACGCGACCGCTCCCGACCGGGCCGGCTCGAGGCGTCGAACACCCAGCACACACCGACTCCGGAAGGCCGAAGTGCTGGTCGGGGCACACCCCGAATCGGATAGGACGTAGCCTGGCGAGGGAGGTTCGGTGGTTCGACCGTGAATGACACCCGTGTTGTTCGGTTAGATTGGAAGAGCCACCAGGCACGATGCAAGAGGGTCGAGACCTGTCAACGAGCGACGGGTCACCACAATCGAGGAGAACAGGCCATGGCTTTACCAGTATTGACACCGGAACAGCGCACCGCGGCGCTGGCCAAGGCGGCCGAGGCACGCACTGCGCGGTCGAAGCTGCTCGCATCCGTCAAGTCCGGCGAACTGAGCGTCGCTGACGTCCTCGCCAAGGCGGAGAACGACGAGATCGTCAAGAAGACCAAGGTGTCCGCGCTGATCAAGGCCCTGCCGGGCGTTGGATCCGTGCGCGCCGCACAGCTGCTCGAGCAGCTGTCCATCGCAGATACGCGCCGCATCGGCGGCCTCGGCGCAAACCAGCGCGAAGCGCTGCTCGCTGCCGTCGCATCCTGATTCACATTTTCACGGGTCGTTCCTGCAGGCTCCACTCCTGATCCTGCGATAACGCGTTGCCTGCAGGGCTAGCATTTCGACCATGAACGTCGAAGTGACCCTGCTGCCCGGAATCGGGGTGCGGAAAGATTTTGCCCTCGCTTCCGGGCGCCGCATCGGCGTCATCACCCGCAAGGACGGCGCGAACGAGTTGATCGTTTCGCGCAAGGACGACCCCGATGCGACGCAGGCGTCCATCACCCTGAGCAATGAGGAAGCGGCGGCCCTGGGCAATCTGCTCGGGTCGCCGCAACTCATTGCTCAGCTCGGGGAAGAGCATCGCGATCTCCCCGGAATCAACACTCGTCAGCTCCCCATTCGCGCGAATTCACGGTTCGTCAGCCGCACACTCGGTGACACCGCCATGCGCACCAAGACCGGAGTATCCGTCGTCGCTGTCATGCGCGCCGGCCAGGTACAACCGTCACCCACCCCCGACTTCACGCTCGCCGCAGGTGACCTGCTGGTCGCTGTCGGCACCGCGGACGGACTGGACGCAGCAGCCAAGTTGCTCGGCAATGCCTGAGATCAGTCGGGGCTGACCCGTGGCCGAGAGCGCGCTCGCCCTCACCGAGCTGGGTGCCGTGTTCTTCGTTCTCGGACTTCTCGCTCGTCTCGCCGGCCGGATCGGCGTCTCCCCCATCCCGTTCTACCTGCTCGGCGGACTGGCCTTCGGAAACGGCGGATTCGTCAACCTCGGCGGCATCGACGAGTTCAGCGAGATCGCCAGCGAAATCGGCGTCATCCTGCTGTTGCTGCTGCTCGGCCTCGAATACACCGCAACCGAGCTCGTCACCGGCCTGCGTCGATCGTGGATGGCGGGTCTGGTCGACATCGTCCTCAACTTCGCGCCCGGTGCCGTCGTCGCGCTGCTGCTCGGCTGGGGCGGAGTCGGGGCGCTCGTGATGGGCGGCGTCACGTACATCTCGTCGTCGGGCATCATCGCCAAAGTTCTCACCGATCTGGGCCGTCTGGGAAACCGTGAAACCCCGGTCGTGCTGTCGATCCTGGTGTTCGAAGACCTCGCGATGGCCATCTACCTCCCGATCCTCACCGCCGTCCTGAGCGGAGTCAGCTTCCTCGGCGGACTCGAAGCCCTCGGCATCTCACTGTTCGTCATCACCTTCGTGTTGGTCGTCGCGCTGAAATACGGCAGATTCGTCTCGGCGATCGTCGACAGTCCCGACCGAGAAATCGTGCTCCTCAAGGTGCTGGGATCCGCCCTGCTGGTGGCCGGCATCGCGTCGGAACTGCAGGTCTCGGCGGCCGTCGGCGCGTTCCTGTTGGGAATCGCGATCTCCGGCTCGACGGCCGACAACGCGACCCGCGTCCTCGAACCCCTACGCGACCTGTTCGCCGCGATGTTCTTCGTCGTGTTCGGCCTGGGCACCGACCCGTCGACCATCCCGCCCGTGCTGGGGTGGGCCGTCGTCCTCGCCGTCACCACCGCCGCGACCAAGATCGCGACGGGCTGGTGGGCGGCAGGTCGGCAGGGAATCGGCAGGCCGGGACGACTGCGCGCCGGTGCGGCTCTGGTGGCGCGCGGAGAGTTCTCCATCGTCATCGCCGGACTGGCCGTCGCCGCGGGAGCTGTCGAAGGCGAACTGGCAGCCCTGGCGACCGCATACGTGCTGCTGATGGCCATCCTGGGGCCGATTGCTGCCCGCGTCGTCGAACCCGTCGCGAAGGTTGTGCTCCGGACCAAGCCCGCGGTGTGATTGGCTTTTCGACATGGCAGACAAGCGGACGGCTCTGAGGCGACGGCCGCAGTTGTCCGAGGAAGTCGCCAGCCACGTCCGGCACCTGGTGATGTCCGGAGAGGTGAGTCCGGGAGACTTCATCCGGCTCGACGAGACCGCAGCCCAGCTGGGCGTCAGCGTCACCCCTGTGCGTGAGGCGCTACTGACCTTGCGTGGTGAGGGCATCGTCGAGCTCGTCCCCCACCGCGGCTATGTGGTGTCTGCGCTGACGCCGAGCGACATAGTCGACATCTTCTGGCTGCAGGGGCAGATCGCGGTCGAACTGGTACGCCGGGCGGCACCGAAGATCACCGAGATTGAACTCGACAGGCTCGCCGAGCTCACCGCTGCCCTGTCGGTCGCCGTCGAGAATGGCCGGGCCGAGGATGTCGAGAACATCGAGTTCGAGTTCCATCGTGTGCTGAACCGTCTGGCCGAGTCGTCCAAGTTGGCGTGGTTTCTCAACAACGCCACCCGCTACACCCCGACCCGTCTCTACGCCACCGACCGCGACTGGGGCCGAGCAGCCGTGCGCAATCACGAGGATCTAATCGCGGCCCTGGTTCGAAACGACATCGACGCCGCCTGCGAATTGATGAAGCAACAATTCACAGACGGCGCCGAGAGGTTGATCGCGCATCGCGGGTGAGAGCGCTACGCGCATGTGAGTGGAAACTCGTAGCCTGCTACGCGTTTCCACTCACATGGGGTCAGCGCAGCGAGGCCGGAACCTGGAAGCGCTCGCCGTACTTCTTGGCCAATTCGTCCGCGCGAGCGACGAATCCGGCCTGACCACCCGGGTAGCCGACGACGTACTGGTGCACGCCACCCGTCCACGCCGGGAAGCCGATGCCGAAGATCGAGCCGATGTTGGCGTCGGCGGTGGTGTTCAGGACACCCTCGTCGAAGCACTTCTGCGTCTCGATGGCCTCGATGAACAGCATGCGTTCCTTGAGGTCCTCGAACGGGATGTCCGCCGAACCCGACTTGAACGCATCACGCAGTCCGGGCCACAGGCCGGCGCGCTTGCCGCCTTCGTACTCGTAGAAGCCCGCACCCTTGGCCTTCGACGGACGCTCGAACTCGTCGACCATCTTGTCGATGACCTCGCCGGCCGGATCCTCGGGAGGGGTTCCACCGGCAGCCTTGATGGCGTCGTAGGTTTCCTTGCGGATCTTCTGCATCAGGTTGAGCGTGAGCTCGTCCGAAAGCTGCAGCGGCGCAGCCGGGTAACCGGCCTGCAGACCGGCCTGCTCGATGGTCGACGGCTCGACGCCCTCGCCCAACATCGCGATGGCCTCGTTGATGAACGTACCGATCACGCGAGAGGTGAAGAATCCACGACTGTCGTTGACGACGATCGGGGTCTTCTTGATGAGCTGCACGAGGTCGAATGCCTTGGCCAAGGCTGCATCCGACGTCTTCTCGCCGCGGATGATCTCCACCAGCGGCATCTTGTCGACGGGTGAGAAGAAGTGGATGCCGATGAAGTCTTCCTGACGCTTGATGCCCTGAGCGAGGCTCGTGATGGGCAGCGTCGAGGTGTTGGAACCGAGCAGCGCCGTCGGATCGACGAGGTCCTCGACCTCCTGGAAGACCTTCTGCTTCAACTCTTCCGACTCGAAGACGGCCTCGATGACGAGGTCGGCACCTTCGACGTCCTTGGCATCGGCGGTCGGGTGGATGCGTGCGAGCAGAGCGTCCGACTTCTCCTGGGTGGTCTTGCCACGCGAGAGTGCCTTGGCCTCGATGGCCTCGGAGTACGCCTTGCCCTTCTGCGCCGACTCGATCGCAACGTCCTTGAGCACCACGTCGATTCCGGCCTTGGCACACACGTACGCGATGCCCGCGCCCATCATGCCTGCGCCGAGAACCGCGACCTTGGTGAAGGTGGTCTTCTCGATGCCGTCGGGACGAGACTTACCGGCGTTGATCGCCTGCAGGTCGAAGAAGAACGCCTGAATCATGTTCTTGGACACCAGACCGGTGACCAATTCGGTGAAGTACCGCGACTCGATGGTGCACGCATTGTCGAAGTCGACCTGTGCACCCTCCACTGCCGCAGCGAGAATCGCGCGCGGAGCCGGCATCGGTGCGCCCTTGATCTGCTTGCGCAGATTGGACGGGAAAGCAGGCAGGATCTGCGCGAGCTTCGGGTTCGACGGCGTGCCGCCGGGGATCTTGTAACCCTTGACGTCCCACGGTGCGACGCCACCCTCGGGGTTGGCCTTGATCCATGCCTTGGCGGTGGGCACCAATTCGTCGATGCTGCCGACCAATTCGTGAACCAGACCGATTTCGAGAGCCTTGGCCGGACGGAACCGAGTGCCCTGAGCGAGGACCGTCATGAAGCCGGTCTGAATGCCGAGCAGCCGGGTGATGCGGGCAACGCCGCCGCCGCCGGGCAGGAGACCGAGCGAGACCTCGGGCAGACCGATCTGCACGCCGGGAACATCGGCCGCGATGCGGTGATGCGTGGCGAGCGCGATCTCGAGTCCGCCGCCGAGTGCCGCGCCGTTGATGGCGGACACGACCGGCTTACCGAGCTTCTCGAGCCGACGCAGCTGTCCCTTGACTTCCTGGACCTCGTCGAACACCCGCTGGGCGTCCTCGGGCTTGGCTTCGATGAGGGTGTGCAGATCGCCGCCGGCGAAAAACGTCTTCTTGGCGGAGGTCAGCACGACTCCGGTGATGCTGTCCTTCTCGGCCTCGAGGCGGTCGACCGTCGCGCCCATCGAGTCCTTGTACAGCTGGTTCATCGTGTTGGCGCCCTGGTTGGGGTCGTCCATCGTCAGAACGACGATGCCGTCGGCGTCCTGGTCCCACTGAATCATGTTGTCAGACATCGTTCTACCTCAGACTCGCTCGATGATGGTGGCAACGCCCATGCCGCCGCCGATGCACAGGGTGATCAAGGCGTACCGGCCGCCGCGGCGCTCGAGCTCGTCGAGCACGGTGCCGGTGATCATGGCTCCGGTGGCACCGAGCGGGTGGCCCATGGCGATGGCGCCGCCGTTGACGTTGAGCTTCTCGTTCGGGATCTTCAGATCCTTCTGGAAACGCAGCACCACGGAAGCGAAAGCCTCGTTGAGCTCGAACAGATCGATGTCGTCGACGGTCAGTCCCGCGGTGGCGAGAACCTTCTTCGACGCCGGGGTCGGTCCGGTCAACATGATGGTCGTGTCGGCACCACTGGTGGCCGTCGCGACGATGCGGGCGCGCGGGACCATGTTCAGGTCCTTGCCCGCCTGCTCGCTGCCGACGAGGACGAGGGCTGCGCCGTCGACGATGCCGGAGCTGTTGCCGCCGGTGTGGACGTGATCGATCTTCTCGATCCAGTGGTACTTCTGCAGCGCCACGTCGTCGAATCCGCCCATGGCCGCGATACCGGTGAACGCCGGGTTCAGCTTGCCGAGCGACTCGACGGTGCTGCCCGGACGCATGTGCTCGTCCTGATCGAGGATCAGCAGACCGTTCTGGTCGGTGACCGGAACGACGGACTTGGCGAAGTAACCACCGGACCACGCCGCTGCGGCGCGCTCCTGGGACTGGACGGCATACGCGTCGACGTCCTCGCGGGTGAATCCTTCGATGGTGGCGATCAGGTCGGCACCGATGCCCTGCGGGGCGAAGTAGGTGTCGTAGTTGGTGGCCGGGTCCATGGCCCATGCGCCGCCGTCACTGCCCATCGGCACGCGAGACATCGACTCGACGCCGCCCGCGACAACCAGTTCGTCCCAGCCCGAGCGCACCTTCTGCGCGGCCAGGTTGACGGCCTCGAGGCCCGACGCGCAGAAGCGGTTGAGCTGGAAGCCGCCGACGGTGTCGGGCATCTTGGCTGCGAGCACGGCCGTGCGGGCGATGTCGGCACCCTGATCTCCGACGGGCGAGACCACGCCCAGGATGAGGTCGGAGATTCGGTTCTCGTCCATGTCGGGGAAACGTCGACGAAGCTCGTCGATCAGCCCGGTCACCAAGGAAATCGGCTTCACCGAATGCAGGGAGCCGTTCTTTCCTTTACCTCGGGGAGTCCTGATGGCCTCGTAAATGAATGCCTCTGTAGTCACAGCGCGCAGTTCCTTCCACATACTCGATCTTGTCGCGATCGCCGTGCCGGCCGATCGCGTCGGTGCGAGGCCATGACAGACCTCAGCTCATGCCACAGTAAGTTGGCATACCGATCCGACATAAGGACCGAAACGAGCGTTTCGCATGACCCACGATGCGGTTCAGGTTTGAACGACCCCGTCATGGGAAATTACGATGCGTCAGATCGACCGAAGGCGAAAGAAGACCGACCATGGAAACCGACAACGAACCGACCGTGGGCGCTCGCGTCAAGGTACGCACTCGCAACGACGACAAGTCCGGAGCCGACAGTTCCGGATCCGACGCCTACGAGACCGGCGCGATCGTCGACGACTTCGGAGTCCAAGCGACCGACAGCACCTCGCGGGACTGGGCCGTCGCCAAGCGATGGGCCGTCGCCCTCGACAGCGGCCGACTGGTATTCGTCGACACCGACGATCTCACGCTCGCCTGAGCCTCAGATCTCCTTGAGCGGTACCGCTCCGAGTTCGCTCACCAGCAGCTCCATGGCGACCGTTTCCGGGTCCCGACGAACCGACGGGTCCGCGGGTTCGGCCGCGGCCTTGAGCAGTTCTTCCTCGTCCTCCGGTGTCTCCGGAGGCGGCGGACCTACCGGCTCGGGATCATCGGGATAGTCCGGGGCCTCGGGCATCGGAATATCTGCGTCCGATCCATCGCCCGCTGAACCGAAACCGTCCGACGTCGGACGGGGAGCCCCTGCCTGGCTCGGCCTCGAGAACTTCGGCAGCGACGCGGGTTTCGCTGCCGGTTCATCTTTTTTTGCTGATGACGGTTCCGGTGGTGCCGCAGCACCCACCAGACAGACCACCGACCATTCGACGCCGAACACGTCACGCAACGCGTCCCGAATGACGTCGGCGTTGCGGGGTTCTTCGAGACGCTTCGCGAGCGGTGCCGAATCGTGGCCCAGAGTGATGGTGCCGTTCTCGACGGTGCGTACCGACGCACCGGACAACATCACCTCGACGGTTCTGCTTCGCTCTCGTACCTTGGTTCGCACCTCGGACCACACCGCGCGGACGGCCGCCGCATCGGGCTCGTTGGAGGCAGCCGCGGGTGCCGCGACAGGCTCGGGTTCGGATTCGTACACCGGCTCGGGTTCCGGGCCGTACTCGTCCTCGGGCTCCGGCGGAAAATCCTCGTGAGAGAGCGATGGTTCCGAATGCTGTTGCGCTGCAGCGGAAGTCGTGACCGGTGCGGGCGCGGGTTCCGGTTCGGGGGTTGGAGCTGGCTCGGGTGTCGGGACCGGCTCGGGTGTCGGAGCCGGTTCGGGCTCGGGTGTCGGGACCGGTTCGGGTGTTGGAGCCGGTTCGGGGGTCGGAGCCGATTCGGGTGTGGGAGCCGGTTCGGGTGCGGGAGCCGGTTCGGGGGCTGCAGGCTCGGGTGTGGGAGCGGGCTCGGGGGCTGCAGGCTCTGGCACCGGAGACGGTTCCGGGACCGCCATGGGTTCGGGTGCCGCGACAGGCGCAGGCGCTGGTGTCGGAGCGGGGGTTGGCGCCAGAGCGGGGGCGGCCTCGGCAGCCGGCTGTCGCTGGGACGGTCGCTGGAATTTGTTCACCGGGGGCGGGCCGGAGGGTGCAGGCTCTTCGGTCGCGGGCAGCTGTGGTCGTGCCGGGTCTGCGGCTGCCTGTGCCACTGCGGCCTGTTCGCCGGCAGGAAGGGTGACGTCCAGGCGACGTTCGACGCGTTCGAGCCTCTGCAACACAGCCGATTCCGCATCGGAGGCCGACGGCAGGAGCATCCGTGCGCACATCACTTCGAGCAGCAGACGCGGCGCGGTGGCCCCTCGCATTTCGCCGAGGCCCGAGTGGACGATCTCGGCGTAGCGAGTCAGGGTCGCCGAGCCGAGCAGGTCCGCCTCGTCGCGGAGTCGTTCGAGGACGTCGCCCGGCACGTCGACCAGGCCACGTTCACCGGCGTCGGGTACGGCCTTCATGAGGATCAGGTCTCGCATGCGATCGAGGAGGTCGATCGCGAAGCGACGTGGGTCGTGGCCCGCGTCCATCACCTTGTCGACGGTGCCGAACAGTGCGCCACCGTCTCCCGCGGCCAGGGCGTCGACGGCCTCGTCGATCAGCGCGACGTCGGTGACGCCGAGCAGTGACAGAGCTCGCGGGTAGGTGACGCCTTCCGGTCCGGCTCCGGCCAGCAACTGGTCCATGACCGACAGCGAGTCACGCGGAGAACCGCCACCCGCGCGGATGACGAGTGGATAGACCGCGTCCTCGACCGGGACCTGTTCCTGACCACAGATCTTCTCGAGCAGGCCGCGCATCGTCGACGGCGCGAGCAGTCGGAACGGGTAGTGGTGGGTTCGCGAGCGGATGGTGGGGAGCACCTTCTCGGGCTCGGTGGTCGCGAAGATGAAGACCAGGTGCTCCGGCGGTTCCTCGACGACCTTGAGTAGCGCGTTGAAGCCGGCCGGGGTGACCATGTGCGCCTCGTCGATGATGAAGATGACGTAGCGCGACTCGGCCGGGGCGTACACGGCTTTGTCTCGAAGGTCGCGTGCATCGTCGACGCCACCGTGGCTGGCTGCGTCCATCTCGACGACGTCGAAGTTGCCGGGCCCGCCCGGTGCCAGTGCGACGCAGGAGTTGCACACACCGCAGGGGGTGGAGGTCGGTCCTTCGGCGCAGTTCAGCGATCGGGCGAGGATGCGCGCCGAGGACGTCTTTCCGCAGCCACGAGGGCCTGAGAAGAGATAGGCGTGGTTGATTCTGTTGGAATCGAGCGCCACGCTGATCGGTTCGGTGACGTGCTCCTGACCGACGACTTCGGCGAACGTCGCAGGACGGTACTTCCGGTAGAGGGCCACGCCCGAAAGGGTACCGGCGACCGACGACAGAGTTGCATCGCGCGTCGGTGTGCGCGGTGGAACCATTGGCTCAGTTGCATCGCGCGTCGGTGTGCGCGGTGGAACCCACGGCTCGGTTGCATCGTGCATCAGTGTGGACCGACGGACACCGCTCTGATGTTCATGATCGCGAAGCTTTCCCGGGCGCCGGTGGACGTCGACAGCGCGAGTAGCCAGTTGCCGTCCTGCAGCGCGTCCGAGATCGCGTGCCGCACGATTGCGCCTTTGGAGTTCTGATAGTCGATCGAGACGGGCGCGCCGCGCGCTGCGGCGTCGGTCAGCGCGTCGAGCTCCCGTGGCAGCAGTCTGCTGTGCCTGCTGAGTGCGGAGCGCACCCGCGCGTCGTCGACGGTGCCGGGGTCGCCTGTCTGCAGCAGCTGTGCCAGCTCGCGTGATTCGCGTCGAGCCGGTGCTGCGGGTGCGCTCGGGTGCGGGGTGCGGGTGGTGTTGGCGCGGACCTTGGTCGCGCTGTCCAGCTCGAGCCGGCCGGTGTCGGAATGTCGCACCGGGGAGTATCCGTGCCTGCGCAGCACCGCGAGAGTGTCGATGGGTGTGGCAGAACTGATCAGGACTGTCGGCGCGAGCCGCTGGAACTTCAGCACCGCCAATGCCTCGTCCGTCTCGATGTTCGTCAGCAGTACGACGTCCTCGGAGACGATGGCGCACGGGATCTTGCGCACGGCCAGTGCGCCGTAGGTGCGCCAACAGTCTCGAATCGTGTAGGCCAGGGCTTGGGGAACATCGGTGTCGGCCATCTCGGCGAGGGCGTCGATCAACTCCTCCCCGGTACCGCCGGTGTCGAAGAACCTGCGGATCGTCGCCGGCGTGAACCGCCAGACCGACGCCACTTCCCTCGACTCCGGTTGCGCGGCCGCACCGAGTATCGACGCCACCTCGGTGCTCGGCGGCCCGGTGACCACTGCGGTCGAATCGGGCAACAGGCGCACCGAGAACGGCACCCATTCGGCCATATCTTGTAGCTGCGTTGCCAGCGCGGAGGCGATCTGGCGCGGATCGCCGTCTCGGCCCACTCGGAAGTCCGTCAGGGTGGCGCACAGATCTGTCGGTGCGCCGTCGACCAGAACTCCGAGGCGGGTGGCCTCGGCCCAGAGTGCGCGCACGTGGCCAGGCCCGGCGCTCGTCGAGACGACCGGAATATGCCAGTCGAGGTAGCGGGCGAATTCGTCGGGATCGGACAACACCGGCGTCGGGCTGTCGGATCCGCCGAGGCGCAGAAGAGCCGCCAAGGCAGTCGAACGCACGTCTGCGGCTGCGGGATCGTCGAGCATCTTCTTGAGTACCGGCGAGGTCTTCTGGGAGGATCTCGGCACCCGATGGGTCGGCGTGAAGGGCGAGCACCACCACGCCGCCAGCAATGCTGCCGCCTGCTCGGATCGCGAGCTCGTCGACCATGTTTCGTACGTCGAGGTCAATGCGATACCGGTCTTTCCCCGGTCGGCGAGCAAACCGGCTTCGCGCGCCAGCATCAGCATCAGCGCGGTGTGATGCTCGTCGGCGAATCCCAGACGAGCAGTCAGCGCACGGAGCTCTTTGGCGCTGAGGCCACCGGTCTTCATCATTGCCAGGCCATCGGTGTCGATTGCCGTCAACAACGCCTGCGTGTGCTCACAGAACTGCAGCAAGGCTATGGAGCGGGCGCGCTGCGAGTCATCCTGTGAGAGAGCATGATTGGCGAATTCCGGCGGCCTCAGCTCGATGGGCAATCGCCACCCGTCTCCTCGCAACGCGATGCTCACTTCCAACGGCATCTCGACGCGATGCCCGTCCGATCGGTACAGCAATCCGCGCTCGAAGGCGGCGGTACCTGCGGTCGGCGGCACGTCGAAGATTAACGACGCCGGTTGTCCATCGACGAAGCGAGACAACATCTCTCGCATCTCGGGCGGGCCGTCGTCGAACAAGGCTCGGATACGTTCGGGGGTCATCGCGGCCGCGACGGCGTCGGCGCGTTCGGCTCGATCGAGCGAGGAGTCGACTCCAAGGCGGGTCAACAAAGCAAGTCGGTCCTGCTCGACGGCGCAGTGCAAGAACAACTTTCGCTGCCTACGGGCAAGACCGAATGGGTGCGAGAACACGCCGGACAGATCGACGGGGCGGTACTCGACCGCGTCCGAGCCCTCTGCCGTGTGCGGCCAGATCAGGCCGTAGGCCATCAGCGTGTTCAGGGCCGTATCGATATGCGCCGTCTCGTTCGAGATTCCCTCGCCCGTCCAGTGGCCGATCTCGGCGCGGCTGAGATCCTCCATGAGCGCGAACAACTCGAGCAGGTCGAGCGCACCTCTGTCGAGTTTTCGAGGTAACGCCGCCACCCGCCAAGGCGAGCCGAGCAGTTGCGCGAGCAACCCGAACGAGCGGGGTGGCGGGTCGGTTGCCACGTCCGGTCGACGTCGCAGCAGATCCGTCAGTGCGTCCTCGTCGAGCGAGGCCAGCCACCCCTCGTACGTCCCGATCGTCTCGGTCATCTCGTCCCCCCGGTGCAAGTTCTGCCACAACGTACCGACGGGCACCGACAGACTTATTTGTTCTTGGCTGCCGCTTTCGCTGCCTTCTTGAATTCGCGTACCTCGAGCAGGGACTTCTCGTCGACGACATCGGCGATGGATCGACGTGCACCCTCGTCGCCGTACGCTCCGGCAGCCTTTCGCCACCCGTCGGGCGTCACGCCCATCTGCTTGCCGAGCAGCGCGAGGAAGATGCGCGCCTTCTGGTCGCCATAGCCGGGAAGTGCTTTGAGACGCTTCAGAACCTCGGCACCGTCGGGGTCGTCGCGGGTCCAGATTTCCTGCGGCTTGCCGTCGTAGTTCTCGACGAGAAATGCGGCGAGTCCCTGGATGCGCTTGGCCATCGAGCCGGGAAAACGATGCACGGCCGGGGTCTGCGCGCACAATGCGGCGAAGTCGTCCGGATCGGCGTCGGCGACGGTATCGACTTTCAGATCACCGAGGCGGTCGACGAGCTTCTTCGGCCCGGCGAAGGCGGATTCCATCGGCACCTGCTGATCGAGAAGCATGCCGATCAAGAGCGCGAACGGATCCTCGGCGAGCAATGCATCGGCCTCCGGATCGCCGACGAGGTTCAGAGTGCGAGACATGGCCTCGATCCTGCCATGCGTCATCTACAGCGGATGACGATTGCTCCCGCAGGCCGGTTCAGTGGCGCGCGAGGCGGCAGTGACAAGCCCGCGGATTCCCTCGAGAACCCGCCCAATCAAACCGATACAGTTCGCCGTGCAGGCCGGCGGACACGTCAGGAGCTCACGACCGCGCACGGCCGGCGCGTCGCCCGAGAGCAGACAGTCTCACTACGACGACAGTCAGTGCGACCACCGCACAGGTCACGGCTGGATACACGATCATCGTTGTTACCCAGCCAGTGTGCTCGACGATCACGGTGCCGGTATCGGAGTCGCGGCCGACGCATTCTCGACCGAGAGGCCACCACGTCTGCCGGTCCTCGACGGGAAACGGCTCCACCTCGTAATCCGGCGGCCGGTACCCGAAATACTCGGGAAAGGCTTCGCGACAACCTGATTGGTTTGCCCACCGATAGCTGAACGCCCAAATGGTCAGGAAAGCAATGCCGAGGGGAAGCCACACCAGCGCGACGGCGGCCTTGCAGAGACCGTCACGTGAACGAACAGCCGCAGTCGATAGCACCACCACGATCATGAATCCGGCAATGAAGATCACGATTCTCAGTCGACCGAACCGGCTACAGCCAGCGCGATTGCCTGCAGAAGTGGTCGGTCGACACTGGTTGCGCGAGCCGCAATCTGCACGTCCACGCGGGTGCCCGACGGTTTGACCAACGTGACGTCCTCGATCGGATCACCGTCGAGAGTCATTGCACTCGCGCCTGGGTTGTCGTCGCGGAATTGCGATCCGTCAGGCAATGTCAGCGCACCCCAGGGGTTTTCGGAGGGCTCGTAGTCCGCGTCGATCACTCTGATCGTCAGGGTGCCGTCGCCGACCATCACGGCTCCGCACGCTCCGGCCGATCCCGACGGGGAGGTTCGCATCGAGCCCAGCGGTCTGTCGAGTTCGATTGGAAGCTGGGCCGCTCGCCAGAACTCGTCCAGAGACGCGTTGAGGCGATCGACGGACTGAGACGAGAACTGCCCTGCGCCCTCGGAATTGGTGTCGCATGAAATCGGGAGCGGAGGCGTGTCGATCGGAACCGGTGTGGACCACAGCAACTCCGGCCGCAGCGCTATCGAGCGCAACTCCTCGATCGACAGTGGCACGGTACCGGTGGTCTCGAAATCGGCGTTTTGGTCGGATGATGACGCGACGACGACGGAACCATCGGGTGCGTACACGCGCGCGAAGTTGGTATGGGAGCGGTCTCCGTCGAATTCGTCCCAGGTGTCCCGCGTGTCGACGACAGTTCCGTCGGAGAGTGTTTCGCGAGCATCGAGCCAGCCGGCCTGGCAGGGCTTCGGACCGTCGTCGACGCGGGTGACGTTGACCGTCAGCGAACCTTCGACACCGTCGCGTGTGACCACCGCGTCCGCGGAGGTGCCGGGGTCGTATGCCGCGTCCGCGCTGGCTACCGGCTGGAAGACCAGCGGATCACCGCCGGGCGAGAACGACGAACCGGCAACGAGGGAAACCTGCGAGGGGAGAGCGCCGCGCACTGCGATCGACATTGCGTGCGCCTTCTTCGACGTCAGCCAAGGGTAAGCGGGATTGTCGTAGTTCTCCTGGCCTGATGTGAATACACCGTAGAACTGCTCTTCCTCGGGCGGCTCCACGGATTCGCACCCCGGAATGTCCACAGGGTATTCGACAGGCTCACTGACATATCCTGACTGCCCCATCGGCTGGTGGGTGAGACCTGCGGCAACGACACCGACGGCTACGACCACGCCGACGACGATCGCATCGGTCCACACACCACCACGCCGCAACGACATTCGCACGGGCCGCAGCCTAACGCGCCTCGAAGCGACCGGATCAGGTGATCGACACCAATTGGGTGATGTCGTCGAAGGGCAGCGGCCCATCCACGACGGCTCCGACGACAGCGCTGTTGAGGATGATCGATCCGCCGTGATTGTCGAGGAATGCGGTATCGGCTGCGTCGCGTCCGGTTGCGATACGCACCAGGGTCGATCGCGGCGCGAGGCAGGTGGCGTCGACCACTCGCCATTGTCCTTCGACGAAGGCTTCGGCAACTGCGTGGAAGTCCATCGGATCGCAGCCCGGCGCGTACACGGCCACGAGTCGAGCGGGCACGTTCACTGCGCGGAGCAGTGCGACGACGAGGTGGGTGTAGTCGCGGCACACCCCGGCGCCGGCGAGGAGGGTGTCGACGGCGCCGTCGATGGGGTCACTGCTGCCGGGAACGTAGCTCAGCCGGGCTCCCACCCAGGACGACACCTCGGCGAGCAGCTTCTCCGACGGGGGGTACGAGCCGAATTCCGTTGCCGCGAAACCGAAGAACTTGTCTGCCTCGGCGTAGCGGCTCGGCCGCAGATACAGCGACAGGTCGTAATCGGACACCGGTGCCGGATCGGTGTTGCCGTAGATCGTCGCCGAGTACGACGCTTCGAGCTTGCCGACGCCGGCGTGCAGCTTGTGGATGCGGGTGCCGTGCGCGCCACTGATTTCCTGCGCTTCGACGGGCTGGCCGTCGAGTGTGAACGAGAGTGCTTCCCACACTTCGGTTCCTGGATGCGGCGCGATCGCGATCTGGAACTCGAGGGTGCTGGCCTCGGTCACATCGACATCGAGGTACGCGGAGACGTCACGTTTCATCGTGCCGATCCTGCCATCTCCGAGGGGTTCTCGCAGACTAAGACTCGTCGGTGGGGCGCGCTCCGGTCACCAGGAAGATGACCCGTTTCGCGACCTCGACGGTGTGGTCGGAATACCGCTCGTAGAAGCGGCCGAGCAACGTGATGTCGACGGCGGCCGGTACACCGTGCGGCCAGTCGGGCGCGGAGGTCAACATGAACAGGCTGCGGTGCAGTGCGTCCATCTCCTCGTCCTGCGTTCGCAGACTCGCGGCGAGTTCGGCGTCCCGCGTCTCGAGCACCCGTTGGGTCGCCTCCGCTTGAGCGATGGCTACCCGACCCATCTCGGTGAACACGCCCTCGACCTCGGGCGGCAGCACATGCGCGGGGTGACGGCGGCGGGCCAGCTCGGCGATGTGCACCGCGAGTCCACCCATGCGCTGGAGGTCGGCCACGATGTTGATCCCGGATACAACACGGCGCAGATCGTGAGCAACCGGCGACTGTCGAGCGAGGAAAGCGAAGGCCTCGTGTTCCCATTCGACGGCGAGAGTGTCGATCTCTTCGCGGTACTCGATCGTCTGCTCGGCGAGCACGATGTCGGCGGTGAGGAGCGCGCGCGTGGCGTCAGCCATCGCTCGTTCCGCAATTCTCGACATTTCGGACAGCTCCGACGCCAACGTGTCGAGCGCCTCCGTGTAACTGTCCCGCATGTTCACTCACCCCAACCGCTCGACAGCCCAACCTCAGGGCATTGCAGGGCAGTACCCTGCTGCGCATCCTTCTACACCCTCACACCGCTGTGGGCTCGTTGGAGAACTCGACGGTGTGACGTCGGTCATGCCTGCTGAACACGAATCGATGGCCGACATGGGAGGGAACGCCGAACGGCCCGCGCTCGGTGAGCGCGGGCCGTTCGATCATCGGTTGCCGATCAGCAATTCGACGGGGCGGGCACTCCGTAGAAGCGATCCTTGATCCAGCTCTGAGCTTCGCCGAGACCGAGGATGTCCGGGATCAGATGCCCGGCACCGGAACCCGGCACGATAGCCGGGACCTGCGCGGAACTGAGCTGCACTGTTGCACCCTTGCCGCACCAGTCGCCTGCCAGTTCGACGGCCTGACCGTGGGGCACGATGTCGTCGGAGGTACCGGACTGGATCAGTACCGGGGCATTCGGCGTACGCTCACCGATCTTGTTCTTGGCCAGGATTTCCTGCGCGACGGGCAACCTGTCCAGCACGACCGACAACGGCTCGCCGGTCTTGGTGTACTCGGTGGTGCGGTGCAGCCCGACGTTCAGAATCGTCTCTCCGACACACTGATTCGCGACCAGGTTGAGCATGGCCTTTCCTGCGTCGTTGATGTTCTCGTCGACGATCGGCTGCAGACCGGGGTCGGAATTGAGCAGGCCGTTGAGGGTGTAGCCGATCACGCCGGTGAGGATGGTGCCGTCGACCTGTTCGAGGGTCGCCTTCAGATCCGCGGGAGGTGCTCCTGCGTAGGTGCCGACCAGATCGAGTTCCGGGGCGTATTCATCGGCGATCTCGGCCGCCGCTGCGGCAGCTCCGCCGCCCTGCGAGTAGCCGTAGGCCGCGACCGGGCCGTCGCCGGAGATCTTGGTGCCCTGCAGCTGCTGAGCTGCGCGGGCCGCGTCGAGCACTGCATGAGCCTCGGACGCGCGGTTCACATAGGTGTGCGCGCCCGGCGTGCCGAGACCCTCGTAATCGGTGATCACGACGCCATAGCCCTGGGAGAGAAGCGAATACGCGGCCAGTACCTCGTACTCGACCATGAATCCGAGCGGCGGGGTGTAGGTGATGACGTTGTTGAGCATCTTCGACGGCGCGCACTGATCGCCCTGCCCCTGCGTTCCCGGTGCCAACACCACGAGCGGGCGCGGCCCCGGACCGGTCCACGGCGCGGCCGGGTCGATGTAGGTACCCGTGACTGCGTTGGCGTCGTCGTTGGAATCGGTGCTGCGGTACATGATTCGGGTTGCCTCACCCGGCAGGGTGCCGCCGATGCCCGGCACCGACAGCGCGAGATGCGAAGGCTCGGAACGAATCACGTCGCCCGCCGCGCCTGCAGGCAGCGGGCTCGGCGGAATGTAGAAGTCGGATTCGACGGTCGAACCCGTCGACGGTGCTGCCGACACGGCCGGCGCAGTCACCCCCATGAACACTGCCATCACTGCCACGGCCGAACCGAAGACACGCGTCGAACGCAAATCGAACCCCCAACGTCTGAACACCTGCTGCCAGGTGTGCGCTACCCCGCGTAGCACTTACCGTGACGCACCTTACGTGACGGCGCACACAACGTACAGACCGAAGTTGGACGAATCACCAGTCAGCGGCGGCGACCGTGCATGGCCGCCTTCGCCGTATCCACTTCGTCGTCGGTGAAGGGACGTCCGGGGAGATCCGATCGGGGTACCGAATCACCGCGCAGGCCGTCGAGCAGCACCGTGAAGTACCGACGCCAGTTCGCGGGATCGACATGACTGGAGAATTCGACGGTCGAGCCGATCATCCCCAGCACCGGATAGAAGTCGGTGACGGCCACATCGGGACGCAGCTGACCGGATTCGAGGGCGCGATCAACGATTTTCGCGAAGAACGGATCGATCCGTCGGCGCATCTCCGCGATGCCGCGGCACCCCTCGTCCGACCCGAGGACCACATCACCGAGGCCGCGGTCGGACGCCATTTCCTCGCATACGTCCGAGAGAAAGCCCACCAACCCACTCCAGGGATCTTCCGCTTCGAGGGCGCGTTCGGCACTGGCGAGCATTCCTTCGAGGCGCTGCTCGAAGACGCCGTCGATGAGCTCTTCCTTGCACGAGAAGCGGCGATAGACGGTGCCGACGCCCACCTTGGCGTGCGCGGCGACGTCGTCGAGCGTGATGTCGATACCGCGGGAAGCGAACAGCTCGCGAGCCGCGTCCACGATGCGGCGTCGGTTGCGTTCGGCATCCGCCCGTAGGGGCTTCGATGCCGTTGTGTCCGCTCTCACACTCATTCGATGTCCGTTTCACCCGATAAGCGGAGGACATTCCTCCACTTAGCTGCTACCTTTGCCCTACAACCGGAGGATACACCTCCGCATAGTCGAACCGAGGACACCATGACCACCCTTTCATCGGAGAACGTGGACGGCTCAACGTCGACCACGACGCCGGCGGACGAGCGTGCGCACCGGAATCGCTGGTTGATTCTCGCCACTCTTGGACTGGCCCAGCTCATGGTCGTGCTCGACGCGACCATCGTGAACATCGCACTCCCCGCCGCCCAGCTCGATCTTGGCTTCGACAACGCCGACCGCTCCTGGGTCGTCACCGCCTACGCACTCGCGTTCGGCAGCCTGTTGCTCCTCGGTGGACGCCTGAGCGACCTCTTCGGTCGACGTAACACCTTCCTCATCGGCCTCGTCGGCTTCGCGCTGATGTCGGCAGTGGGCGGCGCGGCCGTCAACTTCGGCATGCTCGTCGCAGCCCGCGCCGGTCAGGGCGTCTTCGGCGCACTGCTGGCACCCGCGGCTCTGTCACTGCTGGCCACCACCTTCACCGACACCAAGGAACGCGCCAAGGCCTTCGGCATCTTCGGTGCCATCGCCGGCGGCGGCGGTGCACTGGGTCTACTGCTCGGCGGCATGCTCACCGAGTGGGCAAACTGGCGCTGGAGCCTGTACGTCAACCTGATCTTCGCTGCGCTCGCCTTCGTCGGAGCCTTCCTGTTCCTGGCCAAGCACAAGGTCGACGTCCGGCCCAAGCTCGATATCCCCGGAACGATCGCCGTCTCCGCCGCGCTGTTCTCGATCGTCTACGGCTTCGCGCACGCCGAATCCGACGGCTGGAGCAACCCCGTCACCCTCGGATTCCTGGCGGCAGGTGTCGTTCTTCTCGCCGTCTTCGTGACCATCCAGAATCGCGTCGAACACCCTCTGCTGCCGCTGCGCATCGTTCTGGACCGCACCCGGGCCGGATCATTCCTCGCGGTGTTCGTCACCGGCGCAGGCATGTTCGCGGTGTTCCTGTTCTTGACCTACTACCTGCAGAGCACGCTGAAGTACACCCCGATCACCACCGGGTTCGCGTTCATGCCGATGATCGCGTCGCTGATCCTCACCGCGACACTGTCGACGGCACTGATCCTCCCCCGGTTCGGGCCGCGGATCCTGATGACGACCGGCCTTGTCGTCGCGTCGATCGGAATGGGACTGCTCACCCAGATCGATCTGGACAGCAGCTACGTCACGCACATCCTGCCCGGCCTGATCATCATGGGCCTCGGCCTCGGTGCCACCATGGCACCGGCCATGCAGGGCGCAATCTCCGGCGTCGCTCCGGACGACTCCGGCGTCGCGTCAGCAACGGTGAACACCATGCAGCAGGTGGGCGGCTCGATCGGTACCGCACTGCTGAGCACCGTGGCAGCCAACGCCGCGACCAGCTACGTCAGCACCAACATGGCAACGGCAACCGATGCGGCTCTGCTGCAGGCCAATGCCGAGATCGCCAGCTACACGACCACCTTCTGGTGGGCGTCGGGCATCTTCCTGCTCGGCGCGGTGCTCTCGGCCACGCTCCTGAAGAAGGGGCCGTTGCCCTCGGCCCCCGAAGGTGCGGTTGTCGTCGGGCACTGAGAGCGGCTTCGCCGCATGTGAGTGGAAACGCGTAGCCTGCTACGAGTTTCCACTCACATGCGTTCAGCCTTCGAGCAGCTTCTCCGTCGCGGCCAGCAGAACGCAGGTTGCGACGCCGTCCATCGACTTCTCCAGCTCACCGAGCGACGGGAAGCTCGGGGCGAGGCGGATGTTCTTGTCTTCCGGATCTTTTCCGTACGGGAAGGCCGAGCCGGCGGCCGTCAGAGCGATTCCGGCATCCTTGGCCAGCGCGATCGACCGCGCAGCCGTCCCTTCGAGCACGTCGAGGCTGATGAAGTAACCACCCTTGGGTTCGGTCCACGACGCGATCTTCGAGGCACCGAGCCGGTCCTCGAGAATCTGCTGCACCAGCGCGAACTTGGGCTTCAGGATCTCGCGATGCTTGGCCATGTGCGCCCGCACCCCCTCGGCGTCACCGAAGAAACGCAGGTGCCGCAGCTGGTTGAGCTTGTCCGGTCCGATGCTCTTCTTGCCGAGGTGCTTCTGATACCAGGCGAGGTTCTCCTCGGAACTGCCGAAGAAGCTGACGCCCGCACCGGCGAACGTGACCTTCGAGGTCGACGCGAACACGAACGCACGATTGGGGAAACCTGCCTTGGCCGCCATGCCGATGACGTCGTAGGACGGCGCGAACTCGTCGGTCAGCGGATGCACCGCGTACGCGTTGTCCCAGAACAGACGGAAATCGGGTGCGGCTGCGGGCATCGTTGCCAGCGCGCGAACGACTTCCTCCGAGTAGACGGCACCGGTGGGATTGGCGTAGTTCGGCACCACCCACATGCCCTTGATCTGCGGATCCGACGCCACCAGGTTGGCGATCTCGTGCACGTCCGGTCCGTCGGGACCCATCGGCACCGTAATCATCTCGATGCCGAAGCTCTCGGTGATCGCGAAGTGACGGTCGTAGCCGGGGGCCGGGCACAGGAAGCGAACGTTCGGCTCCGCCGACCACGGGCGTGGCGAATCCGACAGCCCGTGCAGCAGAGCCCAGACCACGAGGTCCTGCATGATTTCGAGGCTGGCGTTGTTACCGGCCACCAGGTTCTTCACCGGGATGCCGAGCAGTTCACCGAAGATGGCACGCAATTCCGGCAGACCCGCAAGGCCACCGTAGTTGCGGCAATCGGTGCCGTTGCCGTCCTTGTAGTCCGCGCCGGGGAGCGTCAGCAGCTCGGCAGCGAGATCGAGCTGCTCGGGCGACGGCTTGCCGCGGGTGAGATCCAGCTTCAGATTCTCGGCTTTGAGCTGCGTGTACTTCGCGCTCTGCCGCTCGTGCTCGGAGGCGAGCTCCTCATGGTTCATCAGACCCAACTGGGTTTGCGCTGGCATGCGGAGCGGCCTCTCGGTGACTGGGTTCCCCGGACAGTGTCTATGTCACTGAAATAAAGGGGACCCCGCGCACCCGGCAGAGCCCATTGACCCTTGCTGCCTTCCGGCCCTGGGGGAGTTCACAGGATGCGCGCCGCGCGGGATCCGTTAGGAAGTGTAGCCGCCTCCCGTCGGGCAACGCATCACCACCCTTCGCGCCTCCCGATTTGGGAGTTGGTGGGGGTAACCGGGTAAGCTCCCCCACGGAGGATTCGCCTAGTGGCCTATGGCGCTCGCCTGGAACGCGGGTTGGGTTAACGCCCTCAGGGGTTCAAATCCCCTATCCTCCGCCAAAGAAGCCCCCGTGACCTGTCACGGGGGCTTCTTGCTGTTCGGGGAGGGGTGCTCCGGTTCGCGCCCACCCGTCTCCCGATCAGCCCACCCGTCTCCGGATCAATGGGCGTTCGAGTCCGTCTGAGTGCAACAAAGCCGCATTCATCCGGTGGGGTGCGGCGACCCGATCCGGATGAATGCGACTTTGTTGCAATCTGAGCGACTGAAAACCAAGCTTTGATCCCAAAGTGGGGGGCGCAGCAGACGGGCGGCACTGAATCTAACGAGCCGACCAACCACCGTCCATGGTGTAGGACGCCCCGGTGACCATGCCTGCGTTCTCGGAGGTCAGCCATCCCACCAGTGAGGCGACTTCGGCCGGTTCGACGAGTCTCTTGATGGCGGCCTCGGTCAGCAAAACTTTCTCCAGTACCTCGTTCTCGGGAATCCCGTGCGCCTTGGCCTGATCGGCGATCTGTTTTTCGACCAGCGGTGTGCGGACGTACCCGGGGTTGACGCAGTTGCTCGTCACGCCATGCGCGGCACCTTCGAGGGCTGTCACCTTCGACAGTCCTTCGAGTGCGTGTTTGGCGGTGACGTAGGCGACCTTGAATTCCGATGCCCGCAGTCCGTGCACCGACGACAGATTGATGACCCGGCCGAACCGGCGGGCATTCATCCCAGGCAGCGCCGCACGAATCAGCAGGAACGGAGCTTCGACCATCAGCGTCTGAATTCGACGGAATGCGCCGGGGTCGAAATCGACGATCGGTGCGACTGTTTGGATGCCGGCATTGTTCACCAGGATGTCGACGTCGAGCCGAAGGTCGTCCAGTGCGGCGGTGTCGAGCAGATCGACCGACCACACCTCGCCGTCGAGCTCGGCCGCCAATTCCTTTGCTGCGACGTCGTTCACGTCGGCGATGGTGACGCGGGCACCGCGGCCGGCGAGCTCACGCGCGCACGCGGCCCCGATGCCGGACGCTCCCCCGGTGATCAGGGCGGAGCGTCCGGTCAGGTCGGTCACCGCTTTACACTCGGATCGAGCAGGCCGGCCTTCGCCAGCTCGGCTTCGGTGGCCAGGTTCTTGGCGTCGGCGATGTCGATGCTTTCGAGCGCCAATCCCTTTGTCTCCCTGGCGACGACGACGGCAACCACGGTGATCGCGCAGGCCACGGCCAAGTACACCGCGATGGGCACGGACGAGCCGTAGATGTCGAGCAGCTTCACGGCGATGATCGGGGCCAGCGAGCCGGCGACGATCGAGGTGACCTGATAGCCGAGGGACACACCGGAATACCGCATCCGCGTCGGGAACATCTCGGCCATGATGGCCGGCTGCGTGGCGTACATGAAGGCGTGGAACATCAGGCCGATGATGATGGCCAGCAGGATCACGACGTTGTGGCCGCTGTTCATCATCGGGAAGGCGAAGAAGCCCCACGTTGCCGCGGTGAGGGCACCGGCGAAGTAGACCGGACGGCGGCCGATGCGGTCGGCGAGCCTGCCCACCAACGGAATTGTGCAGAAGTGGATCGCGTGGGCGATGAGCATCCACCACAGGATCGTGCTGGTGTCGGTGCCGACCTCCACCTTGAGGTAGGTGATGGAGAAGGTGACGA
Organism: Rhodococcus sp. JG-3; assembly: GCF_000482405.1. Classification (NCBI taxonomy): domain Bacteria; kingdom Bacillati; phylum Actinomycetota; class Actinomycetes; order Mycobacteriales; family Nocardiaceae; genus Rhodococcus; species Rhodococcus sp. JG-3. The sequence continues at coordinate 346,065 of NZ_KI519398.1, forward strand.
CGAGGTAGTACATGACGTTCTCACCGAAGCGCAGGCCCATTGCGGTGAATACGCCACGTGGGTAACGCTTCACGACCTCGAAGACGCCGTACGACGCGGCCTTGATGACCTCGGCCTGCTTGTGTGCCTCGATGAAGATCGGGGCGTCGGAGACCTTGGTACGGATGTAGTAGCCGACGAAAACGATGACGGCAGAGAGCCAGAACGCGACGCGCCAGCCCCAGCTGAGGAATGCTTCGTCGGACAGGGTTGTCGTCAGGACGAGCAGTGCGACGGTCGCGAGGAGGTTACCTGCGGGCACGCCTGCCTGCGGCCAGCTGGCCCAGAATCCGCGGCTCTTGTTCGGACTGTGTTCTGCGACAAGGAGAACCGCGCCGCCCCATTCGCCGCCGACGGCGAAGCCCTGAATGAATCGCAGGGTGACCAACAGTGCCGGGGCCCAGTAGCCGATGGCCTCGAATGTCGGTAGGCAGCCCATGAGGAACGTGGCTCCGCCGACGAGGACGAGGCTGAACTGCAGCAGCTTCTTTCGGCCGTACTTGTCGCCGTAGTGTCCGAAGACGATGCCGCCCAGGGGTCGCGCGACGAAGCCGACGGCGTAGGTGACGAAGGCCGCGAGGATGGCGTCGAGCTCACTGGTTCCGGCCGCAAAGAAAATCTTGCTGAACACCAGTGTGGCGGCGGTTCCGTAGAGAAAGAACTCGTACCACTCGACGATGGTGCCGGCCATCGATGCTCCGACGACCTTCTTCAGGCCCGTGGGGGTGGCATCGGGGTCCGGCTCGGACCTTTCTGCCAGCGGTCGGTCGACGCTCATAGCTTCTCCTGTGTTGCTCGGCACTGCGTGCTCGTGTTTGTGACAGACCACACATTTAGCGGGGTTGGTCTGAGTATTGGTGCAGATCTTTTTCTGCGCAAGAGGCATGGACGCAGGTTCGATCTGCAAAACTGCACACATGACACGCGGTGACGGGAAGGTTCCCAGTGCCGACGACCTGCTGGTGCTGCTCGCCGTCAGTCGAACCGGACGCTACAGCTCCGCTGCCGACGACCTCGGCATCAACCACACGACCATCTCCCGACGCATCGCCGCACTCGAGGACACCCTCGGCGGACGAGTGCTCACCCGTGCCGGCGGAGGTTGGGAACTGACCCAACTGGGGCACGGTGCACTGGCCGCTGCCGAGGCCGTCGAAAACGCGCTGCAGACGCTGGTCTCGAGCGACGCGGGTGCGCTGAAGGGCGTCGTACGCATCTCGGCCACGGACGGTTTCAGTGCTTACATCGCAGCTCCTGCGGCTGCTCGCGTGCAACGCACCCATCCGCTGGTGTCGGTGGAGATCGTCGCGACCACCAGACGTGCGTCGAGGCAACGGTCCGGATTGGACATCGAGATCGTCGTCGGACAACCGCAGGTGCATCGCGCGGAGGCCATCCGGCTCGGCGACTACGTGCTGGGTCTGTACGCGTCGAAGACCTACGTTGACGAGCACGGCACGCCGCAGGTGCCGGCCGACCTCGCCGCCCATCCGTTCATCTACTTCATCGACTCGATGCTGCATGTCGACGATCTGGATCTGGCCCCCAACTTCACTCCGACGATGCGCGAATCGGTGACGTCGACCAACGTGTTCGTCCACGTCGAGGCCACACGAGCCTCGGCGGGCATCGGATTGTTGCCGTGTTTCATGGCCGACCGACACCCCGACCTGCAACGAATCCTGCCCGACGCCATCGCGGTGACCCTGACCTACTGGCTCGTCACTCGCACCGAAACTCTCAGACGACCCGAAGTGTCGGCGGTGATCGACGCGATTCGAGCGGTAGTCACCGAACAGCGCCCGGCTCTGCTGGGTGAGAAATGAACGCACGGAACCTACGCCCCACAAGGAGAGTCCCCTGATGTCCGATATCGATTTCTATTTCGATCCGGTATGCCCGTTCGCGTGGATGACCAGCAAATGGGTTCGCAAGGTTCAATCCCAGCGCGATTACTCCGTCGACTGGCGGTTCATCTCGCTTCGCCTGCTCAACTCCCACATCGACTACGACGCCCATTTCCCACCCGAGTACGAGGCCGGCCACACCGCGGGTCTGCGACTACTGCGGGCCGCTGCCTCTGTTCGTCGTGAGCATGGGTCGGACGCTGTCGGGCCGCTGTATCAGGCCCTCGGAACGCACATCTTCGACACCGAGGCGGTGCCCGACGACGCTGCGAGTCACGGACATCGCGGCACCGCCGCATTCCTCGGGCCGATCCTCGAGGAAGTCGGGCTGCCCACCCATCACACTGCAGCACTCGATGATTCGACGATCGACGACGAGATCCGGGCCGAAACCGATCATGCGCTGTCGCTGACCGGCAAGGACGTCGGAACTCCCATCATCGCCTTCGAGCCACCGGACGGTGTCGCGTTCTTCGGTCCGGTGATCAGCAGGATTCCCAGCGACGAGGAGGCAGTGCCGCTGTGGGACAACGTGATCGGACTCGCACGATTCCCTGGATTTGCCGAGATGAAGCGCAGCATGCGTGAGCTCCCCCAGTTGAAGGCACTCGGGCTGACGGAGGACGAGGTTGGCGTGCAACAGGATTGGCACGGCGGGAGCCGGCGGCAGAAGAAGTGAATTGCCCTCCGATCTAGTCGGTCAGTACGTCGTCCATGTTGCCGACGTCCGGAGTCCCGGCGTCGAGGCCGTATCGCAGGTAGACGGTGCCTTTGCCTCCGACGGCCGGTGGCTCGAGCAACGTCAGGTTGCTGGGCACGGTGCCGTCGGCGAAGACCTTCTTTCCGACTCCGAGAAGGATGGGGTGCACCCATAGATCGAGCCGATCGAAGAGCCTCTCGCGCAACAGGGTCTGCACCAGATCGAGACTTCCGACCACCTTGATATTGTCGTGTCGATCTCGGATCTCACCCACCGCCCCGGCCAAGTCCGGTCCGAGTTGAGTCGAACCGTCCCACCGCAGATCGGGTGTGCCGCGCGAGGCCACGTATTTCGGGATGGTGTTGAACAACGTTGCGAACGAATCGCGTTGGTGCGGCCAGTACGCGGCGAAGATGTCGTAGGTACGCCGCCCGAGTAGGAGCGCATCCGTGCCCTCGTATGCGGCGGCGACCTGTGCCCCCGAAACCTGGTCGAGCAAAGGAGCCTGCCAGCCGCCGTAGGGAAAATTCTCGGGGTCTTCCTCCGGGCTTCCGGGTGATTGCGCGACGAGGTCGAGGGTGGCAAAAAGCTCCAGCGTGATGAGGCCCATGATTGCTCCTGGTTCTGTAGGACGAAAGCTCGATCAGCCCAATACTTTCCGTAGTGTCTCGGCAAATTCGGTCGGCTTTCCCGTCTGACCGAATTCGCCGCCGAGGAAGCCCGAGTGGCCGCCGGGAAAGACAATCGGCTCCGATCCGAGGAGCGCCGCAGTGGAATACGCTGCGCGAGCGGCGATGTGACCGTCCTCGGGACCGCCGGATTCCTCGCCGACTCCGATCACAACCGTGGTGGGAGCAGCACGCACCGCGTCGACGTCGGGTGCGAAATCGACTCCGCCGCTGCGCATGTTGGACATCAGGGCGTCGTCGCGGGTTCCGTCGTCCTCGGCCGAGAGGCCGAACTGCGCCGGGTCCGGTGCCGGGCGATCGAAGAACGTGTTGTCGATGGGTCCTGCGTGCATGAGCAACGCCATGAACTGGGCCATGGCCGGACCGCGGCCGTGAGCGTCGTATGCGGCCACCATGTTTGCGCACACGGTCGCAATGTTCTCCCGGTCCTGCAGAGTGCCTCCGGCGGGTGGTTCGTGGGCCACCAACGTCCGAACATCGGACGGGTATCTGCTGACGAGTACCAGCGCATTGACCGCACCCCCGCTCGAGGCGAACACATCCACAGGCCCATGGCCGACGGCGGTGAGCACTGCGTGCAGGTCGTCGGCATGTTGACCGAAGGTGACCGCGGCCGTCGTGTCGTCTCGTCGACTGCGTCCCACATTTCTCGGGTCGTACGTGACGACCACTCGGTCGCGGAAGTGCGATGCCAACGTCCCGAACCCGCTCGCATCCATCGGTGAGCCGATGAGCACCAAGGGAGAAACCCCGGGCTCGAGTTCGCCGATCACGTCGTACGTCAGGGTTGCACCAGGAACGGAAACTGTCTGTGTCGTCATGCTGTGTGGACCTGGGTCTGCGCGAAAACTCACCGCCTAGTCGTAGAGAACCGCCGTTCCCGTCTGCCTCAACTTCTCCAGACCTTCACGAAACCGGTTCAGATATTCGGGCGAATGCCCGACCCACTCGGACGTCTCTTCGACGATGCGTACCGGTTCCGCGCTGCGGTAAGAATGAGTCGGATTGCCGGGGAACTTCTTGTCCGTCACGTTCGGATCGCCCTCGACACTGCCGGTCGGCTTCACGATGTAGACCCGAGGACGCCCCTCGCCGACGGCCATCTCGGCCGCGAGCACGGCACCGTCCAGCACCTTGGTCATGTAGATGTAGTTCGCGATGTGCTCGGGACGGTAATTCGAGCGATAGCCGGGAGACAAGTAATCGCCGGCCTTCAGATCGGCCTTCGTGCCATGAAAGTAAGAACCTGACTCGTGCACGCGAAATCGCTCCGGTGTGTCGGCCATGTCTGCCATAGAAATTCCTCCGTGTCGGTAGCCGGAAGAGTGTGCACCGCCGATGGGGTCTTGCCGCAAGCCCCCAACTCAGCGATAAACTGAAGGCAACGGCGGCGGGCACGGCTATGTCACGTCGCGCGTTCACTCGACACGAGAAAGTCACGCGTAGTTCGTGGTTCGCGACCGAGCAGTTCGCCCAACAGCGGGTCGGTACCGGCGAATCGGCCGTCGTGGGCGGCGAGAAAGATGCCAAGGGTGAAGCGAGCCATGAACTCGTTCGCACCTGCAGCCACGCGATCGGCGACCCACTGCTCCTCACCCACGATCGATACCTCGATCTTTCGACCCACGACTGTCGACGCGATGGCCGCTACCTCGGTCATTGTCGGAGCATCGCGGGCCGTCAACACCGTGGGGCCCTCGTATGCGCCATCCGACGTGAGTATCGCGGCGGCAGCTTCCGCCGAATCCGCTCTGTCGGTCCACGAAACAGGGCCGTCCACGGGTATGGATACAACGCCGGTCTCGCGCCAATCGCCCATGACGAAATCGAGGCTGTGTGCGTAGAAGCCGTTGCGTAACGACGTCCACGCCACACCGCTGTCGGCCAACATCTGCTCGGTCGCAGCATGATCGCGCGCAGGCTTGAACGGACTGTCGAGCCCCGAGCCCTGGTGACTCGTATAGAGAATGCGCCCGGCACCGGCGGCGACCGCCGCGTCGATCGCGTTGCGATGCAACGCTGTCGCGTCGGCCCCGGGATCGCTGGACGAGACGAGCAACACCTGGTCTGCCCCGTCGAACGCCGTCGTCAGCGAGTCCGAATCGTCATAAACGCCTCGACGCACCTGCGCGCCACGATCCGCAAAGCGCTGCGCCCGAGCCACATCGCGAACCGCGACGGCGATCTCCGAGGGGTGAACGAGTTCGAGTAGATGGTCGACGGTGGCACCGTTCAATGCCCCGGTAGCTCCGGTGATGACGATCATGACGACCTCCTGTTATCAATGGAATCAGATAGAAGTTAACACCGGAAACACAACGATAGCAACAATGCGTTATCGTCGATACGTGGAGGATTCGTCGACGAGCACCAGAGACAGCACACGTCGACGAATCGTCGATGCCGCAGCTCGGCTTCTGCAGGAAAACGGCCCGGGGGCGGTGACCACTCGCGGCGTCGCCGAGTCGGCCGGGGTTCAGGCACCGGCCATCTACCGATTGTTCGGGGATAAGAATGGTCTGCTCGACGCCGTCGCCGAACATGTCATGGCCACCTATGTGTCCACGAAGTCCGAGATCGCAGACAATGAGCTCGCCGAGGATGGTGACCCCGTGGAGGATCTGAGAACCGGATGGCGCGCACAGATCGAGTTCGGGATCGCCAACCCAACCTTGTTCGCTCTGCTCAGCGACCCTGCTCGAGTGCCCGATTCTCCCGCGGTCCGGGAAGGAGAAGCCGTTCTCGCGGCACGGATTCGCCGGATAGCCCGCACCGGCCGACTTCGGGTCACCGAGCAGCGCGCGGTGGAGCTCATTCATGCCGCGGGTACGGGTGCTGTCCTGACCATCCTCGGCACACAGCACGATCGCCGAGACGTCGGACTCGCCGACGAGCTGTTCGATGCAGTCATGCGCCACATCGTCGTCGACACACCTCGGTATCCCGAAAGCTCTGCGCACGGTGCAGCGATTGCCTTGCGAGCCTCGATTTCCGACATCGACGTACTGAGCAATTCGGAGCGGCAGTTGTTGGCCGAGTGGCTCGATCGGATATCCGGGTGACGATGCACCCGATGCGCGGACGCTGGTGGTATGGCCGCACTACTTGACTCGATCGCCGTTCGACGAGGCAGACCTCGCGCGACGACGAGCCGTTCGACGCACCGTTCATGAACTCGGCTCTACCGAGCCAGAGTTGACCGTCCCGACGCGAATCTGGATATGGCCTCCGCGGACAGCGCGGGCCGAAAGATCCTGCAGCAGTGGCGTCATCGCCGTCCATGGATGCGCCTCGATGTCCGACCCTCCGAGTCGACACGCAAGCTTCGCGAGCGGCGTCCACGCTGCGGCTCGTCCGACGGGCCGCTGCATGTCGACGACGGCCACGACGCCGCCCACTCGCGTAGCCGAGATCATCGATTCGAGCGCCGCCTGCCATGGCGTCATCAACGACAGCGCGTAGGTGCTCAGGGCCGCATCGAACGGGGCCTGCTCCCCCAGATCGGCGGACGTCAGGGCGGTGGCGTCGGCGGGGATCAATGTGACATTCATCCACCCCGCGCGGGTAGCTCGAAGTCGGGCCTGTTCGAGCATCTGCGGGCTGGCGTCGATTCCGGTGATCGAGCCGGTCGGGCCGATCATCCGCTGCAACCCGGCGAAGTTCAGCCCCGTCCCGCAGCCGAGGTCCAGAACATGGCTCCCCACAGGCAGATTCATCAGCTCGAACGCCGCGTCCCGTCCAGCTCGATACACCGGCCACTCGGCGGAGATCACGTCGTACAGGCGCGCCGAGAAGGTGTACTTGGTCGGTCGTCTCATCTCGGGTCTCTCCAAGGCGCGGGCATAGTGGGAGGTATGGGAATCCGTCGTTCGACTTCGAGTGTGCCCGACGTGGTCGTGGTGGGCGGCGGTACCGCCGGCATCGTGGCAGCGAAGACCGCGGCGGGTTTCGGCGTTCGCGTCGTATTGATCGAGCGGGACCGCACCGGCGGCGACTGCCTGTGGACCGGATGCGTGCCGTCGAAAGCACTGCTCGCGGCGGCTTCGGTGGCACAGACGGTTCGATTCGCGTCCCGGTTCGGCATCGACACCGAGCCACCGCGCGTGGATTTTGCACGCGTGATGCAGCACGTGCACGGGTCGATCGCCGAGATCGCGCCGATCGATTCACCCGAGGCACTCACTGCGGCCGGGGTCGACGTTATCAGCGGTAACGCCGTGTTCACCGGTCCGAACACGGTGAATGTTGGCACGCGGATGCTGCATTTCGGTCAGGCGATCGTGACCACCGGCGCGCATCCCACAGTGCCGGCGATCGACGGCATCGAGCACGTGGACTACCTGACCAGCGACACCCTGTGGGATCTGAAGGACTTACCGCAGCGACTGCTGATCGTCGGTGCCGGGTCGGTGGGTTGCGAAATGGCGCAAGCATTCTCGCGTCTCGGATCCGACGTCACCCTTGTAGGACGGTCAGCGACGATCCTTCCCCGCGAGCACCCTGAGGCCTCGTCGATACTGACGCAGGCCCTGACCGACGAGGGTGTGCGGGTACTGACCTCCACCGCCGTCGTACGCATCGACGACGGCTCAGCCACAACCGACACGGGCGTCGAGATCGACTTCGATCGGGTACTCGTCGCGACCGGACGGACTCCGCGGACCGCGTCTCTCGGGTTGGATTCGGCCGGTGTGGAAGTGGGCGACAACGGATTCGTTCGGGTCGACGAGCATCTGCGGACCACCAATCCCCGCATCTGGGCCGCGGGTGATCTCACCGGTCATCCGCAGTTCACGCACACAGCGGGCGTGCATGGCAGCCTGGCGGCGAGCAACGCCGTGCTCGGCCTGAACCGAAAGGTGAGTACGACGGGGACTCCGCGGGTGACGTTCACCGATCCCGAGATCGCCTCGGCCGGAATCGATGTACGGACTGCGCGTCAGCGTGGGTTGCGGCTGCAGACACTCGAGCACCAACACGTCGATCGCGCCGTCACCGAGAGTGCAACGAACGGATCGACGACGCTCGTGCTCGACGCCAAGCGACGTATCGTCGGAGCCTGCGTGGTGGGTCCGCGAGCGGGCGAGACGATCGGGGAGCTGATCATCGCCATCGAGCAGGGTTTGCGTACTCGCGACCTCGCCGGGGCCACGCATCCGTATCCGACGTACAACGACGGGCCGTGGAATGCGGCGATCGCAGACGTGAAGGCGCAGTTGGGTTCTCCGGTAATTTCCCGAGCAACGGCCGCACTGGCGAAGGTGCGCGGCACGTGGATCAGGAGAGCGCGCGATACCCGGCGATGATCCGCTGACCGGAGCTCACCGCGACCACCGCTGCCCAGACCACCGCGATCTGCCACGAGATTCCCGGCAACAGTAGCCAGAGACTGTGCACCGCAATGGTTTCGGCACCCTCCGCCAAGCCGCCGAGGAACGACAGCGATCGACCGTCGTCGATGGTGCGACCGGTGTGCTCGGCAATGGAGGAGAACGCAAGAAACGCGGTGCCGTTGATGTAGTACGCCAACAAAACCAGCAGGAACGGCCACCAGGGGGCGTCGTACGCGGCTGAGGCACCGATCGCGACGCCCACCACAGTCGTTCCGTAGACCACAAAATCGGCGGTGATGTCGAAGAATCCGCCGGCACCGCCCGTAGTGGAACGCCTACGCGCGAGAGGCCCGTCCAGCCCGTCGGCGATGCGGGAGACGATCCACAATGCCAAAGCGAGCAACCAGAATTGCAGGCCGGCGGCCAGTGCACTACCCAGGCCCAGAACGAGTCCCGCCGCGGTGATCCGGTCGGGCGTGATCGAGGGACGGTCGAGCGCGCGTGCACAACGATCGAGTGGGCCTTCGAGGTGTCGGCGCAGAAAGCTGTCGATCATTCGGCTGCACCGGTGAGTCCCAGACGGCGTGCCAACAGGGCCGAGCCGGCCGCGATCGCCAGGACCGCGAGCAGTGCGATGGCGAACGGCCACGACAGCGGCGACGTTCCGTAGGCACCGAGCGCGGTGTAGGCGACGGTCGCGGGCACGATCCCGATCATGGTGCCCACCACGTAGTCACGTTGCCCTACGGCACTGACTCCGGCCGCGTAGTTGACCAGGGAGAACGGCAGCGGCACCAGTCGCACGAGCAGTACTGACAGCAATCCTCGTCGTCCGAGCATGGCGTCGAGCCGGCGGAGCCTGTCCCATTCGGTGCGGGCCACCTGTCCACGGCCAAGCGCCCGCGCTCCCCAGTACCCGAGATATGCCCCCGCGGTGGCGGCGAACACCACGACGGTCGCGCCCACCGCCAACCCGAACAGCAGTCCCGACGCGATGGTCAACGTGCTGGCGGGGAACGGGGTAGCCGACAGGACGGCATAGAGCACGACGAACAACGCGATGCCCCAGGGCCCGGCCGACACCACGCGATCGCGGATGAACGACGGATCGGGAAGATCGACGGTGCTCAGCACGATCACCACAGCGATGACGATCACGGCAGCCGCGAGCAATTTCAGGGTCGTGCCGCGGCGACTACGCGTCGGGCGGTCCTGCGTCACGGTGTGTGCCTCTCGTCCGACGGTTCACGATCCATTGTGCACACGGCCGGTCTGCCCGCGTGTTCAGCGGTTGTCGCATTCGACCGATTACGGTGGTGAGGGCAGCGTCGACGACGGCTGCTTCGGTTGATCTGGAGGCCCCCGGGTGATTCGTTCAGTACGGTGCGCAGTGGCGATTGCGGCGAGCGCAGGGTTGCTGCTCACCGCATGCGCAGCACCATCATCGGAGGCTCCGCGCGCCGACGACCTGTCCTGGAGCGAGATCCAGGAGCAGGCGCAAGGACAGACCGTCTCGCTGTGGATGTACGGCGGCGACGAGCAGGGCAATGCCTACGTCGACGACGTGCTCACCCCCGCGGCCGCCGCGGAGGGCGTCACATTGCGTCGCGTGCCGGTGGAATCGACGACCGATGCCGTCAATCGCATCCTGTCCGAGCGGCAGGCCGGGGTCACCGACGGCGAGGTGGACCTGGTGTGGGTCAACGGCGCGAACTTCGGCACCGGTAAGCAGGCCGGCGCGTGGCTGTGCGGGTGGACGCAGAATCTGCCGAACATGGAACTGACCGATCCCGAGGATCCGCTGTTGCGCGACGACTTCGGCACCCCGGTCGAGAACTGTGAATCACCCTGGCACAAAGCTCAATTCACCCTGGTCTACAACGCAGCAGCCATCCCCGATCCGCCGACGACATTCGACGGCGTGCTCGACTGGGCGCGGGCGAACCCGGGCCGCTTCACCTACCCCGCTCCCCCGGACTTCACCGGTTCGGTGTTCGTGCGTGAAGCCTTGATCAACGCCTCCGGCGGTGTCGACGAGGTTCCCGCTCAGTTCGATCAGGACTCCTACGACCGACTCGCCCCGGCATTGTTCGATCGATTGAACGAGCTCGCCCCGTCACTGTGGCGCGAGGGAACGACGTATCCGCAGTCCTCCTCCGAGCTCGACGCCCTCTACGCCGGTGGCCAGGTCGACATGACCATGACGTACGGCCCCGCGACCCTCCCGAAACTCGTCGCCGACGGCACCTTCCCACCGGAGACCCGCGTCCTGACTCTCGACGAGGGAACCGTCGGGAATGCGAGTTTTCTTGCCATTCCGTCGACGTCGGGGAAGTCGGCCGCGGCGCAGGTGGTTGCCAATCTCGCGTTGTCGCCCGAGCAACAACTTGCAAAGGCGACTCCGGAAGTGTGGGGCCAGTTCACCGTGCTCGATATCGACCGATTGCCCGATGACGCCCGCGCCAGGTTCGAGGCGTTGCCGAGTTCGACGGTTCTGCCGTCCTACGAAGAGCTGTCGGCCAACGCGCATCCAGAACTGTCAGCCGACTGGGTCTCGCCGGTCGACGAGGGTTGGCGTCGAAGCGTGCTCGCCGGTCAGTGAGCGCGTCCACGAGGAGCTTTCGCGGCACAGCGGCGGTCCTCCCCGCCGTCGTCTTGGTCGTTCTCGTCGTCGGCGGCGGCCTGGGAACCGTGGTGCTGCAGAGCCTGGGTCTGATGCCGTTGGTCGGAACCCCCGAACTATCGGTCGACGCGTACTCCGCTCTGGGCGGCGACCTCTGGCGCTCGGTGGTGCTGACGCTGTCGATCGCCATCGTCTCGACGGCGTTGGCCACGGTGATCGGGCTTGCCGCGGCGCTGACGGCGTTGTCGGGTGGACGCGCCGCGTTGGTCGCTGCTGGGGTGACGGTCACGGTGCCGCACCTGATCGGCGCGGCGGCGATGGCGTTGTTGCTGGCGGATTCGGGGATGCTGCCGCGCATTCTCGGCATGACCGACGGCGGCTGGCCGGAGTTGGTCGGTGGGAGGTGGTGGATCGCCGTTGTCGCCGAATACGCCTGGAAGGAATCGGCTTTCGTAGCCGTCGTCGTGGCCGGGACGCTCGCCACCCGAGTAGCGGCATTCGACGAGACGGCCGCGACCTTGGGTGCCGGACGGTGGGCTCGGCTCCGTTTGGTCACGCTGCCGTTGGCTCGGCCCGCGCTGATCGCATCGGCGGCCATCGCGTTCGCCTACACGGTCGGCTCGTACGAGGTAGCCCGCATTCTGGGTCGCCCGTATCCGGAGCCGTTGTCGGTGATGGCCATTCGACTGTTCACCTCGATCGATCTTCAGACGCGTCCGCAGGCAGCTGCTGCGGCGACGGTCGCCACCGCTCTGACGGTGGCCGTAGCCGCGGTGGCGCTGCACTATCTGCGCAGATCGGCAGCGTGGAAATGAACAGGGTGGAAGTGAACAGGATTCTTCCCGCTGTCGGCAGGTCCGTTCTGGTCCTGTGGTTCCTGTTGCCGCTGATTCCGGTTGTCTTGTGGGCCATCAGCAATCGCTGGTCGTTTCCCGGATCGGTTCCCCAGGAATGGGGATTCGACGGCGTCCGCAGCGCCCTCGACGCCGGTGGTGTCGATGCGTTCGTGCGGTCTACCCTCCTCGCTCTCGCCGTCGCCGCCATCGCAACACCATTGGGCGCGTTGGCCGCTCGCGCACTGGTGAACGGTTCCGTGCGTTTCCCCGCTTTCGTGGCCGGGGTTCTCTTCGCTCCGCTGACCCTGCCCCCGTTTGCTGTGGCGTTGGGACTCGATGTTCTGGTGCTGCGCTCGCGCATTCCGAGCACGGTGGCGGTGATTGCGTTGCTGACGGTCGCGGCGATTCCGTACACGACGTACCTGATGCGAGTGGCGTTCGGCGCGTACGACATCGGCTACGAGGAGGAGGCACGCACTCTCGGTGCGTCGAATGCCATGGTGCTGCGGCGTATTCGCATTCCGCTGTTGGCTCCGGCGTTGGCGGGTGCGGCGTTGCTCGCGTTCCTCGTCGCGTGGAGCGACTACGTGATCACGTTGTTGATCGGTGGCGGCAGACTGGTCACTGTGCCCATTCTCGTCGCCTCCTTCGCCGCAGGCACCGGTAACGATTCGGTGGTGGCTGCGCTGTCGGTCACCGCCGTCGTGCCGCCGTTGCTGCTGGTGCTCATGCTCGCCCGGTTGCGTCGTAGGAGTGCACGATGAGCGTCGAACTGTCCGTTCACGGACTCACGAAAGTACATGCCGGTCAATCGGTTGCGGCTCTGGATTCGTTGGATCTCACCGTGCCACCGGGATCCTGCACGGCGATTCTCGGGCCGTCGGGCTCGGGCAAGAGTACGGCGCTGCGGCTCATCGCGGGATTGGATTCACCCACCACCGGCACGGTGCAGATCGACGGCCACGAGGTGAACGGTGTTGCGGCCGAGAACCGCGGCGTCGGGATGGTGTTTCAACGTCCGATGTTGTTCCCGCACATGTCGGTACTGGACAACATCGGTTTCGCGTACCGCGCGGCCGGGGAAAGTCGCAAGCGGTCGCGCGAACGTGCCCGGGAGTATCTCGATCTGGTTCATCTCGGTGACATCGGGGATCGCGCGGTGTCGGAGGTATCCGGCGGGCAGGCCCAACGGGTGGCGTTGGCACGCTCACTTGCCGGTTTACCGCGAGTGTTGTTGTTGGACGAGCCCTTCAGCGCTCTGGACCCTGTGTTGCGCACCGAGATGCACGACCTGGTGCGCGAATTGCGTTCGACGTTGGATCAGACCCTGCTGCTCGTCACCCACGATCAACAAGAAGCGGCGGTGCTGGCCGATTCGGTCGCAGTACTCATCGACGGCCGACTGGAGCATCACTCCGATATCGCGACGGCCTACACGCGTCCGAGCACGCTCGCAGTGTCGCGACTGATGGGTGGGATGAACGAAATCGAGGGGCAGTGGGACGGGGTTGGGGTGCATCGCTCCGAGCTCGGGGAGCTGGAGGTCGAAGGAGTTTCTTTGCCGGCTGGGCGTGCCGTGCTACTGCTTCGACATGAGTTGATCACATTGAATGACAACGGGATTCGTGGGGTTGTTTCTGCCTCGAGGCCTACCGGATTTCGCAGCATCGCCGATGTGACGGTGGGATCGACAGTGCTGAAGGTGGAGCTGGCGGCGGGATCTGCTGTGCGGGTCGGGGACGCCGTGGGATTGCAGATTCCGGGTGGGGCGAGGTTTGTCACGAGTTGAGGTCGAAGATGTGGCTGTTCGCAGTTCTCGCACTCCGGAGCCGGCCGAAGTCCCCATACCGCTGAGATGGTCGGCAGATCGGGCGTACCGGTCGCCGTAAGGTGAAACAGCTACCCTTGTGGTGTTCGATCCGACGTGTCGCAGGCCGGGTCTTCGAACTCGGTCGTCAGGGCTCGCGATCGAGGTCTGACCGTTCTCACAGCCGTCTTTCTGCCTGTCCGGTCCTCAACGGCTGTTCGAGTGGAGTTGTGAGCTGACGGCTCGTAGCGAGGACAGGTACGCGAACAGGGCGTTGGCCGCAATGACGCCGACTGCCAGCGACAGCGTTGCGGGCAGGCCGATCGGACCCACGAGGGCTCCGGCGAGGCCGGCACCGATGGGTTGTCCGCCCCACGCCAGCATTCGGGCCGTGGTGTTGACGCGGCCCTGAAGTTCGTCCGGGGTCACCAGGTGGCGGACGGTGATGCCGTTGATGATCACCGTCGATGCTGCTGCTTGGAAGACGACCAACGCGCACACTCCCAGCACCGGTTCGGTGGCCAGAATCCACACGCTGATCGCGCCTGCTTGTGCGAGCAAACCGGCGATGGCGATCGTCCCAGCTGTGAACTTTCGGGACAGGCGCGGTAGTAATGCTGTCGAGATCAGGGTTCCAACGCCGAGGGCTGCGAAGAACAGACCCAACTCGCCGCCGCCCTCGTCGACACCATACCGCTCGACGGCGGTGACGACGAGGAGGCCGGTCATGATGCCGCCGGCCACACTGTTGCCGGTCCCAATCAGGGTGAGCAGGCGGACAAGTGGGTGACCGTAGACGAAGCGCACCCCGTTGCCGATATCGCGCCACAAGTGGGGTTGTTCCGTCCGCGGCGCGGATGTGGGTTCACGTACCCACAGAAGCAGGATCGCGGTCACTGCGAACGTGGCCGCGTTGAGGGCCAGCGCGGCGAACGGCGAGGATGCGGCAATAAGCACACCACCCAGTGCGGGCCCGGCCATAGTGATGACCGTTGCCATCGCAGTTTGTCGCCCGACCGCGTCGGCCAGTCGAGCGCGTGGCACCAGTGAGGGCAGCAAACCGAAGCCGGCGGCGTCGAAGAACACCATAGCGGCGGCGCTGACGAACGCTGCAACGAACACGTGTGCCGTCGACAGAGTCGCCATCCAATACGCAGCCGGTATGGATGCCGTTGCAGCGCATGCGGCGAGCGCGGTGACGACCATCGTCGGGCGACGCCGCCAGCGGTCGGCAACGGCACCGGCGAACAGCCCGAACAGCAGGTACGGTGCCGATTCGACAGCGGTGAGAAGCGCAGTGGCCGCGGCACTTCCGGTGGTGCGGTAGATGACGAGCGGGAAGGCGACCAACGCGACGGCGGTTCCGAACCATGCGACGGTGCGCGCGAGCACCATCAGCCGGAACGCGGCCCCCAGCGACGTCCGAGCGGTCGTCGAGCTCACTTGCCGAACACGTTGTCCGCGGTGTTCTCGATGGCGTCGACGATGCGGACTCCGGCAGCCTGGAAGTCGGCTTCGTTCTGCGGGTACACCCGGGAGTTCCGCACCGCTGGTGAGTTCGCGAGCAGAGCCGATATATCTGTCACGGCGGCCGCGGCGGCCGCTTCCGATCCGGCGTACTGCACCAGGACGACGTCGGGTGCAGCGCTCAAGGCTGCTTCGGGAGTGATTTCGGCAAAATTGCCGTCGATGTCGGCGAATTCGTTGGTCATGCCGAGTGCGTCGACCACTGCGCTGTAGTAAGACCCACTCAAGGCGTAGAGCTTGCCGTCGAAGCTTTGGACAACTGCTGCCGACAGCGGCGCACTGTCGGTGTTCTTCGCTCGCGCTGCGGTGACGCGATCGCGCAGCGAGGTCACGACCTCTGCGGCTTTGTCCGGGACGCCGTAGATGGTGCCGAGGTTGTCCACGTCGGTGTAGACCGCGTCGATTGTCGTGGGCGCGAGCGTGTTCTGGCAGTATTCGCCGAGGACGTAAAGGTTGCCGCCTGCAGTGGTCAGGTCATCGGAGCTCGCCGATCCTTGGCCGCCGAGTTGCCCTTGGTCGTTGGACAGGAACAGATCCGGTGAGGCCCCGATAAGGAATTCGCGTGAGGGTGCATAGTCGTCGGTGTTGGAGGTCAGGCCCGAGAATCGGTCGAGTCCGTCGAATGCGTAACTGCCGTTGGTGTATCCGATCGCGCTGTCGGCGACGCCGAGTGCATCGAGCGTGGCGATGACTCCCGGAGCTCCGAGGAGTACCCGCTCGGGTGGGGCGTCGTAGGTGTAGTCGACGCCGCAGCTGGCCACGGTCACCGGGTATGCCGAGGTGCCGCTGTCGGTCTCGGTGCCTGCGGCAGTGGGTTCGGCCTGTCCGCTCGCGCAGGCGGACAATAGGAGAATGGTTGCGGCGGCGCAAGTTCCGGTTCGTACGGCGATCTTCATGGTTGGCTACTTTCGGTGCGGGTGTCGAAATTGGGTTGAGTAGCGGTGCAGCTCGCGGTGGATGGGCGGTGCGAGGTGGCGGGTCCGAAATGGACGCACGGTCGGCCGGTGATCGGGTTGACGGCGATGACCGAATCGACGCCGTAGACCTCGCGAAGCATGTCCGTTGTCAAGACGTCGGTGGGAGTTCCGTGGGCGACGAGGGCACCGGATTTCATGACGAACAGGCTGTCGCAGTAGGCGGCAGCGAGGTCGATGTCGTGTAGTGCGACGACAACGGTGGCTTCGGTTGCGGTGAGCAGTTCGAGGAGGTCGAGCTGCGCCGAGATGTCGAGGTGATTGGTGGGTTCGTCGAGGATCAGTATCGGAGCTTGTTGCGCGAGGGCCCGAGCTACGAAGACGCGTTGCCGCTCGCCTCCGGACAGGGTCGAGATCTGACGGTCGACGAGGTGCGCGATCCCGGCGGCCATCACGGCGGCGTCCACTGCGGCGACATCGACCGCGCCGAAGCGTCGCAGACCGGTGTTGTGCGGGATGCGTCCGAGTTCGATGATCTCCCGTGCGGTGAACTCGAATTCCGGTGAATCATCCTGCAGGACAACCGCAGTCCTGGTCGCCGATTCACGAGCGCTGAGGCGGCGAAGGTCGTCCTCGCCCAGCACGATCGTTCCGCCTGAGAGTATGAGGGCCCGGTAGAGCGTGCGTAGCAGCGTCGACTTTCCGCTGCCGTTCGGTCCGAGAAGTCCTACAATCGAGCCTGATTCGGCGTGTATTACGCCGTCGGTGAGAATCTTGGCGCCGTCGATGGCGACGGCGACGCCCTGTGCGTCGAGTTTCATCGAGCCCTCGCCGTCCGCCCGGAGGAGACCAGCAGGTACAGGAAGAACGGAGCGCCGATGGCCGAGGTGACCACCCCGATCGGAAGTTCGGCGGGGGCGCGGAGCACGCGGGCGGCGATGTCCGAGAGCGGTAGGAAGCATGCGCCGAGCAGTGTTGCGGTGACGACGACGCGGCGGTGATCGGCACCGACGAGCAGACGCGCAATGTGCGGGATGACCAGGCCGACGAACCCGATACCGCCGACTTCGGCAACGATGACGCCGGTCAGGACCGACACCACGACCATCAGCGTCATTTGGAATCGCGCGACGTCGATGCCGAGGGAGTAGCCGAGGTCGGTGCCGGAAGCCAGGGCGTTCAGGCGGGCACTGTTCCACATCAGCCACGTCGTGGCCGCCGCGATGACGACCGCGGGCAGCAGCAGGCTCGCCCACGATGCTCCGGCGATCGAGCCGAGACTCCAGAACAGCACGCGCTGAGATTGATTGGGAGTAGCGATGGTTTGAAAGAAGAACGTGAACGAGGAGACGAGGTACCCGACGGCGACCCCTGCCAGCACGAGCCGGGTCGGTGGCCATTGCCCTCCGCGGCGGGCGAGGACGAACACCAGCGCGAACGCCAGGAGGCCGCCGATGAAGGCTGCTGCGGACAGCGATACGCCGCCGAGTACCCCGGCACCGAAGACGATGACGATAACTGCGCCCAGGCTCGCGCCCGGCACGATCCCGATCAGGTAGGGGTCGCCCAGCGGGTTACGTACAACGACTTGAATGACCACGCCCGCTATCGCCAGACCCGCGCCGACGACGATGGCGAGAATGGTGCGCGGGACGCGGACCTGCCAGACGATCTGATCGTTGACCGGTGTCGAGGTGTGCGTGCCCGCCATGCCGAGGTGTTGGGCGACCGAACCCCAGATGTCTCCGAGTCCGATGGTGACGGCGCCGATGCTGACCGACGCCACCGCGATGACCACGATGGCGAAGCCCGAGATCGCCAGCAACACGCGAAAGCGTTGGGGCGAGGCGAAGGGCGGTGCGCCCGTGCTGCGCACCGCAGTGGCCGACGATCGTTTCATCAGGTCTACATCCCGACAGCTAGTTGTTAATGACAATCAGTGTCGATACAGTAGCGAACACAGTGCGGCGACGACACCTCGGGCTGCGCGTACTGGTGAAGGAGCCGACCCTGATGCACACGGAGATCGCCTCGCTCAAAGAGATTCACGATCGGCTCAACGGCGCAGTCGATCCTGCGCCGACTCAGAGACCCATGGATCGAAACGGTGCCTCGATTCACCTCCCGAAGCCACGCACACTCGACTCGCCGTTCACAGCGCTGGTCCATGCCCGGCGTTCGCGGTACGACTTCGACCCGAGTGGCGAACTGAGCGTGGATTCGGTCGGAACCCTGCTCGGTACCGCGCTCGGACTCGGACGCCGGATCGAGGCCTACGGCGACCGCGAGTACCCGCTGAGCGTGGCACCGACCGCAGGCGGCCTCCGCACCCGCGACACGTTCCTGTTCGCAACCCGCATCGCCGGCATCCGGCCGGGGATCTACCGATACGACATGGCCGATCACTCCTTGCAGCTCGTGTCCGAGGTGGACCCTGCCGTTGCATTGGCCGAGCTGTACGCCCAGACCGAGTTCGCGGCGTTGCCGGCGGCGAGCCTCGCTCTGACTGCAAGGCTGGATGTCGCGCTGGCCAAATACCCACCGCGCCACTACCGTACGGTGCACGTCGATGCCGGCATCGGGGTCCAGAATCTGTATTTGACCGCCACAGCGATGGGCATGGCGTGCTGCGCAGTCTCGGGTTTTTCCGATCCGGCGGCGGAATCGGTGCTCGGACTCGATGCTGCTGCGATCGTGACGATGCTGGTGGCTGTTGGGCCACCGCGCATCACCGGGCTGAAAGAATCGTCGGTGTAGGGGTTGGTCTCAGTGTGGGAGGGGCGTAGTCGGCAGCGTGGTGCCCGCGGCGGCTGCGGCGGCGACAGCAGCGGGCATACGGCTCCCGCCGAGGAACGGAAGGCCGATCGGCGAGCTCGAATACAGCCCGGTGGCAACGACCCGAACTACGTGTAGTCCGGCCGCTCTCACGTCCGCGGTGGTGACATCGACTTCGACGACACGGTGCCCAGCGCTGTTCAAGACCTTGACCAATGCCGCGATTCGGTCGGTTGTCGGTGCGGCGTCGGCTGTGTCGAGGCCCGACAGGTCGACCGAACCGAGTGTGGCGGCGGTAAGTTCACGACGGAACTGTTCTTGCACTTCGGGATCGAGGTGTATTTGGAGGTGGCAGACGTAGTCGACCAGATCGCGCCGATCGCTTCGATAGGACATTCCGTAGGCGCGGTCCTCGCGCCAGGGTTTGAGCGGGCTGGTCGGTGACTGCGCGGCCTGCATATAAGCCGAGGTCGGGTCGTCGTATTCGGAGACGAACAGTTGAAGTTGCAGGGCTTCGGCGTATGCCTTTTCCGCAGCGCGCACCGCGTCTGTTCCCACACCCATCCCGAGCGTCAGAAATCCCGTCGAGCGGTCGTGCACCAAAGACCCGAGTACCGGAATGCCGAATTCGGTGGTGAACGAATAGAAACGAGTGTCGAGTCGCCCCTGTGGCCCCCTCGCGAACTGGCGTAGCCACGTCGGTACGGACACTTCGTGAACGCCTCGCCCGCCGTACCAGGACAGTGTCATCGCATCACGTTCGAGTATTTCGCATAGTGCGCCCCAGCAGGCGAATTCACTGCTGGGGCCCGCGGCGAGACCTGCCTGGATGATCGGGTTCGTCAGCGGGCGGTCCTCGCCCACCGGGCGTGTGTGCGATCCGAAGTACGAGGGCCACACCAGTGACGCCGGCACCCACACCGAGCTCCCGGTCGAGAGGTCGGTGCCGTCGATCCATTCGACGTCGAGGCTTCCGGTGAGCTCGGACGCAGGGAAGCGCGGTGCCGCATGCTGTTCGGCGGAGTACAGGCACACCGTGGCGGGGTCGAGAGCGTCGACACCCTCGGCGGTCAGAGAGAGGTAGCTGCCGCGGCGGAGGCCGTCCGGAACGAGGTTGCCGCAGTATCGTTCGACGCCTTCGCCGATTGCCGCGCCCAGCACGCGGTCCGGGGAGCCGAAGCCGTAGCCGGCTCCGGAATTGTCCGCCGGCCAGTCGCTGAATCGGCTGATGTCGCTGATACGGGAATGGGTCAGGGCGAAGGAGGAGGGAAAGTGCTCGGGAATGGAGCGGGGGTCCAGTCGGGTGAGAACTCCGAACCGGGGGTCGACCAACGCGTCGTACATGTCTTCCTTCTCCTTGCAGTCGGCCACAGGGCAAGCAATACTAGGCAAGCGGTAGGGGGACTCTGACCAGGTCAGAGCTGTTGCGCGGGTGCGCGTTCCACCCGAGAGCGGTGGGTACCTCGAGTAGACGCGGTGACCCGTGGAGCGGGAATGCCGGCGGGCCGTTGCCGACCAGTTGGGGTGTCAGCACTCGAACCACCGTCAGACCGGATTGCGCGATATCGTCGGTGGTGAGATCGACGACGACCGCGTCGATGCCGTGGCGTGCGAGTGCGGCGAGGTAGGTTTCCCGCACCGAGCCCGTGACCGCGGGGATCTCGTCCATCGCGACCAGGTCGCGAGGTTCGAGGCGAAGGAGCGCGGCGCCGGCCTGCATGCGCCGGTCCTGGTAGAGCTGTGCGACGGCGGGGAGGTCGACCAGGTTGCGGAAGTTCTTTCCGGCCGCGTCGAGGTAGTTGCGATCCGCGCGGTACGGAAGGAAGACGTGGTCTGGCATCGCGCCGGTACGGACGGACTGCCAGGTCTCGCTGTTCGGGTCGGCAAGTTGACGGGAGAGTTGCATCGATCCCAGCGCTTCGACGAGCGCTTTCGTCGCAGCGGCATGCGGGGTGGCGCGGCAGGCGCTTCCGAAGGCGACGAGTTCGCGGGCACGGTCGCGGACCAGTGCCCCGACGACGGGCACACCGAATTGCGACGGGATGTGGATCAAAGTCACGTCGAGGTCGAATCCTTCAGCGGGGCAGCCCATCTGGCCTATGACCCGTCCCCCGTCGTCGAGTCGGTGAGCGTCGGCACCGCTGGCCCACCAGATCGTTGTGGCATCGCGCTCGAGCAGCTCCTCGATGGCGGATTGCTCGGCCCGCTGCCGGCTCGTGCCGGTGGCGATACCGGAGTACATCAACGAGTGCAGCGGCGGCTCCGACGTGCGGGAGCCACGAATGTAGTTGAGATAGACCGGTCCTGCCGGGGCTCGTACGGCCCGGCCATCGTGCATGTCAACGCCTTCGACCCATTCGACAGGGGTATCGGCAGTGAACGGTACGAACGGGAAACCACGGCTTGCGTATTGCTCGGGCGAGTACAACGCGAAGGTGCCGGGATCGAGCGCGTCGATTCCGCGGGCGCGCAGTTCGCGGTAGCTCGCACGGTCGAGATGCGGGGGAACAGCATTGCCGCAATACCGTTCGACGGCTTCCCCGATCGCGGCACCACGTGCCGCTCCGTGATCTCCGAACGAGGCACCGAAGCCGATCGGGTCGGCGACCCAGTCGACGACCCGATCCATGCATGCGACATGGGCGCGGTAGCCCACCCACGCACTGGGCAGCTCGACATCTCGTTCGAGCGGACCCACACCGGTGAGGACGCCGAGCCGGGATCCATGAAGGCTCGATCCGTGAACGCTCACTGCTTTTCCTGTCGGATAGGGAGACGGACGAGGGTACGGGCGGCACCGACATGCACTGTTTGCGTTGCCTTCTCGATTGTCGTGCCGGTGTAGCGGTTGCCGCTGTTCAAATTCCGCGTGAGGGCGGGGAAGTCGCTGCCGGTGATGTGCAGGATCAGCTCCGACCCGCGTTCGAGATGTACAGCCGTGCGAGAGAGAGGAACGCGCACGGCGTCGGTGCCGGCACCGGTCACCGCGACGCCGTAGCCGATTTGGTGCAGCGAACCGCCGGCGCTGCGGTGGAGCAGCCGCACGATCCAGTCGGCTTCCGGTGCTGTGGTCGATGCGGTCAGGTGTGCTTCTGGGATGCCGTCGATGTGCAGGTCGGCTGCCAGCGGGCCGGTCGTGAAATCGACGAAGTCACTCCGGACGACAGCGCTGCGGTCGTGGTGGGTGGGGATGGTGGGGTACGGGTCGGCGGGGTTGTACTCGAAAGACAGTGCTGCCGAGCCGGACTGGGGCGCGGTTTCGAGCCGGCGACGGTCGTGTGCATACAGCAGGATCGACGATTCCGGTTCTTCACGTGTCTCGTTGTCGATCCACGTCTCGACCCCCCGGTGAAAGATCGACACGGACGCCGATTTGGATTCGGCGGCGCGGTGGCCGAGGACCGAATGCAGCCACTGCACGCATATCGTCCCCCACTCGATCGACGCGACCGGGCCGTGGCGGCCGGAAGGATCGACGAACAGCTCGTGGGTCCATGGCCCGATCATCAGCCGCCGGGCCGGGCGGGGTTCGACGTTGGACCCGACAAGGTCGAAATGGGCGATCGACGTCTCGGTCACCAGGTCGTACCACCCTCCGACGTGAAACGAAGGCACCGTCAATTCGGCCAGTTCGTTGTCGGTGATGCGTTGGTCGTCGAGATGGTCCGGGCCTCGATCGAGTACCCCGCCCCACGTCGGGAGGTGCACCCCGGTGGTGTCGGGTAGCTGCTTGACCGGAAGTGCGAGATACGACTCGAGGTCGGGTAAAGCATTGCCCGGCATGTCCGTTCGGCTCACCCGGGCGTCGCCGTGCTGCAGCCACCACCCCAGGTGCTCGTACAGGCGCAGAATGCCGGACGGGTCGAATTTGGTGCGAGCGAGTTCCATCGAGGGACACAGGCTCACCACCGCCCGGACCGCGATCGGGCGTTCTACGGCCATCGCCCATGCGGTGTAAGCGGAGTAGGAGCCGCCGTATGCGACGACGCCGGCGTTCGACCATGGTTGACCGCATACGAAGTCGACCAGTGCTGCGCCGTCGTCTCGTTCCGAGTGGTAGGGAGTGAAGGTTCCGTCGGAGTCGTACCGTCCGCGTACGTCGGCGACGATGTAGGCGAAGCCGTTGCGCGCCCAGCCGAGGCCTTCGGAGCGGTGGCGCGATCGTCCGTACATCGTGCGTGTGATGACAGCGGTGGCCGGGAAACATCCTGGCTCGGGAAGGTAGATGTCTGCGACGCAACACGTTCCGTCGCCGTTCGACACGCGCAGGTTGTGCTGCGAGCGTGGACTGTTCGTCACAGCGTAGCGGTGCCGCGCCGAAACGGGATGGGCAGAACGGGATGATGAACGATGTGCGCCGATGCCGGGTCGACGTCGAGTTGCACCGAGCCGATTGCAGTGTCGCCCGTTGCGAGGTATGCGCGCACCTCGGCGGCGATGACACCGGCGACGACGGCGATACCGCTGCGGTGGGGCCACCGAACGGGAGGCAGGATCGAGTGGGGATCGTCGAGGTAGCGCCAATGATCGAGGAGTTGGTCGGCGACACCGGACGCGGCGAGACGGCGACCCCGGACGTCGTGGTAGTCGGCATTGTTCGATGCCGGTGACCACAGCGGACCGATGAAGAACCGTTCGCCTTCGGCGTGGCAGCGGTGCCATGCCGTTCGGTGGGCAGTGCACCAGTTCTGCAATTGCGACCAGCGGGCGTCGGGCAGCCATGTAGCGCAGCTGACCACGACGTCCGCCGTCGACACCGAGCCCTCGTCTGCAATCCCCACCGTCACATCGCCGCAGTCCTCGAGCAGAGAAGCCACCGCCTCGGCGATCGGAGTGTCTCCGTCGACGAGAACAGACGACGCCGTCGATACAGATGAAGCTGTCGACTCCTCCGCAAGAATGCCGCGCTCATCCAGTAGTGCGATGAGCTGCCGAGTCAGGTCGGCATCGTCGCCGAGCGAGTCAAAATCGATTTCCCTCCCCATATGAGCCGACTCCTGCAGGAGTTTCACCACATGAGGTGGCCCGCTGAGGCGGACGAAGCGATCTCCCGGCCTCGAGCACAACCAGGTGCCGTCGACAGCCGGATACAGATGATGTCCGGCGGCAATACTTGGCATGACAAGCTCCGTCAGAGTGGGCCCGCGATCACAGGCGTGAGTAGTTCGGTGTCAGTTCAGTTGTCCGCGAACGTGTGTCAGTCCTCGAAGGCGAACGGATTGTGCACGATCGAATTGGTGGTCGGGCTCTGCGGGGCGCTCTGCGCAGCCGACGACTCGATCTCCTCGAAGGCGAACGGGTTGTGCACGATCGAGTTCGTGGTCGCACCCTGCAGTGCGCTCGTCGTGGGAGCGCCGGCGATATCGGTTGCGGTGAAGTTGGACATTACGCATACCTTCTTCCATTGTTGAACATGATTGTCGTTGTCGATCGACTCTCGCATCATCCGACGCTCGGTCAGGGTTGTCAAGGTTGCGACACTGCATACGTGTACCGCTACGTGATCCGGGGCAGACAAAAAAGCAACCGGCACAATACAATCGGTCGACGCCGAAGGCGACGCCCTACCCGAACCAAGGCCGCCGAAAGAACCGCGGAACCGGCAAGCCTCGACCATGGGTCCAACCCAGCCGACCTGGCCCGTCAGCCACTGCCGCCCCGCACCTACCGAAGTCTTCGCGGCCGATACCCCGATACCGCAATCGGTTGGTCAGTTATGAACACCCTGAAACTAAGCTGTTCCCATGCCCGCCGGACGTTTCGCTCCCAGTCCCTCCGGCGACTTGCATCTCGGCAATCTACGAACCGCACTACTGGCATGGCTCTTCGCCCGCTCCACTGAACGGCGTTTCGTCATGCGCGTCGAAGACCTCGATCGCGTGAAAGCCGGCTCCGAGCAACGCCAGCTCGACGACCTCGCCGCCATCGGACTCGACTGGGACGGGCCTGTCATGCGGCAGTCCGAGCGTCGGGAAATCTACGACGCCACGATTCGCTCCCTCACCGCCGCCGGGATGACGTACGAATGTTTCTGTACGCGTCGGGAAATCCAACAGGCCGCATCCGCGCCCCATGCTCCCGACGGCGCATATCCCGGCACGTGTCGAAATCTGACCGCAGACCAGAGAGTAGCGAAGGACCGCCCACCCGCCATCCGATTGCGTTCGCAGACAACCGAATTCACCATCGTCGACCAGCTGCACGGCCTGTTTCGAGGCCAGGTCGACGACTTCGTCCTGCGTCGATCCGACGGTGTGCCCGCCTACAACCTCGCCGTCGTCGTCGACGATGGCGCGCAGGGCGTCGACCAGATCGTGCGCGGAGACGACCTTCTCACGTCCGCGCCGCGGCAGGGCTACCTCGCTCAACTCCTGGGCCTGACCCCCGCGACGTACGTCCACGTCCCCCTCGCACTGAACGTCGAGGGCAAGCGTCTGGCCAAACGGGACGGCGCGGTCACACTGCGCGAACGGCCCGATGCGTGGGCGCTCATCACCGCTTCCCTCGGTGTACCGGACGTGAAGAACGCCGAGGAACTGCTCGAGCGGTGGAAGCCGAGGCTGGTGCCGCGCGAACCGTGGGTGTTCGACCCCTTGAATCTCTGAACGCCCTGACAAAATCGAGATCACGTCGCAACGCGACAGAACCCAACTGCGCACGAATCGGACGTACAGTGACCGCGACAAACTTATCCCGAGGGAGAAGGACACAATGACCTCAGGCGGCTACGACCCCGACAAGGATCCACAGAACCCCGGTGGTTATCCCCCGCCGCAGGGCGGCGGCTACCCACCACCCGGCAACTACCCACCACCCGCGCAAGGCAACTATCCGCCGCCCGGAAATTACCCACCTCCTCCCGGCGACTATCCCCAGCAAGGTGGCTACCCACCACCCGGTGGCTACCCACCGCCCCCACAGGGCAACTACCCGCCGCCTCCGCCGTTCGGTAACTCGCCGACGGCGACGCAGCTATCCGTGGGAACAGCCATCGGCTACGCGTTCGAGAAGTTCAAGCAGAACGCCCTCGTCTGGATGGGCATCGTCCTGATCGCCGCGATCATCCAGGGCGTGCTGAACTTCGTTCTGAGCTCCGACAGCATCGTCCTCAGCCTGGTCTTCAGCATCATCGTCGGTGTCGTCGCACTCCTCATCCAGGCGGCGCTCGTCCGCGGCGCTCTGCACGAGGTGGACGGGATCAAGCCCGCGTTCGGGTCCTTCTTCCAATTCGGCAACGTCGCCGCCGTCATCATCGCCGGCATCCTCGTCGGCATTGCAACCAGCATCGGCTTCGTCCTGCTGATCATCCCCGGCATCGTCATCACGTTCTTCACGTGGTGGACCTTCCAGTTCGTCATCGACCGCGGCGACGAGCCGATTCCCGCCATCAAGGCCAGCGCGCAGGCAATCGCGTCGAACGGCGGGACCCTCTTCGTGCTCGCTCTCGCCCTGGTAGGCCTCAACATCGTCGGTGCGATCCCCCTCGGCCTCGGTCTGCTGGTGACCATTCCGATCACGATCATCGCCGGTACCTACGCTTACCGCGTCACGGTGCGTGGCAACGTCGCCTGACCCGTAATCCGCCTCGATGGGCGCGAATCCCCTACCCCGGGATTCGCGCCCATCGTCGTCTCGGTGCTTGGATCGTCAGGTGACTACTACCCAACACACCGCCCCTGACGGCGGCGCCGAGTCTGGGCAGGCCACGTTCGCTCACATCAGCCGGGGCTACTACCCCACCATCGTCGCGTTGTTCGTCGCGACGCTGCTGATCTCGAATGTGGCCGCCAGCAAAGGTGTCGCCTTCTTCGCCTCGTCCGACGTCATGCTCGGACCGTTCCAAATCCTGCCGATCAACACCGACGGCGCATTCTTTCTGTTCCCCCTCGCCTACATCCTCGGCGACGTACTCAGCGAGGTCTACGGCTTCAAAGCCACGCGCCGAGCGATCTATCTCGGCTTCGGCTCCCTGCTGCTCACCTCGGTGTGCTTCTGGATCGCCATCGAACTCCCCGCCGCCTCGTTCTACGAGAACCAGGCCGCGCTCGAAAGCGTCGTCGGCGTCGTTCCCCGGCTGGTCCTCGCCGGTCTCGCCGGCTACACCGTCGGGCAGCTCCTCAACTCCGTCGTGCTGGTCAAGATCAAGGAACGCACCAAGGAAAAGCACCTGTGGGCGCGACTGATCGGCTCGACCATCGTCGGCGAATTCTTCGACACGCTGATCTTCTGCTCCATCGCCGCCGGAGTCATCGGCATCACCACGTGGACCGACTTCATCAACTACGTCATCGTCGGATTCTTGTGGAAGACGCTTGCCGAGGTCATCGTCATGCCCATCACGTACCGCGTCATCTCGTACATCAAAAAGCGCGAGCCGTCGTACCAGGATCGCTAGAACGCGACCCATTCAAAACTGAGATCGAAGTAGCGCTCCCGGGCCGTCTCGAACGTGGCGACGGCCCGGGTGCCCGGCCAGTCCTCCGGCGTCATGCACGGTGGAAGACCCGGGTCGACGTAGGGAATGACGCGCCATTCGTCGAGCAACGGCACGAACGTGACAAACGCGTCGCGCGGGTTCCGAGCCGGCGACCCTCCGTCGAAAGCGTCGAGAAATGCCCGATGCCGATCGGCGATGCCGGCCAGATCCCACCACTGCTCGGCACTTTCGCGCAGCGTGCCGGGAGGCGCGACCTCGGACGCGACGAACGTCGTGACGTACTGCGACAACTCCAACGCGTCGACGATGGCAATGGCCTCCGCCGCCAGATATTCGGGCGCGATCCACAATCCTGGTGAGACTGTGCCACAGCCTATTCCGGTGAGTCGTCGCCTCAGCTGGTGCCGAGCCGCGCGTTGCGTCTCGGGAATGGTGAACGAGATCAACCGAAATGGATCGCCGTCGGCCATCCGCCGGAAGCCGAAGATCCGGCCGTCTCCCCGTGCGAACATGGCGTCGGCCTGCTCGGTGATCCGATAGCCGGTGCGGCCCTCACGATTAGCTGATTCGAGGACGCCCTTCTTCTTCAACCGCGTCACCGCAATGCGCGTGCTCTCCGGTGGCACTCCCAGCGTGTCCATCCAGACGACAAAATCGGCGATGGCGAACCACCCGCCGAGAGGCCGAACGTAGGCTCCGAGCACCGTGCGCACCAACGACGTCGCACTACCTGGACGCGACTCGAAGTCGTCGAGGATGGCCCCGGCGATGCTAGGCGCGAAGTTCGTCACGAATCGTCACGATACCCAGATACACCTCGCGGTACGAGGTGCTCAGCGGGCTCAGCCCCAGCCGAATACCGTGTGGTGCGCGGTAATCCGGGATGACACCCTGCTCCCACAGCCGAGCGGTGATGGCCTTGAA
Source organism: Rhodococcus sp. JG-3 (assembly GCF_000482405.1). Taxonomy (NCBI): domain Bacteria; kingdom Bacillati; phylum Actinomycetota; class Actinomycetes; order Mycobacteriales; family Nocardiaceae; genus Rhodococcus; species Rhodococcus sp. JG-3. The sequence goes on from NZ_KI519398.1 coordinate 374,576, forward strand.
CTTAGGATGGTCGATGGTGACGTGACCACCGCGCCGATTCGAATCCTCGGGTGAGGCGATCTCCACCCCGAGCGGTACCAGCATCTCGCGGACAAGTTCGAGGGCGTATTCGGTCAGTGCGACGGACTTCGCGCGTATCGCGTCCATCCCCACCTCGGCGATCATCTCGATAGTGTCCTGCATTGCGATCATCCCGAACACCGACGGCGTGCCACTGATGACGCGTCGAATACCCTGTGCCGGAACGTAACCCTGCGCCATCTCGAACGGATCGGCCCGGCCCATCCAGCCCCAGATCGGCTGCACGAAGTCGTCGAGAAGATCGCTGCGCACGTACGCGAAGGCCGGTGAACCCGGACCTCCGTTGAGGTACTTGTAGGTGCACCCGACGGCCAGATCCACTCCCCAAGAATCGAGTTCGAGCGGTACCGACCCGACGGAATGGCACACGTCCAACAGCATCAGCGCGCCGGCCTCGTGCGTGATACGCGTCGCCTCGGCCACGTCGACGAGGAAGCCGGATCGGTAGGCGACGTGAGTGATCACCACCAAGGCAGTGTTCTCCCCCACCACCTCGGCGAGTTGTTCGGGCTCGATACCACCGCGGCGGTCCGTCTCGATCCATCGCAGGGTCATGTTCAGCTCTGCTGCAATGCCTTCGAGCAAGTATCGGTCGGTCGGGAAGTTGTCGCGGTCGATGACGATCTCGGTGCGACCCGGCCGCATGGCGATCGCCGCCCGTGCCAGCTTGTACAGCAGTACCGTCGTGGAATCGCCGATGGTGGTCTGACCGGACGCTGCCCCGAGGGTGGCGTCGGCCAGGGCGTCGCCGATGGTGACGGGGAGGTCGAACCACTGCTCATCCCAGCCGCGGATGAGGCGTCCGCCCCAGGCGTCGGTCATGAAGGTGTTGATGCGTTCGACGCTGGCTTTGGTGGGCCGACCCAGGGAATTGCCGTCGAGATATGCGGTGATCGACGGGTCGTCGCTACCGAGGAACTTGTCGCGATAGCTGCGGAGCGGATCCGTGTTATCGAGTTCAACTGCGCGTTCCATCATCGACCGATCTCCGTTCTCACAGCGAGCAATTCGGGGAAGAACGTGAGTTCGAGTGCTTTCTGTAAGAACCCGACGCCGCTCGACCCTCCCGTCCCGCTCTTCATTCCGATGGTGCGCAGCACCGTGCGCATGTGGCGGAATCGCCAGAGCTGGAAGTTTTCCTCCAAGTCGACGAGCTCTTCGAATGCCTCGTACACCGCCCAATGTTCGGTGTGGTTCTCGTAGACGAACTTGATCAGCGGCATCAAGTCCTCGTTGACCGTGTACGCCGTGGTGACGTCACGGTCGAGGGCCGATGCCGGTACGTCGTAACCCTGCCGCGCCAACGACCGCCAGAAGGCGTCGTACAGGCTGGGCTCGTGCAGCAGCGTCGAAAGCAGCTCATGCGCAGCCAGATCGGACTCGAAGACTTTCAGCATTCCCGCATTCTTGTTTCCCAGCACGAACTCCACGGCCCGGTATTGATACGACTGGAACCCCGAGGAGTTCCCGAGAAAGTCGCGGAACTGCGAGTACTCCGTCGGCGTCAGAGTGGCCAGTACCGACCACTGCTCGGTCAGCGTCTTCTGAATGTGCTTCACCCGGGCCACGCATTTGAGTGCGGTACCGATGTCGTCGGCATCGAAAGCTGCGCGCGCGGCGAGGGTCTCGTGCAGCACCAGCTTGAGCCACAGCTCGGTAGTCTGGTGCTGGATGATGAACAGCAGTTCGTCGTGATGCTCGGGGGTGCTCACCGGTTTCTGAGCGCTGAGCAGCGTATCGAGGTCGAGGTAGGACCCGTAGCTCATGCGGTCACTGAAATCGGTGACGACACTCTTCTCGATCTTCCGGGTGTTCGCTTCGACGCTCATGGATCGTCCTCGAGGTGGTGGGCTGATGAGATCAGCGTATTACATCAATGTGCCGACCGCTAGGCATCTGTAAGCTAGCGAATGCCACGAATCCGTACGGCACCGATCAGCGCAGCGATGCTGACCAGGGACACCGCCAGGATGTAGTAGCCCGGGGACACCGCCTGACCTGTTGCAGCCACCAGAGCGGCCGCGATGGTCGGAGTGAATCCACCGAAGATCGCCGTGGTGACGTTGTATCCGAACGACAGGCCGGTGGCCCGCGAATGGACCGGGAACGCGTCGGACATCACCGACGGCAGCGCACCGAAGTACAGCGCCTTCAGCAATCCGAGCACGGTCATGACGAGAGCGAGGGTGAGGAACGACGGCACCGCGATGAGCCACATGAAGAGCGGGACGACGCTGACGCCGATCGCGATCGCCGACGGCAACATGATCTTGATGCGGCCGACCTTGTCGGACAACTGACCGACGAACGGCGTCACCACGGTCAGAATCACGCCGGTGATCATCAGTGCGACGAACGACAGCGAATTGTTCAGTCCCAGTTGCTTGATACCGAAGGTCGGCAGGTACTGCAGGATGAAGTTCAGCGCAGTGGACACCACCAGCACGCCGCCGGCAATGAGAATTCCGCCCCACTGATTCCGAAACAGATCGCGTACAGGCGATTTCGGCGTGTCCGACGCGGCGACGATGGCCGGCGATTCGTCGACGTGACGGCGGATGAACCATCCCACCGGACCCACCATGAGCCCGAAGACGAACGGCACTCGCCAACCCCAGTCGACCATGCTGGCCTCGGACAACACCGCGGTCAGTCCGGCGGCGAACGAGGCCGCCATCAGTGTGGCCAGTCCCTGGCTGGCGAACTGGAAGCTGCCGAAGAATCCGCGGCGCTTGCCGTTCTGTTCGACGAGAAAGGATGTGGCCGCACCGAATTCACCACCGGCAGCGAAACCCTGAATCAGGCGCGCCACGATGATGCCAATGGGGGCGAGGATGCCGATGTCGTCGTAGTTGGGCATGAAGGCGATCAACGCGGTGCCGAGCACCATCAGGCGAATGCTCATCACCAGAGCCTTCTTTCGCCCCTTCCGGTCTGCGTAGGAGCCGAGGATCAGTCCGCCGAGGGGGCGAATCAGATACGAAACCCCGAAGACCGCGAACGTCTGCACCAGTTGCACGCCGGGGTCCGCAGACGGAAAGAAGTTCTGCCCGATGTAGATGGCGAACAGCGCATAGATGGCGATGTCGAACCACTCGAGAGCGTTGCCGATGGTGGCGGCAGCGATGGCGCGGACCGGATTCTTGACGGACACAACGGCTTCACCCGCGCCGTCACGATCGGGAGTTCGATGAACGTGTGCAGTGGACATGTCGGATTCTCCGGTGGTGTTCAGGAGCGCGAGGCGCTGGCGGATTCGAGCGGTGCGTCGCGGTCGTCTTCTGTACCTGCGCCGAGGTCGAAGAACAGGCCCGTGGCCATGGCGAGTCCTTGGCGAGCAACGGATGCGAGCATGTGTTCGTCGGGTGCATGTTGACGGCATCCCGGGTAGGAGTGCGGCATCCAGACCGTCGGAATTCCGAGGGTGTCGGTGAACACGTGATTGGGCAGGGACCCACCGATGTTGGGCAGCAAGGTGACTGGGGAACCGACTGTGCGCTCGACCGACTGGGCGACCGTGCGAACCCAGGGGTCGTTCGGGTCCGTTCGGCTCGCAGGAAACGAGATGCCGAGTTCGACGGCGACCATCGAGTACCCGTGCGCGTCGAGGTGTCGTCGTAACCGCGCGGCGAGATCGTCGAGGTCGGTCCCGACGACGTACCGCAGCTGCAACCGCGCTCGCGCCTGGCCGGGAATCGCATTGACCGGTTCGACGATGTTGCCTGCGATCATAGCGATCACTTCGAGAGTGTTCCACCCGAAAACCCGCTCTGCCGGCGACAATTCCGTCGCCGACCAGCCGGAGTCGACCACCGGATCGCCCGGGGTGCGTCCGACCTCGATAGCTCTGAGCGCATCGACGACGGACTCGGGAATGCGCTCGGGTACGAGGCTGTCGAGCTGGATACGGCCGTGGCCGTCGACGAGGGTCCCGATGGCACCGGCCAGGGTGGTCGCGGGGTTGCGGAGCAGTCCACCCCAGTTGCCCGAGTGGTAGCCGCGCTCACGTAGGTCGACGACGAGGTCGAAGTCCACGCCCCCACGGGCACCGAGAAACAGTGTGGGCGTCTGGGCGTCGAGGCGTGGTCCGTCCGAGGCGATCAGCACGTCGGCAGCGAGTTCGCCTCGGTGATCCGACACGAATTGTTCGAGTCCGGGTGAGCCGATCTCTTCACCGGTCTCGAACAGCAGCGTCAGATTGAATCCCAACGATCCGCGGGCTTCGAGAACCGTCCGCAGCGCCGCGAGGTTCACCAGATGCTGACCCTTGTTGTCGGCTGTTCCGCGCCCGTAGAGCCGTCCGTCCCGCTCGACGAGAGTCCAGGGCGACAAACCGTCCGACCAGTCCTCGGCCATGCCCAGAACCACGTCGGCGTGGCCGTAACAGAGCACGGTCGGCAGTTCGGGGGCCTCGTGACGGGTGGCGATCAGGAAGGGACCACCCTCCTCGACCGGGTTGGAATAGGTCTCGACCGCACACCCGAGCGCCTCGAGCCTCGGCACGAGCAGATCCTGGAGATATGCCGACAACGCAACTCGACCGGCCGTCGACTGGCTTTCCGAGGGGACCGACACGAGCTCGGAGAGTTCACGATGGAACGCACCCGAATCGTAGAAGTCCTGGGCCTGCGCGATCACATGCTCGCGGTTCATCGAATCTCCCTCGTCGTCGGCCTGGTGTTCGCCTGACAGTAGCGAGCCCGATACCGTCTACACCATTGCCGATTGGTGGCCTCAGCGTTGCTTTCACGGCAACGCAGGACCAGCGAGTGGCTCGATGACAATCACGTGTCACCGCCGTGACAGTGCTGTGAAAGAAGGGGTGATGTCGTTGCATCTGATGCCATCTGCGCTGACGTACTTCTGCGAAGTTGCGCGAACGGGTTCGGTCACCGAGGCGGCCGCAACACAACATCTGGCCGCGTCGGCGGTCAGCAGACAGATCGCCAAGCTCGAACGTGACATCGGCGTGCCGCTCTTCGCACGACATGCCCGGGGGATGACGCTCACCGAAGCGGGCCATCGCCTCCTCGCCCACGCGCGCAGACACGAAGTGGAATCGTCGACTCTGATCGCCGAAATACGCAGCGTCGACGCCAGCGAACACGGCAGCGTCACCGTCGCCTGCACCGAAGGATTCTCGCAGTCCGTCGTCCCACGGGCCATGGCGTCGGTCCATCGGACTCACCCGTCGGTCACCTTCACTTTGGACGTGGTGGGACCGGACGAGGCCAGCCGACGGGTGGTCGACGCCCGCGCGGACGTCGCGGTCACCTTCTCGCTCGGTCGACGCACCGACGTGACGGTCGAACATTCCGTCACCGTGCCCATCTGCGCCGTCGTCGCGCTCGGTCACCCGCTCACCGACCGAGCCAGCGTCGATCTGGCCGATATCTGCTCCTATCCCCTCGCGCTGTCGACCACCGGATCGAGTCAACGCGAATTGTTCGACGCCGGAATCCGTCTGGAGGGACTCTCACCCCACGTCGGTCTGCAATGCGAGCGGCTGGCTCCGATACTGGAGTTCGCTCGCTCAAGCGACGGCGTCGCACTCGTCAGCGACCTGGGTGGTGACCGCAAGTCGGGCCTGACGTACATCCCCCTCGTGCATCCGGTGTTCGCCCAGCGCCGGGCCGAAATTCACACCATGCGCGGTAGGCCGCCGTCGGCCCGAATCGTGGCTCTGATCGACGCGTTGACCGACATTCTCGAGGCCGCGGGATAGTGGCGGGACCTCGAACTGGCCTATCCTCGAGGTAACCGAATCGAGTGAGGGATCGCAGTGCGAAGAGCGTCCGGACAGTTGGAGGAGTCGATCCTCGATTTGCTCGGCGAGCACACGGAACTCTCGGTGGCCCAAGCCCGCGAGCATCTGGGCTCGGATCTCGCGCACACCACCGTCATGACCGCATTGGTGCGCTTGCACGGCAAGGGGCTGGTCGATCGCGAGCGTCGAGGACGGTCGTACGTCTACACCCTCAACGCCCCGGTCGACGAGATCCCGGCGCTTCGGGCCGCGATGCGAATGCGCACCGAGCTCGGCACACGAGCCGAGCGAGCCGACGTACTGGCCAGCTTCGTTGCCGCACTCGACCCCGAGGACGAGGCGACGCTGCGAGAGTTGCTCGCCAAATCGGACGCAGCCGAGCACCATCGATGACTCTGCTCCTGATTGTCGCTGTGTTGCCGTGGGCGCTGTCGCTGCTCCTCGGATTCGGAGCCGACCGCATCGACCGTCGTCTCAACCCCTCGACCGCCGTCGTACTGCTGCCCGTTCTGTCTGTGGTCACGGCGTTCTCGGTGCTCGCGTCCCTGACTGCACTCGCCGCGGTCTTTCTGGCGACGAGTCGGGCCGTGTGGGTGACACTCGGAATTGTGATCTGCGCGTGGATGATCTGGCGGTCGGTCGAGGTGGCCCGCCATGTTCGACGCGTCGTCGCCAGTACGTCCATCGCATCCGAATTCGGTGACGAGGCGCGGGCGACGGGCGGCATCGTCGTCGTCGACTCCGACGTTCCCGACGCTTTTGCTGTCCCGTCCGGCGGAGGTGCGGTCGTGATCACCACCGGCCTCGCGGAAGCGTTGTCGAACAACGAATTACGAGCAGTGATCGAACACGAGCGCGCCCATCTGAGGCACCGTCACAGCGTGTGGATCCAGATGTGCGAAATCGCGGCCCGCGTCGATCCGGTTCTCGAACCGTTGACCGCGAAGGTACGGCACGCGGCGGAGCGTCAGGCAGACGAGAGTGCGGCAAGGCTGGGGCGGCGAGAGACGTTGTCTGCCATTGCCAGAACCTCTCTGCTTCGGAAGCATCTCGACCGTGGAACTCGCACTCTCGCCAGTACCGGCGGCGACGTCGTGCGCCGCGTGCAGGCCCTCAGCGAACCACCACGGCACCGTCACGATCGCGGAATCCTTGCGGCCGGCTTGGTTCTCGTCCTCGCCTTCACCGTCATCTCGGTGGCGTTGTTCGACGTCGTCCAAGATGTGGTGGCACCCGAAACCGGAGAAGTCGCCACTTCGATCTTCCGCTGATCTCAGATACCCGCGACGCCCGCGAGTTGGCCGATCGCGTACGTAACGGCCATCGCGATCGCACCGCCGATCACGATTCGAGTCATCGCCGGCCGACCGGGCGCACCACCGAGACGCGCGCTGATACTGCCGGTCAAGGCCAGAGCCACCAGCACCACGACGAACGTCACCGGGATGCGCAGCGACGCAGGCAACAACAGGATGGACAACAGCGGCAGCAGTGCGCCGCTGACGAACGAGACCGCCGACGATCCGGCGGCCTGCCACGGATTGGTCAACGCATCCGGGTCGATTCCCAGCTCGATGTCCACGTGGGCGGCAAACGGATCGTGTTCGGTGAGTTCGCGAGCGACGGTCTGTGCGGTGTCGGCCGACAGGCCCTTTGCCTCGTACAGTGCCGCGAGCTCCGCCAATTCCTGCTCGGGTTGCTCGTCGAGTTCTCGGCGTTCCTTGATCAACAGAGAACGCTCGGCGTCACGTTGCGTGCTCACCGAGACGTACTCCCCCAGCGCCATGGACACCGCTCCGGCGACGAGCCCCGCGACACCAGCGGTGAGCAGCGACCCCCTGTCCGTGGTGGCGGCCGCGACGCCGACGACCAGGCCGGCGGTGGAGACGATGCCATCGTTGGCACCCAACACCCCGGCCCGCAGCCAGTTCAGCCGAGCGGACAGATCACCGTGCGGTTCGTGCTCGTGCAGGCTCGGCTCGGGCTCTGTCATTCTTCCGCCGTTGCCGATACGTCGTTCCACGCGGCGCGCGCGCCGGACTCTCCGATTCTGTACACCTGGACGATTGTGGTCGCTCCGATCACCACTGCCAAGACCACCACGACAATCGACTGCCACCGCACGGGCGCGTTACCGCGACGCTCACGCAGATGCAGGAACACGAGCAGTGCAGCGACGATCACCAAGCCGACGGAGAAGTAGATCATCCAGTCACCGATCTCGGTGTGCTGTTCCACCGCCGCGGTCTCGGGTACGCGCTTCTCGAGCCACTCGCCTGCCTCGGTGGTCAGCGGAGTCAGCACCAGCGTGAACACCGCCAGGGCTGCGATGAGCCACACCAGCCGGCTGCGCACACCGGACCAGATACTGGCCGCGATGGCGAGCAGCGCGGTCAGCGGTGCCAGCACCACGATGAAGTGAACGAGCAGAATATGGGCCGGAAGGCCGTTGAAGGTGGACATGCGTTCTCCCGCTGGATTCGAAGTCGCGTGCACCTCACGCAGCGTTGATACTACACATCGTGTAGTACCTAGGTAGTCGGGTTTCGCCACGCTGAGTCCGGTTCTGCGACGCCTGCAGCCAGGATCTGCTCGAATCGCCGACCGAGCTCCATCACGGTGTTCTCGTCGAACAATGCTGTGGGATAGACGATATCGACCGTAGTCTCGATAGCCTTCCCTTCGTCGTCCCGCAGTTCGGTGACGTGAAAGTGGAGATCGCACTTGGCGATGTCGATCGGCTGCGGCGTGATCTCGACGTGCACGTCCCCCGTAGTGAGGGTCTGGGTCGCAAAGACATCCAACGACAGCGCAACCTGAAAGATGGGATGCCGCGCTTCCGACGACTCCGCAGCGAGATCGGCGACGACATCTTCGAACGGCACCGTCGCATGGTCGAAAGCCCGCAGTTCACTGGCCCGAGCCGCCTTCACGACGTCCTCGACGGTTGTCGCCGCTGCGATCTCGGTCCGGATGGCAACGGTGGTGGTGAACGTTCCGACGACCTGCTCGAGGTCCGGGTCGTCGCGACCGGCAACCGGGGTTCCGACGACGAGATCGGTGGACGCTGTCGTCTCGGCGAGCAGAATCAACAGCGCTGCACGCAGCACGGTGAATCGTCCTGTCCCGCAGCGTTGTGCGAGACCGGACATTCTCTGCGTGGCGTGTGCATCGAACCGTAGCGTTGTGCGTGCGCCGGAGAAGTCCCAGTCCTGTGCTCGCGGGCGGTCCAGTGGCAAGTCCCTCGACCTGGGTATGTCCGCCAGCTCTGCGCGCCAGAAGTCCAGATCGGCCGATACGTCTCGTGTGCAGGCCCAGACGCTGTAATCGGCGTAGTACAAGGATAATTCGGGCCACGACGGCGTGGTGCCGGTCATCCTGGCGTGATACGCGACGACGAAATCCGACGCCAACAGCCCCAGTGACCACCCGTCCGCGGCGATGTGGTGAATGGCGCACGCAAGCACGTGGCGATCGGGCGCTACTGCGAACAGGCGCGCTCGGATCGGAAACTCGGTGCGCACGTCGAAGGCTTGCTCGAGGATCTGCGTCACCGCGGCATCGTCGAAGTGGTGGACAACGAGATTCGGTGCGACGCCGGCAGAATCCGGTTCGACCACTTGCACCGGGACCCCGTCGACATCCGGGTAGCGCGTACGCAGCGTGCTGTGTCGATCGATCAGGTCGGTCAAGGCCTGCGCGGCTGCTACTGCGTGGAACTCCCCGGAAATCGTGACCGTGAACGGCAGGTTGTACAGCGGAAGCCGTGCGCTTCGATCGATGTGGCGTTGCTGCGGCGCGAGCGGAATTGCGACTACCCCCTCCGACATTCCGCATTCGGGCCGCGAATTGTCCTGCCGCTCAACCAGACGACGCTCATCGATACATGCAGCCAACGCCTGGACGGACGGCGCACCGGCGAGGTCTCGCACACCGATGTCCGCCGATGTCTCGGCCCGCACCGACGCAACGACTCTGGTCGCCGCCAGCGAGTCGCCTCCGAGGTCGAAGAACGACGCGGTGCAATCGACACCGTCCCTGCCGAGCACGCGCGCGAACGCGGCCGCCACGATTTCCTCGGTGGCACCGGACGGTTCGCTTCGAGCACCGGTCGTCGACGTGGTGAGGTCCGGCGCGGGAAGTGCACCGCGATCGACCTTCCGATTGATGGTCAACGGAATCTCGTCGAGAACCGACAGGGTCGACGGCACCATGTGGGTAGGCAGTCTCTGTGCGAGATCCCGACGAATGGCCTCGGTGTCGAGCACGTGCCCGGCGCGTGCGGCCACGACGTACCCGTCGATACGCAGATCACCAGTGTCGCTGCGACGCAACGCAGACGATGCCGATACGACCTCCGGATGCGCCCGTAGCGCTGCGTCGACCTCACCCAGTTCGACGCGACTTCCCCGAATCTTGATCTGATCGTCGATGCGGCCGAGGAACTCCAGCGTGCCATCTTCGCGCCGGCGCGCCCGGTCTCCGCTACGAAACATCCGAATCCCATTGCTACTGAACGGGTTCGCGACGAACCGCGCCGATGTGTCCACGGTGCGACCGAGATATCCCCGCGCGATACCGGACGTCTCGATGTAGATCTCACCGACCGCACCCGATGGAACCGGCCGTAGGGTGCGATCGAGGAGGTGAATCACCGCACCCACCATGGCTCGTCCTATTCCGTCGGTGCTGCCCGGACGCAGCGGCGCCGTCATCGTCACACTGCAGGTCGTCTCGGTGGGGCCGTAGGCGTTGAGCAGTCGCCGACCCGTCGACCAGCGGTCGACCGTATCCTGCGGGGCTGCCTCACCGCCGATGATGATCGTCCCGACACCCACCAGCGCTGCGGGCTCCATCGTCGCCAGAACCGAGGGCGTGATCAAGAGATGGGTAATAGCCTGTTGGGCAATCACATCGGACAGTTCCGAGCCACCGTAACTACTTGTCGGTGCGATCACCACTGCCGCGCCTGCACTCGCTGCGGCCAGCATTTCGACTAGGGCGGTGTCGAATCCGGGTGAGGCGAGATGACAGACCCGCGACCTGGCGTCGAGGTCGTAGCTGCGTCGGATCTGTTGCACCAGAGCGGAGATTCCATCGTGGGTGACGACGACACCCTTGGGTGTACCGGTGGATCCCGAGGTGTAGATGACGTAGGCCGCCTGGTGCGGTGCGGTCGACGCCGTCCTATCGTTCGAGCTTCCCTTTGCGACAACGTTCTCGATGTTCAGCCACTCGATCGCGCCCGATTCGTTGCCGGCCGTGCACAGACCCAACACTGCTGCGCTGTCGTGCACGACGAACCGCGCCCGCTCGCGGGGGTGATTCGGGTCGACAGGAACGTACACCGCGCCCACTCGCGCGATTGCCCAGAACGCGACGACTCCCTCCACCGACCGGCCGATGCGCACGGCCACCCGGTCCTCGATGCCGATTCCTCGGGCAGTCAGAACAGATGCGAGGGCAGCAACTCTCGTGCCCAACTCTGCGTAGGTGACCGACACATGCGCATCGTGAATCGCAATTCGATTGCTGTAGTTCATGATTGCCTCGGTCAACGTCTCGTTCAGAGAACCGTGCTCGGTCACGGCCGCGCCGACCGAAGCGGACGCCACATCACGCTCGTCGGGGAGGAACAGGTCGAGGTCGGCCACTGCCGTGTCGCCGTAGCCGGATGCGGCGAAACGGTCGAGGAAGTGCAGGAACCGTTCGTGGTGGCGAGCGAGGTCGCTCGGGGTGTACGCGGCAGGGTTGGCCTCGAAGTCGATGCGCGGACGAGCTCCGCCTCGACCGGGATAGATGTTGACCGCAAGGTCCGGCACCGGACCCGTGGCCAGAATGTTGATCTCGCCGTCGACATCGCCGAGGGACACCGTGTTCGCGAACATCATCACGTTGATCGTCGGCCCGAAACGGCCGGCGCGCAGTGCACGTCCACTCTCCGACGCCGGGGGCCTGCTGCGTTGATGTCGCAGCACGGCTGCGATGGCGACCTCGGTCGATTTGACCACGCTGTTCACTGTCGCCGACCCGATGCCCGGCAGCCGCAACGGAACCACATTCGACAACGACGATCCGGCTCGGCGCAGAAGTGCTGTGGGCCGTGCAGATACGGGCAAGGACAGATCGACGTCGTCGGTGTCGTTCATGCGCGCGAGATAGGCGGCGAATGCTGCGATGACCACCGTCGACGTGGGTTGACCGCAGTCGGCCCGAGAAATGGTTCGATCTTCGCCCACGACGATGGGCACGAATGCAGGCGTGGCGGCCGGGCTTAGGGGCGCGGTGTACCCCATCTCGGTGGATTCCCAGTACTCCCGATCCCGCCGTGCGCGAGTGGATGCGTGATAGCGCTCGTCCTCGGCGAGAAGTGCCGCGGGAGTCGTCGGCTCGATCAGCGGTGGCTCCACTCCGTCCTGTACTGCGGCATATAGAGCCGCCGCCCGCTCGAGAACCTTCATCGAGGCATAGCCGTCGAGCGCGATGTGGTGGGCTCTGGTGTACCAGAACACGCGATCGTCCCCGACGCGGAGGACACGCAACCGTACGAGCTGACCGTCCGTCGACAGCGGTGTTCGACAATCGTCGTTCATCCACTGTCGGGCCGCGTCTTCCGGAGAGTCGTGCTCACGGAAGTCGAGGATCTGCACTGCGTCGGTCTCCGCCGCCTCGAACCGCTGCGTCGGGAGGCCGTCGATCTCGACGATGCGCATCGTCGACGACGAGTACTCTCGATGCGCCGCGCTACCGCTGTTAACCAGGGTATCCAGGTCCACAGCACCGACGAGATCGACGTAGTACGCGATGGCGAAGGGCGCGTCCGGCATGAATTGCTGAGCCATCCAGATATCGGCCTGCGCCGAAGTCAGAGGCAAGGCGTCGAACATTGTGGTCCCCCCACGGCGGTTCCAGCTACTACATGATCTGTAGTAACAATGTACGCCGCTGCCAGAGTCGAACACTGGCGAGATCTCGACAGCCGTGCTGGCCTGGGGTGTCGTATGGTCGGTGCGTGCCGCCGAACAACCACTATCACCACTTGATGTTCGGACCTGCCGCGATTGCGCGGCAGCAGGTCGACGGCAGTTACACCGCCTACGGCTCGCAGACCGAGCGACCCGACGACGGCCCGATGCCACTCGACGATCGCGAGAAGGCGATGATCCGCGCCCTGGATCAGTTCCAGATCGCCACCGTCACCGAGTCCGGGTGGCCCTACATCCAGTACCGAAGTGGACCGAAGGGATTTCTCCAGGTTCTCGACAACCACACTCTGGGTTTCGCCGATTTCGCCGGCAACCATCAGTACGTGACGGCGGCCAATCTCGATCACGACGATCGCGTCGCGATCTTCCTCGTGAATTACCCTCTGCGGCAACGACTCAAGCTCTACGGACGGGCACGTACGATCGAGGCCGCGGACGATCCCGAACTACTGGAGCGACTCAAAAAAATCGGTGACCTGACCGTCGCGGCCACCTGTGAACGCAGCGTCGTCATCGATGTCGAGGCATTCGACTGGAACTGCACCCGCAGCATCATCCCGCGCTACGACGCGGCATACCTCGCGGACCTGTCCGAGGTGTACCAACGCAAAGCTGCCGAGCGGGAAACCGAACTACTGCAGCATATTTCGGAGCTGGAGGATCAGCTCAGGCAGTTTTCGGCGCATAGAACCGGCCCAGATACTCCGTCTTGAACTCGGTGAATCGCTGCTGCTCGATCGAAGCGCGGATGTCGTCGACCAGCTTGACCGTGAATCGCTCGTTGTGGATCGTGCACAGCGTCGAGGCGAGCATCTCCTTCGCCTTGAACAGGTGATGGATGTACGCCTTGGTGTAGTGCGCGCAGGTGTAGCAGTCGCAGTTCTCGTCGATCGGGGTGAAATCGCGCCGATGCTTCGCGGTGTTGATGTTGAAGCGGCCCGTGGGCACGTAGATCGCCGCATTGCGCGCCACCCGTGAGGGATTGACGCAGTCGAAGGTGTCGGCACCGTTCTCGATCGCAACGAAGAAGTCGTCCGGCTCGCTGATCCCGAGCATGTGGCGCGGCTTGTGTTCGGGCAGTTCCTCGTTCACCCACCGAGTGATGGTGCCGAGGTTCTGCTTCTCGAGTGCACCGCCAATTCCGTAGCCGTCGAACCCACGGCCCGTGTCCCCCGTGATGGTCTCGAGGTCGTGCGCGGCCTTGCGTCGCAGGTCTTCGTACTGCGCTCCCTGCACCACTCCGAACAGCGCCTGGTACGGCTTGTCGGCGCGCTCGACGGTGAGGCGTTCGTGTTCGAGGACGCATCGCTTCGCCCATGCCTGGGTGCGGTCGACCGACTTCTCCTGATACCCGCGGGTATTCATCAGCGTCGTCAGCTCGTCGAACGCGAACATGATGTCGGCCCCGAGCCGATGCTGAATCTGCATCGACACCTCGGGAGTGAATCGATGCTTCGAGCCGTCGAGATGGGACTTGAACGTCACGCCGTCGTCGTCGACGTGGGCCAATCGCTCCTTGCCCTCGGCGATGACGTCGTCGGACTCCACCCGTGAGGCGTCCATCGAGATGACCTTCTTGAACCCGACACCGAGGGACATCACCTGGAAGCCGCCGCTGTCGGTGAACGTGGGCCCGTCCCAGTTCATGAATTTGCCCAACCCGCCGGCCTCGTCGACAATGTCCGAGCCCGGCTGCAGGTACAGGTGATACGCGTTGGCGAGTACCGCCTGAGCGCCGAGTTCCTTCATCGCCTCCGGCAGCACTGCTTTGACGGTCGCCTTCGTCCCCACCGCAATGAACGCCGGGGTGGCGATGTCGCCGTGCGGGGTGTGGATGGTGCCGGTGCGGCCGAGCTCACCGTCGAGCCGGGTGCCGATATCGAAGCCGAAATTGGAAGAACTCACCGCGTCAGTATGCGGCTTCGCCGCTTGTGAGTGGAAATTCGTAGCCCACTACGATTTTCCACTCACGTGCGGCGCCAGCCGCCTAACTGCTGTAGAGCCGGTAATACGCACCCTTGGCCGCGAGCAGTTCCTCGTGATTGCCCTGCTCGACGATGCTGCCGTTTTCCATCACGACGATGGTGTCGGCGTCACGGATGGTCGAGAGACGATGCGCGATAACAAAACTGGTGCGGTCGTTGCGCAGCGCTGCCGTCGCCTTCTGCACGAGCAGTTCGGTGCGCGTGTCCACCGAGCTGGTGGCCTCGTCGAGGATCAGGATCAGCGGCTTGGCCAGGAAGGCACGGGCGATAGTGATGAGCTGCTTCTCACCGGCGCTGACGTTGTTGCCCTCCTCGTCGATGATCGTGTCGTATCCGTCGGGCAGCGAATGCACGAACTTGTCGACGTAGCTCACCCGAGCTGCCTCGAGGATCTCTTCCTCACTGGCGGTCGGGTCACCGTAGGCGATGTTGTCGCGGATGGTGCCGCCGAACAGCCACGTGTCCTGCAACACCATGCCGGTTCGCGAACGCAACTCGTCGCGCGTCATCTGGCGAGTGTCGACGCCATCGAGTGTGATTCGGCCGGAATCGATCTCGTAGAACCGCATGATCAGGTTGACCAGTGTGGTCTTGCCGGCACCCGTGGGTCCGACGATCGCCACGAGATGTCCCGGATCCGCAGTGAGCGACAGGTTCTGGATGAGCGGCTGCTCCGGCGAGTAACTGAACGAGACGTCGTCGAACACGACGCGTCCGCGGCGCTCCGTCGGGCTGGACGCAGGCACGACGTCGGGGTCTTCCTCGTCGGCGTCGAGCACCTCGAAGATGCGTTCGGCGGACGCGACTCCGGACTGAATCAGGTTGATCATCGCGCCGACCTGCGACAGCGGCTGAGTGAACTGCCGCGAATACTGAATGAATGCCTGCACTTCGCCCAGGCTCAATGTTCCCGACGCCACGCGAAGGCCGCCCACAACGGCGACGACGACGTAGTTGATGTTTCCGAGGAACATGATGATCGGCATGATCAGACCGGAGATGAATTGCGCTCGGAAGCCTGCTTGGAAGAGCTTCTCGTTGCGGTCACCGAACTCGCGTTCCACCTCCGCCTGGCGACCGAACGCCTTGACGATCTCGTGGCCGGTGTAGGTCTCTTCGATCTGCGCGTTGAGCTTGCCGGTGTGCTTCCACTGCGCCACGAAGTGCGGCTGCGACCTCTTGGCGATCAGCGCGGTCACCAGGAACGAGGCCGGGATCGTCAGCAGCGCAACCAGAGCGAGCAACGGCGAGATCCAGATCATCACGCCGAGGATGCCGAGCACGGTCAGGATGCCGGTGATGAGCTGGCTCAGTGTCTGCTGCAGGCTGGTCGAGACGTTGTCGATGTCGTTGGTGACGCGGCTGAGCGTCTCGCCTCGGGCATTGTTGTCGAAGTACTGCAGCGGCAGGCGATGCACCTTGGCCTCGACGCTGCCGCGCAGCAACAGAATTCGACGCTGCAGCGCGATGTTGAGGATGTAGCCCTGAGCCCATGCCAGCAGTGCAGACACTACGTACAGTGCGAGAACCCAGAGCAACACCGTTCCGACGGCACCGAAATCGATTCCCGCACCGGGCGTCACGTCCATGCCCGAGACGAGATCGGCGACGGTGTCGTTACCGGCGGCCCGAAGGCCGTCGACCGCTTGTTCTTTCGTCTGCCCCGGTTCGAGATCTCCGCCGACGACTCCGTTGAAGATGAGGTTGGTCGCATGCCCGAGGACGGTCGGCGCAGCGACGCTGAGGACGACGCTGACGATTCCCAGCACGAGCATGAGGCTCAGCAGGAATCGTTCCGGAGCGAGCAAACCGATGACGCGTTTGAACGAGCCCTTGAAGTTCTTGGCTTTCGTGGCCGGCAGTGCCTTCGCGACGCGGCCGCCCTTCTTCTTCTCCAAAGAGGGCTTGGCTGCGGAATCCTTGGTGGTTTCGGTGTCGGTCACAGTGCACCTGCAACTTGCCGCTGCGAGTCGACGATCTCGGCGTAGGTGGGGCAGGTGGCCATCAGTTGCTCGTGGTTACCCACGCCCACCGGCTTTCCGTCGTCGAGCACGAGTATCTGGTCGGCGTCGACGATGGTCGACACCCGTTGAGCCACAACGATCATGCATGCATCTCGCGTCACCGGCCGCAGCGCCGCACGCAGTTTCGCGTCGGTGGTGAGGTCGAGAGCGGAGAAGGAATCGTCGAACAGGTAGATCTTGGGCTTGCGTACCAGCGCCCGGGCAATGGCCAGTCGTTGACGCTGTCCTCCCGACACGGTGGTGCCGCCCTGCGCGACGGCAGTCTCGAGGCCGTCGGGCATCGCGCGCACGAAGTCAGCTCCCTGGGCGATCTCGAGCGCCTCCCACAGTTCCGCGTCGGTGGCGTCGGCCTTGCCGTACCGCAGATTGCTGGCGATGGTGCCGGAGAACAGGTACGGCTTCTGCGGCACGAATCCGATCTCGGATCGCAGCAGGTCCAGATCGAGTTCGCGAATGTCGACACCGCCGACCCGCACCTGGCCGCCGGTGACGTCCATCAGCCGTGGAATCAGATTGACTAGAGTCGATTTACCCGATCCGGTGCCGCCGATGATGGCGGTGACCTTGCCTGCCTCGGCAGTCAGATTCACCCCGCACAGCACCGGGTATTCGGCTCCGGGATAGGAGAATTCGGCCCCGACGAGCTCGACCGTGCCCGGTGAGGACACGAACGTCCGGGGATTCTCGGGCAGCACCACCGAGGATTCGGTGGCCAGAACCTCGCTGATGCGATCGGCGCACACCGATGCGCGCGGCACCATCATCGCGATGAACGACGCCATCATCACCGACATCAGGATGAGCATGATGTAGCTCAGAAGCGCAGTAAGCGAACCGATCTGCATCGTGCCGTTGTCGATGGCGTGACCGCCGAACCAGATGACGGCGACACTGGTGACGTTGCTGATGAGCATGACGGTCGGAAACATCAGGGCCATCAGCCGGCCGACCTTGAGTGCCGTCTCGGTCAACGAGGTGTTCGCTGCGCCGAAACGGTCGACCTCGAACTGTTCGCGAACGAACGCCCGCACGACGCGAATACCGGTGATCTGTTCGCGTAGTACGCGATTGACCGCGTCGATGCGCTTCTGCATGGAGCGGAAGGCCGGCACCATACGAACGATGATCAGGCCCATCGCGAGCGCGAGGCCGGGCACGGCGATGAGCAGGATCCACGACAGGCCGATGTCCTCACGTAGCGACATCACGATGCCGCCGATGCACATGATGGGAGCCATCACCACGATGGTGAATCCCATGATGATCACCAACTGCACCTGCTGCACGTCGTTGGTGTTGCGGGTGATCAGTGACGGAGCACCGAATTTTCCGACCTCGCGGGCGGAGAACGTCCCGACGCGTTCGAGGATTGCTCCGCGAAGGTCGCGTCCGACACTCATGGCCGTGCGTGCACCGAGGAACACCGCTGCCGCAGAGCTGATGATCTGTACTGCCGAGATCAACAGCATGACGCCGCCGGCGGACAGGATGTAGCCGGTGTCGCCGACGGTCACACCGTTGTCGATGATGTCCGCGTTGAGACTCGGGAGGAACAACGCGGCGAGGGTGGCGATCAGCTGCAGCAGCACCAAGCAGAGAATCGGCAGCTTGTACGGGGCGAGAAACCTACGCAGAAGGGGGATCAGCATGATGACCGAAGATTACTCGTACACATGGATAACAGTCTCTCCGTTTCGAGTATTACGAGCAATCTTCGGCCTCTCAGCTGCGACGCGAGTACTACGCGCGCTTCTCCGGGGCCGTCTTCAGCTTGGCCCCTTCGATGTCGACGTTGGGCAGGATCTTGTCCAGCCACTTCGGCAACCACCAGGCTTTGTCGCCCAGTAGCGCCATCACCGACGGAATCAGCACCATACGCACGACGAACGCGTCGAAGAAGACGGCCGCGGCCAATGCGAAGCCGATGGACTTGATGAACGAGTCCGGCTCGGCGATGAACGCGGCGAACACCGAGATCATGATGACCGCTGCCGAGGTGACCACGCGTGCGCCGTACTTGAAGCCGTTGACGACGGCGTCCTTGGCGGCCGCGCCGTGCACGAACTCCTCACGCATGCGCGAGACGAGGAACACCTGGTAGTCCATCGCGAGGCCGAACACCACACCGATGAGGAAGATCGGCATGAAGCTGACGATCGGCTGCGGGTT
Organism: Rhodococcus sp. JG-3; assembly: GCF_000482405.1. Classification (NCBI taxonomy): domain Bacteria; kingdom Bacillati; phylum Actinomycetota; class Actinomycetes; order Mycobacteriales; family Nocardiaceae; genus Rhodococcus; species Rhodococcus sp. JG-3. The sequence goes on from NZ_KI519398.1 coordinate 393,588, forward strand.
GGAAATGATGCCGAGCCCGCCCTCTTGGAAGATGAACACCGTCGCACCGAAGGTGGCGAGCACGCTGAGCAGGAACCCGACCGTTGCCGTCAGCGGCACCAGAATCGAGCGGAACACCAGCATCAGCAGCACGAACGCCAGTCCGACGACCACGGCCAGGTACGGAATCAGCGCGCTCTGCAGCCGCTCCGAGATGTCGATCCCGATCGCGGTTTCGCCCGTCACTCCGTAGGAGACGCCCGAGCTCTCCTGCAATCCGCTCTCGGCATCGCGCAGGTTGGTCACGAGCGCCTTCGTCTGGTCGCTGTTGGGTGTGCTCGACGGGGTGACGAGTATCTGCGCGGTGTCACCCGCCGGGTTGACGGCGACGATCTGTGCGTTCGTGACGTCCGATTGCGCGGTGATCGTCTCGATGACCTTGCCGAAGGACGCGGTGCGGTCGGCCTCGGCGACGTCGGACGCGTCGGCGATGACGAGCAGCGGGCCGTTACGTCCCGGCCCGAATGCCTCTTCGGTGATGTCGTAGGCCTGACGGGCAGGAGTCGACGGGTCCGAGGTGGCGATCGACGGGAGAGCCAGCGACAACCCGGTGGTCGGGCCCGCGATGACGCCGAGGAGCACGATGCCTCCGACGAGGCCGAGGATCGGCTTCTTGACGAGGAATCGTGCCCACCGAAGACCGTTGGTGGGGGTTGCGTTCGGGTCCTCCGGGTCGGTGGTGTTGACGAACTTGAGCTTGCCCGCGAAGGCCTTGCCCTTGTAGACGCCCAGCATGGCGGGCAGGAACGTCAGGGCGATGAGTACCGCGATGAACACCGCGAAGCCTGCTGCCAGACCCATCTGCGACAGGAACGGGATGCCGACGACGCGCAGGGCGACGAGGGCGATGAGCACGGTCGCGCCGGCGAACACGACGGCCGATCCGGCGGTACCGACCGCTCGACCGACTGCTTCTTCGCGGTTGTCGGTGAGCGTGAGCTCGTGCCGGTACCGCGCGAGGATGAAGAGCGAGTAGTCGATCGCGACTGCAAGTCCGATCATGATCGCGAGGATCGGGGTGAACGAGGACAAGCTTGCGAAACCGGATGCCGTCGTGATGGCCAGACTCGAAATACCGATACCGACGATCGCGGTGATCAGCGGCAGGCTGGCAGCTGCGGCGGAGCCGAACATGATGAGAAGCACGATGGCGGCGACGGCAAGACCGACGATCTCCGAACTTCCACCGGGCGACGGGTTCTCCTGGGCGACGGTGCCACCGAGGATGACGGTCAGTCCTGCGTCACGCGCGGGTTGCGCCGCGGCATCGAGATCGCTGCGAATCGCGTCGGTGACGTCGGCCAGCTCGACGTTGATCGGAACCGTGACGGTGCCGACGTTGCCGTTGGGGCTCAACGGCGACGTGGCTGCCGCGTCGGCTGCCACCTTGTCGGCCGGCGTTCCTGCCTCGGCGGCTGCGTCGGTGTACTGCTGCACGATGGCCTTGTTCGCCTCGACCGGATCGGCAAGCGGCGGAGCGCCTTCCGCCGGCTTGGCCGCATCGACCTTCTCGATCTCGGCGATCGTGGCGTCGATGGCCGAGGTGTACTGCGGGGTATCGAGCGACTGACCGTCGGGTGCCTGGAACACGTACTCGGCGTTGACGGCCTGAAGGGGATCCTCGGCTCCGCCGAATCGTTCCTTCTGCAGATCCAATGCGGCCTGAGCAGGCGTTCCGGGGATGCTGAACGAGTTGACGGTAGGCGCGGACAGCGTGGCTGCGCCCACTCCGGCCAGGATCAGAATGACGAGCCAGAGGCCGAGGACGACCCCCTTGCGGCGGTAGGCGAATCTGCCGATTCGGTACAGATAGGTGGCCACTGTCAGGCTCCTCGGTTGTTATCGGATACGTGCTGGCGAGATTTCGGCTCGGGGATTCCGGCGCGGAGTTGCTGAAATGCGTTCTCCACGAGTGCTTTCGGAGTGTTCTCTCCGCCGGGGTCGTTGATCCACAGGTTCAGTGCGGCGGTCACGGCACCGCCGACTGCCATTTGCAGGAGGTTGGGGTAGAGGTCGGAATCGATATCGGTTCCGGTGCGCTCAGCGATCGCCTCGCCGAGTTTGCGGGTGAGCGAGTGGTGCATTTCGAGCTTGCGCGCCATCAGCGCCGGGTTGGCCTCGATGAGTCGCGCTGCGGCGAATGTGTCGTCGAGGTCGCGGCCGGGGTCGGCGACGAGGTTGACGGCGATGTGCTGCAGCGAATCCCAGATGGGTTCGGCCTCGGGTCTGGCGCGAAGCAGCTCGAACCATTCCAGGGCCGAGGCCTCGATGTTGTGGAGTACCGCTTCTTCCTTGTTGGAGAAGTAGTTGTGGAACGTTCGGGTCGACACTCCGGCTTCGTGTGCGATGGCGTCGGCCGTCACGGCATCGAGTCCGTGCTCTTTTCCCAGACGGACCGCGGCAATGCCGAGGGCGTCGCGGGTGGCTGCCTTCTTCTGATCGCGAAGGCCGGTCGGGGTGGTCACCCTGTCCAACATACGGAAGTTGCACAGCTCGGCAAGTTTGCAGAGCTGTGCAATATTGACGACCGCGCCACATCGGCGGCCGACTGTGACTCAGGTCATCGACGGGACCATGCGGTCGGCTCGCTGATCAGCTCTCCGACAAAATCCGGGAGGTCGTCGTCGACGATGTCCGCCAGCGATACGGATTCGAGAACCGCACGCAGATTGACGCGGACGGCCAGCCACACCCGCGTCAACGGCTCGGCGGGACCGGCGTACTGCGCATCCTCGGGCCGTTGCCCGCGCACCGATGCGAGCGGTCCCTCGACGGCACGCATCACGTCCGCGACGGAAATGTTCGACGCTTCCCGCGCGAGCCAGTATCCGCCGTCGGGCCCCCTTCTACTTCGCACCAACTCGGCGCGACGCAGGTCGGAGAGCACCGACTCGAGAAATTTGTGCGGTATCCCTTGCGCGGCGGCCAGCGCCTCGGCCTTGGCGGGTGCTCGGCCGCCGACCGCGGCGAGTTCGACGAGAGTCCGCACCGCGTAGTCCGCTTTCGCCGTGATGTGCACGATTCAATTCCTATCATTTCGATAGGAAATTAGCGACCGGGTACGTACCGATGTTCGACGGCTCTGCGCCCGTCGGGCAACACCCAGTCAGCGGGCGCGGTACCGGTCCGGATCCAACCTGACTTCTCGTAGAACGCAATCGCCGCAGCCGAGCCCAGCTCCACGTGCAGTTCGATAGCAACGGACCGTTCTGCCGCATACGCCACTGCGGCGTCCAACAAGGCCGCGGCTGCGCCCGTGCCCCTGCACTCGGGACGAACGAACAATCGCGAGACCATCAGCCCGTCGTCGACCAGGTCGAGTGCCAGGTGGCCGATGATGCGGTCATTCGACTCCGCTACCCATGCGGCGACCTGCGTTGCCGAGTGCAACCAGGCGGCCGGATCCTCGGGCCACAGTGCGGGATACCCGTCGGCCTCGTGCACCATCGCCAGCGCGGTCACACACAACGCCATATCCCCGGAACGGCGGCTACGAATTTTCACGCGTCGAGACTACGATCACCATACTGTCGTTACACTTCGAACAGCAGTGTCACGCACGGAAGGCCGTACACATGAGGGACCAACTCGCATCGGCGTGGAACTCGCTACCCGAACCGCTGCGGGATCCGGTTGCCCTGGCCGTCCCCGCGTTCGCGCTACTGCTGGCGATCGAGTGGATCGCGGCGAAGAAACTCGAAGACGGAACCCCCGGCGCGTATTCGGCCCGGGACGCACGGGCGAGCCTGAGCATGGGTTTGGTTTCGATCGCAACCACGACTACGTAGAAAGCGCTGGCCCTGATCGGCTACACGGCCATCTACGTCTACATCGCGCCGTGGCATCTACCCGCCGATGCCTGGTACACGTGGGTCATCCTGATCCTGGGCGTCGATCTGCTGTTCTACGGCTACCACCGCATCGCGCACCGAACCCGACTGATCTGGGCGACCCATCAGGCTCACCATTCGAGCGAGTACTTCAACTTCGCCGCGGCGCTGCGGCAGAAGTGGAACAACAGCGGCGAGATCATCATGTGGCTGCCCCTGCCGCTGCTGGGGATGCCGCCGTGGATGGTGTTCGTGGGCTTTTCGATCAATCTCGTCTACCAGTTCTGGGTACACACCGAACGGATCGACAAGTTGCCGCGACCGTTCGAGTTCGTCTTCAACACGCCCTCGCACCACCGCGTCCATCACGGTCGCGATCCGCAGTACCTCGACAAGAACTACGGCGGCATCCTCATCGTCTGGGACCGCCTGTTCGGCAGCTACGCCGACGAAGTGCAGCGACCGAATTACGGACTGACCAAGCCCGTCGACACGTTCAACATCTGGACGCTCCAAACACACGAATACCGCAACATCGCACGGGATGTCGCGGCATCGAGGTCATGGAAGGAACGCGTCGGATACGTCGTCGGACCGCCGGGATGGACACCGGCGGCCCCACGAGAACGGGCTACTGCCGACTCAGATTGATCAGGAAGTCGACCGTTCCCGAACCCTCGACGGTCACGAAACCGAGCGACGGCGGCTCGATGCCGTAGTCCGACCACGTCGTCGGAATTGCGCCCGACGCGATGAGCGTGTCACCGGACTGCAGCACCTCCATCTCGACCGACACCGGGCGCGTCTGATCCTTGAGCGTCAATGTGCCTTCCGCCGTGACGGTTTGGGTGGTGCCGTCCTTGGGCAACGACGAGAGGTCGACGGGCTGGTCGACGGTGAACGTCGCCGTCGGATATGTCGCGGTGTCGAAGATGTTGCCGCGGAACTGACCGTCTCGACGGTCACTGTCGGTGGTGATCGAATTGGTCTGCACCACAACCTCACCGGCGGTCAACGAATTATCCGCCACGGTCACCGAGCCGCTGACCTCGGGCGTCGACCCGACGACGGTCACATCCGATCCGTTGAGCACCTCGTCGACGGTGTAGCCGGCCGCGGTCTTGTTCGACGCATCGCCTGCCGTCACCGTCCAGGTGCCGTTCAGATCGTCGGTGGTGGCGGCCTGCGCACCGGAGGTGTCGACGGTCGCTGCCGGAGCGTCGTCCTCCTGGAAGGACGCGTAGATCTTGGGGCCGAAATACAGCCCGAGGGCCACGAGCACTACGACAACGACGCCGACTGTCCACCATTTCTTGGTCATGACCGACGATGATAGTTGCAGCTTCAAGCCCATGGGGAGTGAGCGACCTGGCAACTCCCTGAGAATTTTGTCCGATTACCCCGTGCGCAGGTGTCGGTGGTGCCAGGCACAATGGAACCCATGGATCCGGTGGAGGCACTTCGTGAGATCGGCTTCTGGCTCGAGCGTTCGCGCTCGGACACCCATCGCGTCAAGGCCTACCGCCGAGCCGCGGATGTCGTCGAATCACTCTCTCCTGCACAGCGATCCGAGCACGAGAAGGCGGACAGCTGGTCGTCGTTGGCCGGAATCGGTGCGAAGACCTCGCTGATCATCCGGCAGGCGCTGACCCAGGACGTTCCTGACTACCTGGCCGAACAACGCGACGCCGCAGAACCCATCGGCAACAACGCACTACGGGCCGCACTCAAAGGCGACCTGCACACCCATTCCAATTGGTCCGACGGCGGCAGCCCCATCGACGAGATGATGCGCACCGCCAAGAACCTCGGGCACGAGTACTGCGCGCTGACCGATCATTCACCGCGGCTCAAGGTCGCCAACGGACTCAGTGCGGAGCGTCTGCGAAGACAACTCGACATCATCGCCGAGCTCAACGAGCAACTCGCGCCGTTCCGTATCCTCACCGGAATCGAAGTGGACATCCTCGACGACGGTTCGCTGGATCAGGACGAGGGATTGCTCGCCGAGCTGGACGTGGTGGTGGCCAGCGTGCACTCGAACCTGCGTGCCGATTCTGTGGCGATGACGAAACGCATGGTCACCGCTATCGCTAATCCGCACGTCGACGTTCTCGGTCATTGCACCGGCCGACTGGTCGAGGGCGGCCGGGGAAAGCGGCCCGAGTCGACGTTCGACGCCCCGGTGGTGTTCGAGGGATGCCGACAGTTCGGCACCGCAGTGGAGATCAACGCCAGGCCCGAACGCCAGGACCCGCCCGAGCGCCTGATCGACATCGCCCTCGAACGCGACTGCCTCTTCTCCATCGATACCGACGCACACGCACCGGGCCAGCTCGACTGGCAGGGCTACGGCTGTGTCCGCGCCGAAGCCCAAGGCGTTCCCGCCGATCGCGTCATCAACACCTGGTCGCTGCCCGAGCTGCTCGATTGGACGGCTCAGGGCACGTGAATCGTCGCCACTTCCTGTCCGGCCTGCTCGCGGTCACGCTGGTCGGCTGCAATTCCACGGACACCGAATCCTCACCGAGCACAGCAGAGACGTATTCGGCTGCACTGCAACCCGTTTCGGGACCGACCGGAGATCCCATCCGGTTGAAGTACGGGTACCAACCCGACAACATCGGAGACCTGTATCTGCCTGCCAACACTGCGACGTCACTGCCGGTGGTGGTGATGATCCACGGCGGTGGATGGCAGGAGAACCTCGATCTGTCGTACTTCCAGCAGATGTCCAAGGCCATCGCAGACCAGGGCATCGCCGTGTGGAACGTCGAGTATCGGCGCGGACCGAACAATTGGGCCAACACCCTGACCGACGTCGACGACGCCACCGAGGCACTGGCAACCGTCGTACAGAACGCCGCCGACGGGCGACTCGACCTCGATCGAGTGCACGTCGCCGGACATTCGGCCGGCGGACAGCTGGCCGCGTGGGTCGCTGCGCGTCACCTGATGCCGATCGACGCACCGGGAGCGGACCCCAGAATCCGACCGCGCAGTGCCACCATCATGGCCGGGGTGTTCGACATGAAACGAGCGGCGAACATCGGCAACGACAAGTTCGTGCCCGCATTCCTCGGCGGCATGCCCAACGACGTTCCCGGTCGGTACAAGATCGCCTCCCCCATCGAATACCTCCCGCTCGACGTCCCGTTGACCGCGCTGCACGGTGATGCGGACCAGACCGTGTCGGTGAACCAGAGCCGCGTGTACGTCGACGCCGCGACCCGCGCAGGGAGCACGGATCCCGAGCTGGTCGTGTTGCCCGGAGCCGGACACGGAGCGTTTTTGGACCCCAAGCACATTGCCTGGTCCACCGCATTGAGCACCATCACCGGGCGCGCGCAGACACTGCTCTGAGCCGCAGGTGGTACACAGTGGCGATGAAACGAAAGATCGTGACCGGATTGCTCGGGCTGATCGTGGCCACCTCTGTAGCCGGATGCGGCGACGACGCGTCGACCGAGAACGCGTCGACCACGTCCGTTCAGGCCACGTCTGTTCAAGCCACGTCAGCTCCGGCTACGACGACGCAGGCGACCACAGCAGCTGCCACTCCGACGGCCGATGCACCCGCTGACAGCCCGGCTCCCGAGGCCCCGTCCGCCGCTGATCCAGCCGACCCCGCGGTGACCGGAGGAACCGGAGGCGTCACCGGCGACGATCTCTACCGTCAGACCTGCACCCAGTTTCTCCCGTCCATCGATGCACTGGAGCAAACCGGAATCTCCGATCGCGCAAAATCCGTCGAGGGTCTGCGCAGCGAAATGACCACCGCGCCGAGTTGGTCCACGGTGCCCGAGGCCGATCAAGGCGAAATTCTGCGGGGACTCGACGCCGCGGGCGCGGGGCAATGCTGAGCGTCTGAGTCGGTCGCCGCCCCTCTACCGCCGCAAACGCGCGCGCGTTTGCTAGGTGCGCGCGAAATAGACCCCGAATCGATGGCAAATTCGCTCGCGTCTGACAAATGCGCGCGCGTTTGCCGCGTAACACCCGCCCGGTGATCCCATCCGGGCCCTGGGGGTTCGATGCCCGGGCCCTGGTGATCCCGCAAACGCGCGCGCGTTTGCCAGGTGCGCGCGAAGTAGACCCCGAATCGGTGGCAAATTCGCTCGCGTCTGACGAATGCGCGCGCGTTTGCCGAGCAACACCCGCCCGGTGATCCCGTCCGGGCCCTGGGAGTTCGATGCCCGGGCCCTGGTGATCCCGCAAACGCGCGCGCGTTTGCCAGGTGCGCGCGAAATAGACCCCGAATCGGTGGCAAATTCGCTCGCGTCTGACGAATGCGCGCGCGTTTGCCGAGCAACACCCAGCCACCCCACCCCGCGCACAAAAAACTCCCCACCCGACGGATCGGGTGGGGAGTCTTGGCGGTGGCGGAGGGATTTGAACCCTCGGAGGGGGTGAACCCTCACACGCTTTCGAGGCGTGCTCCTTAGGCCGCTCGGACACGCCACCGCAGAAGACTGTACCGGAATGAGCGCCTGAGGCTAAATCGCCTGCTCAGAGCGCAAAGTTACTTACCGGTGAGCTTGTCCTTGATGTTCGAGGCCGCGTCCTTGACCTTCTCGGCACCGTCTTTGAATGCGGCGGAGGTCTGATCGCCCTTGCCCTCTGCTTCGAGGTCCCTGTCTCCGGTTGCCGAACCTGCGGCTTCTTTTGCCTTGCCGCCGAGGTCTTCGGTCTTGTTCGAGATCTTGTCGTCGAGTCCCATGAGTGTCTCCTTCGCAAGTTCGGAGCGCAGCGTTGCGCCCTGCCCTCCACCCTCCCCAATGTTGGACATTCCGGCCACCCCGTGACGAGATCGTTATCTCTGGCGGGCGAAGAATTGCGTCAGCACTTCGGCGCATTCGGCTTCCAACACTCCCCCGCGCACCTGTGGGCGGTGGGTGAGTCGACGGTCTCGGACGACGTCCCACAGCGAGCCGACGGCCCCGGTTTTCGGTTCCCAGGCTCCGAACACCACGGTGCCGACGCGGGCAGCAACGAGGGCACCGGCGCACATCGTGCAGGGTTCCAAAGTGACTGCAAGAGTGCAGTTTTCGAGTCGCCAGCCATCTCCGTGGACGGCGGCTGCTCGACGCAATGCGAGCACTTCGGCGTGCGCAGTGGGGTCGCCCGACGCCTCCCGCGCATTGCAGGCTCGCGCGATCTCACGTCCCGACGCGTCGTACACGACGGCTCCGACGGGGACGTCGGCGTCCGATGCCTCGGCTGCGGCCGACAGCGCTGCGCGGATCATGTCCGCGTCGGGCAGCGGCATCGGTTACCGCCGCAGCTTGTTCACCGCTGCGGCGAATTCGTCCTCGAAGCCCAGGCGCTCGGCGATGGATTGCAGTTGTTCGTCCGGGTAGTCGTCGGTCTCGGCGACGATGATGCCCAGGACTGCCTCGGGCAGGCCCAGGTCGGCGAGGAGAGCGAGGTCGCCTTCCTCGTAGGGTTCGATGTCGTCGAGTTCGTCGGGGTCGACGTCGGGGATCTCGATGTTGAGTGCGTCGAGGACGTCGGCGGCGATTTCGTAGTCGACGGCGGCGACCGCGTCGGACAGCAGCAGGCGGGTGCCGTTGGGTGCGGGACGCAGGATGACGAAGAATTCCTCGTCCACGTCGAGCAGTCCGAACACCGCTCCCGAGCTGCGTAGTTCACGCAGTTCGGTCTCTGCTGCCGACAGGCTGGTCAGTGCGTCGTCGGACAGTGGCGTCACGGTCCACTTGCCGTCCTCTCGGACAACTGCAACGCCGAATCCTTCGAGGTCGTCGTACTCCGATGCGGAGGCACGGTTGTTGTTCGCGCGCTGTGCGGCCATGTGCGCAACGGTAGTCCGGTAGGTGCCGGTATTCGAAGTCCACCTCCCTTGGAAGTCACCCACCTGTGCCAATCTGATCGGGTGACTTCTTCTTCGGTGTGCGTTCTCGGTCTGGGACTGATCGGTGGGTCGATTCTGCGGGCGACGCATGACGCCGGTCGCCGGGTGTGGGGCTGGAACCGATCGGCCGACGCGATCGCCGGGGCTGCGGACGATGGCTACGACGTCGGCACCGATCTGACAGCCGCTCTGACCAGGGCTGCAGACGAGGATGCGCTCATCGTCATCGCCGTTCCGATGCCTGCCGTCGACTCCGTTCTGCAGGCCATCGCCGAGCACGCACCCGCCGCCCCGATCACCGACGTGGTGAGCGTCAAGGCCGAGGTTGCCGCGGCCGTCGCTGCTCGCGGACTACAGGCCCGCTATGTCGGCGGCCATCCGATGGCGGGTACCAACCACTCGGGCTGGTCGGCGACGGACCCGGCACTGTTCGCCGACGCGGTCTGGGTGGTGTCCACGGATCCCGGGGTCGACGCGCACGTGTGGGTCCGGGTGGCCCAGCTGGCCCTGGACTGCGGTTCGGTGGTCGTTCCGGCCGGCAGCGTCGAGCACGACAGTGCCGTCGCCCGCATCTCGCACCTACCGCATCTGCTGGCCGAGGCGTTGGCGATCGTGGGGGCCGCGGGCGGGCCGTTGGCGCTCGGGCTCGCCGCGGGGTCGTTTCGCGACGGCACCCGGGTGGCGTCCTCGGCCCCCAATCTCGTCCGTGCGATGACCGAGGGCAACGCGACCGCGCTACGAACCGCGCTCGACGAGGCGCTGCATGCGCTCACCACAGCGCGCGAAAAATTGAACGAGAACTCGACCGAAACGCTGGTCGACGCCGGACACGCAGCGCGACTGCAGTACGAGCAGCATCAGCGATTCGACATCACCGACGTCACCCCGGGCGAGCCGGGGTGGCGAGAGAACCTGCAGGACGCGGGGCGACGCGGTGGCGTCGTGCGTCAGATCCGCTCGGCGAGTCCCGGGTAGTCGACGACGAAGCCGTCGGCGTCGACCGTCACCGACGATGTCGAGACCGGCGAGATGACGTGGATGCCGTGCGCGCCGCTGCTGTAGGTCAGCGTCGCTTCCTGGATGCTCAGATCGAGGAGGTTGACGTAGACCGTCGGGACCTCGAGGTCTTGTACCTGGGTGTGCAGACCGAATCGTCGGATCGGCAGGGTGTTGAAGAACGGGCTGAGCACCATGTCGACGTCGAGGGCACCGCTGTAGGTCGAGCGCTGGTGGTTGGCGGAGTTCTCCACCATCCAGTAGCCCTCGTCGTCGCGGCTGACCGAGGCCTGCCGGTCGCCCGACGCGAGCGACGTGCGCACCGAGAGCCTCTTGGTGACGCCGTATTCGTCGGTCACCAGGTCGTACGACGCACTGAACGCGGGATGATCACTGCAGGCGGCACCGATGATGCGTCCGGCAGCTTTGATGCGGTTGCCGGAAAGCTGGACGCGCACGGACTCCATGCGGGGAACGTCGTGCGCTCGCCACGTCAGGATCGAGGGCCAGGATTTCGCGTCGGTGGTGGCGGTTGCGGGAACGGAGACGTGCTCTGCACCCGATGCTTGAGTGATCACGGGTCCTACGGTATGCGACAGGGCCCCCTGTAGAACAAGCCGACGCGACTTTTCTTTGCACCGACCCGGCCGTTCATGCTGCGCTCGGCCCCGGCCGACCCCCGTCGACGTCGACTTCTGGCCCGCTACCGTGTGCGACGCCTTACAGCGGCCGGGCCCTGTCGATTTCGCTCACGATTACTAAGGTGATGGCCGTGACGACAGGGAACCCAGGCGGCGGCCAGTTCGATTTCGCGCATTCCGAGCAGGCCGCGAAGAGCCGACAGGACAAGGCCACCGCTCTGGCGCGCTACGTCTGGGAGCGCGGCATCAGCGGCGCGGAACTGCTCGATCTTCCCGACGCCACCCGTCGAAAACTGGCCCGCGCAGCGGACCTGCATCCACCGAGCACGATGGAAACGTGGACCATCGTGGCCGAGTTGCTCGACCGCAAAACCGCGTGGGCGGCCGAGCACCCCGGTCACGACGGGGCGACGCCCCAGCACGCCGACGAGAAGATCATGTGGGTCAAGCCGCCGATCACCCCCTGGACCTAGACGAGCGAGTCCTCCCACGCCTCGTGCAGGTGCGCGAAGCGGCCCTCTCCCGCAATGAGGTCCGCCGGGGTGCCGTCCTCGACGATGTTCCCGTCCGCCATGACGAGGACACGGTCCGCGATGGCCACCGTCGACAAGCGGTGCGCGATGATCAACGCCGTCCGGCCCTGCAGAATCGTTTCGAGTGCGCGCTGCACCAACCGCTCGCTCGGGATGTCGAGACTCGACGTCGCCTCGTCGAGCACGATTACCGACGGCGCAGCGAGGAACACCCTCGCAAAGGCCACCAATTGCCTTTGGCCCGAGGACAATCGGCCTCCGCGCTTTCGCACGTCGGTATCGATCCCTTCGGGGAGCGAGGCGATGAACTCGGTCAGTCCGACGGCCTCGGCGGCAGCGCGGACCTCGGCGTCCGTCGCGTCGGGACGTCCGAGGCGGATGTTGTCGGCCACCGAGCCGGAGAACAGGAACGATTCCTGTGTCACCATGACGACGTTGCGGCGCAGGTCCTCGTCGGAGATGTCGCGCATGTCGATGCCGTCGAGTCGCACGGATCCGGCGGTCGGATCGTAGAAGCGCGCCAACATCTTTGCCAACGTCGACTTTCCGGCTCCGGTCGCGCCGACCATGGCAACCACCTGTCCCGCGGGCACATGCAACGAGAACTCCGGCAGCACGACGCGCTCGGTGCCGTAGGAGAAGTGCACGTCGTCGAACGTGATGTCTCCCTTCACCGTTCCGATCGACACCGGGTTTTTCGGGGCAACCACCGACGGCTCTTCCTCGAGTACGCCGGAGATCTTCTCCAGCGCAGCGGCGGCCGACTGGTAGGCATTGAACACCATCGCCAGCTCGTCGAGCGGGCCGTAGAACCGGCGAAGGTACAGCACGTACGCGGCGAGCACGCCGACGTCCATGTGGCCGTTGATCACTCGCCAGCTACCGAACACCAGGATGATCGCCAGTGTGACGTTGCCGATCCACCGGACGATTCCGGTGTAGCTCGCCATGCCGCGCAGGGCCGCGGTGGTGGCGTCTCGGTACTCCGAGTCCTCGGTCTCGAGGATCGCGTCGTTGCGACCCTCACGCCGGAAGACCTGCACGGCACGGATTCCGCCCATCGACTCCACGAAATGAACCACCACACGTGCGATCGCCACCCGTGTTCGGCGGTATCCCTGGCGTTGGCGTCGCTGTGACCACCGGGTGACGAGCACCAGCGGTACGAAGCCGGCGAGCACGATCATCGCCATCGGAACGTCGAGATACACGAGGATGACGGCAATCGAGACCATCGACAGGATGGCCGTCAACGCGTCGTTGAGCGCACTTTCGAGCAGTGTCTGCAACGACTCCACGTCACTGGTCAACCGCGAGATCAACCGTCCCGACGTGTATTTCTCGTGGAACGACAGACTCAGCTTCTGCGCGTGGTCGAACACGCGTCCACGAAGGTCGTAGAGAATGTTCTGACTGAGTCGGCCCGAGACGGTGAGAAACGCGTAGGTGGTGAACATTCCGAGCAGGCCGAAGCCGGTGTATCCGCCCACGGCCCACAGCAGCGGACCCCAATCACCCTGTCCGGCAGCACCGACGCCGTTGTCGAGGGCGTAGGCGACGAACAGCGGGCCGGCCACATAGGTGATGTTGTCGATCAGGATGATGACGAAAGACAGCAGGGCCTGCTTCTTGTACGGGCGCACCAGCGAGGCGAGCAGCCTCCGAGAACGCCCGGCCAACACCAGGTTTCCGGTGGCGTCCACCTCCGAGTCCTCGCCGCCCACTCCCCGCCAATCTGCGGTTGCGGTCTGCTCAGCCATGGATCGACCCCATCACGTCGCGGTACCGCGGCGACGACGCCAGCAGTCCCTCGTGCGTTCCCTGCTCCACAATTCTTCCGTTCTCCAGATACAGCACCCGGTCGGCCAACGCCGCAGTCGACGGCCGGTGTGCCACCAGCAACGTCGTCGAATGCGCCAACACGCGCCGTAATTCCTTCTGCACCTTCGCTTCGGTATCCACGTCGAGTGCCGAGAGGGGGTCGTCGAGCACCAGCACCCGAGGCTTGCCCAGCACCGCACGGGCCAGTGCCAGTCGCTGCCGCTGCCCGCCCGACAAACTCATGCCCTGCTCACCGATTCGCGTGGCCAGGCCCCACGGCAGCCGGTCGACGAATTCCGTTGCGTGGGCAATCTCCAGCGCCTCGGTGATCTCGGCATCGGACGCGCCGGGAGAGCCGAGCGCGATGTTCTCCCGCGCACTGGCCGAGAACAGCACCGGATCCTCGAACGCTACCGAGACGATCGAGCGCAGATCGGCCAGGCGCATCGACGCCACATCGATACCGTCGATCGAAATGGTGCCCTCGGTGGCGTCGAACAAGCGAGGAACGAGGTTCGTCAGTGCCGTCTTTCCGCTGCCGGTGTTACCGACGAGCGCAACGGTTTCCCCTGGCTCGACGACGAAACTGACATCGGTGAGCAGCGGCGAGGACGCGTCGGGAAAGGTGAAACCGACGCGGTCGAACTGCACTCGGCCACGGATCGTGTCGGGCAATTCGACGGGGTCGTCCGGATCCGTCACGGTCTCCGGGGTGTCGATGATCTCCCAGTACCGATCGGCTGCGGTACGCGCATTGTTCAACTCCGCCAGCAGGTATCCGAAGGATTCGATCGGCCACAGCAGGAACGTGACGATGGCGATGGCAGCGACGAGTGTGCCGACCGTCATCGTGCCCTGCACGATCGAGTAGGTCCCCACGGCCAGAATCGCGCCGATGGTGATCGGCTGCAGTCCGACGATCACCGCCCAGATGATCGCGAGATAGCGCACCTTCTTCAGCTCGGTACCGCGAAGAGTGTAGGCCTGACGCAGAAACTGCTTGCCCAGGTGCGCACTTCGCCCGAACGCCTTCAGAACACGGATGCCCTGGATGGACTCCTCGACCGTCGTCGTCACATCGCCCGCTTGGTCCTGAGCATCACGCGCGACGACGCGGTACAGCGTCTCGAACCTGGTGCAGGCGATCACCAGCGGAACCGATGTCACCAACATGATCAGACCCAATTGCCATGCCTGAACGAGCAATACACCGATACCCACGACGAGCGTGACGGCATTGATGATGATGAACGGGCCGATGAACGCCATGAACCGGCGCAGCGACCCGAGATCGGCGATGGCACGGGAGAGCAGCTGACCCGATTCCCAACTCTCGTGCGCCGCGACCGACAGCCGTTGCAGCTTGTCGAATACCGTTGCCCGAGCACTGATCTCGAACTGGCTCGACGGGCGGGACACCAGGTATCGACGCACCCAGATGCCGGCCGCGTCGATGGTGCCGAGCAGCAGGATCAAAGCCGCGGGCCACCACACCGCGGAAAAGTTGCGGTCGGCGATGGGCCCGTCGATGACGCGTTGCATCACCAGCGGAATGACGAGGCCGGTGAGGGTCGCGATGAGCGAGACCACGATGGAGCCGATGTAGAACCACTTGTACGGGGCCAGGAACGGCGCGAAACGCTGCAGCGACGTGGGTGTCCGCGCAGCATTCGGGTTCGACTCAACGACGGTTGGGGCTTCGGGGTCGAGCACACCCGTGGACACGTGTTGTTCTCCTTACTGCGGTGCCCGAATGATTTCATTGCTCAGGCTCAGTTTCCAACCGATTTTCGGCGGCGTGCATTCCAGTGTGGAACCTCGAGCGCGGTCGAGGTCAAGTTCGACCGACGCTCAGCTTGTCGACGCTCAGCGCACCGACTCTCGAGTAACGTGAACCCGTCGGGCGAGAGAAGGGCACACGTGAGCACACGGTCGATGGTCGGGTTGTTCGCCGGAATCGGCGGGCTCGAGCTGGGGTTGGCCGAGGCAGGGTGGACGACGCAGCTGTTGTGCGAAATCGATCCGGGTGCCGGCGCGGTGCTGTCGGCGCGCATGCCGAACGTTCCGCTGCACACCGACGTCACCACGCTGCGCAGCCTGCCCACCGGCACCGAACTCGTGGCCGCCGGCTTCCCCTGCCAGGACCTCTCCCAGGCCGGACGGACCGCAGGCATCACCGGGGCTCGTTCCGGGCTGGTCGACGAGGTGTTCCGGCTGGTCTCACGTCGCCGCGGCCCGCGGTGGCTGTTGATGGAGAACGTGCCGTTCATGCTGCAACTCGGACGTGGCGCAGCGATGCGACACATCACCTACGCGCTCGAGGACCTCGGCTACATGTGGGCCTACCGCGTCGTCGACGCCCGTGCGTTCGGGTTGCCGCAGCGTCGACAGCGCGTGGTGATGCTGGCCTCGCGCACCGACGATCCGCGTGAGGTGCTGTTCTCGCAGGATGCCGGGCCGTTGCCCGACGGCGATCCGAGCACTGCGCCCTGCGGCTTCTACTGGACCGAGGGCACCCGCGGACTGGGCTGGGCCGTCAACGCCGTCCCCACCCTCAAGGGCGGTTCCTCCCTCGGCATCGCCAGTCCGCCGGCCGTCCGGTTGCCGTCCGGGGAGATCGTCACGCCCGGCATCATCGGGGCCGAGCGGCTGCAGGGGTTCGATCCGGACTGGACGCTGCCCGCGGTCGAGCGCGCCGGAGTGCGTACCGGGCATCGTTGGAAGCTCGTCGGCAATGCCGTCAGTGTGCGGATGGCGTCGTGGGTCGCCGCCGCACTCGACGACCCGAAGCCCTACGACGTCGCAGGCGATACCGCATTGCTGCCCGGTCAGGCCTGGCCCACGGCCGCGTGGGGCCGAGACCGCGCGAGCTTCAAGGTGACCGTCTCGACCATGCCGGTGCACGAACCGCCCGAGGACCTGATCGACTTCCTGGACGACTCCACCCTGCTGTCGGCGCGAGCCACGGCCGGGTTCCTCAAGCGCGCGCGAGCCGGCAACCTCCGCTTCGCCGACGGCTTTCTCGACGACCTCGACGCCCACCTCGAGCGCATGGGTGGGTACACGCAACGGGTGTCGGTGTGAGCGCGACACGCCCCATCACCGACGCGAAAACCAGTGCACGGCTCAGTAAGCAGCGCCGCCGCGACACCAAACCGGAAGTGGCGCTGCGTCGTGAGTTGCACCGACGAGGACTGCGCTACTTCGTCGACCGCGCCCCGCTGAAGGGCATGCGGCGTCGAGCAGATCTGGTGTTCCCCCGTCGCAAAGTGGCGGTCTACGTCGACGGTTGCTTCTGGCACAGTTGCCCCGTCCACGCGACGAAACCGCGCAACAACGCCCAGTGGTGGGCCGACAAGCTGGCTGCGAACGTGGCCCGCGACCGCGACACCGACACCCGCCTGATCGAGGAAGGCTGGCGCGTCGTGCGGATCTGGGAACACGAGGACCCGGTCGTCGCCGCCCAACGCGTCGTCGACGATCTTGCTGCAGATCCGATAGTGACCGACTGAAACCCACAGCACTCCCCGCGCGTCCAACCTGATGATCGGTCGATTCGAGTCGGGGGATGAGGACAGTGCGTAAAAGTTGGGTGCTTGCGGCGATGGCAGCGGCGATGTCGGTATCGACCAGTGGATGCGCGGTGGTGTTGCTCGGCAGCGCGTTCCCCGCCGGCAGTGCGTCGCCGGCGGGACAGAACCGGTACGGATTCGAGATGTCGGAGGCAGACCGCTATCTGGCCGACTCGGCGGCCTTCGTCCGCAGCCTCGATCCCTGCGGCTTCCTCACCGAGGACGACCTCACCGCCCTCGGCACCGTGGTGCAGCTCCGACCGGACGGCGAACTGAGTAGCTGCTCGGCAGAAGTCAACCCTGGGCGATCGGACGTCACGGACTCCGTGTCGATCAAGCTGAACGGATACCAGCCGACTCCGGCCGACCCCAACTTCGAGCAAGTCACGATCGGCGACGAACAGGTGTATCTCGACGACGCCTCTCGAGGGACGTGTCGCGTCAGCTTCCCGCTTCGCGACGAGTTCGACGGCACCACCTCCGGGCCCATGGACGATGTCCTCACCGAATCCGGTCGTAGTTTCGCCACGATCGACGTCTATCTTGCTGACGGAGACGCCTGCAGTGCAGCGAAATCCGTCACCGAGACCGCACTCGGCCTCGTGAGCGATCCACCACTACGTGCCGATTCCAGGTACAACCTTCCGTTGGCCACGAAGGATCCGTGCAGCGTTCTGGAGCATCTGCCCGAGACCTGGACGGTCGACCGGTGGAACCCTGCCGCGGATCCGTACGGCTGCCACTTCGAGGCGTCGTCGGCGACGTTCGAGGACAACCTGGTTCTGCTCGACGTCGCGCTCACCTACGACGACAGCGACTTGCGATCGACGGATCGCGAGAAGATCTGGCAGGGCGGTTACACCGTGGAGACTCGCGACTCGGATTCGGTGTGTTCGGCCGATATCGTGTTGGGCAACCCCGTTCTCGGCCTGCCCGATAACGAGGACTCGGCCGCGCGCTACGCCCGCACGGTTCCCGAGCTGTCCGTCATGGCGGACGACTGCGACTCCGCGGTCGCGCTGGCGGTGGCAGCTGCCGACGAGCTCACTGGTTAGCCTTGGTCGGTGCGCTCGAAAACCGAAGGTGTGGATATCCGCCGAGTAATCGCGGTGGTGTTTCTGATCCTCGCCGGGTTGCTGTACTCCGCGTGGGTGGCCGAATTCTTCCTCGATACCGGGCTCGACCCGGCCCGATCCTTCCTCAGCGAACTCGATGCCCGCGATCAGCCGTACCGCGAATTCTTCTCCACCGCAGACGTGGTCACGGGTTCGCTGATGATCCTCGCCGCCGTGCTCGGCTTCTTCGTCAGCCCTCGCCGACGGCTCGTCGTCACCGGCTGGGTGGCGTCGGGCATCTTCGGTATCGCCACCATCGCCGACGCGAAACTGCCACTCGAGTGTGTGGCCGCCGACGATCCGAGCTGCCCGATCGAGCCCAGCGGGTTGTTCCCACAGCTTCATCATCTTCATGCTCTGACGAGCACCATCGCGGTGTTCGCGATCTTCACGGTCATGATCGCGTTCACGCTCGCCGCATTCCGCTATCGGGCCTATCCCCTGCTTCGGACGCTCGGTGTCGCGGTGCTGGCCATCACGGCCCTGGCCACGGCGTGGCTGTTGATCGCCGACAACCTTCCCGGCGATCACGGCCTCGGCATCGCTCAGCGGGTGCAGGTGGGCGGGATGTCGGCGTATCTGGTGGTGCTGGGGTGTGCGCTTAGACTCGGCGCATGTCCTTCACCGCGACAGCACTGAACGGGTCCAAGGCAGAGCAGTACCAGCAGCTCGCCGAGCAGGCCAGGGGCCTCGTCTACGAGGAATCGAACCTGATCGCCAACGCCGCCAATCTTTCCGCGTTGGTCTATCACGCTCTGCCCGAGGTCAATTGGGTCGGCTTCTACCTGTTCGACGGCACCGAACTGGTAGTCGGTCCGTTCCAGGGCCAGCCTGCCTGTGTTCGTATCGCGCTGAGCAAAGGGGTCTGCGGCGCTGCCGCGACCACCCGCGAGACACAGCGAGTGGCCGACGTTCATGCCTTTCCCGGCCACATCGCGTGCGATGCCAACACTCGCTCCGAGGTCGTCGTTCCGCTGTACCAGGGCGAGAAACTGATCGGTGTATTCGATCTGGACAGCCCGATACCCGATCGCTTCGACGCCGACGATCAGGCCGGCCTCGAAGCGATCGCGGCGGTGTTCCTCGGTTCGATCAGCTAGACGCTGCCGCCTCGAAGAACCAGTCCATGACCAACGCACCGGGGTCGACGACGCCTCGCGCGGCCTCACCGACATAGCTGGCACGGCCCCGGTTGGCGGTGATGTCCTTGGTCGATTCGGCTCCGGTCTTCGCGGCGTCGGCGGCATCCTGCAGGGTGCCGCCGTCCTTCTCGAGCGCGTCGACAGCCGGGGCAATGGCGTCGATCATCGTCTTGTCGCCCACGCGGGCTCCACCGAGTTCGGTGATGCTGTCCAGTCCGGCCCGCGCGGCCGCTGCGACAGCCGCGGCAGATGGCTCGGATTCGAGCATCGTTCGGTAGAACTGGCGGAACCAGATACCGAACAGTGCGCCGGACGTACCGCCTGCGTGGCCGAGGTAGGCCTCGCTCACGGATTCGAATACCGTTGCTGCCGAATAGGTTTCCTTGATCGCGTCAAGGTCGAGTTGTTCCAGTGCGGCCACCATGTTGGTGCCGAAGTCGCCGTCACCCGCCTTGCGATCCAATTCGGTCAGAGCGGGCTCCTCGTCGAGTACCCGCTGGGCCCACGACCCGATCCACTCGGACACGAATGCCGACTTCTCGCCTGAATCGGAGGGCTCGTAGGACGGGCCGAAAGCACCGCGTTCTCCCACCTCCTTCGCTCCACGACTGGAGGCATTGGGCCAACCGGGCGCATCGGTGGGGGCATCCCAGAGCTCGAGCATCTCGTCGTCGGCGCGCACCAGAGTGATGGACGCTCCACCCATGTTGAGTGCGGTGACAAAACTTCCGACGAGTGAGCGGGTTATCTCGATGCCCTTACCCGCGAGGTACTCCGAGAGTTCCCCGAACAGCAGATGCAGTTCGAGCGGGTGCGTTGCGCCGAGCCCGTTGACGATGGCGATCACCGATTCGCCCGAGTTCAGGCCGAGCGAGCTCACGATGGGCTCGGTCAGCTTCTCGACGACCTCCTGAGCAGGCAGCCGGGACACCCGGTCGGTGCCGCGCTCACCGTGGATACCGATGCCGAGTTCGATTTCCTCCTTGGGCAATTCGAACGACGGGCCGTCGGCACCCGGTAGCGTCGGCGGGTTCAGTGCGACCGCCATGCTGCGTGCGTTCTCCGCTGTTCGACGCCCCAGCGTGACCACCGCCTGCAGGCTGTCGCCACGTTCTGCCGCTGCGCCGCACACCTTTTCGACGACGATGGTCGCGGCAGTGCCACGGCGACCCGGGCCGTCCTCGCTCTCGCTGGCCACGTCGTCGTCGACGAGAACGACATCGGCCGCAATACCGTCTTCCTGCAACAACTCTCGGGCGATCTTGAAGTTCATCACGTCGCCGGTGTAGTTCTTCACGATGTGCACCACTCCGCCGCCGGAGTCCACGGCCTTGGATGCCTCGTGTACTTGGAGGGCGTTCGGTGACGTGAACACCAGGCCGGGGCACGCGCCGGTGAGCATGCCGCGACCGATGAATCCGGCATGCATCGGCTCGTGGCCCGATCCGCCACCGGACAGCAGCGCGACTTGACCGTCGGAGATGCGATAGCGACGGGTGAGGAATCCGGGATCGGCGTGCCAGGTGACGTCATCGGTGGCGGCCACGAAGCCGCGGAGGGCGTCGGCGACGAATGTTCGAGGAGAATTGGAGAACATTCCTTCACACTAAGCCTCTATTGTCGGCTTCGGTGAGCTGCCGGGCCGCCGCGCGTCTACAGTCGCGAAGATGACCACCGAGACCTGGGCTTTCGACGCATCGGACGGCGGGCAGTTGGCTGTTCGGACGGATGTCACCGGAAGGGCATCCAAGATGGGGCATCGACTCACGATTGCGGTGACCTCCTGGACCGCAACGGTCGGGTGGTCCGGGGACGCCCCCACCGCGGTGTCACTGACCGCCGAGGTCGGCTCACTCGAGGTGATCCACGGTGAGGGCGGACTGACACCGCTGATCGGGCCGGAGAAGATCGTGGCAAAAGCTAACGCACTCAGGATCTTCGACGCCAACCGATACCCGACAATTCGATTTCGTTCGGAGGAGATCACTGCCGTCGCCTCCGGATATCGGTTGGCCGGAACAGTCGAAATACACGGTGTCTCGAAGGAAATCACCGTGGACGTGGACGTCACCGACTCCGGCGACAGATGGCAGATCGGTTCCGAAACTACCGTGCGTCAAACGGATTACAAGATCACGCCGTATTCGCAGATGTTCGGAGCCATGAAGGTGGCGGACGACGTGACCGTCACGTTCGACGCCGAGTATCTCAAGCCCTGAGCCTTCCCAATTCACCTGCAATGGTGGACACTACGGCGGTGAACCGAAATCGATGGACGATCGGATCGTGCGCATCGGCCTTGGTGTTGGCTGCAGCCCTGACCGCAGGCTGCAGCAGTCCGGCGACCTCGTCCCCGGACGGACCTCCCGGAGTGAACGTCAACGGAGTGGGCGAAGTCCAGGGTGCACCGGACACGTTGACGACCCAGATCGGCGTTCAGGCCACAGCCGAGGACGTCACTGCCGCCATCGAACAGGCCAATGCTGCGGTTACCGAGGTGACCGACGCAGTGATTGCTGCCGGCGTCGCGCGCGAGGACATTCAGACGCAGCAGGTCTCGATCGATCCGCAGTACTCCGGAGCACTGCCGGGCGGCACCTCGGCCATCTCCGGATATCAGGCCACCAACACGTTGCAGGTCACGGTGCGCGACCTGTCGAAGGCGTCTGCAGTCCTCGGCGACGCCACCTCCGCCGGTGGCAACGCGACCCGAATCTCCGGGGTCTCGTTCAAGATCGACGACGATTCCGAACTGATCACCGATGCCAGGTCCAGGGCGTTCGCCGACGCCCGCGATCGCGCCGAGCAGTATGCGTCGCTCGCAGGCGGCGAACTCGGTGACGTTCTGTCGATCACCGAATCGATCACCGGTCAGGAGCAGCCGACGAGCTTTCGCGACTCCGCTTCGTTCGACACGGCAGTGCCCATCGAACCGGGACAGCAGACCGTCAGCGTGTCCGTGTCGGTGAAGTGGGCGCTGAACTAGCGCAGCGAGTTACTGCCGCTGCAACTATTGCTCCACTGAAGAGGTTGCATACCGGGGATTCGCCGACTCGAGCCCGGGAGTGGAGCACAAGTTGCAGGACCACCACGCACGGGCTCAGCCGGCCGGCGGGGGCGGCAGCCGGTAGTTCACCGGGGTCGCCGAGAAATCCACCGGATTTCGGACGCCCTCGGCCGCTGCCCCTGGAACCTCGATGCGTGGTTCGAGACCCAACGACTGCGCGAACGCGAATGCCTCCTCGATGGAATTGACCGGCCCGGCGGGAACGTGCCGCGCCATCAGTTCTCGATACCAGTCGTCCGCAGTACGCGTCTGCAACGCCGTGTTGAGCAGGTCGACCAACTGATCTCGATGTTCGACGCGAGCAGAATTGGACGAGAAGCGTTGATCCGCAGCCAGATCCGGGGTACCCAGCACGTCGACCAGCGCCTGAAATTGCCGATCGTTGCCCACGGCCAACGCGAGCGGTCGATCGGCGGTCTCGAACACCTCGTACGGCACCAACGACGGATGCTTGTTGCCCATGGGAACCGGTACGACCCCGGCCCCGAGGTATGCCGCCGACTGGTTGCTGAGTGCGGACAGTACCGACGCCATCAGCGAGGTGTGCACCCGCTGACCCGCACCGGTGTTCGATCGATGATGCAGTGCGGCAAGGATTCCGCTCAGCGCGTGCAGACCGGTGACGATATCGACCATCGCCACGCCCACTTTCGTCGGCGTGGATGCGTCGGGCCCGGTGACGCTCATCAGCCCGCCGACGGCTTGGACCACCAGATCGTATCCAGGAAGAGCAGCACCGCCGCCGGTACCGAAACCGGTGATCGAGCAGTAGATCAGGCCAGGGTTCGTCTGCGCGACAGCCGAATAGCCGAGACCGAGCCGGTCCATCGTTCCGGCGCGGAAGTTCTCGATCACGATGTCTGCGCCCGCGACGATCTCACAGGCCTCGGCCACACCGCTCTCGGACTGCAGGTCGATGAACCGAGACGTCTTGTTCCGATTGACCGAGTTGAAATACGTTGCGGTACCGGCAGAATCGTACGGCGGACCCCACAATCGGGTGTCGTCGCCGCTGCCGGGCCGCTCGATCTTGATCACGTCTGCGCCCATGTCGCCGAGCATCATCGTCGCGTACGGTCCGGCGAGCACACGAGAGAAGTCCGCGACCACGAGGCCTGCGAGCGGACCGGTGGCGTCTGTCATCGGTCCACTGTATTGCGCGGCCGGCTGCAGTTCAGTTCAGGTCCGGAACGAACGCTGCCAGGACAGCAACCATCGTGTCCACGATCTGCTCGATGGGTGGACGAGGCGGAGCAGTGCGGGACCAGTCGGAGACGATCTCGGTGAGCGCACCGAGGAATGCCGTTGCGGCCAAGCGGTATCCACCCGGGGGAACGAAATCGGAACCGACTTCCGAGCGCAGGGTGTTCTCGAAGAACTCCACCCACTGCGCACGACGGCGCGTCCGATGCTGTTCGACGGCATCGCTGACACCCAGCATCTCCAGATAGGAGATGCGCGCCCGACGTGGGTCACCTCCGATCGATCCGACCAGGGCCGTCATCGCTGCGACGACCAGAGAGCGACGATCACGGTCGACCTGCTCGTCGAGTGCGGCGACGACGGCGGCCAGCGCGTCGTCTTGGATCAGGTCGTAGACGTCCACGAGCAGCGCCTCACGGTTGGCGAACTCACTGTAGAACTGACTGCGCGCGAGGCCTGCCGCGGAGCAGATATCCGCCACCGAGGTGGCGGCGTACCCGCGTCCCCCGATGACCTCGATAGCCGCGTGCAAGAACCGAGCTCGTCGATCGGCTTTCCGAACAGCGGAGGATCGTCCGGCGTAGATGCGGCCCTGATCATCGGCGACAGTCACCGAGGGAGTCTACAGGCGACGCACCGCTCGCAGCCCCGCTGATCGGTTCCATCACGACCCGATCGGCTTCCCGAACAATCCGGCGATTATCTCGCCGACGGCCGCGACGAACGTCGGGTGTGCACGCGTGTCGAGCGCCATCGAGCCGACATCGTTCGTCCGGCAACCCGGTTCCACCGGAACACCGGCAAATCGGTCGCGCATCCACAACACCGCACTCGGAAACGCGATCAGCTCCAAGCTGATGTGCTCACTGAAATGATCGCGGGTGTAGGTGACGTCGGCACCCGGACGGCTGCAGTACGACTCGACCATCGCGTTGACCGGCCCGATCGGCACCAGCCAGTCCGGGTTGGAATGGTAGACGTAGAGCGGCATGTTCGGAGTGGTACGGCCGAGCTGCATCGCAGACAGGGCCTTCTTCACCACCGGTTGCTGGATCGGGTCGCCGTCGGTGTGCAGCAAGCCTTTCAGGTTGACGAACGGCAGCAGCGCCGACGAGTAGCCGACACAGAGGTTGTCCTTGGCCGCGAACAACGTTCTACCGAACGGGTCGACGTGTTCGTCGATGAAGGCGGCCAGCTCGGGACTCTCGCGGCTGGCACCGATGATGCCGGCGGCCACGATGCCCGATCCCAGGGTGTTGTTCGCGTTGTCGACCAATGCCCCGAGTTCGGCCGGGGTGCCGCCCTCGGTGACTCCGACGATATCGAGCTCAGGGGCGTAGTTTTCGGCCAGTTCTGCTGCGTGCCCGGTGGCGATCGCGCCACCGGAGTAGCCGCTCATCCCCACCTTGGTGGCCTCCCCGGCCAACTGCATCGGCGCGAAATTCTCGGCAGCTCGGATGCCGTCGAGTGTGATCCGGCCGGCGACCGGCCCGGCGGCGAACGAATTGTTCGGGCCCTGATGATCGGGTACCGACACCGCCCATCCTTGCGCCAACGCTGCCTGCACTTCGAGGAATTGAGCGCCCGACGTCACCGCGCCGGTCACCGGCCAGGGGATGGCACCCGCTCGCATCGCGTACGACGGAGCGCAGTAGGCCGCGAGAGAATCCTCGGCCACCTGGATGGAGATCAACGGACGCGGTGCCGCAGGCACTCCACGCGGCTTGATGACCGTGGTCACGGCGGCGATCGGCTCGTCGCGCCCGTTGTTGGACCGGAACGACAACTGCCACGCGTCGACCTGTGTGGGAATGACGTTGAGAGTAGCGAGCTCGACGGGCCGTGCGGCGATGATCTGGCCCGGCGCGGCCGCTGCCACCACGTCGGCGGGAGGAAGGTAGAAGTCGGTGTCGAACTCGGGAATCTTCGGCCACGTGAGCGGCGGCAGAGGCGGCTGAACCTCCACACCGGCCGGACCGCTGGATTCGGGTTCAGCGGAAGCGGGGCTGGTCGTAGCGGCAACGGCGGCGGCTACGGTCGCCACACCGATCGCTACCCGCAGCGTCCAAGATCGGGCAGAAGACACAGCTGTACTCCTTCGCGCCGGACAACGGGGTCCACGGGACGCGCGCCCGGCGACATTTCGTACAGCGCATCCGACGATCTTGGACACCGATGTCCGAGATAGTGCTGAGAACTGTAGAGCGAAGTGGCGTGGATAACAATCCCCGAACCGAAAAAGATTCAGAACTGAATCGAGCCCAATTGCACGGATTAGTTCCCGTTCGTCACGCGACGGCGAAAGATCGCTTCGCCAAACCGAACTGGAAGCCGGTGATGGCCGTCGTCACCGGAGCTTCCGGATTCTCGGCGGCACCGAGGGTGACGAACAACGGCGTGAAATGTTCGACAGTGGGGTGCGCGTACGGCATTCCCGGTGCGGCACTGCGGAAGTCGGCGAGAGTCCCGACGTCACCGCGAGACAAGGCGTCGGCAGCCCAGAGGTCGAAGTCCTCGGACCACGTCGGCACGGTGTTCGTAGCGAAATTCTCCCGGGACAGGAACGGCAGTCCGTGGGTCATGAACCCGGAACCGATGACCAACACACCCTCGGCCCGAAGTTCCTTCAGCGCAGCGCCTATCGCCATCAGCCGATCGGGGGCGTGCGTCGGCAGGCTCAATTGCAGAACCGGGACATCGGCGTAGGGATACATGACCTTCAGCGGCACCCAGGCACCGTGATCGAGTCCGCGCGCGGTGTGCCGATGCAGGTTCTCCGACGCCGGAATGGCCGCGGCCACCCGTGCAGCCAGCGCCTGAGCGTCGGGAGTCCGGTATTCCATCGAGTAGTAACGCTGGGCAAATCCACCGAAGTCGTAGACGAGTGGTGTCGCCGCAGCCGTCGCGGACAGGCTCAACGGGGCCTCTTCCCAGTGTGCGCTGACGATCAGGATCGCCTTCGGCTTAGGCATCGACTGCGACCAGGTGAAGAGTTCGTTCATCCAGAGCGCGTCGTCGAACACCGGGGGTGCACCGTGACTGATGTACAGCGCGGGCATCGGCCCGTCGTGCGGGGTCCACATCTGCTGCGACCGGCTCGCGGGTGCTGCGTCGGCGAGAAACGCATCGAATGCGGCACCCGCGACGGGCGGGTTTATCACAGAAGTCATGGCGGGTCCTTCGAAGTACCTAAGTTGAATCTTCAACTTAGCACCCATTGGGCATTCCGGCCAGCATCGATACTCTCGAACGTATGCCGGACGCCGTCTACCGCGCCCCGATGCCGAATGGCGTCGAGCGTGCCCTCACCTACAGACTCTGCGGTATGTCGGCGAACGACGAACGCTCGCTACGACGGGTCGAGCGTTTCGAGCAGGTCGCGGACGGATCTTTCGTCTGGACGCGAACCGAGCACGGCGAGTACTTCCTCGGCCGAATTACCGGCCCACTGCGGGAAGATCACAGCGCCGACGCGGTGGCGTCGAACCTGACCTTCGTCCGTGACTGCGAGTGGATCGGCGAGCCCGTTCCCGAACACGAGGTACCCGCCGCCACACTCCGCACATTCGCGCGCGGCGGGCGAAATTTTCAGCAGACGCACGACCCGCAGGTCGGTGCAGAGTCGGCTAGCGTGTGGCGAGCGCGAGGTCGCTGACCTGGGGATCGACCTGTACGAGAGAGTAACCCTGGATCTCGAACTTGTTCTCCCCCTCAGGCGGTCCGAGTACGGCGCGGACGATCAGGGTCGCGGCAGCAGCGACGAGTGCGATCACGATGACCACTGCTGCCACGATCAGCAGGGTGCGGGGGCCACCGAACAGGTTCTTCGAGCTCATGGGTCCATCATGGCCCCTCCTCGGTGGGACACGAATCTCGCTGCGTGAGTAGTAAAGGTGTTGATCAGATGTGTTCGTGGCTACAGTGAATCCGTGACCGACGCACCCGAGCCCGATTTCTGGTCGTTCATCGACACCGCCAACACCACACTGGCCCGGGAGTACGGGTTCGAGCATCAGCTGGCCACCGAGGTTCTGCTGACACTGAACCGAGCGTCGAACATTGTCACGTACGACCTCGAGTCGACGGTTCATCGCCCGCGAGGCTGGTCGTGGTCGTCGTTTCGGCTGATGTTCGTCACGTGGCTCGCCGGCCCGATCGAGCCGCGACGAGCAGCCGAATTGACCGGCATGAGCCGCGCCGCCGTGTCGAACCTGTCCAAGACACTCATCTCCGGCGGCCTGCTCGCCAGCACGCCCGACGAGAAGGACGGACGTTCGGTGCGCCTCGCCCTGACCGCGCTGGGGCACGACGAGATGGTCGCGGCGTTCGCCGAACAGAACGAACGGGAGAACGCATGGGCCAGCGCGCTCACCGAACCCGAACAGCGAATCCTGGTGATGCTGTTGACCAAACTGATCACCAACCGCAGCCAGTTCGACGTACGGGGGCGCAACTGAAGGTTGCGTAGATCACGTGAAAGTAGTTAATGTCTTTACTACAAGCGGTGACAGAACTCAGGAGAGAGCACGTGGCCTACTACCGGCAGCTCGGATCGGTTCCGCCGAAGCGGCACACCCAGCACCGAACTCCCGACGGCAACCTCTATTACGAGGAGCTGATGGGCGAAGAGGGCTTCTCCTCGGACTCGTCTCTGCTGTACCACCGCCACATACCGTCGGCCATCGTCGATGCCACGGTGTGGGACCTGCCCGATCAATCGACGACGCCCAACCATCCGCTCGTGCCGCGGCACCTGAAGTTGCACGAGCTGTTTCCCGAATCCACGGTGGCGGACACCGACGTGGTCACCGGACGACGCCTCGTTCTGGGCAACGCCGACGTCAGACTGTCCTACATCGTCGCATCGAAAACTTCACCGCTGTATCGCAATTCGATCGGTGACGAGATGGTCTACGTCGAATCCGGTTCTGCCACCGTCGAAACGGTGTTCGGTACTCTCCAGGCGCAGCAGGGTGACTACGTGCTCATTCCGCGTGCGACGACGCACCGTTGGATTCCCGACGGCCCCCTGCGCGCCTACGCCATCGAGGCCAACAGTCACATCGCTCCACCGAAGCGGTTCCTGTCGAAGTACGGCCAGTTGCTCGAGAACGCTCCCTACTGCGAACGCGATCTGCACGGCCCCACCGAGCCTCTACTCGCCGACGGCGAAGACATCGAAGTACTTGTCAAGCACCGTGGTTCGACGGGCATCGTCGGAACCCGCTACGTCTACCCGCAACACCCGTTCGACGTGGTGGGGTGGGACGGCTGCCTGTATCCGTACACGTTCAACATCTCCGACTACGAACCGATCACCGGCCGTGTGCATCAACCGCCGCCTGCGCATCAGGCATTCGAGGGGGTCAACTTCGTGATCTGTAATTTCGTTCCGCGCAAGGTCGACTACCACCCGCTCGCAATTCCGGTGCCGTACTACCACTCCAACGTCGACTCCGACGAGATCATGTTCTACGTCGGCGGCGACTACGAGGCCCGCAAGGGTTCCGGAATCGGCCAGGGATCGATCTCGGTGCATCCGGGCGGTCATGCTCACGGTCCGCAACCCGGTGCATACGAACGCAGTATCGGCGCCGAGTTCTTCGACGAACTGGCCGTCATGGTCGATACTTTCCGCCCCCTCGAACTCGGTGAAGGAGCGCTCGCGTGCGAGGACACCGGGTATGCGTGGACGTGGGCAGGCCGGGGGCCGAACCGATGATCCCGAAGTTCTTCCACCGCCTGTGCGACGACGCCGCTGCCTTCCCTCCCGGCAATGCACCACTCGATGTTGCTGCAGCACAACATCTCGAGTACCGGGCGAGTTCTTTCGCAGACCTCGTCGGCCCGTTGGTCGTTCCGATGGACCGGGTGCACGAACTCGTCCTGGGCGCCCGGATGGAGGTCGCGTTGACCGCACCTGCCGGTCCGGGCAGCGTGGAGGCAGGCCTACGCGCCGCCGACCGGACCGCCGGCGTGACGGTCGTTGCCGTCGAAGTGGCCGTACCCGACGGCACGAACATCGACGCCTTGCGCAACATCACTCAGGACATCGACATCTATGTCGAAATCCCCCGAGACTCCCGACGAGACGACATCTTCGACGCAGTCGACGAGTTCGGGTATCGCGCCAAATTCAGGACCGGCGGCGTCACGGCCGACGAGTACCCGGACGAGCGAGAGCTTGCCGGGTCCATCTACAAGGCGGCACAGCGCGAGGTCCACTTCAAAGCCACCGCGGGTCTGCACCACGCCGCCCGTAACACCGATCCCCACAACGGTTTCGAGCAACACGGTTTCCTCAACGTGATCCTCGCGGCGCAGGCCGCACACAGCGGCGCACGCGTCGGCGAGCTCGAGAAGATCCTGGCGATCCGGGACGCCGACGTCCTCGCCGGTCTCGTCGCCGGGATCGAGGGTCAACGCGCCTTCGCCTCGTTCGGCACCTGCAGCATCCGCGAACCGCTGGACGACCTGGTCCGCCTCGGACTCGTCCCACCTCAGTGAACCAAGGAGCGCGCCGTTCATGACGCACATCGACATCCCCGCCGACTCCGAGTTCGGAATCGACAACCTTCCTTACGGCATTTTCAGTACTCCTGGTTCGGACGCTCGGGTCGGAGTCCGCTACGGCGACAATGTAATCGATCTGTTTGTCGCTCTGAACGATTCGGATCTCGCCTCGCCCAGCCTCAATGCTTTCATGGCGCGCGGCCGCAGTCGGTGGGTCGAGGTTCGCGAGTCCGTCACCGCCATGATCGTCAGTGGCACGACCCCCACGGAAGCGATCGTCTCGGTTTCCGATGTCACGATGCATCTGCCGTTCGAAGTTGCGGACTACGTGGACTTCTACGCGTCCGAGCACCACGCGTCCAATCTCGGCCGACTCTTTCGTCCCGATGCCGAACCGCTGCTACCGAATTGGAAGCACCTGCCCGTGGCGTATCACGGCCGGGCAGGGACGGTTGTCGTGTCCGGTACAGATGTCAAGCGCCCGAACGGTCAACGCAAGGCACCCGACGAGGCGTCACCCACGTTCGGCCCATCTTGTCGACTGGACATCGAGGCAGAGATGGGCTTTGTCGTCGGCGTTCCGGCGAATGGTCCCATCTCGCCGGATCAGTTCTCCGAGCACGTGTTCGGTGTCGTCATCGTCAACGACTGGTCTGCTCGCGACATCCAAGCCTGGGAGTACGTGCCGCTGGGGCCGAACCTCGGCAAGAGTTTCGCGACGTCCATCTCGCCCTGGGTGGTCCCCTTGCTCGCGTTGGATCAGGCGCGGGTGTCGACACCGGCGCAGGAGCCCGCGCCGCTCGAACACCTCCGCGAATCCCGTTCCTGGGCACTCGATATCGATCTGTCCGTCACGTGGAACGGCCACGTCGTATCCCGTCCGCCGTACAGTTCGATGTATTGGTCGCCGGCCCAGATGCTGGCTCACGAGACCAGCAACGGCGCGACATCCCGAACCGGTGACCTGTTCGCGTCGGGCACCATCTCGGGACCCGAGAAGAATCAGCGCGGTGCCTTCATCGAACTCACCTGGGGTGGTAAGGAACCCGTGTCACTCGGCGCGGAGACCCGGACCTTCCTCGAAGACGGCGACGAGGTCGTCATCGCCGCCAGCGCTCCGGGGCCGAACGGGTGTCGTATCGGGTTCGGCGACGTCCGTGGCCGGATCGTTCCGGCCTGAGGCCCGTCACTCGTGCGCCCGTCGGTATGCGGGGGCTCTGGGGGTTCGATCGGACTCGGCGCTGTTGAGCAACGGCAGTGCCCGGAACTCGACCAATTGCGAGAGTACGACAACACTGGTCGACCGCGCGATCGTGCGAGATTGATTGAGCGCGATCAACGTACGCTGCAGATCGTCATGAGACGCCGCGGCGACCCGGCACAACACATCGCCGACGCCGGTTGTCGCGAATGCCTCCAACACTCCGGGTATCTGCTCCAGGACGGCGACGACGTCGCCGAGCGCACCCTGGGCAATCTCCAATGTGACGAACGCCTGCACGCCGTAACCGGCTGCTGCCAAACCGATTCGAGGCTGATAGCCGGTGATGACACCGCTGTCCTCCAATCGCTGCAGGCGGGCCGACACAGTCGCACGTGCAACACCGAGCGTTCGCGACAGCTCGAGCACGCCGATCCGCGAATTGTCGTGCAGCGCAGCGAGCATCGCCCGGTCCAATTCGTCCAACGTCGATTCCATGACGCACCTCCACTTTGCTATACGAATCGTATAGCAAAGTGCGGAACAACCTGCCCTATCTGCACAGCACGGACAGCTATTCAGGCGTCGATTGACTCCCCTGCACCGCGATGTTGGGCTGGGCGGAACAGTGTGTCTCACTCGGACCAACCAGGAGCTTTCATGAGCCTCGACAACATCCTCAACGACGACGAGAAGCTCGCCGATCTCGACGCCGATCAGCTGCGGCAGCTCGTCGGACTCGTGGAGTACGACGACAAGCGAGATCCCTTTCCCGTCAGTGGCTGGGACGCCATCGTGTGGGTGGTCGGCAACGCGACGCAGACCGCGCACTTCTTCCAGTCCGCGTTCGGCATGGAGCTCGTTGCGTACTCGGGCCCGACGACCGGCCAACGTGACCACCACGCGTACGTGCTCAAGTCCGGCGCAGTGCGTTTCGTCATCAAGGGAGCCGTCGACCCCGACAGCGAACTGGTGGCACACCACACGCGCCACGGCGACGGCGTCATCGACATCGCGCTGGCCGTACCCGATGTCGACCGATGCATCGAGCATGCGCGAGCGCAGGGCGCGCGCGTACTACAAGAGCCGACCGACATGTCCGACGAGCACGGCACGGTCCGCACCGCGGCCATCGCGACCTACGGCGACACCCGACACACGTTGGTCGACCGCTCCCGCTATACCGGCACCTACCTCCCCGGTTATGTACCGCGGACGTCGACGTTGCAGCGACCGGAAGGCGCTCCCAAGCGCATCTTCCAGGCTCTCGATCACGTGGTCGGCAATGTCGAGCTCGGCAAGATGGACGAGTGGGTCGACTTCTACCACCGCGTCATGGGCTTCACGAACATGGCCGAGTTCGTCGGGGCCGACATCGCCACCGATTACTCGGCCTTGATGAGCAAGGTCGTCTCCAACGGCAACCACCGAGTGAAGTTCCCGCTGAACGAGCCGGCCATCGCGAAGAAGCGCTCACAGATCGACGAGTACCTGGATTTCTACCGCGGCCCGGGCGCACAGCATCTGGCGCTGGCGACCAACGACATCCTGTCTTCGGTCGATGCGCTCCGCGCGGCGGGCGTCGAATTTCTCGCCACTCCTGATTCGTACTACGAGGATCCCGCACTGCGAGC
This sequence comes from Rhodococcus sp. JG-3, assembly GCF_000482405.1. Taxonomy (NCBI): domain Bacteria; kingdom Bacillati; phylum Actinomycetota; class Actinomycetes; order Mycobacteriales; family Nocardiaceae; genus Rhodococcus; species Rhodococcus sp. JG-3. Next base: position 426,764 of record NZ_KI519398.1, read on the forward strand.
CCGTATCGGTAAGGTCCGAGTGCCGATCGAAGAGTTGCAGAAGCGCGGAATTCTCGTCGACCGAGACGAGGACGGGTACCTACTGCAGATCTTCACCAAGCCGCTGGTCGATCGCCCGACGGTGTTCTTCGAGATGATCGAACGCCACGGCTCGCTCGGCTTCGGCATCGGCAACTTCAAGGCACTGTTCGAGGCCATCGAACGTGAGCAGGACGCTCGCGGCAACTTCTGACCCGTACCCCGAACGACGCCGCCCACTGTCAGCGTTCGGTGGGCGGCGCAGTTCGTCCCAGACCACCTCGGTCCTCGTCGAAGATCAACCACGTGCGCGTCGCCCGGACGCCGTCGAGCGATTGCAGGCCCTCCAGCACGACTTGCCGCAGGCTCTCGTTGTCGGGAGTCCTGATGAGTACCAGCACGTCGAAATCCCCTCCGAGCAAACTGAAGTGGTCGACGAATTCCATCGACCGCAACCCCTCGGACACACTGCGCCACGAATCCTGACGGATCGACAACGCGATGAACGCCGAGGTCCCTAGCCCGGACGCCCCGTGATCCACCTGCACGGTGAACCGTTCGATGACACCCGCATCCTTGAGCCTGTCCACCCGTGTATAGGTATGTGCCCGAGAGAGATTCAATCGATCGGCCAGCACCCGCATCGAGACCCGCCCGTCGGCAGTCAGCTCGGCGAGGATGCGACGATCCGTGTCGTCCAATTCCACACGTCTCGAGACGTCGTCCATTCGTCCGCTCCTACCTGGTGGTTCGCTACGCCGATCCGACAGATAGTCAGTTCGTACCTGAAGTGTCGGCAATATGTCTGCAATCCTACGACCATAGGACTTCTTCCTCACCGATTCGGCCAGAATCACCGTACAAGCCGATCTCAGGAGAATGCCCCATGACGACCGTCGAGAAGGTTCCGGCAACGTCCTACCAACAGTTCATGCCTGCCGACCGTCCCGTGCAGTACCTCGCACCCGATGGGACGGGCGTGGACAGTGCCGCCCGCTACGCACACCCGTCGAACGAGCGCCTGCTCGAGATGTACCGCTCGATGGTGCACGGTCGCCGATTCGACCAGCAGGCAACAGCATTGACCAAACAGGGTCGGCTTGCGGTCTACCCGTCCTCCCGCGGCCAGGAGGCCTGCCAGATCGCCGCAGCCCTGTGCCTGGGTGAGCAGGACTGGATGTTCCCGACGTACCGTGACTCGATGGCTCTCGCGGCGCGAGGCGTCGACCAGGTGGAGTTGCTCGGCATGCTCGCCGGCTACTGGCACTGCGGATACGACCCCACCGCCTACAAGGTCGCTCCCCAATGCACACCTCTGGCAACACAATTGCTGCACGCGACCGGTTTCGCCTACGCCGAGGCCAAGCAGGGACGAGACACCATCGCCCTCGCGTTCTGCGGTGACGGCGCGACCAGTGAAGGCGACTTCCACGAGGCCCTCAACTTTGCCGCGGTGTTCCGCGCACCGGTGATTTTCCTGGTGCAGAACAACGGATTCGCCATCAGCGTTCCACTCGCGCGTCAGACTGCAGCTCCGTCGTTGTCGCACAAGGGCGTCGGCTACGGCATCGGCAGCGAGCAGGTCGACGGCAACGACCCGATCGCGATGATGGCCGTGATGGACGAGGCCGTGAAGTACGTCCGAGCAGGCAAGGGACCGGTGGTCGTCGAGGCGCACACCTACCGCATGGACGCACACACGAACGCCGACGACGCCACTCGCTACCGCAAGGCAGACGAGGTGCAAGGGTGGTTGGCCCGAGATCCGCTCTCGCGCCTCGATTCCTACCTCGAAGCCCAGGGTCTGCTCACCGACGAGCTGCGCGAACAGATGACGGTATCCGCCGACGCCGATGCCGCGGCACTTCGCGCGGGCATGAACGTCGAGCAGGACGTCGACCCCGAGGATCTGTTCCGGTTCGTCTACTCCTCCCCCACCCCCGGCCTGATCGAACAGCGAAATCAGGTCGCCGCCGAGATCGCAGCAGGAGAACTGTCATGACCACGATGACCATGGCCGGAGCCCTCAACGCCGCCCTGCGCGACGCGTTGACCGAGGACGAGAAGGTCGTTGTCTTCGGCGAGGATGTCGGCACGCTCGGCGGAGTCTTTCGCGTCACCGACGGACTGACCCGAGACTTCGGTGACGATCGTTGCTTCGACACCCCGCTCGCGGAGTCCGGCATCGTCGGATTCGCGATCGGCATGGCGATGTCGGGCTACAAGCCCGTCGTCGAGATGCAGTTCGACGCCTTTGCCTACCCGGCTTTCGAGCAGATCGTGTCCCATGTTGCAAAGCTGCGCAACAGAACTCGCGGATCACTCACCGCGCCGATGGTCATCCGCATTCCATTCGCGGGCGGCATCGGCGGCGTCGAACATCACTGCGACTCGTCCGAGGCCTACTACGCGCACACCCCGGGCCTGAAAGTCGTCTCCCCGTCCACCGTCGCCGACGCGTACTCGCTGATGCGTGACGCCATCGCAGATCCCGATCCGGTGATCTTCCTCGAACCGAAGCGGCTGTACTTCTCCAAGGACGACATCGAGCTGGCGAAGACCGAGCCGATCGGCACCGCCGTCGTGCGTCGTGCCGGTACCGACGTCACTCTGCTCGCGTACGGCCCCACCGTCTCGGTTGCCATGCAGGCAGCAGAGTTCGCGTCCGAGGACGGCCGGAGCGTCGAGGTGATCGATCTGCGGTCGATCAATCCGTTCGACGACGAAAGCGTCGCAGCCTCGGTACGGAAGACCGGACGCTGCATCGTGATTCAGGAAGCGCAGGGCTTCTCCGGCGTCGCGGCGGAGATCGCCTCGCGCGTCTCCGAGCGCTGCTTCCACCACCTGCACGCGCCGGTGCTGCGGGTGACCGGACTCGACATTCCCTACCCGGCACCGAAACTCGAACACTTCCACCTACCGTCCGCCGACCGTGTGCTCGATGCCATCGACCGACTGCAGTGGAACGACGCGCCCGACCTCAGCAAGGCGGTCACGGTATGAGCATGCAGGTCTTCCTGCTCCCCGATCTCGGTGAAGGACTGACCGAGGCCGAGATCGTCGAGTGGAAGGTCAAGCCCGGCGACACCGTCACCATCGATCAGGTCGTCGTCGAAGTGGAAACCGCGAAAGCCTCCGTCGAGGTGCCCTGCCCATTCGAGGGTGTTGTCGGCGAGCTGCATGCGGCCGAGGGCACCTCACTCGCCGTCGGCGCTCCCCTGATCAGCATCACCGGCGGTGCCGTCGCCGATACGCCTGCAGCCCACGAGCGATACCGCGAAGAAGAACGCGCCGGCTCAGGAAATGTGCTGATCGGCTATGGCACGGGACACGGCCCCACCGGCCGCCGAAAAAGAGCTTCGCATGTGAGTGGAAACTCGACCCAGGCTACGAATTTCCACTCACATGCACCGAAGGTGCTCTCCCCCATTGTTCGGAGCATGGCACTGCAGGGTGGGTTGGATCTGGCGTCTATCGAGACAGCCGGCGGCCACGGCGTGATCACCCGCGCGGACGTGGAACGCGCCTTGGCCGGTTCGGCCGATGCTTCCTCGCCGGAGGGCGTCACGCGAATTCCCATCACCGGGATTCGTAAGACCATCGCCGACAAACTCTCTCGCAGTCGTACGGAGATTCCCGAGGCGACCGTCTGGGTCGACGTCGACGCGACGGCTGTGCTGCAAGCCCGACGTGACCTCGACGCCTCCGTCGACGGCGTGAAGGTGACGCTGCTAGCGGTGCTGGCAAAGCTGACGATGATCGCGCTGTCCAAGTTCCCCGAGCTCAACAGCACGGTCGATACTGCGGCGGGCGAGATCCTGCGATACGAGAACGTCGGACTCGGCATTGCCGCGCAGACCGATCGCGGATTGATGGTTCCTGTTGTGCCGCAGGCCGACAAGGCCGATCTGAAGGAGCTCTCTGAGCGGTTGGCCGAGCTGACCGAGCTCGCGCGAACCGGCTCTCTCCCCGCAGCTCGACTGAGCGGCGGAACGTTCACCCTCAACAACTACGGAGTGTTCGGGGTCGACGGCTCGGCCGCGATCATCAACCATCCCGAAGCCGCGATCCTGGGCATCGGACGCATCATCGACCGCCCGTGGGTGGTCGACGGCCAATTGGCCGTCCGCAAGGTTGCGCAGCTGTCATTGGCGTTCGATCACCGCGTGTGCGACGGCGGAGTGGCCGGCGGTTTCTTGCGCACCGTGGCTGATTTCGTCGAGAACCCCGTCGTGGCATTGGGATCCGTCCGATGAGTGACGTCGACGTTCTCATCCTCGGTGGCGGATCAGGTGGGTACTCCTGCGCCCTGCGCGCCGAGCAACTCGGCCTGACGGTCGCATTGGTCGAGGAGGACAAGCTCGGCGGCACCTGCCTGCATCGCGGATGCATCCCCACCAAGGCGCTGCTGCACACCGCCGAGGTCGCCGACGCGGTGCGCGGTTCGGCGCATGTCGGCGTCACCGCATCGTTTGCTGGCGTGGATATGCCTGCGGCACTGGGCTATCAGCGCAGTGTGGTCGCAGGCTTGTATTCCGGACTGCAAGGCTTGTTGAAACGTCCGGGAATCGAGATCGTCTCGGGCCGTGGTCAGGTGGTCGGTCCTCGCACCGTCGAAGTCGATGGGCGACGCATCACCGGGGCTTCACTGGTTCTCGCCACCGGGTCGTATTCGCGCACCATCCCCGGTATGGAACTGGGCCCACGTGTGCTCACCAGTGACAGCGCACTGTCGCTCGACCGTATCCCCGAGCCTGTCGTCGTGCTCGGCGGCGGTGTCATCGGTATCGAATTCGCCAGTATCTGGGCCTCTTTCGGTGCCAAGGTCACCGTCGTCGAGGCCCTCGATCGCATCGTTCCGGGTGAGGACGAATGGTCCTCGAAGCAGCTGACCAAGGCATTGCGCAAACGCGGCATCGACATTCGTACCGGCACCAAGGTCGAGACCGTGACCGAATCTTCCGACGACGTCGCAGTGGCACTGTCCTCCGGAGACACCCTCGCCGCAGATCTTGTGCTCGTGTCCGTCGGTCGTGGACCCCGTACCGATGGCCTTGGTCTGGCCGAGCAGGGCATTGTCACCGAACGGGGCTTCGTCACTGTCGACGACGATCTGCTCACCACCGCGGACGGCGTCTATGCCGTCGGCGACATCGTGGCGGGGTATCAGTTGGCTCATCGCGGTTTTCAGCACGGCATGTTCGTCGCCGAGCACATCGCCGGCCTCGCACCGGCACGCATCGACGGTGATCTCGTTCCGCGCGTGACCTATTCGCATCCGGAGGTCGCATCGGTCGGACTCACCGAGAAGGCCGCGGAGCAGAAGTACGGCACCGTGACCTCGGTAGTCTACGACCTCGGCGGCAACGGCAAGAGCCGCATCCTCGCCACCGCGGGCGGAGTCAAGGTTATTCGCGCACGTGAGGACGGCCCCGTCGTCGGGGTTCACCTCGTCGGTGACCGCGTGGGCGAGCTGATCGGCGAGGCGCAACTCGCGGTGGCATGGGAAGCACTGCCATCGGAGGTCGGTAGCTTCGTGCACGCCCACCCCACTCAGAACGAAGCATTCGGTGAGGCAATGATGGCGCTCTCGGGTAGGCCGTTGCACGCGCATAGCTGAGCATTGGTGGTCGATGTCTTTCCATCCGGCGGACGAGCAGGACACAATGGATACTGATCGGTAGGTTCTATGAACGCGGGGTCCGAGCAGGGGGCGGTTTCGACATGGAGATCAAGCAGCTCAGATACTTTCTAGTGGTCGCCGAGGAACTGCATTTCGCCCGTTCGGCGGAACGATTGCACGTGGTCCAGGCCGTGGTCAGTCAACAGATTCGAAGACTCGAACACGAGCTGGGTCAGCCGTTGTTCGACCGGTCCAAACGTCAGGTGACACTCACCCCCGCCGGGTGCAGGCTGGTCCCGGAGGCTCATGCAGTGCTCGACGCGGTGGCACACGCCGCGGCGACTGTGCAATCTCGCTCCGATGAGCCGGACGGGCCACCACACCTGCGACTGGGGATAGCTGGAGGCTCGGGCACTCGCGTCGATCTGGTGCTGGACCACCTTGGAACTCAGTTTCCCGATCTGCTCGTCACACTGGAAATCGGGCAGGTGTGGGAGCAACTCGACGCTGTTCGTTCGGGAGCACTCGACGCCGCACTTGTTCGCCTGCCCAGGAACGATCACGATCTGGAGATGACTCCGGCGTGGTTCGACCGGATCGTCGTTGCGATTCCCACGCGCCACCCACTGGCTTCCAAACCCGATCTCACGCTATCTGATCTGGCGGACCTTCCGCTGCGTCTGATTCCGTCCGAGCAGAACCCCGCCTTCGCCGCCACCGTGCTCCGTGCTTGTGCGGACGCCGGGTTCGAGCCGGCCACGGGAGTTCCATTCCGAGATCTACAAGCGACAGTGCTCGAACTCGGCTCGGGACCACCATCGTGGACAGCGATGTACGAGGGCTCAGCACAAGCGCTGTCGACCGAACGCGTCACCTTCCGGCCCGTGACCGATCCTGGCATGGCCGTGCAGATGTGGTTGGCGGTACGAGAACGGACCACACTCGTCGACGCCCTGGCCGAAGCGTGCGCCCGCATCTGACCTCCGATTGTTTTTCGTGAACGCTGAGTGCACGAATTGATTCTGGTTCACACCGACGGATCGGCGTTGACTCGTCGTCGTACAGATTCACACCCTCGCGGTGTGACCACACGACGAGATCGGATACGCCGATGTACACGACGATCAACACCCCTGACTCTGATACTCCCATCCAACGCCTCGAAGCCGAAGATCCGAAGCCGGCCGCCGATGAGGCTCTCGTGCAGATCCATTCGTTCTCTGTCAACCGCGGGGAACTCTCCCTCATGGCCGCGAGGGGCCACGGCTGGCGACCCGGCCAGGACATCAGTGGCGTCGTGATCGATGCGGCCGCAGACGGGAGCGGACCCAAAGCAGGCACACCCATTGTCGGAATGGTCGACGGAGCCGGATGGTCCGAACTCGCAGCCGTGCGCACCGACCGAATGGCAGTCCTCCCGGATACGTTGGGCACCAACATCGCTGCCGCTCTACCAATGGCGGGGCTGACCGCGCTACGCACTGTGCGTATGGGTGGCGACCTCCTGGGACGCAAGGTCCTGATCACCGGCGCCAACGGCGGCGTGGGTCGATTTCAGATCCAATTGGCAAGTGCCGCAGGTGCGTCGGTCACAGCGACCACGACAGCCGGCGAGAACGAAGCCAGCGAACTGATCGAACTCGGAGCAACCGAGGTCACTACTACACCGTCGGATGCATCAGGTCCCTTCGATCTGATTATCGAATCAGTTGGCGGCGCAGTACTCGAAGCGGCACTGTCCGTGCTGGCACCCCGTGGCACGCTGGTAATGATCGGCAACAGTTCTGGTAGCAAGGCCGAGCTCGATGTGTTCTCGTTCATGGGTCACGAGGGCGCAACGATCACCAACTACATGTCGTATGCAGTCGCGTACCCCGAACGCGAGGACCTCGAATTGCTCGTGGGCTTGGCCGCCGACGGCCGCCTCGATCCGACACCCGGGTACTGCGTCGACTGGTCGGAACTCATTCATGTCATCGAACTGATGAAACGACGCGAATTGCCCGGCGGAAAAGCTGTACTCACGATCTCCCACTGAAACTGCATCATCGATTACTCGAGGCCAACACGGTGACATGCCAAACGGTCAGCGGGCACGACCCTTGACTGCCAGCTTGCATTTTGCAAGTATCACTGCATGAGCCTGTTCATCACCTGTCCCGTCGAGAATGTCGAGCGCGCAACCGCCTTCTACACAGCCCTCGGCTGGACGCTCAACCCCGAGATGTCCGACCACAACGTGTCGTGCTTCGCCATCACACCGGGGCAGTACGTCATGCTCGGAAGCCGCGAGATGTATGCGAGCGTGGGTGGCACCGAGGAGCTGATCGGCGGTCCCCACACCCCGTCGAAGGTCACGGTCTCGTTCGACCTCGGTAGTCGCGAGGCGGTCGACGAGCTCACCGAGCGGGCCGGTGCTGCCGGTGGACGCATCGGAGACATCGATGACTACGCCTTCATGTATCAACGGCAGTTCGACGACCTCGACGGCTACCACTACTCGCCGTTCTGGATGAAGCCGGACACCGATACGGCCGAATGAGCGACCTCGCCGCCGCCCTCGACATCGTCGGTGCCCGGTGGGCACTTCTTATTGTCGAGCGACTGCTCAAGGAACCGCAACGGTACGGCGATCTGCAGCGCGACCTGGGAGTACCGACGAACATGCTCGCTACCCGGCTGCGCGAACTCGAAGCGGCAGGAGTGTTGACCCGTCTCCCCCTTCGGCACAACACTCGCGCGTACGCGCTGACCGAGAGAGGTCTCGCCTTGCGTGACGCAATTGTCGCACTCGAACAATGGGGCAAAGAGGCTGCAACACAGGTTAGTTGAGCTCACGCGGAACGAACACCGTCTGGGCCACATACGCGACGACAGCCCCGCAACTGGGCTGGTTGCGGGGCTGTCGTCGTTGGGTCAGACGTTCAGATCCTCGTCCCTACGGTTCTTGATGCGCGAGGTCGCGATGAACGAGATCGCCGCCAGGATCATCAGGTAGATCGAGATCGACATCGAGGTACCCGTTCCCTTGAACAGTGCCTCGGAGATCGTGGGGACGAAGGCTCCACCGAGCACGGTGCCGATGGCGTAGCCGATGGATGCTCCACTGAATCGGACTGCTGCGGGGAACATTTCGGCGTACAGCGCCGGCTGTGGTCCGTAGGCGAGGCCGAGTCCGACGGCGAAGAGTCCGAGGGCCACGTAGATCCACTGCAGCTCACCGGTATCGACGAGCAGGAAGAACGGGATGGCGCACAACACCATTGACGCGTTGCCCAGGTTCATGATGGCGGTCCGGGAGTAGCGGTCGGACAGATACGCACCGAGCAGGGTGAACACACCCCACACGAGAGCCGCGAACAGACTGGCCACCAACACGTCCACACGGGCGAGCCCGTGCTCCCTCGTCGAGTACGCGACGATGAAGCCACCGACGATGATGTAACCGTTGCCGTTGTTGCCGACGAACGACAGCGCGGCCAGCATGACCTGCTTCTTGTTGGTGCGCCACAGTGCACGAACGGGAGTGTGGTTGCGCTCCTTGCGTTCTGCGAGCTCCTTGAACACCGGAGTCTCTTCGACGCGGCGTCGGATGTAGAAGCCGACCAGGATCAGCACGAAGCTGATGAGGAACGGAATACGCCAGCCCCAGGCCTCGAACTGCTCTTCGCTGAGCAAACCGGTGCACAGTGCCAACGTTCCCACCGCGATGAGCATGCCGAGCGGAACACCCATCTGCGTTGCGGCACCGTAGATTCCGCGCTTGCCCTTCGGCGCGTGCTCGACGGCCATCAATGCCGCGCCGCCCCATTCGCCGCCGGTCGAGAATCCCTGCAGGATGCGCAACACGATCAGGATGATCGGAGCCCAGATGCCGATGGTCGCGTAGGTGGGCAGCAGTCCCATTCCGACGGTGGCCGCGCCCATGAGGGTGAGGGTCGCGATGAGGACCTTCTTGCGACCGATCTTGTCGCCGAAGTACCCCGCGACGATGGCCCCGAGAGGACGGAACACGAAGCTGATACCGATGGTCACGTAGGCGACCAGCTGTCCGGACGAGCCCATGGGCGCGAAGAACAGCTGAGCGAAGATCAACGACGCGGCCTGCGCGTAGATGAAGAAGTCGTACCACTCGACGGTGGTTCCGACCATGCTGGCCATCGCGGCGCGGCGATGCTCACGCGACACCCCGGTGGGCGTCTCGACCTGTGTTGTCATCGACGATCTCGTTTCGTTCGGGCTCCGGCGCTCGTGAGAGCGAGCGACAGTTCGGAGTGACGTGGGGTATGAACAGCGGCGGATTCAGGTAACCGACGAACCGGATAAAACTCACCGTCCATTCGGTCGGTAATTACTGTGACCGGCGCCACCGTAGTTTGTCAAGGTGGTCGCGTGCATAACAAGGCCCTGCCCACACTTCGTCGGAAACTACCGATCGAGACCTCGTGCTTCGTCCGAAACGACGCAGACATCGACAGCGCCGCCCGACATACTCGAATCCATGGCTGCTCCGACCACCCTCGTTCTCCATTCGCCGGTCATCGACGAACTGATGCGCGCCCTCGGTGCCGACGCGGTGGTGACCGACCCGGACATTCTGCAGAGCTTCCGGCACGACGCCGCCGCTCTGTGCGAATCCGCGCTACCCCTGGCGGCAGTGCTACCGAGCACCGAATCGGACGTACAGGCGATCATGAAAATCGCATCGGCACATCGCATTCCCGTGGTACCGCAGGGCGCATTGACCGGCCTGGCGGGAGCCGCGAACGCCAGCGTCGGAGCCATTGCCCTCAACACCCGGCGGATGAACAAGATCGTCGAGTTGGACGTCGTCAACCGCACCGCCGTCGTGCAACCCGGTGTCACGAACAAAGAGCTGAAAGATGCTGCCCTGCAGCAGGGGTTGACGTACCTCCCTGACCCGTCCAGCTGGGAGGCGTCGACCATCGGCGGCAACATCGCCACCAACGCCGGCGGTCTGTGCTGCGTGAAATACGGCGTCACAGCACGGTTCGTCCGTGGTCTGCGCGTCGTACTCGCCGACGGGCGCGCCACGTTCGTCGGTCGACGCACTGTCAAAGGCGTGGCCGGGCTTTCCCTGGCCGAACTGTTCGTCGGATCCGAAGGCACACTCGGAATCATCACCGAGGCAACCGTAGGACTCGACTTTCCGGCTGCCACTCCGCTGACCATGGCCGCGACCTTCCCGTCGACTTTCGCGGCCGGTGAAGCGGTGACGCAGATCCGGGCCGCCGGTATCACTCCGAGTCTGTTCGAGTTGCTGGACCGCACCACCATCGCCGCGATCGACGCGTACGCCCGGATGGACTTCGGCACCGACGCCGCGGCCGTGCTGATCGCTCAGTCCGATATCGGCGCAGGCTCTGTGCAGGAGCTCGAAGCCATCGCCGCACTGTGCACCGCAGCCGGGGCAACCGATGTGGCCGTTGCCGAGGACGAGGTCGAATCGGAGCAGCTCGTGCAGGCCCGTCGACTGGCGTACCCGGCACTCGAGCGTCTCGGCTCACCGTTGGTCGACGATGTGTCCGTTCCTATTTCGCAGCTCGCCGCGATGATCGACGAGGTCGGACGCATCGCCGAGCGCATCGGCATCGTCATCGGCGTCGTCGGCCACGCAGGGGACGGCAACATCCATCCGACGGTCATCGTCGACCCGATGGACCCTTCATCGTTGGCCAAGGCACACCGCGCGTTCGACGAGATCGCGGCATTCGCCCTCTCTCTGGGCGGGACCATTACCGGTGAGCACGGAGTCGGCCTGCTCAAACGCGATCTTCTCGAGACCGAACTCGACTCTGTTGCAGCGGAACTGCAGCGCGGCATCAAGGAACTGCTCGACCCGCATTACCTGCTCAACCCAGGGAAGGTCCTCACCGCCCGGTCGTGAGCCGCAGCGACATCCACACCAGTAAACGGGTGTCCACGTCGTCGAGATCGAGACCGAACAACTCCTTGGTACGCCGAAGTCGGTAGCGAAAGGTATTGGGGTGCAGGTACAGCGACGCAGACGCGGCAGCGACGTTGGATTCGTGTGCCAACAACGCCAGCACCGTCGCGGCGTATTCCGTACCTTCCGAGGCATCGCAGGACAGCATCCGTTCGACGGCAGGCAACGCGAGCGACACCTCCGACAGTGCCTCCCCCGCTCTCCGAAGAGTGACCGATACGCGATTCTGCTCGAATGTCGTTGTCTGCGCGCCCGTTTCGATCGCGTCGAGTACCCAGTGAGCATGCTTGAGCGCTATCGCGGGACGGGCGTCCGGGCCACCGATCGCGAAGCTCACCGCAGCACCGAAGGCCGCCTCTGCGCGTCGTCGAACCTCCTCTGCCTCCGCAGCGAATGCGCGTTCGTCGTCGGACTCCACCACCAGCAGGACGGTGTTCCCGTCGACGATGCATCCGGAGTCGCCCGCGTTGCCGAACGTGAGCTGCAGCAGACCAGCGAGCTGCACCAACACTTTCTGCGCTCGCGGCGACTTCACTTCTGCGGCCAGAACGGCGTAGCGCTTTCCCGGCGTAGTGACGACCTCGGGATCGGTCAGTAACGCACGCACCCTGGGATTGTCGGCATCGGCCGGATGATGTCGGGCCGACAACAACGGCACTGCAGCTGCGGCCGCACGCGTCAATGCAGCCACTGCCGCAGGGGCCGGCGGACGGATGCCCGCACCGGACGCAATGCACCAGATGGAGCCGAGGTACTCACCGTCGACCGAAACCGCTACTGCCAGACGGGGTAGCGCACCGGCCACATCGACGACGTGCACGGTCGAGCTGCGCCGGAAGTCCGGATCGATGTGATGCACCATGTATCGAGCCGGGACCTGCTTGCCCAGAATGCCGTCGCGTCGCACGTCGTCGATCGGCTGCCCCGGCACCGACGAATACGCCACCACATAGCCCTGCGGATCCATCACCGACACAGCACCACCCACCGCAGTGGCGGTGGCGTCTGCCAGCGCCGACAGGTCTGCAGTGGTCACCGACTCACAGTACTTCCACGCGCCGGATCGCTATCGCGCTATCGTGCGACTGTCGCCTCGGAATTCGGCGATCAGCTCGTCTCGGCACGTCACCGACACGTCGTAGATACCGTTGCGGCCGAACCTCGCACGCTCGTCGGCGTCGGCGACGAGGACGTCACCGACCTTCGTCGGACGGAGGTACCGGATGTCGCATCGGGCAGCGACGGCCGAATCCTCGTGCGAGTTGCAGGCCATAGCGAACGTCGTATCCGCAAGCAGGAAGACGTATCCGCCGTGCGTGATGGCGTAACCGTTGACCATGTCCTCGGTCACGACCATCGACATTCTCGCGTGACCGGGTGACAGCTCGATCAGTTCGATACCGAGCTTGCGGGACGCGGCGTCGACCTCGAACATCTCCCGCGCAATAGGCGAATCCGTCACGGCCGCAGCACCGAACGCTCGTTCTGGGTGAACATCGTGACGCCACCGGTCGCGAAGTTGCGCAGATCCTTGCCTGCCGCTTTCATTTCAAGCGACGCCAATCCTGCCTTCAGCGATGCCTCGTCCGCGAAGTACAGACTTGCGATTGCGTAGTAGGGCGGCGGGGACTCGTCGAGCGAGTCGAGCGTGCCCCAAGTGAAGTCGACCAGGCCGGGAACTGCGCGAGCGAGGGGCACGTGCACCTCGGCGTAGTGCCGATCGAAGGCGGCAGGGTCCTCGGGCATTCCGTAACAGACGGCTACTCGCACGCTCATGACGCGGCCTCGGGCTTCGCGACCAGAGTGAGTACGTCGTAGGTGGCGACGGGGTCACCGTCCTGGTTGACGACCACTGCGTCCCACCGCACCTCGCCGTAATCGGCACTTTGGCGCGGTGTGATGAGCTTGGCCGTCAACGTGACCGTCAGCGAATCCTCGGCCTTGACCGGCGTCAGGAAGCGCAGGCTGTCGACGCCGAAGTTCGCCAGGACGGGGCCCGGTGCCGGGTCGACGAACAGCCCTGCGGCCAGCGAGACCACCAGGTAGCCGTGCGCCACGATGCCGCCGAACAACGGATTTGCCGCTGCCGCTTCGGGATCGGTGTGCGCGTAGAACGTGTCGCCGGTGAATTCGGCGAAGTGATCGATGTCGGCGCGGGTGACCTGTCGTGGGCCACCGACGATGGTATCGCCCAGTCGCAGTTCGCCGAGGTTCTTGCGGAACGGGTGAACGTCGCCGGTCGTCCGCTTCGCTCCGGTGACCCACTTGTTGCCGATGGCCGTCAGCACGTCCGGGGTTCCCTGGATTGCGGTGCGCTGCATGTGGTGCAGGACGCCGCGGATACCGCCGAGTTCTTCACCACCGCCTGCGCGGCCGGGTCCGCCGTGCACCAGTACCGGTAGCGGCGAACCGTGACCGGTCGATTCCTTGGCGTCCTCGGAATTCAGGACCAGGATGCGCCCGTGATACGGAGCGGTGCCCAGGACGATCTCGCGCGCGATGGCCGAATCTTTGGTCACCAGAGATGCGACCAGAGAGCCCTTTCCGCGGGCGACGAGGTCGAGCAGGTCCGCGGTGCTGTCGTAACCGATGACGGTGGAGACGGGCCCGAATGCCTCGATCTCGTGCGGTTCGGGTGCGCTCTTGTCGCCGGCCCGCAACAGGACCGGCGCCATGAAGGCACCAGGCCGTGAATCCACGGTCTCGGGATCACCGAAGACGACGGACGCCGACTTGATCAGTCCACGAATGGATTTGAGGACCTCGTCGCGCTGGTCGATGCTGGCGAGTGCACCCATGGTGACGCCGTCGTCCTGCGGGTCACCGACGACGACCTTGTCGAGCCTGGCCTTCAGCGCCTCGATGACGGGTTCGACCGAGTCCTGCGGCACCAGCACGCGGCGGATGGCCGTGCACTTCTGGCCGGCTTTGGATGTCATCTCGGTGAAGACACCTTTGACGAACAGGTCGAACTCCGGATCAGTGTGTGCCACATCGGAACCCAGGATGGACGCGTTGAGAGAATCGGCTTCCGCCGTGAAATGGAGTCCCTCGCCGACGACGTTGGGGTGTGAGCGCAGGGTCGCAGCGGTTTCGGCCGATCCGGTGAAGGCCACCGAGTCCTGGCCGCCGAGGTGGTCGAGGACACCGCGGGCACTGCCACACAGCAACTGAACCGACCCCTCGGGCAGCAACCCCGACTCGATGATCCGACGAAAGACAAGCTCGGTCAGGTACGCAGTTTGGCTGGCGGGCTTGACGATCGAGGGCACGCCCGCGATGAACGCGGGTGCCAGCTTTTCGAGGAAGCCCCAGACGGGGAAGTTGTACGCGTTGATCTGCACGGCGACGCCGCGCCGGGAGGTGTAGATGTGCTGACCGAGGAAGGTGCCCTTCTTACCGAGCTGCTCGATGGCACCGTCGAGATAGACCGTCTCGTTCGGGAGTTCGCGTCGAGCCTTGCTCGCGTAGCTCAGCACGGTGCCGAAACCGCCGTCGATGTCGACGCCGGAATCGCGGGTGGTGGCTCCGGTGTGCCGGGAGAGTTGGTAGAACTCCTCTTTGCCGGCCAGCAGCGTGAGACCCAGTTGTTTGAGCAGGGCTGCACGCTCGTGGAACGTCAGGGCTGCGAGCGCGGGCCCTCCGACGGTCCGGGCGTAGTCGACCATGCCTGCGACGTCGAGACCACTGGATGACACCCGGGCGATCTCACTGCCGTCGACGGCGCTCAGCAGCGGCGTTCCCTCGTCTGTCGCGGAATACCACGTGCCCTGGGCATAGCTTTCCAGAAGTCTGCTCACAACGCCTCCATCTCACCGTACGTTCGGTCGGTAATTACCATCGCCGCCGAACGCCGAGAAGTCAAGACTTACGTTGCTACGTGCGGCGCAGGCCGTCGAAGGTCAGAGCCACGACGGCGTCGGCCAATTCCTCGACGGATCCGCCGGTGCGCGGGCGGTACCACTCGATGAGCGAGTTGACCGTGCCGAAGACGAGCTTGGACGCCAGAGCCGGGTCGACACCGGGACGCAGGTCGCCCTCCTCGGCGGCGGCGACGACGAGCCCGGTGACGAACGTGTCGAATTCGCGCCTGCGGGCGAGAGCGCGCCGCTCGACGTCGGTGTTGCCCCGCACCCGCAGCAGCAGCGTCACGTAGGGCAGTTCCGCGCACAAGATGTCGACGCTGCGACGCACCAGGTATTCGAGGCGATCGATGTACCGCCCGGTGGTCGCCCGATCCTCGGTCGTCACGGCGAACAGTGCATTGAGAGCCCGCGACAGCGCGAGTTCGAGCAACTCGGACTTGCCCGATACGTGGTGGTAGATCGACGACTTGGTGATACCGAGCCGCTTCGCCAGAATCTCCATGCTGGTGCCGTCGTACCCACGGTCGTTGAAGACCTTGACCGCCACGGCCAAGAGGGAATCCAGGTCGTATCCCGGCCGCCCTGGCTGTCCGGTCTTGCGCGGCGCGCGTGCGGTTGTCATTGCCACATCTTCGCAGTCGGCGGACGATTCCACAGCACCACGGGCAGCAGACCTTGCCAAACGACCGAATGTTCGGTTATTAATGACGCAACCGACGAAGGAGTTTCGAAGTGGGCGAAGTATTTCTCGTGGCCGGCGCACGTACCCCGCACGGGCGCTACGGCGGTGCCCTGGCCTCGGTGCGCCCCGACGATCTCGCCGGGCTGGTCGTGGCCGAGGCGGTCCGCAGAGCGGGCGTACCCGTCGATCGAATCGACGAGGTGATTCTGGGTGCGGCCAACCAAGCAGGCGAGGACAATCGCGATGTGGCCAGAATGGCGGTTCTGCTCGCAGGTCTGCCCCAGTCGGTGCCGGGATATACCGTCAATCGCCTGTGCGCGAGCGGACTGACCGCAGTAGCCAACGCCGCGAGCACCATTCGCAGCGGTGAGGCCGACATCATCGTCGCCGGTGGCGTCGAGTCCATGACGCGCGCGCCGTGGGTCATGGCCAAGCCCGGGACGGCGTGGGCCAAGCCCGGCGAGATCTTCGATACCTCCCTCGGCTGGCGATTCACCAACCCGACCTTCGCAGCGCACGACGCGGGGACCGACCCCAAGATCACATTGTCGATGGGCGAGACCGCCGAAGAGGTCGCGCTCAGCGAAGGCATCACCCGTGAAGAGTCCGACGCCTTCGCTTTCCGCAGTCAGCAGCGTGCCGTCGCCGCCCAGGATGCCGGGCGCTTCGCCGACGAGATCGTGCCCGTCAGCACCAAGAACGGCGAGGTCACCGAGGACGAGACGCCGCGCCGCGGAACCACGTTGGACAAGCTCGGCACCCTGAAGACCGTGTTTCGCAAGGACGGGATCGTCACCGCCGGCACGTCGTCACCGTTCACCGACGGGGCATCGGCATTGGTCGTGGCCTCGGAAGAAGCCGTGCGCACGTACGGCCTCGAGGTTCGCGGCCGCATCGTCACCAGTGCGAGCGCCGGCATCGCGCCCCACATCATGGGACTCGGGCCGGTCCCGTCCACGCAGAAGGCGCTCACGCGCGCCGGATGGTCTGTCGACGACCTCGGTGCCGTCGAACTCAACGAGGCCTTCGCGGCACAGTCCCTCGGCGTCATCCGCCAGCTGAAGCTCGACGAGAACATCGTCAACGCCGACGGCGGGGCCATCGCCCTCGGCCACCCTCTCGGCTCGTCGGGTGCGCGAATCCTGTTGACGCTGCTGGGCCGGATGGAACGCGAGAAGGCCTCCCGTGGGCTCGCGACACTGTGCGTCGGCGTCGGGCAAGGCGTGTCGGTGTTGATCGAGGCACCGTGAACACGCTCATCGTCGAGGAGTCGACGGACCGCGTTGTCGTCACCCTGAGCCGCGAGACGCAACGCAACGCAATCGATTCCGACATGATCGGCGAGTTGCACGAGGTGTGCGCGCTCGTGGAGCAGGATCCCAGGATCGTGATCCTGACCGGAGCAGGCGAGCATTTTGCCGGCGGTGCCGACATCAACCAGTTGCGGGCCCGCACCCGCGACGACGCACTGCGCGGCATCAACCGAAACCTGTTCGACCGCATCGCCGCACTCCCCCTGCCGACGATCGCAGCCGTCCGCGGATACGCACTCGGCGGCGGAGCCGAACTGTCCTACGCCTGCGACATCCGCATCGCGTCGCCGACGGCCGTGTTCGGCAATCCCGAACCGGGACTGGGCATCATGGCTGCCGCCGGAGCCAGCTACCGGTTACCGACGCTGGTGGGGGTGTCCGTAGCGAAGCAGGTGCTTCTCGGTGGCCGGACACTGGACGCAGAGGTGGCACTTCGGTGCGGCCTGGTGCTGGACGTCGTCGACGAGCCGTTGACTGCAGCGCATTCCCTCGCGGATCGCATTGCGAGACAAGCACCACTGGCCCTGAAGCTGACGAAAAGGATTCTCGATGCACCCGGTTCGCACCCGTGGGCCGACGACATCGCGCAGGCTGTTCTGTTCGAGACCGAAGACAAACAACGCCGCATGACGGCATTTCTGGAGAAGAAGAAATGACAGTTCCTGTGAAAGTAGCTGTTGTCGGCGGAGGCCGCATGGGTGCAGGTATTGCCCAGGTGTTCGCGGCCCTCGGCTCGACCGTCGTCATCGCCGAAGCAGCCGACCAGACTGCAGCCCTCGGACGAGTCTCGACCGGGCTGGACCGGGCGCACGAGCGCGGCAAGCTCAGCGAGGACCCCGCTGCGATTCTCGCCCGGGTCTCCACCGTCGCCGGCCCCGCGGATCTTGCTGCCGACCTGGACCTGGTTGTCGAAGCGGTTCCCGAGATTCCGTCGCTCAAGGTCGAGGTACTGGCTCTCGTCGACAAGATCGCCGGGCCCGACACGGTCATCGCGTCGAACACGAGCTCGATCTCCATCGCGGAACTCGGCGCAGCATTGAGCGATCCGAGCCGCTTCGTCGGGATGCACTTCTTCAACCCGGTTCCGGCGTCGACTCTCGTCGAGATCGTGCGCGCTCCGGCCACTTCCCTAGACGTCGTGCAGCGAGTGCAGCAGTGGGTGTCACTGCTCGGCAAAACCGAGGTGCTCGTCAACGACTCCCCCGGGTTCGCTACCTCCCGGCTCGGCGTGTGCCTCGGACTCGAGGCCATCCGGATGCTGGAGGAAGGCGTCGCCGACGCCGAATCGATCGACCGCGCCATGGAACTCGGCTACAAGCATCCGATGGGTCCGTTGCGGTCGACCGACCTCGTCGGGTTGGACGTTCGGCTCGCCATCGCAGAACACCTGGCGTCGACCCTCGGCGACAGGTTCACTCCCCCGCAGTTGTTGCGAGACATGGTTGCTCGCGGCGATATCGGACGCAAGTCCGGTCGCGGCTTTCACGATTGGACGAACGCATGACGGTACGGTTCGACGTCACCGACGGCCTGGCGACCATCACCCTCGCGCGCTCCGAGGCACACAACGCCCTCGACGTCATGACGAAAGTCGGCCTGATGTCTGCAGTGCAGAACGCCGCCGCACCCAGTGTGCGCGCGGTGCTCATCACCGCGGAGGGCAAGAACTTCTGCGTTGGCCAGGACCTCGGCGAGCACGTCACCGCGCTCGAAGCCGACCCGGCCACGGCGATGGATACCGTCGGCGAGCATTACAACCCGCTCATCCGAGGGCTCGCAGCGCTCGAGGTGCCGATCGTCGTGGCCATCCCCGGCGCGTGCGTCGGTGCCGGTCTCGGGATCGCACTCGCCGGAGACATCCGGGTTGCCGGTACCAAGTCGTCGTTCGCCACGGCGTTCACCGGCATCGGACTGGCCAGCGACTCGGGATTGAGCTACACGCTGGTCGACGCACTGGGCGCGAGCCGGGCCGCGGGACTGATGCTGCTCGGCGACAAGGTCACCGCCGCGCAGGCCCTCGACTGGGGTCTGGTGCATCGCGTCGTCGACGATGCCGACGTTCTCGAGACCGCGCGCACGCTGGCCACAACGCTCGCTGCGGGACCCACCCTGGCGTACAAGCAGGTCAAATCACTGATCGCGCGGTCCGGACTGTCCGACGCCCTGGACCGCGAGGCGCAGGCGCAGACCGCTCTGGGACAGACCGCCGACCACAAGGCCGCCGTCGATGCTTTCCTCGCGAAGAAGGGAGCCTCCTTCGTCGGCATGTGAGCGGGAGTGGAGCCTGCGGAACGACCCATGTGAACGGAAACTCGACCCCTGCTACGAACTTCCACGCACGTGCGGCGAAGCCGCTCTTGTGCGTGGGGTCACTTCGATGCATACTGGTTACCAACCGATCATTCGGTAATGAAAGTAGGACTTATGACCACGTCAAACACCCTGTCCACCGAGACGCTGCAGGACGGGTTCGACGAGACCATTGCCCACGAGCAGCGCGTCGAGCCCCGCGACTGGATGCCCGACGGCTACCGCAAGTCGCTCATCCGCCAGATCGCCCAGCACGCGCACTCCGAAATCATCGGCATGCAGCCGGAGGGCAACTGGCTCACCCGCGCACCGTCGTTGCGCCGCAAGGCGATCCTGATGGCCAAGGTGCAGGACGAGGCCGGTCACGGCCTCTACCTCTATTCCGCTGCCGAAACCCTCGGGGCGGACCGCGCCGACCTGACGGTCAAGCTCATCGAGGGCAAGCAGAAGTACTCCTCGATCTTCAACTACCCCACCCTGACGTACGCCGACGTGGGCACCATCGGCTGGCTCGTCGACGGCGCAGCGATCTGCAACCAGGTTCCGCTGTGTCGCAGCAGTTTCGGGCCGTACGCGCGCGCGATGATCCGCGTCTGCAAGGAAGAATCCTTCCACCAGCGTCAGGGCTACGAGCTGCTGGCCACGATGATGCGCGGCACCGACGAACAGCGTGCCATGGTCCAGGAATCCGTCAACCGATGGTGGTGGCCGGCACTGATGATGTTCGGCCCGCCGGACGACGAGTCCCCCAACACCGAGCAGTCCATGAAGTGGGGCATCAAGCGCCACACCAACGACGAACTGCGCCAACGCTTCGTCGACATGTCGATCCCGCAGGCGAAGGCACTCGGAGTCACGTTCCCCGACCCGGACCTGAAGTGGAACGAGGAGCGCAAGTCACACGATTTCGGTGAGCCCGACTGGTCCGAGTTCATGCAGGTGATCAAGGGCAACGGTGCCTCCAACGTCGAGCGCATCGCGAACCGTCGAGCAGCTCACGACGGCGGAGCCTGGGTCCGTGAGGCCGCAACCGCATTCGCCGAAAGGAACGCAGCATCATGACAGAATTCACGGCCGAGGGCGGCCACGGCGCAGTTCCCACCGACAACGTGCCGGTGGAGCCGAAAAGAGAAGCAGTAAAGGCTGATTGGCCGTTGTACGAGGTGTTCCTGCGCGGCAAGCGCGGCCTGAACCACGTGCATGTCGGATCGCTCCACGCTGCCGACGACCACATGGCCCTGCGGCATGCTCGCGACGTCTACACCCGCCGCAACGAAGGCGTCAGCATCTGGGTGGTTCCGTCCAACTCGATCGTCGCGTCGTCGCCGTCGGAGAAGGATCCGTTCTTCGCACCGAGTGGCGACAAGGTGTACCGCCACCCGACGTTCTACGAGATCCCCGACAACGTTCCCCACATGTGAGACCCATACTCCCAGAGGACAAGCACCCATGACTGATCACGACAGCGCCTACGAGGGCCTCGTCGACGAGGACTCGCACGGGCAGTGGGCATTCGGGACGAGTTTCGACGACCCGCTCGCCGGCGTCGATACCACCGTTCCCGACGACGTCGACCTGAAAGCCCTTGCCGCGTACTGCCTCATGCTCGGTGACGATGCGCTGATCAGCTCCCAGCGCCTCGCCGAATGGAGCACTCGCGCACCGGAACTGGAAGAAGAGGTGGCGCTGGCGAACGTCGGCCTCGATCTCCTCGGCCAGGCCCGGCTGCTACTGGCCCGCGCCGCGAAAGCCGATCCGACGGTGGTGCCGTTCATCTCGGACACTTCACCCGCACCCGCCGAGGATGCGCTGGCGTTCTTTCGCGACGAGGCCGACTTCCGCAACGTCAGACTCACCGAGCTCGACAACGGCGACTTCGCGAAATCGCTGGTTCGGCTCCTCGTGTTTTCGACGTGGCGGCTCGCCGTCTTCACTCGCCTGCAGGAATCCCGTGATCCCGTTCTTGCCGCAGTTGCGAACAAGGGCGTCAAAGAGCTGACGTACCACCGCGATTACGCGGCACGCTGGGTCGTCACCCTGGGCTGCGGAACCGACGAATCGAAGCGACGCGTCCGCGACGCCGTGACCCGGATCTGGCCGTACGTCTCTGAATTGTTCATCCCGACGGACGAGGAGATCGCACTCGCGAAGGTCGGTGTCGCCGTCGACCCTCGCGATGTTCGCGACGAGTTCGATTCGGTTCTCGCACAGGTGCTGCACGCCGCGGAGCTGGAGGCACCCGAGGGCAAGTCCGTGGGCACCATCGGCGGCCGCGGTGGTCGTCGCGGCATTCACACCGAAGCATTCGGTCCACTGATCGCCGAGATGCAGGTCGTGGCGAGGGCCCATCCGGAGGGAGTCTGGTGACCACACTCGAGAAAACCGCCCGCGAGATTGCCGCCACCGTCATGGATCCGGAGATGCCGCTGCTCACCCTCGACGACCTCGGCGTCCTGCGCGACGTCGAGGTACGCGAGAACGGCAGCGTGCTCGTCACGATCACTCCGACGTACTCCGGCTGCCCCGCCATGGCGACGATGCGGGACGACATCGCTCACACGCTTCAGGACCACGGCTACGCGGATGTCGAGATCGTCACCAGCCTGACGCCGGCATGGAGTACCGACTGGATCTCCGAGGAGGGCCTGCGCAAGCTTCGCGAGACCGGCTACTCCACTCCGGGTCCGGCCCCGGAACGTACATCCGGCCCGGTTCCGCTGACCTTGACCGTCAAACCCCGTCAGCTCACCTGCCCGCAATGCAGCTCGCGCAACACCCGGCTCACGTCCGAGTTCGGCGCCACCCTCTGCAAAGCCCAGTACCGGTGCGACGACTGCCTCGAGCCCTTCGACCACGTGAAGGAAATCTGATGACCGTCACCGCCGAGCCCGTTCAGAAGAATCTACGCAACAATCCTTTTCATTCATTGACCGTTGCCGACGTGGAATCCCTCTGCGACGACGCCGTTGCTGTCACGTTCGACGTCCCGGAAGAATTGCGCGAAGAGTTCGACTTTCGACCGGGCCAGTCACTGATGCTCAGCCGCACCGTCGACGGCGTCGAGCACCGCCGCTCATACTCCATCTGCGCCCCGGCCGGTGCGCGTCCCCGCGTCGGTGTCCGCGAGGTGTCCGACGGTCTGTTCTCCTCCTGGCTCGTTCACGACGTCAAAGCAGGCGACCGCATCGACGTGCAGGGCCCGAGCGGCACCTTCCACGCCGATCCGGCCCAGGCCGGCAGGCACGTGCTCATCGCCGCCGGTTCCGGCATCACCCCGATGTTGTCGATTGCGGCGTCCGTTCTGGCAAATCCCGACTCCGAAGTGGTTCTGCTGTACGGCAATCGCCGGACGCGAACGGTGATGTTCGCCGAGGAGATCGCCGACCTGAAGGACCAGTACGGCAGTCGATTCGACGTCATTCACGTACTGTCTCGCGAACCACGGGAAGTCGAATTGTTCAGCGGCAGGCTCGATGCCGACCGGCTACGCGAGATACTCGACACCGTCGTCGCAACCCCGGACATCGACCACTTCTGGTTGTGCGGTCCGTTCGGGATGGTGAACGACGCGCAGGACGTTCTGAAGGAACTCGGCGTTGCGAAGAGCAGCATTCACCACGAACTGTTCTACGTCGACGACGTACCGCCGCCGCAGGAGCAGCACCGCGAGCCCGGTATCACCGGACCCAGCAGTGAGGTCACGATCATCCTCGATGGCCGCGAGGTGAAAGGCGCTCTGCCGCAGGACGATTCGATTCTCGATTCGGCCGAGCAGCTGCGATCGGACCTCCCCTTCGCATGCAAGGGCGGAGTGTGCGGCACCTGCCGCGCGAAGGTGACCTTCGGAGAGGTCGACATGCGTCGTAACTATGCATTGGAAGACAACGAGGTCGATGCCGGCTTCGTGCTCACCTGCCAAACCTTCCCACTCAGCGACACCGTCACCGTCGACTTCGACGCCTGAGACCACGAGAGACCGATCATGACCAGTGTGCTGTCCGCCCCCACCGATACCCCCGACATCGAGTTCGCCTCTCGGGACCGCATTTCCACGCTGCAGTTGGAGCGCCTGCGATGGTCGCTGCAGCACGCGTACGACAACGTTCCGCACTACACGAAAGCATTCGACGACGCCGGGGTGCATCCGACCGATCTGAAAGACCTGTCGGATCTGGCGAAGTTCCCGTTCACCGCCAAGAAGGACCTGCGGGAGAACTACCCGTTCGGGATGTTCGCGGTTCCGCAGGACAAGGTCTCACGCATCCATGCGTCCTCGGGCACCACTGGCCGACCGACCGTCGTCGGATACACCGCGAACGACATCAGCAATTGGGCGGACCTCATCGCCCGTAGCCTTCGCGCAGGCGGGGTGAAGCCGTCCGACAAGGTTCACGTGGCCTACGGCTACGGTCTCTTCACCGGCGGACTCGGCGCGCACTACGGCGCAGAACGACTGGGTTGCACCGTTATTCCGATGTCCGGTGGTATGACCGATCGTCAGATCCAGCTCATCGAGGACTTCGAGCCCGACGCGATCATGGTGACGCCGTCCTACATGCTCACGATCGTGGACGCGATGGTCAAGAAGGGCATCGATCCGGCCAAGACTTCGCTGAAGACCGGAGTTTTCGGCGCGGAGCCGTGGACCGAGGAGATGCGCAAGGAGATCGAGAAGACCCTCGACATGGACGCCGTCGACATCTACGGCCTGTCCGAGGTCATGGGACCGGGTGTCGCGATGGAATGCGTCGAAACCAAGGACGGACTCCATATTTGGGAGGATCATTTCTACCCGGAGGTCATCGACCCGGTGACCGGCGAGGTTCTGCCCGACGGCGAGGAGGGTGAATTGGTGTTCACGTCCTTGTCCAAGGAAGCGATGCCGATCATCCGCTACCGCACCCGCGATCTGACGCGACTGTTGCCGGGCACGGCTCGCACGATGCGTCGGATGCAGAAGGTCACCGGCCGCACCGACGACATGATCATTCTGCGCGGAGTCAATCTCTTCCCGACTCAGATCGAGGAGCTGATCTTGACGGTTCCCGTTCTGGCACCGCAGTTCCAGTGCGTGCTCGAGCGTGCCGGACGCATGGACTCACTGACCGTCCTCGTCGAAGCCCGACCCGATGCCGCGCTCGACACGCATCCGATTGCCGCAGCAACGCTGAAGAAGCTGGTCAAGGACCGGATCGGCGTCAGCGTCGCGGTTGACGTCGTTGCACCGGCGGCCCTCGAGCGTTCCATCGGTAAGGCCCGCCGTCTGATCGACAACCGTCCGACCGTATGACATGAGCCCGGTGGCACAGGATTTCGAGCAATGGCGCGAGAACGTCTCGACGGCGTTCGTGCCGCTCGACGCTGTGTCCACCGGGCCGTCGTCGTTCCAGGGCACGCTGGTGTCGTCGACGCTCGGGGCGCTGCAACTGAGCGAGGTGACCGGCCGGGAGGTCGACGTCAGGCGCACACGCGCGACCATCCGGCGGTCCGACCCCGGGTTGATCAAGGTGGGTCTGCAGCTGACGGGGTGCGGCACGATCGTCCAGAACGAGCGCGAGGCCGTGCTCCATCCTGGCGACTTCGCGGTCTACGACACCAGTGCCCCTTACGATCTGCACTTCGCCGGGGACTTCGAGATGTTCGTGGTGATGTTTCCACGCGACGCGCTCCGCATCGATTCCCGTGACTTGACGACCGTTGCCGCGCGTCGCATCGAGGGCGATCACGGCGTCGGTGCGCTGGTGTCGCCGTTCCTGTTCAATTTGCGTCGCAACGCCGCCGACGGCACATTGCCGACGACACCGATGCTCGAGAACGCCGTCCTCGATTTGCTCTGCGCCGCTCTCGACGACGCGGCTCCCCACGATACGCCGGGATCCACACTCCTGATCGAGGCCAAGAGTCTCGTCGAATCTCAGCTGTCCGATCCGACACTGTCCACGGCGTCTCTCGCTGCGCACCTGCATATTTCGACGCGCTACTTGCAGAAGCTCTTCGAGCAGGACGGTCGCACGGTGGCCGGTTGGATCAGATCCAGGCGACTGGAGAGGTGCCACCGCGATCTGCGTGATCCTCGTTTCGCCGCAGACAGTATCGGAACCGTCTGTGCGCGTCACGGTTTGATCGATTCCTCGAACTTCTCGAAGCTGTTCAAGGAGACGTACGGTATGTCGCCGCGGGAGTATCGCGCCGGGTGAGAGCGCACGCCGCCCTCACCCGACCACGAACTACTTTCCGAGGATCAGATCCGAGGCCCGCTCACCGACCATGATGGACGGCGCGTTGGTGTTGCCCGACGGCACCGTGGGCATGATCGACGCGTCCGCCACGCGCAATCCATCGACCCCGCGGACCCGAAGGTCCGCTCCGACAACGGCATCGGAGTCCGACTCGGCTCCCATCTTGCAGGTGCCGACCTGGTGGTGGTACGTACCGGCAGTCTGTCGGACGTATGCCCGCAGGTCGTCGCGGGTGCGGGCGCTCGGTCCCGGAACCACCTCCGCCTTGCGCCACGGCGCGAAGGCATCGGAGGCACCGATCTCCCGGCAGATCTCCACCGCGTCGACCATCGCCTCGAGGTCGTACGGATCGGCCAGGATGTTCGGATCCGCCAGCGGCAGTTCATTCGGATCCGAGGACGCCAATCGCAGCGTGCCGCGTGAACGCGGAGCCACGATTCCCGGAGCGATTGTGTAGCCGTTCTCCGGCACCGGGTATCCGTCGGCGGGGTAGGGGATGTGCATGAACAGGGGCTGCAGATCGGGTGCAGCGCCGGCCCATCCGGTACTGCGGGCGTACAGCTGCGCTTCGAGCAGGTTGTTGGTACCGGCTGCGAGCGGCTCGAGGGACTCGTAGATGTTGCTGAGCAGCAAATGGTCGTGCAGGTTCTCGCCGACGCCCGGCAGGTCGACGACGGTGTCGATTTCCAGTTCAGCCAAATGTCTGGACGGCCCGATTCCACTGAGCAGCAGGGTCTTCGGAGAGCCGAGGGCTCCGCCGCACAGGATGACCTCGTGATCGGCGAACGCTCGCTCCAGCTCGCCATCTCCGCGGCTGTATTCGATGCCCACCGCTCGGCCGTTCTCGAGCACCACTCGGTGCACGAGAGCACCGGTGGTCAACGTCAGGTCGGGATTGTCGAGCACCGGGCCGACGAAGCTCTTCCAGGCACTCATCCGCTCACCGTCGCGTGTGGTGGTGTGGTTGTAGCCGGCACCGACCATCTCGTCGGCGTTGAAGTCGTCGATGAGCTTGTGCCCGTGCTCGACGGCCGCGTCGACGAAGGCTGCCGCCAGCGGATGCGGGGTACCCATGATGGACACCGGCAGTGGCCCGTCACCGCCGTGGAACTCGTTGGCACCCAGCTCGTGTGACTCCGAACGCTTGAACAGCGGCAGCACGTTCTCCCACGACCATCCGGCGTCGCCGCTGGCCGATGCCCACCCGTCGTAATCGCTGGAATGCCCACGTACGTAGATCATTCCGTTGAGGGACGAGCTGCCACCGAGAACGCGTCCGCGTGGCCAGAAGATTCGCCGATCGTTGGCGTGCTTCTGCGGGGTGGTGAACAGTCCCCAGTCCTGCGGTCCGCCCAACAGCGTCGGCCAGCCCTGCGGTGAGTGGATCGCCGGATCGGTGTCCACGGGACCGGCCTCGATGACGTGGACGGTGTGGCCAGCGTCGAGGGGCCTCCTGGCGATGACGCTTCCTGCTGATCCTGCTCCGACGACGAGGTAGTCGGTCGATTTCTTCGGCATGTCAGTCCTTGCTGTTTCGTTGCTGCACGCGGGAGTCGGGCTACAGAACTACGGTGACGACCTTCTCTTCGGTGTTGGCCTCGATACCGGCCCACCCGAGTTCCCGGCCCGTGCCGCTGGACTTCATGCCGCCCCAGGGGAGAGCGGGATCGATTGCAGCCCAGCCGTTCACCCACACCGCGCCGGAACGGACCTGCCCGGCCAGTATGTGCGCCCTCGACACGTCGCGGGTCCAGATCGAGGCGGCCAACCCGTACACGGTGTCGTTGGCAATGGAGATCGCCTCGTCGGCCGTATCGAACGGAATCACCGTTCCGACCGGCCCGAAAATCTCCTCCTGGGCGATCTTCATGTCGTTGTCGGCATCGGCGAAGATCGTCGGCTCGACGAAATAGCCGGCACCGTCGGGACGTCCGCCACCGGCCGCGACTCGAGCTCCGCCGTCGCGTCCCGCCTGGATGTACCCGAGGACGCTGTCACGCTGCGTCGCGTTGACGAGGGCACCCATCGTCGTCGACGGATCGAACGGATCGCCCAGCACCTGAGCCGAGGCCGCTGCGGCCAACCCGTCCACCACCTGCGAGTACAGCGAGCGGTGCACCAGCACTCGCGTCCCCGCGGCACACACCTGGCCCTGATTGAAGAACAGTCCCATCGCGGTTCCGTTGATCGCCGCCTCCAGGTCCGCATCCTCGAGGATGATCTGCGGGGACTTGCCGCCGAGCTCGAGCGTCGTCCGCTTGAACGTGTCGGCAGCCTTCTTCGCGATGAGCTTGCCGACTCGGGGACTGCCGGTGAAGCTGATCTTGTCGACGTCCGGGTGTCCGACCAAGGCGTCACCGGTGAGCTCACCCAGTCCTGGAACAACATTGACCACTCCGGCCGGTACGCCTGCCTCGTCGATCAGTCGAGCCAGGTGCAGGATGGACAGCGGCGCGTCCTCCGGCGGCTTGACGACCACGGTGTTTCCGGCTGCCAGAGCGGGAGCGAGCTTCCACGCCGCGATCATCAGCGGGGTGTTCCAGGGAACGATCATGCCGATGACGCCCACCGGCTCACGGACGGTGTACGAGTGCGTCGGCTGCCCGAAGTAGCCCGCGGTGGGGATGGAGCTCCCGGTGATCTTGTCGGCCCAGCCCGCGAAGTGCCGGAAAGTGGCTGCAGCATTGGGGATGTCGAGCATCGCGGGCTGACCCACCGGCTTGCCGACGTCGAGAGCTTCGAGCCGAGCGAGCACGTCACCGTCCCGCTCGATCAGATCGGCCACCCGATTGAGCAGCTGGCCCCGGACTGCTCCGGGGGTAGCACCCCACTCACCACCGAGCTGGGCACGGGCCGCACACACCGCTGCGTCCACGTCCGACGCCGTGGCTGCGGCAATCTCGGCCAGGGGCTGTTCGGTGGTCGGGTTCAAGTCGGTGAAGGTGCCTCCGTCGGATGCACCGTGCCACTGCCCCGCGATGTAGAGCTCGGTGGCGGTGCCGGTCGGCAGCGACGGTGCGGCCGATTCCTGTACTGCGGTCATGTGTTTTCGCTCCTTCTCGGTGCCGTGTGCAGGCACCTCTCGCATGTCTGCTCCAGACTGCTCCCGGGCGAACGTGCCGGTCTTGTGTGATCGCGCACACATTGTGCGGTAGAAGCGCACAGTCGCGAGAAGGCAGCAGACAGCCGAACGGGTTCCGTGTCGGCACCGAAAGGCGCAGTATGAGGTGGTGAACGTGACACCGACGCAATTGCGAGCGCAGTTCGCCCTTCGTCTGTCGGCTCTGTACGGGCGGGAGGTTCCCGCGTACACGACGCTGTTGGATGTCACCGCGTCGATCAATGCCGAGACGATGCGCAACGTGGGTGCCGATGCGGAACGTTTCGGCTCCATCGATCGCGTCACCGCCGAGCGACACGGGGCGATTCGTGTCGGCAATGCACGTGAGATGTCGCAGGTAGCACTGATATTCGGTGCCATGGGAATGTATCCGGTGGGTTTCTACGATCTGCGTGACACTGCGTCGAGTTCGATTCCGGTGGTGTCGACAGCGTTCCGGCCGATCGATCCGGCCGAGCTGGCGATCAACCCGTTCCGGATCTTCACCTCGATGCTGGTGGCGTCGGATCGACGGTTCTTCGACCCGGATCTCGGCCGTCGCCTGACGGAATTCCTCGACCGCAGAACACTGTTCCCTCCGCTACTGCTCGAGCTGGCAGCCACGTGCGAGAGGGGCAACGGCCTCGCAGCGGAGGAGTCCGCTACCTTTCTGGACCTCGCGACGGCGGCGTTCGCGTTGTCGACCGACCCTGTCGACAGAGCGTGGTATCGCGAACTCGAGGCAGTCTCGGCGGTGGCCGCCGACATCGGTGGTGTCTCCTCCACCCACATCAATCATCTGACACCGAGGGTTCTGGACATCGATCTTCTGCATCGCCGTATGGGAGAGCGCGGGGTGGCAATGATCGACACCATCCAGGGGCCTCCTCGTACGTCCGGTCCTGGATTGTTGTTGCGCCAGACGTCGTTCCGAGCGCTGGACGAGCAGCGGATGTTTCTCGACGAGAACGGCAACGTCGAACCCGGCCATCTGCGGGTGCGGTTCGGCGAGGTCGAAGCCAGGGGCGCGGCAGCTACCGCACTCGGACGACGTCGCTACGACGAGTATCTGGATCGACTCGATACCGAGGAACCTGAGGACGCGTCCGCACTGTGGTCGTCGCTGGTGCCGGACGACGAGACACAGTGGATGGCAGAAGACCTCGCCTACTTCACCTTTCGAGTCACCGGGACCAACCCGTCCGCTGCAGACCGGGACGGTGGCCTCGTCGATCTGGTCAGGTCGGGTGTTCTCGCGGCCGACCCGATCGTGTACGAGGACTTCCTGCCCAAGTCGGCGGCGGGCATCTTCAGGTCCAATCTCGAATCCGACGGCACCCGCAATTCCGACAACACCGCGGCAGCCTTCGATGCGGAGGCGATGGAAAGCGTTCTGGGACGGACCCTGCACGACCCGTACCGGATCTACGGCCGTCTCCGAGACGAGTCGGTGACGCGAGTCGAGAAGCACCTCGGCCTGACGAAGCCTCTCGACTGCCCATGGACCCACTGAGCAATCGGCCCGAGATACCGAGTGTCAGCCCGAGATACCGAGGGATCCGGCGAGGGTCGGCCAACTCTTCGGTAGCTGCTCCACCCAGTACGGCCACGAGTGCGTTCCGGTCTCGGTGAAGTCGAACGTTGCAGGAATGTTCAACTGGCCGAGCCGATCCGCAAGTCGGTGTGTGCAGTAGTTCGACCCGACCTCGATGAGGCCACCGACCACCACCCTGTCCCATCCCGCTGCCGTGTCGAAGCTTTCGTGTCGTCCGGGTGCTCCGGTTCCCACCGACACGTAGACATCGGTACCGCGCAGACTTTCGGCGTTGGCCACCGAATCATGTTCGGCCCACGCAGGATCGAAGGGTCCGCCCCACATGTTGTCGGCATTGCCGCCGAATGCCCCGACGATGGCTCGAATACTGGCCTGGCCCAACGGCTCGGCGGACGCGAAGCAGCCGCTGTACGACGCCACGCCGGAGTACACATCCGGGTTACGTGCGGCGAGCATCATCGCCGATTGTGCGCCCATCGACAGTCCCGCTATCGCGTTGCGGCCGTTGCCGTCCACGGCCGCATCGATCAGCGGAGGCAGTTCCTCGGTGAGAAACGTTTCCCACTGGTAGCGGCCGAGTTTCGGGTCGTCGCGCTGCCAGTCGGTGTAGAAGCTTCCTGGCCCGGCCAACGGCAGGACGACGTTGACGTTCTTGTCGGCGAAGAACTCCGCTGCCTGCCCCTTCCGCAACCACATGCTGTTGTGCGGATCCTCTTCGCCGATGCCGCTGAGCATGTACAGCGTCGGACGCGGTCCGCTTTTCGCCGCGGGTGTGAGCACCTGCACTTCGACGACGGCCCCCATAGCGGGTGAGTCGACCTTCAGCGTGCGCAGCGTGTCGGATGTCAGGACGGTGTCGACGATGCGGGCGGAGGGGGCAGCCGGCTCGGCGGATGCGATACCTCCCGAGGCGATCGACAGGGACAACGCTGCGACGAAGACAGTGGTGGAGATGCGTCGGCGACGCATGGCGATCCTCTCGGGATTATCACGGTAAGGGTGAATCGAGGTGCAGCATTGCACAATTGCGCGCCCGGTAACACGTTGTGGGCAAACTTTCACCACTGACGCAGACTCGATACCCGATCGAGGTGGCGAACCTGTACCTCCGCCCTTTTTCGCCCTTTGAGTCGCACACGAACAATTCGTGCACTAATCAATTCTGATACTCTGGCCAGCGTGACCACCACCGAGGATCCACTCGCGCTCGATCGCCAGGTCTGCTTCGCCCTGGCCGTCACCAACCGGGCTGTGCTGTCGGTGTATCGGCCTTTGCTCGAACCGATGGGCCTGACCCATCCGCAGTATCTGGTGATGTTGGCCTTGTGGGGCGAGTCGCCGATGTCGGTCAAAGCGATCGGCTCAGCGCTGCAACTCGACTCGCCCACCCTGTCTCCCCTGCTGAAGCGTCTGGAATCGATGGGCCTGCTCACTCGCACACGCAGCACGGAAGACGAGCGCATTCTGCTCGTATCCCTCACCCCCGCCGGAGCCGCTCTCCGCGCCGAGGCAGAAAAGATTCCATCCGCGGTCGTGGCGAGACTCGGTGCGTCACTCGACGAACTGGAGCAGTTGCGCCGCGTCCTCACTCGCGTCAACGACGCGGCGATCGCAGCAGGAGCACTGACATGAGCGCACGACCCCAGCGCACCCGTCCGAACGCCGGCCAATGGTTGGGCTACGCCGTCCTGGGCCGCAAACTCCCCGACCCCATGCAGGATTGGGTTCGACGCGACCTCGTCGGCCCCGGCGCGACACCGCGTCACATCCTGCGCTCGATGATCCCGTTCCTTCCCATCTTCATCGGGTTCTTCGTGCTCTTTCCCGGCGCGATCTGGTTACGTGCCTCGATGGTCCTGTTGGCCCTGCTGCTCGCGCTGTTCTACACCGCCGCATACATGGACCAGAACCGCGCCCGTCGTCTCGAGATTCACGGACTGCCCGCCGACCTGAAAAGCGAGAAGAAAACGGCGGAACTCGAACGCGAACGCGAGAACTACCGCCGCAACCACTGACCGCCCGGTCAGTGCTCGCGGGCGAGGCCTGCGGTGAAGTCGTCGGCGATCATGACGGCCAGATCCCGCGTCTTGCGGTTGGTGTTCTGTGAGAGTTCGGTCAATTGCGTGAACGCGGCGTCGGCGTCGATGCGGTACACCGACATGAGGATGCCGACGGCTCGGCCGATCGTGCCGCGGGTCTCGAGCGCCGTACGCAGTGTCGCGGCCTGATTGCCGCTCTCGGCGATCAGCTGCTCGCGCATCCGTGACAGTTCGAGGTGCACGCGAACGCGCGCGACGAGTTCTCGGTCGTGGAACGGCTTGACGATGTAATCGTCGGCACCGCGTCCGAGTCCGTCGAGCACAAAGTCGGTTCCCGCACGAGCGGTCAGCAAGATGACCGGTACTCGTCTCAAGTCGGCGTCGCCGCGGATGTCGTCCACCAGATCCAGACCACTGCGCCCCGGCAGCATGACGTCGGAGAGCACGAGCCCCGGCAGCATCGCTCGGGCACGATCGAGAGCGGTCTCGATGTCCCCCGCTGTCGAGACGGACCACCCTTCGTCGGTCAGCAGGCGCGCGAGGTAGTTGCGCATGTCGACGTTGTCCTCGACGAGCAGGACGTCGGCGCGATCGGTCGTCTCGGGAACGGGCTCGATCGAGGGGAAGATCGCCGAGATCGGATCGGCCGGAGCGCCGGGTCGATCGACAGCGGCAGCTTCTGCGGGCAACCGCGGCACCTGCACGGTGAAGGTAGTCCCCCGGCCCACGTCGCTGTCGACGTCGATCCGCCCGTTCAAGGCGGTCAGCAAGTCCGTCACCAGGGCAAGCCCGATTCCGGACCCTTCGATGCTGTGCGCGCCTTCTCGTTCGACGCGGTGGAACCGGTCGAAGATTCGAGGCAGGTCCTCGGCCGGAATTCCCAGTCCGGTGTCTGCGACCACGAGCCGAACGGTGGTCTCGTCCGCGACCAGACGAACCGACACCCGTCCGGCCGGGGTGTACTTGACGGCGTTGGCGACGAGGTTGAATACCACCTTCGACCACATTTCGGCGTCGGTCAGGACCACGACGTCCTCGGCCGCATCCACGACGAGCTCGAGCCCCTGCGCCGACGCGACGGCCGAGAACATCGTCGCGCAATCGCGTGTCACCGAGCCGAGGTTCACCGGCTCGGGTCGAGAGACGAGTCGGCCGGCCTCGGCATTGACGATGTCGAGCAGGTCGTCCACCAACCTGCGCAGCCGCATCGACGCGCGATGAACGACGTCGAGTGATTCGCGGTCGTTCGCGTCCAGCACCGAAGCAGCGTTCTCGCGTACCGAATCGAGCGGGCCCGTCAGCAACGTCAGCGGGGTGCGGAATTCGTGCCCGACGTTCTCGAGCAGCCGAGTCTTCGCAGCATCGGCGTCGGCCAAGGCCGCCACCCGGCTGCGCTCCATCTCGAACGCGTGCGAGGCCGTCAGTGCGGTGGACAGGCGTTCGGCGACGACGACGCAGAACGAGGTGAAGGCATCGTCGATCACCCGATGGCTGCTCACTCCGATCAACAGCGCCCCGACCGGCTGTACCCGACCGGCCATCGTCAACGGCACGACGACGGCCTGCGGAACGTTGCCGTCCACCTGCACGGTCGCGCAGGCGACCGTGCCGTCGGCAACGCGAGAGATGTCGGCGCACTCCCACGTCGCAGCGTCGTACCCGGCGTCGCCGCCGGTCACGACACACTCCACCGGGCCGTCCGCAGTCAGATCTTCGCGGAGGTAACCGGCGACGAGGGGGAACTCCGACGCTTCGGCCGCGAGCACGCCCACTGCCGCACGGCAGATGTCCACGGCACCGTCGGTGTCGTTACCCGTCAGCGTGCCCAGGCTCAGCAACGCCTGCATGCGGCGTTCGCCGAGCAGCTGTTGGGTGACCTCCGACGTCGCGACGAACACGCCGAGGACCGCGCGCTCGGGACCGTGAATCGGACTGTACGAGAAGGTCCAGTACGTCTCTTCGAGGAACCCGTACCGATTCATCATGAACCGTTGGCGAGCACCGTGCACCGCAGTGCCGCCGTCGACGACCTGATGAGCCAACGCGCCGATCTCGTCCCAGATCTCTGCCCAGCAGTCCCCGGCCGTCTGAGCTGCGGCGGCGGGAAACTTGTCACCGAGAAAATCGGTGTACGAGTGGTTGAAGATCTGGACCAGGTGCGGCCCCCACCAGATCAACATCGGGATGGTCGACGGCATGACCGTGCGGATGGCCGCGATCAGTTCGTACGGCCATTGCTCCACCGGTCCCAGCTCCGTGGAGCTCCAATCCAGCTCGCGAAAGCGAGCCTCGGTGGCATTGTCACCGGGAAACAGCTCGTCGAGCCGAGCCGAACCGGGATCGGGTACTGCGGGATTCATGGCCTCGTCCTTAGTCACATGCGGCCGTAGGTCAAGGACGGGCGCAATCTCCTCGTCGATTCTATCCGAGCGCCAGGTGGGCAAGCGTTTCGCTCACCTGCGCCGGGGGTAATCGGCCGCTCATGCCCACCTCATCCAGTCTCCCGTATCCCCTGGGCGTCTCGCGTCTGTCCGACGACGGTGCCAACCTCGCCGTCTACTCCGAAACAGCCGACTCGGTGTCCGTCGTCGTGATGAACGAAGACGGAACAGAGCGCAGTACAACGCCGTTGACGCTTCGCACCGGCCACGTCTTCCACGATCTGGTGCCCGACGTCACCCCGGGAACGCGATACGGCCTCCGCGTAGACGGCCCGTGGGATCCCGCCTCGGGACTGCGTCACAACCCGGCGAAGCTACTGCTCGACCCGTACGCCACGGCCATCACCGGCCAGGTCGACTGGAACGAGTCGGTGTTCTCGCATCTGCATGCCGAGCCGGAGACCCGCAACGACGAGGACTCCGCGCCGCACATGCCGTATTCCGTTGCGGTGCAATCGAACTTCGACTGGTCCGGCGACGAAGCGCCGAGAACTCCGTTGGACCGAACCGTCGTCTACGAGGTCCACGTGAAGGGCTTCACCGCCACCAACCCCGATGTTCCCGAGGACATTCGAGGAACATACGCCGGGCTGGCCCACCCCGCCGCGATCGCGCACCTGAAGCGTATCGGCGTCACCGCAGTGGAGCTGTTGCCCATTCATCAGTTCGTCCAGGATTCGCACCTGCTCGAAGAGGGACGCCGAAACTACTGGGGCTACAACTCCATCGGCTTCTTCGCCCCGCACAACGAGTACTCCAGCACCGGCGACACCGGCGGCCAGGTGGACGAATTCAAGGCATTGGTCAAGGCGATGCACGAGGCCGGTATCGAGGTCATCCTCGACGTCGTCTACAACCACACAGCCGAGGGCAACCACCTGGGACCGACGTTGTCGCTCAAAGGAATCGACAACGGCTCGCACTACCGACTCGTCGACGACGACCGCAGCGCCTACTACGACACCACGGGCACCGGCAACAGCCTCAACGTCGGACATCCCGCGGCGCTGGGCCTGATCATGGACTCGCTGCGGTACTGGGTCACGGAGATGCACGTCGACGGATTCCGTTTCGATCTCGCGAGCACCCTGACCCGTCAGGACTCCGGCCTCGACGTCCACAGCGCGTTCCTCGATCTTGTACACCAGGATCCGACGCTCGCACCGGTCAAACTCATTGCCGAGCCCTGGGACACCCAGGGCTACCAGGTGGGCGGGTTCCCGGCCCGGTGGTCGGAGTGGAACGGTAAGTTCCGCGACGACGTTCGTGACTTCTGGCGCGGCGAGGACGGCGCGTTGTCCGCTCTGGCGCAACGTGTCACCGGCAGCCCCGACGTCTACGAGAGCACCCGGCGCCCGACGTTGGCAAGTGTCAACTTCATCACCGCCCACGACGGCTTCACCCTGGCCGACCTCAATTCCTACGACGAGAAGCACAACGAGGAGAACGGCGAGGACAGCCAGGACGGCGAATCCGACAACCGTTCGTGGGGATGTGGTGCCGAGGGCCCGACCGACGACGAGGGCGTCAACGCACTCCGCGCCCGCCAGCAGCGTAATCACCTTGCCACACTGCTCCTTTCGGCCGGCGTCCCGATGATCCTCGGCGGCGACGAACTGGGCCGAACACAGAACGGCAACAACAACGCGTACTGCCAGGACAACGAGGTCTCCTGGTTCGACTGGAGCACGGTCGATCAGGATCTCGTCGACTTCACCACCCAACTGATCTCGCTGCGCGACGAGCATCCGGCGTTGCGTCCCACCTGGTTCCGGCACGACAGCGATTCCGAAGAGGACGGGGCAGGACCCGATACGGTCGACTTCTACCGCGCCGACGGTCAGAAACTGGTCGACGAGGATTGGTCCGACGGCAACGCACACAGCATTCTCATCCTGATGCGTGCGGGCGAGAAAGACGCTGCGTTCGCCTGGATGGTCAACGCCTCACCTGCGACAGTCGAATTCACGCTGCCAGAGGGCAAGTGGAGTCAGTCGACGTCGAGTGATCCGGATCAGGCGTACGAGGCGGGCGGGCCGTCCATTCTGATTCGCGAGCATTCGTTCACGTTGCTGCAAGGCTGATCGGTCCACCGTTCGAGAATCTGTAGCCACTCCTCCGATTCGGAGCGTCCGGCCCACGCGATGTATCCGTCGGGCCGGACGAGGACGGCGGGGCCGCTGTCGGTACGGCGGACGATGTCCGTTCGAGTGCAGTCGCTCTCGCCGACCTGACCCCGACGGACCCGAGCGATCAGGCGGCAGGCAGTACCTTCGTGAACAGCACGGCCCCGGTCGCGTCGCAGAGGTTGACGGTCAGATCGCGCGAGTCCCCGTCGATGAGCACCTCACCGAAATGCTGAAACGCGTCGAGTGGCGACGCGTTCGGCTCCGGTGGCGCGTGCACGAACACTGCCTCCGGGCCGAAGGTGCCGTCCAAGTCGTTGGGGCCGAACGCGCCGGCGTTGAGCGGCCCGCTGACAAATTCCCAGAACTCGCGAAATTCCTGGTAGGCCGCGCGCTCCGGCGAATAGTGATGCGCTGCTGTGTAATGCACGTCGGCGGTGAGCCAGACGGTGCCGGTGACGTCGTTCCGATCGATCGCGGTGAGCACCTGCGCAATGTCGGTCTCACGGCCCAACGGCGCACCGGGGTCGCCGTTGCCGACGCCTTCCTGCGCGTCTTTCCCATCAGGAACGACGAGTCCGAGGGGCAGGTCGTTCGCGATGATCTTCCACGTCGCGGTGGAGCGGGACAGCTCGTCGATCAACCACTGACGCTGCGCCGAGCCGAGGATCTCCCCTGACGCAGCGGTGTTCGCACCGTTCGCATCCTTGTACGTGCGCATGTCGAGGACGAAGACGTCGAGCAGCGGCCCGTAGGCGATCTTGCGGTACACCCGGCCGTCGACGGCTTCTGTGGGCGCGATGGGCAACCACTCGTGAAACGCCTGCAACGCTCTCTGCGACAGCAGGTCCACATCCTTCACCGTGTATTGCTCCAGGTCGAGGATCTCACCGGGGTACCAGTTGTTGACGGTTTCGTGATCGTCCCACTGGACCATCTGGGCGACAGACGAATTGAAGCGGCGGTAGTTGTCGTCGGTGAGATTGTAGGCGTACTGGCCGCGGTACTCGTCGAGCGTCTCGGCGACCTTGGACTTGGCCTCGCTCATGGTGT
Source organism: Rhodococcus sp. JG-3 (assembly GCF_000482405.1). NCBI lineage: Bacteria > Bacillati > Actinomycetota > Actinomycetes > Mycobacteriales > Nocardiaceae > Rhodococcus > Rhodococcus sp. JG-3. Next base: position 465,097 of record NZ_KI519398.1, read on the forward strand.
TTCGCCAGATTCGACCGTCGGGAAGTGTCACGCGCTTCTCGAGCGGGCCGTCCGCATAGATCACATCGCCGCTGTGCAGGAACAGATCCGGTTGCCTGTCGGCCATCGCCGAGAAGATGGTCATACCGCCGATGTCGGGGTTGATACCGTAGCCCTGGCCTGCGGTGTCGCCACCCCACAACAGGCGGATGTCGGATGGGCCGTCAGGAGCTGTGGAGAACACTCCGGTGATGGGTTCCGACGTCGCGCCGTCCTCGCCCTCGAGCGTGACGCGATAGTGAACCTTCTGTCCCGCAGGCAATCCGGTCAGGCGCAGCACCCCCGTGCCGTCCGACTGCGGAGTCAGCAGTGGCCCCCGCATCGTAGTCACAGAGGAGAACGAGTCCGTCGCGGACGTGTCGACGATCATCGTCGCCGGAGTATCCGAACGTGCCCACACCAGCGCTCCGTCGGCACGCACATCACCGCTGGCGACACCGTGTGTCAGCACCGGCCGGGTGCGAACCAACGCCGGGCTGCATGCCAGCACAGGCGTGGCAGCGGCACCGAGAGCGGCATATCGGAGGAGGGATCGACGGGTGAGCTGCATGCCCTTCACCGTCCAGCATCGACATGAACGGCTCGTAGCGCCCAGGAAGACAGACGATTTCCGCCACAAGCGCGTCGTACCGTGCGACGAGGAACGCGGCCGCAGGATCGGAAAACACAACCACCGATCCCGACCCTGCGGCGCTACCTCACCGAACCGCTGTGAGGGTCAGCTCACCCCGGCGCGCACGTCCGGTGCCCCGAGCCTGGCCGCGTCGGCGGTCTCGTCATCGGGCTGTTGCTGTGAATCCCGTTCTGCCAGAACACGAAGACGGTAGTGCTCGATCTCTTCCGTCCGGTGCTGATCGTCCCATCCGAGAATCGGAGCCACCAGCCGAGCCACTTCCTCGGCTGCCGCTTCACCACGATCGGGAACCTCGATGGAGATGCGGGTGCGCCGGGTCAGGATGTCCTCGAGATGCTGCGCGCCTTCGTGACTCGCGGCATAGACAACCTCTGCCTTGAGGTACTCCGGTGCGCTGTCGAGAGGCTTACCGAGTTCGGGATCGGCGTCGATCAGATCCAGCACCTCACCCATCAGGGTGCCGTACCGACCCAACAGATGCTCGACGCGTGAGACCCGCATGCCGGTGCGCTCGGCCGTCAGATTGCGGGAGTTGTACGCCCCGAGGTAGCCGTCGGCCCCGACGAGTGGGATGTTCTCGGTGACACACTTGGGCACTGTGCGTTCGAGACCGTGCACCGCAGCATCCACTGCGTCCTTGGCCATCACGCGGTAGGTGGTGTACTTGCCACCGGCGATGACGGTCAGTCCTCGCACCGGGCTGGACACCGCATGCTCGCGGGAGAGCGTGCTGGTGGAGTCGGATTCTCCGAACAGCAACGGCCGCAGACCTGCGTAGACCCCGACGACATCGGCGCGGTCCAGTGGATCGGCCAGCAGCTTGTTCACGTGCCCCAGGATGTAGTCGATGTCGCTCTGGCTCGCGGCCGGGTGGGCGAGATCGAGCTTCCAGTCGGTATCGGTGGTGCCGATGATCCAATGGCTTCCCCACGGGATGACGAAGAGCAGGCTCTTCTCGGTGCGCGTGATGATGCCCGTGGCGCTGTTGATGCGGTTGCGGGGCACCACCAGGTGCACGCCCTTGGATGCGCGAACCTGGAACTGTCCACGCCCGCCGACCATCTGCTGGACCTCGTCGGTCCAGACACCCGCGGCATTGATGACCTGCTTGGCACGCACCTCGAACGAACGACCCGTTTCCAGATCGCTCGCCACGACACCGACGACCTTGTCGTCCTCCCGAAGGAAGCCCGTGACGCGAGTGCTGTTGGCGCACAACGCACCATAGGCAGCTGCGGTCCGCGCAATCATCATCGTGTGCCGAGCGTCGTCGACCTGGCCCTCGTAGAACTTCACCGCACCGCGAATCGCCGACCGCTTACCGGAAGGGAAGGATTCGAGCGTCTTCTTCTTACCTAGATGCTTGTGATGACTCGGTACGCCGCGTCCGGCACCCATGACGTCGTACACGCCGATTCCGAGCCCCACGTACGGACGGTCGATCACCTTTTCGAGCGGATAGATGAACGGGACCGGCCGAGCGAGGTGCGGGCACAACGTGTTCAGCACGAGCGAGCGCTCTTTGAGGGCCTCGAACACCAGCGAGAAGTTGAACTGTTCGAGGTACCGCAGACCGCCGTGGAACAGCTTGCTCGAGCGACTGGACGTGCCGGCCGCATAGTCGCGTGCTTCGAGCAGTCCGACCTTCAGACCACGCGTCACCGCGTCGAGAGCCGTTCCCGCGCCGACGACGCCGCCGCCGATCACCAGGATGTCCAGCTCTTCGGCTTCCATCCGTGCGATCGCCTCGGCGCGCGCGGTTGGACTCAAAGCCGTTGTGGTGGAACTCATTCTTCATCAACCCAATCGAGAGTACGTGTCACTGCCTTCTTCCAGCCGGCGTACAGCTTTGCCCGCTGGTCTTCGTCCATGGACGGTGTCCATGTCTTGTCCTCGGCCCAGTTCTGGCGAATGTCGTCCTCGCTCGCCCAATATCCGACGGCGAGGCCTGCCGCGTATGCCGCTCCGAGAGCGGTGGTTTCGGCTACGACGGGCCGCACCACGTCGACGTTCAGGATGTCGGACTGGAACTGCATCAACAGTTCGTTGACGACCATTCCGCCGTCGACCTTGAGCACCTCGAGGTCGACGCCGGAGTCGGCGTTCATGGCCTCGATGACCTCACGCGTCTGGTATGCAGTGGCTTCGAGTACGGCACGGGCCAGGTGGCCCTTGTTGACGAATCGCGTCAATCCCACGATGGCACCGCGAGCATCGGCACGCCAGTGCGGAGCGAACAGACCCGAGAACGCGGGCACGAAGTACGCGCCGCCGTTGTCGTCCACCGAACGCGCGTCGGTCTCGATGTCCGCAGCCGAGGAGATCATGCCGAGGTTGTCCCGCAGCCACTGCACGAGCGAACCCGTCACCGCGATCGAGCCTTCGAGCGCGTACACCGTCGGCTGGTCGCCGATCTTGTAGCAGACGGTGGTGAGCAGGCCGTTCTTGCTCATGACCTTCTCGGTGCCGGTGTTGAGCAGCACGAAATTGCCTGTGCCGTAGGTGTTCTTGGCCTCACCGGGAGACAAGCAGGCCTGCCCGAAGGTGGCAGCCTGCTGGTCGCCCAGGATGCCGGAGATCGGCACACCGCGGAACGGTCCGCGTTCACGGCCGGTGCCGTACACCTCGGAACTCGACCTGATCTCGGGCAGCATCGACTTCGGAATGCCCATGTCGGCGCAGATGCCCTCGTCCCACTGCAGGGTGTCGAGATCCATCAGCAACGTGCGCGAGGCGTTGGTCGGATCGGTGTAGTGCAATCCGCCGTCGGTTCCGCCGGTCATGTTCCACAGCACCCAGGTGTCCATGTTGCCGAAACACAGCTCTCCCGCTTCGGCTTTGGCCCGTGCACCGTCGACGTTGTCCAGAATCCACTTGATCTTCGGCCCGGAGAAGTAGGTGGCCAACGGGAGACCGGTCTTGGCGGTGTACTTGTTGGCATCGCCGCCGCCGAGTGCGGTCGCGATGCGATCGGTACGGGTGTCCTGCCAGACGATGGCGTTGTAGATCGGCTTGCCCGTCTCGCGATCCCACACCAGTGCCGTCTCACGCTGGTTGGTGATACCGACTGCGGCGATGTCCTCGCGCGTCAGATCCGCTGCGGCCATGGCACCCGCCGCGACGGCGCGCACGTTGTCCCAGATCTCCGACGCGTCGTGCTCGACCCAACCGGCCTGCGGGAAGATCTGCTGGTGTTCCTTCTGATCGACGGCGACGACGGTGCCCGCGTGATCGAAGATCATGCAGCGTGAGGACGTGGTTCCCTGATCGATCGCGGCGACGTACTTTCCTGCGAACTCGGTCATGGCTTCTCTCCTGTGGTCTGGGTGTCTGCTGGGAGTCGTGATGGCGGCTCGGGCGTCGAACCTTCTTGTTTGCGTAGGTTCTTACCGATCAACAGGTCGTACAGGAACACTCCTATCGGTCCACCTACGAGAGGTCCGACGATCGGCACCCAGAAGTACAGGCCACCGTATTGATCTCGCCACGCTCCACCGTAGCCCGTGATGTACGACGCCAGGCGAGGTCCGAAATCTCGAGCCGGGTTGATCGCGTAGCCGGCGTTGGTGGCCCAGGCGAATCCGATGGCGACGACGATGAGGCCCACGATCAGAGGAGCCATGTTGGCCATCGGTGCGGTGCCGAGCGAATCGGTCACGGCCACGATGAGGAACAGCAGAATGGCGGTACCGATGATCTGGTCGATCAGCGCCGAGGACACACTCACCGGCAGTGTCCCGTTACCGGGCAGTGTCGAGAAGATGGTCTGGGTGGCGGTGGTGTGCCCGGGGTCGACCGCGTTGATCATGTCGTTGTAGTTCCAGCGCACCAGCAGCGCGGCCACGAAGGCACCTGCGGTCTGCGCGAGAATGTACGGCGCAACCATCTTCCAGCTGAATCCGCGGAAGAGTGCGAACGTGATGGTCACCGCGGGATTGAGGTGCGCGCCGGTGATACGGCCCGCGACATAGATACCGAACATCACGCCCAGCCCCCACGCCCAGGCGATCGAGTCGTGACCGCCGAGGCTGCCGGACTCACCACCCGAGACCACCTGAGCGACGACGCCGACACCGAACAGAATGAGAATCATGGTTCCGGCGAACTCCGCGGCCATGTGCGCCGGTAGCCCCCATTCCGGTTCCTTACGTGCCATCTTCCAGCCTCCACACAGTCAGTGATACACGCCACATTGCGTGCCATTTGCCACGGTAGACGGCCTGCACTGCGTTTCACAGCTGATGCACATATGTGCAATTCGGTCGTACACTGGTGCCGGTGACGGACACCGGCATCACTCCCGAATCCGACCTGCGGACCGGCCATGCCACCCAGGCGGCGCGGCTGTACTACTTCCAGGACATGACGATGGCGGCCATCGGCCGTGAGCTGGGCGTATCTCGTTCGACAGTCTCACGACTCATCACGTTCGCGCGGGCGTCGGGACTGGTGGAAATCAAGATCTCCACCCCACTCGGTCAGGCACCGCGGATCGAGCGTGCATTCGCCGATCTGTACGACATTCGTGCACACGTGGTGCCGGTCGCGGAGACGGTCGACGAACTGCAGCGTCTCGATCGGGTCGCGACCTTCGCCGGCCGACTACTCACGTCGTTCTTCGAGTCGGACATGGTGATGGGCGTCGCCTGGGGAACCACCGTCAGCGCCGTCAGCCGCAAGCTCGCCCCCAAGCGAACCCACAACTCGAGCGTGGTGCAACTGAACGGGGCAGCCAACATGCGCACCACGGGGGTCTCGTATGCCACCGACATCATCCGGACGTTCGCCGACGCGTACGGGGCTGCGGCACAGGGATTTCCGGTTCCCGCATTCTTCGACTATCCGGAAACGAGACAGCACCTGTGGCGCGAGCGCAGCATCAGGCGCGTGCTCGAACTTCAGGATCGCATGAACCTCGCCGTCTTCAGCATCGGCGTCATGAGTGGAGCCGTTCCGAGTCACGTCTACAGCGCCGGCTATCTCGAACGCGAGGACAGAGCCGAGCTGCAACGTGACGGCGTCGTCGGCGACATCGCCACGGTGTTCCTCCGATCCGACGGCAGCTACAACCGAATTGCGTTGAACGACAGATCGAGTGGGCCGAGCCTCGATCGACTCAAGGCCGTCCCGCGCAGAGTCGCCATCGTGGCGGGAGAGTCCAAACTCGACGCCCTCACCGCCGCACTGCGCGGTGGCCTGATCACCGATCTGGTGATCGACGACATCAGCGCCGCGAAATTGGTGTTGCGCTCGCGCTGACCATGTGAGTGGAAGCTCGACCCCTGCTACGAACTTCCGCGCACGTGGGCAACCCTTGCGCTCGGCCGAATCTCGTGTCACTCTTGGTTCATGACAACAGGAAAGGCGGACACCGCCTCACCGAAGTGAGCGCCGTGCCGATGCCGTCGACATTCCCCCGTCGAGGCACATTCTCCGAAGATCCCGATTCCTACGCCGAAGACATCCGCGCGGTCTGTGCGCAACGCGACCGGTGGCTCGATTACGAACTGAAAGCCGGCCCAGCCGACAGATCTGTCGCGGAACATGCTGTGGCACAAATGTATCGATCTGCCGGGTTCGACGAGCCCGAGTTCCATTGGGTGCCGTCGCCTCGGGCTGCAGCGACCTTCATCGCCGGCAGACACTTGGCGAGAACACCGTCGATATCCACCGCCGGTACCGAGGTGGACGCCGCGATCGCGACCATGTTGTCCGACTCCCGGCACCGTATGGACCGCATCATCGAGCGCCGCCACATCGAATGGCCGCGGGTAAATCGGTGGTCGACGGTCAACGGCAGCAACGACTTTCGAGCCCGCGGCATCGTCGCCCGCGGTACCCCAATCGAGGCGGCCCTCGCCGGGATCAGCCCGGATCCCATCATCGACCGGACCGTCCGTACGTCGTTGCACACCAGCCTGTTCGACGGAATTGCCACTGCCATCCGCACGACCACTCCCCGCCCGTTCGGCTCCATCACCTGGTACGGCCAACAGGAAGCCCATCGCGTTGCCTACTACGACGCTTTCCGTCGCCACGGCCTCGCCCGGTTCTCTTTCGAGGACGTCGAACTACTCGACGTCCAAACCGCCCTCATCGAGTCGACGGGGTGGTGGTGGGCGTTCGAGAACACCGCAGTGATGGCCGAACGGCCCACCGCAGTACACGTCGAACCGTTGCCCGATTCGCCGCACGGTGAAGTGCGACTGCATAATTCGGACGGGCCGGCCGTGGAGTTCGCCGACGGCAGCGCGGTCCACGTACTGAGCGGCACCGTGGTTCCGAGCTGGGTCATCCGCGACCCGACGGTCGACCGCATCACTGTCGAACGCAACGTCGAAGTGCGACGAAGCGCCATCGAACGAATCGGCTGGGACACCTATCTGGAGCAGGCGGGCCTACGTCTTGTCGACGCCGGCCAGGATCCGGGGAACCCGGGCTGCACCCTGGAGCTGTACGCAGCACCGGAGGGCTGGCAGGACGGGGGACGAATTCTGCTCGCCGTCAACGGTTCCCGTGAACGCGATGGCCGGCGTCGCCGTTACGGCCTGCGGGTCCCCGCCGCCTTCACCTCCGCCATCGACGCGGCAGGCTGGACCTACGGTCTGGCCGGAGCCGACTATGCCCGGCTCCTCCGCCGTACGTGACTCCGCACGAACTCCAGAGATACCCACACCACAACTACCCACCCCAACGACCAACCACAGGTGACCCCATGAACTCGAACATCACGCTGTCCACTCTCACCGACCGCACCGGTCTGGATGTCTTCGACTACCTCGACAAGGAGATATCGGTGCCCGTCGTCAACGGGTCGCAGGCCCAGGGAGATCTGATCGTCGTCCCGCTCGCCGTACTCGACGGCATCGTCGTCACCACCGAACGGACACGACACGAGACCGTGCCGTTGTCCGGCATCGAACTACTCCGCAGTGCGGCGGGCGGCAATCCGCACAGCCTCGTCGCCGACGGCCGCGGATGCACGTGGTCGAGTCCGGTGCACGACGTTCGACGCCTCGCTCTGGGCATCCTGAGCAACTCGGAGACCGCCTACCTCATTCACCCCGAACACGGGGCCACCGGAATTGCACCCGGCCGATACGTCATCGGTCGTCAGCGCGAACGCGGCGGAGACGGCTGGTTCTCGTCGACGCAACTGATCGCAGATTGACACACCGACTGCGTGTGATCTGTATCGCATCACCCGGGCACTGATAGGTGCATCTCAGAAGGGGCGTCGGAGCAGTAAGTGTGACTCTATGTAGCACTAAGGTTCGCGTCATGACTGCTGTTGTCGCACAGACCGTCGCATGACCGGCGCCCCTTCGCCGGCGCAGAACCGTCTCCTCGGAATCGGACTGGTCGTGCTCATCGTGGTGTTCGTCGGGTGGAGTGTCACCTCGTACAACAAGACCTTCGTCGACGTCGTGACCGTCTCCCTCGAGACCGACAGCGTCGGCAACGCGCTGCCCCGCAATGCCGACGTCAAGGTGCGCGGCATGATCGTCGGCGAGGTCCGATCGGCTACGACCACCGACGGCGTCGTCACCTCGGAACTGGCGATCGAGCCGGACAAAGCGCCGATGATCCCCTCGAACGTCACGGCTCGCCTGCTGCCCAAGACTCTCTTCGGTGAGCGGTACGTCGCGTTGATTCCGCCGGACGGCAAGCCCGGTTCGCCCATCACCGAGGGCACCGTGCTGAAGCAGGATCGCAGCGGAAATGCCATCGAGGTGGGGCAATTGCTCGACGGCCTGCTGCCGTTACTCCAAGCCGTGCCGCCACAGGATCTCTCGAACACCCTCGGCGCACTGGCACAGGGGCTCAGCGGCCGCGGAGAACAGCTGGGCCTGACGATCGATCGGCTGGAGAACATCTTCTCCGGACTGAACACCGAACTCCCCGCCATCCAGCAGGACCTACGCGGATTGGCGGACTTCTCCCAGACCTACGCCGATGCAGCTCCCGAGTTGGTCAGCGCTCTCGACAATCTGCGGACCACCGGCAACACCGTCGTCGAGAAGCAATCCGCGCTCGCGACGCTGTACACGTCGGTGACATCCGCCTCGAACACGACGGCCGGCTTTCTCGAGGCGAATTCGACGCAGCTGATCGGTCTCGCCGCGAATTCGCGCGAGGCACTCGAAGTGCTGGCCGAGTTCTCCCCCGCCCTGGGTTGCACGGTTGCACAGTTCGCCGAAGGGGCTCGACGCGGCAGGATCGTCACCGGCGTCGGCGACGAGTATCCCGGCATCAACGTCTCGATGCCGTTCGTCAACCCGAAGGGTCGATACCTGCCGAACCAGGACGAGCCACGGCTGTTCGAGCAGACCCGCGGACCGAGCTGCTACACCCCCCTCGACCGCAATGCGGGCGAATACTTCCCGCAGTACCCGGGTGGGTCACCCAACGACGGCTCGTACCAGGTGCCGACCAGAAACCCGGGCGAGCAGAACATCCCGGTGCTCTCGGCTCCGCAGCTCTCTCCTGTTCCCGCGTCGTACGCGGGCTCGGTCACCGAGCAGCAGACCCTGGCCGTCATCTACGGCGGTGCCACCGGAATCGCACCGGAGGCCGTCCCCTCCTGGACCACCACGGTGGGCGCGCCTGCGCTTCGAGGAACTCAGGTCACGCTCCGCTGACACCGCCTGATTGAATGGTCCGCATCCCCCGTCGACGAGCGCGGCGGGTAACGATTCAGGAGTACAGATGCCAGTCGACACGAACGCCGCAGGATTCTCGATCCAGTCCTCCAACGACGGGCGCGCGGCCGTCATCTCGGTAGCGGGCGAGCTCGACGTCACCACCGCTCCGGCACTGTCCGAGGCCATCACCGCACAGACCGCGACCGGCCCGGCTGCACTGATCGTCGACCTGAGCGGAGTGTCGTTTCTGGCCTCGGCGGCCATGACCGTTCTCGCGACGGCGCAACAGGATCACGGAGAGTCCCTGTCGTTCTCGGTCGTCGCCGACGGACCGACCACCAGCCGGCCGATCAAACTGATGGGCTTGGATCAGGAATTCACCCTGCACGCCGACCTGCCGTCAGCCCTCGCTGCCCTCGACTGAGTCGGGGGCCGGGGATACGCCCAGTGCCATGACGGCGGCGTCGTCGGCCAGACCGTCGCCGAAACTGCGCAGCAGCAACCGCAGATCGTCGACGATGGCTGCCGGAGTCGCCGGAGCGTGCGCCGTCGCGAATTCCAGCAGGGCACCGTCGTCGTCGTATCGGCCCCGGCCGACTCGCGCTTCGGTGAGACCGTCGCTGTAGAGCATCAGGGTGTCCCCTGCTTCGAGCGTGACGGTCGCCGGAACGAAGCGAGCGTGCCGAAGTATTCCGATCAGCTGGCCGCCCGTCATGGGCACGTAGTGGGCGGTTCCGTCGGCACGAAGGACCAGCGGTGGGGGGTGCCCGCCACTGGCCATCGATACCTCGAATCCGGTGTCCGTTCGGCTCAGAATGCCGAAGACTGCGGTGCAGAACTGCGCATTGGCGTCCCGAAACTCTTGCCGCAGAACAGAATCCAGATTCTGCAGCACCGCGACGGGGTTCTCGTCGTACACCGCTGCCGCGCGCAACGTGTACCGCGTCAGCGACGTCACAGCGGCCGCCGATGCACCTTTGCCACAGACGTCGCCGAGAAAGAAGCCCCAGCAGTCGTCGGACAACGGAAACAGGTCGTAGAAGTCGCCACCCACCTCGTCGCGGGACGCTGCCCGGTAGTGCGCCGCGGCGGTCATCCCCGACGGCGGTAGCAGTGCGGGCGGCAACAGCGACCGCTGCAGCGTCTTGGCCAACAGTTCTGCACGCGTGCGTGATTGCAGCAATTCGCGCTCGTAAGTACGGCGATCGCGAGCGTCGAGCGCCGTGATGCGGATCAGTACCGGCCGGCCCTCTGCGTCGATCTTGACGTTCGCCGTGATGAACACCGGCAGCCGTCGACGATCCGCCGTCACCAGGTCCAGTGCAATGCCGTCGAGCTTGCCGTTCATCAACAGCATCGGCCCGAAGTGGGTCTCGTAGTGAATGCGTCCACCGACGGTGAGCAGCTCCCCGAAATCGGTGCCGACCAGCGCGTCGACCTCGAAGCCCAGCCAGGTTGCCAGCGTCGAGTTCAGTCGCGCGATCCGCATGTCGGGGCGTACGGACAGGTACCCGCATGGCGCATTCTCGTACAGGTCCTCGACATCGAGGTCATCGATCACGACGGTCTCACGAAGTCCGCGATGGTCTCGGCCGTCAGTTCGGGTGCGGTGATCTGCGGGCAATGGCCACTGACGTCGAGCGTGATGCGGACGCTCCCCGGGATCTGTTCGTGCACGAACCGGCCGACCTGAGGCGGTGCGAGCGAGTCGCGCGCACTGTCGATAATCAACGTCGGCACCGGTACTGCAGGCAGATCCGCCCGATTGTCGGACAGAAAGGTGGTGCGGGCGAACACCCGTGCGCACGCCGGATCGGTTCGGCACACGCTCGCGGTCCACATGTTCTCGAGTTCCGGTCGATCGGGTGCGTTCACGACCACCGATGCCATCGATGCGGACCAACCGAGGTAGTTGCTGTCCAGCGATTCGAGCAGTTCGTCGATGTCCTCTGCACTGAAGCCGCCGCGGTAGTCGCCGTCGTCGATGTACCGGGGGGACGGAGTCAGCAGAATCAACTTGGTGAATCGATCGGGCGCAGAGGTGGCGGCCAGCACCCCCATCATCGACGCCACCGAGTGACCGACCAACGTGACGTCGGTCAGGTCGAGTTCCTGCGCGATCTCGACGATGTCGGCGGCGTACGTGCTCATGTGGGCGTATCTCTCGGCGTCCCAGGCCGCCGGGTCCGATGCCCCGGCCCCCACGTGGTCGAACAGGACGATCCGGAATCGCGAAGCCAGGATCTCGGTGACGCCTCGCCACAACGTCTGGTCGCAGCCGAAGCCGTGCGCCAGCATCACGACCGGGCCGTCGGCAGCTCCGACGACTTTCACGTTGTTCCTGATGCGCGCACTCACCTGCACAGTGTGTCATCCGGCACCGGAAGCGGGGAGTGAGACTGCCCGGACAGGGTATGACCCCTGTCTACAGAAACGAGAATCTCATGCGAGTGCTGGTCACCGGCGCAACCGGATACATCGGATCTCGGCTGATCCCCGTGCTTCTCGAACAGGGCCACGAGGTACACGCCGCGATGCGTGACCCCAAGAAGAAGTCGCGCTTCGCCTGGGGTGCGCACGTGACGGCTGTGCACTTCGACCTCGACGACCACGACAGCTTCGACTCCGCTACCGAGAACGTCGACGCGGTGGTCTACCTGGTCCACTCGATGGACGAGGGCGATTTCGTCGAGAAGGATCGCCACGCCGCGCAGTCGATGGCCGCTGCCGCGGAACGCAACGGGCTCCAGCGAATCGTCTATCTGTCCGGACTGATTCCCGACGACGGCACTCCGCTGTCGGATCACCTGCGCTCCCGGCTGCAGGTCGAGGAGGCGTTCCTCGACAGTTCCGTCGATGCCACCGTCCTTCGGGCGGCCATCATCCTCGGTTCCGGATCGACGTCGTTCGAGTTGGTGCGACGCATGACCGAGCGACTGCCGGTGACGCCGATTCCGACGTGGATGCGCAGACAGGTACAGCCGATCGCCGTCGTGGACGTCGTCGCCATCATCGCCCGCGCCCTCGGCGACACAGCCCGCCCCGGATCGTTCGACATCGGCGGCACCGAGACGATGAGCTACCCGGAACTCCTGCAGGCGTACGGCAGCGTCGCCGGTCTGCGCCGAGCACAGATTCCGGTGCCACTGCTGCCGACGGGGCTGGTCGGCCGCGCGGTCGCAGTCATCACCGCGATGCCGCCCGGCACCGTGATCTCGTTGGTGGAGAGCCTGACCCACGACATGGTCGTGCGACGCGGTAATGCCGCGACGGAGGTGTTCGCAGAACCGGATACGACGTTGCTCAGTGTGCGGGAGGCCTTGGAACGCTCCATCACGGTGGCAGCCGAGGAAGGTACGGACGCACACGCCGATCCTCAGGCCGCAGCCGACACCGATCCGGACTGGGCAGGCGGAGTCGTCGACATCGTCGACGGCACCGTGCGACAGCGTCCGTCCGGCATCGCGGGCAAGGTCCAGCTCGGAGCGACCCGCTAGCCGGTGTCGATGTCTGTCAGCTGATGTAGCTGTCAGCCGATGTCGCTGTAGCGATGAGCCCAGGGCACTGCTCGTTCCAACTGCGCCGCGAGTTGGACGAGCAGCCCCTCCCCGCCCAGCGGGGCGAGAAAGTGTGCGCCCATGGGCAGACCTGAGCTCGTCCAGTGCAGCGGAACGGACAGGGCGGGACGCCCGGTGACGTTGGCGGTCTGGGTGTACGGGATCCACGAGATGTTCTCGTCGATCATTTGATCCACGATGCCGGTGTACTTGAGCATTCCCGCAGTTCGGCTGCGCAACAGCAAGTCCGATGCCAACTGCAGCGGCTTCGCGAGCTCGAACGCCCCGATCTTCGGGGGAAGCTCGGCCAGAGTCGGGGTCAGCAGCAGGTCGTACGTCTCGAAGTAGGTGGCCAGGGCCCGCACGTGCACGTGTCGGCCCTCCACCGCATCGAGGTAGTCGACTCCGCTCGCGGATCGGCCGAGCGCGGCCATGATTCGGGTGTCCCGCTCGAATGCGTCGTCACCGCACCCGGTTCTGCGCTTGACCTCTTCCATTTCCCACGCCAGGTACGTGAACCAGGCGAGCAGGAATTCGCGGTTGAGCGCCGCGTCGTCGAACGGCGGGGCCTCGAGGAGTTCGACGGTATGGCCCAGTTCGCCGAGCGTCGTCGCCGCCGATTCCATCGCAGCGATCGCCTCCGGGGCCGGAGACGGATTCACCGAGGTCGCGGCGTACATGCCGATCCGTAACGGCCGCGGGTCGGTGTCCATCCGAGACAGGAACCCGTCGGGCGGCGGCGTGGACGAGTATCCCGACGTCGGCTCACCACCGGCGAGGACATCGAGCATCGCGGCGGTGTCGCGGACCGACCGCGACACCACGCCCTGCACTGCGGCCCCGTGCATCGGCTCGCCGAACGTCGGTCCCGACGGCACCAGCCCGCGGCCGGGCTTGAGCCCGACGAGTCCACAGCAGGCCGCCGGAATGCGGATCGAGCCGCCGCCGTCGTTCGCTCCCGCCACCGGCGCGATCCCGGCCGCGACCGCCGCGGCGGAGCCACCCGACGAACCACCGGGAGTTCTGCTGCGGTCCCACGGGTTTCGAGCCGGGCCGAACACTGCCGGCTCGGTGATTCCCTTGGCACCGAACTCCGGGGTGTTCGTCTTACCGAAGATGACGAGACCGGCGTCGAGCCAGCGCTGCACCACCGTCGCGTGTTCTGGCATCGGCAGCTCGAAGAGTGCACGTGAACCACTGGACGTGGGCAGCCCCGCGTAATCCTGGGACAGGTCCTTGATCAGAAACGGCACCCCGGCGAACGGACCTTCCAGCGTTCCGGCCAGCCGTTGCTCGGCCTCCTCGCGCATCGGACGCACGATCGCGTTGAGACCCGGGTTCACCGACTTCGCCTGCTCCAGTGCGCAATCGAGAAGTTCACGCGGGGTGACATCGCCTGTGGAGACCAACTCGGCCAGCCCGAGGCCGTCGTACGTCCGATACTCGTCGATGCGCATGTGGCCACCTTAATTACGTGCGGCCCATCCGTGTGCGAAACGGTTTGCCTAAGTGCATTAGGCAAATATACGGTTTGTATAGGAAGGCAGGTGCGCCAGCTGCCCTTACCTCAGCCCGACACCCCAGAGATCGAGACCCCCATGATCACTACCGACATCTCCGACACACTTCTGCACGGCGCGACCGAGCTGGAACGAACCGACAACGGCGTGCTTCCTCATCGCCTGCCACGCGCAGCTCGTCAGCGCTTCACCGACCCCCAGCTCACGATGGCGGAATCTCAGCCGTCCGGAGTTCGGTTGGTCTTCACCACGACCGCCACCATCATCGAGATCGACGCAGTGGCGACCCGTCGCGCATTCCTGGGCCTGCCGCCGCGGCCGGCCGGACTGTTCGACCTGCGAATCGACGGCGCCCTCATCGAGCGCGTTCCGACGACGGGTGGCATCACCACGACCATCGACCTGGCGACGGGGTCGGTCACCGATCAGGTCGAGCCGACCGGTGTCGCGCGGTTCTCCGGGCTGCCCGCAACCGACAAACACGTCGAAATCTGGTTGCCGCACAACGAAATCATCGAGCTGGTCGCGCTGCGTACCGACGCCGCTGTCTCACCCGTCGTCGACACCCGACCGATCTGGATCGACTACGGCAGCTCCATCAGTCAGGGGTCCAACGCCACAGGGCCCAGCACCACCTGGACGGCCCTCGCCGCCGCGACAGCCGGTGTGCAACTGCGCAATCTGGGTTTCGGCGGAAGCGCACTGCTCGATCACTTCGTAGCGACGGCCATTCGGGACGCGCCCGCCGACCTCATCAGCCTCGAGATAGGAATCAACCTCGTCAACTCCGACGTGATGCGGCTACGCGCATTCACCTCCGCGGTGCACGGATTTCTCGACACCATCCGCGACGGTCACCCCCACACCCCACTGTTCGTGATCTCCGCGCTGCTGTGCCCCATCCACGAGAACACCCCCGGCCCAGGTGCATTCGATCCGGCGGCATTGGCGTCGGACACGGTGAAATTCGCGGCGACGGGTGATCCCGCCGAGGTGCGTGCCGGTAAGCTGACTCTGACCGTGATCCGCGAGAAACTCGCCCGTATCGTGTCCGAGCGCGCTACCGAGGACCCCCACCTTCATTACCTCGACGGCCGAGAACTGTACGGAGACAACGATGTCGAGGACCACCCGTTGCCGGATAGGCTGCACCCCGACCAGTCGACGCATGAGCTGATCGCCGAACGCGTCGTCGACCGAATCTTCCCGCGAACTCGAAGTTAGGGACAGATTCCGCGGAAATTCCGTCCCCAACTTCGAGTTCGGCGGGGTCGATCACCCCGCGGAAATGTCCGACGGGTGTTGCGCGAGCGGGGACACCTCGATCGTCATGTACGGGAACAGTGGGAGATTCCACAGGATTTCGTGTAGCCGCTCGTTGTCCCGGACATCGAAGATGCTGAGGTTGGAGTACTGGCCGACGATGCGCCAGATGCGCACCCACTCCCCGTCCCGCTGCAGTTGCTGCGAGTACGCCTTCTCCCTGGAGAGGGTGTCCGCTCGTACGTCCGCATCGAGGTCCTGCGGCAATGCGACGTGCATCTTCACGGCAAAAATCATGTGGCTCAGCCCTTGTCGAGTACGAAGTCGTACGTCACTTCTTGGCCGCCGTCGACTTCCCGAGGATCGAGGATCAGTTCGGGCTTGACGGCGTTGGCGACGTCGTCGTCGTTGTGTGCGTCGCCCGGGAAATAGAGCTGGGTGGTGATCTGCTGATGCCCGGCAGCCGCAACTTTGAGGTGCAGGTGTGCAGGACGCCACGGGTGCCAGCCGGCCGCGGAGATCAGCTTGCCGCAGGCCCCGTCGGTCGGGATCTGGTACGGGGCGGGCTTCATCGTGTGGATCCAGAAGTTGCCCTGATCGTCTGCCGTGACCGTGCCGCGCAGATTCCACTCCGGGATTCCGGGCGCGAACTGCGAGTAGAAGCCGTCGGAATCGGCGTGCCAGATCTCGATGACCGCATGCGGGAGTGGGCTACCGTCGACGCTCGTGACCTGACCTTGGAACAGCAGCGGTGTGCCCTGTTCGCCGTCGCGAGTGGGCAGGATCGCGGCCGACCCGAGCTCAGGGGCATTCGGAACGTAGTACGGACCTTCGATGGTGCCCTTGCTGCCTTCACGGGTTTCGCCGGCAACTTCTTCGACGACGTGCTCTACCCAGACGTCGAGAAACAGCGGCCACTCACCGGTCTGACCGACGTTGATCAGCCAGGCCTTGAGTGCGTTGTACTCGTCGTAAGTGACCTTGTGTTCGCGAATCGTGTCATGGACTGCCGAAATGACCTGTCGAGCAAGCAGACTGACTCGCTCCGGCGGGGTGTCGGCGGCTGCCTGCTTGTCGGAGGTGAAACGCTCGGTGGCGTTCGCCCCCGACGCGGCTGCGGTGGCCACCTCGGTAGCGGATTCCGTCGAGGGTGCGTGGTCGATGCTCATGGAGAACTCCTTGGCTCACAGTTGCGTTCTTCGGGGCTGAAGATCAGTGGTCGGTGCGGTATTTCGCGAGCTTGTCGGGGTCGATACGCACGCCGAGGCCCGAGCCCGGCAGTACGTGCAGTTCGCCGTCGCGGATGACGAGGCTTTCGGTCAGCAGGTCGTCGCTCATGTCGAGGAAGTTCGACAGCTCGCCTGCTCGGCGTGAGGTGAGGTCGAAGGCCGCGCCGAAGGCGACGGTGCAGGCTGTGCCGAGCTGGCCGTCGATCTGGTTTCCCATCACCACGTCGACACCGAGCCCTTCGCACAGGTGATGAGTGCGGAGCGAGCGGGTGAATCCGGTGCGAGCGGTCTTGATACTGACGGCCGTTGCGGACCCACCGAGGATCTCGCGAGTGACCTCCGCCGGGGTCGTCGCCGATTCGTCGGCAACGAACGGAACATCGAGTTGCTGTACCAGCCAACGACGCCCGAGGACGTCGTCTGCCGGGCACAGTTCCTCGGCAAGAGTGAGCCCCAGATGCGACATCTCTTTCATGGCACGCGCAGATTCGGCAGCGGTCCATCCGCGATTGCCGTCGACGTACAGTTCGACCGTCTCACCGAGCCCCTCTCGCAGTGCGCGGACCACGGCGGTGTCGAGCTCTACGGGCCTTCGCCCGACTTTGACCTTGAAGACTCCGATGCCGTATGTCTCTCGCATCCGACTCGCCTCGTCGACCATCGCTGCAGGCGTGTCGAATCCGAGCATGTGGCTCACCCGCATACGGTCGGTGTAGCCGCCGAGGAGTTCGGTGACGGGTAGGTCGAGTGTCTGCCCGAGCGCATCCCAGATGGCCATGTCCACGGCAGATTTGGCAACCGGATTACCCACTGTACGAGCAAGTTTGGCATTGACCACCTCCCTCGAGGTGAGCGGCAGTCCCACGACGGCCGGCGCGAACAGGGTCTCGATTACCGCCACCACCCCGCGCTGGGTCTCGCCGTACGTGAACGGCCGAGGCGGAGCGTCGGCGACTCCGACGACACCGTCGTCGGTATGAACGCGTACGAGAACGTGGTCGGCGGCATCGACCTCGCCGCTGGCGAACTTCAGCGGCTTTCGATACGGAATCGAGTACGGGATAGCCTCCACAGCAACGATTTTCACAACGCGTCCTTCGACTGAGCAGGCGGTACGGATAGTTCGAGCGGAGGGAGCACTCCCGCGTCCTCCAACGCTGCGACCAGCGCATCGACGAGTGCCGACGGTCGGTCGCGGTGCCACGCCAATGCCAGGTCGATCGTGCTCGCTCCGGCGATGTCGCGGAACACGACGCCGTTCAACTGCAGAGCGCGGACGGATTCGGGAACCAATGCCACACCCAACCCGGCCGCGACGAGGGCCAGCAGAACCGAGGTGTCCGGGGCTTCGTGTTCACGACGAGGACTGAAACCCGCTGCGCGACAACTACGCACCACGGCGTCGTTCATCACCGAGTGCGTGTCCGCATACATCACGAAGTCCTCGTACATGAGGTCGGCCATGCCGAGCGCTGCCTCGGCGGCGTACCGGTGATCTACGGGCACCGCAAGCAGCAGCGACTCGGTGGTGATGGTGCGTACGACGAGGTCGTCACCTGCCACGGGTGGCCGCAGAACCGCGACGTCGAGCTGCTCCGACCGCAATCCCTCCACCTGAGCGGGGGTCAACAGATCCCCGTGAATTTCGAGCGCGATCCCGGGAAGGCGCTGCTTGATCGCACGGGCGATCGGCGGCAACTGATCGAATGCCGCCGTGCCGGTGAAGCCGATACGTACCAACCCGTACCGGCCATCGGCGATGCGTCGGACACCGCGGTTGCTGCGTTCGAGATTGTCGAGGTTGCGGACGGTCTCGCGGTAGAAGAACTCCCCCGCCGGAGTCAGGCTCACTTGACGCGTGGTTCGGGTGAGCAGGGTGACGCCCAGTTCGGCCTCGAGCTGTCGGACCGACTGAGACAATGCCGGCTGCGCCAGATGCAGGCGTTTGGCTGCCTGACCGAAGTGACAGGTCTCGGCCACGGCGACGAACTGATGAAGATGCCTCAGTTCCATCGATTGCCTCCTGTCGGTTCGTATCACGCTCAGGCGTGACCCTGCCCACAGTAAGCCCGCAATCCATTGATGACAAAGACCTATTTGCAGCTCATTGATAAGTCGGAGCGATCAATTCCTCGCGGTGCACACGCCGCCCGCCGATCAGAATCCGATCGGCAATCCGGCGTAGTTCTCCGCCAGTCCCATGGCACCCGCCTCGCTGGACGCCACCCATTTCAGTTGCGAGAGTTGCAGTTGCGCGTCGAAGGGGTCGTCGCCGGTATGCAGCATCGTGGTCATCCACCACGAAAAGTGGGTGCAGCGCCAGACGCGCCGAAGTGCGTCGTCGCTGTAGCTGTCTGCGGCCCGCGAATCGTTCCCCTTCAGCTTCTGCGCCAGGGCAGGCGCGAGCAGAGCCACGTCGGCTACCGCGAGGTTGAGGCCCTTCGCTCCGGTGGGCGGCACGATGTGCGCGGCGTCGCCGGCCAGGTACAGGTTGCCGTGTCTCATCGGTGTCTGCACGTAGCTGCGCATCGGCAACACGCTCTTCTCGGTGATGGGGCCGGGGTTCAGAGTCCACCCATCCTGACCGTGACCGAGCCTTAACGCCAACGCATCCCAGATGCGGTCGTCGGACCACGTGTCGATATCGGTTCCGTTCGGCACCTGCAGATACAGCCGGCTGACCGTCGACGAGCGCATCGAGTGCATGGCGAAGCCGTCCTGGTGCCAGGCATAGATCAGTTCGTCCGTCGAGGGGGCGAC
Organism: Rhodococcus sp. JG-3; assembly: GCF_000482405.1. Taxonomy (NCBI): domain Bacteria; kingdom Bacillati; phylum Actinomycetota; class Actinomycetes; order Mycobacteriales; family Nocardiaceae; genus Rhodococcus; species Rhodococcus sp. JG-3. Next base: position 484,744 of record NZ_KI519398.1, read on the forward strand.
ATCGGCGAGCACCCCGAGCCAGGAGTAGGGATAGACCCTTTCCCAGGTGTTGCGCACCGAATCGGGCATGGCCGCCCGGCTCGGTCCGAAGGAACCGTCGCATCCCGCAACGACTGTCGCGTCGATTCGCACCGCGTTGCCCGACGCGTCGGTGAACGTGACGTAGGGGGCGTCGGATTCGACGTCGTGCAACGCCGTATCCGAGACGTCGTAGTAGATCTGTTGGCCGGCCTTCTCGCGTGCCACGACGAGGTCCTTGGTGACCTCCGTTTGCCCGTACACCCAGACACTCCGGTCGACGAGATCACGAAAGTCGATGTGGTGCCGCTCTTCCGGCCACTGCAGGTAGATGCCTCGATGCTCGTCGCCCTCGCGGTGCAGACGCTCACCGAGTCCGTGTTCGTCGAGCAACTGGACCGTCGAGTGTTCGAGGACTCCGGCCCGGATTCGGGAGAGCACGTATTCCTGAGTACGTGACTCGATCAGAATGGAGTCGATCCCCTGCTCGTCGAGCAGGTGGGACAGCAGCAGACCCGCGGGCCCTGCACCGATGATGGCAACCTGTGTACGCATGCAAGCAGTAGACCCCGGGATTTCGAGCCGAACAAGACCGCACTTCCACTGAGTGAAAACGGCCGACTACCCGCCGAGACTTCGTCCGATCCCCTGGGCCGCAACCTGAAGTGCGGCAACCAGTCTCACTCGATCGCGGCCCAGCTTGGGAACCACGATTCCCAATGCGGCGACCACACTGTCGCCGGCATGGACCGGCACAGCCACCGAACACGCACCGAGTGTCATCTCTTCGACCGTCTGCGCGAAGCCCTCGCGACGCACTCGACGCAACTCGCTCTCCAGCTGGCCAGGATGCGTCACCGTGTACGGGGTGAGGCGATCCAGGGAGCGCATCACCTGCTCCTGCACCTCCCGCGGCGCGTACGCCAGCAGCACCTTGCCGACGCCGGTGGCGTGCAGCGGCAGCCGAGCGCCGACGCGACTGACCGCGGGAACCGATGCGTGGCCGGCCAACCTGTCGAGATAGAGCACTTCGCACCCGTCGCGGATAGCCAGGTGCACCGTCGCAAGGGTCGCTCCGTAGATGTCGTGCAGAAACGGTGATGCGATGTCGCGAAGATCGGACTGATCGGGTGCGAGCAAGCCCAGTTTCCACAACCGCCTACCGACGACGTAGCGCCCGTCGTCGCCCCGGACCAACGCACCCCACTCCACCAGTTCTCGCACCAGTCGATGCGCAGTGGCGATGGGTAGGTCGGCACCGGCGGCCAGGTCGGTCAAGGTCAGCGACGGAGCCTTCTCGTCGAACACCCCGAGCAAGGCCAGCAGCCGCGCGGCCACCGAGACTCCGGGGTCTCGAGCATTGCCAGCCATGACATGGACGATAGTGTCCCCACGAGACAGAGAGTGAGACCACGCCGATGACCGACGACGGCACCGCCGCATTCGAGCTGGCACGCCCGCGATTGTTCGGGATTGCCTATCGCATGCTGGGCAGCGCCGCCGAGGCCGAAGATGTGGTGCAGGATGTCTGGCTGAAGTGGCACGCCACCGACCGCACCACCGTCCGTAATTCACTCGCCTTCCTCACCACCGTCACGACACGCCTGGCCATCAACGTCACGCAGTCGGCGCGGGTGCGGCGGGAGTCGTACGTCGGCCCGTGGCTGCCCGAACCGATCGACACCCGAGCCGATCCGGCGACGGTGGCAGACAACGACGCCACGGTCGAGCTTGCCGTTCTTGTTGTGCTGGAACGACTTCCGGCTCGTGAGCGAGCCGCGTACGTTCTCCGGGAAGCATTCGACTATCCGTACGGCCGGATCGCCGACATAGTGGAGACAACCGAAGCCAACGCGCGTCAACTGGTGACGCGCGCCCGCAGACATGTGGCCGACGCTCGTCCGACCCCTGTCGATTCCGACCGCCATCATCGACTGCTCGACGCCTTTCTCGCCGCAGCCAAGGGGGGCGATCTGGCCGCTCTGGAAAAGATTCTTGCGCAGGACGTAGTGAGCCTGTCCGACGGCGGCGGCAAGGTGAAGGCTGCAGCCCGAATACCCATTGTCGGACGCAGCCGAGTCGCCGCATTCGTTGCGGCGTTCTCCTCGCATTTCTGGATAGGAACCACGACGTCGTTCATCCAGGTCAACGGAAGGGCTGCCGTACTGATCGTTCGTGAGTCGACGGTGACCACGCTGCTGACGATCGATGCCACCGAGGACGGGATCGGGACCGTCCTGTGGGTGATGAATCCGGACAAGCTGCACGCGCTGCCGCGCTAGGTGTCACAGATCGGAGCGCTGCCCTGTCAACACTGCGACCGGCAGCAGACAAGAGTTGACCGGCTCGTCTCGCAGGCACCCCTCCTGCGGCGAAGAGAGGATTCTCATGAAGATCGTTGTCATCGGCGGAACCGGCCTCATAGGTTCTGCAGTTGTGAGCATGTTGACCGAGCACGGTCACGATGCGATAGCGGCGTCGCCCAAGTCCGGTGTGAATACTCTGACCGGCGAGGGCCTGGCCGATGCTCTCGTCAGTGCGAATATCGTTGTCGACGTCTCGAATTCACCGTCGTTCGAGGACGCGGCCGTGTTGGACTTCTTCACACGCGCGACGACCAACATCCTCGCAGCCGAAGCGAGTGCGGGCGTGCAGCACCACGTTGCACTGTCCGTGGTCGGCAACGACCGACTGCCCGCCAGCGGCTACTTGCGCGCAAAGGTGGCTCAAGAGAAACTGATTCGCGCATCGTCGATTCCGTACACCCTCGTGCGCGCAACGCAGTTCTTCGAGTTCTTCTCCGCCATCGCACAGGGCGCGACGACGGGCGACGAAGTCCGGTTGAGCTCGGGTCTCGTCCAGCCGATCGCGGCACACGACGTTTCGACCGTTGTCGCTCGTGTCGCTCTCGAGGCACCGCGTAACGAGACGATCGAGATCGGAGGCCCGGAAGCGTTCGGGCTCAACGAGTTCGTTGAAAGAGGTCTGAAGGCACGCGGCGACAGCAGAACCGTCGTCGCCGACGACCAGGCTCCGTACTTCGGCGCACTGTTGCACGGCCGTGAACTGGTTCCAGGCGATGGGGCCGAACTGTCCACTACTACTTTCGCCGCCTGGCTCGAGTCCTGATTCTCGCCGAACTCGAAGTTATGGACACATTCGGCCTGAAATCCGTCCATAACTTCGAGCTCGGCGGATATCACACAGCGGCAGCGGCAAAACCGATTCGATTGAAACGCTTTTCGCGCGCGATCATCCGCATCGAAGGGTCCTGAGCGATCAGCTCGGCAAGTTCTCGGTGCAGTACCGCGCCCACTCGATCGCAGAACTGCTGTGATTCGTCTGCGGCGTCGGGCAACTCGGGAACGATGATGTCGACGACACCGGCCCGGAAGAGATCGAGCGAGCGCACTCCCTGCTTGGTCGCCATCTCGGCGGCGTGGGTGGTGTCGCGATGCACGATGGCCGAGGCACCCTCGGGCGGCAACGGCGAGAGCCAGGCGTGCTGAGCAGCGAGAACTCGATCCGCGGGCACCAGCGCAAGGGCACCACCGCCGGTTCCCTGCCCCAACAGCAAGGAGAGCGTGGGGGTTTCGAGGTCGACCATGTCTGCGATGCACCGCGCTATCTCGCCGGCCAGGCCGCCTTCCTCCGCCTCTTTGGACAGCGCTGCGCCGGCAGTATCGATGACGGTGACGAGGGGAAGCTTCAAATCCTGCGCCAGCCGCATGCCGCGTCGGGCCTCACGCAGAGCCGCGGGGCCGAGTGGCGTCTTCGTCGTCTGGCTCCTCCGGTCCTGGCCGAGCAGAACGCACGGCATGTCGCCGAACCGGACGAGCGCCAGAATGAGGCCCGGATCGGACTCGCCCTGACCGGTTCCGTTGAGCGGTAACACGTCTGCCGCTGTGTTGAACAGCAATTCGCGCACCCCCGGCCGATCGCTCCTGCGTGAGGCCAGAATCGAGGTCCATGCCGGCACGTCCTCGATCTCCCACTCGAGAGCATCGGAATGCCGGACGCGACACGACGGCACGTCGGTCATGATGCGTAGTGCACGGTCGACGATCTCACCGAGTTGCTCGGGCGGACGGATGGCGTCGATGAGTCCGTGCGCCTGCAGGTTCTCCGAGGTCTGCACGCCGGCGGGGAATTTCGCGTCGTACAACGCCTCGTAGACACGGGGGCCGAGAAATCCGACGAGCGCACCGGGCTCGGCAACGGTGACGTGACCGAGCGATCCCCAGGATGCGAAGACGCCGCCGGTGGTCGGGTGCCGCAGATAGACGATGTACGGCAGGTTCGCCGCCTTGTGTGCGGTGATCGCCGCGGTGATCTTGACCATCTGCAGAAACGCGACAGTGCCCTCCTGCATGCGCGTTCCACCCGAGGTCGGCAACGCGAGCAGTGGAAGCCGCTCGGCGGTGGATCGGTGCACCGCGCTGACCAAACGTTCACCGGCGGCCACCCCGATGGATCCGGCCAGAAAGGCGAACTCGCCCAACAGGATTGCCACCTTACGTCCGCGCACGGTCGCGGATCCGGTGAGAACGGATTCGTCGAGTCCGGTCTTCTCACGCGCCGCAGCCAGTTCGTTCGCGTACTCGTCGTCGATGACGTAGTCGGCAGCCGGGCTGTCCCACGACTCGAAACTCCCGGGATCGATCACCAGATCGAGAAGTTCGAGCGCGGTCATCCTCGTCATCGGATCGCTTCTTTCAACCAGTCGCGGACGAGTTCGTCGTCGGCTCCGAGAACCGGCGGTGCCAGATGCCGGTTCTCGGTGACCTCCGTGCCGTCGGACTCGAAGAATCGCAGCGGCGGCCCGGGCAGGGTCACCGTGCCCAGCGTCTCGTGCTCGACGTCGATGAGCAGGCCCTGAGACTTGGTCTGCTCCCACTCGTACACTTGCTGCACGTTGCGTACTTTGCCTGCGGGGACACCGATTTGGTCGAGAAGCGCCAACAACGGCTCGGTCTCGTAGGTACGGAAGATCTTGGACACGAGTTCGACGACGTCGTCGCGACTGTCGACGCGTTGCGGGTTGGTCGCCATGCCCTCGAGGTCGGGATCGATACCGAAGCCCTCACAGAAGCGATGCCACAGTCCCTCGCTGCCCACCGAGATCTGCACGGCTCCATCGGAAGTGGGAAACAGGCCGTACGGGCAGATCGACGGGTGGTGGTTGCCCTGCGCCTCACCGATCTCGCCTGCCACGGTCCACTTGGTGCCTTGGAATGCATGCACCCCGACGACGCTGGCCAGCAACGACGTTCGAACCACCTTGCCGCGGCCGGTGCGGTCGCGCTCGCGCAGCGCAGCGAGAACGCCGAACGCTCCGTACATTCCGGCCAGCAGGTCCGCGATCGGAACCCCCACGCGCTGAACATCGTCGGGACCGGAGCCGGTGAACGACATCAACCCGGCCTCGCCCTGAGCGATCTGGTCGTAGCCGGATCGGCCACCCTCGGGGCCGTCGTGTCCGAATCCACTGATCGACAGCACGACCGTGCGCGGGTTGATCTCAGCGATGCGCTCGGGCGAGAAGCCGAGCCGATCGAGCACTCCCGTGCGGAAGTTCTCGAGCAGAACATCCGCGCGTTCGATCATGCGCTCTAACGCTTCTCGGCCATCGTCGGTTTTGAGGTCGAGCGCGATCGACCGCTTGTTGCGGTTGGCCGAAAGGAAGTACGTCGATTCGCGCTCCGCGTCACGCGGGGTGACGAAAGGCGGGCCCCACACCCGGGTGTCGTCGCCGCCCTTGGGGGTCTCGACCTTGATGATGTCCGCGCCGAGATCTCCGAGCATCATCGCCGCGTGCGGGCCGGCCAGGGCGCGCGTCAGATCCACCACCACGGTGCCGTCGAGCGGTCCGGTTCTGCCTGTCGTGTTGAGGGGCATCGAATTGATCCTTACGTCGAAAGCGATGAGGGGGTGAATCGCCAGTGTGGCCCATTGGGTCAGTGGACTAGCCAATTTCATTGGACCAGCGATCCGAGGGGAAGTCAAGATCGAGTTCTCGGACGTCCGCGCAGCTCGAGAGCTAGAGCCAGCCGGGCACGACCAGTACCGCCCAGGCGATCAACGGGCCGACGACGACGACCAACGCGCTGTATTTCAGGATCTGCTTGTAGAAGACGTCCCGATCGATGTCCTGGGCGTTGGCCAGCACCAGAGCGCCGTTGGTGGAGAAGGGACTGACATCGACGATCGTCGAGGCGATGGACAGGGCCACGATGACACCGATGGCACCGACCTCGCCGGCGAGCAGGAACGGAACGGCCAGTGGGATGGTGACACCGAGGATGGCCGTCGACGACGCGAACGCCGACACGATGGCACCGATGTAGCACAGCAACAGAGCCACGAGCAGCGGAATACCGATGCCGGCAACCGCATCACCGACGTACTCGACCGTGCCGGCTTCCTGCAGCACGCCGACGAACGTCAGCACGCCACCGATGAGCAGTACCGTCGACCAGCTGATCTGGTTGATCGCACCCTTCTGAGCCTTGGGCGACGCCAGGGCGAGGACCACGGCGACCGTCATCGACACGAAGCCGACATCGAGATCGAGGACGAGTGAGAACAACGCCAGCGAGGCCAGCCCGACGAGCGTGAGGATCTGATCGAACGTGATGGCCTTGACGGCGGTGGCCAGGGGTGGCGCGTTCTCGACCGTGACCGTCTGACCGGACGGCTTGGGCGTCGACGATCCGAATCCGCGCATGACAGTTCTCGAGCCGCCCCCGCCTACTCCGCCCGAATCTCCCTCGGGGCGGGTGCCGTCCTCGTCGTGCACGCTACGTCCGAGAAGTGCACGTCCGCCCAGGAACATGAACAGCAACGCACCGATTGCCGCGTTGAACAGCATGCTGCCCAGGAACAAGGTGAGTGGGCTGTTGACCAGACCCGCCTTCTGAGCGATGTTGTTGACCGTGACGCCGTAGATGCTGATCGGCGAGAACCCGCCCGCCTGTGCGCCGTGAATGACCATCATGCCCATGAGCAGGGCATTGATCTTGTACCGCGCCGCGAAGCCGAGTGCGATCGGTGCGACGATCGCCACGGCTGCCGGTCCCAGCGCTCCGATTGAGGTCAGCACGCCGGTGATACCGAACATGACCCACGGAATCAGGGCGACCCGGCCACCGACCAGCCGCACCGCACCGCGGACCAGGAGGTCGACCGTGCCGTTGTTCTGGGCGATCGCGAAGAGGTAGGTGATACCGACGAGCGTCAGGAACAAGCTGCTCGGGAAGCCGGCGATGATGTCGTCGGTGCCCATGCCCACGGCAATGGTTCCGACGAAGAACGCCGCCACGAACCCCAGCGCGCCCATGTTCACCGGGAACACGGTCGCAGCGAGGAACATGACGACGAGCGCAATGATGGGTATCAACTCGGTCGACATCGAAGGTCTCCGGTTCGTCTGAGGTTGTCCCCCGAGCGGGCGCTCGGGTTCCGTGGCCAATTGGACTAGCCACTGAGTCTTTACAGACTGAACCAGTGAAGTGGATCACTTGTCAACAGTTGCTATGACCCGGGCCACTGCCCACCCGAGGGTTAAGGTGGGGGTCCAGAGGAGCAGAGAGCGAGTGACACAGTGGCTGAGCAAATTCGCCCGGTGACCCGACCACGGCTGTACGAGGTCATCGTGGAGCAGCTGTGCAAACACATCGCCGATCGCGACATGAAGCCCGGCGATCGACTCCCGCCCGAGCGTGAACTGGCGGGTCACCTCGGCGTCAGTAGAGCCTCACTGAGCCAGGCCCTCGTTGCACTCGAAGTACAGGGCATACTGGCCGTCCGCCACGGCGACGGAGCGGTACTCGTGCGACGGCCCGTGGGAGACATGGCCATTCGCGCCCTGCGCGAGCACGCCGATCGCCTGCCCGAGGTGATCGAAGCCCGCGAGGCACTCGAGGTCAAGCTCGCCGAGCTCGCCGCAACCCGCCGCAGCGACGCCGAAATGGCGGCGATCGACCACGCCCTGTCGGTCATGGCCTCGGAAATCACCGACGGAAATCGCGGCGACTCCGGCGACGAGCTGTTCCATCACGCCATCACCGAGGCCGCGCACTCGCCGCTACTCGCCCGACTGATGGGCGAAATCGCCGGCCTGATTCGCGAAACTCGAATCGAATCATTGTCGCAGTCGAACCGTCCGCAGACTTCGTTGGAACACCACCGCCGCATCGCCGACGCTGTGCGGCAACAGAATTCGGCCGAGGCCGGACGCGCGATGGCCGAGCACATCCGCCTCGTCTCGGACGTTGCACTGCTCCGCTCCACGGACAGCTAGAGAACTCACCCGCCGCAGAACATGGTTGACATCCGTGGCCACGTCGGTGCATCGTTATTGGCACAGCGCCAACAACGCGTCGTACGCTCCGACCCGAGGACCCTCCATGACTGCACTCGCAGACCGCACCGACGACGTCACCACCGAGCTCGCCGACGTCCGACAGCTCGCCCGCAGCTTCTTCGAGAAGGAGGTCGCGCCGCACCGCGAGGAATTCGCGGCGGCCGGACGCCCCAGCCGCGAGGTCTACCGGAGTGCGGGCAACCATGGACTCCTGGGAATGTCGATACCCCAGCAGTACGGCGGAGGCGGCGGCGACTTCCGCCACGAGGCGGTGCTGTTCGAGGAGCAGGTCCGCGCAGGCGACTCGGCCATGCAGTTGGGTGTGCACAGCGGCATCGTTCCGCATTACATCCTTGCGTACGCAACCGAGGATAAGAAGCAGCGCTGGCTTCCGAAGCTGTGCTCCGGCGAGTGGATCGGCGCGATCGCGATGACCGAACCGGGAACCGGCTCGGACCTCCAGGGCATCACCACCCGCGCGGTGCGCGACGGCGACGACTACGTGGTCACGGGCGGAAAGACGTTCATTTCCAACGGAGCTCACTGTGATCTGATCATCATTGCCGCCAAGACAGATCCAACCGCCGGAGCCCGCGGGCTATCGCTGCTCGTGGCCGAGGTCTCCGACGACACCGAAGGCTTCCACCGCGGCCGGGTACTGCACAAGATCGGCCAGAAAGGCCAGGACACAGCAGAACTCAGCTTCGACGGTCTACGTGTTCCGGCTGCCAACCTCCTGGGTGAAGAAGGTCGCGGCTTCGCGCAGTTGATGCAGCAGCTTCCTCAGGAACGGCTGATCTGCGGTATTGCCGCCGCTGCGATGATCGAGGCCGCCGTGCAGCAGACCGTCGACTACACCAAGACACGAAGCGCGTTCGGCAAGACACTGTTCGACCTGCAGAACACCAAGTTCGAGCTCGCCGAATGCGCCACCATCGGACGCGTCGTCCGCACCTTCGTCGACGACGCAGTGGCCCAACATATTTCGGGGTCACTGGACGTGACGACGGCCGCGATGGTCAAGTACTGGACCACCGATCGACAATTCGAGGTGGTCGACCGCTGCCTGCAACTCTTCGGCGGCTACGGCTACATGGAGGAATACCCCATCGCCCGCATGTTCGTCGACGGTCGCATCGCCCGTATCTATGCCGGTGCCAACGAAGTCATGAAAGACCTCATCTCTCGCTCTCTGTAGAACCCGCACCGACCCGAGGATCCGATGAACAGCCCAGCCGCACTGCACACTTCCACCATCACCGGCGAGATCGGCTTAGATCGTATCGTCGTGCTGACGATCGACGATCCTGCGCATTCCACGAACACCATGAACGCGGCATTCGGTGAATCGCTCGAGCGCACCGTCGACTGGCTCGAGACCAACCTCGATGCGTTCGACGGCATCATCGTCACGTCGGGCAAGGATTCGTTCTTCTCCGGCGGCGACCTGGAATTGCTGCGCGACGCCGGTCCGTCCGACCATGCAGCCATCGCAGGTGCGCTCGATTTCACGAAGGACAAGTTTCGGCGGCTCGAGACGCTCGGCAAGCCGGTCGTGGCCGCACTGGGCGGCACCGCACTCGGCGGCGGCTTCGAGATCGCCCTGGCCTGCCACCATCGAATTGCGCTGAACAACAGCAAGGCTCGCTTCGGGCTGCCCGAGGTGACCCTCGGGTTGCTGCCCGGGGCCGGTGGCGTCACCCGAACGGTTCGGATGTTCGGCATCGTCAAGGCTCTGACACAGGTGGTGGGCCAGGGCCAGCGATATCGGCCGGCGCAGGCCCTCGAACTCGGACTCATCGACGAGGTCGTCGACACCCACGAGCAGATGATGGCGCAGGCACGTTCATGGATCACCGCCAATCCCGGGGCCCTCCAGCCCTGGGACAGGGCGGGATTCACGATCCCCGGCGGTACGGCGTCAGCACCGGCTGTGGCCGCGCAGCTGCCGGCACTCACGGCAACAGTGCGTAAACAGGTCAAGGGCGCGCCGATGCCTGCCCCCATCGCAGTGGTTGCCGCGGCAGTGGAAGGATCGGTACTCGACTTCGACGCCGCCTCGCTCGTCGAAACCCGCTACTGCACGTCGCTCGCCTGCGGGCCGATCTCGGGCAACCTGATCCAGTCGATGTTCTTCGATCTCGGCTCCATCACCAAAGGCGCTTCCCGCCCTCCGGCCGAACCACATCGAGTTCCCGAGAAAGTGCTGGTGATCGGGGCCGGAATGATGGGTGCCGCCATCGCCTACGTCGTCGCCTCGGCCGGGGTTCCGGTGATCCTCCGTGATGTCTCGATCGAATCCGCCGAGCGCGGGAAGAGTTATGCACGTTCGGTTCTCGGCAAAGCCGTCGCGAAAGGCCGCACAAGCCAGGCCGATGCCGATGCGGTGCTCGCGCTCATCACCCCCAGCTCCGACGCGGCGGACGCCGAGGGTTGCGACTTGGTCGTCGAGGCAGTGTTCGAGGATCCCGCCGTCAAGCAGGGTGCCTTCGAGGACGTCGACAAGTACCTGACCGCCGACGCGCTGCTGTGCTCGAACACCTCCACCCTCCCCATCACCGTACTCTCGCAATCTGTTTCGCGAGCCGGCGACTTCATCGGCACGCACTTCTTCTCCCCCGTCGACAAGATGCCGTTGGTGGAGATAGTGGTGGGAGAACACACCAGCGACTCCGCTCTTGCCCGCGCATTCGACTTCGTCCGCCTGATCGGCAAGACACCCATCGTCGTCGGCGACAGTCACGGCTTCTTCACCACCCGCGTCATCGGCCGATTCATGGACGAGGCGATCTCGCTGGTCGCGGAGGGCGTGCATCCGGCCACCGTCGAGCAGGCCGCACTCCAGGCCGGCTACCCGTCCGGCGCACTGGCTCTGATGGACGAGATTTCGTTGACCCTGTCGCGGCACATCCGCGAGGGCATGGCCGAGGCCGCTCGAGCGGACGGTCGCCCCTGGATCGTCTCGAACTCCTACGCGCTGGTGGATCGCCTCGTCGACGAATTCGACCGTCCAGGCCGCAAGGCGGGGCGCGGGTTCTACGAGTACGCCGACGACGGCAGCAAGGTCCGGCTCTGGCCGGGCCTGGTGGAGCACTACCATGACCCCGAACACGGAATTCCGTTCGAGGACATGATGGATCGCATGCTCGTCGCCCAATCGCTGGATTCGGTCGCGTGCCTCGACGAGGGCGTTCTCCGAACCGTCGCCGACGCCAATATCGGGTCCATTCTGGGTATCGGCTTCCCTGCCTGGTCCGGCGGTGTGCTGCAATTCGTCAACCAGTTCGACGGCGGTCTCCCGGGATTCGTGCACCGAGCCGACGAGTTGCGGGCGCGATACGGCGACAGGTTCGTCGTACCAAGGTCGCTGCGAGCGCGCACCGAGCGGTACCTCTGAGATCGCGCTCGCTCGGTTCGGTGCGATCATGACAACCATGCCGGCTGCAAGCACACCCAAGTGGAATCGACTGGAACCCGACGAGCGACGGACCCAGATCCTGGCCGCCGCCGTTCGCTTGTTCGGCGACAAGCCGTACGCCGAGGTCTCCATGGCCGACGTGGCTGCGGCTGCGGGTGTTGCACGCGGGCTCATTCATCACTACATCGGTAGCAAACGCGATCTGTACCTCGAGTGTGTTCGTTTCCTGGTCACCGTGCCGCCGATCGAGGACGTGCACTTGCCCACGGGCTCGGTCGAGGAGAGGGCTCGCGGGAGTGTGCACTGGCTGGTGGGCGTCATCGAGGCACACGGAACGGCGTGGGTGTCGGTGGCGAGCGGCTCGGGCGTGGACGAACAGGTGGCACAGATTCTGGACGAGGCGGACGACCTTGCGGCCGAGCGTGTCTTGGACGCAACGGCTTTCGAGACACAACGCGGCGACAGACGCATCGCAGCATCGGCAGTGCGGGCGTTCGGCGGCATGGTGAAGGCGGCAGGTCGCGAGTGGCTGGTGCGCGGCACGCTGACCCGGGACCAGGTGGAAACACTTCTGACAGACGTGCTCGTCACCGTTCTCTCCACCGCACGCTCTCTCGACAACGCCCCAGAACGGTAGCTGGGCAATCCTTTTCACGGTTCACATCCCGTCGATCACCCACGGCTTCGCTATTGACACCACGCCAACAAGGTGGAACTGTGACCGTATTCACTCGGGCGTACCGCGCCCCCTCTCGCACAAGGGACCTCGCCATGTATCTCACTCAAGGCCTCCATCGCTCCGCAGCCACCACACCTGATCGCGCAGCAACGGTGTTCGGCGATCGCGTGCGCACCTTCTCGGAACAGATCGATCGTGTGGCGAGGTTGGCGGCCGGTCTGCATTCCGTCGGAGTCGAGAGCGGCGATCGAGTGGCAATGCTGGCGTTCAACAGTGACCGCTACTCCGAGTACCTGCTTGCGGTCCCGTGGGCCGATGCCGTGCTCAATCCCGTCAACATTCGGTGGTCACCCGTCGAAGTTGCGTATGCACTCAACGACTCCGCCACCAAGGTACTCATCGTCGACGACACCTTCGGCGCAATGGTTTCGGCTCTACGCGCGTCGTGTCCCGACCTGGCCACCGTCGTCTACTGCGGGGACGGCTCCACCCCTGACGGCATGGTGTCGTACGAGGATCTGGTGGCATCCCACGGTCCCGTTCCCGATGTACGACGCAGCGGCGACGCCCTGGCCGGCCTCTTCTACACCGGCGGCACCACCGGATTCCCCAAGGGCGTCATGCTTTCCCACGCGAATCTGGTGACCTCCGGCCTGGGGACGGTGGCCACCGGACAGCTGCTCGACGACGCGTCGGTATTGCTCCACGCCGCACCGATGTTCCATCTCGCCGATCTGGCTGCATGGGTAGGGCAGGTCATGCTCGGTGGCACCCATGTCATGGTTCCGTTCTTCGAACCGACAGCGGTACTGGGCGCGATCGCACAGCACTCCGTCACCGATGTGTTGCTGGTTCCCACCATGATTCAGCTGCTCGTCGACCACCCCACGTTGAGCGAGTTCGACACCTCGTCACTGAGCCGTGTGCTCTACGGAGGATCCCCCATCTCCGCCGGTGTTCTCGAACGGACCCTCGCCAGGCTTCCGCAGGCCCGCCTCACGCAGGCCTACGGCATGACAGAACTCGCCCCGGTCGCATCTCTGCTGTGGCCGGAACATCATGTTGGACAACGTATCGGCTCGGCGGGACGCGCAGCCCCACACTCGGAGATCTGCATCCTCGGCCCGGACGACGAGGAGCTCGCCACCGGTGACGTCGGCGAAATCTGCGTCCGCGGCGGTCATGTGATGCTGGGCTACTGGAACAAGCCGGAGGAGACCGCGGCCGCCGTTCGAGACGGCTGGATGCACACCGGCGACGTGGGTTACCTCGACTCCGACGGATTCCTGTTCGTCGTCGACCGCTTGAAGGACATGATCATCACCGGCGGCGAGAACGTCTACAGCGCCGAGGTGGAGAGTGCGCTCAGTCGTCATCCCGCCGTTCTGGCCTGCGCCGTGATCGGCGTTCCGGACGAGGAGTGGGGTGAACGAGTTCATGCGTGTGTCGTTCTGGCCGAGGGACTCTCACCCACGACCGCCGAGTTACGCGAGCACACTCGCACCTACGTTGCCGGGTACAAGACTCCCCGCACCATCGAGTTCGTGACGGCGCTACCCATGAGCGGAGCAGGCAAGATCCTCAAGCGCGACCTGCGTGACGCCTACGTGGCCAAGGAATCGGCCGACGCAGTTCTGTGATCACGCGACGGTGAATGCTCGTCCGACGAGTCCCTGAGTCACAGTCCGGCGCGCTCGAGAATCTCGTCCCAGTGGATCTCGGCCTCGGCCTCACCCATGCCAGCGGACGCGATGCGCTCGTAGTCGTCGATCAGTGAATCGGCCACTCTCTCATAGCGTTCGATCCATGCTTCCTTGTCGTCTCGCCAGTAGCCGACGATGGCCATGCGGCTAGCAGGGAAGCCGACCTCACAGCGGAAGTACTTACGTACGCCTCTACCCGCCGACGCCTCCCCGCCGAACCAGACGTACCCGTTTCCTGCCGGAACTCGGAACGTGCGCACAGCATCGTCGAGTTGCGATGGTGCGCGCCCGTTTCCGGCCACCCTCCAGTCCATCGTCACCGAGGCCGCCGATCGAACGTCCAACACGTCGTCGTCGTGAGCCACCTCGACGATCGCATGCGCGCGGAGTCCGGCAGGCAGCTGCTCGAGAGCACGGCACAGAGCGGGTAGCCCCGGTAGATCGGCGATCAACAACATCCACTCCGTGTCGGCGGGCGGCTCGTACCACGACCGTGTTCCCCACATCCCCAGCGCCGTACCCGGCTCGGCCGAGCGAGCCCAGTCCGCGGCCACGCCGCCGACGTGGTCCACGAAGTCGATCGTGATCCGGTTCTCGTCCCAGCACCGGACGGTGTAGTTGCGGCATTCACGAACCACGTCGTCATGGTGCGCGAGAACGCCGTCGCGTCGGGTCATCTCGGGCGGTACGTCCTCTCCGTCGGCCGGAAAGTACAGGTGCACGATTTCGTCGGGCACTCCGCTCGACTCGAACCCGCGTGCAGCGGAAGCATCGAACACGACGCGAATCAGCGACGGTGACAATCGTTTCGATTGGACTACCCGTGCGGTGAGATATCCACCCTCGTCACGTCGACCGGCCATGACAGGGCGTTCAGCTCTGCTCTGCCGGCTCGACGAACATCGTTTCGATGTCGTCCATGATCCTGTTCAGGCCGATCGGGTCCGACGAATTCCACACGCTCGCCGAGACCCAGTGCACCCGATTCTGCTGCACCGCAGGCAGTGTCGACCACAGCGGTGCAGCACTGATCGCGTCCCGTTCACTGTCGGCACCCTGGTCGGTGTACACGAACAGGGTGTCGGCGGAGTTCAGAATGTTCAGCGTCTCGTCGGTGATGTCGATACGGAACACACTGGGATCCTGCTGGCCCTCGGGCTGCGCCATGCCCACACCGCGGAAGGCGATGCTCTCACCCGTGCCGACGCGAATCGAGTACTCCCCACGCTCGCTCAATCGAACAGCGGAGACCGGCTTGTCGGCCAGGCCCGCGTCGGCAACCCGCTGCTTCAGCGCGGCCATGCGATCGGCCAGCCCCTGCATGAGGTCCGTTGCCTGGCTCTGCTTTCCGAGCGCATCCCCTACGGCCGCTACCCCGTGCGAGACATCCTCGAGCGACACCCCGTCGTTGTAGGCGAAGCCGTAGGTCGGCACTCCGCTGGCCGCGAGCTTGTCGTAGATCTCCTTGTTCCAGGCCTTCTCGCCTTCGCCGTCGTACCCGGCGACCACCACGATCAGGTCGGGGTCCTGAGCCAGAATTCCCTCGACGTTGGGATCGAAGCCGCCACCCTCACCCGCAATGTTCGCGATGTCGCCGATGCGCTCGTCGACGTGCGCGGGTAGCGCCAGCGGGTTGAAGGACGCGGCCACGGGATTCACCTCGAGCGACAGCATCAGTGCCAGTGAGATGGGGTCGGCGGCGACGACCCGGGCGGGTCGCTCGGGAACCTCGACCGAGCCGAAGTAGTCCTGCACCGTCCTGGTGCCGGCGGCCTCGGCTGGACCGGACGGTTCCGACGTGGCGCTCGAGCATCCGACCAGAGCCAGAGAGAGTGCGCCGACGAGCGTGTACAGCCCAGCAGAGGCGGAACGTCTCATCCGGCCGGTTGCACGGCCGTGGAACACGAAGAATCGAGGCATAACTGGGCAGCCTAGCCTAACTTCTAGCCGCGGTGGTCACCGCCGACAAGCAACGGCACGATGCTCCGGTGCGCGAAGGCCAGCAGATCGTCGTACGTCTCGAGTGCAGCGCCGGCTGCCGGAGTCAGCAGAATCGAATGCACGACGCGGACCACGATTTCCGGGGCGTCGGGTACCGCGAAACTGTCCGAGTCCAGCCCTCCCCGGGCGATCTGGGCGGCAGCGTCTATTGCAGACGCGAGCAGGGTCGACGCATTGGTCGTCAACTGTTCGAGTACCAACGCACTCTCGGAGTCGAACATCTTGAGCAGGACGGGATTGGTTCGCACCGACTCGATCGTCGTCGCGAATCCGTGCGCGGCACGATCCGCCCGAGACGATTGTTCGGCGGCCGCTGCCGCCACCGCGACGAACAGTCTCGTCGACTCACGTGCCATGACCGCGCGCACCAGCTCGTCCTTGGATCCGATGCGGCGATAGACCGTCACCCGGTTGATCTTGGCGCGCTTGGCTACGTCCCCGATGGTCGTTCTGGGGATGCCGACCTCGCCGAACAACTCCAACGCGGCATCGAGGATCGGCCCGTCGTCACCGTCTGGATGCATCGTCCGATCCTAACGGCACCCTCGATGATTGAATGCAACATTGCAACACTATCTGTTGCTATGTAGCATCACCTCATCAGCATTTCGACGAATGGAGCTCGAATGTCTCGTGACCGAGCGATCGACCCGAACGCGCGCCACCTGGACGAGTCCTACGCGATCGTGGCCCGCGCAGTGACGTTCGACTGGACCGGCGTTCCGCTGCAGTACATTCCGCACGAGTGGTACGCCACGCACTTCTGGAACGTGATGCACCTGGTGCTGCCCGAGGGCGAACGGGCGATGGCCGATGTGTTCGCCCTCGCGCTTCCGTACATCGACGACCGCAGACTGCACGAGGAGGTCGTCGGTTTCGTCGGACAAGAAGCCACGCACGCGTCCTCGCACGAGAGCTTTCGTACGTACCTCGTCGCGCACGGAGTCGACATCGAGCCGATCCTGCAGCGCATTCGATTCGCGGTGGGCGTGGTGTTCGGCGATCACGGCCTCACCGGCCGCGCGGGCAAAGCGTGGCTGAACGAGCGCCTCGGGATCTACGCCGCAGCCGAACATTTCACCGCAGTAGTGGGCGAATGGCTGTTGGACAACACCGAATTCGATCGCCTCGGTGTCGATCCGACGATGCTGGACCTGCTTCGCTGGCACGGGGCCGAGGAACTAGAACACCGCAACGTTGCCTTCGACGCATTCCAGTACGTCGACGGGGGTGCGTTTCGCCGCGCCCGCACCGCGGTGATAGCCAGCGCGGGGTTGGCCGTGCTCTGGTTCAGCACCGCCGCGTACCTGTACAAGAACTCGGTAGCCACCCCGCGCACCGGGAAGCGCCGACTTCGCACCCCCTGGCCTCTCGCCTTCGCACGAGCATCCCGCAAGCAACTGATACCTGGCCTGTCGTTTCTGTTCGTCCAACTCGCCCTGTACATCCGACCGGGTTTTCACCCATCCAAGATGGGCGACATCGACAAGGCCGTGCGATACCTGGCGACGTCACCCGCGGCACTGGCGGCACAGCAGTGACCACCGAAACAGCCTCGAGGCACAGCCATCTGGGTGAGATCACGGTGACCGACCCCGGCCGTGGCCTCCGAGCCATCGCTGCGGCGTCTCGGGTGTACGCAAGACTGGTCACCGACTCGTCCGTCGTGACCGCCCTCTCCCCGGCGCGACCGCGCCGATGCATCGGATACGAATTCGAGACCACCATCGACGAGATCGTCGACGAGGCCGAGGACGTGCGCTCACTTCTACTGCGTCGCAGCGACGGGAGCGCAATGCCGACCTGGTTGCCCGGTGCACACATCGACGTGACCACACCGGCCGGCTCGGTTCGGCAGTACTCGCTCGCAGGTCGGCCGGCAGGAGGAGATCGGTATCGCATCGGTGTCCGCAGGATCCCCGGCGGCACGGCCTCCACCGAGATACACGGTCTCGTTCCAGGAGACACCCTCCGAGTCCGTGGACCCCGCAACGCATTTCCCATGGCCGCCGCCGAGCACTACTTGTTCGTCGCGGCCGGCATCGGCATCACGCCCATTCGGTCCATGATCGAGCGTGCCGTCGCCGACGGCACACGGTGGACCCTCTACTACCACGGAAGATCTCGTGCGAGCCTGCCGTTCGTCGCCGAACTGCAGCAGTCCGCGCTCACCTCCCGCGGTCACGTGATCATCAAAACCGATGACGTGGAAGGACTTCCGAGTCCGTCGGACATCGTCGATCTCGGGACGGGATCCTCGGCCCTGTACGTCTGCGGCCCCGCGGCACTCTCGCGCCGGCTGCGCGAGGAGGCCACCCGAAGTACCGCGGTTCGGGAGTTCCACACCGAGCTGTTCGCGCCCGCCCCCGTGGTCGACGGCCGTCCGTTCGTGCTGAAGCTCGCACGGTCCGGCGACACCGTCGAAGTCGGCGCACAGGAGACCGCCCTCGACGCCCTCCGACGAGTCCGTCCCGATCAGCCGTTCTCCTGCCGCCAAGGTTTCTGCGGTGCCTGCGTCGTCGGCCTCACCGGCGGACGCGTCGACCATCGCGATCGCGTGCTGAGCAGCACCGAACGCGAGAACTCACTCACCCTGTGCGTGTCACGCGCCGCGGTCGACGGCGACGTCGTCGTTCTCGATCTGTAGAAGGAGCCACACATCATGACCGACAACGACTCTGCCGCGTCGCACATCGACGTCGCCATCATCGGTGCCGGCTTCGGCGGGCTCGGAGCTGGAATCAGGCTCGAACAGGAAGGCCGCGGCGACTTCTTGATCTTCGAGCGTGACAGGGCGGTCGGCGGGACGTGGCACGTGAACACCTATCCCGGCGCCCAGTGCGACATTCCCTCGGCGCTGTATTCGTTCTCGTTCGCACCCAACCCGGACTGGACCCGCCTGTATCCACTGCAGCCCGAGATCGAGCAGTACCTCAACGACTGCACCGACCGGTTCGGTATCCGGGATCGAATCCGGTTCGGACACGAGGTGCTCGACGCGACGTGGGACGACGACCGGGCGCGTTGGATCGTGCGAACGAGCGGCGGAACATGGACTTCTCGGATTCTGATCGGAGCCCTCGGCCCGTTCAGTGAACCCGCCACTCCCAGTATCGACGGTCTGGAATCGTTCGGAGGCAACGTCTTTCATTCGGCCCGATGGAACCATGACCATTCGGCCGAGGGTAAGCGTCTCGCCGTCATCGGCACCGGCGCATCGGCGGTGCAGTTCGTACCCCGACTCGCTCCGTCGGCCGCACATCTGACGCTTTTTCAACGCACGCCCACGTGGATCCTTCCCCACCCGGACCGTCCCATCTCCGAGTCCGGCAGATCCGCGCTGAGGAAGTTTCCGGCGGCTCAGCGCGCCATGCGTCGTACGTTCGATCTGTTCCAGGAAGCTCTGGTGCCCGGCCTGATTCGGCACCGCGCCCTGCTGACGCCGTTGACCGCACTGGGCCGGGCTCACCTACGCAGACAGGTGAAGGATCCCGTACTCCGCGAGAAGCTCACTCCCACCTACACATTCGGCTGCAAGCGGCCGACGTTCTCGAACAAGTTCTACCCCGCCCTGTGCCGCGACAACGTCACCGTCGAGACCACCGCCATCTCCCGCGTCGTGCCCGAGGGCGTCGTCACGACCGACGGAACGGTCCACGAGGTCGACACCATCGTTCTCGGAACAGGTTTCACCGTCGCCGGGCATTCAGGCTTTCGGCGCATCGTCGGTCGAGGCGGACGGTCGTTGGCGCAGACCTGGCCCGACGGAGAGATGTCGTCGTATCGAGGGACGACGGTGCACGGCTTTCCGAACTTCTTCATGGTGCTCGGCCCCAATTCGGTGGTGTACACCTCGCAGGTCGTCACCATCGAAGCACAGGTGAACTACGTTCTCGCAGCACTGCGGGCGATGGACGACAAGCGCTTGGCCGCAATCGACGTCACCCGCACTGCACAAACGGAATTCGCGGACTACACGGACGAACGGTTGGCCGGTTCGGTGTGGAACTCGGGTGGGTGCAGCAGCTACTACCTGAGCCCATCGGGCCGCAACGTCACCTACTGGCCGGGTTCGGTACGCAACTTCACCCGTCGTATGTCGACCATCGAACTCGACCACTATTCCTGCCGCAGTGCCACTGTCGATGTGCCGGGCACACTCGCCGTCACCGAGGAGTCCGCATGAAGAACCACATGGACCTCACCGGCAAGGTCGCACTGGTGACCGGCGGTGCACGCGGCATCGGTGCCGCGACCGTAGCAAAACTGGTGGCCGCCGGTGCGTCCGTGGCAGTGGTGGATCGAGATTTCCCGACCGACGCGGCTGGTGCTGCACGGGTGTTGCTGTTGACCGGGGACGTCACGGATCCGGAGGCGATGGCGGAGTGCGTGCAGGCGACGGTGCGCGCCTTCGGCGGGATCGACATCGTGATCGCCAACGCCGGCATCACACCGCCGCCTGCCACCATCAGGACCGTCGACCGCGCGGTGTTCGACTCCGTCATGGCGGTCAACTTCGGCGGTGTGCTCACCATCGTCCGCGCCGCGGCGGACGAGATCGTGACCAGTGGTGGACACATTTTGCTCGTATCGTCCTGTGCTGCATTCACTCCCGGCATGGGCGGGTCTGCCTACATGGTCAGTAAGGCAGCCGTGGAACAACTGGGCCGCGCGCTACGCATCGAACTCGCCGCGGTCGGTGCATCGGCCGGTCTGGCGTACTTCGGGGTGGTCGACACCGATCTGGCGCGCCACACCCTCGACAACGATCCGATGGGCCAGCGGATCGGTGCTTTTCTCCCCTGGCCGTTGAGCCGTCGACTCCCGTCCCCACGGGCGGCGGACCTCCTGGTCGACGCGGTCCGTACGCGTCGAGCACGGCTGATCGCCCCTGCAGTGTGGGCACCGTACTTCTGGTTCCGTGGGATCCTCAACCCGATCCTGGAGTGGAAGCTACTGCGTGACAACGCAGTCGGCGATATCATTCGCGACCTCGAACACAGCCGGGCGCACTGACACCCGGACGGGCCCCTTACGCGTCGACGCTGGGAACCGCGTCCAGCGGAGGCAGGGTTCGCGAACACAGCTCGCGCGCATCCGCATCGGACATTCCGAGGGCGAGCAGCACGCTGTGCGCCATGTTGTCGACGGCATCGACGTCGCTACGTTCCGGCTGTTCGAGCAGTAGTTGCCCCATGCCCAGCAGTGCCCCCGCTGCCAGAGCCAGAGCCAGCTGGGTGTCCTGCACGCGGAAGTGCCCGGTCAGTACTCCGGCTTCGATGTCGCGCGAGGCCCGCGGACCGAGACCGTGCTTCGAGGTGATCAACTCCGGCCCGGAGTGGATGAGCACTCGGCTCAGATCCGGTTGTTGCCGGAACAGTCGGCCTGCGATGCGGAACGACCGGGTGAACGCTTCTGCGGGATCGTCCTCGTCGTCGCTCAACGAGTCCAGGTAGATGCCCAACAGCTCGAGGGCACCGTCGACCGCAGCCTGGAACAGCTGCTCTCGGCTCTCGAAATGGTTGT
Source organism: Rhodococcus sp. JG-3 (assembly GCF_000482405.1). Taxonomy (NCBI): domain Bacteria; kingdom Bacillati; phylum Actinomycetota; class Actinomycetes; order Mycobacteriales; family Nocardiaceae; genus Rhodococcus; species Rhodococcus sp. JG-3. The sequence continues at coordinate 506,454 of NZ_KI519398.1, forward strand.
AGAACGACCCCATGCCGACGTCTGCGGCCTGAGTGATCTCGGCAATCGGCACGTGCAATTCGCCGCGGGCTATGAAGCTCTGCGCGGCAGAGATCAGGGCACCGCGCGTGCGCGCTTTGCGTCGCTCGAGGCGATTCGGGGTTTCGGTCATGGTCCCTACTCCTGAGTGCATTTGTCGCCACCTTGACCCTTCCTCACCGCTGACGAATTTGTCAACACTCTTGACTGACCGATTAGTCATAGGTGACGATAGTGTCACCAACGAGGGAGGGCTGATGGGACACGACGTCGACGGCCACAAGAACATGCATGTGGATCAGGGCGCGCTTCCAGGCGAACACCCGGGAAAAGCCGCCGACCCGATCATCAAGGTGCGCGACATCGCGTGGCTCGAGTTCCGCAAACCCGACCTGGCCAAGGCCGAGGCATTCGCGGTGGCGTTCGGTTTCACCGTCTCACTGCGCACGTCCGAGGAGATTCACCTGCGCGGCACGCACGTCGGGTCGCCGTGCGTGATCATCCGACGCGGCAGACGAACACGGTTCGTCGGCGCGGCGTTCGCTGCCGCCGAGGACGCCGACGTCGTCCGCCTCGCCGATGCCACCGGGCAGCAGGTGCACCGGCTACCCGAAACACTCGGCGGCATCGCCGTCACTCTGACCGATCCGGGCGGGCAGCCTGTGCAGATCGTGTCGGGCTACACCGAACATCCCGAACTCCCGGGCCAGGACGCGCACACCTACAACTTCGGCGATCCACGCAACCGGATCAACGCCACCCAGAGGCCCCCGCGTCAGCCCGCGCGCGTCCAACGGCTCGGGCACGTGGTGCTGCAGCGAGTGGACTACCTGGAGAACCTGAACTGGTACCTGCACCACCTGGGTCTGATCGTCAGCGATTTCCTCTACTACGACGGCCAACGCGACCGCGGACCGGTGATGAGCTTCATCCGCTGCGATCGGGGCAGCATCCCGTCCGATCACCACACGCTCGCGATGACTCTCGGCCCGTCGAATCGGTACGTGCACTCGGCATACCAGGTGACCGACATCGACGCCATCGCCGCCGGTGGCGAATTCCTCACCGAGCGTGGGTACAAGCACTCCTGGGGTATCGGCAGACACATCCAGGGCAGTCAGATCTTCGACTACTGGCGCGATCCCGACGGTTTCCTGGTGGAGCATTTCAGCGACGGCGACATGTTCGACAGCTCGCTCGAACCGGGCTGGGCACCGATGACGGCATCCGGCCTCGCCCAGTGGGGCCCACCGGCATCGAAGGACTTTCTCGGTATCGCCCCGAGCAAAGCCTCTCTGCACGAGCTCAAATCGATCCTGTCCTCCCTACGCACCGACAACGAGTTCGATACCGAACGCCTTCGTGGCCTGATGAAAGTGGCTTCCTCATGAGCATCGCTGTACTACGCACCGCCGACGCCTGGTGGATCGAGACCCCGGCCGGGGCGTCGCGCATCGACACGTCGGCAACCACGACCGCCGAGCTTCTCGCCGATCGCGCCGCTGTGGACGCAGCACGTACCGGCACCGATGTGGTTGCAGTGGAGACGCTTTCGCTCGTCTCCCCGGTCACCGCACCGTGCCGGGTGGTGGCGAACATGACCAATTTCGTGTCACACGTCAAGGACTCGGGCATGAACCCCGACACGGTGCCACTGACGTTCTTTCGGAAGACGTCCGGTTCGATCAGCGGCCCCACCGACGACATCGTCAAGCCGACGCACGTGAAACTCCTCGACTACGAAATCGAGATCGGCCTGGTATTCGGCAAGACGCTGACCGTCGGCACAAAGATCGACGCCACCAACGTGGCCGAGTACGTCGCCGGACTCGTCATCACCAACGACGTGTCTGCGCGAGATGTTCAATTACCGAAAACCCAGTTCTACGAGGGTAAGTCGTACCCCACGTTCACGCCGGTCGGCCCACGACTGCTCCTTCTCCAGGCCGGAGAATTCGACCGGTTCGGCGAGCTGACTCTGACACTGCGCGTCAACGGGACTGTGCGACAGGACAGTACGGTCGCCGACATGATCTACCGTCCCGTCGAATCCCTGAAGGCGCTAAGCAAGTTCCAGCGGCTCGACGCGGGAGATCTGCTGCTCACCGGCACTCCCGGTGGTACTGCGCTGAAGGCTCCGGCCAAGCCGATCGAGATGATCGGATCTCTGATCCCGCCGGCGCTCAAGTGGAAGGTGTTCTTCAAGAAGCAGGCCAAGAATCCCGACTTCCTGCAGGACGGCGACGTTCTCGAACTGACGTGCTCCACCCCCGACGGATCCCTCGACCTGGGAGTGCAGCGCACCCGGGTCTCGTACCGATGACCGAACGCGGATCCGACGGCACCCACCACCCGGTGGTCATCGTCGGATCCGGCCCGACGGGCATGACGGCCGCTCTGCTGTTGGCGCAGTACGGCATCCCCTGCCTGGTGCTCGATCGCTGGGCCGACGTCTATCCGCAGCCGCGCGCAGTACATCTCGACGACGAGGTGTACCGAATTCTGCACGACATCGGTGTCGCGGAGGATTTCGCCGGCATCTCACGTCCCGGCCGCGGGCTGCGACTGTGCACCAAAGATCTGCGCACCCTGGCCGAGTTCGAGCGCGATCCCGACGACAGACCGCACGGCTACCCCCAGGCGAACATGTTCGATCAACCGGACCTCGAGCGCCTCATGCGCACGCACGTCGCCCGATACGACACGATCGAGATGCGCGGCGGGTGCGAGATCACCGACGTGCAGAACCTGAAAGATGCCGCCCGAGTGTCGTACACATCCACCAAGGACGGAACCCCACACTGGGTGACCGCGGATTACGTACTGGGCTGCGACGGTGCCAACAGCATCGTGCGCCGGTCCATCGGGTCGAAGATGGAGGACCTCGGGTTCGCGCAACGGTGGTTGGTGATCGATATCGCCACCGATGCCGAACTCGATCAGTGGGACGGCGTTCACCAGGTGTGCGACTCCGAACGATCCGCCACGTACATGCGGATCGGCTCCACCCGCTACCGCTGGGAATTTCGGATGCTCGACGGCGAAACCCTCGACGAGTTCGAGGATCTCGCCGCCGTCCGGCCGCTCATTGCGCCGTGGCTGCGGCACGTCGACGACCCCACCATGGAGCTGATTCGGAGCGCCGAGTACACATTTCGGGCGCAGGTCGCCGGCCGATGGCGGGATCGACGCGTGTTCGTCCTCGGCGACGCGGCGCACTTGACTCCACCGTTCATCGGACAGGGAATGGGCGCGGGTCTGCGTGATGCGCGCAACCTGGTCTGGAAGATCGTCGGGGCCCTCGACGGGCACGTCTCCGATTCGGCACTCGACAGTTACGAAATCGAGCGAAAGACTCATGCCACGGCCATGATTCGGATGGCCGTCGCCATGGGCTGGACAATGACCGGTGGCAGCCGACTGACCGGAATTCTGCGCACCACGCTCGCACCGGCTCTCGGCCACCTGCCCCTCATCGGAGCGAAGGTGTCCGACAGCGCCACTCCTCCGCTCACCCGTTCCGATTTCGTCCAGCGTCCGGCAGCGCAGATCCGTTCGGTGGTAGGCGCGCTGTGCCCCAACAGCTCCCTGGACAACGGCACCCGACTGGACAGCATCGCGCCGGGACAGTTTCTCTTCGTCTCGACGACCCCGTTGACCGTCGAACAGCGACGCGAGGTCGATCGTCGTGGCGCTGTCGTCGTCGAGGTCGCGGCCTCCTCCGAGCTCGGACTGTGGTTGCGGCGCGGTCACGCGGTAGCGGCTGTCGTACGACCGGACCGAACCGTCATGGCGGCGGGTAAGTCGGTGCCGGCCTTGCACACCCGAGTTCCGAGCACCAGGTTGCGAAGAATCGATCGAACCACTCCCACGGCGGCAGTAGCCACCCCGAGAACCGGAAACACCGCAACGAAGAGGCGTAGATGAACACCGCACTTGTCACCGGAGCCACGTCCGGTATCGGCCAAGCTGTCGCCGAATTACTGCTCGCTCGCGGCTACCGCGTCATCGGCACGAGCCGCAGTTGTTCCACCGTGGTCGACCCCATCCCCGGGGTCGAGTACCGAGATCTCGATCTGACCGACCCGGACTCCATCCGGACGTTCGTCGACGGACTTGCCGACGTGGAGATCGATGTTCTGATCAACAATGCGGGCGAAAGCCAGTGCGGCCCCATCGAGGAACTCCCGATCGAGGCGGTCACCCGGCTGTTCCAGCTCAACGTGTTCGGTGCCGTCGAGCTCATGCAAGCCGTACTGCCGGGGATGCGCGAACGCCGTCGGGGCAAGGTCGTCAATATCGGCTCGATGCTGGCCAGCTTCCCGTTGGCCTATCGCTCGTCGTACGCCGCGACCAAGGCAGCGATCAAGGGCTTCTCGACGGCGGCCCGCTTCGAGCTCGCGCCCTACGGGGTGGACATCACCACCGTCGAACCCGGCTCCATCGCCACCGGACTCTCCGCCCGCCGCACGAAGTACTGCGGACCGCATTCACCGTACCTCCGCGACTTCACAACGGTGATCTCGCACCTCGACGCCAAAGAGGCACAGGGTATCTCCGCGGACACCGTGGCCGAGACGGTCCTGAAAGCCGTCGAGGACAAGAAGACTCGACCCCTCTATGCCGTCGGCAGCAACGCTCCCGCGGTGTTCATGGCGCAGCGACTGCTGCCGCGCACCGTGCTCGAGAAGTTCACCGCCCGGGCGTACGGACTGCCCACCAAGCGACCGGTGACCTAACGGAACAGCCCTGCGACGAACGGGATCGTGTCGGCCTGTGATTGCACGAGCGCTCCGCTGTGATCGGCGTCGTAGGGCCGGAAGGTCACCGGCTGACCGTTGGCGGTGAGCCTGGCGACGTACGCGGCGGTCGTCGGGAACGGGACATCGGTGTCCCGCAGTCCGTGGCCCATGAAGAACGGCTTGTCGAAGCCGGCCTCGGGCATGGCCATGTAGTCGTCGAGTACTGCGGTGAAATTCGGCAGGCTGGTCAACGGCGCAGTGAAGAAATCACCGACCTTGACGCCCTCGAGCTGCTCCTCGAGGTCCGCGACACAGGCCGTCTCGGCCAGATCCGCGTATTTCTTTCCGGCGGGAGTGAGGATATTGTCCAGGCCTAGCTCGGGGTGCGAATAGCGAAGAGCAGCAGCGATGTACGCGACGTACGCGGTCAGACCGGCCGGGAGCGCCACCGGCGGCATCCCCGGTCCACCGATCGAGACGAGCTTCTCGATGTACGCGGGAGTCCCGGTGCCCACTGCGCCGCGATAGTCCAGATCCGGTCCACCGAATTCGGTCGCGTAGCGCGCGGTGTAGATCGCTGCGCCGCCGCCCTGGGACTGACCGACCGTCACCCACTTGCGCGAGAGTTGATCGCTGTAGTTGCGGCCTGCCTTCACCATGTCGACCACGTTGTGCGCCGTGGTCCGCCCGTCCAGATATGCCTGCAATCCTTCGGTGCCGAGGCCGGCATAGTCACTGGCCACAACGGCGTAGCCCTGCGCGAGCCAGTTACCGAGGTACGGCAGATCTCGTTCGGCCAGCGCGGGTCCCGCGACCGAGGGCGCGCACGAGTCACCGAGCCCGGAGGTGCCGTGAGCCCACGAGATCACCGGCCAACCGCCCTCGGGCGCAGTGCCCTGCGGAAGGAAGACGGTGCCGGTGCTCAGGGCCTTCTCGCCGAACGTGTCGGTGGTGACGTAGGTGAGCACCTCGGCCGAGGACGAGCCGGGGATCCAGAATTCTTGCGGTAGAGCGCGACTGGAGACGACATCGCCGATGTTCTGGGTGATCGTCGGCGCTGCGGAGGCAGGGGCGGTCAGCAGGCCAGAAGCCATGCCCGACGCCAGCGCCGTAACTACTGCAAGGGCACCGATCCGACGACGAGCAATCACTGGGTCTCCGTTGCGTTCGAGTGTGCGCCACCGCGTTCGTCGATGCGCGCCACCTTGTAATACACGACCGCGCCGATCCAGACAACGAAAAACGTGCCGACGACGAGTTGGCCGGCGAGGTTGAGGTCGATGACGGCCAGTGCGTCCCACAAGCCACCGGTCAGCTCGAACTGCTCGGCAAGCAGCGTCAGCAGCTGGACCGTCCCGATCACCAACGCAACGAAGACCGACAGGCCCGTCATCGTCATGTTGTAGTAGATCTTGCGGACCGGAGTTACGAACGCCCAGCCGTACGCCTTGGACATGAAGATGCCGTCGATCGTGTCCATCGTCGTCATGCCCGCCGCGAACAGGACCGGCAGCGCGATGATGGCCATCGGCGGGAGCCCGCCGGCGATAGCGGTGGTGCCGGCGATCGCGAGTAGACCGACCTGTGTGGCGGTGTCGAAACCGAGTCCGAACAGCAAGCCGAGCGGGTACATCTGCCACGAATGGTTGATCATCTTGTCGTAGCGGCCCCGGAACAGTCGATTCATCAAGCCGCGCTTGGCCAACAGCTCGTCGAGCCCGGCCTCGGTGACGTCACCGCGTTTCGCGCGCCGCCAGACTCCGACGATGCCGGCGAGGACCGCGATGTTCAGCGCGGCGATCAGGTACAGGAAGGTTCCCGACACCAACGTGCCGATGATGCCGCCGACCCCGGCGAACGCGTCCTGAAACGCCGTCGCCTGCGACGCGACGAAGGCAATCGCGGCGACGAACACGAACACGACCGTCGAGTGTCCGAGCGAGAAGAACAGCCCGACGGCCAACGGCCGCTTGCCCTTCTGCAGCAGAAAGCGGGTGGTGTCGTCGATGGCGGCGATGTGATCGGCGTCGAACGCATGCCTGAGACCGAGGGTGTACGCCAGCACGCCGGCTCCGGCGTAGACGAGAGTGCCGTCGGCTCCGGTGAGGCCGTGGATGCTGGGAATCGAGTCGTAGTGGGTGAACAGGCCCCAACCGATCACATGCAGAGCGGCGATGAAGCCGGCCATCGCCAGCAGTCGCGGCACCTCGTCACGAGTGAATCGACTCTGCCGTCGGCCGATCTCGACGGGCGAAAGTTGGGTCGTCATGTCGATCATTGTCTCCGATGCACGCGGGTATGCCGACTCGAACGAAGGGCGCGGCGACACGTGGTCAGGATGCTTCAGGAGGATCTGAGCCTTCCGACTGCCGGATGTATTCGTCGGCGATCTCGTCACTGGTGGTCAACCAGACATCGGGTTGAGCCGCGAGGTAGGCCAACGCGAGATCGAGATACTTGTGCCTGAAAGGCTGCCCGATCACGAAGGGGTGCAAAGCAAGAGGCAGAACCCGTCCGCTCGTCGTCGAATCCGCACGCAGTTGTTCGTAAGAGTCCACCACCATCTGCAAGAAATCCGGACCGGTGAGCCCTTTGCCGAAAAGCAGGAGATCGTTGAGTTCGACGGTGTACGGAACGCTGAGCATCCCTGGGGTTGTCAACGGGTACGGCTGGTCGTCATTGGTCCAGTCCAGGACATATCGGTACCCCAGCTCCGCGAGAATGGCCGGAGTGTGATGGGTCTCGGTCAGCCCTGGGCCCATCCAACCGCGAGGAGCGGTGCCTGTCGCTCCGCGAATGACGTCAGTTACCTCGCCCAGTACACGCAGCTCTTCGTCCGGTTCGAGTCCACTGTGCAACCTCGAATTCGTGCGTCCGTGCGCGAGCCATGTCCAGTGTCTCTTCAGACCAGCGTCGATGATCTGTGGATAGTGCTCGACAACATCTGAATTGAGCAGAACACTGGGACGAATTCCATGACGATCGAGACTTTCCATTGTGCGCCAGATGCCGACGCGGGCACCGTAATCACGCCACCCGTGATTGAGCGCGTCCGGAGTCAGGGCCGAACTGCTCGGCCAGATGCTGGTCGACGGTTCGTCGAAGAGAAAGTGCTCGACGTTCAGCCCGACGTATACCGCGACCCGCGCGGACCCGGGCCATACGATCGGGGCTCTGTCGACGATGGGGCTGTAAATGTACGGCGGCTCGAAGCGTGGCTGGTCTGTCATGGACGACACGGTAAGACCTGCCACCCATGTCAGAGTCAACCGTCGAAGGTATAACCGAACCATGCGAATCGGGGAGTTGGCACGCAGGACAGGAGTCAGTGAGCGGTCTTTGCGCTACTACGAGCAGCAAGGACTACTGGCTTCGGATCGCTCACCCTCCGGCCAGCGGCTCTACTCGGAGTGGGCAGTCGATCGAGTCGTGCACATCCAGCACCTGTTCGCCGCAGGAGTCTCCAGTAGAACCGTGTCCGCTCTTTTGCCGTGCATGCGAGACATCGACGGCGGGCCATCCGACACCGCCACAGAAAGGCTGTCCGAGATGTTGGCCTCAGAGCGGGCGCGGGTCGACGCGGCCATACAGAACCTCCAGCGTTCCCGCGACACACTCGACGAAATCATCGACGCTGCGGCGGGCGAGTCTCAATAGTTTGGCTCGATTCGATCGACAGCGACGCCTCGCTCGCAACCAGGGGGCATCGAAGGTGTGCTGAGTGTCCACAATTCGTGTCTGCAGGCGGAATCCCGCTTACGTAGTCGAATTGTGGGCGCTGAGGTCAGTGCAATACCCCCAATGCCGCCAATGCCATTGCTCGAAGCACCGGTCGAGCATTGCGCGAAGGCGTGCGGCCCGCGCTGTAGGGCGTGGAGTTGATGAGTCCGAATACCGCGTGCGCGGTAGTTCGGGCATCGGCCTCGTTCAGTTCCGGGTCGACGGCACACAGGGTCGACACCCACAGCTCCACGTATTCGCGCTGCATGCGGCGCACCTTGCGTCGCGCCCCCTCAGGGAGGCTCTGCAGGTCGCGATCCTGAATCCGAATGAAAGCCGGTGTCTCGAAGGCGAAGTCGAGGTGGAAATCGACCAGAGCCGACACCGTCTCTTCATCGACCTTCCGCGAGCCGACCACCTCGCGACCGCCGTCGAGCAGATACTCCGAGATTCCGACCATCAGTTCGACGAGCACCGCCTCCTTGTTCGGGAAGTGGCGATAGACGGCCGGTCCACTGATGCCGACGGCTGCACCCAGATCCTCGAGCCGCACCGACGCGAACCCGCGTTCGGCGAACAGCGATGCCGCGGCATCGAGCAGTTGCTGCCGACGTTCGGCTTTGCGTTGCTCACGCACAGTGGCCGGCTTGACCTCGATCTCCTGCACTGCCACCCCCTCGAACCTGGACTCTCGGTTAATCGTAGTTTACTATCATGTCAGTTATCAACCATTAACTGAACCCTGTGTGACACCGACGTCCAACCCCTGAAGGCGTGCATCTCATGGCGATCGATACCGCTGCCAACCGCGCAGATCATCAGCTACTCACGCAGCAGCTCTCCCAGAAGCTCGCCGTGGCAGCACTCGGCGGTAGCGAGAAGTCCCGGGAACGGCACATCGCCCGCGGCAAGCTGCTCCCCCGCGACAGGGTCGACGAGCTGTTGGATCCGGGTAGCCCGTTCCTCGAGATCGCACCGCTGGCTGCCAACGGCCTGTACGACGACGAGTGCCCCGGGGCAGGCGTGATCGCAGGCATCGGTCGCGTGGCCGGTCGAGAGTGCATCATCATTGCCAACGACGCCACCGTCAAAGGCGGCACGTACTACCCGATGACGGTGAAGAAGCATCTGCGCGCGCAGGAGATCGCCCTGCAGAACACACTGCCGTGCATCTACCTCGTCGACTCCGGTGGCGCATTCCTGCCGCGTCAGGACGAGGTATTTCCTGACCGCGACCACTTCGGACGCATCTTCTTCAACCAGGCGACGATGAGCGCCAAGGGAATTGCGCAGATCGCCGCCGTGATGGGCTCCTGCACCGCGGGCGGGGCATACGTGCCTGCAATGAGCGACGAGGCCATCATCGTCAAGAATCAGGGAACCATCTTCCTCGGCGGCCCGCCCCTGGTGAAAGCTGCGACCGGCGAGGTCGTCACCGCCGAGGAACTCGGTGGCGGAGACCTGCACTCGAAGGTCTCCGGAGTCACCGACCATCTGGCAGACGACGACCGCGACGCATTGCGCCGCGTCCGGAAGATCGTCTCCACCCTCGGGCCCCGCACGCCGCGGCCATGGGATGTCGTTCCCACCCGCGACCCGATCGTCGACCAGAGCGAGATCTACGACGTAGTCCCCACCGACCCACGCACCCCGTACGACGTGCGAGAGGTGATCACTCGGGTGGTCGACGCAGGCGAATTCGACGAGTTCAAAGCCGAATACGGCAAGACACTCGTCACCGGATTCGCCCACCTCCACGGCCATCCCGTCGGAATCATCGCCAACAACGGTGTGCTGTTCGCCGAATCTGCGATGAAGGGCGCGCATTTCATCGAACTCTGCGACAAGCGCAGCATCCCACTGGTGTTCTTGCAGAACATCACCGGCTTCATGGTCGGCCGAGACTATGAAGCCGGCGGCATCGCCAAGCACGGCGCGAAGATGGTCACCGCAGTGGCCTGCGCCCGCGTTCCGAAGATCACAGTCGTCCTCGGCGGCTCGTACGGTGCAGGCAACTACTCCATGTGCGGCAGAGCGTATTCCCCGCGTTTCCTGTTCATGTGGCCGAACGCGCGAATCTCGGTGATGGGCGGCGAACAGGCCGCGTCCGTCCTTGCCACCGTCCGAGGTGACCAATTGGATGAGTCGGGTAATCCGTGGTCGGAGCAAGACCAGGAGGCCTTCAAAGCTCCGATTCGTGACCAGTACGAGAGTCAAGGCAACCCCTACTATTCGACGGCCCGGCTGTGGGATGACGGCATCATCGACCCCGCCGACACCAGAACTGTTCTTGGACTGGCACTCTCGGCGTGCGCCAATGCGCCGCTCGAGCCGGTCTCCTACGGCGTTTTCCGGATGTGAGAGAGATGACCACGATGTTGGACACCATTCTGATCGCCAACCGCGGTGAGATCGCGGTACGCGTCGCTCGAACGTTGCGCCGCATGGGCATTCGGACCGTCGCCGTCTACAGCGATGCGGACGCCGACGCCCGGCACGTCCGCGAGGCCGATACCGCGGTACGACTCGGCCCCGCCAGCGCACGCGAGAGCTACCTCGACATCGACAAGGTGATCGCCGCCGCGAAAGCCACCGGCGCACAGGGAATTCACCCCGGCTACGGATTCCTCTCGGAGAACTCCCACTTCGCTGCGGCCTGCGTCGAAGCCGGAATCGCCTTCCTCGGACCGCCGGAGAAGGCCATCGAGGTGATGGGCGACAAGATCGCCGCCAAGGCCGCGGTCAGCGCCTTCGGTGTCCCGGTTGTACCCGGCATCTCCCGACCGGGACTGTCCGACGAGGACCTGATCGCCGGTGCACCCGACGTCGGATTCCCTGTCCTGGTCAAACCGTCCGCAGGTGGCGGCGGCAAGGGCATGCGTCTGGTCGAGCGCGCCGAGGATCTGCCTGCCGCGCTGGCCAGTGCCCGCCGCGAGGCGGCCTCCTCGTTCGGCGACGGCACGCTGTTCCTCGAGCGATTCGTGTTGCGGCCCCGGCACATCGAGGTGCAGATCCTCGCCGACGGTCACGGCAACGTCATCCACCTCGGTGAGCGTGAATGCAGCCTGCAGCGACGCCATCAGAAGGTCATCGAAGAAGCGCCGTCCCCACTGCTCGACGCGCAGACCCGAGCGCGTATCGGCGAGGCTGCCTGCAACACCGCTCGCAGCGTCGACTACTCCGGTGCCGGCACCGTCGAGTTCATCGTCTCCGCCGACCATCCCGACGACTTCTTCTTCATGGAGATGAACACTCGACTCCAGGTGGAACACCCGGTGACCGAGATGGTGACCGGCATCGACCTCGTGGAGTGGCAGGTCAGGATCGCCGCCGGCGAGCCACTGACGCTGAGTCAGCACGATATTCGACTGACCGGACACGCCATCGAAGCCCGCGTCTACGCCGAGGATCCCGGCCGCGAGTTCCTCCCGACCGGCGGCACCGTCGTCGGGTTGCGCGAGCCCACCGGCACGGGCATCCGCGTCGACTCCGGTCTCGCCATCGGCACCGAGGTGGGCAGCAATTACGACCCCATGCTCTCGAAGGTCATCGCGCACGGCCCCGATCGGACTACAGCGCTGCGCAGCCTGGATCGTGCGCTGGCCGATACCTCGGTACTCGGCGTCGTCACCAACATCGAGTTCGCTCGATTCCTGCTCGCCGACACCGAGGTCCGTGCCGGCAATCTCGACACCGGCCTACTGGACCGCCGCGTCGAGGATTTCGTTGCCGCCGACGCCCCCGACGAGGCGATGATCGCCGCAGCCACCGTCGCCTGGCTCGATACGTGGCAGGAGGCGGGCCAGGACATCTGGGCAACGCCGTCGGGCTGGCGGGTGGGAGCGCACGCACCGTTCCAGCTCCGGCTGACATCCGGCACTCGGACCGCGCACGTGTCCATCACCGGGACCCTCGATGCGGCGACGGTCGTCGTCGACGACGAAGAACCGCGCCGACTGCGGGCCTCCGCTACCGAGGATTCCATCGACCTCGTACTCGATGATCGACGCGATTCGATGACCGTAGCCCGAAACGAATCGTCCACCTGGGTATCCAGCTCACGCGGCACCTGGAGAATCGATCGAATCGCCGAACCCAATGTGCGCGAGGACGACACGCAGTCCGGCGACGCAGAGATCCTCTCGCCGATGCCGGGTTCGATCATCGCGATCGGAACGACCTCCGGTAGCGCCGTCACCGCAGGCACGGCCATCGTCGTCGTCGAGGCGATGAAGATGGAACACACCTTGACCACGCCCATCGACGGCACCGTCGAACTCACAGTCGCAGTAGGAGATCAGGTCCGCGTCGACCAGGTCCTCGCCCGCATCGTTCCCACCGACACCGAAGAGGACAAGTCATGACCGAACATCTGTCGTCGTCCAATCTGCCCGACGAATACCAGCAACTGGTCAAATCCGTGGCGGACTTCACCCGCACCGTCGTCGCGCCGGTCTCGGCGAAACACGATGCCGAGCACTCCTTTCCGTACGAGGTGGTCGCAGGGATGGCCGAGATGGGCCTTTTCGGTCTGCCCTTCCCCGAGGAGTACGGCGGCATGGGCGGCGACTACTTCGCCCTGTGCCTGGCACTCGAAGAGCTCGGCAAGGTCGACCAGAGCGTCGCGATGACGCTCGAGGCAGGCGTCTCGCTCGGTGCCATGCCCGTCTACCGTTTCGGCAACGACGAGCAGAAGCAGCAGTGGCTACCCAAGCTCACCGCGGGCAAAGCTCTCGCGGCCTTCGGGTTGACCGAGCCGGGTGCCGGTAGCGACGCGGGCGGCACCAAGACCACCGCCAAGCGCGACGGCGGTGACTGGATCATCAACGGCAGCAAGCAGTTCATCACCAACTCCGGAACCGACATCACCGAACTGGTGACCGTCACCGCTGTGACCGGCGTCGACGAGACAACAGGACGCAAGCAGATTTCGTCGATCCTCGTGCCCACCGACACTCCCGGGTTCGTGGCCGAAGCGGCGTACAACAAGGTCGGCTGGAATGCCTCGGACACACACCCGCTCAGCTTTACCGATGTACGAGTCCCGCAGGAGAACCTGCTCGGCCAGGAAGGCCGCGGGTACGCGAACTTCCTGCACATCCTCGACGAGGGCCGGATCGCGATCGCTGCCGTATCGGTCGGTGCGGCTCAGGGTTGCGTCGACGAGAGCGTCAAGTACGCCAAGGAGCGCGAGGCATTCGGCGCTCCGATTGCCCGCAATCAGGCGATCTCGTTCAAGATCGCCCGCATGGAGGCACGCGCACACACCGCACGGACGGCGTATTACGACGCGGCGGCACTGATGTTGGCGGGCAAGCCGTTCAAGAAGGCCGCGTCCATCGCCAAGCTCGTGGCCTCCGAGGCTGCGATGGACAACGCCCGCGACGCGACGCAGATTCACGGCGGCTACGGATTCATGAACGAGTACGTCGTCGCCCGTCACTACCGCGACAGCAAGATCCTCGAAATCGGTGAAGGCACCACCGAGGTTCAGCTGATGCTCATCGCCCGGAGCTTGGGGCTATGAGCGACAAGCGCATTCGGCAACGCGGCCTGTGGTTCGAGGAGATGGAGCTCGGTACCGTCTACGAACATCGCCCCGGCCGCACCATCACCGAGGCCGACAACACATCGTTCACCACACAGACGATGAACACCCAGGCCCTGCATCTCGATGCCGCCTACAGTGAGACAACATCTTTCGGTCAACGGCTGGTGAATTCGATGTTCACCGTGTCCACCCTCGTCGGATTGTCGGTGACGCAGCTGACCCAGGGCACGATTGTCGCCAACCTCGGCTTCTCCGAGGTCTCCTTCCCGAAGCCGCTGTTTCACGGCGACACCCTCTACGCGGAGACGGTGATCTCGGACAAGCGCGAATCCAAGTCCCGCCCCGGCGAGGGAATCGTGACGTTCACCCACACCGGTCGAAATCAGCACGGTGACGTCGTCGCGATTGCCGTCCGCAAGACTCTCGTCCGGATGCGGCCCGAGGACGACGCGTCGTGACCTGGATTGCCCCTGGCCCGGCGTGGCTGTTCTGTCCAGCTGATCGACCCGAGCGATACGAGAAGGCAGCGGCCCGAGCCGATGTCGTCATTCTGGATCTCGAGGACGCTGTCGGTGCCGCGGACAAAGCCGGCGCTCGCGAGTCCGTGGTGTCGACACCGCTGGACCCGTCGCGCACCATCGTTCGAGTCAACGCGCACGGCACCGAAGACCAGGCTGCCGACCTCGACGCGTTGCAGCGCACCGAGTACACGACCGTCATGTTGCCCAAGTGTGAATCTGCCGGTCAGATAACAGCTCTGGCATCACTGAATGTCGTCGCACTGATCGAATCCCCGCTCGGCGCGATGACGGTCTTCGACGCACTCGCAGCCGACAATGCCATCGGTGCCATGTGGGGTGCCGAGGATCTGGTCGCTGCGATGGGCGGGAATTCGAGTCGACTGGGCGACGGCCGCTACCGCGATGTCGCACAGCATGTTCGATCGCAGACATTGCTGGCCGCCAAGGCGCGGGGACTGTTCGCGCTCGATTCGGTCTACCTCGACATCCCCCATCTCGACGGGGTGCGCGCCGAGGCCGACGACGCTGTAGCCGTGGGCTTCGACGGCAAAGTGGCCATCCACCCCAGCCACATCCCCGTCATTCGCGAGGCCTATGCGCCCACGGTCGAGGAAATGGACTGGGCCACAGCCGTACTCGACGCCGTCGAGCACAATCGCGGGGTGTTCGCCTTCCGAGGTCAGATGGTGGACGCACCGGTGCTGGCGCATGCTCGACGCATCGTCGCCCGCCGACCGATGTAGTTGCAGACGCCGATTAACGGCAGGCGCTGTACGGTGGCTGTACGAGCATCGGCACGGAAGGCGCAGCAATGACGGCGAAGGACCCCGCCCTGACGGCGCTGGCCCAAAACTGGCTGGCGTTGTCGGTCCTGCACGGTCGCATCGAGAGCCGCATCGAGAAGGCTCTGCAGGCCGGCCACAACCTCAGCGCTCGCGAGTATTGGCTGCTCGACGTCCTGGCACGTCAGCACGACGGGGTGGGCGGACACCTGCAGATGAAGCAGGTGGCCGACGCCGTCGTCCTGAGCCAGAGTGCAACGACCCGTCTGGTCACCCGCCTCGAGGACCGCGGGCTGCTCACCCGTTACCTCTGCCCCACCGACCGCCGCGGCATCTACACCGACGTCAGCGACGAGGGCCTGGCTCTGCTCGAGTCAGCGCGGCCGACCAACGACGCGGCCCTGCGTGAGGCCCTCGACGAAGCAGCAAGCGAACCGGATCTCGTCCCCCTCGTCGACGCCATCCGCCGATCCGAGAACTGACGTCAATCCAGCTGTTCTACGACCGTCCGAGTCGTGTCGGCGACAAGGGCGTTCATGGCCGGTGAGTCCTCCGCACCCGACGTCGTAGCACTGAGGACGACGAGCAGAATCTTCTGACCTTCGGGTCCGAGCACCAGGCCCGCGTCGTTGGAGACACCGTAGCTACCGGTTCCGGTCTTGTCGGCCGACGTCCACTGCGGGGGAATGCCCGCGCGGAAGCGGGCCGTGGAGGTTTGTGTGCCCGCCATCCAGTCCAGCAACTGCTGTCGTGATGCCCGTGTCAGTACGTCGCCGTCGAGCAGGGTCCGATAGCCGGCGGCCATCGAGTTCGGAGTTGTGGTGTCCCGAGGGTCGTCGGGGATGGCCGTGTTCAACTCCGGCTCGGTGCGATCAAGGCGAAATTCGGTGTCGCCGAGCGATCGCGCGAAGTCGGTGAGCGCCGCTGTGCCACCTGCTTCACGTATCAGCAGATTGCCGGATGTGTTGTCGCTCTTCGTCAACGCTGCGGAAGCGAGATCTGCGATGGTGACGACCGAGCCGGGTGCCCAATCGACGGCCGACTCAGGCACCTTGTCTTCTGCGGCGATTGTTCTGGTGTCGGTGAGCTGCAGCCTGCCTGCGTCGACGGCGGCGAGTACGGCCCCGACGGCATACACCTTGAACGTCGAGCAGAACGCGAAACGTTCGTCACCGCGATAACTCTGGATGGAACCGGACGTGAGATCGAGCGCGCTGACGCCGAGCCGAGCGGCGTCCCTCGCCTCGAGCTGAGAATATGGCTGTTCGGCCATAGCCTGATCGGTCGCGGTCCGAGATGTACTCGCTGCGGATTGCGGTGGTTCGGTAGTGGCCGTCGAGGAGCACGCGACGCCTGCCGTCAACGTTGCCGCCGCGATCACGGTGATCAGTCGGGTGGATGTCGAGGTACGCATGGGGTCATGCGATCACAGAACCGCCGGTACCTAGCTACTGGCCCCTCGGCCTTCCATTCCGCTTTCGGCCCAGCAGCTGTTCGCGGGCTCGAGCGCCTGGTTGCGAAAGCCGACCACGCGGGTGCGTGGAACCTTCGGCTCCATTATCGTTACTTCTGGTACGTAACGGAGAGCTCAATCGACCTCGAACGAGCCGCCCGGACGACAACAATCAGGAGGCACTTCATGAACGCCACCACACGCGCGATATTGAGCCCGGTCGTGGGTGCCATCGTCGCGCTGGCAATTCTCTGGGGCGTCGGCGGGGACATCCCGCTCTGGCGAGCCGCATCGATGGTTCTGGTCGGTGCGGGCGTCGTCTTCGGACTGAATTTCGCCTGGGAAGCCAATCCCTGGACCGAGAATCCCACAAGCGACGAGCACGAGCAGGTCACTGCCCGATAGAGGAACACTGCGGGAGGATCACTCGGCTTTCGACGGTGCCTCCCGCACTGCAACCGCCTGAGTAAAGCTTGGATTTCCCACGCTCACGGCCGTGCGTTCACTGCGCGGTCCATGTCGGATCGCGTTTCTGTAGGAATGCGGTGATTCCTTCGACGACGTCCTGCGTGGTGGTGAGTCGATCCAATTCCTGACGGTTCTGTGCCCACGAATCTTTCTCGTGCGCGATGGCACCGTCGGTGATACGTCGGGCCAGACGCTTGGATGCGCGCACCGCCAGCGGAGCGCCTTCAGCACAGAGCCGAGCGAGTTCGAGGGCGGTGGCGAGGACCTCGGTCGGGGCCACAACTCTGTTGACCAATCCCCACCGTGCGGCTTCCTGCGCGGAGATCGGCTGTCCGGTCAAGATCATCTCCAGGGCAATGTGTTCCGGCACCGCGGACATCAGCCGAAAAGCGCCACCTGCACCAGCGATGAGACCACGCCGGATCTCGGGCAGGCCGAACACTGCCGTGTCCGACGCGACGACCATGTCCGAGACCAGCGCGATCTCGGTTCCTCCTCCCATCGCCGACCCGTTCACGGCCGCGATGACCGGGACCGAGATCGGATGTTGCACAATGCCGGCGAACCCCCAGTGTTCGGTCTCGGACGGGGTCACCGCGCCGGGCCCTCCGGTGCCGAGGGCCTTCAGATCGGCACCGCCGCAGAAAGTCGCCGATCCCGCGCCGGTCAGGACGATGGCTCGGATGTCTCGATCTGCCTCGGCGGACTCCCACGCCTCCCCGAGCAACGTGTGCACGCGGGCGTCGATGCTGTTGGCAGCTCGCGGTCGGTTGATGGTGACGACGAGTACGTGACCTTCCCGCCTGGTCAGTACGACAGGTTCGGTGCTAGCTGCTTCGGACACGGATGTTCCCCTCGATGGTGTCGACAGTGAGTGTGGTCCCGATGATTTCGCGTGCCGGGTCGGTTCGATACAGAGACAGCGCACGGGCGCTGGCCGTGTCCCCGGGTGCCGTCTGTGCGGCGACGCGTCGCCCGCGCTCGTCTCTCGCGACGAGGAACGCCTGGTTCGGTTCCTGCTGCCGAGAATGCTCGACGGACACTGTCTCCACCACGAGAGTCCCGTCCTGTACAGGTGCACGAGGCGGTGGATCCGGCGTCAGCACTGCGGGTTCGGGATTTCCTACGTAGCCCTGTGGGTGCTGGTCGCCACCGAGCAGCACCGAGTGGTGATACGTCATATAGCCACCGTTCGCGTGCACCAGTGCGCAGTTCTTGCCGCCGCGAATCTCGCGGACGGATGCGGTGATCGAATGCAGCGAATGACTACTGAGGGGACCACCGAAGGACGAATGACCACCGGTCACACTGGGTACCAATGATTTCGGCGTTCCGAGGTGTCGGGTGGCGAGGGTCGGCACGATCGGGAAGCAGCTGTACACGTCGACCACGTCGAGT
Source organism: Rhodococcus sp. JG-3 (assembly GCF_000482405.1). Taxonomy (NCBI): domain Bacteria; kingdom Bacillati; phylum Actinomycetota; class Actinomycetes; order Mycobacteriales; family Nocardiaceae; genus Rhodococcus; species Rhodococcus sp. JG-3. Next base: position 525,107 of record NZ_KI519398.1, read on the forward strand.
TGTTCGACTCCGATCTCTGCGGCGCGCAAGGCTCGGTCCATCGCATCCTCCATCGCTGGAGACCGGCCGAAATCGCTGCGGTCGAGAATGTCGACCGAATCCTCGGCACCCGCACCGCCCCAGACGAACACGAGGTCGCCCTCGGGGACACCGCGTTCTCGGGCTTCGGCCAAGCTGGTCACCACGATGCACGCCGCCTGGTCGACGAAGGGCATGGCGTTCATCGACAACGGATACGGCTCGCACACGATGCGGTTCTTCGGCGACGGCGTGCCGATGTCGGCAGCCGTCCGCACTCGCCCGTTCCACGAGTACGGGTTCTTCTGGGCGACAACGGAAAACTCCGCATACAGGTCGCTGCACTCGACCAGTCGAGACTCCGGATCCAGTCCGGCCTCGAATCTGAAGCGGCTCTCGAACAACGGATAGATCCGAACCGGAGTGATGAGGCCGGCCTCTTGCATTGCGGCACTTCCGAGTTGATCGAGGTCGAAGGTGGGCGGACCTCCCGGGTCCGCGGTCCATCCCCCATCCCGCACGGGCTCTCGCCCGGCCTTGACCAAGGCGCCCATCGAGGCCTGCGCTTCACCGCCCGCGATCACCGCTACCGTCGACTCCCCGGACGCAATGCGCGAGGCTGCGCGGTCGAGAAGGCGCGCGGGCCACTGACCACCGATCGGCGCGTCGAACACATCTGTGGGGGTGGCACCGAATCTACGGGCCAGCGCAGCGGCGGGACTGGCGTAAGCCCAGCTGGCGATATGGCAGAACGTGATGCTGTCCGCTCTGCGAATCCACGGCTCCGACGTCGGCGAATCCTGGAGTGCCTCGGTGGCAGCGCGCGCGATCAGTTCCATGGGTTCGACGCCCATGGGTTCGCCGCGGCCGCTTGTCTCACCGATAGCCACGATCACCGGAACACGTCTCGGATCCACCGTCGACGCCTCGTGGCGTACTGAACTCATGACCGGGAACCTATTACAGACACAGATTGTCCGCAATGCCGGGTAGGTGTCACAATCCCTGGGTGACCGACAAAACCAGGAGCCGACGGGGTAGGCCGCGTGATCCTGATCTGGAGGACCGCGTCTACGACGCAGTGCTCGAGGTCTACTGGGAGAAAGGCTGGTCGGGTTTCACACTCGACGCCGTTGCCCGCCGCGCGTCCGTCGGCAGGGCGGCGCTTTATCGGCGCTGGGAATCGAAGGGGGCCTTGGTCGTCGACGCGCTGGACGCTCGAAGTCCGCTCGCGACACCGATCGACCTCGGCAACCTGCGGGCGGATCTCGTCGAATTGGCGGTGCAGCTTCTGCAGGGCTACCGAGGAACGGCCGGTCTCGTCAGCCTGCGCGTCGCCCTCGATGCGCGGGTGCACCCCGACCTACTGGGGCACATGATCGACACACTCAACCGAAGCCGACTGGTTGCGGCCCGGCTGATCGTGCACCGAGCCCAGGAACGGGGCGAATTACCCGAGTCGGCCGATACCACCAGGATTCTCGAACTGGTAACAGGAGCGGTTCTCAGCCACGTCATCTTCTCGCATCACACCGATGCCGATCGAGGCGACACCGAGGACCGCGTCTACGCAGAAAGTCTGGTCGATGCTGTGCTCGGTGGTGTGTAGCTCCGGTCGTGCGCGTTTTGCGCGCCTCCAGGTACGCAAAACGCGCACGAGGGAAGCTGCTCAGAACGCGTGGGCACCGACCAGAGCCGGCATCGGCACCACGAAGAGGTCTGCGGTGGCGATGCGTCGCACTGCGCGGTGCAGGGTGACCGATTGAAGTAACCCGTTGCCGTCCACCGTGTAGTCGACCTCGAGCACTCCCGCGGCGGTGCCGATCCGAATTGTTCCTGGACGGCCGGACCCTGCGTTGGCGGTGACGACCCCACCGATGACCGTCGCCGCTGCGGCCACGGCCACCGCGGAAGTCAGTCCGATCGCCGGGTGCGGAGCCATCATCGAGAGCATGCGTACCGAGATGTCGTAGTCGGCGGAGGCAACGTGCTCACCCGTCGTCGTCACGTACTCCCGCGGCGGGCCGACGATCCCGACCTTCGGAATGGCATGCGAGACAGGTTCTTCGGGCTTGCTCAGCCCCATCCGCAGAGCGGCCTGTCGCCGTAGCGCGATGAGGGTGGGGACGTGAGCGGCGACGACGTCGTTGGACTCCGACCCGGTCAATCCGAAATCGGCGGCGTCGAACAATGCGGCGGGCGCACCCGCTCGAACGAACGTTCCGCGGAACTCGTTGCCGCCGAACGCGACTCGATCGACCTCTGCGCCGGTGGGAAGCATCGTCACTCGATCCGAGGCCGGATCGGTGAAGGTCAATCCCACCGGGACGCCGAGAGCCGTGGTGCCGGGGACGGACGCGTCGCCCTCGGCAGGAATGCGTCCGCCGGGGGTCGCGATCTCCGCCGCCAGAATTGCGCCGGTGTTCTCGTTGCGCATCCGGACCACGGTGACGTGGTCGTCCACGGCGACGAGACCGGTCTGCACGGCGTAGAGGCCGATTGCCGTCGCACAGTTTCCGCAGTTGCTGCCCCACTCCACGGTTCGGTTCTCGATGGCGACCTGAGCGAACAGGTAGTCGACATCGATACCGGGTGCGCTGGAACGTCGAACGATGGCGGCCTTGGAGGTGGTGGAGCTGCCGCCCCCGACCCCGTCGAGCTGACGCGGGTCACCAGAACCGAAGGCCGCGGTCAGGATGTTGTCGAGACCGCCGGCGTCGGCGATGTACGGGTCGATGTCGACCGCGTTGAACAGCCAGCACTTGCTGGTGCCTCCACGCATCCACGTTCCACGAAGAGTGAACATCTGGTGTGCCTTCCGATCAGGATCCGATGCTTCCACCCTGCGACAGAGGATGGTCAAGCACAATTACGAAATATGTTCAGGCCGTGCAGGAGCGCTTAACGCGCGCGTCCCGGTCAGAACAGCTCGGGCACGACCACCAGGATCAACCAGCACAGGGCCGGCGCGATGGCGACGACGATTCCTGCATTGAGCAGCAGCTGACGGTAGAAGCGCGGGCGCTCGATGTTCTGAGCGTTGGCCAGCACCAGCGCACCGTTGGTCGAGAAGGGCGAGACGTCGACGACGGTGGCCGAGATGGCCAGAGCAGCGACGACTCCGACGACCGGCAGTGCACCGGTTCCCAGCAGCGGCATGGCCAGCGGAATGACGGCGGCCAGCAGAGCGGTGGAGGACGCGAACGCCGAGGTGATGCCGATGACGTAGCAGAGCACGATGGCCACGATGATCGGAGCGCCGATGGTGATCGCCATTTCGGCCAGGTGATCGATGGTGCCGACTTCTTGCAGGATCGAGATGTAGGTGACCATGCCGGCGACCAGCAGAACCGTCGACCAACTGATGTCTGCGATAGCTTCGTTCTGCTTCTTCAGATCCGTGAACGCCAGGACCGCTCCGGCTCCGATGGCGATGAAGCTGATCGGCAGGTGCAGTACGAGAACGAGTACCAGGAGTGCGCCGATGAGGAAGAGCGTGAGCTTCTGGACGAACGTGACCGGGGCCGGGGCGTCGACCAGGGTGGTTGTGGTCGGACGAGTGAGCACCTGGGTGCTGCCGCCTGCCGAGCTGCCGCCGCTGGTACCGCCGCCGGTGGGGACGGACGTCTTGACCGGCGTTCCGCCGACGGGGCCACTGCCGGGAGCGGGATCGGTGGACCCCGTTGCGGTGTACTCGAAGCCCTTCATGCGGGCCAGGGCGGCGTAGCCGACAACCGTCAGCACCGAGAGCAGCAGGTTGATGCCGTAGCTGGCGAAGAACAGCGTCCACGGGTTCAGGGCGAGGCCGTTGTTCTCGACGATGTCGCGAACCAGTACACCGGAGACGGAGATCGGGGAGAACGCGCCTGCATGGGCACCGTTGATGACCATGATGCCCATGACCAGCGGGCTCATGCCGGTTCGAGCGGCGAACGCCATTGCGGCAGGCACGATCAGCGCCACCGCGGCGGGGCTGAAGGTACCGAGTGCAGTCAGGACCGAGGCGACGAAGAAGAACACCCACGGAACGACCGTCACCCGGCCGTGCACCGCTCTGATGCAGCTGTTGACCAACAGATCGATGGTGCCATTGCGTTTGGCCATACCGAAGAAGTAGGTGACGCCGACGATGGTCAACACGATCGAGCTGGGGAACTCGTTCAGGATTTCCTTGTCGTCGAATCCCAGTGCGAAGTACCCGACCACGAAGGCACCGATGAAGCCGAGGATGCCGATGTTGATCGGGAAGAAGGTTGCGATCACGAACATCGCAACCAATGCGATGAGCGGGAGGATCTCGATGGAGGTCATGGGCGTCTTTCAGGTGGCTGGTCAGTGCTCGGTTACATCCGCACTCGAACGTTGTCCGTGTCACATTATTGACGCCGGCCTTTTAGGACAATATCGTTTTGCTACCTAGCCGTTTAGCTGAGCTGAAAGACAGGCGCATGAACCACACCTTCGATGTCGTGACGTTGTTTCTGCTTCTCGACATCGCCGAGGCCGGCTCACTGACCGCAGGTGCCGAACGAGCGAACATGACGCCCTCCGCGGCGTCCCAACGCATCAGCAAACTCGAACACGGCATCAAACAACCGGTGTTGACCCGCCTGCCACGCGGCGTACAACTCACCGAAGCCGGCGAAATCCTCACCAGCCGCGCCCGGCTGTTTCGACGGGAGATGCGCGCCGCGAGCGGCGACCTCGAAGCGATCCGAGGGCTCGAACGCGGTTCGGTTCGACTCGGCTCGTTTCCCACGGTCAGCGCGTCGCTGCTCTCGGACGCGCTGAAGGACTATCACTCACGATGGCCCGGTGTGGACGTCCGCGTGCGATCGGCGGTGCGCCCGCAGTTGCTCGACATGCTGCATTCGAGCGAAATCGACCTGGCGCTGCTGTGGAGCTATGCCTGGACGGAAGAGGCCGAACGATCACTGTCACTCGAGCCGCTGATGGAAGACCCGACCGTGCTGCTGCTGCCGATCGACGACGATCGGGTGCAGCACGATGTGTCGCTGCACGATCTTCGTGACGCACGATGGATCATCCGCAGTAACGACCACCCGGCTGCCGAGGTTCTCTATCGCAGTTGTCGCGTAGCAGGATTCGAGCCCGACGTCGTCTACGAGGCACACGACTATCAGGAGATCGAGGCCATGGTGGCTGCCGGTGTCGGCATCGCAATGGTGCCCGGGTTGTCGGTCATTCACCATCGACCCGACGTCACCACCATCGACTTCCCCGACACGGATCGGGTACCGACGCGCGTCATCTACATCGCGTCACTCGCCAGGCGTCAGTACACCCCGGCGATGTATGCCATCTCGACCGCATTGCGCGGTGCGGCCGAGCGCATCGCAGCTGCGACTACAGCAGTTCCCTGATGGCGTTCTCGAAGCCGGTGACGTGTTCGAGGGTCAGTTCGGCCGCGGTGTCCGCATCGCCGTCGATGATCGCCTGCAGCAACACGACGTGCTCACGGACATGGCCGGCCACGTTAGGCAGTCGGTCGAGAAACAGGCACCAGATGCGCGTGGCGTGCGCGTCGAGGCTGACCAGAATGTCTTCGAGGTGAGGATTGCCCGACGCCCGATAGATCTCTCGATGCACCGCAACATCTTTGCGCAGCACCTCGCGTGAATCGTCGGTGTCGTCGATGCTCGCGATGGAGGCCGCGAGCTCGGCCAGCCGGTCTCGAGCCGCCCGTGTCGCGGTCCGCGCCGCACGAGCCGAGGCCGCCGGCTCGAGCTGCTTGCGGATCTCCGAGATGTTGGCCAGGTCGGTCATGTCGACGGCGGTCGCGAAGGTTCCGCGTCGGGGATACGCGACGACGAGGCGCTCACGTTCGAGTCGTTTCAGACCCTCACGAATCGGTGTGCGCCCCAGCCCCAATTGCTCGGCCAGGCGGTCGTCGTTGATCGGTTCACCGGGACGAATTTCCAACATGATCAGCTGCTCACGCACTATTTCGTAGGCTCGATCGGCGTTGGTTCCGACAAACTGCGTTGCATCCATCACCGGCTGAATTTCGATCGTCATCTTGTCTGCTCACTCCCGGTCGACGCCCCGCCCTTGACGGCTCTGCTTTGTGATCTTACTCTATTGGCATCTTGATATATCAGTTCCAGATCATTGATCTTCCAGAAGGGCGGCCATCTTGACGCAGGACTTCGCACCGACAGCGACGGCACCGCACCCGAGAGGCGTGACGAACCGAGTACTCGCCGATCTCGACCCCGAGGTGCACCGCGCGATCAGTGCCGAGCTCGGCCGCCAGCAGAACACCCTCGAAATGATCGCGAGCGAGAACTTCGCACCCTTGGCCGTCATGCAGGCGCAGGGTTCGGTACTGACGAACAAGTACGCCGAGGGCTACCCCGGCCGGCGCTACTACGGCGGATGCGAAAACGTCGACGTCATCGAGCAACTCGCGATCGACCGGCTCAACGCCTTGTTCGGATCGTCGTTCGCCAACGTGCAGCCGCACTCCGGTGCGCAGGCCAATGCCGCTGCCATGGCGGCACTGCTGCAGCCGGGCGATTCGATTCTCGGTCTCGCACTCGCCCACGGCGGACACCTCACGCACGGCATGAAGCTGAACTTCTCCGGCAAGCTGTACGACGTCTCGGCCTACCACGTCCGCGAAGACGACCATCTCGTCGACATGGCAGAGGTGGAGCGCCTCGCCCACGAGCACCGTCCCAAGCTGATCATGGCCGGTTGGTCCGCCTACCCGCGCCACCTCGACTTCGCCGAATTCCGCCGCATCGCAGACGAAGTCGGTGCCTACCTGATGGTGGACATGGCGCACTTCGCCGGCCTGGTCGCCGCCGGACTGCACCCGTCACCGGTACCGCACGCGCACGTGGTCACCTCGACGACGCACAAGACGCTCGGCGGACCGCGCGGCGGCGTCATCATCACCAACGACGCCGCGCTGGCGAAGAAGTTCAACTCCTCGGTCTTTCCCGGTCAGCAGGGCGGGCCCCTCGAACACGTCATCGCCGGCAAGGCCGTCGCCTTCAAACTTGCTGCAGAAGAGGACTTTCGGGAACGGCAGCAGCGCACCCTCGAAGGCGCGAAGATCTTGGCCGATCGACTGTTGACCGACGACGCAGCAGCCGCAGGCATCGACGTGGTCTCGGGCGGCACCGACGTCCACCTCGTTCTCGTGGACCTGCGCAAGTCCGAACTGGACGGCAAGCAGGCCGAGGACAGACTCCATCACGTCGGAATCACCGTGAACCGCAACGCAGTTCCGTTCGATCCACGGCCACCCATGGTGAGCTCCGGAGTCCGCATCGGCACCCCGGCCCTCGCGACCCGCGGCCTGGACGCCACGGCCTTCGCCGAGGTCTCCGACGTCATCGCCCACGCGTTGCGTCCCGACACCGACGACCGCGGACTCGATGCACTGCGAATCCGGGTCGAAGCCGTCGCCGCGCAGTTCCCCCTCTACTCCGACCTGACGGAAGGCTACCGATGACCGCCCCCGTAACCCCTCCGGGCGCACATCTGCCCGACCACCCGGACTTCCTGTGGCGCAACCCCGAGCCGAAGAAGTCGTACGACGTCGTGATCATCGGCGGCGGCGGACACGGCCTGGCCACCGCGCACTACCTCGCCAAGAACCACGGCATCACCAATGTGGCTGTGCTGGAGAAGGGGTGGCTCGCCGGCGGAAACATGGCGCGCAACACCACCCTCATCCGGTCCAACTACCTGTGGGACGAGAGCGCGCGCATCTACGAGCACTCGCTGAAGCTGTGGGAAGGGCTCGCCGACGACCTCGACTACCCCATCCTGTTCAGCCAGCGCGGCGTCCTCAACCTCGCGCACAGTCTGCAGGACGTGCGCGACAGCGTGCGACGCGTCGAGGCCAACCGACTCAACGGCATCGACGCTCAGTGGGTCGACCCCGACGAGGTCAAGAAGCTGTGCCCGATCGTCAACATCTCCAGCGACATTCGCTACCCGGTGCTCGGTGCGACGTACCAGCCACGCGCCGGCATCGCCAAGCACGACTACGTCGCCTGGGGATTTGCCCGACGCGCCGACGCGGCCGGTATCGACATCATCCAGAACTGTGAGGTCACCGGCTTCACCACCGACGGCAACCGCGTCACCGGGGTCAAGACCACGCGTGGCGACATCGCCACCGGCCAGGTCGCGCTGTGCGCAGCCGGGCACACCTCGACGCTGACGGACATGCTCGGCATCAAGACTCCGCTGCAGAGCCATCCGCTGCAGGCCCTCGTCTCGGAGTTGCTCGAGCCCGTGCATCCCACGGTCGTCATGTCGAATGCCGTGCACGTGTACGTCTCTCAGGCCCACAAGGGCGAACTGGTGATGGGTGCGGGCGTCGACTCCTACAACGGCTACGGCCAGCGCGGTGCGTTCCACATCATCGAACGGCAGATGGCAGCTGCAGTCGAGTTGTTCCCCGTCTTCGCTCGCGCGCACCTGCTGCGCACCTGGGCCGGCATCGTGGACGTCTGCCCCGATGCCTCCCCCATCGTCGGACGCACGCCGTTCGACAACGTGTTCCTCAATTGCGGTTGGGGTACAGGCGGATTCAAGGCCACCCCCGGTGCCGGTTGGTGCCTGGCCGACACCATCGCCAACGACGAGGTCCACGAGTACATCGCACCGTTCAGTCTGGACCGATTCGTCACCGGCGCGCTGGTGGACGAGCACGGTGCCGCAGGCGTGGCTCACTAGTTTCTCCGCCCCGACACACGCAGCACCCGAACGAGAAATCTTGGAGTGGCAATGCAATTGATCGAATGCCCGTGGTGCGGGAGTCGAGAAGAGACCGAGTTCCACTACGGCGGCCAGGCGCACATCGCCTACCCCGAGGATCCCTCGGCTCTGACCGACGAACAGTGGGCGCACTTCGTGTTCTTCCGCGACAACCCCAAGGGGCTCTTTGCGGAACGGTGGAGCCACAGCGCGGGCTGTCGGCGTTGGTTCAACGCCGTGCGGGACACCGCCACCTATCGAATCCACAGTGTCTATCGCCTCGACGACCCGAAGCCGGTGAACCCATGACCGCATTCCGCACCGCATCCGGCGGCCGCATCGACCGCACGAGCACCTTCGACTTCACGTTCGGCGGCTCGGCCCTGCAGGGCCACCCGGGCGACACGCTGGCATCTGCGTTGCTCGCCAACGGTATTCATCAGGTGACCACCAGCATCAAGCTCGGCAGGCCCCGTGGATTCACCGCTGCATGGGCCGAGGACACCGGCGGACTCGTACAGATCGAGGAGCCGTTCCCCGAGCCGATGCTGCTCGCCACGACGATCGAGCTGTACGACGGCCTGGTCGCTCGGGGCATCCCCGGACAGGGGCGTCTCGCCGAGATCTCCGACTCCGCCAAGTACGACGCCATGCACGCCCACGCCGACCTGTTGGTCGTCGGCGCCGGCCCGGCCGGTCTGACGGCCGCTCTGGTCGCCGCCCGCAGTGGCGCTCGCGTGGTCGTCGTCGACGATCAGAGTGAATTCGGCGGCTCCCTGCTCGGCTCCGACGACGTCATCGACGGACGGCCGGCCCTGGACTGGGTTGCCGACGCGGTGGCCGACTTGTCGACCTTCCCCGACGTGACGTTGCTGCGCCGCACCACCGCGTTCGGTTCCTACGACGACGGCTTCGTGCTCGCCCTCGAGCGTCGCACCGATCACCTGGGCTTGGAAGCTCCTGCAGCGCTGAGCCGTCAGCGAGTCTGGCGTATTCGCTCGCGTCACATCCTGGTGGCCACCGGCGCCCACGAGCGGCCCGTCGTCTTCACCGACAACGACCGACCCGGAATCATGTTGGCGCACAGTGCACGTACGTTCCTGCATCGCTACGGCGTGACGGTAGGAACCGAGGCCGTGGTGTTCACCACCAACGACAGCGCGTACAAGGCAGCCGTCGATGTGCACGACGCCGGGGTCCGCATCGCGCGCATCGTCGATGCCCGCTCCGAGGCACCGGAACACTGGCTCGGCCCGTGCCGCGAGCGCGGTATCGAGGTGCGCACCGGCAGCGTCGTATCCGGCACCCGCGGCGACACCCGCGTCACTCATGCATTGGTGACCGGTGCCGACGGTGCCACCGACACCGTGGCGTGCGACGTACTGCTCGTCAGCGGTGGCTGGAACCCCGCCGTCCACCTGTTCAGTCAGGCCCGCGGAAAGCTCCGCTACGACGGCGAACTCGGTGCGTTCGTTCCCGCGGACGACGTCGAGGGCATCAGTGTCGCCGGGTCGGCCTCGGGAGTGTTCGATCTGGCAGGATGCCTCCGCGACGGTAACTCGGCCGCGGCAGGTGCGCTGACCCGTCTCGGCTTCGACGTCACCGAAACGTCGCCACCAGCAGTCGAATCCGTGCCCAGCAGCGAGTCGCTGGTGCTGTGGCGGGTGCGCGACGACTTAGGAGCCGACAGCCAGTTCGTCGACGTGCAGCGTGACGCGACGGTGGCCGATCTGGTCCGCGCCGTCGGTGCAGGCATGTCGTCGATGGAACACATCAAGCGCTACACCACGATCGGCACCGCGCACGATCAGGGCAAGACCTCCGGTGTGGTGTCCTCGGGCATCGTGGCGGAGCTGCTCGACAAGCCGGTGGAGAACCTGGGCACCACCACCTTCCGACCGCCGTACACCCCGGTGGCGTTCGCGGCGTTGGCCGGCCGCAACCGCGGCATGGCCTTCGACCCGGAACGGGTTACTGCAGTTCATGATTGGCACGTCGCCCGCGGCGCGGTCTTCGAGGACGTCGGACAGTGGAAGCGGCCCCGCTACTATCCACTGCCCGGCGAGGAGATGCACGACGCCGTGCTCCGCGAGTGCGCGGCCGTGCGTGCAAGCGTTGGCATGCTCGACGGTTCGACACTGGGCAAGATCGACGTGCAGGGCCCCGACGCCGGTGTGGTGCTGGACATGTTCTACACGAACATGATGAGCAACTTGAAGGTCGGCATGGTTCGCTACGGCGTGATGTGCGGTGCCGACGGCATGGTGATCGACGACGGCACCGTGATGCGGTTGGCGGACGACCGATTCCAGGTGTTCACCACCACGGGCGGCGCAGCAGGAATGCTCGACTGGATGGAGGAATGGCTGCAGACCGAATGGCCGCACCTGGCGGTTCGGCTGACGTCGGTGACCGAGCAGTGGGCCACGTTCCCCGTCGTCGGACCGCGCTCCCGCGACCTCGTCGGCGAGATCTTCCCCGAGCTCGACGTCTCCAACGAGGCGTTCCCGTTCATGGCCTGGCGTGACGCCTCGGTCGACGGTGTGCCGGTACGCGTGGCGCGCATCAGCTTCTCCGGTGAACTGGCCTTCGAAGTGAACATCGATTCTTGGCACGCCCGCGCACTGTGGTCGCGGCTGATCGATGCGGGCGAGAAGTACGGCATCACCCCCTACGGCACCGAGACCATGCACGTGCTGCGGGCCGAGAAGGGCTACCCGATCGTCGGCCAGGACACCGACGGGACCGTCACCCCACAGGACCTCGGTATGAGCTGGGCGGTATCGAAGAAGAAGCTCGACTTCATCGGAAAGCGCTCGTTCGACCGTGCCGAGAACCGGAACCCGTTGCGCAAGCAATTCGTCGGGCTCCTGCCCGTCGATCGGGAGACCGTCCTCCCCGAGGGCTCGCAGATCATCGAGCACTCCGAGAGCGGCGTCCTCCCCGAGCTTCCGGTTCCGATGCTCGGCCACGTCACGTCGAGTTACGCCAGCGCAGAATTGGGCAGGCCGTTCGGGCTGGCCCTGCTCGAGGCCGGGCGTGACCGACTCGGCGACATCCTGCACGTCCCGGTGGGCGACACCCTCGTCGCCGTGGAAGTCACCGGCTCCGTACTCGTCGACCCGGAAGGTAACCGCCGTGATGGCTGACCGACTCGCCGCCAGAAGCCCACTCGCAGAAACAGTTCTGCCGGACTCGTCTGCTGTACGCATCGTGGAGGAGCCGTTCTTGGCCGGGATCGACCTGTGGGTCGACCCGAGCGGGCCGGGCGGTGCCGCTGCCTCGGCCGAGCTCGGCACCGAGCTGCCCGGCCCCGGACGCGTCGCCGAGGGCACGAACACCACCGCGATCTGGCTCGGCCCGGAGGAGTGGCTGATCATCGGGGCGGGCCTCGATCCGGTCGAACTCGAACACCGTCTCGGCTCGGCCGTTCGTGAGCATCGCGGTGCGGCAACCGATGTGTCCGCACAGCGAACCAGTCTGCGGCTGAGCGGTTCCCGGGCCCGCGACGTGTTGGCGAAGGGGTGCTCGATCGATCTGCACCCTCGCGTCTTCCCGGCCGGGTCGACGGTACAGACGATGTTGGCGATGGCAGGCATGATCCTCATTGCCTGTGACGACACCGGAACGGACTATCGCATCCTGGTGCGCTCGTCGTTCGCACGCTATCTCGCTGCCTGGCTGACCGACGCGGCCGAGGAATACACCGACGCCGGCTGAGTCGCACCACCGAACCCGACGCGAGAGAAAAGGTGACCGCAGTGCTCACGACCGTCTCCACGGCAACCCGGGCAGCCGATGCCCGCGACCGGCTGCTGACCCGGTTGACGACCTCGCATCCGGTCGTCTGCGGGATCGTCAACGTCACCCCGGATTCGTTCTCCGATGGCGGCCGCTTCCTGGACTCGGATCGTGCTGTGGCGCATGCTCTGTCGATGGTCGACGAGGGTGCCGAACTGCTCGACATCGGCGGTGAGTCAACCCGGCCGGGGGCCACCCCACCCACCGTCGAGGAAGAGATCGAGCGAGTCGTACCGGTGATCGACGCCCTGTCCAGGCTCACCTCGACACCGCTGTCGGTCGACACATCACGGCCCGAGGTGATGCGAGAGGCGGTACGCGCCGGGGCGAGTGTCATCAATGACGTTCGTGCTCTTCGTCTTCCGGGCGCACTCGCCGCAGCTGCCGAACTGGACGTTGCCGTATGCCTGACGCATATGCAGGGCGAACCGGCGACCATGCAGCATTCCCCTCGGTACGGCGATGTCACGGCAGAGGTCCGCCAGTTCCTCGACGACCGGGCCGCCGAATGCATCAGGGCCGGAATCCCGGCGTACCGCATCCTGGTCGATCCCGGATTCGGGTTCGGGAAAACTCTCGAGCACAATCTGCAACTGCTGCAGGGCCTTCGGGCGCTCACCGCGGCCGGGCGACCGATCATGGCGGGTCTGTCGCGGAAGGGCATGATCGGTGCCATCACCGGCCGAGAGGTCGACGGCCGACTCGCCGGATCACTCGCCGCCGCGATCTTCGCGGCCCAGAACGGGGCGTCACTCCTGCGGGTTCACGACGTCGCCACCACCATCGACGCACTGGCCGTGATGCGGGCAGTGCGGTCGCTCGACGTACTGCCCTCACACCCAGGTCAATCCACGACGAATGCCGAGGCCACCTCATGACCGCATCCCTCTCCTCCGCCCGTCGGCTCTTCAGCGCCGAGCACGGTTGGATGGCCGTCGACCCGTTCGGTTCACCGGCCCAGACTCCGAGCCGTGTGGGGGTGACGCCGGCAGCGTTGGCCGACGCGGCCGACATTATCGGCGTCGATCTTCCGTCGGTACGTACCGTGCTCGCCGCCGGTGATGCGTGCGGCACTATCCACACCTCCGCCGGCTCGGTCACGGTGTACGCCCCGGCGAGCGGCATGGTCACGATCGTCAACCCCGCTGTGCGCGAGGACCCGTCGCTCGTCGCTGCCGATCCGCTCGGTGCCGGCTGGCTGTTCGCGGTCCTGACTCCCGCGGCCTCGTCGTTCGACGACCTGACCATGCGCGAGCCGACCGGCGCAGTGCGGACGACCTCATGACCATCAGTGTGTTCGACCTCTTCTCCGTCGGAGTCGGCCCCTCGAGTTCGCACACCGTCGGACCGATGCGCGCGGCCGCCCGATTCGTCGACGATCTGCGGACCATGTCTGCGTTCGACGACGTTCGAGAGCTGGCGGTCGATCTGTACGGCTCGTTGGCCGCGACCGGAGCCGGCCACGGCACCATGACCGCCGTACTGCTGGGGCTGGAAGGCCATGCGCCCGAGACCATCACGACCGAGGTCATGGAAGAACGGCAGGCATCGATGGCGGCCACCGGCCGAATCGTCTTCGGTGGTCACCGAGAGATCGACCTAGCGGTCGACGACATCGTGCTGCGTCCGTTGACGGTACTGCCGTTCCACCCCAACGGGATGAAACTGACTGCCCGCAGAGCGGATTCGACCGAACTGCACAGCGAAGTGTACTTCTCCGTCGGTGGCGGCTTCGTGGTGACCGAGGCCGAAAGCGTCGAGGCCGTCGCACCCCTCGCCTCCGCGAACGGATTCGCGTCGGCCAAGGAACTACTTCAGCTCTGTGAACGTCGGCGCTGCAGCATCAGTGACGTCATGACCGAGGTCGAGCTCGAACGCCGCACACACGAGGAGATTCGGGACGCGCTGCTGCACATCCGTGACGTCATGGTCGAGTGCGAGGTTCGCGGCATCTCCCGCGACGGCTACCTTCCCGGCGCCCTGGGAGTGCGGCGTCGAGCACGGGACTGGTTCCTGCGGCTCGATGCCGAGGATCCGAACCGTTCGAGCGAATTCGCCGAGGACTGGGTCAATCTCGTCGCACTCGCCGTCAACGAGGAGAACGCGTCGGGCGGACGAATCGTCACAGCACCCACCAACGGCGCAGCCGGCATCATCCCGGCCGTGCTGCACTACGCGACCCGCTACACCGCGGCAGGGGTCGCCGATCCCGACGGCAGCACAGTGCGTTTTCTGCTCACCGCCGGCGCGATCGGATCGCTCTACAAGGAGATGGCGTCGATCTCCGGTGCCGAAGTGGGTTGCCAGGGCGAGGTGGGTTCGGCAGCGTCGATGGCCGCAGCCGGTCTGGCCGAGGTACTGGGCGGCACACCCGAACAGGTGGAGAACGCCGCCGAGATCGCGATGGAGCACAGCCTCGGTCTCACGTGCGACCCCATCGGCGGACTGGTGCAGATTCCGTGCATCGAACGCAACGCCATCTCGGCAGGCAAGGCTATCAACGCCGCTCGGATGGCATTGCGCGGCAACGGTACCCACCGCGTCAGCCTGGACCAGGTGATCGAGACGATGCGGTCCACCGGGGCCGACATGCACTCGAAGTACAAAGAGACCTCCAGCGGCGGCCTCGCGATCAACGTGCCGGTGAACTTCGTGGAGTGCTAGAGGCCGAGAACTTTCTCCACCGCCACACAACGACGAGGGGCCCGTACCGATTCGGTACGGGCCCCTCGTCGTGTGTCGGTTCAGCTGAAGATGACCGTCCGGTGTCCGTGCAGCAGGACGCGATTCTCGCAGTGCCAGCGGACCGCCCGCGAGAGTGCGAGTGCCTCGGCGTCCTGTCCGACGGTGGCCAGACGAGACGGGTCGTGAGTGTGGTCGATACGAATGACCTGCTGCTCGATGATCGGGCCCTCGTCCAGGTCGGGGGTGACGTAGTGCGCCGTCGCTCCGACCTGCTTGACGCCCCGGTCGAAGGCCTGGTGGTAGGGCTTCGCGCCCTTGAAGCCGGGCAGGAACGAGTGATGGATGTTGATCGCCTTGCCGTGCAGCGCTCGACACGTCTCGTCGGAGAGCACCTGCATGTACCGGGCCAGCACCACCAGGTCGACCTCGTACTCTGCGACGAGGTCGAGCAGGCGTTGCTCGGCCTCGGCCTTGGTTCCCGGGGTGACGGGAACGTGGACGAACGGCAGCCCGGCAGCCTCGGCCATCGGCCGCAGCACCTCGTGATTGCTCACCACGGCCACCAGTTCGCCGCCGAGATTCTTAGAGCGCCAACGGAAGATGAGGTCGTTGAGGCAGTGCCCCATCTTGGACACCATGACGAGCACGCGCGGCTGGCTGCAGCCGTTGAAGGTGTACGTCATCGCGAATCGATCGGCCACCTCGCGGAAGCTCTCGGTCAGCTTCTCGATGTCGGTGGTGCCGCTGGCCACGAACGAGGTGCGAAGAAAGAACGAGCCGTCCGTGGAGTCGTCGAACTGTTGGTGTTCGGCGATGTCGCAGTCGTTGTCGAAGAGGAACGCACTGACGGCCCGGACGATGCCCGGCCGCTGGCCGCAGCTGAGCGTGAGGGTGAAGTTCTCGGTCATCGAATCTCCTGGTACTGGTGGGTCGTCAGCTGCGGATCTTGGCCATCTCGGGGTCCACGAGGGGCTCGGCCACGACGGTGGCGGACACGAGCCGATCGAAGTATCGAATCTGTACTGCTGCACCTGGTTCTGCGCTACCGGCAGGAACCCAGGCGTAGGCGATCGGCGCACCGACGGTGTGACCGAACGAGGCGCTGGTGACGTAGCCGGCGGGTTCACCGTCCACCAGGACGGGCTCGTGGCCGAGTACCACCGACGTGCCGTCGTCGATCTTCAAGCAGACCAACTTCTTCGAGACGGTGTCGTCGGACATCTCGAGTACGGCGTCGCGGCCGCGGAATTCGCCCTTCTGTGGGCGTACCGCGAAGCCGAGGCCTGCCTCGTAGGGGTTGTGCTCGGTGGTCATGTCCGAACCCCACGACCGGTAGCCCTTCTCCATGCGCAGGCTGTTGAACGCAGCGCGCCCGCCGGCGATGATCCCGAACTCGGAACCGGCCTGCCACAACATGTCCCACAGTCGCTGGCCGTAATCGGCGGTGGTGTACAGCTCCCACCCGAGCTCGCCCACGTATGACAACCGCATCGCGGTGACGGGCACTCCCCCGATACGAACCTGCTTGCAGCGGAAGTACTTGAAGTTCTCGTTCGAGAAGTCGTCCTGGGTGAGCTTCTCCACGACCTCGCGGGCGTGGGGACCCCACAGGCCGATGCAGCACGTGGATCCGGTGATGTCGTCGACGGTGACGCTGCCGTCACTCGGTGCTTCGCGGCGAAGGTAATCGAAGTCGAGATTGCCGTTGGCTCCGACCTGGAACTCGTCCGCGGACAACCGCGCCACGGTGAGATCACTTCGGACGCCGCCCTTCTCGTCGAGAGCCAGCGTGTACGTGACGGCCCCGACGGACTTGTCCATCTTGCCGGACGTCAATCCCTCCAACAGTGCAAGCGCACCGGGCCCGCGAACGCGCAGACGCTTGAGCGGGGTCATGTCGTACATGGCGACGGACGTACGGGTCTTCCACGCCTCGGCCGCGGCAATGGGCGAATGGAACATCGACGCCCACTCGTCGCGCTCGGGCGGCTGCCACTCGACGGGAAGCTGGTGCACCAGATCGGCATTGGCCTCGTACCAGTGCGGGCGTTCCCACCCGCCGCCTTCGAGGAACACGGCACCGAGTTGATGCTGCCGCGCGTTGAAGGGGCTGACCCGAACGTCACGCGGGGACAACCGCGGCTGCGAGGGATGCAGCACGTCGTAGATCTCGATGAAGTTCTGCTGCGAGGTTTCGCTGACGTACGAGGGATCGAGCTGGAAATCCTCGAAGCGGTTGACGTCGCATCCGTGCAGTTCGACCTCGGAGCGTCCGTCGACCAGCAACTGTGCGATGGCCCGGCCGACTCCGGCCGAATGCGTCACCCACACGGCCTCGGCGATCCAGAAGCCCTTGACGTCCGGGGATTCACCGAGCAGCGGTCCGCCGTCGGGGGTGAACGAGAAGACTCCGTTGAAGCCGTGGTCGATCTTGGCGGTCTCGAGGCAGGGCAACAGCAGCTTGGACTGCTCCCACGACGGGGCGAAATCCTCCTGCGTGAAGTCGAGCATGGACGGCATCGCCTCGTCGGACACACCGTCTCCGCCGGGCAGGGTCTTGGTGTCGACGGGCATCGGGCGGTGCGCGTAGGTTCCGATGCCGAGACGGTCGACGTGCTCGCGGAAGTACAGGTCCTGATCCTGATGACGAAGAATGGGCATGCCGGCCTCGGCCGCTTCGGTGTTGCGTCCCACCAGTTCCGGGATCTGATCGGTCTTGGCGTACTGGTGCGCCAAGGGCAGCAGCGGCACCTTCATGCCGACCAGTTCGCCCACATCGGGGCCCCAGAAGCCGGCGCAGGACACCACGATGTCGGCCTCGATGACGCCGTTGTCGGTTGCCACACCGGTGACGCGGCCACCCGTCTGTTCGATACCGATGACCTTGGTGGAACCACGGAACACGGCTCCGCGCGATTCTGCGCGACGGGTGAGTGCCACGACGGCACGGGACGCTTTGGCAAGACCGTCGGTCTCGACGTACAGACCGCCGAGAACCCGCGAACGGTCGATCAGCGGATGCAGTTTGGCGCATTCGGACGGGTCGATGACCGATCCTTCGATTCCCCAGGACGTGGCCCAGCCCTGCTTGCGATGCAGGTCGGCCAGTCGCTCCTCGGTGGTGGCCACTTCGAGGCCGCCGAGCTGATTGAAGCACCACTGCCCGTCCACCTCGAGGCCCATGAACTTCTCGACCGTGTATCGGGCGAGTTCGGTCATGGTCTTGGATGCATTGGTCTGAAACACCAGACCCGGTGCGTGCGAGGTGGATCCACCCGTGAGAGGGAGCGGCCCCTGATCCAGCACGGTGATGCGATCCCAACCGCGTGCGGTGAGCTCGTCGGCCACGTTGGTACCGACTATGCCGGCGCCGATGATGACAACTCTCGGTGAACCCATGGTGGTCCTTCCGTATCGGGGTGGAGAGATGGAGCTCGGCCGAAGCGGTCCACGGCCTGCACGACAACTAACCAGAGATTGATATATCAAGAGTATGGGCAGGGATGGTTGTGGTCAACCCCCGAAATACCGATGATGCGGGACGCATAGTTTCGCGTCCCGCACCATCGCTCACTTCACTTGCCGGCCTTGACTTTCGGCGGGGCCTTGGGGTTCTTGACGATGAACGGGTCGTTCGTGACGTCCTTGTACAGCGAGACACACGTACCGATCATCACCAGTACGAACGGCGCCGCCACGATGATGGTCATCGTCTGCAACCCGTTGAGAGCGTCCGAACCTCCCGTCCACAGCATCAGGATCGCGATGCCGCCGGTGACGACACCCCAGAAGGCGACGACCCCACGGGACGGATCCAGGGTGCCCCGTTGCGACAGCGTGCCCATCACGATCGAGGCAGCGTCGGCACCACTGACGAAGAAGATGCCCACCAAGACCATCACCAACACCGACGAGATGCCGGCCAACGGGAAGTGGTCGAGAACCGCGAACAGCTGCGACTCCGCCTTACCCAGGGCCACCAGATCCTCGGTTCCCTTCTGCTGCTCGCCGATTGCCGCTCCACCGAAGATCGAGAACCAGACCAAGCTCACCGACGTAGGGATGAGAATGACGCCGATGACGAACTGGCGGATGGTGCGGCCGCGACTGATGCGAGCGAGGAACATACCGACGAAGGGGGTCCACGAGATCCACCAGGCCCAGTAGAAGATCGTCCAGGACGAGAGCCAGGACTCGGTCTCGGGACCACCGGATGCCGCCGAGCGCGCCGACATGCCGGCGATGTGCGCGGCGTAGTCACCGAGAGTGGTGGGCAGCAGATTCAGGATCAGGACCGTGGGGCCCGCGACGAACACGAAGATCGCAAGCACGAGAGCCAGCACCATATTGATGTTCGACAGCCACTGAATTCCTTTGGAAACCCCGGACACTGCCGAGGCCACGAATGCAAGTGTCAGGATGGCGACGACAGCCACGAGCAGAAGCGTCCCCGCTTGGTTGACCCAGCCGAGAACCTCGATACCGGAACCGATCTGGAGAGCGCCGAGGCCGAGGGATGCCGCGGTGCCGAACATCGTGGCGAAGATCGCCAGAATGTCGATGACCTTGCCGATGGGGCCTTCGGCGCGGCGACCGATCAGCGGAATGAACGAGGAGCTGATGAGCTGCTTGCGGCCCATCCGGTAGGTGCCGTAGGCGATGGACAATCCGACCACCGCGTACATCGACCACGGATGCAGTCCCCAGTGGAAGATGGCCGTCGACAGTGCCGTTCCCACAGTGGAATCGGTGATTCCGGGCGGCGGGGTGACGAAGTGGGTGAGGGGCTCGGCCACTCCCCAGAAGATCAAGCCGATTCCCATGCCGGCGCTGAACATCATCGCGATCCAGCTGACGGTGTTGAATTCGGGCTTCTCACCGTCTTTGCCGAGCGGAATCTTTCCGTAGCGACTGAGCGCGAGCCACAGCGCGAAGATCACGAACCCGGTGGCCGAGAAGATGAACAGCCAGCCGACGTTGGTCACGACCCAGTCGAGTACCGACGCGTTGACGGACTTCATGTTCTCGGTGCCGAGGATGCCCCATGCCAGAATCGCGATCACGATGGCGGCGGTGATACCGAACACCACCTTGTCGGTGCGCGGCTTGCCCTCCTCTCCGTGGTGGTAGACCTCGAGGGGGCCGTAATGATGAGGGGCATGTTTCTCGGGTGCATCGACGCGAGTTTTGTCGCCCCGGGGTTTGCTGTTCGTTGTCACATCGTTCTCCCTCCGGCTCTCGCCGAATAGGTGTGTCGCCCGTGCACGCAGCGTGGGTGGTCGGATAGGTGCGCGACTCGTTGCTCTCTGCGCAACTACGATTTGTTTGGACTCGAACAAGACTGAGCCGACCCAGGGGCTATGTCAATAGATGGCTGGTCATTTAGACGCGTTCATCACGGTTTTTCGAAACGGACAACGCCCCTGAACAGCATCTATGCAAGTGTAAATGCCAAAAGTTGTCCGAATTCGATACTCGCTTTTAACATTCGATACTGCCCGGTAACTGATATATTAAGCCGATTCCACCACTGCCGGCGGCCTCGAACGCCGCTCCTTCACCTCACTCAGGAGTACCAACCATGCCGCAGCAGGTCCGCGCCGTCGTCGCCACGAGCAAAGGCGAGCCCGTCTCGATCGAGACGATCACCATTCCCGATCCCGGCCCGAACGATGTCGTGGTCACCATCGCCGCGTGCGGGGTGTGTCATACCGATCTGCATTACCGCGAGGGCGGCATCAACGACGAGTTCCCGTTCCTGCTCGGCCACGAAGCCGCAGGCACCGTCGAAACCATCGGCGACGCTGTCACTCATGTCGAGGTCGGCGACTTCGTGGTGTTGAACTGGCGTGCGGTGTGCGGGGAATGCCGAGCCTGCAAGAAAGGCACCCCCTGGTACTGCTTCGACACCCACAATGCGTCGCAGAAGATGACTC
The DNA here is from genome assembly GCF_000482405.1 of Rhodococcus sp. JG-3. NCBI lineage: Bacteria > Bacillati > Actinomycetota > Actinomycetes > Mycobacteriales > Nocardiaceae > Rhodococcus > Rhodococcus sp. JG-3. The sequence goes on from NZ_KI519398.1 coordinate 546,289, forward strand.
TCGCCGATGGCACCGAACTGTCGCCGGCGTTGGGGATCGGGGCGTTCGCCGACAAGACCCTCGTCCACGAAGGACAGTGCACCAAAGTCGACCCGGACTCCGATCCGGCGGTGGTGGGGTTGCTCGGCTGCGGGGTGATGGCCGGGCTCGGGGCGGCGATGAACACCGGCCACGTCTCCCGCGGGGATTCCGTCGCGGTGATCGGCTGCGGCGGTGTCGGTGATGCGGCGATCGCCGGAGCCCGCCTGGCGGGGGCGTCGACGATCATCGCCGTCGACCGCGACAAGAAAAAACTCGACTGGGCCCTCGAACTCGGGGCCACCCACACTGTCGATGCCTCCCAGGTCGATGCCGTCGAGGCCATCCAGGAGCTCACCGGTGGGTTCGGGGCGGATGTGGTCATCGATGCCGTCGGTCGCCCGGAAACCTGGAAGCAGGCGTTCTACGCCCGCGATCTCGCCGGGACCGTCGTCCTCGTCGGGGTGCCGACCCCGGAGATGACCGTCGAGATGTCGTTGATCGATTTCTTCTCCCGGGGTGGGTCGTTGAAGTCGTCGTGGTACGGCGATTGCCTGCCGGAGCGTGATTTTCCGATGTTGGTCGATCTGTACGAGCAGGGTCGGTTGCCGCTCGAGAAGTTCGTGACCGAACGGATCGGTCTCGGTGATATCGAGGCGGCGTTCGAGAAGATGCATCAGGGCACGGTGCTGCGTTCGGTGGTGGTCCTGTGAGTGGGCAGTTCCGGGTCGAGAAGGTGGCCGCTTCCGGTGACTCGAGCCCGTGCGCTGCGGCTCGACACCTCTGATATATCAAAGTTGGCCTTTTTACCCGTCGGAAGCGTTTTGTTTCATGGTGCCCTCGACGTATTCCGACGTCGGGGGCATCATCGAGTCGAGCGGATGCGGCACCGGCTACCCAAGTCATTGCACGGGCTAACCACCTGCTCAGCTGGTACAACGCGTGGTTTGTCCGGTTCCGGTTACGCCGTGTTTCGCATGTATGAAAAGTGCCGTCACCTATTGACACACTCTTGTGGCGATGTTCACACTGTTGTTGCGGGAAGTAAGACGTGTTCCGCATAGCGATACAGAAAGGATCCGAATGCTCAAGGTGTGTTCCTTGGCCGATCTCCCCGGCGGCGAAGCTCTGCGTGTCGACACCACCCCTCCGGTGGCGGTGTTCCACACCGAGGACGGTGAGCTGTTCGCGATCGATGACACCTGTACGCATCAAGACGCGTCGCTCGCCGACGGCTGGCTCGAAGGGTGCGCGGTCGAATGCCCACTCCACGCGTCCACCTTCGACCTGCGTACCGGTGCTGTCGACGCTCCGCCCGCCAAGTTGCCTGTCCGCACGCACACCGTCGTCGTCGAGGACGGCGTCGTCTACGTCGAGCTGAGCACCGCGGCCCCCAATCTTCCGCCCGACGTTCGCAGCCGGTTGGCCGCCGAGGGACATTCATGAAGAGCGTCACCATCGTCGGAGCCTCCCTGGCAGGCCTGTGCTCCGCGCGTGCACTACGGGCCGCTGGGTTCGACGGCTCCGTCACCATCGTCGGTGCCGAGAGTCACCGACCCTACGACCGCCCTCCCCTGTCGAAGGAATACCTCGCCGGCGACGTGGACGTGAGCACTCTCGCCCTCGAACCCGACGACGAAAACCTCGACGCCACCTGGATTCTGGGCCGCACAGCCACCGCCCTCGATCCATCGCGTCGCACCGTCACCCTCGACGACGGTGCCGAGCTGACCTCCGACGGCGTCGTCCTCGCCACCGGCTCACGCGCGCGATCGCTTCCCGGTACCGATCACCTCGCCGGTGTGCATGTATTGCGTACGATCGACGACGCCGACCGGCTGCGTGCAGATCTCACGCCCGGCGCACGTCTCGTCGTCATCGGCGCAGGCTTCATCGGAGCCGAAGTAGCTTCCACCGCAAGGAAGTTGGGCCTCGAGGTCACCGTCGTCGAAGCCGCCCCGTCACCGCTCGCCGGGCCACTCGGTGCACGATTGGGTAGCGCGGTGGGAAATCTGCACCGCGACAACGGCACCACGTTGATCTGCGGAATCGCCGTCGACGGCCTGACCGGCACCGACCGAGTGACGGGCGTTCGCCTCGCGGACGGCCGACTCCTCGACGCCGACGTCGTGGTTGTCGGCATCGGCGGCATTCCGAACATCGACTGGCTCGGCACCAGCGGACTCGCACTGGGCAACGGAATCCTGTGCGACGGCGGCGGCGCGACTGCCGTACCAGGAGTGGTCGCAGTCGGCGACTGCGCCGCATGGCTGGATGCGACCGGCGTCCACCGACGCGTCGAGCATTGGGCCGGGGCGTCCGAACGACCCACCGTTGCAGTGGCCACCCTGCTCTCGGGCAGTTACGGCGGCCAACACGTCAAACCTCCGTATTTCTGGTCCGACCAGTACGGGTCACGTATTCAGTTCGCCGGCACCGCCGGACCGGACAGTGAATGCACCATCGAAGAGGGTTCGCCCGAACTCGGGAGTTTCCTCGCCGTGTATCGATCCGACGGACTTCCGGTCGGTGTACTCGGTGTCAATCAAGTTCGATTGTTCACCCGCTGGCGCCGACAGCTCTCGGCTCCCGCTCGCGCGGTCTGAAATCACCCAGGCCGCTGCTCCACCCGTCGTATTCCATTACCCCAGTTGACGTCTCGTCACCGATCCACAAGATCGGCCACGTACGGAGGACCCCTTGACCACCATTCCCGACACCACGCCGCCCGCAACCTCCCTTCCCCTGCCCGAAAGCCTCATCTCCACCCTGCCCGGTCGCTATTACACCGACCCGGCCATCTTCGAGCTCGAGCAGGAGAAGATCTTCGAGGAACTGTGGATCTGCGCGGTCCGTGCCGCTGACCTGGACAAGCCCGGCGCCTTCCGCACCGTGCAGATCGGCCGCGAAAGCGTCATCGTGACGCGCACCCGAACCGGGGCGATCAAGGCCTACCTGAACGTGTGCGCGCACCGCGGTGCTCGAATCTGCATGGAGGACAAGGGCGAAGTCAAGCGATCGTTCCAGTGTCCGTACCACGCCTGGACCTACGATCTCGACGGAAAGCTCATCGCAGCACCGAATCTCACCAAGATGCCCGACATCGACCGAGTTCGCTACGGCCTGGCGTCGGTGTCGGTCGAGGAATGGCTCGGGTACGTCTGGGTCAATCTGAGCGACAATCCGGCCTCCTTCGACACCACTGTGGTGCAGGACATCCGTGATCGACTCGGCGACGTCGAGTCGATCGACCGCTACAAGATCGAAGACCTCGGTCTCGGCCGCCGCGTGAGCTACGACGTCAAGGCCAACTGGAAGCTCATCATCGAGAACTTCATGGAGTGCTACCACTGCGCCACCATCCACCCCGAGCTGACCGAGGTACTTCCCGAATTCGCCGACGGTTACGCCGCCCAGTACTACGTGGGCCACGGGGCCGAATTCGGGGAATCCGTCAAGGGATTCACGCTCGACGGTTCCGAGGGACACGACTCCATTCCCGGAATCGCACCCGAACAGGACCGGCGCTACTACGCCATCACCGTCCGGCCACAGGTGTTCGTCAACCTCGTCCCGGATCACGTGATCATCCATCGGATGTATCCACTTGCCGCCGATCGCACTCTGGTGGAATGCGATTGGCTGTACCTGCCCGGCGTCGTCGCATCGGGACGGGATCTGCAGAAATCGGTGGAGTTGTTCCACCGCGTCAATCTGCAGGACTTCGAGGCGTGCGAACGCTGCCAGCCCGCCATGAGCTCACGTAAGTACCGCGACGGCGGAGTGCTGGTGGGCAGCGAACACCACATCGGCATCTTCCACGACTGGCTGAAGAACCGCATCGAGGCCTGACCGCACGCTGCCCCGCACTCGGTGCCGATAGGATCGGTAACCATGAGTGTCGAGGTCGCATCGCCGGGCGCCCCCGGATCGTCGGGGGTGCCGGGCGAACCCGGAGCGACGATGGCCGACGTCGCTTACTCGGCTATCCGCGACAAACTGATCATGCTGACCATCAAGCCGGGTGAGGCCGTCGTCGAATCGGCGTTGTCCGCCGAGCTGGGCGTTGGACGCACGCCGGTACGGGAAGCTCTCAAGCGGCTCGAGTACGAGCGCCTCGTCATCTCGCACGCCCGCCGCGGCACTTTTGCCACGGCCATCGACGTCGCCGATCTGGGCGACATCTCCGAAATCCGCCAGCGGCTCGAGCCACTGGCCGCAGCGAAGGCCGCCACCGCGGCTACCGCAACCCAACGCCAAGTTCTGCTGGGCATGGCCGACCGCACCGAGAAGTTCGAGGCGACGCCGCCGAGCCAATACGACCTGATCAACTGGGACGCCGAAGTGCATCGCACCGTCTACCGGCTGGCGGCCAACCCGGTTCTCGAAGACGCATTGATTCGCTACAACAATCTCGCGACGAGAATCTTCTGGTTGTTCATGGATCGTCTGCCTCCCCTGGCCGACCATGTGGGGACGCACACCGAGCTGCTGCGCGCCATCGCGGCCGGGGATGCCGAGAAGGCCGCGACCATCGCCCGAGCACACGTGACCGAGTTCGACGACGCGGTGCGCGCCGTCATCTAGATCGCCGACTCGGGCCACGCTTCGAGGGGCAACACCACGGCCAAGTGCCTGTTACGTATAGTCGCGGGGGTGGCCAGCGACGATTCGACACGTGCCCCCGAGGGTGGCGTCCAGTCCGTCGACCGCGCATTTCGGGTGCTCGAGGTCGTGGCACGGCTCGGAGAGGCCGGCGTGAGCGCCATCGCCACCGAGATCGGTGTGCACAAATCCACGGTGTCGAGGCTGCTGGCGTCGCTCGAAGAACACGACATGGTGATGCAGACGCACAATCGCGGCAAGTACCGGCTCAGCCTCGGAGTCCTCCGGCTCGCGGCGGCCGTGCCCGAGCGTCTGGAGATCACCGAATACGGCCACGCGGTCTGTGAACGCCTCGCCGGCAAGCTCGGCGAAACGGTCAATATCGCTGTGCTGCGGTCCAATACAGCGGTCCACCTGGACCAGGCCCGCGGGCCCAGCTCGGTGGGAACCCACAACTGGATCGGGGAGCAGACACCGCTGCACGCCACCGCGAGCGGCAAGGTGTTGCTGGCTGCCCTCGACTCGGATACTCGTCAGGACGTCGTGGACGGACTCGACCTCCACCGATACACCGAGCACACACTCACCACCAAAGCCGGTCTCACTGCCGAACTCGATGCCGCGGTATCCCTCGGATATGCCGTCGTCGTCGAAGAGTTCGAGACCGGACTCAACGCCATCGCAGCCCCGATTCTCGACTACACCGGCAAGACGACCGCCGCGCTGAGCATCTCGGGACCGGTATACCGCTTCGACGAAACCAGAATGCGGGCCATCGTCCCCGACGTGCTGGCCGCCGCCGCCGAGATCAGCGAAAAAATGGGCTACCGGGAGTCCTTCATCCCCTCGGCCTGAGCGGCCTCCGCGCACTCCACCACGTTCGTCAGCAGCATCGCCCTGGTCATCGGCCCGACCCCGCCGGTCGCTCCACTGAGCCGCCCCGCAATGTGCTCGACGCCGGGGTGCACGTCGCCGAGAATGCCCTCGACGGTACGGGTGATTCCCACCGACAACACCGTGGCCCCGGCACTGATCCAGTCCGGTTGCACCAGATGCGCAACACCCGCTGCCGCGATGACCACGTCGGCGGCCCGAGTGTGCGCGGCGGTGTCCACCGTCGCCTCGTGACACATGGTCACGGTGGCGTGTTCGCTGCGACGCGTCAGCATCAAGCCGAGCGGACGACCCACCGTGATTCCACATCCGATGATGCAGAAGCGAGCACCGGTGATCGGAACATCGTGGTGCCGAAGCAGTTCCAATATCCCGCGTGGGGTGCAGGGCAGCGGCCCATCCATGCCGAGTACGAGCCGACCCAAATTGGTCGGATGCAGCCCGTCGGCATCCTTGCGAGGATCGATCAGCTCGATCACCCGATGGGTGTCGATGTGCGAGGGCAGCGGCAACTGAACGATGAAACCGGTGCACTCGGGATCCTCGTTGAGAGCGTGCACGGCATCTTCGATCTCCTGCTGACTCGCGGTTGCAGGCAACCGGACCTGAATCGAATGCAGTCCCACCTCGGCGCAGTCGCGATGCTTCGCCGCGACATAGGAACGGCTACCCGGATCGTCGCCCACCAGAATCGTGCCCAGACCGGGCCGAATCCCCTGCTGGGCGAGCCGTTCGACGCGGTATCGCAGATCGTCCTTGACGATCGCGCTGACCGCGGTTCCGTCGATCTTGAGCGCTGTGGTCATACTTTCGATTCCTCGGTTCGGCGGTCCGCTGCGGTTCTGATATATCAACTGTCGGTCAGGGTACGGTGAGTCGCAGCGACCGGTCAAGAGCCGCTGTATGGGAGGGTCGAGTCATGGAGCCCCTGCAGCCGATGCGGCCGGTCGACGTGCAACGGGACGAGCGCGAGGCTGCACCTCGATGGAAGGTGTGGGGTGCGCGCATCGTCCTTGTAGGACTTGTTCTGACGGCGGTTCTGGTCGAGGACGGACAGTCATGGATGGTCGTCGCAGGGATATGCACGACAGCGATAGGCGCGGCGCTGACCGTTGCGTCGACGCGCCGAAGGATGCGCGAGAACGCGGGCCGCCGAATTCCCTGGAACGGTCGGCCACCGATCGAACCCCGGCAAGTAGACCTACTGGAGGCCTTCGGATTTCCGATGGCCGTCTTCGGCGTCGCGTTGACCGCGAAGAGCGCATACGTGCCGTGGTCTTTCGCAGTAGCGGTCGTCTGCATCGGCGTTGTCGGGGTGCCCCTGGCGGCGCATGCATGGCACAACCACCGAGTCCGCAGAAGCACGCCCACCCCCTGACCACTCGGGCCAGGCGGGAAGCTCGACGGCGATTGCCCGACGGCGCAGCGCATACAACTGGCCGCGACTCCCACCACATGCCGGTGAAATCCGACCGACCGTCGCCGAGGAAGAGATGATCGAGTCTCTACTATGGAGGCGTCGTTGCCGGTTACCTGCAGAAAAACAGGTCGGGGCGGTGCTGCCGCACTGCATGCGAGAAGGAGTGCCGGTGATGCGCAAGTCCCCTTCTCGGTCGATGTTCCGTGACGGCGCCGGAAACCTGGCGTTGATTGCGGGCATCGTCGCGGTCGTCTGCGCGTTCGTGCCGTTCGTCGGAGACTTTGTGACCATCCCGGCCGGAGTGATCGCGGTGGTCAGTGGCTGGATCGGTCTGGGCCGCGCAGTCGAGGGCGACGCGTCCAACGGTCGCGACGCCGTGATCGGTGCGGCGCTCGGTGGCATCGGATTGTTCGTCGTGTTCCTGACCTTCGCGGCCTCGTCCATGTGACCGCGACCGTCCCGCCCCGGTAGCGGCGGGCCGGATCGGACTACGCGCCGAGCTCCTTCTTCACGATCTTTCCGACGGAGTTCTTCGGTAGAGCGTCGTGGACCACTGTCCGAGTCGGTCGCTTGAACTTGGCCAGGCTCCGCGCGCAGTGCGCGTCCAGCTCGTCGACCGAGATACTGCGACCGGCTCGTGCAACGACGTGTGCGACGGGCACCTCCCCGTAGACCGGATGCGCTTCGCCGACGACGGCCGCTTCCAGGACGTCGGGATGGGATTGCAGGACATGTTCGATTTCGCTCGGCGCGATGTTCTCGCCGCCGCGAATGATCATGTCCTTGAGTCGATCCACCAAGACGAGATAGCCGTCCTCGTCGAGGACTCCGATGTCGCCGGTGTGCAACCACCCCTCTCGAATGGTCTTAGCGGTCACGTCCGGCAGGCCCAGATATCCCTGCATGACCGTCTCTCCGCTCACCAACACTTCACCGGTCCGGCCAGGAAGGGAGCTCGGACCGTCGGGTGTATCGATCGCGATGTCGATACCGGGTAGCGCGATGCCGACCGTGCCCGGCTTGCGAATCCCGTTCGGCGGGTTGATCGTTGCCGCCACAGTGCATTCCGACAGGCCGTACCCTTCGACGACCGGCACGCCGAAGATCGATTCGAATGACGCGATCAGGCCGGCAGGCATGGGCGCTGCTCCACAGATGACGAATCGAAGCGACGAGATGTCGCGGTCGGTCGATCCACGGTCCGCAAGCAGCGAGTACATGGTGGGCACTGCGGAGAAGTAGGTGGGCCGGACAGTCTCCACGTTGTCCCAGAACGTGTCCGGCGAGAAACGAGGCGCGACGTGCACACGCCCGCCGGCTCGTAGCGGAGCGACCGAGCCGACGACAAGTCCGTTGCAATGGAAGAGTGGAAGCACCAACAGGCTCGTATCGGCCTCGGTCAATTCGCAGGCCGTCACGATCGCGGCGCTCATCCGGTCGACGTTGCGATGAGTCAGCACACAGCCTTTCGGCCGCCCCGTCGTTCCCGAGGTGTAGACGATCAAGGCCGGTGCCGAGCTGTCGGCAGGCCCCGATCCACGATGCGCGCCGTCCAACTGCGGCGTGCGGGGACGACGATCGCCGGAGTCCACGTCGATGAACGAAATATCCTGTGCGCGGCCTAGAGTGCAGGCTCGCTCGCTACCGACGAGCACGCGGGCGGTCGAGTCCTCGAGTTGATAGCGCACCTCGTCGTCGGTGAGTGCGGGATTGACGGGAGTCAACGTTGCTCCCAGCACCCATGCCGCGAACATCGTGGTGATGATGTCGATGCGATTCGGAAGCAAGACTGCAACCACATCACCCGCTCCCACCCCCGCGTCGACGAGTTCGGCGGCAACCGAGTCGACTTCGAGCCCGAACTCGGCATTGCTCAACCGAGTGGAGTCGTCGGACAGACACGCGCCGTCCGGGTCGTTGTCGATGCGGCGGTACATGGCCTGCAGAACCGGCGAGAAGGCGTCGAGAATTGGCAGCATGTGACGTAGGTTACGGATTGCCCGTTTGAAAGACTTCGGTCCAGCAGCACAAAAACCGCGGATTATTTGTAGCCCGAAACGAAAAGGAACACCCGTGCCGACACCTGCCGACATCTCGCCCGCCTCCGCCGAGGCGGTGCGCACTCACGTGGCCGCGGTTGCCGCGCACCTCAATGCCCGGCTGGCAGATGTCGTGGCGCAGATGCGCACGACACTCGCGTCGCGCATCACGGAACTGAACAACGAACCATCGCTGATCGAGCTGCTGGGATCGAGTATCGAGGGCAACGTCGACACCATCCTGCACGCTCTGCAGCACGACATCGGCGGTGCCGGATTCGAGCCGCCGGCGGCGGCCATCGAATATGCGCGCCGCCTGGCTCAGTGGGGCGTGCCGGTCAATGCCTTGGTTCGCGCCTATCGACTCGGACAGCAATTTCTGCTCGATCGAGCATTCGAGACCTCGATGTCGCTGGCCGCGCCGGACCCGGTCCGGATGGAAGCGCACCGCGTGATCGTCGATTCGGTGTTCGACTACATCGACTGGATCTCGCAACGGGTGGCCGCGGTGTACGAGACCGAGCGGGAGTCCTGGCTGGCGGACCGCGAGAATGCTCGACTCGATGCGGTACTCGATCTCCTGAACGGCAAGGGGTCGGTGGATGTCGTCGAGCGAGTGACCGGGTATCGACTGCGCGGACGACACCTGGCCGTCGTGGCCTGGGTCGGTGAGTCCGCCGTTCGCGGCGACCGGATGCGCAGGTTCACCACCACCATCCGCGCTCTGGCGGCGGACTTGGACAGTCCGGCCCCTCCCCTGGTGGTCGGACGCGACGGCGCTACCGCGTGGGGATGGATTCAGGTTCCATCGAACGACACAGATCTCGCCGTCGTTCTCGATCGCATCAACACTCGACCGCGGACCGAGGACGCACCCCTGCTGGCGGCCGGGGCCATCGGACTCGACGCGGCCGGGTTCGTCACATCCCACCGGCAGGCTCAGCGCGCCCATCACGTGGCCGTTCTGGGTGGCCGAGGCCGAACGATCGAACGCTACGACGACCCCGGGTTGGCCGTGGTGGACCTGTGCGCTCGCGACCCGTCGGCATTGCAGGCCTGGGTCCTGACCGTGCTGGGACCGCAGTTGGCCGCCGACACCACACATGCCGAACGATTGCGCACCACGTTGCGGATCTACCTCGCGTGCGAACGGAGCCTCTCCGCGGCGGCTGCGGTGATGACGATGCACAAGAACTCGATTCGCTACCGCGTCGACAACGCCGAGAAGCTGCTCCCCCGGCCACTGTCCGACGACCGACTCGCCGTCGAGGTTGCCCTCACCGCATGTCAGTGGCTCGGGGCTCGCATCCTCTCCTGAGAGTGCACTTTGTGTCGGCGTCACAAAAACGAAGGTGAGCCTCGGGTCGGCGAACCATTGGGACCGCCGATAGGAACCCCGTAGCTTTCTGTGGTGCAGGACACAGTCCGATGGTTGCGTCACCGCGACCCGAGCCTCGGGCGAAAGGGCTGACTCCTGCTCCTTCATCCTCAGCGCTCGCTACAGAAAGCTCACTCATGGGATTCAAGAACGGACAGTTTCCACCTGTCGACCTCGAAACCTTCCTCGACCGGCCTCTGCTGGAACGAGTGAAAACCCTTGCACTGCATTGGGTCGACTACGGCTTCGGCTCGCCGAAGGTCATCCCCACCACCTACGTCGTCAAGCTCCTGGTGCTCTACATCGGGATCGGCCTGACTCTGGCGACACTGACTTCCGGCGTCGGGATGCCGTGGGACGTCGGCTCGTGGTGGGACGACATGATCGTCTACCAGAAGTTGGTCTACTGGACGATGCTGCTCGAAACCGTCGGACTCGCGGGGTCGTGGGGACCGATCGCCGGCAAGTTCAAGCCGATGACAGGCGGAATCCTGTTCTGGGCGAAACCGGGGACCGTTCGGATGCCTCCGTGGCCGGGCAAGGTGCCGTTCACCTCGGGTGACACCAGGACGCCGCTGGACGTCGTGCTGTATCTCGCGCTCCTGGTGAGTCTGTTCGTACCCGTCATCGCGCCCGGAACACCGCCTGGTGCATTTGCCTCGATCCTGCCCGAGGGCATCGGCAACCTCGTCGATCCACGCTGGGCGATCGCGCCGGTCTTGCTCACCATCGTTGTGGGCCTTCGTGACAAGACGATCTTCATCGCTGCCCGCGCCGAGCAGTACGGTCCTGCGATAGTCCTGTTCGGTCTCGTGGGAATCCTCGGTGACAACGCCATCGTCGACCTCGTCGTCGGACTGAAACTGCTCATCTTCTCGGTGTGGGTCGGGGCCGGCATCTCGAAATTCGGTGCACATTTCGCCAACGTCGTTCCGCCCATGGTCTCGAACAGCCCCTGCATTCCCACGCGCTGGGCCAGGCGCAAGCACTACCGGAATTTCCCGGACGACATTCGCCCCTCGGCAACGGCCAAATTGATCGCGCACGTATCGGGCACCACCGTCGAGATCGCAGTACCGGTCGTGTTGCTGCTCACCACCAACACGACCGTCGCACTCGTCGGAGCACTTCTCATGGTGGCATTCCACCTGTTCATCATTTCGACGTTCCCGCTGGCGGTCCCACTGGAGTGGAATCTGTTGTTCGGCTACGCAGCGGTGTTCCTCTTCGTCGGACACCCTGCAGGACAGGGATTCTCGATCTTCGACGCCTCCCCGTGGTTCGTGGCGACAGCGCTGGTGTGCTTGTTCTTCTTCCCGGTTCTGGGCAACCTCCGACCGGACCTCGTGGCCTTCACGCCCTCGATGCGCCAGTACGCGGGCAACTGGGCCTCCGGTCTGTGGGCGTTCGCACCGGGTGCCGAGGACAAGCTCGATCAGATCGTGCGCCCCACCCGCAATCAGGTACGACAGCTCGAAGCCATGGGTTACCCGCCTGCCGTCGCCGAGATCACGATGCAACAGACCATCGCATGGCGCTCGATGCACAGTCAGGGTCGCGGATTGTTCTCGCTTCTGATCCGCAACGTTCCCGACATCGATCGATGGACGGTGCGTGAAGGCGAATTCGCCTGCAACTCGATCCTCGGCTTCAACTTCGGCGACGGCCACCTGCACGACGCCTCCCTCATCGCAGCGATTCAGCGACGCTGCAACTTCGAGCCGGGCGAGTTCGTGGTGGCCTGGGTCGAATCGCAGCCCATCCATCGAAAGACGCAGTCCTACAAACTCATCGATGCCGCCCTCGGCGTGATCGAAACCGGTACGTGGAACGTCGACGACGCGGTGTCCGCCCAGCCGTGGCTACCCGACGGCCCCATCCCCATGTCGGTGACGTGGCGGCGACGCGCAGACTCGACAACCGCTCGACACTCGGCACCGGAGACGTCGTCAGCGGCGGCCGGTGCTGGAGAATCGACATCATGACACGATCCGCGACGATAGTGGGCAGCGGCCCGAACGGGCTTGCCGCTGCGCTTGCTCTGGCGCGCGACGGCATACACGTCACCGTGCTGGAGGCGGAGAGCGAGATCGGCGGCGGCACCCGTAGCCACCGGCCTTTCACCACCGTCGATCTGCTCGTCGATCACTGTGCCGGTTTCCATCCGATGGCGGTGGGTTCACCTGCCCTCGCCGGTCTCGAGCAACACGGACTGACGTGGCGGTGGCCCGAGATCGATTGCGCCCATCCGCTTCTCGACGATGCGGCAGCGCTGCTCCATCGATCGATGAACGAGACTGCTGTGGGCCTGGGCGCGGACGGCAAACGATGGAAGGCACTGTTCGGGCAACCGTCGTCGTCGTACGACAGACTGTCCGCAGACCTACTCGGACCGGTCGTGCACCTGCCCCGACATCCACTGCTGCTGGCGAGATTCGGTGCGCCGACTGCTCTGCCCGCTGCGGTGTTGTCTCGGGTGTTCGCCACGCCGCAGGCGCGGGCACTGTTCGTCGGAGCAGCGGCACACGCGATGCGTCCGTTGACCGAAGTGTTCTCCTCCGCCATCGGGGTGGGAATCCTGACCGCGGGACACCACAACGGATGGCCGGTGGCGGAGGGCGGAACCGCGGCGATCTCACGGGCGATGCACTCCGCGCTCATCGAACTGGGAGCAACCGTGCAGACCTCGACGCGGGTTGCCACGCGAGCCGATCTGCCGTCGTCGGACATCACGATCTTCGACACGACGCCGGCCGTGGTGGCCGACGTACTCGGCCAGGATCTGACGACGCGTACACGTCGCTCCTACAACAGGTTTCGGCACGGCCCGGCTGCGTTCAAGGTCGACCTCGCGGTGCGCGGTGGAGTCCCGTGGACCGACCCCCGGGTCGCGCAGGCCGGCACTGTGCACGTGGGAGGTAGCGCCGAGGACACCATCGCAGCCGAGGCGGCCGTTGCTGCAGGACGAATGCCCGATCGGCCGTTCGTCCTCGTCGGGCAGCAGTTCGTCGCAGATCCTCAGCGCGCGGACGGAGACGTCGTACCGTTGTACGCATACGCCCATGTTCCCGCCGGCCTCGACCACGATGTCACCGACGTCGTGATCGACCGCATCGAACAGTTCGCACCGGGCCTGCGTTCGCGAATTGTGGAGACAGTCAGCACGTCTCCGCAGAGCTTCGCCGAAGGAAACGCGAATTTCGTCGGCGGCGACATTCTGTGCGGTACGTCGTCACCGACACAATTGCTCCTCGGACCACGGCCCGGCCGAGACCCGTACCGCACGGGAACGCCGGGGTTCTATCTGTGTTCGGCGGCAACTCCCCCCGGACCCGGTGCACACGGCATGGCGGGACTGAATGCAGCGCGACGAGCTCTGGATGACCTGCTGAAGCGCTGAAACAGCTACACAGCAATACCTTTCGTCTTCTCTGTCGTCAGCGAGAAGGCACCACCTCTGCTTTCCCACGGAAGGACCGAACACAATGCCAATCGACGAATCTCTCCACGGCAAGGTCGCACTCGTCACCGGTGCCGGGGCAGGCCTCGGTGCCGCCACAGCGCGGCGACTGGCCTCCGACGGCGCACAGGTGGTCGTCTCCGACATCGATCTCGACGCCGCTCGCCAGGTGGCGTCGTCGATCGACGGTGCGATCGCTGTCGCGACAGACGTCACCGACGAGGATGAGGTTCGATCTCTCGTCGAGCAGACCGTCGAACACTTCGGCAACCTGCACATAGCAATTCCCAACGCCGGTGTCGGCGAAGTCAGAGCGATCGCACAGATGTCGTACGCCGATTGGCGGCGTACCACCGCAGTCAACCTGGACGGCGTGTTCCTGACCATCCGCTACGCCGCACCCGCGATCGCAGCATCCGGCGGCGGCTCCATCGTCACCATCAGCTCGATCACCGCGACGGCAGGTTCGGCGCTGCTCGCGCCCTACGCCGCCAGCAAGGCCGCGGTGAGAAATCTGACCGAAACCGCCGCAACGGAGTTCAGAACGCAGGGTGTTCGAGTCAACGCGGTGCTGCCGGGGTTCATCGACACCGCCCTGGTCACCAAGGCAGCCCCCGAATTCGAGGCAGCTCTGGGGCTACCGGCAGGAGGGTTCGACACCCTCATCGCCGACAAACAAGGGCGCTACGGCACACCGGAGGAAGTAGCAGCAGCTGTCGCGTTCTTCGCATCGCAACAGTCGTCCTGGTGCACGGGGAGCAGCCTCGTCCTGGACGGCGGACTGGTCGGCTCACTGCTCTGAACGCCTGACGGGAGTTCGAGGACGAAACACATCGGCAGAGGCTTGCCGATGTGTTTCGTTCACTCAGGTGGGACGTCCTCTGTCGCCTCTGCGGACGTTGTCGATACCTCGCCCTGCGCGAGAATTGCGATACGCCGACAGTCTCAGGTTGCGGAGCCACTCCGGCTGGGGGCGCACCGACGCAGGACTGTTCAGCACCGGATCGAACGCGTCGATCTCTTCGGACGGTTGCAGAATTGTCGTCGAGTGAACGACGGCCAGTGGCTCGAACGCAGCTGTACCACAAGCATGTTCGAGAACCAGGCTCACACCGTGGTCGTCGATCGCTTGTCGAACGTCCGCGACGCTCATCCCGTTCATCTGCGGGCGGGTCAGCCGTGCACGCAACCACCACATCCTGCCCTGGTACTTCACCGGCATCAGAGACGACAGATGCGCGTCGTTCCACGACGTCGACGGCCACGGCACCATACGTCCTACCACTCCGGTCGCCGAGCCGGCGAGCAACAGATCCCACGGGGTGGCCCCGACCTCGAGCGGTGGGACCCGGATCGCTACCCCGGCGACATCGGGGAGGCCTGCGGGAATACCGATCCCCTTCGAGATTCGCACGGTCACCTCGCAGGAACGCAACGGAATTCCGTAACGGTCCGGCAACAGCCGTTCGAGGGAGCCACTGAAACTCACCCCGTCCGGATGAAAAGCCCGGGCGTCCCGCACGGCCGAGAGGCCGCGAAAAGGCAGACCCAGCAAGTGCGTCGATACAGTGCGGAGTTCGGAGAATCTGCTGTCGTCAGCGCGCTGCGCATCTCGACTGCGTCGCGCGAGATCGAGGACGGACATGGAATTCACCCCCTGCTGTGTCGGTTC
The DNA here is from genome assembly GCF_000482405.1 of Rhodococcus sp. JG-3. Taxonomy (NCBI): domain Bacteria; kingdom Bacillati; phylum Actinomycetota; class Actinomycetes; order Mycobacteriales; family Nocardiaceae; genus Rhodococcus; species Rhodococcus sp. JG-3. The sequence goes on from NZ_KI519398.1 coordinate 561,775, forward strand.
TCGCTACGGGGTGAATGCAGGTAACTCATGCGCCCAACTTCGCAGCGATGTCATCGACGACCGGGGCGAAGTCTTCCAACGCCGCGCGGGAGAAGCCGCCGGCGTCCTGCAGACGCTCCGTCAACGCTGCTCGGGTCACAACAACAACAGCGACGTCGTCCTGCGACTCGTCGCCGGACTTTTCCGGGACATCGAGCACGAGTTCGCCCTCCACCAGAACGAGTCGTGCATCGGGGGTGCTGTCGTACAGAGCTTGCAGTCGATCGGCGGTGTCGTTCACGGTCGGTCCTTTCGGGTGACGAAGTCGGTGGCTTTACCTCGACATCGAGATATCCGGTCCGGATCGAATCAAACGACCGAGTGCCGATTGAGCACGTTCCGCGCGGGTAGAGCTGCAGTATGACCAGTGAAAACAGTCCACAGAATTCGACGGACCCATACGACCCCGGCCAAAATCCGGATGCGGACCCGGCCAACCTCACGCAGAACGCCGGCACGCAACCGGATCAGGCGGAAGGCGAGGAAGAGGACGACGCGCAATGAACGCCGTCGGAGCCGAAGAGCGAGGAGGGCGCATCCGTGGTGAACAGTAACTACGAACGGTGGAGAACCGGCTCCACTCCACAGGCCTACACCGGTTCTCCGGTGGAGGCGGTCCGCGTCGATGGAACCAACGCCGACGACGTCGTGACCTGGCTCGAGACCAAGGGGCTCGACGCGGCCAACTGCGGTGGCGCGGTCGGGATCGGGCACGTGATCGCCGACGTGGGTAGCTGGATGGTCGTCACTGCGTCGAATCACGTGATGACATTGGACGACGCTACGTTCAGCGAGATGTACGAGCACACCCCGCCGCCTCTGATCGGCGGGTGACTTTTCGCGCCATCGAACCTGAACACGCCTCAGCCCCCGGTACGACCGCGATATGGCTCAAACGACCAGCATTCCAACGCGAATCGGCGTTGGGCCCAGGTGTGGAAACCGCTCACGCGGGTAACCGATAGCCAAGGAGCCGTTCACGCGGCCGCCAAAACCTCTGTTATATCGCGCGTTTCGCGATCGGAGCAGCGCACACAACCGAAGGATCCTCAGATGTCCAACAGAAATACCCTCATCCGTTCGCTACACGATCTCGGTGCCGCTGCCTGGTTCGGCGGCTCGCTCATGGGTGCCGTGGGCGTCAACGGTGCTGCCACTGCGGTGCAGGATCCGCGAGACCGCGCACAGGTTGCCGCGGCAGGGTGGGCGAAATGGGCTCCGGTCAACGCCGCGGCCATCGGTGCACATCTCATCGGCGGCGCAGGCATACTCATGGCCAACCGCGGTCGTGCTCGTCATCAACAGGGTGTCACCGCCAACACCAACTTCAAGATCGCCGTTACCGGGGCCGCCCTCGCCGCCACCGCGTACAGCGGTGTCCTCGGCGCGAAAACGACCAAGGCTCAGGGTCATTCGATCGATTCGGCAACCGAGCCGTCAGCAGGTACCCCACGCGAGGCCGCCGCAGCACAGAAGCAATTGAAGTACCTCCAGTGGGCATTGCCGGTCCTGACCGGAACCCTCGTGGTGCTGGGTGCTCAGCAGGGTGAGCAGCAGAGGCCGACCGAGATCTTGTCGGGAATCGCAGGAAAGCTGGTCGCCCGCGCGTAGAAACACGCGCATGTGCCCCACCCCGTCGCAGACATTGCGGCGGGGTCGGACATGTTGGGGCAGTTCCGACACCGGCGTGCAAGGTACGTCGACTAAGGGGGCCTAGGAATTCCAGCGAAGACCGGGCGTCATCGCAATGTCGGTCACTTCTCGGACCGTCAACACAGGGTCGGCGGATACATCGACGATGCTGCCGTCGGTCCCGTATACCTCTACGCGACTGCCTCTTTCGGATGATCTCAGATCGACGACTGTGCCGTCACTCAGTGTCCGACGCTCATCGACGTAGCCGGCCAAACATGGACCGGCAGATTGGTCGGATGTCGACAGCCTCACGTTCAGGTCACCCACGGCTCCGCCCAGCGAGATACGCCCATACGCAGAGGCGCTGGAGTCGAATGTCAGCGGCGGGAACATGGCATCGGGTTCTACCGTGGTCCCGGCGGGAAGGGCTCGCGCCAAAGCGGCCGACTTGGCTGCTGCGTCGAACCCCGCCGGGGCGGAATCCGGTCCGACGATGGCGTAGTTGATTCTCTGCATGTCCTCGGGCTGGACGACCTCCGCACAGCCGGGTATCGACACGGCGTCGGGTTGCGGATCGTGGAGAAGACCGGCGACTACGACGCCTGCTGCCACGGTGCCGACGATCACCGAGACTGTCGTCCACACCGACTTCGGGTCACCTGGGCTGGCCATCCTGCCAGTGTCCACCGCCGGCGACGACCCCCATCGCCCGGGTCACGCTGCGTTGCAGGCTTTACCGCCGGGACCGTTCGGCAAACCCCGACCCCACTGCTCCGACCGCGAACACCGCTGCGGTCAGCACGATGTTCGGCCACAGACCGAAGCGGGGGTCCAGTGCCCACTCCCGCGGCACGAGATTCTCGACGTTGTAGAGGTTGGACACCAGACTCGCAGCAACGGCGACAACACCGATTGCCACCAGCAACCGCGACCGCAGGCCGACACCCCACACCAGGACCGCGATCGATATCGCCAGTAAGGGCAACAATCCTCGAATCGTCATGTTACCCACGTAGAACATCATTCCGTTCTGCACGAAAACTGCTGTTGCACTAAACAATCCGAGACTCGCAACGAGCCACAGCCGAACATGCAAGGCGACGCCCGATCGACGTTCGCTCCACACGCAGTAGACCGCGACGGCCCCGATGCACACCGGCAGAGCGCACAGCCAGTACACACCGGCTGCTGGTTCTCCGAGGTGCGCACCGCCGAACCACGCCGGACCCGACACCGACTCACCGCTGACGACCGGTTGCCGAACGTAGAACGGCAACGCACCGACGAAGAGCACCGAGATGAACAACAGCGGGATGAACAACGGCGAAGCCTGAGCATCCGACTCGCTCACAGTCGCCGTTCTGCCTGAACTAAAACTCACGTGCCCTCCTCGGCGAGACAATCACACCTTACGTTCGGTTTGTTTCCATTGGGTGCACTTTCGACCGATCTGTACGCCGTCTACCAGGCCGCACATTGAGTGCCACAAATCTCAAACTGAGACGGATGAGACGTAGATCACGGTGTTCAATCATGTGCACATCTTCCCGAGAAGGTCGACAACCCCTGCCGACCTCGCATCCAGGAGGCGCACATTGAGTAGGCAAAGCCTTACCAAGGCACACGCGAAGATTTCGGAGCTGACGTGGGAACCCACGTTCGCTACCCCTGCTACTCGCTTCGGCACGGACTACACGTTCGAGAAAGCACCCAAGAAGGACCCACTCAAGCAGATCATGCGGTCCTACTTCCCCATGGAGGAGGAGAAGGACAACCGCGTGTACGGCGCGATGGACGGTGCCATTCGCGGCAACATGTTCCGCCAGGTCCAGCAACGCTGGCTCGAGTGGCAGAAGTTGTTCCTCTCGATCATCCCGTTCCCCGAGATTTCGGCGGCACGTGCGATGCCGATGGCGATCGACGCCGTGCCGAACCCCGAGATCCACAACGGCCTTGCCGTTCAGATGATCGACGAGGTGCGTCACTCGACGATTCAGATGAATCTCAAGAAGCTCTACATGAACAACTACATCGACCCGGCCGGCTTCGATATGACCGAGAAGGCGTTCGCGAACAACTACGCGGGCACAATCGGCAGGCAGTTCGGCGAGGGCTTCATCACCGGTGATGCCATCACGGCGGCAAATATCTATCTGACGGTGGTGGCGGAGACGGCGTTCACCAACACCTTGTTCGTGGCCATGCCGGACGAGGCCGCCGCCAACGGCGACTACCTGTTGCCGACGGTGTTCCACTCGGTGCAGTCCGACGAATCACGGCACATCTCGAACGGGTACTCGATTCTGCTCATGGCCCTCGCTGACGAGCGGAATCGTCCTCTCCTGGAACGCGATCTGCGTTACGCCTGGTGGAACAACCACTGCGTCGTCGACGCGGCCATCGGCACGTTCATCGAGTACGGCACCAAGGATCGACGCAAGGACCGCGAAAGCTACGCCGAGATGTGGCAGCGGTGGATCTACGACGACTACTACCGCAGCTACCTGATCCCGCTCGAGAAATACGGCCTGACAATCCCCCACGACTTGGTCGAAGAAGCGTGGAACCGGATCACGAACAAGGGCTACGTGCACGAGGTTGCGCGATTCTTCGCCACCGGTTGGCCGGTCAACTACTGGCGCATCGACACCATGACCGACACGGACTTCGAGTGGTTCGAGCACAAGTACCCCGGCTGGTACAGCAAGTACGGCAAATGGTGGGAGGAGTACAACCGGCTCGCGTACCCGGGGATCAACAAGCCGATCGCATTCGAGGACGTCGGCTACCAGTACCCGCACCGCTGCTGGACGTGCATGGTGCCGGCCCTCATCCGCGAGGACATGGTGGTCGAGAAGGTCGACAACCAGTGGCGCACTTACTGTTCGGAGACGTGCTACTGGACCGACGCAGTTGCCTTCCGCGGCGAGTACGAGGGCAAGGAGACGCCGAACATGGGTCGTCTCACCGGCTTCCGTGAATGGGAGACACTGCACCACGGCAAGGATCTCGCCGACATCGTCTCCGATCTCGGCTACGTCCGCGACGACGGCAAGACGCTCGTCGGTCAGCCACATCTCGATCTGGATCCGAAGAAGATGTGGACACTCGACGATGTCCGCGGGAACACCTTCCAGAGCCCGAACGTGTTGCTGAACCAGATGACCGAATCGGAGCGGAACGCACACATCGCCGCGTACCGAGCCGGCGCGACCATGCCTGCCTGATCACAGACTCGGTGGGCAGCGGCCGATCACGGGCGCTGCCCACCGCATCCAGCACGATCACTATCTTTCGATTCAGGAGACCCCCTCGTGGCCGACACACACCGAATCACGTTCGACCCGGTCGACATCGAGATGGAAGTCCGAGAGGACGAACACATTCTCGACGCGGCCTTCCGACAAGGAATCCACCTGATGCACGGCTGTCGCGAAGGACGTTGCTCGGCGTGCAAGTCGTTCGTTCTCGACGGAGACATTCAGATGGAGGGCCACTCCACTTTCGCGTGCAACGAGGCAGAACAGGACGAGGGTTTCGTACTACTCTGTCGCACAAAGGCTTACAGTGATTGCACCATCGAGCTGCTCAATTTCGACGAAGACGAACTACTCGGTGGAATTCCAATTCAGAACGTCACCACCCGCGTAGTCTCGGTCGAGTCGGTCACCGCCGACATCGTGGCCCTACGCCTCGAACCGATCGAGCCCGAGGTGTTCGAGTTCAAACCCGGCCAATACGCCGATCTGCAGATCCCCGGCACCGACGAGTTCAGATCCTTCTCCATGGCGTCGACACCGTCGACGCCGAACCAGGTCGAGTTCCTCATCAAGAAATATCCGGGCGGCGTATTCGCGGCCTTGCTGGACGACGGAATTTCGGTCGGCGACAGCATTTCTCTGACCGGCCCGTACGGCTCCTCCACCCTCAAGGACGGTCACGTCCTGCCGGTGGTCTGCATCGGCGGTGGTGCCGGCATGGCACCCGTCCTGTCGCTGGTCCGGCACATGAGCGAGTCCGGCAACACCCGTCCCGTGCACTTCTACTATGGCGCGAGAACCCCGGCCGACTTGTTCTACGTCGACGAGATCATCTCCCTCGGTGCAGGTTTGGCCGACTTCACCTTCGTGGCGTGCGTATCCGACGCAGCGGGAGTCGCATCCTCGGGATCCTTGTCGATCGAAGAGGGAAACGTCACCGACGTCGTACGTCGCCTCGAGCCCGGCATCGCCAAAGCCGAGGTCTACCTGTGCGGACCTCCCCCGATGGTCGACGCTGCGTTGGATCTCCTCGACGTGTGCGGAACGCCGACGGACCAGATCTTCTTCGACAAGTTCACCAGCCCTGCCTTCGACTAGTTCACCGCCGAGACCGGGCACGCGCACCACGAACACCAGCCCCTACCTCAACCGAGAGGCCAGACATGACTGCCACCACAGACTCGACTGCCACGACGGAGCCGAAGCAACGCAGCTTCCCCACAATCGAATTCACCGACTCCGAGGCCGGAGCCAAGGAGTTCCCCAGTTCGAGAAGCCGTACGTACAGCTACTACACACCGGCCAAACGTCGGGCCACGATGTACGAGGACGTGACCGTCGACGTTCAGCCGGACCCGGATCGGCACCTCACGCAAGGGTGGATCTACGGCTTCGGCGACGGCCCGGGCGGTTACCCACAGGAGTGGACGGTCGCGAAATCCTCGAACTGGCACCAATTTCTGGATCCCAACGAAGAATGGGACCAGACGATCTTCCGCAACAACTCCGCGGTCGTGCATCAAGTCGAGCTGTGTCTGAGCAACGCCAAGCGGGCCCGTGCCTACGCCGGCTGGAACACCCCGTGGCTGAAGTTCATCGAGCGGAACGTCGGGGCGTGGATGCACGCGGAAAATGGACTGGCACTGCATGTGTTCACGTCCATTCAGCGTTCGGGGCCGACGAACATGATCAACACGGCCGTTGCGGTGAACGCCGCCCACAAGATGCGGTTCGCACAGGACCTCGCATTGTTCAATCTCGATCTGTCCGAGGCCGATGTCTCCTTCGACGGTTCGGCCCACATGGAGGTGTGGAAGAGCGCACCCGAGTGGCAACCGACACGTGAGGTCGTGGAACAGCTGACGGCTGTACCGGATTGGTGCGAATTGCTCTTCGCAACCAACATCGTCTTCGAGCAGCTCGTCGGCTCCCTGTTCCGCACCGAACTGGTGATGCAGATTTCCGCCCGCAACGGCGACTACATCACCCCGACCATCGTCGGTACCGGCGAGCACGACTACGACCGCGACCTCAACTACACCCGGACGCTGTTCCAACTGCTCACACACGATCCAGAACACGGCGAAGCCAATCGCGCACTGTTCGGCGAATGGATGGCGCTGTGGGTACCGAGATGTCTGGCCGCCGCGCGCGCCCTGCAACCCATCTGGTCGCAGCCCGCGGACAAGGCTGTGACGTTCGCGACCAGCTTGGACGCGGCGATCGCCAAATTCACCGTTCTGCTCGAATCACTCGGCCTCGACATCCCGCAGGAGTTGGCACTATGACCATGCATTTCGGATCGGACACGGAGTTCTCCAACAAGTGCGGCGTGACGCTGATGAACACGCCGGTCGGACGTGTGGTTGCCGAGGTGATGGGTGACAAGGACGGCGTCGAGCTCACCGAGTATCCCTCGATGATCCGCGTCGACGGCACCAAACTCCTCTCGTTCGACTACGACGAGCTGACCGATGCACTCGGCCAGGAATTCGACGGGTCGGTCTTCGAGGAGATCAGCTCGACGCATTACGGCCGCATGGTACACCTCGACGACAAGACGATGCTCTTCGCCAGCCCCGAGGACGCCGCCAAGTACATCGGGTTCGATCTCGCCGAACGGCCCTGACCTCGCTTCGGCCGATCGAGCGCCGGCCATCGATGCGCAGCCCCGAACCGACACGAGTGGGAGATTCGAAGATGTACGAAACCGACGTCGACCAACACGAGACTGCCTGTCTCGAAGCATATTTCGCGGTTCTGGATCGTTCGATCGCTGAGCATCTGGCTCGCACCGGAGAAGGTACCGATGGTGTTCGTTCCCTGACACTCCGCGATATCAGGGGCGAAAGACACACCACAGAATTGTTGCGACGGCGGAGCGCACTCGGGCTGAGCATCTGTCCCAACAGTCGCGTCTTCGTGGACGAGAGCGGCAAACCCATGATGCCGGACGAACGAAGAGGGCCTCGACATTCGTCCGGATAGTCCACGCTCTCGACCCCGTGAACCGAATCGACCGCACATCACACCACTCGAAGGGAATACGTCATGGCCAAAGAACTGCGGTTCAACACCGAGGCGCGCGCTTTACTGGAGCAAGGCGTCAACGCACTCGCCGACGCAGTCAAGGTGACTCTGGGCCCGAAGGGCCGCAACGCCGTGCTCGAGAAGCTCACGGGCCCACCGACTATCACCAACGACGGCGTCACCATCGCGAAAGAGATTCAGCTCAGCAACCCGTTTGCGAACATGGGTGCGCAGCTGGTCAAAGAGGTGGCGATGAAGACGAACGGAGTGGTCGGCGACGGAACCACCACTGCCACCGTGCTCGCCCAAGCGATGGTGCGGGAGGGGCTGCGAGCAGTGGACGCCGGTGCCAACCCGATGCGTCTGCGCCGAGGCATCGAGACCGCCGTCTCGGCCGTCGTCGATTCCTTGCGCGCTCAAGCCGTCGAGGTGGTCGGCAATGCAGACCTCGAGCGCATCGCGACACTGGCGGCCAGCGACGACGACGCCATCGGCCAGTGCGTGGCCAAAGCCGTGGAGTACGTGGGTAAGTCGGGCATCGTCACCACCGAGGAAAGCGATACTCTCGGGATGTCGGTCGACGTGGTCGACGGCATCGAGTTCGATCACGGGTTCATCTCCGGCTACATGATCACCGACCACGAGCGTGCAGAAGCCGTCCACGAAAATCCGGTCATTCTGTTGACCAACAAAAAGATCAACCAGGTCCAGGACATCATGCCGAGCATCGAAGCTGCGAAGCGCGCAGATCGTCCCCTGGTGGTCATCGCCGAGGACGTCGATGGACCGGCGATGCAGCTGTTGGTCGGTGGAAACATGCACAACACGATGCAGTCCGTCGTGGTGCGAGCACCGGGCTTCGGACATCGCCGCGTCGCAGAACTCCAGGACCTCGCCGTGTCGCTCGGGGGTCAGGTCATCGCCAAGGACACCGGCCTCGAATTGTTCGAGGTCTCGCTCGACCAACTGGGCTCGTGCGACCGCATCACCGTCACCGAGCACTCGACCACCATTGTCGGTGGCCGGGGCGATCCCAAGCTGCTCGACGCGCGCGTGGCTCAGCTCGAGTCGCAATTCGAGCGCTCCAAGATCGACGGTGACCGGGACAGCCTCGAGCAGAGGATCGCACGACTGACCGGCCGGGTGGCCGTGGTCAAGGTAGGCGGGGCCACCAGTGTCGAGCTCAAGGAACGCATGCTGCGTGTCGAGGACGCCCTGGCGGCGTCTCGAGCAGCTCTGGAATCCGGGATCGTCTCCGGCGGGGGTACCGCGTTGGCGCAGTCCCATCGCGCCCTCGGCGAGTTGGAGCTGACCGGAGACCAGGCGATCGGTGCCGAAGTGGTCCGCAAAGCGCTCACCGAACCGCTTCGATGGATCGCCATCAACGCCGGCTACGAAGGCGACGACGTCGTGGAGATCGTGTCCGGACTGCCACTGGGCCATGGCTTCAATGCGCTCACCGGCGAATACGGAGACATGTTCGACGACGGAGTGATCGATCCCTTCAAAGTGACGCGTGCGGCGCTCGAAAGTGCAGCTTCCATTGCAGCGCTGCTGATCACCACCGAAACCGCAGTGGTGGAAGAGGTATTCGGCAACCCGGGCGCGATCATGGCCCCCGGATTCGGCGATCTCGCCGAAGGAATGGTCCGCCCCTCGAACATCTACTGAAACCCAACGAGTTTCGCGCTACTCGGGGGTCGGCATCGCAGTGAGGACGCCGATCCCCGAGCCGCACCAAGGAGACAACCACGATGTCCTCATCGAAGCCGCGACGCGAGCTGACCGATCACGACCTTCGAGTCGTGCTGCGAGTTCTGACCGGCATTCATATCGGCCCCGAGGTGCCTGCCGCAGCCGAGTGCCAAAAACCGCAGACGCCACGCTTTTCGACGGGTAGACTCGATCCCCGCAGAACACCTACGCCGAATCATTCACGCGCAGGCGGTAATTGAGTTTCCTCGATTGTTGTGGGTAGGTGGCGGCTTTGGCAAGACAGGGCGCACGCGATCTCTCGAGAGCGCGTGACAAGTTCTTCGTAGAGAACGAGTTCGACGACGCGGTCCGAGACCAGATCTCGTTCTCGTGGGAACGATCGCGCGCACTGAACATCCAACCCGACATTCTGCACCTGCCCTTCGTTCGCGAACCCGACTTGGACAGTCCACTCGTCGTCGCCGCAGCGCCCGTACTTCGCCAGCTCGCAACAGGTTTGGTGGACGAGCCGATTTCGGTGATCCTCACCTCGGCCGACGGTGTGGTGTTGGACCGCGTGGCCGGTAGCAAGCCACTGCTGGACAATTTGGACAACGTCAATCTCGCACCGGGCTTCAGCTACTCGGAAGAATATGCCGGAACCAACGGCATCGGCACAGCGCTCGAGACTCGCCAACCGACTCTGGTCTACGGAGCCGAACACTACGTCGAGAGCTTGGGCGGGTTGGTGTGCGCCGGCGTCCCCATCGTTCATCCCATATCCGGACTCGTCGTCGGCGTTCTCGACGTGACCGGGTGGATCGACGACGGAGCTCCACTCCTGGTGACACTTGCGCAATCGGCGACGGCACAGATCGAAGGTCGACTGCTGTCCCAATCGAGTCAGGAGCAGACCGCTCTGCTCAACACCTATCTCAAAGCGTGCCGGCGATCCCAACAGGTCGGAGTTCTGGCACTCGGCGACGACATCGTCCTGCTCAATCGCAAGCTACGCAATGCCCTCACCCCGCAAGACCAAGCCGCCTTGCTCGAGCACGCAGTCGATCTGAGCGTCCACACCGACAACAGCAAGTATCTGCTGACCCTGCCCGGTGGGCAGACCGTCAGGTTGTCGCCGTTCCACGACGACGCCCTTGCACCTCGACACGGTGTGGCGGTGTACCACGCCTACCTCAACGACACAGCCGGTCCGGCGGCGATAGCCATCGAGGGCATCAGGTCGCTGCCCGGCATCGTGGGAGACAGCGCATCGTGGAGGCGCGCGACCCGAGACGTGTCGCAGTGCGTTCGCAGGCACGAATGGGCCGTGGTGGCAGGCGAATCCGGCTCTGGCCGATTCGCGGTCCTCAAAGCTGCGGCGCAACAGCATATTTCCAGTCGCACACACTTCGTCACCGCAGCCGAACTCGCCGACGGGGACGCAGGGATGCGGGCGCTCGAAACCGAGATCGAACAGGACGAATTCAGCGTCATCATTCGCGACCTCGACCTGGTTCCGAACTCTGTCCAGCAAGAGATCGCGAGCCTGATTCAAGGGCGCGAACACGCCGGATGGATGGGAGCCACCATCGGAACCGGTACGCAGAGCGCCGGAAGCGAGGCACTGATACTTCCCTTCTTCGGCCACACCGTGCACGTACCCGCCCTTCGACACCGCATCGAAGACCTCCACAAATTGATTCCCTACCTACTGCGCCAAGTCAGTCGCGGTCAGGAGCTGTCACTGTCGGCGGCTGCGGTCCGTCAGCTGACCAAATACAGTTGGCCCGGCAATGTCGGACAGCTCCGCGACGTGCTCCAGGAGGTCGTGCAGAGTCAACGTTCAGGGGTCGTCGAGGCAGACAAGCTGCCACCGTCCGTCCGGGCGGTGAGCCGCAGAACCCTCACCCCGATAGAGGCAATGAACCGAGACGCAATAGTCCGCAGCCTCGAGGAAAACGGAGGCAACAAGCAGGCCGCCGCGGATGCCCTCGGAATGTCACGGGCCACGATCTACCGAAAAATCCGAGAATTCGGGATCGAGTTCTAGACAGACCAGATGCCGAGCCGGCCGCAGCTCGGATACTCGACGAAAATGCCCCGAACCGCATCGCTGCAGTTCGGGGCATTTTCTTCTGTGCGCCCGAAGGGATTCGAACCCCTAACCTCTTGATCCGTAGTCAAGTGCTCTATCCGTTGAGCTACGGGCGCATGTTCAGTTGTGTCGGTTCCGAAGAACCGACGTGCCGATCCTTGCGGATCAGCGTGGCGGAGGCGAGAGGATTTGAACCTCCGGACCCGGTGAAGGGTCAAGTCATTAGCAGTGACTCCCATTCGGCCGCTCTGGCACGCCTCCTAGGCTGCCGGCCCTCTCGGACCGCCGAGGAAAGAGATTACACACGGCTGAGGCCAGAAGGCAAAACGGCTGGTCGACGCCCCAGGTTCGCGCGGCGTTCGCGTAAAAGATGCTTGTTGCTCGTCAACGCATGAAGCTGTCGAACCAGTCGAAGATGCGCGTCTGCGCATCGACGAGAGCAGCCTCGGCGGGGTCGGTGTCGTCGCTGCTGCCCGGCTGTTCCCGAGGATGATCGGCGCGATGCTCAACACCGGAGTAGCTGACGACGTTCGTGGCCACTGAGGCGCGCGTGGCGGCATCGCGAAGGGCTTCGATGTGTTCGGGTGGGGTGTGGGGGTCGTTCTCGCCGTAGAGGCCGAGCCACGGCGCCTGCAGCTTGGGCGCGGCGTCGACCAATGCGATGGCGTCCGAATTGAGCGGCTCCACGATCCCTGCTGCGGCGACACTGACCGCCGCTCCGACCGGACGGCTGGTGGCCACGATCAACGCGGCCGTTCCGGCATCGTCGAATCCGATGACGCCGATGCAATCGGAATACACCCCGCGCTGGACGAGCCAGTCGGAGGTGGCGTCGAAATCGGCGAAGAGGTCGTCGCCGAACACTTCCTTGTCGTCGCCGTGCCCCCGATGGAACAGGTCCGGCGCTACCGCCAGCCACCCTTCCAACGCGAGGGCGCGAAGGAGATCTTTCAGCGACTCGGGAATCTCCCTGGCCTCGTGCAACACGACGATCCCGCCGCGCGGGGACCCATCGGGCTCGACGGCCGTCAGCGGCACTTTCTCCTGCGAGACGGGTTTCGATGCGGCCGTATCCACCTCGTCGTCCGCGCCGACTGTGGGCGCGGGGGCGGACCGAAGGACTGCGAAGTCGCTGAAAGTTCCCGACATACTGTACGAAGATAGGACGATCGCGGCCGTCCTGCACAGCTTTGACGCGGACAGGCAGAAGTCGACTACCGACAGGGTCGGCGCATAATGACTGACGTGACCGTGCACATCCGCCCCGACCTCGACGCCATCCCCGCTTACGTACCCGGCCGCAGCTTTCCCGGTGCGATCAAGCTGGCGAGTAACGAAACGACACAAGGCCCTCTGCCGAGTGTCCGTGAGGCGATCGCGGAAGCGGCCGGCGGCGTCAATCGCTACCCCGACATCCGCGCGACGGCGCTCGTCGAGTCGTTGGCGAAGAAGCTCGGAGTGACTCCGGAGAACGTGGCCGCCGGGAACGGCTCGGTCGCGTTGTGCCAGGAGGTCGTCCAGATCACCTGTGGCCCCGGTGACGAGGTGATCTTCGCGTGGCGCTCGTTCGAGGCCTATCCGATCATCGTCCGGGTGACGGGAGCGACGCCCGTTCAGGTGCCGCTGACCTCGGACCACGTGCACGATCTCGACGCCATGCTCGACGCCATCACCGAGCGCACCCGGCTGATCTTCGTCTGCAACCCGAACAACCCGAGCGGAACCGTCGTTCAGCGCGACAAGCTCGTGGCCTTTCTCGACGCGGTGCCGCCCAACGTCCTCGTCGTCCTCGACGAGGCCTACTTCGAGTACACCCGGCCCGACGCGGCAGGCAATCACACCGACGGGGTGGAGATCGCTCGCGGTCGGCGCAACGTGATCGTGCTGCGGACGTTCTCGAAGGCGTACGGCCTCGCGGGTCTGCGAGTGGGCTACGCGGTGGCCGATCCCGAGGTGATCACGGCACTGTCGAAGGTTCGAATTGCGTTCGCCGTCAGCACCATTGCTCAGCAGGCGGCTCTGGCGTCGCTCGAAGCATCGGCCGAGCTACTGGCTCGGACCGATGCACTGATCGCCGAACGTGATCGAGTGCGCGACGCCCTGGTCTCGGGTGGCTACGACGTGGGCGTATCCCAGTCCAATTTCATCTGGCTGCCGCTGGGCGAGCGTTCGGGTGAATTCGCCTCGGGCGCAGCCGAACAGGGCGTGCTGTTGCGTTCCTACGGAAACGACGGAGTGCGGGTCACCATCGGCGACCCGCACGAGAACGACGCGTTTCTGAAGTTCGCTCTACAGTCCTAGCGCGCGCTCGAGCGTCGGCCAGGATTCCCGGAGATCGTCCTGCCAGTACGGCCACTGATGAATGCCGTACGGGCGGTAGGTGAAGGTGGCCGGTATGTCGATCGAGCGCAGGCGTGTGTCGAAGAGCGTGGTGCAGTACAGCGCTGCAGCTTCGAGCGGTCCGCCCATCGCAGCCTCCTGCACACCACCGCCGCCGGGGCCCAGCTCGTACGGGCCGGGTAGGCCGGTGCCGACGGACACGTAGACGTCCTTGCCGCGCAATGCTTCTGCGTTGCGTGACGGATCGTGTTCGATCCACTTCGCGTCGGCGTTCTCGCCCCACATGTTGGTGGCGTTGCCGCCGTTGGTGGCGACCGTGGCGCGCACAGCGTCCTTGAGGTTGTTCTGCGAGTTGTCGTAGCACCCGCTCAAACCGGCTACTCCGGTGTAGAGATCGGGGTGGCGCGTGATGAGATCCATCGCGGCCTGGGCACCCATCGACACACCGCCGATGGCATTGGTGCCGTTACCGGAGAACCGCGCGTCGATCAGCGGCGGCAACTCCGCCGTCAAGAACGTCTCCCACTTGTTGACGCCCAGGACGGGGTCGGGAACATTCCAGTCGGTGTAGTAGCTACTCGATCCACCGACCGGCAACACCACATTGACCTGCTTGTCGGCGAAGAAATCGACGATGTCGGTCTTCTGCGTCCAGGTGCTTTCCTTGTAATCGGATTCCTTGCCGGCACTGACGCCGTCGAGCATGTAGAGCGTCGGGCGAGACACCGCCTGCGCGGCCGGAAGAAGAACCTGCACCTGGATCGCCCGACCCATGGCCGGCGAATCGACCCACACGGCCGCACGACGCGGAGTCAACATGTCGACTCGGTCGATACGAGCCGCTGCCGTCGGCAACGACTGCGCCTGTATGCCAGGTGCCGCCCCGCCACCATCGGCACTGCCGGTACCCGGAAGCGGCTGCGCTCCGGCGATACCCGACGACAGCAAGGACACAGCCAGCGCAGCCCCCGCTACTGCCAACACACGACGGTGCATCTGATCTGCCATCCTCCCCAGGCGCACCCTCGCGGGCGCAACACAAACAACATCCGTTCCACAACGTACCCACCGCGACGCAGACACGCCGAGGGCTGTGGGTCCGCTCACAGTAGCCGCGAAATCCCGGGTACAAAAGTCTGCGTAATCCTTTGTTACATGTACCGAAGAAATAACGGTCTACCTGGTCGGATGCTGCCACCGGGAGGTGCTTCGGAAGGCACTCAATGTGACATTCGGTGGACTTTTCGGGGGTCGATGTCACATCGAGTGGACTTCTGACGGAGCAGGCTCAACCGCGGCCGGTTTCGCCCTGCAACTTGTCGATCATTTCCGACGCCTGCGCCTTGTTCAGGTCGTCGGGAACTTCCTCCCCTGCCTCCTGCGCGAGGGTGCTCAGGTAGCTCTTCTGCGGACCGGTCATCGGCTCGTCGCCGGTGACCCAGTCGTCGGGATCCTTCTCGGGGTTTTGGTTGACCTGCTCGTTTTCGCTCATACGTTCGTAAATACGCCCTCGTGACGGTTTCCAAACGCGTCGATCCTGCGCATGTCGGTGCCGCCCTGCTCAGTACGGCTGTCGGTCGCGCGAATGACTTCGTTGACAGTTCAAGGATCCGACGAGGAAGCTCCATCGCACCCCCTCGAATTGGAGCAACATGAAGACGAAGAATCTGCTGGTCAGAATCGGCATCGGAAGCGCGATCGCTGCGGCAGCCATGGTCACCACCCCCGCCCTCGCTTCGGCGGATCCGATCACCGATTTCCTGTGCGGTGCCGGCTCGGCGCAGTTCTGCATCCTTCCGCCGCCGCCTGCTTTCGCTCCCCCGCCCGCACCTCAGGGTGCGCCCGCTCCCGCACCTCGGCCCAACGGTGGGTTCCAGTACCAGAACTGCGACGCCGCCCGCGACGCCGGAGCTGCACCGGTCTATCGCGACGAGTACGGCTACGGCCCCCACCTCGACCGCGACAACGACGGCATCGGCTGCGAGTAGCGAGTTCGCACTTGTGTAAGTGAATCGCTGTCGATTGTCTGCACAAGTGCGATCTCGGCGGACGGATACGCTCGGTCGGTGAGACGACGCCAGCAACCGCCCCTGGCGAAGCGCTACGGCCTCGACCCCGCACGCGTCCGAATGCCCGAGGACGGCTCATGGCCCACCGTCCGCGAGTTCTTGACGGCGACCGAGCAACGCATCTCGCCGCGGCGCATCGACGAGATGCTCGCTGCGGGTGAGGTCGTCGACATGGGCGGCCCTCTATCCGCTGATGCGCCGTACGTCCCCGGTGAGGCTCTCTGGTTCCACCGCGACCTGCCGACGGAAACCGTTGTGCCCTTCGATATCTCGATCGTGCACCGGGACGATGCCGTACTGGTGATCGACAAGCCGCACTTCCTACCGACGATTCCGCGCGGCGGCCACATCCTGCAGACCGCGTTGGTGCGACTACGTCTCGAACTCGATCTGCCGCAACTGGTGCCCGCTCATCGACTCGACCGCGTCACCGCGGGCCTGGTGCTGTTCGTCGTCGATCCGACCCTGCGCGGGGCGTATCAGACGTTGTTCCAGGATCGGAAGGTACACAAGGAATACGAGGCCATCGCGGCCTACGAACCGTCCCTCGCCCTGCCTACCGAGGTACGCAGTCGAATCGTCTCGGACAAGGGCCAGTTCACTGCACGCGAAGTGACCGGAGAACCCAACGCGCACACCGTCGTCGAACTCTTGAACCACCGCGAGGGCATCGGACGGTATCGACTGACACCGTCGACGGGACGAACCCATCAGCTGCGTCTGCACATGAATTCGTTGGGCATCCCCATCCTGGGTGACGATCTCTACCCGACGGCAACCGGCCGAGCCGTCGACGATTTCACAGCTCCACTCCAATTACTGGCCAGTGCAATCGAATTCATCGACCCGATCTCGAAAGCTGTGCGACGCTTCGAGACTCAGCGAAGCCTGGAGCGTTGGGTGCAGAACTGAAGTCCATGACTCTCGGCTCCGATCACTACTCAGAATTCTGGTCACGCTCGGACTTCACGAGTTCCTTCGTGCGCACCAAGCGCAGCGCCGTGACCAACACGACGCCGCCGATGATGTTGAACAGCACTGTGTAGCCGAACCATTCGATCCACTCGCGATAGCTCACGTCCGCTCCTGCGTGGATGGCCCCGAAGATCAGCAGGGAATCCAGGACCGAGTGGAACAACTGCAATCCGGCCAACAGAAAACCCGCCGCCATGGCGGCGATGATCCGCGCCACGTCGGATTCGGTTCCTTGCTGCATGCGGGTCAGCAGTGTCATCGTGCTGCCACCGAGAACAGCGAGGCAGATCGACTGAAGATCCAAGGGTGCGTAGACGAAATGATGTGCCGACTCGGACAACACTTCGAGCCATTGCGGAAACGCGTGCGCGATCAACCACATCACGAACCAACCGCCGAGCAAGTTTGCGAGCAGCGTCCCGACCCACAACTTCGCGAGCTGTGCAGGCGTGCCGTTGCGGGCCACAATCGCGGCGATCGGCATCAGGAAATCCTCGGTGAACAGCTCACCGTGCGCGAGATAGATGGCCACGAGGCCGATTCCGAACGCCAGGCCTGCCAGCAGGTGACTGCCGGTCTCGTCCAGCACCGCCAGGTACGCCATCACCCCCAGAGCGACCTCGAGTCCGCCGAAGAGCCCGGTGATCAGAACGGTGCGTACGGTGCGATGCAATCGCTCGCCACCTTCGGTGACGACAGCGTCGAAACTCTCCTCGAGCTCCTCTTCCAGAGGTCCCTCGTTGTCGCCGTCGTTGCGCCGCGCTTCTTCGCTCATTGGCAGGTAGTACCCACTGAACCGGTATTGATGCCAGCCGAGAATTCGCTGCTTCGCAAACGAACAAACCCGGTCCACCCTCGCGGGCGGACCGGGCTCGATCAATCGACATATGGCGGAAGCGGAGGGATTTGAACCCCCGGACGCTTTTACACGTCTCTCGCTTTCAAGGCGAGTGCATTGGGCCGCTCTGCCACGCTTCCGTGTGCGATCTTAACGGCCGGGGCGGCACCGGCCCAATCGCCCCTCTGCGCCGGCCGTCAGCGTCGGGGTCTGGTTGCCGATGCGTCCATGGCGGCGTCCACCTTCTGGAAGATGTCGCCCAGGACCTCGAGTTCGGTCGGGGTGAGGAGATCGACCAGATGTTGCCGGACGCTGCGGACGTGCGTGGGTGCTGCCTCCGTCAGTCGTCGTCGACCTTCCTCGGTGATGACGGCGAGGACGCCACGGCCGTCGTGCGCGCAGGTACTGCGGCGCACCATGTCCTGGACTTCCATCCGCCTGATCTGGTGGGTGAGGCGACTTCGGGAGGACAGAACCCCGTCGGCCAACTCGCTCATGCGGATGGAGCCGTCGTCCGCCTCGGACAGCATCACCAGGATGCGGTACTCCGCCATCGACAGGTCGTGTCTGTCCTGTAGATCCCTGTTCAATACCTCCATCAATCGTTGACCGCCGTCGACATAGGCACGCCAAGCTCTCATTTCCGCAGTGTCGAGCCACTGCGGGTCCCCCCCGGGACCAATGGCTAATTCGGCCGTCACGCGAGTCATCTTAGGCAGGAAATCTACTCACGAGTAGCTTGCCGTGGTTCGGGGTCCGATTCGCCGATGAGACCTAGGGTCGAGTTATGACAGATCCCTACATCGACCCTCCGTACGTTGCCGCCGCCGATCGCTACGAATCCATGTCGTATCGCAGAGTGGGATCGCGTGGGCCGGTACTGCCGGCGGTGTCGCTGGGCCTGTGGCACAACTTCGGCGACGACGTTCCACTGATGAAGCAGCGCTCGATTCTTCGTCGCGCCTTCGATCTGGGAATCAACCACTTCGACTTGGCGAACAACTACGGTCCGCCGTACGGAAGCGCCGAGAAGAACTTCGGCCGCATCTTCTCCGAGGACTTCGCCGGCTACCGCGACGAACTGATCATCTCCAGCAAAGCGGGATGGGACATGTGGCCCGGCCCGTACGGCTTCGGGGGCTCCCGCAAGTACCTGCTGTCCTCACTGGACCAATCGTTGGCGCGCATGCGACTCGACCACGTCGACATCTTCTACAGCCACCGCCCCGACCACGACACCCCCATCGAAGAAACAGCCGGCGCGCTGATCAGCGCCGTTCAACAGGGGAAGGCCCTGTACGCGGGCATCAGCTCGTACAAGCCCGAAGGCACGCAGAAGATGGCGGATCTGCTCGCCGACGCCGGCGTTCCGTTGCTGATTCATCAGCCCAGCTACTCGATGGTCAACCGGTGGATCGAGCCCGAACTGCTGGGCACCCTCGACGCGATCGGCGCAGGCGTCATCGCATTCTCTCCCCTCGCCCAAGGCATGCTCACCGACAAGTACCTCGACGGCATTCCCACGGATTCGCGCGCAGCACAGGGCAAGTCACTGAACCCGGACTGGCTCACCGACGACCACATCGGGCACCTTCGCGCACTGAACGACATCGCGTCGGCCCGCGGTCAGTCACTGGCGCAGCTCGCACTGAGTTGGGCGCTGCGCGACCGGCGAGTGACGTCGGTACTGATCGGCGCATCGAGCGTCGAGCAGCTCGAGAACAACGTCGCGGCGCTGGACAATCTGGACTTCTCCGACGCCGAACTCGAACAGATCGACAGTCACGCCGGCGACTTCGGCATCAACCTCTGGGACCTGTAAAGCGCCTGCGACAGCGGTGGCGCATCATGGATGCATGCGTGCAATCACACTGAAAGAATTCGGCGATCCCGACGTCATGGAGTGGACCGAGGTTCCCGATCCACGACCGGCCCGCGGACAGGTGATCGTCGACGTCTCCGCCACCGCCGTCAACCGTGCCGATCTGATGCAGCGTCAGGGCAACTACCCGCCGCCCCCGGGTGCCAGCGAGATCCTCGGTCTCGAGTGCTCGGGAATCATTTCCGAGCTCGGTGACGGCGTCAGCGGCTGGAACGTCGGCGACAGGGTCTGCGCGCTTCTGGCAGGTGGCGGGTACGCCGAGCAGGTCGCCGTGCCTGCCACCCAGCTGTTCCCGATCCCTGCGGGCCTCGATCTCCATGTGGCAGCAGCACTTCCGGAGGTCGCGTCCACGGTGTGGTCCAACCTGGTGATGGATGCGCACATGCGTTCGGGCCAAGTACTGCTGATCCACGGCGGCGGCAGCGGAATCGGTACGCACGCAATCCAGGTCGCGAAACAGATGGGCGTCACCGTCGCCGTGACCGCCGGATCCAAGTACAAGCTGGACATGTGCGCGGACCTCGGTGCCGACATCCTCATCGACTACAAGAATCAAGACTTCGTCACCGAAATCCGTTCACAGACAAACGATCACGGTGCCGACCTGATCCTGGACAACATGGGCGCGAAGTACCTCGACCGAAACCTCGATGCCCTCGCCATGGGCGGCACCGTCGTCACCATCGGAATGCAGGGCGGCGTGAACGGGGAGCTGAACTTCGGCAAGCTCATCGCCAAGCGTGGCTCGGTACACGCGGCCGGATTGCGTGGACGCCCCGAGACCGGACCGTCGAGCAAAGCCGACATCGTCGCCGACATGACCGCGCACCTGTGGCCGATGATCTCCGAGGGCCGCGTCACCGCCGTCGTGCATGCCGAAATCCCGATAACCGAAGCAGCACAAGGGCATCGAATGCTCGACGACGCCGAGACGATCGGGAAGGTCATCCTGCGCGTGCAGTGATGTGCGCCCGAGGGTCGTGCGTGGAACTTCGTAGTGGGCTACGAAGTTCCGTGCACGTGCGGCGCAGCCGCTCTCATAGAGCGAGCGCAGCGAGAGCTTTCACGAGCTGATCGATCTCGTACCGGGTGGTGTAGGGAGCGAGTCCGATGGTGACGGCACCACCTTCGTCGTTGACGCCCAGGGCGTCGAGCAGACGACTGCCACCGTGGACCCCGCTGACGCTGCCGATTCGAGCCTGCGCAAGTTGCTCGGACACCTTCACCGCGGGCATCCCGTCGACCGTGAAGCTGACGGTCGGGATACGCGTGGGCGCAGTGCCGAGCACCATGACGTGATCGAGGGTGGCGAGCGCAGCCATCAGATGCTCGAAGAGTCGATCCTGATAGTGCTGCAGCGACCCGATGGACAGCTCCAGCCGCTCACGTCGGGTCCCCGTCGCTGCGTCGTCGAGGTTGGCCAGGTAGTCGATGGACGACACGACACCGGCCAGCAGCGCGTACTGATGACCACTGACCTCGAGCCGCTCGGGCCCCTTCGCCGACGGGTTCAGCGACATCGACGGCAACTGGTCGAGCAGTGTCGGATCGCGGAAGATCAGCGCACCCACCGACGGCCCACCCCACGCGGCCGCGTCGATCGCGACGACGTCGGCTCCGAGTTCCTTGATGTCGACGTGTGCGTAGGGGGCTGCTCCGGCGGCATCGACGACGATGAGTCCACCGACCTCGTGGACCAGATCCGCCGCGACGCGAACGTCGGGAGCGCTACCCACGATCGGCGACGCCGCGGTGACCGCGACGAGCCGGGTGGTGGAGGTGATGAGTTCCTCGAACTGCCATGTGGGCAGCTCGCACGTATCGATCTCGACCTCGGCCCAGCGCACGTGTGCGCCGGTTCGGCTGGCGACCCGCAGCCACGGCGCGACGTTGGCTTCCTCGTCCAGACGCGAGAGCACCAGGCCGGTTCCCAGCCCGAGCCGGGAGCTCAGAGAATCGGCGAGCCATGACAGCAGCGTCGCCCGATCCGGTCCGATGACCACCCCGGACGGATAGGCACCGACCAGATCTGCGATTGCGACGCGGGCGGATTCGAGCAGAGCAGCACTCCGCTTGGCAGCGATGTTGCCGGCCGAATGATTGGGCGCACTGTGCCGGAACGCCGTGGAGACGGCCGTCGACACGCGATCCGGAATCAGCATTCCCAGCTGAGGGTCCAAATGAATCCACCCGTCGCCGAGGGAGGGAATGGACCCTCTGACCCGTGCGACGTCGTACCCCATGCCGGACACTCTAAGCGCCGACCCGCCGAGGGTGTGTTTCACGTCCCGTTTCCCCAGGGAACGGCAGCCAACAACGCACGCTTCGATCCTCCTGACACCCCGGTTGCGAACGACCGAACCAGGATAATCGCCCCTGTCGATCGCGCAACGGCAGGCGACGCGTAAAGATGGATGCATGACGCAATCCGAGTCGAACAATGCACCCGGCGATCACGTCGTCGTGATCGGCCCCAACGGAGAGCCACTCGCACTGAGCCGCGAGGAAGCCACCGCTGCTGCAGCCCGCGCTTCCGGATCGGCGGCCAACGAGGAGTCGTCCGACGGATCGGACCTCTCGGAGATGGTGGAACAGCCCGCCAAGGTGATGCGCATCGGCACGATGATCAAGCAGCTGCTCGAAGAAGTGCGCGCGGCACCTCTCGACGACGCCAGCCGCAACCGGCTCAAGGAAATCCACAAATCGTCCATCCAGGAGCTCGAGCAGGGCTTGGCCCCGGAGCTGCGCGACGAGCTCGAGCGTCTGGTGCTGCCGTTCGGCGACGACGTCGTGCCCACCGACGCCGAACTGCGGATCGCGCAGGCTCAGCTCGTCGGCTGGCTCGAAGGACTGTTCCACGGCATCCAGACGGCACTCTTCGCTCAGCAGATGGCCGCACGGGCCCAACTCGAGCAGATGCGTCAGGGCGCATTGCCTCCCGGTGTCATGCCCACACCGGGCGGCGGCCACGGCAGCGGTACCGGCCAGTACCTGTAACACCACACACACGCTTGCAAAATGAGCTGCATGGTCGATTGCAGGTAGTGTCGACCGTCGTGTCGGCACCAGCGAAGGATCCCGAGAGCGAGGCAGGAGAACAGATGCCTGCTCCGGTTTCGGACTCACAGACTTATCGGCGCGCGTTCGGCGATCTGCGGACCGGTTTCAACCAGCGTGAGCTGTGGCTGCATCTCGGCTGGCAGGACATCAAGCAGCGCTATCGACGGTCGGTGATCGGCCCGTTCTGGATCACCATCGCCACCGGCGTGCAGGCCATCGCCATGGGCCTGCTGTATTCGGTGCTTCTCGACATCGATCTGCGCGAGTTCCTGCCGCACGTCACGGTCGGCCTGATCATCTGGAACCTCATCAGTGCCGCGATTCTCGAGGGCGGAGACGTCTTCGTCGCCAACGAGGGTCTGATCAAGCAGCTGCCCAGTGCGCTCAGCGTGCACGTGTATCGCCTGGTGTGGCGTCAGCTCCTGCTGCTCGGCCACAACCTGCTGATCTACGTGATCATCATCGCGATCTTCTGGCCGCCCGGCGGACTGCACTGGACCGTGATTTTCGCGATTCCGGCGCTGGTCCTGATTCTGCTCAACGCGGTGTGGGTGTCGATCCTCTTCGGCATCATCGCCACCCGCTACCGCGACATCGCCCCGATCCTCGGCAGCTTCGTCACGCTGATGTTCTTCATGACGCCGATCGTGTGGACCACATCGGGACTCGTGCAGATGGGCGGCGAGGCCGCGAAACGCGCCAAGCTCGTCGAGATCAACCCGCTCTTCCACTACCTGGACATCATCCGCGCCCCTCTGATCGGCGAGGACCAGCAGGCGTACCACTGGTACATCGTGCTCGGGTTCACCGTCGTCGGGTGGGCGCTGGCCATCGTCGCTCTCAAGAAGTACCGGGCCCGCGTGCCCTACTGGGTTTAGGGGTCAGCAGTTGTCCATCAGCATCAGTACCCATGACGCATGCGTCGACTTCCCGATCTTCGACGCCAAGACGCGGTCTTTGAAGAAGGCGTTCCTCGGCAAAGCCGGCGGTGCCATCGACCGGAACTCCTCCGACGTCGTCGTCGTCGAAGCCCTCAAGAACATCACGATGAACCTGAAGGACGGCGATCGCGTCGGCCTGGTGGGACACAACGGTGCCGGCAAGTCGACGCTGCTGCGGCTGCTCTCGGGCATCTACGAGCCGACGCGTGGCAGCGCCACCATCCGCGGCCGCGTCGCGCCGGTGTTCGATCTGGGCGTCGGTATGGACCCGGAGATCTCCGGTTACGAGAACATCATCATTCGTGGGCTGTTCCTCGGCCAGACGCGCAAGCAGATGCTCGCGAAGATGGACGAGATCGCCGACTTCACCGAACTCGGCGACTACCTCGACATGCCGCTGCGCACCTACTCCACAGGTATGCGGGTGCGCGTCGCGATGGGCGTCGTCACCAGCATCGACCCGGAGATCCTGCTGCTCGACGAGGGCATCGGTGCCGTCGACGCGGAGTTCATGAAGAAGGCCCGGCACCGACTGCAGCAGTTGGTGAAGCGCTCGGGAATCCTGGTGTTCGCCAGCCACTCCAACGAATTCCTGGCTCAGCTGTGCGACACCGCGATGTGGATCGATCACGGCCAGATTCGCCAGCAGGGCGGCATCGAGGACGTGGTGCGGGCATACGACGGCGACGACGCCGGTGACCACGTCGCGCAGATCCTGAAAGAGATCGAGCGCGAGGACAACACCGGTGCCTGACAAGATTGTCGGGGTCATCGTCACACACAAGCGGCGTGAGTTGTTGGCTCTGTCGTTGGACGTGATCGGTGCCCAGACGCGTCCGCTCGATCATCTGGTCGTCGTCGACAATGCGAACGAGCCGGACGTCCGTGAGTTGGTGGAGTCGACGGCCCTGCCGACGACGTACCTCGGCTCTCAGCACAATCTGGGTGGCGCAGGCGGATTCGCGCTTGGCATTCTGTATGCGCTCTCGCTCGGCGCGGACTGGGTGTTTCTCGCCGACGACGACGGCCGACCCGAGGGCCCGAAGGTCCTCGAAACCCTCTACGACTGCGCGCTCGCGCACGGACTGGACGAGGTCTCCCCAGTCGTCTGTGACATCGAGGATCCGGATCGTTTGGCGTTCCCGTTGCGACGCGGCGTCGAGTGGCGTCGTCTTCGCTCGGAGTTGATCGACCCGGAGAATCCGGACGACGATCTGCTCGAAGGCATCGCATCGTTGTTCAACGGTGCCCTGTTCAAGGCCTCGACCATCGATGCGGTCGGCGTGCCCGATCTGCGGCTGTTCGTGCGCGGCGACGAGGTGGAAGTACACCGCCGATTGCAGCGCTCGGGCCTGAAGTTCGGCACGTGTCTCACCGCCGCGTACGTGCACCCGAACGGGGCCGAGGAGTTCAAGCCGATCCTCGGTGGGCGGATGCACACGCAGTACCCGGAGGATGCGACCAAGCGCTACTTCACCTACCGCAACCGCGGTTACCTGATGTCGCAGCCGGGTATGCGAAAGCTGTTGCCGCAAGAGTGGATTCGCTTCACTTGGTTCTTCCTGATCACCACCAGGAATCCTCGCGGTTTAGCAGAATGGTTCCGGCTCCGCGGCCTGGGGCGCCGAGAACACTTCCGTAGGCCCTGAGGCTGCCTCCAAGGGGTGCGCGCACCCACGTGATACCGCTACCGTGTGCCCATGACGGAACCTCGGAAGCTCGCTGATCGCATCAAGTCGTCGGCACGGGAGAAGCTTCAACGAGCAATCGGCGAGGTTCTGGCTCAGCAGACCGCACAGCTGGCCGAGCAGACCAGCGATCAGCAGGCGACATTGCTCGACGTTCTCGAACGTCAACGGCGTGAGATCGAGGATTTACGCGGCTTTGTGCGAGGGCTAGAGCTACGCATGCGCCGCGACCTCTATTTCGCTTCCGAGGTCGAGGCCGCCGCCCAAAGTGCCGAGTTCGCCGAAGAAATGATGTCGACTGCTCCCACCTTTCCGTTGCCGCACGCAACGCTGCGATTCGCCCTCGGTGAGGTCTCCATTCGCGGCATGGCGCTCGAGTTCGGAGTGGCCAGCGGGACGACACTCGAGATCATCGCGGAGGAATTGGCGTCGCGTAAGGACATCACCGTCGTCGCCGGATTCGACGTGTTCTCCGGCCTACCCGAGACCTGGCGTACGGGCTTTCCGAAGGGACTGTTCGAGCAGGACACCATCCCCGAAGTGCCCGGCGCACAGATCGTCCCTGGGCTGTTCGAGGATTCGCTGCCGGGATTCCTGAAGGGCCACCACGAGAAGTTGGCCTTCCTGCACCTCGACGCCGACCTGTACTCGTCGACGGTCACCGTGCTGGACCTCGTGGCCGATCGACTCGCAGTGGGCACCGTCATCGTGTTCGACGAGTACTTCAACTTCCCCGGCTGGCGCAACCACGAATACCGGGCGTGGACGGAATTCGTCGCGCGCACCGGCACCGAATTCGACTACCTGGGATACACGGTAGACAACGAACAGGTCGTCGTACGGATTCGTAAGGCACCCCGCGTTTCAGGTGTCCGTGACTGACTCGGGCCTTGCACATAAGACCCCAATCGCCGCAGGTAGGATCGCAGCGCAGGGGGTCTCACGAGGATCCACTCGAATCCGTACGAAATCGATGGAGCGTTGATGACCGATACAGCCCCCGACATCGCACACAGCAGTTCAGATGTGCGGTCGCGCCTGGTGGAGCACGACCCGCAATCGCGCTTCGTTGTCCAGCGCGGACTGTTCTCGGGTCCGTCCACCCTGATCGACGACGACCTCTACACGCACATCGCCAGCGGTCTGGCCTACCGGTCACGCCACGAGGTGGCGATCGAGCCCAACGCGGAAATCGACACCAACACCTACTTCGGCCGGTTTCCTGCGAGCTACTGGCAACGCTGGACGGCCGTCACAGAGGTACGGGTACAGCTGTCCTACGACGGGGCCGGACGCATCGCTCTGGTTGCGTCCGACTCGGATGGCCGCGATCGCACCGTCGACGCGGTCGATGTAGACGGCAGTGGCACCGTCGAAGTGAACGGCCTGTTGGACCGCTTCGTGGACGGTGGCGCCATGTGGATCCGAATCAACACGCACACAACCACTCTGAAGCTCTCAGAAGTGGCGTGGAGCGTCGATTCCCCGGAGACAGTCCGACCCGCGGCCGTGGTGGTGTGCACCTTCAACCGCGCCGACGAATGCGCGGAAACCGTTGCAGTACTGGGTAACGACTCAGAGGTCGTTGCCGGTCTCGATGCGGTGTACGTGGTGGACCAGGGCACCGACCTGGTCGAGATTCGCGAGAAGTTCCAGAACATCGCACGGGTGCTTGGTGACAAGCTCGTCTACATACGTCAACCCAATCTCGGCGGTGCAGGCGGTTTCACCCGCGGGATGTACGAGGTCACCGACGTCGTCGGAGCCGATCACGCCAACGTCATTCTGATGGACGACGACATCCTGTGTGAGCCCGAAACCGTCTTGCGTGTCAATGCTTTCGCCAACATGACGGTGGAGCCGGCCATCGTCGGAGCGCAGATGCTGGGGCTGTTTCACCCTGATCGCATCCTCGTCGGGGCCGAACACGCCGACCTTTCCGGACCCAAGGTGGGCATTCCGTCGACCAACGCGCTCGTCAACTCCAGCGTTGTGAAGAAGAGTCAGGACATTCGCGTCGACGCCGGCTACAACGGCTGGTGGACCTGCCTCATTCCGTCCGAGATCATTGCTCAGGTCGGATACCCGCTCCCACTTTTCTTCCAGTGGGACGACGTGGAGTACGGATTGCGCGCCCGCAGCCGCGGATTCGCTACCGTCACCCTTCCGGGTGCAGGCGTATGGCACGCCGACTTCTCCTGGAAGGACTGGGACGAGTGGCACCGCTACTTCAACATTCGCAACGGCCTGCTCACCGCGGCCCTGCACAGCGAGTTCGATGGAAAGGTACTGTTTCGCAGCCTTTCTCGCGATCTATTGCGGTTCCTCGTCGGAATGCAATACGGACTGGCGCTCACTCATATCAAGGCCATCGAGGACTTTCTGCAGGGTCCCGAAGTCTTCCACGACGGCGGCATCGAGGCCGCTGCCGACATCCGGCGTGAACGAGCGATGTACTCCGAGACGGTGCGACACTCCGCTGCGCACGCACCGGAACTGCAGAACGCCGACTACCAGATCGCCAGCGCTGCACCGTGGCCCAGCATGGAAGGGCTCGTCCTGGCCAAGCGGCTGATGCAGCAACTGCGCGGACGCGTCAACCCGCATCCCGTCGCTATCGCGAGTCGGGACGCGCACTGGTGGCACGTCTCACTCTTCGGGCACGCCGTCGTCACCGACGCCTCTCAGGAAGGCGTTCGCGTCCGACGGCACAACGCCGAACTGATGAAGCAACTGCTCGTCCGGGGTCTCCGTGCGCAATGGAAGTTGCGGTCCCAGGCTCCACGAATACGTGACAGCTACCGTCGTGAATTCGAGTCGATGACCAGTCGCTCCAATTGGGCACGGTTGTTCGGCAAGTAGCTACCGGCTACCCCGTGGCCCGCACCCGCTCCAGCAGCACGCGGGCGGCGTCGGCCGGGTGCGTGTACGGCCACCAGTGGCCCGCGTCGACGTGAACGACGCGCAGGTCGGGGATCCATCGATCGAGACCGTCGGTGAGGTTCGTCGACAGCATCGGGTCGTGTGTCGGGACCACCACGGTGGTCGGGACGAAGCACCGCGCATCGGGTCCACGGAGCACCCGCCGCAGCACGTTGGCCCGGTACAGCGCGATGCCGCGCTGCTGGTCGGCCACCGTCGGGGTCGGCTCGCCCTCGGCCTGCAGTCGGGCCAGCAGAGCCGGTATTCGCGTTCGCAGAACGGGCACGTGAAACCCGAAGACGTACCAGGACCTGGCCAACTGCCCCACCAGCGACGGCCATCGATACGGCCGGACCGACCGCGCCCGTGCCACCTGCCGCAAGTGATCCAGACTGGGCCCGGACACCGACGTGTACGACGCGAATGCGGTGCTCGCCCGAGGCCAGGCCATCGCCTCCCACATCTGGACCGAACCCCAGTCGTGGGCGAAGACGTGCACCTTGCCGGTGAGGCCCGGAATCGACTCGACCACCGCGAAGGCGTCCCGCGCCAGCTGCTCGATGGCGACGTCTGCCGCAGGCTCCAGCACTGACGCTCCGCTGCCTCGTGTGTCGTAGGCGATCACCCGGACCGTGTCGCCGAGCGCGGTGATCAGCGGATCGAACACGTGATGGTTGTCGGGATAGCCGTGCACCAGCAACACCGTCGAGCGGGCTGCCGGGTTTCCGTACTCGAAAACGGGAAGCTCGGCCCCCGATGTGCGTACGGTCCAGTGGGTCATCCTGCGTCGGTCAGGGCATGCAGTGCGCCGCCGCGCAACAGGTGGGCAATCATCCTCAGCCGCATGGCTTCCTGCTCGGGCTGCGGATGGACCACGGCTGCCAACGCCTCGCCGTCGAGCAGGTGGACGACGCTGAAGATCACCGTTTCCAGATGCTGCGGATCGATCACGCCGGCAACGGGAAGCGCACGAGCAAGTTCGGCGATCTGCTCGTGATATCGAACGGTGAACGGCTGCAGTCTCTCTCGCAGCTCGTCGTCGCTGCGGGCGGCGGTCAACAGCTCGTACCAGGCCCCGTTGATCGGGGCGCGGCACGCTGCTCTGAGCAGTTCGAGACAGTGCTCGATGGATGCGCTACCGAAACCGGACAGGCCGCGGCGAAACTCCTCGAACTGACGTCGACGAACCTCGTCGGCTGCGGCGACGATCAGGTCGAGCCTGGTGTCGAAATGTCGAAACATGGCCCCGGACGACACTCCGGCCCGGCTGACGATTTCACTGACACTGGTTGCGGCGTAGCCCTTCTCGCACAACGATGCGATAGTCGCGTCGAGCAGTTTTCCGATGGTCTCGGTTCGACGCTGGTGTTGACTCGCCACTCACACACGCTCCCGGCGTCGCGGGGCGGTGGGAGTGCCTGCCCGCAGGAAGCTACCGGCCCGCTCCGACACACCGAACCAGGGCGCAAAGGTGCCGCCGGAGAACACGATTCGGCCCGCGACCAGAGTGGCGGTGACCGCTCGGTCGTTGCGATTGACCATGCGGCTCAGGCCACCGAACTCCGGCATGGTCTCCTCGCGATAGGCCAGGACATCGTCGTTCAGGCCCTCCGGATCGATCACGACGATATCGGCACGGTCCCCCACCCGCAGGTGCCCGGCGTCGACACCGTAGAAGTCGGCCAGTTCGCCGCTGAGCTTGTGCACTGCCTTCTCCACGGTCATGAACGGCCGGCGATCGTTTCGCGCGTCGTGCACGCGGTGCAGTAACCGAATGCCGAAGTTGTAGAACGCCATGTTGCGCAGATGAGCGCCGGCATCGGAGAACCCCACGGTCACCCCGGACTGATTGATCAGCTTGTCCATCTGCCGCTTGCGGTGATTGGCAACCGTCGTGTGCCAGCGCAACTTTCGGCCGTGCTCGACCACCAGATCGAGGAATGCGTCGACCACGTGCACACCACGTTCGGCTGCGACCTCCGCGATGTTCTTTCCGACGACCGACGCGTCGGGGCATTCGGTGATCTCGGCGTCGGCGAAGTCGCGATGCCAGACGCGCGAGCTGAACTTCTTCTCGAAGTCGGCACGGAACCAGCGGCGGTACGCCTCGTCGGACAGCAACTCGTTGCGTCCCAACTCTTCTCGCAGATGCAGTGCGGCGCGGCCCGAGCCGAACTCCTCGAACACCACGAGATCGATGCCGTCGGAATACACGTCGAACGTGGTGGGGAGGTGCTGCCAGCGGAACTGGCCCTTGCCCGGGCCGTTGACCATCCGGGCGAGCGGGCCGAAGACGCGATGGATCCACGGCGACGCCTTGGCATCGGCCGCCGCCAGCAACGAGATCTTGAGCGGAGTGCGGCCGACCCCGGTGGCCGAGGCGAGGAAGAACAACATGTCGTACTTGGTGTTCAAGTTCGGAATGCTCTGCAACAACCGACCGCGTCGACGCAAAATCTTGTGCAGAGAACGGAATTCGCTCCACCGCGCATACGAGGACGGTAACGAACGAGACCGGTATCGATCGCCGTCCAACTTGTCCCACGGGTTCGTCATGGTCGACATTCCGAGCAGCCCGGCATCGAGCGCCTTCTCGAGCGCGTCGGACATGGCGCGCCATTCCTCGCGAGTGGGCTTCTGACTTCGGTCGGTCGAGCGGTCGAGACCCATGACGTGCGCACGGAGATCCGAATGACCGACCAACGCAGCAATATTGGGCCCGAGAGGCAGGCGCTCGAGGGCTGCGATGTACTCGTCGGGACTGTTCCAATTTTTGTGCGCATCGACGGCCTTGAGCACATGATCGCGCGGCAGCGCCTCGACCCGACTGAACAGATCCGCGATGTCGACCGGGGTGGAATAGAGCGTCGACAACGAACAGTTGCCCAGGAGAACCGTCGTGACCCCGTGCCGGACGGACTCTTCGAGACCCGGCCCGACCAACACCTCTGCGTCGTAATGGGTGTGTACGTCCACGAAGCCCGGCGTGACCCACTTGCCGGTGGCGTCGACCACCTCGGTCGTCGCGCCCGCCTCGAGGGGAGTGGACGACACGGCCCGCACGACGCCGTCGACGATGCCCACATCCGCCCGAACTCCAGGGCCGCCGGATCCGTCGTACACGGTTCCGCCGGCGATGACGACATCGAAAGGAATGTTCGGGTTAATGTGACCTCCGTCATAGAATGACGAAACAGTAACTTAGAGAGTGGTCACTCGCAATAGCCCGGAGCGGACCGCTTCAGGCGTCGACAGCCTGACGACCGGCTCGTGCGGCCGCCAGAAGTTCGTGACGCCGCCCTCGCAACGACAGCAGGCCCCGGGCCATCTTCACGACATCCCCGATCGCAACCCGGCTGGGCTCGCTCCGGTGCGATTCGGACAGACGAACCGGCAGCTCCACAGGACGGACACCGGCCAATTCCACCGCGTAATCCAATTCGGTGGTGAACAGGAAACCCGGTTCGATCAGCTGCGGAGCCACCGCACGCAGAAGGGTGCCATCGACGATGAACGTTCCCTGCGGGTCCTTCGTTCGAGTGCCCAGCACGACTCTGCGGAGCGACGTGAAACCGAAGGTCATCACTGCGCGAAGTACCCCACGTTGCACAGCAGACTCCGGATGCGCCTTCGAGCCGATGGCCACCAACGGAGTCGACCCGGTTTCGGAGGTCCATTGCGCAGCCGCGTTCAGATCGTCGAACCCGAATGGAAGATCGTCGGCGGTCAGCAGCACGCTGTCACCGCGAGACTGCTCGACACCGAGCCGAAGCGCGTTACCCATCCCCTTGGCACTGGTCAACACCGACAGCGCGACGGTGGGGTGCGCCCAACCGGCCGCAAGGCGAGCGCAGATGTCGGCGGTGGAATCGGTCGAACCGTTCTCGATCACGATGATTTCTGCCGGCCGTCCGGACAGGTACTCGACGAAAGCGCTCACAGTGGATTCGATGACTCGGGCGGAATTGTGGGCAGGTATGACCACCGACAATTCGACCGCGTCCGGCCGCGAACTCGGAGCGGGACCAGAGAACACAGTCACCCTTTCAGCGCCTGTCGAAAACCACGAACGGACGAAACACTACGCTGCAACGGACTGTCCGATGCTCACCGACCATCACCGACGAAGGCGTTTCGTGACTTCTGATCGCCCCTGGGCTGCGCGTGTACTGCCGCCCGCGGTTCTCGCCCTGACCGTCGCGGTCGCCGCGGCGATCCCCATGCTCACGAACCGATGGTTCTACTACTGGGACGACAGTGCAGCGGCGTTCACACCGGGATGGCGGGTGATCGGCGAAAGACTGCTGTCAGGATCGTGGCCGACGCTCCTGCCGGAACTGTGGGCCGGCGGAAACGTCACCGCCGAGGCGCTCTACGGCACCTACAACCCGCTGCTGTTGGCCAATTCCGCGCTGATCGCGGCAATTCCGAATCTGGCCATCGGCATCACCTTGGTCAAGATGCAGTTCATGGCGATTCTCGCCGTCGGCGTCTACATCCTGGCGAAGCAGTACGGCGCACGAACGTCGATGGCGTTCGTGGCCGGTTTCGCGATGCCGTTCGCCGGCTACACGCTGTACTTCGATGCCTCCAGTTGGGCGTCGGGCCTGTTCGCCTTCGCGTGGATCCCACACGTCTGGTGGTCCACGCGGTCCGCTGCCCTCGGCCGAGTGAATCCAATAGTTCCCATCTTCTTCGGCTTCATGGCCATGACGACCGGCAATCCATACGGTGCCGTCGCGGTCGCCGTCGTGTATCTCGCTGTCATCGCAGAGGTCGTGGCGCTGGGCAACTATCGGCGCATCTTGTCGCTGATCGTCAGCGGAGCATCGATCCTGGCGATGTCCTTGATCGTCTACCTCCCGCTCGCCTTCACCACCGATGTGTCGGTGCGAAACCAGTCCGGAGTGTCCAACGACGGAACCCTCCGCCCCGGACTGGGCGATTTGATCAACGTCAGCAGCCCGACTCATCTGCCGATGGTCGAGTCGTTCGGGGCCAGCTTCATGACCGTCCCCATCGGCTACCTGGTGTGGTTTCTCGTTCCGTTGAGCCCGTGGATCAGGTGGCGCACACTCGGTAACCTGCGGAAAAGTGCCGTATCGCTGGCCGTCTTCGCAGGCGTCTATGCCGTGTTGCTACTCGGACCGTCGAACCTGTGGCTTTTTCGCTGGCCGATCAGATTGATCGAATACGGCCAATTGCCCCTACTGGTGGTCACAGCGGTTGCGGCCAGCGCCGGTCTGCACCGGGAAAGGCTTCGACTCCGAGCCTCGATCACGGCTGCACTCCTGGTGCTGCAGTTCTACCTGGCGTGGTCGAGTGTTCCGGACGACCTCGGCATCCATGCCCTGGCACTGCTGGTCTGCGGCGTGCTGACGATAGCGGCTGTCACCGCAGCCTATCGAGCACCACGCGTCTTCGGCGGCGTCCTCGTCGTGGGAATAGTGGCCACCCTCGCGCTTCAGACGAACGCATGGTTCCAGAGCAACGACAACGTCACACCCTGGCGTTTTCCTCGCCAGGTTGCGTTCCTGGAAGACCGCTTGGACAGCAGGTACACCGGCAACACATTCGCGATCGCCGACACGGATTCCATTCCCGACGACGCTCCCACGTCGCAATGGGGTGATCTGGTGTTCGGCAACGCGTGGCAAGCCTCCGGCGTGGATGCCGTGAACAGCTACGCCGGTATCAGTTACGAGGATTTCGTCGACGCGCTGTGCCTGAATTACTACGGCGGAGTCACCTGCCCGGACGCAGTGGACAGGTTGATGGCAACGGCACCCGGAACCGGCGTGTCATGGGCGGATGCACTCCGGCTCGACACGATCATCGTTCAGAACAGTGGCCCCTACGGAGATCTACACGCTTTCGATGCGCTTCCACGCGACCGCTGGACGACCACCAATGCCGATGTCGTCACCGTCGCACACCGCAACACGCCGCTGGCGTGGCCGGATGGGCGACTGTCCGCTGCAAGCGACGGCGTCACCGTTCTTGCGGACGATGCCGAGACGGACACCCGAGAGACTGTGCGATACAACGGCTCCGGTGTCGTGACGTTTGCCTTGCTCGCCTGGCCCGGTTGGACGGCAACCGTGGACGGGGCTCCGGCCGAGGTACGCGCAACCGAGGGAGGGTTGCTTCAGGTGGTCCTGCCCAAGGGCGGCGAGACCGCGACCATCGAGTACGCGCCGCCAGGCACCACCGGCGGTGTAGCACTCGCCGCAGGCGGTCTCCTGATGGCGCTTGCGCAATCGGTCGTGGTCGGCGTCAGACGACGCCGACCGGTCGATCAGTGAGCCGCCGACTGCGTCGCTTCGTCCACCGCACGGTGCGCCGGAAGGATCGAGTCACGTTCTGCTGCAACATCTCCTGATCCAGCGACGAGGTCCAGGAAGTGATTCAGCTGAGCCGAGAGCGGCTCTTCGCTGTACCTGATGGTGGGGATCTCGATGATCGTCTGCTGCTGGTATCCGTCTCGATCGGACGGCATGTCGTCGTCGATGTGCCGATAGACGGTGATGTCGCGGCGGAGAAGGTCGATCTCGATCAGCCGATCGGATTCGAGCAGCGACAGCTGCCGGATCTTGCGCTGACTGATGCGACTCGCTGAAATCGTTGCCACAGCGCCTGACTCGAACCGAAGGATTGCATCGGCGCAGTCCTCGGCATGGTTTTCCTTCGATGCCGGATGGAAGTAGCCGAACTCCCCCGCAACCGATTTCGGTTCGGAACCGACGAAAGAAATGGCGAGATCGACGTCGTGAATGAGGAGATCGGTCGCCACACCGGTCGAGATTCGCGATACGAACGGAGAATGTCGAATGCCGTTGACCTGCCACACGTCACCCGCGAACTCACGCGCCGTACGCACCGCGGGGTTGAACCGCTCGAGCAACCCGCACATCAACGGAATGTCTCCGGCCGCAGCCTTGCCCACGAGCTCAGAACTCTGCTCGTACGTGGCGGCCAAGGGCTTCTCGACCAACACCGGCTTACCCAGTTCGAGAATTCTCGACGCGATGTCGTAATGAGCAGGAGTCGCCGCAGCGATGACCACCGCATCGATACCGGCGAGGTCGTCGAATTCCGCAGCCCAGTCACAGCCGAAGCGCTCGGCGACAGCACGACCTTGACTCTCCCGTGGTTCGACCAGCACAGCCAGATCGCAGCGATCCGACTGGGCGATGACCCTGGCATGCAGAGACCCCATGCGACCCGATCCGACCAGTGCAACCCGAGGATTCATCACTGTCCCATCGCCGAACGAACAGCCGACACGACGGTGTCGATGTCATCTACGGTCAAGTTCGCATGTACCGGAATACTCAAGCACCGCTGGGAGACCGACGTGGCGACCGGTGTGTCCTCGATGACCACGTTCGGGTGTTCGCGGTAGCAGTCGTAGTCGTACGCGGTCTTCGGGTAGTAGATTCCGCTCCCCACACCCGCATCGGCGAGTCGCGAGCTCAGCTCGTCGCGGTCGATCGAGGCGTCCTCGTCGACCAGCACGGTGTACTGATGCCAGACGTGCCCTCTGCGTTCGAGTTCTGCGGGCAAAGTCAGTCCGGCAACGTCCTTCAACCCGGTGGTGAGCATGTCCGCGTTGCGCCGACGCTGCTCGACCTGCGTCCGATAGCCGGCCAGCTGGGGTAGACCGAGGCTGGCCTGCAAGTCGGTCATCCGGTAGTTGTGACCGACGACCTCGTACTGGTACCGGGCGCGCATCCCCTGGTTGCGCAGGACTCGCAAGCGGTCGGCGACGGCCTCGTCGTCGGTGGTGATCATGCCGCCCTCGGCGGTGGTCAAATTCTTCGTGGCATAGAAGGAGAAACAGCCGAGCCCGAACGTGCCGACTCCGCGGCCGTCGAACGTCGCACCGTGCGCCTGCGCCGCATCCTCCACGATGGCAAGGCCGTGCTGTTGCGCAAGATCGCCTATCGCGGCCATGTCCGCAGACTGGCCGTACAGATGAACCGGCATCAGTACGGCAGTGCGATCGGTAATTCGCGTGGCCGCGTCTACCGGGTCGATGTTGAAATCATCCGCAGAGATATCGGCAAATCGGACGATGGCACCCGCATCCAAAATTGCGTTCAACGTCGCGACGAATGTGAACGGACTGGTCAAGACCTCGTCACCGGGCTGCAGATCCTGAATTTCCAACGCCGCACCGAGGGCGGTCGTGCCGTTGTTCACTGCCACTGCGTGGCCGGCACCGACGAGCTCAGCGAACTGCTCCTCGAAGCGCTTGACCTTGGGACCCTGCGCGACAATGCCCGAACGAAGGGTATCGAGTACTTCACGCTCGACATCCTCGCCGAAAACGACACTGGAAATTGCAATCACTGACATACCCCTCGGACCGATCTGGCTGCGACGGAAAACCGTACCGATTCGCATCTTTACCCGTCGACACTATCGCCTGCCACGAGGTCCCGGTCACAAGCCTTGCCGCGCGTAACGTTATTTTCTACAACAGCGCAGCAAATCCAACAGAGACGTGGGAGGCCGATTTCAGGTGCCGATCGACATAGGCCAGGACTGTCGAATCCACGAGACCGCCGTCATCGGCGAGGGCGTGGTCATCGGCGACCGGGTCACCATCGGCCCCTTCGCAGTGCTGACCGGACCGCTGGAGGTCGGCAACGACTGCTGGATCGGCGCGCAGACCGTCCTCGGTTCGCCCCCGGAAATCAATGGTTTCGAGCATTTCTCGTCCTACGTGGCACCCAGCATCGGGTGCGGAATTCACATCGGAGAGAACACAGTTATCCGCGAGCTCACCGCCGTCCATCAGGGAAGCGAACGACGCACCATCGTCGGAGCGAACTCGTTCATCATGAATCGCATCTCGGTGGGACACGACGTACAGCTCGGGGACAACACGATCGCAGCGCCAGGCGTGACGTTCGGCGGTCACGTCACTCTCGGGCCCGGATGCAACATGGGCATGAACAGCACCATCCACCAGCGCCGCGTCATGGGCGCTGGTGCCATGGTGGGTATGGGCGGTATCGCTACCAAAGACATCCCGCCATTCGCGACCGTCGTCGGGAACCCAGGAGTTCTGCACGGAGCCAACTCGGTCGGCATGACGCGAAAGGGGTACGCAGAGTCGGATGTCGAGATCGTCGGTTCGGCATACTCGAACGGCCGCCTGCCCGATCTTGCCGCTTTGAACGAAACAACCGCGACGGCCTTCGAGTGGTGGCGAAATCTGTCCACCAAACCCTTGATCAGATGACCGAGGAAGTAGCGGCCTCGCGCGGAAAGAAGATTGCCGGCACCGTACTGCGCGTCGCGGTCACCGTGGCGATCGTCGTCGCCATCGTCCTGGCAGTGAGATCCCAGTGGTCCGAGGTCCGCGACACCATTCTGTCGCTGGGAATCTGGTCACTTCTCGGGTCGTCGCTGCTGGTGTTCCTCGGCATGGGAGCAGCGGTGCGGGCCTGGCAGCACGCACTCGGGGCACTGGAATATCCCATCCCGGCGTTCGACGCCGCCCGCTGCTACCTGGTGGGGCAACTGGGCAAATACTTGCCCGGCAGTGTCTGGGCATTCGTTCTTCAGACCGAGCTGGTCAGACGCGCCGGTGTCACCCGAGCTGCAGGATTCGTGGCGGTTCTGGTCACCGTAGGACTGAGCACGACCTCCGCGCTGGTTGTCGGTCTTCTTGGCCTTCCTGCACTGTTCGATGTCAGCACCATCGCTGCTGTGGCGGTAATCGTGCTGGTTCCCATTGCCCTGACCTGCGCGTACCCACCTATCCTGACTCGCCTGGTGAATCTGGCGCTGAAGGTCCTTCGCCGCGCGCCGCTACAGTCGCCGCTGACGACGCGCAAAATAGCGTTGTCACTTGGTTGGTGTGCCGCAAGTTGGGTTCTCTACGGCACCCACCTGTGGATCCTCGCCTCGAGCTCCGCCGGTTTCCGGATCGGTGGACTGGTGGAGTGCATCGGCGCACTCGCACTCGGAATGTGTGCAGGTGTGCTCGTCGTGGTGGTGCCGTCGGGCATCGGTGTCCGAGAAGCCGTGGTGGTCGCAGCACTGTCGCCGTTCATGGACGCCGGTGTCGCACTGGGATTGGCCCTGGCCTCGCGACTCGTGTTCACTCTGTGCGAGGTACTGGCCGGCGTGATCGCCGCTGCATCCGGTTCGCGAGCGCTCCGTAATATGCTGGTGCACAGCCACTCTCGCGTTCCAGCGCCTCACAAACAGTCGACTGCCAACTAGCGATTCAGTACGGACTCCTTCGTCGCGTAGACGGCCTCGGTGGCGTCCTTCTGCGGTCGCCACCACTGCTCGTTGTCGCGGTACCAGTCGACGGTCGCTTTCAGTCCTGCCCGGAAGTCGACGTAGGTTGGTGTCCAACCCAATTCGGTGCGGAGTTTGGTGGAGTCGATGGCGTAGCGCAGGTCGTGGCCGGGGCGGTCGGTGACGAAGTCGAAGGCGTCAGGTGCGTTGCCGGTTTCTTCGAGGATCGCTTCGAGGACAGTGCGGTTGTTGGCTTCGCCGTCGGCTCCGATGAGGTAGGTCTCGCCGATGCGGCCGCCGTCGATGATGGCCCAGACGGCGCTGTTGTGGTCGTCGACGTGGATCCAGTCGCGCACGTTCTGCCCGGCGCCGTAGAGCTTGGGGCGTGAGCCGCTGAGGATGTTGGTGATCTGACGCGGGATGAACTTCTCCACGTGCTGATACGGGCCGTAGTTGTTGGAGCAGTTCGAGATGGTGGAGCGGACCCCGAACGAGCGGGTCCAGGCGCGCACCAGCAGATCACTCGACGCCTTGGTCGAGGAGTACGGGCTCGACGGGTTGTACGGGGTCGATTCGGTGAACCTGGCCGGGTCGTCGAGTTCGAGGTCGCCGTAGACCTCGTCGGTGGAGATGTGGTGGTAGCGGACGTCGTGTTCGCGGACCGCGTTGAGCAGGGTGGTGGTTCCGATGACGTTGGTGTGCACGAACGGCCACGGGTCGGTCAACGAGTTGTCGTTGTGGGATTCGGCGGCGAAGTGGACGACGAGATCGGTCTCGCGGACGAGGCGGTCGACGAGATCGGCGTCGGCGATGTCGCCGTGCACGAAGTCGATGCGATCGGCGACGGGGTCCAGAGAGGCCTTGTTGCCGGCGTAGGTGAGCTTGTCGAGCACGGTGACCTGGGAGTCGGGGCGCTGCGCGAGGGTCTGATGTACGAAGTTCGCGCCGATGAACCCGGCCCCACCCGTGACGAGAATTCTCATGAACAGGCACTTTACCGGTGGAGGGTTGTGCGGGCCGTTCTTGTCGGGCGCGCGTGCTAGCTTCTGTTCGACTTCGGGGGGAGTACGTCAATGAGTCTGGGAAAAATTCTTGTCCGTCTCGCGGCACTGATAACGCTGCTGTTCGGGCTCATGTGGGCAATTCCGCAGCTGGCTCCGCAAGTGCCGGAACCGTACGAGGGTGTACGCACTCTGCCACCGGTGTCGCCGAAACCCACGGGCTCGACGACAGTGCCGCCGCCCCTGCCGCCGGGTTTTCCGTCGATGGAACGCCCGCCACCGCGAATCGACGTACCCGACGGGCAGCCGCAGCCCATCGCCACCAAATTCGGCTGGACTTACGACATTCCGGCTGACTGGGAGAATTGGAACGACGGATTCTCGGAGTGGGTCGGCGAGGACGGATCGACCGCAACATACGGCGCAATGGGTCTCCACGGACGATTCGATTGCGAAGGCGGTGAGTTCGAGTCTTCGGCAATCAGCGGAATGACCGGTCGTCGTGCCGGTGACTTGACTGTCCTCGCCTATCGAGAGGTGCAGAAAGCGTCGATGATCTTCACCAACGAAGATGGGTCTCTGGAACCCACCGTTCGCATCGAGGACCCCAAGTATCTGCAGATCGACGGAGCTCCGGCTGTCCACTACACAGCCCTGGTGGAAGACATACCGGATTCGCCGTACTGCCCTCCTCCCCGCGCCACATTCGACGTCGTCACGACTACCGGTTTCGCCACCGCAGAGGTCGCGGTCTTCGTCGTGCTTGCCGACCGTGATGTCGAGAACGCACTGACCGACGAAGACGTCGAAGGCCTCATCTCCTCACTACGGAAGAGCTCGACGGAATGACCGAACAGCTCGCGGCAAAAACACCCGAAATCGCCGGTCTCGGTAATCTTCTCGATCACATCGGTGCCGATACCCTGGCCAGTCACCACTACTTGCTCGACAACGCCGGCCTCGGCGAGAACGTGGTCGGAGAAATTCTGAAGAAGCTGCGTCCGTATATCGCGCGCTTCCAAGAGATGACCCGCACCCGACACGTTCACCTGTCGGCCAACTGCGGCGAGATGGGGGCCGAGCTGAACAAAGCTGCCTGGTTGTATGCCGATCAAGACCGAAAGAATTACGACCTGCTCAACGCCCACACATCTCTGCCACCGCTACCCGGCAGCGACCGCGGGAGTTCGGATCACGCCGCGGCCGGGCATGTAGACGAATTCGACGGTGCCGCTGACTACGGTCATCCTCACAAAATCGATTATCCTCCAACCAATCCCGCCATCGACGACATCCGCGACGTGCTCGCCGATGCCTCCGAGTGGCTCGGCGAGATCGACCGAACGATCTTCGAACTCTCCGGGTGGAGTCCGCTACGCGAAGCGACCATTCCTGTCACCGGCAACTGGAACGAAATCCGTCGAATCGGTCAGGCGTACCAGATTGCGGGCGACGCCATGGAAGCCGCAGCCGAGTCGTTGGCTGCAGGAGTACGCCGCGTCGACGGTCACTGGAACGGTGCAGCCGCACAGGCATTCACCGACTATGCCGACCGACAACTCGCCGCAATGCGATGGGAAGGGCATGCCGGCCGAACGATCGCCGCAATCTGTACAGCCATCGCCGAGCAACTTCGTGGCGCAGCGCTGGCAGTGGTCCGCAAGATCGTCGAATTGCTCGAGTCCGAAGTGGCCGTCGACAACGCCCGCGGTGCGCTGAAGGTCGTGCTCAAGAAAGTGCCGGTGGTCGGCACTGCATGGCAGGTGGAGAGCATCATCGAAATATGCTTGACGGCAATGGATCTGACCAAGGATCTCATTGTGAAGATCGAGCAGGTGGTCGACGACTTCGGCGGGTTCCTCGACGCGCTGGGCGACCCCGAAGGCCAGGTGGGCCAGAAGATCGACGACACACTGCGACCGCTGAACGACCTCCTCGACTACGGCAAGCAAGCCGTCGAAGCGGGCAAGACCGCGGATATCCGACCGGTACTCGACACACCGGACGAGGACTTCTCCGTCGGCACCGGCGACGAACCATGGCGGGACGCATGATCGAGTCACTGCCTCCGCACGCCCGCGCTGCCTACGACCGACTGATGGCATCCTGCGGAGAGCTCGAAGCCACGCGTACACGCGCCTCGAACGCAGACCTGAAAACCCGGACCGTCACAACGGAACTACTGGCCCGCGTGGCGTCCTCACCGCGAGCGTCGGCCGACCTTATGCACTACGCACGCCGCGTCGCGTCGGGTGAATGCAGTTGGGAACGAATCCAGGTGGACGCGAATCCGCTGCCTCCGGAGGTGGACGAGCTCACAGCCGATCCGCTGATCGTGTGGCCGTCGGAATGGCCGACATCGACGACCGAAGCCCTGTCTCAGCCCTATCGAATCCCGTGGGAGTGAGTGCCGCTGGACGTGTCAGGACCGTCGAACAGTGCGCCCGGCAAAAGCCGCGATGCGCTCGTACGCGTTTGCTCCGTCGGGTGCAGGCTGCTCGGGATCGAAGGCACCACCCCTGCGCTCATCGGTCATATTGGCCGACATGAACACCATCCCCTCCTCCGCCACGGTCTGGTCGAAGTCGTCGGTACCGCGCCCGAGCGCGGTCGCAAGGTCCCACGCGTGCACCGAAAGTTCAGCAGCGACCATGCCGGCCGGCAGCGGTGAACCTGCGTCGAGCTCGGTCAGCAGTTCGCGGGTCCGGGCGGTCCACAGCGGAACCGGATCCGAGGAGGGCTCGGGTGCGGCCGACCAGTCGATCTCCCCACCTCGCGCCATCGTCACCAGGTTGGCCGCGGTGTGCACCAGGTGGTCCGTCAGGTCAGCGACTGTCCACTCCGTGCAGGGCGTGGCCGACGCGCGTTCGGCGTCGGTCATTCCGGCCATCAATTCGGTGATCTGAGTGGCACCGGTGGCGATCTGGCTACTCGTCGTCACGTGGCTTGTCCTTTGTTCGGTCGACGGGCGGTTCCGTCGGAACGGGGCAGGGCTGGCCGGAGTCTATGGGCAGTTGCCACCTCGCGCGCCGGAACGAAGGTGCACGACCGAGCGGGTGATCGGAGGGTCTGGAAGACTTCGGGCTCATGCGGGGAATCATTCTGGCGGGCGGCACGGGCTCACGGCTTCATCCGATCACGATGGGAGTGAGCAAACAGCTGGTCCCGGTCTACGACAAACCGATGATCTACTACCCCCTCTCGACCCTGATCCTCGCCGGCATCCGCGAGATCCTCATCATCACCACACCTCAGGACGCCGACCAGTTCACACGCCTGCTCGGCGACGGCTCCCAATTCGGCATCTCCTTGACCTACAAGGTCCAACACGAACCCAACGGCCTCGCCCAAGCCTTCGTCCTCGGAGCCGAACACATCGGCACCGACTCCGCCGCCCTGGTGCTCGGCGACAACATCTTCTACGGCCCCGGCCTGGGCACCCAACTCTCACGCTTCGACACCATCGACGGCGGAGCCGTCTTCGCCTACGAGGTCTCCGACCCCACCGCCTACGGCGTCATCGAATTCGACGACAACCGCAAAGCCGTGTCGTTGGAAGAAAAACCCACCGCCCCGAAATCGAACTACGCCGTCCCGGGCCTGTACTTCTACGACAACGACGTCATCGCCATCGCACGCGACCTGCAACCCTCCGCCCGCGGGGAGTACGAGATCACCGACGTCAACCGGCATTACTTGGAGGCCGGCCGACTGCAGGTCGAAGTCCTGCCCCGCGGCACCGCCTGGCTCGACACCGGCACCTTCGACTCCCTCCTCGACGCCTCCAACTACGTGCGCACCATCGAACAACGCCAAGGACTCAAGATCGGGTCCCCCGAAGAAGTCGCCTGGCGACGAGGATTCATCACCGACGACGAACTCCGCGCCCGCGCCGAGAAACTCGTCAAATCCGGCTACGGCCGCTACCTGCTCGACCTGATCGACCGAGGAAACCGATGACCTTTCGTGAACTGAAAATATCCGGCGCCTACGAATACACCCCACGCCAGTTCGGTGACGACCGCGGCGTGTTCTTCGAATGGTTCAAAGCCAGCCTCTTCGAGGAAACCACCGGGCGAGCGTTGGACCTGAAGCAGGCCAACTGCTCGGTCTCCGCCGCCGGCGTGCTGCGCGGAATCCACTTCACCACCAACCCACCCGGGCAAGCGAAATACGTCACCTGCGCCCGCGGAGCGTTCCTCGACGTCATCGTCGACCTGCGCGTCGGCTCCCCGACGTTCGGGCAATGGGACAGCGTGCTGATCGACGACATCGACCGCAAAGCAGTGTTCCTCTCCGAAGGCCTCGGGCACGCCATCTTGTCGTTGGAAGACAACTCCACCGTCATGTATCTGTGCGGCCTCGAGTACACCCCCGCGTTGGACCGCGACATCAACCCCCTCGACCCCGCCCTGGGCATCGACTGGCCCACCACCGGCCGCGACGGATCGCCTCTGACCTACGAGCTCTCCGCCAAAGACAAAGCCGCCCCCACCCTCACCGAA
The DNA here is from genome assembly GCF_000482405.1 of Rhodococcus sp. JG-3. NCBI lineage: Bacteria > Bacillati > Actinomycetota > Actinomycetes > Mycobacteriales > Nocardiaceae > Rhodococcus > Rhodococcus sp. JG-3. The sequence goes on from NZ_KI519398.1 coordinate 606,013, forward strand.
GCCCTCGAAGCAGGAAACCTGCCCACCTTCTGAGTTGGTCGTTGTTGGGGCGACACCGCGGTCGTGCGGCGTCGCCCCAACACCCGATGCGCAAGCTACAGACGGTCTTTCCGTCGACCGCGCGTGCTCCACAAAGGTTGAGCCGCAGCAAGTTCAGCTTCTGTTGCCGTCCGGAACGGCGACACCGGCCGGTCGACCTCCGGGTGCGCATCCTGCCCTCGGGTGGCTCGCAAACTGAGTATCACGGAGACCGCGAGAATCGACGAGATGACACCGAGCGAGACGGCGGTGGGGATGTAGAACACGTCCACCTTGAGTGCCATCTTGATGCCGACCCAGATGAGGACCAACGCCAGTCCCACCTTCAGATACACGAATCGGTGCATCAGGTCCGCGAGCAGAAAGTACATCGCGCGCAGTCCGAGAATGGCGAATGCGTTGGCTGTGAACACCAGGAAGGGAATGTCGGTGACGGCGAAGATCGCCGGGATGGAATCGACAGCGAAGACGATGTCGGTGACCTCGACGAGTACGAGCACCGCCAACAGTGGAGTGGCCAACGCAACGCCCCCGATGCGCACCACGAACTTCTGCCCGTAGAACGCGTCGGTCATGGGAACGTAGCGACGGAACAACCGCAGCGTACGAGACTGTTCGGGATCGAGATGCTCGTTGCGCTGACGCACCATGCGGTATCCGGTGAAGATCAAGAAGGCAGCGAAGAGGTAGAGCACCGCGCTGAAGCTGGCGATGAGGGCAGATCCCCCGGCGATGAAGATGCCACGAAAGACCAGCGCACCGAGTACGCCGAAGAACAGGACGCGGTGTTGCAACTCCCTGGGCACCGCGAAATACGTGAAGATGATGGCCCACACGAACACGTTGTCGACCGCCAGCGACTTCTCGATCAGGTAGCCGGCGAAGTACTGCTGGCCGAACTCGGCACCGGCGGTGGCCCAGATCAGTGCACCGAATCCAACGCCGAAAGCGACCCAGATACCAGACCAGACAGCCGCTTCGCGCACTCCGATGACGTGTGCTCGCCGATGGGCGAACAAATCGACCGCAAGCATGGCGACGATGAAGCCGAGTACTGCCACCCAAGCCCAAAATGGAACGGACATGACAACCTCCAGTTCGGTGAACTGGAGGTCTCTCCCGCCCGATGCGGGCCGCTCGCCGGGCCCGGATTGCCGGGCCGTGGTGACGACGAAGCTGCTGGGGGATACTCCCCTCCTGGGGCCATATTGAACCAGGACTTCGGCCCGGGATCAAGGAAACTTAGCGCCCCACAACAGTTACCGAATTTTGAAGATCACGAACCGCTGCACCAGGAAGTTGATGACCGTCGCCGTTCCCTGCGCGACGACGAATGCCACGTTGGCGTACCAGAAGCCGTCGGGAAGAACCTGGTAGAGCCAGGTGTAGATCCCGACCTGGACGGCGAAGGTGACTCCGTACAACGCGACGACGGCGAAGAACCGAGCGCGGGACGGTGCCGCGTTGAACGTCCACCGACGGTTGATCAGGTACGCCGTGGTGGTGCCGAGCACGAACCCGATTGCCTTGGCCAGAGTCACCCCGACGCCGAACACGAAATGCAGGATCAGATTGACGCCCTGATCGACGATCGCCGACAACACACCCGTCGCCAGAAACCGCACTACCTGCGTCTTGAGATCGAGGGCCGCGTCGGCGATGTTCTCGGTCAGTGGCAGCTCGACGGGCAGCGGGACGTGATGCTGCAGCTCGTCGTCCTCGGGCGACCAGTCGTCGTTCCCGGAGCCGTCTTCGATGGAGCGATCAGGGGTGGACACGAGGACTGACATTAGCTGCTATCGCAATGCGGGTACCCTCTTGAGCGATGTCCACGACAGCCGACGACGCACTCTTCCCCCTGGAACCACAGGCCGGGAACACTGCGCCGCTACCCACGCAGACCCGCACACTCACTGGTTGGGGCCGCACTGCGCCCTCCACCGGCGAGGTGCTCTCGACCTCCGACCCCGAGCTCATCGCGAACGCGGTCAAGCAGGTCGCCGAGCAGAACGACTCCAAGCCGGCTTACCTCCGACGCGGCGTCATCGCCCGCGGCCTCGGCCGCTCCTACGGCGACAACGCGCAGAACTCCGGCGGACTCGTCATCGACATGAATGCCCTCAACGGCATTCACAGCATCGACGCGTCGACGCGCATCGTCGACGTAGACGGTGGCGTCAACCTCGACCAACTGATGCGTGCTGCACTGCCGTTCGGTCTGTGGGTTCCGGTGCTTCCGGGTACCCGTCAGGTCACCATCGGCGGAGCAATCGGCACGGACATCCACGGCAAGAACCACCACAGCGCGGGCAGCTTCGGCAACCACGTCCGCTCGATGGAACTGCTCACCGCGGACGGTCAGATCCGCCACCTGACGCCGACGGGCAAGAACGCCAAGCTCTTCTGGGCGACAGTCGGCGGCAACGGCCTGACCGGCATCATCCTGCGCGCGACGATCGAGATGACGCCCACGGAAACGGCCTACTTCATCGCCGACGGCGACGTCACCAGCACCCTCGACGAGACCATTGCCCTGCACAGCGACGGCAGTGAGAACAACTACGACTACTCGAGCGCCTGGTTCGACGCCGTCGCTCCGCCCCCCAAGCTCGGCCGCGCAGCTCTCTCACGTGGATCGTTGGCGCGCCTCGACCAGCTTCCCGAAAAGCTGCAGAAGGATCCGCTGCGCTTCAACGCCAAGCCGCTCGTGAAGTTCCCCGATATCTTTCCGAACGGGCTCGCCAACAAGTACACGTTCTCCGCCGTCGGCGAGGCCTGGTACCGCAAGGCCGGCAACTATCGGAACAAGGTTCAGTCCCTGACAGCGTTCTACCACCCACTCGACATGTTCAGTGAGTGGAACCGCGCCTACGGCTCCAAGGGATTTCTGCAGTACCAGTTCGTGGTGCCGCCGGAGGCCGTCGACGAGTTCAAGAAGATCATCGTCGATATCCAGAAGTCGGGGCACTACTCGTTCCTCAACGTGTTCAAGCTGTTCGGTCCGGGAAACAAAGCGCCACTGAGCTTTCCGATTCCAGGCTGGAACATCTGCGTGGACTTCCCGATCAAGCCGGGCCTGAACGAGTTCGTCCGCGAACTCGACAAGCGTGTGCTCGAGTTCGGCGGTCGTCTGTACACCGCGAAGGATTCGCGCACCGACGCCGAGACGTTCCACTCGATGTACCCGCGGATCGACGAATGGATCAAGGTTCGTCGATCCGTAGACCCCACAGGCGTTTTCGCCTCCGATATGGCTAGAAGGCTGGAACTGCTGTGACGATAGACGCCGTAGGTAACCCACAGACGATTCTCGTTCTGGGTGGCACCAGCGAGATCGGTCTCGCGATCACCGAGGAGTACCTGTCGAAGTCTCCGGCACGCGTCGTTCTCGCTGCGCTGCCCAACGATCCGCTGCGTGAGAGTGCCGTTGCACAGCTCACCGCCAAGGGCGCGAAGTCCGTGGACGTCATCGACTTCGACGCACTCGACACCGCGTCGCATCCGAAGGTCATCGACGCGGCCTGGGCCAAGGGTGACGTCGACGTCGCGATCGTCGCCTTCGCCGTCGACTTCGATGCCGAGCAGCTCTGGCAGGACCAGCGCAAGGCCGTCCTCGCCGCGAACATCAACTACACCGCATCCGTGTCGGTCGGCGTACTGCTGGGCGAGAAGATGAAGGCGCAGGCGTACGGCCGCATCATCGTCATGTCCTCGGTGGCAGGCGAGCGGGTCCGTCGCTCGAACTTCGTCTACGGCTCCACCAAGGCCGGCCTCGACGGTTTCTACCTCGGACTCGGAGAAGCGTTGCGCGAGTTCGGTCCCCGGGTCACGGTCGTTCGTCCGGGCATGGTGCGCACCAAGTTCAGCGCCCACGTCAAGGAAGCGCCGATGACCGTCGACAAGGAGGTCATCGCGAAGCTCGCGGTGAATGCATCGCGCAAGGGCACCCCGCTCATCTGGACTCCCGCACCGTGGCGTCTGGTGATGATGGTGCTGCGACACGTGCCGCGGCCGATCTTCCGCAAGCTGCCCATCTGATCTCGATGACTGACGGGGTTGCACCGGCTCGCAGAACCGCCTCTGCCGTCGGGGAGATCGTTCTCGGTGCGCTCGTCGCAGTCGTGGTGGCGACGGTCGGGCTGTACGCCTTCTCACTGGTTCAGTGGCCGGCGTTCAACTCGTCCAACGTCACTCGCGCTCTGACAACTCTGGGCCAGGTGGTAGCCGCGGCCCTGTTCGCGTCGTCGATCTACCTGTACCGAATCCGTAAGTGGCCGTGGATCGCTCGACTCTCGGCGTGGGTCGGGCTGTCCGGCTTCGTTACCGTGACCCTCGGAATGCCTTTGGCGGCAACCAAGCTGTACCTGTTCGGCATCTCCGTCGACCAGGAGTTTCGCACCGAATACCTGACGCGGCTGACAGATTCGGCGTCGTTGCGCGACATGACGTACGCCGACATCCCACCCTTCTACCCCGCCGGTTGGTTCTGGCTCGGTGGACGGGTCGGCAACCTGCTGGGTATGGACGGCTGGGAAGTGTTCAAGCCGTACGCAATCGGACTGCTTGCTGTCACGTCGGTGGTCGCTTTCGTACTGTGGAAGGCCCTGATCCGCAGTGACTGGGCTGTCGCCGTCAGCGCTGTCACGACTGCATTGGTTGTCGCCTACGCCTCGCCCGAGGCCTACAGCGCCGTCATCGTGCTGCTGTTCGCCCCGGCATTGCTCCTGGCCTGGGGCGCGTTGCATCGCCCCGTCACTCCTGTCTCCAACGGGGCTGGAGCGGCCACCCCCGTCGGGATGAATGCGACATCCAGTCGGTCAGACGGCAAGAATGGGACATTCATCCCCACGGGGGGACGCGCAGCAGGCGGCTGGGGAGCGGTAATCGGTACCGGCCTGTTCCTCGGTCTGGCCGCGACGTTCTACACCCTGTACCTGGGTCTGGCCGCGTTCACCGTCGTGCTGATGGCCTTGTTCGCCGCCGTTCTCGCCTATCGCGAGCGCAAGACCTGGCGGGCCTTGATTCCTATCGCAATCAAAGTGGCTGCGATCGCCGTCATCTCGGGCCTCATAGCGGCGACGGTATGGCTGCCGTATCTCGTCGACTTCCTTCGCGGCGCACCGTCCACATCGGGCACCGCACTGCACTACCTGCCCGAAGCCGGTGCAACGCTTCCGTTCCCGATGTTCGAGTTCTCGATGATGGGCATTCTGTGTCTCGTCGGAACGGTATGGGTGGCAGTACGTTTCTCGTCGTCGCGTCGAGCACAGGCACTCGGAGTCGGCGTCGTCGCGGTCTACCTGTGGACGTTGCTGTCGATGGCGGCCACGGCTGCGGGCACCACACTGCTCTCGTTCCGACTCGAAGCGGTTCTCATCGTATTGCTCGGCAGCGCAGGCGTTTTCGGATTCCTCGAAGGCAGCCACGCGATCTACCAGGCCATCAACGAGCCACCGAAGTTCCGCATCGCTGCCGTCGTCGTCGCGGCCATCGGCGCAATGGCCTTCGCGCAGAACATCCCCCAGGTACTGCAGAGCGAGATCACCGTCGCGTACTCCGACACCGACGGTGATGGCAACCGTGCCGATATGCGTCCGCCGAGCGCCGTCTCGTACTACCGCGAGGTCGACGACGCCCTGACCGAACAGACCGGTCGACCGCGCGACGAAACCGTCTTGCTCACTGCGGACACCTCGTTCCTGAGCTACTACCCGTACTTCGGATTCCAAGGACTGACGTCGCACTACGCCAATCCACTGGCGCAGTTCGATCAGCGGGCCGACGCCATCGAGCGGTGGACCGAGCTCGAGACCCCCGACCAGATGATCGAGGCGCTCGACACCAGCCAGTGGCGCGCCCCCGATGCCTTCCTGTTCCGCCGCGGTGCCGACGGCTACACCTTGAGACTGGCGGAGGACGTCTACCCGAACGATCCGAATGTGCGGCGCTACACCGTCACCTTCCCCGAGTCACTGTTCGAGGGTCCACGCTTCACGGTGACCGATATCGGGCCCTTCGCACTGGTCGTACGCACTGCATAATCGCTGTGCGCGCCGGATCGAGACCGCGACCGCAGGCCGAGTACGTCACGGCGCAAGCGGGTTGCCCGCGGCAGGCGTCGGCAGCACCTGACGAGCCGTGATCTCATCCCCACACGAGTCACACTCGAGCCTCACGTGTGCGTCGCCCCCACAGTCGCGGTGCGTGTAGTGCAAGGGGACACCGTCGGGTGCCATGTACGCGTCGCCCCAGTCTTTGAAGGCCATCAGAATCGGATAGATGTCGTGGCCCTTGCGGGTCAGCCGGTATTCCGCGTAGGTGGAATCGGTCTGCACCTTGGCGAGAATGTCGTGCTCGACGAGGCGGTCGAGTCGATCCTGCAGCCGACTTCGTGAGATCCCCATGGCGCTCTGGAAGTGGTTGAAACGGCGAACCCCTGCGAACGACCACTTCAGAATCACCAGTGTCCACCGGTCACCCAGAACGGACAGAGACCTCGAAATCGAGCAGGGCACATCGGCCAGCTCCGCGTGACGCATACCGTCGACCTTACCCAGCAGTCTCGAAACGAGACTATTGCTGCTACTTTGTAGTCTCGAAATGAGACCAGGGGTGTACATGGACGCTGTGACAGACGATCGAGGGCAGCAATTCTCGGCACTCGCCGGAATTCTCGGAGAACGCTGGACGTGCCGACAGTTCCGGCCGGATGCAGTGCCACGCGGCGATATCGAGCGTGTGCTCGCGCTGAGCCAGCGCACACCGTCGTGGTGCAACACCCAGCCGTGGCAGGTCATCGTGACGGAAGGGGAAGGGACAGACCGCTTCCGCCGGACACTCCAGGACCACGTCCGCGGCGGCGGCCCCGTGCAGAGTGACATCCCCTTCCCCACCCAGTACGCCGGCGACTATCGCGACCGTCGCCGTGCGTGCGGACTGCAGCTCTACGACAGTGTCGGCATCGAGAAGGGGGATCCGCGCGCCCTTGCTCAGATGCTCCGCAACTTCGACTTCTTCGATGCGCCACACGTCGCCGTGATCACCACCGAGGCCGATCTCGGCGAGTACGGAGCGATCGACTGCGGTCTGTACGTCAACACCTTTCTGCTCAGCGCACACAGCCTCGGCATCGCAACCGCCCCACAGGCCGCCCTCGCGTCGTACTCCGATTTTCTGCACGACTACTTCGACATACCGGAGCACCGGCGCATCGTGCTCGGCATCTCGTTCGGATACGCGGACCTGGAGCACCCGATCAACTCGTTCCGAACCGAACGGGCGGACGTGACGAATGTGGCCACCTGGATCGGTGACTGATCCGTACATAGGGGTGGGGCGGCGTCGCACTCCAGCCGGTGTGACCCAGCACGTTCGAGTTTTCGCCCACCGTGATCTTTCTGTAACCTCGACGCGATGACCACCCACGACCAGAGCGTTCTCGAGCGGCAGCCGACCACGGCACCGGCTCGACACTCCGGCGTCGGGCGAGGCGACATCGTGGCGGCCGTCGGGTTTCTGATCGCCGCCGTGTACGTCCTGCAGGGTCAGTGGCGCAGTCTCAACGGTGGCTACCTCTACAACAGCGGCCAGGACCAGACGATGTGGGAGTGGTTCTTCTCCGTCGCCGCCCATGCCGTCGCGCATCTGGACAATCCACTGTCCAGTGACCTGCAGAATTACCCACTCGGGGTGAATCTGATGGCGAACACGGCGATGTTCGGCATCTCCATTCCGCTGGCCCCGATCACGTTACTTTTCGGACCAACGGTGACCTGGGCAATTGCCCTCACAATCGGCCTCGCAGGCACCTCGTTCGCCTGGTACTGGCTGTTCTCGCGTCAGCTGAACGCGTCCAAGGGTGCCGCCGCAATGGGCGGCGCACTGTGCGGCTTCGCGCCCGGTGCCATCTCCCATGCCAACGGCCACCCCAACTTCGTGGTGCTGTTCCTGCTCCCGGTCATCGCGATGCTGGTCACCCGCATCGCACACGGCGGCGGAACCACCAAGAACACCGTCGGGCTCGGCCTGATCGTCGCGCTGCAGATCCTGCTCGGCGAAGAACCGCTGCTGATCTTCGCGATGTCGTTCGCCATCTTCGCCGTCGTCTACTACCTGTCCCGGCCGCGATCGCTGTGGCCGGCCGTCCGCAATGCCGTACCCCGGCTCGCGGTATCGGCGAGCATCGCGCTGGTCATCGTGGCCTTGCCGCTGTGGTGGCAGTTCTTCGGACCGCAGTCGTATTCCTTCCTCGAACACGGCCCGATGGGCAACGACGCCAAAGCCCTCTTCCAGTTCCCGACGCAATCCATCGGTGGCGTCGCCACCCCGGGACAGAACGTACGGATCAACGCCACCGAGGAGAACGCATACTTCGGCTGGCCGCTGCTCGTGCTGTGCCTCGTGGCGGCAGTGTGGATGTGGCGTGTTGCCTGCGCCAGGGCCGCGGCTGCCACGGCCATTGTCATGAGCGTGCTCTCGCTCGGCGCAACGCTGATGATCGGCAAGAACGACACCGGCATCACCCTGCCGTGGACGAAACTCGCCGAATACCCACTCGTCGAATCCGTCCTCGAGACCCGCTTCGCCCTCGGCGCGGTCCCCGCACTGGCTCTGTTGCTCGTCCTGGCCACCGATCGGACGTTCCGCAACGGACTACGGCCGTTGCCTGCATTCTGGATCGCCGGACTCGCCCTCGCCCTCGTTCCGCTGATCCCGACGCCGCTGGTCACCGTCGACAAATCCCCCACACCCCGGTTCTTCGCCGACGGCGATTGGCAAAACTACGTCGACGACGGTTCCGTCGTCACCGTCCCTCTCCCACGGCCCGAGGACGCCCGTCCGCTGCGTTGGCAGATGGACGCGGACATGGGCTTCACGCTGGCCGCCGGATACTTCGTCGGACCGAGCGATCAGGAAGAGAAGGTCGCCAAGTACGGCGCCGTCGACCGCCCGACGGCGCTGCTGCTCGGCTCGGTCTACGACTCCGGCACCGTCCCCGAGATCACCGCCGATCAGCGCAGCCAGGCGGCGCAGGACATGAGCTTCTGGGAAGCCGACGTCGTGGTACTGCCGCCGAGCAAGAACACCGTCGCCCTGCGCAGCACGGTCACCGAGCTGCTCGACGTCCAGCCGCAATACACCGGCGGCGTATGGGTGTGGGATGTGCGCTCGCTCGTCCAATAGCATCGCCGGTGTGCCTGCGACCGCTCCGAACATCACGACTGCCCGGCTGATAGCGATCGTCACCGGCATCATCGGTGCCGTTCTGGCCATCGCCACTCCGTTGCTGCCGGTGCAGCAGGACGTCTCCACGCTGGCGTGGCCGCAGAACTCGTTCGGCAGCGTCAACGCTCCGCTGGTGAGCTACTCCCCGCTCGATCTGGACGCGACGATCCCGTGCAGTACTGCCACTCGGCTCGAGGGCGGCGGCACGGTGATGTCCACCGCTCCGATCGCCGCGGCGAAAACCGAGCAGCGAGCATTGACCGTGCGGGTCGACGACGATCGACTGCAGGTGCTGCTCCGCGATCGCGTTCTCGCCGAGGCTCCCGTATCCGACCTGGCCTCAGATTGCGCCCTGACGATCTCCTCGAACGCCGCTCGCACGGTGGTCGACCTCGGCGGCGCGGCCACCACTGTCGACGGCGACGTCCGACCCCAGGTCGTCGGCATCTTCACCGACCTCACCGCGCCGGTCGACGGTCTGAACGTGCGCGTGGACATCGACTCCCGCTACTCCTCGACCCCGACGACGTTCAAGCTGCTGGCGATGATCGTCGGCGCGCTGGCCGTCGTCGCCTCCCTGTTCGCATTGCATCGCCTCGACAGCGTGGACGGTCGGCGTCACCGCCGCTTCCTGCCGTCACGCTGGAAGTCGGTGACCGGCGTCGACGCCGTCGTCGTCGGAGTGCTGGTGTTGTGGCACTTCATCGGTGCCAACACCTCCGACGACGGCTACCTGCTCAACATGGCACGCGTCTCCGAGCACGCCGGATACATGGCCAACTACTTCCGCTGGTTCGGCGTTCCCGAAGCACCGTTCGGCATGCCGTACTACGACATGCTGGCCGCCCTCGCCAAAGTCAGCACCGCCAGCATCTGGATGCGCCTGCCTGCCACCATCGCCGCACTGCTGTGCTGGCTCGTCATCAGCCGCGAGGTCATCCCCCGCCTCGGGCGCGCGGTACTGACCAACCGCGTCGCGCTGTGGACCGCAGGCCTGGTGTTCCTCGCCTTCTGGCTGCCCTACGACAACGGACTGCGCCCGGAACCCGTCATCGCCCTGGGCGCGCTGCTGACGTGGTGCTCGATCGAGCGTGCAATCGCCACCGGACGACTGTTGCCCGCCGCGGTCGGCACACTGATCGCCGCCTTCTCGCTCGCCGCCGGACCCACCGGACTGATCGCCGTCGCCGCGCTGCTCGCCGGACTCCGCCCGATCGTGATGATCATCGTCAAACGAGCCCGCCAAGTGGGGTTGCTCGCGGTCCTCGCGCCGCTGATCGCGTCGGGACTGGCCGTGGTGATCGCGATCTTCGCCGACCAAACTCTGAGCACCGTGCTCGAAGCGACCCGGGTGCGCTCGGCTCTCGGACCCAACGTGCCCTGGTTCGAGGAACGGGTGCGCTGGGACGCGTTGATGACCATCTCCCCCGACGGCTCGCTCGCCCGACGATTCGGCATGTTCGCGATGCTGCTGTGCATCGTCGTCTGCATCGCGGTGATGCTCCGCAAGAACGGACGCATCCCCGGTACCGCCACCGGGCCATCGCGTCGGATACTCGGAATCGTGCTGGGCGCACTTGCTTTGATGATGTTCACCCCGACCAAGTGGACCCACCACTTCGGTGTGTACGCCGGTCTCGCCGCGTCTCTCGGCGCACTGGCAGCGGTGGCCGTCACGGCTGCCACCGTCCGATCCCCGCGTAACAGAACGCTGTTCACCGCCGCAGTGCTGTTTCTGACGGCGGTGGCGTTCACCAGCTCGAACGGTTGGTGGTACGTCTCGAGTTACGGCATTCCGTGGTTCGACAAGCCGCCGTCCATTGCCGGCAAGGGCTTCTCGACCATCCTGCTCGGCCTGACCGTGCTGACCCTGCTGTATGCCGCGTACCAACATGTCCGATTGCCTTATCGCACAGCAGAAACCACCACGCGTCGACGCTTCGCCCCCTCCGCGTTGACCATCGTCGCCGGCGGTGTCGTCGCATTCGAAGTGCTCTCGTTCGCCAAAGGTGCTGTGGCTCAATACCCTGCGTACTCCATCGCGCGATCCAACTTCTCCGCACTCGCCGGCAACTCGTGCGGACTCGCCGGTGACGTGCAGGTGGAGACCGACGTCAACGGATCCGTCCTGCAGCCGATCGACCCCGCCCCGGACGCGCTGGGAGCAGGCGGCAGCACCGGATTCACCCCGGACGGCGTCGCCGAAGACCTCACGGCCGACTCCGAGGACACCGCCCAGGGCAGTGCCAACTCCATCCGCCCCGAAGACTCCGAAGAGAGCGCGTCGGCCACCTCGTCGAACTCCGCAGGCACCTCGGGCGGAACCAACGAGAACGTCGGAATCAACGGCAGCACAGTCGCTCTGCCGTTCGGACTGAACCCCGAAACGACCCCGGTCCTCGGCAGCTTCGGAGCGACCGAGCCCGCGTCCCTGACCTCCGGTTGGTACCAGCTCTCCGACACCGACCGCGGCGACCTGATCGCCATCGCCGCCGCAGGCCGAATTCGCTCGGTGGACAAGGACGGCATCGTCACCCCGGGCCAACGCGTCGAACTGGAATACGGACGCCGCGACGGCGGAGACGTCCAGGCACTCGGCCGCGTCACGCCACTCGACATCGGCCCGGCACCGTCGTGGCGCAACCTGCGCGTACCGATGAGCGACCTACCCGCCGACGCTAACGCCGTTCGCATCGTCGCCGAGGACAACGACCTGGCCGGAGATCAGTGGCTCGCCGTCACTCCCCCACGCGTCCCGAAAACTCAGACGCTGAATTCTCTGGTCGGGTCCACCGACCCCGTTCTGCTCGACTGGGCGGTCGGGCTGGCGTTCCCGTGCCAGCGTCCGTTCGATCATCGCGACGGCGTCGCCGAGGTGCCGCAGTACCGCATCCTGCCCGACCGAACCGGAGCCGAATCCACCAACGCCTGGCAGGACTCGTTCGGCGGCGGCCCGCTGGGGTGGACCGAACTGCTTCTCGGTGCCCAGACTCTGCCGTCGTATCTGGCCGACGACTACGCCCGCGATTGGGGGTCGATCGAGAGATACACGCCACTCGATCCGGCTGCCGCGACCGCCCGGATCACCGTCGAGCAACAGTCTCGGTCGGGACTGTCCAGCGACGGACCGATGAAGACCGGCTGATTCCCTGTTTCTCCAACGGATCCGGGGACGGCGCCTGTGTGACCTCGAAGTCACGCTCGCATAACATCGACAATCGTGCCCGACGTCGTGACAGATTCATCAGCTGGTCCCCCCGTCCCCGCTCCGCTCGGAGCCTCGGACGAACTTCGTGCTCAGGTACGGATTCCCCGGCTGATCGCGATGGTGGCCGGCATACTCGGCGTGCTGTTCGCACTGATCACTCCGTTCGCACCCGTCACGCAGACCACCGCGAGTATCGAGTGGCCGCAGAACGGGCTCCTACAGGACGTGGACGCCCCACTGGTGTCCCAGGCACCCCTGCGACTGTCCGCAAGCCTCCCGTGCTCTGCTGTGGCCGCACTACCCGCGTCGGGCGGGCTGTTGCTGGCGACCGCACCCCCGCAAGGTGAGGGTGCCGCCCTCAACAGCCTGTTCGTTCGCGTCGGCGAGTCGAACGTCGATGTCCTCGACCGCAACGTCGTCGTCGCGACGGCACCGCGCGCCGACGTCCAGAGCACGCGCTGCGCCGCCATCGAGATCACCTCGAACGACCAGTACACCTCCGCAGCCTTCACCGGACTGACCGACGAGAGCGGCCAACCCGTCCAGGGTCGGCTCGACGGCGACCTCCGTCCGCAGGTCGTCGGCATCTTCAGTGATCTCAGTGGCGCGGCCCCGGCCGACATGTCGGTCACCGTCGACGTCGACTCCCGCTTCTCGTCGACTCCGACCATCCTGAAGTCGTTGATCATGGTGCTGGCGATCGCCTGCACGTTGCTGGCCATGGGCGCGCTCGCACGGCTCGACGGCACCGACCGCCGCGCGCACCGCCGCTTCTTCCCGTCCCACTGGTGGAAGTTCACGGGCGTCGACGTCACGGTTCTCGGAGTCCTCGTCGGCTGGCACTTCGTCGGGGCCAACACCTCCGACGACGGCTACCTGCTCACCATGGCCCGCGCGGCCGAACATTCCGGCTACATGGCCAACTACTTCCGCTGGTTCGGCGTCCCCGAGGCACCGTTCGGCTGGTACTACGACGTCCTGGCCGTCTTCGCCAAGATCTCGACCGCAAGCCCATGGATGCGCCTGCCCGCCCTGATCGCCGGAGTCCTGTGCTGGATGGTGATCAGCCGCGAGGTGGTGCCGCGCCTCGGACGCGCCGTGCGCAAATCGAACGTGGCGCTGTGGACCGGCGGATTGGTGTTCCTCGCCTTCTGGCTCCCGTACAACAACGGACTGCGTCCCGAGCCGATCGTCGCCCTCGGCGCATTGCTGACCTGGTGCTCGATCGAACGCTCCATCGCTACCGGCAGACTGCTTCCCGCAGCCGCCGCCTGCCTCATCGGTGCCTTCACCCTGGCCGCCGCACCCACCGGATTGATGTGTGTCGCAGCGCTTCTCGCCGGAGCCCGGCCCATCGCTCGCATCGTGGTCCGACGCCACCGACAGGTCGGCACCCTCGCCATGCTCGCACCGTTGGCCGCTGCCGGAGTACTCGTCCTCGTCGTCGTGTTCGCCGACCAGACCTTCGCGACGGTCATCGAATCCACCCGAGTGCGCACCATCATCGGCCCCAACGAGGCTTGGTACCAAGACTTCCTGCGGTACTACTACCTCTTCGTCCAGACCGTCGACGGTTCCGTGGCCCGCCGCTTCGCGTTCCTCGCGATGCTCCTGTGCCTGTTCACCGCGCTGTTCGTGCTCCTGCGCCGCCGACGCATTCCCGGCATCGCGAACGGGCCTGCCTGGCGACTGCTCGGCGTCGTCCTCGGAACCATCTTCTTCATGATGTTCAACCCCACCAAGTGGACTCACCACTTCGGTTCCTACGCCGGAATCGCCGGTGGGCTCGCCGCACTGACCGCAGTAGCCGTGTCGGCCAGTGCACTGCGCTCACGCCGAAACCGATCCCTGTTCACGGCCGGCCTGATGTTCGTTCTCGCACTGTCGTTCTCGGGAATCAACGGTTACTGGTACGTCTCGAGCTACGGCGTACCGTGGTTCGACAAGACGGTCTCGCTCGGCGGCAACGAATCCGGCTCGCTGTTCCTCGTCCTCTTCGGACTGGTTCTCGCCGTCGCGGCATTCCAATACCTCCGTGAGGGATACGCACCGCCACAACCGAAACCGACGTCGGCCCGCGGTAGACGCATTCGCAAGTTCGCTGCCGCACCACTGACCGTCATCGCCGGAATCATGGTGCTGTTCGAGGTCCTCTCCCTCGTCAAGGGTGCCGTCTCCCAATATCCCGCCTACTCGCTCGCACGCTCCAATGTGCAATCGGTACTGGGCAATTCGTGCGGACTCGCCAACGACGTGCTCGTCGAAGCCGATCCCAACGCTGATGTACTGAGCCCCCTGCCTGGTGAATTCGATCCCGTCGCAGGCCCCCTCGGCGGAGCCAGCGACACCCTGCGCAACTTCACCGCCAACGGAATCCCCAGCGACCTCAGCGCCGACGCCGTGGAAGTCAAACCAGGACAAGGCAATACCGACCAACAAGCCGTCGGGCCCGCCTTCGAGGAAGGCCAGAGCTCGGGCACAGCAGGAGGCACCGGCGCACTGGGCGTCAACGGCTCCACCGCCGCCCTCCCCTTCGGACTCGACCCCGCCACCACACCCGTCCTCGGCTCCTACCAAGAAGGAATCCAGGAACCGGCCGAGGCCACCTCGAGCTGGTACCAGCTACCCGCCCGCAGCGACGACGCACCACTCGTCGTGTTCTCCGCGGCCGGACGTATCTGGTCCTACGACGACACCGGTGCCCTCACCTACGGCCAGTCGCTGCTGCTCGAATACGGCAAGCGCCAGCCCGACGGAAGCGTCCAGGCGCAGGGCACCTACCTACCTCGGGACATCGGACCCGCACCCTCGTGGCGCAACCTGCGAGTTCCGTTGGCAGACATCGCACCCGACGCCGACGCCGTCCGCATCGTCGCCAACGACCCCAACCTCACCGGCGACCAGTGGCTCGCATTCACCCCGCCGCGAGTACCGGTGATGGAGAATCTGAACACCATGATCGGCAGTGAGCAGCCCGTTCTGCTCGACTGGGCTGTCGGACTCCAGTTCCCGTGCCAACGGCCGTTCGACCACCGCTACGGCGTCGCCGAGGTACCGGGCTACCGCATTCTCCCCGACCGCCCACTGGCCGTCAGCTCCACCGACACCTGGCAATCCGGCGAGAACGGCGGACCGCTCGGATGGTCCGAACTACTCGCCAAACCAGTCGCCGTCCCCACCTACCTCAAAAACGACTGGGCCAGGGACTGGGGCTCACTCGAGCGCTACGAGCAGTACTACCCCAGCGCCGTGCCCGCCGACCTGCAAACCGGAGAAACCACGCGGTCGGGATTCTACGAGGACGGAAAGCTGCGAGTCTTCGAGAAATAGTCCACCCAGCCTCGCCCGCCCCTCCGCGTGGTGTCGCCCGCTCCCTTTTGGGATCAATGTCCCTTTGTTGCACTCTGACTGACTGAATCCCGCATTCATTCGGACGGGGGTTGGCGTACGGCCGATGGAGCGGGGTTCGGCACACGATCGATGGAGCGGGGGCTTACCACCGACCCCCGACAGTCTTCGGTGCACAAGACACGCCCTCGAGACATTTGTGCACAACCTCGTCGACCATCCACAGGGAACCCCTGAACGGCCGTTTTCGACGTCGAAGTGTCAGTGTCGCGCTCGACAGTCGAGGCATGAAACGGGGAGTTTGGGCCACAGACCTATCGATGCTCGAGGACGTCGCCGATCACGGCGTCGTGACAAGGGCACAGCTTCGCTCGGCCGGTGTCGCGGACGGGACGGTAGCCGGCCGATGCGCAGCCGGCGGACCTTGGCAGCACTTGCTCCCAGGGGTGGTGCTGCTGCACAACGGCTTCCCATCTCACCGACAGCGAATGGCTGCTGCCCTGGCGTACGGCGGTCCACACAGCATCCTCACTGGGAACGCGGCATTGAGTGTGCATGGCTTGGGGCCGAATCCACCGTCGAATGAAGTTCACATTCTCGTCCCGAACGAGATGCAGCGAGCATCCGTCAAATTCGTCCGATCCGAACGCACCTGGCGCATGCCCGAAGCCGTGTTCGACCACGGTCCGCGCTGTGCTCCGGTATCCCGGAGTGTCGTCGACGCGACCCGCGCACTACGCGGACGATCTCAGTGCACGGCTTTGATTGCGGAGATCATCAGACGGGGTGCGGCATCACTCGAAGAGCTGGCAATCGAATTGGCGGAGGGGCCGAGACGCTACAGCGCATCGACACGGTTGGCTATCAGGGATCTGGAAGGAAACGCTCACTCCGTCGCCGAGGCGGACGCTCAACGGCTCTACCGATCGAGCGGACTCCCACCAATGATTCACAATGCCCGGCTGTTCACCTCGGACGGTATATTCCTCGGTAGCCCCGACGGCTTCCTCGACACAGTCTGCTTCGGGTGGGAGATCGACTCCCTCGCTGATCACCTCTCGCCGATCGATCATGCGAACACGATGGCTCGCCGAGCTCTCCTGCAACGCCACGGCGCGATCGTGGTGTCACATCTGCCGCAGGACATCCGGGACGACCCCCAGCGCGTGCTCGCGGATCTTCGGGCCGGCTATCAACAGGCTCTGGCGCGGCCCCGTCCGAACCTCGTTCTTCGACGGAGCGCGACGTCGACCGGATGAATGTCTCTTGCAAGCACTCCAACTGCAACAAAGCCACATTCATTCGCTACTGGCTCGGGGAGACCGACGAATGAATGCGGCTTTGTTGCAGTCAGAGCGACTGAAACCCACATTGATCCCAAAAAGGAGCGAAGCGACCCCGACGCAGGACCGGCGCGCTTGGCTAGATCGGGAGCAAAGAGTGCTTACGCGGACTCTTGTGCACTTCCTTGTCCTTGAGGATGTGCAGGGCCTTGCGAATTTCGAGGCGCGTCTGCGAGGGCTCGATGACGGCGTCGATGTAGCCACGCTCGGCGGCGATCCACGGCGTTGCGACATGCTCGTTGTAGAAGTTGATGAGCTGCTTGCGCAGCGCCGGAGCATTTTCGCCCGCCTCGGCGAGTTGCTTGCGACTCATGATGTTGATGGCACCTTCTGCACCCATGACGGCGATGCGGGCGGTCGGCCAGGCGAGGTTGATGTCGGATCCGAGCTGCTTCGAGCCCATCACCGCGTATCCGCCGCCGTACGACTTACGAATGACGACAGTCAGTTTCGGCACCGTCGCTTCGACGAACGAGAAGATGAAGCGGCCACCGCGATGGATGACGCCGAGGGTTTCCTGGTCGACGCCGGGCAGGAAGCCGGGTGTGTCGACGAGGAAGATGATCGGAATGTTGTAGGCGTCGCTGAGGCGAATGAACCGCGCACATTTGTCCGCTGC
The DNA here is from genome assembly GCF_000482405.1 of Rhodococcus sp. JG-3. NCBI lineage: Bacteria > Bacillati > Actinomycetota > Actinomycetes > Mycobacteriales > Nocardiaceae > Rhodococcus > Rhodococcus sp. JG-3. Next base: position 623,795 of record NZ_KI519398.1, read on the forward strand.
CTTGGCGTCGAGTGCCCCGGACAGGTGCATCGGCTGATTGGCGACGATTCCCACCGGCCGACCGTCGACGCGGGCGAAGCCGGTGATGACGTTCTGTGCAGTCTGGGCGGCGATCTCGTGGAACTCGCCGTCGTCGAAGATGCGCAGGATGATGTCGTGCATGTCGTAACCGGCGTTGTCGGCGTCGGGCATGAACGAGTCGAGCGTGCGATCGGATTCGGTGATCTCCGGCTCGAGCCCCGGGTTGATCACCGGTGCCTCTTCCTGGCAGCTCGACGGCAGGTAGCTCAGGTAGTTCCGAATCCAGTCGAATGCGGCCTTCTCGTCGGCAGCGACGTGGTGCACGTTGCCGTTGATGGCCTGGACACGGGCACTACCGAGTTCGTCGAGGCTGACGTCCTCGCCGGTGACGGACTTGATGACGTCCGGTCCGGTGACGAACATGTACGCCTCTTCGGTGGCGACGACGATGTCGGTGTTGATCGGTGCGTACACCGCGCCACCGGCGCATTTACCGAGGATCAGAGAGATCTGCGGGCACAGGCCGGAGAGCGCCTCATGGCGTCGACCCAGTTCGGCGTACCACGCGAGGGAGGTGACGGCGTCCTGCACGCGAGCTCCACCGGAGTCGTTGATGCCGACGACCGGGCAGCCCATCTTGATCGCGAAGTCCATGATGCCGGCGACCTTGCGGCCGAACATCTCGCCGACGGTTCCGCCGAACACGGTCTGATCGTGTGAGAACACTGCGATCGGACGTCCGTCGACGGTTCCGTGCCCGGTGACGACGCCGTCGCTGTAGAGGGCACCCGGATCGTTCGGTGCCTTCACCAGCGCGCCGATCTCGACGAAACTGCCGGGGTCGAGCAGCGAGTTCACGCGATCTCGGGCGCTGGGTATGCCCTTCTTGGCGCGCTTGGCGATGCCGATCTCGCCGGCCGGTTCCTTGGCCAGTTCCAGCCTCGCCCGTAGCTCGGCCAGCTTCTCCGCAGTGGTGCCACTCAAAATCTACGCTCCGGTTCTTGCAGACTCGATGTTCTCGAGCGTCTTCGACAGATGGGCCGCAATTTTTCCAATGTACGGCTCGTCGACGACCGCGAGGTGGTCGCCTCCGACGTAGACGATCTCGAGGTCCTTCACCACCGGTCCCCAACCACCGTGCTCTTCGCGGGTGGCGTATGCGGGCTCGAGGGCGATCGCGTCGTCGTGGTACTTGTCGGCGAGGTACAGCGTGACGTGCCCGCCGTACTCCTTGAGCTCGGCCGTCTGGATAGCCCGATTGTCGAGCCACGACGTCCGCTGATGCTCGATGATGCCGCCGGGAATCTTTGCCCCGCTGAGCTTGACCAGATCGGTGATGATCCGAATCTGACCCTCGTCGTCGGAGTCGACCAACTTGTCGTACGGGATCGGGTAGTCGACGTTGTACGTCTTCTTGGCGAACGCGGCGTACCGCTCCCAACGCTTGCGGACTTCGTCCTTGGTGTCGGGGATCTTGGTGCCGGGCATGACGGTATCGAGCAGCCCCACGTAGGCGACCTCGATACCTTCCTCTTCCATCTGCCGCGCCACCTCGTAGGCGAGGATGCCGCCGAGCGACCATCCGACGAACACGTACGGTCCCTCGGGCTGGATCGCCTTGATCAACGGCACGTACTCCGCGGCGCGCTTGGCAATGGGTCCTTCGACGCGCTCGAGGCCGTACATGGGCGTGCCTGCCGGCAACTTCCGCAGCAACGGCTCGTAGGCGACGGTGGAGCTACCGGCCGAGTGGAACGCGAATACCGGTGTGGCCGTGGAACCCTCGGGACGGGCCCGAAGATTGCGCACGACACCGTCGATCTCGCCGTCCTCGAGGTGCGGGCGTACCTTGTCGGCGAGCTGCTCGATGGTCTCCGAGTCCAGTACGTCGTCGAAGGTGATCTCGCCGCCGGCCCGCTCGGTCAGGCGAGCGGCCAACTTCTCGGCCGTCTCGTCGTCGAGGATCGGCAGCGTGTTGAAGATGCCCTTGGCCGATTCCTTCGTCACCACTGCCCACGTTGCGAACGTCATCCGCTCGGCGTTGTCACGTGGGGGCACATCGGATCCGGCGGCCTCGGCGAACGCTTCCTTGCCGCCCAGGTCGGTCTGCGCTGCGACCACCGGTGCGGGTTGGTATTCCGCACTCGGCACCGCGGTCTCCGGTGCGGCGACGGCCGTCTCCAACGCTTCGTCGCGTGCAGTCGCGCCACTCTCGGCAGCCTGCTCGGCAGCCTTTTCGGCGGCCTGCTTGTCTGCCAGCGCCTGCACCTCGTCGCGGTTCTCGATCGCGTAGCGCAGGTACTTCTCCACCTCACGCAGGTTCGCATCACGCACGGCCTGCAATTGCACTGTTGGGATGTCGAATTCGTACTCGACGCGGTTCTTGATCCGAACGGCGCTGAGCGAATCGAGCCCCAGTTCGATCAGCGGCACCTCGGGAGGCAAGTCCTCGGGTGCGTAGCCCATCGACTCGGCGACGATGATCGCCAGCCGATCTTCGAGCTTCTGATTGCCGTTGGGATCCCAGCGGTCACCGAACGTCTCGACGACCTCGGGCAACTCTTCCATCGGAGACGAGGATCGCTCTTCTACCGCCACAACAGGTTCCGGACGAGCATCACCCGAGGTGACGACGGCCTCGTGCAGCAGGGTGAACGCCGAGCCCTCATGTGCATGGACCTGGACCGACGCACCACCGAGGTGCGAGGTCAATGTGGTGACGACCGTGCCGGCCGCTGGCACCGATGCATGCGAGACCGAAGCACCCAGCGCCACATCGGAGAACACCTGCGAGGCAGCGGCGGTGACCAACGCATCGAATCCCGAGACGGCCGAGGCCTGAACTTCCCACACGTGGCGGCCGTCGGGCAACGCCACCCGGGCACCGGGGACGCGAGAGTTACCGCTGGAGCTGACCTGCGAGCTGAGCCAGAACTCCTTGCGCAAGTACGCAGTTCGCGGAATTGCAGCATACGGACCCGACTCGAACAGCGTCGCCAGTTCCAGCGCGTGACCGTGCACGTACAGCTGCGCCAGCGCGGCGAGGAACGTGTCTGCCTCGTCTTCCTTGCGCTTGAGCGTCGGAATCAACGTGGCGTCGGCCAGGCCGGCAGCCCACGCGGTAGCGGCAACCGACATCAGTGCGACGGGGTTGGGGGCGAGCTCCACGAACGTCGTGTGCCCGTCTCCCACAGCAACATTGACGGCCTGGGTGAACCAGACCGGGTGACGCATTCCCTTGGTCCAGTAGTCGACGCCGTGAATCGCCGCATGTCCGACGCGGTAGTGCGCCTCACGATCGACCGAGGAGTAGACCCCGGCGGTGAGCTTGCTCGGTTCGATTCCGGCGAGCTCGGCTGCGAGCTCACCGAGCAGTACGTCGACTGCCGCGGTGTGTCCTGCTCCCTTGACGTCGAGCAGACGGGCCATTTTGCCTGCGGCCTCGGCCTTTTCGACGAGGGCTTCGACCTCGGCGCGGGGCCCGCCGACCGTAGTGTGCGTGGGCGCGGCGTACACGCAGGGCTCCACGTTCGGGAACTGATCGGTGAGGGTCTTGACCTCGTCGGGGGTGTACTCGACGAGTGCCATGGCACCCTGCGAGGCGGCACCGAGGCCGTCCTGGCCCTCGGCCAGCAGCCGCGAGCGGGCGTAGATGATGCGGACGGCGTCTTCGAGGTTCAGGCCTCCGGCAACGTACGCGGCGGCGACCTCACCCATCGAGTGGCCGATGACGGCCGACGGCTCCGCACCGTGTGCGCGAAGCGTTGCGGCCAAGGCGATCTGGATGACGAAGATAGCGACCTGGGAGTTCTCGAACTCGTAGGTCTGCGAGTCGTCGAGGATGATCTCGCGGATGGAGTAGCCGGCTTCGTCGACGAGCAGCTCGTCCACCTTGTCCACCTCGGCGGCGAACACGGCGTTGGTTCGGTACAGCCGCGATGCCATCTTGCGGTGCTGCGAGCCGAATCCGGAGAACACCCACACTGCGCCGTTGGACGCAGGTGAGTCCGCGGAGAACACGCCCGGTCCGGGCTTGCCTGCTGCGATGGCGCGCAATCCGGCGATGGCCTCGGCTGTGGTGGACGCGAGAACCACTGCGCGCGAACGCCCGTGGTTACGCCGAGCCAATGTACGGCCGACATCGACCAGAGGCGTCGTGCTGCCCTCTTCGGTCTCGAGCCAGTCGGCCAGTTCCGACGCCGCGCGCTTACGGCGCGACGGCAACGCGGCCGACACCGCGAGAATCACTGTCTCCGGAGCACTGTCGGACTCCGCCAGGATGGTCTCGGCCTCGGCGACCGGGCTGGTCGTCTCGGCGTCGAGCTGCTCCTCGTAGACGCCCTCCACCACCGCGGCCTCGGGATCCACGGCAGCGGGGTCGAATTCGGCCGAGGTCTCACCCGGTACGTACTCGCGCACGACGACGTGGGCGTTGGTGCCGCCGAAGCCGAAACCGGAGATGCCGGCGACGGCCTTGCCGGTGTACCGCGGCCAGTCGGTGGCCTCCGGGATGACCTTCAGGTGCGCCTTGTCGAAGTCGATGTACGGGTTGGGGCCCACGTAGTTCAGTGACGCCGGGAGCTTGTTCTCCTGCATCGCCAACACGACTTTGATCAAACCTGCTGCGCCTGCTGCAGATTCGAGGTGTCCGAAGTTGGTCTTCGCCGAGCCGAGCAGTGCCGGCTTGTCCGCGTCGCGGCCACGGCCGACCACGCGGCCGAGCGCGTCGGCCTCGATGGGATCGCCCAGGATGGTTCCGGTGCCGTGCGCTTCGATGTAGTCCACGCCCGACGGGTTGATGCCGGCGTCGCGGTATGCGAATCGGAGTGCGTCGGCCTGTGCGTCGGGGTTCGGCGCGAGGAGTCCGTTGGAGCGGCCGTCCTGGTTGATGGCGGATCCGGCGATGACAGCGAGCACCTGATCGCCGTCTCGCTCGGCGTCCTCGAGTCGCTTGAGCACGACGAGTCCGCCGCCCTCGGAGCGAATCATGCCGTTCGCGTCGGAGGAGAAGGCCTTGATCCGGCCGTCGGGAGCGAGGACGCCGGTCTGACCGAAGCCAACGGTGATCGGCGGGGCGAGCAGCATGTTGACCCCGCCTGCGACGGCGAGATCGGATTCGCCGGTGCGCAGGCTGCGCACTGCCTGGTGGACGGCCACGAGGGACGACGAGCAGGCAGTGTCGACGGCGATCGACGGCCCGCGGAAGTCGTAGAAGTACGACACGCGGTTGGCGACGATGGCGGTGGAGGTGCCGGTCAGTGCGTAGGGGTGGACGGCCGGATCACTAACGGCGATGAGCTGGTAGTCGTTGGACGAGCTGCCGATGAAGACGCCGACCTGACTGCCCTTCACAGAGCTGGCCGGGATGTGCGCGTGCTCGAGCGCTTCCCAGGTCAGTTCCAGCGCGAGGCGCTGCTGCGGGTCGACGTTGACGACCTCGTTGGGCGACATCGCGAAGAACTCGGCGTCGAAAGTCTTGACGTCGTCGAGGTAGCCACCCTTGGTGACCGTCGCGTCGACGGCTGCGGCGATGACGGGATCGGAGGTGAATTCCTTCCACCGGCCCTCGGGCAGGTCGGTAATGCCGTCGCGGCCCTCGATGAGCAGCGACCACATCTCCTCAGGGGTGTGACCGGTGCCGGGGAAGCGTGACGACAGTCCGACGATCGCGATGTCGTGGGCGTCGCCGGCCTGCACTCCGCTGGTGTAGAACGCGTCGTCGACGGTACCCACCGGCTCGTCGGGTTCGCCCTCGATGATGATCTTGGCCAGAGACGCGATGGTGGGGTGCTGGTAGACGACGGTCGCGGTCAGCGTGACCCCCACCAGCTCCTCGATCTCACCGCTCAGTGCGACGGCATCGCGAGAGGACAGACCGAATTCCTCCATCGGACGGTCGTCGGAGATGGCCGACGCGGGTTGACCCGTCGCGTCTGCAACCCAGTTGCGTAGCCAATCCCGCAGTTGGGCGACCGTGAGGTCCGTCCCGTCGGCACTCTGAATCTTGTCTGTCTCTTGTTCAGCCATTACTCACCAAGCTATGTATCGAAGGAACGGGAGGCCCAGAGATCAGTCGGGTAGTTCGGCGTCCGGGAATGCCGTCTGCTGGTAACCGCCGCGCAGGGTGCCCTCGATGTAGGCGGCCTTGCACGCGCGTCGGGCGATCTTGCCGCTCGACGTACGCGGGATGGAACCGGCCGGGACGAGCAGGACGTCGCGGACCGTGACGCCGTGCCGCGCCGAGACTGCGGTGCGCACCTCGTCGGCGATCGGAGCCGGGTCTGCCTTGCCCGAGCCGGGAGCGCGCTCGGCAACGATGACGAGCTGTTCGGAGCTGTCGTCCGAATCCTTGGTCAAAGCGGCACCACTGAACTCGAACACGACGTCGGGCAGCTGGTTGAGCGGCACCGCGAACGCCGCCACGAAGCCCGGCCGCAGAGCCTTGCTTGCTTCCTGAGCCGAGAACTCGATGTCCTGGGGGTAGTGATTGCGGCCGTCGACGATGACGAGGTCCTTCACGCGGCCGGTGATGTAGAGCTCGCCGTCGTGATAGACGCCGAAGTCTCCGGTGCGCATCCAGTTGGCGCCCTCGGGGGCACCCGTGGCGTGCGACCCGTCGGCGACGCGGTGGACGAGCTTGTTGTGGAAGGTTTCGCTGGTCTCGGTCTCGCGACCCCAGTAGCCCTTGCCGATGTTCTCGCCGTGCAGCCAGATCTCGCCGACGTGTTCGTCGGGCACCTCGGTGGCGGTTTCGGAGTCGACGATCGCGGCCCACTGACTCCGGGCGACGGTTCCGGTCGATACCTGCGGGATGGCTCCGGGAGCGTCGGGTGCGACGACGACGAAGTTGCCTGCGTTCAGCTCGACACGGTCGACGTAGACGACCTTGGCCTCGTCGGCGTGCTTGCTCGTTGAGACGAACAGCGTCGCCTCGGCCATGCCGTACGACGGCTTGATCGCGGACTTCGGCAGACCGTACGGGCCGAAGGCCTCGTTGAACTTCTTCATCGACGACGTGGTGACGGGCTCGCTGCCGTTGATCAGGCCGATGACGTTCGACAGGTCGAGACTTTCACCGTTCTTGGGCAGTCCGCGCTGGGCGGCGTGCTCGAACGCGAAGTTCGGTGCCGCGGCGAACGTGCCTGCTCCGTCGGAGACCGCGGCGAGTTCCTTGATCCAGCGCCACGGCCGCTGCACGAACGCGCGCGGGCTCATGATCGTGATGTATTTGCCACCGAGGGCCGGGAGGATGACGGTGAGCAGACCCATGTCGTGGAACATCGGCAGCCAGGTGACGCCGCGCGAGTCGTAGTTGATCTCCATGCTGTCGACCATCTGCAGCGCGTTGACGCCGACCGCGCGGTGCGTGATCTCGACGCCGGCCGGGGTCCGCGTCGAACCGGACGTGTACTGCAGGTAGGCGATGTCGTCCAACCCTGCCTTGGGCTCGACCCACGTCTCGCCGACGCTGTCGGGAACGGCGTCGACGGCGATGATGCGTGGCCGCTCGGCAGCGGGGAGCGCGCGGAAGAACGCGCGAACGCCCGCCGCGGAGTTGCTGGCGGTGAGGATCGCGCTGGGCTTGCAGTCGCCGAGGACGGCATGCAGGCGGTCGGTGTGGCCGGGCTCGTCGGGATCGAACAGCGGCACCGCGATGGTGCCCGCGTAGATCGCACCGAAGAACGCGATGACGTACTCGAGGCCCTGGGGAGCGAGGATCGCCACGCGGTCACCGGGCTCGGTGACCTGCTGCAGACGGGCGGCGACAGCGCGCAGCCGCTTGCCGAACTGTGACCAGGTCAACTCGTGCGCTTCACCGTCCCGTTCCCGGGAGTAGTCCATGAACCGGTACGCGAGCGTGTCGGCGTTCTCTTCGACGTTCGCCTCGACGTGGCGGACGAGTGTCTGCCCTTCACCGATGGTGATGTGGCCGTTCTCATCGATGAAATCATCGAACGTGTGGCTCATTTTCTTCAATCTCCTCCGACACGAATCGCTGCCACACATCGTGCGTGACCTGGCTTTGCATTGACGACGTTCATCGATGCAGACACCGAACAGCGTTTTATGTTACTAAGTGGTAACTCCAGCGGTGGCGGTTTCGGTCGACCTCGAGGCCGACTCCATGCTACCGACACGCGCCTGCGTCACTCGCCTTTCAGCAAGTCGACAACCGGAGCGAATGCTTCCATTTGTGTGGGGAAAACCCCGACATAGGACATCGTCGTCCGCGCGCGAACGTTACGGATCTGATCGGCGATTTCCTCGTACGTTCCGAAGGCAAGGTACGGCGACGACAGAATGTCCTCGACCGTGAGCTTGACGTCGACGTCCACGTTGGGTGGATAACCGTTGTCCAGCGCGGCCAATGCCATCTCGGCCATCTGCTCGCGATCGTCGGTGACCACGATGGTGGTGATCGCCCAGTTCAGCTCGATGTCGTCGAACCGATCCCCTGCGGCAGCCCGGATGAGCTCGACGCGCTCGAGAGTCTTCTCGATGGTCATGCCCGACAGCAGCAACTTGCCTTCCTTCGAGGTGCTCGGCACCACGGAGATGATGTCGGCGTGCTTGGCCGCCAGCGCGAGCATCTTGGGGCCGCCGCCGCCGATGCAGATCGGCGGACGCGGTCCCTGACGCGGACGAGGGCTGCCTTTGAGACCGGTGATCGTGTAGTGCTTGCCCTCGTAGTTGCATTCCTGGCCGCGCAGCAACACGTCGAGAATGTCGAGGGTCTCCGCGAGCTTCTCGATGCGGACGCCGGGACGGTCGTAGGTGATGCCGGCCTTGTCGTATTCCTCGCGCATCCAGCCCGCGCCGAGTCCGAGTTCGAGCCGTCCGCCGGAGAGCACATCGATGGTCGCCGCGTCCTTGGCGAGCACCGCGGGATGGCGGAAGCCGTTGGCGAGCACCGCCGTGCCGAGCCGAATCTTGTCGGTGGCGACGGCGAGAGCTCCGAGCGCCGCGATCGGCCCGACCTGATTACCGAGATGATCGGGGATCATGAAGCTGTCGTAACCCAGTTCCTCGGCCTGCTGAGCCAGCTTGATGAACTTCCGAGCCCCGCCCTCCTCCGCGTTTCCCTCTCCGCCTGCAGCGAAGCGGAATTTGCGCGGCCCGGGGGTCGCGGCCTCGGCGGAACTCATCTATTGCTCTCCTCTGGGGTCTGGAGCGGCCGGCACCTGGGGTCTGAGGTGGTCGGTACCGGGGGTCTGGGCACACCGTGCGGGGCAGTCGGCCGGGGCCGATCCGCGCAGGTCCAAGGCGTCACTCTAGCCGCTCGCGGGAGCGGATCCCACCGACTGGGGGTCGCAGACCACAGGTTTGTGCCCTGCACCAGTTGGCGACACGCCGCGTTGTGACCTGTCCGTTATCCATGACACCGGTCACTGCGCTACCCACGACCCCGATCACGCCGTCGTCCACACGACCCGATCACGAGTGCGGAGGCGTCGGCGCATTCTCGATCAGATCGGCCGCCCACGCCGCCGTCCACTGGGTGGCCGTCGTGCCGGAACCGTCGACGACGAAACTGTTGTACGACGCGTGCACCGGATTGCCCGCCGCCCCGATCAGAATTTGGATGCTCTGCGGAATGTTGCGCAGCGACAGTCCATCCGACGGGGACGCACAGATCAGGTCGCCGGGTGCACAGATCTGATTGGTCCGGTCGTCGAGCGCGCCGAACCCGCCGTCCCGACGCCCCGTCATGGTGATGCCGGGGAGATCGAGTCCCCCGAGGGCGACCTCGGCTCCGACGCCGTCGAGCGGTCCCGGCACGTCGGTACCCGACACTCCGTCGCGGCGGCCGTCGGCGATGAGGGTGACGCCGAGGACACGATCGGCGGAGATGGGTCCGTTACCCGCGCCGATGTCGGCCGCGATGTCGCCGGAGATGACTGCTCCCTGAGAGAAGCCGGCCATGACGAAGTTGGTCAGTGGGCACCGCGCTGCGACGTCCGACATCTTCTGCACCGCAACGTTTTTGCCCTCGGTACGGCTGTTGTTGTACGACTGTTGGCCGTCCGGCGGCAGCGCGATGGGGTTCGAGAACTGTGCGACGTAGGGAACCGTGTAGACGTCCGCGCGAGATCCGGGGAACTGCTCCTGCAGCGGCCGAGTGACGTTGAGCATCAGCGACACCGGATTGGCGGTCGGGTTGTACGGGTCATCTGTCGACGAGGACTCCCACGTACCCGGGATGGCAATGACCTGGACGTCCGGGCAGTCCGCCGGTTGCGAGGTCGGCTGCTCGGGGCCCGGCGGTGGTACCGGTCCCGGTCCGGGTCCGAGACGCCCGGCGAGGAGGTACCACAGGGCCACGATGACGAGCCCGATGATCACCGCGAAGGCGATCACCGGCAGAACTCTGCGTTTACGTTTGGCCATCAGCGCGAACTACGGCGTGCAGTACGTCGCCTGCGCGGCGGCGATGTAGGTCTGGGCAGCCTGCTGGGCCTGCGTCTCGTTCATCTGCGTTCCGGCTGCACTCGCCTCGACGCCGACGTTCGCGGTGACGTAGGTCGTGATTTCGTCGGCTGCGACGCCCTGCGCCTGCGCGGCACAGATGTAGTTGGCCGTCGACACCGCGATGTCGCCGTTGCCCGCCGGGGTGACGCCCTTGCTCTTCAGCTCGTCGAGGAAACGCTGGCCACGGTTGTCGATCTGGCTCTCCGTCGGCCCCGGGAAGTCGTCCGGCACGGCCTGGGGTTGCTCCGGCGGTGCCGTCGCCGCCTCGCCCGGACTGGTGGTCGGAGCGACAGTAGTGGTGGTGCTCTCGGCCGCCGACGTCGACGAACTCGCCTCGGTCGTCGTCGCAGCTGCCGTGGTGGTGCTCGTCGGCGCGCCGGTGGCCGTCGAGTCGTCACTTCCACACGCCACCAGCATCGAGCTCGCCGCCACGGCGAGCACGCCGAGTGACAGAGTTCTGGCCAGAGAGTTACGCGTCATCGATCGAAATCCTTCGGTCGTCGGGTCGCAGGCGAGAGTACAGCCACGCTCTGAGAGAACTCTGAAGCCGTGACTGCCTCCGGTCACGGAGCAATCGTGGCCTTGCCGTCCTTGACGGTGATGATGCCGAACTGGAAGTTCTGTTGCTTACCGCCACCGTCGATGTCGAACTGATCGCTGGTGGGGTAGCCGAGGCGGCCACCTTCGTAGCCCACCGATCCCCAGGCGTCGAAGATCGGGCCGTACGGCATGGACCAGGCTCCGCTGACCGGGCTCCAGTAGATGTTGCCGGTCTCGAACTGATTGAACCGTCCGCCGTCCCGGATGGGGCCGATCTCGTTGGACTTGGGGAACCCGAGAGGTCCACTCTCCCAACCCAATTCACCGTACTTACCGAGAATCATGCCCTGCACAGAATGCACGCCCGCGTCGGGAGAGGTGTAGATCGCGCCGATCTCGAAGCCCTGCACCGAGCCGGGCTTGTTGGGTGTTGCCACCTCGTCGAGCACCGGGTATCCCAGAGGACCGCCCTCGTAGCCCTGGGCTGCCCACTCGTCGAGCACGGCACCCTTGACCACATGGGCTCCGGTCTGCGGCGTGAAGTAGACCATGCCGTTCTGGAAGGCGTTGAAGCGGCCGCGGCCGTCGGGAGTGGCGATCTCGCCGGTCTTCGGGAAACCGAGCGCACCCTCGGGGCCCTTGTTGCCCTGGTAGATACCGCCGATAGCGCCGGCAACCACCTGCGCCCCGGTGTCAGGCGTGAAGAAGACCCGACCGAAGGTGAAGTCCTGAGCTCGTCCGCCTGCGACGTTGTACTCCGCGGTGAGGCAGGGACCCAGCCACGAGTTCGCGCCGCTCGCATTGCCGATCATGCCCGCGACACTGCAGGCGGGCTTGTCGACCTCGACGCCGAGTGCCGTGGCGAGCTGCGGCCACAGCTGGTGCAACTCGAACTGCCAGTAAGGCCACGAGTGCGTGCCCGACGGGCGGTAGTTGACCTGCGCGGGGATTCCGAGCTGGTTGAGCTTGGTGGCGAAGGTCTGGGAAGTGAGTCGCGAGAGGATCTCGAGCCCCATACCCGCGTAGTTGGTGCTGACGCCCGGAATCGGCGACGGCTGATCGTACGGGCCGGTCGAGCCGTTGCCACTCGAGATGTAGAGGCTGACGCCCTTCAGCTTGTCGGCCAGCAGGTACGGATCGTGCTGAGCCCACAGCGAGTTGGACGGTGCGCCCCACATGGCCTTGGAGTTGTAGCCGCCGGCGTCGGTCATCGCGTACTGGATGGCCTGCGGCATGCCGAGCGAGGTGGTGGTCAGGATGCCCGACAGCGAACCGGCGAACTTGAAGAAGCCGGGGTTGCGGGCCGCGAGGAATATCGCCGACGTGCCACCCATCGACAACCCGACGACGCCACGGTTGTCGGTGCTGCGCCAGTCCTTGGCCAGGATGGGCGGCAGCTCCTTGGTCAGGAACGTCTCCCACTGGTAGTTCTTGCCGTTGTCCTGATCGACCCAGTCGGAGTAGAAGCTGGACTGTCCGCCGATCGGCAGCACGACGTTGACGTTCTTGTCGGCGAAGTAGGCCTCGGCGTCGGTCTCGGCCGTCCAGCCGTTCTCCTGGTCGGTCGCCCGGAGGCCGTCCAACATGTACACCTGCGGGAACGTGGCCTGCGGGTTGATGTTCCAGTCACGCGCGAGCAGCAGCTGCACCTGGATGGGCGTTCCCATCGAGGGCGACTGGATCCACAGCGCGACGCGGCGATCGGAGAGCCAGTCCACCGAGGTGACGGTTGCTCCACCGGTCTGGGTGTAGGCGGGGCCGGTCTGCGCCATCGGGGCGGCATGAGCAACCGGGGCTGCAGTGGCCAACGTCGTCGTCGCGAAGGGAATCATCAGCGCGGAGGCGACAGTCACTGCTGCTGCCGCTCGCCGAGCCCGTGTGCCGGCCGATGGGGTACGACCGAACCGAACAAGCCCAGTGCGCATGATGGTGACTCTCTTTCCTGTGACGACCGAAGGTCTCGTCTCGAGACATGCTTCGTATGTCTTTCTACACGTGCCCGATGGCCACGAACAGCAGACTCGCTGTGACTGGTGGTGCGAATGTGAATTGGGGAGAATCGGAGAGCCGGCGCTCGAACCGACAATGCCGCCCGACGCGAGAGCGTGGGGCGGCATTGTCGGAGAGCACGTTACGGAACCGAATCAGGCGTTCAGCGCGTCCAGGATCTGGGTGCGTGCCTTCCACAGCTCGGCACCCCAGTACGGCCAGGCGTGGATTCCGTTGGCCGGGAAGCTGTAGGTTGCCGGGATACCGAGGGTGCCCATGCGGATCTGGAATGCACGGGTGTTGGCGAGCGAGAGTGCCTCGAGCGCCATGCCGTTGGCGGTGTTGTAGAAATCGATCGGAGCGGCCGGGCGGTCGAACTGGCCGGGCAGGCCACTGGCTGCGGAGATGTACAGCGACAGACCCTGCAACCTGGGTGCGAAGACGAACGGGTCGTTGCGCAGCCACGCCGGGTTCCAGGGCGGTCCCCACATGGAGTCGACGTTGAAGCGGCCGGCATCGAGCATCGCGATACGAATCGCCTCACGCATGCCCGGGGCCGAGATGTTCAGGTAACCCGAGAGCGAGCCGGCGAACTTGAACTGGTCGCGGTGGTACGCGGCGAGCGTCAGGGCAGCCGAACCACCCATCGACAGTCCGAGAACACCGTTGTTGTTGCGCGAGACGCCGTAGTTCTCCAGGAACGCCGGGAGCTCCTGCGTCAGGAACGTCTCCCACTTGTAGGTGACTTCCTGGCCGTTGAAGTTCGACGAGGTGTACCAGTCGCTGTAGAAGCTGGACTGTCCACCGACGGGCATGACCAGAGTCACGTCGTCGTTGGCGAACTGATCCTGCGCGTTGGTCTCGAAGGTCCAGGCGTTGCGATCGTCGCGGGCACGCAGGCCGTCGAGCAGGTAGAGAGCAGCGTTTCCGCCGCGTGCCGCCCACTGGACCTGGACCTTGATCGGACCCATCTCGGACGGGACGATCAGGTCCTCGCGGCCACCGGCCGGGGTCTGATGGACGACGGCAGTGGGGGCAGCGACTGCGACTGCGCCGCCGACGACACCGGCTGCAATCGGCAGAACGAGTGCGGCAGCACCCACGCCGAGCAGGCGCTGACGCCAACGTGATGACGCCTTCGGGTTACTGCTGAGGCCGGCAAATCGCATGAATCGTGCTCTCTCTCATCTACGCGGTCTCCGCTGTCGTAGCGGCCCCCGGCAATCGAACAGGGCTGACTGACGGCCCATGAGGCCGGGGTGAAGCTGTGGTGTGTCGAAATGTTGAGGTTCTGCTGCATAACAGGCGAACCGCTCGATGGAGGTTATTCCATCGAGCGGTTCCAAGGCAAAACTGTGATCAGCGTCCCAGTTTCGCCTCTGCGAGTTTCTGAAACAGGAGACTATCCTGCGCGGTCCCCGCTGAACAGCCCTGAAAAGTCGTGAAATATCACTACAGGGCCGAAAGCGGGGACTGCGACAGCAAACGCTGTCGGGTGGATCAGTTACCGATGTTGGCGCTCAGGTCCGGTGCCATGACGCGGATCTGCTCGCCCCAGTAGCCCCACTGGTGGGTACCGACGGCCGGGAACGCATACGTGACGTTGTTGGCACCGATGCTCGCCATGCGGATCTGGAAGGCGCGGCTGTTCGCCAGGGCGATGGCCTCGAGGCCCATACCGTTCGCGGTGTTGTAGTAATCGATGAAGCTCTGTGGGCGATCGAGACCGCCGGGCAGACCGCTGCCTGCGAAGACCCACACTCGCGTGCCGTTGTCACGCAAGCGAGGCGCAAAGACGAACGGGTCGTTGCGCAGCCATGCCGGATCCCACGGCGGGCCCCACATCGCGTCGATGTTGTAGCGGCCGGAGTCCAGCAGTGCCAGGCGCATCGCCTCGCGCATGCCGGGTGCGGAGATGTTCAGGTAGCCCGACAGCGAACCGGCGTAGCTGAACTGGTCCGGGTGGTACGCAGCCAGCGTGAGGGCTGCGGAGCCGCCCATCGAGATACCGATGACACCGTTGCGGTTCGGGTTGAAGCCGTAGTTCGCGCGCAGGTTCTCGCGGAGGTTCTGCGTCAGGAAGGTTTCCCACTTGTAGGTGGTCTTCTGACCGTTGAAGTTGGACGGTGCGTACCAGTCGGAGTAGAAGCTCGACTGTCCACCGACCGGCTCGACGACGTTGATGTTCCACGAGGCGAGAACTGCTCCGGCGTCGGTCTCGTGCTCCCAGCCCGAGATGTCCGTCGTGGCGCGCAGGCCGTCGAGCAGGTAGACGACGCGGTTGGTGTTACCGTCCGCTGCCCGCCACACCCGGCTCTTGATCGGGCCCATGCTCGAGTCCGTCCAGACGTCGATGGCGTTGCCGTCGAACGCTGCGTTGGCAGTTGCGCCACCGCCCGCCACGGCCAAGCCCAGTGGTAGCACCACTGCCATCAGCATGGATGTTGCGGCGCGGCGTCCCCAGGAGCCCGCTCGCTTGTCCCCGGACCGGCTCTTCCATCTACCCAGCATGCACTCGACCTCTCAGCAGCTTCGTCACATCGGTTACGCAATCAACGATTGATCTCGCAAGTTCATCATGTATGCGCCCGACCCAGGGTCTGGCGCATACATATCCTCCGCACTTATCGCACGAAGTACGTCGCCCGTTACAGGATCGAGACAGCTCATCTTCGCGTCGAGACCGAATCGGCGCAACCCGGTGATCTTCTCGTGTTCTGTCGGCTAATTATCGGCCTTCAATACAGGTGCCGGAAGATCACATCGCTGTATTTCGTATTTCGGCACCCGGTCGAATCGATAACCGGCATAGAACAACGAACGTTTCACATTCCGGACGAACAGATCCTTCGTCAGCGGTGCTCGGTAGGACGTCAGCAATTCCTGGGTGTCCGGGCAGGTCAACGCCACCTGAGCTTCGGTCACCCAGTCCTCGTCCATGTACCAGGGCAGGTACGGATGGATGCCGACCAGTCCCAGATCTGCGACGACCCAGTCCGGGTAGAGGTTCTTGTCGTGACCGATACGGCCGTTCTCGAGGCGTTCGGTGTGCGATGCCAACGGGTACGCCAGCCCCATCTGGTCGATGACCCGCACGTCGAGGCCGACGTTCATGCTCGTCATCCCCAGGTTGAGGAAGTAGACGGTGTGACCGAATCCACCCTCGGGGATCGGGAGGGGCGGCGGGACGACATCCCAGTAGGTGAATTGCGCGGACGGCAGCAGCAATCCGCCGTCCGGGGTGTCGTCGATCGCCTGAACCATCGCCCGCATCCGCGGATAGTCGAGATAGTCCGACGCCAGGATCGGATGAGCGTGCCCGGTGTTGAGCGAATAGAACGCTCGTTCGTCGACGATTCCGCTTCGTCCGACGATCGAGCCCTGGGGCATTCCCGTCGTGTTCGCCGCAATCACAGCCCAGAAGACGATCCCACCCCAGACGAATACATCTGCGACGAAAACAGCAGTCGCACGATTACCGGACCATCGTTGCGGGAGCGCGACGGGCAATATCGAAATGGGCAACAGCAGCGTGAACAGGGCGGGCAACAATGTTCGCCCGTGCATGAAATCGCCACCGACTCGAATTGCGTAGACCGCGAGCAACAATCCACTGACGAGCACGAATACGACGACAGCGGTCGGCGTGCGCAACGCGGCGAGCAGGCCGCCCACTGATCTGGGCAGCGTCGGGCGCACTCGTGTCACCGACAGGGCGGCACCGAGCAGGAGCAGCACCAGCGGGAGCCACAGTAGGTACGGTCCCATCAGGTTGGTCAGATACGCCCACCCTTGCGACCACTTGGCACCGCCGGCGTCCTTGGACACTGCGGTGTTGGGGTACGGAAGGCCGTAGTAGCCCATGCGCCAAATTTGGTACAGCACGGGAACCGCGCCCGCGAATGCGAACACGCGCAGCCTCGACAACCACGTCTGCGGGGCGAGGAAGATCATCGCGAGTGCCAGAACCGACACGATGGACAGCTCGGGGCGCACCAGCGGGCCCAGGCCGGTGAAGAAGGCCAGCAGCAGCAGCTCGACGCCACCGCCACGGCGTTGCCCCCACCGCACCATCAGCAGCCACAAAACCGCCAGCCAGAAGATGACCAGGCAGGTCTCGAGTCCGGACGTGGCGAAGTCACGGGCCGGCGGTACCGCGATGTACACCAGTACACCGGCGGGGAGGAAGAGAGTGCGTGACGCAGTGCGCCCACGCAGGGCGAACGTGCCGATCATCGCGATGACGACGGCCGCTGTGGACAGCACGAGCGCGATCGTCAGGACCACGTACTCGAGCCGGCCGTCGCTGAGCCAGCTACCCGCGTAGACGAGGTACGTCCAGATGGTGCTCGTGTTGGTCTCGACCCGCTCGCCCGCGTTGAACACCGGGCCGTTGCCGGCCAACAGGTTGCGGACGGTGCGCAGGACGATCAGGCCGTCGTCGGCGATCCAGCGACGTTCCCAGGCACCCCACAGAAACAGGGCACCGGTGACGACGGTCCCGACCCAGAAGACCGCCCTGGTCGAGACCGCCGGTGCCGGGGTGTCTTCTCGCGTGTCTCGCTGGTCAGGCGAGGTAGACAGCGACACCAACCACTCCGATCCACGCTATGGCGAGTAGCTGGAGAACCCTGTCTCCCAACGCGATCTCTTCGGGTTCGCCTGCCTCGCCGCCGTCTACATCCACTGCGTATCGCAGGATTGCGATAGTAAACGGAATCATCGAGATGGCGAACCAGTTGGAGTCCGTTTCGGCGTCCTGTTGAAAAGCCCACAGGCCGTAGCAGATGACGACGGCCGTCGCGGACAGCGTCCACACGAAGCGCAGATATGTCGTGGTGTAGTTCTCGAGCGACTTACGGATCTTCGCCCCGGTGCGTTCGGCCAGTTGCAGCTCGGCGTAGCGCTTGCCTGCCGCCATGAACAGCGAGCCGAACGCCATGATCAGCAGGAACCACTGCGAGAGCGGGATCGAGGCAGCGACGCCACCGGCGATCGCGCGGAGCAGGAAGCCCGAGGAGACGATGCAGATGTCGAGCACGGCCTGGTGCTTGAGGCCGAAGCAGTACGCCAGCTGGATGACGATGTAGACGCCGATGACCAGCGCGAGCTTCCAGTTTGCGAAGAACGACAGGCCGACGGCGAGTCCGAGCGACACCACGGCCATCGCGTAGGCGATCGTGACGGGCAGGACTCCTGCAGCGATCGGCCGGAACCGCTTGGTGGGGTGCGCGCGGTCGGCCTCGACGTCCATGGCGTCGTTGACCAGGTAGACACCGGAGGCGGCGAAGCAGAACACGATGAACGCGAGCGCGACGGACAGCAGCACGTCGCGATCGGTGACCGAGCCTGCCGCCAACGGCGCGGCCAGGACCAGCACGTTCTTGACCCACTGACGCGGGCGAAGCGCCTTGACGATGCCGTCCGCCAGATTCTTCGGCGGTGCGCCTACGGGTGCGGCATCCTCGCTCATTTGTCTCCTTCGAACTTCACGACGGCAGCAGCCGTCAACGCGCCGAGTGCAGATCCGGCCAGCACGTCGGTGGGGTAATGGACTCCGAGCACCAAGCGCGAGAGCAACATGGGTGGGACGAGGACCGCCGGTAACGGTAGCCCGGTCACGCGGCCGAGGAGAACCGCAGCCGCTGTGGTGGATGTCGCATGCGACGACGGGAAACTCAGCTTGCTCGGCGTCGAGACATTGATCCGGACGGCCGGATCGTGGGGACGTGGCCTGCGCACGATGCGCTTGATGACGATGGACGCGGCATGCGATCCGACGGCACCGACGGCCACCGACGCCCACTGGCGTCGCCGCGGCGCGTCCAGAGCAGCGCCGATACCTGCTATCGCCACCCAGCCGAGGGCATGTTCGCCGAAGTGCGACATCCCGCGCGCGACGGTGATCGCACCGGGGGCGCTGCCGACCGTTGCCTGCACCTTCTCGAGGATGCGCACTTCGGTCGGCACCTCGGTCTGGCCTTTACGCCTGGTAACGAAAGACACGTTCCCACGTTTCCTTACTGGTCAGGTGCGGCACGGCATCACGGTATCGAGCCTTGAGCGCAGGGAATTCGGCTGCCAACTGCTTGCGCAACGACAGCGCTTCCTTCAGCAACGCCGCCGCCTGCGCACGGTCGCGCTTGCGGTAGACCACGCCTCGACCGTCGGCTGTCGTGACGGTGACGCCGTCGACCTGGGACAGCAGGAACCAGCGCGCGTCGAGAGTCGGCACATTGAGCTGCGGACGCTCGTGGTGCTGCTCGTGCGCAGGCTTGACGTTGTGCAGCAAGCCCTTGGCCAGACGACGGACCTTGGAGATCGGGTTGGTCGGCAGGCCGACGGCTCCGACTTCCTCACCGGATGCGAGCGGCAGCTCAGTAGAACTGCCGACGACGACGGCGTCGGGGAATTCCTTGCGCAGTGCGTGCACCGTCGGGAGCGCGGTGGGCAGGATCTCCAGGATGTGCTCGGGACCGGCCAGGAAGTCACGGATCGCGAGGTTCTGGATGGCGACCGTCGAGTACTCGAGGCACAGCAGGTGCTTGACGGTGGCCTTGATGGTGTCCAGAACCAGGCCCTTGCCGTCGCCCGGCATGTGCAGCGACGCGACAACGAGACGGTTGCGCAGGTGGAAGTACGCCTGCCAGTCGATGGCGTCGTCCTTGTCGCTCCACGCCATGTGCCAGATCGCGGCACCCGGCAGCGTCACCGTCGGGTAGCCGGCTTCGCGTGCGCGCAAGCCGTATTCGGCGTCGTCCCACTTGATGAACAGGGGCAACGGCTGCCCGAGTTCCTCGGCGACGACGCGCGGGATCATGCACATCCACCAGCCGTTGTAATCGACGTCGATGCGGCGGTGCAGCAGCTTGCTGGTGCGCAGCGGGTCCTCGGAGAAGTCGTGGTCGTATTCGACGTTCTGCGCGCCGGTCCACATGAAGTTCCCGCGGTCGATCACTTCACCCATGACGTGCAGGTGACTACGCGCCTGCAGATTCAGCATCTGGCCGCCGACGAGCGTGGGCACCTTGGCGAAACGCGACATCGCCAACGCCCGCAGAATCGAGTCGGGCTCGATCTCGATGTCGTCGTCCATGAACAGAATGTGCTGGCACGCAGTGTTGTTCAGCGCCTCGAACATGATCCGGCTGTAGCCACCGGACCCACCGAGGTTCGCCTGATCGTGGATGGCGAGGCGGCCGCCGAGTGCGGCTGCGGCCTCGTCGAAGCCGGGTTCGTCCTTTGCCTTGCGGGTGCCCTGATCCGGCATGATGACGGCCTGGATCACGTCGAGCACCAACGGGTCCGAGCCAAGGGCGACAAGCGCTTTGACGGCGTCGGTGGGTCGATTGAACGTGGGGATGCCGACGGCGACGGTCGCCTCGCCGGGAGCCTCGATCGGCGCGTACCAACCCGCGCTCTCGAGGACCACCTCGGAGTCGGAGGTGATGTCGAACCAGATCCACCCGCCGTCCTCGAACGGGCCGAGGTCGATCAGAAACTCTTGCGCCGCATCGCCGTCCACGGCCTCGCGGCCCTCGACGTGGATGCGCGACGCATCGGCCTTGGACCGGTAGACGTCGATCCGGCAGTGGCCGGACACCTCGACGCGCAGCACCACGGACTTCAGGACGCTGTAGCGCCGCCAGTAGCTCGCCGGGAATGCGTTGAAGTAGGTGCAGAACGACACCTCGGACTCGCCGCCGATGGTGAGCGAGGTACGCGAGAGCGAGTGCGCGCGTTTGGCATTGGTGGTCGCTTCTTCGAGGTACAGCGTGCGCACGTCGAGCGGCTCACCCGAACGGGGCAGCAGAACACGCTGCAACAGCGATATTCCGAGGACCGGCGCGACGTCTGCCACCCCGTCCTCGAGCAGATGCTTGGCGGTCATTTGTCCCCCGCCAGGGCGGTGCCGGTCTCGAAGTGCGGGGCCAGGGTGTTGTCGTACATGTTCAGTGCGCTCGCGATGGCCATGTGCATGTCGAGGTACTGGTACGTGCCGAGTCGACCACCGAACAGCACACCGTTGGAGGCCGTCTCGGCCTTCGCGCGGTTGCGGTACGCCTCGAGCTTCTGCCGGTCGTCGGGGGTGTTGATCGGGTAGTACGGCTCGTCGCCGCTCTCGGCGAAACGTGAGAACTCGCGCATGATGACCGTCTTGTCGGTCGGGTACTCACGCTCGGGATGGAAGTGGCGGAACTCGTGGATCCGAATGAACGGCACGTCGCCGTCGTTGTAGTTCATCACCGGCGTTCCCTGGAAATCGCCGACCGGGAGCACCTCGGTCTCGAAATCGATGGTGCGCCAGCCCAATTCGCCCTCGGAGTAGTCGAAGTAGCGGTCCAGCGGCCCGGTGTAGACGATCGGGGCGTCCGGGCTCTCGGCGACCAACTCGTCGCGAACATCGAACCAGTCGGTGTTCAGGCGAACGTCGATTTTCTCGTCGCGTGTCATGTTCTCGAGCCACGCGGTGTAGCCGTCGACCGGCAGCCCCTCGTAGGTGTCGTTGAAGTAGCGGTTGTCGAAGGTGTAGCGCACCGGCAACCGGGTGATGTTGCCCGCGGGCAGTTCCTTCGGATCGGTCTGCCACTGCTTGGCCGTGTAGTCCCGGATGAACGCCTCGTAGAGCGGACGTCCGATCAGCGAGATTGCCTTCTCCTCGAAGTTCTGCGCGTCCTTGGAGTCGAACTCACTGGACTGATCCTCGATCAGGGCCCGCGCCTCGGCCGGGGAGAAGAACTTCCCGAAGAACTGCGAGATCAGCCCCAGGCCCATCGGGAACTGGTACGACTGACCGTTGTGCAGCGCGAAGACGCGGTGCTGGTAGCCCGTGAAGTCGGTGAACTGGTTGACGTAGTCCCACACGCGCTTGTTGGACGTGTGGAACAGGTGCGCACCGTACTTGTGGATCTCGATACCCGTCTCGGGCTCGGCTTCCGAGTACGCGTTGCCGCCCAGGTGGTGCCGCCGATCGAGAACGAGAACACGCTTGCCCAGCTGGGACGCCGCCCGTTCTGCCACGGTCAGACCGAAGAACCCGGATCCGACGACGATGAGGTCGTAGCGGCCGGTCGCGGTGGCGTCGGAAGAGGTGGTCTCGGGGCTTACAGCAGTCACGGGCAACCAGGGTATCCGACGATCGTGACGGCTCCACCCCGCCAGGCACCGCCCGGCCGGTCCGGTGTCAACCTGGCAGGCGTCGGAGCAGGTAGGTATCCATCACCCAGCCGTGTGCCTCTTTGACCTCGGCGCGGGCGCGGCGAATGTCGTCGAGCACGTCGTCGAGCGGCCCGGCCACGAGCTTCTCGTCGGTCGTACCCAGGTTGGCTCCCCAGTGGATGCCCCAGCCTGCGCCGGTCAGCGCACTGCAGGCCAGGTTGCCGTCGAGCATGACGACGAGGTTGTCCAGCCCGGCTGCGACGTCGCCGGCCAGGTTCCTGCCGGTGGTGATGACGATCGGGCCCCCGATGCGATTGAGGACGAGTCGATGACTCGCCGCCAGCATGGACACGCTGGAGATGCCGGGTGTGACATCGAACTCGATGTCGCCGCGCAGTTGGGCGATCCGCTCGACGACGCGGATCGTGCTGTCGTAGAGCGCGGGGTCTCCCCAGACGAGAAACCCCACGACGGTGCCGTCGGCGAGACCGTCGAGCACGTCGGCGTACGCCCGGGCGCGGGCGTCGTGCCAATCGAGGACCGCGGTCTCGTACTGCCGAGGTGACCGGTCGCGTGGGGGGTCGGGCACCTCGATGACCCGGTAGCTTCCACCGTGGTGGCGTTCGAGGATCTCCTGCCTGGCTGCTGCGAGATCCCCGACGGACGCACCCTTGTCTGCCACGACGAACACGTCCACGGCCCGCAGCTTCTCGACGGCTTGCACCGTCACCTGGTCCGGGTGACCACCGCCGATGCCGATCAGATGGATTTTCACGAGCGGTCCCGGCAGGCGTCGTACAGGTGGGATTCGGCGACGACACGACGGGCCAGAGCAGGACCGACGAGGATCACCGCAGCTTGACGAAGGCCGGCGGCCTCGACCTGGTCGGCGATGTCGGCCAGAGTGCCGCGCAGAACGATCTCGTCGGGCTTGCTGGCATGGAAGACGACCGCGGCGGGGCAGTCCGAGCCGTAGAACTGCGCCAACTCGTCGGCGAGGACACGGGTGCGGGTGATGGCCAGATGCAAAGCCAACGTCGCGCGAGTGGCGGCGAAGTTGGCCAGCGCCTCGGTGTCCGGCATCGCCGTCGAGCGGGCCTGCGCGCGAGTGAGGACCACCGATTGCGTCACCTCGGGAACGGTCAGCTCGACGCCCAACGTGGCCGCGGCGGCCGCGTAGGCGGGCACTCCCGGGGTGACGTCCCACGGCACACCCGCGGCGTCGAGTCGAGCCGACTGTTCTGCGATCGCGGAGTAGAGGGAAGGGTCACCCGAGCACAAGCGTGCGACGTCGTCCCCGCGCTGGTCGGCCGCAACGAGTTCGGCGGTGATGGCATCGAGATCGAGCTTCGCGGTGTCGACCAGGCGAGTACCGGCCGAGCAATGTTCGAGGATGGCGTCGTCGATGTAGGTACCGGCGTAGACACACACCGGACTGGATCGCAGGAACTCGACGGCCCGCAGCGTGAGCAGGTCTGCCGCTCCGGGTCCGGCTCCGATGAAGTGCACAGTCACAGGTGGAAAGCGTAGGTGACGCGCCCGACGCGCCGCGCCACTGGAACTTCCCGGCTGTGGCTAACTGTCAAGCTAAGGTTTAGCCTTGTGTCTGATGGGACTCATGTTGCTGATGTGATTCATGTTGTTCAGCAGTGGAGATCCTACGACGCGTACCTACCACCAACCAGGGAGTACCGCCTTGCCGAACCGTCGAACGAAGCCGTCGATCGTTCTCGGTGCTGTCGCACTACTCGCCGTCGCGACCCCGTTTGCGGTCGCAGGGCTGACAGACAGCACGACCACCGGAGTTCGACCGGCCAACGAGACAACCCCGGTCACCGTGCCGACGAAGATCGTCGAGACCGCGCTGAGCGCTGCGCCGGACATCGTCATTCCGCTGCAGGAGCTCACCGGCCTGCCGCTGCCCGATCTGCGGCTCTCCGATCTGAAATACCTGCCGCTGCCGGACTCCATCGTGATCCCGCCGATCGAGATTCCCGACATCCCGGGTCTCACGACGCCGGCTCCGGGTGGCGCAACCGCGCAGGCCCCGATCCCCAGGGTGGACGCCTCGGCACCGGTCAATCCTGAGGCTGCCGACCCCACCGGTCCGCCGCTCGGAGCCGCAGTCAAGGAAATCTCGCAGGACACCCCGTTCAGCATGGTGGCGTTGACCTCCGAGCAGCTGAACGGCGCGAGCGCACAGGTTCGACGGCAGCTCGAGGACGGATCCTGGGGCCCGTGGCTGCAGACCGCACCGGTGGATACCACTGCGAGCGACGCCGTTCCCGCTGCGGAAAAGCAGGGCACCGAACCGATCTTCGTGGGGCTCACCAAGGCCGTGCAGGTGCTGTTGACTCCGCTGACGAGCAGTGCTGCTCCCGAAAGCTTCGCAACGCCGCCGGTTCCGGAGGTCCCGGTTGTTCCGCTGCCTTCCGATGCCACTGCACCTGCTCCCGCCGTTGCGGAGCAGCCTTTGGGCTACACACCCGCGTCGTCGAGCAAGCCGCTGCGCCAACAGAATCCGGCACCGATAGAGCCTGCTGCGCCCGAAGCCGCTCCTGAGGTGTCGGCCGAGCAGTTGGCGTCGGCAGTGAGCGACATCAGCGCCGTGCTCATCACCCCCGGCACGTCCCCCGCCGATTCGGCGTTGAGCGACCTCGCTACTCCGGTGGCGGGCGATGCAGGTCCCAACGTCATCACCCGCGCCCAGTGGGGTGCCGACGAGTCGATCCGTTGCGCCAACCCGACAATCGACGATTTCATCGGCGGTGCCACCGTGCACCACACCGCAGGCAGCAACGACTACTCGAAGTCCGAATCGGCCGAGATCGTCCGCGCCATCTACGCGTACCACGCACAGACTCTGGGCTGGTGCGACATCGGCTACAACGCACTCGTCGACAAGTACGGCCAGATCTTCGAGGGTCGCGCCGGCGGCTTGGACAAGCCGGTCCAGGGTGCGCACGCCGGTGGATTCAACGAGAACACCGTCGGAGTGGCCATGATGGGCGACTACTCCACTCAGGATCCGTCGCAGGAGACCGTCGATTCGGTCGGCAAGTTCCTCGGCTGGCGACTCGGCAAGGCCGGTCTGGATCCCAAGGGGACCACGACGATGACCTCCGAGGGAACGGATTTCACGTTCATCGGCAAAGGCAAGACCGTCGACCTGCCGGTGATCTTCGGTCACCGCGACGTCGGCAACACCGAATGCCCCGGTGACGCCGGATACGCCAGGCTCGGGGAGATCCGCGACATCGCGGCCGCGAACCTCGGCGGCGGCGACGACGTCACACCGGCAGCACCCGAGACCGCGCCCGATGCCACCGCACCGGATACCGCGGTGACCGACCCGGCACCGTCACGTCCGGGCACGGACGTCAGTTCGACTCTGGGCGAGAACATCCCGGCCCTGGTCGCAGAATTGCAGCGCCTGGCGTCGACGAGCCCCGTCGCGCAGAAGTGGTTGTCCTCGGGCGGCGAAACCGGCGCTCTCGGCGTACCGGTCAGCGGCCTGGTTCAGGTCAGCGGCGGCCGCGAGAAGGCTCAGTTCCAGAACGGCGAGATCATCACCAACATGGCCGGCCAGGCCGTGGCCGTCATCGGCAAGATCTTCCAGCAGTACCTGCAGCAGGGTGGCGTCGACGGCGTCCTCGGTCTGCCGCTCACCGACGAGTTCAAGGTGCCGGAGGGCTTCCGCACGGACTTCGAGAACGGTTCGCTCATCTTCAACGAGCTC
This sequence comes from Rhodococcus sp. JG-3, assembly GCF_000482405.1. Taxonomy (NCBI): domain Bacteria; kingdom Bacillati; phylum Actinomycetota; class Actinomycetes; order Mycobacteriales; family Nocardiaceae; genus Rhodococcus; species Rhodococcus sp. JG-3. Next base: position 649,713 of record NZ_KI519398.1, read on the forward strand.
ACCGGCATCGTGACCACGGTCATCAAGACGTACAACGACACCTACAACGCAGAAATGCAGAAGCCGGTCGCCGCGCCGGTGGAGCCGGCACCTGTTGCCGAGCCCGCTCCGGCACCGGAGCCCGCACCCGCGGGCTGAGTTCAGACAGTCGACAAGGGCCGAGTCACCGTGGTGACTCGGCCCTTGTCGTGTTCGATGCGCCCCTGTACCGGCGTATCACCACCAGCGTTCGAGTACCTGCGCCACTCCGTCGTCTGCGTTGGTGACGGTCACTTCGTCCGCGGCGGCGACGGCAGCCGGATGCGCGTTGCCCATGGCGACGCCCAGGCCGACCATCGACAGCATCGGGACGTCGTTGGGCATGTCCCCGAAGGCGACGATGTCGGCGACGTCCACGGACAGGGTCTCGGCGACCTTCGCCAGGCCCGACGCCTTCGTGACGCCCGGCGCCGACAGTTCGATGAGCCCGTTGTCGGTGGAGAAGGTCAGGTCGGCGCGGCCGGAGATCAGCGGCGAGAGAATGTTCGCCATGTGGCCGCTGGTCGATCCCGACAGACGTATCAAGAGCTTCACCGCGGGGACGTCGACGACGTCGTCCTCGGACATCTCGACGTTGTCGGGATTGAGCCACGCGTGCTCGTAGCCGGGCGAGCTGACGAACTGCGGCGTCGCCGCGTCGTGCGCCGATCGACCGACGCGCTCGGCCGCGAGACCGCAGCCGGGTAGCGCGCGGTACGCGACGTCGGCCAGCCACTGCAGCGTCTCGACATCGAGGGTCTCCGCACTGAGCACGCGATCGGTGGCCGCGTCGTAGATGACCGCACCGTTGGCGCACACCGACATCGGCGCGTATCCGAGACCGTCGACGACGGGGTGGATCCACCGCGGCGGCCTACCGGTGGACAGCACGAACGGCACTCCGTCCGCTACGACGGCTGCGACAGCTCGCTTGGTGCGTTCACTGACACGTTCGTGCTGGTCGAGCAGGGTCCCGTCGACATCGCTGGCGACGAGGCGAGGGGCGAGGCGGGTGGTGTTCGGCGCGTTGGTCATCGTGACGTCATTCTGCCCTAGTGTCGAAGGACCCTGTTTTCGACATGCACGTCTTCGATGTGGAAGGAACGGTAGATGACATCCGTGAACCGTCAGATCCGCTTGGCTCAGCGGCCCGTGGGGCGTCCCGACGAGTCGACGTGGGATCTCACCGAGGAACCCATCCCCACCCCGGGCGACGGCGAATTCGTCGTCACCGTCGACTACGTTTCCCTCGATCCCGCCATGCGCGGTTGGCTCAACGATGCGCGCTCGTACGTGCCTCCCGTCGGCATCGGTGAGGTGATGCGTGCTCATGCCGTCGGCCGCGTCCTCGAGTCCCGGCATCCGGATTACGCTGTGGGCGAGGTCGTTTCGGGCTCGTTCGGCGTCACCGAGCATGCGATCTCGGACGGGTCGGGAGTGCAGAAGGTCGACGAATCGATCGCACCGGCACCCACGTGGCTCGGTGCCCTCGGCTTTCCAGGATTGACGGCCTACTTCGGGTTGATGGACGTCGGCAAGCTGGCCGAGGGCGATACCGTCGTCATCTCCGGAGCGGCTGGCGCCGTCGGCAGCATCGCGGGTCAGATCGCGAAAGCCAAGGGAGCCAACGTGATCGGGATTGCCGGCGGACCCGAGAAGTGCGCCTGGCTCACCGAGGAGCTGGGCTTCGACGCAGCGATCGACTACAAGAACGAGTCGGTGTACAAGGCCCTCAAGGCCGCTGCGCCGAAGGGCATCGACGTGTATTTCGACAACGTCGGCGGCGAGATTCTCGATGCGGCGCTCTCGCGCCTGCGTAAGGGTGCGCGAGTGGTGTTGTGCGGGGCCATCTCCGGCTACAACGCCACCGAACCGCAGCCCGGACCCGCGCACTACCTGTCTCTGCTGATCAACCGTGCGTCGATGACCGGGTTCATCATCTTCGACTATCTCGATCGCTATCAGGAAGGCGTCGACGCTCTGTCGGAGTTGCTCACCAGCGGCAAGATGACCGCGCGCGAGCAGATCGAGATCGGCGGAATCACGGCGTTCGGATCGACGCTCAACCTGTTGTTCGACGGTGCCAATACCGGCAAACTCGTCCTGGAGGTCGGCGAACGCACCCACGATTCGGAATTATGAGGACGACTCGTTCGTTGGACCCCACGTATCGCTCGATAGAGAACTAGGAGAGCACATGTCTGCAGCCACCGAAACCGCCATTCTCGCTGGAGGATGCTTCTGGGGAGCCGAGGAGCTCGTCCGCAAGCTGCCCGGGGTGGTCTCCACTCGCGTCGGCTACACCGGCGGCGAAGTCCCCAACGCGACGTACCGCAACCACGGCAACCACGCCGAGGGCCTCGAAGTGATCTATGACCCCACCCAGACGTCGTACCGGGATCTGCTGGAGTTCTTCTTCCAGATCCACGATCCCACCACGAAGAATCGTCAGGGCAACGACATCGGAGCCAGCTACCGCTCGGCCATCTTCTACCTGAACGACGAGCAGAAGCGCGTGGCCGAGGACACGATCGCCGATGTCGACGCGTCGGGCCTGTGGCCGGGCAAGGTCGTCACCGAGGTGACCCCGGCAGGAGATTTCTGGGAAGCCGAACCCGAGCACCAGGACTACCTGCAGAAGTACCCCGAGGGCTACACCTGCCACTGGGTTCGCCCGGACTGGAAGCTGCCGCGTCGCGCAACCGCCTAGGAGCGGCTGCGCCGCATGTGCATGGAACTTCGTAGCCTGCTACGAAGTTCCACTCACATGGGTAGGGCGTAACGCCCATTCCGGACGGCCGACGGTCCACAGGTAGAACTACCGCGCACATGGGAGCCGAACTTGCGACACTGATCCGGTGACACCCGACAGAACCCCTCGGTCGATGGCCGACGTCCTTCGTTCGCCGCGCTTCTGGCTCGCTCCGATCCTTGTCGTCTCGACCCTCATGTCGTTTCTCGCGGCCCTGTATCTGGGCGGTGTTCTCGATCCACGGGGCAACTTGCACGATCTGCCCATTGCGATCGTCAACCAGGACGAGGGCGACACCCTCGCGGGTGAGCAACGCAATATCGGCAACGACATCGTCGACGGATTGATTCAGAACGTCGATTCCGAGAAGGTCGCTTTCCGCGAGGTAGGCCCGGCGCAGGCCGAATCGTTGCTGTCCACGGCCGAGGTCTACGGCTCCATCGTCATCCCCAGTGATTTCACCAAGAGAATGGGAATCCTGGCCGAGGGCAGCATCGTTCCCGGTGATATCGAGAAGCCGATCATCACCGTCTACACCAATCCGCGGGCGGGTAGCTTCGGAATGTCGCTCGTGACCGGAGTGGCCACTCCTGCATTCGAATCGGTGAATCAGACCGTGGGCCAACAGATCACCGATCAGGTTCGCCAGCAGCTCGGCGACACTCCCCTGGCGGGCGCGAGCGCTCTGACGTTGGCGCAGCCGATCAATGTGATTGTTGCCCAGCACGATCCACTGCCCGACGGTACCGGCGGTGGCCTGTCTGCGTTCTACTACGCGCTACTGCTCGTCCTGGCGGGATTCACCGGTGCGACCATCGTCAGCACCCTCGTCGACGGCTTGTTGGGGTTCACTCCAACCGAAATCGGCCCGAAGTACATCCACCGCGGACCCACCCGGATCAGCCGGTTCCAGACGCTGTTGGTCAAGTGGCTGGTGATGTTCGTTCTGGCCATGCTCGTATCCGCCCTGTACCTACTGATCAGCCACTTGCTGAGCATGCCCATCACCCATGCGTGGACCCTGTGGATGTACGGCGCGTTCGCGATCACCGCCGTCGGATTCACGGCGCTGGCGGTGATGTCCGCATTCGGCACAGCAGGGTTGCTGGTCAACTTGGTCGTCTTCATCATCCTGGCCCTGCCGTCCTCGGGTGGCACGATTCCTCTCGAGGCGAGCCCGCCGATTTTCACGTGGCTGGCCCAGTTCGAGCCGATGCATCAGATTTTCCTCGGCACCCGATCGATCCTGTACTTCAACGCCTCGCCCGACGCCGGCCTGCTGCATTCGGTGGGTATGACGTCCCTCGGGCTGCTCATCGGGCTCGTGTTCGGCCTGGTGTTCACCCTTCTCTACGACCGTAAGGGCCTCGACAGAAGCCTCGATTCTCCGGGTGTCATCAGCTGACGCCGGTACACTCGATCCAATGCTTGCCGTCAATCCAGCCGGGAGCGTGGCACCCCGACGGGCCGTCCGCGCCTATCTCGACGTCGCCATCGTCGTTCTCGTCCTCGTGGGCACCAACCTCATCGCACACTTCACCACGGTGTGGGCGAGTATCGCGACGGTTCCGATCGCCGCCGTTCTCCTGGTGATCCTGTCGAACCGTCGCGGACTCGGATGGGCCGAGCTGGGACTGTCACCCAAGCAGTGGAAGACGGGTTCGCTCTACGCACTCGGTGCCGTCGGCATCGTCCTGACGGTCATCGCCATCGGTGCATTGCTACCGATGACGCGGCCCTTCTTCATGGCCGATCGCTATGCCACCATCTCTGCGGCGCTGGTCGCCTCGATGATCGTCATTCCGCTGCAGACGGTCATCCCGGAAGAACTTGCGTTCCGTGGGGTGCTGCACGGCACGTTGGGCCGCATCTACGGTGCCCGCGGAGTCTTCGCGGCGGGATCCCTACTGTTCGGTCTGTGGCACATCGCGTCCTCGCTCGGCCTGACCGCCGGGAACGTGGGACTCAGCGGATTTCTCGGCGGCGGGCTGTTCGGGCAAATCGTCGGGATCGCGCTCGCAGTCGTCGCGACCGCAGCAGCCGGGGTCGTCTTCACCTGGCTGCGCAGCCGAAGCGGGAGTCTCATCGCACCCATCGCCCTGCACTGGTCGTTGAACGGACTCGGCGCACTGGCCGCAGCCCTCGTGTGGCACGCATCGACGAGCTGAGCGACATGAAAGACGAGCTGCACCAATACCTTCGGATCGCTCGCCAGAACATGCTGTGGAAGCTCGACGGCCTCACCGAATACCAGAAGCGACGACCGATGACGCCGACGGGAACCAACCTCTTGGGGTTGGTCAAACACCTCGCCATCGTCGAATACGGCTACTTCGGCCTCACGTTCGGTCGTGAGTTTCCAGCTCGTTTCGCGGAATTGGAAGCAGAGGGCATGGCCCGGCTGAATTCCGACATGTGGGCCACCGCCGAAGAATCGTCGGAATCCATTGTCGCCCTGTACCGCGAGGCGTGGACGTATGCCGACAAGACCATCGATTCACTCGACCTGGATGCAGCGGGACGCGTCCTGCACTGGCCTGCGGACAAACAAGAAGTGACGTTGCATCGCGTACTGGTGCATCTGTGCATCGAAACGAATCGACATGCCGGACACGCAGACATACTGCGCGAATTGATCGACAACTCCGTCGGACTGCGCCTCGGCAACGAGAACATGGCCGACGGCGACGCAGCATGGTGGGCAGAGTACCGATCCGAGTTGGAAACCGTTGCTCTAGAGGCTGATCAAGCCCGTCCCGCCGACTGAGCCATTTTCGGCTCGACGGCTATTTTCGCGGTGTACCTGTCCAACCGCGATCGATGACCCGATTCAGCGCGACGACAGCCTGCGCGGAAATCCCGGGCAGTGATCACTGTCCGTCTACCGTTCTTTTTCTCGATTCTCACGGCCTTCCCGGAGCGCAGCTTCGATACCGGTGTCGCCCCTGCTATCGAAGCGAAGACCCCAGCCTGCCCGATCGCGCATCGGATGCACGTCCGACACGGATGTACCCCAAAATATCTTCGGCAATAATCTGCGCCCGCGGCCAACCACGCGTTGCCCACGCATCGATGCCACGATCCCCGGTGTGGAAGGGGGTGGAATTACCAGGAGAGGGGCAAAGTTTCGGTGAGCGAGACGTGTCAGGAATTTCCGGCCATGGCGATTGTTGGCGCCCACGTGCTTGACAACGAGACCGCCACCGAAACCGAGCTGAGCCCCAAGTCCTGGGTCCGCGAGCTGACCGAGCAGATTCTCGAGCAGGGCACCACCGAGGGGGCCGAGTATCAGGGTCTGCCTGTCGTGCTGTTCACGATCACCGGGGCGAAGTCCGGCAAGAAGCGGTACGTGCCCTTGATGCGCGTCGAAGCCGACGGCAAGTACGCCATGGTCGGTTCCAACGGTGCCGGTGCCACGAACCCGTCGTGGTACTACAACATCAAGGCAAACCCCACCGTCACGGTGCAAGACGGGACGAAGGTTCTCACCCTCCAGGCCCGCGAGCTCGACGGGGCCGAGCGCAAGAAATGGTGGACGCTAGCCGTCGAGTCCTTCGCTCAGTACGCCGAATTCCAGTCCCAGACAGACCGGCAACTCCCCGTCTTCATCCTGGAGTGACCCCGGCTGTGATCCCACTTCACGCCCCGTGCACGGGCGACACCCGACGTTAGGAACAGCCTTGAAAATCGGAATCTCCACCTTCGTCACCGACGACGGGATCGACCCGGTGTCGCTGGCTCGCGCCATCGAGGAGCGTGGATTCGACTCGCTGGTTGTTGCCGAGCACACTCACATCCCAGCCAGTAGGGAGACGGCGTTTCCCACCGGCGAAGAGATGCCCGACTTCTACTATCGGACGCTCGACCCCTTCGTCACTCTGGCAGCGGCCGCAGCGGTGACATCGAAGATCGAGCTGGTCACCGGTATCACCTTGCTCATTCAGCGTGATCCCATCACCACTGCAAAAGAATCCGCCAGTATCGACCTGATCTCACGGGGCCGGTTCGTATTCGGCGTGGGAGCGGGTTGGCTCCTCGAGGAGATCCGCAACCACGGCACCGACCCGAAGACACGGGGTGCACTGTTGGACGAGCAGATCGAAGCAATCAAAGCCCTGTGGACGAACGAGCCGGCCGAGTATCACGGCAAGCACGTCGATATCGAACCCTCCTACCTCCGTCCCAAGCCGGTGCAGACACCGCACCCCCCGATATTCATCGGCGGTGCCTCCGATGCGACGGTGAAGCGCGTCATCCGGCACGACGCCGGGTGGATAGCCAACCCACAGCCCGTCGATGTCATGTCCGCGCGCATCGATGCGATGCGCGAAGGACTCGGGCACGACGTTCCGTTGCTACAGTTCGGCACCCCCGCGGATCCCGAGTACTGGCACGCCTGCGAAGAGTTGGGATTCGGGCAGCTTGCGCTCATGCTGCCCACCGCGCCGCACGACGAATCGTTGAAAATCCTCGACGAGTACGCCGCGCTGGCGTCCGCGTACCGCGGGAGATAAAACCCTGGGCGCGTTCGGAAGTCGCGCGTCCACCCACACCGGTCCCCGCACCGATCCGGTGCGGGGACCGACCTAGCTTGCGTTCAGGAACCGGACGGCGCTGCCGGCGGTACGGGAGGCGTCGCACCATCAGCGGGTGCCGGCGGCGCGGGCGGAGTTGTGCCATCGGCCGGTGCCGGCGGCGCGGGCGGCGTCGCTCCGTCTTCTGGTGCGCACACCGCTCCCGGGCCACCTGCGCCCGGCCCACCCTTACCCGGACCACCATCGGCCGGTCCGCCCTTGCCCGGACCACCCGCGGGCGGGGCAGGCGGAGTTGCGCCGTTATCCGGCACGGCCGGAGTTGTTCCGTCCGCGGGTCCCGGTGGCGTCGGAACCGCGGGGACCGTAGATCCGTCGCCGGAATCCGTCGCCTCGGGGCTTGCCGGAACAGCGGGCACGTCCGACCCGCCACCGCCATCGGTTCGCTGTCCGAGGGCAGACGACGACGCCACGGTCGACACGCCAGGCGAGGCGTCGGGTCCGGTGGCTGCGAACACAGCCGCGGTCACCAGGGCTCCGATGGCAAGTCCCGCTGCTGCGGTCGCGGCCAGCGGCGCACGTCCCTTCCACCGCTTGGGCTTGTTCTCCCGAGCGGTGCCGGGCTCGGGGTTCGATGCGGCGGGAATCGGTTGGGTCTGATCGTTCACGTTCACTCCTTGTTCGGACTGCGTCGTTCGTTTCGGTCTGTCACCGACACTGCCGCCGCTAGCTGAAGTCACCCTGAAGCCGAGCGGATCTTCAGGATCACTTCAGCTGGTGGGTGACAATCGAGGCATGACATACAGTTCCGCTCCCCGGGTGATGGTGGTGGAGGATTCGCTACCCATCAGGGAAGCGCTCGTAGCGGCGTTCGAGGACGCGGGTTTCACCGCCGTGTCCCTGCCCGACGGCGACGACTTCGAGCCCACGATGGCAGGCTTTCGTCCCGATGTGGTGATCCTCGACGTCATGCTGCCCGGTGTACGGGACGGGTTCGATCTCATCGACGTCGTCCGGCAGAGCAGCGACGCGGGCATCATCATGGTCACCGCGAAAGATCAGCTGGCCGACCGGTTGCGGGGCCTGGGCGACGGAGCTGACGACTACGTGGTCAAGCCTTTCCAACTCGACGAGGTGGTCGCCCGCGCCAAATCTGTGCTGCGGCGTCGCGGTCGTTCTTCCGACGCGGTCCAGGTCGGTGATCTACTGGTCGACGAGCCCGCCGGAGTGGTCACTCGGGCAGGTCAGGTTCTCGATCTGACGGCGACGGAGCTCCGTTTGGCCACGTTCCTCGTCGCACAACGAGGACGTACCGTCTCCAAAACCTCTATCCTGGAATCGGTCTGGGGCTACGGCGCGTACGACGGTAACCTGGTGGAAGTTCACATCAGTGCGTTGCGTCGCAAGATGGAAGCGCATGGGCCGCGGTTGATCCATACCGTCCGCGGCTTGGGTTATGCATTGCGGGCTCCGCAGTGAAGCGGACGCCGACTCCGTCGCTTCGGATGCGGGTGGTCGCCACCGTCGTCGTATTGTTCGCGGCACTGCTGGTGATTGTCGGCTCGTCGGTGGATGTCGTTCTGGGTCAACAGCTTCGGCGTGATCTGGAGGCGCGGTTGTCGGACCGGGCAACTCGGGCTGTCGAGCTCGTGGAGAGCGGCGTCGGGCCCGGGGATCTGGTGCAGGCCCTGCAGGGCGACGCCATCCGAGTTCGTGTCACCGCTGCGGACGGCACGGTGTACGGCGCTCCCGGCAGCGGACCGCCTGGCCCGGACATCCGGCCTGCCACCCCGGCTCCGCCTGCGGGCCAGTCGCGAACTCCGAGTCCCCCTGGTCCGCCGGATCCTCCTGCGCCCCCGTCCGATTCGTTCGAGATCACCGAACCGTTGCCCGACGGTTCGACGCTGTCTCTCCTCGGCGATACCACCGCCATCGCCGATGTTCGGCGACAACTGCGCATCCTCATGCTGGGAGCGGGTGCTGTGACGCTGCTACTGGCCGCCGCAGCACTCACCTTTGCCGTACGGCGAGCACTGTCCCCGCTGGACTCGATGACATCGGTCGCGCGCCGAATAACCAACGGCGACAGGGGCAGACGGCTGCTTCCCACCAAACCGAACACCGACCTCGGCCGTACTGCCTCGGCCGTGGACGAGATGCTCGACGCCCTCGAGGACGCCGAGCGCCGCGAGGCCGCAGCGGCGCGCACAGCCCGCCTCGCCGAGGAGGACATGCGGCGCTTTCTGGCCGACGCCGCACACGAGCTGCGCACTCCCGTCGCCGGGATCTCGGCGTTGGCGCAGTCGCTGCAGCGCGACGCCGAGCATCGCCCCGATCGAGTCGCGCGCTGGAGCGAGCTGCTGGTCGGGGAATCGAGCAGGGCGTCACGCTTGGTGGGCGACATGCTCGATTCCGTCCGTGCGGAGAACACGTCGGATCTCGACGCAACCGATACCGACCTTGCCGACATCACCCGCCGCACCGTGGAGCGAGCAGCTCTGGTCATGCCGGATATTCGGTTCGATGTCGCTGCCGCGCAACCGATTATGGTTCACATCGATGTCGGACGCATCGAACAAATCCTGTCGAACGTGCTGGACAATGCCGGTCGTTTCACCCCGTCCGACGGCACGATTCGGGTAGCGGTCGGCCGGGACACCCACGCATTCGTCACCGTGGACGACGAAGGACCCGGTGTCGCAGAGGCAGACCGTGAGCGCATCTTCGAACGACTCGTCAGGCTGAACTCCGCCCGTGACCGAGCATCCGGTGGCGTCGGACTGGGGCTGTCGATCGCTCGAACACTGGCGCGCGCCCATGGCGGCGAACTCGTCTGCCTCGCAGGGCCTTCGGGCGCGCGATTCCGGCTGACTCTCCCCCTGAACGCGTGAACACCTGAAATCCCGAACATGTCAGCTACTCGACGATCAAGTCCATCAGCAGGCTGTCGTGCCAGCCGTCCGGCCCCTTCTCGTACTTGCGCATGATCCCGACGGGCTCGAAACCGACTGCGCTGTAACAGGCTATGGCCACTGCGTTGTCGGCGGCGGGATCGATCACCAGGCGGTGATGACCGAGACCGACTGTCAGGTAGCGCACCAGCGTGCCTACCGCGTCCTTTCCGACGCCGCGGCCGTGTACAGCCGGATCGAGGAAGATGTCGATCGACGCGTGCCGGTACATCGGGTCGGTCTCTTCGCCGTACTGGATCAAACCGACTGTCGCGGAGTCCAATTCGACAACCAGGCGGGTCTCTTCAGGGTTGTCGAACGGCCAGCTCTCGTCGGCGTCCTCGTCACCCCACCGCGCATGCACCTCGGGGGTGTGCAGTATTCGGCGTAGCTCCGGCACGTCCTCAGCGGTGATCGGCCGCAACACGACCCGTTCACCGCGGAGGTTCATGCCCGCCGACTACTCGACGCGCTTGGCTGCGCGCGCCGCCAGATCCTGGGCGTCGAGCTTGTCGGCTTCCTCCAGGGTCGGGGCACTGCCACCGAGTCGGGCCGGAACCCAGTACGCGCCGGGCTCGTGGTGGTAGCCCTCCTGAAGCTCGAGCAGCATCTTCTGCATGACCGACCGCAGCTTGTCGGTCAGTTCGTTCGGCGGCCCGACCGGCGCAATCGGTTCACCGACGGCAATGGAGATCGGAGTGTTGGTGCGGCCCAATCGCTTCGGGTAGCCCTTGGTCCACACTCGCTGCGCACCCCAGATCACCGTCGGGATGATGGGGACGCCGGCCTCGATGGCCATACGCGCTGCACCGGACTTGAATTCCTTGATCTCGAAGCTCCGGCTGATGGTGGCCTCGGGGTAGACGCCCACCAGTTCGCCGTTGCGCAGACTCTGCACGGCCGACTTGTAGGACTCCGCACCTGCCCCACGGTCGACGGGGATGTGCTTGAGCGCGCGCATGATGGGTCCGGAGATCTTGTTGTCGAAGACTTCCTTCTTGGCCATGAAGCGGATGTAGCGCTTCACTCGCCGCGGCGGCAACCCGGCGTAGGTGAAGTCCATGTATCCGGTGTGGTTGACGGCGATGACCGCTCCACCGGTAGCAGGGATGTGGTCCTCGCCCTCGACCTCGAACTTCAGGCCCTCGAACGCGAACACTGTGCGAGCGATGCCGATGACTGATCGGTAGACGGGTTCCACAGTCGGTTAGCGTAGTCGGTGGACGGGGTCGGAGAAAGGTCCGGCCAGGAGCGCGGTCGGGTCGTGCGCAGTTCGAGAAGCTACGGGGGAGAGAATTCACGTGAAGAACAGAGCGGCTTCACCGCGGCGCAGCCGAGTCTGCCGAACCGCGCTGCCGCTGATAGCGATGATTGCGCTGGTCGGTGCCTGCGATTCCGCGGTCGGGATCCCATCCGATCAGGACGCAGCCCCGTCCAGCAGCAGTGCCGGGTCCACCCCCGAGTCCGCGAATGCCGCCGGGTCGAGCACCCCAGAGCCCACCACCACCCCGGCACCGCCGCCCATCCCACCGGGTCCGCCCGTCGGCGAAGCCCCCGGAAATCCTGCGGCCGCCGCGGCACTACGGCCGTTCGTCAACGATCTCACCGGCGGCGGAATAGGTGTCGTCACCGCGAGGTGCTGGACTGTGCCGCCGACCGACATTCCGACGATGTACTTCGACACCGGCGCCATCCTCGCGGCGGTGGCGGCTCCCGCGGTCGACGGTCAGTACGCGGTGACGTGGACCGGACCCACGGCAACGGTCGCCATCAAACGCAGCGAGATCGCGTCAGGCTACGCCTGCCCTACCGTCTATCCCACCGGCACGACGCCGGTCTTCGACGCGACGGACGCGGTCTACACCGTCGATCGCTATCTGGGACGCATCGCCGGTATCCCCGTCAATCGGGGCGACGTCGAAGAGAGCTACCCGCTGGTGTGCGACAGCCGCGGCACGTGGGATCCGAACGGCACCGGGTCTCCTACTGCCCCACCTCTGGCCGAGAACCCGGCAATTCTGCCGAGCATCACTTCGTTCGATCCCGACAGCGTGTTCGTGACGGCTCAGAACGGCGTCTACACGCAGGTCAATGCAGACATCATCGACGCCTCGGGGGTGTACCAGAACCGCACGTTCCTGCTGGCGATCGGCGGCGAGGGCTACTGCATCGGCGACATCGCCTGATCCTGAACTACTTCAGGACATCGGTCCCGACGAAGGGCACGAGGGCTTCCGGAACCCGGACGGTGCCGTCGGCCTGCTGGTGGTTTTCGAGGATCGCCACGATCCACCGCGTGGTGGCGAGGGTGCCGTTCAGAGTGGCGGCGGTCTGAGGCTTGCCGTTCTCGTCGCGGTAGCGCACGCCGAGGCGTCGGGCCTGGAAGGTCGTGCAGTTCGAGGTCGAGGTGAGCTCGCGGTATGCCTTCTGCGTGGGGACCCAAGCTTCGCAGTCGAACTTGCGAGCGGCCGAGGACCCGAGGTCTCCGCCTGCGGTGTCGATGACGCGGTAGGGCAATTCGACCGCGGCGAGCATTTCCTTCTCGTACTGCAGCAGCTTCCGGTGCTCGGCCGCCGCGTCCTCGGGCTTGATGTACGAGAACATCTCGATCTTGTCGAACTGATGGACGCGGATGATGCCGCGGGTGTCCTTGCCGTAGCTGCCCGCTTCACGACGGAAGCACGACGACCAACCGGCGTAGCGCTTGGGGCCGTCGGCGAGGTCGATGATCTCGCCCGAGTGGTAGCCGGCGAGAGCAACTTCGGAGGTTCCGACAAGGTAGAGGTCGTCGGCTTCGAGGCGGTAGATCTCGTCTGCGTGTGCGCCGAGGAAGCCGGTTCCCGACATGATCTCCGGCCGCACGAGAACCGGCGGGATCATCATGGTGAACCCGTTCTTGACGGCCTTCTGCGCGGCGAGCTGAAGCAGCCCCTGCTGTAGCAACGCGCCGTAGCCGGTCATGAAGTAGAAGCGTGAGCCCGACACCTTGGCTCCGCGTTCCATGTCGATCAGGTTCAGCGACTCGCCGAGTTCCAGGTGATCCTTGGGCTCGAAGTCGAACTCGGGGACGTCGCCGACGGTCTCGAGCAGCACGAAGTCGTCCTCGCCGCCCTCGGGCGTTCCCTCCTCGACGATGTTGGAGATCGCCCGGTGAGCCGTGTCGAGAGCTGCGTCGGCCTCGGCCTCGGCTGCCTGGGCCGCCTTGACCTTCGCGGCCAGTTCCGATGCCCCGGCCAGCAGCGCGGGACGGTCCTCGGCCGAAGCCTTGCCGACCTTCTTGCCCAGCGCCTTCTGCTCGGCACGCAACTGATCCCCGGCCAACACAGCGGCGCGGCGGGAGGCGTCGGCGTCCAGAAGAGCGTCGACGAGAGCGGGGTCCTCGCCTCGGGTGCGCTGCGAGGCGCGCACTGCGTCGGGGTTCTCGCGAAGCAATTTCAGGTCGATCACGAGAGCAAACCTTACTTGCCGAGCAAGCCCAGGTAGTCCTCGCGTCCGAACATCGTGGCTGCGTCGATCGCCGAGGGGTGGCCGCCGTGTGGGTCGGCTCCGCCGTCGACGAGCAGCCGCACCACCTCGTCCTCGCCTTTGAACACAGCGCCCGCGAGTGGGCTCTGCCCCTTGTCGTTGGCCTTGTTCACATCGGCACCGCGTTCGACCAGCACCCGTACCGCATCGGTGTGACCGTGATAGGCGGCCAACATGAGCAGGGTGTCCCCCGACTCGTTGTGCAGATTCACCGGAACTCCGGCGTCGACGTAACTCGCCAGACCGACGGCGTCACCGGTACGTGCCATTGCGAACAGTCGACCGGCCAGCTCACTGAGGTCGTCGTCACCCGTTGGGTCGCTCATGTCGACCGAACATACTCGGGCATGATGGAGGGCGATGTCCGCTACAGAACCAGACCCCACGACGAGCGAGAGTCGGAGAACTCTCTCGGCCACCACTGCTCGACGCGGCCTCGCCATGGTGGCCGTCGGTGCAGTCCTGGCCGCGGGGGCAACAGTGTTCCTGTCCGGCGGATTCTCGACTCCCGAGAAGATCACCACGCATTCGACGGCCAGTGGCCCCGCCACCGCAGGTCCGGTGTCCGCGAAGTCCTTCGGTGCCGCCGACCCGGGCGTATGTCTGCAGTGGACGCCCACCGACGATCCCGAGACCGATCGTCAGGACCTCAGCGAAGTGCCGTGCGCCGACGCCCACCGCTTCGAGGTGGCCCGCGACATCGACATGAGCGTCTACCCCGGTATCGAATTCGGCCCCGGCGCGCCGTACCCGGGAGCGCTGCGCTTCGGTGAACTGCGCGACGAGCACTGCACCGCCGCCGTCGACGGCTACGTCGGTGCCAAGTTCGACCCGAACGGCCGCTACGGCGTCGGCCTGATGTTCCCCAGCCAGGCCGGATGGGCCAAGGGCGAGCGCACGCTGCGGTGCGGTGTGCAGATGCCGTCGAACACCGGTGCGCTGCTCGAGATGACCGGCTCGATCCTCGACCAGGACCAGTCCAAGGTGTGGCCGACGGGCACGTGCATCGGAATCAACCAGAACGTGCCTGCCGACCCGGTGGACTGCTCGACTCCCCACGCGTTCGAGGTTGCCTCGGTGATCAACCTCACGCAGCAGTTCCCCGGCGGGCATCCGTCGGAAGGCGACCAGGACGCGTACCTGGAGAAGACCTGCACCGACGCCGTCAACGGATACCTCGGCTCGGAGAACGCGCTGCGGGACAAGACGTTGACGTTGTTCTGGGACACGATCGACGTCTCGAGCTGGCTCGCCGGTAGCCGTCAGGTGACCTGCTCGGTGGGCAAGGAACTCGACTCCGGTGGATTCGCGACCATCGTCGGCAGCGCGAAGGGCGACATCCTCATCAACGGTGCCGCGCCCGTACCGCCGCCCGCAGCCCCCGACGGCCGCGCCCTCCCGACTCCGCTGCCCGGTGCCGCTCCGATCACCACCGGAGGCTGACATCCCCACGCACATGACCCGCGTCGATTTCGAAGAAGCGGTGTCCGACGCTCTCGACACCCTGCCGCGAGAACTCACCGACTTCATGAACAACGTGGTCGTCCTCGTCGAGGAGGAGCACCCCACCGAGGACATCCTCGGGTTGTACGAGGGAATCGCGTTGACCGAACGCTACGAATACAGCGGACACTTGCCCGACGTCATCACGATCTACCGCAAGCCGATCCTCGACATGGTCGACGACGAACACGAGGCTCGACGCGAAATCGCCATCACCGTCGCGCACGAAATCGGCCATCACTTCGGCATCGACGACGAACGCCTGCATCAACTGGGATTCGGCTGATCGCGCTCGCCCCCGATCGCCACCCCCACCCCCGTAATGCCACCCCCGGTTGGGATCAATGTGGGTTTCAGTCGGTCAGACTGCAACAAAGGCGCATTGATCCCAACCTGGGGGGGCGGGCAAAACAGGGTTAAGCCGAGACAGCCTCTCGACGAACCGGCCGCACCGCGCGGTCGGTCAGGAACGCGAATCCCAGTCCCAGAGCCAGCCACAGGGTTGCCTGCGTGGCCAGTGACGAGAGTCGGAATTCCCACAGCAGGGTCGCCGGGAAGTCCGAACCCACTTCGTTCACACCCGGTAGAAGTGCGTAGCCCACAGCGACGATCACGAGGAACGCCACCGTCGGAGCACCGACGCGAACCGCCACCGACGACTGCGACGCCACCGCCTTCGCCACGTAGATCGCGACGCCCACGGCCAGCAGACCGAGAATCACCGACGCCAACCACAGCCAGGTGCGCTGGGTGATCGTCTCCGGGTCTCCGACGGCCGGTGGGTTTGCCGGGTACTTGAAGAACGGCACCGCTTCGATTGCCAGCCATCCGGCCCCGGCTCCGAGGAGCGCGAGGATCGAGCCCGGGAGCGAGCTGAACCGTCGGGCATAGTGCAGTACCGACGCGAAGATCGCGCCGAGTGCGAGTCCGGCGAGTCCGGTGGCGAGGAACAGTCCGACGCGTTGCCCGTCGCGACTGACGAGGGCGTCCTCGTCTCCGTGCGAGTGCGCAGCAGTCGCATCGGAGTCGGCGTGGTGTGCCTCGCCTGCTGCTTCTTCGATGGAGATGGCCGAATCGACGTGCGGCTCACCGATGACGAAGGCAACTCCGCCGGCGAGCAGTCCCGCGACGAGACCGGCGAGCAGACCTCGCACCAGCAACTGAACGAATGTCCCGGTCAGTGGCATGGCAGGCCCAGCAGGTGGCGGCCGTCGTGCATGAGTTCGTGCATGTACATGCCACTGCGCGAGATCGCGCCCTGGTCGAATCCGACGAGGTAGAGCACAACGAATGCGAGCAGTATCGTCGCGGCGACGATGACGGCGAGGGCCGCCGATTCCGTCGTGTTGCTGGGTGCATGAAGTATTGCCATGGGGGTGTCCTCCTGGGATTGTGCGTCCCGTAGTCCCTTCGGAGTCGAAGGGACGGCCATGCGATGTACGAGTTTTCTGGCTCTCGAATTCGGACATCTGCCCGACGTCGATCACAGTGGCGCAACCGTTCCGGATTTTCACCGGATTACCTGCGTACATCGCGTCTTACCTGCGCACTGTGGCACCGCGTTCGACTCTCTGTCAATCACTGTCCTCGAGAGAACACAGTCCGATGCCACAATGACGCGGTGACTGCGCCTACGACCCGCCTGACGTTGGTGAGCCACGCAAGGACCGATGCGATGCGCTCGGGCCGCTTTCCTGCCGACGAGCCACTCGACGAGGCGGGTGTGCGCGCACTCGCCGAGGTGACCGACTTTCCGCGTGCCGACCGAGTGGTGTGCGGCCCGGAGCTGCGGTCCCGATCCACTGCCGACATCTTCGGCAGCGACGTCGCCGTCGAACCCGCGTTGGCCGACGTCGCGTACGGCCGGTGGTCCGGTCTCGAGATGACCGATCTGCCCGACGCCGACGCGATGGCCTGGCTCGGCGACCCGGCATTCACACCGCCGGGCGGTGAATCTCTGGAGGCGTTGTTCGCTCGCGTCCGGACGTGGCTCGACGAGGTCGGTTCGACGCCGGGCCGCACGCTGGCCGTGACCGCACCCGCGGTGATCAGGGCCGCGGTCGTGCTGGTGCTGGCGGCACCGGTCAGCTCGTTCTGGCGGGTCGACGTCGCACCGTTGACGCGCACCTCGATCCATCGCCGAGGCTCGCTGTGGACGACGGATTCGGTGGCACAGAAGTCTCTCTGAATTCTTTCCGGCATCGATGGAACCGATCCGGGCACGGCGGCGTCCTACCTACCGACAGCCCAGTTCGTCGATCGCAGGGAGCGTGCTCATGACCGTCATCAAAGTCGATCCGGTGGCTCTGCAGCTCGCTGCCTCGGAACTCGATGCGGTCGCTGCCCGATTGCAGGCCGCCGTCACTGCGACGGCTCTTCCTGTTCGGCCGCTACCGCCGGGCACCGACGAGGTGTCGCTCTTGACCGATCGCTTCTTCGCCACCGCGGCCGATACCTTCGGCCCTGCTGCAGCACAGGGTATTTCGGAGCTACACCGGGCCGCCGAGGAACTGCGCAAACAGGCCGCGGACTACCTGGCCACCGACGACGACACCGCCGGAGGCCTGCCGGGGCTCGCCGGCATCTGACGCACTCATCGACCGGCAACGGTTTCGAAAACGACACGGGGGCTCGAACATGATGGGGGCTGGACAATGACGCTCGGTGTGACAGGTGTGGTGTGGCTACCACGAACTGCGACAGGAAATTCGACGCGACTGTTGGGGCCCGGGCCGGTGCCTCTACATGTCGCAGGCGGGGCCTGGGGTTCGGTGGCCGCGGCCTTCACCGAGGCCTCGGTGAGCATCGCCGCCATCACGACAGCTCTGACTGCAGGCTGGGAGGGTGAGTCGGCTCTCCTCGCGCAGGCCGCCCTCGCCCGGTTCGCCACGTGGACCGGTGCCACCGCACTGAAGGCGGCGGCACTGTCGATCGAAGCCCCCGCCGCGGGAACCTCGTACGGCGTCGCACTGGCCACCATGCCGTCGCTCGTCGAGATCGGTGCCGTGCAAGCTGCCAAGGTGACGGCTGCGTCGACCGGCGGTGCACTGAACGGAAGTTACGAGGCAGCCGAGGTCGCAGATCGATTGCTCGACATCCGCGCAGCCATGGTCATGGAGGGTTTCGAGCTGGTCTCCTCGCACCTGATCGCGAAGACGACGTTCGATCATGCGCCCGCCATCGTGTCCGAATCCGGCAGTGGTCTCGGCAAATTCGCCAACGGTGCGCTGATGACGTCTCCCGTTCAGGCTGCGGTCGGCAGTTTGATGGCCGCGACTCAGAACCCCGGCGTCGCAGCCGCAGCCGGGCAGCTCGGCAGTGCCGCCACCTCGATCGCCGGAACAGGCGTATCCACGGTGGCCACCGCGGCATCCAACCTGGTCTCGACGCCGCCGCCGATTGGACCCGGATCCGGCATCGGCCACTCCTTCGCACCCGGTGGTTCGGGACCTCACGCCGTCGGGCCGGCATCCACCCGTCCGGTGGCATACGGCGGACTGGGCGGAAGCATCGGCAGCATCGGCGGCGGACTGGGAGTGCCCGGCTCGGCGTCCAGTCCCCTCGGCGGTGGACCGGCGCTCACGGGTGCAGTACAGAGCAGTCCTGCCTCCGCGGTCGGCGCACCGACCGCAGCCGAGGGCGGACTCGCTCAGCGCGGAACTGGAACTGGTGCTGCGCCCGCGTCGGGAACACGGGCGCAGGACGACGACGAACACGACACCCCGGAATACCTGAAACAGTTCGAGCATTTCGCCGACGGCCGCACGGTGGCACCGTCGGTCATCGGAGCAGACCCAGCCCTCGACAACATCAGTGAGAACGGCCGGTGATCGACTTGGGAACCGTGCCGGTGGGCCACACACTGCCGAGTGCCGCACTCGGTGTCGACGAGATGGATTTCCTGGTCGACGAACTCTCGATTGCCGAACTACCCGTCGTGCTCGACGTCTTCCCACGCTTCGACGACGCGAAAGCCCGCGACCGTGCTGTCGACCGCGGCCGTCAGGCCCTCGCGGCGGCAGGACTGTGGGACGGCACCGCGGTCCACGAGGACGTTCGCCACTGGCTGCGGGTCCTGGAACAACCCCGCTGGTACGTCTCGGCGCGACAGTTCGAGGGCGACACCGTTCCCGTGACTCGGATCTGCATCGCATCCGACGACACCATCGCGGTGTCGGCGGTACGGCGAGAGAACATCGTCACCCTGCGCGTCATCGCCGGGGATCCGGCTCGCGATCTCGTCTCGTCGCTGGGATCGGCACCGCCGTTCGATCCCGGCAGCATCAACGCGCCCACCGACCTGCTGGCCGAGGCACTGGACGCGGCACCGTCCGACGTGGGGGGCACCGCTTCCCGTCTGCGCAGCATCGGAATCGCCGACGACCGGGCCCTCACTCTGGCCGCGGCGATGGCCACGTGCGCGGGCAGGACCGAGATCACGGCCGTGACCCGCAGGCACGGGACTCGACGCGGGGCCGGGCGTCCGGTGGCCCTGTTCGACACCCGCGCCGGACGGATCGTCGCCACCTCCGCTGTCGCCGCGGACGGTCGTTCGTGGAGCTCGTTGACCGGCGCGTCGGATCACCGGGTGACAGCGGCTCTGACAGAGCTGATCTCGTCGGCCAAGGACCCAGCGACCACCAACCCAGCGACCACGAACCCAGCGATCGGCAATCCCGCGATCAGCTGATCGGGTTGTCTGCCTTGTCGCTGCCCTTGCCCTCGAACGGCGGCAGGAACGTGCCCCACTTGGCGCATGCCCAGCCACCGTCGAGTAGCGGCAACAGCTCGATTGTCTGGGTGTTGTCGAGATGGTTGTCGGCGGCGAAGGTGCCGTCGACACCGGTGAGGGCCGCCGCGACCAGTCGAATTGCGGCCCCGTGGCTCACGACGACGACGTCTCCGGCGGTGTCGTCACCCAGGTACTGTCCACGCAGCTCGTCGAGCACCGGGACGTAGCGCGCCAACACTGCGCGCCCGCTCTCGCCGCCCGGCGCGGCTGCATCCAGATCTCCGGTATGCCACCGGTAGAAGATTTCGGTGAACAGTCGGTGCGCCTCGGGATCGTCTCGATCTTCCAGTTCTCCGGCGGACGTCTCCTGGATACCGTCGGTCACGACGAGGGGCACTCCGGTGCCGCGCTCGACGTAGCCCGCAGTCTGCTTGGCGCGCAACGCAATCGACGAGACCAACACGGCGGGGGGATTACCCAGCCGCGTCTGCGCGTACGCCTCGGCTTGTCGGTGCCCGAGCTCGGTGAGTTCGGCTCCCGGCGGCGCTGTGTCCAGCTTCTTCGCGACGTTGGAGACGGTCTGCCCGTGCCGAACGAGAATGAGCTTGCCCATCACAGATCACCCCGACCGGAACGGATTTCGGACAACCACTGCACATGCTCGTCGATCGGTTGCGGCACCGAACCTCCCGATGTCGTTGCTGTGGGCCATGATCCGAGGAAACGTAGTGGCATCTTCCGGTGGAACGCGGTCAGCGCCTCGGCGACGAGGGGATCGTCCACATGCCCGGCGCAATCGACGAAGAACATGTAAGTGCCCAATTGCGAACGGGTAGGGCGTGATTCGATGAACGTCAGATCGATGTTGCGAATTCCGAACTCCGCCAACGCTGCCGGCAGCGTACCCGGGTCGTTCGGCGGCTTCAGCACCACCGAGGTGCGATCGGCACCGGTGCGGGCAGGCACCGGCTGCGGCGGAGTCACCAGCACGAAGCGGGTGCGCGCACCCTCGACGTCGATGATGCCGTCGGCCAACGTCGGCAATGAGAGCCGCTCCCCGGCCAAGCGTGTCGAGACGGCGGCGTCGACCACGCCGGCGGCAACATCTTCTGCTGCACCGGCATTCGAGGTCGCGGACTGCACGACGGCGTCGGGCATCGTGGCCTGCAACCACTGCCGGACCTGGCTGAGGGCGATGGGGTACGCGCTGATCGTGCGGGCCGAGTCGAGAGTGACACCGGGTCCGCCGACGATGGTGAAGGCGACCTCGATCTCCGTCTCGGCGACGATCTGCAATCGCCGTCCTTCGGACAATGCGTCGAGCGTCGGCGGCACGGCCCCCTCGATGGAACTTTCGATGGGAACCACTGCGGCGTCGGCGGCACCGGATCGAACGGCCTCGAGCGCCGCGGGCGGGCTCGCGGCCGACACCCTCTGGACGTCCCCGCTCAGGCCGACCCCGTCGAATGCGCCGAGCGTTTCGAACTGCGCCAGCGCCATCTCCGTGAACGTTCCCGATGGGCCGAAGTAAGCGATGCGAGGCACGTCTCGAGGTTACGTTGTCGACGTCCCCGAAGCGATCAAACCGACGTCGACCAGCCGGGCGCGGGCGGCGACGGCGTCGACGATCTCGACACCCAGCAGCACCTCCCGCACGGCCTCGGCGGCCTCGGGTATGAGCTTGCGCAGAGCGTCGACATTCGGCGCGGCCAGAGCCGACGCGATGTCGTCTCCGCGCAGCGATGCCACCGTCGCCGCGAGGATCGCGATCACCTCGTCTCCGGTGTCGGCGCGGGCGACCAGACCGACATCGGCATGCGAGACGACGGCGAGCACGTCGGCGATACGCCGCGCCGTGTCGCCGACACCGATGCCGGGGGTCCGATGAGCGGCAACGATGGTCTCCGCGGTCTCGGCCACGTCGATCGCGTCGAACACCGGGAAGACGACGAGGGGCGAGGGCAGCCGTAACCCGAGCGCGTCGGCGAGATGCTCGGGGACCGCGTCGACCTCGAATCGAACGGCTTCGTAGTTGCCTGCGCTCGAGGCCCGGAGCTCGTCCGGGTCGATGTCGAGTCGCACGACGATGCGCCCGAGGTTCTCGGTGGGCGGCAGCGTCAGCAGGGTCGAGGCCAGCACGACGGGCGGGCCGTACTCGGCGGCGCGTGGAGCGGCCTGCACGGCAGGGGCATCGGCGCAGAACGGCTGCAGCAGTCCGGCGACGAGCGCGTTCGGATCTGGTCGGTGCGGCACACCGAGGGTCAACGGAATCGGCACGTCTTCACGGTAGTCCCAGCTTGCCCTTGCGATACCCGCCGCATCCGGCTAACTTAGGGGCACGTTACTTAGGTATGCCTCACCTACTGGCCATTCAACTGTACCGATCGCATCGGAGGAGCCCATGCTCGGCGCAACCACCACCACCGGACCGTCCACCGCCGAGCGCGTACGCAGCGCCTGCATGCGCGCCGAGGGTGCAGCTCTCGTGATCGACGGCAGCGACCCCGTCGTGACGTCCCTGCACCACCTGCGCCCCAACGGCGAGATGATTCTGGCGGTCCCCACCGATTCCCTCGACGACGCGATCAGGTGGCAGTCCTCCCGCGCCGGCGTTCCTGCCGTCGTCGAGCTCACCGATCACGCACCTCTCGCATTGCGCGAACCGGTGCGGTCACTGGTGTGGCTGCGCGGAGAATTGCGCCCGGTGCCGGAATCGCTGATGCGCCCGATGGCCGGCGCGGTGGCCGCCGAGCATCCCCACGCGGCACTGCTCGACGTCGGCCACACCACCTCCCTGGTGCGTCTGATCGTCGGCTCCGCAGTGGTGGCGGACAGCACCGGAGCCGAGCCGGTCGACGTCGACTCGCTGCTGGCAGCCGAGCCCGATCCGTTCTGGGAGATGGAAACGAGCTGGCTCGAGCACCTCGACTCCGATCATCCCGACCTCCTCGCGCAACTGTCCCGACGCCTCCCACCGTCGCTGCGGCAGGGACGCGTGCGTCCGCTGGGCATCGACCGCTACGGCATTCGTCTGCGTATCGAGGGCGAGTGCGGCGACAACGACGTCCGGTTGGGCTTCGCCGCGCCCGTCGACGACACGATCTCCCTGAGCCGGGCCCTCCGGGTCCTCGCCGGTTGCCCGTTCCTCAACGGTCTGCGCGCCCGGGGCTGACGCCGCCGCGAGGCACAACAGGGCACACTCGTGCCGTGATCGACTTCAGGAATTGGTTGACGCCACCGCCGCCGGAGAGCACCGCGCCACCGCCCGATGCTCGCGAACGCACGACCATCAAGGTCGAGATCGCGATCGTGCTGCTGGTGACGTTCGGCCTCAGTGGCATGAGCAGCATTCTCTCGCTGGTCGAGGATGCCCTGCAGACCGCATCGCTGTCCGATCAGACGGTCGCACTGAACTCCTCGCGATCGAGTTTCAGCGTCATCGACCTGCTGTTCCAGCTGCTGAGCATCCTGCGCCTGTGCGCATGGGGAGCCTTGGGGCTGTACCTGCTGTGGCGAGCAGATCTGGCACCGCGTGCGATCGGACTGGCGAAACCGCGCCTGAAGATCGATCTCGGCCACGGCGTCGGGCTGGCGGCACTCATCGGGCTGCCGGGTCTCGCGCTCTACCTGGTCGGCAACGCCCTGGGATTCAATCTGAACGTCGTACCCAGCGCGCTCGACGACCACTGGTGGCGAGTGCCCGCCCTGATTCTGTATGCGCTGGCCAACTCCGGTGCCGAGGAGATCATCGTCGTCGCCTACCTGATCTCTCGACTGCGCCGACTCGGCTTGAGCGAGAACAAGTCCTTGCTGTGCTCCTCGCTGCTGCGCGGGAGCTACCACTTCTATCAGGGGGTGGGCGGCGGCGTCGGCAACTTCCTGATGGGCCTGGTGTTCGGCCGATACTGGCAGCGCACCGGGAGGCTGTGGCCACTGCTGATCGCGCACGCACTCATCGACATCGTCGCGTTCGTCGGTTACGCCCTGCTGCGCGAACACCTGGCGTGGTTGCCCTGATGGGTACAGTCGATTCGTGAACGACGACGATCGCTACGGACGGCACGGCGCGCCCAATCGGCGTACCCCGCCGCCGAGCCAGCCGCCGCCACCGCGTCGACCACCCGGCCAGCAGCCCCCTCCCCCGCCTCGGCGCGCCGGTGGGGCCCCTGGACAGCCACCGCCGCCACCACGTCAGTACCGACCCGGTCCGCCGCCGGTTCCGAACCCCCGTCGGTACAACCCGGAACCTCCCGCGGAGCGAGGGACCCCTCGCCGTCCGGGGCCCGCACCCGAGGGCACCGAATTCATCAGACGCGACGGCCGCCCGGCCGCTCCCCGCCACGGCGCCCCTGTCCCACCGCAACAGGCGTGGTCGCAGGCACCCGAACCCGGCCCTGCCGGTTCCGTTCCGCCGAACTCGACGCGCCAGTACTCCCGCGCTGCCGAGGACGAGGCCGGGCGCACCGGGTACGCACCGCGCCAACAACCGGAACCGTACGTCGACGAGCGCAGGCAGCCACCGGCTTCTCCGCAGCGCGCCTTACGCCGACCGGAACCAGCTCGGCCACAACGTGATTCACGTCCCCCCAAGGTTGCGAAGCCGCGCAAGCGTCGGCGCTGGGGCCGTCGCTTCCTGATCGTCCTGCTCGTCCTCGTTCTGGGCATCGGCGGCATCGTCTACTACGTCGACAGTTCGCTCACGCGAGTCGACGCTCTGACCTCGTACCCCGGCAGGATCGGCGACACCCCGGGCACCAATTGGCTTCTCGTCGGATCGGATTCACGAGCCGGCCTGACGCCGGAGCAGGAAGCATCTCTCGCGACCGGCGGCGAGGTGGGCCCCAGCCGCACCGACACGATCATCATGATCCACATCCCCGAGGGCGGCGGGGCGACGACGATGGTCAGCCTGCCCCGCGATTCGTACGTGCCGATTCCCGGCAACGGCGAGGACAAGCTCAACGCGGCGTTCGCATTCGGCGGGCCGTCCCTGTTGGTGCAGACGGTCGAGGGCGCGACGGGTGTACACATCGATCACTACGCCGAGATCGGCTTCGGTGGTTTCGCCGGAATCGTCGACGCCGTCGGTGGAGTCAACGTGTGTGTGCAGAACGCGATCGACGATCCGTTGGCGGGCATCAACATTCCCGCGGGCTGTCAGGATCTCGACGGTTCCGAGGCACTCGGCTTCGTGCGATCCCGCGCGACCGCATTGGCCGACCTCGACCGGATGAACAACCAGCGGGCCTTCATGTCCGCTCTGCTCGACAAGGCAACCAGCGCTTCCACTTTCCTCAATCCTTTGAAACTGTGGCCGTTGGTGTCCGATACCGCGTCGTCGTTGAGTGTCGACGACGGAGACCACATCTGGAACCTGGCCGGGTTGGCCTGGGCGATGCGCGGTGGGCCGGTGACGACGACCGTGCCGGTCGGCGGCTTCCAGGACTCCGATGTCGGCAACGTCCTCGTGTGGGACGACACCAGGGCACCGGCATTCTTCGACGCCATCGCTCAGGATCGGGAAATTCCGGCAGATCTGCTGACCGGCGGCCCCTGACGGGGGCGTGCGGCCGGTACGTTGTGGATCATGACATTGCCGTCGCATGAGCCCACCACCTCGTTTCACGATCTACTGCGCGCCCAGGTTCGGTACGAGTTCACCGCCTCGCAGCAGTACGTCGCCATCGCGATCTGGTTCGACCGCAACGATCTTCCGCAGTTGGCGCACCGCTTCTACGCCCAGTCGGCCGAAGAGCGTCGGCACGCCATGATGATGATTCGGTTCCTCATCGACAACCGACTCGAGGTGGACGCGTCGGGCATCGACGACGTGGTGACCGCGTTCGATTCGGTCGCCGAACCGGTGGGATTGGCGCTGGCGCAGGAGGTGGCGGTCACCGATCGGGTCACCGCGCTCGCACAGGCGGCCAGAGCCGAGGGCGATTACATCGGGGAGCAATTCATGCACTGGTTCCTCACCGAACAGGTCGAGGAAGTAGCCGCGATGCAGAGCCTCCTCAACATCGTGCGGCGAGCAGGTTCGGATCTGTTCGACATCGAGCAGTACGTGGCACGCGAGCTCGGCTCGGTGACCCGCGCCACCAATGCACCCAAAGAGGCCGGAAGCGCGTAACTAACGCCCTGCTCAGAGGGGACATTTAGGATTCACTGTATTAGGCTACGTTCGCCTCAATAAGGCTCGACTTGGATGACAATGCCCTCTGACCAGGCATATTGTCCTCACCATGAGCGCAGACATCAAAGAAACGAACCACACCAAGTTCCACGCACTTCTTCGCGACCAGATCCGCAACGAGTTCAACGCCTCGCAGCAATACATCGCCACCGCCGTCTACTTCGCGAATGTCGACCTGCCGCAGCTGGCCAAGCACTTCTACGCGCAGTCGGTCGAAGAGCGTAACCACGCGATGATGATCGTCCAGTACTTCCTCGATCGCGACATCACCGTCGAATTGACCGGTGTCGACGCGTCGAAGTCCGTGTTCACGGACCCGCGTGAGGCCATCGCCCTCGCACTGGCACAGGAAGAGACGGTCACCGAGCAGATCATCGCTCTGGCGAGCACCGCCCGCGAAGAGGGCGACTACCTCGGCGAGCAGTTCATGCAGTGGTTCCTCAAGGAGCAGGTCGAGGAAGTTGCCAGCATGAAGACTTTGCTCAACATCGCAGACCGCGCCGGCCACAACCTGTTCGACCTCGAGCAGTTCGTTGCCCGCGAGATGAACACCAGCGTCGTCGCCGATGCAGGCGCACCCACCGTTGCCGGCGGATCGCTGTAATTTCGCTTCACGCGACACGCATCGACGAGTAACGCGAGAGATCTCGCGCTCATACGGGTGGTCATCGGACAAGCAGCCCCTTGTCCGACGGCCACCCGACGTGCGTTTCGGTGCACCATCTTTCGGGCCGCCGCACCTCTCGGTTGGGCTCGACTGCTCAGCGCAGGGTGACCTGACGGCCACGAAGGCCGTCCCGCGAACGCAGCTGCGCTCCCGTGAGCGGGGCGTCGACGGCAAGAGCCTCGTTCAGCTTCTCCCCGAATTCCTTTGTCGGAGCAGCCCATTCGGTGGGATGCATCTCCGGATCGAGATCGAACACCGGCACCAGCAACCCGTGCGTACGGAACGAGCCTGCGTACCGCGAGCCCTCACCGAGATTCAGGTCTCCGGCAGCGTGCAACCGTGCGAGGGCGAGCATGACGTCGTCCTCGCTCTCCGGGCGAACCCACCGGATGTGCGCCTTGTCGCCGGCATCGACCCACCATGCTGCAACGACACCGTCCGCCTCGATCCGCGCCGAGGGCATGATCGCCTGATTCGCGCGCTCCACGGTTGCGGCCACATCGGCTGCGGGAGTGGCACTTTCCGGGATCCACCAATTGAAATCCTGATGCACGGTGATCTCGAGGAGCGCGGACGGGTCGAGGACATCGGTCAATGCGGGGGTGTTCTCGTCCACCTTCGAAGCTTCGAGCGACTCACCTGCGGGGGCGGCGGCGACCCAGCCCAACGCGCTACTGATATCTGCTGCAACGTCTTTCGACTGCGTCTGAACCTGCAGGCCGACGAATCCTTCTACAGTGCCCGCCTCTTCGCGTACCAGAGCGGCGACGGCTCCCGGCAATACCGTTGCCAGAGTGACGGTGCGGCCGCCGGACGTGATCGGCGCGGTGGCGGTGGCCGACGGCACGAATTCGCGCAGCGCTACCAGGTCGCATTCTGCGGCCAGGCCCTCGAACGGCCGCGTCGTCCCCGACTCGAGGCTTGCACGCTCGGCCTCACGCTGTGCGAGCTTGGCCGCCCGGTTGCTGTCCTGCTTCGGTCCGCTGTTTCTTTTGCTCTTACCCACGCCAGAAAACCTACACGTTCTTCGATTCCAGCCAGGCGCGCGTTCGTCCGGGATGGTTGGTCGCGATCCACCCGACACCGAGTTCCCGGCACAGGTCCACGTCCTCTTTCTCGTCGACCGTCCACACGTAACTGGCACGGCCCGACGCGGCTGCACGATCGACGAGCGTCGGGTGCTCACGCAACGCCCGGATCGACGGACCGACCGCGGTGGCACCGACGGTCGTCGCTGCTCCGCCGCCCAGATAGTGCGAGCTGTCACCGAGGAGGACCGTCGGAAGCATCGGTGCCGAGCGGCGCACTCGCCACACGGCCGAGGGCGCAAAAGACATGATGACCGCCCGCGAATGATCCGCCGAGGCAGGCGCGCCGATGCCGAAGTGGTGCAGCTCGGCCAGCACCGAGGCCTCGATCAGCGAGCCGTAGCGCACCGGATGCTTGGTTTCGATGAAGAGCTTGACCGGCTTGCTGGTCCAATCCAGAATCAGCGCGATCAGGTCGTGCAGCGTCAGAAGTTCGGCGGGTTCGTCAGCATCGCCGTAGTTCAACCGGGCGAGCTCGTCGAAGGTCATCTCGCTGACGATTCCGGTGCCGTTCGAGGTTCGGTCGACGCGGCGGTCGTGCACACACACGATGCGGCCGTCCTTCGTGAGCCGGACGTCGCATTCGACGCCGTCCGCTCCCTCCCGTAACGCGAGATCGTAGGCCGCGAGCGTGTGTTCCTTCTTCGCCGCAGATGCTCCTCGGTGCGCGACGACCAAAGGGCCGCGTCGGTCCGGGCTCACGAGACCGTCACCGCCCGGTCGTCCTTCTCGGCCCCGGAGTCCGCACGAGCTGCGTCGGCCGGCTCGGTCTCGGTCTGCTCAGTCTGGGTCTCGGTCTGCTCAGTCTGGGTCTCGGTCTGCTCGGTCTCGGACTGCTCGGTCTCGGACTGCGTGGTCTTTCGCTCGATGCTGGGTGCGATGACCCAGCGGGTGGGACGAGACAACGCCGAACCGCGCAGGGTGCGGCCCTCGAGTCGGCGCATGACGGCCAGGGTCAGCACCGCGGAAACTGCGGCCACGAGCGCCACGACGGCGGCGAGCAGAACGCCGTCGGCGCGGGCTTGCAGTGTGTTGCGCAGACTCCACAGCACCTGCACGACGACCAGCGCGTTGCTCGTCGCCCAGACGGCCCACCAGATCCGGATCAAGGTGAGCTCGCGGTACACGTCGCCGTCGGCTTCGGCTCGGAGACGGACGATCTCCGTCAGGTACACCCCGGGCATGACGATCCGAACCAGAGGCAGCATCGAGAGCAGCAGCATCCATCGCACCGACCGCGGCTCGGTCGCCCCGACCGATGCGTAGGCCAGCCGGCGTTGCCGAACCAGCCAGCAGGACGTCGTGATCAGCGCGAGCAGACCGACGATGAGCGCGCCGACCTGCGCGAAATAGACCAGCGCATCGGAAATTGCCAGCGTGATCGGCGACAGCAGTCGGGTGCGGTTGTACAGCAGAATTCCGTAGCGAAACAGCTCGGCGAACGCCGCCAGCCCGAGCAGCAGCGCCGTGATCCAGACGAACGTCTGCGCGTTGGCTGCGTACTGCTCGACGCGGCCGACGGGCGTGTGTGCTGCGGGGTCGCGTGGGGTGTCGCGCAGCCCCCACGTGGGCGTCGAGTCGTAACGCGGAGTGGGGGTGGGTGCCGCGACCCGGGCGGGACCGCTGGCCTTGCCCTTCGACGACGCAGGCCGCGCAATCCAACGAAAATTGCGGCGGCCCTGTGCCGGTGCCCGAGCGGACACCGGCGAGAGCAGCACGCCGTGGCAGCGGGGGCACCACGTACCCGGCCGTGCGCCGACCGCCCAGCGAGTGCTGCAGCGGGCGCAGACCTGGAACGCCTGTGCGCGCCCCTGCGGTGCCGACATCTAGATGATTCTCGCTTCGTCCGAATCGTCGTCGCGCTGGATCGGCCTACCGGCGGCATGCCAGTCGAGCATCCCGCCCTCGACGTTGATGGCCTCGTAGCCCACGCGATTGAGGTATTCGACGACCCGAGCCGAGCGCCCGCCGGCTTTGCAGACGACGTAGATCTCGGACTGGTTGTCGATTTCGCCTGCTCTGGACGGAATGTCGCCCATCGGGATGTGCACGGCACCGGGTGCATGTCCGGCCTGCCACTCGTCGTCTTCTCGGACGTCGAGCAGCACTGCCGCTTCCGGGAACGGCACCGGAAGGCGGTCTACGGTGACGGCGGGCGACTGCTCGGGGTGAGACACCTCTCGATCTTGTCACGGGTGCGATCGCGACTGCCACTCGTGCCCGCCTGACGATGGACGGCCCCAGCTATGACCTACGTCACTTTGGCTCACAAAAGTTATCCACAATATCCACAGGTTGATGCACAGAATCGGGGCCCGTGCCGGTTTCTATCCACAGGTCACGGCCTCACAACTGAATGCCGGTGTATCGAGTACCAACGAAGGCTGTGGATCGATCGTGATTTGACACAGCAGTTGTCTGCGGTCGTTTATCCAAGCTGATTACCCTGGCAAACATGACTTCTCACTCCTCGGTCGAGCTACGCGTCTTCACCGAACCGCAACAGGGCGCCACCTACGACGACCTCCTCCGGGTCGCCACAGCCGCGGAGCAATTCGGCTACGGTGCCTTCTTCCGATCCGACCATTACCTCGCAATGAGCGGCGACGGGTTGCCCGGCCCCACCGACGCGTGGATCACCCTGGCCGGCCTGGCTCGTGAGACGTCGACCATCCGGCTCGGCACGCTCGTCACCTCCGCCACATTCCGCTACCCCGGCCCACTCGCCATCAGCGTCGCGCAGGTCGACGCCATGAGCGGTGGCCGCGTCGACCTGGGGTTGGGTGCCGGCTGGTTCGAGGACGAGCACAAGGCATACGGCCTGCCGTTCCCGGCGCTCGGTGAACGCTTCGACCGACTGGAAGAGTCCCTCGCCGTCATCACCGGGCTGTGGGAAACACCGACCGGCGAGACGTTCTCGCACGCGGGAACCCACTACCCCGTCACCAATTCCCCCGCCCTCCCCAAGCCCGTCCAATCGCCGCGTCCCCCCATCCTCATCGGCGGCGGAGGCAAGAAGCGCACCCCGGCCCTGGCCGCGAAATACGCGGATGAATTCAACATCCCCTTCGCCTCGCTGGCCGACACCGAAACGCAGTTCGGACGCGTCCGCGCCGCCTGCACTGCCGCCGACCGTGACCCCGACTCCCTCGTCTACTCCAACGCACTCGTCCTGTGCTGCGGCCGCACCGAGGAGGACATCGCCCGACGCGCAGCCGCCATCGGCCGCGACGTCTCCGAACTCCGCGAGAACGGGGCCGCGGGAAGTCCCGCCGAACTGGTCGACAAAATCGGCCGCTTCGGGGCCATCGGCGCGACTCGCGTGTACCTGCAGACCCTCGACCTCACCGATCTCGATCACCTCGAACTGGTCGCCTCCGAGGTCATCCCGCAGCTCTGATCTCCCCCGCACCCAAGTCCACTCAACGTGACATTGACCCCCGAAAAGGCCACCAAATGTCACATTGACTACCCAGCGGGGCTCACTACCCAGCGGGCTGGGGTCAAGCGGCAGATCGGGTGCGTAGTTGTCGGTAGCGCGTGCTGATGTGTCGTGCTGCGGGTAGTTCGATCAAGCGGTAGATGATTTCGGCGAGTGCGGCGGTGCCGGTCAGGAAGGCCAGGACGGCGGCGGTCGGTCCGAAGTGCGGTTCCACGGCTGCGTAGATGCGGTAGAGCACGAGTGTGTGGATCAGGTAGATGGCGTAGCTGCGGGTGCCGATCCAGCCGATGATGGGCCAGCGGGTGATGGGTCCGTCGTATCGGGCCAGGATCAGAACCGTGCCGGTGACGACGAGCAGTGACCATAGGTAGGTCTCGCCCATCCAGAAGGTGTGGACGTCGATGGCGAGGCGGATCACTTCGATCTGTGCGACGACGCCGATGACGATCCAGCGCCAGGTGACGAGTTTCGCCCAGCCGAGGTAGAAGATCTGGCCGAGGAACAGGGTGGGCAGTACTCCGGCGACTTTGGTGAGGAACGGGATGGTGTACGGCTGGGGCAGGTAGAGGTTCCAGAGGATCGCCAGTGTGCAGAGTGCGGCTCCGATGAGGGGCACGGTGATCGGGCTTGCTCGTAGCGCCGAGCGCATTGCGACGCAGTAGAGGTAGAACACGATTTGCACGACGAGTGTCCAGGTGACGCCCAGTACGGCGACCTCGGGTCGGAGGAAGAAGCCGCCGAGGAAGAAGCTGAGTACGGCCTCTCCGTTGCTGATTCCGGATTGTCCGCTGAACATGCCGTTGACGCCGAGTTTGACGAGTACGACGGCCAGGGCGATGGCGAACCAGAGGGCGGGCACGAGTCGGGCGAGCCGCGCGACCATGAAGTCCCGACGCGATTGCCGCATAGCGGATCGGGTGATGAGCAGTCCGGTGAGCAGCATGAACATGCTCACGCCCACGAAGGAGAGGTGGAGGTTGAGGCCGATGTCGTCGATGAGGACGAGGTTGACGATGTCGAGCATCCACCAGTCGCCGCCGACGTCGTCGAGTAGGTAGAACGAGATGTGCGAGTAGAGGACGGCGCAGACGGCGATGACGCGCAGGAGATCGGCACCGTTCATCTGGACGCGGGGCGCGGTCACGGGCGGTGCGGCTGCGGACTCGTCGACCGAATTTCGGTTCGGACGGTCCCCTTTCACACCCTCGAGTTTAGGTTCCGTTCATGGTGTGGACCAATTCGGCGCTGTTACGCAACTATTTCGTGACAATCGCAGGTTTTCGCAGCCCAGGAATTCAACTGTCTTGTTCACGTGGATTTATTCCGAGAAAAGCATCTCGGTTACAACGGTTGCACAAGGGGTAGGAATGAGATTGGGTTGAACCCTACGAAAGATCCGCAGTAGGACGAACGTGCCCGCATCACGCGATGGGCACGGCGTCGTTAGAGAAGGGAACCACGTGTCCGAGTACACCTTGCCCGACCTTGATTTCGATTACTCCGCCCTCGAGCCGCACATCTCGGGCGAGATCAACGAGCTCCACCACTCCAAGCATCACGCCACCTACGTCGCCGGTGCCAACACCGCGCTCGAGAAGCTGGCTGCAGCCCGCGAGGCCGAGGATCACGGCAGCATCTTCCTGCTGGAGAAGAACCTCGCGTTCCACCTCGGTGGCCACGTCAACCACTCCATCTGGTGGAAGAACCTGTCGCCCAACGGTGGCGACAAGCCCGAAGGCGAACTCGGTGCCGCGATCGACGACCAGTTCGGTTCGTTCGACAAATTCCGCGCACAGTTCACCGCTGCTGCCAACGGCCTGCAGGGCTCCGGCTGGGCAGTGCTCGGCTACGACTCGCTGGGCAAGAAGCTCCTCACCTTCCAGCTCTACGATCAGCAGGCCAACGTGCCGCTGGGCATCATTCCGCTGCTGCAGGTCGACATGTGGGAGCACGCCTTCTACCTGCAGTACAAGAACGTCAAGGCCGATTACGTGAAGGCGTTCTGGAACGTCGTCAACTGGGCCGACGTCCAGGCTCGTTTCGAGGCCGCCACGTCGAAGACCCCGGGCCTGATCTTCCCGTAGGTTTCGAGATTGCCGCACGACGCGCAATCGCATACAGGGCCACCGCGTTCGACGCGGTGGCCCTGTCGCATTTCGAAGGTCACGCCCTCCCGGCGGCGGGCACCGACCCGATGGTTGCGACGCCGTGGTCCGGTCTCGCGACGTCCTCGGAACGGCAGGTCGTTCGGCGCGGGGGCTCGGGATCGGGTGTCACGTGTACCTGCACGCTTCCCGACGTCGTCACCACCACAACATCCGACGCGACATCGGACGACGTGACATCGGACGGGTGGACGTCGTCGATTCCGGTGAGCCCGTATTCGGTTCGTACTGCGTGTTCGGCGATCTGGGCGACGGTGTCGTCGGTGCAGCGGCCTCGGTAGTGGCGCAGCGTGAGGTGCCCGCGGTCGTGGTCGTCCACGACGGCCTGCGCGTTGGTCGGTTCGAGGTTGCCGTAGTAGCTGCCGTCGGGCAGGGCCACCATGCCCGCTGCGTATCGATCGCCGCCCAGGTGCGTCGATTCCCATACCCGCCCGCTGGGTCCGGCGAGGGCCGCCGCCACCGGCCGACCGAGCACCGCGCAGCACGGATCCTTCTTTCCGTGCGTGCAGACGAGGTAGAGCCGCTGGTCGACGCGAGTCCCGATACCAGGTGGGGTGCCCGCCGCAGCGGTTTCGATCGGTAG
This sequence comes from Rhodococcus sp. JG-3, assembly GCF_000482405.1. Lineage (NCBI taxonomy): Bacteria > Bacillati > Actinomycetota > Actinomycetes > Mycobacteriales > Nocardiaceae > Rhodococcus > Rhodococcus sp. JG-3. Next base: position 683,867 of record NZ_KI519398.1, read on the forward strand.
TTCGAGAATCTGCTCGACGGTGTCGACCGTGTATTTCTCCAGCCACGGGCCGCGGCGACCCGAGTGCGCAAGAAACACCTGTCGCGTCTCGGTGGGTTCACGCCTGCCGTGCGTTTCTCGCACCAGTTGCGGGCGTACCCCGACGGCCTTGCAGCGACGCGAGAGTTCGGTGCCGATTCGACCCAGCGGCCCGTCCGGCCCCCACGGTTCGCGCCCCCACGGGCCTCGGTGCTCGATCAACACCCAGCCGTGTGCGCGTGCAGCTGTCCCGCGAAGCGATTCGTCGTTCTCGCGCGCCACTGCAGCGCAGCCGACCCAGCGTTCGGATGCCGGCACGTCAGCCCCCGATTTCGGTCGCGGTCTCGACCAGGGCTTGGGCGGTCAGCACGTTGCCGAAGAGAAAATCCTTGGACGGTAGCTCGGTCACCCGAGCTCCGAGACCGGTGAAGAGCGGGTTCTGCCGCAGTTGCGCCACGGCGTCCTCCGTCCCGGCATCGGTGAGCAGAAGGATGTCGTCGGCCGCCAGCAAGTCGATCAGTTCCGGGCTGACGTCGACCGTCTGCACCGCGTCGGATCCGCGATCCTGCTGTGCGGGCGCGCGGTAGCCGAGATCGGCCAGGACGGCGTAAGGAAACGATCCGTCCTGCGTCATGTACCGCAACGAGTCGGCGCGCACTCGCGCGACGGTCAACGTGCTGTTTTCCCGAGGTGAGCGTGACTCGGATTCGTCGACCGCCTGTCGATAGTCCGCCAGCAAACCGTCGGCGATCTCCTGCCGATCGAAGATTCCCGCCAGCTGCTGCAAGGTGTTCTGCCACGAGGCCGGGGTGTATTCCACGACGACGGTCGGCGCGATCGGGGCGACCCGGTCGTACAGCGCTCGGTTGTCCTCACCCGTCGTTCGCATGACGATCAGGTCCGGTGCGGCAGCCGTCAGAGCCTCGATGTCGACGTCGGCGTCGACGGATCCGATGTCGATCGGTTCGGTGGTGAGCCGATCCCGGACGACGGGTGCGTAGTCACCGGTGAGCGGCGGCTTCACTGCCGCGACGGGTTGGATGCCCAACGCGACGACGGCTTCCAACGTGCGGTCGCCGTCGAGCACGGCCACGCGCTGTGGATCGACGGGAACACTCGTCTCATCGAACGCATGCTGCACGGTGCGAACCTCGCCGCCGGTCTCGCCCGGGGTCGATTCTTCCCGACTGCATGCGGCGACAGTCAGCAGTAGCGCCATGGACAGCAACGAGACGACGGTTCGCCGGGCGGATCCTCTGTTTTTCACCGCAGCAGCGTATCGGCTGGCGAGCCGCCGTGGGCCGGCTACGTTTTCGGCTGGCACTCTCCCCATCTTGTGTGCCAGCCGTTTTCGGGTCATTCTTCTCCTTACCCAACGTCGTGTACCCGGCTTCTGCCTCGTACCTGTCTGGGAGGGATGCGCAATGGACGATCGAGATCTCATCGGTGTCTCGCCTTTTCACGCCGCCGGTCTACTGCGCGGGTTCGTGATCTCCGGTCGTTGGCCGGACACCACCAAGGAGTGGGCTCAATTCCTGGCGCTGGCCGTCCGGGTCGCGTCGATGCCGGGTCTGTTGGCGACGTCGACGGTGTTCGGGGTGCGGGAGGAGCTGCCCGAGGATCCGGAGCCGGGGACGGTCGGCCTGGTGTTGGCCGAGGGACCGGTGATCGGCGATTTCGCGTTGGCTCCCGGGCGGTTCTCGGACCATCAGCCGGCCGCGTTGCTGATGCTGCATCCACCGTCGGAGACGACGCCTTCTCTGCCGGAATGTGCGGGCGCGGCCTCGGGTTGCGTTCTGCTGCCCGGTCTTCCGCATCTGGGCCTCGATCACCGGGCCGCGTGGGTGGAGGCAGAATCCGACGGCACCGTGACGTCGATGATCAGTCGGGTCGGCCTCGATCCGATCAGCGATCCCGACACCGCAGTTTTGGCGATGCTCCTCGCATCCTGACCGCTCCCCGTACACGATTTTTCGGGTCCCCAAACTTATTGGCGCATTGGACAATTGGAGAAACGGCACTTAAAGTCGTCTGCAGCGAAGGGGAGTAGCCCCCAATCAACGTGTCGACATACTGGTCGTTTTCCACGACCCGGCACCTGAACCGGTACTTCCGGTGGGCGAGACCTTCGGTCCGTTCGACGACCGAGGAGTCTGCTGTGCTGTCCGCTCTACTGTTGAGTTTCGCTGTCATTTTCGTGGCCGAGCTGGGTGACAAATCCCAGCTGATGGCCATGACGTTCGCCTTGCGCTACAAGTGGTACGTCGTCATCGGCGGCATCACGGTGGCCACGACCGTCGTGCATCTGGTCTCGGTCGCCGTCGGCCATTTCCTCGGTGTGTCCATCCCCACCGAAGCCATCTCGATCGTCGGCGGGCTCGCGTTCGTCGTGTTCGGTCTGTGGACCCTGCGCGGAGATTCGCTGTCCGACGACGAGGGTGCCAAGGCATCGCGAGTCACCAAGTCGGCCTTCCTGGCCATCGCGTCCGCGTTCTTCCTCGCCGAACTGGGCGACAAGACGATGCTGGCCACCGTCACTCTGGCCGCCGACAACGATTGGGTCGGAGTGTGGATCGGCTCGACGGTAGGCATGGTCGCCGCCGACGCCCTCGCTATCGTGCTGGGTGCCGTTGTCGGAAAGCACTTGCCGGAACGGCTGATTCAGTACGGTGCGGCCATTCTGTTCTTCGTCTTCGGCGCGGTCCTGTTCTTCGAGGGACTGATGCCGGGTACGTCGGCTCCGTACGTGGCGGCCGCAGTCGTGGTGGCGATCTCGGCCCTCGTCGTCGCCGCTGCGTTCGTCCGACGCTCCCGCAGCGACGCTCCGCAGGAAGTGGAGAAGCGCAGCACCACCGAAGACGTCTGACCTTGGTTTACACTCCTCGCGGAGGGGTGAATGAACGACAACCTGCAGGCGACGGGTAGCGACGCGGCACACCGTTCGACCGATCGGCTCATCAGGATCTTCGGCCGGTTCGTCGGTACCGGCTACGCGGCATATCTACTGCTGCTCGTTCCCGACATCGCGCGCAGCAGCGTCACGGTCCCCGGGTGGTGGACCCCGGCCGCCGTGATCGTCGTGTTCGGTACCGGTCTCGCGTTCGGAGCCTTCACCTTTCACCCGAGCATCAGGGTCAGCCAGGTTGCGGGTTCGATCGCAGCGTTGGCATTCCCGGTCATGGCCCTGCTGTGGTGGGTGGCCTGGGACGGGACCACCTTCGATCGGAGCGGAATGTTCCTGTCCGCATTCCCCGGCCTGGCCTCACTCGCGGCCGCGACCGTGTGGCGACCCATCCCGGCATTCGTGCACACGGCCGTCTCGGTGGTGATCGTGCAGCTGATCAATCAAGCTGTGCGAGAGCCGTTTCCTCGCAGCAACATCATCGCCGAAATATTCTTCGGGCTGATGTTCTGCACGGTGTTCGTCGCGGCGACTCTGGCCGCACTGCGTACCGGTCGCATTCTCGATGCCACCATCAGCGCCACCCACGGCGATGCCGCACGGGCGGCTGCGGCGAATGCACGCGAAGTCGAACGGGAACGGTTCGACGCCCTCATCCACGACGAGGTCATGTCGTCACTGCTGGCGGTCGCTCGCCAGGGCCGCACTGCCAGCCTGGCCCGTCAAGCATGTTCGGCATTGGCCCATCTGGACGGACTGCACACCGACACCGCCACACACGATTTCACCATCGACGACACGATCGCTCTGATGCGAGCCTCCGCATCGACGGTCGACGAGTCGATCGATTTCAGGGTCCGCGAGGACCCCGCCGATTCCTCGGCGAACTACCCTGCCGATGCGGTCCGGTCGATCGCGGGCGCACTCGCAGAAGCATTGCGTAACAGCGTCGTTCACGCTCAGGCGTCGACCAGATCGGTGACGGTCGAGCTGGCCCCGTCGGCACTGCGAGTCATCGTGCGAGACAACGGTATCGGCTTCGATCGACGCTCGGTGCCTCCGCACCGACTCGGCGTCGCCGTCAGCATCGAGGGGCGGATGCGTCAGCTCGACGGCGGTTCGGCCGAGATCGACACCTCCCGCCGCGGAACCACTGTGCGATTGAGCTGGGCGCGATGAACGGCGAGGATGTTCGCGACCTGCTGTCGATGAAGTCGGCGTCCGCGTACGCTGTCGCCGGCTTCTACATCCTCGCGTGCGCCGTGTGTGCGTCGGCGACGCTGAAGGGTATGTCCGCGGTGTGGCCGCCGTTCGTCTCGGTGTTGGTGTTCTCGGCCGCGGTCATCCTGCTGCTCAGCGCTCCGGGGGATCCGCTGAGCCCACGGTCGACGGCGCTGCTCACCGTATCCGGGCCGGTGGCCGCGTCGTTCGTCTTCGCCGTGGCGCCGGTGCCCCTGACCGGCAGTCTGCAGTCCTGGCCTCTGGGTATGTCCATTGTGATCTACACGTTCATGTGTGTCCGTGGCCGCACGCCGGCCGCGTGGTTCGGACTCGCGCTCACGATGTCTGTCGTCGTCGGCTGGGCAGCCTGGACGGGTCAAGGCGCATTGTTCGGGTTGTCGTTCAGCGCCATCAATATTGCTCCGTTGTTGATGGCGACGTTCTTCGCCTTCACCATCCGACCCCTCGGTGCAGCGATCTTCGAGCTCCGTGAACAATCCACCATCCGCATCGCCGCCCAGGCCGCCGCCGCGGCGGTACTCGAAGAACGCGACGCGCGCCTGGCCAGTCTCGATACGCTCGCCCGTCCGCTCCTGCAGCGCATCGCGGACGGCCCCGATCTCACCGACGAGGAAGTCCTGGCGTGCCGACTCCTCGAAGCCGAGCTCCGCGACACCCTGCGGGCCCGCGGGCTCGTACTGCCCGAGTTGGCCAGAGCGGCACGCTCGGCTCGCGCCCGTGGCGTCGAGGTCACGATGCTCGACGACCGAAGCCCCACGGCACTGAGCGAGAAGGTCCGCAACGACATCGCGGCGGGGGCGTCGAGCAGTCTGGACGGTGCCGTGACCGGATCGGTGACGGTTCGCCTGCTGCCTCCGGGCCGACCGGCCGCGGCGACGATTCTGCTCGACGACTTCGGTGACGGTGCCCAGCGAGTCGAGTACGACGACTCCGGCCGCATTCTGCCCTGATCGGCGGGTGCCTGGGAGTGGGGTGAGGTCCCCCGCCGGTTATGGTGCAGAACACAGCGTGGTCGCTGCCTGTGCCGCGACCCGACACCGCTAACGAAGGGGATCGTACGACGTGGAGATTTCAGGAACAGCAGCACTCGTCACCGGTGGCGCGTCGGGCCTCGGAGCAGCAACCGCAGCACGTCTGGCAGGCGCCGGCGTCACGGTGTTCGGTCTCGATCTGCCGCAGTCCATCGAGCGCGCCGGAGACAGTGTCCCGGACGGCGTGACCCTCATTCCCGCCGACGTCACCAGTGAGGCCGAGGTCGAGGCCGCACTGGACACCATCGTCGAGTCCGGTGTGCCGCTGCGCATCGTCGTCAACTGTGCAGGCGTGGGCTGGGCGGGTCGCATCCTGTCCAAGAAGGGACCGCACGATCTCGAGCTGTTCCGCACGGTCATCACCATCAACCTGCTCGGCACGTTCAACGTGATGCGGCTGGCCGCCAACCGCATTCAGTCGCAGTCCACCGTCGACGACGCCGGCCAGCGCGGCGTTGTCATCAACACCGCATCGGTCGCCGCATTCGAGGGTCAGATCGGCCAGATCGCCTACACCGCCTCCAAGGGCGGCGTGCACGCGATGACCATCACCGCGGCCCGTGACCTGGCCCAGGTCGGCATTCGCGTGAACACCATCGCCCCCGGCATCGTCGACACCCCGATGCTCGCCGGTGTCACCGAGGAATACCGTCAGGGACTCGAGGCGTCCGTGCCCTTCCCGTCGCGTCTCGCACAGCCCAGCGAGTACGCCCAGCTGGTGCAGATGATCGCCGAGCACGACTACCTCAACGGCGAAACGATCCGCATGGACGGCGCGATCCGGATGGCACCGCGCTAGAAGTCCTTTCGCGTGTGGCCCCGACTTCTCGGGCGCGGGGTCACACGCGAGCGCGCAGGTCCGCCACGGTCGGGATCTCGTCCTCGGCGCGGTCGGACATCCACTCGCGCAACACTTTGGTGGCGAGCACATCGTCCTCGTTGTAGACGAGTAGCCGTTCTCGCTGGGTGTGATCGGGATCGGCGTCGTATCCGACGGCCTCGCGGTACCAGCCCATCGACGCCTCGCCGCCGGCTTCCTCGTCGCGCCAGGAGAATCCGGCCACCGGGGCAATCTTCTTCAGCCCCTTGCCGTTCGGGCAGATGAACTGGTCGCTGACGGCCTGATAGATATCCACCCACTGCTCGCTGTCGATGAATTCGCGTATCTGCGCCTCGGTGGGCACTCCGGGGACGTCGGCGAAGCGTCGGGCCGAGTCGAGTAGCCATTTGTCCTCGGCTTGTCTCGAATAGCAATACGCTGCAAACGTTTTGCCGCGAGCCGCGGCATCGGCCCGCGTGTCCATCAACCAGTTCCAGAACACCGCGAACGAGCGTCCCTCGTCGACGGTGGGCAGCGGATCCCACGTGACGAAGCCGCGATACTCCGGCGGCGGTCCGCCTGCCTCGGTGAGGAGCGTGCCCCACAGGTACGCGCCGTGCTCCTGATAGCTCTCCATGTCGACGTCCACCTCCACGTCGGCGCGGTGGACCGTCACGGTCTCCGATCGACGCAGAAGCGGCACGTCGGCGCGCCAGGCCAGCGCCGCGGACACCGCGTCGTCGAAGTTGCCGAAGGGCCACTCCTCGGGAGCCGGACCGGTCCATTGCGCCAGTTCGTCGATCGTCCGCACTCCAGCGCTGCGCAGCACGTCCGCTCGAGATCCCGATGCGACGAGTGAGACGTCGCGGGCCGCCACCAACTGCGGCTTGCAGTCGAACCACCAAGCACACGAACGGCATTCGCTGATCTGCGAGGGAACGGTCACCGCGTCACCGCTCGCGACCGCAAGCCGGTCCGCGAATCGAATGTCGTATTCGTCGAGCGCGGCAGTCAGGTCGTGTACCAACACGCACTCTCCGCGATAACCCACTGCGCCCCCGACCGGGGTAGCCGTGGCCAAGCCCTCGTGGGCGAGCATGCGGTACAGGTGCGCGAGGCGGAGCTGATCGCGCAGCTGGCTGCGCACCTTGCGGGTTTCGTCGACGGCCGGAGCCCAGTGCGTGAGCGGTGTGGTGCGCGCGCCGCGCCCGGGGTCGGTCACCTTGTGATTGACGACGATCACCGGAATGTAGCCGCCCGACGCGTCCCGCACGAGAAGCTCGCTCCGTCCGCGGCGGCCGGTATCGCGTTCGAGTGGCAGAACTGCATTCCAGATACGTTCGACGCCTGCGCGGCAGGCCGCGACGGTCGCATCGGCCGCAGCACGGGCCGTGGGCTCGTCGATCTCGGTCCACAACATGGGGTCTGCCGCTGCCAACTGCGCGCGAATGTTCTCGCGATGCGCCTGGGCCGCCTCTCGGCGTTGCCGCACCCCGGGATTTTCGGGTTCACCGCGCAGGAGCGCCCCGTAGGCGGTGTCGAGATAGAGCCGGTGCCGACATCGCGTCAACGATCCGGCGTCGAGCAGCACAGGTGCGTGCGACGCTGCCGCATCTCGTTGACCGTTCACACCGCTAGACATTAGGTGAGCCCTCCGACAGCCGAAGAAGAACAGCTGCCTATTAGGCTGTGTGGAACGCACCGTTACCGCCTAGCAGCACATGTCAGGAGCCTTGTCGATGGGTCTGTTCCGTAAGCGCAAAGGTCGTGCCACTCGCAAGGCGGAGGCGAAGGCCCTCAAGCACAAGGCCACTCTCGAGGCGAAGCTCGGCGCGAAGAACGAGCGCAAGCAGCTGAAGTCGATCGCCAAGGCGCAGCGCAAGCTCAGCGCGGTGGAGGCGAAGTCGCAGAAGAACGTCGAGAAGGCCCAGGTCTCGGCGTTGCGGGCGCAGCAGAAGGCGGCTGCGGCCGGCACGCTGAACGTGGCTCAGATTCGTAAGTATCTCGGTATTGCTCGGCTTCTGCTGCCGGTGCTGGCTCCGATTGCCTACCGCGCTGCCACCGTCGTTCGCGGGCAGCTCGACAACCGTAAGGCGCAGCAGCTGGGTGTCGCACCCGATCAGCTGAGCGAGTACTCGGGCCACGGCGGCAAGCTCAGCGCCCGGATCGCCGGTGCCGAGAAGTCGCTGAGCACCATCGGATCGCGTCATTCGGATCCGGAGACCAAGAGTTTCGGTGCCGCGATCAGCGAGCGTCTCGACGATCTGACCACCGCTGTGCGCGCCGCCGAGCAGATGCCGCCGGCGCGCCGCAAGACTGCCCACGCCGCCATTTCCGCTGAGCTCGACGGCATCGAAGCGGACGTGCTCGCTCGCCTCGGCGTGCGCTGATCTCACCGACCATCCGATGACCGACGGCTCTGCTGCACCGCTTCGCGGCGGAGCTGTCGGTACGGTCACCGCCGCGCTCGCGGTGGCTGCGCACGGAATGGCGGGCGGCGGCTATCTCAGCGGATCGGGATTGGCTCTGCTGATCGTGGTCAGCCTCGGCGTGGGTGCCACGACTGCCGTTCCGCGTCGCTCGACCGTTCTGTTGCCCGCCCTGATGGGTGGCCAACTCCTCGCTCATACCGCACTGAGCCTGAGCGACATGGCCGGCATGTCGGGCTCGTCACACAGCCATTCGCTGCTGCCCAGCGCCGCGATGATCGGCTTTCACGCGGCCGCGTCGCTGGTCGCCGCGCTGTTGATCGCCGCAGCCGAACGTCTCTACGGCCCGATCACATCGATCGTTCGTGCCGTTCTTGCGCTCCTCACTCCCCTGCCCGACGGTTCTGCTGTCGGTCGCGTCCGGTTCTCCGTCGCGATGCCGTCGGCGCACGGTATTGCCCTGGACTGGGCCATTTCTCGTCGTGGGCCTCCTATGTCGGTCAGCTCGTAACTCTGATCCGACATCCCCTTTCACCTTCGTACAGAAATGACCCAACAATCATGAAGAGTTCCATTCCGCGTGCCTTGTTCGTATCCGGTGCCACCCTCGGCGCACTGCTGATCGGCGCAGGCGCAGCCTCCGCTCATGTGGTCGTCTCCGCGCCCGACGCCGCGCAGGGCGGCTACTCGGTCCTGACGTTCCGCGTCCCCACCGAGTCCGACATCGCATCGACCAACTCGGTCAAGGTCACCTTGCCTGGCCTCAATTCTGCTCGCACCCAGCCCATTCCGGGGTGGACGTCCACCGTCGAGAAGGACTCCGCCGATCTCGCCGTGTCGGTGACGTGGACGGCGAATCCCGGTGCCGAGGTCGGTCCGGGCCAGTTCCAGCAGTTCCTGCTCTCCGCGGGGCCGCTGCCCGAGCAGGAAACCGTGTCGTTCCCGGCCACCCAGACCTACACCGACGGTGAGGTCGTACAGTGGAACGAGCCGATGACCGAGGACGGCAGCGAGCCCGAATTGCCCGCTCCCACACTGACCCTCGCAGCCTCGAGCGGTGACGCACACGGCGGAGCCCACGCCGAGACGACGGACGCAGCCGAGCAGACGTCCGCGTCCTCCTCGGACACCACCGCCCGGTGGATCGCCGGTGCCGGGCTCGTTCTCGGTGCCGTCGGCGCCGGCCTTGGCATCGGTGCAACCGTGCGGAGCCGACGCTCGTGAGGGCGCTGACCGTGTCCGCCAAAGCGGTGGTCGTATCGGCGGTGGCCTTGCTGGCACTGCTGATCGCGGCTCCGATGGCCTCGGCTCATTCGCAGGTCACCGGGTACAGCCCGGCCGACGGCTCCTCGCTCGACGCATCTCCGGCGACGGCATCGGTGACCTTCAACGAGGTGCCGCAGTCGCAGTTCGCCACGCTCAACGTCGTCGGCCCCGACGGCAACATCTGGTCGAAGGGCGATGCTCGCATCGAGGGCCAGAGCGTGGTCGTCGATGTCGGTGATCTGGGCCCTGCCGGCGAGTACACCCTCGCCTACCGCATCACCTCGGCAGACGGTCATCCGGTGAGCGGCACGGCCACGTTCACGCTGACGCAGGAAGGGTCCGGAACACCCGGGGCACCGGCCGATGCGTCGGGTACCTCGGAAGAGTCCGAGGACGGGTTCCTCGGCGGCTACGGTCCCATCGTGCTGGTCGTGGTTGCGGTCCTCGCCTTCGGTGGAGCGTTGGCATTCGCACTGCGTAAGCCGAAAGACCAGCGTAAGCCAGAAGACCAGCGTAAGCCGAAGAGCGAGAAGTAGATCCGACGTGGCTGCGGTGAGCGAGAGGAGCCTTCGGCTCGTGCTCGCCGCCGCAGCCTCGGCGGTGGTGGGGGTCGCGGCAGCGTTCGCGCTGGCGTACCCCACCTTTCCCAGCGGGTCGTCGTGGCTCCGCGTCATCGCTGTCGCGTCGGGTTCGGTGGTGTTGGGGTTCGGAATTCTCGCTGTCCTGGACGGTAATTCCGCATCTCGACGCCCCGCCCTCGACTCGCTGGTGATGTGGCGGTCGATCGGGTTCCTGTCGGGTCTGTGGGCGGTGGCCGAGTTCGTCCTGTTGGCAGCGGCCGCAGCCGAGGCCGAGGGCCGAGCAGTCACGGCGCTGTCGCCGAGTGCATTTGCGGCCTTCGTCGCGTCGATCTCCGTCGGTCGACTCGGCGCGACGACGGTGCTCCTCGCGCTCGTTCTGTGCGCCATGGGCGTACTCGGATATCGACGAGACGCATCCTGGTCCCCGGTTCCCGTGGTCACACTGGCGGCGCTGGCCCTGGTCGCGCGACCGATCACCGGACACATGTCGCAATTCGCATTCGGTTCCATTGCCGTTGCCGTGCATGTGGTGTGCGCCTCGGTGTGGCTCGGTGTGCTCGGCGCGATGGCGCTGAGTCTGCGGACCAAGACAGCGTGGGCGACGCTTTTGCCGGCCTATTCCCGGATCGCGCTGTGGTGCGTCGTCGGGGTGGCCGTGACCGGCGTATTCGACGCGGTCCTGAAGTTGGAGAGCCCGGCTGCTGCGATCGAGACCGGTTACGGCCGAATCGTTCTCGCCAAAGTCGTGATGACCGTGATCCTGGTGGCCGTGGCATCTCGGATCCGCCGCACGTGGTTGCCGACCGCCACTGCGCACCGCTCCACGGCGGACTACTCGGTGCGGCGAGCTGCCGCTCATGTCTGTCTGCTGACGGTGGCGTTCGGACTGGCGGCGGCGTTGGCAACCACGGCGTAAGGCCGGAGTGCAGCCTGCGGAATGACCAGACAAGCGAGTCTGTCGGGGCTCTGTACTAGCCTGAGTGCATGCCGAAGTTGACTGTGGTGCCGGGTGGTTCCTCGGTGTCCGCGCGCGATCGGATTCCCACGGTCGCCGAGTTCTTCGCCGGTATCGGTCTGGTGCGAATGGGCTTGGAGCAGGCCGGTTTCGAGGTGTGCTGGGCAAACGACATCGAGCGCGACAAGCACCACATGTATCGCCAACACTTCGGTGACGACGCGGCCCATTTCCAGCTCGGGGATGTTGCCGGCACGCGCGGCGGTGATCTGCCGGACGGTCTGTCGTTGGCTTGGGCGTCGTTTCCGTGCACGGATTTGTCTCTGGCCGGGGGCCGGGCCGGTCTCGCGGGCAAGAACTCCTCGACATTTCGGCACTTCACTCGGGTGTTGGACGAAATGGGTGACGGCCGACCCGAGGTGGTCGCGCTGGAGAACGTCGTCGGCCTGGCCACCAGTCATGGGGGCGACGATCTGGCGGCCGCGGTCCGTGAGCTCAACGAACTCGGCTATTCGGTGGACGTCCTCACCATCGATGCTCGACGGTTCGTCCCGCAGTCCCGTCCTCGTCTGTTCCTGATCGGTGCGCAACATCCGCCGGAGGATGCCCGCGATCCCAACAGTGAACTGCGTCCGGATTGGTTGCAGGCGGTCTACGGCGATTCGACGCTGTCGACGCATCGGGCTCCACTACCCAGCCCGCCGATCCCGTTGACCAGTGGTCTCGGCGATCTGGTCGAGCGGATGGATTACCGCGACGAGCGCTGGTGGGATGCAGACCGCACCGAGGCGTTCGTACGCTCGTTGTCCCCGATTCAGTTGCAGCGCATCGAGATTCTGAAGAAGGCGCGCAAGGTCAGTTACCGTACCGCCTACCGTCGTACCCGCAATGGCGTCGCGGTGTGGGAGGCCCGCCCCGACGACATCTCCGGCTGCCTGCGTACTGCGCGCGGCGGGTCGTCGAAGCAGGCGGTGGTCAAGATCGGCCACGGCCGGTTGCAGGTGCGCTGGATGACGCCTCTCGAGTACGCCCGCTTGATGGGCGCCGGCGACTACACGCTCGGCGGTCTGCGGAACAACCAGGCGCTCTTCGGTTTCGGTGATGCGGTGTGCGTTCCGGTGGTCGCGTGGCTGGCGGAGCACTACCTGATGCCCCTGGTGAACGGGACACTCGGTTCCATCGCGCCGAATGCGACTGCTGCGCATGTCCAGTCACGGTAAGTCCTCGCTGCGGGCGTCGGCGGTCGCGCCGCGCAAGAGCAGTCTGCCTGCGGACGATGTGCAGTCCTTTCGAGCTGCACTGCGAGAAGTGCTGAGCGAGAAGGACGATCGAGGGCGCGTCTGGTCGGCGGCCAAGTGGGGCGTGTATGCGTTCTACGACTACGACGGCGAGCCGATCTACGTGGGGCAGACCAAGGAGAAGCTCAGCGTTCGGGTGCAGCGGCATCTGACCAATCAGCGGACCGACGCCGTCGCGATGCGAGTGCTGGACGTGTTCGAGGTCGCGGAGATCGAGATCTGGCCGCTCTGGCAGTACGAGGACCTCAAGAAGTCCGACGGCGCAGAACAATTCCGCGCCGCCGAACGAGACTTGAACGCCCACGAGTACACGGCGTACCTCGAGGCCATCGACAGGTCGCGTCACAAGGCAATTCTGAACGAGAAGATCCCGCCGGTCTCCGAGCCCATCACTCTGCCTGCGTCACTGCGGCGGTCGCTGATTTCCGAGCAGACCCGAATAGAGCGCGGGCACCCCGACATTCGGATCGCGCGACGCGCGGAGACCATCTCCCGATTGGCTGCGGTCACTCGCGAGCGCGGCGAGGTGTCCGAGGGTCTGCGACGCGTCCTGGTGGTGCAGGCGGTGCGGCTGGCGTATTTGTCTGCAGAGCGACTCGCCTTCGTCGAGGGTCACCCCATTCCCGATCCCGCGGCCATCGACGTCACCGCCCTGGTGGGTTCGGTGCTGCACGAACGTAGCGATCCCGTGGATCCGGACGACCCCGAAGACCCAGAGGACCTACCCGAGCCCGACGCCGAGCTGGACCTGTTCAGCGACTACTGACTCCCGTCGCCGTAGGCTCGACCTGTGCCGCTTCCCCCTCACGTTGCCGATCTCACCAGCATCGATCTGTTGCTGTCGGTGGCAGAGCTCGGCAGCATCGGCCGTGCCGGACACGCCCACGGCATGTCGCAGCCCGCGGCAAGTTCTCGCATTCGCGCGCTGGAGCGTCGCGTCGGAGCGCCGTTGTTGAAGCGGGGCGCACGCGGAACGGTGCTGACGGAGTTCGGCGAGCTCGTCGCGAGTTGGGCAGCGCCGGTCGTCCGGTCGGCCGAGGACTTGGCGACGGCGATCGCCACGCTGCACGCCGAGCGCATCGGCCACCTGCAGATCGCGGCCAGTCAGACTGTCGCCGAATATCTTCTGCCGAGATGGCTGGTCACACTGCACACGACGCTGCCCCAGATCGTGCCCACGCTGAGCTCGGGTAATTCGGCGGTGGTCGCCGCGACGGTGCTCGCCGGAGACGCAGACCTGGGGTTCATCGAAAACCCCAGTGTCCAGGCCGAACTCACGTACCGCACCGTCGCAACCGACGAACTGGTTCTCGTCGTGGCACCCGGACATCCGTGGGCACACACTGCACCGTCGACCGCGCAGGTAGTCGAGACGGCGCTGGTCACCCGCGAGGCCGGGTCGGGAACCAGGTCGGTGTACGAGAGTGCGGTTGCTGCAGCAGGTTTCGGCCCGCCCACGACTCCTCTGCTGGAAGTGTCGTCGACGACGGCCATCAAGTCCGCTGTGGCGGCGGGGATCGGCGGTGCCGTCCTCAGTTCACTGGCCGTCGCGACGGAGCTGGCGGCGGGCAGTCTGATCGGAGTGCCGCTCCCCGATCTGTCCCTGCACAGAGACTTGCGCGCCATCTGGCAATCGGGCCGTGCGCCCAGCGGCCCGGCCGCAGAACTTCTGACGGTAGCGACGTCCATCCAGCCATAACCTCCAGTTATGACTGGATCGCGAATTGCTGCCTACCGGACGCGGGCCGCGTCGCGCACAGTGAAGTCATGACCGTCCTCGAGTCCGTCTCGTATGCACCCCGGCTGTCGCGCAGGCGGACCGTCGAGCACATCACCCCCAACTGGTTCGCCGCCGTCATGGGAACCGGCATCGTCGCCACCGCGGCCGCCACACTGCCCGTCGACCTCCCTGCGTTGCGCGTCGTCGCCGTCGTCGTATGGGTACTCGCTGCCGCAGCACTCGCAGTGATCGGCGCAGCCTTCGTGCGGCACTGGACCGGGTATCGCGCACGCGCAGTCGACTACGCGCAGCACCCGGTGATGATGCAGTTCTACGGCGCACCGCCCATGGCCTTGCTCACCGTCGGCGCCGGGGCCGGCCTGCTCGGCGGAGACCTCATCGGTCCCACGGCGGCCACGGCACTGTTCGCAGTCCTGTGGGTCGCCGGCACGGTCACCGGCCTGCTCACCAGCGTTGCCGTGCCGTTCCGCATGATGACGTCCGGTCCCCGGGATCAGGTCACGGCATTGCCGGCGTGGTTGATGCCCGTCGTCCCGCCGATGGTGTCTGCATCGACCGGAGCGTTGTTGCTTCCGCATCTGCCCGACGGCCAGTGGCGGTTGGCGCTGCTGTGCGCGTGCTACGCGATGTTCGGGCTGTCGCTGATCGTCGGAATGCTCACCATGACGTTGATCTACGGACGCCTGCTGCACGGCGGTCTGTCGTCCGTCGACGCGGCTCCGACGGTCTGGATCACGCTGGGGTTGATCGGCCAGTCGATCACGGCGGCGAACCTGCTCGGCACCGATGCATCGATGGTGTTCACCGGTCCGCAGTCGTCGATCGCCGTCGGGCTGCACGTCGTCGGGATCGGCTACGGACTGATCATGGGCGGATTCGGCGCGCTGATGTTCGCACTGGCCACTGCCCTGACCGTGCACGCGGCGCGCAAGAAGATGAGCTTCTCACTGACGTGGTGGTCGTTCACATTCCCGATCGGCACCTGCGTCACCGGAGCGACCGCACTGGGCAATGCCCTCGATTTCGGCGCGGTCCGTGCCCTTGCCGTACTGCTGTACGTCGTGCTCGTGACGGCCTGGATCACTGTCGCCACTCGAACTGTCCGAGGCGTGTGGCGAGGAAACCTGCTGCAGCCCAGCTGATCTCAGATGTGCGCGAGCACGTTCACCACGTTGCCGCCCGCGTCTCGGAAGAAGAATCGGCGCACGCCCCACTCCTCGTTGGTGATCTCGTACACGATCTCGAGATGTGCACCCACCGCGGCGCGGTAGGCCGCGTCGACGTCGTCCACTTCGAGAGACGCCGACGGATTCACCGGGCCGGTGGGGTCGACGGTGATCAGACTCAATTGCGCGGTGCTGTCCCCCGGTGACGCAAGTGTGGCGATCCAACCGTGGTTCATCACCACCTCCATTCCGGTGACCTGTACATACGCGTCCAGCGCCGCGTCGAGATCGGTGACCGTGAGCAGGGGCATCGCGCGCACAACGTCCATGTTCGGACTGTATCGCGCCGAAAGCGTCCCCGCGGGGACGTTCTCGACGGGCATCTCGCGCATGGGGGACGATGTTTCGATGCTGACGATCAAGGTAACTCTGGCCGACATCGAACCAGCGGTGTGGCGGCGGTTCACCATCAATTCCGACGCCACACTGCCCGAGCTACACGACGTCATCCAAGATGTCATGGGATGGGAAGACCGACACCTGCACATGTTCTTCGTCGGCGACGATCCCTATCGAACCAGTCGACGCTACGAGATGAAGTCCGCGCTCGAAGAGTGGGACGACGGCGCCGGGACGCTCGAGGACGGCGTTCGAGTGGACGAAGTCCTCGGTGCCGTCGGGGATCGTCTCGGGTACGAGTACGACTTCGGTGACGGATGGACACACCACCTGGTCGTCGAAGAAATATCGCCCGTTGCCGGTACTGCAGCCTGCCTCGACGGCGCCCGCGCCTGCCCACCCGAGGACTGCGGTGGCAGGTCGGGCTACGACAAACTGCTGAAGGTTCTGGCTGATACCGATCATCCTGAGCACAACCATATGAAGCAGTGGGCGGGCAGCTTCGAGGAACGCTTCGCGGTGGCCGACGCGAACAACAGAATCGCGTTGCGGCGCGCGGTGACGGAGTTGGCCGGCCGCGTGCGGGAGCGCCTACCCAAACTCGGCTCGCTTCTCGAACGCGGGCCCCTCGAGTATCACCCCGATCTGCCCGATGTCCTCGCACGCGTCGATTTCGATGTGGCACAGCTGGACCCCGTAGCGGCGGCATCGGCAATGGAAAAGCTGACATGGATGCTGGCGCGGGTGGGCGCAGACGGAATCACGCTGACTGCTGCGGGCTATCTCCCACCCAAAGACGTCGCTGCGATGCGTGCAGAGCTCGAGTGGGGTGCCGAATGGTTCGGAAGCTCCAACCGCGAGGTGGACCATCAGCAGGTGCACTGGCTTCGGGCTGCAGTGACGCAACTCGGGCTGGTTCGCGTGCTGAAGGGACGGCTACTTCGCACCCGGTTGGGCAACACCCTGGCCACCGACCCGCTCCGACTGTGGTCGCACGCCGCGGCTCGGATGCCCTTCGGCCGCGAGCAGTACGAGAAGGATGCAGGCCTGCTGCTGCTGGTTTCGGTTGCAGGGGGTTGCTTTGCGACCGAACGCAATTCGCTGATCCTACGAAGCCTCGAGGCCATCGGGTGGCGAATCCCCGAAAGCGAAAGACGCTACGCCCAGTACCTCGCTCGACCGACCTTCGACTTCCTCACTCTGATCGGCGCTGTGCCGTCGACTTTGGGTCGCGACGGGGCCGTACCGGATTGGGGACGCACTTTTGCCGTACATGCACTCGGCTCGTGAACCAGAAGGTGCTACCGGCCACTCGTCAGGTCATGCTGCGCGCCCTACGCGCCGCAGACGATCTCGATCGAGCGCCTCGAGCAGCAGGGGCGCCAGAAGGTCAGGTACGCAGAACTTGTCGTTCACCTTGACGAGCAATCCGAGGTCGAACATCGACATGAACCGGAGTGTCGCGACGGTCTGAATCACCTTGCTGTCGGACATCGTTCCCAGGACGACACCGTCGGATTCCCCTACCGGATCACCGACGAGGCTGCGCACGAGCACGGTGGTCGCCAACGTCGAGCCTGCCACGAGCTCGGACTGCACGGAATCATCGCCGGAGTCGTACACAGGCGTCAAGCAAGATGCGTACGCCTCGACCACGGCGGCGCGAGTTCGGTCCGCACTTGGAGACACCACCCAAGCTCCGGCTTCGGGTCCGCGGGTGTAAGTCTGGCCCGCGTGCTCGAGAACCCCGACCCTACGGGCGGTATCCAACACCGATCGATAGTTCACCATTGCCATGAAGTCAGGTTGTTCAGGGATGCTGTCGAAACCCGGAATCCCGAGCGCGGCAACGATCTCGGCCGAGTCGTCCCAGTAGTCGATTCGGGCCGATGGCGCGCGGCGCTCGGTCGCAGCCCACGATGCCAACCGTTGCAGGAGTGAGACCATTATCGGTGTACTCAGTGGGCTCGAGCGCCCCGGCGATATCGGAGAACTGGGCACCGACGCGAATGCAGACGGGAACCCGATCTCTCTCGAGATCTCTTCGTTCTGAGATGGCGACAACCGTTCGGCGACGACGAACGTGCCGAACAGATCGATGGCGCGACGAATCTCGTCGCGCTCCCATGGCGACCGCTCATAGTCATCGAGGTCCAAGTACTCGTGATCATCGAGACAGAACATGTCGATCGGAAAATCTGCGCCGTACACGCTCACGTTCCGCTCGCGGACCGACCGATCGACTGTCATTGCTGTCGCAAAAGCCGTCAACTGATCTGCGACCCAGGCATTCTCGATCAGCCAATCGGAGAAGTGAAGAAGCGCGCTCGGCCAAAATAGAGGTTCCCTTTCACGCTGAACCTGACTGTGGGCCTCGCGACTGGTCTTTCTGCTACGCGATCTGCGGTTGCTCATGATGTCCCCCCGGATGTGTGTGGTCGAGAGAGTAGACGAGGGGTACGACAAGCGAGCGAAGGCGGCTGATGACCCGCAATGCCGAGGATCTTCGAGGCATCGAGCAGATCGGCTCACCCGAGGACGTGGTGCGTGCTCCGACATCGGCGTTCGTCGCGCGTTTCCTGTCCGACGCCACCCTCGTCGACGGCGTTGTCGCAGACGGCACCTTCACTTCGGGCTCCCTCACACTCGAGGCGGAGGGCTCCGGACCCGGGACGCTCGCAATCCTGCCGACCGACATCGACATCGTGCCCGGATCTGCGGACGACACTGGTGAGGTCAGTGGCACCGTCACGTCGTCGTTGTTCGGCCGCGATGCGAGCGACGTCCTGGTGCACTGCGACGACGTCGACTTCCGCTGCTCGACGCGCGGGCCGCGGCCCGAGGTGGGCGAGACGGTCGGCCTGTCCGTGCGGCGATCCTTCTTCTATCCGCACTAGCGTCACCGGCCCGAAGGATCTGGCCATCCCCACATCGACGCTGTGACCCACCAGACAGGAATATTGTTTGCTTAGCGCATGTATGTATATATATGGTTGCAGACAGCAAGTAAATCGAACTCAGCGTTGGAGTACTCATGGCAGTTCAATCCACGACAGCGGAATCGCTCGTCGAAGAGGTTTTCCTCTTCGGGCGCACGCTGAAGCGGGCCGTGACCACCGGAGTCGAGGATTCACCGTTGCCGCAGGCGCTGACCGGAGTTCTGGCCATCCTCGCGACAGAGGGTGAATGCAGACAGACCGACCTCGCCAGCAGGCTCTGCGTCAGCCAGTCCGCCCTCAGCCGGCAGATCGCGGACCTCGTCGAACTCGGCTACATCGATCGGCATCCCGATCCGGACGACAGAAGAGCCTCCCGGGTCTGTGTGTCGGACGACGGCCAGGCTCGACTGAAACAGATTTGGGACAGGCGAGCTCGTCGCCTGGCAGAGATGTTGAGTGAATGGAGTGAAACCGAGGCTCTCGATGCCCTCGATTCCATCCGCAAGCTCAACGACACGTTCAACGAAGACGCCCACGCCCAGCACCAGGACGTGGCCCGCATTGAATTGATTGCGAGATAACCAATGACAACATCCGCGGAGAATCCGCCGAATCAGGCAATCGCCGATCCCGATGCGATGACGCATCGCCAGATCCTCGAAGCCCTCACCGGTCTGCTGGCCGCGCTGTTCACCGCGCTGCTGAGCACCACCATCGTCTCGACCGCACTTCCGACCATCATCGGTGACCTGAAGGGTTCGCAGACCGCGTACGCCTGGGTCATCACCACCGCCCTGTTGGCCAACGCCGCGTCGACGCCCATCTGGGGCAAGCTCGCCGACCTGTTCAACAAGAAGGTCCTGGTCCAGAGCTCGATTCTGATCTTCGTCGCGGGCTCGCTCATCGCCGGCTTCGCGCACAACGTTCCGGTGCTGCTCGCCGCACGTGTGGTGCAGGGCATCGGCATGGGTGGCCTGACGGCACTCGTCATCGCCATCATCGGAACCATCGTCTCCCCGCGTGATCGTGGCCGCTACTCCGGTTACACCGGTGCCGTCATGGCCGTATCGATGTCCGGTGGCCCCATCCTCGGCGGCGTCATCGTCGACAGCCCCCTCGGGTGGCGCTGGTGCTTCTTCGTCTGCGTCCCGTTGGCTGTCATCGCCCTCGGCCTGCTGCAGAAGACGCTGCACATCAAGACCGTCCGCAAGGACAACGTCTCCATCGACTGGCTCGGCGCACTTCTGCTGACCGCAGGCGTGTCCGTTCTCCTCGTGTGGGTTTCGTTCGCAGGCAAGGCCGACTACTACGCCTGGATCTCTCGTGAGACCGCGTACCTCGTCGGCGGCGGAGTTGCGCTGCTCGTCCTGACGATCATCGTCGAGGCTCGACACAAGTCGCCGATCATCCCGCTCAAGATCGTCACCGAGCGCACCACCGGCCTGGCCATCATCGCGTCCATCGCGGTCGGCGTCGGCCTCTTCGGAGCCACCACGTTCCTCGGCCAGTACTTCCAGACTGCTCGCGGCTACACCCCCACCGAAGCTGGATTGCTCTCCATCCCACTGGTGTTCGGCATGCTCGTCGCCTCCGTGGGCTCCGGTCAGCTGATCACCAAGTTCGGTCAGTGGAAGCCGTTCATCGTCACCGGCTCCATCTTGCTGGTCATCGGATTCCTGCTGCTGGGCACCATCGACCACGCCACCAGCCTGGTGACGGTCGGCATCTTCATCACCATCGTCGGTCTCGGTACCGGCATGCTGATGCAGAATCTCGTTCTCGCAGTGCAGAACACGGTCAGTGTGCAGAACGTCGGTGCAGCATCGTCGACGGTTGCCTTCTTCCGTACCTTCGGCGGAGCGATCGGCGTCTCGGTTCTCGGTTCGCTGCTGGCAACCCGGGTCGCCGAGAAGTCGGCAGCCGGTCTGGCGCAGCTCGGTGTGGACGGTTCGGCCGGAGGCGGCGGATCGCTCGACCTCACGGCACTGCCTGCTCCGATCGTCAGCGTCATCCGCACCGCATACGGCGACGCGACCGGACGCATCTTCATGATCGCCGGCTTCGTTGCGATCGTCACGCTCATCGCAGTGGTCTTCATCCCGAATCGCCCGCTGCGCAAGACGATCGACATCGCGTCGGCACCGGCGCAGGGACCCGTTACCGATCTGGACCAGAACAATCTCGACGCTGATGCTCAGGCACAGCCCGAGCGTCGGGAACAGCTCGCCGAGATCCCGTCCTTCGGGGCGACTCAGGATTACGTCGGAGCGCAGTACGGCAACGAACGGCGCTTCGAGCGTCGCAACGAAGGTCGCCACGAGGCTCAGCCGGGTCAGCGTCCCTTCGATGGACTGAGCACCGATGCCCGTGATCGACTGCTCACGCTGCTGCTGCCCCAGCCCGAGGACACGTTGACCGCTCTCGACGAGGCCGAGGCCATTCGCGCCGAGGTGATCGAGCTGCAACAGGAGCTCGACGCCAAGATGCTCGACTTCGATGCAGTGTGCGAGCGACTCCGCCGACTCGGACTCAGCGAGCAGCAGGTGGCTCGGGTGTTGGGAGACAACCACATTCCCGACAGCCACAATCACTACGCCAACGCCGGACTGAACGGCCACAGCGTCAACTGATCTGCCACAGAACAGCGAAAGGCCCCGCACACCCGAAAGGGAGTGCGGGGCCTTTCCTCGTCCGTCTACCGACTACTACCGGCCGGGTATGTACTTCAGCGCTTTGACGAAGGGAGGCATGATCTTTGCCCACAGCTTCGGCGGAAGTCCGCGCGGTCCACCGAGATTGAGCAGGCGGGTCGTCGCGATGGTCTGCGGCTCGGTGTACTTGAGCAGTCCCTCGTTTCCGTGCCTACGGCCCATGCCGGAGACGCCCATTCCGCCCATCGGCGCACCGGTGGTGCCCCACGTCGGCGCGTAACCCTCGTCGACGTTCACCGTGCCCGCATGCAGACGTGCGGCAATGGCCTCGCCCTGAGCCTTCGTCTTGGCCCAGACACTTGCGTTCAATCCGTAGTCGGTGTCGTTGGCCTTCGCAATGGCCTCGTCGACGTCGGCGACGGGGTAGATCGACACCAGCGGCCCGAAGGTCTCGGTCGCCGCACACTCCATGTCCTCGGTGACGTTCGTCAGCAACGTCGGCTCGTAGAACAGCGGGCCGATGTCGGGACGCGCCTTGCCGCCCGCGACGACCGTCGCGCCCTTGACCTTGGCGTCGTCGACGTGCGCCGAGACCGTCTTGATCTGGTCCTCGGAGATGAGGCTGCCCATTTCGATGCCGAACTCGTAATCGGCACCCACGGTCATGTTGCGTACCCGCTGGCCGAACTTCTCGGTGAACTCGGCGGCGATCGACTTCTCGACGTAGATGCGCTCGATGGAGATGCAGAGCTGACCGGAGTTGGAGAAGCAGGCGCGCACTGCCGCGTCGGATACTTCCCGCAGGTTCGCGCCCTTCGCGACGATCATGGCGTTCTTGCCGCCGAGCTCGGCGGAGAAACCGATGAGTCGACGCCCCGCCTGCTCGGCCAGGAGCTGGCCGGTGGCCGTGGAGCCGGTGAACATGACGTATTCGGTGTTCTCGACGATCGCGGTGCCCACCACCGAGCCGGGGCCGGGGACCACGGCGAACAGGTCGCGGGGCAGACCGGCCTTGTAGAGCAGCTCGACGCAGGCCAGCGCGCAGTACGGCGTCTGGCTGTCGGGCTTGAGCACGACGCCGTTACCGGCCAGCAGCGCCGGAATGGCGTCGGACACCGCGAGGGTCATCGGGTAGTTCCACGGCGAGATGATTCCGACGACGCCCTTGGGCTGGTACCGAACGCGAGTCTTGGTCAGCACGGGAAGCATGCCGGTGACCTTCTTCGGGGCCAGCAGTTTGGCGGCGGTGCGTGCGTAGTGCCGCGAGGTCATCGAGATGTCGAGGACTTCCTCGAGGGCGGCGGCGCGGGACTTGCCCGTCTCGGCCTGCGCCATGTCCATGAGCTCGTCGCGGTGCGCGAGCACCAGGTCGCGGTAGCGGTGGAAGATCTCTGCGCGCTCGGAGACCGGGCGCTTGGCCCAGGCCGCCTGAGCGGTACGAACGCGCGCGATCGCAGCCAGAGCATCTGCAGCCGTGCCGACCGGAATGGTCGCCAGCTCCTTACCGGTGAACACCTCGGTGATCGTCTTGGTGGGACGCGAGTCCGCGTCGGGAATGGCGATGAGATCAGCGAGCCGGGAAAAGGTCGCAGTGGACGGAGCAGGCATTTTTGCATCCCTACTGATGAGTAGTGTTCGGAGTAACAGACAACCTACCTGGTCTTCGGCTCAGTTCACAGGGCCGATGTTCCCTGACCCTGTGGCACGATGGGCGGTGGTCTACTCCGACGTCGGGGCGTTCGGAAGCAACAGGGTGGGGAATCCATGCGCAAGGCACTAGTTCTGGCCGGAGCAGCAGCACTGATGGTGGCATTCGCGGGGTCTGCGCAGGCAGATCCGGTCCAAGATTTCATTGCTCCGCCGAGCGATCCGGCTGCGTATCTCCCCTCGTCACTCGGCGATCCGTGGTTCGATCCGCCGGCGGGATACGAGAATCTCGTGCCCGGCACTGTCCTCGCTCGACGCGATGTCGCGGTGACGCCCGAGGCCTCGTCCGTCCAATTGCTCTTCCGCTCCACCGATTCGAAGAATCGTCCCATCGCAGCGGCGACGACGGTGCTGACTCCCACTGCGCCGTGGACCGGTGGTGGAGATCGCCCCGTCATCGCATACAACGAGGCGACGGATTCACTCGGCAACAAATGCGCGCCGTCGTACACCCTCCCGCGAGGCAACAACAAAGAGATCGATCAGGTCCGGATCCTGCTCGGCCGCGGTTACACCGTGGTGATGACGGATTATCAGGGGCCGCGTCAGGCTTATTCGGCCGGTCTCGTGTCGGGGCACACCGTGCTCGACGGTCTGCGTGCCTCCCGGACTGCAGGCGTGAGCGCGGATGCACCCATCGGCATCACCGGATATTCCGGCGGTGCGATCGCCTCGGGCTGGGCGGCGCAGTTGGCACCCGAGTACGCACCCGAGCTGAACATCGCCGGAGTCGCGTTCGGCGGTCCGCCCACCGATTACAAGATTCTGCAGACGTCGTTGAACGGTCAGATCGGGTCGGGCTTGTTCACTGCGGCGACGATCGGACTGTCCCGGGAGTACCCGGAGATGCGGCAGCTCGCCAACGACAACGGCAAGCGACTGGCGCTGGCACAGAAGGATCAATGCGTGGATGTGTTGTCCTACAGCGGACTACTGCTGTTGGACCAGCGAAATCTCTCCAACGTCCCGGACGTCTTCGCGCATCCGATCACCACGGCCGTCGTCGAGGAAAACCGCATGGGCCAGACGAAGCCGGACGCGCCGGTGTACATCTACCAGGGCCTGCAGGACTTCCTCATTCCCAAAGAAGGTGCCGAGGCCGTGCAGGATCAGTGGTGTGCAGCAGGAGCGTCGGTACATCTGGAAGAGGTGCCCGGCGACCATTCACTGGCCCAGACCAACGGCCGTCCCGGTGCCTACGACTGGCTGGCGCAACGCCTGGCCGGTGTACCCACCTCGGGTTGCGAACGTGTGATTCGCTAGAGGTCCATAACGAATTGTTTTTCGTCTTGACCCTCACGCCACGGGAGGCAGCACAGTGTCCTTCGTGAGTGATTCGTCCGCGAACAGTTCGGTTGACGTCCAGGTCGGCATGCAGGTCGGCGCGGTCTCGAAGTTGGTGGGTGTCAGCGTCAGAACGCTGCATCACTACGACGAGATCGCGTTGGTGGTGCCGTCGGGCAGAACCCCCAAGGGCTATCGGACGTACTCGTCGGCCGATGTCGAACGGCTGCATCAGGTACTGACCTACCGCGAACTCGGGTTCCCACTCGACGTCATTGCAGCGTTGCTCGACGACCCGGCCGTCGACGCGATGGCGCATCTACGTCGGCAGCGCGAGATGCTCGGCGAGCGGATCGATCACTTGCACGCAATGGCTGCGGCCGTGGACAAGATGATGGAGGCGAAGAAGATGGGTATGCAATTGACTCCCGAGGAGCAGCGCGAAATCTTCGGCGACAACTGGCCCGGCGAGGAATACGCCGAGGAGGCCGAGCAGCGCTGGGGCGAAACCGACGAGTGGAAGCAGTCTCAGCAGCGGACGGCGTCGTTCACCAAGGACGATTGGAAGGCCGTCAAGGAAGAGACGGACCTCCTCGAAGCCGATCTCGCTGCCGCGATGCAGCGGGGTGTGTCGCCGGATTCCCCCGAAGCCGGGGTACTGGCCGAACGTCATCGGGCGTCGATCGAGCGGTACTACGACTGCGGTTACGAGATGCAGGTGAACCTGGCGGAGATGTACATCGCCGACGAGCGATTTGCCAAGCACTACAACGATATCGCCGACGGTTTGGCGCAGTACCTTCGCGACGTTATCGTCGCGAACGCCGCTCGTCAGAGCTGACTCGTCTCGATCCGCACCCCTTTTCGGAATCCGCGCCTCCTGCAGGGGGTGCGGATTCCGACCCGGGGCGTAGATGTCCGGGCGAACGCTGCTCTTCAGAGTTGACGCGAGCGGCAGGCGGCATTCATCTGCCAGTCCCAGTGGTCAGAGATAGGTTGCATTGCTTGTCTTTTCATCGAACTCTCGTATGGATCAGACACCGAGGAGACTGCGGGCATTGTCTACTGTGACGGCGCGCCAGTTCTCCAGTCCACCGTCCGCGGCACCGGCGTCGAGTGATCGCAGTTGTTCTTGCACAGCGGCGATCGGCGTGAAGCAGTAGTCGCTGCCGTAGACCAGACGATCGGGTCCGACCGTCGAGAGCAACGCCGGCAGCTGCCGCGGAACCGGCGTACCGGCGAGGTCGAACCACAAGCGCTGCAGTACATTCGGCGTCGACGGGGTACCGAGACCGACCTGCGTCCGGAAGAAGTCGACCCGATCCGCCAACAGCGGCAGTACTCCACCACCGTGAGTGAACACCCAGCGGATGTGAGGGAACCGATCGACCACGCCCAGCAGAATCAAGTCGATGACGGTTCGCGCTGTGTCGAAGAGGAATTCGACCATCGGAGCGGGCCTACCGAGCGCTACCGCAGCTGCATTCGGCGGCGAGGTGGGATGCACGAAGACCACCGCCGAACGCGCATCGAGCGCGGTGAGCAGTGGCGTCAGCACCGCGTTGCCCAGATACATGCCGCCGGCGTTCGACATCACGGTGACCCCGTCGGCACCGAGCCGATCGAGAGCCCGAATGGCCTCGACCGTCGAGTCGACGACGTTCGGAAGGGGCAGCGACGCAAAGAATCCGAGTCGTGGCTGACCCTGGGCAACTCCGGCTCCGAAGTCATTGACCCGTCGGGCCAGATCGGCAGCCTTACCGTCGTCCCCGAAGTGCACCCCAGGGCTCGACACGGACAGGATCGCACTGTCGATCCCGCACCGGTCCATCATCTGCAGATGCTCGGTCACCGACCAGGACGGCCACTTCGGCATGCCGTCGGGAAAGACGATGCCGGACGCGAGTGCTTCGCGCAGATAGAAGTCGGGGACCATGTGCGAGTGCACGTCCACTACTCCCCCGGCGGCAGGCTTCGGTGACGCCGACGCGGTCGCTGCGGACAGAGCGACTCCAGAGAGCGTGGCTGCACCGAGCGCGCCGAGCAAGGTTCTGCGATCGATCACGGTCTACGTCCTTGTCGTCGACACCACCCGGTCCGAACTGACGCTATCGTCACATATGAGAATATTCGCAGTCAACGGTGACTTGTACCAACTGATGTAGGACTAGCATGGCGCGATGGCGACCGAACGTACGAAGCCCAGTCCTGCGCAATTTTTGGGGTACTCGTTCGGTCGGGTCCTGCCCCCGTCGATGCAGGATTGGGTCCGAAACGACCTCGTCGGCAACGGTGCCCAGGTGCGCTACCTGGCCCGATTCACGGTCCCCGTCATCCCGTTGCTGCTGCTGTTCCTGCTGATTCCCGGCCCGCTGTGGATGTCGCTGGCGATGATGGCGTTGCTGTTCATTCCGCTGGTGTACTTCGCGATAGCGCTGATGAACGTCTATCGGCGGCACCGGTTGCTCATTCACGGCCTCGATCCCCAGTTGATCAACGCCAAGGCGCAGAGCCGTGTCGACCGCACCCGGGACGACTACGAGCGACGTCACGGCCGCGGCTGACGATCGGACGTTAGTCTTCTGCGCATGACTTCACCTGTGGAATTCAAAGCAACCGCTGATCTGGCCGACGAGATCGGTCCCGACATCCGCAGCTGCGACACCCAGTTCATCCAGTTCGGCAAGCACACCGAGTTCGCCGGACCCATCACCACCATCCGCTGCTTCCAGGACAACTTGCTGGTCAAGCAGACGTTGAGCGAGCCCGGCAACGGCGGCGTTCTCGTGGTCGACGGCGACGCCAGCATCCACACCGCGCTGGTCGGCGACATCATCGCCGGGCGGGGTGTCGACAACGGCTGGGCAGGCGTCATCGTCAACGGTGCTGTGCGGGACTCGGCGATTCTGCGCACCCTCGATATCGGCGTCAAGGCATTGGGGACGAACCCACGCAAGAGCACGCAGACGGGATCGGGCGAGAAGAACGTGCCGGTGACCTTCGGCGGCGTCACCTTCACCCCCGGCGAGATCGTCTACAGCGATCACGACGGAGTGGTCGCAGTCTGATCCGACGCGAAAGGGACGGCCGCGGTGCCGTCCCTTTCTGTTGCGTCTTTGTACGACGTCGGTGCTACTTCACGAACGCGAGAAGCGCGTCGTTCACTTCCTGGAAGTGTGTCCACAGCAGCCCGTGGGGTGCGCCGTCGACCTCGACGTACGTTGCCTCCGGGAACGCCTCGTGGAACGGGCGGCCGGTGGAGTCGATCGGCAGGATGTTGTCGGCCGTGCCGTGCAGGATCAGCGTCGGCTTGCCCGATGCGCGGACCTTCTCGACGTCTCCGCGAAAGTCTTCGAGCCAGGTGGGCACGACGGCATAGGCCGCGACGGGCGCGCTGGTGGTGGCGGTGTTCCAGCTGGCGCGCACGGTGGCCTCGCTGATGCGGCTGCCGAGGTTTTCGTCGAGGTTGTAGAAGTCCTTGTAGAAGTTCTCGAACCAGGTGAAACGATCCTCGCGCGCTGCGGTCTCGATGCCGTCGAACACCGACTGCGGAACGCCGGTGGGGTTGTCGTCGGTCTGTAGCAGGAACGGCTCGAGCGAGGCGAGAAACGCGAACTTGGCGACGCGATCGGTGCCGTACTTCGCGGCATACCGAGCCAGTTCACCTGTGCCCATGGAGAATCCGACGAGGATGACGTCGTTCAGGTCGAGCTCGGTGAGCACCTTGTCCAGGTCTGCAGCGAAGGTGTCGTAGTCGTAGCCGACGGTGGGCTTGCTCGACTGCCCGAATCCGCGGCGGTCGTAGGTGATGACGCGGTAGCCGGCATCGAGCAGCGCACGCGACTGGCGCTCCCAGGAGTTGCCGTCGAGCGGGTAGCCGTGGATGAGCACAACCGGCTGGCCGGAGCCGTGATCCTCGTAGTAGACCTCGACGGGGGTGGAGTTCTCGGTTCCGACGTTGATGTACGCCATGATCCTGCCTTCCTGTGTCCTGAACATCGAGAGGGAGAACGGTCGTTCTCTCCGTGTGTGGACTACTGTAGAGAACGTTGGTTCTCTCGGCAAGGGGTAAGCGATGACCATTACGGAAATCGGACGGGCACAGGTGGTGAACGCCGCGGACGAACTGTTCTATGCGCGCGGCATCCAGGCCGTCGGCATGGATGAGCTGCGCACCGCAGCGGGAATCTCTCTCAAACGCATGTACACACTGTTTCCGTCCAAGACGGCCATCGTGGCCGAGGTCCTCCGTGGCCGCACTGCCCAGTGGAACGACGGGATCCGCGCCGAGGCGGACCGACACGACACGCCGCGCGGAAAGCTGTTGTCCATCTTCGACTTCCTGGATCGATGGTTCCGAGAAGACGACTTTCGCGGGTGCGCGTTCATCAACTCCTTCGGCGAACTGGGCGCAACCATGCCCGAGGTCGCCGACGCCGCGCATCAGCACAAGAAACGTTTCATCGAGTACGTCACCGCCTTGGCCGTCGAAGATGGATGCGAGCCGACCGTCGGTCTGCAAATCGCACTTCTCGCCGAGGGTGCTCAAACCACCGCCGCCATCACCGAACTGGCCGAATCCGCCTCTGCAGCAAAGACTGCGGCCGAGGTTCTGTTGAATTCGAGCGCGAAGTGACCGGCATCGCGGATCACTGACATTTGACACTGAAATTGTCCGATTCGGGACGTTAGTGTCGAATCCATGAGCAAGCTACGAGTCCTCGCCGCCCTCACCGTCTCGACGTCCCTGCTGGTCAGTGGATGCACGTCGTCCGACGAGCCCTCAGCCGTGCAGGCGACCTCTACGACGACGTCGAGTGGGAGCATCAGGACCGACGACGTCCAGGCCGCTCTGGACGCCCTGGTCGATGCAGGGTCCGTCGCCGCCGTCGCGCAGGTGCGCGACGGCGAGGATTCCTGGTCGGGAGCGGCAGGACTCGTCGAGCGTGATGGCACCGAGCCGGCGGCTGCCGATGATCCGGTGCGCATTGCAAGCGTCACCAAGTCGATGGTCGCGGCGGTGGTGCTGCAGCTCGTCGACGAGGGAAAACTGCAGCTCGATCAGCGGGTCGACGAACTCCTTCCGGGTCTGCTGTCCAAGTCCGTCACCGTCCGACAACTGCTCGACCATACGAGCGGAATACCCGACTACCTCACCGGACTCGATACGGCGCAGCAGATCGCTTCTCGCGCCGATGATTCCGTCACCGATCATGAGCTGATCTCGAAGGCATCGGCCATGCCGTGGACAAGTGAACCGGGCCAGGAGTTCAGCTACTCGAACACCAACTACGTTCTACTCGGGCGGATCGTGGCCGATCTCGATGGGAAGCCCGTCGGACAGTCGTTGCAGGACAGGATCTTCGATCCTCTACAGATGACCTACACCACTTACCCCACCGACGCCGATATCGCCGGCGATGCACTGCACGGCTACGTGCTGGAGAACGGGATCTACACCGACGTCACCGAATACGACGCGAGTATCTGGTCCTCGGGTGCTGCTGTGGTGTCCACGGTCGGCGATCTGAACACCTTCTTCAGAGCGCTGTTCGAGGGCACACTGCTACCTCGCAACATGGTCGACGACATGCAGGTGGTCAGCCCCTCCGGCTACGGCCTCGGATTGCTGCTGGGAGTCGATGCCTGCGATCCAGAGTCCGGTGAGCTGGTGTTCGGCCAGCGCGGCAACGGCTTCGGATATCGCACTTTTCAGTTCTCGAGTCCCGACGGCAACCGTCAGGTGTCACTGGCCTGGACCACAGCCGCGGCGACCCCGGGCACCGATCCACTGCTACAACCCGCATCCGAAGCACTGATCGCCGGACTGGCATCGACCTGCCCGGCGTAGTTAGAGGGTCGTCACCCAGCCGTGTACTTCGTCGCTCGTGAGTGCAGCCTGGTGACGCTTCCGCAGAGTGAGCGTCACCGGGCCCGACTCCTTGGTTCCTATTGCGCGGCCGTCGATTTCGTACACCGGGGCAACCCCGGCCGACGTGCCACACACGAAGACCTCGTCGGCGATGTACAGCTCGGTGAGGTCGACGGTGCGCTCCTGAACCGTCATTCCTTCTTCGCGCGCCAACGTCAGGAGTGTTCGACGGTTGATGCCATCGAGAATGTCGCTGGTGACGTCAGGCGTGATGAGCACTCCGTTTCGGACGAGGAAGATGTTGGCGGCACTGAGCTCGCAGACGTGTCCGTTGATGTCGAGGAAGACGCAATCGTCGAACCCACTGTCGATGGCATCCTGCTTCGCCAGAACGGAATTGATGTATGCCCCGTTGACCTTCGCGCGCGACGGAATCGCATAGTCGGGGATGCGACGCCACACACTGGTCTTCAACCTCATACCGTTTTGCGGCACAATGGGATTGGCGTCATAGAGGAAGATCGACACTGTCGTGTGCAGGCCACGGACCCGTGTTCCGGGAATGGACTCGTCGACGTGGACGGTTGCCCGCACGTACACCTCGTCGGTCGGGACGTTGGCGGCGATGACGTCGCGTGTCGCCTGTACGAACCGCTCGAAACTCCACTGTGACGCGAAGGTGTCGATGCCGATGATCTTGCAGGACTCGACGAGTCGCTGGTAGTGATCGAGCAACCGGAAAGCGGTGCGCCGATCTCCGTCCACCTGCACCGGAAACACGGTGTAGACACTCAGGCCGTAGAGGACGGCCGAGGTCGCGACCCCGAGTGTCGCGTCCTTCGCATCGACCAGTCTGTCGCCGAAATACACCTTCGAGTGCGGGAGTGCCATGCGGCGATGCTAGTCGCCCGGTGAGTCCAAGCGACAACGCATTTACTTCTCTATGGTCGAGTACATGAGCGAACGCACAGTACCCTGGCCACCCCTTGGTCGTTCCGCAGGCTCCACCCCCGCCCGCACCCTCTGGAACGACGGCCCCGAGGTGGGTGCCATCGGCTTGGGCTGCATGGGAATGACCTGGGCATACAAGGCAGACGACCGAACGGAGTCCCCCGATCGCGTCATCGGGCACGCCCTGGACCTGGGTGTGAACTTCATCGACACCGCCGATGTGTACGGACCGTTCACCAACGAGGAAGTCGTCGGCGCAGCCATCGGCAGTCGACGCGACGAGGTGGTGCTCGCGACCAAGGGCGGATTGACCTCCCACATCGGCGACGCCGGAGAGCCGGTCATTTCCGGCCCCAACGGCAAGCCCGAGCATCTGCGGTCTGCCATCGACGATTCGCTCCGACGGTTGGGCGTCGACCACATCGATCTGTATTACCTGCACCGTCCCGATCCTGAGGTCGACGTCGAAGACAGTATCGGCGCGATGGCGGAGGCCGTGCAGGCCGGAAAGGTTCGCGCACTGGGTGTTTCGGAGTTCACCGTCGAGCAGCTCGATCGGGCTCAGCGGGTGCATCCGATATCCGCTGTGCAGTCGGAGTTGTCGTTGTGGACACGCGACCACCTGGCCACGTCGCTGAAGTGGACGCAAGACAACGGTGCGGCATTCGTGCCGTTCTCGCCGCTGGGCCGAGGGTTTCTGACGGGCAACTTCCGCGGAACCGTACCCGCTGCAGATGATTTCCGCTCTCGACTGCCGCGTTTCAGTCACGACAACCTCGATGCGAACCTCGTCATCGTCGACGCCATCGCGGCCATCGCCGACGAGCTCGGTGCGACGCCTGCGCAGGTGGCCCTGGCATGGGTGCTGGCGCAGGGAGAGCACGTGGTGCCGATTCCCGGCACTCGCCGCACTTCACGTCTGGACGAGAACGCCGGTGCCGCCTCGCTCACGTTGAGCTCCGAGCACCTCGCCGCGCTCGACGCATTGCCTGAGCCCGCTGGTGGCCGGTATTGAGATAACGCAGGTCGATCCGTCGACGGATCGGTTGTCGGCCGAGAAAATCCTGGCCGTACAGAGGAGTGCGTATGCTGTCGAGGCCGAGCTCATCGGCGACGACCGCATCCCACTACTGCACGAGTCGGTGGATGATCTGTGTGCAGCACAGGTCCACTGGCTCGTCGCGCGTGATCTGGACGAAATCCTCGGTGCCGCTGCGTGGTCCGGTTCCGAGATCGACCGTCTGGTGGTGGCTCCACACGCACATCGCCAGGGCATCGGTCGAGCGTTGGTCGAGTCGATACTGAATTCAATTGCAGGACAACGACTGCGAGTCGCAACGGGACGCGACAATGGACCGGCCCGTCGCCTGTACGAGTCCCTCGGCTTCGTGCACAGCCAGAATCAAGAGGTGTTGCCGGGACTGTGGCTGGCCCGCTACGAACTCAACCGCTCAGAGCCCAGACGACTACAGCGATGACCGCCCCGAACGCTGCGGAGCCGGCCAACACGGCTCCGTGCCGAGATCGTTCTCCGATCATCAGAAGCAAGGCCGTCGACGCCGCGACTCCCACCGCTACGGCGAACACGAGATTGAATGCCCTCGCCGAGTCCATTCCGAACGCGAACCGCGCTGCCAGCCCCAGCAGAATGACCACCGCGGCCATGACGAAAGTGGTGGCGATACTGCTTCGCACTTTCACGAGTTCTCCAGACGTGTTCGGGCCCAAAACCAGATCAGCGCACCGGAGATCGGCATGACAAGCACCAATAGGCACCACCAGAGTTTTGCGCCCTTACGCGACTGAGTACTGCGAACTATCGACACCCAGGCGACAGCAACGAGCATGAACCACAGAACAATTGCAGCAATCCATACCAAATCGAACGCCAGCGGAACGGTGGGATTGCTGCCGTCCATTGTTTCCACTCCCTTTGCCTCGAATAGCCAGCCTATCGATCTTGCTCGGCGTTAGGCTGCGACCATGACCGCCTGGATCGAAGTTCTTACGGCCATGACCACTGAATCGACCATACCGATGCGGGGCACTATCGAGGAGATCCACGAAGCAGGAAGTCCCGAGTCCTTCCGGCACGGATTCGCCTACAGTGGCACTCCACCCGTGCTGATCGCACCCGAAGATAGCTGTCGGGTATGGCGATCCGGGCGCAAGACACGCGTCGCACGTCTCGACGGCAGTCCCATCTTCATCAGTGACGGTACGCGGGCCTGGGACTTCACGGGCCCGGCCGACCGACCACGCGTCGGACCGCTTGGCAGGGTGATGTATCTGGGGCCTAGCCAATTCTTGTTGCAGCAACGCAGTACCGCCGAGTGGACCGGAAACGAATTCGCGCAACCGATCGGCACGGTGGAGACGGTCGAGTTCGCCGGACGCGATTGTTGGACAGTGCAATTGGCTCCTCCCGATGGGAAACCGTATCCGCTTCGCATCTGGGTCGACGTCGAAACCGGGTTCATCCTGGGCGACCTCATCGACGAGGCAGGAATCGGTTCGCAGTTCGTCGAACTCGCTGTCGGCGAACCGATCGACGACACGATGTTCGTCTGGGACGGGCCGGCGTACACGGGCGAGGAGTATCAGCAGATACTAGAGGACGAGTCGAGAGCGCTGCGGCACACGCACGCGCAGTGGTTCAGAGAGAACGTGGCGCCGACGCCATTGATCGTGCGCGCACCGCTCGATTTCACTCCCGAGTACGTGCATTTCGCAGAGGCCGGCGACGGGGGCTTCGATACGAGCAATCGGAGAACACTGTTGGGACGTCGCCCTCGCAGTGGCGAGGGATGGGCACCGAAGTGGGGAGTGTCGCATTACGTTTGGTCCACTCCGGACTGGGATTGGGCTGCCGGAGCGACAAACGGACAGCTCGATGATCTTGCAGTCCTCGAATTGCAACATTCATTACATCCTGGAGAGCCGGTGGACCGTGGTCGGAGAGTCGCTGGACGCGCTCACGAGTAGCCTCAACTCTCATGACCTCGTTGAAAGGCGCATGAGCGACCATCGCACGCTGGTCGTGCACATCTCGGCGTCGGTGATCGGTGACGGAGAGATCGACCCGCCCCGTGTGGGTTCGGTGTTGACAGGCCCATTGCGTTTCGTAGAGCTACCCGAGAACGAGCGGCAGGTCGTCAGGATATCGGCGAGCCTCGAACCGTCGGGGCAGGAGCCGATCTGGCAATACACGGGGCAGAAGTCCCCTCGTCGCTGGGAATGGACCGGACTGCTTCGCGGCGACGGCTGGACTGCGTCATGGCGCGGATTCACCGCCAGGACTGGGCAAGTCGAGTTGACCGGCCGCTTCTACGGCGTCTTCGGCTACGACACCGAGGGGTGGTTTCGCGGTCGAGTGACCCGAGCTCAATTGGTGTCGGAGCGCTACCAGTTGATTCCCGGCGAGGGTTGGGTCATATGCCCTGGTCACCGTGCCACTCGGGACGTGGAGGAAGTCCGGCGAATGTTCGGCCACGAGTCGATGCGCGAGGACGGTGACCCCGTCGACCAGGAGAACAGCGTCATGATCGATCTCGATCTCGACGACGTTCCGCATCTACCGACCCGCCCGAGCATCGTGCCGGGAGACGTGGCCGCTGCCGGCGGCGTCACCTGGGTTCTCGACGCGGAATTGCCGCTGGTAGTCAGCATCGATTCGGAAGGTATTGCTGCCGAACATGTTCTACCGGCCAGGATCGGTGGTTCGCGCTCCGTCTGGGCCACCGAAGCAGGGTGCTGGGTCGGCGGAATGGACGGAATGTTCTGGATTCGCCTCGGTCAGGAAGCAGTTCGGGTCGATACCTTGCCCGCGCTCATCGGATCCGTCAACGGGGGGCTGTTGCTCGTCTGTGCCGGATCGGCAATGTGGCGTCTGTACACACCGGGTTCGGATTCGGCGGCCGTCGCGGCTGTCGCGGGCCACGTCAATTCCATAGCTGTGGAACGTGATGGTTGGGTCGTCTGCGTTCAGCCTCCCGCGGAATCAGTGGTGCGCCTGGTTCGGGTGTCAGGGACGGGGCATTCGACCATCGGACCAGTCATTCCGCAGCTACCTCGCGGCCACGGAAATCCTTATCTTGCGGGCGATCCACTTCGTCTGGTCCGAGGAGTCGACGTTGCATTCGTCGAACCGGACCTCACCATTCGCGACGACGGTAAACAACTGGGGCGCAGCCAGTTT
Source organism: Rhodococcus sp. JG-3 (assembly GCF_000482405.1). Taxonomy (NCBI): domain Bacteria; kingdom Bacillati; phylum Actinomycetota; class Actinomycetes; order Mycobacteriales; family Nocardiaceae; genus Rhodococcus; species Rhodococcus sp. JG-3. The sequence goes on from NZ_KI519398.1 coordinate 719,317, forward strand.
CACGGTGGTCAGCTCGGTCGCTTTGCCTGGACGATCGGGCATCCACCCGACGGCACTTCATCAGCGGGGTGGTGGCCGCTCTCTGGCCCGGTCACCTACGAACGAGGCGAACAGTTCTGGTTGTTCACCATCTATGACGCGACGACCTTGACGCCACTGACGAGCGTTCCCGTGATCGCGACCAGCCCGAGCGTCGCGATCGACGACGTAGGTCGGATTCTGGTCATCGCGCGTGGGGTCCAAGTACTTCGACACGACGATCCGGTGCTGCGATGGCCCGTGAAGCTCGATATCGCAGCAATGCTCGACGATTCGATGTCGGGCGAACAGCAGAGGTGACCGCAGGTTGCCGCAGAGGGAGCTAGCTTTGCAGGCATGACTTCTGCCGGCGGCGCGATTGCATTGGCTCTCTTCGGCATGGCTCTCGTGTCGATCGTCAGTGACACAGGCACCGGCTGGCTCATCAAGCTGGCGTGGGTAGTGGTGGCAGTGATCCTGCCCATCGTCGGCCCGATCCTGTGGTTCGCAGTCGGGAAGCACTATCCGTATGGGGTGAACGGCGGCAACAGCTGAGAGTTCAGTATCCAGTCGCATTGCGTAGGTCGATGTTGATCAGATGGCTTACCTGGTCGCGAAGCCACTCGACCGTCTGCGGGTTGGGGGCGGGTGTGTGGGCCAACAGCGTCCAGCGAAGTCGGGTTGCTGCGGTCAGATCGAACTGCACCAGGATGTCGGGAAGACTCGGCCACGGCGAGCTCCACACCACGCGGTCGAACTCGCTGCTCTCGACGATGCGCGGCGGCGGCTCGCCGTCGAGCATCACCGGCCAGGCGAACCCTTGATTCTTCGGATGCACGTCTGGGCGCATCAGTGCCTTCCAGACGAAGAAGACCGGCGGCGACAACTCCGCAGTCCTGCTGGCGAGAACCATCATGGGGTTACCGTACGCGGGCACCGACTCGGGAGCCCTCCTATTTTTCGCGCACGCCGGTGCGGGCGGTCGCGATGTACTGACAACAGACAGAGCTGTGCCCTGACGCTTGTGTGGGTCGTCAGGCGGGTTGTCGTGGTTCTTCGTCGCCGGTGTCGCCGGTGTCGCCTGTGTCGTTGTGGTGGTCGGGTGGGTAGAGGACTTCCTCGGGGTGGTGTGCGTGATTGATCAGCCCGCGGCGTGTGGGGTCCATTCCGGTGGGTGGGTGCCACAGGGTGCGGCCCGGATAGCGGTGTCGTGCTGTGGTTTTGGTGGTGGCCCACTTTTCGGGTCCGGTGCCGACGAGTGCGTGGTGCATGTCGCAGGCGAAGGTGAGGGAGTCGATGTCGGTGGGTCCGCCCTCGACCCAGTCGTCGAGGTGGTGGGACTGGCACCAGGTCGCCGGGCGGGTGCAGGAGGGGAAGCTGCAGCCGCGGTCGCGGGCGATGAGGACGATGCGTTGGTCGGCGGAGGCGATGCGTTTGGATCGGCCGAGGTAGAGGGCTCTGCCGTTGTCGTCGAAGATGGTGAGGTAGTGGTGGGCGTGCGAGGCCATGCGGATGGCGTCGCGGATCGAGACGCGTGATCCGGTGGCGGTCATGGCGTAGCCGCAGCCGGCGTCGAGGTCTTTCAGGGTCATGGTGACGATGGCGGTGACGGGCAGGCCGCGGTGGGTGCCGAGGGTGCCGGAGGCGAGGGTGTGCCGGAGCGTCATCTTCAGGGCATCATGGCGGCGTTCGTTCTGGGTGCGTAGATCCCGTGCGGCGGCAGCGTCACGTATATCTGCTGCGTCGTCTGAGTCAGTAACGCCGTCGGGTTCAGCAGCGCTGTCGGAGCCGGCATCGTCGTTGGTGTCGTTGGTGTCGTTGGTGTCGGGCGTGCTGTGTAGCGTTGTGCCGCAACCACAGTCACTACTGTCGGCGCATTCACCCTCACCGCGGTCGTCGCCACTGCGGTCTTCGCCACTGCGGTCGTCGTCACCGCAAAAGTCGTCACCGCAGAAGTTGGCACCGTTGTCGTCGGTCCCATCCCACAGGTATTCGTCACCCGATCGAGCATCGCCGGATCCTGCCTCGTCGGGCATCGGCCCGGGCTTTGGCGTAGCCGTACTGCCGTCCCCGCCGTCGTCCCTGTCCCCGCCGCCGTCCCAGCCGCCGTCCTCGTCGCCGGTGGTCTCATCCTCGTGGACGATCGATGTCGGGTCGGCAGGGTTGTTCACTCCCGGCTTCGCGGCTTTCGAGAACAGGGCTTCGAGGTAGGCCCGTAGCTCCGAGTCGACGCAGAACTTCCCCTCGGACATTCCGTCGGAACCCTGCTCACCGAGGTAGAAGAACGCATCCCGTTTCCGTGGCCTCGGCTTTGCGTTCTTGTCTTCGTCTTCGTTCTCGTCGAAGTCGCCGTCGGGGTCGAGGATCGAGTCAAGGTGCGCGACCAGTGGTGCGAAGTCGTCGGGCCGTCTGGTCGAGGCGAGACCGACCAATTGCTGTTCGGCGCGATCGCGGGTCTGCGGATCGACACTCGACGGTAGGTGCCGGAAGAATTCGCGGATCATCTGCACGTGCTGGGCATCGAGCAACCCTGCCCGCACCGCTGCAGCGGTGTGTGGCAGCAAAGGCGGTAGCGGTTCGCCGGACAGTGCGGTGCGGTCACCCAACTCTGCGGCCAGACGTACTCGCGCACCGGCCGCGCGTGGGGTGATTCGCAGCATCCATGCCACCGAACACGGCACCGAACCCGGATAGACATCGAGGCCGTGTTGTGCGATCAGTTCGTTGAGCCAGGTGTGCGAATACGCCGTCACAGAGCGCGACACAGTGTCCATGCGTTGGATCACCGCACGCCGGTCGGCATTCGACCATGCCACCGACGCCTGCCCCGCCAACTCGGCGACCGCGGACTCGACACGGTCCACCAGCACCGACAGTTCGGGGTCGGACACGACGGGGGCAGGCGGCACCGTGTCGATGCCGTCCACCCCTGATCCGCCGTCCCCCGAAAGCATGAACAGAATCTACCGCGACCCACCGACAAGTTTTCGAACGCACGTGCGACAACATAATGACGAATGCCCCCGGGCCCCGAACCGGACATCTGCACGGTGACACTGGTAGAGGATGAAAGCATGCTGACGATTCCGAATCGCACGAGCGGAGTCCGTCGCTCGGTGATCGTGGCGGGAAGTCTTCACCTCGCCTGGTGGTGCCTCAGCTTGGCTGCTGGCGCGCTGGGCATCGGCAACGACGCCATCGGCGATGTCGTGAGCACCTGGAATATCACTACGGCAGCCGGATTGGTCATTCTCATTCCAGCTGCCTTTTTCTCCGTAAACGGAGGCTTCGAGCTTGCCTCCCCCGGCCGTCTTCGTCACGCCCGCTGGTATGCGACCGTTGGATTGGCTCTGGCGATGGCCTTCTACCTGTTGATGGTGCTGAATTCGATTATTGCTATCGTCGGCGATTCAGCCCTTCGCGACCCGGACAGCTGGAGTCCCGAATTGTCCTCGGTGGAGCAGTGGGCGGTTGCGGCACCGTACGCAGCTTTCATGATCCCAACAGGCGCAACGCTCGCAGCGCTGTGGACTGAGCGCAGCAGGCAGGCAGGATCCGTCACCTAGCCATCTTTGCTTGCGAGATAGGTCGACCAATCCACACCGGATATCGGTAGCGTCAGGTATGTGGAATCGAAAACCGATCGGGCGGAATGGTCGGGATAGCGATCTGCAGCATGATGTCTCGCGGGCCGAATGGCTGAAAGACAACCTCGACGGCGTCGCGAGGACCACGGTGGGCTCGCTGGTCCCCACTGTGTTCGACGCCTATGCCTGCGTCCAGTATCCCGGGCGCAACGGCACGCCGAATCTCCTTTCGCGGGCGAAAACCGTTGCAGCCTGGCATGTTCAGCTGGCATCCATCACCGAGGTTCTCGCTCGAAGCACGAAAACACCCGACGAATGCTGGTTCGCCGTCTGGGAAGGCAACACGGCACTCGATGACATTCGCGTGACGGCACCGACCGAGGAAATCGCCGGCTACAACTATTTCCTGTTGAGGGGCCCGATCGAACGCGCAACGGACATCCTCCGTGGGTTGTCACCGAATCTGTGGTGGCCCAACGACCACGCGTGGTGTGTAGCTCAGCACTTCGACTTCCCCTGTGCCTATATCGGGGGCAGCAGGGATGCTGTTGCGGACCTTCTCGCGTTCACAGATATCGATTCGTCGCCGGTCCGCGTCGACCAGATCATCACCGTGAACTACGACCAGCACATCGACTGAGATACCTCAACCAGTCGATGCAACGGTCTCGACAGTCGATACTTTCCATCGAACTCCGAATCCCGCAGGTATTGAATCCCTTTCGTGGTACTCCAGCGCACCGCTGTACGTCACACTGAACGCGCCGGGATGTCGCGTCGGGATCAATTCCCGTCGTTGCACGAGAAGACCGGCCCGATCATGGATGCGGAGGGTGCCTCGCGGCCGCGTCCGAAAGTCCAACCACAGATACCTGTCCCACACCAGGCAGCCGTGTAACGTCACATCACCGACCAGGCCGCCGTCGCCCATCATCGTGGTGAAGCCGTTCCCGAGATGCGCCACCCACTCCGTCAGACCGTCCACAGTGACAGTCTCGACCCGAGCCGGCACCTCGGCACACATTTGCGCCGGCAGGTCCATCTGGTCGGGTGACGCCCAGTACGTGGTGGGAGTAAACACCGCGCCTACGGCAGGCTCGTCAGGCCACGGTTCCATGTCCTCGAGCATCCACAGTTGCGACATATCAAGCAAACTCACGTCAGAACTGCGCCCTGGGCGCTCCCATTCCCGGGTCGATTTGGAACGGACCGCTTGCCGAAGGCGCTATCGGGAAATCGAAGATTGCGGTGGGGATGTACACGGTGGCACAGGAGTTGGGGATGTCGACCACTCCGGACAGGCGTCCTTCGATCGGGGCCGAGCCCAGCAGCAGGTACGCCTGCTCGGGGCTGTACCCGAATTTGGTGAGGTAGTCGATCGCATGCATGCAGGCGTTCTGGTAGGACAGGTCGGAGTCCAGGTACTTCTGCTCGCCGTCGACGGTGACCGAAATGCCGGAGAATGCAATCCATTCCGAGTACTGCGGTGCGGTGTTTCCGGGCATGAAGATCGCGTTTTCACTGACCCCGTACGTGTCCATGCCGCCCTTGATCAGGTCGACGTGCAGGTCCATGAAACCGCCCATTTCGATGGCACCACAGAAGGTGATCTCCCCGTCACCCTGCGAGAAGTGCAAGTCTCCGAACGACAACTTCGCCCCCGGTACGAACACCGGATAGAAGACGCGAGTGCCCTTGGTGAGATTCTTGATGTCCTGATTGCCACCGTTCTCTCGTGGCGGTGCCGTACGTGCGGCTTCGCCTGCGACACGCGAGAACTCGTCGCCGCTCAACGATCCCAGAATTGCCCCGTCGAGTTCAGGTGCCAAAGCCAATGGCGGAACACGATGGGGATCGGTGGCGATCAGAGCACCTTCACGGGCGTTCCACTTCGCCAGCAGGGCAGCCGACGGCGCGGTTCCCATCAGGCCGGGATGAGTGATGCCGGTGTACTTCACGTGCGGAACGTGGCGAGATGTGGTGGTCTGCCCGGAAAAGTCCCAGATCGCCTTGTACGCGTCGGGGAATCGATCAGTGAGGAATCCGCCGCCGTTCTGCTTGGCGAAGATCCCCGTGTATCCCCAGCCCTGACCGGCCAGTGGGCCCGAATCTTCCTGCGGGATCGGACCGACGTCGAGAATATCGACGATCAGCAGGTCCCCGGGCTCGGCTCCCTCGATGTGGAACGGCCCGGACAACGTGTGCACGTTGTTGAGCGGCGCATTCAGAATGTCCTCGGCGGAGTCGTCGTTGTGGATTGCCCCATCGAACCATTCGCGGCAGTGCGCCCGAAACGACGTGCCGGGCTTCACTGTGACCGCGGCCGGTATGTCGGGATGCCATCGGTTGTGACCGACGATTTCCTGTTCGGTGAAACTCTTCGTCGAGTCGAGCGGAAACAGCAGTTCGGGCACGAGGCACCTCCGGTTGCGCGGATTCTCCTGCCTCGATCATTGCACCGTCGTGGTGTATTCGGCCCGGTATGACGTGTAAATGTTGTATGACGTTGCGCCGGAACGCCACTGACACGACACCTCACGCTACCCTCGTGTGCGTGCCCACCTACAGCTTTCGCTGCACACAGCGTTGCGAACCCGTCGAGCAGAGATTCTCCATGGCCGACGTCCCCTCCCAGGTGACGTGCCCGGAGTGCGGCGAGAGCGCTGCACGCCGGATTTCGTCTCCTGCCCTCGGCAGGGGGAACAGCGCTGCGATGAAGGCACACGACGCCTCACGCGCCACCGCCGACTCACCGACGGTAGTCACCTCCATCCCACGGCAAGGGCGGGCGGCGAGCCCGACGACGTCGAACCCGCTCCACCGTCGCCTGCCACGTCCCTGATCTCGGCGTTTCTCTTTCGTGCCGACGGGGAAGTCCGGGTGCATGTCCCAGCTCCCCGCTCCCCCGTCGATCGCCGACGGCTCAACCACCGACGACGTCGTTTCCTGGGTTGCCGAGCATCTGGGCGACCTGACGCTCGAGCGGCCGGACGACATAGCTCCGGGTGGCATTCGCGGCGGACAATCGGCGGCCGATGCCGCGCTGGCGAGCTTGGACATCACCGGCTACGCCCGCGACCGCAGCACTGTACTTCCTGCGAATCGCCGGGGAGCCAGTCGAATGTCGCCTTACATCCGGCACGGTCTGCTGACTCTCCGTGAGGTGTGGGACGCCGTAGCGGACGCCCCCGCGCGCGATCGCACGCGGTACCGGGACGAACTCATGTGGCAGGAATACGCCCGCCACCTCTATGCCCGCGTCGGAACCGATCTGGGGCGATCCCTTCGTCGTGAACAGCCACGACCGCACAACTGGACTTCCGAACCCTGGCCCGACGAGATGAACTGCATGTCCACGGTGGTGGGTGAATTGCACAGTGACGGTTGGCTCGTCAACCAAACACGCATGTGGCTGGCATCCCAGTGGGCTGTGCGTGCCGGCGCGACATGGCGCGACGGCGAGGACGAGATGTTCACCCACTTGCTCGACGGCTCACGGGCGGCCAATCGACTGGGTTGGCAATGGACGGTCGGTACCGGAAGCGGCAAGGTGTACGGCTTCAGTCGGTGGCAGGTGAACAAGCGCGCCCCATCGCTGTGCCGCAACTGCGCGCTGAAAGATGCGTGCCCCATCGAGAACTGGCCCGACGACGATCTCGGACCGGCGGTCGACGGCCCGGATCTCAACAAGGCCCCGGTGCCCGCGGGCCCCGCGCTCATGGAAGGCGATGGTGCAGAACAGGTCTGGTTGACCGCGGAATCGCTCGGCACCACAGACCCCGCCATGGCTGCGAATCCCGAGCGACCTGCCGTCTTCGTGTTCGACGAACCGCTCCTCCACAAGCTGCGGCTGTCCGGAAAGCGACTGGTGTTTCTCGCCGAGACTCTCGGCGAGATCGCGTCGACCCGGCCGTTGGAGGTACGTCGCGGCCGAGTATCGGAGGAACTTTCCGGACGGTCTCTGGCCGCCACCTGGGCACCTGTTCCCGGCTTCTCTCGCATCGCCGACGCCATCGCCCCGGTCGAATTGCATCCATGGCCCTGGCTGACGCGTCCCACCACATCCTCGGTCCGGTCGTTCAGTGCGTGGCGGCGCAGTCACTGACGTGCCCGCACCGTGATCTGCCCTTCCTCGCTGGTGGCGGAGACCGTCTTCGGCGATCTGGGGTCGTTGATCACGTCGACGACGACGTCGCCTTTGTCGGATGCCGCGTCGACGGCATAGAAGTCGGCGGGCGGAAGCCCGATCGTCGTGTCGCCGATCACGTTGCGCGCCTTGACCGATTCCGGTGCAGTACGCGATTCGACGCTGATCTCGCCGAACGTCGTGCTCACATCCACGATGGACGCAGTTGCATCACTGATCTTCACGTCACCGAACCGTGTGTCGACCCGGATGGCTCCCGCCGATCCACGAGCGAACACCGATCCCGACGCTGTCGAGACGGATACGTCTGCACCGACATCCGACAGCACGACATCACCGCCCGCACCGTTCACCGCGAGGGTCAGGCCTGCGGGTATCTGCAATTCGACGTCGGCGTCACACGTCTTGTACCTGCCGTAGGAACATTCCACAGCCACGCTCGACCCGTCCGCACCGACGTCGACCGTGGGGGCGTCCCCTCGGTAGATCCCGTGCGCTCGAACATGCAGCGAATCATCGGGACTGGGCACGAACTTCAGGTGCGCGAACCCGGTCGTCACAGTCAGCTGCGAGCCGTCGATCGCGTGATCTACCGAGTAGTCGTAGTTCTGAGTCTTCGGAACGGAGAAACCGAGCGCGATCGCCGCAGTGGTGCCTGCTCCGGCCGCACCGACCACGACGGCCGCTGTGGTGATCGCCAACGTGTAGCGCAACAATGGAATTCGATTCATCGAATAGCTCCCAGGTATCGTAGGACTGCCATGACCCGGCGGTGATCCGCACTGTCGCCGAGCAATCCGAGTTTGGCGAAGATGTTTCCGATGTGCTTCTCGACGGCTGCTTGGCCTACGACCAGAGTGGAGGCGATGCCGGCATTGGACTTACCTTCGGCCATCGCCGTCAGCACATCTCGCTCTCGCGGTGTCAGCGAGTCGAGTGGATCCGATCGTGGTGCGCGCGCCAAAATCTGTTGCACAACTTCTGGATCGATGACGGTTCCGCCGTCGGCGACCGTTTTCACCGCGTCGGAGAATTCGTCCACATCGGCGACGCGATCCTTCAGCAGATATCCGACGCCGTCCGTGCTCTGCCGAATCAGTTCTGCCGCATACCTTTCCTCCACGTACTGCGAGAGCACCAGTACTCCGACATCGGGCCAACGCTCACGAATGACCAGTGCCGCTCGCAGACCCTCGTCGAGAAATGTCGGAGGCATCCGCACGTCGATGACGCAGACGTCGGGCAGCGGCTCGGTGGACGACATCAGCGTCAACAGCTGCGCCGCGTCACCAACTTTTCCGATCACCTCGGCACCGGAGTCGACCAACAAACGCGCAACACCCTCACGTAGCAGTACCGAGTCGTCGGCAATGATCACTCGCACGGGATGGTCACCTCCACTCGTGTCGGGCCGCCCGACGGCGAAGTCACCGTCAGGGTTCCGTCGATTCCGCTGAGCCTGTCGGCCAATCCGGCCAATCCGCCGCCGGGCTCGAAATGCGCACCGCCGCAACCGTCGTCGACCACGGTGACGGCGACGGAGGACTCGCCGCGAGCGACATCGACCTGCACGTTTCCGGCGTGGGCGTGCTTGCCGACATTGGTCAAGGCCTCGGACACCACGAAGTACACCGTCGACTCGGCGGTGGCGTTCAGACGTCGCTCGCCGGTGAGGGCCGGGTCGATGTCGATCGTCACCGGAACTGTCGACAACGCCGCGACCGACGACAGCGCTGCGTCGAGTCCGCGATCGGTCAGGATCGGGGGATGCAGTCCGCGCGTCAACGTTCGGATCTCACCGATCGCGTTCTTCGCCTCCCGATGTGCATCGTCGAGCAAACCCTTCAAGACCACGTCGTCCGTAGCCGACGCGCGAGACTTCGCTTGTCCCAGTGACATTGCCACCGAGACCAGCCGTTGCTGGGCACCGTCGTGCAGGTCCCGTTCGATGCGTCGCCGCTCGGCATCGGCGGCGTCGACGACGCGAGCACGGCTCATGGTCAGCTCGTTCACCCGCTTGCTCGACTCCGACTGCCCGAGAAGTGCTGCAGCGCTCCACCAATCGAGCTTGGCAATCAGGGTCGTCAGTGGCGGAACGCCGGCAACCAGGACTACCAGAGCTGCCACTCCGATCACCGCAACCAGCGGAAAGTCCACTCGTTCGGCTATCTCCAACCCGGTGCCCTCGGGATCGGTGACCAACCACGCGACCGGGGCGGCCGCCAGAACCGGAAGCGCCAGGAAGAGCGCAGGCAGCAAGAACAGCAGCGCAGCCGAGATCGGAATACGAATGATCCAGTAGACGAGCGACTTCCACAGCCCGACGTCACGAACACACCACACCAACTTTCGCCAACTGGTCGGATAGACGATGGTGTCCGGTTTCGTGATCTCGATGCCACTGGTCAGGTCGATGCCCGCTCGCGCCGCGATGTCCAGCCAACGAAGGACCACGATCGTGAACACGAAGACGAGCACACCGCTGAGGGCGAACGGCAACGCGAACACCGCGAGCAGGAGCAGACCTACGATCAGCCATCCGCCCAGTCCGGCGAACGTCGTCGCCAACAGCGACGCCATTGCCAACCACCACTGCTGCGAAATCCACGCTCTGAGCGGATTGAGGGGAATCGGTAATGCCTGGTTCATGCGGATGAGCCTAAGTGGGCAGTCGCCGGGGCGTCCTCACTGCGAACCCACGAGGTGAGGTAGGGCCAGCCCTACCCTCGGCGCGCAGGTCCATGTGAGTTCGCCCAGCTCAGGCGTCGAACACGCCCTTTGCTTCCCGAACTTGTCGGTAGCCGGTGATATCAAGGAAGTACACGACTACAGAAAGGGTTCCCATGTCCGCCAGTGTCGATACCTGCCACGGAACGCTCGTGATCCACGCAGTCGGTAGTGCGGAATGCACGGAACCCGATTGCGTGGATCTCGAGTACGTTCGCCACTTCCTGGTGCTCGAGTGCGAGGAGATCACCGGCGGCTGCCAGTGCACAGCGCTGGTTGAGCTCGCTCAGGCGTCCTGACGCCGGACGACCGGCTGCTGCAGCTCCGTCACCCAGTTCTCCTGCGGCGCAGGCTCGGAGACCAGGTAGTACTCGCGGCAGATGCCGGAGAGCTCGTAACCGTTGGCGTCGATCCAGGCCATGAACTGCTCCCAGGTTTCCCCGATCGTCGCCATCGAGCCGTGGTGCACGGTCGTCAGCGCGAGGTCGATCGCGGGTAGCTCGGTGACGTCGTAGTCCTCGCCTGCATCAACGTCGGGGGTGATCTCGAACGCGGCATGCACCGTGATGCCGGTGCCGTCACCGTCGTCGACGGCCTCGTACAGGGCGATCGACGACGGTCCGAATTCGACTCCGTCTCGTGCCAGAGACGACGCGAGCCGGGCGTACATCGGACCGATCACCGGGCCGACGTTCTGTGGCCCGTAACCGGCAGCATTCTCGGTGACGACGGCGACTCGGGTGGCCGGCAGCGACTTGGTGTCCACGGTGATCATCGAATCTTCTCCCTCTACGGCGCGGAGGCGCGCATCGATCCGACGCAGTCGGGCGGCGTCGAGATCGAGTCGATGGGCGACGTCTTCACGTTTGGCGACGAGCATCCGACGCAATCGGGCTTCGCTGACCTGCGCATGCACGATCTGCTTCACCTCGTCGAGCCGAAATCCCAGGTCCTTGAACATCAGGATGCGGCCCAACTCCTCGAACTGTCTACCGTCGTACGACCGATATCCGGTGAACGGATCCACCCGTGCCGGCGTCAACAGCCCGATCTCGTCGTAATGCCGAAGCATGCGAACCGAAACCCGGCCGATCGATGCGAACTCTCCGATACTGAACATGACCCTCCGAGACTGCCGTCTCACACTGTGTGAGGGTCAAGTATCGCGCGCCGTGCGGTGGCTCGACCCGTTCTGCGCGCACCGATCAACCGATTTCGCCGGTCGTCGCATCGATCGAGTGCGCTCCCTGATAGCCACGAAAAATTCGGACCAGGCCATTCGCCAGGTCTACGGCACCCCAGCGGTCACCGTAGCGCCACAGGCGTTGAGAAACCAGGCTTGGAAGTGAATTCCCGACACATCCCGATACGGCCTCCCGGACCCCCCTCGATAACCGACCGGGCGTCTGTAATCAAATGTTGAACGACCCTGTGAATGCGACGTCGCAGCGGTTATGGTTCGTTTCGATGCTCCTCCCCCGAACCCACAAGGACTCGCCATGAAGAGACGCCTGATCGCTTATTCCATTGCTGCACTTGCTATCTCCGCCACAGCAGTGGCGCTTCCCACCGGAGTGGCGTCGGCCGCGCCGTGTTCGGATGTGGACGTCTCGTTCGCTCGCGGCACCGGGGAACTTCCCGGTCTCGGCATCACGGGTACTCCTTTTGTGAACAGCGTCAAATCGCAACTCTCGGATCGCTCGGTCAGCACGTACGCCGTGAACTACGCCGCCGACTTCACCCAGGCCAGCGCGGGACCCGGATCTCGCGACCTCGTGGCTCATCTCAATTCCGTTGCGGCATCGTGCCCGTCGACGAAATTCGTGATCGGCGGTTACTCGCAGGGGGCGACCGTGGTGACCAACGCAGTCGGTCTGCGCACTCCCAGCAGCTTCACCGGTGCCGTCATCCCGGCCGCGATCGCCGACCGTATCGAGGCCGTTGTGGTGTTCGGCAACCCATTCGGGCTTACCGGCAGGAAGATCGAAACAGCCAGCAGCACATACGGTTCACGCACCAACAGCTTCTGCAACTTCGGCGACCCGGTGTGCCAGATCGGCGGCTTCAACACCTTCGCTCACCTGACCTACGGCACCAACGGCTCGACGACGCAGGGTGCCTCGTTCGCGGCCGCTCAGGTACGGAGCTGAATCGACTCACCGAAATCGGTGCGCGGGCCCCGATGGTTCTGCGGATAGAAAAGTCGGTTCCGGTAGCCCGGATTGCTGTGCGCTCGTGAAGATTTCCTCAGCGACTGCATCGACCCGAGCTATCGGAACCAACGCAATGGCCGAACCCCCGAACCCCCCACCCGTCATACGGGCCCCGTATGCCCCGGCTCGCAGCGCAGCATCGACGGCGCTGTCCAGCTCGGGGGAACTGACCTCGTAGTCGTCTCGAAGCGAGACGTGCGACGCCGTCATCAGGTCGCCGAGTTCGGTACCGATGTCACCGCCGTCCAGCAACGCTACTGCCCGCTCGACTCGTCGTATCTCGCTGGTGACGTGACGAACTCGGGGAACGAGAGCCTGATCGACGAGCCCCGATACCGCCCGCTCGGGGTCGAGTCCGCGCAGCGTCGACACACCCAGCTCCAGGTAGGCCCGGTCGAGGGCGGCCCGGCGGGCACCGTACTGGCCGTCCACCAGACGGTGCGGAGCGTTGGTGTCGATCACCATGATGCGAGCACCCAACGCCGCGACGTCCAGTGGGATCTGCCGGGTCGATCCGTCGAGGCAGTCCAGAAGCAGGGCATGCCCTCGTTCGGCAAGCATCGCGATGGCTTGATCCATTCCCCCGGTCGACGCGCCGGCCACATCGTTCTCGGCGCGAATGCTGGCGTCGATCAGTACCTTTCGATCGACGTTCAGATCGAACAGATCGCTCAGGGCCAAGGCGAACGAGCACTCGAGGGCCGCCGAACTCGACAGACCCGAGCCCACCGGTACCGAGGAGTGCACGGCAACGTCGACTCCGCCTATCCCGTGCTCCTGCAGCGCCCAGGCAACGCCCGCCACGTACGCGGCCCAGCCCGACGGACTTCCCGGTCCGATGTCACCGAGTTGCCCCGTCCACGTCTGGTCGGTATGCGTCGAGACCACCCGCATCGTGGCATCCTCGCGCCGCCGAACAGCGACTGCAGTGGCGAAGGGCAGCGCGAACGGCAGCACCAGACCACCTGCGTAGTCGATGTGTTCGCCGATCAGATTGACTCGTCCTGGGGCCAACCAGACGCCGTCCGGTTCACCGCCGAACGCGGCGTCGAACAGCTCCGAAGCACCGTCGGCGAGGCTCTGCTCGGACACGACGCTCAACCAGTTCACACCAGCACCTCGCGCAATCTGTCTGCGATTCTCTCGGGAGTCGTGTCGTTGATCCATGCGCCCATCGCCGACTCGGATCCGGCCAGAAACTTCATCCGGCCCGGTGACCGCATCATCGAGAACAGTTGCAGGTGAAGTCGTCCCAGCTCTCGATCGGATCCGACGGGAGCCTGATGCCACGCCGAGATGTACGGCACCTCGTCCACGCCCTCGAAGAATGCGTCGACGCCCCGCAGCAATGCGCGGTAGACGCCAGCCAGCTCGTCGCGCTCCGCGTCGTTCAGTTCGGCAAGATCTGCGACGTCGCGGCGCGGAGCAAGATGCACCTCGAGCGGCCACCGCGACGCCGCGGGGACGTACGCCACCCAATGCTCGACATCCACGACTATCCGTCGACCCGAGCGCAATTCGGCGGCGAGTACATCGGCCAACAGAACTCGACCGGTGTTCTCGAAGTGCTTGCGCGACTGCCTGATCAAAGCATCGGTACGAGGAGGAAGGTAGGGGTAGGCGTATATTTGGCCGTGCGGGTGCGTCAAGGTGACACCGATCTCCTTGCCACGATTCTCGAAGCAGAACACCTGTTTCACTCCGTCGATCGCCGAGAGCTCCGTGGTCCGGTCTGCCCACACGTCGATGATCGTTCGAACCCTCGACAGTTCCAGCGAGACGAAAGACGCGTCGGGATCACTGGCGAAACAGACGACCTCGCACCGACCGGTACCTGCCGCCAACGGCCACATCGGCTCACCGTCGACCGCTGCCGGAAGAGTTTGTTGTGCAGCACTTCCCGCCAACGACGGGAAACGGTTTTCGAACACCACGACGTCGTAATCCGAGGCCGGGATCTCGGTCGCCGGCCGGCCCGGACGGCTGGGGGCCAACGGGGACAGGTCGGCGGGAGGCAAGAACGTGCGGTCCATCCGCTGGGCAGCCATGACGATCCACTCGCCGGTGAGCACGTCGAATCTCATCTGCGAGAGCGACATCGACGGCGGCAGCGGCCGTGAGTCCACGAGCTCCCGGGTGGCACCACCGGAAAGGTAGGGCTCTGTGTCGTCGTAATAGATCAATTCTCGACCGTCGGCCAACGTGGTCGAGGTCTTGCGCATGGGATGGGTGGTGTCCTGCGTGGTCATCGACTGTTCGCTTCCTGGGTGGTCGGCCGGGGTTCGGCGGGGCCGGTTGCGACGACCACGTCATGGACGATGTCGGTCAGCGCGTCGCGAATACGTTCGGGCACATCGACATCGGTGACGATCACATCCACCTCCGACAACGCAGCGGTGGTTGCGAGGGCGCGAACACCCCACTTGGTGTGATCAGCGAGGACCGCGACGCGTCGAGCCGAGGCGACGAAGGCCTGATTGGTCTGTGCCTCCAGCAGATTGGGGCAGGTGAGGCCCGCATCGATATCCACTCCATGCGTGCCGAGAAACAGAATGTCGACGTGCAGCGTCTGCAACGCGCCGACCGCCAACGGGCCGACGAGTGCGTACGACGGGGTGCGTTGGCCTCCGGTGAGCAACACGGTGTGGTCTGCTCTGCCGCCGGCATGAAGGACGTCGGCGACGGGCAAGGAGTTGGTCACCACGGTGATGTCGGGTACACGAAGCAGTTCCCGCGCCAGCGCGTGTGTCGTCGTACCTCCAGAGATGCCGATGGTCGTTCCTGGCCGGATCAATCGTGCGGCGGCGCGGGCAATGGCGGCCTTGGCGTCACGGCTCTGCTCGGACTTCACCGGAAAGCCCGGCTCGAACGCGCTCGCGGAACTCGGCGCGGTGATGCCGCCATGCACTCGCTCGACCAGGCCCTGGGCGACCAGTTCATTGACGTCTCGTCGAATGGTCATGTCGGACACCGACAGAGCAGTGCCCAACGCGGCCACCGTGACGGCTCCCTCGGACCGCACCCGGTCCAGAATCTTCTGCTGACGTTGATGGGCGAGCATCACACCATCACCAGACCTGATTCCATGCACACAACATTCACCAGATAGCAACAAATGTCAACAAAAGCGAACAGGGTGCGGCGATGTGGTCAGAAGTCGTCGTCGCTCTCGGACGCGGTTCGTGCACGACCGATCCGTGTCAGATGCACCCGTCGCGCCAGTCGAATCACGGGACGGATGAGCAGTTCGATACTCCCCAGCAGGAAGAACCACGTACCGATCACCGTCGTGCTCTCCCGAAAGAAGAGGATGCTGCCGACGATGAACCAGACCGCAACGAGAATGTCGTTGATGATGCTGACAACTTCCCACCGCTGGCGAATCACCAGTTCCTCGTGCCCGATAGTGAAGGTCAGGTCGTTCATAGCGGCTCCTTCGTAAAACGTCGGTGTACCCAGTCCGACTACCCGGATCCCTCCCAATCGACCCGGGCTGCCATCTCGAGCAGTTTCCGACGACGTGTCTCGCTGGTCTCTCCGATCCGAGCGATCCGTCCGTACACATGGGCGCGGAAGTCGGTCAGAACGTCCCGATTCTGTTGAACTGCACCGCTACCGATGCAGTTGTGCAGTAACGCGCGGAGGTTGTCGTACTCCTCTCGCGGAACTGCGGGCCACGCATTGACCACCAGCCCCGTGAGCTGTTGGCGTTGATGCGCGCGCCGCACTCGGGTTTTGTCGGGATGAATCGTGAAGCCCTCGTCGTGCGCGATCTGGGACACCACCCACAGCAACTTGTCGACGTCGAGGTCTGCCGGACCGGAGAACGCCAGGTCGTCGGCGTAGCGGGTGTAGCGGGCACCCATGGTGCGAGCGAGCCCGGCAGCTCGAATATCGAGTTGACGGGCAGCCAGGTTGGCCAGGGCGGGCGACGTCGGTGCGCCCTGCGGCAAGTGGGTGGTGCGGAGCCTCGCCGCCGTCGCGCGGTCCATGCCCGTCAATTCTCCGGCCGGGGTGACCGTTGTGCACAGCGCGGCAAGATTCGCAGCGACCTTTCGGCGGTAGCCGACGGCCTCGAAGATCGCCACCACGCGATCGAACCCGATGGACGGAAAAAAGCGACGTAAGTCGACCGAGACCACCACCTCACGCTCGGCGTGGGGCGTCGCGAACGTGCGGGGGCTGCGCCCTTTACGAAAACCGTGCGCGGCGGGATGTGGTGGAATTCGATCCAGGATGCGGTGCAGTATCTTTCGCTGAATCTCGCGCAGGCGCGGTTTGGGAACCTCCAGCAGTCGAATGCCCTGACGTTTGTCGAGACGAGCAGATCGATAGTGCTGCAACGGGAACGGCGCAGTACGCAGCCTCCCCTGCAGGTCGGCAAACCACTCGATTTCGGAAATGGTCAGATCCAGTGATTGCGCGAGCTGGCCCGTCGTCTCGTAGCGAGGCACCTCGAACCGCCAGGGTACGACACGGCCACGTATCGGCGATCGCTGTGACGACTTCGACGGCTGCGTAATCAACGGAAGATCTCGCAGCAGAACGAATATCGACGCCTCGTCGAACGGCGGACTCGGATACAGGTCGATGATTCGATCGGCCAACCGCGAGGCCTTGGCCGGCATGAACCGAGAGAACGCCTCCTCGAGCCCCGATTGCGTCCACTCTGCGTCTGCAGCCAAACGAGCCAGGGTTGCGGCGGCGCGCGGCGTCAAGTCGCGGTCGTTCACGTGTGTCGCTCCACCGGATCTAGAGCGAGAGAATGCAGCGACGCGCGGCGACCGAAATCTTTCGTCCTCGGAGCTGCCAAGCACGCGAAGCGTGCGGACCAGCTTCGGACGCAGTGCTCGATTCTCTTCATGTACCCAGGGGTTACCCCTGAGACCGGTCCCGCGGACCAACTCTCGCCCACGCGCCGCTGCATCCCACCACAATGCCAAACCGACGCGGATCTGTCAGCGGGATGACTCACTAGTTCGACCGACCGGTCGGGTTTTGAAGTTCTCGTGAGTTGCTCGATTACGAGCCGGAGCTCTCGAGTCCGGAGCAGGTGAACGGAACCAGCGCCGACTCCGTTGCGTCCAACCCTTAGATGGGGTCTTGGGAAAGGACAGTGCACATGCATCGAAACAGTCGATGGGCGGCAATCGCAGTAGGTCTGCTCCTGCTCACCGCATGTTCGACGGGCCAAGACGGTACTGCAGTCCCCGAAGTCATCGCGACGACCAACACCGCGGTCGCCGCACCGACGCCTTGGGATCCATGCACCATCCCCGACGACGCCATCGAGCAGGCGGGATTGAACGTCGACTCCAAGGAATCGGGGGTGTTCGGCAGAGATCAATTCGGATTCAAGATCTGCGGCTGGGAGAACCGGCCGCCGGCGAGCAAGTACTACGTGCGGATCTTCGTGGGGTTTCAAACCATCGACTGGATCAGCGACACCAGTCGTTTCGATGGACTGCGCCCTGTCCAGGTGGGCACTCACGCCGCTACTCAGTTCGAGCAGGTTTCCGTGAGCAAATCACTGAATTGCGGCGTCGCCTACACGGCCGGTAGAGAACTGATCATGGCAACGATCAACTCGGACGTGCTTGTCGATACACCGCAATACGATCCGTGCACCGAGCTGAACACGTTGATCGCGGCGCTCGGTTCCGAACTCCCCAGCTGAACTACACCGAACCCAAGGACACCTAACCCATGGCCGATTTCCAGCAGAACGTTCTTGCTCATTGGCAAGGCCTCAACGCCCAGGCCGACGCGGGCACGATCACCATTCCCGGCGATGTGGCCGCGAAGTGCGACGCAGCCTGCGTTGCATATCTCGCTCATCTGGGGAGGATGCAACGCGATGCTCTCTCCATCGACATAGCCACTCCATGGGGCGACTTGAAGTCCGCCCAGGATCTGCAAGCCAGATTCGGACGCCTGGCCACCGGCACCGATCGTTCTCTCGACGTGATTCTTCAGCAGCACATCGACGTCATCGAATCGATGCGCATGCTCTTCCGCCGCTACTTCGACGAGACCGAGGCTACCGACACCCAGACGTCTGCGAACATCACCGCGCTCATTCCGCATAACTGAATGCGGACAACCCTTCTCGGCCGCCCACGGCTATTCCGTACTTACCCGGAGTCCCCGTCGGGTCACCAACACGGTTGCGGCCGTCGCCAGAGACCAACATGCCGAGACCACCCACAGCACCGTCGACCACGACATCTGCAGACCCACGTCGGTTTCGGTCACCTGAGACAAGCCGACCGCCATCGCCAACAGCGGAGGCACGGTGACCATCACCCCGAGCGCAGAGCCGACCAGAACAATCACAGCAGTTTCGCCCACGGCTGTCGTCAGCAGTTGCCGGTCGGTTCCACCGGACGCTCTCAGGACGGCGTAATCGTCCTTACGTCGGTACGCCGACATAGCCGTGCTGTTCGCCACCGCGAGACCGCTGTAGCCGACACCCATCGTGATAAGCACGGCCGCAAGCCAATTGGTGAGTCGCGCATCGACCATGTAGTCCTGCAACGCGAAACTGTGTGCGTCTTCGACCCTCGCACCTGCGGTCAACTGTGTCGGCGCCATGTCTTGCGGAACGAACACAACCTCGGTCAATGCCGACGGATCATGATCGCGTACCAGTTCGCGGGGCAGCACCAATGCACCACGAGCGGGGTCGAGCGGGAGCACCTGCGACACCACCACACTCTCGGAACGACCGTCTGCAAAGGTCACCGACATCTCCTCGCCGGCCCGCACATCGAACAGACTCGCTGTTGCCTCGTCCAGCACTGCCCGACCCGATGCGGCGTACCGTTCGTCGAGGCTGCCGACGGCGTCGACGACGGTTACGGTGCCGTCCGCTCCCGGTACGAATACGCGTGACGGTAGTCCGGCAGTTGTTCCTATCGGTCCCGCCGCTGTTTCGGCTACCACCTGATCGCTCAGGCCAGCGGTTCCATCGGGGGTCACGGCTGCCAGTCCGCGCAGTTGCTCGGTCTGCTCGGCCGGATACGCCACAGCCATCGTCTGCACCATTCCGCTCAGCAGCACCGCGAAGCCGACGGCGGCAATGACCGGAGCCACGGTCGCGGCCGCACGGCGTGTCCCTGTGGTCAGCTCCGCTCTGATCAACATCGATGCTGCCGATCGTGATCGCCGCGTGAACGGCCATGTCACGAGGCCTGCGATCGGACCGACGAAGATCGGCGTAAGTAGCGCCGCAGCCAGGATCAGCAGCATGGCCGCAGCGACCGCGGTATTCACTCTGCTGTCCGTAGCCGCTGTTGCTGTCGACACCGTCACGCCCAGACCACCGATGAGCGAGGCAAGGCCGGTGAGCCAACGCAGCGTCGTCATGGGACGTCGTTCGACGGCGGCGTCGAGTAGCGCCTCGATCGGAGCCACTGTGGCCGCCGATCGAGCGGGAATCCAGGCACCGATCAACGCCACGGCGATGCCGATGCTCACCGCCACCAGTAGCGGCCACGCTGATACCCCAACCTGTAAGTCCGGTGGTTGAACGTCGAGTTTCAGCAGCAACATACGCAGAACAGGAGATGCTGCAATGCCGAGTCCTGCACCAACGAGACCGCCCACTAGGCCGATCAGCGCGGCCTCTCCGAGCACCAAGCGTCGCACTTGTCCCGTTGCAGCACCGATGGTTCGCAGCAGTGCGATCTCCCGTCGGCGTTCGGATGTCGCGAGAGCGAAGGTCGATCCCACAACGAAGATGGTGGTGAACAGGCCGATGGTGGCCATCGCGACGATCAGTTGATTGCCCAGAATTCGCCGATGAGAGACGAACTCGGGTTCCAGGGCCGCGCGATCGGTGCCGGTCACAACCCGTCCACGGTCACCCACCCGTTCTTCCGCCCCTGTCACGAGTTCATCGATCCGCGCGTCGAGCTTCGGTACGATGCCGATCGCCCGGACACCGGGGGACAACTGCGCAGCACGCTCGTCCGTGAAGTAGATGCCCGGCCCGTCGTGCGTTCCCGCCACTGCGAACGTCTCGAGCCCCGCCGCAAGATTGATCGAGACCGAGTCGCCTACGGCGAGACCCAATGAGCCTGAGACGATAATTTGGTCTGGGTTCATCGGTGCCGCACCGGACGTCAGTCGTGAAGGCGTCAATTGCGCACTTGCCCAACCGTGTCCGGCGTCCTGAGCTCCCTCGTCCTCGACCGGTGCGCCGTCGATGAACGGCTGGGCATAGAAAGACCTATCAGTGACGACGGCCTCCGCTCCGGGCACTGCGCCGAGATCGGCGGCGATCCCACGTGCTTCCTCTGCACTCCACGGAATGAAGTCCGCCGTGTTGCCGAACTCGTTCACGGCCTGCGCGGGCAATGCGAGTAGTGCCGCACCCTCCAGCCGCGGCTGCACCACCGGTCGTGAGGAGTCGTAGATGATGAACGTAGCGGGCATCAGGGCGACCCCGAAAGTCGTAGCCAGCAGGGTGGCCAGGAAACTTCTCCAGTGAGTGCGTAGGTTCGCCGATGCCAACATCATCCGTCCAGCCCGGCCATTCGAGCGGCGATCGCGGCGGCATTGTCCGGTCGCTCCCGTTCGATCTCCAAGGAATCGACTATGAGCCCGTCCTCGAGAAAGATCGCTACGTCGGCGTAAGAAGCGGCAAGTGGGTCGTGGGTGACCATCAGAATGGTCTGCTCGTGATCGTCGACGAGCCTACGTATCAGCGACAGAACATCTTTCGACGCGCGGGAGTCCAATGCGCCGGTCGGTTCATCCGCAAAGAGGACGTCCGGCCGGGTAATGAGCGCGCGCGCCAATGCCACACGTTGCTGCTGACCACCAGACAATTCGGCAGGACGATGCGACGCGCGATCCTCGAGCCCCACTGACGTGAGCGCCGCCGTCACTTCACTCGCCGGGACACGATTGCCGGCGAATCGCATTGGTAGTTCGACGTTTTGTGCTGCAGTGAGTGAACCCACAAGATTGAACGTCTGAAATACGAAACCCAGACGGCGACGCCGTAATTCGGTCCGCGCCTTCTCGTTGAGCTGGGCGATGTCGGTGCCCGCAATCGTGACGGTGCCACTGGTCGGACGATCCAGACCTGCGGCGCAGTGCAGCAGCGTCGACTTACCCGAACCCGAGGGGCCCAAAATCGCAGTGAAACTACCCCGCCGAAAGTCCATCGAGACCCCGCCGAGAGCAGTGACTGCACGATGGCCCTCACCGTGCACCTTCCGAACATCGGCAAGCCGGACTGCAGGTATTTCGTGTCGAATCATGCAGTCATTGAATCTGTTTCGCCGTAGCGGCACAGTGCCGCACGCACCACACAATATTCGGGGGTCAGCCCTACCGATGGCGGCGTGCGCTGTGCCTACGATGGCCGGGCCTTCGATCCACGCCCGGGATTGTCGAGCACACCCCGTCGACGGGGTGTGGATCCCCCACGAAGGGCGACAATCCCAGCATCAGGCGCGTAGCTGGGGCATTCGAGGTGTTGTTGTCCACCGATCCGGACATCGAGGTGGTCGGACGAGTGTCCCGAGGCGACGAGGTGTGCGGTGCCGTATCTCGCCTGCGACCGGACCTGATCCTGATGGACATCGACATGCCCGGTATGACGGGCATCGCGGCCACGGCTGCCCTTCGAGCAATGAACGACCGCACCCCCGTCCTGCTGCTGACTGCCCTACCCGGCAGCGGGCATGTGCACGACGCTTTGGCCGCGGGAGCGAACGGGTATCTCCTCAAGAGCACGGACGCGGTGCACCTCTTCGCCGGTATCAAGGCGGTGTTCTCGAAACACACCGTCATCGATCCGGCCTTGGCTGCCGAAGCGTTGCGGGCGGGGCCGAATCCCTTGCGTGACCGCGAGCTCGACGTGTTGAGGCTCGTCGATCAAGGGTTGTCCACCAAGCAGATCGGCGAACGCTTGTTTCTCAGCCCCGGAACCGTGCGCAATTATCTCTCGAGCATCATTACCAAGTTGGACGCAAGCAGTCGTCTCGAAGCGATAAAGTCCGCACGTGAAAACGGGTGGTTGTAGATCAGCCTCCGTGCGCCTCGACGGCCACGGGCTGCCATTCGCGCCAGTTCGCCAGGCGTGATTCGTAGTCCGTCGTCGCGATCTGGAGCGGTGCTTCTCCGAAAAAGACTCGTAGCGGCGGCTTTTCGGCGTCGATCACCTTGAGTAGTGCCGACCGTGTTGCGCTCGGATCACCAGGAGTTGCCTGCCGCGCACTCCGCAGCTTCGCTGCCTTGTCCCGAATCGGGTCGTACGCGGCGATATCGGTGGACTTCTTCGCAGACGGGCCGGACCAGTCGGTGGAGAACCCACCCGGCTCGATCAGCGTCACGTGGATACCGAAGTCCTCGACCTCCTGCGCCAATGCCTGGCTGAATCCTTCGAGCGCCCACTTCGAGGCGTGGTACGCGCCGACATTCGGGAATGCTGAGATTCCGCCGATGGACGACACCTGCAAGATGTGGCCACTCCCCTGCTCACGCATGAACGGCAGCGCCGCCTGCGTAACCCATAGCGCTCCGAAGACGTTCGTCTCGATCTGCGCCCGAGCATCTTCCTCGGAGAGTTCCTCGATCATGCCGAACTGGCCGTAGCCGGCGTTGTTGATGACGATGTCGAGTGAACCGAACTTGTCGTAGGCCTGTTGGACTGCCGCGAAGTCGGCGGCGCGATCGTTCACGTCGAGTTCGATCGGCAGAATCGCATCGCCGTACTGTTCGACGAGATCTTTCAAGGTGTCTGTGTTGCGAGCAGTCGCTGCGACCCGATCGCCACGGTCGAGTGCCGCGATCGCCCACTCCCGCCCGAATCCCTTGGAGGTGCCGGTGATGAACCACGTCTTGGCTGTCATGAATCTCGTCCCTTCGCTACACGGGCAAAAGTAAGGACGACGTCCGCTGCAAACGCCTCTCGGCGAGTGGTCGCTCGAAGCGACAAATGGGGTGAGGCCCGGGGCTTGCCAAGCGAACGCCGTCGAAAGAGTCCAACGAGGCGCCGTCGCCGACTATTCCCCGCACGTCAGCTGTGTTCGGTGATCATCACCGCCATGGTGCTCGGCTCCAGCGCCTCGAAGATGTGCAGCGCGTCGCCGGGGTAGGCGACATAGTCGCCGGGTGCCAGCTCGACTGCCTCGCCCACTGGCCCCACCAGGGCTCGTCCGGCGCTGAGCACAACGTGCTCGACCACACCGGGCGAATGAGGGTCCGAACGCCTCGGCTCGCCGACGTCCGCGCTGACCAGATAGATGTCTCGTCGCGCGTTCGGTGGAGACGACGCCAGCAGCGTCGCGGAGTAGTCCGCCCGGTCCGACGCGAATCTCGGCCCCTCCCCTGCACGGATCAGTCGGACCGACTGCTTCGCCGGCTCGACCAGTCTGGAGAACGGCACCTCCAGGGTGACGCTGAGGGCCCACAGAGTTTCCAGACTCGGATTCCCCGTACCCGATTCCAGTTGCGACAGAGTCGATTTCGCAATTCCGGCGCGGCGCGCCACCTCAGCCAGCGAGAGGCCCACGCGTCGCCGCTCCTGCTGCAGAGCGGCAGCGATGGCTGCGATCGGTGGTCCGGCGTCCGCCATTCGTTCACTCCATCGGTACGTTCGTTTGATTTGACGAACAGCTTAACATCGTCCACTATAACGACCATGCGTTCGATATGGCGAACCCTGCAGGGGGTCAACATCCGCGACATCGCGTTGGTCTGTCTGGCCGACGCCTTGGTCGGGGCCTCGTTCGGTGCGATCTCCGTGGCCGCTGACCTGCCGTTGTGGCTACCGGTCGTGATGTCGCTGGTGGTGTTCGCGGGTTCCTCCCAGTTCATCTTCGTCGGCATCCTGGCCGTCGGCGGGAACCCCGCCGCCGCCGTGGCGAGCGCGTTGCTTGCCAATACTCGGCTGGTACCGCTCGGATTCTCCATAGGATCCGTTTTCGACAACGTCTCGCCACTGAAGCGACTGCTCGGCACCCACCTGATCACCGACGAAGCGGTCGCATTCAGCGTCGCCGAGAAGGACGAGGCGAGCCGTCGAACTGCGTTCTGGCTGTGCGGAATCGGACTGTTCGTCACCTGGAACATCGGCGTTGCGATCGGCACGGTGGGCGGAGGAGCGATCACCGACACTGCGGCGCTCGGACTCGACGCCGCATTCCCCGCAATCCTGCTCGGACTGATCATGCCTGCGCTCCGAGATCGGGGCACGCGCAATGCCGCACTCGTCGGAGCAGGGATCGCCCTGGCAGCGTCGATGTTCCTACCGAGCGGACTGCCGGTGCTCCTCTCGCTGATCGCCGTGGTCCCCGCACTGCTGTCGACCACGCCCGCCGCACGCAAGGAATCCGCATGAACCTCACGATTCCGCTGATCGCCATGGTCGTCGGCACCTTCGCTCTCCGCCTCATCGGCCCGGCCCTACGCTCGCGCATGACCATCTCGCCCCGCATCGACCGCGTCATGTCCACCTCGGTCGCCGTCGTGTTCGTGGCCCTCATCGCCACCTCCACCCTGCTCGTGGGCAAGGACTTCGCGGGCTTCGCGGCCCCCATCGGCGTGACCGTGGCCGGAATCCTCGCTTGGCGCAAAGCACCCTTCGTCGTCATCGTGATCGCCGCTGCCGCAACCACCGCTACTCTCCGCTGGTTCGGTGTCGCCTGACCGAACCGCGGCACCCCAAGTCCACTAGATGTGACATTAACCCCCGAAAAGTCCACCAAATGTCACATTGAGTGCATCGGATGGGGAACACGGGTGACAGCCATCGCCCCTTCGCGGACTACCGACTCGGCAACAAGCCCGTTGCCACCCGGGCCACCTCGCTTACCGACCTGAGCGCCCACTATTTCTCTGCATCCACGGGATCCCGCCTTTCGAGCCGAATTGTGGGCGCTGACATCAGTTGGCCGGCGCAGCTCGGACCGCCGGCCCCCACTGGACCCACCTGACCTCGTGCACCGCTCCCCGTTTACCGGCACCCCGGGTCCACTGGATGTGACATTGACCCCCGAAAAGTCCACTCGACGTCACATTGAGTACCCCCGGGCGGGGACAATGGAGAATGAACACAATGTCTCGATGTGGGGAGCAGCAATGACCGCGCTGGATGCAGTACGACGACGTTGGCCGAAGACGATGCCACTTCAGCCGCTTCCGTCGGAGTCGTGGGCCAAGCAGGAGCCGACGTGGAAGGGTGCGAATCCCCAGGTCATCGAGTCGGCGTTGAAGCGTGCGAAGACTCGGACGTCGGGTAATTGGTTCGTTTTCGCTGCGAGTCGTGACGTGAAGGCCGACAAGCCGTTCGGTCGCTATGTCGGTACCACCGAGTTGGTTGCGTGGCGGGATTCGGCGGGCAAGGTGCATATCGGTCCGGGTGCGTGTCCGCATCTCGGGGCGGCGCTCGATACCGCGAAGATCGAGTGCGACGCGTTGGTGTGCCGGTGGCATGGGCTGGCGTTGGGTCCGAAGGGTAAGGCTGGCTGGCGGCCGGTTCCTGCGTTCGACGACGGTGTTCTGGTGTGGGTCCGGCTCGACGAGCTGGGCGGCGAGGAGCCGACGCCGGTGCCGGTGGTACCGATCAGGCCCCCTGCGTCGACGTCCATTCCTGGTGTCGTCACGTTGATCGGGAAGTGCGAACCGGACGACATCATCGCCAATCGCCTCGATCCGTGGCACGGCGCATGGTTCCATCCGTACTCGTTCGCGAGGCTGAAAGTGGTCAGCGCGCCCACCGACATCGATGTGCCCGAGGAGGACGATCGCTTCCTGGTCGATGTCACGTTCCGCGTCAGTCGCGGCATCGGTGTTCCCGTTCGAGCCGAATTCGTCTGCCCCGGCCCACGCACCATCGTCATGCGCATCCTCGACGGTGAGGGGGCGGGAAGCGTTGTCGAGACTCACGCGACTCCCCTGGCTCCTGCGCCCGACGGCACCCCGCGGACGGCGGTCATCGAGGCGACGATCGCGAGCTCGGATCGACCCGGCTTCCAGATGGCGCGCAAGGTCTCGGGATTGCTGCGTCCGGCGATGAATTTCACCGCCGCACGTCTGTGGAAGGACGACCTCGATTACGCCGAACGTCGTTACGAACTGCGCTCGACGGGTCGCGCGTGATCTAACTTTCGACGAGTGCGGCGAGTTGGCCGATGACGGTTCCCCATCCGTCTTCGAAACCCAACTCCTCGTGCATCTTTCGGTCTTCTACGTTGCGGTGCATCACGTGCGCCCGGTACTCCGTCCCGTCGGGATGGTCGGCAAACGTGATCACCGCGGTCATGAACAGTTGTGGGGCAGGTCGCCAACCTTCGACGAGGGAGTTGGTGAACACGATGCGTTCCTGATGGTCGACGGCGAGGAAGCATCCGTCGATGTGCGGTTCGAAGTCTCCTCCGGGTTCACTCATCAGCGTTCGGAATGCGCCTCCGGGCTGCAAGTCCCACGCATCCACTCGGCACAGAGTAGGTGCGGGAATCCACCATTTCTCGAACTTCGACGGGTCGGCCCACGCATCCCACACCGTCTCGCGCGGAACCGCGATGATGCGGGAGATACTCAGGTCGAGTTCGGGATCGAAGGAAGTCATTGCTGCTCACTCTCTTTCGAGGATCGGGTGACGAACTGTTCGAGACGGTCGGTTCTGGATTCCCACACGGACCGTTGCTGTTCCAGCCACGTGGAGGCCGCATCCAGGTTGGTTCGCTCGATCGTGCATGCGCGTACACGTCCGGTCTTGTGGGTGCGAATCCATCCGCTGCGCTCGAGTACATGAATGTGTTTCATGAACGACGGCAGAGTCATGTCGAACGGTTCGGCCAGTTCCCCCACGGTCGCAGGCCCGGACCCCAGTCGGCCCAGTACTGCACGCCGCGTGGGATCGGCCAACGCCTGGAACACGTCGTCGAGCACCTCGAAATACTGAGCCATATGGCACAGTATCTCTGCAACAACACTTAGCGCAAGGGCACAGTATCGGCGATTCGGTGCGGACTCGCCGGAACCATCAGTCGTCGGCGAGGTCCTTGAAATACCGGGCGACAGGCCACCGCTCGAAACCGCTCTTCTCGTAGACCGACCGCGCCGGCGCATGACCGGGATCGTCACCGGTCTCGACCATCACCATGCGCATTCCGGCGGATCTCACTCGTGCGAAAGACCGATCGAGGAGTGCCCTTCCGACGCCGGCTCGCTGCTGAGTTGGGTCGACCACCAGGACGTACACCTCACCCATGTCGTCGTTCGGGTGCAGGCGGGTACAGACCCAGCCGACCGGCGTGTCACCGTCCACGGCCACGTCCACGCTTTCGGGTTCGTCGTCGACGACGGATGCGAGATCGTCGTACTGACGCGCCTGCCACCCCTGGGGATAGAAGCAGTCGTACACGAACGACGGGACCGCCTCCTGCACGAGCGGAAACACCGGTTCCCACGCGCGAAGCGACAGCGCGAGCAACTCGGCCCGATACCGGGGGACGTACGGCACGATGGTCACCATCGGACCGAGTGTAGGTTGCAGCATTCGAGCGAGGCGGCGGTTCGACCGTTACACCGACTGCTGCATGCCACCCCCATTGCGCCGCAGCACTATTGGGTGGAAAAAATTTCCGAAAAAGTGCCGAGAAGGTCTTGGCACTCGCTGCATTCGAGTGCTAATTTTTGTGTTGCACAGTTGAGGAGCGCCTCGCCACAGGGGCGAGCGCATCTGGGTACAGGAGGTGGTTGCTGTGCTTCGTTTCGATCCGTTCCGTGACGTCGATTCGCTCACCTCGGCATTGTTGGGTGCGTCTACCGGTTCGGACCGCGCACCGCGATTCATGCCCATGGATCTGTACAAGGTCGACGATCACTACGTACTCAGTGCCGACCTTCCCGGCGTCGACCCGGGATCCATCGACGTCGACGTCGATCGCGGCACATTGACGCTCACCGCGCAACGAACAGTGCCGGAAAGCTCCGGCGTGCAGTGGATTTCATCGGAACGGTTCGCCGGGACGTTCCGTCGACAGATCTCTCTGGGTGACGGCGTCGACACCGAGGGCATCTCGGCGTCGTACGACAACGGCGTCCTGTCGATCACCATTCCGCTTGCCGAGCGAGCGAAGCCGCGCAAGGTCGACATCGCTCGTGCCGAGCTGACCGGCGAGCAGAGATCCATCGAACACCAATCGACCTGATCCGTCACGCGCACAAGCACATCGAGCACTGTCGAACTACTCAGGGAGGGTGATGCATATGGAAACGGATACCGTGGTCTGGCCGGAATCTCCCGATCGTGACCAATGGTGGCGCACGGTTCTCGGGGTCGGGACCGGGATCCGGGAATGCGCCACGGCCGATCTACTGGATCAGCAGCGTGCAGAGCCGGTCGACGACGACCTCTACCCGCACGTACCGCGAGAGCCCGTCGCTGCGTGATCCGAACGACCGCAAGGCCGGCACCGACATTCGGTGCCGGCCTGCGTCATTGCCGCACCGAGCAACCAGTCAGAAGGCCAGAAGTCACAGGACCAACGAGTAGAACGTGCTCGACGGGTCCACGACGTAAACGCCGAACGGGGGCACTGCGATGAATCCGTGTCGCTCGTAGAGGCGTCGAGCTGCGGCGAAGTAGTCCTGGGTGCCCGTCTCGAGGCTGACGCGCTCGAATCCCAGCCGCCGCGCCTCCGTCAGAACGTGCTCGAGCAGTCCGGACGCCACCCCGCGGCCCCGCGCGAAACCCGAAGTGCGCATCGACTTCAGTTCACCGTGTTCAGGAGTGAGTGTCTTCAGCGCGGCAATGCCGAGCAGTGCCCCGGCCTCCCACGCCGTCCACACCCCCATGTCCGGCCCGCGCAGACCCGACAGATCCAGTGCGTGAACACTCTCTGCCGGGGACGTCGCGTGCATGTCCGCAAGGTGCTCGACGAGCAACGCACCGACCTCCGGCCGCGACAGATCGTCGACCTCGAGACGCATGCAACCTCCTGTCGTGAGTGGAAGTTCGACCCCTGCTACGAAGTACCACTCACCTGCGGCGAAGCCGCTCCAAAGCGTCGAACATCTTGAATCGTCCACTCGTGGGTACGGTTTCGATGTCGTGGCCGGTGACGCCCCAGCCCGCCAACAGGGTGTTCGCTGCCTGCAGTCCGGTGGTGGCGGCACGTTCCATGAGAGCCACGGGCAGATCGATCCGAATGCCGTCACCCGCAAGTACCAGCGAGGGCTCGGGGGTACGCACGGTGGGCCGCTCGGCGAATGCTCCGAGGCCGAACATCGGGCAGTCGTCTCGCCATTCGGATCGTTCCGCGATTACTTCTGCCGCAGCGGTTTCCGGGTAGATCTCGTGCATGCGGGCCATCAGCTGCGCGCGGGTGACCTCCTCGGATTCCTCGGCGGCGTAGGCATGCAGTTCGACGACCGAACCTCCGGTCCTCGCTGCCCACTCCGCGGCCTCGTCCTCGAACCGCTCGAGCACACTGATGTTGTCGATCGGAGGCATACCACCGGTGCCGATGAACGCGGGACGATCGGCATTCACCGCCTTGCTCAGCCACACGCGGTGGACCATGAAAGGCGGGGTGTTCTGCAGCGCGCCGATCTGCTTGCGCCACGCCGGCGTCCCGAGCTCGGGGGATTGCTCGAGCACCCGCTGCAATCCGGCGATGTCGGTAGCGAGGACCACCGCGTCGGCGTCGATGATTCCGCCGGCGTCGACGCGGAACTTGCGCAGGCCACCGCGGGTGATCTCGCCACACGGAGTGGACGTTCTGATCTCGACACCGAGACCGCTGAGGTACTCCCCCAACGGGTTCCACAGTGCCTGTGGGTAGGGATCGCGGGGGACGTCGAAGATCAGACCCTCGGAGGAGCCGAGGAAGTAGATGTGGAACATCATCGCCAGTTCGGCAGCCGACATCTCCTCCGGGTCGGCGAAGAAGCTGCGTGAGAACACCCCGAACGCCAGATGGCGTGCCGCTTCGGGAAAGTTGATGTTGCGCAGGAACTCCGCCGCGGGAGTGGTGTCGAGTTCGTCGAAGGTCTTCGGCACGCTCACCGTCATCAGTGGCAGGGCGGCGATTCCGTTGAGGTCGGTGAGGTCCTTCCACCGGAACGTCGGACTGCGCTTGACGAACGCGAATGCATTGAGCGGTGGCGTCTCGGGCAGACCCTTGAATCCGTCGATACGTCCGTCGCCGTCGATCAGCGGGTAGTCGTCGACCGGGCGTAGACGCGCCAGGTCTGGGTCGGTGCGGCGCAGCAGATTTCGCAGATTGTAGTACTGCCGGAAGAACGCGTGGAAGCCGCGGCTCATCGTCGCGGGCGAGCCGTCCTCCAGCGTCGTGTCCCAGCCGCCGACGCGGCCACCGAGGTAGCTTTCGCGTTCGACCAGATGAACCTTGACGCCGCGTTCGGCCAGCGCGGTCGCGGCGCTCAGTCCCGCGATGCCGCCGCCCACCACCACCACATGCGGGACGTCGGCCAGCTGGCCTGCATCCGAATATCCTTGCACCGCAACATGGGTGACCTTCTTGGAATCGGTCAACGCTCTTCCTTCGCGGGTCGAGAGCCCAGGAACGTGTGCACCACACCGTTCTGCCATCCGGTCATCGTCTCTCGGGCGACACCGCTGTAGCCCGCACGCTGCATCCGTCGCACGAACGCCGATGCGCCGTCGAACGTCACGACGCTGCGCCACAGATGCCGATACAATGTGGCGTCTCGCGTCGCGAGCCAGCCGAGCGGGATGATGATGCCCCAGCTCACGACGTTCCAGGAGATGCGAGCACGCAGTGAATCGTGCACCGAGTATTCGTGGAACGCGATCGTCGAACCCGGACGCAGCAGCGCCAGTAGCGATTTGAGTTCGGTGTCGGGGTCGTCGACGTTCCTGATCAGATATGCGGCCAGGATGGCGTCGAACGGTCCGTCGACCCCGTTCACGGCCAGATCCTCCACCCGCGAATGCACGAACGTGACGTTCGACGGCCAGTCCTTGCTCCGGGCGACCTCGAGCATCTCGGCGGACGCGTCGGCGGCGACGATCTCGGCGTGCGGTGCCGCTTCGAGCAGCGCTGCGGTGGACGCACCCGTACCGCAACCGATATCGAGCAGGCGCAGTCCGCTCCCGAGGTCGGGGATGCGGAGGCGCTGCGCGGACTTGACGAGGTGCTCGTGGTAGCCGGGGTTCGCTCCGACGAGTCGGTCGTACGCCTTGGCACCGACGTCGAATGCGCCGGGAACTTCGTTTCGCGGCAGACCGCGCTTACCGACCTTCACAGTGCCTCTTCCTTGCTCACGCGGGCAGCTGGCCCACCCTGGACCGACACGACATCTCCGTGCTGCAACTGCCGTCCGCGGCGGATGTCCACGTCCCCGTTGACGCTGACCAGGCCGTCGGCGATGATGCCCTTGGCTTCGGCACCGGATTCGATCAGGTTGGCGAGCTTGAGGAATTGGCCCAGCCGGATCGATTCGTCGCGGATGGGGACATCGTGTGCATCGGACATGTCTCCATCCTGTACTAGCGGGCCGCTCGCTGCTACCAACGAGTCACATCGCGGCGCGGAAGCGGCGCAATCGCAGGCTGTTGCTCACCACGAACGCCGAGGACAGCGCCATTGCAGCCCCGGCGAGCATCGGGTTGAGCATGCCCGCGGCCGCGAGGGGGATCGCTGCGACGTTGTAGGCGAACGCCCAGAACAGGTTGCCCTTGATGGTGCTCAGCGTGCGACGCGAGAGCCGGATCGCATCGCCGACGGCCCGTAGGTCGCCGCGGACCAACGTCAGGTCGCTCGCCTCGATCGCTACATCGGTTCCGGTTCCCATCGCGAGCCCCAGGTCGGCGGTGGCCAGCGCTGCCGCGTCGTTGATGCCGTCGCCGACCATCGCCACGACCTTGCCTGCGGCCTGCAGTTCACGAACGGCATCGGCCTTGCCCGACGGCAGCACACCGGCAACGACCTGCTCGATGCCTACCTCCGCGGCGATCGTTCGGGCGGCGGCCTCGTTGTCGCCGGTGAGCATGACCGGCGTCAGGCCCAGCTCGCGCAGTTCTGCGACGGCCTGCTTCGACGTCGGCTTGACCGAGTCGGAGACCACCAGAGCCCCGCGGGCCTTCCCGTCCCACCCGATCGCGACGGCGGTGCGTCCCTGGCGTTCGGCGTCGTCGAAGGCGTCGGCCAGTTCCGGTGGCAGAGGCATCGACCAGTCGGCCAGCAGGCTGCGACGGCCGATGACCGCGGCGCGACCCTCGACGACGCCCTGGACACCGAGACCCTCGAGGCTGGCGAACTCCTCGACAGCCGTGGACTGGGTCGAACCTGCGATGGCCCGGGCGATGGGATGCTCCGAACCCGATTCCAACGCTGCCGCCACGGCACGGACCACGTCCTCGTCCTCACCGTCGGCCACGTGCACCGAGTGCAGTGTCATTTCACCGGTGGTCACGGTGCCGGTCTTGTCCAGCACGACGGTATCGATGCGGCGGGTCGATTCGAGCATTTCGGGGCCTTTGATCAGAATCCCCAGCTGCGCCGCCCGTCCGGTGCCGACCATCAGTGCTGTGGGGGTGGCGAGCCCGAGTGCGCAAGGGCACGCGATGATCAGGACGGCGACCGCCGCCGTGAAGGCAGCGGCCACCGAATTTCCGGTGCCGAGCCAGAATCCGAGCGTTGCCACCGAGATGGCGATGACGATCGGCACGAAGATTCCCGAGATACGATCGGCCAGACGCTGGGCCTGAGCCTTGCCGGTCTGCGCATCTTCCACCACCTTCGCCATCTGCGCGAGCTGGGTGTCTGCACCGACTCTGCTGGCGCGCACGGTGATTCGACCACCGACGTTCACCGTGGCTCCGGTCACCGCGTCGCCGGCCCCGACCTCCACCGGCACCGACTCGCCCGTCAGCATCGACCGATCGACGGCCGAGGATCCACTCTCGACGGTTCCGTCCGTGGCAATCTTCTCACCCGGACGAACGACGAACAGATCGCCGACGGCGAGCTGATCGATCGGAATCTGCTGTTCCTCATCGCCTTTCAGCACAGCGACGGTCTTGGCACCGAGGTCCATCAGTGCGCGCAACGCCGCACCGGCCTGCCTCTTGGACCTGCTCTCGAACCACCGGCCGGCCAGGATGAAGGTGGTGACGCCCGCAGCCGCCTCGAGATAGATATTGCTCGCCCCGTCCATCCGCGCGATCGTGAACTCGAACGGATGCGTCATGCCGGGCTCACCGGCCGTACCGAAGAACAGCGCATACAGCGACCAGCCCAGTGCAGCAAGGGTTCCCATGCTCACGAGGGTGTCCATCGTCGACGTACCGTGCTTCAGGTTGGTCCACGCGGCCCGGTGGAACGGCAGCGCTCCCCAGATGACGACCGGCGCGGCGAGAGTCAACGACAGCCACTGCCAGTTGGTGAACTGAAAGGCCGGAATCATGGCCATCGCGATGACCGGCACGCTGAGCACCGCCGAAACGATCAGACGCTGCTTCAACGGATCGACCGGTGTGTCGGCGTCGACCGGCTCGGCCACCGGAAGGCTCGCGGTGTACCCGGCAGCTTCGACGGCGGCGATCAGGTCTTCGGTAGCAACACCGTCACTGGTGACGCGCGCCTTCTCGGTGGCGTAGTTGACCGTCGCCGATACCCCGTCGAGCTTGTTGAGCCTGCGCTCGATGCGGTTGGCGCACGACGCACAGGTCATGCCGCCCAGAATCAGTTCGGTTTCCGTACTCATCCCTGATTCCCTTCTGCCTCGATGACGAATGTGGCCGTGCGGACGACCCCCTGATGCTGGAAGTCCGGATAGAGCGCAGATGTTCCGTCGTGCGACTCGTGGTCGGAATGCGTCGGTTCGCTGGGCGACGCGTCGGGTCCGATCGCATGGCCGACGAACAGGGCGAGAAAGAAGACAAGGGCTATGCCGACGACGAATCCGACGAGCTTGGTCGGGGTGCCGAGTTCCTGTCGTGTGGAGTTCACATCCCTACCCTACCCCCCCAGGGTATCTAGTGGGTAGTGCCGATCGCCTTCTTGAAGCCGACGTGTGAGGCAGTGAAGCCCAGACGGGTGTAGAACCGGTGGGCATCCACTCGACGCGAGTCGGACGTCAGCTGCACCAGAGCGCACCCTCGCCGCGTGGCCTCCTCGATCGCCCACTCGATCAACGCGCCACCGAGCCCGCGGCTGCGCCAGGTAGCGGCCACCCGTACGGCTTCGATCTGAGCGCGCAACGCACCACCTCGCGCCAGTCCCGGAATGACCGTCGACTGCAGAGTTCCTACCACCTCGCCACCGTGCACGACGACGACCAGCACGTTCCGTGGATCGGAGGAAATGTCCTCGAAAGCGGTGCGATATCCGTCCATGTTCTCGACGGATTCGCGCGTCGCGCCCAACTGGTCGTCCGCCAGCAGCGCCACGATCGACTCGAGGTCCGACGCCACCGCCTCACGCACGACGCAGGTCGATCCATCGGTCAGAGCTAATTCCATCGGTGTCATTCGGGCGTGAAAAGTCATGTCCACGACGGTAAACGAAGCGTTTTGTAACGCGAACCATCCGAGCGACGAAATGCCGGGTAACCCACTGGCAATTGCAGTCGGGATCGGTTCGGGCGTGGATGATGGGGATCGAAAACATGAATGGTGGCAAGTCGAAGCGTGTGCGCATCGCGCTCAGCGCGTTTGCGATCGGCGCACTCGGTGCCGGAGTGCTGGTGGCAGCACCCTGGTCTGCGTCGGAAACGAGTGTCGAGGCCTCCGTCGAGCTGGTCTCGACATCGACCTGCTACGACATGGTGAGCATCGCCATCGGCGGACGCGGCGACACCCCACGCGAGGGCGTCAAGTGGCTGACCAAGCCCGACGGCACCCGCCTCCCCGCAGCGATGTCCGGTGACTACTCGAGCGACTGGATCGACCAGGCCGTGCGAGCTCCGAACAACGGCAACGTGGTTCCCGACTCCTACGCCGCGGTCTACGTCGAGTACCCGGCCGACCTGGCGAGCTACGAGAACGCCGTGCAGACGGGCGTCACCAACTCGCAGACCATCATGAAGGAAATCTCCGCGTCCTGCCCCAAGACTCGCTTCGCCATCGTCGGCTACAGCGAAGGCGCAGACGTTGCTCGCCGCACCGCCATGGAAATCGGCAATCAGGCCGTTCCCGAGGACGGCAAGTACGGCATCATCGACCCCTCGCAGGTCGTCGGCGTCGTCATCTTCGCCGACGCGGGACGCGTCGCAGGAGAGGGACCGTTCCCCGGTGCCGAGAACCCGTTCAGTAACCCGGACGGTTTCGACACCAAGTACCAGAACGGCAACAACGCCATCCCCGGACAGGGTGCATTGCCGGGAACGTCGGGCGGCTTCGGCGCACTCGACGGGCGCGTCGCGTCCTTCTGCTCCGACGGTGACCTGACCTGCGCACTGCCCGCCAACACGTCGCTGATCCACCTGGCCGCCAACGTCGGTCGACAGGTCAACGCCGATGCGCTGCAGAACGAGAACCTCACCCCGGCCACCGGAGCCGACCTGGCTCTGGCACTGG
The DNA here is from genome assembly GCF_000482405.1 of Rhodococcus sp. JG-3. NCBI lineage: Bacteria > Bacillati > Actinomycetota > Actinomycetes > Mycobacteriales > Nocardiaceae > Rhodococcus > Rhodococcus sp. JG-3. The sequence continues at coordinate 755,542 of NZ_KI519398.1, forward strand.
GACGCATCGCAGTCAACGCCTTCAACGACATTGCGTCGCAGCCCAATTGGATGCAGAGCGACGAGACCTTCCTCGACGTACTGATCAAGGTGTCCGAGCCCAACTACAAGCCCGGCACCGCAACGACCCCCGTCTCGGCCAAGGTCGACGGTGAAGAGCCGATCGAGACCGGCCAGATGGTCGACATGGTGTACCTGCCGCAGAAGATCTTCAAGGAGATCACCGGGTTCATCTCGTCCAACCAGAACACGATCCCGGTCATCATGAACGATCCCTACGGCCTGACCCTCGGGCCCGGCTCGGGACACCACTTCGACTACTGGCGCGACGCCGACGCCGCCAACGGCAAGCCACTGACCTCGGTCCAGTACGCCGCAGCCTGGCTGACCCAGCTGGCCGAGCAGGCCAACCGGGGCGAGCCGGTGAAGACCAAGGAAGTACAGGAGAAGGCAGGCCGCGCAGCAATCCAGGCCATCGCCGCCACACCCGAGACCACCACCTCGGCAACGGCAACTCCGACGGCAACGACGCCGGCACCGGTCACCACCAGCCCCGCTGCGCCGGCCGCCCCCGTTGCGCCTGCTCCCGCCCCCGCGGCCGAGGTGCCGGCACCCGCACCGGCACCGGCTCCCGCTGCCGAGCCTGCAGAACCGGCCTGCACGACTCCGGTCGAGGGTGAGCCACCCGTCGAGGGCGCACCGCCGGTATGCGTCACCGCGCCCGCCACGGAAACGCCGGTCACCCCCGAGGCCGCAGCTCCGACGACGACTGTCGCACCGACCCCGTAGGTGTGTGGAAACTCGTAGCCCACTACGAGTTTCCACGCACGACGGGTGAGCGACGCGCCAGCAGAACAGCGGCACCCGTCACCACAGCAAGAACCACGAGCCCGGCCACCGACAGCACCAGGTGGTCGGGCTCGCTTGTGCGTGAGATGACCGATTCATCCATGGAAAACGACGGTGTGTAGCCGGCGGACACCACGGTCACGGGCAGGGCCATGACGAACACCGCCGGCAGTGAGATCACCAGAGATCCGGGCGAGGTCGCCAGTGCGGAGACCAGAACATAGGCCGCAACGAGCGGCAGAGCGAACTGCGAGACGATCGGAATGTCGACGTAGTTCTCCGTCAGGCTCGTAGCAGCGATGACGAACAGGCCGCCCAGCCCGATGTACAGCTGCGGCCACCGGTAACCGATCCCGGCTCCCACTACCAACAGTGCTGCGCTCGCGCACAACCGAACGGCATCTCCCGCGGCGAAGCCGGAGGTGCCCAGGGCCGTCGCCGACACTGCGAACAGCACCAGCAGCAGGCATCCGTCGCGCCCAGGAAGTAGGAACGAGGCCAGCAGCGCGGCAGCCGTCATACCGACGAGAGCCCCGAGCCACTCGACGCTCCGCGTATCGGCATCTGCCGCAATCCAGCTCAGGACGCTTGCCACGACGGGCAGCGACAGGCCGACGAGCAGAATCCGCGGGGTCTCGGGTGGCTGCACCACCTCGTGGCGGCGTGCCAGGAACAACGTGACTGCCGCGGCCACTGCAGCGATCACCATGACGATCGCGCGCTCGGGCGCCACATCGTCCTCGGCACCGACCACATCCCAGACGAAGACGGGACCGTCGTTCGCCTGCATCAGCGCATCGAGCCAATAACCCAGCAGCCCGGCGCCCACAACCGAGACACCCAGGGCGGCCTGTGCACCACGGTGGTGTCCCGACAAGACCGCGGCCGCACCCAGCAGCACACCGGTGCCCACTGCAGCGGCCCAGTGCCCGAGTATGCCGGGCACCATTCCGACGGTCTGGAACACCACGACGAGCAGCGCTGCCATCGCCACGATGGTCGCAGTTGGCGCACTGACCCGGGCCACGGCGACCGCCGTCCCACAGGCAGCGACGGCAACGACTGTGAGCCCGTTGACAATCGACCAGAACGACCCGAATTCCGCAGTGCTGTTCACCAGCGACTCGACGGGGCCGATGTCACTGATGGCATAGCCGAGAACGAAACCGGCCAAGAGCATCGACAGTACTTTCATACTGCCGATCATGCCGTCAGCCGAATTTCACTCCCTGCGCCAGGGGCAGTTCGTTGGAATAGTTGACCGTGTTCGTCGCCCGGCGCATGTAGGCCTTCCATGCGTCCGAACCTGATTCGCGTCCGCCACCGGTTTCCTTCTCGCCGCCGAAAGCACCGCCGATCTCGGCACCGGAGGGACCGATGTTGACGTTCGCGATGCCGCAGTCCGATCCCGCAGCCGACAGAAAGCGTTCCGCTTCACGCAGGTCGGTAGTGAAGATCGACGACGAAAGTCCCTGCGGCACATTGTTGTGCAGGGCGATGGCCTCGTCGAGGGTGTCGTAGGTGAGCACGTACAGGATGGGCGCGAACGTTTCGTGCTTGACGATGTCGGTCTGGGCGGGCATCGTCACGATCGCGGGCTGCACGTAGTACGAATACTCGTCGACGACATTCACGCGCTCACCGCCGACCACCACCGTTCCGCCGTCGGACTTGGCGGCCTCGAGCGCCTTCTGATAGCCGGCGAACGCGCCCGCGTCGATGAGCGGACCCACCAAAGTGTCGCTCTCCAAGGGAGATCCGATGGACAGCGTCTCGTACGCCGCGGCCAACTTGGCCACCAGTTCGTCCGCAACCGAGAAATGCGCGATGACGCGTCGGAGCGAGGTGCACCGCTGACCGGCCGTACCCGCAGCCGAGAACACCAGCCCGCGCGTCGTGAGATCGAGGTCTGCCGACGGCGTCACGATCGCCGCGTTGTTGCCGCCGAGTTCGAGCAGCACGCGCCCGAATCGCTGCGCAACCCGCGGCGCAACAGCCTTGCCCATCCTGGTCGAACCGGTTGCCGACACCAGAGCAACACGCGAATCATCCACCAGCGCTTCACCGGACGCTCGGTCCCCGATCACCAACTGAGCGATCTTGGGATCGACACCTGCAGCGGCAGCAGCACGCTCGAACAGAGCCTGCACGCCGACGGCAGTCAGCGGGGTCTTCTCCGACGGCTTCCAGATGACGGTGTCGCCCGCCACCAACGCCAACGCCGTGTTCCAACTCCACACCGCGACAGGGAAATTGAACGCCGTGATGACGCCGACGACACCGAGCGGATGCCACTGCTCCATCATGCGATGCCCGGGGCGTTCGGTGGCAATGGTGTTGCCGTACAGCTGACGTGACAGGCCGACGGCGAAGTCGCAGATGTCGATCATCTCCTGCACTTCCCCGAGCCCCTCGGAGACGATCTTTCCGGCCTCGATGGAGACCAGGGCGCCGAGGTCCTCCTTGTGCGTACGCAGCAGTTCCCCGAGTTCTCGGATCACCTGACCCCGCGCCGGTGCCGGCACCTGCGACCACGAGACGAACGCCGCAGCTGCGTCCGCGATGACACCGTCGACGTCTGCGGCAGAGGTCGATGCCAGCGACGCCAGATTTCCGCCGGTGATCGGCGATCTCGCGGTGATCGCGTCGGGACCGGCCGGCACGTCGAGCGCGATCGTCGCACCCAGCCGGTCGAGAATGGCGCGCGTACGCACACTCAGCTCGTCGTGGGTGATGGATGCAGACATGCGCGTACACCTTCCGTGGAGAGAATCGAACCGTCGGAGATAAGCCTACCGACGGGGGTCACAACCGTATTATTTCCTGTCTAAATGTCTTGCTTACGGAATATTTACGCGTATGTTAGTCATCATGACGCAAGTATTACAGCGCACCGGAGTGCCCATCGACGCCTCGACCGCCCGCGGCGTGATCGGTGAACACCTATTGGCCGACGGTTTCGAGCTGGTCCTGGACCTGGACGCCTCCACCGGGTCCACCCTGGTCGACGCCCGAGACGGCACCCGCTACCTGGATCTGTTCACCTTCTTCGCGTCCAATGCCCTGGGTATGAACCACCCCGCCCTGACCGACGATCCGGATTTCCGGGCCGACCTGCTGCAGGCGGCGATGAACAAACCCAGCAACTCCGACATCTACACCGTGCCGATGGCACGCTTCGTCGACACGTTCGCCCGGGTGCTGGGCGATGCTCGGCTACCGCACCTGTTCTTCGTCGAGGGCGGTGCATTGGCAGTGGAGAACGCATTGAAGGTGGCATTCGACTGGAAGTCCCGGTGGAACGAGCGCAAGGGCATCGATCCGTCCCTGGGCTCGCAGGTGATGCACTTCGAGCACGCATTCCACGGGCGCTCCGGGTACACGATGTCCCTCACCAACACCGACCCGAACAAGGTCGCACGCTTCCCGAAATTCGACTGGCCCCGAATTCCGTCCCCGTTCATCAGATCCGACGCGAACATGGACGAGCTCGAAGACGCATCGTTGACGGCCGCGCGGCTGGCCTTCGAAGCCAATCCGCACGACATCGCCTGCGCCATCATCGAACCCATCCAGGGCGAGGGCGGGGATCACCACTTCCGCCCCCGCTTCCTGCAGAAGCTGCGCGCACTCTGCCACGAGTTCGACGCACTGTTCGTCATGGACGAGGTGCAGACCGGAGCCGGAATGACCGGCACCGCATGGGCTTTCCAGCAGCTCGACGTCGTCCCGGATGTGGTCGCCTTCGGTAAGAAGGTCCAGGTCTGCGGCGTGATGGCGGGCGGTCGCGTCGACGACATCGACGACCACGTGTTCGCGGTCAGCTCCAGAATCAACTCGACGTGGGGTGGCAGCCTCACCGACATGGTGCGCTCGCGTAAAATATTGGAGGTCGTCGAAGCCGAGAACCTCATCGAACGCGCCGGCCGACTCGGAACAGTGCTGCTGAAGCAGTTGCAGGAGTTGGCAACTCGACATGCGATGGTCACCGAGGTTCGTGGACGCGGACTCATGTGCGCCTTCTCCCTGCCCGACGCTACGACCCGCGACCGAGTGATCGAACTGTTGCGCACCGAGGAGCACGTACTCGCGTTGGGCTGCGGCGACGCGGCAGTGCGATTCCGGCCGGCACTGACGGTCACCGAAGCCGAACTGACACAGGCAATCGAGTCCATCGATCGGGTGTTGAATCGGCTCTGACCCACCGCGTCAGGTAATCCTTGACATCAGCCGCAGCCTTCTGTCAGGATAAACCTGACACAGGAGGTGGATCATGGATCCGATCGAGCTGGCCGCCGAGGCCGACATCACTGCGGCAACACGGGCGGTCGTGACGGCCGCAGCCACCGAGGCCGGTCGCATTGCCGACGAGATCATCGGCACCGGCCCACTGCCGGGCACACCGGAATGGGAGGCAGAGCAGTCGACCGACCTGCCTGCACGACGGAGCCTCGCGTGGCATCTGTTGAGTCTTCGTGTGCAACTGGCGGCGGGGCTCGACGGCATCGAAACCGTTGTGGTGCTGCGCGTTCAGGGTGCGACGTGGGCGATCATCGGCCAGGCGGTCGGCATGTCTCGTCAATCGGCGCACGAGCGGTGGGGTGCCCGCGCGGCGGCGATTCTCGATCCCGTCGGCGATGGGCAGCCCGACATCGTTCCGAACGACAGTCCGGCGTGACTCACCGCAGCACGGTCGCTGCCGCGGCTGCGACGGCGTCGGCCGCTCGCTGCAGTGCAGGCGACGACAGCGACCACTGCTGCCAGTACAGCTGAACGTCTTCGATGCCGTCGGCGTCGAAGCACGTCAGCGAGTCACAGTCCTGGAGGTCCGGGATCATTCCCCAGCCGAAGCCGAGTTCCACCGCCCGGGCGTAGTCCGAGGACGCCGGGACGAGGTGACGGGGCGGAGTATGCGAATCGACGCCTCGGTGCCGTAAGTAGTTGTCCTGCAATCGGTCGTCGGCATCGAACACCACCACCGGTGCGGTGCTCAGTGCCTCGATCGTCGTGCCGGCACCGAACCATCGCTCGATGAACTTTTCGGTTGCCGACGGCCGGTAGCGCATGGCGCCGAGGGATCGGACGGTACACCCACGGACCGGTTCGGACACCGATGTGATTGCAGCAGAGACGATTCCGTCGTGCAGGAGCTGGGCCGTGCGGTCCTGGTCCTGACGATGCAGATCGAAGGTCGTCGTACCGGCGAGTGGCGCGAGCGCAGGCAGCACCCACGTCGCCATCGAATCGGCATTGACGGCAATCGAAATGGGGGCCGAGACGCCGTCGTCGTTGAGCTCGGCCCTCGTCTGATCCGTGAGCGTATCGATCTGACGAGCCAGGCGTAGTACCGCGGCACCCGACTGGGTGGCCACCACCGGTTTCGTCCGCTGCACCAGGGTGCGCCCCAACGACGCTTCGAGCGACTTGATTCTCTGGCTTACTGCCGACGGGGTCACATGCAATGCACGTGCGGCAGCCTCGAAAGTTCCACCGTCGACTACTGCTGTCAGCGCTCTGAGCTGCTCGATCTCCACAATATGAAGTTATACTTACCGATGGTGAAAAACATTCGCTGGCTCTAATGCTGGTCGCCTCCTAGCGTGAACAGCATGACCTCGCTTGCCGCAGCACAATCGACGTTGACCGGATTGGGAGTCGGCCTGTCCCTTATCGTCGCCATCGGTGCGCAGAACGCGTTCGTCCTGCGCAAGGGCCTGCAACGCACCCATGTGTTCCCGGTGGTTGCGGTGTGCGCGCTGTCCGACGCCGTGCTGATCGTCGCCGGGGTGGCGGGCATCGGCGTCCTCGTGGACCGGTTTCCGCTGGCGCTACGCGTCGTCACCGTGCTCGGAGCGCTGTTTCTCCTCGTCTACGGAGTGATGGCGCTGAACCGCGCCCGCACCCCAGCGGCGATGACCACCGACGGCGGCGGCGGGGGCTCGCTGATCGCCGCTGTCGCAACGTGTCTCGCGTTGACGTGGCTCAACCCCCACGTCTACCTCGATACCGTCGTATTTCTCGGGTCCATCGGTAACCGGCAGCCGGGCGAGCTTCGGTGGTGGTTCGCCCTCGGTGCCGTGCTCGGCAGCGTACTCTGGTTCACCGCTCTCGGATACGGATCGCGCGTGCTCAGCCCCCTGTTCGCGCGGCCGATGGCGTGGCGGGTCCTCGATCTCGGTATCGGAATCATGATGCTCACCCTGGCCGCGCTGCTGTTGTTCGGCTGAGTCTGCCGCGCCGACGGAGCGCGAGCAGTGAGCTGAGTGTCCACAATTCACGATCGCGGCCCTCATCCCGATTTCGCATCCACAGAATGGACACGCAGCCCACCACCCGATACGAAGGACCCATGGCACAGCTGACGACGTTCCCGGAGCCCGATTCCTCCTTGTCCGATCCCGCCGACCTGTTCGTCGAGTACCTGCGCTTCTACCGCGGTGAGCTCGCCCGGCGGATCACCGCGTTGAGTGACGACGCGCTGGCCACGGCGGCTGTGCCGTCGCAGTGGACTCCCCTCGAGATGCTCATCCATCTTGTGTACATGGAGCAGCGCTGGTTCGTCTGGGGGTTCCTCGGGCGCGCCGTCGACGATCCGTGGGGCGACAAAAAGGACGGATCCTGGCATGTGCCGACCGACGTGCCGGCGGCGGCATTGCTCGCGCGCCTCGACGACGGCGCTCGACTGACCGAGCAGGTACTGCGGTCTCATCGCATGGACGACGTGGCCACCCTGGGTGGACGATTCACCGAAGAACAGCCCACCCTGATCTGGATCTGCTTTCATGTACTGCAGGAATACGCCCGCCATCTCGGCCACCTCGACGTCGCCGTCGAACTGACCGGCGGGCCCGCAGGCGAGGGGCCGCAATGAGAATCAACATCACCAGTGTGTTCGTCGACGACCAAGACAAGGCACTGGCGTTCTACACCGACGTACTGGGCTTCGTGGTCAAGCACGACATTCCCATGGGCGGAACAGATCGCTGGCTCACGGTCGTATCTCCTCAGGAGCCGGAGGGCACCGAGCTACTGCTCGAGCCCAGCGGCCATCCGGCAACCGGCCCGTTCAAGACGGCACTGTTCACCGACGGCATTCCGTTCACCCAGTTCGCCGTCGAAGACGTTGCCGCCGAACACGATCGGCTCGTCGGACTGGGTGTCAGGTTCACTCAGGAGCCCACCGAGATGGGCCCGGTGATCACCGCCGTGTTCGACGACACCTGCGGCAACCTGATTCAGATCATCGCTCCGGTGAGCTGACCGGTCACACGTTCGCGTACAGATCGACGGTGGTGCCGTCGGGATCGTGCACGACGGCATAACGCTGCCCCCAGAACGCATCCCACGGCTGCAGGTGCCCTGTGTACCCCGCGTCGGTCACTGCGGCCCACGCGGCATCGACTCCGGCGGCCGTGCCGCAGTCGAATGCAAGCGCGACGCGGTGGCCTCCGCTGGGCGCGGTCCACGTCGGATCGAACGAGGTGATCGTCGAGGGTAGGTCGAACAACAACCGAACCCCACCGAGGTCGACCTCCACATGTTGCTCGGCATCGGCCTCGGCCGGAATGTCCAGTCCCAGAACGCGGTAGAACGCCAATGCAACTGCCATATCGGCGACGACGATTTCGATTCCTGCCAGACGTGGTTTCACCCGGACAAGGGTAGCCACGTCAGCCCCAGTTCGCGGCATTTGTCAGGCAGAACGGATGCCCGGCCGGATCCAACAGCACACGCCAGGTCTCACCCGGTTGCTCGTCGGGCACAGTTGCACCCAACTGCACTGCGGCTTTCGCGGCCGCATCCAGATCGTCGACCGCGAGATCGAAGTGAAACTGTTTGCTGCCCTTCGTGTTCGGCCACTGCGGCCGCTGATAATTCTCCACGCGTCCGAATCCGAGCGCGCTGGAGGGCCCCTGCAGCATCGCGTAATCCTTCTCCGCGTGGACGACGGTCCAGCCGAGTAGCGCAGACCAGAACGTCGCGCTGGCCTCGGGATCTCCGCAGTCCAGCGTGACCATCTTCAGGGTTGCCACGGGTGCATCGTTCATGGTGTTTCTCCTCGACAGCGTCGATCGTTTCTCGAAGGTGTCGGACCAGACTCCTACACTGACGCCCGTGCCGGATAGGAAAAATGCGACAGCCACCCACGCCGGTGTCCTGCGGCCGGATCAGCTGGCGCAGTATGTCGACCTGGTCCGGCTGCCGTGTGCGGCGTCGTTGGAACCGTGGGTCGAGAACTACTGGCAACTTCGGTGGGATCTGCCGTCGGGCACCTCGTATCGCAGCTCGACCCTGCCCCACCCGGCATGCACGCTCAGCGTCGAGCACGGCTGGACCCGCGCCGGCGTCACCGAGCCGGTGGTCGTGACCGGAGTGCTGACCCGACGGTTCGACGTCGAACTCGCCGAGTCCGGGTGGGTGTTCGGCGTCAAGTTCCGACCCGGCGGCTACGCGAGCTTCACCGGAACCGTGGCCCGAACTCTGCGCGACGTCCCAGTAGCTCCGCCCACCCCGTTCCGATCGGAGACCGTCGCCGCGTTGACGCGACTGGACGCACAGCACGACGCCGACCACTGCCGAACCGTCGTCGACGCGGTTCTCGAGCCCTACGCCCACGATGTCGAGCCGGAGTACGAGATCGTCTTGGATGTCATCGGCACGATGCTCGGTGATCGGACGCTGATACGCGTCGGCCAGGTGGAGGACAGATGTGGCATCGGGACTCGTCGGCTACAGCGGTTGTTCGAGCGTTATGTCGGTGCGACGCCCAAGTGGGTTCTGGGCCGATATCGGATTCACGACGCCCTCAGTGATCTCGACAACGGATACAGCGGGTCGCTGGCGGAACTCGCCGCGCGGTACGGCTGGTTCGACCAGGCGCATTTCACCCGCGAGTTCACCGAACTGGTCGGTGTGTCTCCCGGTACGTATCAACTGTGAGTAACACCTTCGTCACGCAATGCGACTTTTGCCGATTCGTTTGGCACAGTATCCCGCGGTGCTCGGTAGCACCCGGTGGGCAACCGCAGCACAGAGGAAGAGTGGGCTTCAACGCATGATCAACATTCTCGTCGCCGGTGGAATCGCATTGGCGGTCTCGATTCTGTTGACGCCATTTCTCATCGCGCTGTTCACCCGGCAGGGCTTCGGCCAGGAGATTCGCGTCGAAGGCCCGGCGAGCCACCAAGCCAAGCGAGGAACGCCGACGATGGGCGGCGTCGCGATCATCGTGGGTCTGTGGGCCGGTTACCTCGGTTCCCACCTCGTGGCGATGGGAGGCGACGGGCCGTCGGCATCGGCGCTGTTGATTCTCGGTCTCGCGACCGCCCTCGGCATCGTCGGTTTCCTCGACGACTACATCAAGCTCCGGATGAAGCGAAGCCTCGGCCTCAAAGCCACCGGAAAGTACGTCGGGCAGATCAGTGCCGCAGTGATCTTCGCGGTTCTGGCACTGCAGTTTCGCAACGGCAACGGGCTGACGCCGGGCAACGTCGAACTGTCGCTGGTGCGTCAGTCGACGTTCTTCACGATGGCTCCGATCGTCTTCGTGCTGTTCTGTGTGTTCCTCGTCGTTGCCTGGTCCAATGCCGTCAACCTCACCGACGGGCTCGACGGTCTGGCGGCGGGCTCGATGACCCTCGTCCTCGGCGCCTACACGGTGATGACGTTCTGGCAGTACCGGCAATCGTGCGCCACCAATTCGGTGGCCGGGTGCTACCAGGTGCGTGATCCCCTCGACCTCGCTGTCGTGTGCGCGGCGGCCGCGGGAGCGTGCATCGGATTCCTGTGGTGGAACGCGGCACCGGCCAAGATCTTCATGGGTGACACCGGCTCCCTGGCACTCGGTGGTCTGCTCGCCGGACTGTCCGTCGTCAGCAAGACCGAGCTGATCGCGGTCGTCTTTGGAGCCCTCTTCGTCGCCGAGAGCGCCTCGGTGGTCATCCAGGTCGCGTCCTTCAAGTCCACCGGCAAGCGGCCGTTCCGGATGGCACCGATCCACCATCACTTCGAGTTGGGCGGCTGGGCGGAAACAACGGTCATCATCCGACTGTGGCTGTTCGCGGCCATCGCGTCGGCGCTGGGGCTCGGATTGTTCTACAGCGAATTCCTCGCGGCCGTCGGCTGACCTCTACGATTCCGATATGACCGACGAACTGTCTCCGCTGGCCAAGGTCGATGCTCTCGCCGCCGAACTCGAGACCCTCGATGCTCGACGCGTCGCCATCGGAGTCGAACTCGTCAACCTTCAGTTCGGACTCGACGGAAACGCAAAGATCCGCGCCACCGAGGTCTTTCACAGCGACTACCTGGGCAGGCTGTTCACGTTGGTCGACGAACTACGCACCGACGAATAGACCCGACTTTTCACACGGCGCTCTGGTCGGAGTCCAGCACAGTCAATCGAAAATCCCTCAGCGACAGGGTCCATGCCGCAATCGCGGCCAGCACAGCACCCCCGACGGGAAACACCGTCCACGGACTGCCGATGATCGGGGTGAAGGTCGACTCCGGCTCACCGCGAGAGATGTACGACGTATCGGTGCTGTACAGGTCCGATACATACGTGTCCGAGAAGTACGTGTCTGCAGTGTGAATGTCCATCGAAGTCCAGCCGTAGTCGGATGCTGGAGTCGTTGGCTCGTCACCCGAGTCCACGAACATCAACGTGGGGAGCAATGGCGCCGCGGTGTCCGCCTCCGACCGCTGCGGCGGCCAGTGGGTCCACGCGAAGGCACTGCCCGCTCCCAGCGCGGCACCGACGACGATCAGCAACGTGAACAGGTGGGCGGAACTGTACTGACGGTCTCTGACGACGCGCATTCCGGAATCGACGAGAAACCACGCCACCACCACAGCCAGAGCCACCCCGGCGGCAACGAGATACAGCGACACGGGGAACCAGCTCGGTCGCAGATGTGCCGTCCCAGGAGTGTCCGGCGGTTCGGTGATCGCAACGTGCCACACCACCGCGGCCGCAGCCCCTGTGGCCGCGCCGACGCCCCCGAGCACTGCGACGAGCCCTTTGCCGGATGGTCTGTCCACGCGCGAGACTCTACCGGCCAGTCGGTCTCTTGACCTCGAGCATTGTTCAGGTTCTACCGTTCGATGCATGACGACACAGCGCCCCATGCAACCACCCGAGAAGCAACCCATCGGCTTCTGGACCGTCCGCGCCGGGGAGGCCGTCCGCGCTCGAACACGCGGAGCGCTCCGCGACATCGGCATCACCCAGGCCGAATGGTGGCTCCTGCATCAGATTTCACTGCATCCCGCTGGTGCCGATCGAGCGAGGACGATCGACACGATCGGACACAACGACACCCCTGGCGCGATCGTCGACGCAATCGACTCCGCTACCGAGAAGGGGTTGATCACCGAATCCCATGCACGACTGAAGTTCACGCCTGAGGGCCAGCGGCTATTCGCCCGCGCCGCGGACATCCAACGGATGCTGCAGGACGAACGCATGCAGGGAATCAGTCAGGACGATTTCGCGACCACCATCCGCGTCCTGCAACGAACCATCGAGAACGTCGGCGGCGACGCATGGCACTGGTAGGGCAGTCGCTCGTAGCCGACAGCGTCAGCGTCGCTTTCTGGTGAACAGAACACCGACCACGAGGCCGAGAACAGCGCCGAGGATGGGTAGGCCAAGAACTATCAATGCCGTTGTGTGTGTCTGCCACAACGATTGGATAAAGCTTGGATCGTCGGCAACGAATACATAGTTGACGCGTCGCGGCCTGTTCTCCCACAGCAAGTATCCGAGCGAGCCGATCAATCCGAGACACAGCCCGACCAGGGTGCTCAACCTACGCATTGCCGTGCGCCCCACGGGCCGCGTCGGCAAACTCCGCCATGCTCGGGAACTGCATCGCAAAACCGTAGTCGCCGTTCGGCTCCGGTGTTGCGCCCCACCCTGGCCGATCGTGTCTGCGATCGATCCACACCGACGCAAGGCCGTGACGCCGCGCCGGGACGTGATCGTGGAACAGGCTCTGCGCCACGTGCAGCAGACGTGATTTGGGCACACCGAAGTCGTCGAGGATCGCGTCGAGCGCATCGAAATGGTTGTCCGCCGGCTTGTATGCGCGCACATCCTCGGCTGTGACGATGGCGTCGAATTCAACGCGCAGTCGACGGTTGCTACCGGCAAAACCCGCGCGGTGCACGTTGGACAGAATCACCAGCTTGTAGTGCTCGGCGAGTGATGCCAGTGCGTCCGCCGAGTCCGGAAACGCCGGCCAGTCCGGAACGGAGCCGGCGAGTCTGCCTGACCATTCCGGGGTGACCGGTATACCCAGTGCGTCGCCTGTTCGTCCGAATGCGTCGGCCAGGATATCGGGATAGAGCATCGAGGGTGAATCCTGCTGCGCCTGTGCTTCGTTGGGGGCGTAGGCGGCGAGTAATTCGTCATTGGACATCGACCCTGTATCCGCAGCCCATGCGCCGAGCACGTCGCCGATCCCCGACTCCCAATCGATCAACGTTCCGTAGCAGTCGAAGCTCAAGACGTCGTAGTCGGCCAGGTTCATCGGGCTCCCTTGGGTATTCGGTGGCGGTCGGATCCGGATGCCTCTATCGTCTGCAGGTCATGTGCATCGTACTGCGGTTGGCCGACCCTAGACCGATCGATGGTCGGCGGTTGTGACGTCGACCCGGCTACGGCCGGCAGCCGCTACGGATGCCGAATTCCTGTACTCGATGGCCTCGGACGCCACCGTCATGCGGTGGGTGGGCGACGGAAAGCCCTGGACAAGAACTTATTTCGACCGTCGATTCAGCCGAGCACTGGCGACGACGGACCTCGATACACCCGACCTGCCCATGTGGTCGATCGGAGTCGAAGACGCGGTACCGGTCGGACTGCTGAGCCTCATCCGTCGAGCCGATCACGTCGAGGTGGGCTACTGGGTGCATCCGGACCACTGGGGACGCGGCTGTGCTGGGCACATGCTGGGCGAGGTCCGCGAGACCGTGGGCAACCTCGCAATGGTTGCGACAGTCGCACGCGGCAATGCCGCGTCGCAAAGAGTGCTGGAGAAGGCAGGGTTCACAGTCGTGCACGACGGTGATCCGTTGACCTATCGTCGATCACCGTCGTCCTGATTCGACTGCTCACCAGGTCCGATCACCAGGACCGCGGCGGACGTGGGCGCACCGATGTTCGCCCACTCGTGACCCCGCGGACCATCGGACGCGTCAGGAATTCGTGCGGAAACCCCATGTCGATGGCGCTGACCGAATGCAGCCGCATCAACTGCGACTCGTCGAAGACGACATCGAGGGCACCGATGTTGTGCCGCAACTGTTCTGCCGTCCGCACACCGATCAACGAACTGACGACGGCGGGATGCAGCAGCGTCCATGCCAACGCCACCTGGGCCGGAGTCGCACCCAACTCTTCTGCCACCTCGACGACGACGTCGGCTGTGCGCAAACCACGTTCGGTCAGTGTTCGGTTCGACCTCGCGTGATCGCGCCGACTGCCCGCCGGCAAATTCGAGCTCGCCCCTTCGATGTCGGCAGCGGTGTACTTACCCGTCAACACACCCCCGCCGAGGGGTGACCACGGAACCACACCGAGACCGAGATCTGCTGCCATCGGTAACAACTCGCGTTCGGTAGTGCGCTCGATCAGGCTGTACTCGACCTGCAGTGCGGACAGCGGTGGCCATCCGCGTAGCTGCGCAAGGGTCTGCATTCGCGCGACCTCCCAGGCCGGGGTATCCGAAATGCCGAGGTAGAGAACTTTTCCCGATTGCACCAAATCACCGAGGGCGGCCATGATCTCGTCGCTCGGCGTCACACCGTCCCATGCGTGCAGGTACATCAGATCGATGTAGTCGGTGCCCAGGTTCCGCAAACTGGCCTCGACCGAACCACGCAGGCTCTTTCTCCCGCCGCCACCCGCATTCGGGTCCGCCGGATCGCGCGTCGCCGCATATTTGGTCGATACGACAACCGAGTCGCGACAACCTTCGAGAAATTCCCCCAGATACCGCTCCGATTGACCGTCGGTGTAGATGTTCGCGGTATCGATCATGTTGCCTCCGAGGTCCAGATAAGCGTCGAAGATGCGTTTCGACTCCTGCTTGTCGGCTCCCCACCCCCAGGCGTCCCCGAATGTCATGGCCCCCAACGACAACGGTGCCACGCGCAGTCCCGAGCGTCCCAGGAGTCGATAGTCGTCCATCCGTGTCATCGTGTGTCTCCTTCTCGATCGATCCGTCCGGCTCACAGTGCCGGTCCGGTCGAGAAGCGGGAAGGTCATGGTCATCCTGGGACGCGCGATACCAGGCTGAGTGGTCCGAATTGACCTACGCTGTGTGGAATGACCACGACGCCACCGGAGATGGCCCGCCGAGAACTGGCGGCCTTCCTGCGGTCTCGACGTGAAGCGCTCGTTCCGTCCGACGTCGGTCTGCCGCCACGGATCGGGGCCTCCCGGACCCCCGGACTCAGGCGCGAGGAGGTCGCCGCGCTCGCCGGTGTCAGCGTCGACTATCTCGTGCGGCTCGAGCAGGCCCGTGATATCCGACCGTCCGCCCAGGTGGTGGGATCACTGTCGAGGGCCTTGAAGTTGTCCGGCGACCAGACGGGCTACCTGTTCACGTTGGCGGGGCATCGTGCACCCGAACGGCCCACCGACCGAAAGATTCCCGACGGAATCGCCCAGTTGGTACACGACGTCGAGCCCCTGCCTGCCATGGTCCTCGATTACAGACTCGACATCCTGGCCATCAACGAAACCATGGCCGCCCTGCTGCTCGACATAGACGAACGGCCCGCCGAGAGTCGTAATGTCCTCCGAATGTGCTTCTTGGACACATCATTCGATGGCTTCTACGAGTCACGCGACGACGTCGTCCGCGGTGCCGTCGCCGATTTGCGTGCCGCGTGGGTCGACCACTCGCACGACACTCACCTTGCCCTGCTGATCGACGAACTCCAACACGGCAGTGCCGAATTCTCGCGATACTGGCAATCACGAGAAGTATCGATACGAAGCCGGGGAGACAAGCCGATGCGGCACCCGCTCGTCGGCCCGGTGACCGTGACGTTCGACGTCCTCACTCCACTCGGCGACCCGGATCTTCGATTGATCGTCTATCGCCCGGCCGACGCACAATCGCATGCCGCGTTGGCCGAACTCGGTCGCCTCCGTGCTCGGCGACGCGGACGGCATCTGCGCACCATCTGAACCCGACCCAGCCGGGCTCGAAAAGTCGAGCCAACCGTGCCTGCGCCTCCCTATCGTTGTCACCAGAACGAAGGAAAGGCCACCGGCACATGCTCGAACGATGGAATGCAGCACTCGATTACATCGAGGACAACCTCGATCACGACATCGACCCGGCACAGCTCGCTCGCATCACCCTCACGTCCGATTATCACTTTCGACGCGTGTTCTCCGCACTGGCCGGAATCCCACTGTCGGCGTACATCCGACAACGACGAATGTCGTTGGCAGCCAAAGACATTCTCGACGGCGTCGGGGTGCTCGACGTCGCGACCAAATACGGCTACAGCGGCGACGCATTCACTCGCGCATTCCGAGACATGCACGGGGTCACACCATCCCACGCCCGCAAGCCAGGGACCACCCTCCGCTCCAGACCACCACTGGCATTTCACCTGACCATCGAAGGAAAGAGCACCATGGACTACCGCATCACCGAACTGCCCGCATTCCACATCATCGGCAAATCGACGCGAATCCCCCTCACATTCCACGGCGAGAACACCGCCATGACCCAGTTCCACCAGACCTTGCCCACCGGATTCGGCGAACAACTCCGCCGACACGCCGACCTGCCCGAACTCCCCCACATCCTCTTCGTCAGCGATGGCTTCGAGGCCGACCGAACCGACGGCAGTCTCTTCGACTACTACTTCGCCGTCGCCACCACAGCCCCCATACCGGCCGACCTGAACTCCCTCAGCGTCCCCGCATCGACATGGGCGGTCTTCGAAACACGCAGCGACACCGCACTCGCCCCAGCACTACAACAACTCTGGGCCGACGCATTCAGCGAGTGGTTCCCCTCCCACCCCTTCCACATCGCCCCCGGCCCGGAAATTCTGACCGTCACCGAGAACAACACCGACTGGTCATCGGGAGCCGGAGAACTCTGGATCCCGGTTGCCCGCAACCAATGACTTCCCGCCCGCCCTGGTCACTCAATGTGACATTTGGTGGCCTTTTTGGGGGTCAATGGCACATCCAGTGGACTGTGGGGGCGGGTGTCGGTGCCAACTCATGACTAATCTGGCGTGATGTCCAGTAGTCGCCGGAACGAGTTGCGGCGACGGTATCTGTCGCTCGGCCTGGGTGAGCTGTCCGCCGCAGCGGTGTTTGCTTCGATTGCGCTCACCATGGCAGAACCACGGCTCGACGGTCGAGAGGAGTCTCTCGCCATGTGGTCCGCTCTCATCCCGTTGCTCGCCGTCCTCGTGCAGGCGGGGATCTACTGGTTGATGGCGCGATCCTGGGTCGAACTCAACCCGATGCCACCGGTCATTCGGGCGCTCTATCGCGTATGTCGAGTCGCAAACGTCCCACTGTTGGCGGCTGGGCTCATCGGTGTCGTCGTATGGTTCCCGTCGAGCGCCGGAATTGGCGTCGCACTGCTCGTCGTGTGGCTGTTCGCGGTTGTCGAATTCGTCAACTATTTCGTGGTTCGACTGTCGTATCCCGCACACCGCTGGTGGTCGACAGTCGGTCAGATGCGCACTCCTCGGCTTGTCCTCGACATCAACACGCGTCGCTGATCGAAACAGGGAGCACTAGTACGACATCCCGGTACTCAATGTGACATTCGGTGGCCTTTTCGGGGGTCAATGGCACATCGAGTGGACTGCGTGGGTGCGGGCGCGCCGCCGAGAATCAGGAGCTGCGGCGGGAGAGGATGCTGGTGATTTTCGCCAAGGCCGGCAGAGCTGCGGCGATGGCTTCGCGGTTGTGTCGACTCAGTTCGTCCAGTGCGTCCGCGAGTACTCGGGAGCTCGCCGCGTCGTATTCGGCGAGGAGCTTCACAGCTTTGGGCGATGCGGTGAGTGTCGCCCCTCGAAGGTCACCGGCGGTGATCGATCTTTCCACCAGGCCGGCGTCGACCATCGCTCTGATCAGGTTGCTCACGGTGGATCGGGCCAGGTTGAGGCGGGTGGCGAGGCGTCCCGGACTCATGGACGGTTCTGCTGCGAGGGCTCGCATCACCTCGATGTGCGAGTCGGCGATGTCGGGCAGCTGCGCGACATCCCGCGTCGCCCGGAGCAGTGATCGCCGCAGGGGCCCCAGCTGTCGGCCCAGTTCCGTTGCGGTGGAGTCCATGCGTCGATGATCGCACAGATAGTTTTGCCGCAAACATAGTTTTGTGACAAAATGAAGACCATGACCACAGTCGAGAACCCCATCCCCAGCCAAGATCTGAGCGGCATCGTCGGGCATCGCTTCATCTACACGTACGCCAACAGCTGGCAGTACGAGATGTATGTCAAGAACGCGACCACGATCGACTACCGAATTCACACCGGCATGGTCGGCGGACGCTGGGTCAAGGACCAGGAAGTCGATCTCGTCCAGCTCGACGACGACGTCTACAAGATCTCGTGGAACGAGCCCACCGGAACCTCGGTCGTCGTCAACGTCATCCCAGGCAAGCGTCGTCTGCACGGAACCATCTTCTTCCCGCAGTGGATCGAATTGGACGGCACCAAAACGGTCCTCTACCAGAACGATCACCTCGACGAAATGCGTGCGTACCGCGACGCCGGACCGACCTACCCCATCTATGTCGTCCCCGAGTTCGCCACGATCACGCTCTTCGAGAACGTCGGAGCCGACGACGAGACCATCGTGTCCGTCGCACCTGGCGATCTTCCCGACGGCTTCGCGGACCGAACGAACTGACGTGCGCCCCGATCTGACGTTCGTCGCGCACCTGTCCGTCACGGTCGGGGAGCCCATCGATCTCGGCCAGGTCAGCGACGGACATCGACGCCTCGTGCCGATCCTCGGTGGGACCGTCGACGGGCCGGTGATACGAGGACGCGTCCTGGCCGGCGGCGCCGACCACCAGGTCCTCAGATCGGCCACTGTCACCGAACTCGACGCCCGATATGCACTCGAGACCGACACAGGCGAACGGATCTCGGTCCACAACGTCGGGGTTCGCACCGGCAGCGAACAGGACATCGACGCATTGACTCGCGGCGAGCAGGTTCCCGCCGACCGAATCTACTTCCGCACCATTCCCCGACTGTCGACGTCCGCCGACTCCCTCAGCTGGATGAACGGAACACTCTTCGTGGCCACCGGTGAACGTTTACCGAATTCCGTCGAACTGGACGTCTACCAACTCACATGACGGAGGCGGATGTGCACCGACCCCAGCGCACTCAATGGCACATTCAGTGGCCTTTTCGGGGGTCAATGGCACATCGAGTGGACTGCCGGGGCGATCAGGAGATGCTTTCGCCGTAGACGTGGTCGACGGCGATGGTCACCAGTACGCGGCGATCCGCGGCCATTGCGGCGCGGTATTCGTTCCAGTCGGGGTGCTCTCCGGCGGCGGCGCGGTAGTAGTCGACCAGCGCATCGATTTCGGGGCTGTTCGGGTTCGCGCCCGGTCCGGTGAGGGTGACGGTTCCTTCTGCTGTTGCCCAGGCCTTGCCGTCGGCGCTGGTCACTTCGAGTGCAGCGCGCGGGTCTCGGCGTAGGTTGGCCGTTTTCGCTCGTCCTTCGGTGACCGAAATCTTGATTGTTCGCTCGGTGCGATCGTAGAACGGCGTCACCGGCGACAGTTGCGGCAGGCCGCTCGCTTTTATCGTGGCGAGTACGCCGAGTCGGCTGCGCTCGAGGAGGTCGTGTGGATCGAATGCTCCGCTGGTCATGGCTTCACCTCGGGGTCGTCGAACGAACTGGCACGATCATGGTGGGCAACACGGTCGTCGGTGCCGCTGTTCCTCGGCCTGTCGGTACGGAGGTCGTCGGCATAAGTTCCGATTGCGCGACGGTATGTGCCGAGCGCAGGCTTCGCTGCCTGCAGTGCCGCCTTCAGCGCGCCAGCACCATCGCCCAGATCCCACAGGATCAGGGCCATGAATGCATCTCGCGCAGAGGAGAATTCGTCGGAAAACTCGAAGTCTTCCAACACACGCGACGCGTCCTCGAGTCGCCCGACATTACGCAGCGAACTGGCGAGCTGAATTCTGGCCTTGCTCTCGTGCACGGACTCGAGCCCACTCGACAGCGACGCCTCGTACAACGGAATCGCAGCCGATTCTTCGCCCAGAAAATCCTCGAGCGACGCACGTTCGAACAGTGTCCGTGCTCGGGAAAGCCTTGTCGCCGAGAGCAACTGATTCATCTCCGACCGCATCAGAGCAGGCTCGCCGTCATCTGCGTGGCACCAGAACGCAGCTATGGAGTCCATCTGGGCCCCCCGGGATTCGGCCGGCCTGCGACCGACGAACGATATGCGCTCACGTTCGTCCCCTCACCAGTCCATCCTTGCAGAGCATGCCTACGCTTGGAACCTTCACTCTGTGATGTTCTCTGAACCGAAGCGAAGTACACGATCGGTGTGAGTCGTCATCGACGGTATCGGCCGGGCTGCGAACTCGAAAAGATGGTGAACAGCACCACCACCGACCTGGGTGAAGCCGGGTCTCGAAACGTCCCACTCGATTGACACGTCGGTGAACGGTAAGCAAACGTATAGCCATGCAACTGAGATTTCTGGCCGGCATCTCGACGGCCTTCGCATGCAAGCTTCTGCTGATGCGAGTGCTGACCCTCAAGTTGCAGCGAGACATCGAGGCGCTCAACAACGGAAACTATCGCCCACTGCTCTCGTCGTTCCACCGAGACGCGGTGCTCAAATTCGCCGACGGTGACAGCCGATGGTCGGGCACCCACCGCGGACGACCGGCAATCGAAAAGTTCTTCCAGGACTTCGTCGCCGCCGGCATCCGCGGACAGGTCACGGAAATCTACAGCGGCGGAGCCCCCTGGCGCATGACCCTCCTCGTCCGCTTCGACGACCAAGCACACGCAGCCGACGGCACCGAGTTGTACAGCAACCGAACGGTGCTCCTTGTCCGCACCAGCTGGGGCAAAATCGTCTCGCAAGAGGACTTCTTCGAGGACACCACGCGCATCGACGCATTCGAGCGAAAATTGCGCCAACTTTAGATTCGGTCTCCCCTCCCCCCAGTTCGCCCCTTCCCCCCGGTACTCAATGTGACATCTAGTGGCCTTTTCGGGGGTCAATGTCACATCGAGTGGACTCCGGGGGCGGTCGGTCGGGGGCGGCGATAGGTCACCTGGGGGTAGTCGTCGGTATGCGAGACGCTGGCGTGCACGTTGTACACCTCGCGCACCAGGTGTTCGGTGATCACTTCGTGTGGGGTTCCCGATGCCACGATGGTGCCGTTGTTCAGGACGATGATGCGGTTGCAGAACATGGCGGCGAGGTTGAGGTCGTGGAGGGCGATGTAACTGCTCAGGGGTAGTCCTGCGACGAGGGTGAGGATGTCGAGTTGGTGTTGGATGTCGAGGTGGTTGGTCGGCTCGTCGAGCAGTAGTTCGGTGGGTTGTTGAGCGAGGGCCCGTGCGATCTGGGCGCGCTGGCGCTCTCCACCGGAGAGGGTGTGCCAGCGTCGGGTGGCTTTCGACGCCATGGCGGTGTCGGTGAGTGCCTGTTCGATCGCGGCGTCGTCGGCTGCTGTGTCTCCGCCGAGGATGCCGTGGTGGGGGATGCGGCCAAGGCGTACGACGTCGCGGACGGTGATGTCGACGTCGGTGTCGGAGTGTTGGTCGACCATTGCTACGCGGCGGGCGATGCTGCGACGACGTTGGGTGCGCAGGTTCTTTCCGTCGAGCAGCACGTCGCCGCTGTCGGGTGCCACGATGCCGGCGAGGATGCGCAGTAGCGACGATTTGCCGGAGCCGTTGGGGCCGATGAGCCCGATGGTCTCGCCCGGTTCCGGTGCGAAGCTGATGCCGTCGAGAATCGGGTTCCCGCCGCGGGTCCACTGGATGTTGTTCACGTGCAACGTCATCGGGACCTCCTGAGCCGAAACAGAATGAGCGCGAATGCCGGCACGCCGATGAGTGCGGTCACCACTCCGACGGGTATTTCCTGCGGGGCGAACAGCGTTCGGGCGATGGTGTCGACCCACACCATGAAGATCGCGCCGATGACCACCGTCGTCGGCAGCAGTCGTCGATGCCGCGCGCCGACGAGAAAACGGGCGGCGTGCGGCAGAACGAGACCCACGAACCCGATGGCTCCGGCGGCGCTGACGAGCGAGGCCGTGATCAGTGCGGTGATGACCAACAACAGGATTCGCACCCACTTGACCGGAACACCGAGGGACGCGGCCGCGTCGTGCCCGAATGTGAAGGCGTCGAGGGCCGAAGTGTTGAACAGACACAACACCATTCCGAGCAGCGCAACCGATCCGCACAGCACCACGTCCGTCCAGTCGGCACCGCTCAGCGATCCGAGGAGCCAGAACAGCACGCCGCGTGTCTGTTCGGCGTCGGCCGAGGAAATGACGATGAACGACGTCAAGGCCGAGAACAGCTGCGTCCCCGCAACCCCGGCCAGCACCACGCGGTCGTTTCCACCGCCTGCCCCTGCGGCCAGCAGCATCACCAGGACGAACGAGAGCAGCGCACCGGCGAATGCCCCTGTGGACAAGGACAATGCGCCACCGCCGACGCCGAGAACCGCGACGAGGACAGCTCCGGTGGATGCACCGGACGAAATGCCCAGGACGAAGGGATCGGCGAGAGGGTTGCGCAGCAGCGATTGCATGATCGCCCCGCACAGCGCGAGACCCGCGCCGCACACGGCGGCCAGCAAGGTCCGGGGCAGGCGCAGCTCCCAGACGATTCCGTCCTGGATGCGACCGACTCCCGAACTCCCGATACCCATGTGCGTCAGTATCACTCGATACACGTCGGGCACCGACACGTTCGCGGGTCCGATGGTGACGGCGACGCCGATCGAGAGCACCAACAACGCCGATCCTGCGAGCAGCAGTGGGACGAGCACCCCGCGATCGGTGCGGCTCATCGCGACGCCATTCCCCAATCCTGCAGGGCGGCCGCAACTTTCTCGACACCGTCGATCGTCCGAATGGACGGGTTCAGATCGGCACCGTTGACGACGATGTACCGCTTGTTCTCGACGGCGGGCATTCGGTTCGTGACCGAATTCGACTCCAGGAAGCCGATTTTGCTGTCCAGGGCGTCCCCGGCGATACTGCGTCGGCTCAGATCTGCGAGCACCAGTGCAGTCGGGTTGCGATCGAGCACACTCTCCCAATTGACCTGTGGCCATTCGTCGGTGGTATCGGCATAGATGTTCTCGGCGCCGACGGAGTCGGTGATGATGCCCGACGATCCGCAGCAACCGGCCATGTACGGCGTATCGGTGTCGGCGAACCAGTAGGCCAACGACACACCTGACGCGTCGACCGAACCGGAGGCCTTCTCGAACCGATCCTGCAGTTCGGCGACCAGGCGCTCGCCACGGTCTCGCACGTCGAAGACCGCCGCGAGATCACGAATCTCCCGATAGACGGTGTCGATCACCAACGGCTCCGTGCGAGCACCGTCGGAATTGACGCTCTCGTCCGTCTTGCCCTGACAGTCGGTGGGCGAGAGGTAGTTCGGGACGCCGAGTTGCTCGAACCTGCTCCGATCTGCGACTCCCCCGGGTCCGAGGGTGCCGCCGAAGGACGCGGACACGAAGTCGGGCTCGGTATCCAACACGACCTCGAGCGATGGCTTGTTGTCCGCGAGCCTCGGCACCCTGGCGTTCTCGGATTCGAGGTTCGAGCGGACCGGGTCGGTCCAGGTGGCGGTGCCCACCATACGGTCTGCGAGGCCGAGCGAGAGCAGTATTTCCGTCGAGCTCTGGTTCAACGACACCGCGCGTTGCGGTGGTGCGTCGACGACGACGTCGCGTCCGCAGTTCTCGATGGTCAGGGGATAGTTCCCGGAGGTGTCGGTGGACGCGTCGGGGGTCGACGCGGTCGAACAACCGCAGACCAGAAGGATGGAGACAGCGCCTAGTGCGGCGAGAGAGGTACGCATCGAAGAGCTTCCTGCTTGGGGCTCGTGTCGCGGAGCCGCGGGTGGGGTTCGATCACGACGTCCGAGCATTCGGACTTCGAGCTCTCACCCGTCACCGTTGCGCGCCAGCTCCGGAATTGCACCGGATTCCCTCGTTCGTCGCGTGCTGACCCTATCGCGCGAGTGGCCCGCGAGGTCAGTGCGCCGGCGTCGAGACCGGTACCGACGGATACGAGCTCGGAAAGGCTCTGCGCGCGACCACTACGACGGTGAGTGCCACAGCCACCAGGATCGTCGCCGCAGCGGTCACCGCCCCGATGCCCCTGGCGTCGACGACGACGCCTCCCACCAGGGCCCCGGTGGCAATGGCCAGTTGGAAGGCGACGACATAGAGCGCCGACGCCTTGTCGGCGTCGGCAGGGGCGGCCCGAACCACGGCGGACTGGATGCAGACCGGCAGTGTGGTGAAGGCCAGACCCCACAACGCGATCGCCCCGACAGCAAGGACGGCCAGGCTGCCCGGTGCTGCGCTGAGGGTGCCCCACAGGATCGCCGTCGCAGCCGCGACGACACCCAGAGCTGCGATGGTGGAGGGCCGCGGCCAACGGTCGTACGTTCTGCCTATCACCCAGATACCGACAACCCCGAACAAACCGTAGAGCATCAACATCAGCGTCAGAGTGGTTCCGGCCGAACCGATTGCGCGATCGACGATGAGCGAGAAGTACGTGTACGCGGCGAAATGGCCGAGGACGGCCAGGAACGTCACTCCACACAGGATCGCCAGGGTGCCGTCGAGCACGCGCGATGATTTCTTGTTGCCCGCAGCTGCCCGGGTGACCGGTAGTGCGGGGAGGACGAAGTAGAGCGCCACCGCGATAGCGGCGGCAACGACACCGAGAATCGTTGCAGCAGTGCGCCACCCGAACCACTGACCCATGGCCGCGGTGATCGGATTTCCGGCGACCAACGCCAACGAGGTGCCGGCGTACACCGTGGCGATCGCTTTTCCTTGCTTACCGGGAAGTGCGAGTGACGCCGCGACGGGTGCGACCACGGCCCAGAAGACTCCGTGGGTGGCCGCGCACAGCATCCTCGACAGCACCAGCATCGGGTACCCGACGGACACCGCGGACAGCAGTTGCGAAAAGACCAGTGCCGCAACGGTGATGACGACGACCCGTCGCCGCGGCCAGTCGCGTACGAACCTGATCAACGGCATGGTCATGACGGCGACGCCGTATGCGTAGAAGGTCAGCAGCAGACCGACAGCGGATTCGCCGACGCCGAGATCGCCCGAGATCTCCGGAAGCAGACCCACGGGCAACGTTTCGGCCGTGACATAGATGAAGGCGGCTGCACCGAGAACCAGCAGCTTGGGGAGGGGCGACGACATACTGTGTATCGTTACACAGATCGTCGACGCACGCTAAGGTGACCCCGTGAACAATCGGGTGACGATGGCCGACGTCGCGACGTCCGCGGGAGTCTCCACCATGAGCGTCTCGTACACCTACAACCAACCCGACCGCGTCTCGCCTGCCACCCGGGACCGCGTCCACGCAGCGGCGGCGGCCCTCGGATACGCAGGCCCCAACCGTGCGGCACGCTCGCTCCGCAGCGGAAAGCACAACAGCATCGGCGTTGTACTCGGTGAAAAACTCACCTATGCCTTCGAGGATCCCCAGGCCCGACGGTTCCTCTCGGGCATCGCCGACGCGTGTCTCGACGCCGACACCGCGCTGGTGATGTTGCCGAACCTGCACCGCGACAGCGATATTGCGAGAATTCGCGACGCGCAGGTCGACGGCTACGTCGTCTGGACCACCGGCGTCGACGACCCCGTCCTCGACGTGCTCGTCGGCACCGGTCGACCCACCTGCGTCCAGGGAGGCCCCCAGCATCCGGGATTGCACTCCATCGGAATCGACGACCGCGCGGCCGCCGACGCGATCGCCACCATTGCTCTGCGCAATCGGCGTCGGCCCGCGATCGTTGCACTGCGACCCGATTCGCGACGCGAATCGACGGTGGTGCAGGGCGCCGACGCGTCGGGCATCTCGATGCCGGTGACCCGCGCACGACTCGAGGGCTACCGCGATGCGTGCATGCGTCGAGGTATCGAGTGGTCGACGGTACCGACGCTGTTCACCACCCACAATTCGCGCGAAGAGGGCACACGGGCAGCGCGACTGTTGTTGCGCGACAACGTCGTCGATGTGATATTCGCGATGAGCGACGAACTTGCCTTCGGCGCACTCGACGCGGCGACGGGTGCCGGTATCGACATTCCCGGCCACGTCGCACTGACCGGATGGGACGACTCCCCTGCAGCGGCGGCGGCCCACTTGACCACCGTCGCGCAATCGTTGTTCGACCAGGGCCGATCGGCGGCCCGGTGGGTGCTCGGTCTCAGCGACGCCGTCGACGCCGCGATGTGGAACATCGAGACGCGAGGGTCGACGGGCACGCTGCGTGAGGGCCAGTAAAAAGGGCGCGCTCCCCGTTTATAGGCGTTAAGCAAACTCTTCGGCTAGTATCGCCGGTGGCCGTCCGGCTACGAGGGGGCACTGTGAGTCGAGAACACGACACCCCGCTCCGCCGTGCCGACCCCAACCCGACGCTCGACGCCCTCACCGGGCTTGCGAACCGGGACGAAATCCTGGCCACCATCACCGCCGCGCTGGTCGACCTAGGCCCTGACCAGCACTTCAGCGTCCTCCTCGTCGACATCGACGGCTTCCGTGAATTCAACGACGCGCTCGGACCGGCCCAGGGCGACGAGCTGCTGTGCATGGTCGCCGACCGACTCACCGCATCGACTCGACCCGGCGACACTATCGGCCGACTCACCGGGGACGAATTCGTCATCGTCGCCTACGGCTGCCATTCCCTGGCAGCCCGAGCGATGGCCGCGGGATTCGCCAGCATCTTCGAGCCCCCCTTCGAGCTCGGCGGCCGTCAACTCACCCTCACCGCCAGCGTCGGTGTCGCGTCCACCACCGGCAGCACCGATCGCGCCACCCAGCTGGTACACAACGCCACCGCCGCGATGCATGCCGCCAAAGCCACCGGCCGCAACCGGCATCACATCTTCTCCGACGAGCTGCACCACACCAACCGCACTCGGCTCGAGCTCCTCGAACGACTGCGCGGAGTCGCCATGACCGCGCGCGAGCTCACCATGGTCTACCAACCCATCGTCGAACTCGCGACCGGAGCCGTGGTCGGAGCCGAAGCCCTCGTTCGCTGGAACCACCCCGAACTCGGACTCCTGATGCCCGACGCCTTCATCCCCCTCGCCGAAGACAACGACCTGATAATCCCCCTGAGCATGTGGATTCTCACCGACGTCGCGGCAACCATCGCCGACTGGCAATCCCGAGCGATCATGCTCCAGGTCGGTGTCAACGTCAGCCCCGCGCACTTCGCCGCAGGAACCCTGGCCACCGACGTCATCGACATCGTCGACGCCCACGGCATCGAACGCGGTCGACTCGCACTCGAACTCGCCGAATCGCAGACGCTGCACGACCTCGACGCCGTGCACTACCAACTCCGCGACGTCCAACGCCACGGCGTCCTCATCGCCATCGACGACTTCGGCTCCGGCTTCTCCTCCCTCGAACGACTCGCCACCCTGCCCGTCGACATCCTCAAAATCGACAGATCCCTCACCCAACACCTCGACAGCACCAACCTGCACCGACGCCGCGCCATGACCACCCTCTGCACCGCCCTCGTCGACGTCACCACCACCCTCGGCAAAGACACCGTCATCGAAGGCATCGAGACCACCGAACAACTCCGAATCTGCACCGACATGGGCGTAACCTTCGGCCAAGGACACCTCCTCGGACGACCCATGCCCGTCGCCGAACTGGAGCAATACATCACCCGACACAGCAGCCACAGCGAATCCGCATGAGGAACCGAACGTGAAGATAGACAACGAAATTCAACGCTTCACCGACGCACCCCGCGCCCAACTCTCCACCATCAACCCCAACGGCACACCACACCTGGTCCCCATCGTCTTCGCTGTCGCGCCCACCGGCGATCGCATCTACACAGCCATCGACTGGAAACCCAAAACCACCCAGAAACTGCAGCGACTCGAGAACATCCACGCCGACCCCGCTGTCAGCCTCATCGTCGACCACTACTCCGACGACTGGTCCCAACTCTGGTGGATACGCGCCGACGGCAACGCCCGCATCGTCGACGCGGGAAGCGCCGAAGGCACAGTCGGTACCGACACCCTCGTCGCGAAATACAGCCAATACAAGAACAACCGACCCGAGGGGCCGGTCATCGTCATCGACAAACTGTCCTGGAGATCGTGGTCAGCTTCCTGATCGTTTTACTTCCTCTCCCCCAAGCATCGCCCACCCCACCGCCAGACCTCTACCGTCTGACCACTCCCGGCTGACCACTCCCGTCTGACACCACTACCGTCTGACCACTCAATGTGACATCCGGTGGCCCTTTCGACCGTCAATGGCACATCGAGTGGACTGCACGTGGGTCGGAGGGCACCGAAAACCAGTGGAATCGGCAGTAGCAGGGAGTCAGACTGTCGCAATGGTCAGCAAACCTCCCGTTCGGATTGTCACCGACCGTCTCGTGGTTCGACGCGAGACGGCAGACGATGCTGTTGTCATAGCCGAGGCGATCGACCGAAATCGGGTCCGCCTGCTGCCGTGGCTCGGTTGGGCCACCGAGGACGCTGCAAACAGGTCGGCGCAGATCGTCCGCATCGCGGAAAGCCGGAAGCTGTGGGACGCCGACGAAATGTACGACTACGGGATTTTCGGTCGATCCACCAGCGCATTCCTGGGGAAGATTGCATTGCACCGACGAGTCGGACCGGGTGGGATCGAAATAGGGTACTGGCTCGACAGTGCAGCCGAGGGT
This sequence comes from Rhodococcus sp. JG-3, assembly GCF_000482405.1. Taxonomy (NCBI): domain Bacteria; kingdom Bacillati; phylum Actinomycetota; class Actinomycetes; order Mycobacteriales; family Nocardiaceae; genus Rhodococcus; species Rhodococcus sp. JG-3. The sequence continues at coordinate 784,402 of NZ_KI519398.1, forward strand.
GACGGCATCATCTCCGAAGCCACCGCGACCCTCACGCAAGAGGCATTGAAACTCGCCGACGTCGATCGCGTCGAAATTCATTGTGATGCAGCCAATTCGAGGAGTCGAGCCGTTCCGCGTCGGCTGGGTTTCGTCCTCGACAGGATCGAGCCGCGAGCCTTGGCCGCTGCGGCCGAAACCGGGGACCACATGATTTGGGTGTATCAGCCCGATCGGCGGTAGGACGGGTCGACGGTGACGTGGGGGCGCGGACGCGCGAGCGCCTGTCGGTACCGAGACCGCAGGTCGGAGAGAACACGTTCCGGATCGTCGCGAATATCGCTCGGCAGGTGAGTCACGACAATGATGCCCGCGTTCTGAGCGCGCTCCCGTCGTTCCACGGTGGCGCGGTGCGCCGCGGGTGACAGGTGATATTCGAGCGAGTCGATCTCCCAGTCGAGGGCCACATCGTCGAGCCAATTGTCGGCCACCAGCAGCAACCTGCCCGACTCGTCGCGTACCGCGACATTGTGAGTCATCGGGGGAAGACCGCTGCGCGCGTACAACTTCTGCGCGTGTGCTGCGGCAACGGAGTGCGCGCCGGCGGCCAGTTCGCGAAGTACTCGACGAGGCATCGCGGTTCCACGCGTGGTGCCGGCGTCCAGTTCCTTCATGATCGCCTCGATCGTTGCGGCACCCCGCTGAACGACACTGGCAACGAGCGCCATGCACTGCTCGGCGTTCTTCATGCGACGAATCGCGTCGCACAAACACCGAACAACCGGCGCGACGGGAAGACCCGACTTACTTTCCGCCGTCGGCATCCGCCACGTACGTTCCACCGCGGCGAAGCTCACGGACCTGCGGTGCTGCGCCTCGGGGATGAGCACGAACGTCTCCTCGAACGAGCCGGATGTACCGAGACCATGCAACGCCAGCCCGGCCCGACCACTGATGACGCCATCACGACCGCAGTAGATGGACGCGGCAACCGCCCGCTCCAAGGGCGTCAGCGAACGGTTCTTCAAGAACACCAGGCCAGGTAGCGCCCGTGACCAGATACCGTCCGGCAGCGTGCGCCGAACAATCGTCTTCGACGCGACGCCGAGTTCGAGAAGATGAGCAGTCCGCACCAGCCCGCGATCCGATGCGGCCGCAATTACCCTCGCATCGACCCGTGCGCCGCCCCTCTTCATACAGACGATCGTGCACGCTCGGCCGGACACCGATCGCACCCGACGTCGCACTATCAACAGCCCTGTGGATAACCGAATACCTGTGGACAAACGCATACAGGAGGGGTCGCCCACACTCTGACTCGAGCACGGCCAGGCGCGCTCTCGTGACCGGCCGCGAGTCCACTCGATGTGCCATTGACTGCCGGAAAGGCCACCAAATGTCACATTGAGTGGACGGCGGGGCGGCAACAGGCAACCCACCCACCTCAGCGGGGATACCGTCTATCTTGCAACTCGTGCGTTCTTATTTCGGGAGTGAGACATGACGGCGACAGCAGTTCCCTCGGATCGGTCGGGTACTACGGCACCACGGTTGTTTTCGCCGCCGCAGCGCGGTCGGTTGAGTGAGGTTCCGCATATCGCGGGGCTGGTGCTCGGTGTGTTCGCGGCGGCGTTGTTTCTGTGGAGTCTGTCGCCCACTTTGCGGTATCTGGTTCATGCGCCGCGGGAGTATGTCGACACGTATTACTTCGATGCTCCGGATACGAGTTTGTCGTGGGCGTTGGTTGTCGGGTTGTTGGCGGCGGCGTTGGCGAGTCGGAAGCGTATTGCGTGGTGGTTGCTGACGATTTATTTGGTGTTGTTGGCGATCACGAATGTCGCGGAGGGCATCGAGGACAAGAACGTCAGTTCGTGGATTGCGTTGGCGGTTCATGTCGTCGTGACGGGTCTGCTGATCGCGTCGCGCAAGGAGTTCTACACGCGGGTTCGGCGTGGTGCGGTGTGGAAGGCGCTCGGGGTGCTCGTGCTGGGGGCGGCCGTCGGCACGATTGTCGGGTGGGCGTTGGTGGCGTTGTTCCCGGGTTCGTTGCCGGAGGGTCAGACGTTCCTGTGGGCGTTCAACAGGGTGACGGCGTTGGCGACGGTGGACAACGAGCAGTTCGACGGTAGGCCGAACGGTTTCGTCAATACGGCGTTGGGACTGTTCGGAGCGCTGGCGTTGCTCGGTGCCGTGGTCACGTTGTTCCGGTCGCAGCGGTCGAGCAATGCGTTGACCGGGCGCGACGAGTCGGCTCTGCGCGGCCTGCTCGACAAGTGGGGTGCCGACGATTCCCTCGGCTACTTCGCGACCCGCCGCGACAAGGGCGTCATCTTCGCCACCAGCGGCAAGGCGGCGGTGACGTATCGCGTCGAGGTCGGGGTGTGTCTGGCCAGTGGTGACCCGATCGGCAACCCCGAGGCGTGGCCACATGCGATATCCGAATGGCTCGACCTGGCCGAGAAGTACGGCTGGACCCCAGCTGTCATGGGGGCCAGCGAGATCGGGGCCACGGCCTACAAGCGGGCCGGCCTGAGTGTTCTCGAACTCGGCGACGAAGCAATCCTGAAAACCAAAGATTTCAACCTCAATGGACGCGAGATGCGTCCCGTGCGTCAGGCCGTCAACCGGGCTCGTAAAGCGGGTGTCGTGGTCACCGTGCGTCGTCATCGCGATATTCCGGCCGAGGAGATGGACGAGATCATTGCCTGCGCGGATGCGTGGCGCAATACCGAGACCGAGCGTGGTTTCTCGATGGCGCTGGGCCGGTTGGGCGATCCGCTCGACGGCGATTGTCTTCTGGTGCAGGCGGTTCAGGGCGAGAAGATCGTCGGTGTTCTGTCGCTGGTGCCGTGGGGTCGGACCGGCGCGTCGTTGGACCTGATGCGCCGCGATCCGGCGTCGCCGAACGGTGTCATCGAGTTGATGGTGACCGAACTGGCCACCGGCGCAGATCATTTCGGTGTCAGCAAGATTTCGCTGAACTTCGCGGTGTTCCGTGCTGCGTTCGAGGAGGGCAGTCGGATCGGGGCCGGTCCGGTCCTGCGAATCTGGCGCAGTGTATTGGTGTTCTTCTCGCGCTGGTGGCAGCTCGAGGCGCTGTATCGCTCGAATGTGAAGTACTTGCCGGAATGGGAGCCGCGCTACCTGTGCTTCGCCGACAATCGGGTGCTGCCGAAGGTCGGTGTCGCGTCGGCCATCGCCGAAGGCTTCTTGACTCTGCCGACCTTTCGGCGCGCCTCGAAGCACACCGGGTCCCACGTCGCGGTGCCCGCAGCGTTGGTCGACGCCGAGGACATTCATCCCGACGGCAGCGGACCCGAGACTCCCGCAGACGACACCGTGCCCGGCCGTAAACGTCCCGACCAGGTACGCGTGCGCATGGCCAAACTCGATCGTCTCGAAAGCGACGGCATCGAGGGCTATCCCGTCGCTTATCCCCCGACGCACACCGTCGGTGAAGCGGCGGCATCGCCCCAGGGCACGACGGTCCGAATCGCGGGTCGAATACTGCGCATTCGCGACTACGGCGGCGTGTCGTTCGCCGTCATCCGGGACTGGTCGGCCGATATTCAGGTGCTGTTCGACCGCGAACGCGTCGGCGACAGAATCGAGGAATTCGATGCCGACTTCGACCTGGGTGACCTCATCGAAGTCAGTGGCACCATCGGATACAGCAGGCGTGGTGAGCTGTCGCTGCTCGCCACCGAGTGGCGAATGAACGCCAAATGCCTGCACCCTCTGCCCGACAAGTACCGCGGTCTGACCGATCCGGAAGCGCGAGTACGGCAGCGGTACGTGGACCTGGCGATCAACCGCGATGCGCGCGCGCTGATGATCGCACGCTCGAATGTGGTGAAGTCGCTTCGTGATTCACTGAGCGATCGCGGCTACATGGAGGTCGAGACACCGATCCTGCAGCAGGTACACGGCGGTGCGAACGCTGCCCCGTTCGTCACCCACATCAATGCCTACAACCTGGATCTGTACCTGCGCATCGCACCGGAGCTCTATCTCAAGCGGCTGTGCGTCGGCGGCATGGAGAAAGTCTTCGAGATCGGGCGAGTGTTCCGTAACGAAGGAGCGGACTTCAAGCACAATCCGGAGTTCACGATCCTCGAGGCGTACGAGGCACACAGTGACTACGAGCGCGCAATGGTGTTGTGCCGCGAACTGATTCAGCGTGCAGCCGTCGCAGCGCACGGCCGCGAAATCATTCTGCGTCCCGACGGCCCGGACGGCGAGATGATCGAGATCGACATCTCTGGGGAATGGCCCGTCAAGACACTGCACGGTGCCGTCGCCGAAAAATTGGGTGTTCCCGTCGAGCCGTCGACGCCCCTGGACGAGCTGCAGCGGCTGTGCGACGAGAACGACATCCCGTACGAGAAGTCGTGGGACGCGGGTGCCGTCGCCCAGGGCATGTACGAGCACCTGGTGGAGGACTACACCGAATTTCCCACCTTCTACAAGGACTTCCCGACGTCGATGTCGCCGTTGACGAGACCGCATCGGAGCATCCCCGGCGTCGCTGAAAAGTGGGACCTGGTGGCGTGGGGGGTCGAATTGGGCACGGCCTACAGCGAGCTGACCGATCCCGTCGATCAACGTCGACGCCTCACCGAGCAGTCGTTGCTGGCTGCGGGTGGCGACGAAGAAGCGATGAGCTTGGACGAGGACTTCCTGCAGGCGCTCGAGCACGGGATGCCCCCGACCGGCGGCCTCGGCATGGGCGTCGACCGCGTCGTCATGCTCATCACCGGCGGCAGCATTCGCGAGACACTCGCATTTCCGCTGGCCAAACCGCGACAATGACGGTCTTCCCGAGGCGATCCTCCACGGGAAAGTTGCAAAACGGGGTGAATGATGGAAACTGGAGGCTCAAACAAACTACGAGTCGGCTATTTATGGTGGGGACGAACATATGGATCACGGGAACCGAACTGAGCGCGAGGCATTGTTTCCCGTGAAACATCCTCCCGGGCAGTACGTCGAAGTAGACGGGCAACGTCTGCATCTGTTCGTCCGGGGAACCGGCCCCACGATCGTTCTCTGCGGCGGCTTGGGCAGTAACTGGTTCGACTGGAACGACACCGTCGATATCTTGAGCGCCCGACATCATGTCGTGGTTCTCGACCGCCCCGGCTTCGGACTCAGCGACCCTCTACCCGATGGTGCTACTCCCACCGTCCGCGGCGAGGCCGACAGGATCGTCGGCGTCCTCGACGCGCTCGGTGTCACCGAGCCGGCCGTCGTCGCGGGTCACTCGATTGCCGGCTTCTACGCAGAAGCGGTGGCCCGGCTGTACCCGTCACGCATACGTGGTGTTCTTCTCCTGGACTCGAGCGCCGAGTCCGACCCCCGCCGCATCCTTCCGGCGGCTCTGCGAGTGCGCGCAGCGCATTCCCTGTCGACGCTACTGAGCCGCACGGGCCTTCAGCGGCTCGTCGGCCCGCGCGTCCGACCGATACTCAACCAGGCGACGCCGCCCGACGGCACACCGAAGGACGTCGTCGACTGGGTCGACGACATCTACCGCAGGCCTACCTATCTCACGGCTGCACTCGTCGAAGATGTCGTCTACCCGGACCTCGCGGCCGAATTGAACCGACTTCGGAAGCGATTGCCACTCGTCGTTCCCGTTATCGTCGCGGCCGCCCACACCGGACGCCCGTCCCCGTGGGGACGCAGATGGATCAAGACCCAACGCAAGCTGGCCACATACTTGCGAGCCGATTTCACCGTCGTCATACCCGCCCATCACCACGCCATGATCGACAAACCCGCCGAGGTTGCGGCGCTCATCACCGAACTGGTGTGAACCTCTCCCGTCGACGCACGTAACGTGTGTCGACGAGCCCGTAGCCCAAGACCCGAGCCGAAGCTCGGCGATGGCGCGGTAGCACGAGAGGAAATTGAAGATGGGTGCGATCAGCACAACGCAAGGTCGACAGTCGAAGATGCTCGGTCTGGGCGTTCACCGCCCCGAACGAATAGTCACCAACGATGAGATCTGCGAGTTCATCGACTCCAGCGACGAGTGGATTCAGACGCGATCCGGCATCAAGAACCGCCGATTCGCCGACCCCGAAGAAAACGTCGTCCAGATGTCGATCTCGGCAGGCCGAAAAGCACTCGAAGCCAGCGGCATCTCCGCCGAGCAGGTCGACACCGTCATCGTCGCGACCTCCACACACCTCGAACTGACACCCCAAGCAGCCGCCAAGGTTGCCCACGGACTCGGCACCAAAGGACCGGCCGCGTTCGACATCTGCGCCGGATGCGCAGGCTTCTGCTACGCACTCGCCGTCGCATCGGACCTGGTCAAGGCCGGGACCTCGCAGTACGTCCTCGTCATCGGAGCCGAGCAGCTCAGCGTCACCACCGACCCGTACGACCGCACCACCCGCTTCATCTTCGCCGACGGTGCCGGAGCCGTCGTCGTCGGACAGAGCGACGAAACCGAAATCGGACCCGCCGTATGGGGATCCGACGGCTCGCAGTCCGACGCCATCGTGCAGACCACGGACTGGTACGAATACATCACGACAGCCAACATGGAACGACCCTGGATCAGGATGAACGGAATCTCCGTCTTCCGCTGGGCTGCATTCGAGATGGGCAAGGCCGCGCAGAAGGTACTCGACGTCGCCGGCATCAAAACCGACGAACTGCACGCCTTCATCCCTCACCAGGCCAACAGCCGCATCACCGATCTGCTGGCGAAGAGTCTCAACCTGGACGAAGGCACCGCCGTCGCCAACGACATCGCCGAAACCGGCAACACCTCCGCGGCGTCCATCCCCCTGGCAATGGAAGAACTACTGCGCACCGGAAAAGCCAAAGCAGGCGACACCGCACTCCTGCTCGCCTTCGGTGCAGGACTGTCCTACGCCGGACAGGTCGTCAAACTCCCGAAGCTGTAATCACTCCACCCGTCCGCAGCCCACACCCACCCGCAGTCCACCTATCCGCAGTCCACTCGATGTGACATTCAGTGGCCTTTTCGGCAGTCAATGTCACGTTGAGTGGACTCGGGCCGGGTGGGGTGGGTGCGATTGGACTCGGGCCGGGTGGGGTGGGTGCGATTGGACTCGGGCCGGGTGGACTTGGGTGCGGGTGGACTTGGGTGCGGGTGGACTTGGGTGCGGGTGGACTTGGGTGCGGGTGGACTCGGGCGGGCTGGGTGCGTGGGCCGAGGGTCTGGCCGAGTCAGCTCTCGGGTCGTAGGGTTGGTTCATGCCCAAGCCTCCGTTGCCCGTTGATGCTGTCGAGTTGCTGAAGAAGGCGAATCCCGCTGTCATGGCGGTGGTTCGTGCCGATGGAACTCCGATCACCGCGCCCACGTGGTTTTTGTGGGAGGACGGGAAGATCGTGCTCAATTTCGATGCTTCACGTAAGCGGCTGGAGCACATTCGGGCGAATCCCAAGGTCTCGATTTCGGTGATGGACGAGGCCAGTTGGTATACGCATGTGACGGTGCACGGTTCGATCGAATTGCAGGACGACCCGGATCTGGTGGATATCGATCGCATCGCGACGCATTACACCGGCGAGCGGTATCCGGTTCGCGATCAGCCGCGCGTGACCGGTTACGTGACCGTCGACGCGTATGTGGGCTGGGGCAAGGTCGGTTCGTAGACGTCGCGTTGCCGCTTGCGACGGCCCAATTCAGGTGCAAGACTCCCGCAATGGTCAATCCGCAGGGTGAAGGTAGCGACGCGTTCGAGAAGGACGAGCCGTACGGGGGTCAGCAGTACCCGCCGTATCAGGACCCGAACACGAGCTACCAGAACCCGCAGCACGGACAACCTCAGTACCCGAACCCTCAGTACGGACAACCCCAATACGGACAACCCCAGTACGGACAGCCGCAATACGGTCAGGCCCCGTATGTCGGAGCGGGTTTTCGGCCGGCACCCGCCACGAACACGTTGGCGATCGTGTCGCTCGTGTTGGCGGTGTTGGGTCTGACGTTCATCCCGCTGATCGCGTCGGTGTGTGCGGTGGTGTGTGGCCACGTTGCGAAGGGCCAGATCAAGCGCACCGGCGAGGGCGGGTCAGGATTCGCGACGGCAGGTCTGATCGTCGGCTACGTGTCGGTCGCCCTGTTCGTCCTCGTCGTGGCTGCTATTTTCATCTTCGCGATAGCAGCCTCGAATTCATCCACGTATTGAGTTCGGTTGCTGCGCCAGTCGGCCGTTCATCGCTGCGGCCCACAGGCCGGCGATGACTGCCAACGCAATGACGAACAGCGCCAAGGCGTTCCATCCGAGTGACTGAAAGACCACTCCGCCGAGCCAGCCGACGACGGACGATCCTCCGTAATAGAACAGGTTGTACAGCGATGTCGCCTGCGCCCGTCCGTGGACGGCTCGCTGGCCGGTCCATCCCGACGCGATGGCGTGGGCGGCGAAGAATCCCATCGTGAAGATCACCAGCCCGGTGAGGATCACGGCCAGGTTCGACGCCATCGTCAGTGCGACTCCGACGATCATGGTGGCGGTCGATCCGGCGAGGACGATCGACCGGCCGTGCTTCGTCGCCAACTTCCCCGCCACTCGCGAGGACACCGTGCCACTGAGGTAGGCCACGAAGATCAGGCTGATCAGAGACTGTGGAAGTCCGAAAGGTGCTGCCTCGAGCCGGAATCCGAGGAAGTTGTAGACCGCGACGAATCCTCCCATCAGCAGGAACCCCTGGCCGTACAGCGCCAGCATCCCCGGCTCTCGAAGATTCACCCACAACCGACCGGGTAGGTCACCGATCTTGCTGTGCACGAGGGTGGTTCGCGGCCGCGGTGCCAACCACACGAACAGTCCCGCTGCCAACGCCGCGATGACCGACACGGTCAGGGTTCCGATTCGCCAGTTGGTCTGTTCTGCAACGGGTCCTGAAACTATTCGCCCCAGCAGCCCACCGAGCGTCGTACCGGACACGTAGGTTGCCGCCGCCAACGCGGTGTGATTGCGGTGCACCTCCTCGCTGAGATAGGCGATCGCGATGGCCGGAAGTCCACCCAGCGCAGCACCTTCGAAGAATCGCAGGACCAGCAGCACCTCGAGAGAAGGCGACAGAGGCACCAGCAAACCCAGTGTCGTCGCGACGAGTATCGAGGCGGTCATCGCTCGAACACGTCCGATTCGGTCGGCCGCTACCGACCACGGAATGACCGACACCGCGACGCCGACGGTCGCCAGGCCGACGGCAAGCGAGGACTGAGACGGAGTGATGTCGAGACTGGACGCGATCAGCGGCAGAATCCCCTGTACCGAGTAGAGCTGCGCGAACGTCGCCACTCCGGCGAACAGCAGCGCCAGCACGAGACGCCGGTACTCGGTCGATCCCTTGGGATGCCCCTCCCACTCCAGGACCTCGGGCTGCGTCGTAGTCATGTCCAAGACGTTAGAAGCGCTCACGGTATACGTCCAATGCATGAGACCTCAGCGATCGATACGTCAGCGATATGCTTCGCTCATGCGCCGCGAGACCACCGAGCTGCTGCCGCTTCTGCCGACCCTGGTCGCGGTGGCGGACACCGAGCACATCACCGACGCCGCCCACGTCCTGGGAGTCCCGCAACCCACCGTCAGTCGGCAGGTCGCCCGCGCGTCGGCGATCCTCGGCGTCGACATCGTGGAACGACGGGGCCGCGGCATCGTGCTGACCAGTACCGGCCGCGTCCTCATCCCGTATCTTCAACGAGCCCTGAGCGACATCGACGCCGGTATCGACGCCATGACCGAGCACGACGCCCGAGCGCGTGGCCGCATCGCCGTTGCGTTCCAGAACACACTCGGTGAGGACGTCGTGCCCGCACTGATCCGGCACTTTCGCGTCGACCATCCCGCGGTGACGTTCGATCTCGACCAAGGCGCACGCGCACGCTGCCTGGATCGCCTCGCAGACCGCACGTCCGACCTGGCGTTCGTGTCTTTGAGCGCCGAACACACCGACACGAATTCCTTCCAGCTGTACGACGAGCGGCTGATGCTGGTCGTCCCCGAACATCACCGTCTCGCGTCGCGAAAGACGGTCGATCTCGCCGATACCGCCGACGAGAACTCCATCGCCATGGGCCACGGATACGGAATGCGCTCGATCTGTGACGAGCTGTGGGCCGATGCCGGATTCAGCCCGCGCATCGCGTTCGAGGGACAGGACACCCATACAGTGCGCGGACTCGTCGGCGCCGGCCTCGGCATCGCCATCCTGCCGCGGATCCGTGCACACGGCGCCGAGGGTGGAACGGTCGACGTGGGACTCACCCAACCGACTGCGCGCAGGCGAATCGGCATGGTGTGGGAGCCGGGGACGGACATGCCCCGCCAGGTGGCGGCCTTCCGCTCGATGGTGCAACGCAGTGGACGCACACTCGTGATTAGGTGAGTCGATGCAACTGGTTCTGGTACGGCACGCCCTTCCGCGACGATCGGAGTCCTCGGCCGATCCCGATCTCGACGAACTGGGCGTCGAGCAATCCCGCCGAGTGCCGGATGCGCTGGCACGCTTCACGGTGTCCCGAGTCGTGTCGAGTTCGCAGCAACGCGCGATCCGGACCGCGCAGCCACTCGCCGAACGGCTCGGTCTCGAGATCACGACCGACGACCGTCTGACCGAGTACGACCGGGACTTCGGCGGCTACGTCCCGATCGAGGCCGCGAAGACCGAATTTCGCGACGCCTACGACCGCATCAAGGCCGGTCACCTACCCGAGCAGGTCGACGAGCAGGCCTTCCGCCGGCGAGTTCTCGACGGAGTGGACGATATCGTCTCGGCCGCCGCGCACTCCGATACCGTCGTCCTCTTCGCTCACGGCGGCGTCGTCAACATGCTGTTGCAAGACATTCTCCAGACCCCGAAAGTGCTCGGATTTCCCATCGACTACTGCTCGGTGACGCGTGTGCTCTTCTCCCGCAGCGGTGCCCGATCGGTCTCGTCGGTCAACGAGACCGCCCATGTGTGGGACCTGTTGCCGCGCAACCGACAATCCACAGAGACCTCTTAAAGTCCCTGGTAGAGGTGCAGAACGGCCGCTGTGGATCGCTCCGAGTGGTCGGTGCGGCCGGCGGTGGCAGTTAGCCTCGAAGTCATCATGGGTGAAATGCGTATCTTCCGACGTCCTGCCGTTGCTCTCGTCGCACTGGCGTTCCCTCTGGTGGCTGTGGGTGCGTTCGCACTCGGCACCGGCTACGACCTGGGCGGAGAATCGACCACGACGACCGCCGTTGTCGCAGACACTCAGCAGGCCCCGGCCGAGGCACAGCAGACGGCCGATCCCCTGTCCAAGGCCAGGAGCAGCCTTAACAGCGCCTCGCTCCCGATCACCTTTCTCTCCAGCGGCATCGGTCAGCTGACCGAAGGCGGAACGCAGCTCAACGACGGCGTCGGCCAGCTCGCCGACGGCATCACCCAGGCTCACGACGGAACCATCCAGCTCGCCGACGGTTTCGGCCAGTACCGCGACGGCATCGGCCAGCTCGGTGACGGCGCATCGCAGATCAGCGGGGGTGTCGACCAGGTCGTCGACCAGCTCGCCGGATTCGGAGCTCTGCAGGCCGACTTCACGGCAAAGCTCGCCGCCACGGCAGACACGGTCGATCGCTTCCCGCATCCGGGGTCCGACGCGATTTCCGGCGAGATCCGCGGAGTGATCGACAACCTCAACACTCAGGCGTTCGGTCCCGATACGCTCGCTCAGCTGCAGACCCTCAAGGGTGGTGCTCAGCAGCTGTCGACCGAACTGAACGACCCCAACAGTCAGTTCCTCGGTGCTACCGCGCAGCTCGGCGACGCAACCGTGCAGTTGCGTGACGGACTCGGCCAGCTCGACGACGGCGGGCAGCAACTCAAAGCCGGCACCGATCAGCTCGTGACGTCGGTGAAACCCGTCGAGGGAATCGTCAACGGCATCGCCACCAATGTGCGCGACGCCTCCGCCGCCCTCCCGGCAAAGGCGGCCACGACCGATGACGCCACCTCCGACCAGGACGTTGCAGTGACGGCGACGAGCACCGGTACCGGTGCCACCCCGTATCTGATCGCCGCCCTCGTGGCACTCGGAGCTCTCGGCTGCGTCAGCCTCGTGCGGGTCCTGGGCAGGGACACCAAGCCGCGGTGGCTCGCCGTCGGAGCGGCCGTCGCCGCAGTGGGTGTCAGCGCGGCCGTCGCATTCGCCTTCGCCACCGACGCCGCCCTCGGACCGGTGATCGGAGCCGGCGCGTTCCTCGTCGTCTCGGCCGCGGCTTATCTCGCCACCGCAGGCGCAATTCAACGAGTGCTCGGTGCTGTGGTGGGCCAGATCGTCAATGTCGTCGCCCTCGTGGTACAGGTCGTCGTCTGCGGCTTCGCGTACGCATCGACGGCACCGATCTGGGGCGACCTCGCCGCGTTCATGCCGATGAGCTACACCGCCGCTGGTGCCCGCATCATCGCGTCGGGAGAGATGAGCGGGACCGGGTGGCTGGCGATCGGTGCCACGGTGGCGCTGCTTGCCGTCTCGGCACTCGTGTACGTCAGCGCGCGGGCAGGCTCAGCCGATGGACCGGAGCGGATGGATGGCGGGCGGGGCCGCGAGATGGGCACCGAATTCGCTTAGCGCCTGCTGCAGGTGCGGGGTCTGCATGTGGCCGTCGAGGTCCTCCTGCGACTTCCATACCTCGATGGTGATGAAGGTGCCCGGCTCGACCGCCGACTCGAACAACTTGTAGGAGACGTTGCCGCTCTCCTTGCGTGACTCGGCGACCAGAGCCACGAGCCCGTCGCGCACGGTGTCGATTGCGTCCGGCTTGGCGGTGATCGTCGCGACTACCTCGAGATCGTTGATCATGCGGAATCGGTTCCTTCGTTCGGCGAGACACACTCTTCCTCACCGAACGTACTCCCGACCCACCTAAGGTGAGGTGTCCACGCGGGAAGGGAAGAAGCAGTGAATCAGACGACAACCGAGGATCGCGCCACGAAGAAAGAATGGCTCGGCCTCGCGGTACTGGTGGTGCCGATCCTCGTGGTCTCCATGGACATGTCGGTGCTGTATCTCGCGCTGCCCTTCATGACGGCCGATCTCGAACCCACCAGCAACCAGACCCTGTGGATCCTCGACATCTACGGATTTCTGCTGGCCGGTCTGCTGATCACCATGGGCTCGCTCGGCGACCGTATCGGACGCCGGACCCTGCTGATGGTCGGCGCGGTGGTCTTCGGCGCGGCATCGCTCGCCGCGACGTTCTCCACCTCCCCCGAGATGCTGCTCGTCGCACGTGCTCTGCTCGGAGTGGGCGGAGCCACCATCGCGCCGAGCACACTGTCGTTGATCCGCAATATGTTTCACGACCCTGCGCAGCGCAAGGAAGCGATCGGTCTGTGGACCGCCGGTTTCGCAGGCGGCGCAGCCGTGGGCCCGGTTGTCGGAGGCGTTCTGCTGGAACACTTCTGGTGGGGTTCGGTCTTCCTGATCAACATCCCCATCATGGTCGTGCTCTTCGTTGCGGCCCCGCTACTGGTCCCCGAGTTCAAGGACAGCGACCCCGGAAAGTTCGACCCGATCAGCGTGATCCTCGCGATCTCGTCGATGCTCTCGATCGTGTTCGCCATCAAGCACGGGGCCCAGGACGGTATCGACGCCACGACGTTCACCACCGCGATCCTCGGCCTGGCACTCGGCTTCGTGTTCGTCATCCGGCAACGCAAGGCATCGAACCCGCTCATCGACGTGACGCTCTTCGCCGAACGTGCTTTCAGCGCTGCAGTCGTCGTGCAATTTCTGGTCATCTTCTCCATGACCGGCTTCAGCCTGTTCGCCTCCCAGTACCTGCAGCTGGTTCTCGGACTCGGACCACTCCGCGCCGGACTGTGGTTGCTGATTCCCGCTGCCGCAGCGGCGGCCGGTGCCGTCACCGCACCGACGATGAGCAAGGTGATCCCCACCGGCACCATCATTTCGGCGGGCCTGCTGTCCATCGTCTTCGGCTGCATCGCACTGATATTCGTGCAATCCGACTCCGGCCTGCCGCTGCTGCTGACCGGAATGGCCCTGGTCACGTTCGGGATCGGAGCAGCATCGACTCTGAACTCCGACATCGTGCTGACCGCTGCGGCCCCCGAAAAGGCCGGGGCTGCATCGGCATTGTCGGAAACCGGGGCCGAGCTCGGCGGTGCCGTCGGCATCGCGATTCTCGGCACCATCGGCAGCACCGTCTATCGACACCGCATGGAGGACGCCATCCCGGCGGGCACACCGGCCGCGATCGCCGATCCGGCCCGCGAAACCATCGGCGGCGCAATAGCCGTGGCCGACTATCTGCCGGAGCCGTTCGCATCGCAGTTGACCGACGTCGCGCACTCGTCCTTCATCGACGGCTTCAACCTCGCCGCCGGTACGAGCGCCGTGCTGATGTTCGTCAGTGCCGTGGTCGTGTTCCTGCTGCTCCGTCGGGTTCCTGCTACTCCGTCGTAGTCAGACCGCGTCGGCGAGGTAACGCGCCAACCACCGCGTCGCCGACACTCCGTCTCCGACGTCGTAGGTCTGATATTCCTGGTGGATGCCCGAGCGGTAGAAGGCCTCGATTTCCCGCTGACGCTGAGCGTTGGCCTGATCCGACAGCTGCCCCTGCAGTACGGGTAATCCACCGGACGCAGCGAGGTCGGCGATCAAGCATTGTGCTTCCTGGGTGTACTGATCTGCGACGTCGGGCGCAGGGTTGGACGACACGGCGAGGAAGCCCGCGAGTCGCGCCACGTAGTCGTCCTTGGGCGTCGAGCAATACAGATCGCCGACGGCGCAGAACGTGCGCACCACCGGACTGACGTAGCCGAATCCGCCGACCCTGGGTCCACCGACGCCGGTACCCACCACAGAGGGACCGACCAGGGCGTCGGTGTCCGACCGCTTCGGGTCGGAGACGAGCCCGACCGCCACCACCTTGTCGGCCGGAACCACCCCGAGACCGGTTCCGATGGACGCGGCGAGATCACCGGCCGCGTCCGCTCCCTGGCTGTAACCGATGATGCCCAGTTTCGTTGCGCCGCAGCGATCCGCCATCGCCTTCAGCATGCCGCCTGCATTGGTGACGGCAGCAGCACGGGACTGCCCGTACACCTCGCCCTCCCACGGGAACGCGGTGGCGGGATACGAGACGTACTCGGTGCGGATGTCCCCGCCGAGACGATCGGTGACGTCGGTCAGCATCCCCGGCTTCGGCGCAGCACCGGAGCTGGTCTCCCACGTTCCCGGAATCGCGACGACGTACATCGAGGGACAACCGCCGGGATCGGCGACGGCGGGTGACGCCCCGACGATTAGACCGGACGCAACAGCTGCAGCGACGCCGACACCGGCGCAGAATTCCTTGACACTCATGGGGAGGGGGCCTCACTGGGTGATCGAACGCTTCTTGTGTTCGATCACCACAATGACAGCGGCCTGTGACCATCCGATGCCCACATGGTTAACGGACGTAACCGTGCGTCACACGGTTCGCCGCCACCCGTCGGGATCGGTCGCCCCCGTCAGGATCGCTCGCCCCCGTCGGGATCGGTAGCCCCCCCTCGGGATCAATGCGGCTTTCAGTCGCTCAGAGTGCAAGAAAGGGACATTGATCCCGACGGGACGGGCGGAAAATACCTACCGCTGCGGCGCCTGGGTGGGCACGATCGGCGACGGCAGTGCCGTTGCTCCCTGCAGGAAGGTGTCGACGGCGGCCGCGCAGGAGCGGCCCTCGGCGATGGCCCACACGATGAGCGACTGACCGCGGCCCATGTCTCCGGCGACGAAGACGCCGGGCACGTTGGTGACCCACTCGTTGGTGCGTTCGACGTTTCCGCGCTGGTTGAAGTCGACGCCCAGGTCGGTCAGCAGACCGCCCTTGTCGGGTCCGACGAAGCCCATGGCGAGGAGCACGAGATCGGCTTCGAGGGTGAACTCGCTGCCTTCGATCTTCTCGAACTTGCCGGCCTTGAATTCGACCTCGCAGGCTTCGAGTGCGGTGACCTTGCCGTTCTCACCGACGAAACGCTCGGTGTTGACGGAGAAGACGCGCTCGCCCCCTTCCTCGTGTGCGGACGCGACGCGGTACATCAGCGGGTACGTCGGCCACGGGGTGGAGGTGGCACGCTCCTCGGGCGGACGCGCCATGATCTCGAACTGGTGGACGCTTTCGGCGCCCTGACGGTGCGAGGTGCCCAGGCAGTCGGCCCCGGTGTCGCCGCCGCCGATGATGACGACCTTCTTGCCCTCGGCACTGACCGGCGGCTGCTCGAAGTCGCCCTGCTGGACGCGGTTGGCGTGCGGCAGGAACTCCATGGCCTGGTAGATGCCGTCGAGCTCGCGGCCCTCGATGGGCAGGTCGCGCCAGGCGGTGGCACCGCCGGAGAGGACGACGGCGTCGAACTGCTCACGCAGTTCGTCGGCCGAGATGTCTACGCCCACATCGACACCCGTGCGGAAGACGGTGCCCTCGGCCTCCATCTGCGCGAGCCGACGATCGATGTGGCGCTTCTCCATCTTGAACTCGGGAATGCCGTAGCGCAGCAATCCGCCGATGCGATCGGCACGCTCGAACACCGTGACGGTGTGGCCGGCGCGGGTGAGCTGCTGCGCTGCAGCAAGTCCCGCGGGTCCGGAGCCGACGACGGCGACGGTCTTACCGGTCAGGTGCGTCGGGTAGACCGGCGTGACCCAGCCTTCCTCGAAGGCCTTGTCGATGATCTCGACCTCGACCTGCTTGATGGTCACCGGATCCTGGTTGATACCCAGGACACACGCCGCCTCGCACGGAGCGGGGCACAACCGTCCGGTGAATTCCGGAAAGTTGTTGGTGGCGTGCAGGCGATCGATGCTGTCGCGCCAGCGATCCTTGAACACCAGGTCGTTCCACTCGGGAATCAGGTTCCCGAGGGGACAACCGTTGTGGCAGAACGGAATGCCACAGTCCATGCATCGGCTGGCCTGGGTGCGCAGAGTGTCCTTCGAGAAGTCCTCGTAGACCTCTTTCCAGTCCATCAGGCGCAGATCGACGGGCCGCCGCTTGGGTACTTCGCGAACCGTGTTCTTCAAAAATCCCTGTGGGTCACCCACGAGCTGCCTCCATGATCGCTTCGTCCACGTCCGCGCCGTTCTTCTCGGCTTCGGAGATGGCCAGCAGTACCTTCTTGTAGTCGCGAGGCATGACCTTCACGAAATGGTTCACCTGCTGTGACCAATCCGCGAGGATCCGCTCGGCCACCTCGGAGCCGGTCTGCTCCTGGTGACGAGTGACGATGTCCTTCAACCAGGTGAATTCGTCGCCCTCGAGCTCGTCGATGTCGACCAGCTCGGTGTTGAGGTTGGCCTCGAACGTCTTGTTCGGATCGAAGATGAACGCGACGCCGCCGGACATGCCGGCACCGAAGTTTCGTCCCGTCGTGCCGAGGATGACGACCTTGCCGCCGGTCATGTACTCGCAACCGTGATCGCCGACGCCTTCGACGACAGCAACGGCACCGGAGTTACGAACCGCGAACCGCTCGCCGACGACGCCGCGGATCAGGGCTTCACCGCTGGTGGCACCGAACAGGAACACGTTGCCGCCGATGATGTTGTCCTCGGCCACGAATCCCTTCGGAGCGTTCAGCGACGGCCGCAGCACGAGATGTCCACCGGACAAGCCCTTGCCGACGAAGTCGTTGGCGTCTCCGTTGAGGCGCAACGTCATACCGGAGGGCACGAATGCACCGAAACTGTTGCCGGCCGAGCCGGTGAACGTGATCTCGATGGTGTCGTCCGGGAGGCCGACGCCGCCGTATGCCTTGGTCACCTCGTGTCCGAGCATCGTGCCGACGGTGCGGTTGACGTTGGTGATCTTGGACTCGAACGCGACCTTCTCGCCCTTGTCCAACGCATTGCGGCTGGCCGAGATGAGCTGCTGATCGAGGGCCTTGTCGAGACCGTGATCCTGGACCCCGGTGTTGTAGAGGTTCTGGTTCATGAACGCCGATTCGACCTCTTCGAGGATCGGCGACAGATCGAGCTTCGACGCCTTCCAGTGCTCCTTGGCCGCGGTCGTGTCGAGCAGACCGACCTGGCCGACGGCTTCGTCGAGCGTGCGGAAGCCGAGCTCGGCCATGAGCTCACGTACCTCTTCGGCGATGAACATGAAGAAGTTCTCGACGAACTCGGGCTTGCCCGCAAAACGCTTGCGCAGCAACGGGTTCTGTGTCGCAACACCGACGGGGCAGGTATCGAGGTGGCAGACGCGCATCATGATGCAGCCCGACACGACGAGCGGAGCGGTGGCGAAACCGAACTCCTCGCCGCCGAGCAGAGCAGCGACCATGACGTCGCGGCCGGTCTTGAGCTGGCCGTCCACCTGCACGACGATGCGATCGCGAAGACCGTTGAGCAGCAACGTCTGCTGGGTCTCGGCCAAGCCGAGCTCCCACGGTCCACCTGCGTGCTTGACCGACGTCAGCGGCGTCGCGCCGGTGCCGCCGTCGTGGCCCGAGATGAGCACCACGTCCGCGTGCGCCTTGGACACACCCGCCGCAACGGTGCCGACTCCGACCTCGGAGACCAGCTTGACGTGAATACGAGCCGACGGGTTCGCGTTCTTCAGGTCGTGGATCAGCTGCGCCAGATCCTCGATCGAGTAGATGTCGTGGTGCGGCGGCGGCGAGATCAGACCGACACCCGGCGTGGAGTGCCGAACCTCGGCGACCCACGGGTACACCTTGTGAGCCGGAAGCTGGCCGCCCTCACCGGGCTTGGCTCCCTGCGCCATCTTGATCTGGATGTCGGTGCAGTTCGTCAAGTAGTGCGAGGTGACGCCGAAACGTCCCGACGCGACCTGCTTGATGGCACTGCGTCGCCAATCGCCGTTCTCGTCCGGCTCGAAGCGCGAGACGTCCTCGCCGCCCTCACCGGAATTCGAGCGTCCGCCGAGACGGTTCATCGCGATGGCGAGGGTCTCGTGTGCCTCGGCCGAGATGGAGCCGTAGCTCATCGCGCCCGTGGAGAAACGCTTGACGATCTCGCTTGCCGGCTCGACCTCGTCGATCGAAATAGCCTGTCGCTCTTCGGTCTTGAAGCGGAACAGACCGCGCAGCGACGCGAGCCGCTCGGACTGGTCGTCGACCATCTTCGTGTATTCCTTGAAGATGTCGTACTGACCGGTGCGGGTGGAGTGCTGCAGCTTGAAGACGGTGTCGGGGTTGAAGAGGTGGTACTCCCCTTCCCGACGCCACTGGTACTCGCCGCCCGTCTCGAGCTCACGGTGTGCGCGTTCCTGACGGTTGTCGAGGTACGCGACGCCATGTCGCGCTGCGACGTCGTCGGCGACCTGATCGAGATCGATACCGCCGAGATGGCTGTTTAGCCCGGTGAAGTACTCGTCGACCAGTTCCTGCGACAGGCCGATGACCTGGAACAGCTGGGCTCCGGTGTACGACGCGAGAGTCGAGATGCCCATCTTGGACATCACCTTCAGCACGCCCTTGCCTGCAGCCTTGATGTAGTTGCCGACGGCCTTGTCGAAGTCGATGCCGGTGAGGGCACCGCGCTCGATCATGTCCTCGATCGACTCGAAAGCCATGTACGGATTGACCGCTGCCGCACCGAATCCGATGAGCAGAGCCATGTGGTGGACCTCGCGGGCGTCACCGGCTTCGATGATCAGACCCACCTTGGTGCGCGTCTTCTCACGAACGAGATGGTGGTGCACTGCCGAGGTGAGGAGCAACGACGGGATCGGAGCGAGCTTCTCACTGGACTCTCGGTCGGAGAGCACGATGATCCGCGCCCCGCCCGAAATGGCAGCGGAAACCTGAGCGCGGATGGCCTCCAACGCCTTTCGGAGACCTTCACCGCCCTCGGCAACCGGGTACAGGCCACGCACGACCACCGAGCGCAGCTCTTCCTGCGTGCCCTCGTCGTTGATGTGGACGAGCTTGGCGAGGTCGTCGTTGTGCAGGATCGGCTGGGGCAGCACGATCTGCTTGAAGCCATCGGCGCCCGGGTTGAGCAGATCGCCCTCGGGACCGATGGTGCCGCCGAGGCTGGTGACGATCTCTTCACGGATCGCGTCGAGCGGCGGGTTGGTGACCTGGGCGAACAGCTGCGAGAAGTAGTCGAACAACATCCGCGGACGTGCCGACAGCACGGCGATCGGGGTGTCGGTACCCATCGAACCGATGGCCTCGGCACCGGACTTCGCCATCGGCGAGACCAGCACGTTCAGTTCCTCGGTGGTGTATCCGAAGATCTGCTGGCGGATCAGCACGCGATCGTGCGGCATGTGCACGTGCGGCCGCTCGGGTAGATCGTCGATCGACGTCAGGCCCTCGTTGAGCCACTGCTGGTAAGGGTGTTCGGCGGCGAGCTCGTCCTTGATCTCGTCGTCGGAGACGATGCGGCCCTGTGCGGTGTCCACCAGGAACATCCGGCCCGGCTGCAGACGCACCTTGCGGACGACCTTGGACGGGTCGATGTCCAGCACGCCGACCTCGGAAGCCATGACGACCAAGCCGTCGTCGGTGACCCACAGGCGGCTGGGGCGCAGACCGTTGCGGTCCAGAACTGCCCCGATGACGGTGCCGTCGGTGAAGCACACCGAGGCCGGGCCGTCCCAGGGTTCCATCAGCGAGGAGTGGTACTTGTAGAACGCCCGACGCGCGGGGTCCATGGATTCGTGCCGCTCCCAGGCCTCGGGAATCATCATCAGCACGGCATGCGGCAGGCTGCGGCCGCCGAGGTGCAGCAGTTCGAGCACCTCGTCGAAACGTGCTGTGTCACTGGCTCCGTGGGTGACGACGGGGAAGATCTTCTCGAGCGCTTCCGAGCCACCGAACACATCGGAGGTGATGAGGGCCTCGCGGGCGCGCATCCAGTTCTCGTTGCCGGTCGCGGTGTTGATCTCACCGTTGTGTGCGACCCGTCGGAACGGGTGGGCCAACGGCCACGACGGGAACGTGTTGGTCGAGAAACGCGAATGCACAAGTCCCAGTGCACTTTCGACGCGCTCGTCCTGCAGGTCGAGGTAGAAGCCCTTGAGCTGGGGCGTGGTCAGCATGCCCTTGTAGACGAACGTCTGCGAGGACAGCGACGGGAAGTACA
Organism: Rhodococcus sp. JG-3; assembly: GCF_000482405.1. Lineage (NCBI taxonomy): Bacteria > Bacillati > Actinomycetota > Actinomycetes > Mycobacteriales > Nocardiaceae > Rhodococcus > Rhodococcus sp. JG-3. The sequence continues at coordinate 805,463 of NZ_KI519398.1, forward strand.
CGGTCTCGCGACCGGGGCCGTCCTTGCCTGCGCCCTCTTCACCCAACTCGTGTTCGACGCGCTTGCGAATGACGAAGGCACGACGCTCGAGTTCGAGGTCGGTGATCGCCGCGTCGGGAGCGGAGAAGAACAACTGACGGAACGTCGGCATCGCGTCGCGCGCCAACGCGCCCAAGGAGGAGTCGTCGGTGGGGACCTCACGCCATCCGAGGACGGTCATGCCTTCGCTCTCGACGATGCGCTCGACACCCTCGCACGCGCGTGCGGCGTCGCTGCGGCCCTGCGGCAGGAATGCGACACCTGTTGCGTAGGCACCGGGTGCGGGGAGCTCGAAATCTACGACGGCGCGGAAGAACGCGTCCGGTACCTGGATCAGAATGCCCGCACCGTCGCCGGTGTTCGGTTCGGAGCCCGCGGCACCGCGGTGCTCGAGGTTGACCAGTGCGGTGATCGCCTTCTCGACGATGTCGCGACTGCGGCGACCGTGCATGTCCACCACGAATGCGACACCACAGGAGTCGTGTTCGTTGACGGGATCGTAGAGGCCTTGCGGGCCCGGAGTGTGCTTCATACCTAGCCTTCGGATAAGTCCAGCCTTGAAACTCGTCGGCGACGGTGTGGTGTAACCGGCTGCTCGAACGGCCTGCGGTGCGTCCTCGCCGTTGAAGCAGCACCTGTCGATCTTCCACGCTTTCCTCTGCACGGGCGGGTGGGCTCGTGGTAGAAAAGTGAAGGTCTCGACGGATCAGGCCGTGGTGAGGCCGATCCAATTACGAACGATAAGTCAGTACCAGGGTGCTCTCGCAAATAAGGTAAGCCTACTTCGGGCTCTCACCTGCGATTTTCCACCGAATCGACGGGGTCCGGAATCCGGCTCTGCATCGACACGTCGACATCGTTGTCGAACTACACGAATGTACGGCATCACCCGCGCTCACACGCCGGGGTTCGAAGAAACTACTGGCCGCAGCGATCGAGATCAGCTGCGGCCAGTGTGGTGGGCGGAGGGGGACTTGAACCCCCACGTCCCGAAGGACACTGGCACCTGAAGCCAGCGCGTCTGCCATTCCGCCACCCGCCCGGGTGACGGCGAGAACACTAACACGCACCCCGCCGTGCTCGAAAATCGCCGCCTCGAGCTGCCCCGAGCAACCGGCGGCACAGCGTTGCTGTCGGCCGCACCGTATATCATGCTTGCAGCGCGACTTCGTGATGACACGCGGCCGTCGCACCGTTGTAGGCAACAGGCACCACAGGGTGGAAGAACACAGTGAGAGGAGGGGTCACGATGGGCATCGTTCAGCGTTTCGAACGCAAGCTGCAGAGCGCTGTCGGCGACGTCTTCGCCCGCGTGTTCGGCGGCGGCGTCGTACCGGCCGAAGTCGAGGCGGCGCTGCAACAGGAGGCGTCCGATCTCGTTCGCCCCTTGGACGGCGGTCATTACCTGGCACCCAACAACTACGTGATCACGATCAACAGCTCGGATCACGAGGAACTTGCCGGTGATCGCGAGCTCACGGTCAAGGCTTTCTCGCGTCACCTGGACGATTACATCCGTGATCAGGGGTGGCAGACCTACGGTGACGTGGTGGTTCGCTTCGAACCGTCGCCCACCCTTCACACCGGACAGTTCCGGGCCAGTGGCTCGGTCGATCCCGATGTGGGACGATCGGCGATTGCTGCGCAGAACAGCTCTGTTCAGCAGAACGCGTCGGCACAGCCAGCCCGTCCCGTCCCTTCAGCCACGCAGCGACCGACTGCCCCACCGATGTCGATACCAGGAGCCGGCCACATGACGCAGAACCCAGGCTACGACCCGCAGCGCGACCCCGCGGACGGACATCGTCCGGATCCGCGCGCGCGCAACGGATACGCCGGTGGCCAGGATCCCCGCTACGCGGCGCGTGAGCAGAACGGATACGACGCGCAGGGTTACGCGCCCGCCGATCGAGATCAGCGCTACGACCAGCAGCCGTACAACGCCCAGGGCTACGAGAACCAGGGCTACGACGAGCAGCCGTACGCCCAGCACGGCCAGGCCTACAGCGCCGCCGGCGGCCCGGAGCAGGGATACGACCAGGCCTACGGAGCACCCAACGGTCAGGAGCAGGGTTACGACGCCCAGGGCTACGACCGAGCGGGCTACAACGCGCAGGGTTACGACGCTCAGGGCTACAACGCCCAGGGCTACGACGCGCAGGGCTACAACGGTGCCGGTTACGACTACAACGGTGGCGAGCAGGGCGGTGCCTACAACGAGGCTCCCTATCAGGAGCAGGCGTACGGCGAGCCCGCCGGCCGCTATGCCGAGCCGCAGGGTGCCGGTTACCCACAGCAGGGCTACCAGCAGCCCGCCTACGACTACCCGCCTGCCCAAGCGCCCTACGGCCGCGGCTACCCCCAGGGTGCCGGTGATCGCGGGGACGGCTACGGCTACGACCAGCCGGCGTCCTACGCAGGTCAGTCCCAGGCGCTCGCCGCGACCCTTCAGCTCGAGGACGGCAGCGGCCGCTACTTCCAGCTCCGGGACGGACAGAACATCATCGGGCGCGGCCAGGACGCCCAGTTCCGCCTCCCCGACACCGGAGTGTCACGCCGACACATCGAGATTCGCTGGGACGGCCGAGTGGCCATGCTGTCCGATCTGGGATCCACCAACGGAACCACCGTCAACGGTGCACCCGTCCAGGATTGGCAACTGGCCGACGGCGACGTGATCCGCGCCGGTCACTCCGAGATTCTGGTCCGGATCGTCTGATCACCGGAGTGGCCCGGCCGACCGAGATGTTCGTCTCCTCGACTCGCAGGTTCGCCCACCCGTATGTCGTCCACACGAGCGACTGCACCCTATGATGCTGCGAGACAACCATGTCTGTCGCGCCGCCGCGTCGGATTGTGGGGGATGCAGGTCCGATCGCGAAGGAGGAGGTGAATCGTCGTGCAGGGATTGATTCTGCAACTGACCAGGGCAGGTTTTCTGCTTCTGTTGTGGTTCTTCGTCTGGGCCGTTCTTCGGACGCTGCGCAGTGACATCTATGCCGCAGCCGGTATGCGTGTGCCCGCCCGCTACTCCGGTGGCTCGAAGGTGCTCCCGTCGTTCAACAAGCAGAAGGTGGCGAAGTACCTCGTGGTGACCCAGGGCGGCCTCGCCGGCACGCGCATCTCGCTCGGCACTCAGCCGGTTCTGATCGGACGCGCAGACGATTCGACTCTCGTTCTGACAGACGACTATTCGTCCACCAGGCACGCTCGCCTCTCGCCTCGCGGCGGAGATTGGTACGTCGAAGACCTGGGCTCGACCAACGGCACCTACCTCGATCGAGCCAAGGTCACCACCGCTGTACGCGTTCCACTGGGAACTCCGGTTCGCGTCGGCAAGACCGTGATCGAGTTGCGCCCGTGACCCTTGTTCTCCGCTACGCCGCCCGCAGCGATCGCGGTCTCGTTCGCTCCAACAACGAGGACTCCGTCTACGCAGGTGCGCGACTGTTGGCTCTGGCCGACGGCATGGGCGGTCACGCCGCAGGCGAAGTGGCCTCGCAGTTGATGATCGCCGCGCTGGCGCACCTCGACGACGACGAACCGGGCGAGGATCTGCTCGGCAAACTCGAAGCCGCCACCCGCGAGGGCAACGCCTCCATCGCCGACCAGGTGGAAGACGAGCCCGAACTCGACGGCATGGGAACCACGCTGACCGCAATCCTGTTCGCGGGCAAGCGAATGGGTCTGGTGCACATCGGTGACTCGCGTGCCTACATGCTGCGCGACGGCTCGCTCACTCAGATCACCCGCGACGATACGTTCGTCCAGTCACTGGTCGACGAAGGCCGCATCACCGCCGAACAGGCGCACACGCACCCGCAACGCTCACTGATCATGAGGGCACTGACCGGTAACGAGATCGAGCCGACGCTCACCGTCCGCGAGGTCCGTGCCGGCGACCGCTACCTGTTGTGCTCCGACGGTTTGTCGGACGTCGTGAGCGACGAAACAATCGAGAACACCCTCGCCGAGGGCGAGACCGGGCCGTGCGCCGACCGCCTCATCGAACTAGCCCTGCGCAGCGGTGGCCCGGACAACGTCACCGTCGTCGTCGCCGACGTCATCGACCTCGACTACGGCCAGAGCCACCCGATTCTCGGCGGCGCAGCCAGCACCGAGGACGAAGAAGACGCTCCGCCGCCGAACACTGCAGCGGGCCGCGCCGCCGCCATGCGTCCCCCGCGCACGACGCCCAAGCGCGTGACCGCTCCTGTAGTGACACCGGAGAAGAAGTCGCACAAACTGCGGTGGTCACTGATCGCGCTGACCCTGGTCGTGTTGGCCGGAATCGGTGTGGTCGTTGCCAATTCGGTGATCAAGGGCAATTACTACGTCGGTGCCGACAACAGCAAGGTCACCGTGCTGCGCGGTCTCCCCGGTTCGGTTCTCGGGTACTCGCTGCAAAGCGTGGAATTGATCGGCTGCCTCGACGACAACGGTGGCGTCACACTGACCGCACCCGACGCCGCGCCGGCCGATTGCGTCCCGTTCGAGATCGACGACCTGTTGCCGGCCGCGCGCGAGCAGGTGACCGCAGGACTCCCGTCGGGCTCTCTCGACGACGCCCGCGGTCAGGTGCAACGGTTGGCCTCGGGAGACCTACTGGAGGTCTGCGAGACCGAGCCGGCAGTGACCACCACGGCCGCACCCGCCCCGACGACGACGATCATCCCGCCCCCCGGAGTTCCGTTGCCCCCGCCCGCGCCGGAGCCCGTTCCGGAAGCTGCCCCGACCACTACCGCCGTGCCGACACCGACCGTCGCGCAGATCCCGGGCCAGAACTGCAGGACCGGTACTCGATGAGTTCCAATCCGTCCGCAGGAGGCTCCTTTCCGAGTCCTCCCGGTGGGTTCGCTCCCGCACCGATCCAGTCGAATCGTCGCAATGTCGAATTGCTGCTGCTCGGGGCCGCGGTCCTGATCACCACCATCTCGTTGATCCTCGTCGAAGCCAGCCAGGAACAGACGATCACCTGGGACCTGGCGAAGTACGCGCTGGCCTACCTCGCACTGGTGACGGTGGCGCACCTGGCCGTTCGACGGTTCGCCCCCTATGCGGATCCGCTGCTGCTGCCGATCGTCGCGCTGCTCAACGGTCTCGGTCTGGTGCTGATCCATCGACTCGACCTGGCCGATCAGCAACAGGCGCAGTATCTCGGCAATCCCATTCCGTCGCCTGACGCCAACCAGCAGGTGCTGTGGACGACGCTGGCCATCGCCGGCTTCGTGGCACTGCTGGTGTTGCTGCGCGACTACCGCACCCTGGCTCGCTACGGGTACACCCTCGGGCTGGCCGGGCTGATCCTTCTCGCCATTCCTGCGCTGCTGCCGTCGGCATTCTCCGAGGTCAACGGCTCCAAGATCTGGATTCGGTTGCCCGGCTTCAGTTTGCAGCCCGGTGAGTTCGCCAAGATTCTGCTGCTGATCTTCTTCGCGTCACTGCTGGTGTCCAAGCGCGAACTGTTCACCACGGCAGGCAAACACTGGCTCGGCATGGACTTCCCGCGCGCTCGCGATCTCGGGCCCATCATCGTCGTGTGGATCGTCTCGGTCGCGGTGCTCGTGTTCGAGAAAGATCTGGGCACGTCGCTGCTGATCTTCAGCACCGTTCTGGTGATGATCTACATCGCCACCGAGCGTGTCGGCTGGATCATCATCGGCAGCGGTCTGCTGATGGTCGGATTCTTCTTCGCTTACCAGGCGTTCAGCCACGTGCGCGTGCGAACACTGACCTGGCTGGACCCGTTCGCGGACTACAACGACACCGGCTATCAGATTTCCCAGTCGCTGTTCGGTCTGGCCACCGGTGGGCTCGCCGGCACCGGCCTCGGCAGCGGTCGCCCGTCGCAGGTTCCGTTCCCCAAGACCGACTTCATTATCGCCACCGTCGGCGAGGAACTCGGCCTCATCGGTTTGGCCGCAGTGCTGATCCTGTATCTGCTGTTCGTCATTCGCGGAATGCGTACTGCGCTCGCCGTCCGAGACAGCTTCGGCAAGTTGCTCGCCGCCGGGCTCTCGTTCACCGTCGCCGTCCAGCTGTTCGTCGTCGTCGGCGGCGTCACCAAACTCATCCCGCTGACCGGTCTGACCACCCCGTACATGTCGTACGGAGGATCCTCGTTGCTGGCGAACTACCTGTTGGTGGCCTTGCTGATCAAGATCTCCGACGCAGCGCGTGAGCCTGCGACCCCCAAGAAGAAGCCCGCTGTGGCCGCCCCGATCGCCGAGGCGCCGACCGAAATGGTGAAGCGCGCATGAACACTCCCCTACGCCGCGTCTCCATCGCCATCATGGTGATGGTGGTCGCCCTGCTCGCCAACGCGACCTACGTTCAGGTCATCAAGGCCGACGACCTGCGCACCGACCCACGGAACTCCCGCGTTCTGCTCGACGAGTACTCACGTCAACGCGGTCAGATCTCGGCGGGTGGCCAGGTTCTCGCATCGTCGGTTGCCACCGACGATCGCTACAAATACCTGCGCACGTACCCGCAGAATTCGATCTCCCCCGCAAGCCCGCAGGCCAACGCCCCGATCACCGGCTTCTATTCGATGCTGTACTCGAGCACCGGTCTCGAACGCGCCGAGGACCCGGTACTCAACGGATCCGACGACCGGTTGTTCGGCGGACGCCTGTTCGACCTCATCTCCGGCCGTGATCCCCGCGGCGGCAACGTCGTCACCACCATCGACCCGGTCGTCCAACAGGTGGCGTACGACCAGTTGACCGCCAAGGGATACACCGGCTCCGTCGTGGCCCTCGACCCCGCCACCGGCAACATTCTCGCCATGGCCAGCACGCCGAGCTACGACCCCAACCTGCTGGCCAGCCACGACGGCAGCACCACGTCGACCGCCTGGGAGAACCTGAGCGACGATCCGAGCAAGCCGCTGGTGAACCGCGCGATCTCGCAGACCTACCCACCGGGATCGACGTTCAAGGTGATCACGACCGCCGCTGCGCTCCAAGCAGGCGCCACTCCGGACGATCAACTGACGGCCGCGTCGAACATCACCCTTCCGGGAACGTCGACGACGCTCGAGAACTACAACGGTTCGACCTGCGGAGGCGGTCAGACCGCCTCGCTGCGTGAGGCGTTCGCACGGTCGTGCAACACCGCCTTCGTCGAACTCGGCATCGACACCGGTGCCGACAAGATGCGCGAGACCGCCGCCAAGTTCGGTATCGGAGAGGACACCAGCATCCCGCTCACCGTCGCCGACAGCACCATCGGATCCATCGACGACGACGCTGCTCTCGGCCAGTCCAGCATCGGTCAGCGCGACGTGGCGCTGACCCCGCTGCAGGACGCCGTCATCGCCGCGACCGTCGCCAACGGCGGTGTACGGATGGCCCCGAACCTGGTGCAGCAGTTGCAGTCTCCCGACCTGTCGGACCTGTCCAGCTACCAACCCCAATCGATGGGTGAGGCGATCAGCTCCGACACGGCCGCGACCCTGACCGATCTGATGATCGGTTCCGAGAACAACACCAGCGGGGAAGGCAAGATCCCCGGGGTGCAGATCGCGTCGAAAACCGGTACCGCAGAACATGGTTCGGATCCTCGCAACACCCCGCCCCATGCGTGGTACATCGGTTTCGCACCGGCGAAGGACCCCAAGGTCGCCATCGCCGTCATCGTCGAGGACGGCGGAGATCGAGCCCTCGCCGCCACCGGCGGTTCGGTCGCAGCACCCATCGGCCGCGCCGTCATCGCCGCCGCATTGCAGGGGAGGTGAGCATCGGTGCCACTGAGTAACGGAGCCGTCATCGCGCAGCGCTACAGACTGCTGCGCCTCATCGCCACCGGCGGCATGGGACAGGTCTGGGAGGCGATGGACAATCGCCTCGACCGCCGTGTCGCCGTGAAGGTACTCAAAGCCGAGTTCTCCGAGGATCCGGAGTTCTTGCAGCGCTTCAGGTTCGAGGCCCGTACCACCGCTCAGCTGAACTACCCCGGAATCGCCGGGGTGTACGACTACGGCGAGACCCGCGATGGTGCAGGCGAATCGCTCGCCTACCTGGTGATGGAACTGGTCAACGGCGAACCCCTCAACGCAGTGCTGGGTCGCATGTCGCGCCTGCCGCTCGGCCATGCCCTCGACATGCTCGAACAAACCGGGCGCTCACTGCAGATCGCGCACACGGCAGGGGTCGTCCACCGCGACGTCAAGCCCGGCAACATCCTGATCACCCCCACCGGGCAGGTCAAGATCACCGACTTCGGCATCGCCAAGGCCGTCGACGCCTCCCCGGTCACCAAGACCGGAATGGTCATGGGCACCGCCCAGTACATCGCTCCCGAGCAAGCCCTCGGCGAAGAGGCGACCTCGGCATCCGACGTCTACTCACTCGGCGTCGTCGGATACGAAGTACTCGCGGGCACACGGCCTTTCGTGGGCGACGGTGCCTTGACCGTCGCCATGAAGCACGTCCGCGAAGCACCGGCGCCCATGCCGGTCGACCTACCGCCTGCCGTCCGTGAGCTCATCGAGATCACGATGGTCAAGGATCCGGCCGCCCGGTACGCCAACGGCGGTGAATTCGCCGACGCCGTCGCCGCAGTTCGCGCCGGCCGCCGGCCGCCTGCACCCGGCAACTCGCGCGGTACCGGAACCGGGAGAGTCATGATGCCCGGCGTCGTGCCCAGCCCGCAGCCGTCTCCGCCGTCGAGCACCCAGATGATGCCGACCTCGCAACGGGATTACCGGGGCCCGGCTACCGGCACTGCAGCTGCAGCGGTTCCCGAGCAGACCGGCATGTCCTCGGCACAGAAGGCGTTGGCCTGGGGCGGCGGCGTGCTCCTGCTGTTGGCCATCCTGATCGGCGGTTACGTACTGCTGACCGGTGGCAGGGACGACTCGCCGACACCGTTCGTGCAGCCCACTACCACCACGCAGCCGACGACCACGACCACAACGACCACCGAGCCGACGACCACCACCGAAGAAACCACGACCACCGAAGAAACCACGACCACCACCACGACGACCACGACCACCTCGGAGGAGCCGACGACCACCGAAGAGAGCACGACGACCTCGGCGCAGCCCACCCAGACGACGACTCGCAGGCCGCTGATCGAGATTCCGTTCCCGCAAGCACCACAAGGACAACGATGACGACTCCCCGTACGCTCTCCTCTCGCTACGAGCTGGGCGAGATACTCGGTTTCGGCGGTATGTCCGAGGTTCACCTCGCTCGGGACACCCGACTCGATCGTGACGTCGCCATCAAGGTTCTGCGCGCCGACCTCGCTCGCGATCCCACGTTCTACCTCAGGTTCCGACGTGAGGCACAGAACGCTGCTGCGCTCAATCACCCCGCCATCGTCGCCGTCTACGACACCGGTGAAGCGGAGACCGAAGCCGGTCCGCTCCCGTTCATCGTCATGGAATACGTCGACGGCGACACCCTGCGCGACATCGTGCGCGCCGAAGGACCCATGGAGCCGCGTCGGGCCATGGAGGTCATCGCCGACGTCTGTGCTGCGCTCGATTTCAGCCACCGCAACGGCATCGTGCACCGCGACGTCAAACCCGCCAACATCATGATCAACAACGCCGGCGCGGTGAAGGTGATGGACTTCGGCATCGCCCGTGCCATCGCCGACTCGTCCTCGCCGATGACTCAGACCGCCGCCGTGATCGGAACCGCGCAGTACCTCTCGCCCGAGCAGGCCCGCGGGGAACAGGTCGATGCGCGTTCGGACGTCTACTCGCTCGGCTGCGTGCTGTTCGAGATCCTCACCGGCGAGCCGCCGTTCAAGGGGGATTCGCCGGTCGCCGTCGCCTATCAGCACGTCCGAGAAGACCCCCAGCTGCCGTCGCTGGTCAACGACACCGTCCCGCGCGAACTCGACTCGATCATCCTCAAGGCAATGGCCAAGAACCCGGCCAATCGCTACCAGAGCGCCGCCGAGATGCGTACCGACCTGGTCCGCGTTCTGGGTGGACAGCGCCCGAGTGCGCCCATGGTGATGAACGACGAGGATCGAACCACCATCCTCGGCTCCGTCGATTCTCGTCAGGCCGATTTCTCCGGCAAGGACAAGCCCGCCGCTACCGCGGCACCTCGGTCGTCACGCCACACGGAGGACTACGAGGAACCGAAGAACCGCCGCGGCCTCAAGATCGCGTTGATCTCGGCGGCCGCGATCATCGTCGTCGCTATCGTCGGTGCCTTCCTGTGGTCGCTCGGTCCCGGTGCCGACCCCAAGACCGTCGCCGTGCCCACCGTCGTAGGACTGTCCGCAGACGAGGCGCAGCGTCAACTCGAAGAAGCCGGCCTGCGAGTGAGCATCCAGGAGAAGCCCGACGCGGCGATTCCGGAAGGCTCAGCCATCGGCACCAATCCGGCGGCCGGATCACAGACCGAATCGCCGGGGAACATCCAGCTCGACGTGTCCTCGGGACCGCAGCAGGTGCAGGTTCCGCGACTGACCGGACTCACCCAGCAGCAGGCGTCGGATGCACTGAACGAGGTGGGCCTCCAGCTCGATGCCACCGTCGCCCGTGCTCCGTCGTCACCCGAGAACCTCGACAAGGTCGTCGAGCAGAATCCGTCCTCGGGCGTGAGCATGAACGCGAACTCGCAGGTTCGCATCACCCTGGGCACCGGGCCCGCGCAGGTGCGGATGCCCGATGTGGTGGGGCAACTCGTGAACGTGGCGCAGCCGAACGTCGAGGGAGCCGGACTGCGCGTCCAGGTGCAGAACATCGACTCGGGACAGCCGACGGGGCAGGTTGTCTCCACAGACCCCGCGGGCGGCACCAATGTCACCGAGAACACTGTCGTCACGCTGCGCGTGTCGAACGGCGACAAGATCCCCATGCCCGACCTCGCCGGTCTGACCGAGGCGCAGGCGTTGGCCGCGCTGCAGTCGGCCGGCTGGACGGGAACGGCAGCGGAACTGACGGCGACGCGAGAAGCGACGTTGGATCCGTTGATGGTCGGGCGAGTGGTGAATCAGACGCAGCCGGCAGGGTCCGAGATCAGTAAGTCCGACACCGTCACGATCAGCATCGGAGCCCTGGGTATCCCCGGGCGTTAGTTGTCGACGATCAGGCGAAGGCCTCGGCGACCTGCGCCTCCAGGGTTCCCACCAGGACGGAATCGGTGGGCATACCGCACACCGCGAGCCAGTTGGCCAGCATCCGGTGCCCGCCCTCGGTGAGGATGGACTCCGGATGGAACTGCACGCCGTGAATGGGTAGCTCGGTGTGCCTCATGGCCATCACCAGACCTGATTCGGTACGGCCGATGATCTCGAGCTCCGCGGGGATGGTGTCCTCGCGGACGGTCAGCGAGTGATAGCGGGTGGCCGTGAACGGCTCGGCCATCCCTTCCAGGACGCCGACACCGGTGTGATGGACGAGGCTGGTCTTGCCGTGCAGCAATTCCGGAGCCTTCTCGACCGTGGCACCGAACGCGGCTCCGATGGCCTGATGGCCCAGACACACACCCAGCAGCGGGGTTCCGGCCCGCGCGCTCGCCGAAACCAGGTCCATCGTGGCCCCGGCGCGCTGCGGAGTTCCCGGGCCCGGGCTGAGCAGAATGCCGTCGAACTCCGCGGCAACAGCGTCGCGGTCGGCAAGTCGCTCGTCGTCGTTGCGCCACACCTCGACCTCGGCGTTCAACTGCCCCAGGTACTGGACGAGGTTGAAGACGAAGCTGTCGTAGTTGTCGACGACGAGAATGCGCATGTCGACAGCGTACTCAGCGCGGCTCCGCGAAACGCATGCGCACCGATTCGGTGTACGCCGGAACCGAGACGTTCTGATACGCCGCGACCTCGTAGCGCAGACCGTAACGCAGCGCATACTGCTCGTACAGCCGTACCCCGGGCTCGTTGTCCAGCGCCGCCCGCAATCGATCCGGGTCGCCGAGAGCCGACATCACATACGGCGGACTGTACGTCCGGCCGCCCAGCAGCAGTGTGTTCCCGATACACCGCGGCGCTGACGACGCCACCAGACGCTGATCCTGCATCGCCATCGCCGACGCACCACCGGCCCACAGGGCGTTGAGGACACTCTGCACGTCGACCTGATGAACCACCAGGTCGTCCGGAGACGCGTCGGACGCATACGACCCGTCGGGACCGCGTGGAGCGTCGGCCATCGTCACCGTCAACCCCGTGCCGGACGCCTCCTCCCGGCCCGCCGCGTCCGAGAGGGCGTCGACCCGGGCCAACGCGTCGGCCACCTCGGAGTCGCCCGCCGCCGTACGCTGCTGCAGGAGATCGACCTGCTGCTCCAGCGCATCTCTACTGCGCAGCGCATCGTCGCTGCTTCTCTGGGCCGAATCGACCAGATCGGCGAGCCGTGTCGTGTCACCGCCCCGCAACTCGTTGCCGTCCGAGGCATGTCGCGTGGTTCCGAGCAGCAGACCGACCACAGCGCACACCGCCACAGCGAGCACCCACCATCGGGTCTCGGAGGAATCGGTCGATCGTCGTCTCACAGAGTGCTCGCCACTGTTCGGTAGGTCGGTGCTGCGCTGATCTGAGTTAGCGTGTACTACAAACCGGGTGGATGACCGCCACGGCTCTCCGGGAGACAATAACCTGGGGATGCACGCAACTCGATCGATCCACAGGTTGTCACCGTCAGTTGTCCACAGGCACGGCGCACGCCGATGACCGTCAAGAACACGAAGAGGACGCAATGCCGAAGTCGAAGGTACGGAAGAAGAACGACTACACGATCAACCCGGCCAACCGCACGCCGGTAAAGGTCAACGCCGGCCCGTCGCCGGTCTGGTACGTGGTCCTGATGCTCGGATTCATGCTGGTAGGGCTGCTGTGGCTGATTGTGTACTACCTGGCCCAGGAAGACATCTCGTTCATCGGCAACCTCGGTGCGTACAACTTCCTCATCGGATTCGGCTTCATGGTCGTCGGCCTCGTCATGACCATGCGATGGCGCTGAGAGCCGGCCGAGTTACACCCATGTCATTCATCCCCAATGTGGATAAACCCTGTGGATAACTTTCCCAACCATCCACAGGGTGTGTACGAACACCGATGGGCGACGCCGGCCGTAGCCGTCGGCGCGCTGGTGGCAGGCGGTATCGCACTCGCCATCGGTGCCGTCCTCGCCTCCTCGGACGCCGCCGGAACCTTCCTCGTCGGACTCGCCGCCGTCGGAACCTGGGTGATGGCAGCCCTCGCGGCCGCACAACGCCCCCGACTCGCCATCACACCCGACGGCTCCCTGGTGATGAAACGACTCACCGGCACACGTACGTACTCGCGCGCCGACATCGTCCAAATCAAAGTGGTCCGCTACCCGAGACTGGGACGACGAGTGCCGATGCTCGAACTGGACGTCCGCCCACCCGACGAGGACGACGATCGACTCATCATCTTCGGTCGATGGGACCTGGGAGCCGACCCACGCGACGTGTTCGAGGTACTCGACACCTACGGTCTGGTGCCGCCGAACAACTGACCGCCCACCGTCCCCGACCCCTCCGGGGGTACTCAATGTGACGTTCAGTGGACTTTTCGGGGGTCAATGGCACATTTAGTGGACCAGTGAGCGTCGCAAAGCCGCCGGGCAGCCCATGGTGATTGCCGAGCACGCGTGTCGGCGTCGTCGGGAGTCAATGTGACGTCCGGTGGCCTTTTCGGGGGTCAATGGCACATTTAGTGGACTTCAGAGGCCCATCTGCGCGCGCAGGTCGAGGACTCGGACCGCGATGGTGCCCAGGGCTATCAGGGCTACTGCGGCCACGGAGAGCCAGGCGAGGGATATCCCGGCACGAGGCTGCGCGTCGTTGCGGTTGGGTAGGAACACCAATCCGGCGGTGGCTGCCGCTCCGGCGACCAGTCCGCCCATGTGGCCCCACAGCGAGATGCTGGGGATGGAGATGCTGATGAAGATGTTCAACGCGATCACGATCAGGACCGGGGTCGGGGAGCGCTTGAGTCGCAGCAGAATGACGGCCTGCGCGCCGAGCAATCCGAATACGGCACCCGACGCGCCGGCGGTGGCGGCGAGAGGGTTCTCGAACAGCAGGACCGATGCACTGCCACCGAGCAGCGACAGGAAGTAGACGGCGAGATAGCGGCTGCGGCCCAGCACCAGTTCGACGTCTCGGCCGATGATGTAGAGGGCGAACATGTTCACCAGCAGGTGAATGGGTCCTATGTGGATGAACCCGCTGCTGAGGAGGCGCCACACATCGCCGTCCGCGACCAGCAGACTGTTCAGTGCCCAGGCGTCGGCCAGCGAGGATCCGCGGAAATTGCTCATGAGGTCGCCGGATTGAGCGGCGGTGATGCCGAAGATCACGACGTTGATCGCGATCAGCGCGAAGGTCAGGGGTGTCTTGGCGGTGCGTGTCATCGGCGCGCCGGCGACCGTGCGAGCGGTCCGGACGTTCTTGTTGCCGTCGCGAACACAGTCCACACAGTGTTGCCCGACGGCCGCGGGCTGCAGGCACTGTGGGCACGCGGGCCGGCCGCATCGAGAGCAGGCCAGGCCGGTCGGGCGATCGGGATGTCTGACGCACACCGACTGGGGTGGGTTGGGCTGGTCGCCGTACGCGCCACCCCAGCCGGGGTTTGTCATCGTGTAATCCTTCTACAACCGAATCAGGCGATGGTGATGCTGTTGATGACGACCTCTTCCACCGGGCGATCGCCGCGGCCGACCTGCGTGCTCGAGATGGCGTCGACGACCTTCTTGGACGCCTCGTCCGTGACCTCACCGAAGATGCTGTGCTTGCGGTTGAGGTGCGGGGTCTTGCCGGTGGTGATGAAGAACTGCGAGCCGTTGGTGCCGGGGCCTGCGTTGGCCATGGCCAGCAGGTAGGGGCGGTCGAAGGAGAGCTCCGGGTGGAACTCGTCCTCGAACTTGTAGCCCGGTCCGCCGGTGCCGGTTCCGGTCGGGTCGCCGCCCTGGATCATGAAACCGTCGATGACGCGGTGGAAGACTGCGCCGTCGTAGAACGGTCCGGTCTTGGCACCCGACGCGTTCTGCGTCGTGTATTCCTTCGACCCGTCCGCGAGACCGACGAAGTTCGCGACGGTCTTGGGGGCGTGATTGCCGAACAGTTCGATGACGATGTCGCCGCGGTTGGTGTGCAGCGTTGCCGTTTGGGTCTTGTTTGGTGAAGTCACGCTCACCATCGTGCCATCTCGAGCGACCGGGTAGTTCACAGGTGGTGTATCGGGAGGGTCGATCGGGGCGCTGTTGTGGAACAGTGAGGGCATGACGAGCACAACGAAAACCGAGCGGGTTCACTCCTCCACCGGTACGGCGGCGTCGACGCTGCTCGGTGCCGCTTCCGTCGTGAGCAAGGGCCCTGCCGGAGTGGGCCTGTTGCTCGCCAAGCGCGGCTACGGTCTGGCGCGTAAGCAGGCTGCGCAGCGTCGCGCGGCGACTGCCGAGCGCATTGCCCGGGCCGATCTGACCAAGGCAGCTCTCACGACTGATCGGACGCCGGGAAACAAGCGTCGCGTCCTGGCGCTCGGAGCTGCCGCTGTCGTCGTCGGAGGTGTCGTGTTCTACCTCAGCCGTCGCCGCCACGAGGTGCCGCCGCCCGCAGATGCGCCGCCCAGCTTGGTCGATTACGAAGACGAGTCGACGTCACAGGTATAGAAGCTTCTGTAGTAGATCGAACAGGCCCGGCCGGGGCCTGGTTTCTGCATCGTCACCCCGGCCGGCGACGACCAGCGCGACGTTGTGTTCGACGCTCGAACCGTCCGTGAGGTAGTCGCCGTGACCTGTCGTGCCCGGACGCCCGTCGCCCTCGTCGGTCGCCAGTTGGGTCACTCCATCGAGTGTGCCGGGATCGCGACCGAAGGCACCGATGTCGGCAACGATGTCCCCGCGCGCCTCCGCCGCGAAAACGTGACCGTCGGGAACCTGTAGGTCGGTCACACTGTCGGTGCCGAGGCCAGGTGATCCGAGGGCCACGAACTCGTCGACGCCGGTGCTTTCGTGCAGGGCAGCGGCTGCGGTCAATGATCCGTACGAGTGCGCGAGCACCGACAGATGTGGATCGTTCGACCGGGCCACGTCGAGGCCCTCCAGAAAGGGCACCAATCGCGTCGCCCCTGCGTGCGCTGCTGCGTCGGATACGACTGTTCGATCGGGATCGAGTAGGCCCCACCCCAGCTGTGGAGCCTGGTAGTTCATCCACGTCACGGCTGCGACGGTGGGCGGCGGATCCTCCGAAAATGTCTGCTCCACAGTAGCTTTGAGATTTTCCAGGTCGCCGTCGTAACGTACCGCGTCGCCGTGGACGGTCGAGCCGAGGCCGGGTACGAACACCGCCACGTGTGTTGCCGTGTCGACGTCACCTACCGCGATCGCGGCAGTGGTCTCCGCATACGTCGAATTGTCGAGCGCCAACAGTTGCCTGTCACCCTGCGCCAGAGTGCTCTCGATCGCGTCGAGCGAACTCAACCGCGTTCGCGTCTGTTCCAAGCCGGCGTCAGCATCACTGAATAGTCCTCCGAAAATGTTGTCCTGCAATTGGTTTACGAGTTCACCCGCCACAGCCTGCAGTCGGAGGCGCTCACTGGCAAGTACCCGACGGTTCGCTGAATCCCGAATTCGGCCCGGCACGCCGTCCAGATTACCGATGAGAGCCGGGTGCTCGACGAGCAGCCGAGTGCGCTCGGCGGGCGAGAGTGCGCTCCAGAACGCCGCATTCGTGGCCGGGCTCCCGTCGACCGGCACTACCGATACCCCTGCCGTGGCCAATTTTACCGGTGAGATGTCGCCGGCGAGGCGTCGGGCAAGGTCGTCGTCGAACGCGGTCGCGGCTCGCATCAGTTGGGTGATGCGTTCGGCCAACTCGGTGCAACGGCGACGCCGATCGCGAATGGTCGACGACAGGTCCTGCTGCGCAACCGAATACGACGTCAGCACGTCGGTCACCGAACCGTCGCGTCGGATATCGAAGTGCTCGCACGCGGCGTTCGATTCCAGAGCGGTCAGCGCCGAGACGAGTCCCGCCATGTCGATGGCCGCCGGAGCGGTGCACAGCGCTACCCGCAGTAGCTCCGTCGCACAGTCCCCCACCTGCGCACTTAGAGCTCCGATGGCATCCCGGTATGCCGTTGCCGCGGGGCCCTGCCATCCGTCGTCGACGACGGTCTCCAGCAGTGAGCTGTGCACGGCGGTCAATTCACGCCAACTGTGCATGAACCGATTCGAGACGGCGGTCAGCGCCTGACTGTCCCATGATCTGACGTCATCGAGCGTGACCATCGCAATCCCCCCGCAGCGTTGTCGTCGTACTCGACGAGTCAACGTCAGCGAGACGGTGCAGCGAGAAATCTATCCCCAGGCTGTGGATGAAATCTGGGGATGACGGCCACATCGGTGTATCGCTACACGATTCTGCGTACCGGCCCGCGATGTCCGTCGCCGGGCTCGGTATGGCGAGACGCCTTCGGGGGACGACTCCGCTTGGCGCGGTACAGGTCTGCGTCTGCAGCGCGGTATATTTCACCCCACCGGCGGCCGGCAGGCATACACGCCAGACCGACGCTCCACTCGGCTCGATGGGATCGACGCAAGCCGTCGATGACCTGCCAGGCTTCGGCCTCGAGAACCCCTGGCATGAACAGGACGAATTCGTCTCCGCCGAGCCGGCCCAGAACGTCCCGTTTCGTCAGTTGCCCCTTCCACGCCTTCGAGACGCGAGTGAGCAACACGTCGCCGGCAATATGGCCGTACTCGTCGTTGATCTCCTTGAAGTTGTCGAGATCGAGCACCGCCAGACTGACCGTCAGACCACGAGCGGCGCACGCGGGCAACATCTTCTCGATCTTCGACTCGAAACCGAATCGATTGAGCAGGCCCGTCAACGCGTCGTGAGTGGCCGAATACCGCATTCGACGCGCGAACACCCCGAAGACTTCCGTTGCGCCGACGATGCCCAGGGCGACCAGAATGTAGCTGATGAAGGGCGTGCCGTAGGGGGCGACAGCGGCGCCCACGACCGCAGACACGGCCAGTACTGCAACCCATATCCCAGCGTCGCGCTCGGACCAGAACGCACCGATGTGCATGCCGAGGAACATCGCCGCTTGCACACAGATCAAGAACGCGGGCATCGTGTTGCTACTGCCCAATGCACAGGCAAGCGCGCCCACCGACAGGGCGGTGGCGGTGCCGACCGCATGCTTGGGACTCGGCGCTCCTGCCCTGGCGAGAACAACGATCGCCGCCGGCCCCAGAACCACTGCGAGCGCGGCGAAGAGCTGCTGCGGGCCGGACACGTCCGACCACGATGCGATGCCGTTCGCGATGTAGAGAACCGTGGTCACCGCGGCGAATACCGCCAGCATCCGGCCGGACTCGTCGAACCTGAATCTGCTCACCAGCAGACACCGTCGATTACGCGTGACGCCTCACCGAGGCACGCAACGAACCGGACACCACCGCTCACGCGATTCCCCCCAGGCACCATCGGCCCTCCCCACGCACTACGACCATCGCCTCATCGGGCCCACCCGTGACCGGACTCTAACACCTCCGAGCTTCGATCACGACCCGCAGCAGCGATTCCGTAGCAGGTCAGGACGCTTTCTCGGCCCGCGCTTCCTCCCGCGCCAACAGGCGATCGCGTGATTCCTCGAACTTCGTCGCCTTCGCCTCGAGATCCTGGACGAATGCGGCCAGACGATCGCGATCGCGTTCGCCCTCACCACTGAAGTCGTTGCGCTCGAAGATGTTCCATTTCCGCAGCACCGGCATCAGCACCTCGTCCAGATGCTGGCGGAGATCGTAGATCCCGTGCTTCGCCAGGATCATGGCGTTCTTGCGGAAGTTCGGCATGTTGAGTCCCGGCATCTGAAAGTCCGTCGCGACATCGGCGATGGCCCGCACCATCTGGTCCGGGACCAGGTCGAGCGACGCCTCGCCCAGGTTCCGGTAGAAGATCATGTGCAAATTCTCGTCGGCGGCCACCCGGGCCAGCATTCGATCGGCGATCGGGTCACCACAGGCCAGACCCGTGTTGCGATGCGACACGCGCGTGGCGAGCTCCTGGAACGTCACGTACGCCACCGAATGCAAGAAGTTGGAGCCGTCCATGGGGGCATCGACACCGACGGTCATGTGGTGCATCCGAGCCCGCTCCAGCTCGACCGGGTCGACGGCGCGTGTGACGACCAGATAGTCGCGCATCACGATCCCGTGACGGTTCTCCTCCGCGGTCCAACGGCCCACCCAGGTGCCCCAGGCTCCGTCCAACGAGAAGTTGTCGGCCAGACCGCGGTGGTACGACGGCAGATTGTCTTCGGTCAACAGATTGGTGATCATCGCTGTACGAGCCAACTCCGACAAAGACGACTGCTCCAGCGACCAGTCCTCTCCGCCCATTGCTGCAAAATTGCGACCCAGATCCCACGGCACGTAATCATGCGGATGCCACTCCTTCGCCATCGACAGATGGCGATTCAGGTTGGCTTCCAACGTGCCGTCGAGTTCGGTCAACAGCTCTTCATGATCGAGAACACGCGTCATCTGTGGGGCTCCTCCGAGAAATATGAGACGCCCGAACCGAAGACCGATCCGAGACGCCGAGATCGAACGACGGCACACCCCCCTGCGGTGCGCCGTCGCGACCTGTCCCGTCGATCCGAGAACCGACGCTGCTGTACCCGAAGAACGCTAGGGACCGCGGACGTGATGCGAAACGAATCGAACAATGATCTGGATATCTGGGCACCGATGTCGACAGCGGTTGGTCCGAGTCACAACAGTGGTCGATGCATCCCTGCCACCCGGCCGGGACTCGATGTCACGTTCGGTGGACTTTTCGGGGGTCAATGTCACATCTAGTGGACTTGGGGTGAGCGGCAGTCGAGGGGGGACACGAAAAAGGACGCCCATCGGAATGGACGTCCTTTTGATTGTGGAGCCTAGGAGATTCGAACTCCTGACATCTGCCTTGCAAAGGCAGCGCTCTACCAACTGAGCTAAGGCCCCGGGTGTTGCTGTCGAACGTGCACGAACTTTACACGTTCTGTCCGAGCGATTGTCACCCGGTGGAGATGCTGTGCCAGACGCCTTCCGAGCTGCGCGTGGAGCGCACCTTCGATACTGTCAGCACTGCGATCACCACCGAAGCAACAAGAAGAAGGATTTTCACGTCCTGCCTCTTTTCGTTCGTTCGGTGTGGGCCTAGGAGGACTTGAACCTCCGACCTCTTCCTTATCAGGGAAGCGCTCTAACCGCCTGAGCTATAGGCCCTCGATACTGCTTCGGGCCGAAGAATTGCTCTCCTCGAACCGAGGGATGAGATTACCGTATCGGGCCGCTGTCTTCCAAAACGGCCCGATACGGCAGTCGTTCGTGCTGGTCAGTCGCGATCTGCCAGCGTCACTTCGACGCCGCCGACCAGGTCCGACGACAGGTTGTAGATGAAGGCGCCGATCGTGGTGAGTGCGGTGAACAGTACGACATTGATCACACCGATCACTGCCGCGTAGCCGAACACCTGGCCGGCGCTGACGAGTCCGCCGTCGCCGGATTCGTTGACGATCTCGGTGAAGGCACTGTTGAGTCGGTCCCACACACCCATGCCGTCGAGCACGGCGTACAGCAGCCCGACGGCCACCATCCACACGAAGAACAACGACACAGCGATGACCAGAGCGATCTTGAGCGTCGACCAGGGATCGATCTTGCGAATCTGGATCGTCGCCCGCAGAGGATCGCCGTCCGCGCTGGGTACCGCCGTGATGGCGGTGGGGGCTGCGCGATCGGCTGCCGTCGGCTCGGGATGCCGGGTGGCAGACAGATCCGGCATGTCCTTCGCCAGATCCTTGCGCTCGATGTGCCGAGTCGGTCCGTCGATCACGGCCGCCTTCGACCGCGCTGCCTCGCGTCGTTCGGTCTTGTCCTCACCCGATTCACGCTCACTCGATTCACGCTGGCCCGATTCACGCTGGCCCGGCGCTGCCGAGGCGGCTGCAGCTGCCGCTGTCGAACGATCGAACTCACCTGTTGCCGGCAGTGCGGTGCCGCGCCCGGACAGGTTCGTCTGAGGTTGGTTCTGGGGCTGCTGACGGTCGTCGGGCCCCTGCTGTGCCGGACGCTGGCCGGGGCCGCGCTGCCAGGGCGGAGTGCCGGAACCGCCCTGCGGGCCGTCTCCGCGTTGAGTCGGTATCGCCTGGGTCGGTGCCGGAGCCTTCGACTCGGCTGACCCCTCGGCGGCCGGAGCAGCGTCATTGGCGGGACGCGGCGGCGATGCGGGACCGGACGGTCCCTGACCCTGCGGCGGCTGGCCGTTGGCGGGGCGACCGCCGTCGGCGTTTGCGGTACCCGGCTCACCGGGCCGACCGTTGGCCGCCTGTGGCGGGCGAGACTGAGCCGGACCCTGCGGTGCCGGGCCCTGCTGAGGTGCTCGCGGCGGCGGTCCCTGAGGTGCCGGCTGACCCTGAGAACCCGGCTGACCCTGCGGTGCCGGTGGGCGCTGCGGCGGCGGTCCCTGCGTCGGACGAGGCGGGCCGGCCGGACCACCCTGTGTCGGGCGTGCCGGTGGCCGAGCACCCTGCTGCGGTGCCGGTCCTCGCCCTGCCGCCGGTGCCGGACGCGTCGCCGGCTGGGGGCGACTTCCCGGTCGGGCACCTTCTGGAGGTGCCGGACGCGATGGCTGCTCGGTCTGCGCAGCGTCCCTGCTGTCCGGTCCACCCGTGGGGCCGGGCCTGCTGCCAGGCCGGTTGGGAGTGCTCACTTACGACTCCTTCGGTGCATCGTCTTCGGGACCTGCTGCGTCCGGTTCGATCTCGTCGGCGTTGCGCGCTATCGCGAGCAGTGTGTCGCCTTCACCGAGATTCATCAACCGCACGCCCTTGGTCTGTCGGCCGGCTTTCCGAACCTGCTTGGCAGCGGTCCGGATGACGCCACCACTGGACGTGATGGCGTACAGCTCGTCCTCGTCGTCGACGATGAGAGCTCCCACCAGCGTGCCACGCTTGGGGTCGTACTGGATTGTCAGTACTCCCTTTCCGCCGCGGCCCTGCTGCGGGTAGTCCTCCATCGCGGTGCGCTTGGAATAACCGCCCGACGTCGCGACCAGCAGGAACTTGTTCTCGCTGACCACGTTGAGCGAGAGCAGCTCGTCTTCGCCGTTGAAGCGCATGCCCTGGACACCGGAGGTGGCGCGGCCCATGGGTCGCAGGACCTCGTCGGTAGCCGAGAATCGGATCGATTGGCCTTGAGCCGAGACGAGCAGCAGGTCGTCGTCGGACGACGCCAGAACTGCCCCGACCAACTCGTCCTCGCCGCGGAGGTTGACGGCCACGATGCCGCCGCTGCGGTTGGAGTCGAAGTCGGTCAGACGCGACTTCTTGACCAGACCGCCCTTGGTGGCGAGCACCAGGTAGGGAGCATCTTCGTAGGTCTTGATCTGGATGACCTGCGCGATGCGTTCGTCGGGCTGGAACGCCAGCAGGTTCGCGACGTGCTGTCCGCGCGCCGTGCGGTTGGCCTCGGGCAGCTCGTACGCCTTGGCCCGGTAGACGCGTCCCTTGGTGGTGAAGAACAGGATCCAGTCGTGCGTCGAGCAGACGAAGAACTTGCTGACGATGTCGTCCTGCTTGAGGCCTGCTCCCTGCACGCCCTTGCCGCCGCGCTTCTGCGACCGGTACAGATCGGTTCTGGTGCGCTTGGCGTATCCGGTCTCGGTGATCGTGACGACCACGTTCTCCCGGGCGATCAGATCTTCGTCGTTGACGTCGCCGTCGGCAGCGATGATGCGCGTGCGACGGTCGTCGCCGAACTTCTCGACGATCTCGGCCAGTTCGTCTCGCACGATCTGACGCTGACGCTCCGGCTTGGCCAGAATGTCCTGCAAGTCGGCGATGGTGCGTTCGAGTTCGGCCAACTCGTCGATGATCTTCTGGCGCTCGAGGGCTGCGAGGCGCCGCAGCTGCATGTCGAGAATTGCCTGCGCCTGGATCTCGTCGATGTCGAGCAGATCGATCAAGCCCTGCTTGGCGAGATCGACCGTCTGCGACGCACGGATGAGGGCGATGACCTCGTCCAACGCGTCGAGCGCCTTCACGAGGCCGCGCAGGATGTGGGCCCGCTCCTCGGCTCTGCGCAGGCGGTACCGAGTACGACGAACGATCACGTCGAGTTGGTGAGTGACGTAGTACCGGATCATCTGATCGAGTCGCAAAGTGCGCGGCACGCCGTCGACGATCGAGAGCATGTTGGCACCGAAGCTGGTCTGCAGCTGCGAGTGCTTGTAGAGGTTGTTGAGCACGACCTTGGCGACGGCGTCGCGCTTGATCGTCACGACGATGCGCATACCGACGCGGTCCGAGGACTCGTCGTCGATCTTCGAGATACCGGACAACTTGCCGTCGCGAACCTGCTCGGCGATCGAGGTGATCAGGTTGTCGGGGTTGACCTGGAAGGGCAGTTCGGTGATGACGATCGTCGTGCGACCGTTGGAGTCTTCCTCGATCTCGACGACGCCGCGCATGCGGATCGAACCGCGGCCGGTCGAGTACGCATCCTGAATTCCCTGGCCGCCGACGATGAGTCCGTGGGTGGGGAAGTCGGGACCCTTGACGCGTTCCATGCAGGCCGCGAGAGTCGCTTCCTCGTCGGCCTCGAAGTTGTCGAGGGCCCAGAACACCGCGTCGCCGAGTTCACGCAGGTTGTGCGGCGGAATGTTGGTGGCCATACCGACGGCGATACCGTTGGAGCCGTTCATCAACAGGTTCGGCACGCGTGACGGAAGTACCGTCGGCTCTTGGGTTTTGCCGTCGTAGTTGGGGATGAAGTCGACGGTTTCCTCGTCGATGTCGCGCAGCATCTCCATGGCGAGCGGGGTAAGACGCGCTTCGGTGTATCGCATGGCGGCGGCACCGTCGTTGCCGCGGGAGCCGAAGTTGCCCTGGCCGTCGACCAGTGGGTACCGCATCGACCACGGCTGAGCCAGACGCACGAGCGCGTCGTAGATCGAGGTGTCGCCGTGGGGATGGTAGTTACCCATCGTTTCGGCAACGGGCCGTGCGGATTTCACGTAACTACGGTCGGGACGGAAGCCCGAGTCGTACATCGCGTACAGCACACGTCGGTGCACCGGCTTGAGACCGTCGCGGACCTCGGGAAGCGCGCGGCCGACGATGACGCTCATCGCGTAATCGATGTAGCTGCGCTGCATTTCCTGCTGGATGTCGACCGGATCGATCCGGTCGCCGCCCTCGGCGTTGGTGGTCGAGCCCGGCGGGGGCCCGACCGGCGGTTCGGTGATGTCAGACATAGAAGATCTCCTCGAAAACGGTCGTCGGACGCACCGACACTGAGTGCGGTGCGTCCGAGAAACGACTAAACGTCAAGAAAGCGAACATCTTTCGCGTTACGCGCGATGAAGCTTCGGCGGGCGGACACGTCCTCGCCCATCAGGACGCTGAACAGTTCGTCCGCGGCCGCGGCATCGTCGAGAGTGACCAGACGAAGAACTCGCACTGCCGGGTCCATCGTGGTTTCCCACAGCTCCTTGGCGTTCATCTCGCCGAGGCCTTTGTAGCGCTGGACGCCGTCCTCGACGTTGATCTTGCGCTTGTTGGCGATACCGGCCTCGAGCAGACCGTCGCGCTCGCGGTCGGAGTACGCGAAATCCGGTTCGCCGCGGCTCCACTTGAGCTTGTACAGCGGCGGCATGGCCAGGTAGACGTGACCGTTCTCGATCAGCGGCCGCATGAACCGGAACAACAGGGTCATCAGCAGGGTGGAGATGTGCTGGCCGTCGACGTCGGCGTCGGCCATCAGCACGATCTTGTGATAGCGCAGTTTGGCGATGTCGAACTCGTCGTGAATGCCGGTGCCGAACGCGGTGATGATCGACTGGACCTCGTTGTTCTTGAGGACACGGTCGATGCGGGCCTTCTCGACGTTGATGATCTTTCCGCGCAGCGGCAGGATCGCCTGGAACATCGAGTCACGGCCGGATTTGGCCGAGCCGCCGGCGGAGTCGCCCTCCACGATGTAGATCTCGGACTTGCTCGGATCGTTCGAGCGGCAGTCTGCGAGCTTGCCGGGCAGGCCACCGATATCGGTTGCGCTCTTGCGCCGCACCAACTCTCGCGCCTTACGTGCGGCCATGCGGGCCTGCGCGGACGAGACCGCCTTGTTGATGATCGTCTTGGCATCGGCCGGGTTGGACTCGAACCAGTGCGAGAGGTGCTCGTTGCACGCCTTCTGCACGAACGAGCGAATCTCGGTGTTGCCGAGCTTGGTCTTGGTCTGGCCCTCGAACTGCGGCTCGCCGACCCGCACCGAGATGACGGCGGCGAGGCCTTCACGGATGTCGTCGCCGGTGAGCTTGACGTCCTTTTCCTTGACCAGTTTCTTCTCGATGGCGTACTTGTTCACCGTCGACGTCAGCGCGGTACGGAAACCCTCTTCGTGGGTACCGCCCTCGTGCGTGTTGATCGTGTTGGCGAAGGTGTGCACCGATTCGGAGTAACCAGCGTTCCACTGCATGGCGATCTCGACCTCGTGGCCCTCACCCTTGCCGGTGAAGCCGACGACCGAGTTGTGAATCGCGGTCTTGGTGCGGTTGATGTGCTTGACGAAGTCCACCAGACCGTCGGGGTAGTGGTACGTCCGCTTACGAACCTTGGCCGGCTTCGCGTTGGCCGCGTCGGCCTGCTCTTCCTCGGCGGTCTTGGGTGCCTCGGCGGTCTCGCCGAGTTCTTCCTCGGTCGCGTCGGTGGCCGCCACTCGCTCGTCGGTGAAGTTGATGGTCAGTCCCTTGTTGAGGAACGCCATCTCCTGCAGGCGACGATGCACGGTCTCGAAGCTGTAGTCGAGAGTCTCGAAAATCTTGCCGTCGGCCCAGAACCGCACCGTGGTGCCGGTCTCCGTGGTGTCGCCGACGGTCTCGAGTGGGCCGGGCTTGGCGTAATCGTACGTCTGCTTGTAGCGGTGACCGTCACGCGCGATCTGCAGTTCGACCTTGGTCGAGAGTGCGTTCACGACGGAGATACCGACGCCGTGCAGACCGCCGGAGACGGCGTAGGAGTCGGAGTCGAACTTGCCACCGGCGTGCAGCTGGGTCATGACGACCTCGACGGTGGGAACACCGGAGGAGTGCATGGCGACGGGGATGCCGCGGCCGTCGTCCTTGACCTCGACGCTGCCGTCTTCGTGGATGGTGACGTCGACGGTGGAGGCGTAGCCGGCCA
The DNA here is from genome assembly GCF_000482405.1 of Rhodococcus sp. JG-3. NCBI lineage: Bacteria > Bacillati > Actinomycetota > Actinomycetes > Mycobacteriales > Nocardiaceae > Rhodococcus > Rhodococcus sp. JG-3. The sequence goes on from NZ_KI519398.1 coordinate 831,686, forward strand.
TGGCCTCGTCGACGGAGTTGTCGACGACCTCCCAGATCAGGTGGTGCAGGCCTCGTTCACCGGTGGAACCGATGTACATACCGGGCCTCTTACGGACTGCTTCCAGGCCCTCGAGGACCGTGATGGAAGAAGCGCCGTAATCCTTGCTGTTCTCACTGTTACCTGACTTCTGGGCAGCCACGGTTAGCTGGTTCTCCTTCTACGCGTCCACTACCCCGCTCACACCTGACGTAGGTGCTACCGCAGGGTCGGCACGGTCGTTTCCGCCGTGCTCGGTCCATGCGTTTGTTCCGGGCTTGATGTCGTACCGGTCCATAGTACTGGGTGGCTGCGACAGCATGGGGACGATGACACCCCTAAAAGGCCCCTGATTGCTTCACAGGCGCATTTTCTCGACATCGGACGACAAAGATGAAGGGTAAAACCGGCGATTCGGCTACAGATCGAGGACGATCCGTTCTCCGTCCGACCGCGAGACACAGATCAACATCTCGTGCCGCTGCTCCTCGGTCGTCAACCGATTCTCTCGATGCTGCGGTGTTCCGCTGAGCACTCGCACCCGGCACGTGCCGCAGAAACCCTGCTGACACGAGTACGCGACATCCGGCCTGATGCGTCGAATGGCATGCAGCGCAGTCTCTTCCGCACCGACCGACAGAATTTCGCCGGAATCGACGAGCTGCACCTCGAATTCCGTCCCGTTCTTCACCGGCGGCGGTGAGAAGCGCTCGAAGTGCAGATGCGTGGCCGGGAGGGCGTCGAACGAGGCGCGAACGAGGTCGATCATCGGCGGCGGACCACATACGTAGACCGAACCGCCGGGGGCCGTCGAGCCCAACAGATCCATACTCGACGGCATGCCGTCCACGTCGTCGGTGCGCACGGTGACCCGGGCGGGATCCCAGCCCTCGATCTCATCGAGAAACGGCATCGACTCGCGGGAGCGGCCGCAGTAGACGAGGTGCCAGTCCATGCCCAGATCGCGGGCACGGCGCACCATCGAGATGATCGCGGTGATGCCGATTCCACCGGCGACGAATACTGCCTGTTCGGACGGTACGAACGGAAACCCGTTGCGCGGCCCCCTGATCGACACCGCAGTGCCGACCGTCAGCGCGTGCATCTCCGGAGATCCGCCGCCGCCGTCCGGCACGAGTCGTACTGCGATCGAGTACGTGTCGTCGCCGGGCAATCCGCACAGGGAATACTGCCGTCGGCGACCGGACGGGAGGTAGAAATCCAAGTGCATTCCCGGTGCCCACGCCGGCAGAGCCGACCCGTCAGCGGCGGCGAAGGTCAGCTGGACGACCTGTTCGTCGATGCACAGAACGTCACGGGAGACCAGTGTCAGTTCTCGGGTACGCGCGACGGGAGGCGCCGCAAACGAGGCGTCGTACTCACCGTTGTCGAGGAGGGCGAACCACTTGTCCAGTGCATCGGTGACCAGCGACACCGTCTGATCCGGCTCGTCACGCCCGTACAGATTCTGTGGAATCGTGCGGCCTACTCGGAACGAGTCGACCTTTCGAGCCATCGCGTCGAGCCTGCTCCGCAACGTGCGTTTGGTCATCGATCAGCGGACCGCGCCGCCGGCGAGGTGGCGAGATACTGCACGGCCTGGGCCGTCGAGCCTTCCTGAGACGGGTGATATGTGCTCTTGAAGTACCGCAGGGACGCCTTGACCATGGACATCGGCGTCGGAAACAGACCGGCCTTGGCGACCCGTCGGAATTCACGGAACGACGGCGTGCGCTCCTTCGGCGACAGATGCGCCAACGTCGGATCCTGGCTCATGAGGTAGCGCACGCCGCGCGTCCAGAACCAGACGAGAGTGGGTGCAATGACCACGTAGGTCCGGATACGCCGGGCCGGCCGAACGTCGAAGTAGCGCATCACCTCGTACGCCACCGAACGATGCTCCACTTCTTCGGCGCCGTGCCACCGCAACAGATCGAGCATGACCGGATCGACGTCGGCTTCGTCGAGCTCGCGCGCGTTGAGAACCCAGTCGCCGAGAAACGCGGTCAGATGCTCGGCAGCTGCGATCAAGGCAAGACGCTCCACCAGGCTGTTCTGACCGTGGCCCGAGCGGTTGCCGAGCGCGCGTCCGAACAGGAACTTCATCTGGTCGACGTACGGATCGACATCGATGCCGTGGGCCCGAAGCTGATCGTGGACCTCGGTGTGGGCCTGTGCATGCATGGCTTCCTGGCCGATGAAGCCGATCACGTCGTCGCGCAACTGATCGTCGTGGATGAGCGGCAACGCCTCTTTGAACGTACGCACGAACCACTCCTCGCCCTCGGGCAGAAGCAGGTGCATCACGTTGATCAGATGGGTGGCCAGGGGATTGCCGTCCATATAGTGCAGCGGCAGAGTTTCCCAATCGAATTCGACGTTCCGAGCGTGCAGAACCACTCTGTCTTCGGGGGTCCCATCGACGTCGACCGCCGTTGTCGACGCCTTCTTCGTAGGTGCAGACACAACTTCTCCTCGTCCGATGGCCGCATGGAACAGTATTCGGTCCCCCGACCGTTGCGTGTCCCGAATCACGCTACGCATACCAACTGTCTCACAGCAACACTGCCCCCAACATCTGTTGAGGATCACCTGGACCAGGGGCTACGTCGAACGCGCATTGGGAACAGTCACTATCCGTAGGTGTCCCGCGGACCACGACCTTTGACATGGCGCTCGCCTTTTCGCCAGCTCTGCGTCGTCGGCCCGGTGATCCGAAGCGACGTCACCACACCGTGGCCCACCGCCGCCGCGATCTTCGCCAGAATCTGCGACTGCATCAATCGGAGCTGCGTCGCCCACGCAGTCGACTCGGCGGAGATACTGAGCACTCCGTCCTTGAGGCCGGTGGGGTCGGCGTGCGCCGAGATGTCCTCACCGACGACGCTGGGCCAGCGCCCCAGCACGGCACCCTCCGATACCTTGGCCGACCACCCACGCTTGGACGCGATGCTGTTGGCCAATGCACCGAATGCCTGCGGATCCCGATCGTCGGGGCCCGCTCCCGACCAACCCCGTCGTCGACGCCCCCGCAGTGCCCGGACACCCCCGGTCGGTGACGAACGACCTTGACCGACCGACTTGCCGCTCGCCTTGGCCGCAGCCCGGGCATCTTCGAGGGCCCGCCGAGCAAGGTCGACGCCCTTCAACTCCGGCTGCTCATCCGGTGCCGGTGAGTTCGTGTCGTCGCTCATGACACCTCATTCTCCGACGTCGACAGCTCGGTGATGGTCGAAATACGCCCTGCCGCACCGGAATCGGATTCCTGACGAGCCTCGACACCATAGCGTCGTGCATCGAGTTCGGGTGGCACGTCCTCGGGAACCGCGGCGGTGATCAGTACCTGTTCCGCGTCGGCCGCCACTGCCGCCAGGGCCGTGCGCCGCTTGCGGTCGAGCTCGGCGAACACGTCGTCGAGCATCAGGACGGGGTCGGTCCCGTCCTCGCGCAGCAACGAAAAGGAACCGAGCCGAAGAGAGAGTGCGTACGACCACGATTCACCGTGGCTGGCAAAGCCCTTGGTGGGTCGGTCGCCGAGCATCAATTCCAGATCGTCTCGATGGGGACCGACCAGACACACCCCACGTTCGATCTCTCGCTGCCTCATCACCGAAAGTTGGTGCAGGAAAGCAGCTTCCAGCACGTCGACGTCGTCGGACTCCGGTGCTCGGCCGGCATCGGAGAATTCCGGCGGCAGTGCCTCGGCGAGGCTGCATCGATAGGACAACGTGGCGAGCCGCGATTCCGGCGCGATCGACTCGTAGGCCTGCTGCACGAAGGGCATCAGCTCGTGTACCAAAGATATTCTGGCCGACAGCAATCGGGCACCGTGGGCAGCAAGATGGCCATCCCAGACATCGAGCGTGGCCAGAGCGCTCGAGCCGTCGGTGGACGACGAGCCTCGGCGCAACGCCCCGCTGGCGGTCTTCAGCAGTGCCGACCGCTGACGCAGCACCTTGTCGTAATCTGCACGCACAGCGGCCATTCGAGGAATTCTGGTGGTGAGCAGCTCGTCCAGATACCGACGGCGCTCACTCGGGTCGCCGCGCACCAGCGAGAGGTCCTCGGGTGCGAACAACACACTCTGCAGTACACCCAGAATTTCTCGTGGTCGACGCAGCGGAGACCTGTTCATCCTCGCCTTGTTCGCCTTGCCCTCGAGCAGTTCGACGTCGATGATCAACTCGCGTCCGTGGTTGACCACGGCGCTGCCGACGAACGCGGTGGACGCACCTGCCCTGATCATGGGCGCATCGGTCGAGACCCGGTGCGAGGACAGCGTCGACAGATAACCGAGTGATTCCAGCAGGTTGGTCTTACCGTGGCCGTTGGGCCCGACGAACACGGTCGATCCCGGGCCCAGGTCGACGATGACGTCGTCCCAGGACCGGAAATCGTGAAGTTGCAAAGACCGGACGAACACTTACTCGGTGTTCTTCGGCGCGGGTGCGCGCAGTGTCTCGTCCGCATCCGCCTTCTTGACGGCATGCCCGCCGAACTGGTTCCGCAACGCCGACACTGCCTTCATTGCAGGCGAATCTTCTTGTCGCGAAGCGAATCTCGCGAACAGAGCTGCGGAGATGACCGGGGCTGGTACGGCATGCCGAATGGCCTCCTCGACGGTCCATCGACCCTCGCCGGAGTCCTCGGTGTACCCCGAGATCTCACTGAACTCCGGATCCTGACCGAGTGCCTCGACCAACAGATCGAGCAGCCACGACCGCACGACGGTGCCCTTGCTCCAGGCCCGCAGTACGCCCTGCACGTCCTGCACCAATTCTTCGGCCTCGAGGATCTCGTAGCCCTCGGCGTACGCCTGCATCAGACCGTATTCGATGCCGTTGTGCACCATCTTCGAGTAATGCCCGGCACCGACAGGGCCGGCGTGGACGAATCCGTCCGCGCGTTCCCCTTCCGGACGCAGGGCGTCGAAGATCGGCATAGCGCGTGCAACGTGCTCGTCGTCGCCGCCGACCATCAGGCCGTAGCCGTTCTTCAATCCCCAGACACCGCCCGAAACTCCGGCATCGATGTACCCGATTCCCTTGGCGTCCAACAGTTCTGCGTTGGGCTTGTCATCGGTGAAACGCGAGTTTCCACCGTCGATCACCAGGTCGCCCGGTTCGAGAACATCCCCGAGCCCGGTGATGGTGTCCCGGGTGATCTGGCCGGAGGGCACCATCACCCACACCACCCGGGGGGCGGTGAGGGATTCCGCGAGACCGGCGAGTGACGGAGTGTCCGTCACCTCGGGCCTCGGGTCGTAACCGATGACCTCGTGGCCGTGCTCGCGCAGCCGCTCGCGCATGTTGAAGCCCATTTTTCCGAGACCGACCAAGCCCAGCTGCATGAGGAAGCGTCCTTGTCTGTGTCAGGTGTAATTCCGGTCGAGCGGGAGTGGAGCCGGCGGAACGACTCGTACGATCCCGCAACTTCAACAGTAACCAGGCAGGATCAGCCCGGCAGCCTGACGGGCATCAACAGATAGGTGTATTGGGACTGAGGCGCCGCGAACTTGCCGGAATCGTCGGGCACCAGCTCCTCGTCCGACGTCGGACGCAGCACTGCAGGCCGACTCGGGGTCGTGAAACCGAACGTGACCTTCTCGCTGTGCAAGGAGGACAGGCCGTCGATGAGGTACCCCGGGTTGAACGCGATGGTGAGCGCCTCGCCCTGGAAGTCGGCCGGCAGAGCTTCCTCGGCGCGGCCGGCATCGTCGCCGCCTGCCGACAGCAGCACACCTTCGGCGTTGAATTCCAGACGCACCTGCGCACCGCGTTCGGCGACGAGTGCCACGCGCTTGATGGCCTCGACCAGCGGCGCGATCTCGAGTGTTGCGACGGCAGTGTGTTCTGCCGGCAGCAACTGACGGAACTTCGGGAATTCCGCATCGAGCAGACGAGTGGTCGTGCGGCGCCCGTCACTGACGATTCCGAGCAAACCGTCGCTTCCGATGGAGGAACCCGAACCGAGAGCCAGCTCGACGGGCGAACCCGCGTTGCCGCCGAGAGTCTTGGCCGACTCGGACAGAGTCTTCGCCGGAATCAGCACTGCGGTGGTGGTGTCGGCGCCGGCGGGAGTCCAGTCCACCTCACGAACCGCCAACCGGAATCGGTCGGTCGCAGCCAGCACGACGTTGGTGCCGTCGATCTCGACACGGATACCGGTCAGCATGGGAAGCGTGTCGTCCTTGCCCGCCGCAATGGCGACCTGGGCAATGGCCTCGGAGAAGACATCACCGGCCAGCGAACCGGTGTTGCTGGGCAACTCGGGTAGCTGAGGATAGTCCTCGACCGGCATCGTCGGCAGCGAGAATTTTGCGCTTCCGCAGTTGACGAGAACGCGAGTCCCGTCGACGGTGACGTCGACGGGCTTGTTCGGCAACGACTTGGTGATATCGGCAAGTAGCTTGCCCGACACCAGAACTCGTCCTGCGGTGGCCACTTCGGCCGACACCTTCACCTGGGCGGAGACCTCGTAATCGAAGCCCGAGACCGTCAGACCCTGTTCGTCGGCGGCGAGCAGAACGCCACCGAGAACGGGAACGGGCGGCCGGGACGGCAGGCTGCGGGCCACCCACGCCACGGAATCGGAAAAATCTTCACGAGCAACGCGAAACTTCAAACTTCCAAGCTCCATCGCTCGGCATTTCCTCTCGTTCGGGGCATTCGTGTGCACAGTCGAGCGGTGCGACCACGATCGTCGCGGCTCCAACCGATGCAACGACGAGTCTGGCACATCCAGCGCAAGCACACCGTATGCCCTTCGAGACGAAGTTGAAAGCTCGGGCGAGGCCGCGAAGGGCACCGATGCGGTCGTCGGAAGGGGGCTGTGAACGGATCGTTCCCCAACACCTGTTTTCAAAGAAGTTCTTTCAAGGAGAAAACAGAAGTATTAATAGGTCCTGTGCAATCTGTGCATGGAGCCCTCGCGATGCTGGTGGCTCGGCGTGGTGTCGTGGGGATGAACTCGGGACCAATCTGCGGTTGACGGACGGCTGCCTGTGGACCAATCGCATCGGTGCACAGGCGCCCACATTCCATCCCCAGAAGTCGACGGTTGTCCACATGGTTATCCACAGGTGTGAATCAATGGTCGTCGGCTCCGAAATGTCATCCGATTCGGCCCAGAATCGGCCCGGATTCGGCGCAGAATCGACCCAGATTCGATCCGGAATCGACTGGAGATCGTGTTCGATCGACGCCCGAGTCGAACCGAGGCGGCACCGATCACCGACGAAAACGGCGACGGCGCCGACCCCCGCGATGGGAATCGGCGCCGTCGCCGTCGTTGCCGAAGGACTGTGGAGCTATCGCTTCGAGCGCTGCTTGATGCGCGCCGTCAACTCCTGGACCTGGTCGTAGACCTTGCGACGCTCGGTCATTTCCTTGCGAATCTTCTTGTCCGCGTACATCACCGTCGTGTGATCTCGGCCGAACGTCTGACCGATCTTCGGTAGCGACAGGTCGGTGAGCTCTCTGCAGAGATACATCGCGATCTGCCGGGCCATGGCCAACGCTCGGGCCTTACCCGGTCCGCACAGGTCCTCGATGGAGGTGTCGAAGTACTCCGCGGTGACGGCCATGATCGTGGCCGCGTTGATCTCCAAGCTGGACGAATCGGGAATCAGGTCACGTAGGACGACCTCGGCGAGGGTGAGGTCGAGGGCCTGTCCGTTCAACGAGGCGAATGCCGTCACGCGAATGAGGGCGCCTTCGAGCTCGCGGATGTTGCGCTCGATGCGGCTGGCGATCAGCTCCAGGACGTCGTGCGGCACGTCGAGTCGATCCATCCGAGCCTTCTTGCTCAGAATGGCGATCCGCGTCTCGAGCTCCGGTGGCTGGACGTCGGTGATCAGGCCCCACTCGAAGCGGGTACGCAGCCGCTCCTCGAGGGTCGCCAACTGTTTGGGTGGTCGGTCGGACGAGACGACGATCTGCTTGTTGGCGTTGTGCAGCGTGTTGAAGGTGTGGAAGAACTCTTCCTGGATACCTTCCTTGCCCTCGATGAACTGAATGTCGTCGACCAGCAGCACGTCGGTCTCCCGGTAGCGGCGCTTGAACGCCACCTTGCGGTCGTCACGGAGACTGTTGATGAAGTCGTTGGTGAATTCTTCGGTGGAGACGTACTTGACGCGCATGCCCGGGAACAGGCGCTGCGCGTAGTGACCGGCCGCGTGCAGCAGGTGCGTCTTGCCCAGGCCCGATGCCCCCCACACGAACAACGGGTTGTACGCCCGGGCGGGTGCTTCGGCGATGGCGACCGCGGCGGCGTGCGCGAACCGGTTGGAGGCGCCGATCACGAACGTGTCGAAGGTGTACTTCGAGTTGAGGCTGTTGGCACCCGACGATGGTGGCGTCGACTCCGGTGGTTTGGTGAAGTACGTCGGCCACGAGTTCTGGACACTGGCGAGGGCTTCCCGCTCGTCGTCCACTTCCTCGTAATCGGCGGTCTCGGAGTCCGACGGCTCGTCGTCTCTGCTGGTCAGGACGCGGCGCCGGTACGTCGGGGAACTGACGGCATCGGGATACGTCGAGCGCTCGGTTTCGAGCTTCTCGTCCTCGGGGGCGGAGATCCGAACGCCGAGACCTTCGACACCCTGTCCCAGATGACGCCCCAGGGCTCCCAGGATGGGTTCGCGCAGGTCACGTTCGATCGCTTCCTGAGCGAAGGTCGACGGGACGGCGAGCAGAGCGAAGCCCTGAGTCAACGTGAGCGGTTTGACCAGCGCGAGCCAGGCCTTCTGGCCCTTGGTCAGCGGCGACCCACTGTGTCGGTCGGACGTCAGCTCCGCGACTACCTCGGGCCAGATGCGCGCAAGCGCATCCGGATCGTCGTTCACGTCGATCCCTCCGTCGTCGAGCTTGTAGGTCTCGCCGGACTCCGACAACCGATTCGGTGCGGCGTTTCGAACCCGCGCAACCGCGTCGTCGGATAGCGTCGTCGATCGTGCGCCTCCGCGGCCGAGACAAGGGTCCTTCGGTGGACCCCGCAAGGTACGAATATGCCACCTGAACTGTGTTTCCACACAATTATCCACAGGTGTGGATAAACGACACCGATGTGAGCCCAACCGTCACCGAGTGGCGTGGTAGTACGTATACGACAGTCTGACCTGCGGCGATAGCCATTGTCAGTCGTTCGATCGCAGCAACGACCAGTTGCGCGGCGCGGCGGAACGACAGATATTGTCGACTCTTCGGCCCGTCCGAGGTCTCGTCGTCGGTGGCCTGTGTATGAATCGACGGATCGGTCGATGTCGAGCGAGTTTGACCACCGGTGACTCGATCAGTACTCTCGAACAGTCACCCAATAGCGAGGTGGCCGATGCTTGCTGGCTGCTCACAGTCTGTCTTCACTCGGATTTCTCGCTCGGGAGGCTAGCGAGTTCATCCGAACTCGCTGAGAACCTTTACAGCAGGCGCCGACAGATCGGCGTCTTCGAATCTCGAGGAGTGTTGACCGTGGCCAAGGGCAAGCGGACGTTCCAGCCGAACAATCGCCGCCGCGCGCGCGTTCATGGCTTCCGTCTTCGTATGCGTACCCGTGCGGGTCGTGCAATCGTTTCCGCACGTCGCGGCAAGGGCCGCAAAGAACTCACAGCCTGATAACCGTTCGTCCGAAGCTTGGAGCTCGGGATGCTTCCTGAGCCGAATCGGCTGCATCGCGCACGTGACTTCACCGTGGTGATGCGTCGAGGACGCCGAATGGGTAGATCGGACCTGGTCGTACACGCAGTTGCGCGTCACGAGCAGGGCATCGCATCCACCGTTCATGGGCCACGTTTCGGATTGATCGTCAGCAAGGCAGTCGGGCCGGCCGTAACTCGTCATCGAGTTGCGCGCCGGCTTCGGCATATCTGTGCCGAGGTGATCGACGGGCTCGCGGTGAACACCGACGTGGTCATTCGAGCACTTCCGGGTGCTGCGCACGCATCCTCGGCAGATTTACACGTTCAACTGCGTTCAGGTTTGAAGAAGCTCGGTCTACTCGAAGCTCCGAAGGGTCCGCCGTCATGACATTCATGGGCAACCTTCGTTCCATTCCTGCTCGAACTCTCGTCTACTGCATCGTGTTGTACCGGACCTATGTGTCCCCGATGCGGCCCCCTACCTGTCGCTTCTCCCCCACCTGCAGTGAATACGCCATCGAGGCGCTCCAGGTGCACGGGATGCCGAAGGGCTCGCTCCTGGCAGTCGTCCGCCTCCTCAAATGTGCTCCCTGGCACTCTGGAGGCTGGGACCCGGTGCCCGAACCCGGTAGGTGGCGCGCAACCGTCACCGAGCTGACCGAAACCGAAGAACACCACGATCTCCTGCGAGTGGAAGAACAGAGGAGTACATAGAGCCGTGCTCGACTTCATTTACTACCCGGTTGCCTGGATTCTCTGGGTGTGGCACAAGGTGTTCGGCTTTGTGTTCCAGGATCCCAGCAATGGCTTCGCCTGGGCATTGTCCGTCGTCTTCCTCGTCTTCACCCTCCGGCTGATCCTGTACAAGCCCTTCGTCAAGCAGGTCCGCACGACGCGGCAGATGCAGGAACTGCAGCCGCAGATCAAGGCGCTGCAGAAGAAGTACGGCAAAGACAAGCAAAAAATGGCCGTCCAGATGCAGAAGCTGCAAAAAGAACACGGCTTCAACCCGTTGATGGGCTGCCTCCCCGTGCTGGCGCAGGCACCCGTCTTCATCGGCCTGTTCCACGTGCTTCGCTCGTTCAACCGCACCGGCACCGGTTTCGGTCAGCTCGGGCTGACGCCCGAAGAGAATCGTGAGCTGTCGAACTACGCGTTCAACGTGTCCGATGTGCAGTCGTTCCTCGATGCTCGTCTGTTCGGTGCACCGATCTCGGCGTGGATCACGATGCCGCAGGATCAGCTCAACGCCTTCGCTGTGGGTCCGGGAGCAACAATTCCGTCCACATGGGTCATCGCGGCGGTATCCATCCCACTGATGATCATCGCGGCGATCATGACGCACCTGAACTCACGTGCGTCGGTCGCACGTCAGAGCGCTGCCGCGGCAGCAAACCCGCAGTCCGCGATCATGAACAAGCTGGCCCTCTACGTGTTCCCGCTCGGCGTCCTCGTCTTCGGCGCATTGCTTCCGATCGCCATCCTGCTGTACTGGGTCAGCAACAACACCTGGACCTACGCGCAGCAGCACCTCGTGTTCGGCAAGATCGACAAGGAAGAGGCCGCCAAGGTAGCGGCCGCCGTCGAGAAGCGCTCGGAGAATGCGCCCAAGCCCGGAGTGAAGCCGGTCTCGACCACCAAGCCCAAGCCCGGCGCTCGGCCGAAGCTCTCGAAGATGGCACCGACAGGTGAAGAGTCCTCGACCGATGCCGGAACCGCCGGGACGGAGTCCTCGTCAGGGTCTGCCACGCCGAGCAAACCGCGACCGCAGGCGAACAGGAACAAGTCGACCAAGCGCAAGCGGCGCTGACCGACACGTCGAGAGAAGGACGAACATGGCAGCGCACGCCGAAGAAGCACAGAACGACGAAGTACGGAACGCAGCAGCTGGGGATGGAGTGGGTGACGTGATGGTCGAGACCGATCAGGTGAGTGCCGTCGAGACGGAGTCCGACGACGACGCAACCGTCGACGACGCCGTGCAGAAGACGCCGTCGGTTCCCACGAGTGTCGATGACGCTGCGGCCTCGAATGACGACGATCCGGATGAGGACGACGAAGACGACGAGGACTACTTGGTCGAGGAAGGCGAAATCGCCGGCGACTACCTCGAGCAGCTTCTGGACGTGCTCGACTTCGACGGAGACATCGACCTCGACGTCGAGGGTGATCGCGCGATCGTCAGCATCGACGGCGGAGACGATCTCGCCAAGCTCGTCGGTCGCAAGGGCGAGGTACTCGACGCTCTGCAGGAACTCACCCGTCTGGCTGTGCAGCAGTCGACGGGCGAGCGCAGCAAGCTGATGCTCGACGTCGCCGGGTGGCGCGCCAAGCGACGCACCGAGCTCGGGAACCTGGGTGCCGAAGCGGCACGTCGAGTACTCGAATCCGGAGAGCGTGAAGAACTGACTCCGATGACTCCGTTCGAGCGGAAGATCGTGCACGACGCAGTCGCCAAGATCGACGGCGTTGCGAGCGAAAGTACCGGCGTCGAACCCGCTCGACGAGTCGTCGTCGTCAAGGCATAACGACACTTTCGATAAGCGATGGCCCCCACTTCGGTGGGGGCCATCGTCGTTTGTGTCGAAAGCTCGGGCTTGAATTGCACGGATGTAATTTGCCTTGGGTGTTGGCGATCGGATGGGCTCCGAGAGCGAAAAATAAAGGGCCCAGCGGTATCGGACGCTTTCGTCACTGTGACGGGTGGTTGCAGGGCGGCTCTGTCCGTGATTCCACGTGTTGGACGATGTTTCACGTGAAACGAACGCTGAGGCAGATGTCGATTGATAGGTCGAGGTGGCTCGCCCTTGTGGCGGTCATACGCACGCCGATCATGCGACCGGATCCCGTTTGGTCGACAGCCGATGATCGAGGAATGCCTCGCGGCTCGGCGAGGTCGAGGGTGTCAACCAACTCTTGGACCCCAGCCGATTGCGAGTAGCCGAGACCACCCATCGTGCACACGCTGAGAACCGCCCGCTTAGTTCTGCAGCATCAACGCACGCGTGTGCTCAGTTCCAAGTTCCGAGGAAGGAATCAAGTCACGGTGGGACCGCGGACTATCCGACCGTCGGTTCGCTTGCCGCGATGCGCGCCCGCGGCGAGCACATAGTCGCCGTGGCCCCTTGCGCGACGATATGACAGGCGGGCCTCGGTGTAGCGGGCGGGCACACCGGGCTAGTTCATGACCTCAAACTCTGCTGTCGGGCCGGGAGAAGGTGTACTCCTCACTTGCCGAGCCGGTGTTGGATGAAGACGTGAGCCCATCGACGGACGGTGGGTTGTGACCGTGCTGTGCGTGCTGCGCGAACTCCTGGAGGCATGAGGTGTAGCAGGATCTGTCTGGGTGAATTCTGTGATGACCTTGTTCTGGATTGCGACGGCGGAGTGTCCGGCGCGGTGACGGCGCAGGTTAGGTCGAATGAGCATGGGTGGTTCACCATGGCGTGACGTGTGGCGGCCGGCAGTTTCGTAGTCACCTTCGGTCGCTTCACGCTCAGCGGGACTCGATACACCAGCATCGGATCGCGAATGTCTGCGAACGCAGGATCACCCATCGTGGGTGCGCCCCGGCGTCGCATCATGGACACGACGGTCGCGTAGGGAGAACCACCTCCCCCCGGGTGACTTACGAGGGGAGCGGACGCGTGTGCGTGTTTCACGTGAAACAGTCGGGTCTCTTGGACGGCTGTCACTTATCGAGACTGGGCTCGGTTGGACTGGTGCCGGCTCGCTCTATGCGTCCGACCCCATTTGCTCGAGGAGGGATCGACGCTGCCGCCCTCAATCGCCGTGCAGTCGTCGTCTTCGAATTGCGTCTGCGGGTGAAGTGGTCCAACTGATCGGAGGCACCCGAGGGTCGCCTGCCAATCTGACATCCAGACTTATCGTCGGTAAGACCCGTTGTAGAACTTGGCGCCGAGGGCGACTAACGGTCATCGAGACTACGGCGAAGTCGACGGCGAACGTGACCCGCAGAGACTTGGATCGTGTTTCACGTGAAACACGATCTAAAGCACGATCCTGCTTTCGAGGCGTCCGACGCTTTTGAATACGCTCCGGCCGATGCTCACGACATTCGGCGGGCCCGGCCCGAGGAGCAGTCCGAACCGGGCGTCGATCTTGCGACCGGTCGACCGGTGCTCGCGACAGCCGGCGGTAGGCGGGCGCGAGGAGCAGTCCGAGCCGCGCGACATTTTCCGACAGGTCAAACGATGCTCGAAGCTGTCCGGTTGTATCCGAAAGCGTGGGTGCCAATCGCGGACGACGCCACGGCGGGTGGTCGCAAGAGCCGGTCCGAACGAGGGGGTGCGGAGTCGGCTTCGAGCTTGGTGCTGTGGGGCGAGGCTGTGGTCGAGAGTGAGGGCGACGTGTAGCAGGCTCGGTCGAGGCATGATCGATTGCGGTGTCATTCGCGCGACGAATCTGCCGATGCTGTTCGACTAGAGTGAGCTGTCCGGTTTCACGTGAAACAGCGGAGGGCGCCGCCGCCCGACAGCACGCAGACGGCCATCAGAGTTACGACTCGTCTCGACGAACTGGTTGCTCAAAACCTGGGCGGGGATGGCGGATGCCTTTCACTGAACGCGGTCCCCAACGCCGTCCTCGGGTGTGCTCATCGCATAGGCGGATTGTGTGGGACCCGTGTCGGCTGGTCGGGTCAATGTGCCGATTGGGTGCTTTCCCTTGGCGGGCTCGCCGAGTGTCCATATAGCAACGGTCGTAGGCGGCCCGGCCGAGGACCACATGACGGCGGTGGGTACGGGGCAGCGATCCACTTCTAGTCCCCGGCCTGACGCTCCCCCATCGGATGGGAGACAGGAAGGGCTCTCGTACCGGATGGGTCTGGTCGTACGGGCATCTCGTTAACCATCGGCGGACCTGGAAGTCCCACTTGATGTGGATCGGTGCACAAGTTCATTGGAGTGCGCTGAGGACATCGGGTTGGTCGGTCCTACGCCCGCAATCGACGATTCCCCAGCCGTCGGACCGCGGCGCGGTTTCACGTGAAACACCGGCGTACTGGGCGACGGAGACGTGTCGGGAAAGATGAACCGTCGAATCGGGAGCGGGTGCGCGGACGGCGGTCCTGGTGTGCTCCACCCAGCGAATCGGGACTCCAACTCCCGGAACCTCGCAATCTCGTTGACTTACAGAGGTGTCGTTTGGCGATCCGTGCCCGAGCACGGGATGATGTTTCACGTGGAACAAGAAGCGTCGGATAGCACCGAGTTGATGGCCGTCGCCGAGCAGATGTTCGGAGATCGACTGGATCTCGCTCGGAGATATCACGAGTCCTTGGCTACCGCCGGAGTCGAACGGGGGCTGATCGGTCCACGCGAAGTTCCGCGACTCTGGAAGCGGCATATCCTCAATTGCGCTGCGATCGGCGAGCTCATCGACGAGGGCGAGACTGTGGTCGACATCGGCAGCGGTGCTGGCCTTCCCGGCATCCCTCTTGCCATCGCTCGACCGGATCTTCGGGTGACGCTCGTCGAGCCTCTTCTTCGGAGAACCGTCTATCTGGCCGAGTTCATCGACGAGCACGATCTGAACGTGTTGGTCGTACGTGGGCGGGCCGAGCAGCCCGGCGTGAAGAAGGAAGCCGGCGGCGCGGATGTCGTCACGTCGAGGGCTGTGGCCCCGCTGGAGAAGCTCGCCAAATGGTCTCTCCCCCTCGTTCACGAACGCGGCCGGATGCTCGCGCTGAAGGGTTCCAGCGCGAGTGAGGAGATCGAACGCGACAGGACTTCCCTCACCCGTATGGGTGCTGGCAAGCTGGAGGTCGTGGAGTGCGGTGTCGGTCTTCTCCCGACACCCACCATCGTCGTCAGGGCAGTCCGTGAGCCGCGGCGGCTCAGTCGCCACTGATGATCGATTGCGGGAATCGCCCCGCGCCGTTTGTATCGAACGTAGAACACATTCAGTTCCGCACTAAGGAGCACATATGTCGGGTGGGTCGGATCCCGCTGTTTCACGTGAAACAGAGTCCAAGAAGAAGTCGTCGAACGCAGCCGCCAACAAGGCGGGGGTGACGAGTGGCTTCGAGTACACCAACTCGATTTCGACCGACGACACCCCGATCGGGGCCGCCGCGCACCGGGCCAGTCAGGTCCTTCACCCGGGATCGGTGACGCTGCCCAAGCCGGCGAAGCGCCGCATGCTGACGATTGCGAATCAGAAGGGCGGCGTCGGCAAGACCACGACGGCGGTCAACCTCGCAGCCGCACTCGCGCTCCAGGGCCTGACGGTCTTGGTGGTGGATCTGGACCCTCAGGGCAACGCCAGCACCGCACTGGGCGTCGAACATCATTCCGGTGTGCCGTCGAGCTACGAGGTGCTCATCGGCGAAGTGAAGGCCAAAGACGCGATCCAGCAGAGTCCACACAGTGAGCGGTTGTTCTGCATCCCGGCAACGATCGACCTCGCGGGCGCGGAGATCGAGTTGGTCTCGATGGTGGCCCGGGAAGGACGCCTCAAGACGGCGTTGTCGGTCGAGGAGTTGGCCGGACTCGACGCCGATTTCATCCTCATCGACTGCCCACCGTCACTCGGTCTGTTGACAGTCAATGCGCTTGTGGCGGCCACCGAGGTGCTGATTCCCATTCAATGCGAGTACTACGCACTGGAGGGTGTGGGGCAGCTGCTTCGGAATATCGAGCTGGTTCAGTCCCATCTCAATCCTGAATTGCACGTCTCGACCGTCATCCTCACGATGTACGACGGCCGCACCAAACTGGCCGATCAGGTCGCCGAGGAAGTGCGCAAGCACTTCGGTGATGCCGTCCTGCGTGCCGTGATTCCGCGCAGTGTGAAGGTCTCCGAGGCACCGGGGTACGGCATGACGGTGTTGGATTACGACCCGGGTTCGCGTGGAGCAATGAGTTACTTGGACGCCGGACGAGAGCTCGCTGCTCGCTCGGCCGGCATCGACGCACGAAAGAAGTAGGACATGAGTCAAGCACGTAAGGGCGGTCTGGGGCGCGGACTCGCGTCGCTCATCCCCACGGGCCCCGATGCCGGACCGCGCCTCGGTAATGCAGCAGCCGACGTCATCATCGGTGCCGACCGCAACGCCAAGGACAAGGCGGACACGTCGACGAAGCCCAAGCGGGCAGCGGCGTCCGACGACACCACAGAGACCGCAACGGCACCTACTCCGACGCCGCCGGTGCTGAACGGGGGCGACCTCTCCCCTGTCGGTGCCGTGTATCGGGAGATTTCGCCGGAGAGAATTGAGGCCAATCCCAAGCAGCCGAGGCACGTCTTCGACGACGAATCCCTTGCCGAACTGGTGCACTCGATTCGCGAATTCGGCCTCATGCAGCCGATCGTGGTGCGTCTCGTATCCGGTTCTGCAGCTGCAGGAGATGCCAAGTATCAACTCGTCATGGGCGAGCGGCGGTGGCGCGCGAGCCAGGAAGCGGGCCTGGAGAAGATCCCCGCGATCGTCCGGGAAACCGCAGACGACGCAATGCTGCGCGACGCACTGCTCGAAAACATCCATCGCGTACAGCTCAATCCTCTCGAAGAGGCGGCCGCATATCAGCAGCTGCTCGAGGAATTCGATGTCACGCACGAGGAGCTCGCGGCAAAGATCGGTCGCTCACGCCCCGTCGTGACCAACATGATCCGTCTGCTGAAGCTGCCGATTCCGGTACAGAGACGTGTCGCAGCCGGTGTTCTGTCGGCGGGACATGCACGCGCACTGCTGTCGTTGGACGCGGGATCGGATGCACAGGAATCGTTGGCTGCGCGCATCGTGGCCGAGGGTCTCTCGGTTCGAGCGACGGAAGAAGCCGTCACTCTCGCCAATCGCGAGGACGGTAAGTCCCCCGAACCGGCGGCGAAGCGCAAGCCGATCCAGATGCCGGGCCTTCAGGATGTGGCCGATCGTCTCTCGGATTCGTTCGATACGAGGGTGACAGTGAGTCTGGGTAAGCGAAAGGGCAAGATCGTCGTCGAATTCGGGTCGGTCGACGACCTTCAGAGAATCGTCGAGATGATGGAAGCTCAGAAGAAAAAGTAGCCGCGTTTTTTCAGGACCAGTCATACCAGGGCGTAACGTCACTGTGACGTATATCGATGACGAGTGGTCCCGAAAACGGCAAGTTGGATCGAAAACTATTGTGATGCACTAGGTTTCGAGGATCTTCCCCGATCACCAGGTAGCGCGACCCCGTCGCCTATCCTGGTCGAGGAGAGAATCGGCTCCCCACCGAGAATCGAGCGGTGGAACGACTGCACGGAGGCTGAGGTACGCGGTGTCGGCGATGGTGACCGGAGTGACCCTCGGCTCGTTCGAACATCTGCCGGCACATTCTCGGCGGTGTAGCTTCTGGGTCCTCGATCCCACGTCCGACGGCGCGGCAGTGGACCTCGAATTCGAGAACGAGGTGTGGTTGTCGACGATCATGCTCGAGTGGGGATCGTGCGGACAGCTGTTGTCCGTGGACGGCAACACGATCGGGTGTGCGCTGTACTGCCCGCCCCGCGCAGTTCCTCGGGCGTCGACCTTCCCTACTTCGCCCGTCAGTCCCGACGCGGTCCTACTGACCCAGCTTCGTATCGACTCCCCGGCCGATGCGGATCTGCATTCGGCAACCCTGATTCAGGCGGTGGTCGGCGATCTCGTCAATCGTGGTGTTCGTGCCTTGGAGGCCTTCGGCATTCGCCACAATGCGGACGACGCGTCGCCGGCAATTCCCAACGCGACGGCACATGCGACGTGCTCGGCTGCGACATGCATGATCGACGCCGACTTTCTGGAGAAGGTCGGCTTCGAGGTGGTGGCGCCGCATCACAGGTTCCCGAGACTCCGCCTCGAATTGGATCGCGATCACGGGTGGAAGCAGGACGTCGAATCGGCGCTCGAGCAATTGCTGGTGGCGGCGAGTATCTCGGTGGTCGACATCGAACAGAAGTCGACGGTCGGAGCTCGCTGAACGACGGGCTCCGACCGGTGGCTCGGGGGCGCCGTCGATCAGGGGCGGTCGGCGGCGGCGAGTTCCTCGGCCAGTAGTTCAGCGAACGTGAACGTGCCGGTCGGTTGGTCGTCCTGACCTAGGAGGTACAACCGCTTGACGGCGATCAGGATTGCTTCGGCAATGATGTCGCGGAATCGCGGATCGCTCAGTACTTCGACGTCGGATTCGTTGGTGAGGTAGCCGAGGTCTATCTGGATGGTCGGCATGTTGGTGAGCCGCAACAGATCCCACGTGCGGCCGTGACTGCGGCAATCGAGAAGTGGTGTGCGAGCAACGATTTCGCGTTGCACGTAGCTGGTGAGGACCTGGCCGATCATCGAGGTGGATCCGTGCGAGTTACCGAAGTGGAAGCTGGCCACTCCGTTGGCCACAGGACTGGTGCTCGACGCGCAGCGCAGCGAGATCATCAGATCTGCGCCCCAGGCGTTGGCGGTTTCCGCGCGGTCGGCCACCGACGGGTTGGTTCCCCGTGCACGAGAGAGGAACGTTTCCATTCCGGTCGCCGCCATTCGGCCTTCGAGACGACTGGCTAGATCCCACAGAATTTCCGATTCGGAGACGCGTCCGAATGTGCCGTCGACGATGCGGCCGGTGTCGGCACCACCGAGATCGGGGTCGATGACGATTCGCTTACCCGTCAACTGTGGGCCGGATTTGCGTACGAGTTCTTCTTCGCTCATCGCGTGGGGCGATCCACCGGTGACGCGGGTTCCGAGGAGGTCGAGCGAACGCAGTGTCGCCGGACCACAGATACCGTCGGGAGCCAGACCGATCTCGCGTTGAAAAGACGACAGGCCCTCGTGCGTCTTCGGACCGAAGAAGCCGTCGACGCGCTCGTTGTAGAAACCGAGGTCCTGCAGGCGTGTCTGCAGGGTGGCGACGTCGTCGCCGTACAGCGGAGCGGACAGCTGGTAGATCAGCGTGCGGGCACCGAGGTGGTAGGACGCTTCTTTGAGGGCGCGGTACGTGGCCGGTCCGACGATACCGTCGACCAGTAAGCCGCGATGCTGCTGGAATGCGCGGACGGCACCGTCGAGGGCCCGGTCGAACACCGATCCCGGGGCCGTCCAGTGGCCGTCGTCCATCGGGCCGGGCGGAACCACGGCCTCGTGGAGGAAACCGAGTGCCGAGAGAGTGCCGCGGACCTCGGCGACGGCGGGTCCGGAATCGCCGTGACTGAGCTCCTGCATCCTGGAAAAACCCTCTCGATCGTCCTGACGGTCTACACGCACTTCGATGCGCTGATGTGCCGACGCAAGCATCGGCACATCAGATGATTGTCGCAGAAAGACAGGCTTCTGCGGCAATCCACACCAAGCGTGGGTGAGTCAGATAACGCCTTCGAGGTCCTTGAGCAGCGCGGCCTTGCCCTTTGCGCCGACGATCTGCTTGACCGGCTTGCCACCCTGGAACAGGATCAGCGTCGGGATGGACATGACCTTGAAGTCCCGAGCCGCCTGCGGGTTGGCGTCGATGTCGAGCTTGGCGATGGTCAGCTTGTCCTTGTGCTCGGCAGCGATCTCCTCGAGAACGGGAGCAACCATCTTGCACGGGCCGCACCAGGTGGCCCAGAAGTCGACCAGAACGGGCTTCTCGCTGGTCAGAACGTCGTCGACGAACGACGCGTCGGTGATGGTGACTGTGCTCTTGTCGTCGGACATGTGAATCTCCTCGGTGTGGGTCTGCAAACAGGTGGTGGGGCTACCGGTCAGGCGTTGACGGCGTCGACCGGCTGATCGGCGTGCTCGAGTGTGTTGGTGGTGATGTCGCCCTGCTCGGCCAGCCAACGCTCGGCGTCGATGGATGCGGTGCAGCCGGTACCCGCAGCGGTGATGGCCTGCTGGTAGACGTGATCGACGAGGTCGCCTGCAGCGAACACGCCTTCGACCGAGGTGGCCGACGTGGGCGATGCAACCTTGACGTAGCCGGCATCGTCGAGTTCGACCTGGCCCTTGACCAGCTCGTTGCGAGGATCGTGGCCGATCGCCACGAACATTCCGGTGACGTCCAGAGTCGTCTTCTCGCCGGTGACTGCATGTTCCAGAGACAGGCCGGTGACGCTGGTGTCGCCGAGGACTTCGAGAACCTTGGTGTCGGTGAGGAAACGAATCTTCTCGTTCTTCTTGGCGCGCTCGAGCATGATGCGGGACGCGCGGAACTCGCTGCGGCGGTGCACGATCGTCACGCTTCGGGCGAAGCGCGTGAGGAAGGTTGCCTCTTCCATTGCCGAGTCGCCGCCGCCGATGACGGCGATGTCCTGGTCGCGGAAGAAGAACCCGTCGCAGGTGGCGCATGCGCTGACGCCGCGTCCGAGGAGCTTCTCCTCACCGGGAATGGAGAGGTACCGAGCGGCTGCGCCCATCGCGAGAATGATCGCGCGAGCACGGTAGGTCTCGCCGCCCGCCGAGACGGTCTTGATCGGCCCGGTCAACTCGAGCTCCTCGACGTCCTCGGTGCGGATGTCGGCACCGAAACGTTGCGCCTGCTCGCGCATCTGTTCCATCAGATCGGGGCCCATGATGCCCTCGCGGAAACCGGGGAAGTTCTCGACCTCGGTCGTCGTCATCAAGGCACCGCCGAACTGGGTTCCCTCGAACAGGATCGGCTCCAGCTCTGCGCGGGCCGCGTAGACACCGGCGGTATAACCGGCCGGTCCCGAACCGACGATGATGAGATCGTGAACCTTGGGGGTACTCAATGCAGACCTTCCGATCTTGTGCGGCGTGTTCTTGGCGTCGACGCGAAAGTGCACTGAGCACTGCCTATCGACGTACATCTGGTCAACACCACCCTAGAGGCAGTTGTTCCCCGGTGAGAGATGTGTCAGCCGATATCGCGACGCGTGAGGACATCGGGATTGCCGCCGCGGCAATCGTTGCCTACTGCCAGAGCGATGAACTGCGCCGGCCCGGCCCCGGCGAGGACGAGGAGAGTTCCCTGTCGGCCTTCGATTCGAACCTGACTGGATCCGAGAACGGTGGCGGCGGGGTCCACGCCGTTGGCGTCGAGACACGCGGCCAGGTCTGCCGGATCCGACAGGCTGCCGGGGTCTCGTTTACCGATGACGGTGAACGCGACGTTCGAGTCGAGATCGGTGGAATCGAGAACGAGGGACGAGTCGGGTGGCGTGGTCCCCGGCTCGGCTACGACGGGATCCGACGTGCCCGGGCTGTGCAGAACGGCGGCGAAGGTGACCGAACCACCCGCGAGAAGTGCTGCAGCAGCGGCAATTCCGACGATCACGTGCCGGCGTGTACGCGCGCTACGTGGAGGTCTGCGAAGCGGAAGGACATCGGCGGTACGGTCCGCCGACTCTGTGTCGGCCAGGGTCTCGAGGGTGCGATCGATCTGCCGGGCGACGTCGGCGGGAACGGGCATCGTGCCGTTCGGATCCTCGCCCAACTCGTGCAGCCGAGCGGTGACGGTGTCCAGTGTCGCCAGGATTCGCATCGCCTCGGCGTCGGCACGCACCAACGGCCACAGCCGACTGCTGACGTCCTCGGGTAGCGCATCTGCATGCAGATCGGCCAGCAACTCGGGTGAGAACGGGGCACCGGGTAGAGCGTCGGTGTTCGACGACACGTTCCTGCCTCCCTTCGCCGAGTCTTCTTTCCCTCTCACACGGTTTAGACGCGAGGGGTCTAGATTCGGTTCCCTGCGTCCTTGAGGTATGCGAGCTGCGTCGACAACTTGAGTCTGCCGCGAGCGCATCGACTCTTCACGGTACCGGTGGGAACCCCCAGCAACGCTGCGGCGTCGGCCACCGAGTAGCCCTCCATGTCCACGACGACCACCGCCGCTCGCTGGTCGGGCGGCAGCGTCATCAGGGCCTGTCGGACGAGGATGCTCGTCTCGGATTCGGAGATTCGGTCCCGAGGCGACACCGGTTCGTGACTCTCGTTCTCGCTCAACGGAACCGACGGACGTGCCTTGTTTCGGCGAATGCGATCGAGGCACGCGTTGACGACGATCTTGTGCAACCAACTGCGGACTGCAGCGTCCGCGCGAAACGACCCGGCCGTTCGATGCGCGGAGAGCAACGCCTCCTGCAACGCGTCGGATGCGTCCTCGGGTGTGTAGCTCGTGCGGCGTGCCGTGAGCCACAGGTGTTCCTGATGGCGATGGATCAACGTGGCGAATGCGGTGGGCTCACCGGCTGCATGAGCAGCCAACAATTCCGCATCCGTGCGCTCCCCCAGCGCCGAATCGATACGTTCGGTCATACGAAAACGGCTCCCCCCGTGTTAACGCATTGGGGGGAGCCTAGGCCATCGATACCGCGAAGTACGAAACGAACGCGATTTGCCTCTGTATCGCCGGTTTTACGTGTCGAAACCGATCCCGGAGATCGAGGTAGCGATGCGGCCACCCTGCTCTCCGAGGGTGGTGATCCACACCAGGACGTTGCCGGTGGGTTCGGTGCCGTCGAGCGCGATGTCGGTGCGGCCGTTCTGCAGAGTGGCTTCACCGAGCAGCGTGGTGTCGCCGAGGCTCGGTGAATCGTTGGGAGCGGACCTGATCTCGACGACCGTTCCCGGCGACGTCGATTCGATCCACGCGTTCTTCAACGTCGACGACGGGATGGTGACGAGCAGTCCGACACCGTTCTTCAGTGCCGGGAACTGCTGGAAGTAGGAGTCGGTGGTCCAGGCCGTGCTGGGGTTGTTGTCGATCACGTTCGATGCCGTGCCCGGGTTGTCTGCAGAACCCTGCGGCGAGAAGACGCTGACATCGCTCATCGCGACGGGTCCACCCGTCGGCGCCGGGGGCGCAGCGGTGTCGCCGGCCGGCGGTGCGGCAGCCGGGGTCGTCAGCCCGAACTCCTGGCTGTCCAGCGGTGCAT
The DNA here is from genome assembly GCF_000482405.1 of Rhodococcus sp. JG-3. NCBI lineage: Bacteria > Bacillati > Actinomycetota > Actinomycetes > Mycobacteriales > Nocardiaceae > Rhodococcus > Rhodococcus sp. JG-3. The sequence continues at coordinate 855,165 of NZ_KI519398.1, forward strand.
CGGTGTTGTCGCCCGCGATAGAGGTGAACAACCAGTAGCCGGCGAACGCCAGAATCAGCACCGTCAGAGCGCCGAGAACGGCGATGGCGATGTTGGTTCGCGTCGACTTCGCCTTCTCGGCGGCCAGCTCTTCCGGGTCTGCGAGCGAGTGACCGCTGGCTCCCGGGGCACGCTGGCCCAGTCGCAGTGCCGGCATCAGGTCGGTCTTGTCGTTGACCACCGCGGCCTGATCGAGAACGTGCTGCACCGTCGCGGCGGTGCGAATGCCACTGTTCTGCTCGAGCGCTCGTACCGCGACGGCAGAGATCTCGAACGGAACGTCGGGGCGAATTTCGCGAGGCTCGCGCGGCGCACCCTTGTCGTCCCGATCGGCCGGACGCATGCCGCCGACGCTGCGCAGGGATGCCGCGTCACCGGGAACGACGGCTTCTCCGGTGGTGTCCGACAACGGCCAGCGTGCAGTGATCAGGGCGTAGAGCATGGCACCGAGACCACGGACGTCCGAACTGGAGTCGGCGTCCGCCAGAGTCGCGGGAAACGCCAGGACGGCGTTGCCGCTGGTACTGATGCGTACGCGATCGGGGTGGTCGATCGACAGTGCGCCGCCGCTTCGGTGCGCAGCCTCGGCCGCGGCGGCCAGGACCTTGATCGCACGAGCGGCACCGGTGGGGGCAGGAACCGTATCGGCCATCTCGCGCAGCGAGCGACCGGGAGTCCACTCGGCGACGACGATGCCGCCGGAGCTACCGCGCACCACGTCGAGCACCCGGGCGAGGCCGGGAGAGTTGATCCGACCGAGGCGCAGCGTTCGGGACAGGATTGCCTGCGGGCCCTGAGTGCGGTCGTTGGGCGACGCCGTGGACTGCTGATCGGCGTCGACGAACGTCAACGCGACCTCGCGGTCGAGCTTGACGTCGTGGGCCTGCCAGAACTTCAGCCCGCGAGCTCCACCGTGCGGTGCCAACAGGCGGTAGCGTCCCCCGGCCACCGACGCACCGGGAATCAGCGTCGGTCCGCGAAGGGTGCGCCCGGGGGCGTCCGCGGTGGACTGGTCCTCGGCTGGTTTTTCGGCAGCTTTGTCCGTCGTCGGATTCGGTGCTACTGGTGTGTCGACTGCCGCCGATTTCTTCGTCGCGTCCACCGGTGTGCTGTCGGTCTTCGGCTCGGCCTTGCTCGCGTCGTCGACCGGCAGCTTCGCCTTCGAGATGGAGACGGTCTTGTCGGACGGCTTGGCCGCCAGCGCTGCCTTGGAGATCGCGATCGTCTGATCCTTGGGAGCAGACGCTTTGGTTTCCTTCTTCTCGGTGGCCTCGGCACTCGATGCTGCCGCCGACTCAGGCGTGCTGGGTGTGCTCGGCTTCTCCGAAGAATCAGGTGCTTTCGGGTCCGCTGTCTTCGACTCGGGTGTTTTCGACTCGGGTGTTTTCGACGACGCAGCAGACTGGGCCTTCACGGGCTCGGTGCGGTCCTGGGTGTCGACTTCGACTCCGCCGCTCGTTCGGTCGGCTTCGTTTGCTGGAGACTGTGCCGGCCCCCCAGCAACATCGTCGTCGGTCACTGTTACTCCTTCAGGCGAATATGCCCCGTGTTGTTCTACAAGCGGTCGACCTGCAGGGGCGTCTGCCCCCGGGTGCCGTTGACCAGGGTACGGGAGTCGATCCCGCGCAGTGTCCCATGTGGGCTCGGTTCGAATAACAGGAATCACGCTGGTTTCCGCGGAAGCCGGATCCGGCACCGAACCGGACGTCGCAGGCTCGGGCGGGGCCGCCCGTCCGAGGACCCGGCGGACAAGACGGCTCAACGCGACGGTGACGGCCAGTACTTCGGGAATCTTGCCGAACCACAGGATGGAGAACGTGATGCCGAGCATGATGACGGCGTCCATCGCGACGCGCACGAAGTTGCCGATCCAGCCGTTCGCCATGGCGTCGAATCCGACGATCCGGTCGATGGCGAGCATGGCTGCGCCGCCGGCCAGCGAGGCGATGAGAACCAGCCAGACAGTCTTCCCGACGTTGGCCATCCGCAGGTTGCCGAGGCTCTTGTGCAGCAGGTATCCGCCGATGACGGCACCTGCGGTGTAGCCGAGGCCGGTCGCGGTGCCGAGGAGCAGCACCACTTGTTCCGGATCGGTTGCGACGATCGGGGCGAGCAACGACAGGCCGATCTTGACGGCGGTGATGCCGAGGACGATCCAGGTGGGCGTCCAGGCCTGCTCGCGGGCGTAGAACACGCGCAGGTGGATCAGGACCAGGGCGTACGGGATAAGGGAGAACGCCGACCAGCTCACGGCCTCACCCAGCCGGTTGGCGTCGGGCGCAAACTTGCCGAACCCGTACAGCGCCTCGCCCACCCACGGCCCCGCGAACGTCAGGAACACGACGATCGGGACCATCGCGACCATCGTCAATCGGGTGGCGACGGAGAGATCGTCGACGACCGAGGGCGTGTCACCGTTGGCGGCATTACGACTGAGTCGAGGCATGATCGCCGTCAGAACCGTGACGCCGAGAATGCCGTACGGCAACTGCAGCACGATCCAGGCCTGGGAATAGATCGTGGGGCTCGCGTCGTCGGCTCCCGACGAGATGTTGGTGGCGACGATCAGACCGATCTGACTGATGACGACGTAGAGCACGATCGCGGCCGCCATCGCGCCGAACTTCTTCAGGCGCGCGTCGAACCCCCAGAGTGGGCGCAGGTCGATCTTCTCGCGGCGAAGCGCAGGGATCAGCGCCAGGACCTGCGTGATGACACCGGTGGTGACGCCGAGGCCGATGATCAACAGCTGCGGGTTCGTCATGTCGACCGGATTGACGGTGATCTCACCCGGCATCAGGAAGTAGATGCCGAACACCGCGAGTACCACGAGGTTGTTGAACACCGGTGCCCACGCACCGGGTTTGAAGTTCTGTCGGGTGTTGAGCACCGCCGTGAGCAAGCCGGAGAGCCCGTAGAACATCAGCGCAGGCAACACCAGATAGGTGAAGGCAATGGTCAGGTCCTCGTTGACCTTCGGATCACCGTTGAGCATCAGACGCGCCAGCAGCGGCGCAGCGATGGTTGCGGCCAACGCCACGGTGCCGAGCAGCGCGACCGCAATGGTGAACAGGCGTCGGACGAAGTCACGTCCGCCGTCGGCGTCCTCTTGTTCTGCGCGTACCAGGACAGGAACGACGATCGCTCCGAGGACGGCACCGAGCACCAGCTCGGAGATCATGTTCGGGAGAATCGTCGAGACGGTGAACGCACTGGCCAGGCCGGCACCCAGGGTGGCCGTCATGGCTACTTGCTTGGCGAATCCGGTGATCCGGCTGACGAGGGTCGCAACGGCGATCGAGCCCGACGCGGCCAGCAACGATTTCTGAGGTCTGGGTTCGGGCTGCGGTGGTGACTCGTTGCCGCCCGGTGGTGTCTGCGGCGGAGGAATGTTCCCCGACGGCGCGGCGGGTGGGTAGTCCTCGTCCCGGAACCGTGGGATGAGCTGAGTTGCGGAGTCGTCCGCTGCCGGTTGACCGTCGAGCGGGGGCGGCGCAGGGTAGGAACGCATCTCGGGTCGCGGTTGTCGCTCCCAGGGGGCGGGGCGTGGGGGCGTCGTGCGCCGGAACACCTGCGCTGCGGGCATGCGTGACCGGGGCAGGTCGCCGTCGTACGGCACATTGCCTGTCATGGTCTCTCGTACCCTTCGTCGGCCGGGTCGGGTTGTCCTCGGAATCGGTGCCAGAGTCGTCGGCCTGCAAGCAACAGTAGGAGCGCGCCGGCGCAGGCGGTAATTATCGCGAGAGCTTGACCGTATGCGTTCGATCGAACCGACACCGTCGATACCTCGCCGAGCCGGGTGCCGTCGAGGGTGGTGACGGAGAAGTCGACCGACAGATTGCGTTTGTCGTCCACCTCGGCGGGCACGGTGATGGTTCGCGATCCGCGCGCCGGAAGTTGGGTCACACCGACGTCGCTGATCGTCATCTCCGGTGGTGCGTCTACTCGGAGGAGCACGTTGACCGGCACCGGTAGGTCGTTGCGGGCCACGAGCAGCAGCGGACTCTGCTCGGAGGCGAGTGTGTAGACGCCGCCCGGGGCCAGCACGGTCACCGATCCGTAGACGGTGTCGAGCCCGACGCGGGTCGCGGTGAGACGGGTGCGTGCCATGGCCGCGGCGTCCTCGCCCTCGGCGCTGGCGCGACCCGCGGTCGACAGGGCGCGGAGCATGTCCTCTCGCAGCGGGGCGGTGTACAGGCGCGGAGTCAGCGCGGACTGGGGATCCTCGACCAGTGACTGCGCCAGGGTGTCCACCCGTGCGCTCTGTGTTCGCACCGTGTCGATGGCGGACGCATCGAGATCGGTCGGCACATCGATGCTGGTCACCGGGATTCCGGTGGGGGGCTCGGTGATCAGGCCGAGCAGCGGGCGAGGCGTCGCCAGGCCCGAACGCAACAGCGAGGACACCGTCGACAGGATTGCCGACGGTTCGTCTCCTCCCGCGGTCCAGTACTGCGGCGGTGCGACGGTCACCGTGCGGCCGGGTCGATCGGCTCCGACGAGGGCGTGAAAATTGATGGCGCCGAGGGCGTCCTGCAGCCGTGCGGTGCGAGAGTCGGTGCCCAGGTCGAAGCGTTGATTCGCCGGGGTCAAGGCCGGGGTCGACGGGGTCGTCCCGACGCCGGCCAGTGCGGCTGCGGTCGCCGAGTCGTAGTGGGTGGCGGCCAAGGTGCCGGTCGGATCGGCGGCGGTCGGCGCGGTGTCGGTGGACACCAGCAGAGACGTCGGCGACGACGTGGGTGGGCTGATGCTGTTGTCGGCGACGAGGACGGTCCCGGTTCCCGACGATCTCAGCGCGTCCGCAGCGCCCGCGTCGACGCCGCCGGTGGCACTCCAGGTGAAACCGCGTAACGAGCTGATGCCGAGGATGCCGTCGACGATGTCGGCCGGGGCGGCGACAGCGCTGCTGAGCAGCGAGGAATCACCGATGTCGGCGACGGCGGCGAGGTCGGCCTGAGCGAACGGTAGGGCCGTCACGCACGTGTTCGACGCCAGTGCCTCGAGCCGCGTCAACCACTGGGCTGCGGCCCCGCTGCCGGAGCCCTCCCGCGCGGAGCTGGCCGGATCGGCCGGGTTGTCGACGACGAGGTAGCCGCGGGTCATGTTCGAGACGGTGACCAGCAGGTCGGGATCGATGCCGATGCACAGGCTCGACGCCAGTTTGCCGTCGGGATCGAGACCGGGCTGCGTCGCGAATTCCAGGGCTTTGAGCAGGGTGTCGAGCCGACCACCGGCGGCGAGCTGGGTCGCCAGGTCGTCGTCGATCAAACGCACTCGATCGTCGATGGAACCGGGGATTCCGGCCGCGAGACGGGGAATGTCGGCGAGTGGCCACAACACCGTCATCGCTACGGGATTCCGGGTGTTGGGGGGTAGCGGCATCGCGTCGGGCGCTGCGGGGTCGAGCTGACCGGGATTCCGCGGCAGTCCGACGACGGGTAGCAGGAAGCGGGCGTCGTCGAGTCGAGCCGTCCCGCCGTACTCGGGGGTGCCGTTGACGTTGAGAAGTAGGGGGTAAACGCCAGGAGCGTCGATCCCGAGTGAGGGCTCGGTACTGCTTCGTAACTGCATCGACAGATCGAACTGGCGGCTCTGGTCCTTCTCCAGCGACTCGGCGACCGTGACGAACGATCCGACGCGGTCGAATCTCTCCTGGTCGAGGGTCAGGGAGGTCCGCAGACCCGACGTGGTGTCGATGGCCGCGGCACCCTGCAGGCGAACGCTGACGTCGTCGACGCGTCGATCGCCGGTGTTCTTCACTGTCGCGCGAACCGTGACGAACGGATCGCTGCTGGTGGTGACCGTCGAGGGTGCGACCGTATCGATGCTCAGCGTCAGGAACGGATCGCCGGCCTGCGTCATCGGGGTATCGGGAACGGCGCTGGTCGTGCCGCTGGCGTCTCCGGCGGAATCTGGCTGCGCCGTGGCAGTAGGGAGCTGTTGGGGTCCCAGTGCTGCGGTGCCGACGGCCGGCGCTGCAGCGAGGAAAAACGAGGTCAATGCGGCGGCAGCGACCTTCCGGGCCCGCACGATCACTTCCCGCCGGGCGTGGGTGCGTTCGTGTCGCCGCCGGTTGCCTGCTCGCCGTTCATGTCCTCGATGAGTCTGGTGGCGATGGCGGCGAGTTTGCGTTCGTCGGCGTAGGCGAGTCGGGACGGCAGTTCGCTCAGCGGTACCCAGGCGACTTCGGTGACTTCGAGATCCTCGTCGGACAGTTCACCGCCCAGGAAGCGGAGGAGGTAGTGGTGAACGGTCTTGTGGACTCGGCGGCCTTCGGTGACGAACCAGTAGTCGATGCTTCCCAGCGACGCCAGCACGGTGCCGCGGATGCCGGTTTCCTCGGCGACTTCGCGCATGGCCGTCTGCTCGGCGGTTTCGCCCTGCTCGATGTGTCCTTTGGGCAGGGACCAGAGCAGGCGTCCGCGCCGGTCGGTGCGGCCGATCAGGGCTGCGCAGCGGGTGGCAGGCGGGCCGTCGAGGCCGTCGACCACCAGGCCTCCGGCAGAGGTTTCTCGGACGGTCCGCAGCTTGGGTGCTTCGGTGTCGGCGCGTGCTTGACGCCGCCGCGGGTTGCGGCGGCTCCTGTTCGCACGTTCGGCAGCAGACACCCGATCCATACTAGTTGCCTCGGTGCCCCGCTCCGGCTTGCCGCACCGTGGCCGATGGCCGAGACGATCCGGTCGATACTGCGCCAGTAGGCTCTTCCACCGTGGCCGATCAGTCCCTGTCTTCCGTTTCCCCCGAGCACGCCGATGCGCGCCGGGAAAGGTTGCTGGCTGCAGCTGCGGTGACGTTGCGTGAACTCGCGCCGGTATTGACCCCGCTGGGCGCGTTGTTCGCCGCCGCGGGCCACGAGCTCTACCTCGTCGGAGGGTCCGTTCGGGACGCGGTTCTCGGACGTTTGGGAACCGATCTGGATTTCACCACCGACGCCAGGCCGGAGGTCGTTCAGACGCTGCTGTCCGGGTGGGCGGACCATCAGTGGGACACGGGCATCGCGTTCGGAACGATCAGTGCGGCCAAGGACGGCCAGCAGATCGAGATCACGACGTTCCGCACCGATTCGTACGACCAGGTCTCGCGTAACCCCGAGGTGCAGTACGGCAGCAGCCTCCAAGAAGATCTCGTTCGACGCGATTTCACCGTCAACGCCATGGCCGTGCGGTTGGGTGCGGACGGCGTGCAGGAGTTCGTCGATCCGCTCGGCGGCATGGACGCGTTGCTCGAGGGCGTTCTCGATACCCCGTCGGCACCGGAAACGTCGTTCGGTGACGATCCGCTGCGGATGCTGCGCGCGGCTCGTTTCGTGTCGCAACTCGGTTTCTCGTTGTTGCCGCGGGTGCACAGCGCCATCGTCGACATGGCCGATCAGATCGACCGCATCACCGCCGAGCGCATTCAGGTGGAGCTGGACAAGCTGATTCTCGGTGCCCACCCGATCGAGGGCATCGACGTGATGTGCGAGACCGGTCTGGCTCAGCGCATCATTCCCGAGGTGCCGAACATGAAGCTCGAAATCGACGAGCATCATCAGCACAAGGACGTGTACTGGCATTCGTTGACGGTGCTGAAGCAGGCCATCGATCTCGAGGACGGCGACCCCGATCTCGTATTGCGTTGGGCCGCACTGCTGCACGACATCGGCAAGCCCGATACCAAACGAAACGAGCCCGGCGGCGGCGTCAGCTTTCACCACCACGAGGTCGTCGGGGCCAAGATGGTGCGAAAGCGTATGCGCGCGTTGAAATATTCGAAGAAGATGATCGAGGACGTCTCGCATCTGGTGTTCCTGCATCTGCGATTCCACGGATACGGCAAGGGTCAGTGGACCGACTCGGCGGTGCGTCGCTACGCCACCGATGCCGGCGAGCTACTGCCCAAGTTGCACAAGCTGGTTCGAGCCGATTCGACCACCAGGAACAAGCGTCGAGCGGCTGCCCTGCAAGCCACTTACGACGATCTCGAAGAGCGCATCGCCCGCATCGCCGAGCAGGAGGACCTGGCGCGGGTTCGTCCCGACCTGGACGGCAACGCGATCATGGAGCTGCTCGGCATTCCCGCAGGTCCCGACGTGGGCAAGGCGTGGAAATACCTGAAGGAACTGCGCCTCGATCGGGGACCACTCTCACGTGAGGACGCCGAAGCGGCGCTGCTCGAGTGGTGGCCGACGCAGTAGCGCGTCCCGCGCACGTGCGCGGAACTTCGTAGCCCACTACGAGTTTCCACTCACGACGAGCGAAGCTCGGCCTTGACGAGATAGACGTTGTAGCTGTCCCACTCCGAGACGGTGAAGTACAGCTCGTTCGCCGTCGACCACGGATGAATGAAGCCCCCGTAGGTCTTGGGGTACTCGGCGGTATCGATCAGGGTGCTCGGGGCGGTCCACTCACCCTGTGGTGAATTTGCTTCGCGCAGAACGATATCGCCGCGTAACGGATCCAGATACGTCATTCGCCAGAGGTCTCGGGCCTCGTCGTGATGGACCGACAGTTCCCCGGCCATACCGTCGGCGATGGGGGTGGCCTCGTTCGATCCGACGGGAGCCCACGTGCCGTTCACCCAGTATTGGTAGGCGGTCTTGTTCAGCACGTCTGCCTTCGGGACGCGTGCCAGGCCGACCTGTCCGGCGCGACCGTTGACGGTGCCGAACATGTACACGTACTCCCCCGCCGGGACCATCGTCGACACCTGGAACTTGGAGAACCCGAAGACGTTGTCCCACTTGGCATGTTCGTCCTTGACCCAGGTGGACCCGTTGTCGTCCGAGTAGGCGATGCCGCCGTAGTTGGTCCACCACATGCCGGGGATCGTGCTCCAGCGCCGGATGGACATGTATGACATGTACTGCCGGTCGTCGATCGCGAACCCGGACGTGGGGATGACCGTGGTCTCCCAATTCTTGATCTTGCGCGAGGGCAAGAGTTCGGCTGCGTGACAGCGGGAGTCCTGCACCATCGAGTCCAGGGTCATACCGTCGGACAGGTCGGTGTCGGTGCTGTGTCCCAGTACGTTCGACCGCCAATCCTTCCCTCCGACCACACCGAATTCCCAACCCTTGCCGAAGGAATCGCCGAAAACGACGGCGACCTCGCCCGGCTTGCTCTCCCACATGATGCCGAGGTCGGTGCCGTCGACCTGCCAGCGCTTGTCGGTGCGGTTCTCCGATCCCGGTCCGGTCAGCTGTGAGACCACCTCGACGTGTCCGACGGCCGGTGCCACCGGCGGTACCGTCGTCGTCCCGGACTCCGCCGCAGTGACCGCGGGTGCGGGCGGCGGGGTTCCCGGAGTTCCACCGGGGCCGGGAATCGGGATGGGAATGGTCTCGGGCTGCGGGTCGATCTCGATGCGAGGGAACGGGAGATGGTCTGCAGAGCCGGTGGTGGGCGACTCCGTGGCGTCGGTGAGGTCGGGACAGGGGTCCGCGCACGGGTCGGCCGACGGCTCGGCCTGGACACGGGTGTTGTTCGGCGGCGGGTCGGGCACCGGCACGAGTTCGATCGACGGATACGGCACGGGGATCACCACACGATCCGGCAACGGCGGCAGCTGCGGCGGATTTCCGGGCCCGACGGGCTCTGGTGGGTAGTCCTTGGGGTCGAATCCGGTTTCTCCACAGGAATTCACCGGCGGCGGCGGGGCCGCGTACGCGGGGGGGTGCGGCAAGGACGGCTGTACCTGCGGCAACCGCGATGATGCAGCCGAGCGACGTCGTGCGGCCATGCATGCGGTGCCCCCGTGTTGTCCGACGAAACCTAGCGGTCCGATACGGGAAGATACACCACGTCAGCGCGGTGCGCGCCTCGTGTTGAGTACCGCTGCGACGAAGCCGACGGCGTAGATTCCTGCTCCGACGAACACCAGCGCGTGCGCAGTGGGATCCTGGCTCAGCTCCGTGGCGTCGGGGCCGACGGCGAATGCGGCCGCGGCGAGGGCGCCGACGAACGCGACGTTGAACACGGTGTCCTGCAACGCGAAGACTCGTCCGCGATGCGCGTCGTCGATCTCGATCTGCATGGCGGCGTCCCCACTGAGTTTGACGGTCTGCCCGGCGATCCCGAGGAGAAAAGCTCCGAGCAGCAGACTGGTCTGGGTGAGGCCGGAGACGGCACCGACCTGAGCGGCGATGGCCAGGACGAGGGCCGTGGCGATGGTGCGGGTGCGGCCGAACCGCGGGACGGCGAACGGCGCGATGACGGCGGCGAGGAACATTCCGGTGGCCGTGGCTCCGACGGCAATGCCGAAGCCGGCGAGGCCGCCGGGCAGGGAACTCTGCGTGCTCTCCCGCAGCACCAGCACCATGATGAGGGTGTTGATGCCGAACACGATGCGGTGTGCCCCGATGCCGATCATCGCGGTGGTCACGCCCGGCGACCGCCACACCGCGAGGGCACCCGATTTCAGGCCGGCGGCAACATCTTTCAGCGGGTTGCCGGGCCGATAGTCCGTATCGGGACCGAGAGACCGCGGCGCGAACCGTCCGGCCGCAACAGCACCGACCACCGAGCCGGTCGCGGCCAGCCCCACGGCGACACCCGAACCGAAGTCCCCCGCTCCGACGGCACCGATCACTGCCACCGCCAGTCCCGCACCGGCCGCCGCGAAACCGGAGCCGACGGTGGCCAGTACCGAGTTCATCGGCACCAGCCACGATTGCCGCACCACATGCGGCAAGGATGCCGACGCGCCCGCCAGGACGAACCGACTGAGCCCGACGGTGGCCAGAGCCAACAGCAGCAGCGGCGTGGCGTCGACCCCGGCACACAGAAGCCCGGCGGTAGCGGTGATGAGAACGATGCGAACGATATTGGCCCACAACAGAACCGATCGACGATCCCAGCGGTCCAACAGCGCACCTGCGAACGGGCCCACCAACGAGTAGGGCACGAGCAGAACACCGAAACCGGCGGCGATCTCGGCGGGGTTGGTGGCGCGTTCGGGATTGAACAGGATGGCACCGCTCAATGCGGCTTGGAACAATCCATCACCGAACTGGCCGGCGAAACGAACGGTGGTGAGCTTGCCGACGCCCGGGGACTCACGTAGGCGGGTACGAAAGGAGGCGTCGTTCACCGACGGGACTCTATCCCGCGTCGGTCACACCGATACGGCGGGCTTGTCTGCCTTCCACCACGCGATCGTGGCGGCTGTGCCGTCGGCGAGCGGGGTGGGCTCGAGGCCGAGAACGCGCTCGCTGTGGCTGGAATCGAGGATGTAGGGGTCGCGGAACTGGTACAGGGTGTCCCCCAGCTCTTTCATCGGACCGGAAACGAGCCCCAGTGCTCGCATGACCCAGGCCGGCACGACACCGATCTTCGGGGTCGGCAAGTCCGCTGCAGCGGAGTACATCTCGATCATCTCCCGCTGAGTCACCGCGGGGGCGGTCGGTGCATGCAGGACGGTATTCCACGTGGACGGTCGTGCGGCCGCGACGATCATCGCGGCTGCGAAATCCGGCACGTACGTGAAAGAATGGGATAGGTTCGCGGCCCCGATCACCCGAATGGTCTTACCGGCGAGCACATTGGCGACCACACGTTCTCCCATGTGCGAGACCAGCACCCGTGGGCCGTAGAAGTCGGATGCCGCGATGCTGACGGTGGGGGTCGAGTGAGCGTCGCGTGCGGCCAGGAGTTCGGTGCGCACACCCAGCTTGCGGAACGTGGCATTTCTGGGTGAGTCCTCGCGGATGGGCCCGTCGACCCGGCCGTAGGCGTAGAGACTTTCGGGGAACACGACGACCGTGCCCGCGGCCGCGTCGAGCACACGTCGTTCCATCGCCTCGAGCTTGTCGCGCCACACCGTGTTCTCGTAGGCGGCGTGGGTGCAGTGATAGATGGCGGTTGCTCCGTCGACGTGCGCTCGGAGGTCGTCGGACTCGATGTCGACCGATCGCCGTTCGATGTTCGGATGCTGTGGCCCGCTGCCGGATCGAGTCAGGATACGCACCGTATGTCCCTGTGCAGCAAGCTGTTCGGCGATCGTCCAGCCGACGGGTCCTGCACCGGTGACGACGTGAAGTTCTGACATGGCTACTCCGTTTCGGTAAACGAGAGCGGTGCTCTCTGATGTGTCGCGTGTGCACCTCTGCTCGGAGAAAAGCAAGAGCAGTGCTCTCGGAAAAGAGCGGCAGTTACAGTAGCGAGCATGGCGAGCACTCCGCGTACCCGAGCCCGCGCCCAGACTCTGAGCGACATCACCCGCATCGGACGCGAGCACCTGGCCGCGGACGGTGCTGCGGCCCTGTCGCTACGCGCGGTCGCCCGAGATCTGGGCGTCGTCTCCTCGGCGGTCTATCGCTACGTCTCGAGCCGGGACGAACTACTGACCTTGCTCGTCGTCGATGCGTATTCCGAGTTGGGCGACGAGGTCGACGCGGCCGTCGACGCCGCGGACGGCCCTGCCGACAAATTCCGGGCGTTGAGCCGGGCGGTGCGTCGATGGGGACTTCGAGAGCCGGCCCGGTACGCGCTGCTCTTCGGCAGCCCCGTACCCGGCTACCACGCGCCCGCCGAACAGACCACCGGCCCGGGGACCCGGGTGATCACCACATTGGTAGCAGTCCTGCAGTCGGCCTGGGATATCCGTCGCCCGGACATCGAATCGGCACCCACCGAGTTGGCGTCGCTGCACGCAAGTTTCGAGGACATCCGCGCCCAGATGGACATGGACCTGCCCGACGAGCTCATCGCATTGGGCGTGATGGTGTGGGCGTCACTGTTCGGTGCGATCAACTTCGACGTGTTCGATCAGTACGGCGCGACGACGTTTGCCGACCGGGACGCGTTGTTCGAGTTCCAGTTGGGGATTCTGACGAAGATTGCCGGGCTCGAGTAGGACCGAGGACTGGCCGTCGTGCTTGTGCCACATCCGGCGGTGTGCGGTGCCACAATGGCTGATGTGGCAGCGCATGCGGAGGAACCCGAGGACCGGACGGCGTCGGCACTGCACGATGTTCGTCCCGGCAGTCTGCTGGTGTCGTCCATCGAACTCGTGGAGCCCACGTTTCGGCGCACCGTCATCTACATCATCGAACACAACGACGCGGGCAGTCTCGGCGTCGTGATCAATCGCCCCAGTGAGACCGCGGTGCAGAACGTGCTGCCCGATTGGTCCGAGCTCGCCGCGAAGCCGCGGGCCCTGTACGTCGGTGGTCCGGTCAAGCGTGATTCGGCACTGTGTCTGGCCACGCTGCGCACCGGTGCGTCGATCGACGGGGTCGCCGGTCTGCGCCGAGTCGACGGCCGGGTGGTGATGGTCGATCTGGATTCCGACCCCGCAGACATCGCGCCGTACGTGGAGGGTGTGCGCATCTTCGCCGGGTACTCGGGGTGGACGTTCGGGCAGCTCGAAGGTGAACTGGACCGAGAGGACTGGATCGTGTTGTCGGCCTTGGCTTCCGATGTGATCGGTCCGCCGCGCGTCGACCTGTGGGCGCAGGTTCTGCGTCGTCAGCCGATGCCGTTGGCGCTGTTGGCGTCCCACCCGATCGACGTCGAACGGAACTGAGAGCGGCTGCGCCGCACGTGCGCGGAACTTCGTAGCAGGGGTCGAGTTTCCACTCACGACCCAGGACGCAACCTAGTGCGAAAAAGCCCGCGCGGTCGAGTGTCCGCCCGATTTCAGACCGTCGATCACCTCGTCGATGGCGATGCACAGCATGCGGCCGAGGTCTGCGCTGAAGCCCTCGCGGACGACGATTCTGAGTACGGCGACGTCGGTGGCGTTGTCGGGCATCGTGTACGCCGGCACCTGCCAGCCGCGGGCACGCAGTTCGTGGGACACGTCGAACACGGTGAACTCGCAGTGCTCTTTCAACATGAACGACAGGACCGGGATGGCCGATCCATTGGTGATCACGTCGATATCGGGATGTCCCGCGAGATGAGTGCTGACGCGAACTGCGGTGTCGCGCAGTGCTTTCATGATGTCGGTGTAGCCGGACCGGCCCAGGCGCAGAAAATTGTAGTACTGGCCGATCACCTGATTGCCCGGCCGCGAGAAGTTCAGCGTGAAGGTGGGCATGTCGCCGCCGAGGTAGTTCACGCGGAACACGAGATCCTCGGGCAGGTCTTCTTTGGTCCGCCAGATGGCGAATCCGATTCCCGGATAGGTCAATCCGTACTTGTGTCCGCTGGCGTTGATGGACTTGACCCGAGGCAGACGGAAGTCCCATTCGAGCTCCGGGTACAAGAACGGTACGACGAACCCACCGCTGGCCGCGTCGACGTGAACCGGTACGTCGGGTCCACCGCCGCCGGCGATCTCGTCGAGGACGGCGCAGATTTCCTGTACGGGTTCGAGTTCACCGGTGAACGTGGTGCCGAGAATCGCCACGACGCCGATGGTGTTCTCGTCCACCGCGTCCCGAACCTGTTCCGGGGTGATGACGTAGCGCCCGCGTTCGACGGGCAGGTACTTGGGTTCGACGTCGAAGTAGCGACAGAATTTCTCCCACACCACCTGGACATTGCTGCCCAACACCAGGTTCGGGGTTCCTGTCCCGGCGCCCTTCGCCCGCCAGCGCCACTTGAGCGCCAACCCCGCCAGCATGACTGCTTCACTGGAGCCGATGGTCGAGACGCCGGTGGCCGACGACGGGTCCTCGCGGTCGAGGCCGGGTGCGTGGAACAGATCGGCGACGATGTTGACGCAGCGTTCTTCGATGGCCGCGGTCGACGGGTACTCGTCCTTGTCGATCATGTTCTTGTCGAACGTTTCCGCCATCAGCTTCTCGGCCTGCGGATCCATCCAGGTGGTCACGAACGTCGCCAGGTTGAGGCGTGAGCTGCCGTCGAGCATCAGTTCGTCGTGGATGTAGCGGTAGGCGGCGTCGGGGTCGAGTTGATTCTCGGGGAGTCGCAGTGCGGGTACAGGATCGGTGGCGAGCCGGCCGGTGTAGGCGGCAGACACGACGCCGTCCGTGTGCAGTTTCCTGGGCATTGTCTTCTCCGATTTCTCGACTGACACCCAACCTAGTCCGCGACGACCGCCGCCGGGCTCGGTTCCGGTCGACGCGCGAAATGCTGAGCGATGACGGTGCACACCATCAGCTGGATCTGATGGAACAGCAACAGCGGCAGGACGATCAACCCGATGGGTTGGCCGACGAAGAGCACGGCGGCCATCGGCAGTCCGCTCGCCAAGCTCTTCTTGGATCCGCAGAACAGCAGCACCAGACGATCCTCGAGCGAGAAACCGAACCACTTGCCTGCGTACCAGGTGATCGTCAGAACGAGGGCGAGCAGCAGGATGCACACGGCGACGACGATGCCGATGCGCCACAGGGCGACCGAGGACCACACGTGTTGGTTCATCGACGCGCTGAAGGCGGAGAAGACGACCAGCAGAATCGATCCCCGGTCGACGAGCTTCGTCGACGCGCTGTGACGGGTCAGCCAGCCCGTCACCCAGGGTCGGAGCAACTGACCGACGGCGAACGGGAGCAGCAGCTGCGCAACGATGTCGAGGATCGAGCTGGGATCGATGCTCGCCGAACCCGTGGTGGTCATCAGCGCGAGCACCAGCAGCGGGGTGACGAACACGCCGAGGATGTTGGAGAACGACGCGCTCACCACGGCACCGGCCACGTTGCCTCGGGCGATGGAGGTGAAGGCGATCGAGGATTGGACGGTCGAGGGCACCAGGCAGAGGAACAGCACTCCGGTGTAGAGGTCCTCGCTGAGCAGACTCGGTTCGAGGACCCTCAGGGCCAGGCCGAGCGCGGGGAACAGCAGGTACGTCGACGCCAGGATCACCGAGTGCAAGCGCCAGTGTTTGACGCCTTCCCAGGCGTCACGTGGGGACAGTCGCGCGCCGTAGATGAGAAACAGCAGCCCGATGGCGACGCGTGTCACCCAGCCGAGAACGTCCTCGGCGGTTCCCGACGCGGGGAAGATGCTCGCCAGCGCGGCGACCGCGAAGATGCTCAGCAGGAAGGGATCCAGGACGGTGTCCCGCAACGCTTTCACTCGGCCACTCAGTCCGCAGTGGTGGTGCGGGCACGGTCGGTGAGGGTGTTGAGCGTTCCCGCGATCGTGTCGGCGGCTGCGGTTCCGATGGTCAGTCGATCACCGTTGGCGAAGGTGACGAATGCCGCCGGCCCGGCTTCGGTGGCGACGGCGTAGTTGCCGCGGCCCTTCGCTCGCAGACCCCACCCGCCGAAGTCCTTGGCCGGGTTCACCGTCCGCACCGAGGCACCGGTGATCTCGGCGATGTCGTAGTCGAATGCCGCCATTCCCAGGCTCGAGACGTAGAGGCCGTCACTGTCGATGTGCACGGTGAATCGCAGCAGGGACAGGATCAGGATGGTCAGCGGAACGAACAGAAAGATCGGCCACGGCGAATTCGAGAGGTAGCACGTCACGCCGGCTCCGGCCGCAGACAGCGCGATCACCGTGACTGCGGCGACGCGGCTGGCTCCGACGGGAACCACCAGCGGCAGTTCGAGGCCGCACCGAGGTAGGTCGGTGTGCAGGGGTGCGGTGGCGACGACGCGTTCGCGGTGATCCCGCAGGCGCGTCGCTCCGAACAGTCCGATGGCGAACCCGGCAACGGTACCGACGGCGATGGCCCAGCCGGGAATGGTGACGCTCTGCTCGGTGGGTAGGTCGAGTTCGCGTGCGAGGGTCGCGATCTCCAGCACGCCGATCGTCCCGACGACGGTAAGCCCGATGATCAACATCGTCCGACGCATGATCAGCAGCACTCGGGCCAGGGCGGCCACCGCGCTCACACCGCCGCCGACCAACACGATGACGATGGCGACGGTCCAGGCGTTGGCGAGCGGATTGGAGAAGTCGTCCGGCTGGGTTCCGCTGAAGTGAGTCGCCACCTGGTCCGGCAGGCGACCCTCCCACAGATAGGCCAGGACGAGGCAGAGAACGGCAACCGCGAGCGGGAGGACGACGCCGAAGACGACTCCGGCAGGATCGAAGGTGCGCAGACTCTTCTGTTTCATGCGCTCAGCTCGGCTGGCAGGCGTCCTTGAGGCTGCACGAGATGCACGATTGTCCGCATCCGTCGGCCTCGGCGGGTGCCGGCACTGCCGCGGCTGCGCGGGCACCGATCGATCCGCCGGCTGCGGCGATGAACAGCGCTGCAGCGAGGGCGACGACCACTCCGACGACCGCTGCGATGCCGCTCAGTGCGAGTGCGGCTACGCCGCCGATGGCCAGTACCAGCGCAGATGCTGCTGTGGTCGGGCCGGCGACACGGTTCGCGAGGACGAACGTCTCGTCGTCGCGCATTGCCTCTGGGGTACGGACACCGGCGAAACGATTGCGCGGGAGCCGGCCGAGCAGCGACAGGGCAGCGACAGCCCCGACGACGAGGGCGAGCACGAACAACACAACCGAGACGATGACCACCTGGCCAGGATACGGCGCAGCGAGGTCCTGGTACCAGGCGGGCCGCGTCACACTTTAGGCTGGTAGGTGTGACCGATTCCGTTGAAGCATCCACCGAGTCCGTTCCCGAGTACCGCTACACAGCCGAACTCGCCGGGCGCATCGAGGAGCAGTGGCAGGACCTGTGGGAATCGCAGGGCACCTTCGACGCGCCCAACCCGGTCGGAGCGCTCGCCGGAGACGTCCCGAAGGACAAGCTCTTCGTCCAGGACATGTTCCCGTATCCGTCGGGCAGCGGCCTGCATGTCGGGCACCCCTTGGGCTACATCGCCACCGATGTCTTCGCGCGGTACCACCGCATGCAGGGACGCAACGTACTGCACGCACTGGGCTACGACGCCTTCGGACTGCCCGCCGAGCAGTACGCCGTGCAGACGGGTACGCATCCGCGCAGCACCACCGAGGACAACATCGTCAACATGCGACGCCAGTTGCGTCGCCTGGGTCTCGGGCACGATCGTCGACGGTCCCTGGCGACGACGGATGTCGACTTCTACCACTGGACGCAGTGGATCTTTCTGCAGATCTTCAATGCCTGGTTCGACGACGAGCTCGGCAAGGCGCGTCCCATCTCGGAGCTGGAGGCGGAATTCGCCTCGGGTGAGCGGACCTTGGACGACGGCCGCTCCTGGGAGTCGCTGACCGTCGGTGAACGCCGCGAGGTGATCGACGGCTTCCGTTTGGTGTACGAGTCCAACTCGATGGTCAACTGGTGCCCTGGCCTGGGTACCGTGCTGGCCAACGAGGAGGTCACCGCCGACGGACGTAGCGATCGCGGCAACTTCCCGGTCTTCCGAAAGAACCTGCGCCAGTGGATGATGCGCATCACTGCGTACTCCGATCGGCTGGTCGACGACCTCGAATACCTGGATTGGCCCGAGAAGGTCAAGACCATGCAGCGCAACTGGATCGGACGCTCTCGCGGAGCGCAGGTCTCGTTCTCCGGGATCGAGGTGTTCACCACCCGCCCGGACACGCTGTTCGGTGCGACCTACGTGGTGCTGGCGCCCGAGCACGATCTGGTCGACGGCATGGTGGCCGAGCAGTGGCCTGCCGGAATTTCGGACAAGTGGACCGGCGGCGCCGCGACACCGGCCGAAGCCGTTGCCGCATACCGCGCGTCGATCGCCGCCAAGTCCGATCTCGAGCGGCAGGAGAACAAGGAGAAGACCGGCGTCTTCATCGGTGCGTACGCCGAGAACCCGGTCAACGGTGAGCAGGTGCCGGTGTTCATCGCCGATTACGTGCTGACCGGGTACGGCACCGGCGCCATCATGGCCGTTCCGGGCCACGACGCACGTGACTGGGAGTTCGCGACGGCATTCGATCTGCCTGTGCGCGAGGTCATCTCCGGCGGCGACGTCACCGAGGCGGCTTACGTCGGCGATGGCGAGCTCGTGAACTCCGGTTTCCTCGACGGCCTACCGGTCGACGAGGCCAAAGCCGCCGTCATTTCCCGACTGGAGTCGGAAGGCAAGGGCCGCGGCACAATTCAGTACAAGCTGCGCGACTGGCTGTTCGCGCGCCAGCGCTACTGGGGCGAGCCGTTCCCGATCGTCTGGGATTCCGAAGGCAACCCGCACGGACTGCCCGATTCTGCTCTGCCGGTGGAACTTCCCGAGATCGAGAACTACGCCCCGGTGTCGTTCGATCCTGACGACGCCAGCTCCGAGCCGTCCCCACCGCTGGCCAAGGCCGACGAGTGGGTCAATGTCGAACTCGATCTGGGCGACGGACTGCAGACCTACACCCGCGACACCAACGTGATGCCGCAGTGGGCCGGCAGCTCCTGGTACCAGCTACGCTACGTCGACCCCACCAACTCCGAGGCCTTCGCAGACCCGGAGAACGAAAAGTACTGGGTGGGGCCGCGTCCCGAAATCCACGGACCCAACGATCCGGGCGGAGTGGATCTCTACGTCGGTGGCGTCGAGCATGCGGTGTTGCACCTGCTGTACTCGCGCTTTTGGCACAAGGTGCTGTTCGATCTGGGTCACGTCAGCTCGAGCGAGCCCTACCGACGCCTGTACAACCAGGGTTACATCCAGGCCTACGCGTACACCGATTCCCGCGGGGTCTACGTACCTGCAGCCGAGGTCGTCGAACGCGACGGCGGCTACTTCTACCAGGACCAGCCCGTCAACCGTGAGTACGGCAAAATGGGTAAGTCGTTGAAGAACTCGGTCTCGCCCGACGAGATCTTCGCCGAGTACGGTGCCGACACCCTGCGTGTCTACGAGATGTCGATGGGTCCGCTGGACACCTCACGCCCGTGGGCGACGAAGGACGTCGTCGGCGCGCAGCGTTTCCTGCAGCGCGTGTGGCGACTGGTGCTCGACGAGGTGACCGGCGAGGTTCGCGTCACCGATGCGAAGCCCACCGAGGACACGCTGCGGGTGCTCAACCGGGTGATCGACGGTGTGCACGCGGATTACGCTGCGCTGCGCGACAATACGGCCGGTGCCAAGCTGATCGAGCTGACCAACCACATCACCAAGGCGTACCCCGACGGTGCCCCGCGCGGGGTGGTGGAGCCCTTGATCCTGATGCTCGCTCCTTTGGCGCCGCACCTCGCCGAGGACTTGTGGGGCAGGCTCGGACACGAGAAGTCGTTGGCGCACGGGCCATTCCCGCGCGTGGAGAAGAAGTGGTTGGTCGCCGATACCGTCGACTACCCCATCCAGGTCAACGGCAAAGTCCGCAGCCGCATCACGGTCTCTGCCGATGCAACGAAGGACGACGTCGAGAAGACGGCATTGGAAGACGAGAAAATCGTGGCCCTGCTCGACGGGAAGGCCCCGACCAAGATCATCGTGATTCCGGGTCGCATGGTGAACATCGTTCTGAAGTAGCTCTCGCCTCCGCCGAACTCGAAGTTATGGATGAAAATCTTGCGATTTCCGTCCATAACTTCGAGCTCGCGGGGGTTTAATTTGTTGCATGTCACTGGCTGGTAGAGGGTTTGCGTTGAGGCTGATGGCCTCCGTGGTGCTACTTCTCGGGTCCGCGACGCTCGTGAGTGTCCCTGTTGCACAAGCAGATCCGGGACCCGGCTCGCCGGTTCCAGCGGATGATCCGTTCTACGATTGGGACGGCGGCCTGGACGTCTCCCCGGGAACGGTGCTGCGGTCGAGGCCCATGACGTTCCGTACCCCCACCCAGCCGACGGCGATCACAGGTAGCCAGGTGCTCTACAGGACTACCGACCAGCAGGGCGACGGCGTCGTCACGGTCGCCACAGTGCTGCGGCCCTTGATCCCCGGGCCGACGCGGATCGTCTCGTACCACATGGCGTACGACGCCCTCGGCTCGCAATGCAATCCCTCGTACACCCTCAGCGGCGGGTCCACGAGTCCCATTGCCGGCGCGGAACAGGCGGTCATTGCCGGTTACCTTGCAGCCGGCTACACCGTCGTCGTGCCGGATTACGAGGGCGAGGAGCTCGAGTGGACGATCGGGCGGCAGTCGGGCTACGCCGCTCTGGACGGCATTCGTGCCGCGCAGTCCCTCCTGCAGCTTCCGTCGAGCACGCCCGTCGGCATGGTCGGGTACTCCGGAGGATCCGTCCCGACGCAGTGGGGTGCCGAAGTTGCCCCCGAATACGCGCCCGAGCTGAATCTGGTCGGTGCGGCGGCCGGCGGGCTGCCGGTCGACCTGGCTCACAACCTTCCGTACGTCAGCGGTAACAGAGAGTGGGCGGGTGTCATCCCGGCACTGATCGTCGCCTACGAGCGTGCGTACGGACTCGACCTGAACAGTTTCATCTCCGACTACGGCTTCGAGGTGATCGATCAGGTCGATCAGGAGTGCATCGCCCAGTTCGCCGACGACTACCCGACACTCACCGACGCCTCGATGGTCAAGGCCCCGTACACCTCCCTGCTGGATGTACCCGAGGTGGTGGCGGCGATCGACGACAACATCATGGGCAGCCAGGGCACTCCGCGGACGCCGATGTTTCTGGCCGTCGGTCACGCCGATCCGATCGGCGACACCGTCATGATCACCGGCGACGTGCAGGGACTGGCGTACGGCTACTGCGGCCGGGGCGTGGATGTGCAGTACGCGCAGTACGACGGCCTGACGCACAGCGACGCCTTCCCGGTATTCGAGGCGCAGAGCCTGCAGTTCCTGACCGAACGGTTCAGCGGTGGGCCGACGCACAGCAACTGTGTGACGATCCCGCCCGGCAATGCCTTGACCCCGACTTCGTAGTTCTCTCAGATGGCCCCGAGATCGGCAGACAGCCAGTGTTCGGGGCGCAGGTAGAACACCACATTCTCCTCGTGCTCTCGGTTGGCCATCTCGAGGTAGCCGTCGACCTTCTCCGGGGGCAGGTAACGGGCTGCCATGGCTCGCAGCAGCTGCGGGGTGCTCGGCTCCTCTCGCGCCACGGGGCCCTCGACGCTGACGTAGCGGATCGTCGGATCGGACTGCTCGATCATCAGAGTGAATCGCCCTGCAGTCCTGATCAATTGGGCCTTCTTCGAGGTGGCACCGGTCAACACCCAGGCTTCACCGCCGGGGGTGTAGTCGTACCAGATCGGTACCGTCAGCGGGCCACGGTCCGCCCCGGCCGCTACCGAGAGGGCGGCGATATGCGATTCGGCCAGATACTCTTCGCGTTCTGTCTTCGACAGTGCCATGAATCAACCGTAAGACTTCCCCGGGCGAAGTTCCAGACCTGATTCGACGCCCAATGTGGCCTGATCCTGGTCCGCCGTGGACAGTGGAGGGATGCCGATCGCCGAGCCGAAGATTGCGGGTAGCCCCGTCGGTCGCCGAGTCGTGCTCGGCCTGGTGGCGGCCGGGGTCGCGGGCATCGTCGGTGGGGGCGCGGTGCAGAAGGGTCTCGCGTCGGTACTCGGGCCGATCGGTAACCACGATCCGACGGGACTGATCGGACTGATTCCCGTGGGCGACAACTTTCGCTTCTATTCGGTGACGCAGGGCGCGCCGCGCAAGGACGAGAACTCCTATGCCCTGACGGTGGGCGGTTCCGTCGACACACCGCGCACGTTCACTCTGCAGGACCTCCGCTCGATGCCGCAGACGTCGTTGGTGCGTGACTTCCAGTGCGTGACGGGATGGCGTGTACCGGAAGTTGCTTGGAGCGGAGTGCGATTGGCAGATATTCTCGATGCCGTCGGACCCACCGCGTCGGCGACGTCGTTGCGGTTCACCTCGTTCGACGGCACGTATACCGAGAGTCTGACGCTCGAGCAGGCGCGACGCGACGACGTACTGGTTGCGTTGACCATGCTCGACGGCCCCGTCACCCACGATCACGGAGGTCCGGTTCGGCTGTTCGTCGCTTCGATGTACGGCTACAAGAGCATCAAGTGGATCGGCGGAATCGAGTTGACGGACAACGTGGTTCCCGGATACTGGGAGAAACGTGGATACGACATCGATGCGTACGTCGGCGAGTCGAACGGACGTCGAGATGACCCCACGAGCTGACGACCGCGCACGGTTCGACCGAGTCGAGCGGTACGTGCACTGGACAGTCGGGGTCTTGGTGATCGTGTGCATGGTGACCGCTGCGATTCTGTACATCGGGTCGCTCGCGGTGCTGGTCGGCAATCGCCCGGTGGTGGAGTTCGTGCACGTGTGGTCGGGCTTTCTGTTGCCGATTCCGTTGATTCTCGGTGCGGTCTCACGCAGCTATCGCACGGACCTCGGCCGTCTCAACAGATTTGTCGCCGACGACTGGAAGTGGTTGCGCTCCAAAGCACGTCGACTCGGGGCGGTGGGGGTCGGGAAATTCAACGCGGGTCAGAAGCTCAACGGCGCGCTCAGCGGCGGGTCGATTCTGGTGCTCCTCGGTACCGGCGTCGTCATGTACTTCTCGGCGTGGAGTCCACTGCAATGGCGTATCGGTGCAACATTCGTACACGACTGGTTCGCCCTGGGATTCGGGCTACTCGTCGCCGGTCACATCACGTACGCCTGGCGTGACCCGGAAGCAATGCGCGGAATGACACAGGGTGCCGTGACCAGCGAGTGGGCAGAGCACGAGCATCCGGAGTGGTGACAACAGTTCAGTCGAGCGTCCTCACGCTGGCCGTATCGCAACACCGGGCATCAGTATTCGCAGGACACCCTGCGCCACTTCGGTTGCGGACTCCGCAGGACGCGTCAGGCAGCGGAAGAGAATGTTGTTGGTCAACATGATTGCGGCTTCGAGTGCCGGTGCGTCGTCGCTGAACACGCCGCTTTCACGTCCGCGTTCGAGGATGGGGACCACAGCGGACGGGAGGTAGAGGTTTTCGATGACCGTCGTGATGGTGCTCGGTTGGTGGAATTGTTCGAAGCTCAAGGCGAGCAGCATGCCCGAGCTCATGGCTCGATTGTCGATGACGAACTCGCCCAACGAAACCAACGTGCGTTGCAGTGCGGTGGCGGGGTCGACTCCGAGGCGTTCGTCGGCGCGACGGAGGCGGAGCACACGGTCGAATTCGGGCTTCAGCGCCGCAACGATGATGTCGACCTTGCTCGGAAACAGTCGTCGAAGGTCTTCTACGCGGATCTTCGCCGCCGCCGCGATGTCGGCCAGGGTGACCAGGAAGTAGCCGTTGTCGACGAACAGAGTTTCGGTCGCCGCGATCACGTCGGCCTCGAGGTCGGGCCGCAGAGCATCCGAGATTTCGCCCGGATCGGGTTGGGCAACGGTGCGGTCGGAATGCAGTGGGTCTATGGCCCACTGGAGAATCGAGTTGGTGGCCGATGCAACGTCGTCGGAGGACACCGAGCCCGGCGTGAGCACCTCCCGGAGCGCCAACCCGTCGAGCAGAGCCCCGACGACCGCCGAGAGGTTTGTCAGCGACAGTGGTTGGCGCAACGAACCGCCGTGAGCCTGCACCGCTTGACCGATGATGGATCGCAGGTCGGTGTCGAAGCGCTCGAACTCGGGGATGACGGCCTTTCGGGCACCGTTGTGGTCGGCAGCCAGCAGCACTGCGACGAGGCGACGTCGCATGAGACCGGACGTGAGGTCGTCGAACAGCGCCGACACCGGAGCTTTCACGTCCTGGCTGCCGGTAGTAGCCGCAGTACCGGTGTAATCGAGTGTGAGGTGGTCGAGGAGGTCTTCGACGAAAGCTTCCTTGCCACCGGACCCGCCGCCGCGAGAGTTGCCGGGGTACGTGTTGTGGAAAGTTTGGTGCGACAGCCCCGCGTGTTCGACGACGGCCGAGATCGAGAGCGAACGCGCAAGATCGGTCGTGTCCATCTCACCGAGCAGGCGATATCCGGCCTGAAGGAACTGCTCCCGTGGGAGTGACTTCTGGTTCACCGACTACCGCCTTCGTCCACCTGCACCGCATTGTTGGATCTTGAACTATAGCAATTGGATGGTCCGGATCCTGCTGTTTAGTTTCAACTAAAGCATGGTGTAGCCGGACATGCTTTGTGGAGTAAAGCCTCGAATAAGCTTGTGTTGCATAGAGTTCGGCAACCGTGGTCAGATTCAGATCGGTCCGTAGGCCGATTGCATCAGGAGGCCAAGATGGTAGCGACGAGTCATCGACCCCAACTTTATTCGCGAGTCTCGGTGTCGAGCGGCGTCCGCTCTCCACTCGGTACCAGGCCCGGCGGAGCGAGGCCCACCCCTGCGCCCGCGCGGGCTGTGGGGGTGTACACCTCACCGGGCCTGACCGCGCGTGAGATCACCGTGCTCAAGGCGTGGCTGGACTGCGATTCCAAGGTCGACGTGGGCGCACGCCTCCACATCGCATTGGGCACCGTCAACACGCACCTGACGAGGATCCGCGACAAGTACTCCCGCGTCGGACGCGCCGCTCCCACGAAAGCTGCACTCGTCGCGCGCGCCCTGCAAGACGGCATCGTGAAACTGGACGAGCTCTGAAGCTAGGTTGTCCGCGTTGCTGAAGCCTGTGGATGCGTTCCCGAGCTCTTTGGCAGTCGCCGCCCCGGACCGTAAGCGATAGATCATCCGAGTGAATGAGAAGACTCCATTCGTCCACTGGCAAGGGTGAAGAGGGAGATGCAGTCGGTCCTGTGAACAACGCCGGGGACGAAGCTCATGTTGTGAGTGGAAACTCGACCCCTGCTACGAAGTTTCGCTCACCTGGTGCGGAGCACCAATTCCGTGGGGTGAGCATCGGCGGGAGTATCGATTGCGTTGCGCACTGCACGGGCAACGGTCCTGGGCTGCAAGAACTTCGAGCCGTCGTACTCCCCGCCTTCGTGCGCGACGATCTCTTGCTGCATCTCGGTGTCGATGCGTCCTGGGTGCACCGAAGTGACGCGTAACGACGGCTCCTCCAGGCGCAGTGCATCAGCGAAGGCGCGGAGCGCGAACTTGCTCGCCGCGTAGGCACCCCAACCCGGGTTGGCGCGTATGCCGGCACCCGAATTGATCAGCACCACATGGCCTTTGGCGGAGCGCAGTGCAGGGAGTAGCAATCGAGTGAGTTCGACGACGGCGATGACGTTCACCTCGTAT
The DNA here is from genome assembly GCF_000482405.1 of Rhodococcus sp. JG-3. NCBI lineage: Bacteria > Bacillati > Actinomycetota > Actinomycetes > Mycobacteriales > Nocardiaceae > Rhodococcus > Rhodococcus sp. JG-3. The sequence goes on from NZ_KI519398.1 coordinate 881,079, forward strand.
TGGCGACGCCAATCGTCCGCCGTCGACTCTTCGACCGTCCCGAGCGCCGCCACGCCGGCGTTGTGCACCAACACATCCAGAGAATCGATGTTCGACGCGGCAGCGGCCACCGCGTCCGGATCGGTCAGTTCCACCGGCCATGGGGTGGACCCGGACAGTTCCGACGCAATGGGGGCGAGGGACTCGGTGGACCGACCACCCAGCAACACGTGATGGTCCGGAGCGAGCATTCGAGCGATATGGGCCCCGAGACCCCGGCTTGCTCCGGTCACCAACGCAGTACGAGTCATGAACTCAGGTTAGCTAGAAGCTCATCCCCGCCTCGGATGCCCATGCCTGGGTGGTGTTCGCGCCGTCGAGTTCCTCGCGAATGATGTCCGCGTGGCCGGCGTGCTGAGAGATTTCGCGAAGGATGTGCAGAACCGTGAATCGTGCACTCTGCCAGATTCGTTCGGGTGCCCACGGCGCCGTCGGGACAGGTACCGACAGGTCGAGGTCCAAAGTTTCTAGCGCTGCCGAGGTGGCACCGGCCACCTCTTCCCATTCGGCGACGAGTCCGGCGACGGTCTCGTTCTCGGCCATCACGTACTCGCTGCCGGCGGCGGCCATGTCGAATTCGGCCGTCTCGTCCAGCTCTGCGATCACTGTCATCCAGTGGCGCTCGTTGCTGATCACGTGGTGCAGCAGTCCACCGAGGGTCAGCTCGCTCGCGGTGGTGCGGGTACGAGCCTGTTCCTCGCTGATGCCGCGGACGGTGATGAGAAAGTTCGCGCGCTGTTCGGCGAGCATTTTCTGAATGTCGGTGTTCTCGGTGGCCATTGTTTTCCTCCTGGTAGCTGGTGAAACTCACACTAGGAGCGATCGCGGACACCTTCGGTCCGCAATCCAACCGAGCAGAAATCGGCCGCCGGACGCAAACTATCTGCATGGGCGATCGCGGTTTCACTTCCACGCAGCTGGCCGCACGTGCGGCGTATCTGCTCCGAGGCAACGACCTGGGCACCATGACCAGCGCAGCACCCAGGTTGTACCCGCACATGTGGAGCTGGGACGCCGCATTCGTTTCCGTCGGCTTGGCACCGTTGAGCGTCGAGCGGGCCGTCGTGGAGATGGACACGTTGCTGTCGGCGCAGTGGAAGAACGGGATGATTCCGCACATCGTGTTCGCCAACGGTGTCGACGGCTACTTCCCCGGCCCTGCGCGGTGGGCCACCGGGACGCTGGCGACCCACGCTCCGATGAGTCCGCAGACCTCCGGAATCACCCAACCGCCCGTCCACGCGATCGCCGTGCAGCGCATCCTGGATCACTCCAAACGCCACGGCCGCACGACGCGAGCGGTGGCGGAGGAGTTCCTGGATCGCCGCTGGGGTGATCTGGTGCGGTGGCATCGTTGGCTCGCCCAGGCCCGCGACGTCGACGACAACGGACGTATTGCGCTGTTCCACGGCTGGGAGTCCGGCATGGACAATTCGCCGCGATGGGATTCGGCCTACGCCAATGTGGTTGCCGGTGAGATGGATCCGTATTTTCGCGAGGACAAGGCGGTCATCACGGACTCGTCTCAGCGGCCCAGCAATCTCGAGTACGACCGCTACATCTGGTTGGTGGAGGAGATGAAACAGGTCGGCTACGACGACGATGCGTTGAAGACGAAGATGAGCTTCGCCGTCGAGGACGTGTTCGTCAGTGCCATCTTCGCCGTCGCGTGCGACGTCCTCGCCACCATCGGGGAGGACCACTCGCGGCCGCGCTCGGATGTGCGCGAATTGCGCGGGTGGGCGGACAAGTTCCGCACGGGAGTCATCGCGACCACCGACACGCGTTCGGGCGGGGCACGAGATTTCGATCTGCGGACGGGTCAGTGGATCGGCACGGAGACCATTGCCATGTTCGCGCCGCTGCTGTGCGGAGGATTGCCGCGCGAGCAGGAGCGCAATCTCATTCGGATCTTCGAGGGCACCCGGTTCTGCGGACATCCGGACCTGCGGTACGCGGTACCGCCGTCGACGTCCCCGGTGTCGAAGGACTTCCGTGCTCGCGAGTACTGGCGGGGACCGGTGTGGCCGGTGATGACATGGCTGTTCTCGTGGGCTTTCGCACGCCGCGGGTGGTCGGAGCGATCACTGTCTTTGCGAGACGAGGGTCTGCGTCAGGCGAGTGACGGCAGCTTCGCCGAGTACTACGAGCCGTTCACCGGCAAGCCGCTCGGCAGCATGCAGCAGTCCTGGACGGCCGCTGCCGTGCTGGATTGGCTCGGATGAGCCGGCCGGGTCAGCCGAGGTAGCTGTCGACCAGCGGGCCGACGACGTCGAACGAGGTGGCGTCGGGCACGAGGTACTTGGCGATCGTGCCGCAGACGAAGGGGTGCCACGCGGAACCGGAGTCGGTTCCCATCGAGGACACGGCGAGGATGTCACCGAAGTAGATGCCCGGCAGGTGCCGCTGGGCGAGTTCGTCGTTGTGCGAGGCAACGGCGAGCAACTCTTCGGCGTGGCTGCGATCGATGTCGTCGCCCATGGATCCGAGCAGGTCGGCGCTGTCGGCGCTGGACCGAACGGGGTCGCTGTCGAGCAACGTCAGTGCACCGACCGTAACGCCGCGACTCTGCAGCTCGACGGCGATGGCGTGCGCGAGTACTCCACCGAAGGACGTGCCCAGCAGGTGTACGGCCCCGTCGGTCTGGATGCGAACGATGTCGTCGGCGTACTGCGAGGCCAAGGCGACGAGGGACTCCGCGAGCTCTCCCGACGTCGGGACCTGGACGCCGTAGATGGGACGCGCGTCGTCGACGTGTGCTGCGAGTTCCGCGTAGCAGTCGACCAGCCCGACGAGGGGGTGGATGCAGAACACCGGGTCGAGGTGGCCGGCCGTACGAATCGGTGCGATGGTCGGCACCGCGTAATCGGACGGGTCGAGTTCCGTGAGAGCCACGTGGATGCGATCGTTCACGACAGTCATGGGTGCGCCTCCGAGCCAAGAGAAGTAGTTCGTGTTTCTATGGTTTGTTCGTGCCGACTCTGGGTATGTCGCCGTCGGCAGCGTGAGTGTTACCCACGTCTCATCGAGAACGACTCAACCACGTCTCGGAACAGAACGCATTAGTGACTGTTCACCATCGTCGGCTCGGACCCACCGGGCGTCCCGCACGTGTTTTCCCGCCGATGACGGGCGTCCACCTGCAGATCCAGCAGCCAGACCAGTAGTCCGGCGATCGCGAACACGGCCCCCGCAGCGCACACACCTGCCCACTCGAAATGCTTCCAAGCCATAGTCCCAACGGCAGATCCTGCTGAGGCTCCCACGAAGTACGTCGTCATGTAGACGGAGTTGATTCGGGCGCGAGCAGCCGGTTCCAGGGCGTAGACGATGTGCTGGTTGCTCACGTGCACGCCCTGCAGTGCCAGGTCGAGAAGTACGAATGCGACCACGAACACCACCCAGTAGTGGCCGCCGACGGCGAACATCGGCCAGAGTGCGATCAGCAGAACCGCACAGGTACCGCTGGCCCATTGCACCAGTCCGCGGTCTGCGAGCCGGCCCGCGACCGAGGCCATCAGAGCGCCGCCGACCCCGGCCAATCCGATCAGTCCGATCTGGACGGCACCGAAGCCGAACCTCGACGACAGCAACAGCGTCATCGTCGCGAACACCGTGCTCACCGACGCGAAGCCGAGACCGCCGAGCACCGCGCGGGTCCGAAGCCTGCGGTGGGTGCGTACCAGCCGAACCATCGACACGAGCGCCGAGCCGTAGGTGACGTCCGCCGTCACGGTGTTGCGTGGCAGCACCCGCCACAGGCCGACCGCGGCGATCAGCATCAACACCGCGGCCACACGGTAGACGCCCTGCCACCCCGTCACCGACGACAGCAGCCCCGAGATGCTGCGGGCCAGCAGGATGCCCGTCAGCAACCCGCCCATGACCACTCCGACGATGCGTCCGGATTGCTCCGGGTGTGCCATCGACGCGGCGAACGGCACGATCACCTGCGCCGCCACCGAGAACAGTCCAGCGATCGCCGTGCCGACGAGGAGCCAGGAGAGGCCGGGCGCGAATCCGGTGATCGCCTGACCCGTCGCAGCGAGAATCATCAGCCCGACGCTCAACCTGCGGCGATCGACGACGTCGCCGAGAGGCACGATGAGCAGCAGGCCGAGGGCATAGGAAATCTGTGCGACGGTCACCGAGGTGGCTGCGGCTGTCTCGGACACGTCGAATTCGGTGGCAATGAGGTCGAGCAGCGGCTGGTTGAGATAGTTGCCGCCGGCCGAGAGTCCGGTGGCGATCGCCATCAGGGCGACGACGGGGGTGCTCACGCCGGTGCGCGAGGTGCTTGCTGTCTTCACATGAACAAGGGTGCTCGTTGCACATCCAGCTGTCCAATAGAACGTTACGAACGATCGATCGTCTAAACAGATAGAGTTGCGAAGCGTGGAACTCAGACACATCCGGTACGCCGTGGCGGTCGCCGAAGAGCAGCACTTCGGGCGTGCAGCAGCTCGGCTGCGAGTCGCTCAATCGGCGCTGAGCAGCCAGATCAGAGACCTGGAAAAAGAGCTGGGCGTAGATCTGTTCGCTCGCACGAGCCGAAGCGTCGCCATCACCCCGGCCGGGCAGATCTTTCTCGAACGCGCGCACAGTGTGCTCGGTGCCGTGTCCCGATTGGTTGCCGACGTCGCGCCCGATCCCACGACCGCCATCCGGCGGCTGCGCGTCGGCATGATCGCGCCTCTCGCCCGTGTCGATCTGGCCGCGGTGGTCGGTCGAGTCTCCCAGCGATTTCCCAACACGTCGGTGACGTTGCTGCCGCGGCCGAGCGCCGACATTCTCGACGGCATCGCACGCGGAGACCTCGATCTCGGAATTATCGGACTCGCGCCCGGACGGCCGCATCCGGGATTGTCGGTCACGGCCCTGTGGACCGAACCACTGTCACTGTTCGTCGGCCCCGATCATCCTTGGGCCCAGAGGGATTCGATCCGGCTGGCAGACCTGTCCGAGATGACGATGATCGACCGGCCGGCGGGCAGCGAGGCCAGACTGCAATCCGATCATGCATTCACCCGCTCGTCGGTTCCCCGTGGACGCATTCTGGAGGCCGATTCGGCCGACCTCATCGGTCAACTCACCGCAGCAGGGTTGGGTGTGACACTGCTGCCGTCATCCTTGGCGTCGATTCTCCCTGGACTACACATGATCGACGTCATCGATGCACCGACACGAACGGTGTCGGTGGTGACCAACCCCGAGCACGCGAATGGCGTGATCGCCGCGGTGGTCGAGGATTTGATCGCGTCGTCGGTGGCGCAGTGAACACCGCCCGATGCCCGTAGTCGAGGATTCGACTACGGGCATCGTGGCTCTATCGAAACACTCTGGGCTAGGCGGACTTCCACACCGCGACGATGGACGGCCGTGGCTGCGTGTCGCCGCCGTCGGGCCAGTGCGAGATCGGTGCGTCGGCGGTGGCGTCGTCGCTTTCACCCGGGTGCTGGACGCAGACCATGACGCGCTCGTCGGTGACGATGGGGCCGCAGGTCTCGCCGCCGGCGGGGACGGTCAGGAACTGACGTGTCTCGCCGCGACGGGGGCCGTCGAGCACCACGGCGAAGAGGCCGTCGTTGGAGTCGAGGGCGTTGCCGTCGGTCGAGACCCACAGGTTGCCCTTCGAGTCGAAGGCGAGGTTGTCGGGGCACGAGATGGGGCTGACCTGACTCTTGTCGAATCCGCCGAAGTACGTGTCGGCCTCGTTCGGATCACCGCAGACCAGCAGGAGGTTCCACGTGAACGACGTCCCGGCGTGGTCGTCGTCGAGTTCGAGTACCTGCCCGTTCTTGTTCTTGTTGCGGGGGTTTGCCTCGTCGGCGGCCGCTTTGCCCTCGGTGCCGCGGTTGGAGTTGTTGGTCAGTGCGACATACACCTTGCCGGTCACCGGGTTCGGCTCGAAGTCTTCGGGGCGGTCCATCTTGGTTGCGCCCACTGCGTCACCCGCCTGACGGGTGAACACGGCGACTTCCTCGGCCGACATACCGTCGACGAGAGACTTGCCGCGGCCGTCCTCGCCGGTTTCGAGCAAGGGGATCCACGTTCCGCTGCCACGGAATTCACCGTTGGAGGGCAGCGTGCCCGAGCCGTCGATCTCGTCGGGCGTATCGCCGGTGAGGCTGGCGACGTACAGCGTGCCGGCGTCGAGCAAGGTCAGGTTGTTGCGCATCGCGGCCTGGCCGGTGCCGGGCATCATCTTTCGGCTCGAGACGAACTTGTACATGTAGTCGAAACGTTCGTCGTCGCCGCTGTACGCCACGACGGTGCCGTCGTCGGTGACGTGGATGGTCGCGGCCTCGTGCTTGAACCGGCCCAGAGCGGTGTGCTTGATCGGGGCCGACTGCGGATCCCACGGATTCACCTCGACGATGTAGCCGAATCGGTTGACCTCGTTGGGTTCCTGAGCCAGATCGAATCGCTTGTCGAAGCGCTCCCACTTACGTTCACTGGCACCGCCTTCGACGCCGTAGCGCGAAAGGCGCATGGCCACAGTCGCATCCGTGACGGTCTCGGCGTTGGCGAAATACTGGTTGAAGTTCTCCTCGCCGGAGAGCACCGTTCCCCACGGGGTCAGACCGCCCGAGCAGTTGTTGAACGTGCCGAACACCTTGGTGCCGGTGGGGTCCACGCTGGTCTTGAGGAAGTCGCTGCCGGCGGCGGGGCCGGTGATCAGGAACTCGGTGGTGCCGGTGATGCGCCGGTTGTACTGGCCCATAGCGGGGGTGAGCTTGCCGGTGCCCGATTCGCCCTGCACCTGCACGACGGAAAGGCCGTGTGCCGCAAGGGCTACGTCGAACTGCTCGCGGGTGGGGTTCTCCGCGTCGTAGCCCTTGAACATTGCCGGTTCCGTGCTGTACTCGTGGTTGACCACCAGCAGGTGGGCATTGGGCGTGCCCTCGATCGGTAACAGGCCGGCGAAGTCGTTGTTGAAACCGAACTGCTTCTCCTGCGCTGCGCCCGTCTGCTTGTCGAAGTCGAAGGCCGGTGCGCCCGCGACGACGGCGTCGCCCCAGCGAATGACGATGCCCTGCTCGTAGCCGTCGGGAACGACGACCGCGTCCTCGGTGTTCGGTTCCACTGCAACGAAATCCACGCCGTCGACGGGCTGGGTGTCGGAGCCCGAGGTGGTCGAGGTTCCGGTGGCTGCCGGCTCGTCGGTCGAGCATGCGGCCAGCGCGCTACCCGCGCCGACGGCGAGCACTGCCATCGCCCCGCCCTTGATGACGCCGCGCCGCGACATCGCGGTCTTGACGATGTCGCCGAAGTACTGGCCCTTCGACGTATTGGGAATCTCGTGGAAACAGGCATCGCCGCACTTGTACTTGCAGGTCAACGATGATCGTTTGGAGCTTCCGTCGTGAACGGCGAACAGGGGCAGTGGCTTCATGTCACGGCACGCTGTCACCCAAAAGCGAAAGTAAAGGAACGCTCAGGTGAAGTCCCGGATAACGAGGTAACCCTTGGTCGCTGCTACAGCACCTGCGAGAGGAATGTCTTCAGTCGATCGGTGTGCGGATCGTCGAACAACTGCTCCGGCGTTCCGGTTTCGACGGCGCTGCCGTGATCCATGAACAGGACCTTGTTGGACACCGACCGAGCGAAGCCCATTTCGTGGGTCACCACGACCATCGTCATGCCGCCCTTGGCGAGGTCGGCCATCAATGCCAGCACTCCCTTGACCAGTTCCGGGTCCAGTGCAGAGGTGGCCTCGTCGAAGAACATCACCTCGGGCTTCATGGCCAGTGCTCGCGCGATGGCGACGCGCTGCTGCTGGCCGCCGGAGAGATTGCCCGGACGCGAATCCGCCTTGTTGGCCAGGCCCACCAGTTCGAGCTGCTCCATCGCGGCCGCGCGCGCCGCATCCTTGTTGAGCCCCAGCAGCTTCTGCGGCCCGAGCGCGATGTTGTCGGCGACGGTCTTGTGCGGGAACAGGTTGAAGTGCTGGAACACCATTCCGATCCGCTGACGAAGTTCGTCGGGGTTGTCCTTCAGCACCGACTTGCCGTCGAGCAGGATGTCTCCCTGCTCGGGCTCGTGCAGGCGATTGAGGGCCCGCAACAGCGTGGACTTACCCGAGCCCGAAGGCCCGATGACAGTGGTGGTCTTACCTGCGTCGACATGCAGGCTCACCCCACGCAGAACCTTGTTGGTACCGAACGACAGGTGAATGTCCTTGCCGGTCAGAGAAACTGAAGTCACGTCGGCTACCTCTCCACCACGATGGATGTTTCGACGGGACCGAGGGTGCCCGAGGTGTCGGCCTTACCGGATCGTAGGCGTCGGTCGATGTAATTGACCAGGTGCGTCAGCGGGATGGTCAGGATGAGATAGAACAATCCGGCGGCCAGCAGCGGCGAGAGATTGCCGGTCTGGGCGGCGGTGTCCTGGCCGACGCGGAACAATTCTCGTTGCGAGGCAAGCAGACCCAGGAAGTAGATCAGCGAGCTGTCCTTGATCAACGAGATGAACTGGTTGACGATCGCAGGTAGCACGCGCCGAATGCCCTGCGGCACGACCACGAGGTTCATGGACCGTCGGTAGCTGAAACCCAGTGCGCGGGAGGCTTCGAGCTGCCCGGAGTCGACGCTCTGGATGCCGGAGCGGAAGATCTCACCGAAGTACGCCGCTGCCATCAACGACAGCGCCAGGATGCCCAGCGGGAACGGGCTTCTGCTGCCGGTGAATTGGGTCAGCGTCGGGCCGAACCCGAGGCCGATGAGCAGGATGACCACGGCGGCGGGTAGTCCACGAAAGATGTCCGTGTACACCCGCGCCGGCCACCGCAGCCAGCGGGTGCGGGAGATACCCGCCACCGCCAGCCCGAGTCCGATCACGGTACCGATCACTCCCGACGAGACCGCCAGAATGAGGGTGTTCGGCAATCCGACCGTGACCAGTTTGGGAATGGTCTCGCCGATCAGTTCCCAATCGAAGAACGTGTCGTACAGATTCGACAGAGTGCTCATGAGGTACGAGTGCCCTTACGACGCCGGCAGAACGGACGCCTTGCTGCCCGGCTTCCAGTCGGCGGGGACCTCACGGTCCGGGTACCACTGCTTCTCGAGCGTGCTCCAGGTGCCGTCGTCGACCACGGCGTCGAGGCCGGCGTTCAGGGCGTCGATCAACGGCTGGTTGTCCTTGGCGACGGCGTAGGCGGTGAAGTTGGTGGTGTTGATGGTCTTCTCCAGAATGGAGACACCGTCCTCGGTCTTGACCTGACCGGTTGCCTGCTGCGACGGTGCGACCCAGGCGTCGACCTGACCGGACTTCACGTTCGCGTACGCGGTGTTGTAATCCGGGAACCGCACCGGCTCGATGCCGAGGGTGTTGGTGACGTAATCGTCCTGCACGGTGCCCTGCACGACGGCGATGCGCTGATCGGCGTTCAACTCGGCGATCGTCTTGATCGAGTAGTCGTTCTTCGCGACCAGTGCCATCTCACCGAAGTCGTAACCGTTGGTGAAGCCGACGGTCTGACGACGGGCATCCGTGGTAGAGATGGACGAGGAACCGGCGTCGTAGACCTTGTTGTTGACCGCTGCGAGCAGGCCTGAGAACTCGGTCGCCGAGAACTCGACGGTGAGGTTCAGCTTGGCCGCGACGGCTTTGAGCAGCTCGTTGTCGAAGCCGGTGAAGTTGCCTGCGTCGTCGATGAAGATGTTCGGCGGCGCGTCGGACAGGGTGCCGACGTACAACGTCCCCGGCTTGATCAGACCGAGGTTCGCGGTGTCGATCTGATCGAGCGCGGTGACGCTGTCGGTCGTGTACTTGTCGAGCGAGGCCTGGTCGGAACCGGCCAGAGCGTTCTCGCCGGTGCCACCCGAGCTTCCGTCGGAACACGCGACGGCTCCGAGCGTGAGTGCGAGCGTCGCAGCGACAGCTGCGATGGCACGGCCTCGTAAACGACGTGTGTTCAAGATGAAGCTCCTAGGTGCAATCGGGAGGGACGAACGAGGCTATCGTGCCGATGGAGGCACACGACAATCACATTGCAGTTGTATGAAGCAACCCGCTTGTTCCCGAAATTCCCTCACCTCAATCGCGTCTAGCGGTGTGCGTCCCGCCACGCGATGGCCTCGCCCAGTTCCGTGAGGTCGTAATCCGGTCCCCCGGTACCGACGGTGAACAGCGTGGCACCGGCGTCGACGAAGTCCTGAGCGGTGTCCGCGCCCGGCCACGAGACCGAGCGGGTGATGCCCGAGGTGTCCCGCCCGACGGTGGTGCCGTGCTCGGCGAGGATCTCGGATTTACGCTTCAGTGCATCGAGGTCGGCGAAGCTGTGCCAGATGTGGGCGTACTCGGCCACGAGCTTGAGGGTCTTCTTCTCACCGCCGCCGCCGATGAGGATCGGGATGTCGCGCGTCGGGGCCGGGTTACCGACGTCGAGGCGGTGCCGGATCCTGCCGAGGCTCTCCTTGAGCAGCGCCAGACGTGAACCGGCCGTACCGAACTCGTAGCCGAAGTTGTCGTAGTCCTTCTCGTTCCATCCGGCACCGATGCCGAGAATCAACCGGCCGCCGCTGATGTGGTCGACGGTGCGCGCCATGTCTGCCAGCAGGTCGGGGTTGCGGTAGCCACCTCCGGTGACGAGCGCGCCGATCTCCACGTTCGACGTCTGCTCGGCCCAGGCACCGAGCATCGTCCAGCACTCGTAATGCGCGCCGTCGAGGTCGCCGTACAGCGGATAGAAGTGGTCCCAGTTGAAGACGATGTCGACTCCCGCATCTTCGGACCGCAGCACCGCGTCGCGGATCAGCTGATAGTCGGGCGCGTGCTGGGGCTGAAGCTGAACACCGATCTTGACGGTCATGTACGTCTCCTCGTCGTGTGGGCTGTCTCACCCATGATGCACCTCGTTTCCCGCGATGCACGTCGACCGAGATCAGCCGACTCGTACTCCGCTCTCGGCCATCATCGCTCGGAGGACGAACCCGGCCTCGGAGCCGACGATGTCGCCGACCAACGTGATGTAGCGATCGACGAACGCCCCGCCGTGCTGTTGCTCGTCCTCGTCACCGAAGTGGTGAGCCAGTTCGTGGAGCACCACCAGCTCGCGCAGCGCCCAGGCCCGATTGCCCTGATGCAGGGGTACCGCGATGGTCGCGGCGTCGCGTTCGTAGTGGGCGGCACCCGATCCGGATCTGGCCCGAACGGTCACCGTCCGGCCGGCGTCGGGCCACGTAGTCGCGATCCAGTCCAGCGCCAGCACCGCATCGACATAGCTCTGCACGGATTTCAACGAGGCGAACTTCCGCTCGATCGGCAACGTGATCTGTGAGCCCAACACCGTCACGACGCGGTTGTCGCGCTCCTCGGCTCGATCGAACATGATCCGCACCATCTGTTCGGCGTCGTACACCGCCGACCGCTGCGCATCCCTCGGTCTGCTCACTCGTCCAGCTTAAGCAGGTCGAGTTGTTTCCGTACCGGCGCTCGCCTATGGTTCAAGTGACAACGATTGTCGAAGTCATTCCCACTTCCAGGCTCAGGAGTTCGTCGTGCTCGTCGTCGAGAATCTCCGCATCGACGCCGGACGCACCCGCATCGTCGACGGCGTCTCGTTCGAGATACCCACGGGTCGACGCGTCGGCCTGCTGGGCGCCTCGGGTTCGGGCAAGTCCTCCATCGCCTCGGCTCTGGTCGGATACCTCCCGCCGGGCATCACGTGTTCCGGTCGCGTCGTCGTCGACGGCCACGATGTCGCCGGTGTTCCGACCCCGCGGCGGCCGCGCACCGCACGCCCGGCGATGGTCTTCCAGGACTCCGCGACGGCGCTGAACCCGATGGTCACCGTCGGTAGGCAACTCCGCACGCCCGACGCCGCCGCGCTGCTCGCGCGCGTGGGTCTGCACGACACCGCGCGCGTCCTGGCCTCGCACCCACTCGAACTTTCGGGTGGTCAGCGTCAACGAGTCTGCATCGCACTGGCATTGGCGCGCGAGAGCTCGCTGGTGATCGCCGACGAACCGACGACGGCACTGGACGTCCTGAGTCAGGCGCGCGTTCTCGACGCTCTGCGGCAGGTGCCGTCGTTGCTACTGATCACCCACGACATCGCCGTCGCCGCGCAGTTGTGCGACCACCTGCTGGTTCTCGATTCCGGCAGAATCATCGAATCCGGTTCCACTGCAACGGTACTCAAGAACCCATGCTCGGATCGAACGCGACAGATGATCGACGTGGCTCGGGCGGCTGACCCGTTCCGGCAGCTGGTTGCATCGTGAGCCTGGATGAGTCTGCCGGTTTGGTGGGTACGGCACTCACGCGGCAGTACGACCGGCACGGCACGTCGCACACCGCGTTGGATGCCGTCACGTTCGCGGTGCCGCCGACCGGGCGGATTGCCGTCGTCGGTGAATCCGGTTCCGGCAAAACGACATTGCTGCGCCTGCTGCTGGCCGTCGATGCCCCGAGCGGCGGAAGTATCTCGCTCGACGGGCGAGTCGTCCGACCCGGATCGGCCGGATCGCTACGGTGGTTCCGCCGCCGGGTGCAGTACATTCCGCAGGATCCGGCGACCAGCCTCGACCCGCGCCGCAGCGTCCTCGACCTCGTCGCTACTCCGCTACGCCTACTCGGTATCGAGGGTGATCACCGAGCCACGGCCACCGGCGCATTGTCTGCCGTCGGACTCGATGCGCACTTCTTGGCTCGCCGTTCGGCCGAGCTGTCCGGCGGACAGAAACAACGAGTCGCCATCGCCCGAGCCGTGGCCTGCGCGCCGCACTATCTGTTGGCGGACGAGCCGGTCAGTGGGCTCGATCCCGACCTCCGAGAGCAGGTGCTCGATGTACTTGCCGGCCTACCGGGTGCGCTGCTGATCGTCAGCCACGACCTGTCGGCCGTGGCCAGACTCTGCAGCGACGTGTCGGTGATGCAGGAGGGTCGCATCGTCGAATCCGGTTCTGTCCGCAGCGTTCTCACTCGGCCCCAGCACGAGCACACCCGAGATCTGATCGACGCCGTTCCTCGGCTCACGTAACACAATCAGGAGCTACATTGACCAGCAACATGTTTCGCATCGGCGCGCTCGCAGCAGTGGGCACACTGACGCTCACCGGGTGCTTTTCGTCCAGTTCTGCCTCCACCGACGACGGCGAGAACCGCGTGCGCGTGGCAATGCTGCAGCCACCTCGTTCGGGGTTGTCCCAGTTCAGTGACGACGCCTTCAAGCTGTCGCGCTGGTCCACCGCCGAGACGTTGATCGTTCTCGACGATCTCGGTGAGGCCGAGCCGGGTCTGGCCACCGCCTGGAACCGCGTGGACGATCGGACCTGGAACTTCGACATCCGGCCGGACGTCACGTTCCACAACGGAGCCCCGCTCGACGCAGCGGCCGTCGTCACCGCGCTCACCGCGGCCACACAGTCGGCCCCCAAGCCGCGCATCCTCGACGGCGTCGACATGACGGTGACCGCCACCGACGCCGACAGCGTCGCCGTGACCACTGCCGACGTCGATCCACTGGTACCGCAACGACTGTCGAGCCCACAGCTGGCCATCCTGGCACCCGACGCGTACTCGACGGGCAGCAGCAACCCCATCGGAACCGGCACCGGGCCCTTCGTGCTGAAGGCCGTGAACGGCACGTCGACAGCAACTCTCGACCGCAACGAGAACTACTGGGGAGAGCCGGCGAAGGTCTCCGGCATCGACGTCGACTTCGTACCCGACGGCACGGCCCGCGCCGCAGCGCTACGCAACGGCACAGCCGATGTGGTGGAGGCGATTCCGGTGTCTCAGGCCGCCAACGTCGATCAGGCACTCGTGCACGAGGTGCCGATGCCGCGCACCAACACCCTGTACCTGAATACCGCGTCCGGGGTCTTCGCGGATCCCGCGATGCGCGCCGCGGCACGCGAGTCCATCGACCGCGACCGTCTGGTCGATCAGGTGTACGAGGGCCGCGCCGACGCCGCGAACGGACTGCTCGGCCCGGCTCTGCCGTGGGCCGCCGATCGTCCGGCCCGTACGCAGACCCAGGCCGGCGACGCCGCAGGGAAGAAGATCACCCTCGCCACGTTCACGGACCGAGCCGAACTCCCCGAGGTCGCGGTGCTGCTGCAGCAGGAGCTCGAAGCCAAGGGCTTCGTCGTCGAACAGGTCGTACGCGAATATCAGTTCATCGAAACCGATGCTCTCGCCGGGGCTTTCGATGCGTTCATCCTCTCCCGCGCCACCGTGCTCGACTCAGGAGACCCGGCCGCGTACATGTACTCCGACTTCGCCTGCGAGGGATCGTTCAACATCTCGCAGTTCTGCGACCCGCAGGTCGACACCGCGCTCGCCGACGCCGCAGCCACCGATCCCGGCGACGCTCGTCGCACCGCGATCCTCGACGCCGAAAAACTGATCCTCGAAAAAGATGCTGCGGTGCCGCTGCTGCACGAACGCGTCATCCAGGGAGAATCCGAGAACGTGACCGGCGTGGCCCGCGATCCACGCGAGCGGACGCTGATCACCAACCAGACCGCCTTCGAGTAGGCAGTGAGAACGACTGCCTCACGGCTGCTCTCGGTAGCGGGCGTCGTACTGCTCGTCGGGATGCTGCCGTGGTTGTCCGACCGAGATCCCGCACTGAGCATTCTGCGGGCACGCTCGGCCGAGCAAGAAGCGACGCCCGAGGCCCTCGCGGCCATCCGCAACGACCTCGGTCTCGACGCCGGGCCGCTACGAACCTTCTGGAACTGGCTCACCGGCCTCGCGTCGGGCAACCCTGGAACATCCTGGAACACCGACAAACCCGTACTGCCCGGTGCACTCGAGGCACTGTCCGTCTCGCTGACCCTGATGGGTTTCGCGATGGTCGTCGCGCTCGTCACCGCCGCCCTCGTCGTCCTGCCGAGCATGCGGGCGGGGCTGCGCGGCACCCCGAAACGCACCGGCGGCAGCATTGCGGCCGCGCTGACGTCTCTGCCGGAGTTCCTGCTGGCATCGGTACTGGTGGTCGTCGGAGCGGTGTGGTTGTCGTTTCCGGCGTACGGGTGGAACGGGCCGGAATATGCGGTGCTACCCGCACTGGCACTGGGCCTTCCAGCGGGTGGCTTGATCGGTCGTCTCCTCGCCGACGCGGTAGCCGTCACCTTCACCGAGGGATGGGTGATCACGTGGACGGTGGCAGGGTTCTCGCGGCGGCAGATCGCCGTCGCTGTGTTGCGCCGGGCCGTCCCCGGACTTGCGTCGCAGGTCGGTTTGATCATGGTGGCCATGACGGGCGGCGCAGTGGCCGTCGAAAAGGTCTTCGCCATACCGGGATTGGGGCGCTCGACTCTCGGTGACGCGCAGTCGCAGGACCTGCCCGCCCTACAGATCGACATCCTGCTGCTGCTGGCCGTCAGTGCCGCCCTCGGTATCGCGGCGGAACTGTTGCGCCGTCTACTGCTCGGCAGCGCACTGCACGAGAAGGCGATGCCGATCCCGGCCGGGGTGTTCCACCCGTCACCGCGTCGGTGGATCGTTCCGATTGCAGCCGCATCGCTGCTCGCGGTAATGGTACTGGTGGGGCTGCCACGAGACGGCCAGGTCACCACACGTGAGAAGTTCGCCCGACCATCGTCGGAGTTCCCGTTCGGAACCGACGCGTCCGGCCGCGACCTGCTCGCCCGAGTGGCGGACGGGGCCGTGCGATCGATCGGCCTGTCGCTGGCAGTCACGCTGGCGGCGTTGTGCGTCGGGGTACTGCTGGGGCTGATCCCCCGAGCGACCCGAGGGCTCGTGGAGGTCACCAATGCCGCACCGCCCGTCGTGACCGGCATCCTCATCGCCGCGATCTGGGGTCCGAGCGCCGGCGGGGCGGCTGTCGCGGTCCTGATCGTGACGTGGGCTCCACTCGCCGCGCACACCGCCGCACTCGTCGACGAGGCGCGAGCACAGCCCTACATCTCCATCCTGCCGACACTCGGTGCCGGCAACGGTCGAATCCTGTTCGGCTCCATCGTTCCCGGTGTGCTGCCGGCCGTGTTTCGGCACGCCATGACCCGGCTGCCCGGTGTCGCTCTGGCGCTCGCCGCCCTCGGATTTCTGGGCCTCGGTCCGCAACCGCCGACCGCGGATTGGGGACTGATCCTGTCCGACGGGGTTGCCGCCGTCGAGCGAGCACCGTGGGTCGCGGCAGCACCGCTGGCGTCGTTGATCGCACTGGCCGTCCTCGCCGTCTCCGTCGCCAGCGCGACGTCGGGGCGGGTGAGAACGACCGGTAGCGTTGACGGCAGAGTCGATGCAGGAGGGCGCGTTACATGAGTTCGAGGACCGACAAGTCGCCGACGCGGTGGCGGTGGTCGTTTCTCGTCGACCTCGGGCGCGCCACTCCCACGGTGCGATTGCTGGTTCTCACCCAGATGACGTTCAACATCGGCTTTTTCATGGTGTTGCCGTATCTGTCGGTGCACCTGACTTCCGATCTGGGACTCGGAGCGGCACTCGTCGGTGTCGTCCTCGGTATCCGAACGTTCTCGCAGCAGGGCCTGTTCTTCGTGGGCGGCACCCTCGCCGATCGGTGGGGCATCAAGCCGGTGGTCCTCGTCGGCTGTGTCCTGCGAGTACTGGGGTTCCTGGGCCTGGCCGCGTTCGATTCTCTCGCCGGTGTCGTCGCCGCGACGGTACTGGTCGGGTTCGCGGCTGCATTGTTCTCTCCCGCAGTGGAATCCGCGATCGCCATCGAAGCAGGCAAGAGCGAACGCAGCGGCGGTGCCACCCGGGTTCAGACCTTCGCGCTGTTGTCGGTGTGCAATCAGATCGGATCGTTCACCGGCCCACTCATCGGATCTCTGTTGTTGTTGGCCGACTTCCGAATCGCATGTCTCACGGCCGCGGGCATTTTCGTCCTCGTCATCGCCGCACACATCACATGGCTACCGCGCGAGCCCGGCGAACACCGCGACGATCCGTGGCTCTCGGGCTGGACAGACGTGATCCGAAACCGCACCTTCGTGCTGTTCGCCGTCGCCATGAGCGCGCAGTTGGTGGCCTACAACCAGCTGTATCTGCTGCTCCCCCTCGAGGTCGAACGGGCCTGGGGATCCCAGACGGTACTCGGCTGGTTCTTCGCAATCTCCGCGGTACTCGTCGTCACGACGCAGTTGCCCATCACCCGACGCGTCGCCGCGGTCTCGCCGCGCATCACGCTGCCGATCGGATTTGCCGTCATGGCACTCTCTTTCGCGCTGGTGGCGGTCCTCAGTCCTCTGGAGCTGACGGGGCTCGTCGGCCTGATTCCGGCCGCCCTGTTCGTGCTGCTGCTGGCATTGGGACAGATGATCGCAATGCCGCAGGCGCGCGACCTCGTCCCCAAGATGGCTGCCGAACGCCGACTCGGCTCGTACTACGGATTCATGGCCTCCCTCGGCGGCATCGGGGTACTCCTCGGCTCGATCGCCGTCGGAGCGGTGATCGACGCCTCGCCCGACACCGGCTGGGGAGCAGCAATCCCATGGCTGGTCGCTGCCCTGTTCCCCATCGCCAGTGTCATCGGCCTGCGAATCGTGTTGGCTCGACTCGACTGAGTTGGTTCTGGTGTCGCCGGCTTCTGTCGGCCGCCCGCATTTCCCCGCCCCCTTTCCTCCGCCCCCATCCCGCCGCCCCCATCCCGCCGTCGTCCCCATCCCGCCGCCCCCATTTCCCGCAAACGCGCGCGCGTTTGTCATACGCGAGTAGATTCGCCTCGAATTCGGGGCTATTCCGCGCGCACCTGGCGAACGCGCGCGCGTTTGCGGCGGCCTCGGCTACATCCGGCGTCACCCCTCCCCCGGGAGAGTCGACTCTCCCCCACGGGGAGGGGCGAGAATGTGGGCATGAACGGATTGCTGACGATCGGCGAGTTCTCGCGAATCACCCATCTGTCGGTGAAGACCCTGCGTCGCTATCACGAGTCGGGTCTGCTCGAACCCGCGACGGTCGACGACTACTCGGGCTATCGGTACTACGCCACCGATCAGGTCGGGGTCGCGCAGATCATCGGTCGATTCCGGAAGATGCAGATGCCGGAGCGGGAGGTGCGGGCAATCGTGCAGACACCCGATCCCGATGCCCGCGCTCGACTGATCGCCGAACATCTCACTCGACTCGAGCGTCAGTTGGACGACACCAGATCAGCCGTGACGGCGCTGCGCCGGTTGCTCGATCCCACTCCGCCCGCGATCGATGTCCGACGCATTCTCACTGAACAGTTTTCTGTCGCAGCCATTTCCGAGGTGGTCGACGCGTCCGACGTGCTGGGCTGGTACTCCGACGCGATGGCCGAGATCGACGCGGTCGTATCGGACACCACGGGGCCGCCGGGCGGGTTGTACGACAACGACCTCTTCACCGACGGGCGGGGTGAGTTGACCGTCTACGTTCCCACCGTCGATGCGCCATCCGTCGGCAGAGTTCGGCCGATGACGCTGCCTCCCGTCGAACTCGCGGTGACGGTTCATCACGGACCCCACGACGACATCGACGTCACGTACGGTGCGCTCGGGGTGCACGTGGAGACCAACGGCCTCGCCATCGCGGGGCCGGTTCGCGAGGTCTATGTCGTCGGGCCGCGGGATACCGAGAATTCGACGCTCTGGCGTACCGAGATCGGATGGCCGGTGTTCACGGCATCACCGGCCACGTAGCAGTCAGCGGCCCAGCTGCCGGCTTGCTCCGCCGATCTCTGCGTGGGCACCGATCTTCGCGTTTCGTCCCGCTCGATCTCCGGCCTTGCGTGCGCCCTCGGAGTACCCGGCGTTCGCGCTCTGGCCTCGCCAGTGCCCGCGTGCAGTGGACGTCTGGCGGTAGTAGTCGCGTAGCTCGATCTCTTTGTCTCGCAACACCAGAGCGGTTCCGGCACCGGAAGTCTCCTGCGCGATGGCCTTGGCCTCGGTGTCCTTCTTGACCTCCGCGAGCCGTTGACCGATGCGCGACGCGAATGCCGTCTGAAAGTTCAGACGCGCCGTCACGGCGGCGACGGGCACTTCCTCGCGTCGGGTGTAGCGGCGACGATTCTTGACCTCGGTCACGGTGCGGATGGCCGTCTCGGATTTGTAGGCACCGGACTTGATGTACGCGTCGGACGCTCGGACCATCTGAATCAGCAAAGAGAAATACAGGGCCTCGGTGGTCTCGATGTCCGAGTCGAAACCGTAGGCGAACACCTGCGTCGACGATCTGGCGACGTCGCACTGCACATCGTTTGCGTGGGCGATGGCGACGAACAGTTGAACGTAGGTCTTGAGTCCACGCTTGCCCGGTTCACCGATGGGGATGACCTTCTGAGTCGGCGTCGCTTGCCGTTCGCGGGATGCGCTGTGCGAACGCGCCACCGCCAGATCCACCGACGCCGACGTGGCCAAACGCTGCGCGGCCTCCATGAAGGCCTCGGCCTCGTGGGGGTTGTCGGTGGACTCCGCCTGACGCAGCAATCCGCCGATTCGCGTCAGCATCTTGTCCGAACTCATGAGCGAAAGGGTACCGGGCACCTCCGACACGTCCGGGTTGACCGATTCAGGAACTCGATAATGACCCCTGCGCGGTGAGTTGTGTGCCACAGTACCCATCGACATATGTGTCGGGGGAGCATCACAGCACGATTCTGCGTGCCCATCTCCGGGCGCATACCACCGCGTAGAAGTAAGTGGAGAAAACAATGGCGTCTTTGATCACGAAGGTGGCAGTGGTTGCGACAGCAGCCACGCTGCTGACGCTCACCGGATGTTCGAGCGACAGCGGTTCGAGCGGCGATTCGGGTGCTGCATCCGAAAATGCCGACGGCCGTGGACCTATCACCTATGTAGAGGGCCAGGACACCACCGAGACCGGTGTCGTCCAGCAGATCATCTCGGAGTGGAACGCCGCCAACCCCGATCAGCAGGTCACCTTCAAGGAGCAGTCCGCCGACGCCGATCAGGCCCACGACGACTTCGTTCAGCAGCTCCAGGCGCAGCAGAGCGATTACGACGTCATGGCACTCGACGTCGTCTGGACCGCCGAGTTCGCGGCCAAGGGCTGGCTCGTGCCGCTCGAGGGCGAATTCGCACTCGAAAACGCAGGCGTTCTTCCGGCGACCGTCGCGAGCGCGACCTACAACGGCAAGCAGTACGCCGCACCGAAGAACACCAATGGCGGACTGCTCTACTACCGCAGTGATCTGCTCCCCGAAGCGCCCACCACCTGGGCCGAGCTCACCGAGGACTGCCAGGTCGCCCGCGACAACAACATCGACTGCTACGCAGGGCAATTCGCCCCGTACGAGGGCTTGACGGCCAACGCGTCGGAGATCATCAACGCGCACGGCGGATCGATCGTCGGCGAAGACGGCAAGACCCCCGCCGTCAACAGTCCGGAAGCCAAGGCCGGACTGCAGACTCTGGTCACCGCGTTCGAGACCGGCGTCATCCCGGCCCAGGACACCACGTTCAAGGAGTCCGACAGCCAGCAGGCGTTCCAGGACGGAAAGACACTGTTCCTGCGCAACTGGCCGTACGTCTACGGCACCGCCGCAGAAGAAGGTTCGGCTGTGGTCGGAAAGTATGCGGTCGCACCGCTTCCCGGCGTCACCGGAGTGGGCACCTCGACGCTCGGCGGATACAACGCCGCGATCAGCGCGTACTCCGAGAACAAGGCCACTGCTGCCGACTTCCTGCGCTTCATGCAGGGCGAGAAGGCGCAGCGCATCATCGCCGAGGGTGCTTTGCCGCCCGTGCTCTCCTCGCTGTACGACGATCCCGCACTGATCGCCGCGATGCCGTACCTTCCCGCATTGAAGGCATCCATCGAGAATGCCGTTCCGCGTCCCGTCACCCCGTTCTACCCGGCCGTCTCGAAGGCTGTGCAGGACAACGTCTCTGCCGCCATCAAGGGTGAGAAGAGCGTCGACCAGGCGATCACGGACATGCAGGCCGGTATCGAAACCGCCAGCGCCAACTGATTTCGGGAGAACCAATGGCTGTACCTGCTGGTGTGACCAGTGGGGCCGCCGCAACCACCGCGGCCGGGGGCTCGTCCCCCGGCCGCGGTCGGCATGTGCGGTCCAAGAACAAGCGGTTCGGCCTGACGCAGGGTCGGGCCTGGCTGTTGATCGCACCGACGATGGTGATCCTCGCGATCGTCATCGTCTACCCGGTGATCCGGGCCCTGGTGATGTCCTTCTCCAAGGATCCCGGTCTCGATCCCGCCACCGGCATGTTCGTCACCGGTGGATCTGCCGGCTTCGACAATTACACGCACTGGATCCTGCAGCAATGCACTTCGGCGTCGGGCACGTTGGTGCCCTGCCCGCCGGGGACGCTGGGGTCGCAGTTCTGGGGTGCCGTCGGAAACACCGCGTTCTTCACGGTCGTCACGGTGTCCATCGAGGTGGTCATCGGCTTCGGAATGGCCGTCATCATGGGCAAGACCTTCGCCGGACGCGCCCTGTTGCGCGCGGCAATCCTGATCCCCTGGGCGATCCCGACGGCGGTCACGGCCAAGCTCTGGTACTTCATCTTCGCGTACGACGGCATCGCCAATCGCATTCTGGGAACCAACATTCTGTGGACCGGCGACGCGTGGCCCGCTCGTTTCGCCGTCATCATCGCCGACGTGTGGAAGACGACGCCGTTCATGGCGCTGTTGATTCTGGCCGGGTTGCAGATGATTCCCGCCGACGTGTATGAGGCGGCTCGCGTCGACGGTGCGTCGGTGTGGCAGCGGTTCACCAAGATCACACTGCCGTTGGTCAAGCCCGCGTTGATGGTGGCAATTCTGTTCCGCACCATGGACGCGCTGCGTATGTACGACTTGCCGGCGATCCTCACCGAGGGCAATCCCGCCACCCGGACCATTTCGATCCTGGTGGTGGATCAGATTCGGCAGGGATTCAACAGCGCTGCCTCGCTGTCGACGATCTCGTTCATCATGATCTTCGTCGTGGCGTTCATCCTGGTGAAGTTTCTCGGTGCCAATGCCGTTGCCACTCAGGACAATCAGCGCAAGGGGCCCGGCCGATGAAGCAAGCTCGCATCTATCTCGGCGTTGTCGTCATTCTCGTCTGGGGACTGGCACCGTTCTATTGGATGGTCGTCACCGCATTCCGCGACCCGCGCTACACCTTCGATACGACGCCGTGGCCGACGCACGTCACGTGGGAGAACTTCGAGAACGCGTTGTCGACGGCGAACGGCAACAACTTTCTTCGTGCGGTGGGCAACAGTCTGATCGTGGGCGGCGCGACCACGCTGATCGCGTTGGTCATCGGCATCTTCACGGCATACGCGCTCTCGCGCATCGACTTTCGCTTCAAGTACGTGGTGACGGGCATCATCCTGGGTGCGTCGATGTTCCCCGTCGTCGCATTGGTGACCCCGCTGTTCCAGTTCTTCACCAACATCGGCTGGATCGGCAGCTACCAGGCGATGGTCATCCCGAACATCTCGTTCGTCCTACCGCTGACGATCTATACGCTGGCGGCGTTCTTCGCCGAATTACCCTGGGAGCTCGAAGAAGCCGCACGGATCGACGGTGCCGGACGATTCCAAGCGTTTCGACTGGTGATGCTCCCACTCGCAGCACCTGCGTTGTTCACCACCGCGATCCTCGCGTTCATCGCCGCGGTGAACGAGTACCTGCTCGCCAGTCAGCTCTCGAGTGACAGGACCGAACCGGTGACCGTCGCCATCGCGCGGTTCACCGGCAACGATCCGCTCGTGGTGCCGTATGCCGCGATCATGGCCGCGGGCACCATCGTGGCGATTCCACTGGTGATCATGGTGCTGCTGTTCCAGCGCCGCATCATCTCCGGACTGACGGCGGGCGGCGTCAAGTCGTGACGGCGCAGGACCACCTGCAGTTGTTGGCAGGCATTCTGGGGTTCTTCGCGCTGGTCGCTCTCGGCTTCGCCGTAGCCGGGATCATCGGAGGTGATCCCGGCGTGCTGCCGTCCGTAGCGCTGCTCGGTCTGCTGGTGGCACTGTGGTTCGTCGTCAAGAAGATTCGCTGAAACTCGTCGTCGCTACGGACACCAGTTCGGTCAGTGCAGGACTCATCGCGCTGCGCCAGACCAGGGCCAGCAGGGCGGCGGTGTGCGAGTCGGTCAGCTCGACCGCGACGAGCCGGTCGCCGTAGAACTCGGCCATCGATCGGCTGAGGATCCCAACGCCCAGACCGCGAGCTGCGAGGTCGGCCACCGCGTCAGGTGCGCTGGCCTGCAACGCAATCGATGGTGACAGACCTACCCCGGCGCAGTCCCTGTCGAACACCGCACGAATTCCGGTGCCCGGCGGTAGGGCAACGATCGGATACTCGCACACCTCGGCGAGTGTCGCGTCCTTCTGCGCCGCCAGTGGATGCTCCGCCGGCACGGCTGCGACGATCCGCTCGTCGATCACCACCATCGATTCGAGTCCGGTGGGGGTCCGAGAAGCGAGACCGACCAACGCAAGATCGAGCTCGCCGGATCGAACATCCGCGACGAGATGGTCCGAATTACCCTCGCGCAAAGCAATGTCGACGCCGGGATGCGCCGCGTGGAAGCCCGCCAACGCGTCGAACAGTGGGGGAACGGTGCAGGCGGTGACCATACCGATGCTCAGTGTGCCGCGCAGTAGGCCCGTCACATCGTCGACGGATTGTTTGACGGATCCTGCCGCGGCCAGTGTGGCCCGGGCCTGCGGCAACGCCGCCTGGCCGGCTGTGGTCAAAGTGGCTGTGCCACCGGATCTGTCGATCAGCTCGGTACCGAGTTCGCGCTCGAGCGCCCTGATCTGCGCGCTGACCCCCGATTGGCTGATGTGAACGCGGGCGGCAGCGCGGGTGAAGTTCGCTTCCTCGGCCACCGCGACGAAATACTCGAGTTGCCTCAGTTCCATTGCTGTACTCCCAGATCGGGGCCCTCGCCGGCGTCGAGGCGGGCTATCGCGCGCTTCGGCGCGGTGAGGCGGTAGCTGCAGTCGATCAGTTCGGCGGCTTCGGCCCAGACATCGCTGTCGGCCTTGTCTTTGCGGTCACTGCTCAGGTCGAATCCCACCCAGCCTGCGGGTCCGAGGTAGGCGGGATGGAAGTAGCGCGGCTCGAGTTCGCAGGCTCGCTGCTCCTCGGCGTTCTCGCATTTGACGATGATCGACAGATCGAACTGATCGCCGCTTTTGACGCCGCCGCCGAAGTAGACGAACACCGAGGCTGTGCGGAAGGTCGGCCTGCCGTGCGAAACCTTCTCGGTCACGTCGGGGTACGCGAACGCCAGAGCGCGAACGCGTTCGAGAATCGGATGCTTCGAGGTGGGATCGATGGCCACGCGAAAACGATAGCGCGTGATGTCTAGCTGCGGCTATGAGTAGAAGTTCTGGTGATGATCGGAACCAACTGTTGGACTTCTGACCGGGCCGGTTCGAGACTCGAAGTCATGACACAGACACCCGCACAAATTGCAGCGACCTACTTCGAGGCCTGGAAGTCGAAGGACTTCGACACTCTGGCGTCGATCCTGCACGAAGACGCCACGTTTCGCGGGCCACTGGGCACCGCCGACAGCGGCGAAGAATGCGTCGCCGGGTTGAAGGGAATGTCGCAGATCGTCACCGACATCGACATCGCGCACGTCTTCGTCGATGGCCCGAACGTGTTGACGTGGTTCGAGCTGCACACGTCCATCGCACCCCCGGCCCCCACCGCGAACTGGCAACGAATCGAAGACGGCAAAATCACCGAAATCAGGGTGACATTCGACCCTCGCGCCATCGTCGAGGCGGGATAGCCGAACGCCCGCCGGTACTCAATGTGACATTTGGTGGCCTTTTTGGGGGTCAATGTCACGTTGAGTGGACCGGCGGGCGTCGGTGCCGCGGAGAATTACGCGTCGATGATGAAGGCTTCGAGTTGTTCGCGAGCGACGTCGTCGGCCAGCTGCTTCGGCGGGCTTTTCATCAGGTATGCGGAAGCCGGGATGACCGGTCCACCGATGCCGCGGTCCTTGGCGATTTTCGCGGCGCGGACTGCGTCGATGATGACGCCGGCAGAGTTGGGCGAGTCCCAGACCTCGAGCTTGTATTCGAGGCTCAGGGGAACGTCACCGAAGGCGCGGCCTTCGAGGCGGACGTAGGCCCACTTGCGGTCGTCGAGCCAGCCGACGTGGTCGGACGGTCCGATGTGGACGTCCTTGGCGTTGAATTCCTTCTGCAGGTTCGACGTGACGGCCTGGGTCTTGGAGATCTTCTTCGACTCGAGGCGGGTGCGCTCGAGCATGTTGAGGAAGTCCATGTTGCCGCCGACGTTGAGCTGCATGGTGCGGTCGAGCTGCACGCCGCGGTCTTCGAACAGCTTCGCCATGACGCGGTGGGTGATGGTGGCACCGACCTGGCTCTTGATGTCGTCGCCGACGATGGGGACGCCAGCGTCCTCGAACTTCTTGGCCCAGACGGGATCGGAGGCGATGAAGACGGGGAGGGCGTTGACGAAGGCGACGCCTGCGTCGATGGCGGCCTGTGCGTAGAACTTGTCGGCTTCTTCGGATCCGACGGGGAGGTAGGACACGAGGACGTCGACCTTGGCGTCACGCAGTGCCTGTGCGACGTCGACTGCTTCGCCGTCGGCCTCGGTGATGGTCTCGCGGTAGTACTTTCCGAGGCCGTCGAGGGTCGGTCCGCGCAGGACGTGGACGTCCTTCGGGGGCACGTCGGCGATCTTGATGGTGTTGTTCTCGCTGGAGAAGATGGCCTCGGAGAGGTCGAAGCCGACCTTCTTGGCGTCGACGTCGAACGCGGCGACGAACTCGACGTCGCGGACGTGGTACTTGCCGAACATGACGTGCATCAGGCCGGGAACGGTGGCGTTCTCGTCTGCGTCCTTGTAGTACTCGACACCCTGGACCAGGGATGAGGCGCAGTTGCCCACACCCACAATGGCCACGCGGATTGCGTTGTTGTTCTCACCCATGGTCGGGTTCTCCTTCTGTCTTGACTGTCCTGTTTGGTGCTGTGTGGGACGGTGCTGGGTTGGGGGCGGCTTGCTCGGCTGCGATGACTTCGTTGAGCCAGCGCACCTCGCGTTCGCTCGATTCGAGACCGAGCTGGTGGAGTTGCCGGGTGTAGCGGTCGAGTGTTCCGTTCGCCTTGGCCACAGCGTCGCGGAGGCCTTCTCGGCGCTCCTCGACCTGGCGTCGTCTGCCTTCGAGAATGCGGACCCGAGCTTCTGCCGGGGTTCGACTGAAGAAGGCCAGATGTACGCCGAATCCGTCGTCGGTGTAGTTCTGCGGTCCGGTGTCGGCCACCAGTTCGGCAAATCGTTCCCTGCCGAGGGGGGTGAGCACGTACACCCGTTTTGCTCGTCTTTTCACGAGCAGTTCGGGACCGGCGTCCTCGGCGATGAGCCCGTCGGTTTGTAGTCGACGGAGCGCCGGGTACAGCGATCCGTACGAAAACGCACGAAATGCTCCGAGCAGGCCGGTCAGCCGCTTGCGAAGCTCGTAACCGTGCATGGGTGATTCGAGAAGCAGTCCGAGAATTGCGAGCTCGAGCATGCAACTCCCCCTTCTCGAATCCAACGATCACATCCTGGCGATGCGATGAGCCACACTATCGGAGAATGTATCGCGCCGATACATGAAGTGACAAACCAATGGCCGGTTACATCGCGCGAACCGGCATTCGCGGACGTGTTTTTCGGGGTCCTTCACGGGTATCGACACAGGACGGCACTACATCGAAGGAGCGCATCATGCACGAATACGATCAACCGCCCCCACTGTCGAACGGCGAGTCCGAGCGCGGTTCCCACGTGGCGGACCTGTCGACGGTGCAGCTGATCGAGCGACTGACGACCCAGGTCTCGACGCTCGTCCGGACCGAGATCGACGCCGGACTCGCCGAAGTCAAGAGCAAGGGAAGCCGCCTCGGGGTAGGCGTCGGAATCTCCGGCGCGGGTGCGCTGCTGCTGTTCCTCGGGCTCGCCACCTTGATCGCTACCGCAGTGCTCGGACTGGCGACAGTGTTGTCCGCATGGCTCGCAGCGCTGATCGTCGCGATCGTGGTGCTGGCGATCGGGGGCATTCTGGCCGCAGTCGGCGCGTCACGGGCCAAGAAGGCCTTGCCGCCGATTCCCGCGGACACCGCAGCACGTATCGGCGACAACATCACCGCAGTGAAGGAGGGAATCCGATGACCGACACACCGGCGCACAGTGTTCCCGGCAACTCCGATCAGCCGCCCAGCATCGAGGAACAGCGTTCCGAACTGGCCGACACCGTCGCCGCTCTCGCGGCCAAAGCCGACATCCCCACTCGAGTGGGCAGCGAGGCCTCTCGACAGGCGACACGTGCCTCCGATGCGGTGCGCAGTAGGCCCGGCACTGCCGCAGGGGCCGTGGGCTTCGTGGTGACCGCAGTGTTGGTGACGGTTCTTCTTCGTCGCCGACGTACGAGAAAGGTGTTTCGATGAGTGCAGTATCGAAGGCGTTCTACAGACCGATGTCGTTGGCGACGAGTGTGCTCGGCGGGCTGGCGGCAGGCGCGGTGTTCAAGCAGGTGTGGAAGCACGTCGGCGACGACGACGCGGCGGCCCCCGACCCGAAGGATCTGAATCGCTCCGTCCGAGAGGTGCTGATCGCGGCAGCCGTCCACGGTGCGGTGTTCGGCGTCGTCAAGGCCGCAGTCGACCGGGTAGGGGCAACCGGTTACCGCGCCATCACGCACGAGAGCCCGAAGTAGCCGACACGCAACATGATTCGCGGCGTCTATCGGCTTACCGAGACGATGTTGCCCGCGAAGTCCGCTTCGACGCGGCCACCCTGATCGTCGTAGTTCTTTGCCGTGATCGAGATGCGCTGCTCACCGCGGGAGTCGGTGATCATGACGTATTCGACGGCGGCGTCCGGGACCCCGACGGCGTCGGGAGTTCCCGCCACGAGGCCTGCCAGAACCGCGGAATCGATTGTGGCCCAGTCGAAGAGCGCCTCCAGTTCCTCGGGCGGCTCGGTCTCGTGATACACCTCGAACCCTCCGGAGACGAACACGCGCTCTCGTCGGCCCTCTGCCGTCGGGCGATAGACGTCGGCACGGTTGCCGTCCATCTGAATGAACACCTCGAGAACCTGCGAACTCCCGAAGCGTTCCACGTAGCGTTCTCGGAAATCGTCGAGTCCGGCTGCCGTGTCGAAAACGAACGGGCGGGCGACTATCGGGGTGACATCGACCGGCAGGTCCATTGGCACGGTGGGGGTCACGCTGCGCGTCGTCGTGGACGCGACGACGGCAGCAGTCGGAACCGGTTCTTCGCCGGTCCTGGTCGACAGAAACACCACCAGCCCTACAGTCACGATGACGACCGAGCCGAGTGCCAGCAGTAGCCGGTTCTTCGGTTCGGATGTTCGCGGCGGTGGTTCCGGAAGGTCGATGTCGAGTTGTAGGTCGGAGACCAGGCGTCGCAGATCGCGCAGGGTGATGGCCACCCGCGCACGTTCGCTGCGTAGGCGGTGCTCGTCGAAGGTGAGCTGGCCGTCGGCGTATGCGGAATCCAGAACGGTGGCGGTCAGCGCGCGGTCGATGTCACGGGCGCGAAAATCGGGTCGTTGAGCCACCTGCGGGCTTCCTTTCCGGACACATCAGCCGAACGAAAACGGCGTGACACGCAGGAAGTTGCCTGCGGGATCGAATAGGAGAGTTCCGCTTTCCTGGTCGGTGTTGTCGGCGGAGACGGAAATTTGCGGGCCGTTGTCGCTGCCGTGGAAGCTCACGTTGTAGCTGTCGATGCGACTCATGTTCAAGCTCTCGCGGGCACCGGCGATGATCCCCGCTGCCTTCGTCAGATCGACCGTCGCCAGGTCGATCTGAGGTTCGTCGAAGTCGCGGGTGCTCGAGAAATTGTCGTCGTAGTCGTCGATCACGCCGTCGCGATAGGTGTAGCTGACCTGCTTCTGTGGCACCCCGGGTGCGGGTGCCGAAATGGCGGCGTAGTCGTCGTACAGCCCGAGTCTGTCGACCACCGACGTGCCGATCTTCTGTTGCAGTGCATCGACGATATCTACGACGACTGCAGGATTCTTGTACCCGGCCGACCCGAGACCCGATTCGGGGTCATCGGTGTTCGAGCACGCGCGAATGCCGAAGGTGAGCGCCACGAGGGCGGCAACGGCAGGGACCGCGACGGCCATGAAGCCCAGGCGTGAGCCCTTTGCCGTCGTGATCGGATGCGCGAACTCGATCGGGTCGGCCATCGGCGGCAGATCGGTGTCGTTCTGAAGGTCCTCGATGAGGGCGTGCAGATCGGCGATCGTGTCGGCTTCCTTCGCCAGATCGATCCTTGCGGCGTGCTCGAAATCGGACAGCTGGCCATCGGCGAGTGCTTCGTCCAACGTGGCGCAAGTATCGGTGCGATCCACATCACGCGCTCGCGTACTGGGTGACAGTCGCGTCGGCACAGGTGGAGCATAGTTTCTCGGCCCAGGAATGGGGGTCGATCGTCGTCCAGGCGGGGATCGCAGGTCTCCATCGACACTGCCGCACGTACTCTGGTTCTCGTGCGACTTCAGCGACAGGTGGTGGACTACGCCCTTCAGCGTCGGTCGCTGCTGGCCGAGGTCTACTCCGGTAGGACGGGCGTGGCAGCGGTCTGCGATGCAGATCCCTATCTTCTACGTGCCGCCAAGTTCCACGGCCGCGGCAGCGACGTAGTGTGCCCGATCTGCCGGAAGGAGCAGCTCACGCTCGTGTCGTGGGTGTTCGGCGAGAAGCTCGGACCCCTGTCCGGCTCCGCGAGAACGGCCGACGAACTCGGCCGGCTGGCTGCCACCCAAGAGGAATTTTCGGTCCATGTGGTCGAGGTCTGCCGCTCGTGCAGCTGGAATCACCTCGTCCAGTCCTACGTCCTCGGGGCCGTGCCCGCACCCAAGCAACCCCGTCGCCCACGATCGGGATCCCGTCAACCGAACCGTCGAACTGCGAGTGAATGACACAATCGCTTCGCTGAACCCAGCCACCGAGAATTCGACGCGGCCGCCGAGATTACTGGAGATTCGTACGTGAGTTCCCCCTACGACAACAACCCGGGTAACAACGAACCTGGCCGTAGCGACTCCGGACGGCGCCCCGACGTGCCCGGACCACCGCGCGGCAGCCGCCATTCCGATCCGCCCGGACGTCGTCCGGTACCCCCACCGGGCCAACGTCCGGTGCCTCCTCCGGGCCAACGTCCGCTACCGCCTCCCGGGCAGCGTCCGATGCCACCGCAGGGTCGACCGCCGATGCCTCCTCCGGGTCAGCGTCCGGTACCGCCTCCGGGTCAGCGCCCCGGGCCCCCTCCTGGGCAGCGTCCGATGCCACCGCAGGGTCGACCGCCGATGCCTCCCGCCGGCCAACGCCCGGGTCCGCCTCCGGGCCAGCGTCCGATGCCACCGCAGGGTCGACCGCCCGGTGACGGTCGCTACGCCGCGGCAGGTGTCACCCGATCGGGATCCGTCCCGCCGCCACACGAACCGAACGATCCATCAGCTAGCTCCTCGGGCAACGAACCGCCCGAGCCCCCCGAAAGAGGTTCCGCCGCGAAAACGAAGAAGAAGTCCAAGTGGCGGGTTGTTCGACGCACCATTTACGCGTTGATCGCCTTGGGCCTGATAGTGCCGATTCTGCTGTTCATGGTGGCGTACACGCTGGTGGACGTCCCGCGGCCCGGTGACCTCAGGACCAATCAGGTTGCGACGATCTTCGCCTCCGACGGGTCGAGCGTGCTCGGCAAGGTGGTGCCACCCGAGGGCAACCGAACCGATGTCACGATCGACCAGATTCCGGAGCACGTGCGTAACGCCGTGCTCTCGGCGGAGGATCGCGACTTCTATTCCAATCCCGGGTTCTCGGTGACCGGCTTCGGCCGTGCCCTGCGCGACAACGTTCTCGGACGTGACAGCGCGGGCGGCGGTTCCACGATCACCCAGCAGTACGTCAAGAATGCGGTGGTCGGCTCCGAGCGGACGTTGACGCGCAAGATGCGGGAGCTGGTCATCTCGTCGAAGATGGCTCGCCAATGGTCCAAGGACGACATTCTCGCGGCGTATCTGAACACCATCTATTTCGGTCGTGGCGCTTATGGCATCGCTGCCGCGTCGACGGCGTACTTCGGCAAATCCGTCGATCAGCTCTCGGTCGAGGAAGGCGCAGTACTGGCTGCGACCATCCAGCAGCCTTCCGGACTCGATCCGGAAGTCAACCCCACCGGTGCTCAGTCGCGGTGGAACTACGTGCTCGACGGCATGGTCTCGCAGGGCCAGCTCGATCCGACTCAGCGTGCGGCGATGCAGTATCCGCAGTGGGTCCCGATTTCTCAGGTCGATTCGGGTGATGCCGCCGACGCAGGTCCCAACGGTCTGATCAAGGCGCAGGTTTTGCGTGAATTGTCGGCTGTCGGGGTCAGTGATCAGGATCTGAACACCGAGGGTCTGCAGATCACGACGACGATCGATCCGAGGGCGCAGGCCGCCGCGGTCGAGGCCGTGGACAACAACCTGCAGGGTGAGCCGTCGGAGCTGCGCACGGCGTCGGTGTCTATCGATCCGCGCAGTGGCGCGGTCCGCTCGTACTACGGCGGCGCGGACGGGCGCGGTTTCGACTTCGCGCAGTCCGGGTTGCAGACCGGATCGTCGTTCAAGGTGTTCGGCCTCGCCGCTGCCTTGGACCAGGGAATTCCGCTGTCGAAGATGTACGACAGTTCCTCGCTCGACGTCAACGGCATCCAGATCAGCAACGTCGAGGGCGAATCCTGTGGCACGTGCACCATCGCCGAAGCCCTCAAGCGGTCGCTGAACACGAGCTTCTACCGCATGATGCTCGGCATGGACAACGGCCCGCAGGCGATCGCGGACATGGCACACAAGCTCGGTATCCCGCAGGAGATCGAGGGCGTCGGCCCCACGCTGACCGAGCCCGACAACGCGGGCCCGAACTACGGAATCGTGCTCGGCCAGTACCAGTCGCGGGTGATCGATATGGCCTCGGCCTACGCCACACTGGCAGCCTCCGGCGTCTACCACACCCCGCACTTCGTGCAGAAGGTCGTCACGGCCGACGGCACGGTGTTGCTCGATCGTGCACCCGAGGCCGGTCAGCAGGTCGTCTCGGCGGCGGTGGCCGACAACGTGACGTCGGCGATGCGTCCGATCGCCGGGTACTCCAACGGTCACAACCTCGCGGGTGGTCGTCAATCGGCGGCGAAGACCGGTACCGCGCAGCTCGGTGATACCGGGCAGAACAAGGACGCCTGGATGGTCGGGTACACCCCGTCACTGTCGACGGCGGTGTGGGTCGGTACCGAGCAGGGCTTGCCGCTCGAGAACAGTTACGGCGGTCCGATCTACGGATCGGGCATACCGTCGGACATCTGGAAGGCGACGATGGACGGCACGCTCGAGGGCACCTCGAACGAGACGTTCCCGACGCCCGAGGCCATCGCCGGTCAGGCAGGTGTCCCGCAGTACTCGGCACCGGCCGCACCGGTCACGACGGTGGCTCCGTCCGCGCCGCCGCCCGTGACTCTGCCGATCCCGACGGAGATTTCGCCGCCGGTGGTCATCACGCCGCGTCAGGTCGAGATTCTGCCGGGCGTCACCATTCCGCTGCCGGGTCTGGCCCCGGCTCAGCCCGCACAGCCACCGGCAGCACCCGAGCCGGCAGCCCCCGAACCGGCGACTCCCGGCCAGTAGCACCGAACGGTGACGACCGAACCCGAGCGCAAGGGCAGAGCCCTTGCCAGTCCTGGTCGCCTGGACACGGCGACTGCAGCGGACCGTGACGCACCCAGCCGTACCGATCCGATGACCGAGGAACTGTCCTCGGTCATCGGCGGGCCGGTGGGCGCGCACGCTCTGGTCGGTCGGCAACGGTGGTTCACTGCGCTGCGGGTCATCCTGTTGCTCGCTGTGGTCTTTCTCTGCTTCGGTTGGTTCGCCAAGGCGGCGTGCATTCAACAGGCACCGGTGGGTCCGAACGGTGAACTCGGTCTCGACTGGAGCGGCAGTCGCCAGTACGTGGCGATGTGCTATTCGGACACCGTGCCGCTCTACGGTGCCGAGCGGCTCGACCAAGGCGCGTTTCCGTACAAGAAGTCCTGGGAAGAAACGAAGGCCGACGGGTCGAGTCAGATCCGGTACATGGAGTACCCGGTCATTGCCGGCCTGTACCAGTACGGCTCGATGGTCGTCGGAAAGGCATGGAACTCACTGAGTTTCCTGCCGCAAGCCCTGCCTGTGGTCGTCTACTTCAACGTCGTCGCTCTGGGATTGGCCGTCGCGTGGCTGGTCACCGTGTGGGCGACGGCGATCTCGGCGGGACGACGCATCTGGGACGCTGCCCTGGTGGCTGCCTCACCGCTGGTGATCGTGCATGGATTCACCAACTTCGACGCTCTCGCAACGGCATTCGCGCTCACCGGTCTGCTGGCCTGGGCCAAGAAGCGGCCCGTACTGGCCGGTGTACTGCTGGGCCTCGGCGGTGCCACCAAGCTCTATCCTCTGTTGTTCCTCGGACCGCTGCTGGTGTTGTGCTGGCGGGCCGGCCGCATGCGCGAGTGGGGGCTGACCGCAGTGGCTGCCCTCGGGGCCTGGCTTGCGGTCAATCTTCCACTGGCCCTGCTGTATTCGACGGGGTGGTACGAGTTCTTCCGGCTCAACTCCGAGCGCGGAGCCGACCCCGATTCGCTGTACAACGTCGTCACTTCCTTCACCGGATGGACGGGCTTCGACGGCCCCCTCTATCCGGGGGACAAGCCGATGGTTCTCAACGCAGTCACGCTGCTGCTCTTCGCCGTCGTGTGTGCGCTGATCGCCTACATCGGTACGACGGCTCCGACCCGGCCGAGGCTGGCCCAGTTGGTGTTTCTGGTGGTGGCCGGGTTCCTGCTGACCAACAAGGTGTGGAGTCCCCAGTACTCGCTGTGGCTGGTCCCTCTCGCGGTGCTGGCTCTACCGCATCGTCGAATCCTGTTGGCGTGGATGGCAATCGACGCGTTCGTCTGGTTCCCCCGGATGTACTACTACCTGGGCGTGGACAACAAGGGTCTGCCCGAACAGTGGTTCACCGCCACCGTGGTCGTGCGCGATATCGCAGTGATCGGCTTGTGCGCGTTGATCGTTCGGCAGATCTACCGGCCGTCGGAGGATCTCATTCGAAACGGCAGCGCCGTCGACCCGCTCGGTGGCGTACTCGACGGCGCTGCAGATCGAACCGGTCGGCGTGCGGTCACATATAGCGGCCGAGCTGCTTGACGGCTTCACCGGCGTGCTTGGCCTGGATGCCGTCGCCGATGGCCTGTAGCTTCCATTCACTGCCCTGGCGGTAGACCTTTGCCATCACCAATCCCGTGAACGGCATGCCGCCCTGCAGGGTGAAGCGGGCGAGTTCGGTGTTGGTGGTGTTGTCGACCAGCCGGCAGAACGCATTGGCAACCTGCTCGAACGTCTGGCCGCGGTACGAGGTGACCGTGAAGACGATGCCGGTGACGTGCTGGGGTACCCGCGTCAGATCGACGACGATGACCTCGTCGTCGCCCTCGCCCTCGCCGGTCAGGTTGTCTCCCTTGTGCGTGATCGACCCGTCCTTGGCGTTGAGCTGGCCGTAGTACACGACATCGTTGACGTTGCGATCTGCCAGCATGATTGCCGACGCGTCCAGGTCGATGTTCGCCGCACGGCCTCCGCCGCCGAACAGTCCACCCTTCTTCGGGGTCGTCACCGGGTCCCAGCCGAGGCCCATGCGAATCACCGTCAGGGCCACGCCGCCGTCCTTGCGGAGAGTGACCTTCTGGCCCTTGGACAGACTGACGGGCTTGGACTTGGTGAGGCTGACCTCCGGAGCCTCGGAGCGAACCGGGGCGGGAGGGGCTGCGGGAGGCGCGGCCGGGGCGGGTGGCGTCGGCGGTGCAGGGGGCGGGGTGGGTGCCGGAGCCGGCGCGTCGTCCACGGAGACACCGTGATCGGTCACCAACGCAGCGAAACCGCCCGCGTATCCCTGCCCCACGGCGCGCACTTTCCAGCTCCCCTGGCGGCGGTAGATCTCCAGCGCGATGACGATGGATTCGGAGCTGAGACCGTCGATCGTGTACTCGTACAACACATTTCCCGCTGTGTCACTGACTCGCGCGACCGGGGGTGCCGATCGGCCGAAGTTGCTCGATGCGTCGTCGAGGGTGATGACCGCACGGATCTGCTCGATGTCGGACGGAACTGCGCCGAGCGAGACGGCGAGCCGCGCCGGCCCGCCCTGCCCTGGTTCGAGGCGAACACCGGGACCGGTCGGCTGATTGAAGAACACGAAATCGGCGTCCGTGCGCACCTTTCCGGCGTCGGTGACCAGAAGTGCAGACAGATCGGCCGGCACTGCCAGGGCGATGGACACGACGACGTCGCCGACGGTGAGGGGGCCGTTCTGACCCTTGGACAACGGTTGACCGGCCGGAGCAGACAATGTGGTGGACTCTCTCTCAAAGTGCTGGTTACCGTCATCCAATGTACTTGGTCGATTTGTCTTAACTGGTGTGGCTGCGACGGCGTATAGGTCAGATCTGGCGAAGGGTGAACAGGTCGCCAGGGGTGCAGCCGAGCACCCGGCACACGGCGGTCAAGGTGGAGAATCGGATGGCCTTGGCGCGGTCGTTCTTGAGTACCGACAGATTCACGACGCTGACCCCCGCCAGACGCGACAGTTCGGCGAGCGTCATGCCGCGGGCTTCGAGGATCTCGCCGAGATGACACACGACGAGATGGTCGACGAACTCCTCGGCCATCAGACCAGACCATCGGCATCACGAGCGAGCTTGGTGCCCTGGGCGATGGTGGCGTAGACGAATTGCAGGAATGTGGACACGAAGATTGCGATCCAGAGACCGGTGGCCGGTCGAGCGGTGTCCACGGTCCCGCTCAGCTCGAGCGCACCGACGACGCTGTTGGTGCCCAGCATGTTCATGAACCCAG
The DNA here is from genome assembly GCF_000482405.1 of Rhodococcus sp. JG-3. NCBI lineage: Bacteria > Bacillati > Actinomycetota > Actinomycetes > Mycobacteriales > Nocardiaceae > Rhodococcus > Rhodococcus sp. JG-3. The sequence continues at coordinate 917,007 of NZ_KI519398.1, forward strand.
TGATGATGGGGTAGGCGAGAATGCACGCGCCGATCACTACGACGTCGGTGCGTGCGGCGTTGGTGAAGGGATTCCCGGCGATGACGCGATCGCAGAAGCGGTAGAAGAACAGCAGGCCCACCAGGATGATCACCAGTCCGACGGCGAGGGATCCGTAGCGCATCACGTCGATGAAGCCCAGCAGTCGTACGATTTCGGCTTTCGGGACGCTCAGCTCGACCGAGTTCCCCGGTTGCAACTGGCCTCCGAACAACTCGACGGGTGGGGTGTTCCACTCGGGTTCGACCGTGGCAAGGACGTAGTCCGAGGAGTGGTATTTCCACATTTTCCAGCCGGTCCAGCCCACGGCCAGTGCTCCGTAGAACACCATCGCCCACTTGTTGGTCCTCATGGAACCCAGTCCGTATGCCATCCCGCCCGCCTCCATATCGATAGTCGATAACAACGAATATCGATAACCTATCGAAAATCGATACGGTGTCAAGGGGTGGGCTGTGTCATCGGCGTAAGGCCGACTCCAACTGTCGCCCAATCTCGGCAACCAATCGGGTGGAATCGGCGGGCACGACGTCGATCGACGCGTGGGAACGAACGAGGTAGCGGCCGTCCCCGTCGAAGTCCATCCAGAAGAACGAGACGGCGTCGGTATCGCGGCGGTGGTCGTAGGTGGCACCGCGCGCGACGATCACCTCGCCGACTGCCGATCGCGGTCGGGCGAAGAACGCCTCGAACTTCTCGTCCGCAGTCGCGTTTCGAGTGGCCGTGGACAGGATTGCTCCGTTCGATGTGGTTGCAGTGCAGGGATGTTCGAGGGTGGCGGCCGCACGGCGTCCGGCCTGCACGGTCGGCACGGACTCGGCGATCCGTACGGGGGCAGATGCCGGGGTCACCGCGTCGATCGTGACCGAACAGTCCGGCCCAGGTTGTTGGGTGAGGACAACCGCGAGATCGTGGGTCACCGCTGCATGAACGCGCACCGGGCTTTGCCCGAGAGCGTGTGTGTCGCTTCGGCATTCGATGCGCACAGCGGGGTCGACCACCACTCCGATGGCTGCCTCGAGCCGCTCGTCCACCAGCGCGTCGATCCTCGCCGACGCTTCGCGCCGCAGCCGTCGGAGCTGATCCTCGGTATCGACGTCGACGGTGACGGCCAGAGGGTAGGGCAACCGATCCCGTCCGAAACGACTGCAGAGCATCGCGAAATCCATGCCGCGCACGGTCCACTGCGTCACCGTCAGCCGCCGAGCACTGGGGGTGCGACGAGTGGCAGGTCGCCGATCAGTTCGCTGCCGTTGCCCACGTCGATCAAATAGCCGGGGGTGGTGTGTTCTCCGTCGTTGTCGCCGGTGCCACGACCTCCCGCCGCGCCCATACCGCCCACTCCGGGCATACCGTGAGCCCCTGCTCGACCGGCCGCCGCCGCACCCGGGCCGCCGCTGGAACCGCCGGAACCGATCGGAGACCCGAGAACAGAGCCGCCGTAACCTGCACCGGAGCCCACACCGCCACCGGATCCGTTGTAGCCCGAGCCGCCGTAGTTGGAGCCGCTGTAGCCCGAGCCGCCGTAGCCGGAGCCCGGGGAGCCTGTCCCCGAGGATCCGCCGCCTCCCACGTTGCTTCCGAGTCCCCCGGGAGCATTTCCGGGGCCACCGGCTGCGGCGGCCCGGGTTTCCCCGGACCGATCTGCAGGCGGCAGCGGTCCGGATGGACTCGAACCCGGTTGCCCGGGGCCCGATTGTCCAGGCGTCGCGGTGCCGGCATCGGTCTGCTGCGCAGCCGACTGCGCTGCGGGATCGACGGCTCCTGCCGAGCCTGCGCCCCCACCGGACGTCGCACCGCCGCTCCCACTGGCGGCCGGGAAACTGCCCGGCGGGAAACCGCCTGCCCAGCCGCCGGTGGAACCACCGCCTCCGCCGTCGACGGGATTGTGCGCCGTCGGCAGCACCGGAACGTTGGTGTCAGACAGCACCACGCCCGGTACGTACACCGATCGCATGATGCGACGCGCTTCGTTCTGCTGCTCCTCCTGCACTGCCGTCGCCGTTTTGGTAGCGAACGGAACGGGGAGCAGGGAACCGATCAGGGTGCTGGCCTCGGAGGCGACCACCGGCGGCATTCTCGACTTGGTCTGCTCGAATCCCGCGTGTGCTTCGAGCAGCTTGTTCCCGATCAGGCTCATCGACGTGGCCAGCGCGGACGCCGACGAGACGTAATCGCCTACGCCGCCGCGCACGGCGTCGGACATCGGCCCGGACCAGCCCGACGCCATGGCCGCCTCGATTCCCGTTCGGAAGCCGTCGGAGCCAGAGCCGGCGGCGGCCGAGAGGTCGTTCCAGTTCTGGGACGAGGTCGCAATGGGACCGATGGCCAACGACCCGACCATGCCCGCGATGTCCTCGTGTGACATCACCTCGAACGGTTCGGTGATCGTCACTTCGTTGGGTTCGTAGTCACCGCGGTAGTCGAATGCCCCGTTCGCTTTCTCGAACGCCTCCCCGAGCATGGTGCCGACGAGCTCGGGCCCCACCGGGGTCACGAATATGTTGGTGACTATCCCGTCGATCGTCGCTTCGAGTTCCTCGTACGGATTCGCCATGCCCACCCCTTGCCACGCGCCTGTCCCCCCGACGAACTGTTAGACGCGGTGCGCAGTGGTTCGGTTCCGCAGCCACTCGAGAATTTCCTCGCTGGCCCGTACGCCGGAGGAATCGGTGACGGTCAACCCGGGGCGGGTGAACCCCAGCAGTTCGAGCTCGCCGTGCCGCGGCCGAACTGCCTCGTCGGCGGCCATGAGCATCTCGGCGTCGAGTGCGCCGTCACCGGCCGCGAACACGCCGGCCTCGGGGTCCAGAGCGCCGTCGTGGATCAGCCTGGATCGGACCTCGGCGACCGCGGAGCTCTTGCACACCGCGTTGGGCATCGTGTAAATCTTGCGGCCTTGCTGGGACACGTTCCAGTCGCGTGCCGCGCACCACTGCGACCAGTCCGAGACGAAGTCCGGCGGGACGGCGGTGACGTCGACGACGAGGTAGCAGAACAGGCCGTCGGCCTCGCGGTATTTGAGCACCCAGTCTTCGGAGACCCTCGATCTCAACTCTGCGCCGATGCCGGCCAGGTCCAGATCGAAGCCCTTGCGCCAGGCCGTATCCGGCTCACCGTCGACGAGAATGTTGCCACCGTTGCTGGTGATGGCGTACCGCCACGGGGCACCCGGCAAGTCGATGCGCTGGAACTGTTCGATGGTCCGCGTCGTCGTCGGAACCACGGGGACGCTCTCGCTCAACCCGCGGAGCAGCGACATCGACCGAGTGCTCATGTACGACAACGGTTTGCCCTCGTACACCTCCACGCACTCGAACGTCTCGTCCAGGGGCACACCGAGCGCGCCTTCGGAGAAGATCATCGTGCGATCGAGGTCGACGGCGACGAGGGCGCTCACGAGGCATCCTCGGTGGAGACGTTCTTGATCAGACCCATGCACGAGTAGGCGAGGTCGGGTACCACGTCGACCGGTACTCCCCTGGCTTCGGCGAGCATCCGAATATGTTGGTGCTCCGGAGCATTCGCGTCGCGCACCAACACGCGCCACGGTACTCGGCGTAGCAGCACCCGCGTGGTCTCGCCGACACCGGGCTTGACGAAGTTGACGTGCGAGATGCCGTACTCCTGGCGGACCTTCTCCACCGATGCCCATCCCGACCAGGTGGGAGTCCTGTCGGACGCGAGCACCGACGACACCGTCTCCGCGACCTCGTCACGCACGTCGTCGAATCGAGCCGTCACCGCGTCGAGTAGATGCCGCGACACGTCGTCGGGTGCGAGATCTGCGTAGTACTTCGCGCCGTGGAAATCACCCGGCCGGATGAGGCTGTCGTTGAGTACAGTTCGCGAAACGAGGCCCGAGACGGTCGAATTCAGGCAGGCCGAGGCGATGAGGAAGTCGTCTCGGGTCCCGTAGGTGCGAGCGCAGTGTCCGGGATCGGCGAGCACGGCCAGATCGTCGTCGAAGTCCGCCCCAGGGAAGTCGCGTAGTGCCGCTGTGAGTTCGCGTGCGATGGCACCTTTGCCGGTCCAGCCGTCCACGAACACCACCGAGCGTGAATCGTGGTGCTCGGCGAGGTAGCGCAAAGCGACGCTGTCGATACCCCGATCACGCACGATCGAGACGGCGTAATGCGGTAGTTCGATGCCGTGGGCGGCGAAAGCCCAGCGCCGCATCAGAATTCCCACCGGAGTACCGGCCCGGGCCAGTGACGCGAGCACGATGTCGTGTCCGCGCTCGGCGAGCACCACCTCGGTGACGGTTCCGACGGCGACCGCGAGCCGCGCCGCACTCTCGTGCAGTACCTTCTCGAACAGTTCGCGATACGCAAGATCGGGTTGGTATTCCACCGGCAGCGATTCGGCATAGTGCGCCGTGCCGGCCTGAATCGCCCTCTCGCGCTCCGCCGTTGCCGCTTCCAGCGAGATCCCCGACAGGTCTTTGAGTAGCCAGGTCACCTCGTCCGGCGCGTACGAGCCGAACTCGGGCCCACGCAGCGGACGGGCGCGTCTGGCGATCTCGAGCGCCTGCGGATCGGCACCGGTCACGACCACGACCAGCACGTCGGTGCCCGCCGCCGCGAGTGTCTCTGCCGCGGCGGTGAGTGCGTCGGTATCCGCGGGGGTATCGGCGACGAACACCAGGGTCGAGCCGGCCGGCGCGTCGGCGTTGTAGAGGTAGCGCAGAGAGGATTCGTCCTCGGGCGCTACGAATTCGAAGCCCCGGCGCAGTGGGTAGCCCGCCACGTCGAGTACGTAGGCGGGCGAGCGGGTGGTCGTCTGGAACAGTGCGCTGTGTCCGCGTTGTTGCAGCGCTGCCGCCAGGCGTAACGGCAGGTACATCAGCTCCTCGTGGCCGACGACCACGACGGCACCCGAGTCGGGGAGCGACGCGTCGACGGTGGCCGCGACTGCTTCGATCGCGTCGTCGAACCCGGCTGCATCAGACCTGAGGAAGCCGTGGCGGCCGCCCTCGGGTAGAGCTGCGGGCCAGTGCGCGTCGATGCGGTGTACCGAACCAGGTTGTACAGCAATCGGATTGAACGTCGGATCGGGAAGGTCCAGTACCGTCTCCACGAGCCCGGGTGCCAGCTCGACCGATCCCTGAGCGAGGCTGACGTTGTCGATCACGACGCCCAGTTCGGCGGCCGTTGCTGCGGTCGCGTCGAGATGCTCGGCGGTACGCATGTCCACCAGGGATGCGATGACGTAGTGGGAACGCGCAGCCGTGGAATGGATCTGGCGGAGCGCATCGAGTGCGGTGGCTCCGGTCGAGATCTCGTCGTCGACGAGAACGAGGGGTAGTTCGCCGCCGAGCAGGTCCGCCGAGGTCGGCATCAGCAGATGGTCGGTGGCGTGCGAGTGCCCTTCCTCGAACTCTCCGTGCACCGTCATGCCCGGGACCGTGCGGCGGGTCGAGTGCACATAGCAGCGCGCATCGAGGGCGGTTGCCACCGTGTGACCCAATCCCGTTGCCGTCTCGGCGAATCCAAGAACATCGACGTCGGAGCCGCCGACCGCCGCAGCGACCAGGCCGGCCAATTCATCGCCGGCACCGATGACGACGTCCGGATCCACGGGTATGTGTTTGCCGAGCACAGTGGACACCAACAGATGTGCCCGTCGGGGATTGCGGCGTAGGCCGGGACGCACCAGTTGTCGTGCCGTCCACGACGACGAGGAGCCGGTGTCGGTCAGGGCGATGCCGTCGGCCGGGTTGTCGGTCATCGCTGAGCCAGCGCCGTCAGTAGGTCCACGAACGTGATCCCTTCGTTGGTGACCCCGAATGCCCGGGCGCGAACCATCGTCTGTTTCGCCCAATTGCGATGTGGTCCCAGCTCGTTCATCTTGTTCCGGTAGCCGGAGGCCTGCGCGCCGCCCTGATCGGAGGCCAGAATATCGAGGGCGTCGTGGTATTCCTCGTGCGTCACTGCGGACAATGCGTGCACGGCAGGAACGTGGGATGGATGGATGACCGTCTTGCCCTGGATACCGTTGGCGCGGTCGAGGGCGACCTCGCGCAGCAGTGCGTCCAAGTCGCTGCTGACCAGTTGCTGCCGGAAGCGCACGGCCTCCTGGTCGACGAACGGCGTCTGGCGCAGCAGTGGCCGGAACATGCGTTCGTGGTCTGCGAAGTACTCCCACACCGGCCCGGTGATGACGAATCCCGATCCGTCGTTGCGGCCCAGGTGATTGACGATCGCGCTGATGACGTCGGCCACGACGCGGACGTCGTAGATCGTCAGGTCACGGTCGCGGCGAATGCCGAAGGTGCCGCACATGTCGGTGGCTCCGATGCGGACGGCCAGCACGATGTCTCGGTATTTTCCCAGTAGTTCCCGGATGGCGACAAGTTCGGTGTCGCGTGTTTCGCGGTGGACCACCTCGGCCGACTCGAGAACCGGCATCGCCAACAGGCGGGTGTCGTGCGCGGTGGATGCGGCGAGAATCTCGTCGAGGTACTCGGCTCCGGTTGCCGAGGTGAACTTCGGTACGACGAATCCGGCAAGTCCTGCGGCCCCGGGAGCCAGACCGGCGCAGACCGTCCGGATCTGTTGGGCAGTGCGGGCTCGGACGAACACCAGGGCATTCGAACCCGAGAGTTCGTTCAGAGTTCGGATGGTGTTCTCCACCGCGTACTGCAGATCATGGTCTGCGACTGCATCTTCGAGATCGATCACGATCGATCGAACGCCCTCGTCGGTGCGCTTGCGCACCGTCGCGGTCAGGTCCGCACGGGTCGCGGGAATGTACAGCGTTGCACCGAGTGCTGTTGCTAGGACATTGTTTCCGTCGCTGACCGCGATGTCCTCCGGTTGCAGGAAGAACATGCGTTCGCGGGTGTCGGCGTCGAGATGGCGAAAGTGTTGCACCATGATCCTTCGTGTGAATGCGGTCGGTGCTAGCTGCGCATGCGTTCGATCACGCCTGCGATGAAGTCCGAAATGGTAGCCAGATCCTGCAGATATGACCAGTAGTCGGGATGGGTACCCGTCAGTGCGTTGCTCGCCCTGTCGATCCGGGCGAGCTGAGCATCCAGCACCGAGCCCCATTCGGCAACCAGACCACGATTGATCGCGAGTTGTTGAGCGTCACGAAGTTTGAACCGGACCTTGTTCTCGGTCTCGCTCGGATCGGCTTTGACTGCGCGCAGCAGGCGAACACGATCGGTGACGGCATCGACCAGGTGCTCGGCATCGGTCAGGTGCGACCGGGCCTGGGCGACGAGATCCAAGGCCTGCTCGGGGTTGCCCGTGTCGAGCGCCGAACGGGCCGCTCGTAGATCCTCGTCGGCCTGCTCGATGTGGCGCACACTCGATCGTTCGTTGTGCGACAGATCTGCCGAACTCTTGGCATTGAATTCGCGGAGCAAACTCGAGAAGGCCGGCGCGATCCCCTCGGATCTCGTTCGTACGGCTTCGATTCGGGTCCGCACCGAGACCAGTGCGGTCCGGGCCTCCTGCTGGCGTCCGGGAGCCGAGCGAACCGCCTCGCGCAACGCAGAGGACCTGTCCCGGACGACGGCGGCCTGCTCTCGCGCACGCAGCGGATCCCGTCGAAGATCGTTCAATTGTGTTGTGGCGAAGTCCAGTTCGTTCCAGGCCTGCCGCAGTGATGGATAGGTGGCGTACTGCTCGTCGACGGTGGACCGCGCAGCGTCCGCCTCGGCCAGCGCGTCCTGCACCAGGCGCGGGGTGGCCGCGAACTGTGCCGAGGCGTGCTCGAGAGTCCCGCGATGAGCCTCGTAGAAACGGTCGACGGCGACACTGGCGTCGTGGAGCAGTCGCGTCGCGTTGTCGAATGCCGACCTCGCGGCGGCAGTGGTGATTCCGTCGAACTGTTCGACGGCAGCGAGATACGCCGCTCCCGCGTCGAAACACAGCTTCTCGGTATCGAACCATCGGCGGGCGAGTCCGTCCTCCGGACGCAGCGCGGTGGATGCCTCGACGCCGGCGGATGCGATGGACTGTCGCTTGTCCATGTCGAGAAAGGCGGCGACAGCGGCGTCCTGGGAACGACGCGCGGCGGCGTCCGATTCGGAACCTCGGCGAAACACCCCAGGCCAGCGACTTGTCACCTGTTCGATACTACCGACGGGAACCTCCGCATCACCGCGCTCGTTGGTCGAGTACGTCCAGAAACCGGACATTCCCACTACGGTTGTACCCGTAACGGGAAACCAATTGCGAAAGGACCTCTCAATGGGCGTCAGCCTCAGCAAGGGTGGCAATGTCTCGCTCACCAAGGCAGCACCGAACCTGACCGCGGTCGTGGTCGGCCTCGGTTGGGACATCCGCACGACGACGGGCACCGACTTCGACCTCGATGCCAGCGCCATCGCATTGAACTCGACGAAGAAGGCCCTGAGCGACGGGCACTTCGTGTTCTTCAACAACTTGAAGTCTCCCGACGGCTCCATCGAGCACACCGGGGACAACACGACCGGTGAAGGCGACGGAGACGACGAGCAGATCAAGGTCGATCTCGCCGCTGTGCCGCCGGAGATCGAGACCATCACGTTCCCCGTGTCGATCTACGATGCGGACGCTCGCTCGCAGTCGTTCGGTCAGGTGCGCAACGCGTTCATTCGCGTCATCAACCAGGCCGACAACTCCGAGCTCGCTCGCTACGACCTCAGCGAGGATGCCTCGACCGAAACCGCCATGGTCTTCGGCGAGCTGTACCGCAACGGCGCGGAGTGGAAGTTCCGCGCAGTCGGCCAGGGCTACGCATCCGGGCTCGCAGGCATCGCCCGGGACTTCGGAGTAAACGTCTAGTAAAGTCACTCCTAAGATTGGGGATACCCCCGCCTCGTCATTCATGATGGGCGGGGGTTTTTCCGTTTCGTCCCCCAACTTGGTCGCGCCTGCGGGCTCTGCTCCTAGCCAGAAAGGCCACTGACGTGGTTATGAGAATCTTCGGCTGGTCGATTGCGGTCACCATCGTGTCCGTCATCGTGGCCTTCTTGTACGGCGGACTCGAGGCGATGATTCTCGTCCTCATCCTCGGCGTGCTCGAAGTGTCCCTGTCCTTCGACAACGCCGTCATCAACGCCACCGTGTTGCGACGGATGAGTGAGTTCTGGCAGAAGATCTTCCTCACCATCGGCATCGTCATCGCCGTGTTCGGCATGCGGTTGCTGTTCCCGCTGGTCATCGTCTGGGCTGCGTCGGGCCTCGGTCCGGTCGCCGCCATCGACCTGGCGCTCAACCCGCCCGCCGACGGTGCCGCGACCTTCCCTGACGGTTCGCCGAGCTACGAAACGCTCCTCACCGACGCACATCCGCAGATCGCAGCCTTCGGCGGCATGTTCCTGCTGATGCTCTTCCTCGGCTTCATCTTCGAGGACCGCGAGATCACGTGGCTGAGCTGGCTGGAGAAGCCTCTCGCCCGGATCGGTCGCCTCGATCAGCTCTCCGTTGTCGTCGCGGGCCTGCTGCTCGTGCTCAGCGCCGAATTCCTCGCCGACGACGACAAGATTTCCACCGTCATGGTCTCCGGCGTGCTCGGCATGATCACGTACATTGCCGTCAACGGTCTCGGCGAACTGTTCCACATCGAGGAAGAGGGCGAAGAGTCCTCCGGCGGCCCGAGCGAACTGGCGAAGGCGACCGGCAAGGCCGGTTTCTTCCTGTTCCTCTACCTCGAGGTCCTCGACGCGTCGTTCTCGTTCGACGGTGTCATCGGAGCCTTCGCCATCACCGCGGACCCGATCATCATCGCGCTCGGCCTCGGCTTCATCGGTGCCATGTTCGTTCGCTCGATCACGGTGTTCCTCGTTCGCAAGGGAACGTTGTCGGACTACGTCTACCTCGAGCACGGCGCGCACTGGGCAATCGGTGCCTTGGCCATCATCCTGCTCGTGTCGATCGGCGTGCACATCAACGAACTGATCACCGGCTTCGTCGGAATCCTCTTCATCGGTGCCGCACTGATCAGCAGCATCCGACGCAACAAGCGTCTCGAGAGCGAAGGCGTGGACACCGAAGTCCACGTCTGACCTTCGCTTCGAACCGCAACAGCTCGAAGACTTACAGCTCCGAGATGTCGACGAGTCCGTCCTGCAGGGCCCGGGCCACCAGGGCGGCCTTGGTCGGGGCGGACCGTCCGACAGAGGTGTATTTCGCGCGGATGCGCGTCAAGTGGGTGTTGACGGTTCCCAGCGACAGGAACAGTGCCTTCGCGACCTCGGTCTTGGAGTCGAGGCGAATCCAGCAGAGCAGTACCTCGATCTCACGGTCGGTCAGGCCGGGCCGCGTGGGGAACTTGTCTCTCTGCTCAGCGGGCGGCACCAGGCTGATCAGTCCGCGAGCGAGCGGTGCGGCAGAGATGGAGTCGCTGTGTTCCGAGGGCATGGGATCGAGCAGTGCGGACATCAGTTCTCCCAAGGGCCGAGGCAGGTTGAGACGGTCTAAACCTGAGTCGACTCATTCTCACAGGTCGATCACAGACTCGCTGCCCTGATTTCTATGGGCATTTGAACCGTCAACTCCGAGGATGCGTCATGAATCGCGTTCCAACCGGTCATCAGTCCTGCGAGGGGAGCTCGGGCATCGGGAGCCAGCCGTCTTCGACCGCGCGTTTGTACAGGTCGGTTTTGGTCGGTGCCGGACGCCCCGCCTCGGCGTATTTGTTGCGGATGCGCACGAGGTAGTCGTTCACGGTCTGTTCCGACAGTCCGGCCAGGCGGGCGACGCGTCCTGCCTTCTCGCCCGACGCGTAGAGGGCGAGCACCTCGCGTTGACGTGGGCTCAGACCGACGTCGGGCAGTTGTGGATCGCCGTCGATCGCCGCGGCCCAGTCCGTGGTGACCACCTGCCCGCCGCTCGCGGCTCGCCGGATCGCGGACACGATGGCCGATGCGGGCGCGGACTTGCGCACCACGCCGAGCACTCCCGCGCGTGCCGCGGACCGAACCAGGAATGCGTTCTCGGCACCGGTGTACACCAGCACTCGTGATCCTGCGGCGTGCAACTGTTCCACGTTCGAGCGCGGAGACGATCCGTCGCCGAGGCGCAGATCGAGTACCACCAGGTCGAGCTGCTCTCGGTGGGCGAGCAATTCGTCCACGGTGGAGGCCATGATCACGAGATCGAGATCGGGTTCGTCCGCCAGCATGGCCTTGAGGCCGAGCGCGACGGATTCGTGGTCCTCGATCAAACCGATGCGACGTACCGCGGCAGTGCCGTCCTCGGTACTTCCCTGAGATTGCGACACCTGTGCCATGTCCCCGCCCCGCTCTGCGCGCTATTTCCCCAGCGCCCTGTTTCCCGAAGCTCTAGTGCCTCGGTGATGCCGTCACAGATGTCGTCGACGAACGAGGCGACGTTACCGACTCCGAGTCGGTTTCGCCCGGTTGGGCAAACCGCAGGCGAGCGCGGGCGAACATCACGAACAGCACCACCAGCAGCAGTGCTCGCCCCCACACTCCGACGAGGACGAAGAATTCCTCGTCGTTGGCGTCGACGCCGGAGGCCAGTGCAGCGAAGTACTTGAACACGCCGATCCCCATCGACAGATCGACCATCAAGTACGCGGCGACGATCCCCCAGGGGATCCGAAGCAACACGAGGAAGGGAAGCAGCCACAGCGTGTACTGGGGTGAGTGCACCTTGTGCAGCAGCATGAAGCCGCACAGCATCGACCCGCTCACTGCGACCCAGGGATACGTGCCGATCACGTTCGCGCGCCGGAAGCCGAGCCACAGCGCGAGCGCGAACGCGACGAACACCAGGAGCGGCGAAGCCACGTCGACGACTTTCTGGAACGACGCTTCGGCGTCGTTGTACGCGTCGGGCGTCATGCGGTCGTTGACGTAGAGGTGACGCAGCCCCCAGTACCAGATGGAGTTGGTCGTCAGGTCCGCCTGGCGCAGCGACTGGAAGGTGAACGACGCGCGCCAGCCCTCGTAACCGATGACGGCGAACGGCAGGTTGACAGCGACGACGGTGGCGATCGCGGCTCCGGCGACCTGCAGGCCGCCGCGTATGTCGTAGCGGCCACGGACGGTCTCCGGTTTTTCTCGACCGTTCGTTCCGCCGGTGACGACATAGGCAATGAGAGGGAGCACGAACGCGCCTGGATAGATCTTGAGGCAGAATCCGATCGCCAGCAGTACCGAAGCCACAATTGCCTTGCGTCGCAATGCAATCGGCAATGTCATGACGAAGATCGCGCCTACCGCAGAGGCGACGACCGGTAGCTCCCAGTTGTGGAAGGCATACATCACCAGGGGTGGGGAGATGGACCACAGCAGCGCCGGCCATCCGGCCATCCGCCCGAGCATCCAGGCGGTGAGAAGCCCGAACGGCGCAAGGATCAGTGCCGAGGTCAACAGGAACTGCGCGTCGGTGTGGGCCGGGATCGCGCCGAGCCACATCAGCAGACCGCTCAGAACCGGATACTCCACCGTCCCTCCGGTGAGGATTCCGTCGCTCGTGATGGCCCCGTGGATGTAGGGAAATATGTGATTGTCGATATCGCGACCGAGCCACAGGAACTGGATGTCGGAGTAGCAGACGGACGAGTCCTTGATGACGTCGAACACCGTGCTGCGTCCGGACTCGTCGAACGGTGCGACGGCGCAGCGGGCCTTGTTCAGATATCCCAGAATCAACCCGATTGCTGCCATCGCGACGACCACGACAACCGTCGTCGGACTGGCGCGGACCCCGGATCGCATGGTGCAAGAGTATGACGAGCGAATGCCCGACTGTGCGCCCAGAGGGAATTAGCAGGTCAGGGCCCTGTCGTGTATCTTCGAGGGGTTGCTGACGCAACGACCCTCCTGCCACGGATAGTCCGTGGCCGTTTTCACTAGTCCACAGGAGGTGATGAGGTCTTATGCGTCATTACGAATTGATGGTCATTCTCGACCCCAATCTGGACGAGCGCACTGTCGCTCCGTCGCTCGATACGTTCCTCAACGTCGTTCGCAAGGATGGCGGCACCGTCGACAAGGTCGATGTATGGGGCAAGCGTCGTCTGGCTTACGAGATCCTCAAGCATGCCGAGGGCATCTACGCCGTTGTGAACCTCAACGCCGAGCCTGCCACCGTCAGCGAGCTGGATCGTCAGCTCGGACTCAACGAGTCCGTGTTGCGTACGAAGGTCCTGCGACAGGGCAAGTAATTGTCGGTGTCCGGCCCTAGGCTGGCACTCACAACGCTTACTACTGAAAGAGGAACCATGGCAGGCGAGACCGTCATCACCGTCATCGGAAACTTGACGGCTGATCCAGAACTTCGATTCACCCCCGCCGGTGCGGCAGTTGCCAACTTCACGGTTGCATCCACCCCGCGCACATTCGATCGTCAGACGAACGAATGGAAAGACGGCGACGCGCTCTTCATGCGCTGCAACATCTGGCGCGAGGCAGCGGAGAACGTTGCCGAGAGTCTGACCCGAGGCTCACGAGTGATCGTGAGCGGACGGCTGCGGCAGCGTTCGTACGAGACGCGCGAGGGTGAGAAGCGGACAGTCGTCGAGCTCGAAGTCGACGAGATCGGACCTTCACTTCGCTACGCCACCGCAAAGGTCAACAAGGCCAATCGCGGTGGAGGTGGCGGCGGAGGCGGCTTCAACTCCGGCTCGGGTTCCTCCGGCGGATCGGGCGGCGGCCGCTCGAACTCCTCGTCCAACTCCGGTTCCGGTGGAGACGATCCCTGGGGCAGTGCCCCGGCGGCGTCGGGCTCCTTCGGCGGACGTGGCGGAGACGAAGAGCCACCGTTCTAGATCCTTCGATCGAGAACAACCAGATGTAACGGAGAAAGACCCATGCCCAAACCGCCATTGCGCGACAAGGTGCTCAAGAAGAAGGCGTGTTCCTTCTGCAAGGAAAAGAACACGGCGATCGATTACAAGGACACGACGTTGCTGCGTAAGTACGTCAGCGATCGCGGAAAGATCCGTGCTCGCCGTGTCACCGGCAACTGCGTCCAGCATCAGCGTGACGTGGCCGTTGCCGTGAAGAACTCGCGTGAGGTAGCACTGCTGCCTTACGCCGCGACGGCTCGATAGAAAGGGGCGATTGGTATGAAACTGATCCTCACCGCTGATGTGGACAACCTCGGTGCGCCTGGCGACACCGTAGAGGTCAAGGACGGCTACGGCCGTAACTTCCTGCTGCCCCGCGGATTGGCCATCCAGGCCACCCGTGGAGCTCAGAAGCAGGTCGACGGCATTCGCCGCGCTCAGGAAGCTCGGGCCGTTCGCGGCCTCGAGCACGCCAACGAGCTCAAGCAGGCCATCGAGGGCCTCGAGTCCGTCACGCTGTCTGTCAAGACTGCCGGCGACTCGGGCAAGCTGTTCGGCTCGGTCACCGCGTCGGACGTCGCTTCTGCACTCAAGGCTGCCGGTGGACCGGTCGTCGACAAGCGCAGCATCGATCTGCCGAAGGCTCACGTCAAGAGCACGGGCAAGCACGACATCGTCGTGAACCTGCATCCCGACGTGACCGCCAAGTTCAAGCTGGAGGTCGTCGGAAGCTGATTTTCAGCTTTCGGCCCGAAACGGCTGCAAGAAACCCCACGAACTTCGGTTCGTGGGGTTTTTTCGTGCCATCTCACAAAATTCAACTGTCACAACGGTTTCCAAATTGTGAAGGATCTCTCTCGGTGCCACCTTCGGCCGAGGTTTGCGTACCCTTTACTTGGGGGCGACATTCCAAGCCGGAACACGATCGACCGACCTGACGCCTAGACGCCCGGAGGAACTGCCGTGACAACGACAGCAGAGCACGATTCAGAACCCAGTCCGAAGACCCGATCCGAGCCGCCGTCTCGGGTCGGGTCGATAATCAAGTACGACCTACCGGCCTCGCTGGTCGTTTTCCTTGTGGCAGTGCCACTTTCGATCGGTATCGCTGTCGCCTCCGGCGCTCCCATCATGGCCGGCCTCATCGCCGCTGTGGTCGGCGGCATTCTCGCCGGTATTCTCGGCGGATCGCCGTTGCAGGTCAGTGGTCCGGCTGCGGGTCTGACTGTGGTGGTCGCCGAGTTGGTCAACCAATTCGGTTGGGCCACAACATGTGCCATCACGGTGTTGGCCGGCCTCGTCCAGGTTCTTCTGGGCATGAGCCGCATTGCTCGTAGTGCACTTGCCATTTCGCCGGTGGTCGTTCACGCGATGCTCGCCGGCATCGGTATAACCATTGCGCTGCAACAGATTCACGTGCTGCTCGGTGGAGAGTCCGAAAGCTCCGCGGTGCAGAACCTCCTCGCCATTCCGCGTTCCGTGGCCGACGGCCAATGGCCGTCCATCGTCGTCGGCGGCATCGTCGTCGTGCTGATGTTCTCGTGGCCGCGACTGGCCGGCGTGTCCAGTGTGATGGCCAAGGTTTCCAAAGTGCCTGCGGCACTGGTTGCAGTGGTCACTGCAACCGCGGTCTCGATCTTCTTCTCGCTCGACGTCGAGCGAATCGAGTTGCCGGGCAACCTCATCGAGTCTCTGAGCTTCCCGATCATGCCCGACGGTCAGTGGGGTGCATTCGCCACCGGTGTCATCACCATCGCGCTGATCGCCAGCGTCGAGAGCCTGCTGTCCGCTGTGGCCGTCGACAAGATGCACAGCGGTGAGCGCACCAACTTCGACCGCGAATTGATGGCGCAGGGTGCGGGCAACATGGCCTCCGGTGCCATCGGTGGCCTGCCGATCACCGGCGTCATCGTGCGTAGCGCGACCAACGTCAAGGTCGGTGCCAAGTCTCGTGCGTCGGCGATTCTGCACGGCGTGTGGATCCTGATCTTCTCGGTGCTGTTCATCTCGATCGTCGAGCTCGTGCCCTTCGCGGCGCTCGCCGGGTTGCTCGTGATGATCGGTGTGCAGCTCATCAAACTGGCCGACATCAAGATCGCGAACAAGACCGGTGACATCGCTGTCTACGCAGTCACGGTGCTGGGTGTCGTCGCGCTCAACCTGCTCGAGGGAGTGCTGATCGGCCTGGCGCTCTCGATCATCCTGGTTCTGCGACGCGTGGTGCTGGCGAAGATTCGGGCCGAGGAAACGGTCGACGGAACCTGGCGGGTGACGATGGAGGGCTCGCTGAGCTTCCTCGCGCTGCCGCGACTGACTCGTGTGTTGGCCACGGTGCCCGCAGGCACGTCGGTCACCGTCCATCTCGGAGTCGACTTCCTCGACCATGCTGTGCACGACGCGTTGAACGAGTGGGTCCGCCAACACGAAGCGACCGGTGGTTCCGTGCGCGTCGAGGAGGTGGGCACGGCGTCGATGGCTGCGGCCACCGAAGGGCCACCGCGGCGCGGATCTGCCACGGTGCGCAGCTCGTTGGCACCGTGGCGGGCGTGGCAGCTCAAGAGCGACGACACGCAGGAGGATTCGCCTGCCGCTCTGCGTCCGGTGTTGAGCGGAGTGGCCGAATACCACCGCACTCATGCCCCCAACATTCGTCCGCACCTGGAAGGTCTGACCGAGTCTCAGGACCCGGACACGCTGTTCCTCTGCTGCGTCGACTCACGCGTCATGCCGAACACGATCACCAGCAGCGGCCCCGGTGACCTGTTCACCGTGCGTAACGTCGGCAACATGATCCCCACCCAAGGTCAGGATTGTTCGGTGGAGGCAGCTCTTGCCTTCGGCGTCGACGAAGTGGGTACGTCGTCGGTCGTGGTGTGTGGCCATTCCGGTTGCGGTGCCATGAAGGCGATTCTCGGCGGGGCGGAGAATGCCGCCGACCCGTCGGTGGCCGAGTGGCTCGGGCACGGAAGGGCCAGCCTGGACGCGTTCCGCAGTGGGCACCCGGTGGGCCGCCAAGCGGCGGAGCTGGGCTTCGGCGAGGCCGACCAGCTCGCGATGGTCAATGTCGCGGTGCAGCTGCAGACGTTGACCCGCCACCGGGTGGTGGGACGCGCGAACGCGGAGGGTCGTCTGCGGATCACCGGCCTCTTCTTCGACATCCCGTCGGCCCGGGTGCTGCAGATCGGTACGAAGGAGATCACGGTTCTCGACCCGGCGCTGTGCCCGCAGAAGGCCGATCTCTGACGGCCTGTTCGAGCGAAGTACGAGGGCCCGATTCCCGACGGGGATCGGGCCTCTCGGCTCGAAAACCAGCACTAAGACTGTTTCGGTGCCAATTTCCAGCCGGTGTGACGTACTTCACCGCGGAGTTCACTCGGCATTTACTCAACACGCCCGAGTTGTCAATTCGGCCGACACGCCGCCCCCAGAACGATGCACAGGCAAAAAACTTTATGTACACGCCTTGACGTGCGGGAATGGTGCAAAGTCCAAAAGTTATACCCAGGTTATCCCCAGACGGTCAACACCGTTGTTCAACCTCGTCCACATTTCATCCACAGATCCATCCACAGCCTGTGTTGTGACTCCTGGCGATACCGCTTAACGTCCCTCCAGCGTCTCTCTCGATGCCGTCGAACGGTGCCGGGGCAGCGCGGATCCGGTACCGAACAGGACCTGTCGGTGCCCGGGGGTAGAACTTGCTTGACCGCACGTCCGGGTGTTATCCGGCCGTGCTCGGACTATGGGGAGAGGACGGCCGGTTCGCGTGGCAGTTGTGGACGATCGAGGACAGTCCGACTACTCCGGCTCCTCGTCCAGCGAAGGTCCGGGCGAAGACTTCGGGCGACAGCCGCCACAGGACATGGCCGCCGAACAGTCCGTGTTGGGCGGCATGCTGCTGAGCAAGGATGCCATCGCCGACGTGCTCGAGGTGCTCCGTCCGGGCGACTTCTACCGGCCGGCACACCAGAACGTCTACGACGCCATTCTCGACCTCTACAGCCGCGGTGAGCCTGCCGACCCGGTGACCGTCTCGGCCGAGCTGGATCGCCGCGGCGAGCTCAAGCGCATCGGCGGCCCGCCGTACCTGATCACGCTGACTCAGACGACGCCCACCGCCGCCAACGCCGGGTACTACGCCGAGATCGTGGCGGAGAAGTCCATTCTCCGGCGGCTCGTGCAAGCCGGTACCCGCATCGTGCAGTTCGGTTACGCCGGAGCCGACGGTCAGGACGTCGCCGAGGTCGTCGACCGCGCACAGGCAGAGGTGTACGAGGTCACCGAGCGACGCACCTCCGAGGACTTCCTCCCCCTCGAAGAGTTGCTGCAGCCCACGATGGACGAAATCGACTCCATCGCCAGCCGCGGCGGCATCTCCCTCGGCGTGCCGACGGGATTCGCCGAACTCGACGAGATCACCAACGGTCTTCACCCTGGTCAGATGATTATCGTCGCGGCAAGGCCCGGCGTAGGTAAGTCTACCCTAAGTATGGATTTCATGCGTTCGTGCTCCATCAAGCACGGCATGCCCAGTGTCATCTTCTCTCTGGAGATGAGTCGCACCGAGATCGTCATGCGTCTGCTGTCCGCAGAGGCCAAGATCAAGCTCGGCGACATGCGTTCCGGAAAGATGACTGACGACGACTGGACCAAGCTGGCCCGTCGCATGAGCGAGATCAGCGAAGCACCGCTCTTCGTCGACGATTCGCCCAACCTGACGATGATGGAAATTCGAGCCAAGGCGCGACGCCTCAAGCAGCGCAACGGCCTCAAACTCATTGTGGTGGACTACCTTCAGCTGATGTCGTCCGGCAAGAAGGTCGAATCCCGTCAGCAGGAGGTCTCGGACTTCTCCCGTCAGCTCAAGCTGTTGGCCAAGGAACTCGAATGCCCGGTGGTCGCGGTCTGCCAGCTCAACCGTGGTCCTGAGCAGCGAACCGACAAGAAGCCCATGGTCTCGGACCTCCGTGAGTCCGGCTCGCTGGAGCAGGACGCCGATATGGTGATTCTGCTGCACCGCCCCGACGCCATCGAGCGAGACGACCCCCGCGGCGGCGAGGCCGACCTGATCCTCGGCAAGCACCGTAACGGTCCGACGGCGACAATCACTGTGGCGCACCAGCTGCACCTGTCCAGATTCGTGGACATGGCACGGGGCTAGGGACAGCGGCGCTGGTCCAACGCTGGGTCGCGTATTCTTCATGGGGTTCAGACCCCAGCACCCAACGCAGCACATCGACGAAAGTAATCATGCCCGAGGACCAGAACACAGACGTTCCACCGAACCATCTCTCGATCGATCCGAGCAGCCGCTTCTACAACGAAGAGGTTCTTCGCCGCGACGTGGGCATTCGCTTCAACGGCGTCGAGAAGACGAGCATTCGCGAATACAACGTGGCCGAGGGTTGGGTGCGTGTCGAGGTCCCGACCGCGAAGGATCGCTACGGAAACCCCATGCTCGTCAAGCTCAAGGGCACGGTCGAACCGTACTTCCGCGACGCAAAATAGCGAAGTAGGTACCGGACACCTCGCCCTGGCGTTCGGTACCTACTGATCAGAGTCGGTATCGGATCAATCGCGAACTGTTGCCGACCACCGCGACCGACGAGGCGTTGTGCAGGATTGCCGCCAGCACTGGGGACAGCGCACCACCGGCGCTGACCGCCAAGCCGAGAGCGTTGACGGCGATGGACATTCCGTAGTTCTGACGGATGACCGACACCGAGTGCCGGCCGAGGTCACGTACGTCGAGCAGACGCGACAAGTCGTCGCTCGCCAGTGCCACGTCCGCGGTCTCGACGGCAACGTCGGTGCCCGCCAATCCCATTGCGATTCCGATATCGGCGACGGCCAACGCAGGAGCATCGTTGGTGCCGTCACCGACCATCGCCACGACGTAACCTGCGTCCTGCAGTTCTCGGACGGCTTCGAGCTTTTCGTCAGGCATCACTTCGGCCCGCCACTCGGTGATACCGAGTTCCGCGGCGACCGCCGCCGCTGTCTTCGGGTGGTCGCCGGTGAGCATGATGATGCGTTCGACACCGTCGGCACGGAGCGCGTTCAGAACGGCCGATGCGTTGGTACGGACTTCGTCGCGGAGACTGATCAAGCCGACGAGTACGCCGTCGACGGCCAACAGCAGCGGAGTCTCGGCCTCATCCTGCAGTCGCGAAACCCATTGCTGCGCATCCTCGGACACCGCGACGTCCTCGCTGCGTAGGAGAGATGGACTGCCCAGGAGCAGCGTCCGTCCGTCTGCGACCGTCCGCATGCCGAGTCCGACGATCACCTCGCACTCCTCGTGCGGCGGGATGACGATGTGTCGTTCCTCGGTACTCCGAATGACAGCCTCTGCCAGAGGATGTCGAGAGTGGATCTCGGAGCTCGCCGCGTAGGCCAGCACCTGCTCGGGTTCCCAATCGTCCTGAAACGAAACGACATTGGTCACCACTGGGCGTCCCACCGTGAGGGTTCCGGTCTTGTCGAACACAAAGGCGTCGACCCTGCCGGCCTGTTCGAGGTGAGATCCGCCCTTGATGAGAATGCCTCTGCGGGCACCGTTTCCGATGGCTGCGCTGATGGCGGTCGGCGTGGACAACCCGACCGCGCACGGGCACGCCACGAGCAGCATCGTCATGGCACGTCGTACATCCCGGGTGACGACGAGAGTCAGCGCCGACAGGATGAAGGACGCGGGGACGAAGCGTCGTGAAAAGTTCTCTCCTACAGTCTGAATCGGTGCACGATCTTCCTGCGCCTCCTCGACGCGAGAAATGATGCGGCCGATCGTTGTGTCGCGACCGACGGCGGATGCGCGCACGACGAGGCGGCCACGGACGACGACGGATCCCGCATGAATACGGTCTCCGGCGACGATCGATACCGGCAAGGTCTCGCCGGTGATCGCGGACTGATCCACCACCGCGTCACCGTCGACCACGGTGCCGTCGACGGGAACGCCCACGTGGTCGTGCACGACGACCTCGTCGCCGATCTCGAGTCGATCGACGTCGACGGAGATCTCGGAGCCGTCGGGCAGCCTGATCCAGGCGGTGTCCTGTGTGCCGGTCAACAGATCTGAGATCGCGCGTCGAGTTCGCTTGAGGGTCAATTCCTGCAGGTACTCGCCGATGTTCAGGAGCCACAGCACGGTGAGGGCGACGACGTTCTCGCGCAACACGAGGCTGGCCACGGTTGCGGCGCTGACGAGTGCGTCGGTTCCTGCCGTCCTGTTGCCGGCCAGCGAGCGCACGGCTCCCTTGAGGAACGGGTAGCCGGTGAAGATCGTTGCGCCGGTGGCAACGAGACGGCTGGTGGGGCCGAGGATGGGCGGCCGACGGAACGCGTAGCGGCGAAGACCGAGAAGGACCAGTGTCGCGCCGCCGATGGTCATCCGCAGCACGTCGCCGCTGGTGACGTCAGCTGAGCGCGGACTACGGACCGGTACCAGGGCCCAATTCGTCGAGCGCCCCGCGTTCACTGCGTCGAAGAGTTCGGCCCTGTCGATTCGTGTGCGGGAGTACCAGATGACGACCGACGCCGTCCGCGGGTACGCATGAACGGCGCGCACTCCGCGGATCTTGTCCACATGGTCCTCGACCGCGACAGCACGGCCCGGGCTCGAGCGGAGCCAGTCGACGCGAAGGCGCATACGGCCGGCGGCGTCGGAGAGGATCTCGATGCCGTCTGCCTGCGTCGCGTCGATGTCGAGGGGGCGTTGGGCGAGGGTCGTCATAATCGGAAGCAGTCCCGGTCAGTGCGCGTGGCCGTGGCCTGCATCGGAGGCCGTGGGCGGCTGAACCTCTTCACCGATCCGGTCCCGGGCCTCGGCGACGACGTCGGACACGGCCAGTCGGGCCGATTCCGCGTGAACCTCGGCCTTGCGCGCTGCGCGCAGACCGAGTTCGGTGGCCGACACCGCAGCCTTGCGGACGGGGGCCTTCTCGTACAGCTTCTTGGCACCGTTGTATGCGGCGACGCCGACTGCACCCGTCACGACCGTCGATACTGCCTTCGCGACGATGATCGGAAACGCCATGTTGTAGCTCCTCGTATTCGAACCGGTACCCACTTATTGGGAATCATATTCGTTTCATGTGATCATGGCGACTTGCGGGGTCCCCGGGGCGCAGGGCCACCCATACGTTGATCGGGCCCGGGTGAGGTTGGGCGAGCCACTGGTAGGCCCTTCGATCGAGGTACAAATACTCCAATGTGACCACCAGTGTTCCGTCGCTGTCGCGATACGCCCCTGACGCGTTACGAAGATCCGACTCGCTCTGCTTTACAGCCTCCAGGACGGCATGGTTGGTCCAGGCGCCCCCGGCCGGACCAGGAATGCGCAGTGCGGGTTCCCCCGGATATTCGGGCCTGTCGATGCCGTCGATCACGTCGGCTTCGATGGCTCCGTCGAGCAACGTGCCGCTCAGCGACACCCACCCACCCGATGGCATGACGGAGTTACGTCCCGTCACCGGGATGGTCACTGCGCTCAGGGTCGCTGCCCGCTCGTCGGGGGCATTGGGCGTGAGGCGGATCGATCCGTCGTCGACGAGTAGTGCGCCGATTCCCACGATTGGATCGCCTGATTCGACTGCGAACGAATCGATTTCAGATGTCATCGGTTCGGCCTTGTGGATCGGAAAGCTCTGGTCACGTATGGCAGGTCGATCGTTGTATCCCCATGCAGCCCTAGCTCGTCGAACAAGGTGGCGAGATTCTGATCTATGCCGTTGCGCTCGTCGGCCGTCGCGGTGATGTAGAAACTGCGCGATCGAACCAGGTCGGTCAACAGCGATCGGTTCACCGTGCGAGACCACGCCCATCGTCGCTCTTCGAGATGATCGAAGGGCTCCGCTATTGGTGGCGGACCGTCGTCGAACATGGCCATCGCTCCACCACGTGAGACCACGGAGTTGAGGCGTCGAACCCAGGGCTGCGACTCGTCGCGAATGTTCCAGATCAATCCCAGCACACCGCCAGGGCGCAGGACCCGTCCGATCTCGCGTGACGCGGCCACTGGATCGACCCAGTGCCAGGCCTGTCCAAGCAGCACTCCATCGAGACTCTCGTCGTCTATTGGGAGGGACTCGGCAGTACCGACCTTGGTCGGGACACCCGGTACCGCGATCCGCAGGGCGTCGAGCATGGCGTTATCAGGGTCGACGGCAATGGCGTCGCAACCAGCGGCAACGATGCTGCGCGTGAGCTTGCCCGTGCCGGCACCGACGTCAGCGACTCGTGGACGACGATCGGACGCGAGAGTGGGCTCCAACATCCACGCGACTGCGTCCGACGGGTATTCGGGACGAGCAGATTCATACACCTCGGCGGCGGTCCCGAACGACGTCGAGCTGTTATCTCGGCTAACCATAAGGTCACGTTACCCGTCCGGTTCGAGCTCGAGTTCGTAGTAGAGAGCCTTTGGTCCCTCGCCGCGTCCTTCGTGACAGTCGAAGCCGCGCTTCTCGTACACGTGGCGGGCTGCCTCGTCGTCTTCCGAGGTATTGAGGTCCATATAGGTCGCACCCCTACCGCGTGCGTGCTCGATGACATTGTCGAGAAAGGTTGTGCCGTAGCCTTTCCCGCGCAGCCCGGGCTGGATGTAGAACTCGGCGAGATAGGCCTCCATGTCTGCGCTCAAACTCCCGATCCGAAAACGCACAACCGCTACACCGATGGCGGGAGTCCCAAACGTCAGCACGCTGGTGTCGCCGGACTTCACCAGAGTGTCGAGATGTGATGCAAGCCAATCCGGCTCGGGCACCGGGTAGTCGTACTCGCGATTGAAATCGATCAACAGGGTTGCGGCCTCGATGAATTCGGCGGGATCCTGGACGGCACGTGTACCGCTGACCGATGTCATCGACTTCTCCCCTGTCAGTGATCCGGTTGAACGAGATTCTTGGCGTCGAGCAGACCGAGGCCGGGATGCATCTCTCGCAGCGCTTTGATGGCGTAGACAGTTCTGCCGCGTTCTTCCACTAACGCTTCGACATCCTCGGCGGGTACGGCCTCGGGTCCGATCTTGTCGACGCTGGCTCTTTCGGGACGCAGATGGCTGTACACCAGCCAGGGGATGGCTACACCCGCAAGTGACAGCTGGATCCAGTCCCAGGTCGAGGGTTCTGAGATCACGTCGGAAATCAGAATGAACGCAATCCAGGCCATCCAAGCGACGTACAGGTACCGGACCCACGGACGTCGACTCATGTGTTCCATGCTGTCATCGCCGATGGATCAGGGCAATGGCTCAGCGACGCAATTCGCTATCGAGCTGCGCCAGGAGCTTGCCGAACGTGGTGCGCCCTGAGGCCGGTTGTGGAAACCGTCTAAGGACCGACCGGAATGTTGCATCGGCTTGTGTATGGATCCATTCGATCTGCTTCGCAACAGCTTTGGAGTCCGTCAGCTCGAGATGGACGGCAGAACCAAGAATATGCTTGACCTGATGCGAGCTGTACAGCGGATGGAGGAAGGCGGCCCCAGCTGCATGCATGGCAGCAAGGGCGGCGTCGGTGGCCGCGCAAGGACGGAGATCGTTCGAGTGCGAGACCTCGCAAATCGGCAAGGCCCGACGGGCACAGGCAACTGCGAAGGCCACAACCTCCCGAATGTCGTCGAGACTCAGCTCCACTGCAGAGGATTCGCCCACCTCATAATCGCCTCAACCTTCGTGCACCTCTGTAGTGATGCAGAAGGGGTGGCCGGCGGGGTCGAGGAGAACTCGCCACCGCGGGTCCGGTTGCTCCGCTGCTTCTGTTGCCCCGCATTCGAGTGCATGAGCGACGGATTCGTCGAGGCTCACTCCCGCATCGAGATCGAAGTGCACGATGGACGCCGACGGCCATGTAGGCGGGATGTAGTTCGCCACTCTTTGCGCAACGATGTTCAGGCCCGAGTGCGTGCGAATCCCCGAGCTCGACGGGTTCTCCCACAACAGGTCTCCGCCCAGAAGCGCAAGGTAGAAGCGAGCGAGGGCTACCGGTTCGGGGCAGTCGATGGATATCCCTGCTACGTCGAGGTGTGGACGCGACATGTCACGAGAATACGGTGGCCCCCAGCGTGACGACGACTATCACGAAGACGACCAGGAGTAGCCAGCCCTCCCAGGTGTGCGGGCTGATTCCCCAGCCGTACCGTTTCGGGCCGAACCAACTTCGGGGTGGATTGAAAGCCATAGCGCCGTCCTGCCTGTTCGGAGTCGCGTCCACCCTATGAAGGCACCAGACTATTCGCAATGGTAATGACTTGGTGATCGGTGGTGCGCTGAGTGTCCACAATTCGGCTCGAGAATCGGGAAAGCGCGCCGGCCTAGTAATAGTGGACACTGTGCACACCTTCCCAGAAGATCCAGCCGCGACGTCAGCTGTACAACCGCGCCGTTGCCGTAGCCCGTTGAGCCAATTCGTCGCGAATTGTGTTCGGCTGGAGCACTGTTACCGCAGGTCCGCAGTGCCACAACGCCCCCACAGCGTGATTGTGTCCGGAGAACTCGATGACTGCGAGGCGTCGTCCGTCGTCCTGAACCTGGTCGCTGATCACTCGAACGACATTCTTGGTCAACGAGATCCATACCGATTCTTCTGCGAGGCAGGTGATTTCGATGTGGGTCAAACTCGCACGGAACGACTTCCAGTGTGCGGTGAAGGCGGCCTCCAGGTCCACGGTGGAAGCGCGGTGAGCCTGCTCGTCGAGCACGGTCAGTTCGTCGATCCGCGATACCCGGTATACACGTTCGGTGCCCTCACGCCCGGCGAGTAGGTACCAGTGATCGCCGGCGTAGACCAGCCCGATGGGGTCAAGGATTCGATCGTTCACCGAACCGCTGCGATCGCGATACGTGATTCTTATCCGCATACCGTCTATGACGACCCGTTGGAGTTCCACCAGATGTTCTTCCGGTTCGTGGGGATACGCGAAACCGTCGGGCCGGACCAGGATTCGTTGTGACGCAGTGCTTGCCGCCGCCCGGTGAGCGTCGGGTATCGCGGCGATCACCTTGCGCATGGCGCTCGCGAACGCCGGGGTGGCGACGCGTCCCGCGCCGGAAGCGAGCAATGCCGTCGCCTCGGCGGCCGTCAGACCGGTCAGCTCGGTGCGATAGCCCTGCAGCAGACTGATGCCACCACCGCGACCGCGATCGGTGTAGACCGGAATGCCCGCCGAAGACAAGGCTTCGATGTCACGCAACACGGTGCGCGTGGACACTTCGAGCTGGGCGGCGATGTCGGCAGCGTTCAGTCTGCCCCGATGTTGGAGCAGCATGACGATGGACAACAACCGGTCTGCGCGCACCCGAAAAGTCTCTCACCAAAACATGACAGAAGATGTCATGTTCACCCGATCTACTTCTACCCAGCAGGCCACACCCGGTGGCCGCGAAACGGAAGGATCGACAATGAACACCATCGAGACCACGCAGCAGACGGATCCGCGCGAGGTGTACTTCACGTCCGCCGCATGGGTGAGCGGTCTGCTCACAGGCGTGCGCGCCGACCAACTGGACCTTCCAACTCCGTGCGACGAGTTCGTCGTCCGGACGCTGGCAGGCCATCTCGTTGCCACGGTCCGAAGGCTGATTGCGATCGCCGAACTCGGGAGTCCGGACTCTGTGTCGCCCTTGTGCTCCGATCATGACGCCGCATCCTTCGACACGTCGGTGACGCAAGCCCGTGCCGCGTGGGCCGACGATGCATTGCTCGATGCCCCGGTCGCGGTCCCGTGGGGTGAGGTACCGGGGCGATCGGCTGTGTGGGGATACACGCGCGAGCTACTACTGCACGGCTGGGACCTCGCGGTGGCGACTGGCCAGCCCGCAGAAGTGGACGACACTCTCGTCGAGCCGGTAGCAGTGGAATTCCATGCAATGCTTCCAGCGGATGCGCGGGTTCCGGGAGTGCCGTTCGGCCCCGTCGTGGAACCGAGGCCGGAAGCGGGTTCACTCGAACGCCTGGCGAATTTCTCCGGTCGGTCGTCGGACGGCTGGGTGTAGTCACGAGTATTGGCTCATGCAAATGACTTTCGACGAGACGCCGCGACATATGGCAATGCGCTGACTCACCGCCGATCTGCAACTGCCCTGAGCGTCCACAATTCGGCTCTGGAATCGGGATCCCGTCGATGCCTGCGAATTGTGGGCGCTCACCTCACTTGCGGCGGCGCTCGAATCGTGTTTTCGCGGTCTCGTAGGCCGATCGAAGCAACTCCTCGACTTGTGGCTGCGTTCCAGATGCCGGATTGACGATCGATATCCATCCGGCAGTGCCGTATTGCGGATGCGCTGCGAGCGTGTCGTCGGCATCGGCTCGAGGCGCACGGTCAGCCTCGCGTGGCATTACACCCAACAGCCTCTCGAATTCTTCCTTCGCTACAGGGACATTGACGCGGAAGGCGCCGGGACGATCCAGCCGAGACAGTTCGTCGCCTGGGTAATTCTTGGTCACGACGGTGGCGAACGGCTGAGTACCGGTCGGGATGGTCCCGTCGGGTGAGTAGTAGAAGAACACGTCGCCCCATGCGAGTTCGGGGGTTCCGTCGCCCTCGCTGGGACGCTGCGCCACTGTTCCGTCGAAGCTGCCGACCAGGTCGACGATGTCGCCGAGAGTCATGTTCCTCACCTCGTCGAAGTAGCTGTTGCGCGATGGATGATCTGTTCGATTCGATCTGCGTCGTCGGAGTCTCTCGGTGCGTAGAGGAAGACGTAGGTTTCGGGAAGTCCGAGGCCAGGGCGTCCGGCGAGGGGGTGTAGCTCACCCCAGCCCGCGGAGATGACGGTCTGAGCATCGTCGGGCTGCATGACGACGTGCATCGATCCTTCGGTCTCGTGGACGTGGAGTATCTCGCCGTTGGTTCGCGAAATCCACGGTGCAGCAGCGGTGACATCCGTCAGATACAGCGCGTCCCCTCGCCTCTCGAAGTGGCTGCGCGCCAGGTGGTATCGATTGTTCGTGCGCGCTTCGGTAGCAACTGCGCCGGTGATCCTGTCTGTCAGTACGGGCGTAGCACGGTCGGTGAGCTGGCGATGTGGAATCGGGTACGGGGCGATCCTCGGACGCGGTCCTCGGCGCGGCTCGAGGTGCCAGTGCCGGCCTGCGCGCGACGCGCCGGCGACGGTCATAAGATCACGTCTGGACAACGGTCGTAGCGCGGTGGCGATCAACCACCCACCGACGTTGGCCGGTAAGCCACCCGGCCCCAAGGCCCTCCACGTCGTGTAGTCGTTCTTGACGGTCTGCACAAGTCCCCCCCAGGTCGGATACGTCCGCACCACGGTAACTGCGCGACGACTCCGGCGGTAGGCCTACATCGTCCGATGTACGACGAGATACACGTGCAGACCGATGTGCAGGAACGTTCGGGTCCATAGCGTTGTGGTCGTCAACGAAACAGCGAAGAACAAGCACAGCAGAGGAACCGTCATGCACGCCGCAGTACTACTTTCACAACAACACTCGACCACCGAGCAGGTACTCGGGTTCGGGCTGGGAACCATCGTCTTGGTGGCAGTGCTCGGCGCGGTCGTTCTGTTCGTCGCCGCGCTCGTCAGCATCCTTCGCTCACCCAATTACAGTGTCGCAGGCCGTGCGGTGTGGATCTTCGTCGTGCTCGCGTTTCCGTTTCTCGGGCCTCTGGTCTGGTTCGTATGGGGCCGCACCTCGACGTTCGCCGTCGAAGCGTCGAACAGTCTCAGATGACCGATCCGATCGTGCGTGCCGCATCCGGGAACTCACCGGCGTTCGAGCCCGCGTAGTTCAACCGCAGGAACTTGCCGGTGGGTTCGGCCGGGAAGTAATCGTCTCCCGCACCGACGATGACACCCGCCAATTTGCATTTGTGCTCAACGTCTTCCAGGTCGATGTCGTCACGCAGGCGCATCCACAGATTGAGTCCGCCCCGGGGGATCCGATCGAGATGACCGCGAGGAGCGAACTCGATCAGGCTGTGGGCCAATAGGTCTCGACGAGCTTCGAGTAGCGTGCGTAGGCGTCGTAGGTGTGTGCGCCAGGCGGGTTGAGTGACGACATCGAGAGCGACGGTTTGCAGGATGCCGCTGACGTACATCGATTCGGCTCCCGTGTCGGCGAGGATACGTTCGTGGGCCGGGCCACGAGCGATCAAGCCTGCCAATCGAATCGACGGTGATACGACCTTGGTCAGCGAACGCAGGTACACCACATGTCCGCCGTCGTCTCGTGCGGCCAATGGGCTGGGTTCGGCGGTGATCCCGAAATCGTGGGCGGAGTCGTCCTCGATCAGGAACGCGCCGTGTCGTCGAACGATGTCGAGCACACGTTCGGACAGGTCCGGAGACCACTGCGCTCCAGTGGGGCTGGCGAAGGTCGGTTGAGCGTAGAACGCCCGCGCGCCGGACTCGGCGAATGCCTGCTCCAGCGCGTCCGGGTCGGGTCCGTCGACCCCGGTGGGGACCGGGACCACGCGAACGCCTGCCTGCGTTGCCGCCAGAATCGCTCCCCAGTACGTCGGTGATTCCATGAGAAGTGGGCGTCCCGCACCGACGAGCGCCCGAAAGGCCGTGCTCAGGCCGGTCTGGCTGCCCGGGATGATGACCACGTCGCTGGCCGAGGGCGGCGTGACGCCCAGCGGGGTGGAAGCGCCGAGTTCCGCGGCGAACCAAGCTCGAAGCTCGGGCAGACCTGCGGTCGGTGGCCGGGCAACCACTGCGTCGGTGCGTGAGGCTCGGGTGAAAGCAGCGTGAACGAGTCGCTCCGGCAACAGCTCTCGGGCCGGGTAACCGGAATGCAGAGCGATCACGTCACTCGACGTGGACTGCAGTGCGGCGGGGAGTTGCAATCTGTTTCCGGGTGCACCGAGCGCGGCAGTCTGCCACCCGTAGTCGTTCGGGCGGGCCGTGTGCACGGTCTTGACGAATGTTCCGACGCCAGGCCGTGTTTCGATGACACCCTGCGAAATGAGGGTGCGCAGTGCTTTCTGCACCGTCACGGGGCTGGCCGAATGCTGGGCCACCAGCGCCCGAGTGGATGGCAGCTTCGCCTCGGGCGGGGCGGTTGCGATCCAGGTTCGCAGTGCGGACACGATCCGGGAACTGCTATCGTCGGACATGACACAGCATAGTAGCGCTACCCAGCTCGCGCCGGGACTGCTATCCCGAGCCGGCCTCTTGTGGGGACTGTTGGGTGTCACGGCGTTCTCGTTCACCGTGCCACTGACTCGGATCGCCGTGACCGGTGGCCTGTCGCCGCTGTTCGTCGGGTCCGGCCGGGCCGTCGTCGCCGCGGCTCTCGCTGCTGCCGCCCTGGCCCTGACCTCGCAACGGTTGCCACGCGGACGGCAATGGGTTCGACTGTTTGTCATCGCGGCAGGGGTCGTCATCGGTTTCCCCGTGCTCACGTCGTTCGCTCTGACCACCGCCTCCGCCGGCCACAGTGCCGTCGTCATCGCGCTTCTGCCGGCTGCGACCGCGGCCTTCGCCGTCGTCCGCGAGCGGCAACGCGTCCGGCCGATGTTCTGGTTGGTTGCGGCCATGGGTGCTGCGGTCGCTGTCGGATTCGCGGCCGTGCAGGGCGGCGAGGTCGCCGGACTGGGGTGGTCGGATCTGCTTCTCCTCGGAGCCGTCGTGGCGGCCGCGATGGGATATGCGGAGGGCGGGCTGCTTGCGCGTGAACTGGGAGCGTGGCAGACGGTCTCGTGGGCGCTCGTCGTCTCTGTTCCGGTGACCGGAGCGATGACGGCGTTCGCGTGGTGGCATCAACCCACGAGCGGAGGTGTCGCAGAGTGGGCTGCGTTCGCCTATCTGGCCGTCGTGAGCATGTACCTGGGGTTCTTCGCCTGGTATCGGGGGTTGGCCATCGGTCCGATGTCGAGCGTGAGCCAGGTGCAGCTCGTTCAGCCGGTGCTGACGATCTGCTGGGCCGCGATTCTGCTCCACGAGGGACTGACGTGGCCGGTGGTCGTGGGTGGAGCAGCGGTCATCGTATGTGCAACAGTGGCGGTCCGAACTCGGATGTCGCCGTCCGTTCGACAGGAGGAACTTTCGTCATGACGCGATCGATCGATCAGGCACGCAAGCTCGAGAATGTTCGCTACGACATTCGTGGCCGCATTCTGGACAAGACCGAGGAACTCGAGGAGCAGGGGCACAAGATCCTGCGCCTCAACGTGGGCAACCCGGCCCCGTTCGGTTTCGAGGCACCCGACGAGATCATGATGGCGATGATTCGCAATCTGCCTACCGCGCAGGGATATTCCGACTCGCGGGGCCTGTTCTCGGCGCGCACCGCGGTGGTGCAGTACTACCAGACCAAGGGCCTGAGCGACCTCGACGTCGGCGACGTCTACCTGGGCAACGGGGTCTCCGAGCTGATCACCATGACGATGCAGGCGCTGTGCAACCCCGAGGACGAGGTGCTGATCCCCTCCCCCGACTACCCGCTGTGGACGGGCTCGGTTGCTCTCGCCGGAGGCACTCCGGTCCACTACTTGGCAGACGAGACTCAGGACTGGGCTCCGGACTTCGAGGATCTGGAATCGAAGATCACCACCCGTACCCGGGCCATCGTCGTGATCAATCCCAACAACCCCACCGGTGCGGTGTACTCACGCGACGTTCTGCAGCGTTTCGTCGACCTCGCGCGCGAGCACGATCTGATTCTGCTCGCCGACGAGATCTACGAGAAGATCGTGTACGACGGTTCCGAGATGACCAATCTCGCAACTCTCACCGGCAAAGATGTGCTGTGCCTGACCTATTCGGGGTTGTCGAAGGCCTACCGAGTGTGTGGATTCCGTGCCGGGTGGCTGGCGATCACCGGTCCACGACGCCGTGCCGCGAGCTTCATCGAGGGCATCACGTTGCTGTCCAACATGCGCATGTGCGCGAATGTGCCTGCACAACATGCAATACAGACGGCGCTCGGCGGCCGTCAATCGATCGAGGACCTTCTGCTGCCGACGGGTCGGTTGACCGCGCAGCGGGATCTGGCGCATCGAATGCTGAACTCCATCGACGGGATCAGCTGTGTGCAGGCTGCGGGCGCGCTGTACATGTTCCCCAAGCTCGACACCGACCGTTTCGGCATCGTCGACGACGAGAAGTTCGTCCTCGACTTGCTCGAATCCGAGAAAATCCTGGTCAGTCACGGTCGAGCGTTCAATTGGGATGTGCCCGACCACTTCCGGCTCGTCACCCTGCCCAACGTGGACGATCTCTCGACCGCACTCGAGCGGCTCGGTAACTTCATGAGTTCGTACTCGCAGTAGTGCTCAATTCTTATCGGGCTCGAACAGGTCCTCGATCGTGCAGTCGAAAGCTGCGGCAAGGCGAAAGGCGACGGGCAGGCTCGGGTCGAATCGCTCCTTTTCGATGGAGATGATCGTCAGGCGGGTGACGTCGATGCGTTCGGCCAGCTCGCTCTGAGACCACCCCTTCTCGGTGCGACGACGTCGAACATCGTTCTTCACTCGGACAGGGCCCGGTAGCGCGCGAACGCGTACCGCGCAGTGAACGATGCGAACGCAGCCAGCAGCAAGCCCGTCAGAAGCAGCGTGGCCGGGGGGTCGACTCTTGCGATGGACACCACCGCAAGGGTCAGACCCAGTACGGTCACCAGATCGGTGGCCGTACCGCTGGACGCGGATGTCGTCCAATGGCTTTCGATGCTGTCGCCCGAGGTGTAGGTCTGGTCTGTGGTGACCGGCGCGACGAACAGTATCCAGCCCAGCATCGCGCCGAAGGGCAGCGCGGTGACGCCGAACACCACCGCCGCGACCCCCGGTGCGACGGGCGAGACGAGCCAGGCGAGCAATGCCGTCGCCGATGCCGTGGCCAGGCCGACAGCGGCGACCGATATCCATCTGAGTCTCACCTGAATGCTCCGTTCGTTGGTATAGCTCGCTATACGTATAGGAAACCATACATCCCACTCCGATGTGTGGTCCGCAGCAAGCTACTGGCGGTATGGTTCGAGCACGTGGATTGCCGGATTTCGGCGTCGTACTCAGCCCTAGGAGCCTGATCGTGCATTCGTCTTCACTCGGAGATCACTGATGGCCGGCGGACTGGTAGCCCTGCTCGACGACGTGGCCGCGCTGGCACGGCTGGCGGCAGCATCGATCGACGACGTGGGAGCCGCTACCGGCAAAGCGACGGCCAAGGCCGCCGGTGTCGTGATCGACGACGCAGCGGTGACGCCTCAGTACGTTCGCGGTCTCGCGGCCGAACGGGAATTGCCCATCATCAAGCGCATCGCTGTCGGCTCGCTTCGGAACAAGCTGCTGATCATTCTGCCGATCGCCCTGCTGCTCAGTCAGTTCCTCCCATGGCTGCTGACGCCTATTCTGATGCTCGGTGGCTGCTACCTCAGCTATGAGGCCGCGCACAAGATCTGGGGAGCGCTGTTCGGCCACGGCGATCATCACGCCGAGGCAGAGGACGAGCCGCGGGACGAGGACAGCGTGGTGTCCGGTGCCGTTCGGACCGACCTGATTCTCTCCGCCGAGATCATGGTCATCGCTCTCGACACCATTGCGAGCGAGGGCTTCTGGAGTCGCCTCATCATCTTGGCGGTCGTCGCGGTGGTCATCACCATCGTCGTTTACGGCGTCGTCGCACTCATCGTCAAAATGGACGACATCGGTCTGAAGCTGGCCGAGGGCTCGTCCGGGTTCGTCGAGAAGTTCGGCCGCGGACTGGTCAAGGGCATGCCGAAGGTGATGGCAGTGCTATCGGTCGTCGGCACCGCAGCCATGCTGTGGGTCGGTGGGCACATCCTTCTCGTGGGCATCGACGAGCTCGGTTTCCATCCCATCTACGAGCTGGTGCACCACGGTGAGGATGCGGTGCGTGGGGTCGCGGGTGTCGGCGGAGTGCTGGCGTGGATCGTCAACACTCTCGCGTCGGCAGTCATCGGTGCAATCGTGGGTTGCATCATCGTGCTTGCGCAGCTCGGTATCTCCAAGGTGCTCGCCAAGCGGGCCGCCGCGAAGTAGTGCCTGTACCGGCGACGTTCGCCGTCGTTCATCCCTCGTCGGAGCCGGCGCTCGACATCCTGTTTCGCTACTACGCGGATGTCGTTGGCCGCTTCCATGGTCGGCAAGCGTCGGACGAGGAAACGCGTCGAGCGATGATCGACGAGCCGAGTGACGATCTCGTGGGTGATTCGGGTCTGTTCGTGGTCGCATACCTGGGCTCGATGCTGGTCGGTTGCGGTGGTGCTCGTTTCGTCTCCGACGACATCGCAGAACTGACTCGGGTGTTCGTCGACGCGCGTGCCCGTGGAAACGGCGTCGGGGCGTCGGTCGTCGAGTTCGTCGAAGGTTCGGTCCGGCAATCGCGCCGCAAGACAATGCGATTGGATACGCGAGCGGACCTCGTCGAGGCCCGGGGCCTGTACTCCAAGCTCGGCTATCGGGAGGTACCGGCATTCAACACCGAGCCCTACGCCGAGGTATGGCTGGAAAAGCGACTGCTTTGAACAGCTTTCGTCACCGACGAGCCAGCTCGAGGACCCGTCGCTCGGACAGGGAGACATCGGCGAGCGATGCGGTCAACTCGTCCCACGCCTTCTGAACGCGGAGTTCATCTCGGCGGAGGCGCTTCTGCGCAGCAGCGAGTCTGCGCCGCTCGGCCAGAAGCACATGCCGATCGCGATCTTGCTCGGCCAAGAAGAGGTACGTGTGTGGATCGAACGGATACATGCCAACTCCTAAGGTGTAGTGGGGAATCCATGCATCAGCACCATCACGTGTTCACGCTGCCCCGAGGTCGCGTTCTCGCCGTGTCGACGCCATTTGTCGATGACGGCACGCATCTCCGTGCCCATCTCCTTCGTCTCCTCGGCGGTGAGCCGCAGGACATCGTCGGAGCTGAAGGCCGCCGATACCCACTCATGCCCCCACGACTCGGAAGTCCGGTCGAAATCACGCAACCGAGACCACTGGTGCGCCAACCAGGAGTCCTTGGACGCCTTGGCGACCGACAGTGACTCGGGCGAGTCGGAGAAGTCGTTCTCGGACCAGCTGAAGCCCTCCTCATTGGCCTCCGACCACCAACGTTGGCGCTTGTCCGAGCCGTTCTCTACCTCCTTGACGAACCCGTGCTCGGCGAGTTTGCGCAGGTGATAGCTCACCGAGGCGGGTGACTCGTCCACCAGATCGCCGAGCTGGGTTGCCGTCATCGATTTGTTGGCGCGGAGTGCATAGAGCAGACGTAACCGGATGGGATGCGTCAGCGCTTTCAGCTCGGACATGTCTGTCAGCTTGCGCGGCGTCCTACCGGGAGGTGGTGGGCTCATGCAACAACCATAACCCGAAAGAAATATTTCGCAATAGTTCTTTCGGATTCGCGGTTGGGGTATCAGTCCCGCCAGATGGCCGAGAATTCGTACCAGGGACCGTACAGGTGCGTGGCGGTGAAGTCGTCGAATCCCGCGGGAGGTCCACCTGGTGCATACGCCCAGCCCGAGGCGCTCATGAGGGAGAAGCCGCCGTCTTCGGTGAAGTAGACCTCGCCGCCAGATGTGGCGCGTGCCGAGCTGATGTCGAACGGGCCGATCTCGATGTGTTCGCGGCTACTCGAGGGCTGTGCACTCAATTCTCGCGCAACGGCCTCGAATTCGTCGCGATGGTCCAGCATATTGTCCGGTGGCAGCAGTACCAGAACGGCCGCTGCCAAGCCCACCACCACCGGAGCCGGCGCTATCCACCACGACCATCTTCGATCCTGGCCGACGACGTGGAGGGTGCGAATTGCCCAGATGAGCCCGACGATCAGCAGCACCAGGATCGATGACGCGCCGGCGAGGAGCGGATCGAACCAGGCGAACTGTCCGTAGGGCGAGGGCCACCAGTTCCTGGACACGCATACCCACGTGACGGTGACGATCGTGGTGAACACCAGCAGGATCGGCCCGGGCGGTTTTGCGGGTTTTCGAGGTGCGTTCGCCGACTCGATGAGGCGGTTCTTCAGGCGCTCGATGATGGTCGTGTTCCCTACGCGTCGGAGGTGGCATCCGCGCTCAGGGTCCCACATTTGTCGATGACTTCGGGGCTAACTGCTGTGCACGGTGACGGCGTATCCGTCGGGGTCACGTAGGACGAAGGTCTTTCCGAAGGGGCCGTCGAAGGGGGCGGTCACGATCGTCACGTCGGCGGCGACGAGATTTTCGTGGAGCGCTTCGGCGTCGTCGCACACCAGCCAGAGGGCAACTCCGAGTCCCGGCTGACCACTGTCGAGATCCGTTTCGGGAGCGGGGTTTCGGATGGCGAACGGTATCGGTGAGGTGGTGAACACCACTGCGCCGGGTGGTGCCTGGGGTGCGCGGACGAGGCCCAGCTGCGATTCGTAGAAGTCTGCACTGACGGCGAGGTCGCGTACCTGGAGGGAGAGGAAACTGGGTCCGGAAACGGTTGCAACGGTCATGTCGTGTCCTTTCAGTAGTTCGTCAAGGTCTTGACGAAATGAATGTATGTCAAGATGTTGACATGAGTCAAGTGGATGTCGACACCTCGATCGGTTACGCCCTCAAGCGGGCCACGTCCGCCCTGCGTTCGGCGATGGACGAGTGCCTACGCGATCTCGATATCACCGTCTCGCAGTACTCGAGCCTCGAACTCCTCGCGCACAAACCGGGGCTGTCCAACGCCGAACTCGCGCGCGCGGTATTCGTCAGCAGGCAAGCAACCCATCAACTGCTGGCCGGGCTCACGCGCGGCGGCCTGGTGGAGATCGAGGGGGTAGGTCGAGACCAGCGTCTGTACGTGACGACCCTGGGCAGGGAGCGCCTGCGGCAAGCGTCGGCCGCTGTCGCCGCGGTGGAAAACGCCATGATTGCGTCGCTGTCCAAGAGTGAGCGAGAAGTGTTGCACCGCAGCCTTGTTACGTGTGCCGAGGCTCTGGACGGGCGCGAGCAGTCGTAACCTCAGTGGTTCTCGGTCAGGCGAAGCCGGCGTGCATTTCCCAGATCAAGATCTCGCTCGCCGTCGATGCTGTCACACGGTGACCTCCGGTGGCGGTGAGTCGGACCGCGTCGCCTTGGGCAACGTCTCCGACGGTCTCGAACACTGCGGAACCGTCGGCGACGAAGACGTGACCGTACGGCGCGTCAGGGACGGTGACGGACTCCCCCGGTGCGAGTCGGGCGGCATGCAGCGTCGCGTAGCGGTTGCCGATCCGAACGCCGCCGCGGCCCGGCATGCCGGACGCCACCGGAACCAGCTCGCCGTTCGCCAGCTGGTCCTGTACGTCCAGCTCTTCGTAGGAGGGGTCGGTTTGAT
This sequence comes from Rhodococcus sp. JG-3, assembly GCF_000482405.1. Taxonomy (NCBI): domain Bacteria; kingdom Bacillati; phylum Actinomycetota; class Actinomycetes; order Mycobacteriales; family Nocardiaceae; genus Rhodococcus; species Rhodococcus sp. JG-3. Next base: position 954,057 of record NZ_KI519398.1, read on the forward strand.
CGGTGTCGGGTGGGACCCACATCTGCACCACGCGCAGCTTTTCGCGGCTGATCCGGCTCGACGCATTGGTCTCGGTGTGCCGGATTCCGGTTCCGGCACTCATGCGTTGAACGAGGCCGGGGTAGATCAGCCCCGAATTAGCCTCGGAGTCAGTATGTTTCAGCGTCCCTTCCAGCACCCACGTGACGATCTCCATGTTCTCGTGCTGATGGGAGTCGAACCCTTCGCCGGGAAACACCGTGTCCTCGTTGTGCACCATCAGTAGCCCGTGCGCATTGGCCGCGAGGTCGTAATTGCCGGTGGCGGGAAACGACTGCTTCGAGTCGAGCCATTCGTTCCACCAGTGATGGCGTTGCGCACCGGGTATGTGAGTCACCGTCACGATGCGTGATTCCGCATTGCCGTGAAAGTCCGCGTCAGAGCCGCGAGATCGTTCGGGTCAACCAGGTCGAACATTTTCTCTCGTACTGCTTCGACGTGTCCCGGGCTGGCAGCGGCGAGGGTGTTCATGCCTGCTTCGGTGAGTTCGGCGGACATTCCGCGCTTGTCGTCGTCGCATTTGACGCGTGTGACCCAGCCGTTGTCGACGAGTCGGCTGATGGCTCTGGTGACGCCGCTACGAGTCGTGGTGACGGCGTCGGCGAGTTCGCTCATTCGTCGGCGACGGTCGGGTGCCTCGGACAGCACGACCAGCAGCTCGAAGTCGGTGAAGGAGATCCCGGAGTCGCGTGTGAGTTGATTGTCGAGGTCGCGAAGCAGCAGCCGCGTCGCATCGAGGTATGCGCGCCAGGCCTGCTGTTCGTCGGCACCGAGCCACCGTGGTGAGTCCATGCCCCCATGCTAGTTGACAACGCAACTAACCGGTGTACTGTTCTCGGTAGTTGACGAAGCAACTACTTGACCGGAGGCCGAAGCGATGACCGAGACCAACGAACTGACTGCAGACGAGACACGCCGCGCGCAGGAGCACGCCGAACAGCGGGATCGCATTCGTCAGCAGTACATGAAGCCTGCAGGCGAGCGTCCGGCATCGTCTGCCCGCGGACTTCATCACACGGCATTGGTCAGCAGCGATGTCGAGGCGACCGTGCGGTTCTATCAAGACCTGCTCGAGTTCCCTCTGACCGAGCTCATCGAGAACCGTGACTACCCGGGTTCGTCGCACTTCTTCTTCGACATCGGCAACAGCAACCTGCTGGCCTTCTTCGACTTCCCCGGACTCGACGTCGGCCCGTACGCGGAGGTGCTGGGCGGTCTGCATCACGTGGCCATCAGTGTCGAGCCCACCCGCTGGGAGCACCTGCGCACCAAGCTGATCGACGCGGGAATCGAATTGATCGAGCACAGCGAGGTCTCGCTCTACTTCCGCGACCCCGACGGTGCACGGCTCGAACTGATCGCCGATCCGCTCGGTGAAATGTACGGCTCGCACGTTCTCTGAGAACACACCTACTTTCGAGATTCGAGGCAATGACATGACCTCTGCAGCAACCACACTCGACCTCCGCCGCGCCGACGACCGATTCAAGACCAAGATCGGCTGGCTGGACTCCAAGCACTCCTTCTCGTTCGGCAACCACTTCGATCGCGGTAACACCCACCACGGCGTCCTCATGGTCAACAACGACGACATCGTCACCCCGGGAATGGGATTCGATACCCACCCGCACCGCGACATGGAGATCATCACCTGGGTTCTGCAGGGATCGCTGGTGCACCAGGATTCGATGGGCCACTCCGGAGTCATCTACCCCGGCCTCGCGCAACGCATGAGTGCGGGCACCGGAATTCTGCACTCGGAGAAGAACGATTCGTGGCGACTCGGCGATACTGCCGGCTCGTACTCGGGCAAGCACGGCGATCCTGTTCGCTTCGTCCAGATGTGGGTCGTGCCCGACGAGCAGGGCATCACCCCGGGCTACGAACAGCTCGAGATCGACAACGAATTGCTCAGCGGCGGTCTGGTTCCCGTCGCATCCGGCATGCCCGACCATTCCGATCACGCCGCCATTCGCATCAAGAACAAGTACGCCGCCATGCACGTGGCGCGCCTACAGCCCGGGCAGGCTCCGGTGGAGATTCCCGATGCACCGTTCGTACACATCTTCGTGGCCGAGGGTGAGGCGATGCTCGAGGGAGTCGGACCCCTCGCGCAGGGCGACGCCGTGCGCGTCAGCGGAGGCGGCGGTCAGAAACTGAGCACTGCCAGCGGTGCCGAAGTGATCGTCTGGGAGATGCACGCCGCGATCGCCGGTTAATCGGTCTCTCGGTGTGGGCGGAACGAGTGCTCCTCGTGGTCGAGTTCGTGTTCGAGGCTGCGCATGCTGTTGTCCGGTAGCCGGCCGGCATCGCGCCAGCAGAGCAACTCTTCTCGCTCCACATCGAGGATTCGGCGGCGCGTACTCATCGCAGCAATCTGTTCCGGTGAGATGACCGCGTCGCCGACGTCCGTCTCGTCGAGATGATCGAGTCGACGGTGGTACCGGTCGATGCGATGCTCGAGCTCGCTCCGCAGGATCTCCCGGCCCTCGTCGTCGAGGTTCTCTTCGTCGGCGATGCGATCGAGCTGTGACAGTGCAGCTTTGGCCGATCCCTCACGTGCTTCGTTTCGCAGACGCGCCTCTGCGGCGGGGTCCGCGACGACGTTCAGCTTGCGGACCAGTGGAGCGAACGTGAGGCCCTGTCCAATGACCGTCACCAGCACGACGAGAAATGCGCAGAACAGCAACAGGTCTCGGCTCTCGAACGGCTCGCCCGAGTCGATCGTCAGAGGGAGCGTGAACACCGCGGCGACGGTGATGACGCCGCGGGTGCCGGCCCAGCTCATCACCACCGCCTCGCGTGGGGACAGCCCGGTCGTGAGCAACCACAGCGGACGCAGCAGGAGCACGCCGGCCAGAGTGACCGTGACCGCGAGGGCGATGGTCGTTCCCGAGTAGGCCGAGAGGCCGCCGACCACGGTGGGCAACTGCTCACCGATGAGCAGAAATACGAAGCCCTCGAGCAGCAGATCTATCAGTCGCCACACGGCGCTGGTCTGCAGTCGGCTGGCCCCGGAGATGGCGTGGCGGGTGTGGTGCCCGATCACAAGAGCCGCGACGACCACGGCGAGAACACCCGAGGCGTGAACTTCCTCTGCCGCCAGGTACGCCACGAACGGCGTCGCCAGCGACACGATGTTGAGCAGCAGCGAATCGTGAACGTAGCGCTGTACGAGGCGAATCAGCAGGGCGACAACCAATCCGACGACGATTCCGCCGGCCGCAGCCAACACGAACAACCCACCCGCGTGGACGAAGGTCATGTCCTGACTGGATATTGCGGCGATCGCGACGGTCAGCATCGTCAGCGCCGTCGCGTCGTTCAGCAGTCCCTCACCTTCGATGAGGGTGACGAGTTTCGGTGGGATACCGGCGCGACGACCCACCGCAAGGGCGGCGACCGGGTCCGGCGGCGCAACCGCGGCACCGAGCGCCATACCGGCGGCCAGGGTGATGCCCGGAACGAGCAACCACATGCCGACGCCCACGAGGGCAGCCGTGGCCACCACGAGGGCGACCGACAGACTCAGGATCGTCCAGACGTTGCGGCGGATCGCAATCAACGAGGAGTTCAGCGCGGCGCTGTAGAGCAGCGGCGGAATCACCAGAGTCAGCACGACTTCGGGGTCGAGAACGATGTCGGGCAACGCCGACGCCGAGACGGCCAGGCCGGCCAAGGTCAACAACGCGGCCGCGGGCAGCGCCGTCTTCTTCGAGATCACCTGCGCGGCGACGATCAGACCCGTCGCCGCCAGGACCAGGCCCAGAGTTTCTATCACCCGGCTGTATTCCACCAGGTCAGGGGTTCAAACTATCTCTTCAGCCCGAACATCTTCGCAATCGTCTTCTCCATGAATGTCGCCGGCAGCAACCGTCGCGCCAGAAACACGACCGGTGCGTTGCTTCCCCTGGCGTACAAGGGTTTCGGCTTGTCGGCCTCGATGGCCTTCAGCACCACTTCGGCGACGTCCTCGGCGGAGATTCCGGTTCCCTCCTTACGATCCAATGACGAGATCGCTGTGTGGAAGTCATCTCGGTGGACCGAATCCGCTGCGATGTACTTGGTGCGGCGTTCGCTGATTCCGGTGTTGATCGATCCCGGCTCCACGGTGGTCATCCACACGCCGAACGGAGAGAGTTCCAGCCGCGCGGCGTCGGAGAATCCCTTGATGGCTGCTTTCGTCGACGCGTACGAGGAGCGGTAGGCGAGCGGAAAGCTCGCAAGCATCGACCCGACCATGACGATGCGGCCGTACCCGCGCTCACGCATGCCGGGAATGACGTTCTGCGACAGCGTCACTGCGCCGAACACGTTCAATTGGAACAATCGCTCGATGGCGTCGGTCGGCAGTTCCTCGAAGGGCCCGGACTGGCTCTCTCCGGCATTGTTGACCAGAACATCGACGGCGCCGAGTTCGGTCACGAATGCGGTGATCGACGCGGAATCGGTGAGATCGAGAGCTCGATACTCGACGCCTGCTGCCCGTTGATCGGAGGTCATCGAATCCGGATTCCGAGAAGTGCCGATAACTCGGTAGCCGCGGGCGACCAGCGCCGACGCGACGGCCCTTCCGATGCCCGACGAAGCTCCGGTGACCACTGCGGTGCGATTCATGCCCAGATGGTACCGGTGCAGTCGGTACGTAGCTCATGACGAAACCGCCCATACCGGCTAGTCTGTTACCCGTGCAAACGAATCCTCCCGCTTTGCTGCTCGAGCACATGTGCATGGCCTTCGGCCCCAAGATTGCGGTCGACGACCTGTCGTTGATGGTTCCGCCCGGGTCGATGTTCGGGTTGGTCGGCCCCAACGGTGCTGGTAAGACGACATGTCTGTCCATGGCGGTCGGGCTGCTCAGACCGCAGTACGGCCGAAGCCTCGTTTTCGGGCGTGACGTCTGGGCCGATCCGATCGCGGCGAAGGAGCTGCTCGGTGTGCTACCCGACGGACTGACATTGCCTTCCCAGTTCACCGGCCACGAGCTCCTGACCTATATCGGTCGACTGCGCGCGATGCCGGAGGACGTCATCGCGCAGCGTCGCGACGAGCTGCTGAACGCGTTGGGTCTCGCCGATGCGGGCGGAACCGTCATCGCCGACTATTCCGCCGGAATGACCAAGAAGATCGGACTGGCGTCGGCGCTGTTGCACGGGCCTCGCCTCTTGGTGTTGGACGAGCCCTTCGAAGCCGTCGATCCCATCTCGTCCACGACGATCCGCAACATCCTGATTCAGTTCGTTCGCTCCGGTGGCTCGGTGATCCTGTCCAGTCACGTCATGGCCCTCGTGGAACGGCTGTGCTCCCACGTCGGTGTCATCACCGGCGGTCGAGTCGTGGCGGCGGGAACGGTCGACGACGTCCGCGCAGGTGGCACCCTCGACGACGCCTTCGTGCGCCTCGTCGGATCCCGAGACCAGAACCCGGACGGCTTGTCCTGGATGCGCTCGTGAATTCGGTCGGTCGCACCGTCCTGCAGATGCGAATCACGCTCTACCGCAGGCAGTTCAAGGGCGGACAAGCAGTGGTCAAGACCGTGTTCGGGTTGCTGGGGCTGGCCCTCGCGGTTCTCGCATGCGTGATGGCGGCCCGAACCGACGCGTCGCAGGTATTGGTGGGCGGCACCGCAAGCCTCGGACTGACCCTGACGGGCCTGAGTTGGGTGCTCTTCCCGGTGCTGTCGGGTATCTCCGACGACAACATCCAGCCCCGCCACTTCCAATTGCTGTCCGTCGATCCTGCGCGACTGGCCCGTGCGCTGCTGACCACGTCGGTGATCGGCATGGTGGTTCCGCTGACAATCGTCGCGACGGCATCCATTCCGATCTACGCTCTGTCGCGGTCGGTTGCCGCAGTGCCTCTGGCGCTGGTGGCCTGGCCCGCGACGGTGGTGTTCTTCGTGACGCTGTCACGGGTGGTGACACTGGCCATGTCGCAACTACTCAAGAGTCGCCGCAGCCGCGAGTTCGCGTTGCTGGCGTTCGGCGCTGTCTTCGGAGGCCTGTACTTCCTGCAGTTCCCCATCACGCAGAATCTCGATCGTGTGCTGTCGGGTGAGGTGACGTGGCCGCTCACACTGGCCCATTCGATTCCCTTCGGCTGGGGTATCACCGGCGTCGATGCTGTGCTGGAGGGCAATTGGCTGTTGGCGATCGGCGCGGTGGTGGGATTGCTGCTGCTGGACGTCGCACTGGTGTGGGCCTGGCAGCGACTGGTTCTACGCCACTTCGAGGGGCGGGTCTCGACGCCGTCGGGATCGACCCGTAAGCAGACGGCAGAGAAGGGCCGCGACGGTGCAACAGGGTGGCGGGCAACGCGCGTCGGCGCGGTAGTGACGCGAGAGCTGTCTCTGTGGCGCGGTGACATGCGTCGTCGGAGTCAGCTGCTGTCGGTGCTGATTTTCGCAGTGCTGGCCGGCATCGGCCCGCTGGTGACCGACTCGATTCCGTTCAGCGCAGCCTGGGGCGCCTGGATCGCGATCTTCATGGCGATGGGTGCGGGATCGAATTCGTACGGTCTCGACGGCGGTTCGATGTGGCACCTGGTGATGATTCCGCAGGCTCTCCCCGACGACATCCGTGGTCGGCAGATCGCCTGGTTGCTGGTCGCGACCCCCTTCGCGATCGTGCCGGTCGTGGTGGTTCGAGTGTTCGGAGATCTCGGGCTCGACCGATGGGAGATCCCTGTCGCCGTGACGATCTCGATGCTCGGAGTCAGCGCCGGTCTGACCGCCGTGAACTCCGTACGCGGTGCCTACCCGGTGCCCGAAGCTACGAAGTCGTTCTCGATGAACACACGGGGGTCGTTCACCGGAAATGCATTCGTCTTCCTCATCCTCGGGATAGTGGTCCTGGCCGTGTCGGTCGTGCCCGCACTGCTTCTCGCACTGCTCCTTCCGGGAGCGTGGGCGTATCTGTCCATCCTGGTGGCCGCAGCGATCGGCTGGCTGGGGATGTGGTGGGGCGCGCGGATGGCAGTCGGCACGCTGGTTCGTGACTCCGACAGAATCCTGAACTCGGTGATCTCACGGTAGTGCGCGGATCGCCCGACACGGGTTCCCTGCAGCGAACGTATGCGGCGGTACGTCGCGGGTGACGACACTTCCTGCTCCGATCACCGAGTTCTCTCCGATCGTGACTCCGGGACAGACGATGACGCCTCCGCCGAGCCAGACATTGTCTCCGATGGTGATGGGAAGGGCGCTCTCCCAACGAGATCGACGAGCATCGTGGTCCTCCATGGGATGCAGCGCCGTCAGTAGCTGGGCCCGTGGACCGATCGAGACGTCGTTCCCGATCGTGATGGGCGCGCAGTCCAACAGAATGGCGTCGTAGTTCAGAAAGCTGTTGGACCCGATGGAAATGTATGTGCCGTAGTCGCATTGGAAGCGCGGCATGATCCGCGAGTCCGCTCCGATGGAACCAAGTAGTTCGCCGAGCAGTTCACGTCTTTCTGCGTCCTGGTCCGCCTCGGTTGCGTTGAATCTGTCGAGCAGCTTTCCACACGACACCCGAGACGCCACCAAGTCGGGATCATTGTCTCGATAGAGTTCGCCGCGCAACATCCGGTCCCGATTCTCGCTCATGGACCAGAGGCTATCTTTGTCCCGTGATCAATGTGCTCGTGGTCGAGAGTGATTCGGACCGAAAGGCCTTCCCGTCGATTGGCGGAGTCCACTTCCGCAGTTGCACGATCCCCGAACTCGTCGATGCGGTGTCGTGGGCGGAGGTTCTACTGCTTCGCACGTTCGAGGCAGTCGACCTGCAGAATGTGTGGCCGCACGCCGACAAGCTTCGCTGGATTCATGTGTCGAGCGCCGGGGTCGATCGGGTGCTGGATCCGGTGCTGCGGGACAGTCCGTGGGTACTGACCAACTCCGGCGGCATTCTCGACCGTGCGATCGCCGAATACGTCGCTGCGGGCGTTCTGGCGTCGATGAAGAAGCTGCCCGAAGCGCTTCGGCGGCAACGCGAACGGGTCTGGGAGCATCGCCTCACCAGTGGAATCCACAATCGAAGGGTGCTGGTCGTCGGTCCGGGTTCGATCGGCCGCGCCATCGGTCGCGTTCTCGGTGCACTCGGCATGCGTGTCGAGGCGGCCGGCACATCCGAGCGACCGGGCGATGCGGAGTTCGAGAGAATTCGTTCGGTGGACGAGTTACCCTCCTATGCAGGTGAATACGACGTGGTGGTGCTGTCCGCGCCGCTGACCGAGAAGACCCGCGGGCTCGTGAATGCAGAGGTCCTCGGGGCGATGCGTCACGACGCGGGTCTGGTCAACATCGCTCGTGGGCCCGTTGTCGACGAACAGGCCTTGTGTGAAGCGTTGGAATCCGGGGCGATCGGATGGGCTGTGTTGGATGTCTTCGAGGTCGAGCCACTTCCCGCGTCGAGTCCGCTGTGGGAGCTCGACAACGTGATTCTGACGGCGCATCTGGCCGGTGACGCCGACGACTTCGCCGATCGGCTGTGGACGCTGTTCGAGGACAACCTCGATAGGTACCGGCGGAACGAGTCCCTGGTCAATGTGGTGGATAAGCAGGCGGGCTACGTCCGCCGGTAGAAGCCGACGCCAATCTATGTGTAACACGCCGTCGCGTGTATTAGTGTCGGTGGAATGCGTGAGATAAACCATTCGGCGGTCGCGTCGACACCCCGCGATGCGGCTTTCGCCTACCTCGACGACTATCGAAACGTCCCGCGGTGGATGTTCGGGATCACGCGGTTCGAGCCGAGGAGTGAGACCACCTCCGGTCTCGGGGCGACGTACGACGCAACCATGCAGATCGGCCCCAAGTCATTGAATTCGATCGTGCGCGTCACCGAATGGATCGAGAACGAGCGACTCACGCTCGAATCGGTCGAAGGCCTGTCCAACTCATCGACCTGGTCTTTCACGGACCTGGATGAGGGCCGGACCCGCCTCGATGTCATCTTCCGTTACAGCCTGCCCGGGGGCATCGCCGGCAAAGTTCTCGGGGCCGTCGTGGAGCCCGTCGTCGGGCAGGCGATTCGGCACACCGAGTCCACATTGCGGTCGCAACTGGAATCGGCCGAACATCGGTAGTCCCGAATAATCGGTACTCTGGCTAACGTGACGGACGAGCCGGAACGACCCCGCGGATTGAGCTTCGGCAGAGTCGCCGAGGAGTACGACCGGGCTCGCCCTGGATACCCGGCGGCGCTGTACACGGATGTTCTTGCCGGCGGTGCGACCCGCGTGTTGGAAGCGGGAGCCGGCACCGGAAAAGCCACCGTCGCGTTGGCCGAACGCGGCGCTTCGGTGGTTGCGGTCGAGCCGGATTCGGGTATGGCCGAGGTGATCCGACGCCGCACCGAAAACATGGACGTCGATGTTCAGGTCTCCCGGTTCGAGGACTTCGTCGGCACGCCGTCATCGTTCGACGTCGTCGTGGCCGCTCAAGCGTGGCACTGGGTCGACCCCGATCGAGGAGCCGCGGTGGCGGCTCGTGCATTGGTACCCGGGGGATCACTTCGGTTGTGGTGGAACATGCCCGGTCAGCTCGACGGCCCGGTGTGGGAGTCGGTACGGGCTGCGTACATCGCCACCGAGCCCGACGCCGCACCGCTGTTGGCGCACTCCCTCGGCGTGCAATCCGAGACCGCGGTACCCCGCGCGGCCGGCTTCGGCCCCTGGTCCACGTCGACGTACGAGTGGGTTCAGCGTTACTCCGCAGACGAATTCTGCGCCATGGCCGCGACGTACTCGAGTCACCTGATTCTCACCGACACGCGTCGGCAGGAAGTGCTCCGAGCGGTTCATGCGGCTATCGACAGCCACGGCCACCTGGATTATCGGTACGTCACGCAGATGATGACGGCGACTCGCGACTAGGACACCGTCGTGGTGCAGACGACGAATTGCCGTGCTTCGTAGGCGAATCCGCCTTCGGGGCAGTCGTTGGGGTCCGCGGTACCGGTCTTGATCTCGGTGACCTTCTCGACGCTCGTCGCGCTGGGGTCTGCGCAATCGACTCGGGCGGGCTCGTCCATTCCGGTACTCGGCACGCTCATGCAGCCGTCGATCACCCAGTCGACGTCGAGGCACAGTGCGCCCTGCTCGACACCGTTCAGAGTCTCGTAGTACGTCTGGTTGACGTCGGTGGGGCACTGCTCGTTCTCTGCGGCTTTGGCGATGACCTTGTAGTTGGACTCCATGCTGCCGCATTCGGCGTTGTCGATTTCGGCGGCCGTCATCGTGCCACCGAGCTTGACGCACTGGCCGATCTCGACGTCGATGTCGGTGGAGCCACCGGCGTCGATGCCTTCCTGGCCGGACACGTTGTCGGTGGTGGTGGTGGGGGCTGCGGAGCTGCTGGAGGCGGTGGTGTCTGCGGCAACGGCGGTGCCGGCGTCGGACGACGAACAGCCCGCGGCGAGCATCAGCGTGAGGGCTGCACCCGCGGCGAGAAGGCCTCGAGATAGTGCGTGCATCGTGGCATGACCTTTTGGACTCGTCCAGGCGAAGGAGTATTCCTTCGTCGGCAGCCCCGCGGGCCACCGATGAAAGATTCTCGACCATCCGGGCGGTTTTGCAAAGTCACGAACGGAACACGATGCGCGCCACCCACTTGGTGTTGTGCACACCGGGAAGCGCGGGAACGATGACGCGTGCCGGGTAGCCGTGGTCGAGCGAGAGATCGACGCCGTTGACTTTCAATGCCAACAGTGAATCGGGATGGAGAGCTTGATTGCCCTGCAGCACAGCACGACCGAATGGGCCACCCTGTTCTATCGAGATGACTTCCGCGGACCTGGGTGCGGGTACACCTGCCAATGCTGCGAGTTCGGCCAACGGAACGCCCGTCCAACTCTGCGTGGTCGACCATCCTTCGACACAGGCGATGGGAAGTTCGGCGGTGTGCTGAGTCATCGACAGCAGCCTGCCGCGGGAGAGCACCACCGGTTCCATGTTCTCCGAGGTACTTTCGACGGACAGCGTCCAGTCTGCGTCCGTCTGTTCTTCGGTGACTCCGGCCGCCTCGGCAGTGCGATTGATCTGAAAGTCGTTGGGCCCGTCGCCGTACGAACGCCCCCGCGGAAGGAGAATCGCTGCCTTGCGTAGGACGCCGCCGACGGTCTGCCCCACCGTCAACACGGCCACGAAACCCATTCCAGCGGCGACCAATCCGATCGCACCGCGTCGGCTCATGGTCTGGTGTGGCCGGCTCGGCGCTTCGTTGCGGGCGCGCAGGACGTCCATCAACGATTCCGATCGAAGGGTCCGCCACATCAGCGGCACTTTGAGACCGAGGTGCACCAGGAATCCGGAGATGAAAACCCAGGCACCGAAGTAGTGAGCGGCGTAGAAATCGAAGCCGAACACGTAGTCGTACTGGATGTTCAGCACGCCGGTGACGATCTCGAACAGCAGGCCACCGACGAGTGCCAGCAGCGACAGTCGTTCGAGTGCATGTGCGGGCGACCGGACCGGTGGCAGTTCGACGAGCTTGGGCATCACCGACCAGAGCTTGGCGATCACGAGCGGGACGATGATCAGACCCAACCCGACGTGCAGGCCCTGCGTCAGCTGGTACAGCCAGGCCGGGTTCGTCGGCCAGTCGAAGAACGGTAAACGCAACCACCCGACGGCACCTGGTCTGGCTTGGCCGAATTGCGGCCCGTAGGCACTGTAGGACAGCAGGCCCGTCAGAATCACGATCGGCAGCGCAATGAGCAGCACCGCGCCGAACACCGACGTCAACCACGTGCTGCGCAGCGGACTGCGAAAGCGCGCGAGCGGGTTGGGTGCGTCGGCCATGTATGGCATTCGCTGCCCGACCCGTCCCGGATGTGTGGCGGCGAGTTCCCCTTCCTGTTCCATGGCTCGGTAGAAGGCCTCGGCATCCTCGGCCGTCGACACCTTGGGGCGGCTCGACGCCCATCGGCGGAACAACATTTCGTATCGGTCGCCCAACGCCGAGGGCAGTGCCGGATAGCGTGCCGCGATCTCGGCCGCTCGCTTGTTCAGCAAAGCCGCTCGGACAGTGTCCACTGTCGCAGAATCGAATTCGGCGGGCAGTGGCCCACCTGCCACGAGAGCGCGCACCAACTCTTCTTGACGGCGAGCCAGGTCGTCGTTCACCTCGTGTACCCGGACGTCCGTACCCCGGTGATGCGATCGAGTCCCGCGGCATCCGCGATCGAATCCAGTTCTGCGAGAAGCTCGGCCTCGGGTGGATAGTGACCGTCGCGTTCGAGCATCAGAGGCGTGCGATGCCCAGCCGTCGCGAAGGTTCGTAGTAGTTCGAGGACTTCGTCGGGCACCGGCGCAGTGTGGGTGTCGTGATAGATGCCGCCGCGGACCGTGCCACCGGCGATGTGGCAGTACGCAATTCGATCCAGCGGCAGGCGTTGGAGTTCGCTCCACGGGTCGCGGCCCCGATTGAGTGCGTTCGCGTACACGTTGGCAATGTCGAGCACCAGGCTCACGCCGGTGCGCTCGACGAGTTCTGCCAGGAATTCGCTTTCAGTCAACTGGTCTTCCGGCCAATCGAACAGGGCTGCAATGTTTTCCACCGCCAACGGAACCGGCACTCCGTCCTGCGTTCGTGCGATGTTTCGCGCGAGCGCGGTCAGGGCTTCGTGGGTGCGCGGTACCGGGAGCAGATGACCGGCTTCTATGCCGTCGGCGCGGACGAAGGCGATGTGCTCGCTCACCAGCGGGGATCCGAGCATGGATGCCACTCGTGCCAGTCGGTCGATACGGTGCTGTTCCACCGGCTCGGCACCGCCCAAGGACAACGAGATTCCGTGCGTGACGACGGGAACTCCCAATGCGACGAGGCGATCGGGTGCCTGCTCACCGATCGATTCGGCGATGACCTCGCAGAACGCCAGCCCCGGGAGTTCCGAGACGATGCCGGATATCTCCGAGCGCCAACCGATTCCGAGCCCGACGGGCACTGTGTCGATGTTCAACCTCCACACCCTCCGCCGCCGCATCCCCCACCGCCACCGCCGCAACTGCTACTGCCGCCGTCGCCTCCGCTGCCTCCGCTGCCTCCGCTGTCGCCGCCGAAGCCGAACGACGCGGCCCCACCGGCCTGGGCGGTGCCGTAGCTGAGTGCACCGGCCATCGCCGGATCGAGCATCAGCAGGGCCCCTGCTCCGAAAATGGCTGCAGACATTCCGGCACGAGTCGGCCCGTAGGCGGTGAAGGACGGTCGCGCGCGGGGTGAAAGGTAGTCGTTCTCGGCGCGGAGTCGGCGTAGTTCGGTATCGCCCGCAGCTGTCCGACGGCGTCGGCGAAGCAGAACCGGCACCGCCGCGAACAGGACGAGCACGATCGCGACGAGAAACCAGACGGGCTTGCCGTTCGCGGTGCCGGCGACGATGCGGGCAATTCCGACTGCGATGACGAAGACCACCGGGAATACCCGTGTGACAGCGGAGCCGCGTGCGCCGTGCAGCAGACCCTCGTCGACGAGAGTGCTCCGCAGTTGCGCGCATGTGCCCGACATGTTCGCCACCAGTCGGGAGCGAACCAGGGGTGCTTTACCGCTACCGAGGCGTTCGAGAACGGTGCGGGTGAACCAGTCCAGCTGTGACCGCTCGATGGCGCTCAGCTCGCGGCGCTTTCTTCCTTGCGAGTCGATGATCTCGGCACCGCGAAGTATGGCCAACGATGCCATCACTGCCTGGGAGTCGCTGGTGAGCACACCTACTTCGGGTGGTGTGAGCACGCGGCCTGCCGACGTCACCGGGGTCGATCGGTGAGCGGCTATCCAGTTCCCCGCCATCGTCAGGAGTATCGCGAGAACTGCCGCGAGCAGGTACCAGCGGAGAAAGTCTGTGCTGGGGATGCCCCAGGTGTCCGAACCGCTCATGGCCACACCCACTTTCCGTCGGATCCAGCATCTGATGCTCAGTATCGGGCCCGTGGGCGAGAAAGCAACCCCGACGACGTCCCCGCGGGGACGGGTGCGTCGGTCTCCCGCCGTTCTTGTCGGTGCCTCGTCGTACTGTCGCCGAACATACATTCGACGAGTGGGGGCATTCATGGTCGAGACTGCAGACATCGAGACGGAGATATGCGCGCTGGCGGGCCAGATCGCGGCTGTATCTGCGCAGTATCTGATCCTGGTCGGTGAGTTCGATGCTCGACGCGGGTGGGCCGCGTGGGAGACGAGGTCCTGTGCGCACTGGTTGTCCTGGCGCGCGGGAGTCGATCTGCATACTGCCCGTGAGCAGGTACGGGTGGCCAAGGCGATGCGAGAGCTGCCCCTGATCACCTCTGCGTACCTGAGCGGCGCGGTGTCGTATTCGAAGGTGCGCGCGATGACCCGTGTCGCAACAGCCGACAACGAAGCGTCACTGTTGCAGAAGGCGCTCGATGCACCCGCCGCGCACATAGAACGTCTCTGCCGTGGTCTGAAGAAGGCGATGCGGCCGACCAGGGGCAACGGTGTCGACCTCGATCCGTGTGTGGGACGGTGGCGCTGGGACGACGAGGACGGCTCGCTCGTGGTGACGGCGCGCTTTCGGCCCGAGGACGGCAAGCGATTTCTGGCCGCCGTGACCAGGGCCGAGTACGAGCGCACTCGCACGGAGGTGGAATCCGAGGGTGACCGGTCGGCCCCGGCACCGCCGAACCCCGTTCCTGCGCTCGTCGCAATGGCGGAGATGGTGTGTGACGCCATCGATTCTCCGGTCGTCTCACCTGCCGCGGACGTGTTGGTCCACCTCGGAGACAGCACCGAAGCAGGGTGTGATCATGCTCATTTCGACGACGGACCTGGTCTGGACGACGAAACTCTCGCCCAGGTGTTGTGTTCGTCGGTGATGAGAGTCGTCGGTCACGGCCGGCTGGGGAAAACTGTGCGGTGGAGTACCACGGCCAAAGCTCCGAGTCGAACCCAGTTGCGTCAGTTGATCATTCGCGATCGATGCTGCTCGGTGCCCGGGTGCAGGCGCACCCGGTTTCTGCATGCTCACCACGTCACCTACCGCTCGCGGGGAGGTGCGACCTCGCTCGACAACTTGGTCCTGCTGTGCGGCGAACACCATCGAGCACTGCACGACGGCTACTTCCTCATCGAATCCCTCGGCAACCAACGATTCACGTTCCGGCACCCATCGGGAGCAGAGATGGTTCATGCGCCGGCGCTGTCCGGAGACGCGGAGGTCCTCCGGCGGCAATATCAGCACATCGAACCCGACGCCATTGTCCCGAACTGGGGCGGGGAAAGGCCTCGACCTCAGCTACGCGACCGACGTTCTGATCACCAACTGGCAGCAGGCTGCATGAAAAGGGGCCGTTCAGGGCAAGTTAGTGTGACGAAGAGACTCGGACAAGAAGCGGTGGGATATGAGCGTCGACAGATCGATGGCGGACGAACAGTCCTGGCCGGTGGAACAATGGCCGAGCTGCGAGGATGCAACCAGGCCTGAGAACGACCCGTTCTACGCCGCGCCCGAGGGCTACGAAACGGCTCTACCGGGGACGATTCTCAAGGTGAGGCCGGTCGAGGTCGCGATGTTCGGCCACGTGCGACAGCGAGTCGACGCATGGCAGCTGCTCTACCGAACCGCCGATCTGGGCGGTATACCGCAGGCCAGTGTGACGACGGTGCTGCGACCGCAGAATGGCGAACCGGTGTTGCTCTCGTACCAGTGCGCCATCGACGGCGTCGCGTCCTCGTGTTTTCCGTCCTACGCGCTTCGACGCGGCTCGAAGGCCCTCGGCGCAGTTCCTCAGTTCGAGTTTCTGCTGGTTCTGCATGCCCTGCGCCGCGGATGGACCATCTCGATCCCCGACCACGAGGGACCGGACGGACATTGGGGGTCGCCGCAGGAACCAGGATTCTGCACACTCGACGCGATCCGCGCGGCGCTGTCGTTCGAGTCGTTGGAACTGCACGAGAGCACGCCCGTCGCATTGTGGGGATATTCGGGCGGCGGGCTCGCGACGTCGTGGGCCGCGGAGATGGCCCCCGAATACGCGCCGGAGCTCGAGCTCGTCGGTGCCGCCCTCGGCTCCCCCGTCGGCGATCCGGGTTCTGCGTTCACCAGGCTCAATGCGACGCTGCACGCGGCTCTGCCGACGCTTGTTGTCGCGGGACTGCGACGCACCTACCCCGATCTCGATCGCGTGGTGCGTCAGTACGTCAGCGAGGACGGAATGCGCATTCTCGATTCCGTCGAATCGATGACGACCGTTCGCGCTGTCAGACGGCTGGCTCGGCACGATCTCGACAACTACATCGACATTCCGCTTGCCGACCTGCTCGCCCTACCCGAGATCGTGCAGGTGTTCCAGGACATCCAGCCCGGTCGCACTGCTCCGTCGGTGCCGTTGCTGGTCGTGCAGGCCGTGCACGACCAGATCATTGCCGTCGACGACGTCGACGGCCAGGTCGATCGGTATCTCGAAGCCGGCGCACACGTGACCTACCTGCGAGATCGGCTGAGCGAGCACCTGTCGCTGCATCCGCTCAGTGCGCCCCTGACCCTCGATTGGCTGGCCGATCGCTTTGCCGGCCTTCCTGTTGCCGAACCGGCGACCAGAACGGTGTGGTCGACAGCGTTCTCGTTCGCGGCTGTACGGGGCTTGATGTCTCTGACCTGGACAACCGTCCGAGCATTGACCGTCGGCGTCAGGGCGTAGCTACTCTCGGTGCGATGCAGCGAACCTGGGTACGGATTCTCACCGGAACGATCGCGACGCTGGGCATCGTCACCGGACTCGTCGCGATGGGGGCGTACTACACCGACACCCGCATCAACGTTCTGATCGCGCTGGCATCGTTCGTTCCCCTGATGCTCGTCGCTGTCGTGGTCGGTGCCGTCGTCGCGCTGATCGGTAGGCAATGGATTCTGGCGGCGGTGTCGGCCGTCGTGTTGGCATCAGCCGCAGTGGCGTACGCACCTCTGTACGTGGCCGACGCGGCATCCCAGGACGAGGCGAGCGGCGATGCCGTCCGGCTGCGGGTGATGCAGGCCAACCTGATGGTGGGCAGCGCCGATCCGTCGGTCGTCGTCGGATCGGCACGCGACAACGCCGTCGACGTCGTGACGATCCAAGAGCTGACCGATGCGTCGGTGCTCGGGCTACGGGATGCCGGCATGGAGCAACTCTTTCCGTACAGCTACCTGCGAGCGTTGCCGACGGGTGGCGGAGGTGCCGGAATCTACAGTCGCACACCGCTGTCCGACAACCGCGAACTCGCCGGCTACGGGCCCGTGAACCTGGCCACCTCCGTCGACGTTCCCGGATCGGAGCCAGTGACGCTGCTGGCCGTCCATCCCGGCCCGGCATACGTCACCCCGGCCGATATCTGGACCGCCGAATTGGACACGCTCCGTAGCGATCTCGAGGCGGTGTCGGCAAGCGGTCCCGTCATCGTCAGTGGTGATTTCAACACCACGTATTCGCACAAGAAGTTCAGGAACCTACTCGATGCCGGATATACCGACGCTGCAGCACAATTGGGGATGGGGCTGATCCCGACCTATCCCACGGACAAGGGCACTCCGGCCGTCGTCGGCATCGACCACATTCTCACCAATTCCGGGCACGCCCGATCACTGGAAAGAATCGACCTCCCGGGATCGGACCACCACGGTCTGATCGGGGAGATCGAGTTCTCCGGAGTCAGCTGACGCGCGCCGACTGCTTGCGAGACTTGCCGCACTGCAACAGAATTCGCACCTTGACTGGAGTTCCGTCGAGTGAGGTCACGATGTCGTCACGGGTCCGTGCTGCGGCGTCGGAGACCTGCTCGAGGGACGTGACGGCTGGGTCGAGCGTCGCGACGATCTCGACCACGCGCTGTCCCCTGTCCGAGACAGAGCGACCGGAGGCCGAGACGATTCCATCGTGACCTGCCAGCGACTTGGCTGCACTACGGGCGGCGGTGCCGAGGTCGACGCTGAGCCTGCCGTCGACCTGCTCTCCGTCCACGTTCGTGACCTCGGCCGACGTGGATCCGAAGGCCACGGTCCCGACCGATCGGCGCGGCAGGTGCGCGAGCAACCACCACAGACCCAGCAGGATCAGCACGACAGCGGCTACGCCGAGAGCCCAGGGCCACCAACCGGCGTCGACGGCGGTGTCGACGAACGCGGCGTCCAGCCGCTCGCGGCCGGGAAGCTCGCCGCGTTCCCACGCGATGGCTCCGCCGCCGAGAGCGATCAGAGCCAGCCCGACGACGGCTGTGCCGGTGCGGTCGAGCGATGCGGTTGCACGTTTCACAGCTGCTGTCCTTTCATGAGGTCTGTCCTGTCGTTCGCACTCGGGTGCGCACCTTGGGTGCCGACGCGAGTGGGCGGAGGGCGTCGTCCACGGACGTCACGACCGCGGATTTGAGAGCCGAGGTGTCGGTACCGGCCACGGTGGATACGGCGACGGTGACCTTCTTGTTGCCCGCCTTGGCGGACGCGGTGTCGACGCCGACACTGTCCAGGGCGGCAGATCGCGCGACGGCAGCGACGTCGCCCTTACGAAGCCAGACGCCCTGCTCGTTGAGAGCACGGTGGGTGCGACGACGTGGGCGAATTGCCACGAACACGAGAACGAATCCGATGACGACGGCGGCGATACCTGCGGGCAGCATCCACTGCTGAGCGGTGAGCCCATCGAGGTTCGATGCGGCCGGGCCGACCCACTCGGAGCCGTCGAGAGCGCCCAGCTTCAGCAGCGCCTCGCGTCCGAGTACGACTCCGGCGGCGATGAGAACGAGAGCGAACAGGACGGCCGGAACAGCTGCGGTGGGGTTGGCCACCGGCTTCTTGCTTGCTTGCTCTGTCACTGCACTCTCCCTTCTTCGCTGGTGGGCTCGGCCGGTATGCATTCGACCGTCACGTCGACTCGGTCGACGGTGTAGATACCGAGTTCGGACAGGTCTCTGGCCA
This sequence comes from Rhodococcus sp. JG-3, assembly GCF_000482405.1. Classification (NCBI taxonomy): domain Bacteria; kingdom Bacillati; phylum Actinomycetota; class Actinomycetes; order Mycobacteriales; family Nocardiaceae; genus Rhodococcus; species Rhodococcus sp. JG-3. The sequence continues at coordinate 972,971 of NZ_KI519398.1, forward strand.
CGGCGGCGCGAACGTTCGCAGCCACTTTCGCCAACGGTGAGGGCCAGGTGACTCCGACGGAGACCTTCGCTCGCACTCGCTCGCCGGTGATCGTCACATCGGCCTTCGGCAGATCACGCCCACCGAGGAGGTGCAGTCCGGGCTGGCGGTCGGTGACGGAGTCGGTGCCGCGGGCCGCCAGAACGGCCAGGCGTTCGACTGCCTTGTGCTTGATCTCCAGGGAACCGCGATCGCCGGGGTCCGCGAGTGACCCCGGGGTTGCGGCCGGTGTCCCTGGGGTCGTGGGGGTTGCTGCTGTGTCAGTCACGACCGCGACCACGCATGATCGAGTTCAGATCCAGTTCACCGTCGATGTAGCGGCCGACGAAGAAACCGAGTCCGCCGAGGACGATGGCGATGAGGAAGCCGGTGAAGCCGCCGGCTGCTGCGGCGATGGCCAGCAGAAGTCCCACGAACAAACCGATGGTTGCAGTGGTCATGGTCTTGTCTCCAGTCAGAGTGTTCGGATGTCGAGAGTTCAGATGTCGAAGTAGTTGCGTCGAGTGACGCGTTTGCGGAGCCGGGCGATGCGTTTCGGCAGTGTGCGCAGTGGCGTCGGTACCGAGGACGAACGGAACGCTGTCGGTGCGCTGGCAGTGTTGATCGGATTCGACGGAAGTACGGCGAACCGGCGGTCGACTTCCGCGAGCTCTGCCATGTACCGGGCGGGATCACCACCGATGTCGGGGTGGTGTTCTCGGGCCACAGCGCGCCGGGCCGCCTTGTATGCGGCGGCCCGGTCGCGCGCTGAATGCTCGTTCACCTGGTCAGACTCGCACAATTCAGACCCGGACGACATCCTCGACTGTGACGTGCACGGGCCCGTCGACCATTGCCGCGACGGTGCTACGCACTGCCTCGGCGGTCTCCCGTACGGCGTAGCCGAACTGGAGAGTGACGTGTACCTCGGTGCCGTCGTCTGCGATCCGGATGCCGGCGACGCGGCGTCCGGGTAGATAGGTCGCAGCCTCGCCGAACATGCCGCCGTGCAGCCCGACGACACCGTCGATCGCCTGTACGGCGTCGGCGATGTCCTCGGACTTGTCACGGTCCGTCGGGTTCGGGTCGGTCACTGCACTCGGGTGGAGGCGGTCTCGGTGGTCTCCTCTTCGTCCGAGCCGTCGTCCAGGTAGATGTCGTGAACGACGATGTTGACCTCGGTGACCTCGAGGCCCGTCATGCGCTCGACGGCGTTGATGACGTTGCGACGAATGCCTGCTGCGAGGTCTGCGATCGAGACGCCGTAATCGGCGACGATGTCGATGTCGACCGCTGCCTGACGCTCGCCGACCTCGACCGAGACGCCCTGCGACTGGTTGACGCGGGCACCCGGGATACGCTCGCGCAGGGCACCGATCGCGCGGCTCGCTCCGCCGCCGACGGCATGTACGCCCTGGACCTCACGGGTGGCGATGCCGGCGATCTTCGAGACGACGGTATCGGCAATGGTGGTGCGGCCCTGCGAGCTGACGAGCACGGAATCCGACTTCGTGGTGATGTCGGTCTTGCCTTCGCCTGCTGCGGATACGGTTGCCTTGGTGTCCGTCGTGGAGCTCATGACTGCCTCTCTTCGCTGAGTAGTGGTGCACAGTGTGTGTCAGGAGTTGGTCGTAGCTCGATCACCGAAACGCACGTACAAATAAAGTGACCTACGTCATAGATTACGTCTGGGGGCCCGATGGAGTGGAGAGATGCGTCGGACCGCGTACTCGTCGGCGCAGCCGCGCTCGGCGAGACGGATGCGTTCGAGGAGATCGTGGGCCGATACGGACCGGAGATGTTTCGGTACGCCCGAAACATGCTGTCCGATCAGGGTGCAGCAGAGGAGGTGGTGCAGGACGCGTTCGTCGCAGCGTGGAAGGGGCTCGACAACTTCCGGGGCGATTCGGCTCTGCGCACCTGGCTGTTCTCGTTGGTCTCGCACAAAGTGATAGATCATCGCCGGCGTCGCAGCGTTCCTCCTGCGGAAGACTGGGTATTCGAGCGCAAGAGCACGGGCGCGGGCAGTGATCCCGAGGCGGACGTCGAAGCAGACAGCTTCATGGCCGAATTGGGTGTGGCACTGGCGGAGTTGCCCTATCGGCAGCGGGCCTGCTGGTTGCTTCGGGAGGTCGAGGGCCTGACCCATCCGGAGATCGGCGCGATCATGACGTTGTCCGCAGGAGCAGTACGAGGTCAATTGACCAGAGCACGAGCAACATTGAGCGAAAGGTTGGCGACATGGCGAACCCGGTAGAACCGAATGCGGTTCTCGCGCGTGCTGCCACCGAGCTTCGGGAGGCACCGCAGGAACCGAACTGGGTGGACATCAGCTCGTCCATCCTCGCGAAAGTGCGCAATACGACGCGCCGCACCTGGCCGATCGACAGCGTCTTCCCGGCGGGTTCAGCGGCTGATCCACGGGACTCACTGCGGATCAGCGATCACATCGTCAAGACGACGTTGCGCCGTGCTCTCGCGGGCGTACACGGTGCACAGCCCACCGAGATCGACCTCGATCTCGACGATCACGCCTGCACAGGCCTGTTCGTCGCGGTGATCGGCGTGTACGGCGACGATCTGCAGGCGGCAGGCGAAGAACTGGCATCGATCGCCATCGACGTGGTCGCGGACCTGCTCGGCGTCACCCTCGGCAGGGATGCGGTCGAAATCCGCGTCGACGACATCGAGGAGCGCTAGCGGATCGGGGTTGTTCGAGGAGCGCTAGCGTAAAAACTCCGTCATGACCGCAGGTCGTGAGCGTAGGAAAGCGTAAGGAACGCGTTTTCGTTCGCTGGTGGGATCCAGGATCGAGCAATGACCGAATTGCTCTGTCTCACGGTGGCCGCGTTCGTCGCGGTCTACCTGTTCGTCGCTCTTCTCGATCCCGAGAGGTTCTGACGCCGCCATGAATCCTGCTCTGCTTGCCGGTCTTCAGATCGCTGTGGTCATCGTCGTGTTGGCGGCGGCGTACGTGCCGCTCGGTGACTACATGGCCCGGGTGTTCGGTTCGACCCACGACACTCGGGTCGAGAGTCTGCTCTATCGGGTGGCCCGGGTGAACTCGTCGTCGGAACAGACCTGGGTCGGCTATTCCACCAGCCTGCTCGGGTTCTCGTTCGCCGGGGTCGTATTCCTGTTCGTACTGCAGCGAATTCAGGGTGTGCTCCCGCTGAACGGTGGCCTGTCGGGGGTGAGTCCGGCGATGGCGTTCAACACTGCGGCGTCGTTCGTCACCAACACCAACTGGCAGTCGTACGTTCCCGAGACCACGCTGTCGAATCTGACGCAGCCGCTGGGGCTGGCGGTGCAGAACTTCGTCTCTGCTGCAGTCGGTCTCGCGGTGGCGATCGCCGTCGTGCGCGGCTTCGTTCGGGTGTCGACGGGCGGTGAGCTCGGCAATTTCTGGGTCGACCTCACGCGCGGGACGCTCCGTATTCTGCTGCCGCTCTCCGTGCTCGTCGCGGTGATCATGCTGACTCAGGGCACCGTGATGTCGTTCTCGTCCGGCTTCACCTCCGGCGGTCTCGATGGGCAGACGGTCACCAATGCGCTTGCGCCCGTTGCCTCGCAGGAGGCGATCAAGGAGATCGGCACCAACGGTGGTGGCATTCTGGCGGCCAACTCGGCGCACCCGTTCGAGAACCCGACACCACTGACCAACATCGTGCAGATCATCTCGTTGCTGCTGATCCCGGTGGCCCTCACTCGTACGTTCGGCACGATGATCGGCAACCGCAAGCAGGGTCTGACGCTGCTGGCGGTGATGGCGACGCTGTGGGCGACGTTGTTGGCGGTGACGTTGTTCGCCGAATCCGGTACCCGTGGAGTGGCAGCAACGGCCGCGGGCGCGATGATGGAAGGCAAGGAAGTTCGCTTCGGCATCCCGGCGTCTGCGCTGTTCGCGGTGTCGACGACCGGAACATCGACCGGCGCAGTCAATTCGGCCCACGACAGTATGTCTGCGCTGGGCGGCGGAGCGGTGTTGCTGAACATGCTGTTCGGCGAGATCGCGCCGGGTGGCGTCGGCACCGGTCTCTACGGATTGCTGGTGCTTGCGGTCATCGCGGTCTTCGTCGGTGGCCTGCTCGTCGGCCGGACCCCGGAATTCCTCGGTAAGAAGCTGGGTCGACGGGCCATCACGATGGCCGCGCTCTCGGTTCTCGTGATGCCGATCCTCGTGCTCGTCGGAACGTCGATCACGGTGATACTCGAATCGACGACGAGCTATCAGGGCAACCCCGGCATCCACGGATTCACCGAGGTGCTCTACGCCTACGCCTCCGCTGCGAACAACAACGGCAGTGCTTTCGGCGGCTTGACGGTGACGAGCGACTGGTTCCAGATCTCCCTCGGTATCGCGATGCTGCTCGGCCGGTTTCTGCCGATCGTCTTCGTATTGGCCCTGGCCGGTTCGCTTGCGACGACCAAACGCAGCGCGCCCAACGCCGGCACCCTGCCCACCGATGGACCGTTGTTCGGCACGCTGCTGATCGGTACCTCGATCCTGGTCGCGGCCCTCACCTTCTTCCCCGCACTTGCTCTCGGACCCATAGCAGAGGCCATGCAATGAACCTGTCACTGAACACCGCTCTACCCGGCGCGTTCCGCAAACTCGATCCGCGTCACCTGGCCCGCAACCCGGTCATGTTCGTCGTCTTCCTCGGCTCGATCGTCACGACGATCCTGTCGATTGCTCAGCCGTCGGTGTTCGCCTGGTTCGTCACCGGCTGGCTGTGGTTCACGGTGCTGTTCGCGAACCTCGCCGAATCCGTCGCCGAAGGTCGCGGCAAGGCGCAGGCCGCCAGCCTGCGAAAGGTGAAGCAAGACACCACTGCTCGACGACGCACGGCGTCGGGTGCCGAGTTCGTGATCACCGAGGTGGCCGGTGCCGAATTGAAGGTCGGCGACGAGGTCGTCGTCTCGGCCGGTGAGGTCATTCCCGGCGACGGCGATGTCATCGAGGGCATTGCAACCGTCGACGAATCCGCCATCACCGGTGAGTCGGCTCCCGTGGTCCGTGAATCCGGCGGCGATCGGTCGGCCGTCACCGGCGGCACCATCGTGCTCTCCGATGAGATCGTCGTGAAAATCACTGCAGCGCAGGGCGAGACGTTCGTGGATCGGATGATCGCCCTCGTCGAGGGCGCGGCGCGGCAGAAGACGCCGAACGAGATCGCCCTGAACATCCTGCTCGCGTCGCTGACCATCGTGTTTCTCTTCGCTGTCGTCGCCATCGGTCCGATGTCGAATTACGCGGGACAGCAACAGGATCCAATCCAGCTGATTGCCCTGCTCGTCTGCCTGATCCCCACGACCATCGGGGCACTGCTCTCGGCCATCGGTATCGCGGGCATGGACCGGTTGGTGCAGCGCAACGTACTGGCAATGTCCGGCCGGGCAGTGGAGGCGGCAGGCGACATCGACACGCTGCTGATGGACAAGACCGGCACCATCACCTTCGGTAACCGCCGCGCCACCGGTCTGCATCCGGCGACGGGCATCGACGCCGCCGAATTGGCTCGCGCAGCTCGGCTGTCGTCGCTGGCCGACGGCACCCCCGAGGGGCGCAGCATCGTCGAACTGGTCGAGCGAGACTTCGAATCCGTCACGGCAGAAGGCGAATCCGAGCGCAGCGAGTTCGTGGCGTTCACGGCGCAAACTCGGATGAGCGGGTTGGATCTACCGGGCATGGAGATCCGCAAGGGTGCAGCGGATTCGGTCTACAGTTGGATTCGCGACGGCGGCGGGACGGCCGATCTGGACGGCACCGTGCACGACATCGCCCAGAACGGCGGCACGCCGCTGGTGGTCGCGGTACGCGAAACCGGTTCTCCCGCTCGCGCTCTCGGCGTCGTCGAACTCTCGGACGTCGTCAAACCCGGCATTGCCGAACGGTTCGCTCAGCTGCGGGCCATGGGCATCCGAACGGTGATGGTCACCGGCGACAATCCGCTGACCGCCAAAGCCATTGCTGCCGAGGCAGGCGTCGACGACTACCTGGCCGAGGCCACTCCCGAGGACAAGCTCACGCTCATCCGGCAGGAGCAGGAAGGCGGCAGGCTCGTTGCGATGACCGGCGACGGTACCAACGACGCCCCGGCTCTCGCCCAGGCCGACGTCGGCGTCGCGATGAACACCGGCACCTCGGCCGCCAAGGAAGCCGGCAACATGGTGGACCTCGATTCCGATCCGACCAAACTCATCGAGATCGTCGAGATCGGCAAGCAGTTGCTCATCACGCGCGGAGCTCTGACGACGTTCTCGTTGGCCAACGACCTGGCGAAGTACTTCGCGATTCTGCCGGCGATGTTCTCCACCGTCTATCCCCAGCTGGGCGGGCTCAACATCATGCACCTGGCGACCCCGGAATCGGCGATCCTGTCCGCGGTGATCTTCAACGCGCTCGTCATCGTGGCGCTGATTCCGTTGGCACTCAAAGGTGTTCGATACACCCCGGCATCCGCGGCTGCGTTGCTGCGGCGGAACCTACTGGTCTACGGCGTCGGCGGCGTCATCAGTCCGTTCGTCGGTATCTGGCTCATCGACCTGCTCGTTCGACTCATTCCAGGGATTGGCTGACCATGCGTTTCGTACAGGGATTTCTCCGTCAGGTCGTCGCCGGCTTCGCAGTGCTGCTGGCGCTCACCGTGATCCTCGGCATCGCGTACCCGGCTGTGGTCTGGGGCATCGGCCGCATCGGCACCGACTCCGCCGAGGGGTCGCCGCTGCGTGACGCACAGGGGTGCGTCGTCGGCAGCTCGCTGATCGGCGTCGATCCGCAGGTGGATCCGGGAGAGCCGGATCCGTTCTTCCACACCCGCGTCACGGGCTCGGTATCGGACGACGACGCGTTCGCGCCCGGTGATCCGGCCGCGGCGCTGCCGACCAATCAGGGCCCGTCGAGCGAGGTACTCGCGTCGTTCGTCGAACAGCGCCGAGCCGCCATCGCAGCCCGGGAGAACGTCGACCCGTCCACCATTCCGGCCGACGCCGTCACCGGCTCCGGATCCGGTGTCGATCCCGATATCAGTCCCGCCTACGCGGCCCTCCAGGTCGCCCGGGTGGCCCAGGTCAACGGAGCGCCGGTGAGCGAGGTGGAGGCTCTGGTCGACGAGTACACCCGCGGCCCGCAGTACGGTGTACTCGGTGCCGAAGCGGTGAATGTCCCGGAGTTGAACCTGGCACTGCGGGACGCATACCGGCCGGGTGAGGAGACAGGCTGTGGCGGACAGGGGTGAGCTGCGGATCTATCTCGGTGCCGCGCCCGGCGTCGGCAAGACCTTCGCCATGCTCGGCGAAGCTCGTCGGCTGCAGGATCGCGGACGTGACGTGGTCGCGGCCGTTGTGGAAACGCACGGTCGGGCGCGAACCATCGAGGCACTCGAGGGCATCGAAGTTCTGCCGATGGCCACCGTCCGTTACCGAGGAGCCTCGGCGCAGGAACTCGATCTCGACGCGGTCCTGACGCGCCGCCCCGAGGTGGTGCTCGTCGACGAGCTGGCGCACACCAACACTCCGGGCAGCGTCCACGACAAGCGGTGGCAGGACGTCGAAGTGCTGCTCGACGCGGGCATCGATGTCATCTCCACACTCAACGTGCAGCACCTCGAATCTCTGAACGACGTGGTGCAGCAGATCACCGGTGTTCCGCAGCGAGAGACGGTTCCCGACAGCGTGGTTCGGGCCGCGGACGAGGTCGAGCTGGTCGACATCACACCGGAGGCGTTGCGGAGCAGGCTGCGGCACGGCAACGTCTACGCCGCCGACAAAGTAGACGCCGCGCTGAGCAACTACTTCCGCGGCGGCAACCTGACGGCTCTGCGTGAGCTAGCACTGCTGTGGATCGCCGACCAGGTCGACGCCGCATTGGTGAAGTACCGCAAGGACAATCGCATCACCGACACCTGGGAGGCGCGCGAGCGGGTGGTGGTCGCGGTGACGGGCGGCCCCGAGTCGGAAACCCTGCTTCGGCGGGCGAGTCGGATCGCCTCGAAGTCCAGTGCCGAACTGATGGTGCTGCACATCGTTCGCGGAGACGGCCTCATGGGCGTGTCCGCACCGCAGATGGGTTCCGTGCGCAAGCTCGCCGCCGGCCTCGGTGCGAGTGTGCACAGCGTTGTCGGGGACGACGTGCCCACCACTCTGCTCGATTTCGCGCGCGGAGTGAACGCCACGCAGTTGGTGATCGGTACCTCGAGAAGGTCACGCGCCGCCCGCATTCTCGACGAGGGTATCGGCGCGGCCGTGGTGCAGAACTCGGGAAAGATCGACGTGCACATGGTCACTCACGCCGAGCAGGCCCGTCGGCGGAGTCTGCAGGTCGATTCGGGGCGTCGACGGGTGATCGCCTGGCTGGCCGCGGTTCTCGTGCCTTGCTTGGCCGCTGCAGTGCTGAGCACGGTCGGTCCCGATTTCGATTCCAGCGGTGAGAGCGCCCTGTTCTTCATGGTGGTGCTGTGTGTGGCGCTGCTCGGAGGTGTTGCCCCGGCAGCACTCTCGGCGCTGATCGCAGGATTTCTACTGAACTATTTCTTCACCACACCCAGATACAGCCTGACGATCGCCGAGCCGGACAACTTCGTCGTGACAGTCGTACTGCTGCTGGTCGCTGTCGCGGTCGCGGCCCTGGTGGATGCGGCTGCTCGGCGGACGCGTCAGGCACGCCGGGCGACGCAGGAAGCCGAACTGTTGACCCTGTTCGCGGGGTCCGTCCTGCGCGGTGCCGATCTGGGTGCGCTGCTCGAGCGCGCACGGGAGACGTACCGCCAGTCCGGCGTCGCATTGTGGGACAACCAGTCCCGATCCATCGTGGGCAGCTCGGGCGAACACCCGCCTACCGATCGCAACGGGGCCGACACCGAAATCGACGCGGGCGATTTCACGCTGCTGCTCGTCGGCGAACGCACCCGCGCCCACGATCGCCGCGTCCTCGCAGCCGTGGCCAACCAAGCCGCGGGCATGGTGCGCCAAGCCCGTTTGGCCGAGGAAGCCAGCCGCGCCAACGCACTGGCCGAGGCCGACGCGTTGCGTCGAGCATTGCTCTCGGCCGTCAGCCACGATCTGCGGACGCCGCTGTCGGCGGTCAAGGCAGCCTCGTCGTCGCTGCGCAGCACCGACGTTCAGTTCTCGCCCGAGGACACCGACGAACTGCTCGCCACCATCGACGAGTCGGCCGACCAGTTGACGGCATTGGTGACCAATCTGCTCGACTCCTCGCGGCTGCAAGCCGGTGTGGTCCAACCCAGTCTGCGTCCCGTCTTCGTCGACGACGTGCTGGCAGGCGCGCTGGTAGGGGCCGACGAGCGCGTGCGGGTCGAGGTGGGCGACGTCGAAGTGCTCGCCGATCCGGGTCTGCTCGAACGAGTGCTCGCGAACCTGGTGGCGAACAGTGCCCGCTACGCCCCCACCGGCGAGATCACCGTGCGCGCCGCAGTGCACGGTGACATGGCCACCATCTCCGTCGTCGACCACGGCCCCGGCATCACCGTCGGGGCGGAAGCGACGATGTTCGACGCGTTCCAACGCCTCGGCGACCGTGACAACTCGGTGGGCGTCGGACTCGGCCTGTCGGTGGTGCGAGGATTCGTGCGGGCCATGGGCGGTACCGTCACGGCGTCGGACACCGTCGGCGGAGGGCTGACGATGACGGTCGAGTTGAAGGCGGCGAGCAGGTGAAGGTACGGGCGCTCGTCGTCGACGACGAACCACAGATAGTGCGGGCGCTGCGGATCAATCTGAACGTCCGCGGATTCGAGGTCGTCAGCGCGGCTACGGGCGGGGAAGCACTGCGGGTGGCCGCGAACTTCCACCCGGACATCGTGATCCTGGACCTCGGTCTGCCCGACATCGACGGTATCGACGTCATAGCAGGTCTGCGCGGATGGACCGATGTGCCGATTCTGGTGCTGTCGGCGCGCACCGACTCGGCCGACACAGTCGAGGCACTCGATGCCGGGGCCGACGACTTCGTGACCAAGCCGTTCGGCATGGACGAGCTGCTGGCACGGCTGCGCGCGGCCCTGCGCCGCGGTCCGCAATCGGTGCCGGACCCCATCGTCCAGACGGCAGACTTCACCGTCGACCTCGCTGCCAAAACCGTTGTTCGGCAAGGCGAGAACGTGCACCTGACGCGCACCGAGTGGGGGGTGCTGGAGTTGCTCGTCCGCAACGAAGGAAAGCTGGTGTCGCAGAAGGAGATTCTGCGTACCGTGTGGGGGCCCGGGCATGAACGCGAAACGCATTATCTGCGAATCTATCTCGGCCAACTACGGCAGAAGTTGGAACGAGACCCGGCGGCACCGGTGCATCTGATCACCGAAACCGGTATGGGCTATCGATTCGTGAGCTGAGCGCTAACCGCGCCCGCACCTATCCACCCAGTACCTCACCTTCGCGGCGCGGGTCGGCTCCGCCGATCCAGCCACCGTCGGTGCGTTGCAACGCGCTCAGCCCGCTCGACTGGTCGGCAACCGAGACCTGATGGCCCATCTCGCGCAGCGTCACAACGACCGGATCGTTCTCTCCGGACACGTTGGGGTGTTCGCCGCCGTAGTTGGTGGACGGGGTGTTGGCCGCTCCGAAGTCGACCATCGACACCGCCTGCTGCGGGTCCATTCCCCAATCGAGCAGTCCTACCAGTGTTTTGACGACGAACTGGATGATGACCGATCCGCCGGGTGAGCCCGCGACGAGAACGAGGTCTCCGCGTGCACCGTCGTCGCTGCGGTCGAACACCAGCGTCGGGGCCATCGAGCTTCGCGGACGCTTGCCGGGCTCGACTCGATTGGCCGTCGGGCTTCCGTCCTCGGCTACCGGCGCGGCCGAGAAGTCGGTCAGCTGATTGTTGAGCAGGAATCCGTCGACCATGTGGAACGAGCCGAAGGCGGATTCGACGGTCGTCGTCATCGAGGCCGCGTTGCCCTCGCCGTCGACGATGGAGATGTGGCTGGTGCCGTGCTCGGGATCGGTGGACGAGGCGAACTGCACGGGCCCGAAGTCGCCCGGTTTCGCGGTACCCATCGACTTGCCTTCGTCGATCAGTCCTGCTCTGCTGCTGAGGTACTCGGGGTCGAGCAGGGTGTCGGGCGAGCCGCCGGGTAGGGGCACGAAGTCCGGATCGGCGACGTACTTGTCGCGATCGGCGTAGGCCAAACGCTCGGCCTCGGAGATCAGATGCACGGCCTCGGCGGTCGGCTTGCCGCCGTTGGCGTCCATGTCCGTCGGGGCGTACTGCGCCAGATCGAAGTTCGACAGAATGCCCATCGTCGAGGCCACCGCGATTCCACCGGAGGACGGCCCCGGCATTCCGCAGATGTCGTGATCGCGGTACGGCGTGCACACTGCGGTACGGGTCTTCGGCTCGTAGCCGGCGAGGTCGTCCACCGTGATCTGCCCCGGGGTACGGCCGGCGGTGGTATCGGCTGTCGCGTCGACGATGGCCTGGGCTATGTCGCCGGTGTAGAAGGCGTCGGCACCGTCGGTTGCGATGGCGGACAACGTCTTCGACATCGCTGGGTTGTTCAGCACCGTGCCGGCGGGCTTACCGGTACCGTCGGGCTGCAGGAAGTAGTCCTTGGACGCCGGGTCGAGTGCGAGCTTCGGTGCCGAGTCCGCGATGGACGAGGCCATGCGCGGGCTGATCTCGATTCCGTTGTCGGCGAGCTCGATCGCTGGTCGGAACAGATCCCCCCACGGCTTGTCGCCGTGATCCTCGTGCGCCTGCTCGAGCATGCGCACAACGCCCGGCACGCCGATCGATCGGCCACTGGACCGCGCATCGGGTTGCGGCACAGTGCGGTTGACGTCGTCGATGTACCGCAGGTAGTCGCCGGTGGCACTCATCGGCGCGGTCTCGCGACCGTCGTAGCTCTGCACCTCGCCCGACGCGGCGTCGTAGTACATCAGAAAAGCGCCGCCGCCGATTCCCGACGACTGGGGTTCGACGAGCCCGAGCACGGTCTGCGCGACGATGAGTGCGTCGGCCGCGGTGCCGCCGTCGCGTAGTACCTCGCACGCGGCTGCAGTGGAGACCGGGTTGGCGGTGGAGACCGAGTACGACGGCGTCTCCACCGGAGTCATGTTCGACCGATATCCGGTCGCCACTTCCGGATTGGTGGAGATGTCACCCGAGCCGGTGCTCGGACTCTTTCCTACCGGGGTGCCGCCACTGGCACCGAGCACGCAGCTGTCCGCGGTGTCGGTACCGGCGTCGTCGCTACTGCTGCACGCGACGAGCGGCACCAGCAGAAGAGCACAGGCGAGGGCGGTGTAGCGAACAGGGCGCATTCCGGTTGCAGACACCGCTCGACGCTAACACCGTGGTCACCGTTGCTGCGCGGATTCGAGAAGCCAATGCGCGATGGGGGCGGGCCTGCCGTACAGATAGCCCTGTGCGAAACGGCAGTCGAGTTGCTCGATGATCGCAGCTTGTTCCTCGGTCTCGACCCCCTCGGCGACGGTGGCCACGGGCAGCGCGGACGCCATGGCGGTGATCGCGCGAATGAGCTGGACGTCGGAATCGGAGACGCCGATCTCGTGGACGAAGGACTTGTCGATCTTGAGCAGTGCAATCGGCATCTTGCGCAACCGGTTCAGCGAGGAGTAGCCGATACCGAAATCGTCGAGCACGATGAGTACGCCCATGGCGGCGAGCCGATCGAGCACGGTCTTCGCTGCGCCGATGTCGTCGATCAGAACACTTTCGGTGATCTCGAGCGCCAGGTCCGCACCGGTGACGCCGAAGGTATCGAGCACCCGTTGGACGATGCCCGGCAACGAGTCGTCGCGCAACTGCATCGGCGAGACGTTGACCGACATGGTGACGTCCTGCCCGTTCGCGCGCAGTGTCACCAGATCGGAGATCGCGGTGCGCAGTACCCACTCACCGATCTCCTCGATGAGATTGGTCGATTCGGCGATCGGGATGAACTCGTTCGGCGTCCGTACTCGGCCCTGCCAGTTCCAGCGCACGAGCGCCTCGTAGACAACGGTCTTGCGGGACTTCGTCGCGACGATCGGTTGGTAGTAGACCTCGAGCTCCCCGCGCCGGATCGCGCCGCGAAGTGCGGTGGCGGTCTCGATCGCCGATGTTGCTCGCGCACGCAAGGACTCGTCGAAGAACGCGTAGCGAGACGCCCCGAGAGATTTCGCGTGATACATCGCGGTGTCGGCCTCGCGGATGGCGTCGTGCAGTCGTTCGGCGTCGGCGATGCCCACCGAGGCCGAGACGTAGGCGGTGGCAGCACTGAGCGGGAACGGCTCGCTCAGTCGCTCGATGATGCGGCGCGCCAACAGTTCCGAACCGGAACGGTCGCGGCGGGTGAGCACCACGAACTCGTCGCCGGCATACCGAACGACGGTGTCGGCGGCACCGACGGCCGCGCGGATGCGACGTGCCGCGGCGACGATCAACTCGTCTCCGACGCGGTGGCCGTACGAATCGTTGACCATCTTGAAGTTGTCGAGGTCGACGAACAGAGTGCAGGTGCGTCCGGGTCGCTGAGCGCGTTCGTGTCGGGCGTACTCCGCGTCGAGCGTCGTGCGGTTCGGCAGTCCGGTGAGCAGGTCGTGTGCCGCGAGGTAGCGGGCATGCTCCTCGCCGGTCTGCACTCGGGCCAGGGCGCGTTCGCCGCGGAGGAAAGCACCGACCAGGATCGAGGCGAGCAACAGCGAGCGGACGATCAGGTCGCCGGTGGAGACCGCCGAACCGAGCAGCGGCACGGTCGCGCAGACCACCAACAACAACACCACGAAGACCACCCGACGGCTGCTGTGGGCGGGTGCGGGGGTCTGCCGGTGCGACACCGTGCGCATCGACGGGTCGAGCGCTGCCATCGCCAGCGACAGGTACGCGAACAGGTAGATGCCGTCGAGCAACCCCGAGGACGGAGCGTCGTCGGTCGTCGCCGCGAAGGCGTAGGACACGTCGCCGACGAATGTCGCCACCAGGGCGAGCAGCGCCCAGAACAGCGCGGCGGAGCGGGGTTTCGAGGAGAAGAGCAGATATGTCGTCAACGTGATCAGCGCCGCGTCGATCGCCGGATAAATCCCGTTCACCACCGTCGACACGGACGAACGCGGCAGGTCGAGGGCCGGAGAGATCAGCAGCAACCACGACAGGAACAGCGTGCCGAGGAAGATCAGGCCCGCATCGACGAGTGGGGTGATGTCGTCGATCGATCGGCGGTCTCGGATCCACCGAGACAGGGCGTATCCCACCAGGGCGTACCCGGTGAGAGTGAACAGATCCGGGAGCAGGGAGAACGATCGATCCAGCGCGTTCGGGTCGCTGCGAAACGAGACTCCGAACATGAAGAGCACCGAGGCTCCGAACAGAGCCCACCAGCATCGGGCGTCGCTCGGACGGTAGCGACGAATTGCCGCACTGATCGCCACGACCGATCCCACGGCGACAACGGCCAGCACGCCGGCACGCACGTCGGCACTGCCCTGGACGAACACCGCCACCGCGACGACGGCCACCGCAGCCAGGAACGCGGTCCGCACCGATGGCACGGCGAATGGCGCAGCGGCCTTCGCATTCATCGAAGGACCCCACTTCCCCTCGCCGTGCGGCGCTCGCACCTTCTCCGCTGACGCCTTCATCGGTGAATATACGTCTTTGCCTGCACAAACGGTGACCAGGGTCACTAATTGCCTTCGAACAGACCTCGGCTCCACCCACCCGTCGAAAACTGACGTCAACCGAAGGTTGACGGCAGGCGGTCGTCAACCTAAGGTTGACGCATGACCGAATCAACGAAGATCACCAATCCAGTCCGACTCGACGACCTGATCGCCGCCATCGAGAAGGTGCACACCGACGCCCTCGATCAGCTCTCCGACGCGGTGATCGCCGCCGATGCGCTCGGCGACATCGCCGACCATCTGATCGGACACTTCGTGGATCGAGCACGTCGTTCAGGTGCGTCCTGGACTGCCATCGGCGCCTCGATGGGTGTCAGCAAGCAGGCGGTGCAGAAACGTTTCGTGGCCAAGGGCGGCGACGACCCTGCCGAGCTCGACGCCAGCCAGGGCTTCTCTCGCTTCACTCCGCGCGCACGAAATGTGGTGGTGGGGGCGCAGAACGAAGCCCGGGCGACGAGCAACGACCACATCACCACGGGCCACTTGATCCTCGGCCTGCTCGGCGAGCCCGAGGGCTTCGCCGCGAAGCTGCTGGGTGCGCAGGGGCTCACCGACGAGCAGATCCGCGCCGCGGTGACGGCGACGCTGCCCGCACCGGCCGATCCCCTGCCGGCGCTGATTCCATTCGACGCCGGTGCCCAGAAGGCACTGGAATTGACCTTCCGTGAGGCGCTTCGGTTGGGACACAACTACATCGGCACCGAGCACATCCTGTTGGCGTTGCTCGAGAACGAGGATGCCACCCTGACCGAGCTCGGGGTCCGCAAAGACGCCATCGAGAGCGGACTGGCAACCGCGCTGGGAAGCTGATGAACCGCCGTCAGGAGGCCATTGCTTCGGCCTGCTCGACGGCGAACCGAACGTCCTCCTCGATGAGATCACCGTTGATCGCGGCACCGGCCTTCACGCCTGCCGCAGATGCCGCGACGACGGTGTCCATGGGTGCCGCTACGTTGCCGGCCACCCACACTCCTGGCACGGACGTCGCCCCGACCGGGTCGGCCTCGATGTAGGTGCCCAGGACGTGCCCGTTCATCACCATCTCGGTTGTCTCGAGTCCCAATGACTCGAGAACGTCCGCGCGGGAAGTGAAGTTGGGGCCGACGACCACGGCGTCGAGCGCGACGGCGACGCCGTTCGCCAACGTGACGCCGACGATGGCGTCGTTCTCGACGTCGACTCGCGTGATCTCTTCTTCGACCACGACGATCCCGCGGGCGCGCATCCGCGTCAGATCCTCGGGGCTCAGTTCCGTTGCAGTGTGGGTGAAGACGGTGACGTTCTCGGACAGCTGACGCCACATCTGGGCCTGGTGTCCGGACATGACGCTGCCGATGATGCCGATCGCCCGGTCTCGGACCTCCCACCCGTGGCAGTACGGGCAGTGCAGTACATCGCGGCCCCAGCGCTCGGCGAGCCCCGGAATGCTGGGAAGAATGTCGGTGAGACCGGTGGTGACCAGAACGCGACGGCCTCGAACGACGGTGCCGTCGGCGAGGGACACGTCGAACCCGGAGTCGGTCCGCACCGCCGACGTCGCGGTGCCGTCGACGATGCGGACGCCGTAGTGCTCGGCCTCGATACGGCCGAGGCGAACGAGCTCGAGCGGAGATTCGCCGTCGCGCGTGAGGTAGTTGTGCGAATGGGCGGCCGGAGCGTTGCGCGGATCGCCGGCGTCGATGATCGTCACGGATCGGCGCGAGCGTCCGAGAGCTACCGCGGCGCTGAGCCCGGCGACTCCGCCGCCGACGATGATCGCGTCGACGGGGACATTCTCGACGGGGGCTGGGTGTGCGTTGTCTGAAGTCATGTCTGCAGTGTGCGGACAGAGCTGCATGGTTGGCAAGAAATCTTGCCAGAACAGCAAGTTGTCGAAGACGAAAATACCGCTGCTCCGACCGGCGCACACAAAACGAGGTAGCTGCCCTGTTTGTGCCCTCGTCGGCCGAACCGACGGTTGCGATCGGTGGCAGTAAGCGCGGATCTACCGCTTGAACAGGCCGTTCGGGTGCGGTCTACTGATCGGCAGGAAGAATTTGGGGGCGCAATGGGGAATTTCGAAATCGGGGATACGGTCGTCGCACTCAGAAATTTGGGACGCGTGCGTTGGCGAAGCGGCATTCCCAAGGGAACCGTGGGGATCGTCGTAGGCATCGACTGGCTCGGCGACGCCCGAGTGGACTTCACCGCCGACCCGTCGATGCGAGCGCGCGGAGAAGCGGTGGAGCACATCGTGGCCGACGGTGACGTCCGGACGGTGCGGTCGGCACCTCGCCGCTTGTTCGGCTAGCTGCCGTCGGTTCGCTCGTCGTCGGTGGCCGGGCCGGTTTCGATGGCCCCACCCTCGCTGGACCAGTCGTTGGTGTCTGCGTCCGCAGCCGGGTCGGACTGCACGTCCTTGTCGGCGTCGGGGGCAGAGTTCTCGTCGTGCTTCGGATCAGTCATGTGTGCGGTGTACCCGTGCGGTGCCGGACGAACCGTCGGCACCGCACGGATGGCGAACTGCCGGTCCTACAGTCCGAAGGGCAGCGTTCCCGGTGCCAGCTCGAAGCCGCTGCTACCAGCAGAAATGGAGCCGAAGCCGGCGAGGATCGCGTTGATGAAGTTGGTGATCATGAGATGTTCCTTTGCTTCGATGTGTAGACGTACTCGTGGGACAACCCGGTCGAGGTTACCGGCCGCGGTAGCGTCGAACCTGTGAGGAACCCTGGGATCTACGTCGGGATTGCTGTTGCCGTGAGCCTGCTTGCGGCGTGTTCTTCGCCCAGTGCACCGGACGCCGACGTCCCGGACACCCCGGCTTCGGCGCCACTGAACTATGTGGCGCTGGGTGATTCCGCGGCGTCGGGGCCACGCATCCCGGAACAGGTGGGTGTGCCGGGCTGCGAGCAGTCCGACTCGAACTACCCACACGTCGTCGCGGCTCAGCTAGAGGTCGCGTCCTTCGTCGACGTCACGTGCGGCGGGGCAGTGACCGAGAACCTGGTCTCGACGCCCCAAAGCACCTCCAGCGGGGATCAGCCCGTCCAACTCGACGCGGTGACGCCCGAGACCGAACTGGTCACGGTGACCATCGGTGGCAACGACATCGGGCTCGTCTCGACTGCGGTGGGCTGCCTGACGTTCGCGAATTCCTCGACAGGCAACGTCTGCAAGGACCGGCTCACCGCCGGCGGCGTCGACACCGTCGCCGCCGCCATCGCGGACAAGGCTCCGGGTTGGGGCGCGATGCTCGACGCGGTGGCCGAGCGTGCGCCCGACGCGCGGATCCTCGTCGTCGGATACGGAACGTATCTCCCCGACGGCGGCTGCTTCCCCAATCAGCCGGTTCTCCCCGAGGACACCGACTACATCCAGAGCAGCATCACCGCCATGAACCAGGCGCTGAAGACACAGGCCGAGGAGCACGGGGCCGAGTTCGTCGACACCGAGGCGCTCAGCGTCGGCCACGATGTCTGTGCGGCAGTCGATCAGCGGTACTTCGAGGGCGTCATCCCGGAGAACCCCGCTGCGCCACTGCACCCGACGGCAGCCGGCATGGCCGCCATCGGTGACGAGATCGCCTCGATCGTGCGAAGCGAATAGGTGTCCACGGGAAGGTAACTGGCTCTACCCGGGCGTTCGACTATCGGGAAGTGTCGACCGTATGGTCTCGTGGTCCGCAGTATTCGGCGTGTTCGCCGTCGCCCTCGTGTTGGTTCTGACACCGGGTCCCAACATGATCTACCTCGTCTCGCGCAGCATTTCGCAAGGCAGGCGGGCGGGGATGGTGTCCCTCGTAGGTGTGGCTGTCGGCTTTCTGGTCTACCTGACGGCCACCAATCTCGGCCTGGCAGCGGTGTTCACGGCCGTGCCCGCGTTGTACATCGTGGGCAAGCTCGCCGGCGCGGTCTACCTCGGTTGGCTTGCCGTGCAGGCGCTACGCGGAACGGCCTCCGCCTTTGAGGCGACTGCACTGCAACAGGATTCGAACCGTCGACTGTTCACGATGGGTCTGGTGACCAACCTGCTGAACCCGAAGATCGCGATCATGTACATCTCCGTGATTCCGCAATTCGTCGATCCTGCGGCCGGCCGCCTTCTGCTGCAGGGCTTCACGCTCGGCGGCGTACAGATCGCCGTAGCGGTGGTGATCAATCTGGTGATCGTGGTTCTGGCCGGATCGATCGCCCGATTCCTCGCCGTCCGGCCCACCTGGCTGAAGGTGCAGCGTTACCTGATGGGCACAGTGCTCGGGTTACTGGCGGTCCGTGTCGCTACCGACGGCGGGCGACCGCTCCCGGCGTGATCGACGCGTGGCACGCAGATCCGGATCCAACCGTCGCCGTATGCCTTCGGATGCAGCCGGCCCCGGAAGGAACTGCGCGTGGCTCTCGCGCAGAGTCCTTCCTGTCTCGCGGTCGACGAGGACCGGATCGATCGGTCGGCCATCTCCGTCCACCAGCACCACCCGCCGATCCCGTTGCGGCACATGCTTGTTTCCCCATGCATACAGAGCGACGATGACCGTGCTGAGTTCACGGGCCCGCGCCGTCGGTACGTACTCGTGGCGCGGGGGGTGCTCACTGTATTGCACCTTGGTCAGCATCCCGCCGTCGACCAGGCCTTTGAGTCTGCGCGCCAACATGTTCGGAGCAATACCGAGATTGGACTCCAGCTCGTCGAAGCGAGAGAAGCCGTCGAGCACATCCCGCAGGATCAGCAGCGTCCACCATTCGCCGACCTGCTCGAGCGCCCCGGCGATGGGGCACTCCATGTCCGCGAAACTACGGCGTTGCATTGCTACTTTCCAGGGATGACGAGCAAGGAACTCGTCCCGGTCGCGACGACCCTGCCGGTGTTGTCGACCACCGAACCCTCGGTGAAGATCACTCGCGAGCCGCTCTTGACCACGGTCCCCGTGGCCGTCAAAGGTCCGCTGTGAGAGTGCACCGGGCGTTGGTAGCTGACGTTGATGTCGATGGAGGTGTACCCGGTGCCTGCCGGGAGCGTGGTGTGGGCCGCGCAACCGAGGACTGTGTCGAGAAGCGTGCACACCAGACCGCCGTGCACCATGCCGATCGGGTTGTAGTGCGCCTCGGACGGTTCGCACTCGAACACCACTTTGCCGGTCTCGACCAAGACCGGGGAGAACTGCATGAGGGCGGCGATGGGCGGAGGTGGCAGCTCGCCACTGACCAGCGCACGCATGGCGTCGAGACCGCTCATGGTGGACGCAGTCTTCAGCACCTCGGCGGGGTCGACCCACGAGAAGGTCTGCGATCGTCGTTGCTCATCAGTGATCATGTGTCTCGCCTGTCCTCGAGTAACTATCACCATGATAGTCAGCTGCTCAGGATAGTAACCCCTGATCGCGGTAGGCGCGCCAACCGCCGTACTCGGTGATGTCGGTGCCCTTCTCGGCCGCGTCGTGGGCGCAGCAGAACCCGGTGACCCAACGTCCGTCCGACAACTCGACGGGACCGAGGCCCATCGGCGCGGGCAACCCGGCGAGGAAGGTGCCGAGCGCGGCGGCGGACATCCGGTACAGCTCTCCGGCTATGGGTGCGCCGTCCCCTTCCCGCCGCACCAGACCGGGCTTGGGCGGTGTGGTGTGCAGATCCACGAGTCGATAGTCCGCAGACGTGGTCACCTCGCCGCTGAACCGTGCGCCCCGATCGGTCAGTTGGCTGTGCACCGGAAAACCGTGCAGGTGCGCTCCTACGACCAACACCTCGATACCGTCGTCGATCAGCGAGGGTGACGGCACTTCGCTCAGCCGAGCAGCGAGGTCGATCGCGATCTGATCCTCGAACGCAGGGACGACGAACATCACTCCGAACGGATTGCCGTCCGACGTCGGGGCACCGGGGACCGCGACCGCCGCCATGTCGAGCAGGTTGCAGAAGTTGGTGAACGTGCCGAGGCGTCGGTTGATGCCGACCGGATCTGCCTGCACTGTAGCGATACTCGGATGTTCGGTGGTGGTGGGCAGCAGTAGACCGTCGACCTCGCGTAGCAGTTCGCGGGCAGCCGTCTTGGCCTGGGTGAGTGTGCCCAGATCGTCCACGTAGCGGTGCGCGGACGGGCCGGCTGCAGAGCGGACGATGGCAGCGACCGTGGGATCGGCACCGTCCGGCGCGGTATCGAGAAATTCTCCGACGGCCGAATAGCGTTGCGCCACAATGGCTCCGTCGTACAGCAGTGTGGCCGCATCGAGGAGATCCGAGATGTCGACTTCGAGGTGGGTGAAGCCCTTGTCGGCCAGGCCTGCGACCGTCTCCTCGAATGCCCGACGGTAGTCCGGGCTCAGCGATACCAGATCCGCGGCACGTGGAACGGCGACCCGGGGCTCCGGCGACGCGGCCAGTCGAATGTCGGCGGGCCAGGCCCGGCTGCGTGGATCGGTGGTGGTCGGACCGGTCATCACTTTGATTGCTGCCGTGGCACTGTCGAGATCGTGGGCCAGAACGGTGACGCAGTCGTAGTCGGCGCAGGCGGGAACGACGCCGGTGTTCGGCACGATCCCCAGTGTCGCCTTGATGCCGACGAGTCCGTGGAACGCGGCGGGAACTCGCCCGGATCCGGCTGTGTCGGTGCCGATTCCGATGTCCGCGATCCCCAGTGCCACCGCCACTGCCGAGCCGGAACTGGACCCGCCCGAGACCAGCGTGGGGTCCCAGGCGCAGCGCACTGCTCCGTAGGGGCTGCGGGTGCCGACCAGTCCGGTGGCGAATTGGTCCAGGTTGGTCTTGCCGAGTATCAGAGCGCCCTGGCTCGTCAATCGCTCGATGGCGACGGCGGAGACTGCTGGTGTGTAGGCGAATTCGGGGCACGCCGCAGTAGTGGGCAGACCGGCGACGTCGATGTTGTCCTTGACCGCAACCAGCACGCCGGCGAGCGGCAGATCTGCACCTGCCTCAAGTGCGCGTTCGAGCGCCACCGCCTCGGCCAGTACGTCGTCCTCGTCGCGCAGGGTGATCCACACCTCGGGTCGGTCGACCTCCGCGATTCGCTTGTACGCCTGCAGAACTCGTTCTCGTACCTCAGGCAGCATCGATCTTGCCTCTCTTGTCGAATTCTCCGGCTGCCGACCACGCGTCCCGCTCGGCCCCGAAGGCCACGGCCTGAGTCGCGCGGAACTCCGCGATGGATTCGGCGTTGGACTCGAGGAAGTTCTCGTGCTCGGCGAGCGAGAACTCACCGTCGGTGATCTCGACTCCACCGCCTCGGCCTGCCGCGAGATCCGCGCGCAGGTCCATCAGCTCCTCGGGTTCGACCGAGTACCAGGAGATTCGGTCGAAGAACCGCAACAGCCACGGGGTTCCTTCCTCGAACGGGCCTCCGCTGTACGTGGCACTGTGGTTCCACACCTGCGTGGTTCGGCCGACGAACTGGTATCCGCCGGGACCCTCCATGCCGTAGATGCAGAGGTATGCCCCGCCGATGCCGACGGCATTCTCCGGCGTCCACGTGCGTGCCGGGTTGTACTTCGTCGTCACCAGGCGGTGACGCGGATCCAGCGGAGTCGCCACCGGGGCACCGAGGTACACGTCACCGAGCCCGAGCACCATGTAGTCCGCCGCGAAAATGGTATCGAAAACGTCTGCGACGGAACCGAGTCCGTTCATCCGCCTGATGAATTCGATGTTCCAGGGACACCACGGGGCGTCGGCACGCACGCCGTGCATGTACCGCTGAATTGCTTCGCGGGTCGACGGGTCGTCCCACGAGAGCGGGAGCCGAACCTGACGGCTGGGGACCACGAGTTCCGAGGCGGCAGGAAGATCATCCTCGACCTCGGCGAGCAGACCCATCAGCGAATCGATCGACAGCACATCGGGATTCACCTTGACCTGCAGTGAGCGGATGCCGGGGGTCAGATCCAACAGGCCTCGGGGCGCGATGGCTTCGACACGCTGATGCAGCGCGTGCACCCGTGCTCGCAGGGTGAGGTCGAGTTTCATGTCGCCGTATTCGACCAGCACGTTGTCGTCCCCAGATCGCCGGTAGGTGACGCAGGTATCGGCGTCACGCCGAGCGATGACGCCGTCGTCCCCGTCACCGCCGGCGGAGAAGACCGCGGGTAGTGATGCGCGCCGAGCGAGGCCGAGCGATCCCAGCGGCGCGGTGGCTGCAGCCCGGACCGGCACGAATCGGATGGTGTCACCGGGCCGAAGCTGGCCGAGCTTCCAGCGTTCGGCCGCGACAACGGTGACAGGACAGACGAATCCGCCGAGACTCGGGCCGTCGGGGCCGAGCAGGATCGGGGTGTCGCCGGTGAAGTCCAATGCCCCGACGCTGTAGGCGTTGTCGTGGATGTTCGACGGGTGCAATCCGGCCTCGCCGCCGTCGGCGCGAGCCCACTGCGGCTTGGGTCCGATCAGCCGAACTCCGGTGCGATCGGAGTTGAAGTGGACCTCGTAGCGGGTGGCGTAGAGGGTGTCGATGTCGTCGCGGGTGAAGAACTCGGGTGCTCCGTGTGGGCCTTCGGTGACGGCGATGTCCCAGTTGGACGTCAGCACCGGCAGGTGTTCCATCGGGATCGGTCCGAGGACGGCGGAGTTGTCGGAGCGGCCGGCCAGTCCGATGATGTCTCTCTCGCCCAGGATGCCGCCGCGATGTCCGCCGAACTTACCGAGCGTGAATGTCGCTGCGCTGCCGAGGTAGTCGTCGACGTCGAGGCCGCCCTGGATCAGGACATACACCCGCAGACCGTGTCCGGTGGTGGTGCCCACATCCAGTGTTGCTCCGGCAGGTACCAGAACCGGTCGCCACTGCGGGGCCGGTCGGCCGTCGATGCGCACCGGCACTGCGGCACCGGTGACGCAGACGTAGGTGTCGGCGTCGAACGTCAATGCCGGTCCGGCCATGGTCGATTCGAGGCCGGGTGCGCCCTCGGGATTGCCGAGCGCGGTGTTGCCGAGCCGGAACGACAGATCGTCCATCGGTCCCGACGGCGGCACGCCCACCTTCCAATATCCGACGCGTCCCGGCCAGTCCTGCACGGTCGTGATCATGCCGGGCCGCTGCACGGTCATCTTGGCGGCCTTACTGTTCACAGCGGTCATGATCGCGTCACGATCATCTGCACTGCGGTGGGCTCGAACCCGTTGCAGGGGTTGTTGATCTGCGGGCAGTTCGAGACCAACACCAGGGTGTCGATCTCTGCACGCAGCGAGAGCGTCTTACCGGGGGCCGACAGACCGTCGACGATGCCGAGGGTGCCGTCGGCGTCGACGGGGACGTTCATGAAGAAGTTGATGTTGGGGGCCAGATCTCGCTTGCCGAGTCCCCACTTGGAACCCTCGATGAGGAAATTCTCGACGCACGCGTGCTGGTGCTGGGTGTGATGGCCGTAGCGCAGGGTGTTCGATTCCTTGGAGCACGCACCGCCGACGGTGTCGTGGTTGCCGACCTCATCGTCGCTGATCGTCATCAGCGGTGTCGAATCATCGCTGCGGAGAACGGTTCCGGTGGTCAGGAACAGGTTCTGTTGCGCGGTGACGGTCGCGGCCGCGGAGTATCGCAGTGAGTGATCGTGTGCGGCGTACAGCAGGGTGTCCACGGCCTGATTGCCGTAGAGATCGACGATGGTCAGGACGTCACCGGCCTCGACGATTGCCGACCAGGGGCCGAACGCGGGAGCGATCTCGTCTCTCACTGTCACCGTGTTCACTGTGCTGGTAGTCATTGCGCTGCCTTCCATGCGTTCTCGGTGTTCTGCACTGCGCGCTGGTATTCCGGCTCGGTGTTGTCGAGTGTGAGCAGCTCTTCCGGTGCGCGCCAGGCCAGTACGTCGAGTGTCGTCGTGTCGTACTCGGGACTGGGGTTCAGTGGGTGAGCGGTGTTGGCGAGCAACACGATCACCGGCAGGTGGATCAGCAGATCCACCGAGCGGCCCGGTCCGGCCGAGCCGGTGCTGACGAGGCTCCCGTCCGCGTCGACGGTGACGCCGTGGAAGAACGACAGCGACGGTCCGACGTCGCGCGGCTCGAGTCCGTGCTTGGCCGCGGCGAGGGTGAACAGCTCGCGTCCGGCCGGAGCGGACGAATGCGGTCCGCTCACTCCGTATTTGGCGATGTTCGTCGCCGTGGACGTGGTACCGCACAGCGCGTCGTGGTGACCGGAGGTGTCGGCGACGATGGTCGCCAGCACGCGGCCCTGATCGGAGAGCAGGGGGTGGCCCGCGCTCAGGTACGCCTGCCACGGAACCTTGACGGTGTCGGCGGTGTTGAGGCGCTCCCACGGTGCGTCGACGCGATAGAGCAGCAGGTTGGCGCAGGCGGCGCCGTCGACGTCGACGAGGCGCAAGCGGGTTCCGCGAGCCAGAACCTTCGTGGTGTAGCTGCCGCCGGGCACCGATTCTGCCCACGTCAGTTGCGACACGCCCTCCGGTGCTGTGGGGGCCGGTGCGAGGGTCGCCTGGGACCGCGCGTGTTCCTTGGCCGAATGGGTGGTTGCTGTGCTCATGGTGGTTCAGGCTCCGATCGTGACGGGCTTCGGGTGGGCTTTGCCGCGGGGCAGGCAGGCGATGCCCACGACGATCACTGCGAGGACGGTCAGGGGTGCGGCCCAGCGCAGCAGTGGGAATTCGCCGGTGGGGTCGAAGATTTCGGCTCGTGGCCACGAGAGGTTGACCACCATGAGCCCGCCGTAGAGAACTGCGGCGATGTTGACCGGCAGGCCGAGGCGGCCGAGGGTGAAGAGCTTCTCGCCGTCGCTGTCCTTCTGCACGCCGCCGTGCGGCCAGCCCTTGAGTCGCTGGACCAGCAGCGGGACGGTCACCATCATGTAGGCGAGGTAGATGAGCACGATGCAGACGCTCGACAGGGTCGTGAAGATCGCGGAGTTGCCGACGTTCACGGCGAGGATGGCTACGCAGGCCAGGCCGATCAGCACCGAGGGTGCGATGGGAGTTCCGGTGCGCGAGTTGACCTTGGCCAGTGCAGCCGAGGCGGGCAGTCGTCCGTCACGGGCCATGGAGAACATCAACCGGGAGGCTGCGGTCTGGATGGCGAGGGTGCAGATGAACACGGCGATGGCGACGTCGACGAGCAGGACCTTGCCCCACGGCGAGGTGAGAATCGAATCGATGACGTACGGAAGTCCCTGCGTCGCAAGCTGACCGTCGGTGAGACTGGGTGCGGCCATCAGTGCGCCGACGATCATCAGGCCACCGCCGAGTGCCGATGCTGACAGGGCCAGGCGGATGGTGCGGGGCGCGACGCGTCGGGGATTGCGGGTTTCCTCGGCGAGCTCGCCCGCCGAGCCGAAGCCGACCATGACGTAGGCGGCCATCAGACCCGAGACGATCCAGGCCCCGATGTAGCCGGGATCGGCTCCGGCACTGCCGGTGTCGAAGACCACCTGCGGGCCGCGCTCGGCATGGGTGAAGAACACCAGCACGAGGGCGATGACACCGACGATCTCGCAGGTGACTCCGATGCTGTTGATGCGCGACATCCAGTTCACGCCGATGCAGTTGATGGTGGTCGTGAGTACCAGCAGAATCGAGCCCAGCACAACGGCATTGGCGGCACCGCTCGGCGAGGTGAGTGCCGTGTCCTCGCCGATCAGTTGGAATCCGCCCCAGATGCTGGGCAGCACCACCTGCAACGCGATTGCGGCGGCGGAGGCGGTGACGATCTGCGCGATGATCATGAACCACCCGGCGAACCAGCCGACCAGTTCACCGCCCATGCGCCGGGACCAGTGGTAGATGGCCCCCGAGATGGGATAGCGCGCGGCGAGTTCGGCGAAGTTCAAGGCGACCATGAACTGGCCGAGGAACACCAACGGCCAGGTCAGGAAGAAGGCCGGGCCGCCGAAGCTGAAGCCGAGGCCGAAGAGCTGGAAGATGGTGGTCAGGATCGAGACGAACGAGAAGCCGGCGGCGAACGACGCGTACTTGCCGAGGCTACGGTGCAGCTGCTGGTCGTACCCGAGGGCAGCAAGATCCGAATGGTCCGTCGTACGAACCGGTTCCGATCCCGCGCCGGGGGCCGGCAATGTTGTCGAGCTCATGTTCACTCCTACGGGCGAGGTGGGTGGTGAGTGACCGCCCGCTGCATCGCCGAGGCGGGTTTCTGTCAGTTGATAGTTTTCGGCACCGCCGTTCCCGGGCGGTGTCCGTCGTGAAACAAGCTCGTTTCGTCTATTTCGATCAGATGACAGAAATCTCACCGTCACGTGGACCTGACAAGATGCAGTCATGACCGGCGCAGGCAGACCACGGCTGAGCACAAAGAAGCGGGCAGGGGACACCGCTCGCGAGGAAATACTCGACGCCTCGGCTGAGCTGTTCACCACTCGCGGATTCACCAACACCTCGACCCGCGTCATCGCCGACGCTGTCGGACTGCGTCAGGCCTCGCTCTATCACCACTTCGCCACCAAGGACGACATCCTCGACGCACTTCTCAGCGGCACCGTCGACGCGCCGTTGGCCGTTGCGCAGCGAATCCGCGATTCCGGAGCCGAGGCCCCGACCCAGATGTACGCCCTCGCCTACTTCGACGCCGGGCAGCTGGCCGCGTCCACCTGGAATCTGGGCGCCCTCTACCTGCTGCCCGAGTTGCGCAGTGAGCGTTTCGAGGCCTTTCGAGACCACCGCTACACACTGATGAGCCTGTATGCGGCCATCGCGTCGGACACGCTGGTTGAACTCGGCTCCGAGCGCCGACCGGGCACGGAAGACCTGCCGTTTCGCCTGGTGGAGACCGTGGTGAACGCGCGTGCCGACCGCGAGAACGGACGCCGCGACCCTACGGTGGATGCGGCGGGGATTGCCGAGGCCGCCCTGCGGGTGCTCGGCTGGACCGCGGATGTCACCGCGTTGCACGAGAGTGCGGAAGCCCTGCTCGAGACGGTCGTCGGAATAGTCGAGGATTCTCGCTCCTTGCATTCGACATGACATCGATAGCAATAGTCGGAGCAGGTGCAGGTCTCGGAGCAGCAGTGGCGCGTAAGTTCGGAGCGCAGGGCTTCTCGGTCGGCCTGATCTCCCGCAACCAGGCCCGTGTCGACGCACTCGCTGATCAGCTCGCTGCCGAGGGTGTATCCGCCAAGGGATTCGTCGCCGATGTGCGCGATCCGGCCTCCATCGCCGCAGCGCTCGAGCAGGTCACCGAAACGCTCGGCCCCATCGAGGTGCTGCAGTACAGCCCGCTTCCGCAAAAGGACTTCATGCGGCCCGTGCTCGAGACCACCCCGGCCGACATGGTCGGACCGGTCGAGTTCTCCATCTACGGACCCATCGCCGCCGTTCATCAGGTGCTGCCGGGAATGCGATTCCTCGGCAAGAGCAAGGGCACGATCTTGTTCGTCAACGGCGGCTCTGCCGTGAAGCCCGGTCGTACGGTCACCGGCACATCCATCGCGTTCGCAGGCCAGGCCGCCTATGCGCAGCTGCTCAACGAGGAGTTGGCCGAAGAGGGAATCCAGGTGTCGCAGTTGATCATCGGTGGTGCCATCGACGGTAGCGATCCGAAGAAGAGCCCGGAGGCTCTCGCCGAGCAGCTGTGGAGCCTGCACACCGGGCGCGACAGGTTCCGGGTTCAGGTAGCCACGGACTGACTAGGCTTGCCGGCATGACATCGTTGCCCGACTGGGCTCAGAGCCTGGACCTGGCACCCCACCCGGAGGGTGGATGGTTCAAGGAGACCTGGCGCAGCGAGGTCACGATTCCACAGGCAGCTCTGCCCGACGGTTATCCCGGTCCCCGCGCGGCAGGGACGGCAATTCTGTTCCTGCTCATGCCCGGTCAGCAGTCGGCCTGGCACACCGTCCGCGGCACCGAGATGTGGCTCTATCACCGGGGCAGCCCGGTGCAACTCGACCTGGGTAGTGATGGAACCCAGCCGGGCGAGGTGACCACGCTGCTGGTTGCGCCCGAGTCTCCGCAGCAGATCGTGCCACCGTCGGTGTGGCAGCGTGCGCGGCCGGTGGGCGAGGAGCCGAGCCTGGTCAGTTGCATCGTCACCCCGGGATTCGATTTCGAAGACTTCCGGCTCGAGGACTCCCATGGGTAGGAAGCGCGAGTCCGCGGGAGGGCTGAAGCCCGGCCTGTTCGAGATCGATTCGGGCACCTGTGAATTGGTGCGCGACTCCTTCTCGGACGACGGGTGGGTCGTCAACGTCAACGATGTTCCGAGTTCGCACATCGACATGAACGACCCCACGGTGCTCGAGTTCGAGTACATGCGGTGGATCTCGGGACTGGTTCGAGCGCAGTGGGATTCGACGTTTCCGCTGCGCGCGCTGCATCTCGGGGGCGGGGCCTGCACGCTGGCACGCTCGTTCACCGCCGAATTTCCCGGTGCGCGTCAGGTGGTGGTGGAGCTCGACGGGAAGCTCTCGGAGCTGGTTCGTGAATGGTTCGACCTACCGCGGGCACCGCTGCTGCGTATCCGCGTCGGTGAGGCACGGGCCGTCACCGAGACGCTCAACGAGAACAGCCGAGACCTGATCGTGCGAGATGTGTTCGCCGGAGCCACAACTCCGCCTCCGCTGCTCACGGCCGAGTTCACCGAGCATGTTCGACGCGTTCTCTCACCCGGCGGCATGTACGTCGTCAACTGCGGTGATCGACGCGATCTCTCGCTCGCGAAGCAGGAGGCGTCGACCATCGGAAGCATATTTCCGCACACGGCGATTGTCGCCGATCCGGCGATGCTCAAGGGCAGGCGCTACGGCAACATCATCATTGCCGGCAGTGACGTCCCGATCGGGGACTCCCCGGCTCTGGCGCGGGAGCTTCTCGGCGGAGCAGTTCCGGCGCATGTGTGGTTGACCGACGAGGTCACGACTTTCGCGCGTGATGCAAAGATGTTGCGGGATTGAAGTACTGGGTTCCAAGACCCGCTCACAGCACGTCCTGCGCGAGTGTCATCAGGCGACGGTGCGCATCGGCTCCGGCGCGGCCTATTTCGTCCTGCGGTGCGCTGATCAGGACGTCGTTCTCGACGATCGTTCGACCGCCCACCATCAAGCGAGCAAGCGGTGGCGTCTGCCCGTAGGCGAACGCGACCACAGGGTCGTCCACGGCCGAGTAGAAACCATCGGTGCGCCAGATGGCGATGTCGGCCAGCTTGCCGACCTCGAGCGAACCGATCTCGCTCTGCCGTCCCAGTACCTTTGCACCGCCCAGGGTTCCGATCTCGAGTGCCTGACGCGCGGTCAGTGCTGTCGGACCGTACTTGGCTCGCTGCATGTACATCGCCTGGCGGACCTCGCCGGCAAGCGGCATCATCTCGGCCGAAGCGGAACCGTCCACACCGAGGCCGACGGGTGCGCCGGCCGCGAGCAGGTCCGAGATTCGCGCGATGCCTGCGCCCAGACGTGCATTGGAACTCGGGCAGTGCGCAATGCCGGTGCCGGTGGCCGCCATCTTCGCGATGTCGGAGTCGTGCAGGTGTACCGCATGGGCGAACCACACGTCGTCGCCGAGCCAGCCGACCTGCTCCATGTATTCGACCGGGGTGCAGTTCATCTGAGCGATGCAATGCTCCTCCTCGTCCAGAGTCTCGGCCAGATGGGTGTGCAGCCGAACACCTTTTGCGCGGGCGAGTTGTGCGGACTCGACGAGCAGTTGCTTGCTGATCGAGAACGGGGAGCACGGCGCGACGGCGATGCGGAGCATAGAGCCGAAGGAGGCGTCGTGATAGGTGTCGATGGCCTCGGCGGTAGCGGTGAGGATGTCGTCGAGCGTTTCGACCACCTCGTCGGGCGGCAGACCGCCGTCGGAGACGCCCCGGTCCATCGAGCCGCGGCACGGCTGAAATCGGACGCCGATGCGCTGAGCCGCGTCGATCTCGGCGGCGAACAGGTCGCCCCGGCCCTTGGGGAAGATGTAGTGATGATCGGTGCTCGTCGCGCATCCCGATTTCGCCAGCCAACCGAGGCCGGCAGCAGCTGCGCCACCGACGACCTCGGCATCCATCTTCGACCATGGCTTGTACAGCGCCACAAGCCATTCGAAGAGCGTGTTGTCCTTGGCGAGACCTTGAGAGGCCCACTGATAGAGGTGGTGATGGGTATTCACCAGTCCAGGCGTGACGAGGCAGCCGGACGCGTCGATGTTCTCTGCCCCGGCGAGGACCGGTGCCGAGCCGGATCCCACGGCGGTGATCTTCGTTCCTTCGATCACGAGATAGCCGGAGGGAATCTCGTCGCCGACAATGGGGGCGATATACGCATTGGAGATCACGGTGGTCATGTGTCGTCGGCCTTTCGAGTTGCTGCGACATCGTAAGCCCGCCGGAGCGTCGGCGCAGCGGAGCGGGTCTAGGGTGACGGTATGGCTCTCATTGCACAGTTGGATCTGACGTTCAAGCCCGAATCCCTTGCCGAAGCACGGGCGCTGCTGCGGACCGTTCTCGCGGACACCCGCGCGTTCGAGGGGTGCCTCGGCGTCGAGGTGTGGGTCGACGAAGAGAACGAAGCGCACGTCGTCGCGCACGAGACGTGGGAATCGGCGGAGGCCGACGCGAAGTACCGCGAGTTCCGCGCCGGACCGGGCAAGATCGTCGAATTGCCGCCGCTGCTCGCCGCAGCACCGTCGTTGACTAAATTCACCGTCGATTCCTCGGTGTAGCGGATTCGTCGATCCGGCCACCGGCCACGGTGGCCGGTTGTGGTCGACCGGTGAGGAACCCCTGCACCATGTCGGCACCGAGATCGGCCGCCACCCGCAATTCCGCGTCGGTCTCGACACCCTCCATGATCACGCCGGCACCGATCTGTCGGGCGAAGTCGATGATCGCCGTGGCCGCGGCGCGACGGAACGAGTCCCGGTCGATTCCGTGCACGAGTGCGTAATCGATTTTGAGGGTGTCGGGCCTGAGCTCGACGATGTGGCGCATACCGGCGAATCCGGCTCCGACGTCGTCGATGGAGATTTGAACCCCCGCGTCGCGCAGCTTCTCGATGGCGCGGGTCACCGCACGGTAGTCGTCGACACGTTCGTGCTCGGTGATCTCGAGGTGGAAGGTTCGGGTTGCCAGATGCGGACGCAACCGGTCGAGTAGGTCGGTGGTGCGGATGGTGTCGGCCGACGCATTGAGCGACACAAACGGCCCCGGTGGCAGCAGATGAACATCCGCTAGTGCCCGTTCCAGTGCGGCGCGTTCGAGCCGTGGACCGACGCCGGCCTCGGCTGCGTCGCGGTACCACGACAGGGGCGATCCGTGGCCGAACGGGAACCGCGACAGTGCCTCGTAGCCGACGGTCGAACCGGTGACCGTGTCGCAGATGGGCTGAAAGAAGATGTCGGGACCGCCGGATTCGATGAGCGCATCGATTCTCTGCCTGGCCTGTTCGCGGGCGTCCGCTGCGGACAGTCCCGTCTCCGGAAACTTTCCCGAGGTCCGTGCTTTGAAGCGATACATCTCGATGTCGGCGAGAGCGATCAACCGTCGGACCAGTACGTGTAGGCCGGTGTCGGCGGGTGGCGTCTCCACGGCCGAGCCCACACTGGTGGTGAACGGCGGGCCGTCGAACGATTCCTCCAGCGATGCGCGAATCCTGTTGTCCGATTCGGCGATCGACTCTCTGGTTCCGACGCTGACGACCACGAACTCGTCGCCGCCGAGTCGTGCGACCGCGGACTTGTCTCCCACCGCACAGGACAGGCGACGGGCGACCTCGACGAGCACTGCGTCACCGGAGGGATGGCCGAACCTGTCGTTGATGTGCTTGAACCGATCGATGTCGAGGACGGTCACTCCGACCGCTTGCTGTGCGCGATCCTCTGCCGGGGACAGGCGCAACGAGTCGACGGTATCGAGTAGCCCACGTCGGTTCCACAGGCCGGTCAACGGATCTCGCAATGCCCTCGCCGCGCTCGTTCGCAGCTGACCGATGTACGACTTGATCATGAAGGGTGCGGCGTAGAGGGACCCGATGGTGACCATCCGAGAAGTGGTGGACCATGGATCGGCGCCCTCCGAGACAGCCAGAGCGGCGAGGCCAGCGAGGGTGAGTGCGCCGATTGCCAAGTGAATCAACATGACACGGTGCGAGCTCGCGACGACGATGAACGCTGCGACGATCGAGAACATCGCGCAGCCGGGCATCGCGTCGAAGTGGGTTTGGAAGGCGAACAGAACGGTCACGATGCCGACGTCGGCGTAGAGGATGTAGACGATCGCCATCCTCGGGGACGCCCACGGCCGGAGGTACCAGGCAATCGCCACCGGCACCGTGGTGACGGACGCCAGGAGCACGGCGATCGACATGGGGTCGGAGAACTGACCGGCGGGGACCATCAGGGCCCCGGCGAGGCCGAATGTGAGCGTCATTCCGCTGATGAACAGCCGCACCCATCGTTCCTCCGCGGTGGGTGCGAAGTCTCCCGGTTCGGAAATGGTGACGCCCTCCGTAGAACCAGCCACTAACCTGCGTGAACGCTAGCACCCACAACTGGTGCCGTAGTGGGGATGCAGCCGTTCAGACCATGTCGTGCTTGGTGAGCCAGCGCAACGTCGGCCAGCCGAGAAACACCGGTAACCAGCAGGTCAGTACGCGGTAGAGCAGCACGGACGGGACTGCGATGGAGGCGGGGAGACCGAACGCGGCAAGCCCACCGATGAGGGCTGCTTCCACGGCCCCCACACCGCCCGGCGTCGGGGCGGCCGAGGCCAATGTTCCACCGATCATCGTCACCACTGTCACCGTCACGAACGTCGTTCCGCCGCCGAACGCCTCGACACTCGCCCACAGGGCGAGCGCAGCACCCAAAGTGGTTGCGGCGCAACCCAAGATGATGATCGAGAACCGTTTCGGGTCGCGGGCGAGTTCGCCGAGCTCGGTGAGCACTTCGGCAACCTGGGGCCGGACGGCCACTTTCAGCCACAGTCGCAGCTTGGGCACGAACATGAAGGTCCCGACGACTCCGAATGCGACGCCGGCGATGAGGTACAGGACGGTGTTGCCCGGCACCATGTTGGACAGCCCCGACGACGTTCCGGCGACGACGCTGAAGAAGATCAACAGGCTGACATGGGTGATCACCTGAACCGACTGTTGCAATGCCACAGCGGCCGTCGCGCGGACGGTACCCAATCCACCCTTCTGCAGAAAGCGAACGCTCAGGGCCAGGCCACCGACGCCCGCAGGTGTCGTGGTCGCGGCAAAAGTATTCGCTACCTGCATGATCGTCAGATTCCTGAAGCTGACCTTGCCGAATGCGCAGGCCCACAAGGCGGCGCCCGCACCGATGTAGGTCAGTGCGGAAACGGCTAGACCGAGCAGTGCCCACCACCAGTCGACCGAGCCCAATTCGACGACGAACGCGGGAACTGCACTGATGAACGGGTATGCGACGTAGACCAATCCGATCAGCAACACGAGCGAGATGATCTGGTTGCGGCTGAATCGAGTCACCTGCTCGGCCTCGATCCTCGCGGCACCGGTCTGATCGAGGACTTCGAGCCGGACGGACTTCATCGTCTTTCCTGCATCGGCAACCGACTGACGCACCCGAAGGGGGATGGCGGACTTGGTCAATCGACCGGACGCCGCGATCACGACGTCGATTCCCAGCACCTCGACGGCGGTGGCCACGGCGCGATGGGAGCCGAAAAGGTCTGCGGTGGTGAGTAACAGCTGTGCGACATCGGATTGCATCTGGGCGTCCGACGCGCCGAGTTCTGCGTGCCCGAACCCGCAGAACAGTGCCGCGCCGTCACGGAGCCGCAGTTCACCCCGATGCAGGTCACCGTGCGAGATCTGGTTCTCGTGCAACGTGTTCAGAGCCGACCAGAGAGCTCTGAGCGCGGCATCGTCGAGCTCGGCCTCGATGGGATCGCCGATGGGCTGGCTGTGCGCGTACAACGTCCAGCCGCGGTCGAGTGCTGCTACCGCCAACGGGTCGCTGCCTGCGGCGTTCATACTCTTGATGGCCAGGCCCATCAACGCGCGATGCTCGACGGCGCGGCGCATGGACGCGTGCAACGGCGCTGTCTCGCTGCCGCGGCGGGTGATCCATCGCCAGAACTGGCGCAGCGCACCGCCACTGCGTTGGTTCTGTCCGTAGAGCTCGACCACCACATCGGCGTCCGGGGTGTGTGCGTTCAACACCAACGGGCCCGGGCCCGCAGGGCGCACGACGGTGAAGCTGCGGACGTCGACGCCCCGGCTGCGGAACAGGCGCACCGCCGCGTCGAGTGGAACCTCCAGTGCCGGGGTGCCGACCAGCAGCACGATGATCGCACCGACGAGCCACCCGACGGCCAGCCCGAGCAGCGAACGGGCCGGGACCACCGTGGACACCACCAGGTGTATCGGTACGAAGGCGAGCAGCAGTGCCCACCATGCTCGACGCCACCGCGCGGGCAGGCCCGGGCCCGACACCGTGAGTGCCGCGGCGAGCATGGCGATCCAGCGTGAATCGTCGAGGAATTGCGACAGGAACGTGTCGAGTCGCTCGGGCACGTCCAGGTCCCACGTCGGAGTCGAGATGCCGGTACCGGTGATGGACAGAGCCAGCGCGGCGATCAGAGCTGCTGCCGCGTACCCGGCCAACAGTTTCCATTTGCGTCCGGCGATCAGCCCGATCAACACTCCGAACGGGAGGGCGAGGATCGCGATGCCGTAGACGATGTAGACGGCGTTGGACTGATCGGGGCTGAGCACGCCGACGATGTTGGACACCGATTGTTCGAGTGCGTCCCACTGATTTCGGGTGATGAGCGAGCCGGCGATGACCAAGCTCAAGAACACCGAGGCGGCAACGACCCGAATGATGTCACTGGTTCTTCTCACCAGCGGCTGCAGCAGGTTTCCCGCTACGGGAACGTCCCGCCCATCCACGCGCATGGGCTCAACTTACCGTGCGGTACGCCGACGGAGTTCGTTGCGCACGGCGGGCCATTCGGATTCGATGATCGAGAACACGACGGTGTCGCGCAGTGAACCGTCGGCCATGCGTTGGTGATTGCGCAGAATGCCGTCCTGCTTGGCTCCGAGTTTCGCGATGGCCGTCCGCGATTGGAGGTTCATCCAGTGGGTGCGGAATTCCACCGCGATACAACCGAGTTGCTCGAAAGCGTGCGTCAGCAACAGCAGTTTGCTCGACGCGTTGGTGCCGGTTCCGTGGGCGGAGCGCGCATTCCAGGTGTATCCGATTTCGACGCGGCGGTTGTTCGCGTCGATGTTGCAGAAGGTCGTCGCGCCGAGGATCTGCCCGGTGTCGTTGCGCCGCAATGTGAATGGAAGCATGGTACCCGCGTCGAGCAGTCCGAGCCGGCGATCGATCTCTGCGGCCATGTCTTCCGGTTTCGGAACGCTCGTGTACCAGAGGTTCCAGAGCTCGCCGTCGCGGGCGGCATCGCACAGCCCCTCGAGGTGGTCGCGGCTCAGCGGCTCGAGTGTCACGAGGTCGTCAGTGAGGGTCACCGGTTGCAGAAAGGACATTGGCCGACGATACGTCCCGGCGTGGTGTTCGCAACAGCGAGAAGATCACCGCCGCGGTCACGACGAGAGCTACGACGACGATCGACACGACCTCGGTGTAGGCGTGCGCGTAGGCGTCGGCAAACCCGGAGCGTCCGGCTGCTGCGGCGTCGGCGTCGGCTCGGTCGGGTAGCTCGCCGCGGACCAGGACGGTCAGCAACCAGGCATATCCGGCCACCATCAGGGCCTCGCTGCCGATGCGAAACAGGTTCAGCACGCCCGCCGCGGTACCGCTGCTGTGCGGCGGCACCGCAGCCAGTGCCTCGCCGTCCACCAAGCCGATCGGGAGTCCGAATCCGAGCCCCAACGCGATCATCGGGACCACGACGGCACCGAGCGGGACACCTGGTTGCAGCGCCAGCATGCCCAGATTGCCGAGTACGAGGCAGCCGAGGCTGACCAGCACGACGCGAGTGGGGGTGACGGCGTCGAACATGCGGCTCAGGCGGGCAACGGTCAGCGGAGCGAGCAGAACGGGGATGGTCATGGCCAGCATGAACACTCCGGCGAGCCCCGGCGTCAGCGACGCGACAGCGCTCAGCGCAGCGGGCAGATACGTGAGCAGCGTGACGAATCCGATGGCCCCGGCCACCGGAACGAGGCACAGGGCCAGGAATCTCCGGTTGCGCAATAGCGAGAAATCGAGCAGGCGGTGCGCCGTCGATTCGGTTCGCAGAGTCGGCAGAGCGACAGTTCCGATGGCCGCCGCAGCCAGGACGACCGCCTGTGCGGCGAACACGCCCCGCCACTCGAACGCCGCGACGAGCAGCCCGGAGATGGTGGGCCCGAGTGCCAGACCGAGACCGTTCACGGTGCCGAACAGTGCGAACGCCGTTGCTCGGGCTGCGCCGTGGAAGTGAAGTGAGAGAATGGAAGTGGAGCCCACCAGAACTGCTGCGGCTCCGATACCCGCGAACACCCGCGCGACATCGAGTAGGTACAACGACGGCGCGACGGCGCTGACCGCACTCGCGACGGCCGTCAGCACCACCCCGATGCGGAACGACGTGCGGTGACCGATTCGATCCGACACTGCGCCCCAGACGACGGTGAACAGCGCGAACGCGATGTTGAAGCCGTTGACGACCCACTGCAGAGGCGTCGGATCGGTACCGAGGTCGCCGGCGATAACCGGAAGGGCGAGTGCAGTACCCGAGATGGACATCGGTACGACGAATTGAGCCGCGAGTACGACCGGTAGCACTGCCTTCATGTGTCCCCCTGAACCGTAGGTACGATGGTTCTCGTACTAGACCAGGTTTCAAGGTACGGCGCAAGTCGTACCTTGTAGGAGGAGCGCATGGCAGACAAGGACGGGCATCCCGAGCCCGAGGAAATGCAACTGGGTGCGGTGATGTCCGCGTTGGCCGATCCGTTGCGTCGCCAGGTGGTCACAGAACTCGTCGGCGACGACGACGGGGCCGAGCGGACGTGTATGTCGTTCGAGCTCGGTGTCACCAAATCGACTCTGACGCACCATTTTCGAGTGCTACGCGAGGCAGGCCTGGTGTTCCAGGTCGATCGCGGAAACAGTCGCAAAGTGACGCTGCGTCGCCACGAGCTCGAAGAGCGATTCCCCGGTCTGCTCGATCTGATCGCCAACGAAAACCGGTAGCCCCACACCCTCTTCGCGTCCTACGGTGGGCGGCATGCACTTCGCGATGATCGGCACGACGGCGCCGAGCCACATCTACCCCTCGCTCGCCGTCGTCGCCGAATTGGTCCGACGCGGGCATCGCGTCACCTATGCCGTCGGCGAGTCGTTGCGGCACTTGGTGGAACCGGCCGGCGTCGAGGTGGTGGCGTTCCCCTCGATACTTCCCGACGGTGAGGGCTCTTGGCCGGACGACCCGGCCTCGGCGATGCAGGTGTTCCTCGACGAAGCGATTGCGTCCTTTCCCGTGCTCACCGCGTTCTACGACGACGATCAGCCGGATGTGATCCTCTACGACATCGGCGGCCTGACCGCCCCGATTCTCGGCGTCCGGTACGGCGTGACGGCCGTGCAGCTCTCCCCGACGTACTTCGCCTGGGACGGCTACGTCGAGGATCTCGGTGACGGGATGACCTCAATCCGCGAGTCGACAACCGGCGTTGCGTATTGCGATACCTATGCGACCTGGTTGCGAGAGAACGACATCGACGCCGACCCGTGGGACTGGATCACGTACCCGGAGCACTGCCTGTCGTTGATCCCGAAAGTGATGCAGCCGAACGCCGATCGAGTCCCCAGCTCGGTGCAGTTCGTCGGCCCGTGTCTCGATCCGGTGCGACTGCACGACCGATCGTGGTCCGCGCCCGAGGGGCCCGTTCTCTACGTATCGTTCGGCACCGGGTACAACGAACGCCCCGACTTCTACCGGCTGTGCATCGAGACGTTCGCGAACACGGACTGGCACGTGGTGATCTCCATCGGCCGACGCGTCGACCCCACTGTGCTCGGGGAGCCACCCGCGAATATCGAAGTACACGAACACGTTCCGCAGCTCGCGGTACTCGACGCCGCCACCGTGTTCGTCACCCACGCCGGAATGGGTGGGTGCACCGAAGCCCTGTGGTTCGGCGTGCCGACAGTTGCCCTACCGCAGGCGGTCGACCAATTCGGTAACGCGGCGATGCTCGCCGAACTCGGCGTGGGAGTGCAGGTCGACTTCGACGGGGTGACGGCGACAGGACTGCGCGACGCCGTCGAACAGGCCCGCGGACTCGCGCCGCGCGCACGTGAGATCAGCGCCGATGTGCGCGCGCACGGCGGCGTCGATCAGGCCGCGAATGCGATCGAAGCATTCGGTGTCGATGCCGGCGGCGCGGCTACGTAGCCAGCGTCGCCAACTCCTCGAACGTCTCGGCGTACGTGTCGCGGACCTGATCCCAGGAAGCCGTCATGTCCACACTCTCCGGACCGGCGATCGGCAGCGCATAGCCGTACTGCGAGCGCGGCACCGGGCTACCGGGCAGAACGAGTACCTGCGTGAACGCTGCAGAATCGGGGTTGAACGTCAGAGTGTGCGAGGCGACGTTGCGTCCCCAATCCTCCGACGGCCACGACAGGAAGATCACGTGTCGAGGGTTCTCGGCGGGGTCGGTGTACGAGACGTAGCTGCCGTAATGATCTTCTCCCGGAGACATGATCTTGTACGCGCCGTTGTCGGTGTAGATCAACAACGCCTCGGCGAACGGCTTCTGATCGAACAGTGCGGTGTACCTCAGCGCCTGAACGAACACGGGCCGGCCCAACGGAATCGAGATTGCATCCTGCTGTGTAGTCACGAGAATCAAAGGTACCGACTCAGTCCTCCAGAACGCTGACGCTCACGCCGTAGGGCAGGAAACGAACCCGTCGACGCGGGTCGGTGTTGTCCTTGTGTGCCCGCAGCGCATCGAGTTCGGTGGCGTAGAGCTGATCGACCTGCGCCGAGCCGGCATCGTCGACGCTGTAGATCGCCCAGACACCATCACCCTTCTGGCCTGTGGTTTCCGGCTCCGGCGGGGCTTTGGGTGCTCCCGTGTTGGCGAACAGCGAACCGACCACCTCGCGCAGGCCCTCGGTTGCTTCACGCGCGAACTTGTCGAAGTCGTCGGATCCGAATCCGAAGGGTCCCTGGTTGGCCATGGCGCTACCTCCTGAGTGAAACTCCAGTATGCGCGTTTTCTCCGAATGGGCGAGCAGCTACTGCTGCAGTCGGGCCCCGATGGTGTTGTGCAGAGCCCGCAGTGAGTTCTGGCCGAGCGAGACCGTCTGAGATTCGATGTGCCGCAACAGATGGGTGTCGTTCAAAACCTTCTCGCTCGACTGGATCAGCACGGTGCCGGCGCCGGTGAAATCGAACTGACGCTCTTCGCCACTGTTGGCCCCGAGGAATCCGCGAGCGGCACCGAGGAAGTTCTGCATCCAGGCGGCATCGAAGTGATGCGAGGGTGACGGGCAATCTGCCCATCCGACAAGCGCTTCCGGATCGATCCGCAGCGGCGGCTCGGCGAACATGACCGTGCCGTTGGAGGAGGCCAAGAACTTGCCGGTACCGAGCAGGGTCAGGAAGCCGGGCACGATGGATTGCTTGAGGTCCAGAGTCGGCTCGAAGGCCAGCAGATTCGCGGCTCGGATCGTCAGGTTGCCGTCGTCGAGGTCGTAGCTGTTGATGTTGAACCCGCGATCCCCGAGGATCAGCTTGCCCTGCCCCTGCGCCAGCACCCAGTCGTTCGAGTACAGCGGAGACGAGAACCGCGCCGCCACGATGGCGGGCATGGACGTCTGCCCGAGTGGTTCGAATCGGACGTTGCCGTAGTACGCGATCATCGCGCCTTTGGAGGTGAACCACGGTTGGCCGGCGAGTTCGACGCAGAACGCGTAGTCGTTACCGGGGACGTTGTCGTTGACCGGCAGGGTGTACGGGGTGTGAATGTCCAAACTCATTGCCGCTCCCTAGAACTTCTGCTCGGACGCCTGGACCCACACGGTGCCCATGCCGGTCATCTTCAACTGGATCGCCTCGCCGCTGCCCTTGCCCACGGCGTCACGCCACCCGACGTTGGCGGAGATGTCGACGTTGATGTTGCCGATGTGGCACACGTACGCCTGCGGATCCACCACGACCATGGGGTTGTTGGGCCCGACCTGCAGCGGTGTCGCGCCGCCGTGCGACAGGACCGCGACGCTGCCCTGCCCGGTGAGTTGCGTCGTGAACAGACCCTGCCCGGTCATGGCACCGCGCACTGCTCCGCGAACGCCGCCCTGGGAGGTGAGCGCAACGATGGAACTCTGCAGGTAGCCGTCATGCACCAGCAGGCGATCGGCTTCGACGGTGAGCATGGACGAGCCGTCGAGATGAATCACTTCGACGTACAGCCCGGCGTGGCCGTAGAAGACTTCGCCTTGCCCCTCGGCGGCCATCATCGCCACGTGCTCGCCTGCCATCATGCGGCCGGCCATGCCCGCGACACCGCTCATGCCGGGCATGGCACCCGCGCCGCCGCCCATGGAATGCGGGACGAACCGGACGTCGCCGGTGTAATAGAGCATCGATCCGCGCCGAGCCAGCACACTCTGATTCGGTGCCAGAACGGATTTCACGACTTTGCTGTTGACGAGTTCGAGCGGCACGTCAGCGCTCCTCGGGTTGGATGTAGACGACGCCCTGGCCGTCGAAGCGGAGGGAGAACGCCTCGCCGCTGCCGCCGCCGATGGCGGAGCGCCACGTGACGTCGGTGACGAAACTCTGGTTGAGCTGCCCTCGATGCGCGACGAAGGCGTCGGGGTCGACGACGAGCGGATACTGCGGATCGACGGCGAGCGCGATGATCGGCCCACCCTTCGACAGCAGCGCCACCGTCCCGGAGCCGCTCACGACTGTGGTGAACAGTCCCTGCCCCGACGTCGCACCACGAAGGCCGGAGAACTTCACGTCCGTCTTCAATTGACCTGTGAGAGCAAGCAATTGAGACGATTCGACGTGCAGGTTGTCGCCTTGCACCTCGACCAGAGTGATGTCCTGGGCGTCGACCGCGAAGTACACGGTGCCTTTGCCGGACACGTCCATCAGCGACAACGACTCGCCGGTCACCTTTTGTTTGAGCGCGGCGCGAAAACCGCCGCCACCGCCCATGCCTGCGCTCTTGAAGGCGACATCGCCTTCGTAGGCAACCATCGAACCCGACATCGCGCGCAGAGAGTCACCGGTCAGGTCTGCGACCAAGACACGGTGCCCGTTCATCCTCAGCTGAGCCACGGGGGAACTATGCCACCGCTCGCACCCCCGCGGCTACTGCTGGAGAAAATCTAGACGAGCAGCTTCAGAGCCTTGCCCGCCAATTCGACGGCACCGGGCTGGTGTCCGTTGGTGATCAGGTTGATGATGACGCCGTCGATGCCCTGATCGAGTACGCGCTTCTGCACCTGCTCGGCGACATCGTCGGGGGTTCCGCAGAAGTGGCGGTCGGTGGCCTTCGCTGCGTCCTCCTCGGACAGGTTCGTCAGATCGAGGCCCTGCTTCAGCACGAACTCCCGCTGCAACTCCTTGGCCTTGTCGCCGTCCTCGTCGATGATGACGAAGGCGAGGAAGCTCGTCTCGAGATCCTTCGGATCGCGGTCGACTTCCTCGCACCGGGCCTGAACGGCGGCCATCTTGCGGGGCAGTTCGTTTGCGTCGCAGATGATGTTGAGGTGATCGGCGAACTGTGCGGCCAGGCCGAAGGTCTTTTTCTCGCCGCCACCACCCAACATGATCGGCAGATCATCGCGGATGCGGGGCTCGTTCATCGCGTTCTCGACCTGGTACCACAGGCCGTCGAACGTGGGACGCTGGCCGCGGAGCATGGGTTCGATGATCTGCAGGGCCTCGTCGAGGCGCTCGAATCGGTCGGTGAACGTACCGAATTCGAGTCCGAAGCTCTGATGCTCGAGTTCGTACCAGCCGGCACCGATACCGAGAATGGCCCGGCCGCCGCTGACGACGTCGAGCGTGGTGACGGTCTTGGCCAGGATCGCCGGGTTGCGATACGTGTTGCCGGTGACCAAGGCGGAGAGCTGGATGGTGTCGGTGGCCGTCGCGAGCGCCGACAGGGCGGAGTAGGCCTCGAGCATCGGCTCGTCGGGCTTTCCGATTCCGGGGAGTTGGTAGAAGTGATCCATCACGAATGCAGTGTCGAACCCGGCCGCTTCGGCCTCGCGCGCCTGCGCGATGACCTGGGGAAAGAGTTCCGCGACCGAACCGTCGTAGCTGAAGTTGGGCATCTGGTAACCGAGGCGAATAGTCACGGGAGCCACGCTACTCGGATATCGGCCCACAGCACGTGGGAGAGCGCGATAATTCGTCCATGACCACCATCGATCTGGCCCGAGCACCGTTCTCCGGATTCGCCGTCGACGACCTGCCGGCAGCTCGCACGTTCTACGCGGACACCCTCGGTCTCGAGGTGACCGAGAACGAGATGGGGATGCTCGAACTTCACCTGGGAGCTGCGGCGGTACTGATCTATCCCCGGCCCGGTCACGTGCCGGCGCAGTACACCATCCTCAATTTCCCGGTGACCGACATCGAGGCCGCAGTCGATGCATTGATCGCCAAAGGGGTGGTGTTCCAACAGTATCCGGACATGGGCACCGACGAGAAGGGGATCTTCCGGCACGGCGGACCGCTCATCGCCTGGTTCACCGATCCGGCGGGCAACGTGTTGTCGGTGCTGCAGGACTGAACTCGACCGCTCAGGCAGCCGGGGTTCCTTCCGCCAAAGCCGTTGTAGCGGAACGTCGTACGCCCTGGGGATCGACCCACTCGACGACGGCGACATCACCGGGGTGCCGTCCGATGAGGGCCTGGGCCAGATCCGAGGACGAACCGACACCGGCACCGTCGAAGGCGACGATCACATCGTCGCCGGACAGTCCGATTGCCGAGGCCGGAGAATCGGTAGCCACCGTCACCACCTCGGCACCCATCGCCGGCTTGTTGTCGAACACGGACACATCTCGCACCGACACCCCGAAGTACGGGGTCCGGCCCACATGAACCGTCCCGCCGGACTGCCCCGCGACGACCTGATCGAGCACGGCAGCAGCCTCCGTGATCGGAACCGCATACGCCTCGGG
Source organism: Rhodococcus sp. JG-3 (assembly GCF_000482405.1). NCBI lineage: Bacteria > Bacillati > Actinomycetota > Actinomycetes > Mycobacteriales > Nocardiaceae > Rhodococcus > Rhodococcus sp. JG-3. The sequence goes on from NZ_KI519398.1 coordinate 1,016,658, forward strand.
GGCCTGCGGAGGCCTGCTCTCGGAGCCGGTGCGCGCCTCGTCCGAGAGGCCCGCTGTATTGACGCCCACCACACGACCCCAGGCATCGAACAGTGGGCCACCCGAATCACCCGCTCGCACATCGGCATCGACTCGAATCATCCGATCCAGAGTGTTCCGCGAACCGTCCACCGAACTACGGGTACGCACCTGCTGATCCAGAGCCGTCACCGCACCCGGCGCAGGCACCAAAACACCTGCGCCAGCGGCATTCCCGACGGCAGTGACCGCATCCCCCACCTCGGGAGGTGAGTCCGGAGCGAACTCGACCACCGGCAGGTCGGCCGCGGAAATCAACTGCATGACCGCCAGGTCACGAGATTTGTCGTAACCGAGCACGGTGGCGTCGTAGATCAGTCCGTTGCCCATGTGCACGGCGCTGATCTCGGTCGCGTTTTCGACGACGTGGAAGTTGGTGAGCACCAGGCCGTCCGGGGCAACGACGAAGCCGGTACCTGCGACGCCGGAGTAGCCGGCGGTGGCGGAGATCGTGACGACGGTGGGGTTCACTCGCGCCGAGAGGTCCTCGAGAGTGAGCGGGGGCGGCTCGACGACGGGGATGGACGTGACCTCGGGGGCCTGCAGCTGGACGTCGGTGCCGACAATTCCGGGACTCAGCACTCCGGGACTCAGCACTCCGGGACTCAGCGGCGTGGCGAGGAACCAGACACCGGCGGCGACCAGCGTCAGTACCCACGCTCGCCCACCCGACTGCATGAAAATCGATTATGGTCCGATGCCGAGCACCGTGCCAGTCAGTCTGCGATCACCGCTCGGGGAACGTCGGCGCGCAACGTGAAGTCGGTGACGAATTCGCCGTCTTCGGGCCCGTATCGATTCTTGATGTCGTAGCTCTCGACGTCGAACGCGTCGAGGGACGGCGAATGGGTGGTGACGGCCATCGAGCCGCCGTCGATATCGAACTGGAGCAGACGTTGGAAGCCGGTACTGCGTTCGCCGTCGACCTCGAAGTACTGGTAGTCGGCCAGCAGTTGCACGACGGTGCGGTCGGTCTCTCCCACGTGCTCGTCGACGACCGCGACCTGGCCGTCGACGTGCCCGGACAGGACGAGGAAGACGGTCTCGTGTGGAACGACCAGTCGATTCCAGATCTGCTGGCCGGAGCTCGACCCGATGTCGCCGAACCCCATCAGTTTCTTCTCGCCGAGTTCGTCGAGGTAGTAGTGCGTGCCGATGACGACATTGCGGTCGGGGTTCTCGTCGAGAACTCGTTCGGCCCACTGCATGACCTTCTCCGGCGGGTTGTAGCCGATGTACAGCATCAAGAATTTGGCACCCGCGATGTCGACCAGGTCGTAGTGCGCCGAATTGTCCTCGTCGGTGAACGAACCGCCCCAATAGGGTTGATCCCGATAACGCTGAGGGCCGAAGTACTCGTTGTAGAGCGCGTGATTCTTCTCGTGCTCCCCGGGGACCAATTTGCCTGCGACGTTCCAGATGTTGTCGTGGTTACCAGGCAGAACGCCGTGGGCGATGCCGGCATCCTCGAGGATCTGCATCGATTCGCTGGCGGCCTCGAACTCCTTGCGCGCCTGAGTATCCGGACGCCCCGGGCTGATCCAGCTCTGAATCAGGTCGCCGGTGTGCATGCTGTAGTCGATCTTCAGCTCGTCGGCGTTGTCGGCGGTCCACTGCGTCATCTCCGAATACACACCGGGATCGTCGCGGGCTATGTACTGCGTGTCGGTGATGTGCTGGAGCGCGAAATCGTACGTGCTCGGATCGGCGAAGCTGCTGTCGGGGCGCGCGTTGGTTTCGGCGAAAGAACGATCTGCACGCGGGTTGTCGATGACCAGTACTTCGACAGTGCCTCTCTCGGTGGAGATCTCGGCACTCAATTCCACCGAACCGCCGGGCGCAACCGGGTCGGCCGTGGCAATGGCCGGGCCCCACGTGTTGCCCGACTGGTCCCATACATGCAACGCCAGATCGTTGGTGTTCACCGATCTGCCGGACCACGTCAGCGTCGCCGTGTCCGTACCCGGCGCGAACGTCGCGGTGTAGCGGAGATAGGGATATTCGTCCCACCCCGAGGTACGCATCTCCGTCGTCGACGACTCGACACCGACCTCGTGAGTCGGCGGATTCGGCGCGTCTGCGACACCCGCGACCATGGACGTGGTGATCGCCGCGGGCACCGTCGTCAAACCGATCCCCGGTACCGCAGCCGCCTGACGAGGCGTCGGCTGGTCGCGGCGCTCGGCAGCCGCATCGGCACCGGTGAGGGCGAGCAGCACACAGGTCAGCGCCAAGGAGCCGAATGCCGATGGGCGCTTCATGCCATCGAGGTTACCGATACCAGCGCCGGAGCCGCGGAAACCGCAGGGCTGCCCGGCTACAGTCGGCTCATGTCCGCGCAGCATCGCCCTCGGGTTCTGATCGGTATCTCCGGCTGGACGTACGCGCCGTGGCGAGGGGATTTCTACCCGAGCGGTCTCGCGCATCGCAAGGAACTCGGGTACGCGTCCGAGCACCTGACGTCGATCGAGATCAACGGCACGTTCTATGCGATGCAGAAGCCGTCGAGCTTCACCAAGTGGCACGACGAGACTCCGGATGACTTCGTGTTCTCCATCAAGGGTGGGCGGTACGTCACGCACATCAAGCGGCTCGTCGGCGTCGAGTCGGCATTGGCGAACTTCTTCGCCACCGGGGTCCTCACCCTCGGTGACAAGCTGGGGCCATTCTTGTGGCAGCTCCCACCCAATCTCGAGTTCGACGCGCAGAAGATGACGGACTTCTGCGCCCTGTTGCCCAGAACTGTTTCTGCTGCAGTAACTCTGGCGGAGTCGCGGGACGACAAACTGGCCGAGGATCGAGTGCTGTTGCCGGCTGCGTCGTCTCGGCCACTGCGGCACTGTATCGAAGCCAGGCATGCAAGCTTCGCCTCCGACGAGGCAATGGAACTGTTGCGCGAGAACGATATTGCGATCGTGGTTGCCGACACCGCCGGAAAGTACCCGTACATCGACACCCCCACAGCGGATTTCATGTATGCCCGACTGCACGGAGACGAAGAGTTGTACGCCAGCGGCTACACCGACGACGCTCTCGATCGATGGGCCACCAAGATCTCCGAGTGGACGTCGGCGGGCCGGGACGTCTTCGTGTACTTCGACAACGACATCAAGGGCTACGCACCCTTCGATGCCATGAAACTCATCGAGCGCGTCGGTAGCTGAGTATTCGTCTCTCTAGGATCGAAGCTAGAGGAGCGAATACTCGTGTAGCTACTGACTCGATGCAGGTAGAGCCTCTGCGACACGTGAAAGGCTGCGCGCCGCCGCGAGAATTGTCTCCACCTTGTCCGCCAAGGCGTCGCCCTCGAATGTCTCCACGCGGCCACCGACGCTGATCGACGCGACGACCACCCCGTCGCGTCCGAGAATCGGTGCGCCCACCGCCGCGACGCCGGCCAGGTAGTCGGAGTTGCTCAGCGCGTATCCCTGCGTTCGGATCCGGTCGAGATGATCCATCAACTGGTCGGGTGACGTCAGTGTTCGGCTCGTGTATGCAGCAAGCTCTCCGCCGAGCCAGCGGTCGCGAATGCGAGCGGAGAACGCGAGCATCGCCATCGGCCCGGCCGTCGCGTGATACGGAAGAACGGATCCAATCGAAATGCCCGCTACCACAAGGGGATTGCTGCCCTCGTGGCGGTCGATGCACACCGCGCCCTCGTCAGCGGGAACCATCAGATAGGCGGTGTCGCCGAACTTTTGGGCGATGTCCGACAGATACGGCTGGGCGGCACCGCGGATGTCGAGCTGTGTCAACGCGGACGATCCGATCTCGAACACCGGCATGGCGATCCGGTACGAACCCTCCGCTGTTCTGTCCACCCAGCCGGCATGGATCAACGTCGTCATCAGACGATGCACGGTCGTCTTGTTCATTCGACTCGCCGTCGTCAGGTCGTTGAGCGTCCACACAGGATGCGTCGTGTCGAAATGGTCGAGCAGAGCGCATGCCTTCACGACGGCACCGACGATGTCGCGGCCGGCCTGGGCGTCGGACTCGGTGGGAACTGCCACGAGTTGTTCCTTCCGGTCGGGTGGAGCGTCGTCGCCATCCTACGAACCGACGCGCGATGCGCTATCGATCCACGGGTATTGACTTGTGATCCGAGCCACTCTAAATTCGGAAGGCGTTCCGCAATACGAAACGGAGAGTGCTCGTGACGATGACTTTGAGAGGCCTGACCGAACAAGGCCTGGTGTATGCGCCCGGCGTCTGGGACGGGTTGACGGCCAAGCTGGCCGAGCAGGCGGGCTTCTCGGCGCTGTGCGCGTCCGGCTTCGCCGTATCGGCTGCGCTCGGACTGCCCGACGCCGAGCTGTACACCATGACCGAGAACCTGCAGGCCGTCCGGACCATTCGCGAGGCATCGTCTCTGCCCCTCGTCGCGGACATCGACACGGGCTACGGAAACGCCGTCAACGCCGCGCGCACCGCGACGCGGTTCGCCGAGGCCGGCGTCCAGGGTGTGTTCATGGAGGACCAGCTGTCGCCGAAGAAATGCCCGATCTGCGTCGGCGAGCCGGTGGACTTGATCTCCGTCGAGGAGGCGTCGGGCAAGGTTCGGGCGGTGCGTGATTCCATGCCGGACGACGTTCTGCTCATCGCACGCACCGACGCACGTGGCGACGAGGCGATCATGCGCGCACAGGCCTACGTCGACGCCGGAGCCGACATGATCATGCCGGTGACGAAGACGTTCGAGACCGTCGAGCAGTGGGAGAACTGTCACCGAGCGGTCGGGGTTCCGCTGATGGCCACGCTCACCGCGTCGACCTGGACCGAGCGGGAGTTCACTCCGGAGGTTCTGGCACAGATCGGAGTGCGGCTGGCTCTGCTGCCCACTCAGGTGCTGATGGCCGCAACCGGTGCCGCACGCGAGACTCTGCGTCGCCTGGCCGCAGGCGAAGCTCCCGCCGACGTCAGTGCCGACGCGCTGCAGCACCACGAGTTCGTGGACCTCATCGGTTTTCCCGAAGTCGAAGCGCAGCAGCGTAAGTACCTTCCTGCAGAGGCGAACCGATGACATCGGCCGCGTTCACGATGGTCGAGAAGATCCTCGGTAGGACCTGTGGCGGTGATCCAGTGCGTGCCGGTGAGAACCACGCGGTACGACCGGCTCGGATGATCGCGTACGACTTTCCCGGGTACACCGATGTGATGTTCCGGCAGATGCGCGACGACTTCGGTATCACCTCACTCGAGGACCCGTCTCGGTACGTCGTCTTCATCGATCACATGTTGACCAAGCGCAACGACCGGGAACAAGAAGTACACCAGGTCACCCGAGAGTGGTGCGAGTACTACGGAATCGAGTTGCACGAGGGCCGCGGCATCGGGCACCAACTCACCGCCGAACTCGGTTTGGCCATCCCCGGTGACTTCCTCGTCCACTTCGACGGCCACATCAGCGGAATCGGGGCGTTCGGTGCGTTGGGCTGGGGTATCCGCCGAGATCTGATCGAGGCATGGGTGACCGGCCAACTCTACGTGGATATCCCAGCGACGACGCGGTTCGACCTGTACGGAGAATTCGCGCCGGGGGTGGACAGCCGCGATCTGGTGCACACCATCATCGACCTCGTCGGGGCCGACGGGTGCGCACACCAGGTGATGGAATTCGGTGGCCCCGGTGCCCGGTCGATGAAAATCGATCACCGGCAGGGATTGTGCGGCATGGCGATGTTCACCGGAGCCGTGTCCGCGATATTCGAACCGGACGAAACCTCACTCGCCTACGCCAACGATGTTGCGCGACAGTCGTTCACGCCGGTCCACCCAGACTCCGATGCGACCTACGCAGCTCGGCACACCATCGACCTCGCCCAGATCGTGCCGCAGGTCGTGCAGCCCGGCTCGGCGCGTGCAGCCAACACCCACACTGCAGCCGAACTCGCCGGCACTCCGATCACCAAGGCGTTCATCGGATCATGTGCCAGTGGACGAATCGAGGATCTGCGGGCCGCGGCACTCGTGCTCGACGGACGCACCGTGGCTCCCGGTGTGGAGCTCAATGTCGTGCCCACGTCGCAGAAGGTGCACGATCAGGCAGAGCGAGAGGGGCTGCTCGACGTACTGCGCGCGGCTGGTGCGCACATTGCAGTGTCGAGCTGCGACTTCTGTTTCGGCTATCAGAAGCCGTTGGCGGCGGGCGAGAATTGCATATCGACCGGCGTGCTCAACATCTCCGGCCGGATGGGTAGCTCGGACGCCAACATCTACATGGGTTCTCCGTACACCGTCGCCGCCAGCGCGCTGGCCGGCACGATCCAGCAGGTGGGCTCGTGAGCGCCTACCCACCCCCGCCCGACGTCATCTCCGGCCGAGTTGCCTGGGTCTTCGGCGACGACTTCGACATCGATCTCGTTGTCGGCGTTGCGAATATCAAGTCGTACGATCCCGAGCATCTGAGGTCGGTCTGCATGACCGCATACGATCCGGGTTTCGTCGATCGCGTTCGGCCGGGCGACATCATCGTCGGCGGCCGCAACTTCGGGTACGGTCACCCGCACTATCCGCCGATGGTGGCTCTGCGCAACGCCGGTATCCAGGCCATCGTGGCCGAGTCGTTCTCGCCGGGATTCTGGCGCGGAGAGACATTCAACGGAGTACCCCTCATCACCATTCCGGAAGTCTCCGGCGCGGTCGTCACCGGTGATGCCGTCGAACTCGATTGGCGACGAGCAGCATTGACCACCGCCGACGGTCGATCGATGGTGGGCAGTGCGCCCAACCCTCGTACTGTCGCAGTCATCGAGGCCGGCGGATCGTACGAACTACTGCTGGCCGAACACCGAAACAAGCAACCACTCACAGGACAGGGAACAGCGCGATGACGAACGTCGACCAGCCTTCTGCGGTCACCAGCGCACCGAAAGCCGACACCACCACCGCGCGCCGTGCTGCGCTCGCCGGTGGCGTCGGCACGCTCATCGAGTATTACGACTTCGCCGTCTACGGATTTCTCGCCGTAGTCATTGCGCCACTGTTCTTTCCGTCCACCAGCCCCGGCGTATCCATCCTCGCGACCCTGGCAGTATTCGGCGTCGCATACGTTGCACGTCCGCTCGGAGGCATCTTCTTCGGCCGCCTCGGCGACAGAAGGGGCCGTCGGCAGGCTCTGGTCGTGACAGTGGTCTGTATGGGTATCGCGTGTGGAGTCCTGGGAATGCTGCCCACGCACTCGAGTGTGGGCGTGCTGGCACCGATTCTGCTCGTCATCATCCGACTCGCCCAAGGATTCTCTGCAGGAGGTGAAATCGGCGGTGCAGCAACCTATATCGCAGAGTCTGCACCGCCGAACCGTCGCGGCTTCTTCGGGTCGTTCACGCCGGTCGGTTCCACCCTCGGATTCGCGGTCGCCGCAGCCGTTGTCGGAGTGGTCGCCCTCATCACGACCGACGACCAGATGTCGTCGTGGGGCTGGCGCATCCCGTTCCTGCTTGCTCTCCCGCTGGCATTCGTCTGTCTGCGAGTGCGGCTGAAGCTCGAAGACAGCCCCGAGTTCGAGGAAATGGCAGCCAAGAACGAGGTTGCGAAAAGCCCGCTCAGCGATGTCGTGAAGAAGCAGCCGTGGTCGGTGCTACGTGTCGTCGGAATTGCGATCGCGATGAACGGATCCGGTTACATCGGTCTGACGTACTTCAGCGTGTACCTGATCAACGACCTCGGATTCTCCAAGGACTCGGTCTACTGGACATCCGCGATCGCAATTGCGTTGGCCTGTGCGACCTTCCCGCTCAGCGGCATGCTCACCGACAGATTCGGGCGCAAACCGGTACTGCTCAGCGGCTACGTTGCGTATGTCGTCATTGCGTTGCCGGTGTTCATGATCCTCGGCGCGACGTCGTCGATCATCGTGGTGGGCTGTGTGTACTTCGTCTACATGGTTCTCAACGGAGTCGTGCAGGTACCTGCGTTCCCACTGTTCACCGAGCTGTTCCCCCGGGCAGTTCGATACACCGGAGTGTCGTTGGGCTTCAACATCGGCACCATCGCCGCAGGCGGTACAGCACCGTACGTCGCCGCTCAACTGGTGGAGTCGACCGGCAACGCCATGTCACCCGCCTACTGGGTCATGGGTGTCTGCGTGATCGGCGTACTCACGGTGCTGACCATCAAGGAAACCGGACGCGAGAAACTCCCGGTGTAGTGCGGCGTAGATGCCGGCCGTAGTTCGAGACTCGCCCCACCACGTGCGCTCGACGTGGTGGGGCGTCCCGCGTGTGTGCGGTCGAGGGACGCAGCCGACCGGGGTGACAAACGCGAGCGCACTTGCCAGATGCGCGCAGAATAGCGACGTGATCGGTGTCTACTTTGTGCGCGTCTGGCAAACGCGCGCGCGTTTGCGGAAATGGGGGCCGCTACCCCAGTATTCCGCACTCTTGCGTCAAAGCTAGATATGGATAGACAGCGCTACGGAGCGCAGAGTCGACGCACGGCGGCTTCGATTTTCGACGCACGACGCTGAATTTCGGCGTCATCGGCAGGCTCGCAGTGCAGGCTCGGCGCGGTCATCCACGCCGAGGTGATGCCGAACATCATGGTGATCAGATCCTCGACGGTGAAGGCGTCGGAGATCAGTCCGTCTCGCTGGGCGTCGGCCATGGCCCTGTGTCGCTCGGCGATGACCGAGTGGATGTCGTCGGTGCCCGAGGTCGCCATACCGCCCTGCAGCTGAGTCCACAGCAGGAGGCGGTGCTCCTCGGGATGCGCAGCGAGGTGCAGGTATTCGCGCGCTGCGTACCCGCCGAGGTCGTCGACGGCGAAGGGTACTTCGTCGATGAACCTCGCGAACCCGTCCTCGACGACGGCCCGGAACAGGGCTTCTTTGTCGCCGAAGTAGGCGTACAGACGTTCCTTGCTGGCCTTGGCCGCGGCCGCGATCCGATCGACGCGGGCCCCGGCCAGCCCGTGTACCGAGAACTCGTCCCGGGCGGCGACGACGATGCGGGCGCGGGTCGCACTGGCGTCAGGTTTCATGGCGGTCACCATACCCCCAACCAACTAGTTCGTTTGACTATTGGTTCTGGGTCGCCTACCTTTTTGCTCGGGACATTTTTCGTGCCCAGAATCAACGAGTACGAGTGGGGTACAAGCATGTCGCAGCACTCCGAGCGCGAAGCGCCGGATCTGAATCCGAACTACGAGCGCCGATGGCTGGTGCTGTGCATCGTCGCCATCACGCAGCTCACGATCGTGCTCGACGGCACGATCGTCAACATTGCGCTGCCGCAGGCTCAGCTGGATCTCGGCATCAGCGACAGCAGCCGCGCCTGGGTCATCACCGCCTACGCGTTGTCGTTCGGCGCACTGCTGCTGCTCGGCGGACGCATTGCCGACTACTGGGGACGCAAGCGCTCGTTCATCGTCGGCATGGCAGGCTTCGCCGTTGCCTCCGCTATCGGCGGACTCGCTCAGGAAGGCTGGCAGCTGTTCATCGCGCGCGCCGGCCAGGGTGTGTTCGCTGCACTGCTCGCCCCGGCAGCACTGGCCATCCTGACGGTGACGTTCACCGACACCAAGGAACGCGCCAAAGCGTTCGGCGTCTTCGGCGCCATTGCCGGTGGCGGCGCAGCGGTCGGCCTACTCCTCGGCGGAGTGCTCACCGAATACGCGAACTGGCGCTGGTGCCTGCTGGTCAACATCCCGGTCGCAGTGTTCGCCATCGCCGCAGCGGTGCCGCTGGTGAAGGAGAGCAAGGCTCACGGAGACACCCGCTACGACCTGCCCGGCGCGATCGTCGTCGCTCTCGGTCTGGCATCGCTGGTCTACGGCTTCACCGAGGCCGAAGACGGCTGGGCGACGGTACCCACCATCTCGTTCATCGCGCTCGGCCTCGCTCTGCTGGCCGCGTTCGTCGTCGTCGAGTCCAAGTCCGCCAACCCACTGCTGCCGTTGAGTGTGTTGCTCGACCGTGACCGCGGTGCCGCGTACATCGGCTCGGCCGTCATCGGCGCTGCCCTGCTCGGTGGCACGTTGTACCTCACGTTCTACTTCCAGATCGTGCTGGAGATGAGCCCGGTGATCGCCGGCGTCGCGTCGCTCCCGATGACCGGCGGCATTTTGATCACGGCCGCGCTCGCTTCTGCACTCGTGCCGAAGATCGGACCCAAGCCGCTGATGGCCGTCGGTCCGGTCGTCTCCGCAGTCGGCCTGCTGCTGCTCACCCAGATCGGCGTCGACACCTCGTACTTCACGCACGTCCTGCCGGGCGTCGTGCTGCTCGGCCTCGGCCTCGGTCTGCTGATGGTTCCGATGCAGAACGTCGCACTGATCGGCGTTCCCGATCACGACGCAGGTGCCGCATCGGCGCTGATCAACGCCACCCTGCAGGTCGGTGGTGCACTCGGTGCTGCGGTGTTCACCACCGTCTACACCTCGTCGAAGACCTCGTACCTGGCCGAGAATCCGGCACCGACTCCGCCCGCCGGAGTTCCCGCGGAAGCTCTCGCCGGCCAGGAAGTGCCCAGCGACGAGATGTTGGCCGCGCTGCCGGAGCCGATCCGCAACTTCGTGCTCGCGACCATCGACCACGCGTTCTCGGCCGAGGTCTCCGGCTACGCCTGGGCATTCGGTACCGCCGCGATCCTCGTAGCGCTGGTGAGCCCGGTCGTGTTGCTGCTCGTCCGCGCGAAGAAAGACGACCTGCCCGTCGGCGACACCCCGGTACATATCGGATAACGCAGGCACGAACCGACAACCCCGCTGCTCAGCCGTCGAGCAGCGGGGTTGACGTTCTTCGAAGGCATCGTCAGTCCGGGTCGATTGCTTCGGCCTGCGCGGTGAGCAACATGTGCAGCAGCTCGGGAGGCAATGCCATCGGAGGCATCGCGCCGAGAGTGATGGAGTTGTCGGAATCGCCGTTCAGTTCCTCCACCTCGTCGTGCAGGCTTTCCATCTTCTCGTCCAGCGTGTTGGCCGTCTCGGCGGCCTCGGTCAGTTCCGCCAACAGGGTGGGCGGAATCTGGCCGCGGTACTTGTAGAAGATCTTGTGCTCGAGGCTCGCCCAGAAATCCATGGCAATCGTGCGGATCTGGAGTTCGACCAAGACCGGTTGGACGCGATCGGACATGAACACCGGAATTTCGACGATGAGGTGCAAACTCTTGTAGCCGTTGGCTTTCGGGTTCGCGATGTAATCCTTGACCTCGACGACTCGAACGTCGGTCTGACTACTGAGCATGTCCGCGATGCGGTAGGTGTCGGAGATGAAGCTGCACGTGATGCGGACACCTGCGACGTCGAAGATGTTCTCGCGAATGGCGTCGAGCGTCAGTGCGCACTTCTTGCGCTGAGCCTTGTCGACGATGCTCTCGGGCGTCTTGAGTCGCGACGAGACATGCTCGATGGGGCTGTAGCGGTGGATGTGAGTGAATTCCTGCTTCAGGATGTTGATCTTGGTGATCAGTTCGTCGATTCCGAACTTGTAACTCATCATGAAGCGGGTGAAATCGTGCCTCAGCTGCACCAGGTCGACGACGGCTTCACTGTTGCTCATGCCCCCGATTGTCCACGATCGCCGGACGTGACCGCGCCGCGCGAGAATCGAAGCTGGCGTCGCTGCACGTGGCACCGAGTTCTGGGGTGAACCGCACGAGATTGCACCTCTGGCACTGATGGGTACGGTGATGCCCCCGCTCACACGAGCAAGCACGCGAACCCACCAGTACCGAACCGGCGACAAGCGGATGGCCGTTGGTGCAGTGAGTAGGTGCTCGTTCTGCCCACCGATCGCCGACGCGGTAGAGCGAGCCGGCAACCGGGTCGGTGTCGCGCTCGTCGGATGCCATCGCGCGCAACCGCCTTCGACACTGTCTACCGCCCGATTTGGACCGCCCGAAGTGGCTCCGCTGGCCGCATCGCCAACTCCGGGGGCCCGCTCAGACTAACAGAAATCGAACGTATGTTCTAACGTGGATGTCAAAACCACGTCTTGCGGCCACCGACTGCGCGCCCCATCGAACCGAGCAACGTCAGAACCGCGCCGACGACCACCAGAATGATGCCGATAGTCGTCAAAATTGAAATGCCGGCGAAATAGCCGATGAGGGCGAGGATGATTCCGAGAACGATCATGACTACTCCTGGTGCCAAAGTGAGCCCACTATCGACGAATTGTCGATGGGACCGAACCTACTCGGGCGCGTGGACGATTGCTCACAATTGTCGCTATTTTCCGGCATCCACTTTCGCCGCGAGGAAAGCCTCCGGATCGATCAGATCCGCCTGCCCCACGATCGATCCCAGATCCGCGATGCGCTCGATCCCGGTGAGCACCATCTCCTCCTCGACGGTGCCCTCGGCGTAGCCGTAGTAGCAGGTCGACGTGGTGTGGTTGTGGTCCTTGTCGATGCGGTTGGCGCGGCCCTCGATCTGCCTGATGTCGATGGGTGTCCACCGAGGATCGTGAATCAGCGTCACGCGCGGTGCGAGTGTGGAGACCGTCCCCTCCGGGAGCAGTAACTCGTTGGTGTGCAGGTTGATCGCGCTCGTGGTGGTCGAGACGATGACCGACGCGTCGCCGGTCTGAAAACTGCGGATCGACGCCTCCTGCTCGGGACTGCTCATGCTCCCGTCGACCACGGCGACCTCGAGCCCCTCGTCTCGAAGTGTCTGGGCCAGAGCAGCGACCGACTCGCGGTAGAACATCGAGACGAACACCTGATTGCCTGCCTTGACCCACGTCCGGACTTGATCCGCAGACGCGGGAATGCGCAGGTACGAGCACTTCTGGCGAAAACGCAGCGTCGCCGCACGAGTACTCGGATTCTTCTGCAGCACTCGCTTTCCGCCGACGGCCTTCCAGATCGGCAGGCCGACTTCCTTGCGGTAGTCCACCCACGCCGAGTTGTACAGCCGCTTCTGCGCGGCCGTGAGTTCCTGGCCGAGGGGCTCCCTCGGAGTCGGTGGGGACGGCCGCGAAATAGACCACGGCACAGCGCCTCCCGACAACCAGCCGTGCACCGACGCGATGTCGCGGGCTCGCGTCGTCGCGTCCTCGGGCTCCCACCGCCACGTGGTCAACCCCGTCGTCGCCTTCCCTGCCTTGACGGCGAACCCGGACTCGATGAGGAACTCCGCCCACTTCATCGTCACGGCATACCCGAGATACTCGTCGTCGCCGAGGATCTCGACGCCGCGGCTGCGTTCGACGGCGCGGGCCATGTACGCGAAATGCAGCGGCTGATAGCCGGGAGTAGCAGACATCCACACCACGGATCGAGCCGCCTCCTGATACCGCCAGAGGATCTGCGACTGCTGCGACTCGATGTTCATCAACGCATGCGACTCGTCGGCGATCACCACGTCGATGTCGAACCGCAGCTCTCCCAGCGAGATGGTCCGCTTGTTCTGCGTCCGTTTACGTTTGCCCAGATCGGTCTCGGGGGGAACCGACAGCAGTTTCTTGGTGGACTGATAGGTGATCAGCAACCAACGCTTGCGGTCGGACGGTTCGATATCGGCCTCGCTGTCTGCAATGGTGCGACGCCACCCCGGCAGCGCACCCTTGGGTGCCACCACCAGAACCGTGCCGATCTCGGCGGCCGACATCTGCCGCACGGCCTCGCACACGGCCAACGTCTTACCCAGACCTGTCGAATCCATCTGCGCGAAGTATGGGAAGCCGGCGTCGAGCGCGGCCAGATGGCGTCGGACCGATTCGAGTTGGGTGTCGCGAGGCTGCATCGCCCGTTCGCGCACCTCTTCGTCGCGCCAACTGTCGTTCGCGTCGTCCTCGAGCCACCGCTGCAGGCTGTACGGCATCGATTCGTACGGCTGCAGGTACTCGGGCAGTTCGGTTCCGTAATACGCGAACACGCGCGGTCCGGCGTACCAGCGCGCCCCCGCTGCGCCCGCCGCGGACCGATCCTCGAACGGCACGTCCAACACCCAGACGCGCTCGCCGGGATCGGGCACCCGAAGATCGGGGGCGGCGGACTTGCGGGGCGACGACTTGCGCGGGGCTGCTCTCTTGCGAGGTGCGGCCTTCTTCGGGGCAGCTTTTTTCGCCGCAGGCTCACCGTTCTTCGCAGCCGCGAACTTTCGCGCAGCGCTGCTCTGCCCGGCCTTGACGGTGCGGGCAGTGGTGGATCGGGCAGTGCGTTTACGAGGTGGCATCGGATCCAGTCTGTCGTACGGTGTGCACGAACACCGTAAAGGAGCCCTGTGACATACCCGAACGACCCGCGCGCCGTAGTTCTCGTCCACGACCGGGACCCGTCCCTGGCGCGTCGCGATATCGGCACCCTCGCCGCCGAATTGCGCACCAGGGGTTTCCTGTTGGACGTGCACTCCTTCGACCACAGTCCCGATGTCGCACCACCGACGCTGTCCGACGCGCAGGTGGTCGTGGTCATGGGCTCACCCGACGCCGCGTACGACGACACGCTGACCTGGCTCGCGCCGGAGATCGCGTACGTGCAGCAGGCGATCGATGCGCAGGTCCCGGTTCTGGGTGTGTGCTTCGGCGGCCAGTTGCTTGCTCTCGTGCTCGGCGGATCCGTCCGCAAGTCTGAGTACCCCGAGTACGGATTCGTCGACGTCGAGACGTCCGATCCCGAGCTCGTCGCCTCGGGCCCGTGGATGGAATTCCACGGCGACACGTTCGTCGCGCCGCCGGAGGCCACGGTCATCGCCCGCAACGCGGCTGCGCAGCAGGCCTTCGTCTGCGGCCCGCACCTCGGGTTGCAGTTCCACCCCGAGATCGACCTCGACACCTACGATGCATGGGCGGCCGCGTGGGACCGCGACGGCGTCGAACACGCGGTGGACGTGCACGAGATCAGGCAGGACATTGCCGACTCCGAAGCTGCAGCTCGTGAGCGGTGCTCGGCGCTGCTGGACGCATTTCTCGCCCGATCCTCGGCGGTGCCCCGGTAGGGTCGAACGATGACCGAGGCCAGGCCCAGCAACTTCAGCGATCACCAGCTCGGCATCTACGCCGCCGGAATGTTCGCCCAGCAGACACCGTCGATCACCACCAACCTGGCGAGGCTGGAGGACCAGGCTGCCGAGAAGCTCTCGCCCGAGGCGCTCGGCTACATCGTCGCCAGCGCGGGCAGTGGCTCGACGGCGCGGGCGAACCGGGCCGCCTTCGACAGGTGGGCCATCACGCCGCGGATGCTGCGCAGCTCGGCCTCGCGTGATCATGCGTGCACCGTGCTCGGCACCGACATGCCTGCACCGCTGCTGATCGCGCCGGTGGGCATTCAGACTCTCGCCCATCCCGACGGTGAACTCGCGACGGTTCGCGCGGCTGCGGAACTCGGTGTGCCGTACATACATTCGACGCAGGCCTCGCATTCGTTCGAACAGATCGCCGAGGCGGGCGGAGATGCGCCGCGCTGGTATCAGTTGTACTGGCCGACGGACGAATCGGTACTGCTGAGCTTCCTGCAGCGTGCGAAGGACACCGGATTCACCACGTTGGTGCTGACGCTCGACACGACGTTGCTGGGCTGGCGGCCCGCCGATCTCGACCGCGGGTACCTCCCGTTCTTGGCGAACCTCGGCATCGAGAACTATCTGAGCGATCCGGCGTTCCAAGCCGGACTCGCTCAGCCCGTCGAGGAGAATCCCGTTGCAGCCGCGATGCATTGGGCGCAGATGTTCCCCAACCCGGGGCTGTCGTGGAAGAACCTGGCGTTCCTGCGCGAGCATTGGGACGGCCCGATCGTGCTCAAGGGCATCTGCACCGTCGGCGACGCCCGAGAAGCGGCCGCCCACGGAGTCGACGGCATCGTCGTCTCCAACCACGGCGGTCGTCAGATCGACGGTGCCAGGCCGTCTCTCGACGCATTGCCGTCCATCGTGGATGCGGTCGGTGACGAACTGACGGTCCTGTTCGATTCGGGTGTACGGACCGGCGCGGACATGGCCAAGGCGCTTGCGCTCGGTGCCGATGCGGTTCTTCTCGGCCGCCCGTTCCTGTACGGTCTCGCCCTCGGCGGGCAGGAGGGTGTTGCACACGTACTACGTTGCCTACTGGCCGAATTCGACTTGGTGACCAGCCTGTCCGGTCATACCGGCGCGGGCGAGCTCGGTCGCGACTCGATCGAGGCGTCCTGATGGAGTGGACGAAGCACGCGATCTGGTGGCACCTGTACCCGCTCGGCTTCACCGGTGCGCCGGTGCACGGATGGGACGGTGAATCCCAATCGGATCTGCACCGGCTGAACAGAATCGAGAAGTGGCTCGACTACGCCCTCGAACTCGGCGCGTCGGGCATCGCCCTCGGTCCGATCTTCGAGTCGGAGAAGCACGGCTACGACACTGTCGACTACTACCACGTCGACGGTCGGCTCGGCACCGACGAGGATATCGATTCGCTGATCGCTGCGGCGCATTCCCGCGGTCTGAAGGTGATGTTCGACGGCGTCTTCAACCATGTGGCGCAGAGCTTTCCGAAGTTCCGTGAGGCTCTGGCCGAGGGCCCGGACTCCGAGGCCGCGGGGTGGTTTCACCTCGACTGGTCCGGGGACGAGCCGACGCACCGCAACTTCGAGGGCCACGACGAATTGGTCGCACTCAACCACGAGAGCCCGCACGTGCAGCAGTACGTCGTGGACGTACTGTCGCATTGGCTGGACCGCGGCGTCGACGCCTGGCGACTCGACGCGGCCTACGCGGTACCGCCGCGTTTCTGGGCCGCGGTGCTGCCGAAGGTTCGCGAGAAGCATTCGGACGCACACTTTCTGGGCGAAGTCATCCACGGTGACTACGACCGGATCGTCTCGGCCTCCACGTTGGACTCGGTGACGCAGTACGAACTGTGGAAGGCGATCTGGAGTGGGCTGAGCGAGAAGAATTTCTTCGAGCTCTCGCATGCCCTCGAGCGCCACAACGGTTGGCTCGACGCCTTCGTGCCCGCCACGTTCGTGGGAAACCATGACGTCAATCGCATCGCCAGCGTCATCGAGGACGAGCGACATCTGCTGCACGCGTTGGTGGTTCTGTTCACCGTGGGCGGTATGCCGATGATCTACTACGGCGACGAGCAGGCGTTCCGCGGTATCAAGGAAGATCGGGTCGGCGGTGACGACGAGGTCCGTCCCGAATACCCCGACACCCCCGAGGATCTCGCCCCGTACGGCTGGCCCGTCTACCGAGTGCATCAGGAGCTGATCGCAGTTCGGCGTCGCAATCCGTGGTTGTACTCCGCGCGCACCGAGACGCTCGAGCTCACCAACACCGCGCTGCTCTACCGCGTGTACGCGGACGGCAATTCGATGACGGTGGCGCTCAATCTCGGCGACGACACGATCGACTACCCGGCCCAGGGCAGTGAAGTACTGGCCGGAGAAGCGAGCCTGAACGACGGACGGGTAAGCGTTCCAGCGCACGGCTGGGCTGTCATCGGCTGATCGCTGCATACGGTTGTATTCGGCTGTCTACGTCGAGCGTAAGAAAGCGGTAGAGAGACCTACAGGTACAGTCGACCGCGACACGGGGTGCCCGTCAGGGCTGAGATCACACCCGTCGAACCTGATCTGGTTAGGACCAGCGAAGGGAATGTCGTGATGTTTCGGTATTTCCTGTCCCTCGCGACGGTCCCGACCTCGAACGAGAGGCGGAGCGCATGAGACTCGACGAGCAGACAGTGTTGGTCACCGGGGGTGGACGCGGGCTGGGAGCAGCGATTGCCGCGGCGTTCGCCGGTGAGGGCGCACGTGTGGTGATCGACTACCGCACCAGCAAAGAGGCAGCGGAGGCGTTGGCGGACAGGCTCGGCGACCGTGCATTCGCGGTTCAGGGCGACGTGACCGACGAGAGCGCGGTGGCCTCGGTGTTCGACTCGGCCCGTGCGCATTTCGGCACCCCGATCACCACCGTCGTCAACAACGCACTGGCCGATTTCTCGTTCGACGGGGATGCTCGACCGAAGGCCGACACCATCACCTGGGAGCGGTTCGACGCTCAGCTGCGAGGCAGCGTTCGCGCGGCACTGCTCACCACGCAGGCGGCCTTGCCGGGAATGCGTGAGGCGGGCTTCGGTCGAATCATCAACGTGGGCACCAACTTGTTCCAGAATCCGGTGGTGCCGTACCACGACTACACCGCCTCCAAGGCCGCCCTGCTCTCACTGACGCGCACGTTGTCGGTGGACCTGGGCGCGGACAACATCACCGTCAACATGGTCTCGGGCGGACTGCTGCGCACCACCGACGCCAGTGCCGCGACCCCGGCCGAGGTGTTCGACTTCATCGCGGCCTCGACCCCGCTGCAACGCGTCACCACGCCCGAGGAGTTCGCCGATGCTCTGCTGTTCTTCGCCTCCCCGTGGGCGCGGTCGGTGACCGGTCAAAACCTCGTTGTCGACGGCGGTTTGGTCAAGAACTGACATGCACCTCAACGCGTTTCTGTACGGCTGCGGACATCACAGCGCAGCGTGGCGGCATCCCGATTCGCGAGTGGAGGACCTGGGCAACATCGCGTACCACGAGGAACTTGCGCAGCTGGCCGAACGGGGCAAGTTCGACGCGGTGTTCTTTGCCGACGGGCATTCCGTTCGGGATCCGGCCGGCGCCGGAACCTGGTTTCTCGAACCGATCACGGCGCTGTCGGCCATGGCCAGAGCGACCACCCACATCGGTCTGGTCACGACTGTGTCGTCGACGTTCTACACCCCGTTCCATGCCGCGCGCATGCTGGCGTCGTTGGATCACATCAGCGGCGGCCGGGCCGGCTGGAACGTCGTCACCTCCATGTTCGACGCCGAGGCGCGTAATCACGGAATGGACGCCATCCCGGCTCGCGAGGAGCGCTACGCACGCGCAGAAGAATTCGTCGATACTGCTCTGGCGCTGTGGGATTCGTGGGATGCCGATGCGTTGACGCTCGATCGAACGGGGATGTACGCCGACCCGGCCAAGGTGCACTCGATCGACCACGACGGCAAGCACTTCCGAGTCGACGGCCCGCTGACGGTACCGCGGTCGCCGCAGGGCAGGCCTGTGTTGTTCCAAGCCGGGGCGTCGGGCCCGGGCCGCGACCTGGCGGCGAAGTACGCCGAGGCGATCTACGCCGTCGCCTACGATCTCGTTGCCGCGCAAAGTTATTACGACGACGTGAAGGCGAGAATCGATGGAGCCGGTCGTGACAGTGCGGCAGTGGGCATCATGCCGGGTTTGGTGACGTACATCGGATCGACGATGGAGGAGGCTCACCGGAAGAAGGCCGAACTGGACGTCTTGCTGCCGACGGAACAATCCCTGGCGATGCTCTCGACGTTCACCGGACAGGATTGTGCTGCCTGGGAACTCGATGAACCCGTACCGCCGCTGCCACCTGCGGCCGAGTTCACGGGACCGCAGGGTCGGTACGAGACCATCCTGCGCATCGTCGAGAAGGACCGGCCCACCGTGCGTCAGTTGCTGGGCACCCTCGCGGCCGGTGGCGGGCACGCCACGATGATCGGCACACCGGATTCCATCGTCGACGAGATGGAATCGTGGATCGGCCGCGGTGCCGATGGATTCAACCTGATGTGCCCGCGCTACCCCGACTCACTCGCCGACTTCGTCGAACACGTGGTCCCGATCCTGCAGCAGCGCGGCCTCTTTCGATCCGAATACACGTCGTCAACGCTGCGCGGGCATCTGACCGGTTGACCTGAAGGTTCAGTCCAGCGAGTCGATGAATTCCCTCGTCAATCGGGCAATGTCGTCTGCATGGGAGATCGGCGACCAGTGTCCGGCCGGAATGTCGTTGCGCGTGAGGTTCTTCACCCACTTGCCGGTGTCGTCGTAGTGGTACGGCCGCACCGCGACGTCCTCGGTGTTGACGATGAGGTGCACCGGGATGTCGATGTATCGATCCCGCGGATTGGTCAGCAGCGGAATGATGTTGGCGCGGTACAGGTTGGTGCCGTTGGTTGCGTCCGACCACAGCGTGGGGTTCTGGGTGACAAGCTTCGGATCGACGCCCGAGAACTCCTGGAGGAATGCCGGCCAGCCCTTGGCGAACTGTCGCTTGATCCGCAGCGTCGACAGGCCGGGGATGTGGAAGGTGACGGTGTACCAGGACGCTCGCGTCTGGGCAAGGACCTGCTTGATGCCGGTGAGGGTGGGACGACGCAGGCGCGACTGCGACCACTTACCGAGGTGATCGAGGTTGGGTCCCGAAATCGATGTGTAGGAACGAATTCGGTCCTTCGCCTGCGGTTGAGCTGCCGCCTCCCATACCTCCACGGCACCCCAGTCGTGAGCGAGCACGTGAACGGGAGCGTCGGGGCTCACCGCATCGGCAACGGCATAGAAGTCCGCCGCCAACCGGGCCAACTTGTACGCCGACTGCTCGACGGGGACCGAGCTCTCGCCGGCTCCACGCGAGTCGTAGCTGATCACCCGAAAACGGTCTTCGAGTTGCGGCACGATGTGGCTCCACAGTTCGTGAGTATCGGGCCACCCGTGCACGAGGACGATGGGGTCCCCGTCGGGGTTTCCGCTCTCGAACACCGCCAACCGGATGCCTTCGTTGACGACCGTCGTACGAACTGCGTTGCTGCTCAATGTCTTTCCGTTCTATAGATCGAGTACGAGGCGGGCGCTTCGAGCACGCGAGACGCAGATGAGCATGTGGTCGCGCTGCTCTTCCGGGGTCAATCGCGATTCGAGGTGTTCGGGCTCGCCGGACAGCACACGCACCTTGCAGGTACCGCAGAAGCCCTGCTGGCACGAGTACGCGATATTGGGCTTCTGTTCCTTGACTGCGGTCAACACGGAGGCATCGGCAGCCACGTCGAGTACAGCGCCCGTGCTGATCAGCTGCACCTCGAACGGTGTGCCGTCGAGGATCGGCGGCGGGCCGAAGCGTTCGAAATGCAATGCGGTGGCGGCGCATTGGCGGAAGTCGCGGCGGACGGCGTCGAGCATGGGGGTAGGACCGCAGCAGTAGACGGCACCGCCTGCGGGTGCGCGCTCGAGCAATTCACCCTCGGTGGGGTACCCGTGCGCGTCGTCGGTACGGATCAACACGCGGTCCGATTCCCAGCTCTCGATCTCGTCGAGAAAAGGCATCGTGTCCCGGGAGCGACCACAGTAGACGAATTGCCAGTCCATCCCGAGAATCCGTGCGGCACGCACCATCGCGATGATGGGGGTGATGCCGATCCCGCCCGCCACGAACAGCGCACTGCCCTCGGCGACGAAGGGAAAACCGTTCCGTGGGCCGCGGACGGTGACCTCGGTGCCGGGCTCGAGTGCATGCATCTCGATGGATCCACCTGCGCCGGTGGGGATTCGGCGCACGGCGATCCGGTAGCAACTGCGGTCGGACGGATCGCCGCACAGCGAGTACTGCCGACGGCGACCCGACGGCAGATGTAGATCGAGGTGGCAGCCGGGATGCCAGGTCGGCAGCTGCTCCCCCGTCGGCGAGGCGAGGGTCAGAGCGGCGACGTTCTCGTCCTCGGCGATGATCTCGCGGTCGACGACCACCAACCGCAGCGCGGAATCGGGATTGTGGCCGGCTACCGCGTCGTCGTACTCCTTGCCGGCAGTCGCATGCATGTAGCCGTTGAGGAACGTTCCGAGCATCTGCATCGAGCGATCGGCGCGGGGGCGTCCGCGCAGATCCGGTGGCGCGTCCTTGGGTAACAGCCGCGGAACGCGACGCGTCGAGAGCTTCACCGCGCCGCAGCCTGCGCGGCCGGGGACGATGCCAGGTAGCGCACGGCCTGAGCTGTCGAGCCTTCCTGGCTCGGGTGATACGACTTCTTCAGGTAGCGAGACATACTGCGGCCGACGTGCGTCAGCGCCGGCAGAGTGCCGCGGCGAACCGACTTGCGCCACAAGGCAGAACGGGGCTTGCGGACCGACTTCGGGGCACTCTGCAGCTCGGGGTCGTTCTTCATCAGGAAGATGATGCCGCGCATCCAGATGTAGCCCATCAACGGAACGACCACGACGAACGTGCGCAGGCGACGTACCTCGCGCTTGTCGAAGTAACGAAGGGTGTCGTACGCGACCGAGCGGTGTTCCACTTCCTCGGCACCGTGCCACCGCAGCAGATCGAGCATCGTCGGATGGATTCCGGCGCGGTCGAGACCGTCGGCATTGAGTACCCAATCACCGAGGAACGCCGTCACGTGCTCGATGGCCGCGATGAGGGCCAGCCGCTCGACGAGGTTGTTCTTCGATCGCAGACTCGTCACCGAATCCGATCCGAGGACCTTGCCGAAGGCCCATTCCATCTGATCGGTGAACGGAGTGGGGTCGAGTCCGTTGTTCTGCAGATGCACGAGGACGCCGGTATGAGCCTCGGCGTGCACGGCTTCCTGCCCGATGAAGCCGATGACGTCGTCGCGCAGCTTCTCGTCGTCGATGTAGGGCAGGGCCTCTTTGAACGTGTCGACGAACCAGTGCTCGCCGGCCGGGAGTAGTAGATGCAGCACGTTGAGGACGTGCGTGGTGTACGGATCGCCGGGCACCCAGTGCATCGGCAGATCGCTCCAGTCGAACTTGACGTTCCTGGCCTGAAGCATCACTTCGCCCGGGTCCGATGCGACGGCGTTGCGCTCGTTCATCGAGTCGACCTCCTCCACGTCCGCGATGTGGCCGCTGCCACAGTGCGCGACTTAGTATAAACACCGGTTACAGGTAAAAGGAACCGTGTCGGTGGACAGTGAGAGACTCCTGTGATGACCGACCCCTCCCCAGCGGCTGTTCCCCCGAGCAGCGTGCCCGTGGCCTGGCCCACCGAGTGGCCCGTCGATGTGCGTCGAATCGCGGACGCCACAGTCGATGCCCTTGCTGCTGTCGTGGCGCAGGATCCGATCGCGTTCGACGAGGCCGTCGAACTGTTGGACCGCTCGGACGCGGCCAAGGCCGGGAACGTGCATGCGGAGATGGTACGGAGTTTGCTCGAAGAGGTATACAGCGATGGCTTGACCGGGGAGAACGTCCAGGAAGTACTCGGCCGAACCGTCCGCGGAGCCGAGTGGCTTCCGAGCGTGGACATCGCCGGATTCGTCGAAGTGCTCACCGGCGCGCTGGGTGTGACGGACGTCGACGAACAGTCACGTTCGCGGCCGCGGCCCGCACATGCCCTGTTGGTGGTGGCGGATCTGCTCGCAGTTCGTCGAAGCCGCGCCGAGACGTATGTGCGCCGCGCACTGGCCGAAATCCACCGCGCGCAGACGGTGGAGATGCCCTAGTGAGATCTTCGCCTGTATTGCTTGGACGCTAGAGAGGCGAAGAAAGCCCTACCAACGCGAGGGGTGTGTCGAGCTCGCAGTTGTGCAGGCAATGAGGGCGTTTTGGCCTACACAACTGCGAACTCGGCACTGGGTTGGGGCTATCGATGCAGCAGATTGGCCCCGGCGACGATGGCCCGGATCGACGACAGGGTTGCGTCGGGCTCGATGGACATCGACCATTCGCGGCGACCGTCGTGCTCGGCCAGGACGAAGGTGGCGGTCTCGTCGCCGATGCGCTGTTGGTGGAACGAGAGGATCTCGATGCGGAATCCGGCGTCGTGGAGCATCGATGTCAACGCCTCGATCGGTCCGTATGTTGTTGCGGCACAAGCGAAAATGGTGTCACCGATACCGAAGGTGGCGTCGAACGACATCTTGCCCCCGGTGGCCCCAGTGCCGGACCAGGAGCCCAGCCGAAGAGGGCCGGTGGTGGGCGAGAAGCGGTCGACGAAGGCCGCCCACGACATGTGTTGCCCGGAGATCTCGTCGCGCATCGTGCGCGGCAGGGCGCAGCCGAAACGGGCATGGAACGGATCGGTGGCGTAGGTGGAAGCAAGTGAATTCATGAGGGTGGTCCTGGCGAATGTGAAGGGAGGACCGAGAGAGCACGACGACCCGCAGCGAGGGGTCGGTCCGAATCAGACCCCGCTACGGCGGCGTACTACGAGAATGCGCTTCACGGAGCCGACAGTAGCCCCGGCCTCGGGCGTCCCGCAAGTATCGAACGAATACGGATCTCTAGGACACGAGCTAGATGTCCGCATATATCGCACGATTCGTTGTAACTTTGGCCCCATGGACCCCGTGCGTAACCCTTACGCTCCCGGCGCAGGCCAGCGCCCACCCGAGCTCGCCGGTCGAAAGAAGCAGCTCGACGCCTTCGACGTCGTCCTCGAACGCATCACCCGCGGCAGACCGGAACGCAGCGTCGTGCTCACTGGGCTGCGCGGCGTCGGCAAGACGGTGCTGCTCAACCACCTCCGATCCGCGGCCATCGCGCGCGGCTGGGGCACCGGCAAGATCGAAGCTCGCCCCGACCAGGAACTGCGCCGGCCCCTGTCGTCGGCGCTGCACATGGCGGTACGCGGCATTGCGGCCTCGCATCGAGACCCCGAACGCGTCGACGAGTTTCTCGGCGTCCTCAAGGCCTTCGCGCTGCGCGCCACCGCGGACAAGGGGATGCGCGAGCGGTGGCAACCGGGCATCGACGTCCCGGCGAAGACCGGCCGCGCCGACTCCGGTGACATCGAGATCGACCTCGTCGAACTGCTGCTCGACGCCTCCGCGCTGGCCGGGGACGTAGGTGTGGGTATCGCCATCTTCATCGACGAGATGCAGGACCTCGGTCCCGCAGACATCTCCGCACTGTGCGCGGCCTGCCACGAACTCAGTCAGGACACCGCGCCGCTGATCATCGTCGGGGCCGGACTACCGCACCTACCGGCTGTGTTGTCGGCATCCAAGAGTTACTCCGAGCGCCTGTTCAGCTACCACCGAATCGGCAGGCTCGAGCGAGCCGCAGCAGATCTCGCGTTGATCGCGCCGGCCGACCGCGAGGACGTCGAATTCACCCCCGAGGCACTCGACGCGCTCTACGCAGCCGCCGACGGTTACCCCTACTTCGTGCAGGCCTACGGCAAAGCGACGTGGGATCTCGCCGCCGACAGCCCGATTTCCTCCGAGGACGTGCGTGTTGCCGCTCCGACGGCTGAGGAGGAACTGGCCGTCGGATTCTTCGGTTCGCGCTACGAACGCGCGACACCCGCCGAACGTGAATACATGCGAGCGATGGCCGAACTGTCGGTGGACGACGGTTCGGTGCCGACTTCGGCCGTCGCCACCGAGCTCAAACGCAAGCCGGCATCACTGTCGCCTGCCCGGGACGGCTTGATCAAGAAGGGCCTGATCTACTCGGCCGAGCGCGGCACGATCGCGTTCACGGTGCCGCATTTCGGGCGCTACCTGAGAGCACAAACCGACGAGCCCGCCGCGGTCTGAGGCGTCGACGCTACGACTGCGCTCGCGCCCCGGTCAGCTTCTCGAGGCGACGGACCGCGGTGCGATCGGTGCGGTCGACGTTGACGAGGCTCGGGTTGCCGTCGTAGAAGTCCATCAGGCGCTGATCCATCACCTTGCGCCACAAGGGCGGAACCATCGCGCAGAAGATCATCACCGCGTATCCGGCCGGGAGTTGCGGAGACTCGTCGACGGTTCGTAGTGCTTGGTAGCGGCGTACCGGATTCGCGTGATGGTCGCTGTGGCGTTGCAGGTGGTATAGAAACAGGTTGCTCCACAGGTGATCGCTGTTCCAGCTGTCGCGGTGCGAGGGCTTGGCGTAGCGACCGTCCGGACGCCTGGTGCGCATCAGGCCGTAGTGCTCGAGGTAGTTGGCCGCCTCGTACAGGACGATGGCGATGGCGGCCTGAATCAGTAGGTACGGCAACACGATCCAACCGAACACTGCGATCAGTGCCCCGAACAGAACGATGCTCATCGCGGCCGCGTTGAAAAGGTTGTTTCGCAGCGTCCACGGTGACGAGCCCGACCGCGCGAGTCGACGGGTTTCGAGATCCCAGGCCGAATGCAGACCGTGGAACATCGTGCGTGGCAGAAACTTCCAGAACGATTCACCGAATTTCGCCGACGCCGGATCCTCGGGGGTGGCGACGCGCAGATGGTGGCCGTGGTTGTGCTCGACGTAGAAGTGGCCGTACAGCGTCTGCGCCAGAGTGACTTTGGAGAGCCACCGCTCGACGTTCTCGCGCTTGTGCCCCAGTTCGTGCGCGGCATTGATGCCGACGCCGCCGACGACTCCCACGGTGACGGCCAGGCCGATCCTCTCCGGTGTGCCGAGTGGGCCGTGGGCCCACAGGTAACACGCGGCCACCAGGCCGGCGTATTGCAGCGGCAGGAAGAGGTAGACGCACCACCGGTAGTACTTGTCTTTGTCGAGTGCTGCGAGAGCCTCGTCGGGTGGATTGCTGCGATCGACGCCCGCGAACTTGTCGACCAGGGGCAGCGCGATGCCCATGATCATCAGCCCGAGTGCCCAGAATGCGCCGGGTCCGAGGAGTGACACCAAGCCCCACGCCAGGAACGGGCTCAGCGGAATCGTCAGGCCGAGCGGCCAGAGATAACGCTTGGGATCGCGCCACGTCGGCGAGGCCCCTGCGGCGTCCTTGTCGGGCATGCGTGAACTCACTCCTGATCTTCGAGGCTGCCCACGCGGTACGAGGGGGTGCGGTGGTGGTCTGTCACAAGTACATCGCCACGCCTCTGAGGATAGTTACCTAGACGAATCTGTGGGGTTCGAGCGATGGGCCGTCGAAGGCGTCGCGGTCCTTGTACGGTGACCGAATGCAGCATGTCGAGTCGTCGTTCGCCGGGGTACACGGAACTCGTATCGTCTACGACGTCTGGACCCCGGACGCCGCCGCCGATAATTCCCCTACCGGCGTTCTGGTGCTGGCCCATGGCCTGGCCGAGCACGCAGGACGGTACCGACACGTGATCGAGCGGCTCGGCTCGCTCGGCCTCGTCGTCTACGCACCCGACCACCGCGGGCACGGGCGATCCGGCGGCAAGCGAGTCTCCTTGGCGAAATGGTCGGACTTCACCGACGACCTGCACACACTGTTCTCGATCGCGGCTGAGGAGCACCCCGGCAGCCGCACCTTCCTCCTCGGACACAGCATGGGCGGTGCCATCGCACTGTCCTACGCCCTCGACCATCAGGGTGATCTGGACGCACTGATGCTGTCCGGGCCTGCGGTCAACCCGTCCGTGGGCCAGCCGAAAGCGTTGGTCGCGGTGGGTGCAGTACTCGGCAGGTTCCTGCCGTCGCTGCCGGTGCTGAAACTCGACCCCAACGACGTCTCCCGCGACAAGGCCGTCGTCGACGCCTATGTCGCCGATCCGCTGGGCTATCACGGCAGCGTCACGGCCGGGCTCGCTGCAGCGTTGTTGCAGGAGAGTCGTACGTATCCCGCCAGATTGCCGTCGCTGACCATTCCGGTGTTGCTGCAGCACGGAACCGCGGACCGGTTGGCCGACGTCTCGGGCAGCGAGCTGATCGCCGAACTGGCGGGATCCGAGGACCTGACCTTGAAAACCTACGACGGGCTGTTCCACGAAGTCTTCAACGAGCCGGAGCAGGAACGCGTGCTCGACGACCTGATCACGTGGTTACGGCCGCGGGTCGGCGGCGGGGCTGTAAGTTCCTGACGGGTCCAGCGGAAGAACGGGGTTACGACCATGGCCAGACGAGCGCTCGTATTGGGCGGCGGCGGTGTAGCGGGCATTGCGTGGCAGACAGGCGTCCTTCTGGGACTGGCCGAGGCCGGGGCCGATGTCAGCGACGCCGAGATGTTGCTCGGAACGTCGGCCGGTTCTTCGGTGGCCGCTCAGATCTCGAGCGGCACCCCGGTATCGGAGTTCTTCGAGCGTCAGGCGGACGAGTCCAAGCAGGACAACGAGCCGCACGCCGAGGCCACCATCGACGAGCTCGTCACCATGTTGGCCCGAGCAGCCCAGAACTCGGACGGCAGTGCGCTGGACACCCGCAGACGTATCGGTGCCGAAGCTTTGGCGACAGCAACGATCAGCGAACGGGAACGACGAGCCATCATCGCCCGTCGACTGACGACGCACTCGTGGCCCGACCGCGATCTGCGGATCGTCACCGTGGACGCCCTGACGGGACGCCATCGAGTACTGGACCGGGGATCGGGCGTCGAGCTCATCGACGCCGTGGCCGCGAGTTGCGCTATCCCGGGCATGTGGCCGCCGGTGACGATCGGCGATCACCGCTACGTCGACGGCGGTATCCGTGCGAGCGAGAACGCCGATCTGGCGGTGGGTTTCGAGAAGGTGCTGGTGCTCAAGGTCGGTGCACTCGACCTGGAAGGCGACCCCTTCGAGGTCGAACGGGGAAAATTGGTCAAGGGCGGCTCGAAGGTGGAAGTGATCGTTCCCGACGCGGCTTCGTCGGCTGCGATCGGACCCGACCCCACCGACATCGCCGTACGCGCAGCGGCGGCAACAGCGGGCCGGGCGCAGGGCACCGCCATCGCCGAGCGTATCGCGGAATTCTGGGTGGGCTGAGACCCGCGAACGGGACTCAGCCGAACAGGGCCGCGCCGTTGCTCCAGCACACGGCGCGAACCCACTCGTCGCCGAGTCCGAGACGGCTCACCGCCTGCAGCGCGTCCAGGTAGGGGTACGGGATGTTCGGGAAGTCGCTCCCGAACAGAATGCGATCCTGCAGGTCCAGCAGCCGCGGCATCTCGTGCCGGGGAAACGGCGCAGCGGCTTCGGAGAAATCCGTGAAGGCCATGGTGGTGTCCAGGCGTACGTTCTCGTATCGATCGGCCAGATCGAGAAAATCGATGTACTCGGGCATGCCCATGTGCGCGACGATCAGCGGTAGCGTCGGAAACCGCTGCAGCAGAGCGGCGATCGGCTCGGGGCCGGTATACGAGCCGGGTGCCGGTCCGGAGCCGCAGTGGATGACCACCGGAATCTGCGCATCCGAAATGGTGCCCCAGACGCCGTCGAGCAGCGGGTCGTTGGGCGAGTAGTTCCCGACCTGGATGTGCGACTTGAAGATTCGGGTTCCGTTCGTCACCGCCTGCTCGACGTACTGCGTGGCTCCGTCCTCGGGATAGAACGTGGCAGTCTGCAGGCAATCGGGGGTGCGAGCCGCGAAGTCGGCACCCCAGGAGTTCAGCCAGGCCGCCATGGCAGGTTTGTGCGGGTAGATCATCGACGTGAATCGCCGCACGCCGAACCCTCGAATCACCTGCAGCCGCCGGTCTTCGGCGAAGCGGTACGAGATGGGCCAGACGCTGCCCGTCAGCGGGCCTGCGCTGTCGAAGTAGCTCCATACTTTGTCCATTACGTTCTTCGGCATGAAGTGCGTGTGGACGTCGAACAGGCCGGGCAGCGCCAGCTCGGTCCAGAACGCGACGATGCGTTCGGTCTCCGCCGCCAGTTCGGCGTCGGAGCGAGGGTGCTCAGCGTGCGACATGCGCGTCGAACCACTCGAGGGTCTTGGTCCACGCGTCGCCTGCGGCTGCGGCATCGAACACGGCAGGGCGGTCGTCGCAGTGAAAGCCGTGCTTGCCGTGGGGGTATCGGGTGATCTCGGTGCCGACGGGTGCCGTGGCGGTGATCTCCCGCAGTGTCTCGACGTCCTGGAACGGAATGCCCTCATCCAGATCTCCGAAGAAGCCGTGCCACGGTGTCTGGAGGGCGTCGCCCACCGAGGCCATCGCGGGATAACCGAAGCGGCCCTTCGTGATTCCGCCACCGTAGAACGTGGCGGCCGCACCGAGTTGCCGTCGAACCGCGGTGTGGAAGGCCACGGTCCCGCCCATGCAGAAGCCGACGATCGCGATGGACGAGGGCTCGAACCCCAGTTCGGCCAGCGCACTCGCCGCCGCGTCCACGTCGGAGTCCACCTCGTCCGCCTCGAGTTTCCCGACGGCCGCCATGGCGGAATCCATGTCCGAGTAGTCGAGCACGCTCACCCCCTCCTGCCGGTGGAACAGATGCGGAGCCACGGCTACCCAGCCTGCGGCCGCGACCCGATTGCAGACGTCGACGATGTGGTCGGTGACCCCGAAGGCTTCTTGGATGACGATGACGCCGCCGCGGGCGGTGCCGTCGGGCGAGACGACGGTGAGGGGAGTGGTGTTCACCCCTCGATTGGAGCACATCACCAGGAGTGGATGCCGGTAGCGGCGGTGAGTACAGCAGTTTTGTACCGTGGCAGGCAGGGAACGATCCCGACCGAGAGGACACTTCATGCGCGCGGTACAGATCTCCAGTCTCGACGGACCCGATTCGGTGACCGTTGCCGATATCGACGAACCCACCGCGCGTGACGGGTCGGTGGTCATCGAGGTCAGGGCCGCGGGCGTCGCGTTTCCCGACGCGTTGCTCACCCGTGGGCTGTACCAGTACAAGCCCGAGTTGCCGTTCGTTCCGGGCAGCGAAATCGCCGGCATCGTGCGGTCGGCTCCGGCGGATTCCGGCTTCTCGGCCGGAGATCGCGTGGCAGCGTTGACGGGGCTCAGCGACGGTATGGCAGAAGTCGCCGTCGTCTCGCCCGACACAGTGTTCGCGTTGCCCGAGTCCGTGTCGCTCACTGCGGGCGCAGGCTTGCTGTTCAACGATCTGACGGTGCACTTCGCGTTGCGCGAGCGCGGCCGCTTGGCGCAGGGCGAGACGGTGTTGGTGCACGGCGCGGCGGGCGGGATCGGAACCTCCGCTCTGCGAATGGCTCCGGTGCTCGGGGCAGCACGGGTGATCGCAGTGGTGAGCTCGGAAGCAAAGGCAGACATCGCGCGAGCCGCCGGAGCCACCGACGTCGTACTGGTCGACGGCTGGAAGGACGCGGTCAAGGAGCTGACCGGCGGCCGTGGCGTCGACGTGGTCGTCGATCCGGTGGGCGGGGACCGATTCACCGACAGCATCCGTTCGCTCGCGCCGTCGGGCCGAATCCTGGTGCTGGGCTTCACCGGTGGCGAGATCCCGACCGTCAAGGTCAACCGGTTGCTGCTGAACAACGTCGATGTCGTCGGCGTCGGGTGGGGTGCGTGGTGGATGACGCGCCCCGGCTACCTGGCCACTCAGTGGGCCGAGATCGAGCCGCTGCTCGCGGACGGTTCGCTCGTGGCTCCCGAGCCGTCCGTCTTCCCCGTCTCCGACGCGGCAGCAGCGATCGCCTCGCTCGAAAACCGAACGGCAGCAGGGAAAGTGGTTCTCGACTTCAGTCTGTGATCGGGTGCGCGGGCTGTCGGATCACTCCGGCAGCTCGATGCCCCGTGCCTCGGACAGCGCCGCGATCTCGGCGGGAAAGACGTTCTTGAACACGAACGGGTCGGTGCCCAACGCCCAGTTCGGTGCGAGTTCGATGGCATACCTCTCGAAGTAGCCGAGCTGCTTGGCCACCAGGATCAGCTCCTCGGGGCTCGACGTCTTGTACTGCTTGCCCATGCCCACCAACGCCCGGATGAAGTCCGCCAGGCTGAAGTGGGCGAGGGTGGCCGAGAGCATCGGCGCGAACACCGACTGCAGAATCGCGCCGACTTCGGCGTCCGAACCCATCTGCGGGGCAACGATTCCCAGACGTTTGACGGTACCGGCGAGGCGGGTGAAGTCGCCGTCGATCACCGTGGCGTGGAAGAGGTCGAGCAACAACGCGCGCCACTGCTCGTCCACCTCGCCCATGACGCCGAAGTCGAGAAAGGCCACTCTGCCATCGTCGAGCACCCAGACGTTTCCCGCGTGCACGTCGCCGTGGAACAGGCCGTGCAGTACCAGGGCCTCCATCCAGACCTTGGCGGCACGGCGAACGATCAGCTCCGATTGCTCACCGGGCCGGTACCGGTCCAGCGGCGAGCCGTGCATGCGTTCCATGCAGATCACGCGTCCACCGCAGTAGTCGAGAAACACCTCGGGTGCGGTGACGTGCTTGTTGTCGCCGAATGCCCCGATTGCACTGCGAAAGCTGTGCTGGCGCTTGGCTTCCACTGCGCTGTCGAGTTCTGCGAACGTCGCGGCGTGCAGGTCGACGATGATGGCCGACGCATTGGCCGTGGCGAAGAACGGAATGAACTTCTCGAGACCGCGCGCGATGAGATACGCGATTCGCAGGTCGATTTTCATGCGGTGGTAGATGCCTCGCCGCTGCACCTTCATGACCACTTCGCGGCCGTCGTCGCGGCGCACACACAGGTGCACCTGGGCGACCGACGCCGACGAGAGCGGTACGTCGTCGAACGAGGAGAACAACTCGTCGACGCTCCGGCCCAGGTCTGCCTCGATCACCGCGCGAGCCTGCGACCCGGGAAACGGCGGCACCTCGTCCAGGCATCGCAGACAGGTGTCGGCGAGGACCTTGGGAAACAGTCCGGGCGACGAACCCATCAGTTGCCCCACCTTGACGAAGGTGGGGCCGAGCACGAAGAACGCGTCGACGACGGCCTTGGAGGCGTGAACCGGCCAGCCGCGCCGCGGCGCACGAACCCAGCGGCCGATGGCGATGAACTGAAAGTACGTCAGCACCGACCCGATCACGATGAGTCGCAACAACTCTCGTATCCCGAAGGTCTTCAGCTCGGGTGCCGGCTTGGGCGTCGTGTCGTCAGGTGTCATGCGTGCACTCCCGCCGACACGCGTGCGGCCGAGGCTTCGAGTCGGGCCAGCACCCGGTCGAATCGTGTGGCATCGTCGAAAGCCCTCGCCAGCACCAACGCCCCCTGAATTCCGGCGACGATCTCTTCGGCCAGCTCGGCCGCCGAGTCTCCGTGTCCGAGCCGCTGCAGCACCGGAGTGAGTGCCTCGATCCACTGGGTGAAATGCGCGGCGACACGGCTGGAGAAGGTGGCACGCTCGAGCCCGAGCGTGAACGCGCCGAACAGGCACACCAGGCGATTGGATCGAAAATAGCGGGCGGTCTGCTCGAACATGTCGTGGGTCGTCGACGCCGCGTCGTCTCCGTGCCGCAGCGGCTCGAAGACGTTGTGGTGGAACCACAGCTCGACGTCGTCGAGGACTGCCTCGGCCATTTCCTGCTTTCCCCGCGGAAAGTAGTGGTAGAGACTGCCTTTGCCGAGTCCGGTGCATCTGCTGATGACCGCGAGGGACGACCCGTCGAACCCGTGGTCGCGGAACACTCCTGCGAGTATCGGCACCACGTCGTGGCGATCGCTCATGAGCCGGTACTGTACCAATCGGTACAAGCCCGGTGCATCGGGGTCGCCGGGAGTGGAGCCTGCGGAATGACCCATCGGGTATCGGGCAGTGAATACTGCAGTGGTGAAGCGATCCACAGTTCTGGCCGCCGCGGCGTTTCTGGTCGGTGGGTGTACCTACCTCGCTGCCGAAGCGATTTCGGCGCGCGGCTGGACCGACCGACCGTACAGCTACGCGCGCAACAACATCAGTGACCTCGGGATTCCGGACATCTCACCGTGGCACCCGGTGATGAACACCGGCTTTGTGGTCGACGGCACGCTGTTCGTTCTTGCCGGCCTCGGATTGTCGGTGTTGTTCGAGGGTCGAGCGCGCTGGATCGTGCTGGGCACGTCGCTCGTGCACGGCATCGGCAGCATCGTGGTCGGGCTCGCGCATGCTTCGGTCGACGGAGCATCGACTCCGCATGCAGCGGGCGCGGGTATGGCGATCATCGGTGGAAACCTGGTGCTCCTGGCTGCAGGCCGGTACGGCGGACGCGTCGGCGCACCTCGGTGGTACACGGCGGCCAGCGCCGTCGCCGGTGTCGCGGGGCTGGCCGGTTTCGCATTGTTTCTCGCCGATACCGGCATCCTCGGCGGTGGAGCGTTCGAGCGGATTTCCGTCTACACCATCATCGGATGGGAGATCGTCACCGGTGCAGCACTTCTCGCGCGGGCCCGGCTATCGAAAGTTCGGTGATTCCTTGGCGAGGAAGGCCCGTACGCCCTCTCGGCCGTCGGCCGACTCGAAGGCTTCCTCGAACACCGGCAGTGCGCGTCGTGCCGGTTCGTGTGGTGACTGCCCGAACGTGAGCGCGAGAGCTCGTTTGTTCGCGTGCACGGCCGAGCGGGACTTCGCGGCCAGCACGTGTGCCAGGTCCAGTGCCATCGACAAGGACCCACCGCGTGGAGCCACCCTGTTGATCAGACCCCATTCCAGAGCGGTCTCGGCAGAGATGGGCTCGCCGAGCAACACCAGTTCGGCTGCGCGCGACTGACCCACCCGCCGCAACGCACGCATGGTCCCGCCACTGCTGGGGACGAGCCCCAGATCGATCTCGGGCAAGCCGAGGCGGGCACCCGCGTCGGCGACGACGAGATCGCAGCACAGCGCCATCTCGAGCCCACCGCCCAGGGCGAAGCCGTCGATCGCTGCGACCGTCGGGAGCGGTAGGTCGGCCAGTAATTCGAGGGTCGCGTTCTCGACATTGCTCTTGCGTTCGAGGACGTCGCCTGCCGCCTGCATCGCGGGCATTTCGGAGATGTCCGAACCGGCACTGAACACCCGGTCGCCGGTGAGCACGACGGCCCGGACGGAGGAGTTGTCGGCCAGCTCGCGAAGCATCGCCCGCAGACGTCGCGTCGCAGGCTGGGTCAAGGCGTTCACCGGAGGGTTGCTCAGCGTGATCTGTGCGACCGCCTGGTGTGGAAAAGACAGGACGGGTGACGACTCGGTGGGCATGAAAGAACCGTAGAGCGTTGACCTGGCGATTGGGAGTCTGCCACGACGGCATGTACCGTGGGTATCACCCGACGCGGGGTGGAGCAGCTCGGTAGCTCGCTGGGCTCATAACCCAGAGGTCGCAGGTTCAAATCCTGTCCCCGCTACTACGAAGATCAGGTCCGGCACCGATGGTGCCGGGCCTGATTTCTTTTCTGGGTTCGCCGGACTGGCTCCGGTCAGGGCTGAAGTCTGAATTGCACGACGGCCGTGACGTTTTCGATCGCGTCGTCGAGTGCCTTCAAGCGCGACGGGGCGTCCGGTGCCGACAGGATGTCGAGTCGGTCGGACTGGCCCATCGGGATCAACGAGGCCAGTGACCAGATCTTCTCGGCGGCCGAAATCGGGAGGCTCAGAAAATCCGGAACGCCCGGCGTCACGATGTCCCCGGAGGATTCGAGCCGACCGATCAGCTCGTACAGATCCTCGACCTTGGCCCAGGTGGCGGCGAATTGCGTGTCGGCGATGACGGCATCGACGTCTGCGTCGGGCCATGCGCGAACGTCGGCCAGTGGGTAGGGGTCGTCCGGGAGCCACGCGTCGATGCGGATCCGTTCGCCGCCGACGCATTCGAGCAGATACCTGCCGTCTCCGATGGCCTCGTGACCGATGATGTGGGCGATCGTCGCCACGTCGTGTCGTACGTCGCCGCCGCCTGCCTCGTGCCCCCGGGCAATGAGAACGACGCCGAAACGGGGATCGTCCATCTTCAGACAGTCCTGTACCAGTGCCTGGTATCGCGGCTCGAAGATGTGCAACGGGAGACGTTCGCCCGGTAGCAACACGCTGCCGAGCGGGAACATCGGGATGACGCTCACGGGCGCTGGAGCGGCATGGCTGCCGGGGTGATCTCCGTCGGCGCGCTGTGGTCCGCGTCGCTCGAGTCGGTGTGGTTGGCGGCCAAGAACTCGTCCAGCAGCCGGAAGAAGAAGTCCGGCTCGTCGAGCTGCGGGAAGTGGCCGGCGTCGGGAAAGATCTCGACGCGACTGTTGGGTACCTCGCGTCGGATGTTGTCCGCGTGCTTGGCGGGAATCATGCGGTCCTTGCCGCCCCAGATCAGCAGCGAGGGAATGGACTCGAACTTCTCGAAATGCTGCTTGGCGCTGACGGTTTGGCCGCGAGGACCCACGACGGCCCGCGTCGACGCCAGAAATGCCTCCCGCGTCGACCGGTCTGCGACCGATCGGAACGAGCGCCAGGTCTCGGCCATGCTGGGGCCGGGCTCTACCGGAACCCCCCACTTGCCCAGTCGAGCCAGCACTCCTTCGGTGTTCCTGCGGAACCAATCCGAGGCCAACATCGGAAGCACCAGTTCGCTGCCGGGTAGCGTCGCGGCCTTGAGTAGCAGGCTCACCTCCGGGCCGAGTCCACCGCTGCTGACCAGCACGAGGCGATCGACCCGTTCGGGAAAGAGGTACGTCATCTGCATGACGATGCCGCCGCCGAGCGAGTGGCCGACCAGTGGTGCCGAGTCGATGTTCAGGTACTCCATCAGGTCGCGGATGGTGGCCGCGTGCGAACTGAGCGAATAGTCGCCGGACGGTTTGTCGGAGTCACCGTGCCCGAACAGGTCGGGTGCGATCACCCGATACCGGTCCGACAGTCGCTCGATCTGCGGGCCCCAGGACTTGTGCGATCCGAGCAGCCCGTGGACGAGAATCACGGGCGGCCCGTCGCCGATATCGACGTACCGCAAGACGTCCTTGTGTAGTTCCACCGACTGCAGTTCGTACGATGCGCTCATGGTCGACCTCCCTGTCTCGGTTCGGGCCGGTGGCTCGGCTAATTAGCCGTCCGGCACAAACGTACAAGCTGTGCCGCCACCGCGACAGGCCGTCGCGGGTGATATTCCCAGTCAGCGCGCGTTGTCGACGGTGTCGTCGATGATGTCGGCCAGTTCCTTCGCCATCGGTCCGCGCAACATGTTCGCGTGGTGGCCGGTGATATCGACGAATGTCAGCTCGCCGTGAGCGACTGCTCGCCACGACCGGAGGTCCTTGACGTTCTCGGTGGTGCGAACCACAGTCATCGACCCCGACCACGGAGTCGGCACATGCTTGTTCAACGCCACGTACCCGATGCTGGCGAACACCAACCATTCCATGGTCGTCGGATACCGCAGCAGCCCAGCGAATTGCATACGCAGCCACAGCGCGGCCGTACCGACACGGCCCAGATGGAAGCCGGCGTCTTCTCTGGTCGGTGCAGGCGGCGCTGCCGGGACAGACGTACCCCCGGGAAGCCGGTCCAGGAGATGACGGAACAGCCGGGTGTCGAGAAGTAGCAGATGCGGGGTACCGACGCCGGAATCTCTGATCTTCTCTGCCATCGCGATGGCGATCCAGCCGCCGAGCGAGTGGCCGACAAGATGGAACGGGCCGTCGGGGGCCACCGTGCGGATCGCGTCGACATACCGTGCCGCGGTGGCTCTGATGGTCCGGTCCGGTCGCCCGCGTGTGCCTCGGCCGTGTGCCTGCAGGGCATAGACGGGACGGTCGGCGTCGAGGTGCTTGACCAGATCGAGAAACGCCATCGCGCCCACGCCGGCACCACCGATCAGGAAGATCGGAGCTCCGGTACCCCCGGTGCGCAGCGGGACCAGAACGTCGTGGACACCGGACGAGCGCCGACGTGCGGCGGCGGTGTCGCGAAGCCGAGCGTCGACGGTGGACGCCAGCGTTCGCACGGTGGTCGACGCGAACACGTCCTGCGGATCGAGTTCGATCTTCAGGTTCTCGCGCAAGTGGGCGAGCATCGCCGTCATGGTCAGCGAGTTGCCACCGAGTTCGAGGAAATCCTCGTCCCGCCCGATGGCGTCCAGTCCGAGTGCAGTGCGAGCGGCCTCCGCGACGATGTATTCGGTGGGGCCGACCGCGGTGCGTTCGACGCGTCGGTCGGACGGCTCGGGCAGTGCTCTGCGGTCGATCTTGCCGCGTTCGTTGCGGGGCATGGCGTCGAGCGCAACGATGTGGGTGGGCACCATCCATTCCGGCAGGGTTCGGCGCAGGGCGGCCCTGATGTCGGCCTGGCTCGCCCGGACGGCCCGGTCGGAGCAGATGTACGCGACGAGGTCGGTATCGGCGCCGGATCTCCTGCCGATCACCACGGCATCATCGATGTTCGGCAGCGCGCGCAGTGCCGCCTCCACCTCGGCCGGTTCGACGAGGTAGCCGCGTACCTTGACTGCGTCGTCGATACGCCCGGCGAGCTGCAATGTTCCGTCCTCATCGAACCGGCCCAGGTCGCCGGTGCGATACCGGAACAGGCCGTCGCCGAGGGCAGCGAATTTCTCCGAGTCCACGCCGACATCCTCGAGATAGCCGTCGGCCAGGCACGCCGACGTGACGCGCACCTCGCCGATGACGTCGGGTTCGCACGGGGAGCCGTCGGCAGCAACGACCTCGACGAGCTTTCCTGCGACGGGAGTGCCCGCGGGTAGAAAGCCGGACGGCAACGCACGGTCGAGGGGGTACTCGCTGAACGCGACGGCCCCGGCCTCGGTGGTCGCGTACCAATTGACGAGTGTGGCGCGGTTGGCGGAAGCCAGGCGGAAGCGGCGCGCGTCGTCGGCGTGCAGTGATTCTCCGTAGGTGGTGACGACGCGCAGCGTGGGTACGGTGACCTGGCCCGCGACGGCGCGCAGCAGCGACGACGAGCAGTGCAACGTGGTCAGCGAGTGGTCCGCTACCCACTCTGCGATGCTGCCGACCGTGCCGGATCGAGGGTCACGGCAATGAACGGTGGCACCGCTGAGCAGCCCGGCGAACAGGGTGTTCAGGCCCGCGCCGAAACTGACGGGAAGGGCATCGCCGACGCGATCGTGGGAGCCCAACCCCAGCGCGGTGGACACCTCGTACGCCTTGGTCAGGCACATGCGATGACTGAGTACGACGCCTTTGGGCGTACCGGTGGATCCGGACGTGTAGTTGATCACCGCGGTGTGGCCGCCCGAGACCGTCGGCAGCGGAACGCAGGAATCGACCGCTGTGTCTACGGTCGCCGAATCGAGGATCGAGGCCTTGGCCTGTTCGACGATGCGGTCGCGGCGCTCATGGGGGAGTTGCGGATCCAGCGGAACCAATGGATGGCCTGCGGCGATGACGGCCAGCATCAGCACGATCGAGTCGACCGACGCGTCCGCCTCGACGGCGAGGGGCCGGTGATCGGACGGGCGCAGGGCAGCGATCTTGCGTGCCTGCGAGTACACGCGATGCAGCAACTCGTCGAAGGTCAAGGACGTCCCCGCCGCGTGCAACGCGGCCGCGTCCGGCATGGCGTGCGCTACCTCGCGGTAGCGCGCCATCAGCGTGTCGCGGCCGTCGGGACGACACAGCGGGGCGAGCGCGGATCGTGCCGGTACAGGACCCGTCGACACAGCTCGGCTCGACACGGATACCGTCGGCACAGATCGGGTCGGCGCGTAGGCGTCCTGAATCGTCATGATTCTCCTTGCACGAGCCCGACCCGCGAGGTAAAGGTTCGTTTGCGGTACACAAACCTACTAGAAGACTGTTTTACCACCCCTAAAGTAGACGCGGGCCGTCTTTCCGCGCAAGCCGAAAACCGGACATTTCGTAACGAACGGGTGTCGTTACGAAATGCCCGGTGTCGGGGCGACCCTGTTCAGAGGTCGGCTATCGCCTCCAGCGGTTTGGTGCGCGCGGCCCGAACGGCAGGCCACAGAGCGGCCAGCACTCCGACCACCGCGGACCCGAGAA
The DNA here is from genome assembly GCF_000482405.1 of Rhodococcus sp. JG-3. NCBI lineage: Bacteria > Bacillati > Actinomycetota > Actinomycetes > Mycobacteriales > Nocardiaceae > Rhodococcus > Rhodococcus sp. JG-3. Next base: position 1,055,895 of record NZ_KI519398.1, read on the forward strand.
GCATTGCGACGACCTGCCCCCAGGGCACCGTCATGGCACCCAGGCCCTCGTCGCGCAGGGTCTGGACGAAGCCCCACCCGAAGGCGATGCCGAGGGCGACGCCGACGATGGCACCGAACAGGGCGATGAGCAGCGACTCGAGGTAGATGATGCGACGCACCTGCGGTCGCTGCATTCCTATCGCCCTGAGCATGCCGATCTCGCGTCGGCGTTCGACGACCGACAGGGCGAGGGTGTTGACGATGCCCAGCACTGCGATGACCACGGCCAGGGCGAGAAGTCCGTACAGCACCGCGAGCAGTGTGTCGATCTGCTGGCCTTGGCTGCCCTTGAATTCTTCGACGTCCTGTACCTGCACCACCACGGACGGTTTGGTCGCAGCCTCGAGGTCGGTGCGCAGCGTACCGAGGTCGGTTCCGGGCGCGGCTTTGACGAGGACCAGCAGATCCGACCGCGTAATGGATGGCGTCACCTTCTCGTAGATGTCGCCCGAGACGATCCAACTGCCGATCAGTGGGTTGTCGGTGAACACACCGGTGACGGTGACGGGAACCGAAGCTCCGTCGACGGAGTCGAACACGACCTGGGTGCCGATGTCCCAGCCCTTGGTGGACGCTTCGGTCTCGGACACCGAGAAGCCGTTGCTCTCGAGGTCTGCGGTGCCCCGAACCATGGACAGGTCGAGCAGCCCTTCCGGGGAGCCGTCGATGGCAGCGCCGAATTCTTCTTCTCCGGCGATCGTGACGAACACCGGATGCAGCACAGCGGTTCGTTCCACCCCGTCGACCTGTTGTGCGGCCGCCGTGGCTCCGGCCGGGACACCGATCGACTGTGGACCGGACAGGATGTAGTCGGCTTCGACGCCGGTGTCGACGAGTGAATCGACACTCGCCTTCGCCGTCGACCCGAGTACCCCGATGACGGTGACGAGCATGAGGCCGAGCATCAACGCGAATGCGGTGGCTGCCGTGCGGCGCGGATTGCGCACCGAGTTGGTTCTGGCCAAGCGACCGATGGCACCGAACGGCCGGGTGAGGACGGCCCCCAGGGCTCCCACGACGGGCCGTGACAACGACGGTGCGGCCAGGGCCGTGGCCACGATCGCCGCCACCGCGCCGACGCCGACGGTTGCTGCGGCAGCGCCGCCGGTCGACTGAGCGCCGATGACTATCGCTGCCGCTCCGGCGATTCCCAGTCCGACGCCGACGAACGTCCGGGTTCGCAGGGTGTCGCCGGCGGACGCGAATTCCTCGCGCATTGCGGCCACCGGTGGAATCTTGGCTGCTCGCCGCGCCGGTGCGTAGGCGCTGAGGACGGTGACGATGATGCCCACCGCGAAGGCGACGACGACGGTGCGTGGTTCGAGGGCGAGTGGGCCCGACGGCAACCCGAGGTCGAAGGCATTGAGCAGAGCGCGCAATCCGTACGCAAGTCCCACACCGCCGGCGAAGCCCAGCACACTTCCGATGACGCCGACGACGACCGCTTCGAGTACGACCGAGCGACTGACCTGCCCGCGGCTGGCTCCGATGGCGCGAAGCAGCGCCAGTTCGCGTACCCGCTGAGCGACGATCATCGAGAACGTGTTGTAGATGATGAACGTGCCGACGAGCAGTGCAATGGCACCGAACGCGAGCAGGAAGTACGTGATGAACGACAGTGCCGACTCGACCTCGGCCTTGGTTTCGGCCTGGACGTCGGCAGCGGTCTGCACTTTCAGATCCGGAAACGCGGCGGCGATCTCGTCCCTGAGGTCGCTCTGCGTCTTACCCTGTGCGGCGAGATCGTTGCCCGCGACGTCGATGTACTGCACGTGCGCACCGTCGGTGAACAACTCGTTCGCCTGGCTCTGCACAAACTGAATCCCGATGAAACCACCGGATTCTGTTGCAGTGGAATAGATTCCGGAGATCGTGATGTCGGTGATCCCCTTGGACGGCACGAGTACCTGGGTCGCGTCGCCCACCTGCAGGCCCGCTCGATCGGCGCCACCTGCGTTGATCGCGACCTGGCCGGGTGCGGTGGGGGCCGAGCCGGAGACGAATGTCGCCGGATCGCCGAGCCGCTGCTCGTCCGGCAGGTAGGACTCACCGATCGTCGGTGCACCGCCGGATTGCACTGCGGCACCGTCTTTACCCAGCAGAACGAGTTGTCCTCCCACGTACGGGGAGACAGCACGCACGCCGGGAAGCGCCGAGATGGCGGCGATGTCCTCGTTGGGTACTCCGCTCGATCGCGCATCCTCGGGGGCGACTCGAACGTCGGCTCCCTGTGCGGTGTCGGCGAACAGTGACGAGAACGTGCGCTGCAGCGTGTCGGTGAAGACGAACGAGCCTGCGACGAAAGCGGTTCCGAGTACGACGGACAGAACCGTCAGTGCCAGCCGAACCTTGTGGGCGGCAAGGTTTCGCAGCGACACCTTACGCATGGGGTTGCCCGACGCGGCCCGCGTCGGGGCCTTGTCGGGATTCGATTTCTTGGCGACCGAGTGCGACATCAGTGGACCGTTTCCAGCTTCTTCATGCGCTCGAGGACGGCGTCGGCGGTGGGCGACGCCAGTTGATCGATGACAGCTCCGTCGGCCAGGAACACGACGCGGTCGGCGTAACTGGCCGCTCGTGGGTCATGGGTGACGATGACGACGGTCTGATCGAATTCGTCTGCGGCCGTGCGCAGAATCGACAGCACCTCACCGGACGAGCGGGAGTCCAGGTTGCCCGTCGGCTCGTCGCCGAACACGATGTCGGGTCGACCGGCCAGTGCGCGAGCGCACGCCACGCGCTGTTGCTGCCCACCCGAGAGTTCGCTCGGGCGATGGCCCAGGCGGTCGCGCAGGCCCAGTCGGTCGACGACAGTGTCGAGCCACTGCTTGTCCGGAGTACGTCCGGCGATGTCGAGCGGCAGAGTGATGTTCTCGAGCGCGGTCAGGGTGGGCACCAAATTGAAGGCCTGGAACACGAAACCGATTCGGTCCCTTCGTAACCCGGTCATCTCCTTGTCGGACAGCGCCGTCAGCTCGGTGTCACCGATCGTGACCGTGCCCGAGGACGCGGTGTCCAACCCGGCCAGGCAATGCATCAGTGTGGATTTGCCCGAGCCGGACGGGCCCATGATGGCGGTGAATTCTCCGCGGGCGAACTCGACGTTCACCCCGGACAGTGCGTGCACCTGGGTGTCGCCAGAACCGTAGACCTTCGATACGTCGACCGCACGTGCGGCAATGTCGCTCATGGGTGCCAGTGTTTCAGTGTTCGGGCCCCGTCGCTATCAGGGGAGACCCTGAACTCGACCCCTATGATGGGCGTCATGCGCATCGGAGCACATGTCCGCGACAGCAGCGACCCTCTGGGCACGGCCGAGACGCTCGGCGTCGACCTCGTCCAGATGTTTCTGACGGATCCGCAGAAGTGGAACAAGCTCACCCCGCACCCCCAAGGTGAGGCTCTGTTGACCGGAGACGTCGATGTGGTGGTGCACTCGTCCTATGTTCTGAACGTGGCGAGCCTGAACAATCGCATTCGAATCCCGTCCCGCAAGGCGGTCGTCGAACAGGCCGCAGCAGCTGCCGAGATCGGTGCCATCGGTTTGGTGGTGCACGGCGGTCACGTCCGGGAGGGCGAGGACACCGCCAAGGGAATCGACAACTGGCGCAAGCTGTTCGAGCGTCAGGCCGAGCAGGGTGGTTTCGGCGTACCGATCTTCGTCGAGAACACTGCCGGCGGCGACTCGGCGATGGCGAGGCGCTTCGACGACATCGCGCGGTTGTGGGACGCCATCGGGGAGTTCGGTGCCGGTTTCTGTCTCGACACCTGCCATGCGTGGGCCGGCGGCGAAGACCTGATCGACGTGGTCGATCGCATCAAGGCCATCACCGGACGAATCGACCTGGTGCATCTGAACAATTCGCGCGACGAGTTCGACTCTGCCCGCGACCGGCACGCGAACCTGGGCACCGGAACGATCGACGCGGACATTCTGACGGCCGTCGCGCTCGCCGCCGATGCACCGGTGATCCTCGAAACCCCGGCAGAGGGAATCGACGACGACGTGAGGCTGCTGAAAAGCCTGTAGCGAATCCGGCGGTTACGAGGGCGCTGCCGTCAGCTCGGTGGTCGCTGCGGCCCACAGGCGGACCAGTTCGTCCATTCCCTCGATGCCGGTGGACCAGGTGATTCGGGCCGACACCAGCCCTGATTCCGTCTCGCCGATCGCGATGTCGATGGCGTACTCGTCATGGCCGGCGTCGGCTTCGGATATATCGTGGCGGAACAGAATCTGCGCTCCCGGGCGGCAGGCCAGCGCCGGGTAGTTCCGGGTCAGCGGGTAGTCGCGGCCACCGTGAGGTGCCGAGTCCAGCCGTCTGCAGACGTCGTCGACGAGGTACGAGGCGCGGGCGGATTCGGTGAGGGCGTCGACCGGAACGGCGGGGAGCCGGACGGGATGGACGAATCCGGTGTCGTCGACGTCGATATCGACCAGGACGCCCGACGACGAGCCGCGGCGGTTGTCTCGCTGCCACGTGGACACCGCAGATCCGAGCGCGGCGAGCAGCAGAGCGTCGAGCCGGTGCGTGTTCGTGGGAACGGACAGCGTGACCATGGTGCGCTCACGGAGTGGAGACGGCGTGACCTGCAGCGGACGTTCGGCCGGGGTCAGGACAGCGACCCAATAGGGAACCTGTTCGGCGACCTCGGTGCAGAAGGTACGTCCGAGCTGAGCTGGGCTGATCGTCTCGCGATGGGCGAGTTTCAGCGGTGCGAACACGGTCACGCCGAGGAACCCCACTTCCGGTGAAGATTGTCCTAGCCTTACCTAATTCCCTCAGGCTAGCTCGAGTCCGGCCGGTGTGCCAGGACGCCCCCGTCCGATCCCGATTCCACCGCCCGGCGCAGTGCGGGAACGCCTGGTGAGGTCGGTAGCGTTCCCGTCTCCAGGTCCTCGAGCAGGTCCTCGGACCAGCCGAGCAGACCCGTCACGTCGATCCGGTGTGGGGGCTCGACCTCGTAACCGATCAGGCGGTCGTGTCCTTGGCGAAGCAACGAAGCGGCACCTACGCGGTTTCCTCGCATCAGGTGCGTCAATCCGACGGCCAGTTGTGCAAGGCCCTGCCACAGCTCGCGTTCGTCCGGGACGCAGCTCTTCCACGTGCCCTCGAGTACCTCGTGGGCGTGAAACGGCATACGTGCGTCCAAGAATCGTTGCGCTTCGGTGAGCGCGGCGTCCGGTGGAAGACGGAGATCGTCGGGAACCCGGGGTGTTCCGGTGCCGCCGCGGGCCAGCGGGCGGCCGAGGCCGTCGCGCGGCCGGGCGTTGAGGGGCTTGCCCTGCGGGTCGCGCTCGCGTTCGGCCATGGCGGTCACCCTAGTGGGGTGACCGCCATGGCCCACACGATGACGCGAGTGAGGTCACCGACGTGCGGACAGGACGGTCACCGACCCGAGTGCGATCAGCGCTGCCGCCGAGGTGGCGACCATCGTCGTCGAGACGGCGATCGCGTCGTTGCCCAGTGCACCGACGATCGGTGCGACGATCGCCCCGAGTCCGAACTGTGCGGCACCGAGTAGTGCAGCTGCGCCGCCTGCCGCTTCACCGTGGCGGGACAGCGCCAGCGCGGGCGCGTTGGGCATGACGAACCCGACGGCCCCGAGTACGAACCACAGCGGGACGACGAACCCAGCCATGCCGCCGACCTCGGTGACCGCCAGGACGACCATGATCGCGCCGGCGACGACGCCGAAGGACAGCGCCGACAGGACGATCTGCACCGGTGCGAAGCGTCCCAACAGCAGGACGTTGAGCTGGGATGCGCCGATCAGAGAGATCGCACCGGCCGCGAAAACGATGGCGAATTGCTGCTCGTCGAGGCCGAACTCCTCCTGCAGGACGAACGACGAACCGGCGACGTACGCGAAGAGTGCCGACATGGCCAGGGCAGCGACCATGACGAGGACGACGAACTGCGTGTCACGCAGCAGCGATCGGTAGGTTCGTAGAACGGGCATGACGCCACTGGCCCGACGACGCTCGGGCGGCAGGGACTCGCGCAGCGACACGATTGCCAGCGTCATCAACGCCACGCCCATGATCGCCAACGCGGCGAACACGAGCCGCCAGGAACCGACGAGAAGTACCGCACCGCCGAGCGACGGCGCCAGCACCGGAGCGACGCCCATGACGAGCATCAGGCGAGACAGGACCGTCGCGGCGGCGCGCCCGCTGAACAGATCTCGGACGATGGCCATGGCGACCACGGCAGCAGCTGCGGCACCGAGACCCTGAATCACACGCAGGCCGCCGAGTACGGCGATGTTGGGAGCAACGATGCAGGCGAGCGACGCCAGGATGTGCACTCCGGTGCCCACGATGAGGGGCAATCGTCGGCCGACGATGTCCGACAGCGGTCCGATGACCAGCTGGCCGAGCGCCAGGCCGACCAACGTACCCGCGAGCGTGAGCTGCACTGCAGACGACGGGGTGTTCAGATCCTCGGCGATGGCAGGAAGTGCCGGCAGGTACATGTCGATGGTCAGTGGACCGAGGGCGATGAGCGCGCCGAGTACGAGGATCACCCGGAGGCGCTCGCGTGACGTCGGCTCGGTTGTGGGAGCCGACGTGCTGCTCTCGCGCGTGTCGGTCACCTGCGCGCTGGTTACGGATGTGTTCGATGCTGGGGCCACCCGAAGGTCAGCAGCGCAGGAGCTGATTCTGTTCCCGTTGCTGACTACAACTTTCGTGTTCTATGCCACCGCGTCGGACAGTCCGGTGAGTGTGTCCACCTCGTGGCTGGTCAGACGCAGTGTCGGCGCGTCGAGCAGAGCCGGTACCTGAGCGAGTGAGCTCGCGCTCGCGATCGGTGCGGTGATGCCCGGTCGAGCGAGCAACCAGGCGAGAGCCACACTCGACAGCTCGGCCGAGCGGGAGTCGGCGATCTCCTGCAGGCCCTGCACCACAGCCAGGCCTGCATCGGAGAAGTAGCCCGTCGTCAGTCGCTCGCGCTGGGTACCGGCCAGATCCTCCCGGGTGCGGTACTTACCCGTCAGGAAGCCGGCGGCGAGAGAGAAGTACGGAAACACCCCGAGGCCGTTGTCGACGGCGAGGGCTTGCAGTTCACCCTCGTAGTCGCGACGGGCAACGAGGTTGTAGTGCGGTTGCAGTGCGATCGGTGCCGCGAAACCGTTCTCTTTCGCCAGGCCCAGCCACTCGCGGACCCGCGCGGGGGAGTAGTTCGAGATGGCGACGTGCCGAACTTTGCCTGCCCGGACCAAGTCGTCGAACGCGGCCAGGGACTCGACCAACGGCGTCTTGTCGTCGTCGTAGTGCGCGTAGTAGACGTCGATGTGATCGGTCTGCAGCCTGGCCAGGGATGCGTCGGCTGCGGCCCGAATGTTGTCGGGTGCCAGACCGCGGAACTCGGGATGCTGGCTCACCTTGGTCGCGAGAACGACGTGGTCGCGGTTGCCGCGGGCCGTCATCCACTTGCCGATGATCATTTCGGATTCGCCGCCGGAGTTGCCGTCGGCGAACGCCGAGTACGAATCGGCCGTGTCGACGAAATTGCCACCTCCTGCGGTGAACGCGTCCAGGATGTCGAAGGACGTGTCCTCGTCGCTGGTCCAGCCGAAGGTGTTCCCGCCCAGGGCAAGCGGAAAGATGTCCAGATCGGACGTGCCGATAGCAACCACGAACTACTCCTTAGGTCGGCGAACAACTCGACTGTACGAGCAGGCCGGGATCAGTGCCAGGTGTGGTCCACCAGCGCGGTCCGTGGCCCGAATTTCGGCTTGGTCGCCTTGCCGCTGAGATACAGGAGCCGAATCGCGCGATGTCGATGTGGTGCCAAGGGCTGCAGATACTCGACCATCTCCGCGTCGTCGATCGGTCTACCCAACAGCGACCAGCCCACCACCGCGGCCAGGTGGTAATCGCCCACCGACAACGCGTCGGGATCCCCCAGGGCGCGCTGAGCGGTCTCGGCCGCGGTCCAGATGCCGACGCCCGGGATCGCGCGCAGCCTGCGTTGCGCATCCTCGGGCGTCATCGTCGACGCCTCCTCCAGCCGTCCGGCTGCGCGCGCGGCACGGACGATGGTCTTCGACCGGGCCGGGTCGACGTTGGCGCGGTGGTAGTCCCACGACGGGATGCGTCGCCACACGTCGGCCGTGGGAAACACGAACATCGTCTTCGGGGCCGGGCCCGGTGCGGGGTCGCCGAACTTGCTCACCAGGTACCGCCACGAGCCGAACGCCGAAATGCCGTGTACGCGTTGCTCGATGATCGCCGGTATCAGGGCCTCGAGCACCAGACCGGTTCGGCCGAGGCGTAGGTGCGGAAGTTGTCTGTGTGCCTCGCGCAGAATCGGATGCTCGGGAGCGAAGCTCGAGGCGTCGTCGTCTCGGCCGAGCAGAGCCGGGGCAGCGTCGAGCAGTTCGTCGGCACCGGGTCCCCAGGCTCGCACCATGACGCTGCTCGGTGAGGCCTGCACCAATCGGTACGTGACCGGGCCGGAAATCATGCGCGACGTCCGCCACACGGCGCCGTCCGGCGTGGACTCGTAGGTGGGGTCGCCGCGGCCCCGACGCAGCGGTGACAGGGACATTCGGATGTCGACGCGCTGCTCGAAGTCGACGAGGCGGGTGACGCCGTGATCGGTAGGGCCGGAGGAGGCGTTCTCGGTCAACGCTCGGTCACCTCCGTCGCAGTCGTGGTCGGCCGGTCCAGTGTGTCCCTGCCAGGGCCATATTCAACACCCTTGCGCAGACACGGGTGAAAATATATTGGACGAATGCCCACATCACCGGATCGCGACGCAGTGCTGCGTGAGGGCCGCTCGTGTTTGTCCGCTTCGCCGGAGAACCGGCGGATCCTGGTGATCTCGGGTGCGCGAGGCATCGGCAAGTCCACGGTTGCCAACACCATCGCGGGCGAGGCGACAGCGCTGGGTTTCCAGGTGGTGGATCTGCCGTGCCTCGCGTACTCACCCGCGGGGGCGCGTGGCGAGGGACTACTCGACGAGGGGCTGTTGGGTGATCTTGTGGCGGCCGACGTAGATGTGAAGCCGACGCTGCTGGTGATCGACGACCTGCATCTGTTGCCCGCGGGCTCGCGTGACCGACTCGCTCGTGCGGTGAAGACGGCGGTACGTAGCCCGCATGTCCGGTGTATCGCCACGACCGTCGACACCGTCCCGCCGTCATTGTGGCGGGAATTCGCCTTCCACCGTGTGCGACCCCTGCCCGACGACGCGGTGCGCGATCTGTTGACCGGCACCGAAAACACTGTGTCGCAACAGCAATCGATCGTCGAGCTGTCCCAGGGAAACCCTCTCGTCGCGACCGAACTCGCTCGCGCTGCGCCGATCTGGGGCCGGGATCCATCCGTCGGCGGTGCGATGCTCGACCGCGCCCACCTCACCGATACTCTCGCCGACATCGGCGCGTTCGAGGTCGCCGGGCTCGACGAGGAGTCCAGGCGTCAAATTCTCGGCGATGCGTTGCGACACATCGTCTCTCGCGAGCACGGTGGCGACTCCGTGGCCGCCCACCCACATGGCGACACTGTCGCACAACTGTGGATTCTTGCCTCCTCGACCGCCGAGGAGCGCACCGCCGTTCACCTCGAATCGGCTGTCGACACACGGCTGACGCCCGACGAGCGTCTGGTGCATCGGGCACTCGCAGCCCGAGCGCCCGACGCGCGCCTCGTCGCTGCGCTCGACGAGCGGGCGCACGACCTGGCGTCGCAGCATCGCTACCGCCGGGCGGTGGCGTTGCTCTGCCGTGCAGTAGCGCTCGAATCCGATCGTGGACGCGCCCAGGCCCTCGAGGTGCGGGCGGCGTCCATGGCGGCATTCGCCGGCTTTTTGGATCTCGCGGGAGCGATCTTGGACCGTATGCGGTCGGGACATCCCGATGCGGCCCTGTCCGAGACCGTTCCGGCCCGGGCCTTTGCCGCCGTGGCCCGGGGAGGCGACCCCCGTGCTGCGTTCGGCGTCGTCGTGCAGGCTCTCGATCGATTGCCGGATGCGGTCGCCCCGGACGTCGTCGACCAGTTGATCGGTTCGGTTCTGGCGTACAGCGCACTGACGGGTGACAGCGAACTGGTTGCGCAGGCCCTGCAATGGGCGGTCAAATACGAACAGCATCTCGATCCGGTCAACGTGCTCGTCGCGCGGTCTCTCGACGTCTCGGGTTCGAGAGTGCACGTGAGGGCATTCGACAGCCCGGCGCTGCTGGACGCGGTACGAGCCTCGCTGCGCACCGGAGACCCGTGGAAACCGGTACTGCTGCAGCTGGCGTTGCCCACCCTGCTGTGGGATCCGAACGACAGTTCTCGGCTGTCGGACGTGCTGGACCCTGTCGCAGCTGGGTTTCCGGCCGCCGAGTCTCTGACCCGGCTGCGGCACCTCGCCGCACTCGCCGCTCGCGGACAGTTCTCTGCGTTCGCCGAGGCCGTCTCCTCGGGACTGCCGGATGGCCTCTTCGACGCGCAGGAGTGCCTGCTGAAATCCTCGGTGGCAGCTGTCGCTGGTGGCGCGAAGAGCTGTACCGCAGCCGAATCGGTGGCACTGGGCCGCTTCGACGTCGCCTACGAGCGGATGCGCCGCCGCGATCTGTCGGCGGAGCGCTGTTCGATCACTCCGTACGGACCACTCGAAATACTGGACTACGTCGAATCCTGTGTACGGCTGCGGCGGTCGGACGAGGCGCGCACGTATCTCGACCGACTGCGCCGAACCGGGCCCGATTTCTGGGGAGCCCGCCACAGTGCGCTGCTGACTGCAGCCGAAGCGATGCTGGCGGAGGCCGGAGCCGAGGCGCTCTTCGAGGCGAGTCTGCATGAACTACGCACCGCTGGATGGTGTTTCGATGCGCCGCGGGTTGCGCTGGTCTACGGCGAGTGGCTGCGCCGCCACCACCGGGTGATCGAAAGCCGCGGTCGGTTGAGGTACGCCGCAGATCTGTTCGCAGAACTGGGCGCACGCACGTGGCTGCGCCGAGCCGAGGCCGAACTACGGGCTGCAGGAGCCGGCCCGCACCCGCGTGAGGGTGATGCGGGCTCGGGGTTGACCGGGCAGGAACTGCGCATCGCGTCGCTTGCTGCTGCCGGTTTGACCAACAAGGAGATCGGCGAACAGCTGTATCTCTCGGCTCGTACTGTCGGCGGTCATCTGTACCGAGTGTTTCCCAAATTGCAGATCACCACGCGGTCCGCGCTGCGGGACGCACTCCTTCGTTACGAGGGCGGCGGACGGTGAGTGAGCACGTACTCGCCGGCTCTGGTTCGATCTCCTTGTCGACGGCACAGGACGAACGGCCCTTGCAGAAAAGGAGATCAGCGTGACCCGATCGGACGAAAAGTCGTCGCCCCGCATGTCGGTGTCGAGTGCGACGGCATTCGTCGGAGTTGCCTTCGCGTTCGTGGTGGCGATGATGGGCACCACCATGCCGACGCCGCTCTATGCGCTCTACGAGGTCGAGTTCCACTTCTCCGTCTTCGTCGTCACCCTCGTGTTCGCGGCGTATGCCGTCGGTGTACTCGCAGCTCTGTTGGCGTTCGGCCGCTGGTCCGACTCGTTGGGACGACGCCCGATGCTGTTGGCGGCCATAGCATTCGGATTGATCAGCGCCGTGGTGTTCGTCACCGCCGGCTCGCTGACGGCCCTGGTGATCGGCCGCGTGTTGTCGGGAATCTCGGCCGGCATCTTCGTCGGTACCGCGACGGTGACGTTGATCGAGTTGGTACCCGAACGATGGCGTGACCGTGCATCCGCGATCGCTACCGCAGCGAACATCGGGGGCCTCGGCCTCGGACCGTTGGTGGCCGGAGTGCTCGCGGAGTACCTACCGCAACCGTTGCGTCTGACGTTCGTCGTCGACATGGTTCTGCTCGCGGCGGCAGCAGTGGCGGTGTTCCTCGCACCCGAGACGGTGCGGGTGGACGGCGGAGCACGCCCGCACATGCAGCGGCTGTCCGTTCCACCGGAGGTGCGCGGCACCTTCGTGCGCGCCTCGATCGGAGGATTCGCGGGGTTCGCCGTACTTGGCCTGTTCACTGCCGTCTCGCCGGGATTCATCGGCAGTGTGTTGGGAGTCGACAATCACGCCGTCACCGGGGTGGTGGTGTTCACGGTCTTCGCTGCGTCGGCGACAGCCCAGATTGCTTTGCGCGCTGCCGATCCCGCGTCGGCGCAGCGGTGGGGATGCGCGCTGCTGCTGCTCGGTCTGGTGTTCCTGGCCGCGTCGCTGCTGCTGACCTCGTTGGTCATTCTGGTGGTAGCGGCGCTGCTCTGCGGCGTCGGTCAGGGCATGACATTCGCCAACGGCATGTCCACGATCGGTGCCGAGCTTCCTCCGCACCGTCGGGCAGAGGTCACCTCGACTTTCTTCGTCGTGTTGTACATCGCGATCTCGGTACCGGTGATCGGGGCCGGAGCCGTGGCGACCGGATGGGGCCTGGTGACGGCGGGAGTGGTGTTCGCCGTCGTGATTGCGGTGCTCGCGGCGGTGGCGTTCGTGCTGTTGACCATCGATCTGCGCAAGTCTCGGGCTGTCGTGTCCTGAAACGGTCGACAGTGGGCCGGATTCGTACTCGATTCGGGACGGCGGGTAGGAGATGATGGTTGTCGACAGGAGGTCCTGACGATGGCCGAACGCTCGTTGCTTGCGGACTTTCTTCGGGTGCGCCGGGAATCGCTGCAACCCGAGCAGGTGGGTCTGGTGCGCGACGGCAACCGCCGAGTGCGCGGACTGCGACGAGAAGAGATCGCCCGGCTCGCCGATATCAGCGCCGACTACTACCTGAGGCTCGAGCAGGGGCGCAATCATCAACCCTCCGAACAGGTTCTGGCTGCACTGAGTCGGGCTCTGCGTTTGGACGAGGACGAGCGGGCGTACTTCCACCGGGTGGCGCGCGCGCAGTCCGGCCCGGCCGTGGTCGAGGCGCTTCCGCCGCGAGTGACCGAGGCGTCGGCCCGGGTGTTGGAGCAGTGGGTCCACACGCCGGCGTACATCACCGACCGCCATCACGATCTGCTTGCGCTCAACGGTCCGGCTGCGCTGATGACGCCGGGCCTGAAAGTGGGTACCAACCTGATGCTCGATGTGTTCGCGCACGAGCACAGTGCTGCCTCGCCGGAGGACTGGGCCGTCACGGCGCAGCGAATGGTGTCGGCGCTGCGATTCCACGCGGCACCGGGTCACCCGCGACTGACGGAGTTGGTGGGCCGATTGTCGGTGGAGAGCCGCGCTTTTCGCAGGATGTGGGCCAAGCACGACGTACGGCCGTTGTCGTCGAGCATCTCCGTCGTCCCGGTGGAGCCGTTCGGTCTGGTCGAATTCCGTTCGCAGACTTTGGAGATCGTCGGCGAGGGTGGGCAGTTCATCACCACCTACTTCGCCGATCCCGGTAGTCGGTCGGCATCGGCGATCCAGCATCTGGTTGCCGGAGTCCCCGGCCGCGACACTCAGTTCGTTGTTCCACGGTCCGATTCGGACGATCGGACCGCGTCGGCCAGTTGACGTAGAGCTGCCCTCGACTGTGCTGTTCGGGGCCGCAGCACCATCAGTACGTGGTCCTCGGCGGCAGGCATCAACAGGTAGTCGAGCATCAACGGACCGACGACGGCATGTTCGATCGTCACGGTTCCGGTTCTTCTCGCGCTGGTCTCACCGGCCCACTTCTGCGCGAATGCCGAACTACGGGTGGATAGTTCGCCGACGATGCGGCGAAAGGAGTCGTCTGGCTCGTGCCGATCCAACGACTCACGAAGCATGGCGACCACCTGATCCGCCGACGATTCCCACCCAGTAGGCGGGTCGTAGGCGGGAACGTCTCGATCGCTGCACAGCGAACCGGCGTCGACGAATGTGAACACGGCCAGATTGACCCCCTCGGCGAAGCTCGGCGACACCGCGCGAGCGAGCATCGTGGACGATTCGACGGTCAGATGCCGATCCAGCAGTACTGCAGGCGAATACGCCCAGGACTCGAGCGCCTCCACGTTGTGCATGATTCGACCATAGATGCAGGCAGTTGCCGGTCCGGTAACCCTGCCAGGGCCACCTTCGACCGGCGGTGTTCGATCCTCCCGAGGTGAATGAAAGCGTTGGGGCCGAGTATCACTGGGCTGGATCGGTCGTGCGGAACTTTCTCTGGTAATCCGACGGTGTCACACCGAACTTGGTGACGAACGCACGCCGAAAAGCAGCGGGCGTGCCGAATCCTGCGTCGGCAGCGGCCCGGGCCACCGAGTAGCCGGACTCGAGTGCGGCTACCGCGATATCGAGACGCATCGCGGTCACGTAGTCGAGAGGCGTCGTGCCCAGTTCCTCGCGCACGATGCGATTGAGATGCCGCACACTGACATTGGCGTGTGCCGCGAGAGCGCGCAGGTTCGCGGGTCGTGTCGGGTCGGCATGGATGTAGTCGGTGATAGCGCGAGAGACCTGGGTCCGCGGCGGCGGACCCTTCAGCGACACCGAATACTGCGACTGGCCGCCGGAGCGCTGCATGTACACCAGCAGTAGTTGCGCGACCGTTCTGGCTATCGGGGCACCGTGATCACTTTCGACCAACGCCAACGCCAGATCGATTCCGGCAGCGACCCCGGCCGAGGTGTAGATGTCGCCGTCGCGAACGAAGATCGAATCGGGTTGGACACGCGTGTCGGGAAAGCGTTCCGCCAGAGCCGACGTGAACTTCCAGTGAGTGGTCGCACTCCGGCCGTCGAGCAGGCCGGATCCCGCCAGCGCGAACGCCCCACTGCAGATAGACGCCACCCGCCGCGCTCGGGGGGCGAGCAGCGCCACCGCGTCGAGCAACGCCGGGTCCTCGAAGACGGCCGGAGCCGATTCGCTACCGGGAACGATGAGGGTGTCGAAGTCGCCGCTGTCGGCAACGGCGGCGTTCACCGACACCGTCATTCCCATCGAGGTCACCACGTCACCGCCGTCGATCGAGAGGAAGACGATGTCGTAGCCGTCGACTCGCTGGTTCGCTTCGAGGAAGACCTCGGCCGGGCCGACGAAGTCGAGCATCTTGACCTGGTCGAAGAGCAGAATGCCGATGCGCCGACGCTGGGTCGGACCACGCCGAGACGGGTCGTCGTTCACCCGAGTGGTCGAACGCGTCACGATGCTCGGATTCCGGCCTTCATGCCCACGGCACCCGCTTCACCGCGGGTCTTGACCTCGAGCTTCCTCAGGATGCTTGCGACGTGGAACTTCACCGTGCTCTCGCCGATGTTGAGGCTCGCGGCAATGTCCTTGTTGCGCTTGCCGTATGCGAGGTAGCCGAGAACTTCTCTCTCGCGACGGTTGAGGCCGGCGAGAAGTTGTTCGTCGGCTCGTGCGGGAGGCGGGTCGAGAGGAATCGCGATGCTCACGCGCGATCCCCACCCGGCGGTGGATTCGAACGAGATCGATCCCCGGAGGGTGTGCACGCGCCCGGAGAGCTGTTGGGTCAGAGTCTCGGTGTCGCAGGCGTGCGGGCCGTCGTTGCGGACTTCGAGCAGCAGGTTGGTTCCGTCGCAATCCCACGCGATACGTACCCGTCGAACATCCGGCTGAGCCACGTAGGCGAGTACGACGGTCCGAACCACGGCTCGCGCCGCGCGTGCGATTTCGCCGGGGACCGGTCTTCCGTCGACTGGGGGAGCGACATATTCGACGTCGATCGAGGACTGGTCCAACACAGTGGCGAGCTCCCCCTGCAGCCTGGCGAAGGCGGTGGTCACTGCTTCCTGCCCCAGCTCACGGTTGGCTTCTTCGATGGAGCGAAGCTCGATCAGTGCCGCCGACGCGGTATCGCTGGCGGTTGCGCGTGCTCGCGCGTCATCGAGGTCCTTCGAGCGCAGCGTAGACAGCACGGACGTGAGGGTATCGACGTGGGCGTCGACCATCTCGGAGATCACCCGAGCACGCTCGCTCGAGGCCGCCAGGGATTCGGCGAGATACGCAGGACTCGCCTGGACCACCTGATGGCGTATGGAGGTGGCTACGATTCCGAACGCAACGCCGACGTCGGAGTCCGGATCGAACTGCGGCGCAGTCGATTTGGGCACCAGAACCAGCAGGGTGTCGGTGGTGTCGTCGAGTTGCGTCGCGAGACGTCGCTGTGCACCGGCCAGGCGCCCCGGGCCGTCCAGAGCTCGGCGCCCACTCTGCTGCACCGACTGCTTGAGGTCGTCGAGCTCCTTGATCGTCACGCGGCTCGTCATCGACTCGTCGCCACTGACTTTTCTCGGACGGCCGGTGCATTCCCTGGTGAAAATGATCATCGCCGAGTGCGTATACCGCTGCGACGACCACCACGAAAAACGAGCAGCTATCTCGACCAGCGGACCGGTCAGGACCTCCCGAAGCGCGGCGAGCGAGTCGGTCGGTTCGGACCTGGCGGGGGTCGACGGGGCAGAGCTGCTCACGTGCGCATCCTAGTACTCGGAGCGGCGTCGTGTGATGTCCGTTCGGCCAGTGATTGCTAGCCGTTGTGCGTGGTTCTTTTCTCGCGGTAGGACGACAACCTGGACATCGGATTCATCGACGAAGGGAACACCGTTGAGGACGACCACCGAAACCCTCGCGTCGACTCTCGGCTGCCCGGAAACGAAGCGCATGATCGACTTCGCGACCCGGTGGATGCCCTACGGCGGCGGGCCGGCCGAGGACATTCTGGTCGGGTTCGGAATCAGCCCGACCGAATACTTCACCAGACTCGCCGCAGTGCTTCGCGAACCCGACACAGAATCGACTCTCGACCGCGACTCGATGTCCGCGTTGCTCGAGGTGTGCCGCCGCAGGCTCTGGCTCGGCGAGTGAATCGTCCTCCGTACATCACCTGACCCCAGGAGTGCTTGTGTCACAGACCGTTCATGCCGTCGTCGCGAAGGCGAAGGGCGAGCCCGTCTCGATCGAGACGATCACCATTCCCGATCCCGGCCCGAACGATGTCGTGGTCACCATCGCCGCGTGCGGGGTGTGTCATACCGATCTGCATTACCGCGAGGGCGGCATCAACGACGAGTTCCCGTTCCTGCTCGGCCACGAAGCCGCAGGCACCGTCGAAACCATCGGCGACGCTGTCACTCATGTCGAGGTCGGTGATTTCGTGGTGTTGAACTGGCGTGCGGTGTGCGGGGAATGCCGAGCCTGCAAGAAAGGCACCCCCTGGTACTGCTTCGACACCCACAATGCGTCGCAGAAGATGACTCTCGCCGACGGCACCGAACTGTCCCCGGCGTTGGGGATCGGGGCGTTCGCCGACAAGACCCTCGTCCACGAAGGACAGTGCACCAAAGTCGACCCGGACTCCGATCCGGCGGTCGTCGGTTTGCTCGGCTGCGGGGTGATGGCCGGACTCGGTGCGGCGATGAACACCGGCCACGTCTCTCGCGGGGATTCGGTGGCGGTGATCGGGTGCGGCGGTGTCGGGGATGCTGCGATCGCCGGTGCCCGCCTGGCGGGGGCGTCGACGATCATCGCCGTCGACCGCGACAAGAAAAAACTCGACTGGGCCCTCGATCTCGGGGCCACCCACACTGTCGACGCCTCGCAGGTCGATGCCGTCGAGGCCATCCAGGAGCTCACCGGTGGGTTCGGGGCCGATGTGGTCATCGATGCCGTCGGCCGCCCGGAAACCTGGAAGCAGGCGTTCTACGCCCGCGATCTCGCCGGGACCGTCGTCCTCGTCGGGGTGCCGACCCCGGAGATGACCGTCGAGATGCCGTTGATCGATTTCTTCTCCCGGGGTGGGTCGTTGAAGTCGTCGTGGTACGGCGATTGCCTACCGGAGCGGGATTTTCCGATGTTGGTCGATCTGTACGAGCAGGGTCGGTTGCCGCTCGAGAAGTTCGTGACCGAACGGATCGGTCTCGGTGATATCGAGGCGGCGTTCGAGAAGATGCATCAGGGCACGGTGCTGCGTTCGGTGGTGGTCCTGTGAGCGGGCAGTTGCGAGTCGAGAAGGTGGTCACGTCGGGGACGTTCGCGCTCGATGGTGGCGAGTGGGAGGTCGACAACAACATCTGGTTGGTCGGTGACGACGACGAGGTGGTGATCGTCGATGCTGCGCATACGGCCGGTCCGATCGTCGATGCGGTCGCCGGTCGTGCTGTGCGGGCGATCGTGTGTACGCATGGTCACAACGATCATGTGACGGTTGCGCCGCAGTTGTCGGGGGAGTTGGATGCGCCGATTCTGTTGCATCCGGCCGATGATGTGTTGTGGGAGCAGACGCATCCGGGCATCGGGCATTCGGTGCTCGAGGACGGTCAGCGGATCACCGTCGCGGGGACGGAGATCGTGGCGTTGCATACTCCCGGTCATTCGCCGGGGTCGAGTTGTCTGTATCTGCCCGAGGCGGGTCAGTTGTTCTCGGGGGACACGTTGTTCTCCGGTGGGCCCGGGGCGACGGGGCGGTCGTATTCGGATTTCCCGACGATCATCGGCTCGATCCGGGATCGGTTGTTCGCGTTGCCCGCCGAGACCCGGGTCAACACCGGGCACGGAGACGGAACGAGTATCGGGGACGAGTCCCCGCACCTCGAAGAATGGATCGCCCGCGGGAATTGAGGTTCGATGTTTCGCAGCACAGTGTCAGCCATGCCCAGCTTGGGAGAAGTCTCTCCCGGCTGCCGGGGCGAGTCAGCCGGGGTTTGTCGGTGGCCCGAAGTAGGGTCCTGTCCGTGATCATCGTGAGTACGGACGGCTCTTGTCTGCGTAACCCCGGCGGAGCAATCGGGTGGGCGTGGGTCAATCACACGGGTCCGAGCAACTCCGGCGGCGAGCCCTCGGGCACCAACCAGGTAGCCGAGCTCCGCGCCCTGCTCGAGGCCGTGCTGGCCCACCCCGGCCCGGAGCCGTTACTGATCGAATCGGACTCGCAGTACGCCATCAAGTGCGCGTCGGAGTGGCTGGCAGGCTGGAAGCGCAAGGGGTGGAAGACCGCGGGCGGCACTCCCGTGCGCAACCTCGATCTGGTGCAGAGCATCGAGCGAGCCATCACCGAACGCGAAGGGCCGGTGCGATTCCGGTGGGTTCGCGGCCACGTCGGCAATCACTTCAACGAAGCAGCCGACGCGCTTGCGGGCGAAGCCGCCCGCGCCATCGCGGCCGCCGGAGCGAACGCGGTGTCCGCACCGCCCGAGGCTCGCAGCGGTCCCGTTTCACAGAAGGCATCCGTCCCCGCTGCGCCGCTACCGTCCGAGCCGGAGATCGCCACCCTGTTCTGACGGCCGAGCCGAGCGCATGTTCCGGATCAGCCGCGGGGTCTCAGCCGCGCGTTGGGTAGTTCCGGTGCGTGCAACCTGGGCCCGGGGTAGCCCTCCACGGTGCCGAACTGACCGTTCTCGGCCTCGTACGCGGCCCGATACTCCACCACGTCCTCGTGGCTGCGGCCGACGAAGTTCCACCACATGACTATCTGTTCACCGAACGGCGGACCGCCCAACAGGAGGAATCGAACCGGTTCGCGGGCGGGATTGTGGAGCTGCATCGACCGGTGCCCGGGTTCGAGGTAGCCGAGTTCGGCTGCGGCCAGATCGGTCTCGTTCAGCGTCACCGATCCTTGGTCGACGACAACTCCGTGTTCGTAGGACTCGTCGATCTCGACGCTGACCCGCGCCCCGGCGTCGAGCACGATCTCCGCTCCGAGCAGTGGCGTGTACGTCGACACCGGCGAGGTCCCGCCCAGAAGCGATCCGAGAAACACCCGAGCGGTCAGGCCGGGCCGGGAGATCGAATCGGGAACGTAGTGCTCGAAAGTCGGTGCCACGAAACGGGATACGGCGGGCAGCGCCACCCACAGCTGCATCCCGTGCAGGATGTCGGTGTCGGGTGTCGACACCTCGGAGTGGCTGATGCCCTGCCCGGCCGTCATCAGGTTGAGCTCCCCGGGCCGCACCATCGCATGAGATCCGACGCTGTCGCGATGCTCGATCTCACCGGAGAACAGCCAGCTGACGGTCTGTAGGCCGGTGTGCGGGTGCGGTGCGACGTCCATGCGCGAGTGCTCGGGCCCGTAGTGGTCTGCGAAACACCATGCGCCGATGAGGGATCGGTCCTTGTGCGGCAGGGTGCGGCGCACCTTCATGGCACGAGGGCCGCCGAGTGGAACCTCGCGTGGGGTGAGGACCTGGATCATCAGTGCTCCCGGATGTCGGTCTGGGCGAGTCTGAGCTTGGTGCACAGACTGTCGAGTGTCCTGAGTTCGTCGGTGTCCAATGCATCGCCGACGTAGCGCCTGATGCGGGCGGCGTGTTTGCGTCCGATCGAGGCCTGCAGGTCTGATCCCGCGTCCGTCAGGCAGATCACGGTCCCGCGTTTGTCCGACGGATCATGCTCTCGGACAACGTAACCCATCGCCTCGAGTCGGTCGCACATCCGGCTCATCGACGGTTGGCTGAGCAGGATCTCGTCGTTGAGTCGACGCAGTCGGAGTCTGCGGTCCGGGCTGGTGCTCAGGGTGAACAGCACGTCGTATTCGCGCATGCCGATCGGATCCCAGATGTCGTCGGCGGCGAACCGGCGCATCAGGGAAACCTGGGAGCGAAACAGCGACTCCCAGGCGTTCACCGCCACCTCCGTGTCAGACGGCAACTGCTGGTTCCTTCGCAGCGGCCGCGGCCTTCTCTGCCAGCATCGAGGCGTGGGTCGGAGGATTCTCCGGAACGCCGGCCGGGCGTCGGGCAGCGAATTCCTTGCGCAATACCGGTACGACGTCCTCGCCGAGAATGTCGAGTTGCTCGAGCACTGTCTTCAGCGGCAGGCCGGCGTGGTCCATCAGGAACAGCTGACGCTGGTAATCGCCGAAGTAGTCTGCGAATGCGAGCGTCTTCTCGATGACCTGCTGCGGAGATCCGACGGTCAGCGGAGTCTGCTCGGTGAACTCCTCCATCGTGGGGCCGTGGCCGTAGACGGGTGCGTTGTCGAAGTACGGCCGGAATTCGTTCACCGCGTCCTGGCTGTTCTTGCGCATGAACACCTGACCGCCGAGACCGACGATGGCCTGGTCGGCGCGCCCGTGGCCGTAGTGCTCGTAGCGCTCCCGGTAGAGATCGATGAGCTGGATGTAGTGCTCTTTCGGCCAGAAGATGTTGTTCGCGAAGAAGCCGTCACCGTGGTAGGCGGCGATTTCTGCGATCTCCGGGCTGCGGATCGACCCGTGCCAGACGAACGGCGCGATGTCGTCGAGCGGACGAGGAGTGGACGTGAACCGGTCGAGTGGCGTCCGGAAGTTTCCCTTCCACGTGACGACGTCCTCGGTCCACAGGCGTCGCAGCAGCTGGTAGTTCTCCAGAGCCAATGGGATGCCCTGACGGATGTCCTGTCCGAACCACGGGTAGACCGGGCCGGTGTTGCCGCGACCCATGATGAGGTCGACGCGTCCCTCGGACAGATGCTGGAGCATCGCGTAGTCCTCGGCGATCTTGACCGGGTCGTTCGTCGTGATCAGCGTCGTCGACGTCGACAGGATCAACTTCTCGGTGGTGGCCGCGATGTAGCCGAGCATGGTCGTCGGTGACGAGGGTACGAACGGCGGATTGTGATGCTCGCCGGTCGCGAAAACATCCAGACCAACGTCCTCGGCATGCTTGGCGATGGTGACCATCGATCGAATGCGCTCGTGCTCGGAGGGCGTCGTCCCGGTGGTGGGGTCTGTGGTGACATCTCCGACGGTGAAGATTCCGAACTGCATGGCGTGCTCCTACCCGAACGACAAGTTCATGCGTTTGCATTGACTATGCCGTACAACCGGGGTGCGGTCCGGGTTATTTCCGCGGCGGTCACTGCACGAGCGACGCGGTTCCGGTGAGCAACCGCACGTCGTACGACTCGGTCGGGCCGTGCTGCTCGGTGGTTCCGCCGTGCACGGTGTACAGCACTGCGTACGAGGTGAACGTGACGTCCTGGCCGTCGTCCGTATCGATGTTGACGCGGGGCAGAACGACGAGCAGGTGGGTCCGGTTACCGTCCGAGAGGGTTTCGACGACGCTCCGCACCTCGAATCTCAGATCGGATCGGGTGACGTCGGTGGATTCCAGCGTCTCTCCACTGAGGACGAGCTGCGCCGCCCACACTCCGGCGGAGCGATGGGCGTCGACGGTTCCGGTGAGGTCGTCACCGCTGAAGTCGTAGTGGTTCGCTGCTGTGAAAGGCATGGTCACAGGCTATGCCTCGGTCGGTGAAAAAACCTCGAAAGAATTTCCCATCCGCTACCCATCCACCCGGCGACGGGCCCCGAATGGTCAATGAGACACCCGCTACTGCTGTCGCCCCCGACCGCCGTCAGTAGTGGGTGTCTCCCTTTGTGTTGCGGGCCGGTGACGGTTGTTCGCACTCGTGCGTGACCGAGAGCCCAGTTCGCTCAGTCGACTGATCAATCTGTCGGTGTCGAGTCCGGTGCATCCGACGGCGAATTCGGTCAGCGGCACCGCGCTGTGGAATTCGGTACGCACATCGCGGTCGTACAGGACATCTACGAGATTCGCGAAGCGCTGAGCCGCGAAGTCATCCACGCTCGCGAGAGCCGGAATGTCGGTGATCGTCAGCTGCGGTGCTTTCTGGACCATCTCGAGGTAATCGCCCGTCGAGCGGGCAGCACAACACACCTCGGCAAACGTCCGACCACCCGAGACGGGCTCCACGGTCCATGTCCCCGAGGCGAAGCGCGATCCACTGGCGCCGGCGGCGCGGTAGTCGACGGGGCCGTCGACGCAGACCACCTCGAGGCACTTCTTCAGCTTCTCGATGGTCGGGACGAACGCCGGGTGGAACAGCGGATTCGGCAGCAATTCGTCGGGCGCGTAGTTCGAGGTGACGACCAGGACGACGCCACGCGCAAAGAGTGCGTCGAGCATCCGCGTGATGAGGCGGGCGTCTCCGATGTCGTGGACGTGAAATTCGTCGAAGCACAGCAGTGCCGCCGGAGCAGATCCTGTCGACAGGACATCGTCGATGGCTGCGTCGATGGAAAACCCGTGGCGAAAGTACGCCGCGTGGAGATCGCGGAAGAAGCTGTGGAAGTGCACGCGCTTCTTCGCAGAGGTGTCGGCCGCGGCGAAGTAGCTGTCCAGCAGCCAGGTCTTGCCACGCCCGACCGGACCCCACAGGTAGACACCTCTGTCGCCGGGTGTCGACAGCATGTCTGCCGCTGCGGCCTGGGCGTCGTCGAGCGTGAAGGCAGCGTCGAAGACGTGTCGCGATGCGGTCGGCCTCATGCCGCGAACCGTACGCCCCGTGACTCTACATTTGTAGAGTCCGTGTGTAGGGTCACTGCTGTGGACCGCCGCACCGCCATCGCCGACGCCGCACTGGGTGTCATCGCCCGAGACGGCTTGCGCGTGTTGACGCACCGGTCGATCGATTCGGCGCTGGACTTTCCGGCAGGCTCCACGTCGTACTACTTCCGCACCAAGGCCGATCTGCTCGCCGCCGTGGCTACCCGCCTGATCGAGCTCTCGCGGGCATCCTTTCTGGGGATCGTCGGAACCGAAACCGATGTTGCGACGGTGATCGCACGCTATCTCGACCATGCGATCACCCATCGCATGGTCGAGCTACGGGCCCGCTACGCGCTGATGCTCGATCCTGCGGTCCCGGCCGACATCAGGGCCGACTTGGCCCGTTCGTTCTTCTCACTCGAACGGGCCAGAGAACTGTTCGACGAGCCAGCCCACGGAGACGGCTTGGTCTCGCTGTGCGAAGGGCTGATGGCCGACGCGATTTTCGGCCGTGGAACCGCGAAAGGGGCTGCGGGACTACGGCTTCCGATATCGGTCTATCTCGCCGGGATTCCGTCTCAGAACGGGTAGCCGACTCCAGTGAGTTTCTCGCTGGCGTCCCACAGCTGGGCTGCGAGTGCGGGATCCTGAGCCATCTTGGTCATGCTCGCCGGGCCAGGCTTGCCGCGGGACTCGAACAGCGATGTGGGACCGCTGTAGGTACCGCCGCCTGCGACGTCGACTGCATAGAGCGTGGGAAGCGCTCCGGCGCGGGCAGACTGAGAGATGAACTTGAGTCCGATGGGTGCCAGGGTCGCCAGGATCTTGTTGCTGCCCAGACCATCCGGGCTCGAGTAGAGCTCGGTCGACGAGATGCCGGGGTGTGCCGCATTGCTGGTGACCTTGGATCCGGCCTTGTCGATCCGACGCTGCAGTTCCAGCGCGAACAGGATGTTCGCGAGCTTGGAGTTCGCGTATCCACGTTGCGCGTTGTAGCCACGCTCGAGCTGGAGGTCGTCGAAGTCGAGCTTGGGGCGCTGACGGTGCGCGACCGAGGCGACGGTCGTGATCTTCGCGTCGGCGGCGAGCTTGGGGAACAGCAATCCGGTCAGCGCGAAATGACCGAGGTGGTTGGTGCCGATCTGGAGCTCGAAACCATCCTTCGTTTCGGTTCGCTTCGCCGGCATCATGACGCCCGCATTGTTGATCAGAATGTCGATCGATTCGGGAGCCGACTCGGCGTACTTGCGGACCGAACCGAGATCGGCCAGGTCGAGGGTGGCCGTGTCGACAGTTCCGTTCGGGGCCTCCGCGCGGATCTTCGCCGCTGCGGCGTCGGCCTTGTCCTGGTTGCGGCAGGCAAGCGTCACGTGATCGCCGCGCTTGGCCAGCTCCAAAGCTGTGTAGTAGCCGATACCGGTATTCGCTCCGGTGATGACAACGCGTTTCTGCTTGGTTTCGGGCACGGCAACAGGCTACCGGTCTGTTTTAGAATGCGCCGGTGAGTACAACAGAACCCGTTTTTCCGACGGGGATCGGAAACCCCGCGATGCGGGCATTGCGAGCTGCGGGGTATACCGGTCTCGACGACCTGGCCGGGGTGCCCGCAGCTGAGCTCGCGTCACTGCACGGAGTCGGACCGAAGGCAGTGAGGATCGTTCAGGAAGCGCTCGAGCGCACCGGCAGGTCACTGAGCTGAACGGTCACGTCCAATGTCCGGGACGGGTCAACGCCTCGGGTAACTGTGTCGATCGGTCACCGAGCGCCGCGTTGATCTGAAACTGAGTGGCGAAGATCGTTTCGCGCAGATCTGCGCCGCGGAGATCGGCACCACGAAAATCGGTCCCGATCAGGTCGGCCCAGCGCAAGTCGGCACCGCGCAGATTCGCCCCGATGAGATACGTACCCCGCAAGCTCGCACCGCGGAGATCCGCACCGGCCAGCTTGGCTCCGATCATGTCGCGTCCGCGATAGTTCTTCTTCTTGCCCGACACCTCTGCGCGCACCAGATCGCTGGCATCGAGCAGCACCTCGTTGACCCGCGAGCGCACTGCGAAGACGTCGACCGACAACAGGACCTCGGGAGTCTCCGACGTGAGAGCGTCCAGCTCCTCGTACTCGTGGGCAAGCCGACCGTGCAGGGATGCGGTCGATGTCCGGCCACGTGCGTCTGTCAAGTACCAGAGCAACTCGTGCAGATCCCGCATGATCGGGAACACCGCGAACATCTCCGCCGAGTTCGACGGCGTTTCTCGCCAGTCCCGTCCCGCGAACGTCGATTGCGACACTTTTTGCCCCGCACCGAAACAGTCGTACACCGTGCATCCGGGAAAGCCCTTCTCCCGAAGCGACGAGTGGATGCCGCAGCGCGAGTCCTTCTGAAGGTTGCGGCACGGTTCCCCGGCGGCTTTGTCGACGGCGAAATCCGACGACTTGGCGAAGGGCAGAGCAACGCAACAGAGTCCGAAGCAGCTGCCGCAATCGGCGAGCAGATTCTCGGGTGGGCTCATGTGTTCACTCTGTCCTTCGGGCAGCCGCAGCGTCAAACGAGAATCGTCACTCCGGACGTCGGAGGAGTGCGACGAGCTTCTTCGGGGCCCGGGTGCAGTAGCTCTCCGTGATCAGCTCGCCGAGTTCCGTTCGATCCACCGACTCGTCGAGCAGCATGCCGATGATCTCGGGTCCCCAGCCGGGGGCGAAGAAGCCGTCCTGCCTCGACAATGCGTCGAGTTCTATTCCTCGGGAACGGAATACGAGGACGTGAGCCGGTCCGTCGGTCCCCGCTGCTGTTGCGAATGCCGGAGGAGTGCCGTCGACAATGTCGAGGACGTGGGCGAAGGTGCGGCCACGTACCCGCCATCGGGTACCGACCCACGCCTGCTCCTCGTAGGTCTCGGGCAACGCCAGACACATCTGTCGGACCTCGGGTTCCCAGTTCATTCGACTCCCTGTGACACATGCCGGGCTACAGTATTTCAGCGCGGGGCAGTTGGGCGCAGGCACTTGGAGGAGGCTCCATCCATGGTGAGACCCGAGTACGACGAGGTCGTGTCCGGTCTGCGCGGGGCCGGCTGCGTGTTCGCGGAAGAAGAAGCCGACATTCTGGTCGAATCCGCATCGGACAGCGACGATCTCGCCGCCCTGCTCGCTCGCCGTATCGCCGGGGAACCGCTCGAACACATCGTCGGCTGGGTGTGGTTCTGTGGTCGACGCGTCGCCGTCGAACCGGGGGTATTCGTACCCCGTCGGAGAACTGAATTCCTGGTGAATTGCGCTGCAGCACTGCAGCCGTCGCGATTATTGGACATGTGCTGCGGATCAGGTGCGGTAGGACTGTCGGTCGGTGGCGTCACCGAATTACATGCCGCCGATCTCGACGCGGCGGCCGTGGAATGCGCCACGCGCAACCTGGCTGCCGTCGGGGGCACGGTGCACCGCGGCGATCTGTACGACGCCTTGCCGCCGGAGTTGCTCGGATCCTTCGATGCGATAGTGGTCAACGCGCCGTACGTCCCGACGGCCCACATCGAACTGATGCCGCGAGAAGCGCGATTGCACGAGCCGCGGATCGCGCTCGACGGCGGCGAAGACGGTGCCCGATTCCACCGTCTCGTGGCCGAGGGGGCACCTGCATGGTTGTCCCCCGGCGGTCACTTGCTGATCGAAAGCAGTGCTGCACTGGCTGATTCGACTCTGCGGGCAGTGCGCGACTGCGGATTCCACGCGCGGGTGAACGCATCGGACGAATTCGACGCGGTGGTCGTGATCGCTTCGCGTACGTGACGAGACGAGTGCCATACACGGCCGGTTTCGGAGGCGCGTTTCGACCGAGGCGTTTCGTGGCATTCCCGAACGGATCCCGATAGAGAAAAGAGGCTGTTCGACCATGACTACTTTGCTGTTCGCGGTAACCGCTGCCGACCATTGGACCCTGAACGACGGAAGCAAGCACCCCACCGGGTACTGGGCCGAGGAACTCGTCGAGTCCCATCGCACATTCGTCGAGGCCGGGTGGGACATCACGGTGGCGACGCCGGGTGGCAAGGCTCCGGTCGTCGACGAGGGCAGCCTGGCCGTCGACGCGAACGGCGGTGACGAGCAGAAGGTGGCGGACCAGAAGAGCTACCTGGCCTCGATCGAGTCGATCCTGTCCTCGCCCGCGAAGCTGGAAGACCAGAAGGCCTCCGACTTCGACGTCGTGTTCGTCCCCGGTGGCCACGGGCCCATGGAGGATCTCGCCGTCTCGACGAGCTTCGGTGCGCTCGTGGTCGACTTCCTCGATGCGAACAAGGTGGTCTCGGCGGTGTGCCACGCACCGGCGGCCCTGCTGCCTGCCGTCCGTACCGACGGCTCCTGGGCATTCGACGGGTACGAGCTCACCGGCTTCACCGACGAGGAAGAGACCCAGGCCGGGCTGGCCGACAAGGCCCCATGGCTCCTCGAGACCCGGCTGCGTGAGAACGGTGCCAAGTTCGAGAACGCCGACGCCTGGTCGCCGCATGTGGTCGTCGACCGCAACCTCTACACGGGCCAGAACCCCGCATCGACGCGTCCTCTCGCGGAGAAGCTGGTCAGCGCCCTGAAGTAAAACGCCGTGGACGGTCGGTGTTCTGCCCACGGAGAACATCGACCGCTCGGGGAACATCACTACTCCTTTCGAAGTTGAGCCCCTATAGCTCAATCCTTTGGAGGAGAAGTGACCGAAACCGTTCGTGTCCCAGTACTGTTCCTGACCGACCCGATCGTCCTGCCCGGAATGGTGGTGCCCGTCGAACTCGACGAGGCCGCACGCGCCGCCGTCGACGCAGCGAAGGCTAGCAACGACGGCACGCTGCTCGTCGCTCCCCGACTCGAAGATCGGTACGCCGCTTACGGCGTTCTCGCCACCATCGTGCAGATGGGACGGTTGGCCGACGGTCGCCCGGCCGCCGTCATCAAGGCAACTCGTCGTGCGCACATCGGCCACGGGGTCAGTGGCCCCGGGGCGGCCCTCTGGGTCGAGGCCGAGCCCGTCGCCGATACAACCCCGAACGACGACCTCAAAGCGCGTGCAGCCGAATACAAGCAACTCGTCGTCGCGATGCTGCAGCGCCGCGACGCGTGGCAGGTGATCGATTCGGTCAACAAGCTCACCGACCCCGGCGCGATCGCCGATACCGCGGGTTACGCGTCCTACCTCACCGACGTCCAGAAGCGTGACCTGCTCGAAACACCTGATGTGGCAACGCGTCTGACATCGCTGATCGAGTGGACCAAGGCTCACTTGGCCGAGGTCGAGGTGAACGACAAGATTTCCGGCGACGTCCGTGAGGGCATGGAGAAGACGCAGAAGGAGTTCCTCCTGCGCCAGCAGCTCGCTGCCATCCGAAAAGAACTGGGCGAGGACGAACCCGACGGTGCGGATGATTACCGCGGCCGTGTCGAGGCTGCGGACCTGCCCGAGAAGGTGCGCGAACAGGCGCTCCGTGAAGTGGGCAAGTTGGAGCGGGCAAGTGATCAGAGCCCCGAGTCGGGGTGGATCCGCACCTGGCTCGACACCGTGCTGGACCTGCCGTGGAACAACACCACGACCGACAACACCGACATCGATTCGGCGCGAGCCGTTCTCGATGCCGACCACCACGGCCTCGACGACGTGAAGGACCGCATCGTCGAATATCTGGCCGTTCGTGCACGGCGCTCCGAGCGGGGTATGCAGTCCGTCGGCGGACGCGGCTCCGGTGCCGTCATGGTGCTCGCCGGACCTCCCGGTGTCGGTAAGACCTCGTTGGGCGAATCGGTGGCGCGCGCTCTCGGTCGTACCTTCGTCCGTGTTGCCCTCGGTGGGGTCCGCGACGAGGCTGAGATCCGCGGACACCGTCGCACCTACGTCGGCGCATTGCCGGGCCGCATCGTGCGGGCGATCGGCGAGGCGGGATCGATGAATCCTGTTGTGCTGCTGGACGAGATCGACAAGGTCGGTTCGGACTACCGTGGTGATCCCAGCGCCGCACTGCTCGAGGTACTGGACCCGGCGCAGAACCACACGTTCCGCGACCATTATCTCGATCTGGATCTCGACCTGTCCGACGTCGTGTTCCTTGCCACCGCCAACGTGATCGATCAGATTCCCGGACCACTGCTCGATCGTATGGAGCTGGTGACCATCGATGGATACACCGAGGACGACAAGGTCGTCATCGCTCGGAACTACCTGCTTCCGCGTCAGATGGAGAGGGCGGCAGTCACATCCGACGAGGTGACCGTCACCGACGCCGCACTGCGCAAGATCGCTGCCGACTACACCCGTGAGCCCGGGGTGCGGCAACTCGAACGCTTGCTGGCCAAGGCTCTACGTAAGGTGGCGACGAAACTCGCGGGCACCACGGACGTGCTCGAGATCGACGAGCCGGATCTGGTGACCTACCTCGGTCGTCCGCGCTTCACCCCCGAGGCGCACGAGCGAACCGAAGTGCCCGGCGTCGCAACGGGTCTGGCAGTGACCGGGCTCGGCGGCGACGTGCTGTTCATCGAGGCGGCCTCCACCGAGGGCGACGCGGGCCTCACGCTCACCGGCCAGCTCGGCGACGTGATGAAGGAGTCTGCGCAGATCGCGCTGTCCTACGTGCGAGCGCACGCAGCTCGATTCGGCGTCACTGCCGAGTCACTGGATCGCAGTATCCATGTGCACGTTCCGGCCGGGGCAGTGCCCAAGGACGGTCCTTCGGCGGGCGTGACGATGGTGACGGCCCTGGTGTCGATGGCCACCGGGCGTCCGGTGCGGTCGGACGTGGGAATGACCGGAGAGGTGACGCTCAACGGACGTGTGCTGCCGATCGGTGGAGTCAAGCAGAAGCTGCTGGCGGCTCAGCGCGCCGGGCTGAAGACGGTGTTCATTCCGGCACGCAACGAACCCGATCTGGACGACGTCCCTGCGGAGGTCCTGGAGGCGTTGGACGTTCGGCCGATGACCGACGTGGCCGACATCCTGGCGCTCGCGCTGGAACCGGCGGAAGCTGCCGCGGCCGCGTGAGGTGACGGCGACCGTTCTCGGGCTCTGCTTGACCTCGAGTTCGGTCGAGGTTCTACGTTGGTGTCATGAGCATGGAGATGACCGCGTGGAACCAGATGTATCGCACGATGAACAGCTCCGGCGCGCAGTCTTCGTTCTCCAAGGAGACTGCGCGTCGGATCCTGTCGTTCGCAGCACCGCATCGACGCGCCCTCGGCGGCTTCCTGGTGCTCAGCGTCGCGCTGGCGGTACTTGCGGTGGCAACTCCGGTGTTGGCCGGGCGGGTGGTCAACGCGATCGTCGACGGGCGAGAGCTACGTGTGGTGGTGCTGTTGGCTCTGGCCATCGCGGTGATCGCCATCGTGGACGCAGGCTTCGGTCTGATCAACCGGTGGCTCTCGTCCAACATCGGTGAGAGTCTGATTCTGGATCTGCGCACCGCAGTGTTCGACCATGTGCAGCGGATGCCGATCGCCTTCTTCACTCGCACCCGAACCGGCGCTCTGGTCAGTCGCCTCAACAACGACGTCATCGGTGCCCAACGCGCATTCAGCACCACGTTGTCCGGAGTCGTCAGCAACGTGGTGACGCTGGCTCTGACGCTCGTGGTGATGATCGGAATCTCCTGGCAGATCACTCTGCTCGCGCTGATCCTGTTGCCGGTGTTCGTCCTGCCTGCACGCCGCATGGGTCGACGCCTCGCACGTCTGCAACGCGAAGCGGCAGCTCATAATTCGGCGATGAGCACCCAGATGACCGAGCGCTTCTCGGCCCCGGGAGCGACACTGGTCAAGCTGTTCGGTCATCCCGACCAGGAATCCGTCGAGTTCGCGGTTCGAGCCGCCCGAGTCCGCGACATCGGGGTTCGGAGCGCGATGGTGCAGACCGTGTTCGTCACGGCGCTCACCCTGGTGTCTGCTCTGGCCCTCGCCGTGGTCTACGGACTCGGCGGCTTCTACGCACTCAGTGGTCGACTGGACCCGGGTTCGGTTGTCGCACTATCCCTTCTGCTGACCAGGCTCTATGCGCCGCTGACCGCACTGGCGAGTGCCCGTGTCGAGGTCATGAGCGCGCTGGTCAGTTTCGAGCGCGTGTTCGAGGTGCTCGATCTCGTTCCTCTGATCGCCGACAAGCCCGACGCGACGGTGCTGCCCCCGGGGCCGGTGGCCGTCGAACTCGACGACGTCAGGTTCGCGTACCCGTCGGCCGACAAGGTGTCGCTCGCGTCCCTGGAGGAGGTCGCAACTCTGGATTCCCGTGGCGGCGAAGAGGTTCTGCACGGTGTGTCGTTCCGGGCCGAACCCGGTCAGATGGTCGCCCTGGTGGGTACCTCGGGTGCGGGCAAGTCCACGATCGCGCAACTGATCGCTCGGTTGTACGACGTCGACAGCGGCGCAGTGCGGCTCGGCGACGTCGACGTGCGGGACCTGACCGCCGAATCCGTCCGCAACACAGTGGGAATGGTGACTCAGGACGGTCATCTGTTCCACGAAAGCATTCGCTCGAATCTGCTGCTGCCGCGCCCCGACGCCACCGAGGACGAACTGTGGGACGCACTGTCGCGGGCCAGGCTCGCCGATCTCGTGCGTTCCCTGCCCGACGGGCTCGAGACAATCGTCGGCGAGCGCGGCTACCGCCTGTCCGGCGGGGAGCGTCAACGCCTGACGATCGCCCGGCTGCTGATCGCGCAGCCACGGGTGGTGATTCTCGACGAGGCCACGGCCTCACTGGATTCGACGTCCGAGGCCGCCGTGCAGGCAGCGCTTGCCGAGGCGCTCGAGGGCAAGACGTCGGTGGTGATCGCGCACCGGCTCTCGACCATCCGAGCAGCGGACGCCATCCTGGTGATCGAGAACGGACAGGTCATCGAGCGCGGAACACACGACGAGCTCCTCGCAGCGGGCGGCCGCTACGAGGAGCTGCATCGAACACAGTTCGCGCACACCGTGCCAGCGGAGTGAGCTAGGAAAGCCGGGAGCGCAGCCTGCGGAGTGACCTAGGAAGGCCGGGAGCGCAGCCTGCGGAGTGACCTAGGAAGGCCGGGAGCGCAGCCTGCGGAGTGACCTAGGAAGGCCGGGAGCGCAGCCTGCGGAGCGACCTATGAAACCGGATCTGGGACCACGGTGGCCGGGTCGTTGTCGGTTGCGGCGGCCAGCATCGGGGTGAATCCGTCGATTGCGTAGTCGAGGGACAGTGGGCTCGAGTAGCCGAGAGCCGACGGTAGGTCGGTGCTGAACGAGCCGATGTAGACGGTGCGGTCCTGCTTCACGACGTCGAGTGCGGCGATCAGCGGGTTTGCCTGCAGTTGTTCGCGGCTCTGTCCGGCGATGACGAGGACGTCGGTGTCGAGTCGGCTGAGGTTTTCGGGGCTGACCGTTTCGCTGGCGTCGGGGATCTCGAAGCCGAGGTCGGTGAAGAACAGTGCTCGGATGTCGTCCTTGCCGAGGACGAAGTAGCTGCCGTCGTCCATGACGAACGCGAGTGTCAGTGCCTTGCCGGCGAACTGAGGGTTGTCGGTCTGGGTGGTCTCGAACTTCTTCTCGAGCTCGGCGGTTCGCTCGTCGGATTCCTGCTTCTTGCCCAGTGCCTCGCCGACCACGGCGAATTCCTGCTGCCACGTGGCCGCTGGGACGTCGTCGTATCCACCGATGTCTGCGATCGTCGGGGCCATCGCCGAAAGTTGGTCGTACTGGCCTTGATCGATGAACGAGTACGGTCCGAGGATCAGATCGGGTGACTGCGCTGCAATCTGCTCGAGGTTCAGGTCGGTGCTGCCGACCTCGGGGATCTCGGTGCCGCCTAATGCTTCCTGGGCCCACGGGCGCTGGCGGTAGTCGTAACTGAGATTTCCACGGGTGGCGACGGGCTTGACTCCGAGCGCCAGCGCGAAGTCCTGCTCGTTGAATCCGATGGTCACGACGCGGGAGGGTGCGGCGTCGATGACCGTCTCACCGAAGTGGTGCTCGATGGTGACGGGAAAGTTGGCACTGTTCTCGGAGTTACCTGAGGCAGTGGATTCGTCGCTGGACGAACAGCCGACCGCCAGTGCCATGACTGCGGCACCGGCGGCGACTACGTGGACGGTCTTCTTCATGGGGACTCCTCGCGCGTGTATTTGCGAGGTTAGCCTAACCGACCCATGTGCTCGTCCAGCACGCACCGGGTCGGACAATACGGTCAGCAGTTGGAAACGGCAGGCACTCCGGCGAACCGCTGATCGATCCATTCCAGAGCCTGCGGCAGGCCGAGTACGGCAGCGGTCAGGTGATCGTTGCTGGGTACCTGGACCTCGGTGACGTTGACCCCGGCCCGGCAGTAGCGTGCGATCGTGTTGTCGATCGAGCTGACCGGGATGAGCGCATCGGTGGGACTGTGCCACTCGAAGTACGGAGCTTTCGGCACACCGGGGTACATCTCGACGCTGTTCTCGTTGACGGCCGCGATCATCTCCGGGCTGTTCATCAGGTCCAACGTGCCCGCGACCTCCATCGCGCTCTTACCGGCTCCGGCGGCGATGATGTCGTTGGTGCATCCGTTCTGGATCTCGCTTTCGATCTGCTTGCCCAACGGGTTCAACTGGGAGCTGATCGGAATGCGAGTGGGGTACTCACGCTCGAGGCCGAGCGCAGCGGCGAAGGCGAGACCGAACACCGGGTGGGGTGCGAAACCGAGATCGCGAGCCATGCGCTCGAGGTTCATCGGAGCACCGCCCGCGGCGCTGCCGACGATGTTCAGCTCGGGCGCGTAGTCGTTCTGCAACGCTGCTGCCCACGCCGTCGCCATGCCGCCACCGGAGTATCCGGCCAATGCAACCGGGCTCTGCCGCAGCTGCAGCGGATCGAAACGCTGGGTGGCGCGGATGCTGTCGAGCACGATCTGTCCGCCGAGCTTGGCTGCACCGTAGGCACTGTTGGGGCCGAGGTGATCGGCGATGACAACCGTCCAGCCACGCTGCAGAACGGCGTTCAGCGCGGGAGCCTCGCGGATCGCCAGATTGGGATCGTTGGACCAGAGCGCTTGTGACGGTGCACATTCGAGACCGAGTGCGTTGATGATGTGTTGGTAAGACAGCACCGGCCCGTTGGGGGCTTTGTTGCGGGGGACCAGCACGGTGTTGATCGCCGCGATGGGATTACCCGCCGAATTCGTGGAGCGGAACTTCAGCTGCCACACGTCGACGTCGAAGAAGCCGGGAGGTGGCGGCATCGGTCGGCTGGAGATCACGTCCCCCGGTGCCATAGCGGCGAGGTCGGCGGGCGGAGCGTAGAAACCGTCCGATATCGGCGTCGGAAACAAGGGCGCCGCAGCGGCCTGACCTGGGCCGACAAGCGTCGAACAGAGAACGGCAACCGCCGTTATGCTGACAGCGCCTGCCAATTTGAGAACCCGCATCTGGTAAACCCCTCCATGCCTGAATCGAAACGGCGCGCGTCTCGACGATTCGGCAAGCCCCCGTAGAGCTGGCCCGCAAACTCGATATAGGTATTGATCTGTGACTCGTTACGCCCCCCGGGCGACGATGAGCGCAACGGTACGCACCCGGCGATTCTATGGCAACCGAAGAACGGTCTTTCTGCCGGTTTCTGTGACTCGGCCAAATCCGCTGCTGGGCAGTTGGCGTCGGCTACTCGGGAACGACGTCCGCCGGCGTCTTGTCCGGGCGCAGTCCGCGCCAGCTCGGGTGGCGAAG
This sequence comes from Rhodococcus sp. JG-3, assembly GCF_000482405.1. NCBI lineage: Bacteria > Bacillati > Actinomycetota > Actinomycetes > Mycobacteriales > Nocardiaceae > Rhodococcus > Rhodococcus sp. JG-3. Next base: position 1,090,791 of record NZ_KI519398.1, read on the forward strand.
ATGGCCGGATTCTGTCGCCTCGTAGTACCGCACTTCTCCGACGAGAACCGGTTCCACCCATACGGCACCGCGTCTGTCGGCAGTGGGAAGCGTCGTGGAGAAAGGACTCTCCGACGTTTCCAGCGGAGCCAGCGCTGTGGCCAGTGAATCGAGCGCGCGATCGTCGAAACCGGTGCCGACGCGACCGACGTAGCGAAGGCCGTCGCCGTCGGGGATTCCCATCAACAGCGAGCCGAATCCGCCGGAACGACGTCCTTGGCCGCGTCGCCAACCGCCGATCACGACTTCTTGCGTGCGCCAGTTCTTGTACTTGATCCAGGTGTGGGCGCGCTTGCCCGGCTGGTAGATCGAATCGGTGCGCTTGGCGACGACTCCTTCCCACCCCCGTTCCCGGCTCTCGGCGATGGCGTCGGCAGCCGAACCCGTCAGCAACGGCGGCACCAGAACCGAGTCGAGGCCGGTGGTGAGCAATTCCAACAATCGTCTCCGGTCGGAGTACTTCTTGCGCACGAGGGAAGTGCCGTCGAGATGGAGCAGATCGAAGGCGATGAACCGAATGTCGTCGCGGGCGGCGTTCTGCAGCTTCTCGAAGCTGCTGATGCCATTGCTGTCGAAGACGACCACTTCACCGTCGATGACGGCGTCGTGATCGGCCAGGTCCTCGGCGAGAGACCCGATGGCTCCGAACTTCTCGGTGTAGTCGTTTCCGCTTCGGGTGCGCAGGGTCATCGAACCGTGAGTCAATTCGGCGACGATACGAAAGCCGTCCCATTTACCCTCGAACGACCATTCGTCCTCGGGTAGCTCGAGTATGTCGCCCGCGGTTGCAAGCATCGGTGAGATGTTCTTCAGCACCGGCTTGTCCGTCGGCGGGCTGTCCTTTTTTATCGGGTGCTCTCCGGGTTGGTCCTTCATCAGGTGCATGAGCCATTGGTTGCCCTTGGTGCGGATGAGGGCGAACCTGCCGCGTGCTTTGGCTCCGTGCAGAACGACGATGACTTCGTCGTCTCTCCACTTCTCGAGTTCGTAGGTTCCGCTGTCCCAGATCGAGACGTCACCGCCGCCGTACTCGCCCTTGGGAATTCGTCCGGCGAACGTTGCATATTCCAGTGGGTGGTCCTCGGTGTGGACTGCGAGACGGTTCTGCCCGGTCTCGACCGGGATGTTCTTGGGGACGGCCCACGACACCAGGACTCCGTCGTGTTCGAGCCTGAAGTCGTAGTGCAGGCGTCGGGCATGATGTTCCTGAATCACGAACGTATCGTCGTCACCCTGGGGCTCGGCGGTTTTCGGGATGGGCTCCGGAGTTCGGTCCGAGCTACGCATGCTGCGGTACTTGCCGAGCTTGTCCGTGCCGGAGGTGTCGTGTTCTTCCGCTGTCGGTTTCGGGTCGAGATCGGCGAGTAGGTCGCCGGTTTCGTGGAATCGTTCCAGAACCTCCTCGAATCGAAGTTGTTGCAGCCCCGGCGATTCGAGCTCCTCCCAGGTTCGGGGGGCCGCGACGGTGGGTAGGGAACGGCCCCGAAGTGAGTACGGAGCAACGGTTGTCTTCTTTCCGTTGTTCTGACTCCAGTCGACGAACACTCGACCCGTGCGCTTCGCTTTCGCCATCGTGGCGGTCACCCGATCCGGTGACCGTTCTTCGAGCAGGGTGGCGACGCGTTTGGCGACGGTGGATGCGCCGGACGTCGACAGCGGTTTGTCCAGCGGTACGTACAGGTGAATTCCCTTGCTGCCGCTGGTGACCGGGTACGCGGTCATGCCTATGTCTGCAATGAGGTCACGTATTTCGCAGGCCACCTCAGCGCATCGGGCGAGGTCGACGTCGTCGCCGGGATCGAGGTCGAAGACCATGCGGGTGGCAGGGCCGGGTTCGGTGCCGTCGAATCGCCATTGCGGCACGTGCGCTTCGATGGCCGCCTGCTGCCCGAGCCACACGAGATCCGCTGCGGTGGAGAACAACGGGTAGGTGACGACTCGGTCGGAGTGCTGCATGGATCGGCGGTTGAGCCAGTCGGGTGCGGATGCGGCGAGATTCTTCTCGAAGAACGAGGATTGTTCGACGCCGTTCGGCCACCGCTTGCGGGTCACTGCGCGTCCTGCGACGTGCGGCAGCATCGCCGGGGCGATGGCAGCGTAGTACTCGATGATGTCGCTTTTGGTGGTGCTGGTTTCTGGGAACAGCACCTTGTCGAGGTTGGTGACGGAGACCTTTCGGCCTTCGATCTCGAGCGTGGCCATCGTCTCAGGTTAGTGCTCGCCGTCTGAACCTGCGAGCAAGTTGTGACAGGCTCGAATGCATGGCAACGATCAGTGTCTCGGTACAGATGCCCGAGAACCCGCAGGGCGCGTGGGACAAGGCTTCCGCGCTCGACCGGTTCGACGAGTGGATGACCATCCACGGTGGTTGGTGCAGTCCGCCGCCGAACAAGGTCGGCAAGGGCACGAAGGTCGAGTCGCTGGTAAAGGTGAAGGGTTTCAAGAACACGATCAACTGGGAGTTCACCGAGTACGAGGAGCCGAAGCTGATCGAGATGTCGGGCCGCGGCAAAGGTGGAGTGAGGATCTCGCTGACCGTCCACGTGCGTGAGGCCGAGGGCGGTTCGGAGCTGACACTCGACGCGAAATTCGGTGGGGGCGTGCTGTTCGGTCCGGTGGGTTCGGTGGTCGCCCGTGCACTCGATACCGATGTGAAGCAGTCGGTGGCGAACCTGGCTGCATTGAAGTGACGGCATCTCGGGAATCCTGAAGTAGCTGTCGGACAATCTCTTCCAGCCCCGCACCGTGTTCTCGGTGCGGGGCTGGTGTGCGTTCGAGGGGCCTATGCGATGTGGGGGCCTGCTCGGGCGTGGGATGGTCTGGGTTGTCGGTAGGGGTCGACGGTGGCCGGGGGTACGAACCAGGGGTGCTGATCGGTGCCGATGAACACTTCCCAGTCACTGTGGTGGATGAGTCGGTGGTGGAATCCGCAGAGGAGGACGAGGTTGTTCATGTCGGTGGGGCCGCCGTCGGTCCAGTGCCAGATGTGGTGACCTTCGGTCCAGGCGGCGGGTTTGCCGCAGCCGGGGAATGCGCAGCCGTGATCGCGGGCAGTCAATGCGCGTTTCTGTTTCGCGGTGACGGTGCGGGCGGTGCGGGCGAGGTTGAGTGGGTTGCCGTTCTCGTCCATGACGATGGCGGTGAGGAGGCAATCGCAGGCGAGTTGGCGAGAGGTGTTGCGGGAGAGGGGTCCCATCCACGGCAGCCAGCCGACGGTGGTGCCGTCGCCGAACAGGTCCCGGTATGCGCCACGATCCGCAGTCACTGAACCGGCCTCGTTGTTGGTTTCTGTTGTGGTGTCGATGTCGACCGGGTCGACCAGGTCTGAGTCGGATTCTGTTGCAGCGCGTGTGGTTTCGTCGTCGGTGATGTCGTCGCTGTTCTGACCGCTCAGGCTCTGGAGGTCCTGCAACCGGATGTGCAGGTTGACGTGCGGTTTTTCTCCGCCCTCGGTGGGGCGGTCACTGGAGGCGAGGTAGCGGTCGAGGATGTGTCCGAATGCGTCGGCGCGTCGCCGTGCGGGACTGCGTTCGTCGGGGGTGCCGTCGGCGGCGGGGCGGGGTTCGGTCAGCGGTGAGAGTGCGGTGAGCAGCTTTTCTCCGGTGATCGCATCGAAATCCATCTTCGCCACGAGACGTCCGTTGAGGGTTTTCGAGGCGAAGAGTTCGTTGCGGTCGGTGTCTTCCGGTGGTGGCTTGTCGCTGCCGTAGGTGTCTTCGAGTTTGGTGATCGCTTCACGGATCTTGTCGGTGCGTGCCCCGGGCCCGGTGGCGGCGGTGATCATGGCTTTGCGGGCGATATCGCGACCCTCTTCCGGGAGGTTCTTCGGTGGTGTTTCGGCGAAGGCGAGGATCAGGGCGGCGTGGTCGACGGTCATGCTGCCGGTGTTGACGGCGTCGGCGATGTCGGGGAAGTTCTTCAGTCCGCGGGCGAGGGCCACGATCTTGGTGGCTTTGCTGGGGGTGAGGAGGGTGGTGGAGGTGAGCCAGCCTGCGGGTCCGGGGAAGCCGAGCTTCTCTCGGCTCACGCGGGTGTCGATGTCGGCGACTAGGGCGATGCGCCGGGCTTCGAGCAGTTGGATTCGGTGGGAGACATCAGCAGCGTCGGCGAGGAGTTCTGCTTCGCTCAGTTGCCAGATCTCCGTGGTCATAGGAAGAAGTGTATCGAACGGGTGTTCGATACGCAATGATGGTGCAATCGAAAACTATTGCTGTGCACAAGGATTCGGAATACGGAACCTGTCGGTGGCCCGTGATAAGGCCGCAACGTCAGTCGAGTGAGGATCGCCCGGGACCGCTGAACTCGAACGTGGCGGCGCGCAGTGGCCTCGATGTAGGGGCCGGCCGGCAGTGCAGGTGAACATCGATTAAGCAGATGCTGCGTCGCCGCCACAGAGGTGCGTCGACACCTGACACAGTTGCGCGAGATGTAGAGCAGACCTCTACTGCTGGCGTGTCTTTCGCAACCACCACAGTCCTGCGATGGGTAGCACTACCGGGATGAAGACGTAACCGGATCCGAAGTGCGACCACACCGTCGGCTCCGGGAAGTCCTGGGGCTGGATGTAGCTGAGGGTGCCGATGCCGAGGACCCCGACGAGTTCGATGATGCAGGAGACCGTCACCACTCGTCGTGATGCCTCGGTTGCTCGTGCCAGGCCGACCGTCGCGATGATGTAGACCACGGCTGCGAATGCCGACAGCAGGTACGCGACCGGGGCGTTGTCGAATCGGGTGGTGAGTTGCACGATCGATCGCGATGTCGCGGCAACGGCGAACACGGCGTAGACGGCGATGAGGAAGCGTCCGAATCCGGTGCGCGTGGCTTGCTGAAGTTTGTCAGGCATATCCGGCCCAAATCTGGCTCAGTCGCAACACCATGGCTGCGAGGGTGAGGACGGCTACGAGGAGCACCGCGGTACCGCCGCGGGAACGGTCGCCCAGAGACCACCAGGTTCCGAGTGGGAGCAGGAACAGCAGTCCGACGAGGTACGACCCGAACGTGAGCCGGTGAATGTCGCGATCGGAGGCGAACATCATCACGAACCCGATCACGGCCTGCAGTGCTACGACGCCTTCGGTAGCCGCGATCGTCCAGAACAGCGCGCGGTCGGCCTTGTTCTTCAATAGAACGGGCCTGTTCGTGGCGAGCTTCACGAGCACCCAGATCCCCACTACCAGGGACAACACGTACAACAAGCCGGTGACGGCGCCGATCATCGAGTTCCTCGTCATGCTGCGGTGGGTGGATGGACTTCCCTTCACAGTAACCGCGTAACACCACGTCAACACTGTGAGGCCCTTGAAACACGACGTTGTTCCGAGCGTGACCAATCGGAAATCGACGAGGCCTGTACTTGTTCCATGGCCGCAGAGGATCCGCCCTCTCGTCGGACATGACGGTTTTCTCGGGTGGACATCGGTGTCCACCGCATCCAGCCCGCTCTGCGAACCTCAGGAGACGCACGTGTCAGATCTCGACCAGTCCATCGCCGAGAACATCAAGAAGTCCCTCGAGGAGATTCCGCATCCCTCACTTCCCAAGGGCAGCAACATCTACGGGTCCACCAAGATCTTCCCCGACTACAAGGCGGAGAACGGCGAAAGCTACTTCACGCTGGTGCACGGCATCGCCCACGAGTCGTCGGTATCGTTCGTCGCGGTGCTGCAGGCCACCCGCGCTCTGCGCAAAGGCTTCGAGTCGGCGATGTACTTCTACGGACCCGGTGCTATCAATTGCCTTGCCACACGCGGTTTCCCGACCACCGGAGACTCGGGCTTCCCGGGTGAACAGAACATCAACGACTCCCTCGCGACGTTCATCGCCGAGGGCGGCACCGTGTTCTGCTGCCGCTTCGGACTGGCCCTGCACGGGGGTCGTGAAGAAGACCTCATCGAGGGCGTCATCCCGGCCCACCCCCTGGACGTGCAGGACGCATTGATTCATTACGCGCGCAAGGGTGCCATCATCAATTCGACCTACATGGTCTAGGGGACGGTTATGTCCATCTCTACACGTGTGGATCTGGCGTTGCTCGGGATTCGGGGAGCAACGCCGGTGTCCAGAACTGCCGGTGCCGGCCCGAGTGACGATGGACATGTCCGCATCGATGGTCTCGGCGCAGCAATCCCGCGCAACCCGCTCAGTCCGTACGTACTCGAAGAAGGGCGAGTTCTGTTCGACGGCAACGACATCGGCCTCGATGTTCAGGCCGTCGATCGCCCGAAGTTCTACGACCTCTCCACCGCCGACGGCGTCGCCTACGAGAAGATCGCCAAGCTGCACGGCACCAGTGTTCTGGCCACGACCGTGGTCCAGACGTGCATTCGCTACGACGCCGATCAACGGTGCCGCTTCTGTTCCATCGAAGCGTCTCTGGACGCGGGCGACACCATCGCTGTCAAGACGCCCGCGCAACTTGCGGAGGTGGCGGAGGCTGCGGTCCGGCTGGACGGGGTGACGCAGATGGTCATGACGACGGGCACTTCGGCCGCGAAGGATCGCGGTGCCCGTCATCTGGCCCGGTGCGTACGTGCCATCAAGGCCGTGGTCCCGGAACTGCCGATCCAGGTGCAGTGCGAACCTCCGGGTGACCTGCAGACCATCCAGGATCTGTACGACGCCGGAGCCGAGTCCATCGGTATTCACGTCGAATCGCTCGACGACGACGTGCGCCGCAGATGGATGCCGGGCAAGGCATCGGTCTCGATGGACGAGTACCGCGCGGCATGGAAAGAAGCGGTCCGGGTTTTCGGGCGCAACCAGGTCTCGACGTACATACTGGTCGGTCTCGGCGAGGATCCCGACGAATTGGTCTCGGGTGCAGCGGAACTGATCGAGATGGGTGTGTATCCCTTCGTCGTCCCGTTCCGGCCGCTCGCAGGCACGTTGGCGGTGGATGTCGACCGGGCGACGGCTCCCACTGCCGACGTCCTCGAAAGCGTCACCCGACGCGTCGCCAAGGAACTTCAGGCAGCGGCGATGCTCGGGTCCGATCAGAAAGCAGGCTGCGCGGCCTGCGGTGCGTGCAGCGTTCTGCAGAACGCGGGAGGGTGACATGTACGGCGTCGTGGAGGGTAACGATCTCGCCGGATTGTCCGGTAGTGCAATCACTGTCGTGCAACCGGAGTTCATCGTTCAGCCGTGCACCGGTACAGCAGAACTGAACGCGTATCGGGCACTGCGGAGAGAGACGTTCGTCGCCGAACAGGGCTTGTTCGCCGGTACCGATCACGACGACGTCGACGACGATCCTCGCTGCGTCGTTCTCGTGGCCACCGACCGAGACGGCAGCGTGCTCGGTGGGGTGCGCCTGGCACCCTGCACGGCAACGGATCTGGGGTGGTGGGCCGGCAGTCGCCTGGTGGTCACCACCTCTGCACGCACTTCCGGTGTGGGCCCGGCGCTGGTGCGTGCGGCCTGTGCTCATGCCGAAAGTCGCGGCGTGCTGCGCTTCGGCGCGACGGTGCAGAAGCGCAACGAGACACTGTTCACCCGTCTCGGCTGGATCAGGCGTGGAGACGTCGAGGTGGCGAATACTCCACACGTGGCGATGTACTGGCCGATCGACAGGATCGAACGGCTGGTGTCGTCGACCAAGGCGATGCTCGCCGGCGTCCTCGCGCCGCTGAAGGCGCAGCCACTCGGGCTCGGTGCCAAAGGATTTCGAGGTGACGATGGTGTCCCGGTTCCGGGGAGCGACATGATCGCCGCCTGCGATGCGATCATTCCCTCGATGGTCGACCGCGACCCGGAGTGGGCCGGCTGGTGCGCGGCCCTGGTCAACCTCAACGACCTTTCGGCGATGGGTGCCTACGCAGTCGGCATGCTCGACTCCGTCGGTGCACCCACGCAATCTCGACTGACCCGCATCATCCGCGGCCTCGCCAATGCGTCTGCGGCCTGGCAGGTTCCGGTACTCGGTGGCCACACCCAGGCCGGGGTGCCGTCGTCACTGTCGGTCACAGCGCTGGGCCGCACGACGAACCCGGTACGGGCCGGCGGGGGAAGCGTCGGCGATCGGTTGACGCTGACGGCGGACGTCGAGGGTGGCTGGCGTCGTGGGTATCAGGGCCAGCAATGGGATTCGACGTCACGGCGCAACTCCGCCGAACTGACGACCATGGCATCGTTCGTCGCCCGTACCGCGCCCAAGGCCGCCAAGGACGTCTCGATGGCGGGACTGGCCGGGACCACCGGGATGCTGGCCGAGGCAAGCGGAACCGGTGCGGTATTGGACATCTCCTCGATTCCGAAGCCCGACTCGGCGTCGATGGGCGAATGGATCACGTGTTTTCCCGGGTTCGCGATGATCACCGCGGACCGTCCCGGTGCACCGACTGCACCGTCCGGACCTGCACTGTCCGCAGAATGCGGAGAGCTCACCGACATTCCGGGCGTCGCCTTGCGATGGCCCGACGGAATCACCACGCGCGCGGTCACTTCGACGGTGACCGGATTGGGAGAAGCATGAACGACATCACGATCTCCGTGGCCGCAGCCGAGTTCGGCCGCGACATGGAACAGGGTTACGCCACCATCGCCGCCCTGCTCGAGGAATCGCGTAATCGCGGTAGCCAACTGCTGGTGCTACCGGAAGCGTGCCTGGGTGGGTACCTGCCCAGCCTCGGTGGCGGTGACGAGACCGAAGAATCGAGACAGCGTCGACTGAAGGCACTTCCACCTGCTCTGGAACTCGACGGCCCCGAGATCAGGCGGGTCATCGACATGGCGGGCGATACCGTCGTCACGTTCGGATTCTGTGAGAAGGACGGCGATACCCGCTACAACGCCGCGGTGACGGTCGACGGCAGCGGCATCCTCGGTTCGTATCGCAAGGTGCACCAGCCACTCGGCGAAAACCTGTGCTACGCAGCGGGGGAGAGCTACTCCGCCTTCGACACTCCGGTCGGCCGGATGGGCATGCAGATCTGCTACGACAAGGGGTTCCCCGAGGCGGCCCGCGAACTCGCGCTCGACGGAGCCGAGATCGTCGCGTCCATCTCCGCGTGGCCGACGGCACGTACCGCGACGACCCCGAACATGGAAGAAGATCGGTGGAAGCAACGCTTCGACATCTATGACCGCGCTCGTGCACTGGAGAATCAGATCATCTGGGTCGCAGCGAATCAGGCCGGCACGTTCGGGTCTCTGAGGTTCGTCTGCAGCGCCAAGATCGTCGGGCCCGGCGGTGAGATCCTCGCGGGCACAGGCGTCGAGCCAGGTTTGGCCACAGCCACCGTCGATGTCGAGGCGCTCATCGGCGCGGCACGTGGCGGTGGCATGTACAACCTCCGCGACCGACGGCCGTCGGTCTATCGCACCATCACCAAGGAGACCGTTCATGCCTGAGATGTCGTTCGTGGTGCGGTGGCCCGACGGACGCGAACAGTCCTGCTACTCGCCCTCTTTGGTGATGCACGATTATCTGAGCCCCGGGCAGGAATACCCGGTGGCCGAGTTCGTTCAGCGAACGTCCGAGGCGCTGACCGTGGCGAGCGATCGAGTTCTCGCCAAGTTCGGGATGCGGTGCACGTCGGCCGCACAGCAGATGGAAGAGATTCACGGTGTCAGCGCGTCGTATCAGGCCGGTGCCGTTCGCGTACTGAGCATGTCGGGAGCTGAATTGCTATGACAGAGAACCACAGTGCAACAGAAAACTACTCGGTGATCGTCATCGGCGGCGGGCAGGCCGGACTGTCCATCAGTTGGCATCTGACGCAGCGAGGCATCGACCACGTCGTCCTCGAACGCGACACCATCGCACACGAATGGAAAGACTCCCGCTGGGACAACTTCACCCTCGTCACCCCCAACTGGCAGTGTGCGCTCCCCGGATACTCCTACGACGGTGACGATCCCGACGGGTTCATGCAGCGCGACGAGGTCTACGCCTTTGTCCGACGCTACGCCGAGAGCTTCGATGCACCGGTCCGAGAGTATGTTTCGGTGAATCAGGCCTTGCAATCCGCGGCAGGCGGCTTCGACCTACAGACCTCCGCCGGCCCCATGCACGCCGATCAGATCGTCGTTGCCGTCGGCGGTTACCACATCCCGACCATTCCGCGATTCGCCGAGAAGCTGCCCCGCGACATCGTCCAGATCCACTCGTCCGAATACCGCGGCTCGCACCAGTTCCCGAACGGCGACGTACTGGTCGTCGGCACCGGCCAGTCCGGAGCGCAGATCGCCGAGGATCTGCATCTCGACGGCCGCCGGGTTCATCTCGTCGCCGGCACCGCACCTCGCGTCGCACGCTTCTATCGGGGGCGAGACTGTGTCGCCTGGCTGCACGACATGGGCGTCTACGATGTCTCCATCGAAGATCAACCCGGTGGCGTCGGCAAACGCGAGAACACGAACCACTACGTCACCGGCCGTGACGGTGGTCGAGACATCGACCTGCGCGCGTTCGCCACCGAGGGCATGCAGCTGTACGGCCGTCTGCTGGGCGTGGAGGACGGCGTCCTGCGGTTCGCCCCGACCCTCGAAGCGTCCCTCGACGCTGCGGATCGGGTGGCCGAGAGCATCAAGGACAACATCGACGCGTACATCGAGCGCGAGGGCATCAGTGCGCCCACCGAGGACCGCTACGTGCCGGTGTGGCGTCCGGAGTCCGAGACCACCGAACTCGATCTCGCTACCGCGGACATCAAGGCCGTCGTCTGGTCGGTCGGGTTCCGTACCGACTACCGCTGGCTGAAGGTCGGGGCGTTCGACGGCGAGGGCCACCCGACGCACAACCGCGGCGTCACATCGGTTCCTGGCCTGTACTTCCTGGGCCTGCCCTGGCAGCACACCTGGGGTTCGGGACGCTTCGCCTCGGTGGCCCGCGACGCCGCATTCCTGGCCGATCAAATCGGCCTCGAAATCAGTGCTGCGCAGTCCCGAAACTCGACGCAGTCCCGAAACCCAGCGCAGTCGCAGAGCCAGATGGTCTGATATCGACGTGGCTCCCATCAAGATCGGTGCATTGGCAGCACATTTCGGTAGAGATGTCGATCGGGCCGTACTGAAGATCACGACGATCATCTCCAGTGCGGCCCGCGAGGGCATCGATCTCTTGGTGCTGCCCGACGCATCCCTCGGGGGTTACATCAACAGCCTGAGCAACCCGGACCCGTCCGAGTTGCCGCCCACTCTCGATCCGGACGGTCCGGAGTTGGCCGCGATCATCGCAGCGGCGGGTGCGATGACGGTGTGCATCGGGTACACCGAGTTGTCGAAGGGGCTGCGGTACAACGCGGCTGCGTGCCTGACGGGCGACGGGATCCTCGGCAGTCACCGTAAGGTGCATCAGCCGCTCGGGGAATCCTTGGCCTACGCCGCCGGAGATCGGTTCGAGGCCTTCGATACACCTGTCGGGCGGATGGGAATGCTGATCGATTACGACAAGACGTTCCCGGAGTCGGCGCGCACGCTCGCACTGGACGGTGCGAGAATCATTGCGGCGCTGTCGGCGTGGCCGGCCAGCGTCACCGATCGTGCGTCGTCGCTGCCGAACGATCGGCAGTCACGACTGTTCGATCTGTACGACGCTGCGCGCGCCGCCGAGAATCAGGTGGTGCTCGTCTCGTCCAACCAGACCGGGGTGATGGGGTCCCTGCGCTTCCTCGGTCAGGCGAAGATCGTCGGTCCCGGTGGAGACGTGTTGGCCAAGACGTGGTCCAAAGGCGGTTTGGCCGTGCACGAGATCGACGTCGATGCCGAGGTGGATCGGGCCCGGAGAGGTCTGCATCACCTGGCCGAGCGACGCGTCGACGCCTATCCGAACTTGTTGCAGGAGAAGCCGGATCGATGAAGATCGCGCTGTTGACCTATTCGTCCAAACCGCGCGGAGGCGTGGTGCATACGTTGGCTCTGGCCGAAGCGCTGGCACGCGCCGGCCAGGATGTGTCGGTGTGGTCGCTGGGCCGCGGGGGCGACAGTGAGTTCTTCCGCAAGGTCGACCAGGCTGTCACCGTGCGGATGGTCCCGTTTTCCCACCGCGAGAACGAGAGCGTCGGCGAGCGGATTCTGCGATCGATAGGCGTTTTGCGGCAGGCCTTCACGCCCGACGAGTACGACATCGTCCATGCTCAGGACTGCATCTCGGCCAACGCCGTCGGCCGGTGCATCAGGACCATCCACCATCTCGACGAGTTCACCACTCCCGAGCTCGCGGCATGTCACGAACGAGCGATCACCGCGCCGTACGCGCGAATCTGTGTGTCCACTGCGGTGGCCGACGACGTCCGACGCGGCTGGGGGTTCGATCCGGTCGTCATTCCCAATGGAGTCGATGCCGGAAGGTTCTCGGCAGCAGCTGAATCGAGCCGATCGCACTGGAGCGGGAAGTTCGGCAGGTACGTGCTCGCAGTCGGCGGCATCGAGCCACGCAAGGGCAGTCTCGATCTACTCGACGCCTTCGCAGGGCTGTCCGATCGCACCGTGCAACTGGTGTTCGCCGGCGGCGAGACACTGTTCGACTACCGTGACTATCGAGCCGAATTCGACCGTCGAGCAGTAGAACTGGGCATCGAGCCGGTGATACTCGGAACCGTCGACGACGACGAGCTGCCGCATCTCGTGTCGCAGGCTGCGGTGCTGCCGTTCTTCTCCACCAAGGAAGGCTTCGGCCTGGCCGCGATGGAGGCGCTTGCCGCATCGACTCCGGTGGTGGCGCGTGATCTGCCGGTACTACGAGAGGTGTTCGGAGACAGCGTCACCTACGCATCGTCGGTGGAGACCATGACCAGCGAATTGGACCGTGCGTTGCACGAGCCGCAGGATCCGTCACCGGGGCTGGCGCTGGCGCACAGCCTCACCTGGGACGAGGCTGCGCGTCGACACCTGGAGTTCTACTCCTCGCTACGCTGACCGGTTCGCTTGTTGCGTTTGAGCCGGTGAGGCTTGAGCTTGTGGAACCCTTTGACCCGTAGTGAGCGAACCGATTTGAGGTAGAACTCGGAGTCGTGGCGCAGTTCATCCGTCATGACGGTATCGACCAGGATCGTTCCGGGATTGGCCGAACTGGTCAGGCGCGCAGCGATATTGACCACCGACCCGTACAGGTCGCCGTACCGTGCCAGTACCGGGCCCCACGCCAGCCCGACCCGCAGGTCCGGCATGTCCTCCTGCTCGTCGAAGGCGTCCTGGAGGTCGAGGGCGATGTGGGCGGCATCCTCGGGGGTCTGTGCGCTGAACATCACCTCGTCGCCGACGTTCTTGATCACCGAACCGCGCCCTCGCGCAATGATATTGGTGGCCAATGACTCGAACTCCTCGAGTAGCGTCGTCAACTCGCCGATGTCGAGTCGACGCGTCAGGCTCGTGTAGCCGACCATGTCGGCGAACCCGACGGCCATCGTGGGACTGTCGGCGGCGTCGTCGGGAGCGGCGATGGATCGACCGGCTGCTGCTGCCAGGTGGCGTCGCCAGGTGTATCCCTGGAGCGCTTCGAGGGTGGGGACGGTTTCGGCGGCGATGGCACGGGCGTTCCGTCGAATCGCGTCGATGTCGTTCGTGTCTTCTTGGCTGTCGATGATGCGTTCGAGTATGTGAGAGTTCACAACGCCCACTTGCCATTCCGCGAGCCGGGACATCGACTGCCCGAGGGTGCGTGCGATCGCAACCTCCATCTCGGGCTTGATCACCTTCTGCGCGGTCAGTGCGGTGATCAGCTTCAGAGCTTCGAGATCGGCGTCGGTGTAGACGAGTGCGTCGGTATCGGTGTGGACGGGGAAGCCCATGCCGATCCACAGGGCGATGACCCGCTCGAGCGGAATCCCGGACTTCTCGACGATGTCGGCGCGGTTGTACTTGGGCTCGCCGCCCAGTAGATTCCGCTCGATCTCCGTCTGTACTACCGAGTTGATCTGATTCTCAGGCATATCCCAACGTTCTGTCGAAATAGGAACGGACGGCGTCCACGTACTCGTCGATCTTGTCGGGATCCCAATCCGTGGTGGGTATGGGCTCGCCGACGGTGACCTTGACCGTACCGGAGTGAACGGTGAAGTCCTTCTTCCACATCACGTCACCGGCGTTGTGAATGACGATCGGAACGATCGGCACGCCGGCCTGCATCGCCAGGTGAAAGCCGCCCTTCTTGAATCGGCCGAGACGGGACGTCGGCATGCGAGTGCCCTCGGGGGCGATGGCGACGGAGATGCCGCTGTGCAGCTTCTCGATCGCGGGCCGCATGGCCTCTCGCGCTTGCGCAGGATCTCCGCGATCGACATAGGCGACGTCGAAAATTCTGCCCAGCAATGCGAAGCGCGGATCGCGTTCGAGTTCCCGCTTCGCGACGGCGGTGATGTCGCGTCGCAGGATGGAAGTGACGATGATCGAGTCGGCGGTGCTCTGATGGTTGAACATGAAGACAGCGGGCCTGGCCGACCAGGCATTTTCGGTTCCGGTGACGTCGAGCTTGACCCCGGCGAGGGTCAGCGCGATGTCCGGGGCGATGGTGCTGGTGATATTGGCACCGGTGCGGCGACTGCGGGTGAGCAATCCCAGGCCGAGCCCGATCGACGCACTCGCAAGCACCGATCCGAGCGCCGCCGTGCTGCGTACGGCCGACGTGATATCCGTGCCACGCTTCGGGCTTTCCAGCGTCAGGGCCGGCCAATTCTTCTTGGCGGCATAGCGCGCGAGATCAGGATCGGGGTTGAGGGCGATGGGACGGCCCACGGCTTCGAGCAGTGGCACGTCCTCACCGCCGTTCGAGTATGCGAAACAGCCTGCCAGAGCAATGCCTTCACGTTCGGCGTAGTCGATCGCCGCCTGTGCTTTGCGGGGTCCCCAGAGCGAATCGCCGACGAGCTCGCCGGTGAGAATTCCGTCGGTGACCACCGGAGTCGTGCACAGCAACTCCTCGAACATCATGTCCTGTTGCACCGGCAGTGCCTGGTACGGCGTGGCCGAGGTAGCCATCACGAGGCGATGCCCGGCGTGCCGGTGAGCCTCGACGAGGGCCCGGGCCTGCGGGTAGATCATCGGCGCGATCTCGTTGCGGAACAGGGTGTATGCCTGTTCCATCAGGTCCTCTTCGCGACGGCCTTCGAGGCCGCGGACGGCCTTGCCCATCAAATTGTCGACGGGGGAGTTGCGCATCCGCATCTCGACGACGGCACTGGAGATCTCCCACAGTTCCTTGACCGTGACGTCGAGGGTCTTGAGGCGTTCGAGAAACACTGCGCGAGCAGAGAATCCGTTGATGAGGGTGCCGTCGAGATCGAAGAAGGCGATGGTGTCTCGGCCGGGTGGGGCGGCGGCGATCGCTATCAGTCGATCGTCGAACTCGGTCATGGATTGTTCTCCTCGGGGGCAGAGATCGGTTCCACCTCACGGAGCATTCGGTGCGCCATGTCCCGGATGGTACGTACCTTGCGGGCCCATTCGTCGATCTCCAGCGCGAAGTCCCTGCGGCGGCGGGCAATGCCGTCCGAGCTGGAATCGATCAGGTCGCGGTTTTCGGCCAGTTGCAGTGCAGTGTCGAACAGTTCGCCCGAGATGGACTCACTGTGATCGAGCTGCTGGCGGAGCCGCCTGGCCTGGGCAGCGCCGAGGCATTCCGAGATGAACTTCGGTTTGTCGAATTCTCCGCTCTGCGGCAGCAGCATCAGCTGGTCGGCCACTACCTGGTAGGCCTCGAAGATCGGCTGCAGTACGCGGTGCGCCAGGTGCAGATCCTGCGATTCAAGCTGTCGCGCAGCATAATCGGGGTCGCTGATGCTGGTGCGCCATTCCGGGTCGATGAGATCGACCTCGGATTCGAGACGCTCCCCGAAGTCCTTCTTGTCGCCGAAGAAGAACTCGAACTTGAGTAGATCTCGCAATTGCAGGGCCGATGTCCACAACGATTCCTGAGTCAGCGGCGTCGAGTCACCCTCGGTCGGTAGCACCACCAGTTCGCCAATGGCGCGCATCACGAAGAAGTGAATGGCGTTGTTGCGGAAGAACGCTGCCACCAGATGCTTGTCCTGCGCCAGGTAGAACAGCGGTTCGGGGCCGTCGTCGAAACGCTTGACGACGTTGGCGTTGACCTGTGCGATGACGGCCGAGCGGACGACGTCGACGTCGGCGATGTCCACCCCGCCCGCAGTGGGTAGGTTTCTGCGTTTGATGTAGCCGGCCAACGGCGAGATGATGGCCCACATTTCGTTGACGTTGAGTGCGCGATCCTCGATACCCAACAGCGCCATCGTGACCAGTGCTGCCGGGGTCACCGGCGTCGCATCGTTGATCGCATGGGAGACACCGAGCGCGATCTTCTGCACCGCGACGCGCTTGTCGGTGTTCTCGGCGACGATCGCCGCCACCGACATCGGCTCTCCGAAGTTCAGATAGACGTTGCCGCGCAACGTGCCCTGAGCGCGGATGTACCCGATGGCCATGCGAATGCCTTCGGCTTGCTTCTTCGCCCCGTGCGATTCTTCGGCCATCGCGCCGACCTCGTGCAGCCGGTCGTAGGTGATGGACGTCGGAATCAGATAGACGTCCTCCGCGTCGCTCGACTCGAGGGCGTCGACGAGGTAGGTCAGCAGACCGAACCGCGGCGGGCGGAGCTTTCCGGTGCGGCTGCGTCCGCCCTCGATGTACCACTCGAGGTTGAACCGCTTGCTGAGCAGAAAACTCATGTACTGACGCAGCGTCCATTTGTAGATCGCGTCCGAGAATTTGCGCTGAATGAGCACCACGCCACTGCGTTTGGCTATCGGGCCCAACGGCCAGAAGCCGACATTGATGCCGCCCATGACGTGATTGAGCGGCAGTCCCTCGGCGAGAAGCGCGGGACGCAGCACGAGTGGGTCGAGGTAGGAACGGTGATTGGGCAGGAACACCAACGGATAGTTCTTGTTGAGTTCGCGAACCTTCTGCAGCTGATCGCGATCGACGTCGACCTTGTACGCCCGCGAGAAGTACGCGCCGAGGGTGCCCCACATCTCGACGGCGCGCCTGGTTTCGGTCGCCACCATCTCGCCGAGGATGTCCTGAACCCTCTTGTCGACGGTGTCGCGATCCTGGCCGACCTGGTCCGCGAGCTCGGTGATGCCGTCCCTGAACTTCTTCTGCTCCGTCATGTCCTCGACGACGAACCGCGGAATCTTGTACTCCGAGCCGATGACTCCGCGTTCGGCCTTGTCCAGTGCGAGACTCGCCTGCCGCAGGATGAACGACGACAACGACGTGCCGCCGCCGCGCTCGAACCGATCCTGCAGATCGCTCAGGGTTGCGGGTTCACCGACCAGCACTGCGGAGTGATCGGGATCGTCGTTGGCCACCCACCGCTGCCACACCCGTGTCGGCTTCGAGCGGCCTCTCGGGGCGAAGATGCGGTGCAGAATGCCGGTGCTGCGATCGGTCAACGTGACCCGCAGCGGAATGAGCAGCGGATCGTCGGCGTACCCGCGGACGGTGTCCGACAGTGATGTCCTGGCCTCACCGGACAGAACGACCGATGGGGGCCGACGTTCTCCGTCCGGGGTGGTGGCGTCGATCCACTGATTCAGGGCCTGAACCTCGAGAGTGCTTCTGGCATCGAGCAAGTACACGTGCGGACCGTCGCTGAGCGATTGCTGGTCCGCGTCGAGGTGGTACATCGAAGCTCCTGTTCCGTACCTGCGCAAGAAGGTACGCCGTCAGGCTACGCGGGAGAATCCCGGCGCGAGGGCGGTTCGGCGAGGTGGTCGACGGCACTCGACGGGCGCTCGAACGGCCTGTCGGTTAGAGTCGTGTCATCGGCCTTCTCTGGCCAAGCCTCTTTAGTGTTAATCGTAGTAACTGTTACTTCTGGTTACGGTTACTCGGGGTTACACACACTTGGGATCGACGTCATCCTCGCGACCGATACTCGATGCCGTGCTGCCTGCGCACGTGAATCTGTGCGACAGTATTCGCAAACACTTTCGAGAAAGGCCGGTAGTCGATGCCACCCCGTGGGCGCGCCGTGAACGATTCGCTGACTCCCGAGAACCTGACGACGCTGGCAGCAGCGCTCGCCGAGGGGCGTCGCGCCACCGTGTATCTCCGCGAGCCGAATCCGAGCCTCGGCCTGCCCGACGGTACGTCGGCCAAGGTGGTGTCCATCGACGGCAACACCGTCACCATCAGCCCGAAGGGCGTCAACGACGAACTGCCCTACGAGGCCGAGGAACTGCGCATCACCCGCAACCCGGCGACCCCACCCGCGCCTGCCAAGCGCATCCCCGCGAAGAAGACGGTATCGACTGCGCCGGTATCGAAGCCGGTCGCTGCCTCCGAGCCGGTCGCTGTCTCGAAAACGAGCCATTCTTCTACATCGGTCACGGCTTCGACATCGAGCGCTGCTCCGAAGGCGGTACCGGCGACCGACGTTGCCGCCAAGCCCGCCGGTGCGGGGTCTGGGTCGACCGGCTCGGCCCCACGTCGTCCGAAGAAGGCGCCGGGCGGAGTGAGCGTGACCATTCATGCCGGTGCCGACAACGATTGGTCGGTCACCGTCACGCAGGGCGCGAAGAGGCCGACCAAGGCGCAGCCGGTGAGTCCGGAAGCGGTCGGTCGGGCCGTTCGTGAACTGGGCGATGTCACTGCACGCGATGCCGTCGAGGCTGTCATCTCCCATGCACGTGAAGAGGCGGCACGCCGCGTGGCCGAACTGAGTCGTCAACTCGACGAAGCTCGGACGACTCTTGCGGCCCTCGAGCAGGACGTATGAGCGACTAGCTCGTGTTACGACACGTTCTGTTGCTAGGGTTCTGCCGACACCGCTGAGAGGGAGTACATGTTCAAGAAATTCATGCTCGTCGTCGTGGGGGCGGCTGCAATCGTAGCCAGCGTCGGCGTGGGGACCGCATCCGCGGCCGCTCCTGCAGCTCTCGGCGGTGGGTCCGGAATCATCGTCGGAGGCCAGGCGGAGTGCACGCTGACGACGATCGGCAACGACCGCAACGGAAATCTCGTGGGCTTCACCGCCGGTCACTGTGGCCAAGCGGGTGCCTCCATCGTCCCGGAGTACGACACCTCCCTCGGTGAGGTGGGCCGCATCGCATTCTCCAACCCGGAGTACGACTACGCCCTCATCGAATTTCAGCGTGACAAGGTTGCCCCGATCAGCCGCGTGGGCAACGTGACCATCTCTCAGGTCGGCCCGCCGACGGCGTTCCCGAACATCGTCTGCAAGGAAGGCCGCACCACCGGCAACACCTGCGGCCTCGCGTACGGAGACGTTCTGCAGTCGCAGGAGACCTGGGCGCAGCTGTGCGTCGTCGAGGGTGACTCGGGTAGCCCGGTCGTCGTCGGCAACACCCTCGTCGGCATGGTCAACGCCTACCTGGGCGTCGCGTGCTTCGGCCCCGAGGTCGGCACCAACTTCGACGCGATCCTTCGCAACGTCGATCAGGGCAACGGACTCGGCGCAGGATTCGTCCCCGCTCCCTGACCCGCACTCGTAGACCGATGTCCCGTCGGCGCAATCACATTGCGCAGGCGGGGCATTCGTCGTTTCAGGGGTGGGCTTCGGCTGGCGCGTCCGCGGCACGGACACCGAGCACGATGCGTTCGGCTTCGTCCGGTGCGATTCCGAGCAGGACCAGACTCGACGTGGTGGCCGCACCTGTGGGGTCGGTGAGCAGCCCGGCATTGGTGGCCTCGAGGATCGACAGCGCGATGGCTTCGATGTTGAGGATCAGCACCTCGGCCGGCAGATAGGTGGAGAACACACCCTCGCGCTGTCCACGTCGAATGACAGCCGCAGCCGACTCCCGCATCGGTCCCAGCAGGTCGTGAAGACCGTTGTGTCCCAGGTCGGTACGCGCAACCGCAAGTAGGAGCCGGTACTGATCTCCGACGCGTGCCAGTGCCAGCGTCTGTCGCACGAACACGGTGACGGCGGATTCGTCGACGGCCGGATCACGTTCGAGCGCGACCGAGATGCGTTCTGCGGCTTCGAGTGCGATGCCGTCGATCAGGGCTTCGCGAGAGGCGAAGTGCGAGTACACCGTTCGTCGGACCACCCCGGCCGCGGACGCGACGTCGTTGATGGTCGCGTCCGGATTGTTCGCCAGTACCCCCTGCGCGACATCGAGAATTCGCGCTCTGTTCGAGCGGGCGTCACTTCGCTGCACGGGCGATCGGTCTGTCCGTGCGCTCGGTCTCGACTCCGTCGTCTTCGGCACACGTCCACTTCTAGCACGATCGCGTCGACGCAGTGTGGTTGCCGCCACAAAAGATTGCCGATCCTAGCGCGAATTTCTTAAGCTGCACAGCACTGTGCAAGGTGTGTCGCACTTTGCCAACGGGGGGAACACATGACACTGCTTGCGATGACACCTGTCCAAGAAATGCACAAACCCTATGCCCGACGATGGTCGGCCTTGGTGGTGTTGTGCCTGAGCCTGCTGATCGTGGTCATGGCAAACACGTCCCTGCTCGTCGCCGCGCCGTCGATGACGATGGATCTGGGCTTGACCAGCAGTGATCTTCAATGGGTGATCGACGGATACACCGTCCCGTACGCGTCGTTGATGCTGTTGTGCGGAGTGATCGGCGACCGGTACAGCCGACGCGGCGCGCTGATCATCGGACTGATCATCTTCGTGGCGGGGTCGGTGGCGGGGGCGCTGACCGATGCCACGCTCGGCGTGATCCTGGCTCGAATCGTCATGGGTGTCGCGGCTGCGATCGTCATGCCTGCGACGTTGTCTCTGCTGGTGGCCACGTTCCCCAAGCGTGAGCGGGCCACAGCCGTCACCGTGTGGGCGGCCACGTCCGGCCTCGCCATCGCCGCCGGGCCGTTGCTGGCCGGGTGGCTTCTCGAGAGCTTCACGTGGAGTTCGACATTTCTGATCAACGTCCCGATTGCGCTGGCCGCCATAGCCGGAGCCGTCGTACTCGTCCCGCCGTCGCGAGCCGTCGATGCCGGTGCGATCGATTGGATCGGCGGGTTGCTGTCGGTTCTGGCCGTCTCGACCATCGTCTACTCCATCATCGAGGGCATGCACTTCGGCTGGACCGTCGGGCCGCTGTACTTCGGCCTCGTCGGACTGCTGTCGGTGCTGGGTTTCGTGGGCTGGGAACTACGACACCCCAATCCGTTGCTGGACGTGCGGATGTTCTCCTCGCGTGTTCTCGGGGGTGCCACCCTTGCGGTACTGGTGTTCTTCCTGGTGACGTTCGGGGCGATCTACCTCGTGGCGCAGTACCTCCAGTTCGCTCTCGGGTACGGCCCGGTCTCCACCGGAGTGCATCTGCTGCCGCTGGCCGGCGCAGTGTTCGTCGGGTCCGGAATCACGATGTGGCTGACCCCCAAGATGGGGCCGCGTGTCACCGTCACCGCAGGGATGATCGTGGGCACGCTGTCGGTCGTATCCCTCGTCGGAATCGATTCGACGGCAACGTATGTCGACTTCCTACCCGTACTGACGCTGCTCGGACTCGCCATCGGGCTGTCCGTCTCGCCCTGCACCGACGCCATCATGGGTGAGTTCCCGGACGACAAGCTCGGTGTCGGCGGCGGACTGAACGACACTGCACTCGAACTGGGCGGGTCTCTCGGCATCGCAGTATTGGGTTCGGTTCTGGCGGCGTCGTATCGACAGGGAATCGAGGGGTTTCTGCAGACCTTCCCCGGAAAGCAACCCAACGGCCAGTACACCGGTCAGGCCGCAGAAGGGCTTGCAGCATCGCAGGATTCGCTGGCCGGTGCGGTGATCGTCTCCGACATCATTCGCGAGCAGAATGCATTTCTGAGCGGCTTCGCAGACAATCTCGAAGCGAATGCCATCTCCGCCTTCGGCAGCGCCGTTGTGCACACCAGTGTCGTTGCGGCCGTGGTGTTCGGAACCGGAACCGTGATCGTGGCGTTCCTCATCCCGGCCAAGAACAAGGCGCTCGCGTCGTCGTCGGACATGATCGCGTTCGAGCCGATCGTGCCCTTCGTTGCGCCGCCGGCCACGCGCGCAGCGGCTGTCCGTGAGGTCGCCGAGCTCGAGCAGCTACTCGAACGGCCGTCGGCAGCCAAGCCCGAACCGAGTACGCCGCGTGTACCGCGAACAGCGAAGCCGCACAACGCTGCCGCGCGGGCACTGGTCGACGCCGAACTCGAACGCCCCAGCATCTATCAGTTGGCGCTCGAACTCGGCGAACTGCCCGTCACACCGACTCCGCCGGACGTGGAGCCGACCGAACCGTTGCAGACGTTCTACCAACGAGCCAGCCGACAACACGCGACGTGCACCGAGATGAACGAACGCTCGAGCCCTATCTGGGCCATGCCGTTGTAGACCTCCCGAACGCGTGAATGGACCACTGCACTGCCGCCGGGTTGGGATCAATGCGCCTTTGTTGCAGTCCAACTGACTGAAACCCACATTGATCCCAACCGGGGGGGGGGGGGCTAGGGCCGGGGGCCAGGGTGAGGCGGTGGTCGGCTAGATCAGCACCGCACCGTTCGATGCCGAACCGACCAGTTTCGAGTATTTGGCCAGCACTCCGCGGGTGTAGCGCGGAGGAAGCGGTGCCCAACCCTCCTGGCGTGCTTGCATTTCGGCTGCGTCGACGAGAACGTCGAGGGTGCCCTTGCCGACGTCGAGTCGGATCTGGTCGCCGTCGCGGACGAAGGCGATGGGTCCGCCGTCGACTGCCTCGGGTGCCACGTGTCCGACGCAGAGGCCGGTGGTTCCGCCGGAGAATCGGCCGTCGGTGAGCAGCAGGACGTCCTTGCCCAGGCCCGCGCCCTTGATGGCTCCGGTGATCGCGAGCATTTCGCGCATTCCGGGTCCGCCCTTGGGTCCCTCGTACCGGATGACGACGACGTCGCCTGCCGCGATGGTGCCGTCTTCGAGAGCATCCATGGCCGCGCGTTCGCGCTCGAAAACTCGTGCGGTACCGACGAATACGTCGGAATCGAAACCGGCGGACTTGACGACGGCTCCGCCCGGGGCGAGTGATCCTTCGAGAATGGTGATGCCGCCGGTCGGGTGGATCGGCTTGTCCAGTGCGCGCAGCACTTTGCCGTCGGGGTCCGGGGGAGCGATGTGTGCGAGGTTCTCCGCCACGGTCTTTCCGGTGACGGTCATGCAGTCGCCGTGCATGAGGCCGGCGTCGAGCAGCGCCTTCATGACCACGGGGACACCGCCGATGGCGTCGACGTCGGTCATGACGTGCTTGCCGAAGGGCTTGACGTCGGCGAGGTGTGGAACCTTCGCTCCGACGCGGGTGAAGTCGGCGAGGGTCAGTTCGACCTGAGCTTCGTGCGCGATGGCCAGCAGGTGCAGCACGGCGTTGGTTGATCCGCCGAAAGCCATGACGACGGCGATCGCGTTCTCGAAGGCTTCCTTGGTGAGGATGTCGCTGGTGCGGATGCCGCGTCGCAGCAATTCGACGACGGCCTCGCCGCTGGCGTGTGCGAAGCCGTCCCGGCGACGATCCGGTGCCGGCGGAGAAGCGCTGCCGGGCAACGACATTCCCATGGCCTCGGCGGCGCTGGCCATGGTGTTCGCGGTGTACATGCCGCCGCAGGCGCCTTCGCCGGGGCAGATGGCGCGTTCGATGGTGTCGACGTCGGCGCGCGACATCAGTCCACGCGAGCAGGCACCGACGGCCTCGAAGGCGTCGATGATCGTCACCTGGTGCTCGCTGCCGTCGGACAGGGTGGCGAATCCGGGCAGGGTGGATCCGGCGTAGAGGAAGACGCTGGCGAGGTCGAGACGCGCGGCAGCCATCAACATTCCGGGCAGCGACTTGTCGCAGCCGGCGAGCAGCACGGAGCCGTCGAGACGTTCGGCGCTGATGACGGTTTCGACGCTGTCGGCGATGACCTCACGCGAGACCAACGAGAAGTGCATGCCCTCGTGGCCCATCGAGATGCCGTCGGACACCGAAATGGTGCCGAATTCCAACGGATACCCGCCGGCCGCGTGGACGCCCTTCTTGACTTCCTTCGCCAGTCGTTCGAGCGAGAGGTTGCAGGGAGTGATCTCGTTCCACGACGACGCGACGCCGATCTGGGACTTGACCCAGTCGTCGTCGCCCATCCCGACGGCGCGGAGCATGCCGCGGGCGGCAGTCTTCTCCAGCCCGTCGGTGACGTCCCGGCTACGTGGCTTGACGTCGACTTCGGGTGGATTGTGCGGGGTCGTCATGACACTCCTGAACGGTCGGCGATGGTGGCTCCTCGGTCGCGTCCTCAGGTTCCGCCCCGAGTCGCATTCACCGTCAACACTAAACCTGTGGCGCTGCGCTCTTTCGGCATGCACCGGAATGCCCTCCATCGAGTGACGAACGGCCCTGTCGAGCACCGCGACCTCGGGGCGACAGTGGGGACGGATCCACCGCATCGCGGTGGGAGGTCGAGGAGAGACGATGAGCGATCAGCCGGATACGGCCGTGGTGGAAATGCTGGTGGAGCTCGCGTGCCGCGCGCCGTCGGTGCACAACAGTCAGCCGTGGAGGTGGACCTACTCCGAACACGGACTCGATCTGTACACCGACACCTCCCGCGTGCTGGGGGTGATCGACCCGACCGAACGGCAGATGGTGATGAGCTGCGGGGCCGCGTTGGACCATCTCGAGAAGGCTGCCGCGGCGTTTCGGTGGAAGACCGAGATCGACCTGTTGCCCGCCCCGGGCACGCCGGATCATCTTGCGCGTATCCGCCTCGTGCACGACGCGCATCCTCGGTCGCGTGAGTTCGACATGTTGAGTGCGATCAATCGTCGGCACTCGGATCGTCGGGCGTTCGGACCGGTGCCGACCGATCGTGTTCTGACGCGGTATCTCGGTCGTCAGCACTACGGCACCGAGATGACCGTCTTGTCGGCAGAGTCGAAACAGACGTTGGCGAGGGCCTCGACGCTGAGCGCGGGCATCCGGAAGTACGACGCGACGTACCAGGCCGAGATCAGATGGTGGGCCGGGCACTCGTTTCGTTCCGGCGGAATTCCGCCCGAGGCGCTGACGAACCGCGCGGATGCGTCGAGGGTCCAGGTGGGACGAGCATTCCCCGAACCGCACCGCGTCGGCACGGTGGTTCCGCGCGAGCCGGTCGAAGACGAGTCCACGGTGGTGCTGCTCGGCACACCGTCGGACGAACGACTGGATTGGCTGAACTGTGGCCGTGCCATGTCGACGTTTCTGCTGGCAGCGACCGCGGACGGCTTGGCGACGTGCCCGCTGACTCACATGACGGAACAGGCCGGCAGCAGGCGACTCGTCCAGTCGTTGGCACCGCACATCGGCATGGCACAGGTGCTGATTCGAGTCGGTACACCGATGATCGGCGCCCCGGCGCCTCGAACGCCACGACATGCGGTGGCCTCGGTGCTGTCTGCTCCCGCACGCGCAACGAACAGGAGACGATCGTGATTCTCGCAGCACATCAGAAAATCGTGGTGGGGGTGGATGGTTCGGCCGGCAGTATCGGCGCTGCGCTCTGGGCGGCGACACTGGCAGAAAGGGTGGACTCTCCCCTGCTCATCGCCACTGCAGTACAGCAGCCTGTGATCTACATGGGCGAGCCCGCAGCGGTCGTGCCGAAGGAGGTGTGGGACGAGCAGCGCCGAGCGTCCGAACACATGGTGACCGACGTCGCTGCCGCAGTGCTGGCCCGTCATCCCGACCTTGCCGTCTCCACCTTGGTGGAGGAGGCGACGGCGTGCACGATGATGGTCGAACTCTCCTCCACCGCGCGGATGCTCGTCGTCGGCAATTCGGGTTCCGGTCCGATCGTGTCCGCATTGTTCGGCAGTACGGCGCAGGAGACCTCGAATGCGGCCCTGTGCCCGGTGATCGTGTGGCGGGAGGGCGACGCCGGCTTCGACGCGCCGGTCCTCGTCGGTATCGACGGCAAAGCAACGAGTGAGGCGGCCGTCGAACAGGCCTTCGATCTGGCCTCGTTGTTCGGTGTACCGATGATCGCCGCGCTCGCCTGGAACTCGTGGTCTCACGGCGCGGCACTCTCCCCGACGGGGCCGCATGACAGCATCGAGATCGAGCGTGAGCAGCAGATGCTGCTCTCCGAATGTCTGGCCGGGTGGGCCGAGAAATATCCGGATGTCAGTGTCGAACATGTGGTGCGACAGGGTAACCCGGCGCATCTCCTTGTCGATCTGTCCAAGCGAGCCGGCCTCGTGGTGGTCGGCAGTCACGGGCGAGGAGTGGTTGCCCGAGCACTGTTCGGATCGACCAGTAGCAACCTCACCCGCCACGCCCACTGCCCGGTGATGATCTGCAGAGACCGATGACCAACCGCACCGTACCGAATCGTGTGCGCGGGAGTGATGATCGACGACGAGTTCTGGACTCCGACAACGCTCATCGGCTTGCGCGACGGGCGACCGTCGCACGGCTGATCGGCCACGACCACTTCGGGCCCACCATCGACCCGGTCTCCATCGTGTGGAGCGGTAGTCGGGTGTATTTCTACGCCGAGGGGCGGTCGCGGTTGGGGTGGAGCGCGCTCGATTCCTCGGTCGTCCTGGAAGTGGACGCCGAGGACGACGCTCACCTGACCGTATCGACTGTCGTGATTCACGGAATCGCCCGTGCGGTCGTGGATGCTCGACTCGAAGTCCTCGAACAGCTACTGCCCCGGCCTCATTCGGACGGCCCACCGATGCACCGACTCGTCGAAGTGACCCCGACGTCGGTGTCGGGGGTCGAGCTGATGCGTGGACCGACTGCGGGCGAGACGAATTCACGAGGGTGAAGGCCGGGCCTCATGGCGGCAGGATCGGGACTTTCGACCCTGCCGTCGGCATCGAGAATTCGGCAATGTCGGTTCTACCGATTCGTCGACTTCGAGGAGTTCGAGATGAAGCAGCAAGTACACGACGGACACGACGGGCAGGCCGTGTTGGCCGAGGCCGAAAATGTCCTCGCCGAAGTGCTACTGGTGTGTGCCGTCGCCGCGGTAGGCCTTTTCCTGACGTTGCTCGCGTCCGGTGTGACCGGCTGGGCTGCGGTCTGCGGAGGTGCGGCAGCAGCGATGTTCGTGATGGCCGCAGTGAGCCTTCGTGCAGGGCAGCACGCCGCGCAAAGGTCGCATGCGCCTTCGGGTTCCGATTCTGTCGCGGGGTCGGTGTGACGCCGACTTCCGGCGGACGTGAGCCCGCGAGAGCAGGAACGACGAGGATGACCGACAGTGAAAGGCCACAGGTGACGGGCTCGATGCGAGTCGATTCCGACTCCTTGGTCGTCGAGATTCCGACGCAATCGGTACCGATGGTGTTTCCGGTGACCACTGCATCGATCGACGGTGTCGTCCATTCGGTGGTGATCGCCGAGTACGGGCCTCTCAGCGGGGTCTCGCCCGACGGGCACATCCTCAGAACAGCCGTGCTCGAACGGTGGCCGGACGCACGAGTGTTCGAGCGGCGCAGCACGGGTGAGCGCGGTGCGGACCCGCGCGGCTACGAGAGTTTCTACGTCGAATTGGAGCCGAGCGGTTGCCGAACCGACATCGACCTCGACGAGGTGTCCGCGCTCTTCGGCCGCTGACCGGACGCGAGCGCGGACTGCCAATTCGACTGCAACGCAATTCATCATGTCATGGCGACTGTGCCGTGGCCGTCGACATCGAGACAGGAAGATCACATGAGTAATTCCACCGCCCGCACACTTCCCATCGTCGTGGGTATCGACGGATCGGCCGAGGCCGAGGCTGCAGCCCGATGGGCCGGCACCTACGCGGACAAGGTCCACGCGACCGTACGTCTCGTTCATGCAGTCCCCGTGGGGGATTGGTACGGGTCGGCAGCATTCGTCGACGGTGGCGCGCTGGAGAGGGATCTTCGTGCCATGGGCCGCAAACACCTCGTCCGAGCAGAGGGAGAGGTACACGCCGCAGCACCCGGGGTATCCGTGGACACCGTCAGTGTGGAAGGCACCATCGCGTCGTACGTGGCCGACGTGGGAGCAGACATGGTGGTGCTGGGATCCAGGAAGTCGAGCGCGATCCGCGACCTCACCCTCGGTAGCAACACGCTGCGCGTCATGACGCACGCGCAGTGTCCGGTGTTGTTGCTCCGCAACGAAAATGACAAGGCCGACGTGGGCCGCCCGATCGTGGTCGGGATCGACGGCAGCGAACAGTCCGATCGAGCGCTGGGTGCCGCGCTCGAGATGGCCGACAACCTGGGCGCACCCGTGATCGCAGTCAACTACTGGGGGTTCGCGGCTCAGGCCGGCATCGGGATGAGCGCCGGCTACATCGACTGGCAGGCGGTGCAGGAAGACGAGAAGCGTTGGCTGGAAACGCATGTGGAGAAGATGCACGAGAAGTATCCGGCTGTGCAGCTCACGACCGTCAGTGCCCAATCGAGCCCGACACGAGGCTTGCGAGCGCTGTCTGCGTCGGCATCGATGCTCGTGGTCGGGTGCCGAGGCAGAGGTGCCCTCCGCAGTGCGATCCTGGGGTCGGTCAGTCAGAACCTCGTGCACCATGCCGAATGCTCGGTCTTGATCGTGCGGTGAGCAGTCAGTCGACGCTGCGTCTGTCGACCGGTGGGGCACCCAGATCGCAGTGCGGTGGGCAGTCGGAGGTGTCGCCAGTGCTCCTGATCAGCGCAGCCGCGATGACTGCGCCGAGTACCAAGAGCCCGGCGCACATCAGCATCGCCGAGTGGAACCCAGCCGAGAACACCTGCGGCGCAGAGTAATCGGACCCGGCAATGCCGGCCAACGCGGGCAGCGCAGCAACGGCGAGTAGTTGACTGGTTCTGGCGACCGCATTGTTGACGCCCGATGCGATTCCGGCGCGGTCGTCCGGTGCTGCGCTCAGGACGGCTCCGGTCAACGGGGCCACCAGAGCGGACAGGCCGAGGCCGAACACGACGACGGCGGGGAGAACATCGGCGACATAGGTGGATCCGGGCCCGATGCGCAGCATCAGCAGCAGTCCCGTCGCCGACAGCAGCGGCCCGACCGTCATCGGGATGCGCGGGCCGATGCGCCCCGCGAGCCGGCCCGCACGGGCCGACAGCAGAAGCATCAGCACGGTGATCGGAATGGTGGCCAATCCGGCTGCGACAGGGGAGAACCCGACCGCGAACTGCAGCTGCAACACCAGGAGGAAGAACACCCCGCCCAGGGCGGCGTACACGGCGAAGGTCACGAGATTGGCTGCCAGGAACACGCGCGAGGCGAACAGTGACGGCGGTACCAGCGGATCGTGGGTGCGGCGCTCGATCACCACGAACATTCCGACCGCGACGATCCCCAACGCGAGCGCAAGAACGTGGGACTCGATCAGGCCGTACGTCAGCAGCCCGAGGGCAGCGGCGACCGTCACCGCGCCCGGGACGTCGAGGCGACCGGCGGCGTGCGGATCACGGCTCTCCGGAACATGTTTCATCGCCACCCACACGACCACCACGGCCAGTGGAACATTGATCAGGAACACCGCGCGCCAGCCGACGGCGTCGACGAGCCAGCCACCGAGCAGCGGACCGATCGCCGACGCCACTCCGCCCAGCCCCGACCACAGCCCGATCGCAGCCCCGCGATCGTCGGACCTGATGGACGCCGAGATCAGCGCGAGCGAACCCGGGGTCAGCAATGCCGCGCCGATGCCTTGGAGCAGCCGCGCGGCGATCAACACCTCGATGCTGGGGGCAAGACCGCACAGGACCGATGCCGCCGTGAACCAGACGGTGCCCCAGACGAACACCCGCCTGCGTCCGAGCCGGTCACCGAGCGAGCCGCCGAGCAGGATCAGCGAGGCCAGCGCCAACGTGTAACCGCTGAGCGTCCACTGCAGCCCGGTGACACCCGATCCCAGATCCCGACCGATCGCCGGCAGCGCGATGTTGACCACGGTGGCGTCGAGCATCGCCAGAGACGACCCGAGCACGGTGGCCGCGACGATCCATCGGCCCCGCGCACTGGACAGGGAAATGGCTACATCGGGCCGCTCTGCAGGCTGCTCGGTCACAACTTCTCGACGCAGACGACGAAGTTGCGGGAGTCCTTCTCGAATCCGTACAGCGCGGGGTCGGGGCAGTCGTCGACCGACGTGGTGCCCTGCAGGATGGTCACCACCCGGCGGGTGTCGGCACCCGGGGTGGCGCAGTCGACGCGTTGCGCGAACTCGCCCACCAAGTCCATGCAGCCACCGACGATCCAGTCGATGTCGAGGCACAGGGCCCCTTGCTCGATGTCGAAGTACGTCTCGTAGTAGTACTGATCGGCGTCGGGCGGGCATTCGGCCGAGGTCGGAGTCTTGGCGAACACGACGTAGTTGGACTGTGGGGATCCGCAGGTCGCATTGGCGACGGTTGCGTTCTCGACCGTCCCACCGAGTTCGACGCATTGGCCGATCTCGACGTCGATGTCGACGCTGCCGCCCTCGTCGATGTCGGGGGTCGGGGAACCGGTGGTGGTGCGTGGCGGCGTCGTGGTGGTGGTGGGAATGCTGGCACCGGAGATGGCGACGGCGGTCCCGGATACCTCCGAGGCGCATCCGCTCAGTAGCACCGCCGCGCAGGCGGACAGAGCGGCGACGAAAGCGCGGACCGAACGAGTGGGTGACGCCATGGTGAGTCCTGCTCTCGACGAAAGAAGCGTGCTGGGTGCATCGACCGTATGTGTGTAGAAAATATCGGACTCGGTTGTCGGCCGCATGAGGCAGGATGAAGTGCGTGGATCTTCCTCTCGCCGTTCCGGTTGCGCCGATGCTCGCCAAAGCCGCGAAAGTGGTGCCTCCTCAGCCCGAGGACGGGCCGCCGGTGTGGTCGTACGAGCCCAAATGGGACGGTTTTCGCGCCATCGTGTTCCGCGACGGCGACGAGGTGGTGCTGGGATCGCGCGGCGGCAAGGACCTGGCTCGGTACTTTCCCGAGCTCGTCGAGGCCGTCAAGGCCGAACTACCCGAGAAGATCGTGATCGACGGAGAGATCGTGGTGCCGCGCGAGAAGAACGGTTCCACGCGCCTGGACTGGGAGTCGTTGTCCGAGCGCATCCATCCCGCGGCGAGCCGAGTGACGATGCTGGCGGAGAAGACACCGGCGCAGTTCATCGGCTTCGATCTGTTGGCCGTCGGCGACGAGGATCTGACGGGTGAGCCGTTCTCGACGCGGCGGGCGCGATTGCTCGACGCGGTGGGCACGGGCGGGCCGAGTTGCTTCGTCACCTCGGCCACCGACGACGCGGCCGTGGCCGAGGATTGGTTCGAGCGGTTCGAGGGAGCAGGCCTCGACGGCGTCGTAGCGAAGAAGCTCGACGGGCCGTACCTGCCCAACAAGCGCGAGATGATCAAGATCAAGCATGCCCGTACCGCCGACTGCGTGTTGATCGGCTATCGAATTCACAAGTCCGGCAACGGCATCGGATCACTGCTGCTCGGCCTGTACGACGGCGAGGATCTGCGCATGATCGGCGGAGCGTCGGCGTTCACCGACAAGCGGCGGCTGGAGTTGCTCGAAGAACTCGAACCGCTCCGGCTCGGTGACGACGTCACCTACGACGGCGAGGCGACCCGTTGGAATTCGTCCAACGATCGCAATTGGATTCCGGTGCGCATCGAGCGGGTCATCGAAGTCGCCTACGACCAGATGGAAGGCGCGCGGCTGCGGCACGTGGCCAGGTTCCTGCGCTGGCGCCCGGATCGCGATCCGCGCTCGTGCGCCTACGACCAGCTCGAAGTGCCGGTGCGCTACGACGTCGCCGATGTGATTGCTGGAGGGCGATAGACATGGCCGCGAAAACACCACCGGCGTTCGTGCAGGCGGGGGAGCGCGAAGTGCGAGTGTCGAGTCCCGACCGCGTGATCTACGAGGCGACCGAACGCACCCCGGAGATCACCAAACTCCAGGTGTGCGAATACTTCGCCGCGGTGGGCGAACCGCTGATGCGGGCGATCGGCGACCGCCCGACCGCGATGGAGCGGTGGCCCGACGGCTACCGGGAGGGCATGCGATTGGCGCTCGGCCCGCAGGACAAGGAGGGCGACGGTTTCTATCAGAAGCGGTTGCCCAAGGGTGCGCCCGAGTGGATCGAGACCGTGAAGATCGCGTTCCCGAGCAAGCGCACTGCCGAGGAACTGTGTCCCTCCGAAACTGCGTCTCTGGTGTGGGCAGCCCAGATGGGCACGCTGACCTTCCATCCGTGGCCGGTGCGACGACCGGACGTCGACCATCCCGACGAGCTGCGTCTCGATCTCGATCCGCAGCCCGGGACGACGTTCGCCGACGCGCTTCGGGTCGCCGATGTGACGCGAGAGCTGTTGGAGGAATTGGGCTTACGCGGCTACCCCAAGACCAGCGGCAATCGTGGCATTCACATCTACGTGCGCATCGAGCCCGAGTACACGTTCGAGCAGGTGCGTCATGCGGCCATCGGCCTGGGCCGAGAACTCGAACGTCGCGACGACGGGGTGACCACCAACTGGTGGAAAGAAGAACGCGGAGAACGCATCTTCATCGATTACAACCAGAACAACCGTGACCGCACCATAGCCAGCGCGTGGAGTCTGCGAGCCCGTCCCGGAGCGACGGTGAGTACGCCGATGACGTGGTCGCAGTTGGCGGACGTCACCGATCCGCGTGACTTCAACCTCGTCACCGTGCCGGAACTGGTGCAGGACGGCGACCCGTGGGCCGACATGGACACGAAGGCGTATTCGCTGGAACCGCTTCTGCACCTGTGGGAAACACTGCCGGGTGGTGAGCTGAACTTCCCGCCCGACTACCCCAAGATGCCGGGCGAACCGCCCCGAGTGCAGCCGTCGAAGAAAGTCGCCGAGCATTGGGATGCGGAAGGAAATCGCACCGACAGCTAGTTCCGCTCGGCCTGGGCAGGGTTGCACACTACGTAGCGTTGTCGACGGGATCCGGTCGATCGAGCCGTGTTCTGTGCAACCCGGCCCACCCTCACATGGATTCGAGTTCCCGGATCAACGTCGCCGCATCATATGGTCCGACGTGGCGGGTGAGGTTCTTGTCGCCGCGACCCAGGTAGAACGTCGGAGTGCCGCCCACATCGGAGGACGTGGCGTCGAGTTCGTCGTCCTCGACGCGCACCACGTAGTCGCCGGTGCGGATGTCGTCCTCGAATCTGTCCATGTCGAGGCCGAGTTCGCGTGCGTACCCGTCGATGTCGTCGGGTTCGAGGGCGTCGCTGTTGCGGAACAACACGTCGGCCATCTCCCAGAACTTGCCCTGCGCCGCGGCAGCCTCGCTGGCATACGCGGCGTAGCGGGCATGGGGGTGGTAGTCGTCCAGCGGCAGGTGTCGGTAGACGTACCGGAGGTCGTCACCGAAGTGCTTGCGTACCTCGGCGACGCTGCCGGTTGCCTTGCTGCAGAACGGGCATTCGAAGTCCGCGTACTCCACGATCGTCAGCGGAGCGTCGACGGGACCGCGGATGTGATCGCGCTTGGCGCTGACCGGACGCAGAATACGCAGCGACGCCTCGGCTTTCGGCGGGTGGATCTTCGCGTCGATGCGGAAGAGGATCCAGCCGAGCAGGGCAGCGATGACCGAGGCCGCCAGCACGCCGACGCGGGCCTCGTCGGCCAGCAGCGGATCGTCGAGCGCTAGGTCGATGATGAACAGCGAGATCGTGAACCCGATTCCGGACATCGCCGCACCACCCGCGATGTGCGACATGGTCAGTCCGGGAGCCAGAGCCGAGGGTCGCAACTTCGCGAAAATGGCCGAGGCCCCGGTGATTCCGACGAGCTTGCCGAGCACCAGGCCGGCGATGATGCCCCAGGTGAGCGTCGACGTGGAGGCAGCCTTCAGGGTGTCCGAGCTGAGCACCACTCCGGCATTGGCGAGCGCGAAGATCGGCACGATGATGAACGCGGTGTACGGCTGATACAGGCGCATCAGTCTCTCGTTGACCGAGACGGCTTGATCCAGGCCGAGTCTCGCGGCTCGGGCGTATTCGGGATTCGGCGATTGACGGAAGGCGCGGGTGAGGTCCGATGCTCGTTCCACCTCGGAGCGACGCGGCGGGTACACCGGAAGAATCAGCGCGATCATCACGCCGGCGAGGGTGGGGTGAACGCCCGACTCGTACATCGCGACCCACGTGAACAGCGCGACGACGAAGTACCCGACACCGCGCCACACCTCGAGTCGACGCAGTAGGAAGATCAGTCCGAGCCCGATGAACGCCAACACCAGCGGAACCACGTCGAGATCGTCGGTGTAGAAGAACGCGATGATCGCCAGCGCGCCCACGTCGTCGGCCACGGCCAGCGTCAACAAGAAGATCCGCAGCCGCGCGGCCTTTTTCGGGCCGAGTACCGCCAGGGCACCGAGCAGGAACGCGGTATCGGTGGAGATGACCACGCCCCAGGCCTGGGCGGCGGGGCCGGAGGGGTTGAAGGCGAGGAACAGCAGCGCGGGTGCGGCCAGACCGGCGAGGGCAGCCACGATGGGAATCGCTGCGCGCGATCTGTCGGTGAGCTCACCCATCGCGAACTCGCGTTTGACCTCGAGACCGACGACGAAGAAGAACAGCGCCATCAGCCCGTCGTTGACCCAGTGGGCGAGGTCGAGGGAGATGCCGTGCTCACCCACGGTGATGGACAGCTCGGTGTGCCAGAACGACTGATAGGTGTCACCGAGTGGTGAGTTCGCCCAGATCAGGGCGATCAACGTGGCCGCCAGCAGGAAGCCCGCGGCCAAGGTTTCACTGTTCTTCTCGCCGCGAGCCCGCGAGATCCGTTCGACGAATCGTGCCATCGGCCGGTCCGTCGGCGTGATCTGATCTGCCATCTGCAGCCCGGGTCCTTCCTCGGAGGTGTTGTGAAGCAGTCTGTACCAACACGGCGGTCGACGCTTTACTTCCACGCAGGTCAGTACCCTGGATGGTTCTCTTGCCGGGAAGCGTTGTCGAAGAGATGTGCACGACATATTCGGCGAACGGCATTAGTCCGCCGAGAATCGGGAATACGAGCCCGACTCACCCCTGCCACTAAGGAACATCCATGCGTGATTTCATCTGCCGCAAGTGCGGACAGAAGCTGTCGTTCGAGAACTCACTGTGTCTGAGCTGCTCGAGCGCACTCGGCTTCCATCTGCCGAGCAGAGCCCTCCTGGTGCTCCCGGACAAGGAAGACGGCATCTCCGAGGCCGAGGTGGACGGTGCCATCTGGAAGACGTGCGCCAATCTCAACACCGCACGCTGCAACTGGCTGGTCGACGCATCCGATTCCGACGACCTCTGCCTGTCCTGCCGGCTGACGCGGACTCGCCCGGCCGACGACGACCTGGACGCCATGGCCGCCTACGCGGACGCGGAGACCAACAAGCGTCGCGTCATCCTCGAGCTCACCGAGCTGGGTCTGCCGATCGTCGGCCGGGACGAGGACGCGTCCACGGGTCTGATGTTCGATCTGCTCTCCAGCGCCAACCAGCAGGTGATGACCGGGCACAACAACGGTCTGATCACCCTCGACCTCGCCGAGGGCGACGACGTACACCGCGAGCAGCTCCGCGTGGAGATGTCGGAGCCCTACCGCACGCTGGTCGGGCACTTCCGTCACGAGATCGGCCATTACTACCAGATGGTGCTGGTCGGAGACGGTGAACACCGCGCGGCGTTCGAGGAACTGTTCGGCGATCCGGATTCGAGCTACCAGGATGCGCTCGATCGCCACTACAGCGAAGGTGCACCGGAGGGCTGGGAGGACACCTATGTCTCGTCCTACGCCACTATGCACCCCGCCGAGGACTGGGCCGAGACCTTCGCCCACTACCTGCACATCCGCGACACCCTCGACACGGCCGCGGCCTTCGGGATGGCACCGGCCGGATCCACCCTCGAAAGCCCGCTGCCCGGCGAGGTCGGCTTCGATCAGATCATCGACTGGTGGCTGCCGTTGTCGTGGGCACTCAACCAGATCAACCGATCGATGGGTCACCAGGACCTGTACCCGTTCGTGCTGCCGGCGACCGTCGTGAAGAAGATCGGCTTCGTGCACTCTCTGGTGGCACCCAGCGCTCTGTGAGCCTCGCTCACGGTCGTTGAGCTCAGCGCCCAGGGGCGTATCCTGTGTTGTCGGCATCCGCCGATACCGGGTACGCCCCCCTGCGCATTAGTGGGCAGAGTGCAGTCGCGGGCAGAGTGCAGCAGTAGGACGAGGTGACCACCATCAGCGAGCAGACACTGAACGCGTCGGGCGCCCTCCCGCGGGTTAGCGACTTTCAGCTGAGTCGCCGGCTGGCCGAGGTGGCCGAGAAGCTGCGGCGTCAGCATTCCGATCCCGATCGCGTCCTGGCCATGATCACCGAGGCCGCGGTCGCTCAGGTCCCCAATGCCGAGTACGCATCCATCACGACGGTCATGCAGGGCAAGTTCGTGCACAGCGCCGCTCTGTCCGGAGAAGTTGCCGGGCACTGCGACAAGATTCAGGAGCAGCTGGGCGAGGGGCCGTGCCTCGAGTCGGCGATCGAACAGACGACCATCCGTATCGACGACATGGACAGCGAGACTCGCTGGCCACAGTTCACCGATGCAGCGTCTGCGCTCGGGGTCAAGAGCATGATCTGCTTTCAGCTCTACGTCGAAGGGTTCAACTTCGGCGCACTCAACCTGCATTCGACGCGAACCGGCGCGTTCTCGGCCGAGGCCGAATCCATCGGTTCGTTGTTCGCTGCGCACGCGGCCATCGCGTTCTCCAGTGCCCGGGAAGAACAGCAGATCAGGGCCGCCCTGACCAGCCGGGATCTGATCGGGCAGGCCAAGGGCATGCTGATGGAACGCTACAACCTCAATTCGCAGGCGGCATTCGCGTTGCTGGCCAAGCTCTCTCAGGACACCAACGTCAAGCTGGCCGACCTCGCCGTGCAGTTGGTCGACGACGCGGCGAAGTCCACCGAATAGCGACCGGGGCCTCGGGCCTCATCGCACGTCGAGTCCGTCGGTGCTGGCGACCGATACAGCGGGAGCATCGGTGGCGATGAACACCTCGATCCGTACGTCCTCGTCCAGATAGCGGCTCAGTGCAGCCAGTCCGGTTGTGGCAGCGATGATCTCGTGAACCCGGTCGCCCGAGATGGGATAGTCGTCCACGTCGTGACGCCAATGCGCGGCCACCAGTGTGCCTCCGGCCTCCAGCCGCCCGACGATGCGGCTCATGGCGGCCGCCAGGTCCTCGGCGTCGAGGTAATAGCCCACCTCGCTGACGACGATCAGATCGAACTTCTCGTGGGGGTTCGGCAACGCCGATACGTCGTCGGAGAGGGACCACAGTGCGAAATCGACTGCAGCACTCTCTCCTACGCGCGAGCGAGCCGTATCGAGCGCGCTCTGCACCACGTCGGTCGACACCAGATGCTCACAGCGGGAAGCGAGCTGTTCGGTGAGCACACCGATCGAGCAACCGGGTTCGAGGCCGCGTCGATAGTGCGGCTTGGGCAGCGATGCCAGGGTGAGGGCATACTTGCGACGCTCGTACCACTTGCTGTCGAGCATGAACGGATCCTCGTGCGCGGCATACACATCGCGGAAGTATTCCGGACTCAAGCTCATGCGGACAGCCTACTCATGCGAAGACGACTTCGAACGGACGTCGGAACCGCGTCAGGATGTGCGGTGGCAACACTGCGCGATCTGCCGGGTGATCGGACAGCGGTCGAATCTGAGATTCGAAACGCTCGATCGACGCTCGTTTCGCCTCGACGGCATGCGCGGGCAGGTCGATGCGGCGACTGCGTGACCACGGCACCGCACGGTGTTCGGGAGTTGCCCAGTGCCACATCCAGATCGGATATTCCACCACCGGTATCCCCACGACGGCGGCCGCGGTGAGGCAGGCACGCGCCGTGGCTTCGTGATCGGGGTGGCCGTCCCCGCGCCACGGCGTCAGGCACCAGGTACCCGGAGTGGCGTCGAGCAGCGGTACCAGCGCGCGGGCCAGAGCGTCCTCGTGCCGCTCGACCTCGCCGTCGGTGAACTGCAGCCGCGTCGGCGACTGAACGATGCCCAGTTCGGCGAGGGCACGCTCGGACTCGACGGGCCGCAGGGCGCGGAGGTCCTCGGCCGACACCGTCGGAGATCCCGGATGCGAACCGTCGCCGTCGGTGACCGCGACGACCCGCACGTCGACGCCCGCAGCTGCGGCCATCGACAGCAATCCGCCGACGCCCAGTACTTCGTCGTCGGGATGGGGTGCCACGACGACCATGGTGACGACGTCGCTCCAGTGCAGACCGGGAATCGACCAATCTGCGGACAGCCAGTCCGATTCGGCGGTACCGAGGTCGACTTCGGCATCGAATGCGTTCTCTACCAAGGGTTGTCTTCCTGTGCGATGTCGTGTCCGAGGGCTTCGAGGTCGCGTTCGGCGTGGCTCTGTCGTAGATAGACGGTGAGGTCGGCGACGCGTCGAGCATGCTCTGCGTCTGCGCACAGCGGGCCGGCACCGAGCGCTCGCCCGACGCGGTCGATGCACTGCGTTGCGGCATCCTCGACGACGGCGCGCACGATGCGAGCACGGATCCGAGCGCGGCCGGAGCGGTCGAACGGATCTGCGTCGACCTCGGCCGCCGCGGTGGTCAGGGCACTCGACGCGGCTCCGAGAGCCGAACCGATGGCACCGAGGTGAGCAGCGCGATGTGGGTCGGGACGCGAGCGCACGGCCGCATGCAGGGTGTCGGCCACCGCGCAGGCGCTACCGAACCAGACGGCCGACACTCCGATCGCGCCATGCCAGAAGCCCGGCCGGGTCAGGTAGTCCGTCGGTCCACCGACCACGACAGCGGGGACACGATCGAATTCGACCGAGCCCGAGTCGCTCTCGCGCATTCCGACGGCATGCCACGTGTTCGGCACCGGGGCAGCACCCGGATGAGTCAGGTCCACTGCGAACAATCGCGGCTCGCCGTCGACGCGAGCGGTCACGAGAGCGTGGGTGCAGACGGACGCCCCCGAACACCACGGCTTGGTCCCGGACAGGAGCCAGCCCGAATCGCCGCGTACCGCTTCGAGAATCGGAGCCGGGGGTTCCGCAGCCCACACGCCCCAGATCTGGCCACGCTCGGGCGTCGGGCCGTCGAGCTCGTGCAGAATCGCGAGCGCATCGGTATGTGCCTCGGCCCAGCGGCCCAGGACGGTGTCGTGCCGACCCAGCGCAGCCAGCGATTGCCACCGGTGGTCTGTGTTTCCCGAGCCGGGGAGAGCCAGGTCCAACCGCCCGTCCGCCTCGAACGCGAGAAACTGCGCGCGTAACGCCGACTCGAGATCGGTAATGCGATCGGGGGTGTCGACGAATCCGGTGTCGGTCATGCAGAAGGCTCCAGAGAACGAAGGAAGCCGGCCATACCGTCGGGTGCTCTGCCGCGCAGGCGGCCCGAAGTATCGACCGGAATGTCACACACTCGGCGGCACACGGTGCCGCCGAGCTCCAGACGACGGACCAGGTCGTGATCCTCGCCGGTGGCGAGCGGCGCGAACCCGCCGACCGCCCAGTAGTCCGTCGCCCGAACACCCAGGTTGGCACCGTGGACGTGGGGATGGCCCACCTCGTTCACGTACTGAGCGTCATAGGAGGAGCGCAGTGCTTCGTCGTCGACGATGCGGTCCTCGAATCGCACCGACACCGTCCCGACCACGGCCCGGGCACCCTCGGCGGCGTGCCGCAGATGCCCCACCAGCCACTGCTCGCCCACCGTCGAGTCGGCGTCGGTGGTGGCGTACCACGTGTCGGCGCGGCCCAGACCGCCGTTCAGGTCCGCTGCGAATCCGGCCGCCCGCGCGGCTCCCACGTTGCGATGGGCCACCGTCACGACCGACACGGACGGGTGACGCGCCGCGATACTCGCCGAACCGTCGGTGCACGAGTCGAGAACGAGCGTCGTGGATACCGTCACCGGGGCGACGTCGGCGACGCGACGTGCGGCCTTCGCCAGGGCATTCAAGCAGGCGTCGAGCAGATCCTGTTCGTCGTGTGCGGGCACGACGACGACGATGCGACGGACTGGAGTGCTGGTATCGACAGTCACGAGCCACCCTTTCGGACACCGGACCTCGAGCCCGTTGCGGAACCGCCGGTGGCTGGACGGAGTACGTTGCATGCGACATACCCGTTCGCGGACGATCGACACCTACGGCTCAAGGAAGGAGCTCGGGTGGCGGGAAGCTACTCCTCGTCGTGGATTCCGTCGTCGTTTTCGGCAATATCCGATTAGCAAAAGTCCGGGTGGTATGTGTTAATGGGCGTTGCCCCGCGGCAGCACTGCTACTGGGCATCACGACGCAGTACGAAGGATGGTCGGGTCACATGGCAACTCAGGTTCGCACTCGCAGGTTCGCCCGTATCGGGGCAATTGTCGCAGGTACGGCGCTCGCCGCCTCTGCAGCATTCGGATCTGCCCAGGCAGCTCCGCTGTGGCCGGGCGGCCCCGACGTGTCGATCCCCGGCCTGCCCGGATCCTCGGACCCGGCGGCACCCGCACCCGCCCCACAGCAACGGGTGGCACCGCTGGCCCCGGCGAACTTCGCCGACCCCAGCATCAGCCCGTCCGGCGGCGAGGTCGTCGGAGTGGCGCAACCCATCGCGATCCGCTTCGACGAGGCCATCGGAGATCGCGACGCCGCACTGCGCGCCATCCGCGTTACCACGAACCCGTCCGTGGACGGCCACTTCTACTGGATCAACGACACGCAGGTGCGGTGGCTGCCCAACGAGTTCTACCCGGCGCACACCCAGGTGACGGTCGAAGCAGGCGGAGCGAAAGCCGAGTTCTCCACCGGCGACTCGATCATCACCACGGCCGACGACAACACCAAGCAGATCACCGTCACCCGCAACGGCGAGGTCGTTCGCACGATGCCCACCTCCATGGGCAAGGTCGGCCACGAAACCCCGAACGGCACCTACATCGTCGGCGAGCGCTTCCGCGACATGTACATGGACTCCTCCACCTACGGGGTGCCGGTGGATTCCGAAGAGGGCTACCGCACGTACGTCGAGTACGCCACGCGCATCTCCTACAGCGGCATCTTCGTCCACGCGGCACCGTGGTCCGAGTCGCAGCAGGGCTACTCCAACTCCTCGCACGGCTGCCTCAACGTCAGCACCGAAGACGGCAAGTGGTTCTTCGAGAACGCCCAGAAGGGTGACCCCGTCATCGTCGTCAACACCGACGGCGGCACCCTCAGCGGATCCGACGGCCTCGGAGACTGGAACCGCTAGTGCCTGTGGCAGTGGTGTGGTTATGTGCCCTCCGCGGCACATAACCACACCACTGCGCAGCATTTGGTCTGTGTGACGGCACCAGTTGGGGCCGCGTTCACCATTCGTTAGCCGCGACTGAGCACAGTCCTCGCGGTGAGTGCAACAACCGAACGAGTGCTGCCCACGGCAGGCAAGAAGAGCTTCTTCTCGCGGCCGTGGACCGATTACGCACTGTTCCTGATTCTCGTGGGACCCAACCTGGTTCTGTTGGCGGTCTTCACGTACCGCCCGTTGGTGGAGAACTTCCAGTTCTCGTTCTTCGACTGGAACCTGTCCTCGCCCACGTCCACGTTCGTCGGATTCGAGAACTACCGCGAATGGGCCGCCCGCGACGATACGTGGCAGATCGTCGGCAACACCGTCGTGTTCACCGTGGCCGCCGTCGTCGGCTCGCTGGTGCTCGGTCTGATACTTGCGCTGCTGCTCGATCGTAAACTGCGGGGCCGCAACTTCGTTCGCTCCGCAGTGTTCGCGCCGTACGTGATCTCCGGTGCCGCGATCGGTATCGCATTCCAGTTCGTCTTCGATCCCAACTTCGGACTCGTCCAGGACCTGATGCGCAGATTCGGCCTCGGTGCGGTCCCGGATTTCTATCAGAATCCGAAATGGGCGATGGTCATGATCACCGTCACCTACTTGTGGAAGAACCTGGGCTACACCTTCGTCATCTATCTCGCGGCGCTGCAGGGTGTGCGCAAGGAATTGATGGAAGCGGCCGAGATCGACCAGGCCGGCCGCTGGACCACGTTCCGCAAAGTGCTTCTGCCGCAACTTCGTCCGACGACGTTCTTCCTCTCGATCACGGTGTTGCTCAACTCCCTTCAGGTCTTCGACATCATCAATGTCATGACGCGCGGTGGCCCACTGGGCACCGGAACCACCACGATGGTCTACCAGGTCTACGAGGAAACGTTCCGCAACTTCCGGGCCGGCTACGGGGCGACCGTCGCGACCATCCTGTTCCTCGTGCTGTTGATCGTCACTCTCGTACAGGTACGAATCATGGATCGGGACGATCAGCGATGACCTTGGTGAGCAAGCCCGATGCTGCAGTCCCGGAAAAGCCTTCGCTCGGTCGGGACCCGCAGCGCACGCGTCGCAGCGCGAATGTCCTCGGCTACGCGGCGATGGTTGCCGTCCTGCTGATGATCGGCCTGCCGCTGTTCTGGATTCTGGTCACCTCGTTCAAGGACCGCCCGGACATCTATGTTCAGCCGGTCACGTGGTGGCCCAGCAGTTTTCATCCGCAGAACTACAAC
Source organism: Rhodococcus sp. JG-3 (assembly GCF_000482405.1). Lineage (NCBI taxonomy): Bacteria > Bacillati > Actinomycetota > Actinomycetes > Mycobacteriales > Nocardiaceae > Rhodococcus > Rhodococcus sp. JG-3. The sequence goes on from NZ_KI519398.1 coordinate 1,133,238, forward strand.
GAGGCGACGACGGAGGTGCCGTTCTTCACGTACCTGCGCAACTCGATCGTCATCACCACGGCGGTCGCGTCGATCAAGTTCGTCCTCGGTGTGCTCAGTGCGTACGGCCTGGTGTTCCTGCGCTTTCCGGGCAAGAACATCGTCTTCCTCGTCATCATTGCCGCGCTGATGGTGCCCAACCAGATCACCGTCATCTCCAACTACTCGCTCATCTCCGAGCTCGGTTGGCGAAATTCGTTTCAGGGCATCATCATTCCGCTGGCAGGCGTTGCATTCGGTACCTTCCTGATGCGTAACCACTTCCTGTCGCTGCCACCGGAGATCATCGAGGCCGCGCGCATGGACGGCGCGGGCCCGGTGCGGTTGATGTTCCGCGTCATCCTGCCGCTGTCGGGTCCGACGATGGTGGCGTTCGCGATCATCACCATCGTCACCGAATGGAACGAATACCTCTGGCCGTTCCTGATGTCCGACGACTCGTCGGTTGCTCCGCTCCCGGTCGGCCTGACGCTGCTCCAGAACAGCGAGGGCTACACCAACTGGGGAGCGGTCATGGCCGCGACAGTGCTCACCATTCTGCCGATTCTTCTCGTCTTCCTCGTCCTGCAGCGCCACATGATCAAGGGCCTCACCTCCGGTGCGGTCAAGGGCTGATCCACCTCACTATCAGGAGTCGAACACCATGGCACACATCATCAATCGGCGTGGCTTCCTCACGCTCACCGGTGCGGCTGCGGCCGCTGCAGCCCTCGCGGCGTGCAGCGGTCCCGGATCGGGATCGTCCGGCGGCGGCGGCGTCGAAGGCGATGCGAACACCATCAACTTCTGGTCGAACCACCCGGGCAAGTCCCAGGAATTCGAGAAGGAGCTGATCTCGCGGTTCCAGGCGCAGACCCCCGGACTGACGGTCAATCTCATCGACGGCGGCAAGAACTACGAGGAGGTGTCGCAGAAGTTCAATGCGGCATTGTCCGGCAACGATGTGCCCGACGTAGTCGTACTCTCGGATGTCTGGTGGTTCAACTACACACTGACCGGTGCGATCGAGCCCCTCGACAAGCACTTCTCTGCGGCCGGGGTCGACCAGTCCGATTACGTGGATTCGCTGCTGGCCGACTACAACTGGAACGGGAGCCACTGGGCTCTGCCGTACGCTCGCTCCACTCCGCTGTTCTACTACAACAAGGCCGTCTGGTCGGCAGCCGGCCTGCCCGATCGCGGACCGGCCACGTGGCAGGAATTCGACGAGTGGGGCCCGCGCATCCAGGCCGTCGTCGGAAACGGCAAGCTCGCCCACGGCTGGGGCAATGCCGTCGACTATCTCGGGTGGACGTTCGAGGGACCGATCTGGACCTTCGGCGGATCGTACTCCGATCAGTTCGAGCTGAAGTTCGACGACCCCAATACCATTGCGGCAGGCAAGTTCCTGCAGGACATGATCCACACCAAGAAGTACGCGGCGGTCTCCAACGACATCGCCAACGACTTCGCCGCGGGCATCCTCGCATCCACGATCGCCTCCACCGGAGACCTGTCCACCATCACCAAGGGTGCCGCGTTCGAGTTCGGTACGGCCTTCCTGCCGGCCACCGACGGCGCGCCCGGATGCCCCACCGGCGGCGCGGGTCTGGCCATCCCGGCCAAGATCTCCGACGAGCGAAAGGTGAACGCGCTCAGGTTCATCGATTTCGTGACCAACGGCGCCAACACTGCGTACTTCTCGCAGAACACCGGGTACATGCCGGTCCGCAAGTCGGCGCAGCAGGACCCGTCGGAAATCGCGTTCCTCGAGGCCAACCCGAACGCGAAGACAGCCGTCGACCAGTTGGCGCGCACCCGATCCCAGGACGCTGCCCGCGTGTTCGTGCCCGGCGGCGACAAGATCATCGGTAGCGGTCTCGAGCAGATCGCTCTGCAGAATGCCGATGTCGCAACGACATTCGCGTCCGTCTCGGATCAATTGCAACAGATCATCGACCGCCAGATCACCCCGAAGCTGCCGAAGTAATGGCGACCGTTCACTATGCGGGTGTCTCGCACAGGTACCCGGGCGCGGACTCTCTCGCCGTCGACACGCTCGAACTCGACATAGCGGACGGCGAGTTCATCGTGCTGGTGGGGCCGTCCGGATGTGGAAAGTCGACGAGTCTGCGGATGTTGGCCGGCCTCGAATCCGTCGAAAGCGGCCACATCGACATCGGCGGAGTGGACGTCACCTCGCTCGCCCCACGGGCGAGGGACGTCGCGATGGTGTTCCAGAACTACGCGCTGTACCCCAACATGACCGTCGGCGACAACATGGGCTTCGCACTGCGAAACGCGGGAATGAGCAAGGCCGACACAGCGGCTCGCGTACTGGACGCCGCGAGGATGCTCGAACTCGAGCCGCTGCTGGATCGCAAGCCCGGCAAGCTCTCCGGTGGGCAGCGGCAGCGAGTGGCCATGGGGCGAGCCATCGTTCGTCAACCCAAGGTGTTCTGCATGGACGAGCCGCTGTCCAACCTCGACGCCAAATTGCGAGTGTCGACGAGGGCCCAGATCGCCGGACTGCAGAAGCGATTGGGTACCACGACCGTGTACGTCACCCATGATCAGGTCGAGGCGATGACAATGGGTGACCGGGTTGCGGTGTTGCGGGACGGCAAGTTACAGCAGATCGCCGCACCGCGGGAGCTGTACGACAACCCCGTCAACACCTTCGTCGCCGGGTTCATCGGGTCTCCCGGCATGAACCTCGTCGACGCTCCCGTGCACGAGGGCGCTGCGGTCCTCGGAGACGTTCGGATCCCTGTTCCGTCGTCGGCGGGCCAACGCGTCGTCGTCGGAGTTCGGCCGGAATCGTGGGAGCTCGTCGGCGAACATGCGGGTGGACTCCGGCGCACCGTCGAATTGATCGAGGAATTGGGTGCGGAGTCGTTCGTGTACGCCTCGGCACCCAACGCCGACGGTCAGTGGACGACGTCCTCGGGACGTATCTCGGTGAGGGTGGATCGCAAGCTGTCGGTCGCCCTCGCCGAGACCGTCCGGTTGAAGCCGGTGCTCGACGAACTGTTCTTCTTCGACGCCGCTACCGGCCTGCGGTTGTCCTGACGGGTTCGCCCAGATCCACCGGAAGTGTTGCCCACCCGTGCAATACGCGCGTGTCGCGACGGGTTCCCTCGCCTGCAGAACGTAGGTGGGGGAACCTGTCGAACAACGTCTTCAGACCCACCTCCGACTCTGCCTTCGCCAGCGCTGCGCCCAGGCAGTAGTGGCGTCCGCCGGAGAACGACAGGTGCTTACCCGCGTTGTCGCGGGTGACGTCGAACCGGTCGGGGTCCTCGAAGACCAGCGGATCGCGGTTGGCACCGGCGAGCACGAGGACGACCAGTGAGTCCTTCGTGATCGGCACGCCCTCGACGACGACGTCGTGCTTGGCCGCGCGAGCCGTCAGCTGAACCGGAGATTCCATCCGCAACATCTCGTCGATCGCGGTGGGCCAGTGCGATGGATCCTGTTGCAGCACAGCCAGTTGATCCGGATGATCGAGCAGGAGTTGGATGCCGCTGCCGAGCAGATTGACGGTTGTCTCGAACCCGGCCGCCAATACCAATCCTGCTGTGGCCCTGAGCTCTTCGTCGTTCAGGCCGATGCCCTCGTCCTCGGCGGCGATCAGTTGGCTCATCAGGTCGTCGCCGGGGTTGAGGCGAAGTTCGGCGATGTGCTGCGAGAGCCACGCGTCGAAACCGATGAGGCCACGCTCCACCTGCTTGAACTGGCTCCACGAGATACCGATGTCGAGGCTGGGTGCCGCCATTTCGCCGAATTCGAGGACGCGCTGATTGTCCTTCTCCGGAACGCCGAGGATGCGGCCGATGACTGCGACGGGAAGGCGAGCGCAGTACCTGTCGACGATGTCGACGACAGGGCTGCCGTCGGACAATTCGTCGAGTAGCGCGTCCGCGGTTTCCTGCACCTGATCTCGCATCTGCGCGACCGCCCGAGCGGTGAAGACCGAGGACACCAGCTTGCGGTAGCGGGTGTGATCGGGCGGCTCGACCGACAGCAGGGACGGTGGGAGGATCGGATGCAGGGCACCGGAGCGGGTGTGTCGTTCCACCCACTTCAGCGGTGCCGGCAGCGTGCCGCCCAGCTGGGTGACCCGAAAATCGTCGGAGCGCAGCAGCGCGAACGCCACCCGGTGATGCACGGTGATGTTGGAGATCCGAGTCTTCACCAGCGGTGCCGTCGCCCGAAGTTCCTCGTACACCGGCGTCGGATTTGCCCGCGTCGCCGGATCGGCGACCAGCATGGCCTGCCGGTCACCGGCGGCCGCGGCACGCTTGGCCCCGAACCTGATGACCCCGTGTGCCGCGATCCACCGTACGAATTCCCTCATCCGACTGTCCTCCCCGTTGTCCCGCCCTATGTGAGTGGTTTCTCGTAGCAGACTACGAAGTTCCACTCACGTGCTACCAGATCTTGACGCGCTTCCCCGGGTCCAAGTACAGCGCATCACCGGGCTGAACGTCGAACGCTTCGTGAAAACTGTCCAGATTGCGCACGACTCCGTTGCACCGGAACTCCGGCGGCGAGTGCGGATCGACGGCGAGACGGCGAATTGCCTCGGCGTCTCGTGCCTTGGTGCGCCACACCTGCGACCAGCCGAAGAACACGCGCTGCAACCCGGTCAGGCCGTCGAGCACCGGTGCGTCCTTGCCCTCGAGCGAGATCTCGTAGGCGGCGACGGCGATGGACAGGCCACCCAGATCGCCGATGTTCTCACCGATGGTGAATTCGCCGTTGACCTTGTGGCCGGGCAGTGCCTTCGGCTCGAATTCGTTGTACTGCTCGATCAGGGCTGTGGTGCGCTTGCCGAATTCGGTGCGGTCGCTGTCGGTCCACCAATCCACCATGTTGCCGTCGCCGTCGTACTTGGCACCCTGGTCGTCGAATCCGTGCCCGATCTCGTGCCCGATGACGGCTCCGATCCCGCCGTAGTTGGCTGCGTCGTCGGCCTCGGCGTCGAAGAACGGCGGCTGCAGAATTGCTGCGGGAAAGACGATTTCGTTCATCCCGGGGTTGTAGTACGCGTTGACGGTCTGCGGCGTCATGAACCATTCGTCGCGATCGACCGGACCGCCGAGCTTGTCGAGATCACGCTGATAGTCGGCCTCGTAACCGCGGCGGTAGTTGCCGAGCAGATCGTCGGCGGTGATGTCGACGCTCGAGTAGTCGCGCCAGCGGTCGGGGTAGCCGATCTTGGGAGTGAACTTGTCCAGCTTGTCCAAGGCCTTGCGGCGCGTCTCCGGGCTCATCCATTCGAGCTCGGAGATGTTGCGGCGGTAGGCCTCGGTGAGGTTGTCGACGAGCACCTGCATGCGTGCCTTCGAGTCCGCCGGGAAGTGGCGTTCGACGTAGAGCTTGCCGACGGCCTCGCCGAGGACGTCCTGTACGAGCGAGACGCCGCGCTTCCAGCGCTCGCGGTTCTCCTCGGTTCCGGTCAGCGTCGTTCCGTAGAACGCGAAGTTCTCGTCGACGAGTGCGCTGGTCAGGAACGGAGCCCGGGCATGGACGACGCGCCACGCGAGCCACGCCTTCCACGTCTCGATGTCCTCCGACGTCCACAGGGACACGAACGTGTTGACGAACGGTGGCTGGCGCACGACGATCTCGGCGAACTGTTCGGTGGTGCCGCTGAGGCCGGAAATCCATGCGGTCCAATTGAATCCGGGCTCGTTCTGCACCAGAGTGTCGAACTGGACGAGGTTGTAGCTCTTCTCGGCGTCGCGCCGGGCGACGACGTCCCAGTGGCCCGCGGCGATCTTTCGCTCGAGATCGAACACCGTCTGCGCGTCGTACTCGACGCCGCTGAGCGCGAACATCTTCGCGATGTGCGCGATGTAGCTCGTGCGGATGTCGGCGTATTCGTCCTGGCGGTAGTACGACTCGTCGGGCAAGCCGATTCCGGACTGGCTGAAGTGCACCAGGTAGCGGTCGGATCGCTTGGCGTCGGTGTCGACGTAGTGAGCGATACCGCCGCCGACTCCGGTGCGTTGCAGAGAGCCGAGAACGCCTGCGAGCGTGACCAAGTCGGTCGCATCGGCAACGGCGGCGAGCTCGTCGGCGATCGGGGTGGTGCCGAGCTGTTCGGCCCGGTCGGCGTCCATGAAGCTCGAGAACAGGTCGCCGATCTTCTGTGCGTCGCTACCGGCGGGCGGATTCGCGGCCGCCGATTCTTCGATGATGGTCTGTACATCGACCTCGGCGCGGTCGTACAACGTCCGGAACGCACCGTCGACGGCGCGGTCGGCGGGAATGCTGTAGTCCTCCAGCCATTTGCCGTTGACGTGCACGAAGAGGTCGTCCTGCGCGCGTGTGTTCTCGTCCTGGTAGCTGAGATCGATGCCCGAGTTCACTACTGAAGTCATGTATCCATCTTTACACTCTTGCGCTCGATTGAACGGGTGTTTAATGTGCTGTACATGCGTTCAGCATCCGAGGATCTGACCACTCGCGCGCGGATCCGCGACACCGCGATCGACGTCTTCGGCGTGCAGGGTTTCACCGCCGGTGTGCGGTCCATCGCCAGCGCCGCCGGCGTCTCACCCGGGCTGCTCAACCACCACTTCGGGTCCAAGGACGGACTTCGCGCGGCGTGCGACGAGTACGTCCTGCGTACGATCCGCGAATCGAAGGCCGCCTCGGCCGGTCCTACCGGGGTGATGGAACAGCTTGCTCGCATCGACGAGTACGCACCGCTCGTCGCCTACATCGTGCGGAGCTTCTCCTCGGGCGGAGCGCTGGCCCGAGAGTTGTTCGAGCACATGGTCGACGACGCGGTCCGGTACCTCGACGACGGAGTGCGCGACGGCCGATTCACACCCAGCCGCGACCCCGCGGCGCGCGCCCGGTTCCTGACGCGCCAGAACGTGGGCGGTCTGCTGTTGTACGTGCAGATGGCCGGCCCGGACGTCGATTTCCGTGCGGCTCTCAGCGCGCTCGGTGACGAGGTCATGTTGCCGGCACTCGAGCTGTACACCGATGGATTGTTCACCGATTCTCGAATCTTGGACACCTATCTGGAGGCCGAGCAATGACCGACGCCATCGCAGTCGACGATCTGGTGAAGACGTTCGGTTCGGTCCGGGCCCTCGACGGCCTGAACCTTCACGTCGAGACCGGTGATGTGCACGGCTTTCTCGGCCCCAACGGGTCGGGTAAATCGACCACGATCCGCGTCCTGCTCGGTCTCGTGCGCGCGACGTCGGGGACGGTCCGGTTGCTCGGCGGTGATCCGTGGGCAGACGGCGTCGCACTGCATCGACGGCTGGCCTACGTTCCCGGAGATGTGACGCTGTGGCCGTCGTTGACCGGCGGGGAGGTGATCGATCTGCTCGCCAGGATGCGCGGCGGTATCGATTCCGGCCGCCGGGCCGAGCTGATCGAACGGTTCTCCCTCGACCCAGGAAAGCGGAGTCGCACCTATTCGAAGGGCAATCGCCAGAAGGTCGCTCTGATCTCGGCCCTGGCATCGAACGTGGAGCTGCTGCTCCTCGACGAGCCCACTTCCGGTCTAGATCCCCTGATGGAGCAGCAGTTCGCCGAATGCGTGAAAGATGCTGCGCGACGCGGAGTCACGGTGCTGCTGTCCTCGCACATCCTGTCCGAGGTGGATGCGTTGTGCAGTTCGGTCACCATCGTCCGGGACGGGCGCACGGTGGACACCGGGACCCTGGCGTCGATGCGGCACCTCACCCGCACGACGATGATTATCACTGTGGATCGAGTACCCGGCGATCTCGACAGGCTCTCCGGGGTCAGTGGGGTGACCGTGGACGGGTCCACGATTACCTGCACGGTGGAGAACGAGGCGCTCGCTGCGGTGATGCACGTCCTGGCCGACGCAGGCGTGCAGAGCATGATCAGCTCCGCGCCGACTCTCGAAGAGCTGTTCCTGAGGTACTACGCATGAACAGCCTGAGCGGAACGGCGGCATTGCTGCGGTTGTATCTACGCCGCGACCGACTCGTGTTGCCGATCTGGGTCGTTCTGCTCGGAGCGCTCCCGCTGCTGTACGCGGTCAGCTTCCAGGGGCTGTATCCGACGGCGGCAGACCGTCGAGCATTCTATCTCGGCACCGAGGCAGTGCCGGCGCAAGCGGCTCTCGTAGGGCCGATCTTCGGTAGCGACCTCGGTGCCCTGGTGTCGTGGCGCGCTGGACTGATGCTGACCCTCGTTCCGTTGGCGGCGATCCTCACTGGCGTTCGGCATACCCGCGGTGAGGAGGACGCGGGTCGTGTCGAACTGGTCGGGTCGACTGCAGTGGGCAGATTTGCAGGACTGACGGCGGCCGTGCTCCTGGCGGGCGGCGGCGTGGTGGCGACGGGAATGCTGACGTTCGTCTCGCTGTGGGCGTTCGGTCTGCCGGTGGCCGGGAGCGTCGCGTTCGGTGCCTCGATCGTCGTCGTCGGTGCGGTGTTCGTCGGCTGCGCGGGGCTGGCAGCACAGGTGGCGTCCGGGGCTCGCGCGGCTCGCGGCTATGCCCTCGGCGTGTTGGCCGCAGCGTTCGTTCTCAGAGCGATCGGCGACATCGGTTCGGGAACCCTGTCGTGGTTCTCGCCGATCGGGTGGTCGGCGCAGGTGCGGCCGTTCGCCGACGAACGGTGGTGGCCGCTGTTGCTGTCGCTGGCGACCGCTACGGCGTTCGTCGCCGCAGCGTTCGTGGCAGCGAATCGACGCGATCTCGGCAGTGGCCTGCGGGCCGAACGCCGCGGCCGGGTGGCTGCCGTTCCGTCACTGTCCGGTCCCGTCGCCCTCGCGTGGCGACTGTCCCGCGGAACCACCGTCGTCTGGACCCTCGGCCTCGCCCTGTTCGGTATCGCGATCGGGTCGTCCACGGACGGCATCGGCGATCAACTCGGCAGCAGCGCCGCCATCAGCGACGCACTGGGCAAGTTCGGCGGCACCACGATCGAACAGTCGTTCATCGCCGTCGTGCTGAGCATGGTCGGCATCATGGTGGCGGCTTATTCCGCGTCGGCCGTGCTACGTCTGCACAGCGAGGAAGAGTCGGGTCTGGCCGAGATCGTGCTGGCCACCGGTATCTCGCGCCGTCGGTGGGCGGCGGGGTATCTACTCTTCGCCGTCCTCGGCCCGGTGTGGCTACTGCTGGTCGTCGGCCTCACCATCGGGCTGACGTACGGGTCGGCGACCGGCGATGTATCGGGCGAATTGCCGTCCGTCGTGGGCGGTGCACTGAGTCAGCTCCCGGCCGTGTGGGTGGTGACGGCCATCGGCGTGGCTCTGTTCGGCGCGGTACCTGGGTTCGCGACCGTCCTGTGGGCGGTCCTGGGCGGCTTCGTTGCCCTGGGGCAGATCGGGGCGGTGGTGGGGCTGCCGCAGTGGGTACAGGACATCTCGCCGTTCACCCACCTGCCCAAACTGCCAGGCGGAGAGTTCTCGGTGACGCCCTCGCTGTGGCTCGTCGTTATCGCCGCCGCCGCAGGCGGTGCCGGAAGCACCGCGCTGCGTCGACGGGACGTCCGCGGCTGAGTGAATCGGCCGCGACTCAGTTCGGTGTCGAGTCGCCGTACTGGTTCTCGACGTTCTGCTGGAATTCGTCGGCGCATTGTTGTTGCGCTGCAGTATCGCTGCCTGCGTTGGTCATGCAGTCGGTGAAGTCCTGTCCACCGACTGCGTTGAACAGGCCGACGCCGACGACGACGAGAACGATCGACAAAGCCGCCGCCACGAAACCGAGAATGATCGCGATGAGAGACACGGTGCCGTTGGTGGCGACGCGCTTCTTGTACCTCGACCGACCGATGAAGCCGAGGACGATCGCGATCAGGCCGAGAACAATGCCGCCGACGATGGTCCAGGAGAACAGCACACCGAGAATCGCGAGAACCAGCGCCACTGTGCCGATGGTGTTCTTCGGCGCTACCGGCTGTTGCTCGTATCCACCCTGCTGATATCCGCCCTGCTGGGGGTACTCGCCGGGTGAAGGGTAGTTTCCGGGCGGGGGATAGTCATTCGACACGTCTGATACCTCCGTGATCGGCGATCGTGAACGCTCGGAGTGTATGCAGGTCACTGTCGTGCGCGCAGACGCCACGTGCCCCCGTGATCAACTTGTCATCGAGCGTCCCTGTCAGCCGCCCAGTCGCGAGTGCATCTCCCAGATCAGGATCTCGGCTGGTTCCGAGGCTGTAACTCGCTGTCCGCCAGTGGAACTCATGCGTACCGCGTCACCCTCGTACAGTTCTCCGATACCCTCCATCGAGACGGTGCCGCGGACCACGAACACATGCACGAACGGTGCGTCGGGAACGGTCACGGTCGAATCCGGTGTCAATCGCGCAGCGTGCAACGCGGCAGATTTCTGGCCGATGCCGATGGCCGCCTGACCACGGTGTCGGTTCATTCCCGACGCGACGGTGACGAGTCCGCCGCGCAGCAGTTCGTCGTCGATCTCGAGTTGCTCGTAGCCCGGTGCGGTGCCGGGGCTGTCGGGCATCACCCACATCTGTACGAAGCGGACGGGTTCGGTGTGCCGATTGCCGTCGATACTCCAGGAGTCGTTCTTCTCCGAGTGCATGATGCCTTTGCCCGCACTCATCCGTTGCGCCAGTCCGGGATAGATGATGCCGGAGTGCCCGATCGAATCCTGATGCACCAGAGAGCCCTGCACCACCCACGTGATGATCTCCGTGTCGCGGTGCGGATGCGTCTCGAATCCCTGCCCGGCGGTGACGATGTCGTCGTTGTTCACCAACAACAGGCCGTGGTGGGTGTTCTCGGGGTCGTAGTGCTGACCGAAAGAGAACGAGTGCTTCGAGTCGAGCCAGGACACACGGGTTTTCAGTCGATCACCGGCACGATGCACGTCGATGTGGGCGGTCAGTGGAGCGGACATGTCCCCACTGTACGAGCATGTCGATGCACCGGCGTACGACCTGCATAACGTTCGGGTGTCTTTGCTGCCGGGGTGTGGCGGCGGCCCCGAGTGGGTAGGTTCGGACACGGTACGGTCACACGCTCTGCAACTCCCCGAAGGCGGCGAGAGATACTCATGGTCGGTTCCAGCTCGAGCGCGGCACACGCTGTTCGACACCTGCTCGAGGACGCACTGGTGTCGTGGTTGCCAGGTCAACGATGGTTCGGCGCAAAGGGTTCGACGGTGGGTGCCGTGCGGATCGTCGCTCGGGACGTACTGCACGACGAGCCGCATTTCGCCGCCGAGCACCTGCTCGTCGAGGTGGACCTCGTCCAGGACGGCACGTCGGTGACCCAGACCTATCAGGTGCCCCTCGGTTTCCGCACCGAGGTGCCCGAGGAACTACGCCCGTGGCTGTTGCCGGTGCCCGGTGAGATGGCAGTGTTCGACGGGTTACGTGATCCAGAGATCATCGCCCTGTACGGTGACGCGTTCTCCGATGAGAACCCCACGGGCAGTACCGAATTCAAGGTCGTCGACGGTTCGAGCGTGCCGCAGGGCATGCGCGGTCGGGTTCTGGGTGCAGAGCAGTCCAACACGTCGGTGATCCTCGGTGATCTGCTGCTGCTCAAGCTGTTTCGTCAGGTGCCGCCCGGAATCAGTCCGGACGTCGAGTTGCACCGCGCGTTGGCCGAGGCCGGCAGCGTCAACGTGGCACCGCTGCGAGGGTGGCTCGAAGCGCAGGTCGGCGGTGAGACGACCACACTGGGGATGATCCAGGACTTCGCCGCGAATTCTGCCGAGGGATGGACCACTGCGCTGGCCAGCGTGCGCGAGGTGTTCGATTCCCCCGACACACCGATCGAGAATTTGTCCGCCGATTTCGCTCCCCACGCGTATCGACTCGGCGCTGCCGTCGCGCAGGTACACCACGACCTCGCTTCGGTCTTGGGTACCGCCGAACGTTCCGTGGAATCGACAGCCGTCGAAGAGATCCTCGAGCGCATCTCCGGAGTAGCGCGAGTGGTTCCGGAGATCGCCCAGTACATCCCCGCCGCGACGGCCCTGATCTCACGGGCAGAGGCGTCGAGCAGTACCACCGTCCAACGCATTCACGGCGATCTGCATCTGGGGCAGGTGTTGGGGACCCCCGAACGGTGGCTGCTCATCGATTTCGAGGGAGAGCCGGCCAAGTCGCTGGACGAGCGCAGACAAATGGACAGTGCTTTGCGCGACGTCGCGGGAATGCTGCGGTCGTTCGACTATGCCGCCAACCACCTGCTCGTCGACCTGCCGGAGGACCCGGCTCTACGGGAACGCGCCGAGCAGTGGGCTGCGCGGAGCATCACGGCCTTCTTCGACGGGTACGCGTCGGTGGCCGGCCACGATCCACGCGACGAAGCCGATCTGCTGCGCGCGTACGAACTGGACAAAGCGGTCTACGAGGTTCTGTACGAAGCGCGCAATCGACCGACCTGGCTGTCTCTGCCGATGCGCGCGGTCGAACGGTTGGTCAGCTGACTGCCGGGAAACGGGCTGTAGGGGCGGGCGTGGACCGGCCCGTCTACGACAAGTACCGTATTGCCTGACACGGGAGGCAGGACATGAACGGTATTTTGGCAATTTTCGGCATCGCGGTGGTAGTCATCACCATCGTCGTGGTGGTCGTGCTCGTCGCGGTGTTGTTCGTCGCGTCGATCAAGCCCGACAAGCTGAACATCGACCTCGGTCGCAAGAAGCGTGAACGGGAAGAAAGTTCCTCGAAGGTCTGAGACCTCGGTCACCTCTGGCACCGATTCGCGCAGACGCGGAGTTGTATCGATTCGAAGCGTCGGTCGACGCTTCCGGTTCTACAACTGGAGACCTCGTGAGCACAGCACTGTCAGCGCCTACGGAGCCCGACTGCAGGGCGCGCCTGTTCGGTGAGACTGTGCCGGCCCAGTTCGCTCGTTTCGTGATCGTCGGGGTATCGAGCAACGGCGTCTATGCACTGCTGTTCGTCGCTCTCGCGTCGTTCGGGCCATTCCCCGCCAATCTGGCGGGAGCGTCGGCGAGCACCGTTCTCGCCAATGAGTTGCACCGTCGCCACACCTTCCACGCCGCCGACCGCGTCGGCTGGTTCCAGACCCAGTGGGAAGCGGGAGGACTCGCCCTGATCGGGCTGGGTCTGAGTACCGCCGCGCTGGCCGCAGTCCACCTCCTTGTTCCCGCCGCCGCCACGTACGTGCAAGTTCTGGCTGTGATCGCCGTCAGCGGTCTGGTCGGTGCCGCTCGATTCCTCGCCCTTCGCGGATGGGTATTCCGTTCGCCGAGCCTCCCCGGGATGGAAGCGGCTCATTCGTGATGCTGTGACAGAGCACGACCGGTCTCGAAGAACGGTTGCTACCTGTAACAGAGTTTCGGCGAGGCTTCGTGATAGTCGCCCGTATCGACCTAGGCTCGTGAGCTGACGTCAATGCGAGGAGGCATGTCGAATGGCCAGGGATCTGACACAGCTCGAGCTTCTGCAGGAGCTGGTGCCCACTGCCGAGGACAACGTGAACCGTCACATTTCGATGGCGCGCGAATGGCATCCCCACGACTACGTGCCGTGGGACGAAGGCCGTAACTTCGCCGCGCTCGGCGGTACGGACTACGACCCGGAGCAGTCCAAGCTCTCCGACGTCGCGCAGGCCGCGATGATCACCAACCTGCTCACCGAGGACAATCTGCCGTCCTACCACCGTGAGATCGCCGAGAACTTCTCCCAGGACGGTGCCTGGGGAACCTGGGTCGGCCGGTGGACCGCCGAAGAGAACCGTCACGGCATCGTCATGCGCGACTACCTCGTCGTCACCCGCGGCGTCGATCCCGTCGCCCTCGAAGAAGCCCGCATGATCCACATGACCAACGGGTACGCGTCGCCCGCCGGCGCAGGGGTCGGTCTGTTGCACTCGGTCGCGTACGTGACGTTCCAGGAACTGGCGACCCGCGTCTCGCACCGCAACACCGGCAAGGTCTGTGACGACCCGATCGCCGACCGCATGCTCCAGCGAATCGCCGCCGACGAGAACCTGCACATGATCTTCTACCGCAACATCACCGGCGCAGCGATGGACATCTCGCCGGATCAGACGTTGCAGGCCGTCTCGGACATCGTGACGAACTTCGTCATGCCCGGTGCCGGCATGCCGAACTTCCGCCGCAACGGTGTGTTGATGGCCAAGCACGGCATCTACGACCTGCGTCAGCACCTCGAAGACGTCGTCTGGCCCGTGCTGCGCAAGTGGCAAGTGTTCGAGCGCAACGACTTCACCGCCCGCGGTGAGAACAAGCGCGAGGAACTCGCCGCGTTCCTCGAAGACCTCGAACGTCAGGCCACCAAGTTCGAGGAGATGCGAGATCGCTCGCTGGCCCGCGAACGCGCCAAGGCCGAGGCGCGCGCGTCCTGAGGTGACCCATGTGAGCGGAACTTCGTAGTCTGCTACGAAGTTCCGCTCACATAGGGTGTGGTGTGAACGAATTCTGGGACCGCATTTCCGCGGTGAGTCCTGATCCACCCGTGTGGATCGTCCAAGTGGTTGCCCTGGCGGCGCTCGTCATCGTCGTGTTGCCGCAGACCTGGCGGATTGCACGCAACGTGGTGACCATCGCGCACGAGGGTGCGCATCTGTTCGTCGCGTTGATCACCGGGCGTCAGTTGATGGGTCTTCGGCTGCATTCGGATACGTCCGGCGTCGCGATCTCCAAGGGCAAACCCACCGGGCTCGGGGTCATCGCCATGACTTTCGCGGGCTACGTCGGGCCGTCGCTTCTCGGACTCGGAGCCGCTCTGGTACTGGGTACACAGCGAGCGTCGGCGGTGTTGTGGATCGGCATCATCTCGATTGCGTTGATGCTGTTGATGATTCGTAATATCTACGGACTGCTGTCTCTCGTCACCGTCGGTGGGCTGCTGTTCGTCGTATCCTGGTGGGGTACCGGGGAACAGCAGGTCGCTGCGGCGTACTTCATCACGTTCTTCTTGCTGATCGCCGGTCCGCGCCCCGTTCTCGAACTGCAGAAATCCCGAAGCGCCGGACGGGCGCGGGACTCCGACGCCGATCAACTGGCTCGGCTCACTTTCCTGCCCGGCATCGTCTGGGTCGGACTGTTTCTCGTCGTCACCGTCGGCGCACTCGCACTGGGGGCGTGGAGAATCCTCGTTCCGGTGCAGTGACGACCGGCCTTGGTGTCAGCCCTCCGTCTGTTCACTTCCGTCAACGAACTCACCAGTCGCGTGATGCGCTCTGCTCGGGTCTGCGGTCGCGCAGCATTGTCGATCGGCACCAACAACCGACGCCGGTCGCTCGCTCTCTTCCGCTCCCATATGGTCGTGCAGCTCGCGTCTTCCATCGCACACGCCAGATCCTCTGGCACCGGAACGAGATCGGGGTCGGCCGGTTCGAATTCGCACGACACCAGATCACCGGCAGCGACGCCCAACCGACGCTGGAGACCTGCACCGATGTAGACGAACGACCCGGACAGCACAGTCGAATCTGCTTTGTTGAGACCGAGATTGAGACTCAGTCCGTCGATCGAACCGTCGATTCGACGAGTCGGCCACAGCTCCGCGGCCTCGACCAATCGAGGCGGTACACGAATGATCGTGTACGTGTTCTTGCCCCACGTCAACGGCTCGAGCGCTCCGTCGAACCGAATGCGGTCACTCACGATTGCCTCGCATCGCTCACAGCGGCAGCATAATCAAGTGACGGTCTCTTCGGCGGGAGCTCTCACCCGCGACTAGGTTGGCGTCGTGACTCTCACTGAAGTGTGGACGGCATACATGGCGGCCCTCCAGGAGCGCGCGCCGGTCACCGCTGCGTCGATTCGGGCTCCGCGGGCCCTGGGTGAGCGTGAAGCCGCCGAACGTGCGACGACCCCGTGGCCGGATGAGTTGCGCGAGTTCTACGGGCTGCACGACGGGCAGCACGTTCCCTCGGGTACAGACCACGTCCCGGTTGGCTCGGTGTTGCCGGATTCGAATCTATTGTCGTTGGACGAAGTTCTGGCCCGGCACACGTTCAGCCTCGAAAATCCACATCCGATCGATGATCTGGGCGATGACTGGCCTGATCTCGTTCGCGCCCAGCAAGCAGGTGAGACGGCGGAGATGTTCGTCCCTGCTTATGTCCCGTTTGCCGAGGATGGCGCCGGTGGAACTACCTACGTGGATACTCGTCCGGGTTTGCGTCGAGGATGTATCCGCAACTTTTCGTACGATTCCGCCGACCAGGGTGCGCCGTGGTTCGACTCCCTGACCGAGTACATCGCAGCTCTGTACCGCAGCGTCGAGTCCGGATCTCCGATATACGACGACGTAGTACCCACGTTTGTGGACGGTGTGCTCGAGTGGCGTGACCCCGAGTTTTCCGACGGATCGATGGCACATGCGGCGACGCTCCCGGTCATCCGAATACCTTTCGCACTCATCGACTTTCGTCCGTCGCAATTGTCGGACGACGACCTGATCGATCTCGACCATGTCCGTCGTACCGTCATCGAGACCGCTCGGAGGCTGCACCCTTACTCCGTGGTGGAGCACGCACGAGCGGTGTATCGGCAGGTGCCGCGTGTGCGCGGAGCAAACATGAATTGGTGGGTGTCGATCAATGGAGCGGAGACAGTCTTCACCGCAGTTGTCACCGGAGAGGGACACGACGTCCTCGTTCTGGAGCTTCCGTCCGGGGGATGCGTGCTCGAGGGCGACCAAGGAGAACCCCGCTAGAACACCACCCACAGCAGTGATGCGACGGCGAAAATGGCAAGTCCCAGTGTCGTTTCCATGACCGTCCAGGTCTTGAGGGTGGTCTTCTCGTCCATGCCGAAGAAGCGGCTGACGAGCCAGAAGCCGGAGTCGTTGACGTGGGAGAGCACGGTGGCTCCGGCAGCCAGTGCGAACACCAACAGCGCGATCTTGAAATTGCTCAGATCGAGCTCGGCGACCTGGACCGAGATCAGCCCGGCGGTGGTGGTCAAGGCGACGGTGGCCGAACCCTGCGCGACGCGTAGCGCGGTGGCGATCAGGAAGGCCTGCAACAGGATCGGCAGTCCGAGATCGGACAACGAGGCGGTCAGAGACTGGCCGATTCCACTGGCCCGAAGTACTCCGCCGAACATGCCGCCGGCACCGGTGATCAGGATGATCGAGCAGATCGGACCGAGGGCCTGGTCCATGTACTTGGCACCGTCGGCGACGGGGAATCGTCCGGGCGCGAGGATGAACAGGGCCAACAGCAAGGTGATGAGCAGCGCGATGGGCGTCTGACCGATGAGAGTCAGGGCCGCTGCCCAGGTCTCGTCTCCGGTCAGCACACCCGAAGTGGTCAGAGTGTTGACCACGGTGTTGAGCGAGATCAGTACGAGCGGTGTCAACAGAATGAACAGCACCGCACCGAACTTCGGTGCCGGGTCGCGGAGGCCGGCCATCTCTTTGTCGTGTTCTTCGGAGTTGGCTGCGCCGTCGGCGAAGAGGTCGGCAGGCGCGGTGACGAATCGTTTGCCGAGCTGGGTACCGACCAGGTAGGAGCCGACGAACCAGGAGACGACTGCGACGGGGACGCCGACGAGAAGCACCGAACCGATATCTCCGCCGAGGAGTTCCGTGGCGGCGACGGGACCGGGGTGCGGGGGAACGATGGCGTGCATCGCGGCGAACGCGCCTGCGGTCGGCAGTGCGTACAGCAGCACCGACCCGCCGAAGCGCTTGGCGACTGTGAAGATGATCGGTAGGAAGACGACGAGTCCGGCGTCGAAGAAGATGGGGAAGCCGAAGATCAGCGCGGCGACACCGAGGGCGAGCGGTGCGCGCTTGGCTCCGAATCGGTTGATCAGGGTATCGGCCAATACTTGAGCGCCACCGGTGATTTCGAGCAGTCTGCCGACCATCACACCCAGGGCGACGAGTAGAGCGACAGAACCGAGGGTGGAACTGAAGCCCGAGAGCAATGCCGACGGTACGTCTGCCAGTGGGATCCCCGCTGCGACGGCGGTGACGGCGCTGACCAGAACCAGCGAGACGAAGGCGTGCAGTTTCACCTTCATGATCAGGAACAGCAGAACTGCGACGGCTGCTGCGGCGATCAGGAGTAGGGGAGTCGTCCCGTACGCCGGTTCGATCGGATCCATCTGTGTACCTCGTTCGCTCGGCTGGAGATTCGACCATAACGGACAGCTCGATGTCCGCGCGGGGATACCGAGCACGGTCGTCGGACCTGGAGTTCGTGGTGGAGTACCGTGCGGGTATGAGTGATGGGGATCACGTAGTGGGTGGGGACAGCTCCGACAAGCCTTCGAAGGACGCTCTACGCGAGCAAGCGCAGCGCTATGCCGCAGCGGCCCGGCTGAAGATGAAGGAGCGACGCGCGAAGGCGTCGGGTGGCCTCGGGTCCGTGGTCGCCGACCGCGCAGGAGATTGGGATCTCGACGATCAGAACACCGTGGCGATGGACCGTCAGCAGAAGCTCTGGAACGGGGTCATGGATCGCTACTTCCGGATGGAGATCGATGGGTGGGAGACGATTCCCGAGTCGCCGGTTCTCGTCGTCGGAGTGCATTCGGGTGCGCCGTTCGTGTGGGACGCGTGGACGGTGGGTGCGCAGTGGTGGCGGCATTTCGGCGACAAGCGAATCCTGCACGGCACTGCGCACGACGCGCTGATGGCATTTCCATTGATCGGCAAGGTCTTTCGATCCATGGGTGTGTTACCGGCGGCTCCGGACTCGATGTCGACCGCGTTGGCCGAGGGCCGAGACGTGATCGTGTGGCCCGGTGGTGAGGTCGATTCGCTGCGGCCGTGGAGCAAGCGTGACGAGGCGACACTGGGTGGTCGTACCGGTTTCGTCAAGCTTGCGATCCGGATGGGTGTGCCCATCGTGCCGGTGGCGACCGTGGGCGGGGCCGACGCCATGCCGGTGCTCATTCGAGGCGACAAGCTCGCAAAAGTGCTCGGACTGGACAGGTTTGCGCGCCTGAAGGTCTTTCCCATCGCCATCTCGCTGCCGTGGATCATCGCGCCTGCCGCGCTGCCGCAGATTCCGTTGCCCGCCAAGATCCGAACCCGGTTCATGCCTCCGGTCGAGCTGGACCACGATCCGTCGCGCTGTGACGACGAGGCCTACGTCGACGCGAAATACGACGAGGTCCGGGCCAGTATTCAGGCCGGCATGGACGAGCTCGCCAGCAAGCGCAAGTTCCCGGTGTTCGGCTAGTTCGCTCGCGCCGGGCATCGCGGACCGTAGCTGACCGCGATCGTTTCTAGCGTCTCCTCTCGTACGGATTCACCGATACGACGAGGGGCGCACGAGATGATCGAAACATCGGGATTGACCAAGACTTTTCGGCAGGGCAAGAAGACCGTGGAGGCGGTGCGCGGCATCGATCTGACGATCGGTGAGGGAGAACTGGTCGCTCTCCTCGGCCCCAACGGTGCGGGCAAGTCGACCACGCTGCGAATGCTGACCACACTGCTGGCACCGACGTCGGGTTCGGCCAGGATCGCGGGGTTCGACGTGGGCAGGGACCGGGACAGTGTCCGGCGCAGTCTCGGCTACGTGGGGCAGGGAAACGGCGCGGGACACAACCAGCGCGTGCGAGACGAACTCGTCGTGCAGGGCCTGTGCTACGGCATGACTCGTCAGCGATCACGAACTCGCGCAGACGAATTGATCGACGCACTCGAGCTCGGCGAACTGCGCTCGCGCACCGTCTCGACGCTCTCCGGCGGACAGCGTCGCCGACTCGATATCGCCTTGGGGCTGGTGCACCGACCGGCGCTGCTGTTCCTCGACGAGCCGACCACCGGAATGGACCCGCAGAGTCGGGCCAACCTGTGGGATCACATCCTCCGGCTGCGACGCGAGATGGGCACGACCATCGTTCTGACCACCCACTACCTCGACGAGGCCGATTCGATGGCCGAGCGGGTCATCGTCGTCGACCACGGAACCGTCATCGCCGACGACACCGCCGCGTCGCTGAAATCGGAACTGGCAGGCGATCTGATCGTTCTCACCGTGTCCGACGCGTCGGCGCTTCTTCCGCTTCTCGACGGCATCGACGGCATCAGAGACGTCACGAGATCGGGTTCGCGGCTGAACCTGCGTGTCGGACGCGCCGAAGTCGTTCTTCCGGAAGTGTTGCGGCGGAGCGAGTTACACGGTATTCACGTACATACTGCGGACATGACCCGACCGACTCTCGACGACGTGTTCCTCGGACTGACCGGCCGTAGTCTTCGAGAAAGTGCCGCAGCGCTCGACAACTCGAGCGTGGCAGGAGAACTCCGATGAACGTTCTCTCCGGAAGCACTCTGGTGATGGGTCGGGAATTGCGGCCGATGGTGCGCGATCCGTTCACCGTCATCTTCAGTCTCGTCCAACCGCTGATCCTGCTCGCTCTGTTCGGCCCACTGCTCACCGATGTCCCCGGTCTCGGCGACGGAAGTGTCTGGGACTGGTTCGTGCCGGGTGTTCTCGCGATGATCACCATCTTCGGCACTTCCATGACGGGCTCGAATCTGCTGGCCGAATTGCAGCAGGGTTCTCACGAGCGAATGTTGGTGACCCCGTTGCCGCGATCGGCGCTGCTCGTCGGGCGGGCGTTCAAGGAAATGGTGCCGCTCGCTGCGCAGGCCGTGTTGATCGTTCTGGTGGCATTGCCGCTGGGGTTGTCCGTGAATCCGATCGGTGCCGCTGTGGGAATCGTGCTGCTCGGGGTGTTCGGCGTCGGGCTCGGCGCGCTGTCCTACGCGTTGGCTTTGGCTGTGCGCGGACAGGATTGGGTGTTCTGGTCCATCCAGCAGACGTTGATGTTCCCGCTGCTCATCCTCTCGGGCACGATGTTGCCGCTGACGGCCGCACCGGGGTGGATGCAGTTCCTGGTGAACATCAACCCGCTCGGATATCTCGTCGACGCCGAACGTGCACTGTTCGCCGGAGACTTCGCGAGTTCGACGGTGATGGCAGGTGTCGTCGCAGCCGCGGCCACTGCGGCGGTCGGGTTGATCGTCGGTATCCGGGCTATGGGTTCCTCGTGCGAGTGAGGCTAAGCTCGCGTCATGGATCGGCCTGCGGTAATTCTCGAGAACGACGAGACGGTGTACGACTTCTATCTGCGTCATCAGCAGAATCGTCAGGTTGCGAGGCTGGCGTATGCCGCCCTCGCCCGGCGCTTCCGCCCGCGGGTGTCGTATTCCGACGGTGCCCGGGAGGAGCTGCGGCGTCTGGTGTACGACAACACGCGTCTGCTCATCGCGGTCAATCACCTCACCGAGAGTGATCCGTACACCCTCGCAGCGGCGGCCTGGGCGTCGCCGCTGCGTCCGGTGATCGGGCGCACAAGAGTGCTCGCGAAGGACGAATTGTTCCAGGACCCCAAGCAGCGCAAGCGAATCGACATGATGGGTGGCATTCCCGTCTTTCGCGGCAAGAATCACGGGATGCGGGCAGTCAGTGCGGCAGGCAACCGCATGATGGACATCAGTGCCGAAAGAATGAAGCGCGGCGACGACCTCGCGGTGTTCCCGGAAGGCACCTGCAACCTCGAGGACCCGACGACGGTGCAACACGTCGGCAGCGGAATCGGCCACATCGCGATGCGGGCCCGCAAACTCGGCGTCGAACCGACGTTGATCTGCATCGGACTGAGTTACGGCCCCGGCTCGGCAAAAGTGAAGCAGGCGAGCGTCTACTTCGATACTCCCATCACTGATCTGCCCCAGAAACCGATCGACATCACCCGGGTGGTGGCAGAGGGAATGCAGAAAGCACTCGACGGAGCGGTGGCTGCGTACTGACTGCGCCGCCGGGGTTGGTAGAAACAGATGACAGGTAATTCGATTCGGCGTTGTGTCAGGAGATATTCGTGAGTGATCAGATCAAGACGGCCATCGTCACCGGTAGTGCGCGTGGGATCGGCGCTGCAGTCGCGAAGCGGCTTGCCAAGGACGGTTTCGGCGTCGCGGTGGTGGACCTCGACGAGGCCGCGTGCAGCGACACCGTCGGCGCGATCGAGTCCGCAGGTGGGCAGGCCGTGGCCATCGGCGCAAACGTGGCCGACGAGGAGTCGGTGCAGACTGCAGTCGACCGCATCGCGAGCGAGTTCGGTGCACCGACCGTACTGATCAACAACGCTGGCATCACCCGCGACAACCTGCTGTTCAAGATGACGGTGCAGGACTGGGATTCCGTGCTCGGCGTGCACCTGCGCGGCTCGTTCCTGATGACGCGTGCAGTGCAGAAGCACATGATCGACGCCAAGTGGGGCCGCATCGTCAACCTGTCGAGCACCTCGGCCCTGGGCAATCGCGGCCAGGCAAACTACTCCGCGGCCAAGGCCGGCATGCAGGGATTCACCAAGACTCTCGCCATCGAGCTCGGCAAGTTCGGCGTCACCGCCAACGCCATCGCCCCCGGATTCATCGAAACCGAGATGACGGCAGCCACCGCCGAGCGAGTCGGAATGTCGTTCGACGACTTCAAAGCTGCTGCGGCGTCGCAGATTCCGGTCAACCGCGTCGGACATCCCGACGACATCGCCCACCTGGCGTCGTTCTTCGTCAGTGAGGGTGCCGGCTTCATCTCGGGTCAGGTCGTCTACGCAGCCGGTGGCCCGAAGGACTGACGTCTCCCGAACGCGTGAATGGACCATTCACGAGCCCGGACGGGTGTGAATGGTCCATTCACGCAGAGCGCACAGCGACTACGGCGTTGGCATTCCGCCGTTGACGTTGAGGGTGTCTCCGGTGACGTATCCCGATTCGGCCGACGACAGATAGACGTACGCACCGGCGATCTCGGCAGGCTGCCCGGCGCGTCCGAGCGGGGTTTCCTTGCCGAATTCCGGCAGTGCCGAGGTCGGCTGCCCGCCGGCTGCCTGCAGCGGTGTCCAGAACGGTCCCGGCGCAACGACATTGACGCGAATTCCCTTGGGTGCCAACTGCTGGGCGAGAGCCTTGCTGATGGTGTTGATGGCCATCTTCGTCGTCGCGTAATCCACCAGTCCGGGCGAAGGTGTGTACGCCTGGATGGAGCTGGTGTTCACGATCGTCGAGCCGGCAGGCATGTGCGGCACTGCTTCCTGAATGATCCAGAACAGTGCGTACACATTGGTTTTGAAGGTCTGGTCGAACTGCTCCGACGTGAGATCCGCCAGATCCTCGACGAACTGTTGCTTGCCTGCCACGTTGACCAACAGGTCCAGGCCGCCGAGCTCGTCGACGGCGGTGTGCACGAGGGCGCGGGCAGCTTTCTCATCGGTGAGGTCTGCCGGTGCCAGGACGGCGGTGCGACCGGCGTCGCGAACGAGCTGGGCGACGTCCTGAGCGTCCTTCTCCTCCGACGGCAGATAGTTCAGGACTACGTCGGCACCCTCGCGGGCGATGGCGATGGCGGCCGCACGCCCGATGCCGGAGTCGGCACCGGTGATCAGGGCCTTACGGCCGGTCAGCCGTCCGGACCCGCGGTACGTCTGCTCGCCGTGGTCGGCCAGGGGTTGTAGATCGGCAGCGAGACCGGGCGGATCCTGGTGCTGCTCAGGGAATCCGTCCTGGCGGTACTGCGTGACGGGATTGGTGAAGGTGTACTGATCACTCACGATGGGGTCGTCTCCGAACCTGGTATTCATTGCGTGGGGAACCTGCTGCTCGATTCCGTCTCCACGCCGAATGCCCAGAGTCGCCCGCAAACAAACTGAGTCGGGTCTCTCCCTGGCTCACGCCATCCCCCAAGTTCCACACCATCCCCACCAACGGATGAATGCGGCATTCAGCTACTTGGAGTAGCTGAATGCCGCATTGATCCGGAAGGGGGGCGTGCCGGACAAGCAAGGCTGTGGGCTAGGAGTACGTGTAGAAACCCTTGCCGCTCTTGCGACCCAGCATTCCCGCGTCCACCATGCGCTGCAGCAGTGGGGGCGGAGCGTAATGCGGCTCGCGGAATTCGGCGTACAGCGATTCTGCGACCGCGAGGGTGACGTCGAGGCCGACGGTGTCGGTCAGACGCAACGGTCCCATGGGGTGGGCGCAACCGTTGACCATGCCGTCGTCGATGTCCTCGGCGCTGGCGAAGCCGGATTCGAGCATGCGGATGGCCGAGACCATGTAGGGGATGAGCAATGCGTTGACGATGAATCCCGCACGGTCGCCCGCACGAATCGTCTTCTTGCCCAGTGTGTTCGCCGCGTAATCGGTGACGGCGTCGACGGTTTCTTCGCTGGTGAGGAGGCTGACGACGATTTCGACCAACGGCAGTACCGGCACCGGGTTGAAGAAGTGCACTCCGACGACCTGGTCGGGTCGCTTCGTCGCGTTGGCCATCTTGATGACGGGGATCGACGAGGTGTTCGTCGCCAGGATTCCTTCGGGTTTGACGATGGAATCGAGCTTGCCGAACAGATCCAGCTTCAGTGATTCGATCTCCGGTGCCGCCTCGATCACGAGGTCGCGATCGGCGAAATCGTTGATGTCGAGCGTCAACGAGATTGCGGCGCGGGCTTTCTCGGCCGCGTCGGCGTCGATGCGGCCGGACTTGACGGCCCGTGCGAACGATTTGTCCAGGCGTGCTTCGGCGGCGTCGGCGGTGCCCTGGCTGGTTTCCAGGATCAGCACCGAGCTACCGGAGCGGGCGCACATTTCGGCGATACCGGCACCCATGGTGCCGCCGCCGATGACGCCTACGAGTTCGATGTTGCTCATTTGAGCAGCGCCCGCGACATGACGACACGCTGAATCTGGTTGGTGCCCTCGTAGATCTGCGTGATCTTGGCGTCGCGCATCATGCGCTCGACGGGGAAGTCGGTGGTGTAGCCGGCACCGCCGAAGAGCTGGACGGCGTCGGTGGTGACCTCCATCGCGACATCGGAGGCGAAGCACTTCGCTGCGGCAGAGATGAATCCGAGGTTCTTCTCGCCGCGCTCGGCGCGTGCCGCGGAGCTGTAGACCATCAGGCGGGCAGCTTCGACCTTCATTGCCATGTCGGCGAGCATGAACTGCACGGCCTGGAAGCTCGAGATCGACGTGCCGAACTGCTTGCGGTCCTTGGTGTATGCGATGGCTGCGTCGAGAGCGCCCTGAGCGAGGCCGACGGCCTGTGCGCCGATGGTGGGCCGGGTGTGGTCGAGGGTTTCGAGTGCGGTCTTGAATCCGGTGCCGGGCTCACCGATGATGCGGTCTCCGGGGATCTTGCAGTTCTCGAAGTACAGCTCGGCGGTGGGCGAACCCTTGATGCCGAGCTTCTTCTCCTTGGGGCCGACGACGAATCCTTCGTCGTCCTTGTGCACGATGAACGAGCTGATGCCGTTGGCGCCCTTGTCGGGATCGGTGACGGCCATGACGGTGTACCAGTCGGACTTGCCGCCGTTGGTGATCCAGCACTTGGAGCCGTTGAGGATCCAGTCGTCTCCGTCGGCCTTCGCGCGGGTGCGCATGCTGGCGGCGTCGGAGCCGGCCTCACGCTCGGACAGTGCGTACGACGCCATCGCGCCGCCTGCGAGCGAGGGCAGGACCTGCTTCTTGAGCTCCTCGGAGCCCTTGAGGATGAGGCCCATCGTGCCGAGCTTGTTGACGGCGGGAATCAGTGAGGACGAGCCGCAGACGCGGGCGACCTCTTCGATGACGATGCAGGCGGCAACCGAGTCGGCACCCTGACCGTCGTACTCCTCGGGAACGTGCACGGCGTTGAAGCCGGAGGCGTTGAGGGCATCGAGCGCCTCCTGCGGGAAGCGCGAGTCCTCGTCGACCTCCTTGGCGTACGGGGCGATCTCCTTCTCCGACAGGGCCCGGATCGCTGCGCGCAGCTCCTCGTGCTCCTCGGGTGACTGGTAGAGATCGAAGTCGGGATTTCCGGCCATGTCGGCCACGCTCCTCGCGATGTCGGGGGTACAGCACTGCCCAGAAAGGGCACTCAGTGCCAAGCTTCATCCCAGTGTACGACCGGACCGGCCTCGATTCAAGGGTGGGGCTCGCCGAGACGGCACTGAGTGCCATCTCGGGTGGGTGTCACTCGGGGAGGTGGCGGGCCAACGCGTCGGCGACGGTGTTCACGGACGTGCCCCGCGGGAATGTCGCGACCACGACGTCTCCCGAGGACTGGGCGCGGACCTGCGCCAACGCTGCGCGCAAGTCGGTGACGGACGTCGGCAGGCCGTCGCGAATCATCCGTCGTAGAAAGTAGTTGTGGGTCGCGGTCACCGAGGCGGAGAACTGCAGGATCTCCAGATGAGGGTGGTCGGGAAGCGCCCGCTGCAGGTATTCGACGAAGAGACGGTCGTAGCGGAACACGGTGACGATCTCGCGATCGCGCAGGGCGGGAATTCGATGCACCACCTGATATCGCAGCCGCGACATCTCTTTCCAGTCCGAGAATCGCTCGTACACCAACTGGGCGGCATCGCAGACGGCCTGCCATGGGTCGCCGGTGTTGGACGCGAGCAGAGCGCCGACCTGCTCGAGCAGGATCTCGTGATCGGCGAAGACGACGTCTTCCTTGGCGCGGAACTGCCGGAAGAACGTTCGACGCGAGATTCCGGCCGCCACCGCGATGTCGTCGACCGTCGTCGAGTCGTAGCCCTTGACCGAGAACAGATCCAGGGCCGCGGTGGCCACGGTCAGCCTGAAGTCGGTGGATTCCTCGGGTTCGCCGCGCATGCCAGTGAAGGTAGCGGAGTTTCGGCAGGGGCACTGAGGTCGTCCTTCTCGGTGGCTGATTGCTAGTGTTCGCAAGTAGCCTGCTGCGCAGTGCTCGGCGAAGCGGAAGGACGTCATGGCCACGGATTCGAGTCGACCGCTGTACAGAATGAAGGCCGACTTCTTCAAGACGTTGGCTCATCCCGCGCGCATTCGAGTGCTGGAACTGTTGAGCGAACGCGAACACGCAGTGTCCGAGATGCTGCCCGAGGTGGGCATCGAGCCGGCGAATCTGTCGCAGCAGCTGTCGATTCTGCGTCGCGCGGGTCTCATCGAGGGCACTCGGGAGGGATTGTCGGTGTCGTACACGCTGACGTCGCCGAAAGTGGCGGACCTCCTCGTGGTGGCCCGGGAGATATTGACCGGAGTGGTGGCCAACCAGGTGGAACTGCTGGACGGCGAGTCCGGATCGCGCACCTGAGCCGATGTTCGAGGGAGGTGTGCAGCATCTCGCCGCATCTGATTCATTACTTGCTAAACTTAGCAATCAACTGGATCAAGAACGATGAACTTTCAGGAAGCGTCGCATGTCCGAACCGACGAAACGCACCCGCACGAACGACGCCCTGAGGGCGGTTTCCGCCCTTCTACCCAGATGGAGCGAGTGGAAGCCCGCGCTGCGCGCACCCGGTTCGGATCTTCTCGCCGGCCTCATCGTGGCGCTGGTGGCGCTGCCCCTCGCGCTCGGATTCGGAGTCAGCACCGGGCTGGGTGCAGCGGCGGGACTGACCACCGCCATCATCGCGGGAGTCGTGGCCGCGGTATTCGGTGGCTCACGGTTTCAGGTATCGGGTCCGACCGGTGCGATGACGGTGGTGCTGGTCCCGATCGTTGCCGAATACGGGCCGACGGGAGTCCTCGCGGTCGGGCTGCTGGCCGGGATCATTCTGTTGGTGCTCGCGGTAGGAGGTATCGGCCGAGCCGTGCGGTACATGCCCGCGCCCGTCATCGAGGGATTCACCGCGGGCATCGCCGTTGTCATTGCACTGCAACAGGTTCCGTCGGCGCTGGGTATCACGGACGCGGAAGGTGACAAGGTCTGGCAGTCCGCGTTCGATGCTGTCCGTTCGTTCGTCGCGCATGCAAGCATCCTCACCCCCGCTGTGGCGATCACCGTCGCGATCGTCATGCTCGTCGGCGGCCGCCTGGCACCGAAGATCCCGTTCTCACTGGTCGCGGTTGCTGCCGCTACCGGGGCCACCCAGCTGTTCGATCTGGACATCGCCCGCATCGGCACCATTCCGTCGTCGTTGTCCGCCCCGAGCCTGGGCTTTTTCCACCTGGGTGACGTGACGGCGTTGCTGGCCCCGGCGTGTGCCGTCGCCGCTCTGGCTGCCCTGGAATCGCTGTTGTCCGCCACGGCCGCGGACTCGATGGGCGTCGGCGCTCGCCACAACCCCGACCGGGAGTTGTTCGGACAGGGCCTTGCGAACATCGCCGCACCCCTGTTCGGGGGCATCCCCGCCACAGGTGCCATCGCCCGGACTGCGGTCAACGTTCGATCCGGTGCCCGCACCAGGCTCGCGGCCCTTACCCACGCGGTGATCCTCGCCGCCATCATGCACTCCGCGGCCGGGTTGGTCGCCGATATCCCGCTTGCAGCCCTGGCTGGAGTGCTGCTCGCAACCACGGTGCGGATGGTCGAGACCGCGTCCATCCGGGCGATCACCCGCGCCGGCCGCGGGGACACCGTGGTGATGGCGGCGACCTTCCTCGTCACGGTGGTCTTCGATCTCGTGACGGCGGTGGCGGTCGGCGTCGGGTTCGCTGCCGTCCTGGCTCTCCGGGCCGTTGCGCGATCGGCCACGGTCGAGCAGGTCCCGTTGAACACACTCGATGCGGTCTCGAAGGAAGAAGGAGACCTGCTGCGGGGACACATCGTCGCGTACCGCATCGACGGTGCGCTGTTTTTCGGTGCCGCGCACAGCTTCCTGCTCGAACTCGCCGACGTCTCGGACGTGAAGGTGGTGATCCTCCGTATGTCCCGAGTCACCACGATCGACGCCACCGGCGCCATCGTTCTCAAGGACACCATCACCGAACTCGAACACCGACACATCACCGTCCTGATCTCCGGTGCCAAGCCGGAGCACCTGCGTCCCCTCGCAGCCCTGGGGGTGTTCACCACCAAGGACGACGACGCTCGACACGTCTTCGACACCACCCCGCAGGCCATCGCCTGTGCACGCACGCTGGTGACCGAGGCGACCACGCCCCGCGGGTAGGGTCGTAGGTCACACTTGCGTACGAAAGGACCAGCTCATCGTGGCTCTCGTTGCCGGAATCGACTCTTCCACCCAATCGTGCAAGGTTTTCGTTCGCGATGCCGACACCGGGGAGTTGGTGCGTCACGGCCGTGCCGGTCATCCCGACGGCACCGAGATCGACCCGCAGCGGTGGAAGGAAGCACTCGACGAGGCCGTCGACGCCGCCGGCGGGCTGGACGATGTCGCTGCGGTGTCGGTCGGCGCGCAACAACACGGCATGGTCTGCCTCGACGACAACGGATCCGTGGTCCGTAAAGCATTGCTGTGGAACGACACTCGATCGGCCCAGGCGGCAGAGGATCTGATCGCGGAGCTCGGCGAGAAGACCGGTGGCGACGGCGGTCAGGCCTGGGCCGACGCGGTCGGCGTGGTTCCGTTGGCCTCGATCACCGTCGCCAAGCTGCGGTGGCTCGCCGACAACGAGCCCGACAACGCCGATCGCACTGCGGCGGTGTGCCTTCCGCACGATTGGATCGGCTGGCAGCTCGGTGGCGCGTCGGGGCTCGACGCCTTGGCCACCGATCGCGGCGATGCGAGCGGCACCGGATACTTCTCGGCGGCCACGAACGAGTATCGAACGGATCTGTTGCAGTTGGGCTTTCGTGGCCGCAACCCACTGCTGCCCCGCGTGGCTGCGCCGAATGAGGCGATAGGCCACACTGCCGCCGGGGCGCTGATCGGCCCGGGTACCGGAGACAATGCCGCGGCGGCGCTTGCCCTCGACGCACAGCCCGGTGATGTGGTGGTCTCGATAGGCACGTCCGGCGTCGTCTCGGCGGTGACCACCGCAGCCGCGGCCGACGGTTCGGGCCTGGTCGCCGGATTCGCCGACGCCACCGGGCGTCAGCTGCCGTTGGTGTGCACGCTCAACGCGGCGCGTGTCCTCGATGCGACGGCGCGAATGCTGGGCGTCGATCACGACGAGTTGTCGCGGTTGGCTCTGTCGACGACGAGCGACGGTGTGGTGATGGTGCCGTACTTCGAGGGCGAGCGGACGCCCAATCTCCCCGATGCGTCCGGTGCGATTCATGGACTACGACTGAACAATTCGACTCCGGGCCACCTGGCTCGCGCTGCCGTCGAAGGACTGCTGTGCGGACTGGCCGACGGTATCGACTACCTGCGTGCACAGGGAGTGGACGTGCAGCGAGTACTGCTCATCGGCGGCGGTGCCAAGTCCGCGGCGCTCCGAGCCTTGGCCCCGGCAATTCTCGGGGTGCCGGTGGCCGTACCCGAGCCCGGTGAATACGTCGCCGACGGGGCAGCGCGCCAGGCAGCATGGACTTTGGCCGGGACCAGTGAACCGCCGACCTGGGCGCAGGCCACCTCGAAGACATACGAGGCAGACCCCACGCCGGCGGTGCGAGAGCGCTACGCGCATGTGAGTGGAAACTCGTAGCAGGGGTCGAGTTTCCACGCACATGCGGCGCAGCCGCTCAGGGAATCAGACGTGCATCTCGGTAACGCTGAATCACCGAGGCGATGGCATCGGGCGTGGATCGGAAGCCCAAGAAGCCGGCCTTCTTGGACTTGTTCATGTCCGTCAGGCATTCCATGTCGCGGCCGAGGTCACCGTCGGTGTGCCACCACGACGCCAGCCGTGAGACGTCGCTCTCCACCAGATCGTGCTTCTCGGCGATGCGCTTCCACGCGGCGGCCGCGTCGGACATGCGGGGTTCGAGGGGACGCGGTTCGGTGTCGAAGCCTTCGGGTTCGACACCGAAGTGCTCGGCGAACTGCGGCCACAGCCACCGCCAGCGAAAGACGTCACCGTTGGCGATGTTGAACGCCTCGTTGCGCGCGTTGTCGTCGGTTGCCGCCCAAATCATCTGCTCGGCGAGCAGGTCGGCGTCGGTGAGGTCGGTCAAGCCGTTCCACTGGGTTTCGGAGCCGGGGAAGACGAACTTCTCGCCCAGTTCCTTGCAGATCGACGCGTAGACGGACAGCGTCAGCATCATGTTCATCGCGTTGCCCACGGCAAAACCGGAGACGGTGTGTGCGCGGTGCACGCTCCATCCGAACCCGTATTTGTCTGCGCCGGCGAACAGTTCGTCTTCCTGCGCGTAGTAGAAGTTCGGCGTGTCGAGGCGGTCCTCGGTTTCGTGGAACGGCGTCTCGGCCATCACGGCCTCACCGTATGCATCGAACGGGCCGAGGTAGTGCTTGAGTCCGGTCATCAGCGCGACGTGCTTCACCGAATCGAGGGGGCCGAGAACATCGAGCACATTGCGTAGGGTCGCCGAGTTGACCTCGATGTTCTCCTGCTCGGAGTCCTTCTTCATCCACGCGGTGAAGAACACGACCTCGGGGCGGACGTCCTTCAGCGCTTCGTCGAGGGACTGCGGGTCGAGCAGATCCGCCGCGACCGGCACGACGCCGTCGACGGGGGTACTGCCGCTCCGACTCAGTCCGTAGGTGGTCCAGCCTGCATCGAGTGCTGCGCGGCACAGCGCCTGCCCGGAAATGCCGGTGGCACCGACGATCAACGCGCGCGTGGTGTTCGTGGTCATCGGATCCGGTTACCCACTGGAGCCGATGCAACACGTGACGCTTCACTCACGTCAGGGCCAGTACTTGCTGGACCACCAGCACGATCGCGCCCACGGCCGAGACGGCGATTGCCGTGATACGTAGGCGTCGCCGATCGAGAACTCGGTTGATCACCCGAGAGAGCAGGAACCCCAGAACTGTCGCCGGGGCCAGGAAAGCGAACAGCGTGGCGGTGTGGCTGTTCACCGCTCCGGCCACCGTCAACACCGCGATGGAGATGATCGAGCCGACGAGGAAGAAGCAACTCATCGTGCTGCGGAGTTCGGCTCCGGAGTTGCCTTGCCATACCAGAGCCATCGGTGGCCCACCGATGGAGGTGGCGGTTCCCAGAACTCCCGACGCGGCCCCGGCGACGACGAGATTGCGTTTGTGCGGCAACGGAACCCAGCCGAACGACGTCAGCGCGACGCCGCCCAGGACCACGAGTGCCAACAGTATCGCCAGCCCGCGTTCGGGCAACAGGACCAGTAGCAGCGCACCCACCACCGAGCCGGGGAGTCGTCCGGCGAGTGCCCATCCGGCTCCCGAGAGATCGAGAGCCGTCCGGTCGCGTACCAGTACGAGCACGCTGACCACGACCGCGAGCATGATCAGCGTTCCCGGTACGAGTCCGGGGTCGACGATGGCCACGATGGGGGCGGCCAGCATGCCCATGCCGAAGCCGATCGACGCCTGCATCGCGGATGCGAAGAAGATCGCGAGGGCGACGACGACGAAGCCGGTGACACTCAGGTGCGTGAGTGTCATGTTCCGGCGGCGACGAGACCGAGATTCCCTGCCACGAGCGGATAATGGCATTCGGCAACATGATCGGCCTCGTCGGCGTCGTGTGCGACGGGTGGTGCGTCGCTCGCGCACAGGTCGGTCGCCTTCCAGCAGCGAGTACGGAAACGGCATCCCGACGGCGGATTAAGTGGCGACGGCACCTCGCCTTTCAGCAGAATCTTGTCCCCGCGGCTCGACGCGTCGAGTGTGGGTGCAGCCGACATCAACGCTGCGGTGTAGGGGTGCGCGGGCCGATCGAACACTGCCTCGGTGGCTCCGGATTCGACGATGCGGCCGAGATACATCACCGCGACTCGGTCGGCGACGTGCCGGACCACCGAGAGATCGTGCGAGATGAAGACGTAGGAGATGCCGAGTTGCTTCTGCAGGTCGTTGAGCAGGTTGAGTACCTGCGCCTGCACCGAGAGATCGAGGGCCGAGACGGGCTCGTCGCAGATGATCACGTCGGGGTTCAGTGCCAGGGCCCGCGCGATGCCGAGGCGTTGGCGTTGCCCGCCGGAGAACTCCTGCGGGAACCGGTTCTCGTCGCTCGGTCGCAAGCCCACCAGATGCAGCAGCTCGCGCACCCGCGCGGAGCGGTCACGTCGAGTCTTGTACAGGCTCTTGTGGGTTCGCCAGGGTTCACCGATGATGTCCCCGGCCGTCATGCGTGAGTTCAGTGAACCGTACGGATCCTGGAACACCATCTGTACGCGGCGGCGCCAGGCGAGGAGTTCCTTGCCGCGGAGCGCGAACGGATCCGTGCCGTCGAAGGCGACGGTGCCCGAGTCCGGGCGTTCGAGCATCATCAACGTCCGCGCGAGAGTGGACTTGCCGCAGCCGGATTCGCCGACCAGGCCGAGGGTTTCGCCCCGCCGCAGGTCGAGGTCGATGGAGTCCAGAGCGCGTAGCTTCCCGCGGCCGACGTCGAAGGTCTTGTTCAGGCCACGAACGGTCAACAGTTGCTCAGACATTGCGCGATACCTCGTTCGGGAAGTGGCAGGCCGACAGGCGGCCGTTGCCGACGGATTCGAGCGGCGGGCGGCTACTGATACAGATCTCACGGGCGAGAGGGCAACGTGCCTGGTAGACGCATCCGTCGGGGATCGAGTGCAGATCCGGCGGGGTGCCGCCGATGGATTTGAGATCCTCGCCGCGGACGGCGTGCACGGGTACCGAGTCGAGCAGACCCTTGGTGTAGGGGTGGCGCGGCGATCCGAACACCTCCGACACCAACCCGGTTTCGACGACGTTGCCCGCGTACATGATTGCCACTCGATCGGCCTCTTCGGCCACCAGAGCGAGGTCGTGGGTGATCAGGACGACGGCCATGTCGTGCTCGGTGCGCAATTCCTTGAGCAGTGCCATGATCTGCGCCTGCACGGTCACATCGAGGGCGGTGGTCGGTTCGTCGGCCAGCAGTACCGACGGACTCAGGGCCACGGCCATCGCGATCAGTAGGCGTTGCCGCATGCCGCCGGAGAACTGGTGCGGGTACGAGTCGGCGCGTGATTCGGGCTCGGGGATACCCACTCGGGCCATCAGCGCGATCGCTTCGACTCGCGCCTGTTTGGCCGACATCCCGCGGTGGATCCGAAACGGTTCGGCCAGCTGCGTTCCCACGGTGTAGACGGGATTGAGTGCCGTCAGCGCATCCTGGAAGACGATGGCCAGTTCGGTCGCCGCGATGGTGCGTCGCACCTTGGTCTTGGCGGTGACCAGGTCCACCTCACCCATTTCGACCGAGCCACCGGTGATGTCCGCGATCGGCTCGAGCAACCCGACGATGGCCTGTGCCGTCATGGACTTACCGCAGCCGGATTCGCCGAGCAGAGCCAGGGTTTCACCGCGGCGGGCGGTGAAGGTGACGTTGTCGACGGCGCGAATGACGCCTGACGGCGTCCGCAGGTCGACGGTCAGTCCGCGTACGTCCAGGGCGACACTACCGGTGTCGGGTCGCGCCGACGGTGCGCTGGTTGCCGGTGCGCTCATGAGACGACCTTTCGTGCGGGGATCAGGCGAGACCGCTTGGAGCGGGGGACATTGAGTCGCCACCGCTGCGCGGGATCGGTGGCGATGCGGGCCCAGGCGGCGAGAACGGTGGCCGAGACGGTCGTCAACACGATCGCGAGGCCGGGGAAGAAGGAGAGCCACCAGGCGGTCTGCAGGTAGGTACGGCCCTGCGAGACCATCAGGCCCCACGAGACGTCGGGCGGCTGAATGCCGATGCCCAGGAAGCTTAATGACGATTCGGCGAGAATGACGAAGCAGAAGTCGAGGGTGGCGACGGTCAGCAGGGTCGGCAGCAGAATCGGGGCCACATGGCGCCTGATCACCGATCCGCTCTTCGCGCCGAACGTGCGTGCGGCGTCCACGAACAACCGACTCTGCAGCTCTGCGGACTCGGCGCGGGCGGTACGCAGGTAGATCGGGATTCGCGTGATGGTCAGCACCAGAACGATATTGGCGGCGCTCGGTGAGAAGACGTAGAGCACGACGACGGCCATCAGCAGGGACGGGAAGCTGAGGATGACGTCGGCGACGCGCATCGCCGCGGTCTCGCGCCAACCGCGATGGAAGCCGGCCCACATTCCGATGAACGAGCCGATGATCGCCGAGAGGATCACGGCCGGAATGGCTACCGACAGTGTGGTTCTGCTGGCCACGATCAATCGGGCCAGCATGCTGCGTCCCAATGGATCGGTGCCGAGGATGTTCATCCAACCGGTCTCGAGGGTGAACGGTGGCAGGTTCGAGCGATCGAGATCTTGGTCGGTTGCGGCGTCCCCGACCAACATCGGGCCGATGATTGCGGTGAGAAAGACCAGTACCAGAATTGCGGCGGCCACGGTGGCGACCCTGTCTCGCAGGAGTAGCTTCCACAGCGGGGCCGACGCCTTACGGGCTTCCACCGGGGCTGACGATGGAACATCCTCGGGCTCGGATGTTTTCGGTGCTTCGAAGTCGAGTGACATGTTCTTAGACCTTCACCTTGTCGCGAACCCGGGCGTCGAGCAGTGCATAGCAGGCATCGATGACGATGTTGAGCACGAAGATGCTCACCGCCGTCAACAGCACGGCTGCCTGCAGAACGGCGAAGTCGCGTTGGAGGATGGCGTCGATCATCAGTTTTCCGATGCCGGGCCAGCCGAAGATGGCTTCGACGACCACCGCGCCGTTGACGAGCCCGACCATCAGGTCGCCTGCGACGGTCAACGCCGGTGCCGCGGCGTTGCGCAGAGCGTGGTGGGTGACGACCCGAAGATCGCCGGCACCTTTGCTTCTCGCCAGCCGCACGTACGGTGCCGACAGTGCCGAGACCATCGCGCCGCGGACCACCTGCGTCAGCACTCCGAGCGGGCGAATGAGCAGCGTGGCGATCGGCAACACCCAGGAGAGCATTCCGCTGTCCACGCCGGAGGTGGGCAGCCACCCGAACAGGATGGCGAAGACGTAGACGCCCATGATGGCGAACCAGAAGTCGGGGATTGATGCGGCCGTCATCGACAGCAGGCTCGAGATGCGATCGGCGAGCGAGTTCGGCCGGTATGCGGCCCAGCAGCCGATGATCACCGCACCGAGGATGGCGAGGAACATCGTTGCGAACGCCAGCTGCAGCGTTGCGGGGAAGGCGCGCAGGGCCATTGCCGACGCGTCCTCGCCGGTGCGCAGTGACTGCCCGAAGTCGAGTTGTACGACACCCTTGAAGTAGTCAAGCAACTGAGTCAGCACCGGCTGATCGAAGCCGTTGGTGGCGCGGAACGCTTCGCGCTGCGCCTGGGTCGCGGACTCGGGGAGGTACAAGCTGGTGGGGTCGCCGGTGAGCCGGGCGAGGAAGAAGACGCCCAGCAGAACGACGAACAGCGGGATCAGGCTGGTGTAGATCCGTCGGCGCAGAAATCTGAACATGTCAGGGCCTCTCGGTCTCGGCGCGGGTCATCGCGGCCAGATGCATTTCGTCGACCGTGGCCGAGTCCGGGGTGTAGTCCACGGAGGCGGCCTTGGCGAGCACCCCGTTCATGTGCGCGATGTAGGCCATCTGCATGATGTCCTTCGGTTCGTCGGCGAACACCTGGGCGTACGCGGCCTGCCTGTCTTCTCCGGTGAGAGCGCCGGCAGCGGCGATCTCCTTGTCGAAGTCCGCTGTGCCGTAGGCACTCTGGAACCCGTCACTGGTGAAGTACTGATCGACCGTGAAGGCGGAGTCGCCGGCCTGGTTGCCGTGCTGGATGACCAGCAGGTACGGACCGACGTCCGGGAACGGCCGCTCCTGGTACTCGGCAGTTCCTGCGGCGTCCATCATTTCGATCTTGACATTCATGCCGATCTTGGACAGCGAGTTCTGAATGACCTCCACCGTTTCGTTGATCTTCGGGAACTGACCGGTGCGTCCGATGAGACGGATCTCGGTGTCCACCGGAACCCCGTCGGCACGGGCCTGCTCGATCAACGTCCTGGCCTCGTCCATGTCGTAGGGCCAGGGAGTCAGGTCTTCGTTGTATCCCACGACGCCCTCGGAAATGAGCTGTGCTGCAGGTGAACCGAGTCCGCGGAACAACGCCTTGACGATGCCGTCGCGATTGATGGCGTAGTTGATCGCCTGCCGAACCCGCATGTCGTCCAGTGGCGGTTGCGCGGCCTGCATGCGCAGTGCCGTGGTCTCGTTGTTGGGATAGGCCACGCCGAGGTCGCCTGCACCGTCCTCCGGTCCGACCGACGTGGCGATCTCGGCCTCGCCGTTGGTCACCATCGACGCGCGGACACTGCCTTCACTGCGCCATTGGTATTCGGCCCTGGCGTATTCGGGCTTCGGGCCCCAGTAGGTCTCGTTGCGTACCAGGGAGAGCTTCTGGCCGTAGTCCCACCGCTCGATCGCGAACGGGCCGGTGCCGATCGGTTCGCGTACCCGCTCGGTGTAGCTCGAAGTGCGCGGAACCATTTCCACGAACGAGAGCCGCAGCGGCAGAATGGGATCGGGCTCGGGTGACTGCACCGTCAGCGTCAACGGGTCGACGGCTTTCACCACCAGGTCGGCGTCGCCGAAGACGTATCCCTCGACGTTGCATCCCAGTTCGGAGTTGACGGTGCGGTCGATGGAGAACGCTGCATCCTCGGCTTCGAAGGGGCTGCCGTCGCTGAACGTCACGCCGGGGTGAATGGCGAACGTCCACTCGGTGTCCGAGGTCTGCTCCCACGAATCCGCCAACTTCGGTTCGAGATCACCGGTACTCGGATTGCGCTCCATCAGCGGCTCGGTGATGTTCGAGCGCGTGACCACTCCGACCGACGTCAGCGATACGTCGCAGGCTTCGAGGGTGGGCGGTTCCTGAGGTAGAACGATGCGCAAGGTGTCTGCGCGGGCTGCGGCTCCGTTGCTCGAGTTCGCGACGGTGCAGCCGCTTGCGATCAATGAAAGTGCTAGTGCGCCAACAGCAATAGCGGCGACGCGATGGGTCCGTCCCTGCTGCACGGAGAGTGCAGGGCTCATGGTGGCCTCCAGTGGGAAAAGGGATACGCGTCATCGAGCCGCATTCGGATCTGTGACGGTAGACACACGGTAGGAGTGGGTGATCTCCACCGTCAACCGGACGAAAGCGACGTTTCGGCCCGTTATCCACGTCACAATTGTGCTGAATCAGTGCAGCTGCTCGCAGTTCAGCGCCTCTGAGCAGGTCGAACGTCCAAGCGGGTTAGGTATACCTGCATGCTGAGGGTCATGTTCATGCCGTTTGGGTATCGGTCCATGTTATTTGCGTGTTGGACAGGTATCCGGGAAGCGGCATACCGTACAGGAAACGCGCACGCTCCACCACATCGCGAGGAGAACAACGGTGACCACCGGTCAACAGGAAAAGTCTGTGTTGCAACAAGATTCACGTCAGGGGGGCCGCGTGCTCCGAGTCGGGCCGCTGAAGCCGTCCCTGATGGACACTCTGGTTGCCGACTACGACGCGCTGACCTTGCCCGACGGGGACGAGCGTGAGCAGTTCCTGGCCGAACACGGCCCGTCGATCACCGCCGTCGTCACCTCCGGCCGAACCGGCGTCGACGCAGCGCTGATGGAGCGGTTGCCGCAGCTCGGAGCTGTCGTGAACTTCGGAGTCGGATACGACACCACCGACGTCGACGCGGCCACCGAGCGTGGCATCGGGGTCAGCAACACCCCGGATGTGCTCACCGACTGCGTCGCGGATCTCGCTGTCGGCCTGGTGATCGACACCGTGCGTGGGCTCTCGTCCGCGGAGCGATTCGTACGGGCCGGCCGCTGGCCGGCCGAGGGCAACACTCCGCTGACCCGCCAGGTCACCGGCAAACGAGTCGGGATCATCGGGCTCGGCCGGATCGGATCTGCAATCGCGGACCGGCTCACCGCATTCCGATGCCCCATCTCGTACCACAACCGCAACGAGATCGACGGTTCACCGTATGCGTACGCGGCCAATCCTGTAGCGCTCGCCGAGAGCGTCGACGTACTGATCGTCGCCGCCTCGGGCGGCTCGGGAACGGCCCATCTGGTCGATCGCGCGGTGCTCGAAGCGCTGGGGCCGCAGGGCTATCTGATCAACGTGGCGCGCGGAAGCGTCGTCGACGAGGAGGCGCTGATCGAACTGCTCGCCTCGGGGCAGCTCGCCGGTGCGGGTCTGGACGTGTTCGCCCACGAACCGAACGTGCCCGACTCTCTGCTCGCGATGGACAACGTGGTGCTGTTGCCGCACGTGGGCAGCGCAACGGTGGAGACTCGCGCCGCCATGGAAGCACTGACACTGGAGAACCTCGATCGATTCCTGGCCGACGGCTCCCTCGTCACGCCGGTGACGAAGTGACCGTCGTCGTCGGCTACTCGCCGACCACCGAAGGAAAAGGCGCGTTGCCCTTCGCATTTCGCGAGGCCCAGATGCGCGGAACGGATCTGCTCATCGTCGCCGAGGACAACAGCGCGGCAGACGCCGACTTCGCTGCCACCGTCGAATCGGCTCGCGAGGAGGCGTCGGCGGTCGGTGTCACGACGAAAATTCACGACAACGAGGCCGGCCGCTCGCACGCCGACAACCTGATCGACCTGTCGTTCGACGAGCAGGCTCAGCTGGTCGTCATCGGCATCCGACGTCGATCGCCCGTCGGAAAGTTGTTCATGGGCAGCATCTCTCAGCGCGTACTGCTCGAAGCACATTGCCCGGTGACGGCCGTCAAGCCGCCGGTGGGGACGCCGCGGTAGTCGTCACGCCCACTCGCGCGTCGGCAGCACGTCGGTCATGAAGCGGTGCAGTGCCGGGTTGTCGTTGTCCACGCGCCATGCAGCGTCGAGTTCGACGGGGCGTTCCTTTACGGTCCGAACCGGCCGGAACACAACGCCTTCCGGCCGCATGGTCGACGCCGACTCGGGTACCAGGGCCAGTCCGATTCCCGAGCGAACGAGCACCAGCATCGTGTGTACCTGGGTCACGTACTGCACGTAGCGCGGTGAGACCCCGACGATGGTGAAGGTGCTGATCAGCAGTTCGTGGAAGTACCGCGCGTCGACGGGCGAGTACATGATGATCGGCTGCTCGTCGAAGTCCTCTACCGACAGCTCGTCCTTCGCGGCCAGTGGGTGTTCTTCGGGCATCGCCGCTATCAACGACTCGTGCAGCACCGGCCGGGACGCGATGCCCGGTCGCTTGAGCGGGGGTCTGGCCAACCCGAGATCCAGATCGCCGATGGCCAAGGACTCCATCTGTACCGCCGAGACCATCTCGCGTAGAACGATTTTCACGTCCGGTAGCTTCTCGCGCGCGGCGTCGAGCAGCTGCGGGAGCACCGCATGCGCCGATGCCCCGGTGAATCCCACGATCACAGTCCCCAGGTCTCCGGTAGGAACGCGTCGCACCGTCAGCAGTGCGCCCTCGGCGAGGTCGAGGATGCGTCGGGCCTCGGGTAGGAAGGCCAATCCCGCGGCCGTCAGGGTCACCGACCGGCTCGTGCGGTCGATGAGCTGCACGCCGACTTCGCTCTCGAGTTGTTGGATCTGCCTGCTGAGCGGCGGCTGCGTCATGTGCAGACGTTCGGCGGCGCGGCCGAAGTGCAATTCCTCGGCGACGGCGATGAAGCAGGACAGCCTGTTGAGCGAGAACATCGATTCATTCCTTGCATCGCGCTGGGAGTTCCGGCGTGCCTTTTCGTATAAATCTAGCGCACGTCGTCCGCGCTTCGATGATTGGTAACCTTCCCTCCGGTAAGAGTAGAGTTGCTCGCGGAGTGGACGCCCATCCCGGTTGTCGTCCCTCGTAACCATCGAACGGAGTCGTCGTGTCTCGAGCTGCCCAGGTGCCCGGCACCGCCGTCGAAGACGTCTCGGTGCTGGGTGCGTTGCGCTCACCGAGGCGACTGAAGACCGAGGTTCTTGCCGGACTGGTGGTGGCGCTGGCGTTGATCCCGGAAGCCATTTCGTTCTCGATCATCGCCGGTGTCGATCCGCGCGTCGGCCTGTTCGCGTCGTTCACGATGGCCGTCACCATCTCCATCGTCGGGGGTCGACCGGCGATGATCTCCGCGGCCACCGGAGCGATCGCCCTGGTGGTCGCCCCCTTGGCTCGCGAGTACGGCCTCGACTACCTCATTGCCGCGGTTATCCTCGGCGGAGTGCTGCAGATCGTGTTGAGCGTCCTCGGTGTCGCCAAGTTGATGCGATTCATCCCGCGCAGTGTCATGGTCGGATTCGTCAATGCGTTGGCGATCCTGATCTTCACCTCACAGGTGCCGTACCTGATCGGGGTGCCGTGGTTGGTCTACCCGATGGTCGCCGTCGGACTGCTCATCATGTTCTTCCTGCCGAAGCTCACCACTGTCGTGCCGGCACCTCTGATCGCCATCGTGATTCTCACCGCCGTCACGCTCGTCTTCGCGCTGGCCGTCCCGGACGTGGGCGACGAGGGTGAACTGCCGTCCTCGCTGCCGTCGTTCCTGATCCCGGACGTGCCGTTCACGTTCGACACCCTGTCGATCATCGCGCCGTTCGCTCTGGCCATTGCCCTGGTCGGTCTGCTCGAATCACTGATGACGGCCAAGCTCGTCGACGACATCACCGACTCGCACTCCAACAAGACTCGTGAGGGCTGGGGCCAGGGCGTGGCGAATCTGGTCACCGGATTCACCGGCGGTATGGGCGGCTGCGCGATGATCGGCCAGACCATGATCAACGTGAAGGTCTCCGGTGCCCGCACCCGTATCTCCACGTTCCTCGCCGGCACCTTCCTGCTGATCCTGGTGGTCGGTCTCGGCGACATCGTCGCGCTCATTCCGATGGCCGCATTGGTCGCCGTGATGATCATGGTGTCGGTCGGCACCTTCGACTGGCACAGCATTCACCCGAAGACGTTGCGGCGCATGCCCAAGAGCGAAACTCTCGTCATGGTGGCCACCGTCGCTGTCACCGTGGTCACCCACAACCTCGCGTACGGCGTCGTGGTCGGAGTGATCACCGCTATGGTCTTGTTCGCCAGGCGGGTTGCACACCTGACCGAGGTTGTCGACGTCGCACATCCCGACGACGACACCCGCGTCTACGCCGTCAAGGGCGAGTTGTTCTTCGCGTCGAGCAACGATCTGATCTACCAGTTCGACTACGTCGGAGATCCGAAGAACGTCGTCATCGACATGTCCGAGTCGCACATCTGGGACGCGTCGACCGTTGCGACCCTGGACGCCATCACCACCAAGTACGCAGCCAAGGGCAAGACGGTGGAGATCGTGGGCCTGAACGCGCCGTCGACCGAGCGGCACGATCGTCTCAGTGGAAACCTGGGTGCCGAGCACTGACTAGGGTGGTTGGTCGGGCGAAGAGAGGCGGCACATGACAGACGACGGCGTACACATGCAGATCGGGCAGGTAGCTCAGCGAACCGAGCTGTCGATTCGCACGGTTCGTCACTACGACGATGTCGGTCTGGTCACGCCCT
The DNA here is from genome assembly GCF_000482405.1 of Rhodococcus sp. JG-3. NCBI lineage: Bacteria > Bacillati > Actinomycetota > Actinomycetes > Mycobacteriales > Nocardiaceae > Rhodococcus > Rhodococcus sp. JG-3. Next base: position 1,175,382 of record NZ_KI519398.1, read on the forward strand.
CTGCTCGGACCGTCGGCGGCTTCCGGCTCTACACCGAGTCCGACGTCGAACGCCTGCTCGTGATTCGCCGGATGAAGCCACTCGACTTCACGTTGGCCGAAATGAAACAGCTACTCGAATCCCTCGACATTCTCGGCGACGAGAACGCGGCCGACGACGCGAGGTCGTCGGCCGCGGCCTTCGTTCGTGAGTGTCACACCAAGGCCGAGGAAAGCTGCCGCACGTTGCGGCGGCAGCTCGCCTACGCCGAGGAGCTGACCGAGGTGCTGTCGACTCGCGGCGCAGCGGCCCAGATCTGACCGGCCCAAATCTGACCGCCCAGTTCTAGCCGTCCACGACCACCGGGACGATGAGGGGCTGGCGGCCCAGGGTCTGCTTGGCCCAGCGGGCCGATTCCTGCACGATGCGCTTCTCGATGTTTTCGCGGGAGGCAACCTTGACGTCGCTCTCGCGTGTGAGGGTCTTGCCGATCGCCTTGGCCAACGAGTCGAAAGCGTTTGCCTCGTGGGCGAATCCGCGTCCGATGAAGTCGACGTCGTCGACCAGCAGCCCGGTGTCGGGATCGACGATGGCGATGACGGTCAGCACGCCCTCGTTCGCGAGGAGGCGACGCTCGGCCAGTGAATCCTCCGTCACGCCACCGACGGCACTGCCGTCGACGTAGATCAGTTCGATGGGGACGGAGCCGGTGATCTGCGCGACGCCGTCGTACAGGTCGATGACGCTTCCGTTCTCGGCGATGATCACGCGATCGCGAGGAACACCGGTCCTGATTGCGAGATCGGCATTGGCACGCAGGTGCCGCGATTCACCGTGTACGGGAAGCACATTGGCGGGTTCGAGGATGTTGTAGCAGTAGACGAGCTCGCCGGCGCTGGCGTGACCGGAGACGTGCACCTTTGCATTTCCCTTGTGCACCACGCGTGCACCCTTGTCGACGAGGCCGTTGATGACGCGGTAGATCGCGTTCTCGTTGCCGGGGATCAGGCTGCTCGCCATCAGCACGGTGTCGCCGTCGCCGACCTTGATCTGATGCTCGCCCGACGCCATCCGCGACAGCGCCGCGAGGGGCTCGCCCTGGGAGCCGGTGCAGATCAGCGTGATCTTGTTGGCCGGAAGCCGATTGAGCTTCGGGAGGTCCACGACGAGGCCGTCGGGAACGTCGAGGTAGCTCAGGTCGGTCGCGATCTTCATGTTGCGCACCATCGATCGGCCGACGAACGCCACCTTGCGGCCCTGCGCGTGTGCGGCGTCGAGTACCTGTTGAATGCGGTGCACGTGACTGGCGAAGCTCGACACGATCACGCGTCCCGTAGTTTCGCGGAACACCTTCTCGATGGCCGGGACCAGGTCGCGTTCGGAGACCATGAACCCGGGCACTTCGGCGTTGGTGGAGTCGACGAGGAGTAGATCGAGCCCCTCCTCGCCGAGGCGTGCGAAGCTCCGGAGGTCGGTGATCCGACCGTCCAGCGGGAACTGGTCCATCTTGAAGTCACCGGTGTGCAGCACCAGCCCGGCGTCGGTACGAATGGCGATGGCCAGACCGTCGGGAATCGAGTGGTTGACGGCGATGAACTCGAGCTCGAACGGGCCTTCCTGCCGGGTTTGCCCCGCCTCGACCTCGATCAGCGTCGTCGAGACCTTGAACTCCTCGAACTTGGCAGCCAGGAAATGCAGCGTCAGCCGCGACGAGATGACGGGAATGTCGCCACGCTCGCGCAGCAGATACGGGACGCCGCCGATGTGGTCCTCGTGTCCGTGCGTCAGAACGATGGCGACGACGTCGTCGAGGCGATCCCGGATGCAACTCCAGTCGGGGAGGATGACGTCGACGCCGGGCTGATGCTCCTCGGGAAACAGCACGCCGCAGTCGACGATGAGCAGCTTTCCGTCGAATTCGAAGACGGTCATGTTCCGGCCGATCTCGCCGAGACCGCCCGTCGCGATCACGCGAAGGTGCCCTGCCGACAGCGCTGAGGAGGATCGCTTTCGAGGTGCGGCGGGGGATCTGCGTTGGCGTGGTGATCTAGACATGACCTCAACGCTACGGGGGACTGCCGACCTGGCTTCGACCCCGGTCCGAAGATCCACGCATTGCTCGCCGTCGAGGGTGGAATGCCGACCGTGTCATGGCCGTCCTCGAGCCATGGGACAGCTCGTCGTCCACGTCGATCTCGCGGCCGACACTCGTGTCGTCAGGGGGTGCAGAGTGAACGCGATGCAGCAACCAAGGCTGCAGCGTGCACGATGTCGCTGTCGTGGGCGGTGTTCGTGGCAACGACCGCTTGGACGAGGTCCGTGTAGCACGTCGGTGATCGAAGGGCTTGCGCGTTCGAGGCAAGCTGGGTGACCACCGCAGAAGTGAGTGCGGTGATGCGTTCCCGGATCGGCGCGAGGTCCGCGGGCGCATCGGGAGCGCCGGCCGGATCGGCGTGCCACTGGGCCAGGCGGAGCGATTGGATCGCCTTGCCCACCTCGATCTGGTCGCGAACCACAGTCCCTGCGCGTTCTGGTGCAAGTCCGAGCCCGATGGCAGCGTTCTGCGCCGCATCGATCACCTGGGCCTCGCGCTCGGGATCGCTGACGGGGCCGCCTGTCTTCCACTTCACCGCGGCCACGCTGTCTGCGGTGGCCAGACGGTCTGCAAGAACGTCGGTCAGAGATTGCAGATTCTCGGCAGGCGTCTCGGCCGCGCTCGTCGCCGCCGTCGGTAACAGGACCAGCGGTACGACCGCTGAGATCACGGCAATTCTGGCGATGCGACGCAGCCGCAACGCGTTTGCCGGTAAGGACACCTCAGGAGACATCTCACGCACCTTTCGTTCGACGGTTCGACGCCGATAGTGCCCGACGACGGTGAACAACAAGGGAACCGCCATTGCGGAATCACACGTCATCACTTTAATGTGATGACACGCAACATCGGATTGCGTCTTGTGCTGGAGGGGTTCGTCGATATGCGTATTTACACGGTGGTGATCATCGGTAGCGGCTTCGGAGGTCAATGCGCCGCCAAAGCCCTGCTCGACCGCGGTATCGACGACCTCGTCATTCTCGAGCGAAGGCCCTTTCTCGGTGGAACCTGGAAGCAGAATCGCTACCCGGGCGCGGCAGTCGACGTGCAGAGTCCCCTGTACTCCATTGCCTCCGAGCCGTTCGAGTGGTCGCGCATGTTCGCCGAGCGGGAGGAACTGGAGCGCTACACCCAGCACGTGCTCGAGTCCAACGGGCTGCCGCAACGCACACATGCCGACACCGACGTTCAGAAGATCCAGTGGGTCGGCGATCACTGGCTGATCACCACGTCGCGCGGTGATTACGCGGCGAAGTTCGTCGTCAATGCGTCCGGGCCGCTCAGCACCCCAGTGATCCCTCCGTTCTCGGGCCGAGAGAAGTTCCGCGGCAAGCAGTTCCACACCAACGACTGGGACACCTCCTACGATCACGCCGGAAAACGGGTAGCCATCGTCGGTAGCGGTGCCAGCGCCGCACAGGTGATCCCCGCGATCCAGCCCGACGTCGAAGCGTTGCACGTCTTCCAACGCACGCCGCACTGGGTGATGCCGCGTCACGATCGCGAATTCACGCCGCTGCAACGAAAGTTGCTGCGATTCGAGCCCATTCGACGGCTGGTGCGAGCCGGCATCTACTGGAGCCTCGAGACCCGCATCATCGGATTCAAGTACTCGCGGCGGATGCTGAAAGCCGTGGCCCAGCGGACTGCTCTGAAGCACATCGAGTCTCAGGTTCCGGACTCCCAGCTTCGGGCGAAAGTCACCCCCGACTACACCATCGGGTGCAAGCGGGTGCTGCTGTCCAACACGCTGTATCCCGCACTGGGAGAAGCGAACGTGACCCTGCACGACAAGAACGACGGTATCGCCGAGATCACCGAAACCGGGATCGTGACCACCTCGGGGGAACACGTCGACGTCGACCTGCTGGTGTGGTCGACCGGATACGACGCGACCGACGGGGTCATCTCGTATCCGGTGATCGGGCGGGACGGCCGGGCGCTGTCCGAGGTCTGGGATCCCTACCCCCGCGCTTACCTCGGCACCACGATTCCCGGTTTCCCCAACCTGTTCGTGGTCACCGGGCCGAACACCGGAATCGGGCACACCTCCGCCATCTTCCTCATCGAGGCGCAGATGGAGTACATCGTTCGAGCCGTCGACGCAGTTCAGCGCGCGGGTGCAACCGCCATCGAGGTCACTGCCGCCGCCGAGCAGGAGTACACCGACACGATTCACCGCGAGATGGACGGCACCGTCTGGAAGGACGGCGGCTGCCACAGCTGGTACCAGTCGAAATCCGGGCATGTTGTCGCAATGTTCCCCGGCTTCAGCTTCACGTTCCGACGGTGGGCCAAGCGTTTTCGGCCGGAAGCCCATCACATCCATCGGTCGTCCACCGACGTGACGACGAAGGACGAGGTATCGGCATGAAGAATCATTCGGGCCAGGTAGCGCTGATCACCGGTGCGGCAGGCGGTATCGGCTCTGCTGTGGCGGCAGCACTGCATCGGCGCGGTGCCTCGATCGTCCTGGTCGACATGGCGTCGACCGATCTCGAGTCGGTAGCAGCGAAGCTGGGCAACCAACGCGTGGCAATCGCCTATGCCGACGTCACCGTGCGAGAGCAACTCGACGCGGCGGTTGCCACCGCGATCGACACCTTCGGCTCGCTCGACATCGTGATGGCCAACGCCGGAATCTCCAGCGGTGCACAGGCATCGACGATCCGTTCCGTCGACGATGGTGTTTTCGAGAGAGTCATCGGGGTCAATCTCGTCGGTGTGTGGAACACGGTGCGAGCGGCGCTGCCGCACATCGTCGAGTCCGGGGGCTACGTGCTGCTCACCTCCTCGACGTACGCCTATCTCAACGGTCTGGCGAATGCGCCGTACGCGGCTTCGAAGGCGGCGGTGGAACAACTCGGTCGCGCTCTGCGTGCGGAACTCGCGGGCACGAAAGCGACAGCGGGAGTGCTGTATCCGGGGTGGGTGGCGACGCCGATCGCCGACGTTGCGTTCGGCGGTGACACCGTCGCGACGGCGATGACTGCCCGCGCCTTTCCCTCGCCACTGCTCCGCCCGATCACACCGGACAAGCTGGCCCGCGTGGCCGTACGAGGTATCGGACGCCGGGCGGCGCGCATCGCCGTGCCCGGTCGCTGGATTCCGATCTCGATATTGCGCGGCATCGTCAACCCGATCATGGACGCCGCGATGGAGCGGGATGCCGAATTGATCCGTCTGACTGCCGAACTGGATGCCCGGTGGTCATGAGCACAGTGTCCGAAGCGGCCGGCCGCGCCTACGGCGGTGAGAGTGCGGCCGACCGCGACGATCGCAGGCGGCGGCAGCTGCTGGACGCGGGACTGCGGGTGTTCGGCAGCGTCGGGTACCGCGCCGCGACCGTCCGTGGACTGTGTCGCGAGGCCAAGATCGCCGATCGGCACTTCTATCAGTATTTCGACAAGACCGAGGATCTTCTGCTCGCCGTCTATGCCGAATGCATTGCACACCTGATGAACTCGGTGTCCGACGCGATCGTGCAGGTGGATCGGGACGCTGACCTGAGGGCCGTCACCGAGCAGTTGCTCGAACCGTTCTTCCGAGTCGTCGAGGACCCGCACCTGGCCCGCGTGGTGTGGATGGAGGTGCTCGGCGTCAGCCCTCGCGTGGAGCAGACGTATCTGACGGTGATGCAGCAATTCGGCACCCTGCTGCTCGGCTACCTCCGCACGTTGGCCGGTGATGTGCCGTCGGGCCTCGATCTGGATGTCGACCTGCTCGCCACCGCTGCCATCGGCGCCATCAGCCACACCGCCATGACCTGGTACCAGAGCGGCTACGCCGCAGAACGACGCATCGTCGTCGCCACGATCGCGACCATGCTCGCCAATATCGTCGCGCCGCTGCAGACGTAGAGTTCGATCACCAGCGCGGGCAGGTGTTGTCGAAGCTCGGATCGATGCTCTGCATGTATCCGGTGTCGTCGCGGTCACGAATTCCGCAGTCGAGGTACTGCTGATGCAGTGCCGCGAGCGCGTCCTCGTCGATCTCGATGCCCAGACCGGGTCCGGTGGGAACGGCCACTGCGCCGTCGACGAAGTTCAACACCCCCGGCACGACGACATCCTCGTTCTTCCAGGGCCAATGCGTGTCGCAGGCATAGGTCAAGTTCGGTGTCGCCGCTGCGAGATGAACCATGGCGGCCAGACTGATTCCGAGGTGGCTGTTCGAGTGCATCGACAGTCCCATCTCGAACGTCTCGCAGATTCCGGCGAGCAACCTCGATCGCTGGAGTCCGCCCCAGTAATGGTGGTCGGACAACACCACCTGCACCGAATCCTTCGCCACGGCAGGCTTCAGGTGATCGAAGGCAACGACACACATGTTCGTCGCCAGCGGCATCTTGGCTTCGCGCGCAACCTCGGCCATCCCGTCGAGCCCGGGTGTGGGATCTTCGAGATATTCGACGATGCCGTCGAGTTCGGCGGCTACCCGGATGGATGTGTCGACAGTCCAGGCGGCGTTGGGATCCAACCGCAACGGCAGCTCCGGGAACGCCTGCCGGAGCGCCTTGATTCCGGCGATCTCCTCGTCGGGCGCAAAGACGCCGCCCTTGACCTTGATTGCCCCGAAGCCGTACTCGTCGATTATCTTTCGGGCCTGACGAACCAATCCGTCCGGATCGATCGCCTCGCCCCATTCGTCGGGCTCCTGGCCGGGATGAGCTGCCCACTTGTAGAACAGATACGCACTGAACGGAACGGAGTCCCGAACCTTGCCGCCGAGCAGGTCGGACACCGGTCGACCCAGGATCTTGCCCTGCACGTCCAGGCACGCGATCTCGAACGGGGAGAACACCCGATCGGTGGTGCTGGCCGTGGTGATCATGCCTGCGACGCCGTCGCCGCCGGTGATCGACACGGTTCCCAGGGCGGCATCGATGGCATCTCGGATCTCGTTCAGCGCGAACACGTCCAGACCGGAGATGGCGGTGGAGGCCGCTTCCAGTCGAGCCAAATGAGCAGTGTCGGCGTACGTTTCACCGAGTCCGACGACACCGGCGTCGGTGTCCAGCTGAATGATCGCGCGGAGCGCATACGGCTGATGCACGCCGATGGTGTTGAGCAACGGAGGATCGACGAAGGCGATCGGTGTGATTCGAGCGCCGGTGATCAGTACCGGTTCTTGCATCAGTGCACCGCGAGCTCGTCTGCCAGCACGGCCCGGCCGGCGGCAACGATTGCGGTGAGTTCCTCGAGGTGCGGTGCGCTGATGTCCACCAGGGGTGGGCGAACCGGCCCTGCTTCGATGCCCTCCATCGTCACGCCGGCCTTGATGAGGGAGACGGCGTAGCCGGGAACCTTGTCGCGCAAGCGCACGAGCGGGTGGAAGAACTCGCGGAGCAGTGCGGCAGTGAGCTTTTCGTTTCTGCTGTCGAGAGAGCGGTAGAACGCCAGTGCCAGTTCGGGTGCGAACGCGAATGTCGCGGAGGAGTACAGCGTGACACCGATCGCTCGGTACGCCTGCTGGGAGACCTCGGCGGTCGGTAGTCCGTTGAAGAACTGGAAGGGCTTGCCCGACGGCTCCAGAGCGTCCAGTACCGCGCGGACGATGCGGCCGACCTGGTCGAGATCGCCGGTGCCATCCTTGAATCCGACGACGGTGGGAAGCTGCGCAACCTCGACGGCGGACTCCTCGGTGAAGCGAGCGTTGCCGCGGTTGTAGACGATCAGCGGCAGATCCGATGCGGCGGCAACGGCCTTGGTGTAGTTGACGAGACCGGCTTGCGGCATCGTCACCAGGTACGGCGGCAGCAACAGGATGCCGTCGGCTCCGTTGGCCTTCGCAGCGTGTGCGAATGCCTTTGCCTGCGCGACGGATCCGCCTGCACCGGCGTAGACAGGAACGCGGCCTGCGACGCTGTCGACTGCGGTACGGACGATCTTGCCGAACTCCTCGAGTTCGAGGGCGTGGAATTCGCCGGTGCCGCAGGCAATGAACACTCCACCGGGTCCCGCGTCGACACCCTTCGTGATGTGAGCGGCCAGGAGGTCGTAATCGACCTCACCGGATGCGGTGAACGGGGTGACGGGGAAGAACAGAACTCCGTCGAGCATGGGGGTCTCCTCGAGAACTAGGTGGGGTGTGTCAGTCTTGGGTGAGCTGGCCGTCGATGCGGCGGAAGATGCCGTCCGGATTTCCGTCCGCTATGGCGTTGGGCAACAACGATTTCGGTACGTCCTGGTACGCGACCGGGCGCAGGAAGCGTTCGATCGCGAGCGATCCGACCGACGTGGTGCGGGAGTCCGAGGTCGCGGGGAACGGCCCGCCGTGCACCATGGCATGGCCGACCTCGACTCCGGTGGGCCATCCGTCGAACAGGATCCGGCCGGCCTTGAGTTCGAGCACCGAGAGCAGCTTTCCGGCCTCGGAATGATCGGATTCGTCGGCATGAATGGTGGCGGTGAGCTGACCTTCGAGCTGTGACGCCACCCGCCGAACCTGCTGAGCATCTGCACAGCGCACGACGAGGCTCGACGCGCCGAACACCTCGGCCTGCGCTGCCTCCGAGGTGAGGAACGTGTCCGCATCGGTGTCGAACAGCGCTGCGCGGCAGGCATTCGGGGCGTCGGTGTCGGTGCCTCGGGCGATCTCGGTGACCGCGTCGGACAGCGTGGCGACGCCGTCCGCGTAACTCGACGCGATGTTCGGGGTCAGCATCGTGGTGGGGGCGGATTCCTGTACCGCTGTCGTCGCTGCCTCGGTGAAGGACCGCAGTCCGGGCCCGTCGACGGCGATGACAAGACCGGGGTTGGTGCAGAACTGACCCGAGCCCATCGTCAGCGATGCGACGAACGCGCGGCCCAATTCGGCTCCACGGGTGGCGAGTGCACCGTCCATGACGAACACCGGATTGATGGAACTCATCTCGGCGTACACCGGGATGGGCTCACGGCGACCCGCCGCCGCGGCGACGAGAGCTGTTCCACCCGAACGCGATCCGGTGAATCCGACGGCCTTGATGCGAGGGTCGGTCACCAGAGCGGTGCCGAGTCCGCGACCGGAGCCGAAGAGCAACGAGAATGTGCCGGAGGGCATTCCGGTGGAGACAACCGCGTCGGTGATGGCGCGGGCGACCAGCTCGGACGTTCCTGGATGGGCGTCGTGTGCCTTGACGATCACCGGGCAGCCGGCAGCGAGGGCGGACGCGGTGTCGCCGCCTGCGACGGAGAAGGCGAGGGGGAAGTTGCTGGCACCGAACACGGCAACCGGCCCGAGGGGGATCTTGCGCTGGCGGATGTCCGCCCGCGGCAGCGGGCTGCGCTCGGGCTGGGCCGGATCGATGCGGGCTCCGTTCCAACTGCCCTCGCGCAGAACCGAAGCGAACAGACGGAGTTGACCGGTGGTGCGGCCGACCTCGCCGGTGATGCGTGCCAGCGGCAGACCGGACTCGGCGACCGTACGCTCGATGAGCGTGTCGCCCAGGGCCGCGATGTTGTCGGCGATGGTCTCGAGAAACCGTGCGCGAGTGTCCGACGAGGTAGCGCGGTAGTCGGCGAAGGCGTCGGCCGCTGCGGCACAGGCCCGCTCGACATCCGAGTCGTCGCCGTGGCCGTAAGCGGGTTCGAGATTCTCTCCGGTACCGGGATCGATTCCGTGAATCTGCGTCCCGGCACCGAAAACCGGAACGCCGGCGATGATCATCCGACCGGTGAGGTCGGTGGACTGTGTCGTCGACGCTGTCATGGGGTGACTCCTAAGGCTGTGGTGCGGTACGTGCAGTGACGCCGAGGCCGTGACCTGGCTCATAACTCACCACGGTAGGAGCTGGATCGATACATGTCCAAGTCTAAAAATGTTGTGTTTGATGCAGTCTCGGTATCGCCTGGCTGACCGTCTACTCGAGCGTGGATGCCGATCCTCGATACCTCGACTGCATCAGTCGATGCGCAGATGGTGTTGGACGGGAATCGATAGCTGGCCCTACTGTCGTCTGTGAGCCGAATCACCAGAGGTATGCGAGAAAGGTCGGGCATGGTCGTCCACACCAGCACCCCCGTCGTCGCCGAAATGCGTGTCATTCCCATTGCCGGTCACGACGACATGTTGCTGAACCTCAGCGGCGCGCACGCGCCGTATTTCACCCGCAATCTGGTGGTGCTCACCGACTCGGACGGGCGCACCGGCGTCGGCGAAGTGCCGGGCGGGGAGCCGATTCGGCAGACGCTCGAAGACGCGCGCGTGCTGGTCGAGGGGCAGAACATCGGCCGGTACAACGCGGTGCTGGCCGCCATGCGTCGCGCGTTCGCAGATCGTGATGCCGGTGGCCGCGGCGCGCAGACGTTCGATCTGCGGATCGCCATTCATGCGGTAACGGCAGTGGAATCGGCGTTGTTGGATCTGCTCGGTCAGCATCTCGGCGTCAGCGTCGCGGCGTTGCTGGGCGAAGGACAGCAGCGCGAGAAGGTGCAGGCGCTGGGCTACCTGTTCTTCGTCGCCGATCGCAACAAGACCGATCTCGCATACCGGAGCAGCGCCGACGAGGCGGCCGGAGCCGACGACTGGCTGCGGATCAGGCACGAGGAGGCGATGGATCCGGAGTCGATCGTGCGCCTCGCCGAGGCTGCGCAGGCACGCTACGGCTTCCAAGATTTCAAGCTCAAGGGTGGTGCACTGCCGGCAGCCGAGGAGGCCGCCGCTGTTCGTGCTCTGGCCGAGCGCTTTCCCGAGGCGCGAATCACGTTGGATCCCAACGGCGGCTGGTTGCTGAAGGATGCGATCGAGACCTGCCGAGGGCTGCGTGACGTGCTGGCGTACGCCGAGGATCCCGTCGGCCCCGAGGGTGGTTTCTCGGGCCGCGAGGTGATGACGGAGTTCAAGCGGGCCACCGGGTTACAGACCGCGACCAACATGATCGCGACGGACTGGCGCGAGATGGGCCACACCGTCCGGTCCGGTGCCGTGGACATCCCGCTGGCCGATCCACACTTCTGGACGATGGCCGGGTCCGTGCGCGTCGCGCAGCTCTGCGACGCGTGGGGCTTGACGTGGGGATCGCACTCCAACAACCACTTCGACGTCTCCCTGGCGATGTTCACGCACGTCGCTGCTGCAGCTCCCGGGAACATCACCGCCATCGACACCCACTGGATCTGGCAGGACGGGCAGCGAGTGACCAAGGAGCCGTTCACGATCGAGGATGGCTACCTCACGGTGCCCGACAAGCCGGGTCTGGGTGTCGAACTCGACTTCGAGCAGATCGATGCGGCGCACGAGCTGTACCAGAAGGAAGGACTGGGTGCCCGAGACGACGCCATCGGCATGCAGTACCTGATCGAGGGCTGGACATTCGACAGCAAGCGCCCGGCCCTCGTTCGATGAGTTCTGGTTCGAAAAGTTCTGGTGCGTCGATGAAGATCGTCGTCGGTGACCGCAACGTCGTGCCGCATCGCGAGCAGTTCGAGGCGGGTCTACCGGCGAACGCCGAGGTGGTGTGGAGCGTTCCCTTCGACGAGCAGGACGTGATCGCCCATCTCCACGACGCCGACGTCTATGTCGGCGGCAAGTTCAGTGCGGCCATGGGCGCGGCTGCCCCGAGGCTGCGGATGGTTCACGTTGCCGGCGCCGGTACCGACAACGTGGATCGATCCGGAATGCGGCCCGATGTGCAGGTGTGCAACACCTTTCACCACGAGCAGTCGATTGCCGAATACGTCGTCGCGGCAACGGTGATGTTGCGACGAAAGTTCCTGGAGCAAGACCGCGCCCTCCGCTCGGGATTGTTTGCCACGTCCGTGTACGACCCGACCATCCCGCAGCCGTTGTCGCTGAGCGGTGCGCGGATCGGGTTCGTCGGGTTCGGACATATCGGCCGGCAGACCTGGCAGCTTTTTCGGGCATACGGGGCAACCGGTGCTGCCGTCACCGGGAGCGGTCGGGCTTCGGACGAGGGGCTCGAATGGGTTTCGGATGCAAAGGATTTGGGAAAGCTTGCCGAGTTCGCCGATGTACTCGTGGTTTCCGCACCGCTGAACGAGCACACCCGCGGCATGATCGGTGCCGAGGAACTGCGCAGGCTGGGAAGCGGAGGGATAGTCGTCAACGTCGGTCGAGGCCCGCTGATTCAGGAACAACCACTGTTCGACGCTCTGTCTCGCAACGAGATTGCCGCCGCCGCCATCGATGTCTGGTACAGCTACCCGGGGCCGGACGGGCGTGGTGAGCCCAGTTCCCTGCCGTTCCGCGAGCTGGAGAACGTGCTGATGACGCCGCACTCGTCGGGCGTCACGCATCACACGTTCGTCGGCCGGGTCGCCGACATCGCGTCGAACATCAATGCACTTGCCGTATCGATGGCCCGCTGAATTGTGTTGGACGCGTAAGGAACCCGAATTAGGCTGTGAGGCAACGCCCTTCGCAAACACAGGAGATGTGAGATGACAACGTACATCGACAAGCCCTCGAGCGGACTCACCGCGCCCGATGCGGCGATTCGGGCCCTCGCATCCGGTGACGCGTCCGTCGACAGCATCTCCGAGGTGACGCTGTCCTCGATCGTGCTGCCGCTGCGCAATCCGATCAGCGACGCCAAGGTTCTCACCGGTCGACAGAAGGCGATGACCGAGGTGGTGTTTCTGTTCGTCGAGATCCGTACCGAACAGGGCCATGAGGGAATCGGTTTCAGCTATTCGAAGCGGGCGGGTGGGCCTGCCCAGTTCGCGCACGCCCAGGAGATCGCGCCGGTGCTCATCGGTGAGGACCCGAACGATATCGGCAAGGTCTGGACCAAGTTGGTGTGGGCCGGAGCGTCGGTCGGCCGCAGTGGCGTTGCGACACAGGCCATCGCTGCGATCGATATTGCCCTGTGGGATCTCAAAGCCAAGCGCGCCGGGTTACCGCTGGCGAAGCTGATCGGCGCGTCCCGCGATTCGGTGCAGACGTACAACACCTCCGGTGGATTTCTGCATACTCCGATCGAGGAGGTCATGGACAACGCGGCCGGGTCGCTCGCGAACGGAATCGGCGGTATCAAACTGAAGGTGGGCCAACCTGATTGGCGCACCGACATCTCCCGCGTCACCGCGGTACGCGAGTTTCTCGGTGACGACGTCCCGCTGATGGTCGACGCGAATCAACAGTGGGATCGTCCGACGGCGAACCGCATGTGCCGCATCCTCGAGCAGTTCGACCTCGTCTGGATCGAAGAACCGCTCGATGCCTACGACGCCGAGGGGCATGCGATGCTGGCCAGGAATTTCGACACCTCCATTGCGACGGGGGAGATGCTGGCCAGCGTCGGCGAGCATGTCCGTCTCCTCGAGGCCGGCGCGGTCGACATCCTGCAGCCCGACGCACCCCGCATCGGCGGCATCACCCAGTTCCTGAAATTGGCCGGGCTGGCCGAACACCACAACGTGCAGCTCGCCCCGCACTTTGCGATGGAGATTCATCTGCACCTCGCAGCGGTGTACCCACTGCAGACCTGGGTGGAGCACTTCGACTGGTTGGACCCATTGTTCGACGAGCACCTCGAGACGCGGGACGGCCGGATGCACCTGTCCGCTCGCCCGGGGCTGGGATTCACATTGAGCGAGCAGGGCCGGGCCTGGACGGTGGCGAAGGCAGTGGTGCGCTGACGTGGAGCCCAGACGTGGAGCGCTGACGTGCGCGGAAACTCGACCCCTGCTACGAAGTTCCGCGCACGTGCCGCGAAGCGGCTTTACCGCACTCCCTCGGCTCGCAGTTCTCGGGCCCAGGCCGCAGCATGGTCGGTGAGGACGCCCGCGATGCGTTCGAGTTCGCCCGGGTACGACGCGACTTCGGCAGGCATGGAGACGCTGAGTGCGTCGGTGGCCGGAATTCGGTACGGCACCACGGTCGCGATGCAGACGACGCCGGGGGTGCCCTGCTCCTGCTCCAGTGACCAGCCGCGGCGGCGAACCTGCGCGAGTTCGGCGATCAGGGCATCACGGTCGACGATGGTGTTCTCGGTGTACCGCTCGAGTTTCTTCGGCAGCAGCTGTGTCACCTCGTCGGTCGTGAGTTCGGCGAGCAGTGCTTGGCCGAGGGCGGTGACGTGGCACGGCAGCTTGCGTCCGACACGGTGCATGCGCCGCACCTCGAGCTTGGAACCGCGGCTGGCGAGGTAGATGACGCAATCCTCGTCGCGCCGGGCGAAGTGGACGGTGTGCCGGACGTCCGAGCGCAACGTCTCCAGTACCGCTGCGGCCCGACCGACGACGGAATCCTTGTCCAGGTAGGACGTGCCCGTGAGTAGCGCGTGAGTCCCGATGCCATATCGCGAACCGGATTCGTCGGCCTCGATCCAGCGGAGGTCTTTCAGCGTCCTGAGCAGTGCATGCAGACTCGACCGCGGATACCCGCAGGCCTCCTGGAGCTCGCCGAGACTCATGCGGGCGGGAGACGCGGCCAGGGTCTCGAGGATGTGGATCGTGCGTTCGGCGGACTTCACCGGCTGGCTCTCCGGCGCAGCTGTTGCCGTGACATCGTTCACCATGGAGACAGTGTCCCCCATGATGAACGACGGCTCATACGCGGACACGAATTTTGTGGACGGACATCAGTACTCGGCGACCAGATTGTTCGAGATGTACTCGAGGTCGATGTCCTCGCCCAGGCCCGGGCGGGTGGGCATCTGGACCATCCCGTTCGCGTCGATCGGATCGACGATGGACTTCAGATGCGGCGGCACCCAGTCGTAGTCCACCAGCGGATGCAGCAGGCCGCGCTCGTACCACTGGATGTTCGGAGCACCGCCGACGAGCGCGAGGTTGGGTGCGCCGTTGCCGTGGATCTCGCAGTCGAGTCCGAAGCCGTCGGCCATGTGCACCGTCTTGAGTGCAGGCGTGATGCCGCCGCCGTTCATCGCACCGACGCGCAGGATGTCGCAGGCATCGCTCGCAATCCAGTCCGCTCGCGAACGATGCCGACCTGGTGTGGTTTCGGGACCGATGACGGGTGTGGCGATCTGATCCGCCAGCCACTTGTAGGAGCGCATCGAGAATTCGTCCATGGGCTCCTCGAACCAATCGAACTTCAGCGCATCGAGTTCGCGGCCGAGCTTGAGAGCGTCGGTGCGGGAGTACCAGTGATAGCCGTCGAGCATCAACGAAAACCCGGGCCCGACGGCATCTCGTACCGCGGCGCAGGCCTCGATGTCCCGAGTCAGGTTCGGAGCCCCCTCCAGGGGTGGCATCCAGGTGTGCAGTTTGATTCCCTGATAGCCCTGATTCTTCAGTGCAACAGCAAAATCCGCGTACTCCTGGGGACTCGAAAGGCCGCCCTCGATGGTGTCTCCGCACATGGTGCTCGCGTAGGCCTTGACTTCACTTCGGGCTCCGCCCAGCAGCTTCCACACCGGGGTGTCGAATCGGTTGCCGGCCAGATCCCACAGGGCCTGATCGAGGTAGCTGCAGGTGTGTTCGGGAAGCTCGACGGCCCTGGTGCGTTGTCGAATCGCGAACTTGCGATCCATCTCCTCGCGATGCAGCGGGTCGGTACCGATCAGCACCGGCCGAAAGTGCTGCTCCACTTGATCTTCACGCAGATAGTTGGTCTTGCCCAGCACGTGCCCGCTGACTCCGTCGGAATCGGTGATGCGCAGCAAAGCCTGGGTTGTGGGTATCGACGGTCCGGGGTGTCGATGTCCGTAGGAGTCGACGGCGGTACGGGCCTCGGTCTTGAAGACCTGGACGGCAATCTCGGTGATGACGCTGGACATAGTAGTGGAACCCCTATTTACCCTGTCGGGCATCGTATTTGGCCTTGGAACGGTTGAGCTTCTCGGCGAAGTCGTCGGCGAAATCCTGGGCGCTGAGCTGTCCGATGAGCACCTTCTGCCACTGCCCGAGCATCTGAACCTGCACGATCTTTCCGAAATCGGGTAGATAGTCCGGCGGGGTGACCAGCACGGTCTTCGGATCGTCGAGGGCGGACTGGGCCGCCTGGACCGATGGCATCGTCTGGAAGGACGGTGCGGATCTGGCGGTGGCATTGACCGGGATTTGGCCGACGTTCTCGTTCCAATAGGCCTGCGAATCCGGCGAGGTCATGAACTCGAGGAACTTCCAGGCCGCTGCCTGGTGCTGGCTACTCTTGAACACTGTGTAGGAGGGGAACGGATCGGTCATCACCGTGCGGACGCCGTTGTCCGCGAGTGGAAGCGCAACGGCACCGACTTTGTCGCCGAGTGCCTTGCGGTGGTTGCTCAGTGATCCGAGGTTGTGCTGCATCATCGCAACCGAACCACCGCCGAAGCTGGCGACCATCTGTGGAAAACCGTTGTTGACGTCGGCGGTAGGTGTGTCGACGTCGTAGAGGGCCGCAAAACGTTCGATGGCGTCCACCATCTCGGGCCGGTTGACGGTGGATTCGCTACCGTCGAAGAAGTTGTCGATGCCGGTGGTGGCGAACATGTGCTGCAACAACGGGTAGATCGAGCCGGCACCGCCTCGGATGGTGAACCCGTAACGACCCGCGGACTTGTCGGTCAGTTCGTCTGCGGCTTCGTAGAATTCGTCCCAGGTATCCGGTGGCTCGATGCCGGCCTCCGCGAACCAGTCGGCTCGGTACCACAGCGTGGCGTTGTTACTGGTGAACGGCAGACCGTACAGGTTCTCGCCGCCTCCGGACTCCATCGCCGACTCGATGATCTTCGGGTCGTACTGGTCCTTCTGCGGAGAGGCTGCCATGAAGTCGTCGAGCGGAATCACGGCACTCTGGGCAACGAGCGGTGCGAGGTACGCGGTGGATACGATGCCCAGATCGGGAGCCGACCCACCGGCGAGGGCTGTCTGATACTTCTGCTGGGCACTGTCGGACGGTAGACCGACGTATTCGATGTCGATGCCTGGGTTGATGTTCTCGAAGCGTCGAATCAGTTCCTCGTACAACGGGGTTCGATCAGGCCCGGCGTTGTTGTCCCAGAACGTGAGGGTTCCGCTGTTCGGATCGCCGAGGGCACCGTCGGGCAGGGAGGTCTCGGAACTGCAGGATGCCAGCACGAGCGTGGCCACCGCACCGACGAGGGTGGTGCGCAGCAGGGTGCGTCGATTCATGTCGATTCTCTTTCCGTACGTCATGATCAGCCCTTCACCGCACCGGCGCTGAGGCCTTGGACGAGGTACTTCTGGATGACGGCGAAGACCGCGACCACGGGCACTGCGGCGATCAGACCGCCGGCCGCGAGGACGCCGAAGTCGACGTTGTAGGAGCCGATCGTGTAGCTCAAACCGACTGGGAGAGTGAACTTGTCCTGGCTACTGATGAACATCAGACCGAACAGGAAGTTGTTCCAGCTGCCGATGAATGCGAAGGAACCGACGGCGATCAACCCGGGCCGCAGAAGCGGGAGCATGATGATTCGGAAGGCTTTCAGACGCGAGCAGCCATCGACCATCGCGGCCTCTTCGAGTTCGACGGGGATCTGAGAGATGAAGCCTGCCATCAGCATTGCTGCAAGTGGTAGTTGGAAGACGGTATCGGCGACGATGAGACCGAAGAGGTTGTTCACCAGGCCCATTTCGCGGAAAACCTGGAACAGCGGAATGAGCAGCATCGCGCCGGGGACGAACTGGCTGCACAGCAGAGCCATCACGAGGGGAATCTTGGCGCGGAATTTGAAGCGTGCCAACGCATAGCCGGTCGCCAGCGCGACGAAGGTGGTGAGCACGAGAGACAGGCCGGCCACGATGAGGCTGTTCTTGAAGAAGAAGCTGAAGCCGAGGGTGTTCCAGACGGTGTCGAAATGGTCGAGCGTGATAGGCCAGGGGAGCATCGAATTGGACCCGGCAGGCCGGAACGCGAAGACGATCATCCAGTAGAACGGGACGAGGGTGAAGAGCAGGTAGACGGCCAACGGAAGGCCGACGCTGAACACGCGGGGCTTTGCGCGATGCACGCGCACCTTCTCGGAGTGGTCCTGCGGCGGAGTGGTCACGACGGGACGGTCTGCGGTAGTGGTCATGTGCGTCAGGCCTTATCGCTGTTGAATTTGCTGAGGCGCAAGTAGAGGATCGAGCAGAAGAGCAGGATCACGAAGGCCACGGTGGTCAGAGCCGATCCGTACCCGAAGTCCTGCGCGGTGGTTGCGAGCTGAGAGACGTAGAGCGGCAACGTGGTTGTCACGTCGGCCGGTCCGCCCGCAGTGAGGGTGTAGAGAAGATCGACGTTGTTGAACTCCCAGACCCCGCGCAGCAGGGTGGACAGAATAATCACGGCTTTGAGGTGTGGCAGCGTCACGAACCGGAAGCGTTGCCAGCGGTTCGCGCCGTCCACGTTCGCGGCCTCGTACAGATCCTTGGGCGCACTCTGCAGTTCGGCCAGGATGAGAATGGCGAAGAACGGAACTCCGCGCCAGAGCTCGGCAACGCTGGTGGCCCAGAACGCGGTGTCCGGATCGGCGATCGGCGCGGCGGTACCGTCGCCGATGCCCATGTTGCCCAGCAGTTTGAACAATCCCGTCGACGGGTTGTAGATGAGCAGCCAGATGCCGGTGGTGAGCACCCCGGAGACGGCCCAGGGAGAGAACACCAGGGCACGGGCCAGGCCGCGTCCGCGGAACACCTCGTTGACCAGCAGGGCCAGTCCGAGGCCGAGGATCAGCTGGAACACGACCTGCACGCCCACCCACTTGGCGGTGACGACGAGGCTGTTCCAGAACAGGTCGTCGGCGAACATCAGCTTGAAGTTCTCCAGGCCCGCAAAGCCGTTGTCCCACGGCGTCGTCGGGTTGTAGAACTGCAGGCTGTAGTAGAAGACGCTGCCGACCGGGTAGAAGATGAACACTGCCAGCAGGATGACGACGGGCGCGATCAGGATGTACGGGGCCGAGATGCGGCGCTTGCGTTTCGGTCGAACGGGAGGGATGGCCGCGCTGGACGCGCGGGTACCTCCCGACCGGGGTGGTGTGGTGGTGACCATGGGGACGCTCCGAAGCGTTCGGGGCCGGATGGAAAGCCGGCGAGCGGGTCTGGCGGGATGTCTTCCGACCCTGAGTGAGCCGGGTCGTGCAAGTTTTGTCTGTTCACATATCTGAACGAGCGTCTTCTATGTGAATTTCTGGACCAACTATGACGGCAGTCACAAGCGCTGTCAAGCATTCCCGGTCACACGTGCAGGCTCAACCAGCCGGCCGCCGCGTCCTGCATGGTCGTGGTGAATCGATGCGGTTCCGAAAACCATTGTGTGAACAGTGTTTCCGATTCTCCGTAGTCGCGGCGCAATGATGCCTCGGCGTCGCGCATGCCGGGGATGCCGAAATGGGAGTCCAGCTCAGCGAATTGGACCAACAATGGGGTCGGGGCTGCTGCCCCGGCGATCTCCGGCCAGTCGCACACCGCAGGCAGGCCCGGGGTGATCATCAACCAGGTGGTGTCGTCCGCGTGACCGTTCGCGATATCGGCGAACGTGCTCATCGATGCCGTAATCACTCCTGCCCGCAGGCGATCGCTGCACGCCAGTAGATGTGCGACGCGCACTCCGCCACCGGAGAAGCCGGCAGTGGCGATGCGGTGTGCGTCCACCTCGGGGCACTCCGTCATTACCTGCAGCGCGATCAGGTCCTCGCTCAGCACCTGCCCGGCCAATGAACTGCCCCGTAGCGCTGCCATTTTTGCGAGTCCGTGCTCGTGCTCGCGTGCGGCGGCCTCGTATCTCGGCAGCCCTTCCAGTTGGGCACCGGCACGTCGAGCCCGCTCGGGGAGGTCCTCCCACGGCACCCGGCGACTGCCCCACGGGAACACGTCGTGGACCAGGACTGCGAAACCCGCTGCAACCAGACGGGCGGCGGGCGCGCTGCCGCCGTATCCGCGCCTGCGCAACTCCTCGAGGTCGGGTGCCATGCCGTCAGGGCCCTCTGCCACCTTCTCCTTGCCGTAGAACTTCATCCCGTCGTGACCGTGCATGAGCAGGATCGCGGGCAGTGGAGTCTTTGCGTCCGGGGGCGTCAGCAGCCATGCGGACGTGTCATCCCAGTTCAGCTCCACGCCGGAGATGCCATCGCGTGTCCAGGTCCGACCGCGGGTCACGTGCGGACGCGAAGGATCGTCGAATGCCCCCAGGGCTCGCCGGATCTCTGCTCGTCGCGTGAATCGTGGACAGTTGGGCTCGAATTGTGTTCCCATGTGTGAACTCAGTTCTCTCTATCGAACAAATCAGCCATCGAAGGATGATCTTCATGACCGTCGACCGCATCGTCGCGCACGCCTACCCCTGGGACGTCCTGGGCGATCCGCATTTCGTCGAACGCGCCAACACACTCGGGGTGCACGAGATCTCGCTTGCCGCGACGTACCACTCCACCAGAGCGGCAACCCCGCTGCATCCGCAGCACAAAGTGGTCGACGCCCACCACGCAGCGCTGTATCGACCGGTTCGTCCCGACGCTTGGGCCGGGCACACGATCACTGCGCGGACGGCCGCCTGGGGCGGTGCCGAGGACGCGTTCGGCGAGGCAGCGGGTGTGCTGCGGGAGGCCGGATTCCTGGTGAACGCGTGGATCGTGCTGACACACAGCACAATTCTCGGCCACGCCCATCCCGAGGCGACCGTCGTCAACTGTTTCGGAGATGCCTATCGCTATGCCCTCGCACCAGGGCATCCCGACATCGTGCGTTACAGCGCCACGCTCGCGGCCGAAGCGATCCGCGGCGTCGAAGTACACGGGGTGTCCGTCGAGGCCTGCGGGCAGCTGGGCTTCGCTCATGTCGGACCACACGAGAAGACGGACGGCGCGTTCCCTGGCATCGGCGACACGCTGATGTCGATCAGCTGCACACAGCGCGAGCTCGACGCCTGGAGCGAACGAGGCGTCGACTCGGGGAAGGTGACGCACAAGCTGCGCGACGGTGTCGACGCCCTGTCGGCCGGAACCTTGCCTGCCGGTGCGGCGATCACGGACGTGTTGGCCGCCGACGAGATCGACGCGGTGCTCGCCGTCCGGCACGCCGACGCCGATCACCTTCGCGCGGAAGTGCTTGCCGCCGTGCGTGAACAGGCGCCGTCGGCACGCGTGACGCTGCACGGTCACCCGGATCCATGGAAGACCGGGCCTTCGCCTGCGTTGACCGCCTCCGCGCCCGCCGATGTCGATGCGGTGCTCGTGTCGGCCTGGCCGGGAACGGCCGAGACGGTGTCGGTGGTGCAGGCAACCCGCGCGGCCGTCGGCGACGGGGTGGACGTCGGTGCCTACGTATCGGTACTGCCGCCGAAGAAGCTGGACGAGGTCGCTGCGCATGTGGCCGCGACCCTCGACGCGGGGGCGAACGAGCTGCACCTCTATCACCTCGGTCTCGTCAATCGACCCCAGCTCGATGCGCTGGGGTCGATCGTCACAACGTATTCGTAGGGGTCGACAACGGGTGCTCCACTCGACCGGCCTCGGCGCGGAATCCCGCAGTCCGGGTGGTCGAGTGGAGCAGAGGGTGCATCACCGCATCCGTTGGCCGAGCGGGTGATCACAGAACGCGCCGCCGACTCGCTGTAGGATCGGATCGCTGAACGTCCACTCGTGTTCGGCCAGGAATTGCTCGGCGAACTGTTCCGCGTCGTCGCGAGGCAGGTATCCGATCTCCGCACCCTCGTTGCCCGACCACCATGCGCGCGAGTTCTTCGAGATTCCCCACACGGTGTGAAAACCTTTGGCGCTGTCCGACAGTGAGGCCTCGATCAGTCGCGCAGTGTCGGCGGGCGACATCCAGGTGGCCAGGCCGCGGTAGTTGGGCGGCGCGGCGAAGCTCGAACCGATACGCAGATTGACGACGTCGATACCGAAGCGGTCGTGGTACATCCGGCCGAGGGCTTCGACCGCTGCCTTGCTCCACCCGTAGAATCCGTCGGGTCGCGGAACGGCGTCGCCCGGAAGTGGCGAGTCGCCTGCCTCGTCGTGCGTCCAGAATCCGACTGCGTGATTGCTCGACGCCACCACTATCCGAGAAACCCCCTGCGCCACAGCGGCTTCGAAGACTGCCTGAGTGCCGTCGACGTTCACCGACAGAATGTTGGCCCACGAGTCCTCGGTGCTCAATCCCCCAAGGTGCAGGATTGCATCGACACCGTCCACCGCGGCGGCCACGGCAGCGCGATCGGTGACCGAACCCTGTACGAATTCCTCTGTGGCCGAATCGATGTCGGTGATCTCGGTGATATCGAACAGGCGCAGCGTGCGGCCGGGAGTCGCCAGTAGAGGCCTGAGCATCGCCCCCATGTTGCCTGCGGCCCCGGTGATGAGCACTCGTGAAACGGTGTCGGTCATTCTTCTCGAACTCCTTCGATGGAAACCTTGTAATGGGCATCACAGTAATACATACTTCTAAACGAAGTCAGCATTCTGGCATCCATTCACATACATGAATCTCACTCGGATCGTCCGGCACGTTCCTGCCGGTGAAGGGACCACCATCATGGCCACCGTTGCATTTCAGGGCGTCACCAAATTGTTTCCCGGCGGCGACAAAGCTGCAGTCGACCAGCTCGATCTCGACATCCAGGACGGTGAATTCCTCGTCCTCGTGGGCCCGTCCGGCTGCGGAAAGTCGACGTCGCTGCGCATGCTCGCCGGTCTCGAAGAAGTCGACAGGGGAGCCATCACCATCGGCGGCAAGGACGTCACCGACCATCAGCCCAAGGATCGAGACATTGCGATGGTCTTCCAGAACTACGCCCTGTATCCGCACATGACGGTCGGCGAGAACATGGGATTCGGACTTCGCATCGCCGGCGAGGACAAGGCCGAGATCAAGCGCCGCGTCGAGGACGCTGCCAAGATCCTCGATCTCACCAAATTCCTCGACCGCAAACCCAAAGCGCTCTCCGGCGGCCAGCGTCAGCGAGTCGCCATGGGCCGCGCCATCGTTCGCAAACCCCAGGTGTTCCTCATGGATGAGCCGCTGTCCAACCTCGACGCCAAACTTCGAGTGCAGACCCGCGCGCAGATCTCTGCACTGCAACGCAGGCTCGCCACGACGACCGTGTACGTCACCCACGATCAGGTCGAGGCCATGACGATGGGCGATCGCGTGGCCGTCCTCAAAGACGGTGTGCTGCAGCAGTGTGACTCGCCGAGGCGCATGTACGAACACCCGAACAACGTGTTCGTCGCCGGCTTCATCGGATCGCCTGCAATGAATCTGCTCGAGCTACCGCTCGTCGACGGCGGCGTCCGCTTCGGCGGTGAAGTGGTTCCGGTTCCCCGCTCCGCCATCGCCGGAATCGGCGAGAACACAGTGACGCTCGGTGTGCGGCCCGAGGACCTGCAGATCACCACCGGGGCAGGCCTCGAAGTGACCATCGACGTCGTCGAAGAACTCGGAGCCGACGCCTACGTCTACGGCCAGGCCGATATCAACGGCACGCGTCAGCCCATCGTCGTCCGCGCCGACGGCCGCATCCCACCGGAACGCGGATCGACGATCACGCTCTCCTACGCCGCCGAGCGCACCCACCTGTTCTCCACTGTGACCGGGGAGCGCTTGGTCGACTGATGCCGTAGGCGGTGGAGCGCTGACGCGCATGTGCGCGGGAGTGGAGCCTGCGGAATGACCCAGGTGCGCGGAAACTCGACCCCTGCTACGAAGTTCCGCGCACGTGCCGCGAAGCGGCTCGTCCCACCGGTACTGTCTGCCGGGTGACAGACGCTCACCAGGCATCACGACGGTTCGCGCTCTTCAGGCCGACGCCGGTCAGAGTGATGGCAACGGGTTTCGCGGTGGCCATACTCCTCGGTGCGGGCATCCTGATGGTTCCGGCGGCCACCGTGCCTGGAAACGACACCGGCATTCTGCAGGCGCTGTTCACGTCGACCTCGGCGGTGAGCCTGACGGGTCTGATCGTGGTGGACACCCCGGTGTACTGGTCGGGTCTCGGCCAGGGCGTCATTCTCGGCCTGATTCAGATCGGCGGGTTCGGGATCATGACGATCGCGTCCTTGGTCGGGTTGCTCCTGGCGGATCGGATCGGTCTTCGGGGCAGGTTGAATGCGGCAGCCGAGGTACGCACATCCGGGCTGGGCGACGTTCGTAGCGTCGTCGTGGGTGTGTTTCGCACCAGTCTGATCATCGAGGGTGTTGTCGCGCTCTGTCTGGCGGCGTGCTTCTTCTTCGGATACGACGAGCCCCTCGGGCGTGCGCTCTGGCTGGGGATCTTCCATTCCGTGTCGGCGTTCAACAACGCAGGATTCGCGCTCTTCAGCGACAACATGATCGGGTTCGCCACCGACCCGTGGATCTGTGTGCCGTTGTTGATCGCGGTCGTGTTGGGCGGCATCGGGTTTCCGGTTCTGTTCGAGATCGCCCGTCGTGCCCGATCGCGTGCCCGCGGCGTTCGTTCTCGCAAGCGCTGGACCTTGCACACCCGGATGACGTTGTCCGTCACCGCTGTTCTGTTGGTTCTCGGCCCGACGGTGGTGTTGCTTTTCGAGTGGTCGAGAACCCTGGGCGGATTCGGGTTCTGGGACAAGATGCTCGTCGCGACGTTCCAGGGCGTCATGCCCCGCACCGCAGGCTTCAACAGTGTCGATTACGCGGATGTGGACAACGCGACCCTCTTGATCACCGATGTCCTGATGTTCATCGGTGGTGGCAGCGGCGGTACGGCAGGCGGCATCAAGGTCACCACATTTGCCTTGCTGCTGTTCGTCATCGTGGCCGAAATCCGCGGTGACCGCGAGGTGACGGTGTTCGACCGTCGAATAGATCCTCGGGTGCAACGTCAGGCATTGACCGTCGCGTTGATCGGGGTGGCCCTCATCATGCTGCCGGTGGTGGCGCTGTTGGCCGGTACGAACTTCGACCTCGACGTGCTTCTCTTCGAGGTCGTCTCGGCATTCGCGACGGTGGGCCTGTCCACCGGAATCACCGCACAGTTGCCCGGCTGGGGCCAGATGATTCTGATCGTCCTGATGTATCTGGGCCGCATCGGTTCCATCACTCTGGTCAGTGCTCTCGCCGCCCGCGACCGCGGTCGGCGCTACATGCTTCCCACGGAAAGGCCGTTCATTGGCTAGGAAACCGTCCTCCGACGTCGTCGTCGTTCTCGGTCTCGGCCGCTTCGGTAAGTCGCTGGCGCTGGAACTGATGAGCCAGGGAGTCGAGGTGCTCGGCGTCGACAGCGACGAGGCCGTAGTGCAACGCGTGGCAGACCGTTTGACGCATGCTGTGGTGGCCGATACCACCGACGAGGAGTCGTTGCGACAACTTTCGGTACACGAGTACGACCGCGCCGTCGTGGGCATCGGTTCCAATCTCGAAGCGAGCCTGCTCACCGCATCGGCTCTGGTGAATCTGTCGATGTCGACCATCTGGGCCAAGGCTCTGAGCAACGCGCACGCCAAGATTCTCAGCCAGATCGGCGTCCACCACGTTGTCAGGCCCGAGCACGACATGGGTAAGCGAGTAGCTCACCTGGTACGTGGTCGGATGATGGACTACATCGAGTTCGACGACGGCTTTGCCATGGCGAAGACGTCGCCCCCGGCCTCGCTGCTAGGAAAAACTCTGGGCGAGAGTGGAATTCGCACCAAGCACGGAGTAACCGTCGTTGCAGTCAAGCGTCCGGGTGAAGGGTTCACCTACGCCACGGCAGACACGGTGATCGGCGCAGGCGATACCGTCATCGTCTCCGGCCAGGTTCGAGACACCGAAAAATTCAGCGAGTCGACATGAGCGCCTCCAGGGTCGCGCGCGCACCGTTCTTCTGAAGTGATGTCAGCTGTTTCGTGTACTCGGCGACGAAACGGTCGTTGTCGATCAGATCGCCGAACACTGCGCGATTGGCGATGAAGGCCGTCGGATTCTCTCGCTGACTCCGCGCGATCGGAACGAGTGAATCCCTCAGTTGATCGACGATGTCGATGGGCTCACCGGCCTCGTCGACTGCCTCGGCGTAGCGTGCCCAACTGGCAACGACTGCGGTGGAGCGAGTGATCTCACCGCCGCCCTCGAGATTCTTGCGGATGACGGGCAAGAGCCACTTGGGAATTCGATCCGAGGACTCGGCGCACAGGCGTGCGACGGTGTCGCGGATTTCCGGGTTGGAGAACCGTTCGATGAGCGTGTGCTTGTATTCGGCGAGGTCGATGCCGGGAACGGGTTGCAACGTGGGCGTTGCTTCCTCGTCCATGTAGGCGAGCAGGAACGCGGCGAACTGCGGGTCCTGACAGACTTCGTGCACCAGTCGAAATCCGCTGAGGTAGCCGAAATACGCGAGCGCCTGATGGCTGGCGTTGAGCAGCCGTAGCTTCATCAGCTCGTACGGCGTGACGTCGTCGACAACCTGAACTCCGACGTCCTCGAGAGGGGGTCGTCCCAGCGTGAAGTTGTCCTCGAGCACCCACTGTGTGAACGGCTCACCGGCTACGGGCCACTGATCGTCGATGGCGTAGCGAGCCGAGAGTTCCTCGATCACTTCCGGTGTCGTGACCGGAGTGATGCGGTCGACCATGGAGTTGGGGAACGCCCCTTCTGCGGCGATCCACTCTGCGAGAGCTGGATCCTTCAGGCGGGCAAAGGTGGTGAATGTCGATTGTGCGATGTGGCCGTTGCCTTCGATGTTGTCGCACGACATGATCGTGAACGGCTTCAGTCCGCGTTCCTTGCGCCGTGACAATGCCTCCACGACGAGCCCGAATGTGGTTGCCGGAACGGCCCCGTCCACGAGATCGGCGACGATGGCGGGGTTTTCGACGTCGAACTCACCCGTCGTCGCGGAGAAGTTGTAGCCCCCCTCGGTGATCGTGAGGGAGACGATCCTCGTGGTCTCCGCGGCCATCTTCTCGACGACGGCCTCTGCGTCGTCGGGCGCGAAGAGATATTCGACGATGGATCCGACGACGCGGGTGTCCCACGCGCCGTCGGAATGCTTGAGCGCCAACGTGTACAGGCAGTTCTGCGCCTCCATCACGTCCTTCATCCGGCGGTCTCCGGGAAGTACGCCCACTCCACAGATGCCCCACTCGGACCCTTGCCCCTGTTGTAACAACCGGTCGATGTACATCGCCTGATGTGCTCGATGGAAGCCGCCGACACCGAAATGCACGATGCCTACGGTGACGTCGGAACGGTCGTAGGTGGGAACGGCCACGTCCTCGATGAAGTCGTCGAGATTGCGCGAGTTCAACTTCATACGTTCGTCTCCTTCGATGGGCTCTGGGAAAGACCGGGAATGACAACGGCTTTGATGCTGCCGGGTTGCTTGTCTGCATTCAAGGCATCCTCGACGCGATCGAGGCCGAAACGCGCGGTGACCATAGCATCGAGGTCGACGCGACCGGCCAGGACGAGCTCGCGCGCGATCGGCCACGTGTTGGCGTACCGAAAGACGCCGGTGAGAACCAGTTCTCGGTTCTGAATCAGTGAGATGGGGAGCGGGTAATCCGAGCCGCCCATGCCCACCAGTACGACGGTACCCGCCGGCCGAACAGCATGAATGCCGTCGACGACGGCCCGAGCGGCACCCGACGCGTCGATGAACGCGTCCACTTCCAGCGCACGTACGTCGTCCACTGCTGGATCGAGCACCCGCGTCGCACCGAGTTTCGCGGCATTGTCACGTCTCGGTGCGTCGATGTCACTGACGATCACCTCGGTGGCACCGAAAGCACGGGCCACCTGGGCGGTGACGATGCCGACCGGGCCTGCGCCCGCGATGAGCACGCTGGATCCGGCGGTGATTCCGGCCTTCTGCGCCGACGCGATACCGACCGACAGCGGCTCGAACAGTGCTGCGGCTTCGTCGGAGATCGAGTCGGGGACGTCGTGCGCGAACACCGACTGGATCAGTACGTACTCTGCCAGCGCGCCGTCGATCGGCGGCGTGGCGAAGAATTCCATGGCCGGGCACAGGTTGTAGCGGCCGGCGCGCGACTGGGCGCTGGTGGGATCGGGACGCTGCGGTTCGATGGACACCCGCTGCCCGACGCGGGCGTCGGACACATCGGAGCCGACCGCGACGATCACACCGGCCGCCTCGTGACCGAGGACCAGCGGGCCGTCGACCACGTACTCGCCGATGCGTCCCTCCCGGTAGTAATGCGCATCGGACCCGCACACGCCGACGGCGGTGACCTGGACCAGTACCTCGTCGTGGGCTGGGGTCGGCACCGGCCGGTCTTCCATTCGTATCTCGTGCACGCCGGTGAGCACGCTGGCCTGCATGAACTGTGGCACGGGCCGCTGGATGCGAGGGGGTGTTGTGTAGATCACACCTTAATGTTAGCTTAGTGAGCAGATGAACACGAGCTGAGCATTTGCTCACTGGTCAGGGAGGCGTCATGGACGGATCGGAGCCCGGCGGGGCGAAGTCCGCGCGGTCGGGAGAAGATCTCCGGCTGGCTCTGCGCGCCGCCACCATGTACCACCTCGAAGGTGCGACGCAGGCCGAGATCGCCGTGAAGCTGGGCGTCTCGCGCCCGACTGCAGGACGGTTGGTCGCGCGGGCTCGTTCCCAAGGGCTCGTGACGATCGAGATCAACGTTCCCGACGATCTGCAGGGCACCGTGCATGCGGACGTCGAGCGTGAGCTCGAAGCGAAGTTCGGACTCACCGAGGTGTTGGTCGTCTCGGACGTCATCGACGGCACGGACACCGGCTACGGATCCCTCGGCCGAGCGGCAGCGACGTTGCTCTCGCGTCGACTCAAGGATCGCGACGTCCTGGGGTTCACCTGGGGCCCCGAAACGGTGGCGGTGGCGAGCTCGCTGAAGACCCGATCTACCAAATGTGCTGCGGTGGTACAACTCGACGGCTCCATCACCTCGGCCGACTATCAGACCGGTGTCGAGTACACACTCGGACGGTGCGCTGCGTACCTGCAAGCGACACCCATCAGGCTCAACGCGCCGCTGTACGCCGATCAGGCGACAGTCGTTGCGTTGGAGCAGGATTCCGTGATCTCTCGCGCCCTCAAAGCCGGGACCGATGCCGATGTGATGATGTACGGCATCGGTCCCGTTTCCACGTCCACCACCTTGTTCGAGGGCAGCTTCATCGACCTCGACGTGCTCGAAGAATTGCGCCGCCTCGGTGCAGTCGGCGAGATCGGCGGACGGTTCTACGACGCCGACGGCATCGATACCGGAGGATCACTCCCCGGCCGAACCGTGTCGGTGGGGCTCGACGCCATCAGGGCGTGTGATCGGGCTGTGCTCGTCACCGGTGGGCAACGTAAACACGAGGCGCTCCTCGGTGCTCTGCGCGGCGGACTGGCCTCGATCCTGGTGACCGACATCGAAAGTGCACGCTGGCTCGTTGCGCAAGCTCCTGCAACGGCGACCTCCAATGGAAAGGTATTTCAGTGAGGGTTTTACCGAAAGTGGCTGTCGCGGCGTCGCTTGCGACAACCTTGGTGCTGTCCGGCTGCGCCGGAGCCGGCTCGTTCGGCGGTGACGGTGACGGCAAGACGATCACCGTCGCGATCGTCTCCAATTCACAGATGTCCGACGCCATTTCGCTCGCTCCGGAGTTCGAGGCGGAGAACCCCGGCATCAATCTGAAGTTCGTGTCGCTGTCGGAGAACGAGGCGCGGGCCAAGATCACCGCCTCGGTCGCCACCGGCGGCGGCGAGTTCGACGTGGTGATGATCAGCAACTTCGAGACCCCGCAGTGGGCCGAGAACGGCTGGCTGACCAACCTGTCCGAGTATGCCGACGCAACACCGGGCTACGACGAGGACGACTTCATTCCCACCCTGAAGGAGTCGCTGTCGTACGAGGGGAGCATGTACTCGGTGCCGTTCTACGGCGAATCCTCCTTCCTGATGTACCGGAAGGACCTGATGGAGGCTGCCGGCATCACCATGCCGGAGGAGCCCACCTGGCAGGAAGTCGCCGACGCCGCCGCGAAGCTCGACAGCCCGGACGTATCGGGAATCTGTTTGCGCGGCAAGCCCGGTTGGGGTGAAGTACTCGCCCCGTTGGATACCGTCATCAACGCATTCGGTGGTCGGTGGTTCGACGAGAACTGGAACGCACAGCTCAACAGCCCAGAGGTGGAACAGGCCGTTCAGTTCTACGTCGACCTGGTACGTGAGCACGGTCAGGCAGGCGCAGCGACGAGCGGTTTCAGCGAATGCGGAACGCAACTGTCGCAGGGAAATACGGCAATGTGGTACGACGCCACATCTGCAGTGTCGGTCCTCGAAGACCCGACGTCGTCGAACGTCGTCGGCAAGATCGGATACGCCAAGGCACCGTCGGCCGCCAAGGGCGACAACGGGTGGCTGTACTCCTGGGCCCTCGGAATCCCGAAGACGTCCGAGAATCCGGACGACGCCTGGAAGTTCGTCTCGTGGATGACCAGCAAGGAATACCTGAACAAGGTCGGCAACGAATTGGGTTGGGAGCGAGTGCCTCCCGGCAGCCGTCTGTCGACCTACCAGATTCCCGAATACGAGGAGGCGTCCGCTGCGTACGGTCAGGTCACCCTCGATTCGATCAACGGCGCGGATCCGAACAATCCCACTGTGGATCCGGTTCCGTACACCGGAGTGCAGTTCCTGACCATCCCCGAGTTCCAGGACCTCGGAACCCGCGTCAGTCAACAGATCAGCGCCGCAGTAGCAGGACGAATCAGCGTCCACGACGCGCTCGAACAAGCGCAGCAATACGCCGAAGTGGTCGGTAAGACGTACCAGGAGGACCAGGGATGACCACCACCGCAACACGATCGGCGCAGGCCGATTCCGAGGAGTTCGTACCGAGACCGAGGACGATCTCCAAGGCCGAAGGGTGGCGTCGCCGCGGCCCGCTGCTGCCGGCCATGGTGTTCGCCATTCTCGTCACCCAGGTTCCGTTCCTGTTCACGTTGTACTACTCGACGCAGTCGTGGAACCTCGTGCGACCGGGTTCGCAGAAGTTCAACTGGCTCAACAACTACGTCGCGGTGTTCCAGGACAGCCAGTTCCGTGAGGTCGCCCTCAACACGGTGATCATGATCGTCGGAACCGTCATCATCTCGGTGGTTCTCGGGTTGTTCCTGGCTCTGCTGTTGGACCGGAAGTTCATCGGCCGCAGCCTGATTCGCACCCTACTGATCACCCCGTTCCTCATCACCCCGGTAGCTGGCGCGTTGATCTGGAAGACCACGATGTTCGATCCCGTCTTCGGCCTGATCAACTTCGCGCTGAGCCCGTTCGGTGTCGATCAGATCGACTGGGTCTCGCGCTACCCATTGCCCGCCGTCATGGCGAACCTGATCTGGCAGTGGACTCCGTTCATGATGCTGCTGATCCTGGCCGGCCTGCAGTCGATGCCGAAGGACATTGCCGAGGCGGCACGGGTCGACGGGGCAGGGCCGATCAAGCTCTTCCGTGAGCTGACCCTCCCGCATCTGCGCCGATTCATCGAGCTCGGTGCGGTGCTCGGGGCCATCTATCTGGTCAACACCTTCGACGCGGTCTACATGATGACCTCCGGCGGACCGGGTGTGGCGAGCGCGAACCTGCCGTTCTACATCTACCAGCGAGCGTTCCTCGGCTTCGACATCGGCCAGGCCGCGGCCATGGGCGTCGTCACCGTCGTGGCCACCATCATCGTCAGCACCCTGGCGCTGAGACTGATCTTCAAGAGCTTCAGCGGAACCGAGGAGGCTGCGTGATGAGTACCGCAACTGTGGACAAGACAACTACTTCCGCGCCGATCAAGCGCAAGAGCAAGTGGGGCCCGGGGTCCATCTGGTCCTTCGTCGCCTGGGTCGCAGGCATCGCGTTCTTCTTCCCGGTGCTGTGGATGGTCCTCACCGGTTTCAAGCAGGAGGCCGACGCCTACTCCGACCCGCCCAAGCTGTTCTTCACACCTACTCTCGATCAGTATCGAGGGGTCCTGGAGAGCGGCATCGGCACGACGTTGCTGAACTCGGCGTTCGCGACCGTCGTCTCGACGATCTTCGTTCTGCTGCTGGGTGTTCCGGCTGCCTTTGCCCTGTCGCTGCGTCCGGTCAAGAAGACGAAGGACGTGCTGTTCTTCTTCATCTCCACCAAGATGCTGCCCGTCGTCGCCGCGATCGTCCCGCTGTACGTCATCGTCGGTGACATCGGAATGCTCGACAACATCTGGACTTTGGTCGTGCTGTACACCGCGATGAATCTTCCGATCGCCGTGTGGATGATGCGATCGTTCTTCCTCGAAGTGCCGAGCGAGCTGCTCGAAGCCGCGAGTATGGACGGCGCGTCACTGTGGACCTCGGTACGTG
This sequence comes from Rhodococcus sp. JG-3, assembly GCF_000482405.1. NCBI lineage: Bacteria > Bacillati > Actinomycetota > Actinomycetes > Mycobacteriales > Nocardiaceae > Rhodococcus > Rhodococcus sp. JG-3. Next base: position 1,207,602 of record NZ_KI519398.1, read on the forward strand.
AGGTGATCCTGCCGCTGGTCTCGCCCGGCATCGCGGCCACGTCGTTGATCTGCGTCATCTTCTCGTGGAACGAATTCTTCTTCGCAGTCAACCTCACTGCCGTTCAGGCCCAGACGATTCCGGTGTACCTCGTCGGATTCATCACCGGTCAGGGCCTGTACTGGGCCCAGCTTTCCGCAGCTGCGACGTTCGCAGCACTTCCCGTCGTCCTTGCCGGATGGTTCGCGCAGAACAAGCTCGTGCGCGGCCTGTCCTTCGGCGCAATCAAGTAGGAGAAAGTCTTATGGCTGCAATCACGTACAAGAAGGCATCCTGCGTCTACGAAGGTGCCGACAAGCTCGCCGTCGATTCACTCGACCTCGACATCCAGGACGGCGAATTCGTCGTGCTGGTCGGGCCTTCCGGCTCCGGCAAGTCCACTGCTCTGCGGATGCTCGCCGGTCTCGAGGAGATCGACGGTGGTGCCATCGAGATCGGTGGCAAGAACATGGTGGGTGTGCCGTCGAAGGATCGGGACATCGCGATGGTGTTCCAGAATTACGCCCTGTACCCCAACAAGACCGTCGGGGAGAACATGGGTTTCGCCCTGAAGATGCGTGGTGTGTCCCTCGAGGAGCGCACGAAGAAGGTGGCCGAGGCCGCAAAGATCCTCGACCTCACCGAGTACCTGGATCGCAAGCCCGGCAAGCTCTCGGGTGGTCAGCGTCAGCGAGTTGCCATGGGGCGTGCCATCGTTCGTGAGCCGCAGGTGTTCTGCATGGACGAGCCCCTGTCCAACCTCGACGCGAAACTGCGAGTCCAGACGCGAACGCAGATCGCGGCGTTGCAGCGTCGACTCGGCACCACGACGGTCTACGTCACGCACGACCAGGTCGAGGCCATGACGATGGGTGATCGCGTTGCCGTGTTGCGCGGTGGCAAACTGCAGCAGTTCGCCTCTCCCACAGATCTGTACGACAACCCCGTCAACGCATTCGTCGCCGGCTTCATCGGCTCGCCTGCAATGAACCTGATGACGGTTCCCATCGGCTCGGGTGGCGTTCAGATCGGCTCGTTCCTGCTTCCGCTCGAACGCGACGAGCTGACCAAGCTCGCGAGCCTCGGCCTCGACAACGTCACCGTCGGGCTACGCCCGGAGCAGCTCGGCATCGTGCAGGGCGGCGGCGAAGGCTTCGAGGGCAAGGTGGATCTGATCGAGGAACTCGGCAGCGAGTCCTACCTCTACGCACACCTCGACGACCCGAAGGTCAAGGGGCTCGACGGCGGGCCGGTCTCACTCGTCGCCCGCTCGGCCGTTCGAGCTCCGGCCAAGATCGGCGAGAGCATCGGGCTGACGCGACTCGACGGTGCGATCCACCTCTTCCACCCTGAGACGGGGGAGCGCATCTAACGCGGTTGGTACGGGACTTTTCTGGACAGGATCAGTGCCGTCAGAAGCGCTGCGCCCCAGAGCAGGAAGATGCCGTCGAAGAACAGGTGACCGTACTTGACTGATCGGTTCTCGTCCGAGACGACCAATCCGATCACCGCTCCGATGAACGACGCACCGCCCCAGACAATTAGCAGTACAGAGCCGGGCCAGGATATGCCGAAGATCAACGACGGCACCCTCGTCCGGTTCTGTGCTGCCAGGCGCGGCCGGTTCAGATAGGCGAGGGCCGGAAGAATTGCTGCGGCGAGTTTGACGAGGGCAAGCACCAGCAGTGCCGTTCGTGCCGTTGCCGGTTCGGAGTCGACCCACTCCGTGGCGAAGGCACCGACGGTGTCGAGCAGCCATCGACCGCCTGCAGCCCAATAGGCGGAGAACGCGGCGTGAATGATCCCCAGTACGCACGCGATCGCAAAGAATCGGATGGCCACGGTGATCGAGGCTAGCCGAGTTGCCACCCCCGTTCAGGGGTAGCGAGGAATTGTTCATCTCCCCTACCGTGGCGGTGATGGGCATCACAGGCGCAGGAGGAAACATGGTCGACTCGGCATATATGGCATTCAGAAACGCACGCGATCTTCTGCTCGACACCTACGGCGACTACGACCGTGCGGTAGCGACTTTCGAATGGCCGTCGTTCGGCGAAACGTTCAACTGGGCCATCGACTGGTTCGACGCGGTTGCCCGTGGCAACGACGGCATCGCGTTGTGGATCGTCGAAGAGGACGGCAGCGAGGCCAAATACAGTTTCGACGACATGGCGCGTCGCTCCGATCAGGTGGCTCGTTGGCTCGAATTGCAGGGAATCGGCCGCGGCGACTCGGTGATCCTGATGCTGGGCAACCAGGTGGAACTCTGGGAGTCGATGCTCGCGGTGATGAAGCTCGGAGCGGTCTTGATGCCGACGACCACGGCCATCGGGCCCGCCGACCTGACCGACCGAGTGGTGCGCGGCAATGCTCGCGCCGTGATCGTGAACCCCTCTGACACCGGCAAATTCGACGACGTGCCCGGAGACTATCTGCGAATCGCCACTACCGCCCACGATGGTTGGATCGACTATTCGGATGCCCGCTCCGTCGAGGCCAGGCCGTTCGAGTCCGTCACCGTACCCACCGACCGCCTGCTGATGTACTTCACCTCCGGTACCACCAGCAAGCCGAAACTCGTCGAACACACTCAGATCTCTTATCCCGCAGGGCATTTGAGCACGATGTACTTCCTCGGACTACGCCCGGGCGACGTGCACCTGAACATCAGCTCGCCGGGCTGGGCCAAGCATGCGTGGAGCTGCTTCTTCGCACCGTGGATCGCCGAGGCGACCATCTTCATCTACAACTACGGCAAGTTCGACGCGAAGGCATTGCTCGAGCAGATCCGCCGGGCCGAGGTGACGACGTTCTGCGCGCCACCGACCGTGTGGCGCATGCTGATTCAGGCAGACCTCGCTGGCGGGGGTGGTTCACTGCGTGAGGCAATCGGTGCCGGTGAGCCGCTCAACCCAGAGGTGATCTCGCGGGTACAGCAGGACTGGGGCCTGAACATTCGGGACGGCTTCGGCCAGACCGAAACCACTGCGCTGGTTGCCAATACGCCGGGTGCGGTGCTGAAGTCCGGATCGATGGGCCGGCCACTGCCCGGCGTCCCCGTGGTGATCGTCGACCCCACCACCGGCGAACTGGCCGACGAGGGCGAAATCTGCCTCGACCTGGCGCAGCAGCCGTTCAACCTGATGACCGGCTATCTCGGCGACCCCGAACGCAACGCTGCCGTCATGGCCGACGGTTACTACCACACCGGTGACGTCGCATCGCGGGATTCCGAGGGCTACATCACCTACGTCGGCCGCACCGACGACGTCTTCAAGGCCTCGGACTACAAGATCTCCCCGTTCGAGCTCGAAAGCGTGCTGATCGAACACCCCGCGGTGGCCGAGGCGGCCGTCGTTCCGGCTCCCGACGAGACGCGGTTGGCCGTCCCCAAGGCGTACGTTGCGCTCGCAGCTGGCTGGGAACCCAACGAAGACACGGCATTCGAGATCTTGAAGTACGCCCGCGAGCACCTGGCCCCGTTCCTGCGAGTTCGGCGTATCGAGTTCTTCGAGCTACCCAAAACCATCTCGGGCAAGATCCGCCGCGTGGAATTGCGCGCCCGCGAGGACGCAGCCGTCGGACCACTGGACAGCGAGTGGCGTGACGACCAGTTCCCTGCGCTGAAGAGGTGACGTGAGCGCCCATTATTCGCTGCTGGAGGCGGGATCCCGATTCTGGACGCGAATTGTGGGCGCTGAGCTCAGTTGTGGGTGGGGCCGGCAGGGTCGGTTGTCGTAGGTGACGTGAGCGCCCACTATTGGCTGCTCGCGGCGGGATCCCGATTCTCCAGGCGAATTGTGGGCGCTCAGATCAGTTGCTCCAGAACCGCTCGAGGAATTCGAGCACCTCGTCCGATGCGGCCATCGTCGTCGCATGGTCGAACCCGCGAACGATGTGCAGTTCGGAGTCGGGCACCAGGGCGGCGGCGGCACGGGTGTCGCCCAGCCGGGTTCGATCCTCGCTGCCGACGTAGAACAGCGACGCCTGCGTGAAGTGCTGCAGGACGTCGTCGGGTAGACCGGGATCGGCGTCGGACGCTCGGATGTACGCAGCCATGGCCTGAGCATCGTTGGCGGAGAACACCGCTCGTGTTCCCGGGTCGATGGGGAACATGCGGTGCTCGTTCCATGCCTCGAGGAACCCGTTCATGCCGCTGCGCTCCAACACGTCCGCGCAGCCCGGGAAGAACAGCCTGTCGAACGCTCCCGCCTGAGCGCCGTGACTACCGCCGCCTACCGCGAGTGAACGCACGCGTTCGGGCCTCGCCGCCGTCAACGCGAGACCGGCCCGCGCACCGAACGAATAGCCGAGATAGTCGACGGTCGGAGCGCCGACCGCGTCGAGAACCGACGTCAGATCTCCGACGATATTGGCCATGGCATAGGCGTCGGGAGTATGGGGCTTCTCGCTGCGGCCATGACCGCGACTGTCGACCAGTATGAGCTGCCGAGTCCCGCGCAACGCCTTCACATATCCGAACGTCCGCCAAATCGTGTGCGTCAGGAAACTGCCGTGCACCATCAACAACGGCGGCCCGGACCCCACCACCGTGTACGCGATCTGCGTCCCATCATCTGCATTCGAGGCGTATTCCACCTTCCGATTCTGACCCTGGACGTCCACTCAACGTGACATTGACCCCCGAAAAGGCCACCGAACGTCACATTGACTCCTCCCGGGTGGGTGTTTCCGCGGCCGACTCGGCCGACTCGGCCGACTCGTTGGGCTGGGCGATCGGCGTCAGGTCGATGGTGCGGGTAGGGGCGATCGCGTCGAGGAACGGGCGATCGTGGCTGGCGATGATCAGTGCACCCTCGAATGTGTTCAGTGCGTCGATGAGGTGTTGGCGGCTGGTGATGTCGAGGTTGTTGGTGGGCTCGTCGAGCATCAGTAGTTTCGGTGCAGGCTCGGACAGCAGGATTCGTGCCAGTGCGGCTCGCAGTCGCTCGCCTCCGGAGAGGGTGGCGACGACGGCGTCGGCGTCGGATCCGCGGAAGAGGAATCGGGCCAGTTGGCCACGGATCTGCTCGGCGGTGGCGTGCGGTGCCACGTCGGCGATGTTCTCGGCAACGGTGCGTGATTCGTCGAAGATGTCGAGGCGTTGCGGAAGGTATTTCCACGGCATTTCGGCCTCGGCGGCGTCGAGACTGCGGAGCAGGGTGGTCTTACCACTTCCGTTCGGCCCGACGAGTGCGATGCGTTCGGGACCGACGATGTGAACGTCGTCATGAGTCAGAACTACCTGTCCCGGATGAACTTTCGTTGCGGGTAGGTCGACGCGTATCTCGCGGTCGTCGCGCAGGAGATCCTCGGCGGCGGACAGTGACGTCCGGGCATCGTCGACGCGATCGCTGTGGGTACCGCGTAGTTTGCCGGCCGATTCCTGTGCGGCCCGCTTGCGTCGGCCCGCAAGGACCGGCGGTACGCGCTTCTGCTCCGCCATCTTCTTGCCGTAGCGCAACCTGCGATCCAGTTTGATTTGTGTGTCGACCAATTCGCGTTCCTGCTTGCGCACGTCGTTCTTGGCGTCTCGGATGCTCGCCCGCGCGGCTTCCTGCTCGGCGTCGATCACCGATCGGTAGTGCGTGTAGTTTCCACCGAACATGCGTACTCGGGAGGTGCCGCTGCGTTCGGCGCGGACCTCGGCGATGGTATCGACACGCTCGAGCAATTCGAGGTCGTGGCTGCAGACGACGAGTACCCCCGAGTATCCGTCCACGGCCGCATACAGTCGTTCTCGTGCAACGAGATCCAGGTTGTTGGTCGGCTCGTCCAACAGCAGTACGTCTGGTTCGGCGAGCAATTGCGCGGTGAGAGCCAGCAGCATCGCTTCGCCACCGGACAGCGTGCCGACCGGTCGATCCAGGTCGTCGAGGGAGCCGACGAAGCCGCCCAGACCGAGCTTGTTCAGCAACGCCAGCGCGCGCTCCTCGACGTCCCAGGCCGATCCGACGATGGCGAAATCGTCCTCGGAAGATGTACCGGATTCGATGCGATGCAATGCCTTTCGGACCGAATCGATGGCCAGCACGCGATCCACCGGGAGCTCGGGGTCGAGTGCGATGTCCTGACGGAGATAACCCAGGACGCCGGGCATCGAGATCGAACCGCGCTGCGGTGTCAGTTCTCCGGCGAGCAATCTCAGGAGGGTCGACTTTCCGGCACCGTTCGATCCGACGAGACCTGTTGTGCCGCTGGGGAAGATGGCCGACAACGCGTCGAACACGGGGTCGCCGTCGGGCCAGGAGAACGTCAGATCGGAGACAGAGAGGGAAGATGAATGAGGCATGGATGCTCCAAAGGTGTGCGTGCGGTCGAACTGCAGGCGTCTAGAACCTTTGGAAGAGCAATGGCCTCTCCGAATCTGTGGGCAACAAGGCGATCTCCACGCTAATGCCGAACGTGGGCAATCCGCAAGCGATTTAGACCGAGGGCCCCTTCTTGCGTAGTTCGTCCACTGTCGACATGGCTCCGCGCAGTTCGTCCAACCAGTCCTGCGTGTGCTCGCCGACCAACTTCACGGCCCACGACAGAGCGTCTGCACGAGACCGCGCGACTCCGGCATCGACGAGGGTGTCGAGGACGCGTCGTTCGGGCTGACGCAGGCGGGTCATGACCGGGACGGCCAGGTGGGTGAACAGGACTACCTCGGAATCGGTCCGAACGCCCCAGGCGACCTTGCGTCCGTAGCGCTTCTCGGCCTCGTCGGCAATCTGCATGCGCTCGGCCCGTGTGCCTCCTCGGAATCGGGCGATGCGGCCTTCGGTGGCGGCAGGTGAACTGCCCTCCTCGGTGGGCAACGTCCCGACCACAACGATCTCTTCGCGATCCACCTCGACCGACGCGGTGCCCTCGAACCAGCTGTCGGGCAATCTGCCGCCGAACCAGTCGCCGGCATCGGTGGCGTCGGGAACATCTGCGTGCTGCCAGCCACCGGGGCGACCGAACGAGCGTCCACTGGGTTTCATGGTGACTCCTCTGTAGGTTCAGTAATACTGATTACATGATTACACCCCATCTCGGGTTCGCGCCACCGCCGATTCGTCGGAGGCCTGGGGCATGATCGACTCCGTGCGCACAACGAGAAGACCGACGACTCTGGCCGCAATCGTGTCCGTGCTGGCCCTGGTGGTCGCTGCCTGCGGAAACAGTGGGCCCGATCAGCCGCAGACGGTCGCCGAGCAGTTCGCGGCCGCCGTCAGCAGCTCGAACATCGATCAGGCAGCCGCGCTGACGACCGATCCCGCGGGCGCGGGCGCCGCGCTCACCCAGCTGTACGACGGGCTGTCCGGCGGCGGAACGGTGACGGCCACTCCCGATTTCCAGGCTGTCGACGCGAACGAGGATGCGGGCACGTTCACGCTGAACGCCGGTTGGCGCTTCTCGACCACCACCGACGGCACGGCGGAACCGGACGGCCAGCCGAAGGAGTGGAACTACACGACATCTGCGACCGCGGCGGAGACTCCGCAAGGGTGGAAGATCACCTGGGACCCGGCCATCTTGGTCCCCGGACTGACGGCCGATTCCTCGGTCCGATTCACCCCGACCGACGCGCTGGTCGCGCCCAGGGTGTTCGATGCCAACGGCAGCGAGCTCATGTCGCAGCAGGTCGTCACCCTCGTCAACGTCGATGCGACGGCCGATCCGGTGGCCGTCGCCGCTCTCGTCGGATCCGTCGTTCCCGGGATCACGGCCCAGTCTGTTGCGTCGTCTGTTGCTGCTGCACAGGGTAATTCGGCGACCGTAGTCTCGCTCCGTCAGGCGGATATCGATCCCATCGGCGCGCAGCTCGCAGCCGTTCCGGGAGTCACCCTGGCACCACAGACTCGGCTGCTGGCCACCGATCGCAATCTTATCTCGCCGGTTCTCAGCGACCTGACGACGCTGTGGGAACAGGAGCAGACGGCCAATCGAGGCTGGGCGATCCAGTCGGTCGCTGCCGACAACACCGTCACCCAGCTTGCCGGTCGCGATGCCTCCACCGGTGACGACATCGCGACCACCGTCGACTCGGCGTTGCAGATCAAGGCCGAGAACGCCCTGGCGTCGGTGCCGCAGCAGGCTGCGATCGTCGCGCTTCGGCCGTCCACCGGAGAGGTTCTCGCCGTCGCACAGAACGCCGCGGCGGATGCGGAAGGCCCGATTGCTCTGACCGGTCTCTACCCGCCCGGGTCGACCTTCAAGACGGTCACCACCTCGGCTGCTCTGCAATCCGGTGCCGTCACCCCCGACACGGTGTTGCCGTGCCCGGCGACGGAAAACATCGAGGGACGTCAGATTCCCAACGACGACAACTTCGCGCTCGGCGACGTTCCGTTGCACACTGCCTTCGCGAAATCGTGCAACACGACGATGGGCCGACTCGGCGTCGCCCTGCCGCCGAACGGTCTGACCGACGCGGCCGCGCAGTACGGCCTCGGCGTCGACTACGTGACCCCGGGCCTGACGACCGTCACCGGTTCGGTGCCGTCGGCCGACACCCCGGCGCAGCGCGTCGAATCCGCCATCGGCCAAGGGCAGGTGACTGCGTCGCCGTTCGGTATGGCGCTGGTCGCGTCGTCGATCGCGAACAACGGATTGCTCCCGCCGACGGTCGTCTCGGGTAAGCCCGGCGTGGGAAACATGCAGCCGGCAGCGGTGAACCCACAGGTCACCGAGCAGATCAAGGCCATGATGCGCGAGACCATCACCGGTGGTACGGCTACGGCACTGAACGACATTCCTGGGCTGCTCGGCAAGACCGGAACCGCCGAATTCGGGCCGAACAACGAAGGAGCGCACGGCTGGTTCGTCGGAATCTCCGATGATCTCGCGTTCGCGGTCTTCGTGAACAACGCGGGAAGTTCGGCACCCGCCATCGAGGCTGCAGGACGCTTTCTGAGGTAACAGCCCGAGGTAAACGGACCACTCCGTATCTCAATCGTGACCGGCTCGTATGAATCCCGTGCTTGTTACTCGTGTGACTACAGTGAATATTGTGACTCATGAGTTCTATGAGTCGTGTCCGTCGTGGCCCGCGCAAGGTCCGCGGTCGCTACCTCGTCGCAGTTGCAGCATCGGCGACGCTGTCGGTCTCGGCCGTGTTCTGGATGGTCGACCGCCCACCGAGCGAGGCCGAGGTATTGGTCTCCAAATTTGTCGACGCGCTGGACAACCGCGATGTCGCGGCGGCGGCCGCACTGACGACGTACCCGAACGCCGCGACGGCAGCTCTGAATCAGATGTTCGACGGTTTGTCGGCCGACGGCAGATCGACGGGCGACTTCGACCTGACGCAGTACATGGATCTCTCCGACGAGAGCGGATTCTTCACGCTCGCGTCCGCCTGGAATTTCGGCGAGGGCAAGGACTGGAAGTACAGCGCTCAGGGCGCAACCAAGAAGCTCAGTGTCGGCTGGCGTATCGCGTGGGATCCGGCCACGCTCGTTCCGGATCTGACCTCGGGCGGGTCGGTTCGCTACACCCGCACCGACGCCGCTCCGCCGTTGATCTTCGATTCCGCGAACAACGTGCTGATGAGTGAGCGGACCATCAACGCCATCTCTCTCGACCCCGCCCAGATGAGTGATCCGGCGGCGTCGACTCAGCAACTCGCCGATGTCATCGACGTCGTCGCGCCGCTGATCACCTCCGAATCGCTACTGAAGGAACTCGATTCGGCCCACGGAGCTCCGATCACCGCAGTGACACTGCGCGACGACGACTTCGCCGTGCTCGAGGACGATCTGCGAGCGGTGCCGGGAGTGGTGGTCGCCCCGCAGCCGAAGCTCATCGTCGACGACCGTCGAATCACCTCCCCGGTGCTCGACTCCCTGCGCGCCGCATGGCAATCCGGCCGCGACGCCACGGCAGGCTGGGCCGTCGACACCTACACCGTCGACGGAACCGGTGAACGACGCGTGGGATTCCAGGGACCGGGCGGGCCGGACCTGCACGCAACACTCGATCCGCGCGTCCAACTCGCGGCCGAAAACGCTGTGGTGATGGCAGGTACATCCGCGTCGATCGTGGCGGTGTCCACGTCGACCGGTGCGATACTCGGTGCGGCACAGAACAGTTACGCCAACGAGCAGGGCGACGTGGTGTTCGCCGGCTCCTATCCGGCCGGCACCGCGTCGGAATTGATCAAAGCCGTGCAGGCCGACCGAGGCGACGACAGTGCCGAAGACGCGGCGGCACGCCTGGGTCTGGGAATTCACTATGCGATGCCCGGTCTCGACGCCTACACCGGCACCCCCGCCGACAGCCGGAGCGCGATCGACGGTATTCGGAACGTCTCCACCGCATCCGGAGCCGAGGCGACGGTGACACCGTTCGGGCTTGCCCAGATGGCAGCAGCGATCTCCCGCGGAAGCGCGCCCACGCCGGCCATCGTTGCCGGGCAGACTGCAGTGGCAGACCGCGCAGCCGAGCCCATGGGCCCCGACGCTGCAGCCCGCTTGCGTGAGATCGTGGCCGCATCGTCGAACAGCAGTGGTCTCGATACGTTCGACGGCGTCCAGGGATTTGCCGGGGAGAGCGGCGATGATCGCTTCGTGCTCGCCACCAGTGGCGATGTTGCCTTCGCCGTCTACATCGAGGACGCCGACGGTGGAGATCAGGCAGTGCGGATGACGAGCCGCTTGCTGCAGGAGATGGCGAACCCCGTCGAATAGGGGCTCGATCGTTAGGCACGGTAGTTTTGTTCGGTGACTGTGCTCGATTTCGGACTACTGGTGGTGGCCGGGTTCTTCGCCGGCCTCATCGGGTTCGTCACCGGGCTCGCATCCCTCGTGTCCTATCCGGCGCTGTTGGCGGTAGGGCTTCCCGCGGTCTCGGCGAACGTCACCAACACCGTCGCGCTGGTCGCTGCCGGAGTGGGTGCGACTACGAGCTCGTCGGCCGAACTCGCCAAGGACGGCAAACAGCTGATTCGCTACGCCGTCTACTCGGCGCTCGGCGGGACCACCGGAGCCATCCTGTTACTCGTCACTCCGGAGGGATCGTTCGAGGTCATCGTGCCGTTCCTGGTCGCGATGGCTGCGATTGCACTGCTGCTGCAGCCCAAAATCCGAACGTTGTCCGGCGGCAGGCAATTTCCGACGCTGTACCCGCTGGCGCTGTTCGCCGTCGCCATCTACGGGGGCTACTTCGGAGCCGGAGCCGGGGTTATCTTCCTGGCTCTGGCGCTGATCTGTACGTCCGATACGTTCTGGCGCGCAAGCATTCTGAAGAGCTTCTTCCTCGGCATCGCCAATCTCATTGCGGCGATCATCTTCTCGTTCTCCGGCCACGTGAACTGGTGGGCCGCTCTGGCTCTCGCAATCGGCTGCTTCGTCGGCGGTGCCTGCGGGCCACCGACCGTCAAGGTGATCTCGCCGATCGTGCTCCGCGTCGGCGTCGGCATTCTGGGACTCGGCCTCGCCGGCTGGTTGGGGTACCAGGCATTCGGCTGACGTCGTAGGTGATCTGAGTGTCCACCATTTCAGCCGGGAGGCGCGATCCCGCTTCCGGAACGAAATAGTGGACACTCAGATCAGTTGTGCCTCAGCTTCTGGGGAGACACCGCAGCATCCACCGGTCGTCGGGGCGTCGGGCTCGTCGAACAGGCCGGCCCCACCGCAGACGCCCGTGTCGGGCAACGTCAGCTCCACTTTTCGCGCGCCCTCGTGATCGCCTGCCAGTTCGGCGGCGATGCCGCGCACCTGCTCGTATCCGGTCATCGCCAGAAACGTCGGCGCACGTCCGTAGCTCTTCATGCCGACCAGGTACAGGCCGGGCTCGGGCTGAGTGAGCTCCTCGACTCCGTGTGGTGACACCGAGCCGCAGGAGTGGATGTTCGGATCCACCAGTTCGGCGACGAACTTCGGTGCCTGCAGAGTGGGATCGAGATCGAGGCGCACTTCGGACAACCACGAAAGATCCGGACGGAACCCGGTCAGTGCGACGACGCGGTCGACGTTCTCGATACGGGTGCCGCCGTCGCCCACGAGGACGAGCCGATCACCCTGCACAGCAACGGCTTCGGTGCGAAATCCGGAGACCACGGTGAGGTAACCGTCGTCGACGGCCTTCTTCGCGCGCTGGCCGAGTGCGCCTCGCGCCGCGAGTTCGTCGGCCGCACCGCCGCCGAAGACCTCCGCGGTGACGCCTCGACGCACGGCCCAGGTGAGCGTCGTGCCGGGCTCGTCGGCGGCGAGCTCTGCGAAGGTGATGATGGCGGTCAGCGCGGAGTGGCCGCTACCGGCGATGATGGTGTGCTTGCCCGCGAACTGGGAGCGAATCGCCGGATCGGTCAAATCGGGGACTCGGTAGTCGATGCGGTCGGCGGCAGCCTTCTCGCCGATGGCCGGAAGTCCTTCGCTCCCCAGTGGATTCGGCGATCCCCAGGTGCCCGACGCGTCGACCACGGCGCGAGCGAGGATGCGTTCCTCGCTGCCGTCGGAGTGGCGAACATGCACCGACAGTGGTTCGGTGTCGCGTCCGGCGTCGACGACGCGGTCGCGTCCCCGGCGGGCGACGCCGACCACTTCGGAGTCGACTCGGACGGTATCGCCGAGCACAGCAGCGAGGGGCGCGAGATAGTGCTCCACCCATTCGCGTCCGGTGGCGTAGGTGTCGCCGTCCGGTGGAGTCCAACCGGTGGGTTCGAGCATTCGGGCGGCAGCCGGGTCGACGACCTCGGACCACGGAGAGAACAGCCGCACGTGATTCCATTCGGACACCGCCGATCCGGCCGACGGTCCACGTTCGAGAACGATGACGGCAGAACCGGTTTCGGCCAGGTGCGCCGCGGCAGCGAGACCGATGGGGCCTGCGCCGACCACCACTACGGGGTATTCGTTCATGTCGGATCTACCTTTCCTCGTCGAACGAGAGTGTCCACTGCTGCGCGTGCCGTCCGGCCGACGCCGATGAGCGTCGCCGAGGCGGGGCCGGTCCAGTCGCCGTAGCCCAGGAACACCAGCGTCGCTTCGCCGCGGACGTGATTGCCGTCCAGCACGATTCGTGATCCTTCGGTGTGCAAATGCAGCGGCTGCAGATGCCGCAGTGCGGGTCGGAATCCGGTGCACCAGAGGATTACATCCAGCTTTTCCGTCGTATGTCCGTCGGTGACGCCGTCGGTGGTGATCGCGGTGAACATCGGCCGGGCGTGCAGCACTCCGCGATCCCTGGCCTCCCGCACCGGCGGGACCATGACGATGTCGCCCAGACCGGCGACCCCGCCGGTATCGGGACCGCCTGCCGCCAGAGTGCGGGACCGATCGCTGGCGACATCGAACAGCACCCGACCGTCGACGTCGTCGGGCAGAAACCTCGGCTCGCGGTTGGTGAACCACAGGGTCTGCGCGACCGTGGATATCTCGGCGAGTATCTGAGCAGCCGAGTTTCCGCCGCCGACGATTCCTACTCGCTTGCCCACGAACTGACCCGGCGTTCGGTAGTCAGCGGCATGCAGCTGGGTTCCACCGAACTCGCGCATACCCGGGTAGCTCGGCCAGAACGGCCGAGACCACGTTCCCGTCGCATTGATGATTGCTGCGGCACCGTACGACTCGCCGTCGGTGTGGACTCGATAGCCCTCGGTCGTACGATGCACGGACTTCACGTCGACGGGCCTGTGCACCGGCAAGTCGTACTTCTTCTCGTACGCCCGCAGGTAGTCCACCACATGCGATGCCGGCGGAAAACCACTGTGCCACGCCGGCATCGGCCAACCGGGTAGTCGCGAGTACTCGGCCGGCGAGAACAGATGCAGTGACGGCCAGTAGTCCTGCCAGGACCCGCCGGCGTGCGTCTGGTTGTCGAGGATGACGAAGTCCAGACCGGCTCGTCGCAGGTAGTAGCCGGCGGACAGTCCTGCTTGACCGCCGCCGATCACTACCACCTCGGTGTTCATTCGGATCAGGTTTCCGCGCTGCGCAATCGGGAGACCAGTTCTCCGACGCGGCCCGCGATGTCGTCACGCACCAGACGCATCCGCTCGGTGCCGTCGATGCCGCGTTCGGACGGTTCGTCGGTGTCCCAGTTCTCGAATCCGGGGCCGTCGACCACGTCTACCTTCGCCTCACCGCCGAGGGTGACGACGTAGTCCATCCGGGCGAGCAGAGCGGGGTCGATCGGTTTCGGTACTTCACCCGACAGATCGACGCCGACTTCGAGGAGCGCCTCGGCCGAGAGTGCATTGACTGCGGTACCGGGTTCGGTTCCGGCAGAGTGCACTTCGACCGAATCGCCGACGGCCTTGCGCATCAGGCCGGCCGCCATCTGTGATTTGCCGCCGTTCTTGACGCAGACGAACAGCACGCTGGGTGTCGTCATGATGCCGAACTCTGCTTCGCTGGAACCAGTTCGGCGATCAGGTCTTCGATTCGACGCTTGATCTCGTCGCGAATCGGGCGGACTGCCTCGACGCCTTTTCCTGCCGGATCGGCCAGTGCCCAGTCGCGGTAGCTCACGCCAGGGAACACCGGGCACGCGTCGCCACAGCCCATGGTGATGACGACGTCGGACGTCTCGACGGCCTCGGTGGTCAGGATCTTCGGCGACTGCGCCGAGATGTCGATACCGACCTCGGCCATGGCCTCGACCGCTGCCGAGTTGATGGTGTCCGCGGGAGCGCTACCGGCAGAACGTACCTCGACGGTATCGCCGGCGAGATGAGTCAGAAATCCGGCGGCCATCTGAGAGCGGCCGGCGTTGTGGACGCAGACGAACAGCACGCTGGGTGTCTCGGACATCAGGAATCCTTCGATGACGTGGTCGTGGAAAGGCTGGGGGAGAACCGCTTCCGCAAGGCGAGGGAGACATAGACGAGGCCGACCAGGACCGGCACCTCGATGAGCGGACCGACGACCCCGGCGAGTGCCTGCCCGGACGTTGCGCCGTAGGTGGCGATGGCGACCGCGATGGCGAGCTCGAAGTTGTTGCCCGCAGCGGTGAATGCGAGGGTGGTAGTGCGTTCGTAGCCCAGGCCCATGGCGGCACCGAGTGCGTAACCGCCGCCCCACATCACCGCGAAGTAAACCAGCAGAGGCAGCGCGATGCGCACCACGTCCCAGGGCTGTGAGGTGATCCGATCACCCTGCAGCGCAAAGAGAACGACGATGGTGAACAACAGCCCGTAGAGAGCCCACGGGGCGATCCTGGGGATGAACTTCTCCTCGTACCACGCATGACCCTTGGCGCGTTCACCGAAGAAGCGCGATGCAAATCCGGCTATCAGCGGGATTCCGAGGAAGATCAGCACCGATTTCGCGATCTGCCACGGCGATGCTTCGATCGTGGTCTGCTCCAGGCCGAGCCAGCCGGGCAGTACCGAGAGGTAGAACCATCCGAGGACGGCGAACATGAAGACCTGGAACACCGAGTTGATCGCCACCAGCACGGCCGCGGCCTCACGGTCTCCGCAGGCGAGGTCGTTCCAGATGATGACCATCGCGATGCATCGAGCGAGGCCGACGATGATCAGTCCGGTGCGGTACTCGGGCAGGTCCGGAAGGAAAAGCCATGCGAGAGCGAACATCAGCGCCGGTCCGAGGACCCAGTTGAGAACGAGCGATCCGATCAGCAGTCGCCTGTCGCCGGTGACGGTGTCGAGGCGGTCGTAGCGGACCTTGGCCAGTACCGGATACATCATGACGAGCAGGCCGACGGCGATCGGCAGCGACACCCCGTCGACGGAGATGGACGACAACGCGTCGTTCAGCCCGGGGACCATGAGCCCCAGGATCAGGCCGACGACCATGGCGACACCGATCCACACCGGGAGGAACCGATCGAGCGTGGAGAGTTTGCCGACGACGGCGGTGTCCGTGGTGGTGCTCATACCGTGACCACCGTGGGGTCCGCGGCGGTGAGTACCGACGACAGTTGTTGCAAGGCAGCTGGAACGACCCAGTAGTAGACCCAGGTTCCGCGTCGCTCACAGTCGAGCAGCCCGGCTTCGCGGAGCACCTTGAGGTGGTGGGAGATCGTCGGTTGCGACAGGTCGAAAGCGGGGGAGATGTCACACACGCACGCTTCGCCGCCGGCATGACTGGCGACGAGGCTGAGCAACCGCAGGCGCACAGGATCGCCCAACGCCTTGAACATGCGGGCCAGATCCCCGGCCCAGTCCACGGTCAGCGGTTCGTGGACGAGCGGCGAACAGCATGCGCCGGCCGAGGAGGTCAGGTCCTGATTCGACATTGGTCTATATTGACCCTTGTCGAATCAGCCGTCAAGTGAACAGTCGCTGAACCCGGACCAGACGGTAGAGGACGCCGAGCAGTACGACAACGGTGCCGATCGCGATCGACGACAAGGGCAGCGTGGCAATGAGAACCAGGCACCCGAGCGCTCCGAGCGCCTGCAGGGGGCGCGGATAGCGTCGGTGTTCGGTGCCCTGGGTGTACGCGCTGACGTTGGCGACGAGGTAGTACAGCAGCACCCCGAAGGACGAGAAGCCGATGGCGTCACGAAGATCCACGACGAGAATTGCGGCACAGACGATCGCCGCCAGAGTGATCTCGGCCCGGTGCGGCACCGAGTAGCGAGGGTGGACCGCAGTCAGATACGACGGCAGATCGTGGTGGCGGGCCATCGCCAACGACGTGCGTCCGATACCGGCGATCAAGGCCAGTAACGCTCCGAGCGCGGCCAGTCCGGCACCGATGCGCATGACGGGTGATGCCCACGAATGTCCGGACGACACAACGAGATCGACCAGCGGAGCCGACGACGAGGCCAGCAGGTCCGGGCCCAATACCGTCAACAATGTCACGGCAACCGCTGCATAGATCAGCAACGCGATGCCGAGTGCAGAGACGATGGCCCGTGGAATGGTGCGCTCGGGCCGCACCACTTCCTCGCCGAGGGTGGCGATGCGCGCGTACCCGGCGAAGGCGAAGAACAGCAATCCCGCGGACTGCAGAATTCCGTACCAGCCGTCCCCGGTGAGGGATCCCGAAGCGCCGATGCCGTTGCCCGGCGAGCCGGCGAAGCCCAGAACCACCCCGACGACGAGGATGGCGAGCACCGCGGTGACGAGGATCTTCGTCAGGAGCGCCGTGCGAGTGATGCCGAAGTAGTTCACCACCGTCAACGCGACAATGGCAAGAATCGCAACGACATTCGTATAGCCGGAAGGGGCGACGTAGGCCGCGAACACCATCGCCATGGCCGCCGAGCTTGCGGTCTTGCCGATGACGAAGGTCCAGCCGGCGAGGAAGCCGGGCCACTCACCGAGTTGTTCACGACCGTAGATGTACGTCCCGCCCGACGTCGGATACTGGGCGGCGAGTTGCGCGGACGACGTCGCGTTGCAGAACGCGACGACAGCCGCGATGGCGAGGCCGATCAGCAAGCCGGCACCCGCTGCGGCCGACGCGGGAGCGAACGACGCGAACACTCCCGCCCCGACCATCGAGCCGACACCGATGACGACTGCATCGACAAGGCCCAGTCGACGGGCCAGCGGCTGTGGGTCGGTCATGCCTGGACCCGGATGTCGATCACGGCGACAACTGTAGAGGCCCTACACCAGTGGCAACAGACCAGATGTCGGCCGCGGTCTACTTCTTCTGCTGATACACGTCCGGAATTCCGTCGTGGTCGTCGTCGCGGGTCTCTTCGATGTAGAAGTCGCGGTACGCCTTGTTGCGGGTACGCAGAATGATCGACGCGATGGTTGCGGCGATGATCGAACCGGTCAGCACACCGACCTTCACGTGATCGTCGCGCTCTGTTCCTTCACCGAATGCCAGATCGCCGATCAGCAGCGACACCGTGAAACCGATACCGGCGAGCATCGCGACGCCGAAGACGTCGAGCCATTTCAAGCCGGCGTCCAACGTCGCCCGGGTGAAGCGCGAGACCAGGTAGGTGGTGCCGAAGATGCCGATGGCCTTGCCGATGACGAGGCCGGCAATGATGCCGATGGCAATCGGGTCGGTCAGGGCGCTGGCCAGGCCGGAGAAGCCGCCGACAGTCACACCGGCTGCGCAGAAGGCGAACAGCGGAACCGCGATACCCGCGGAGATCGGCCGGATCTTGTGCTCGAAATGCTCGGCGAGACCGGGGCCCGCATCGGGGCCGCCGTTCGCCTTGCTCCGGATCACCGGGACGGCGAAGCCGAGCAGAACGCCTGCGACGGTGGCGTGGACACCCGACTCGTGCATGAGCACCCACGTCACCACGGCCAGCGGGATGAGCACCCACCACGAGCGGACGCGCATCTGCACGGCGACCGCGAACAGCGCGAGCGGGATCAGCGTCAGGCCGAGCGCAATGAAGTTGATGTCGTCGGTGTAGAAGATCGCGATGACGCTGACGGCCAAGAGGTCGTCGACCACGGCCAGAGTCAGCAGGAAGGTTCGCAGCGCTGTCGGCAGATGCGTGCTGATCACAGCGAGAACGGCCACGGCGAACGCGATATCGGTCGCGGTGGGAATGGCCCAGCCGAGCAGAGCGCCATCCCCGGTGCCGAGGTTGAACAGCACGAAAATGACTGCGGGAACGACCATTCCGCCGACAGCAGCGGCCACCGGCAGTGCGGCGCGTGCCGGATCGCGCAGATCACCGGCAACGAACTCGCGTTTCAGTTCGAGTCCGACGACGAAGAAGAAGATGGCCAACAGCCCGTCGGCGGCCCACGTCGACAGAGTCAGATCGAGATGCAGAGCCGACGGCCCGACGCGAGTGCTCATCAATGAGTCGTAGGCGGCGGACCACGGTGAGTTGGCCCACACGAGCGCGACCACGGTGGCAACGAGAAGCAATGCGCCGCCGACGGTCTCTTTGCGCAAGACCTGTGCGATGCGGTCGGCCTCGGACCAGGAACCGCGAGAGAACAGCGGCAATCTCTCTTTGGGAATCGGTGAATCAGACACGGGAACAACGCCTTTCGGTAGCAACGTCGTGCTGAGCGCGTCCGCCGAGTCGACGGACATGTGCGCAGCACAGAACTATTGCCGACCAGACTTCCCGGCGCACCGTGAATGATCCTATCGCGAAAAGGTCCCTGTCACCGAACCGAGGGAATGAATCTGGCGATCGCGCGCCAGCCGAGCAGCAGAACCGCGGTGGAAATCGTCGCAACGATGATGAACGCGGTAGCGGTTCCCTGACCTGTCGCCGTGCGCAGGATCATGCCTCCGACGACCGTGGTGACCCACACCAGAATGCCCGTCGGAACAACGAGGAACGCGTCGAACTTGTTGCGGTACAGAGCGAACGTAGCGATCCAGCCGACAGCGGCACCGACGACGAACGGCCACGCGGTGTGGAAGAGGCCGGACAGCGCGGTGGCTTCGTCGTGACTACGACGGCCGATCGCGGCAAACAGCACGATCATGACGAGATCGAGGACGGCAGCGACGGCCAGGGAACGAAACTTCACGGGCCCACTGTAGGACACCGACGCGAACGGCCCGCGCCTACGAGTGCAGGTGCGGGCCGTTCGATGCCACTGGATCTCGCCCCCCAGGTCCGGATCAATGTGGGTTTCAGTCGGTTGGACTGCAACAAAGGCGCATTGATCCGGAAGGGGAGGGGTGAATCCGGAAGGGGAGGGGTGAATCCGGAAGGGGAGGGGTGAATCCGGAAGGGGAGGGGTGAATCCGGAAGGGGAGGGGTGAATCCGGAAGGCGGGGGTGAAACTTACGCCTGGAGGCCGGCCTCGATGTCGAGGTTCAGGGCGATCTTGTCGCCGACGACTGCGCCGCCGCCTTCGAGGGGCATGTCGATGCTGATGCCGAAGTCCTTGCGGTTGATGGTGGTGCTGGCTTCGAAGCCTGCGACCGGTCCGTTGCCCATGCCGGCGTTGACGCCGTTGAACTCGAGCTTGAGGTCGATGGACTTGGTGACGCCGTGGAGGGTGAAGTCTCCGGTGACGACGAAGTCTCCGCCGTCGGCCTTGACCGAGGTGGACTTGAACGTCGCGGTCGGGAACTTCTCGACCTCGAAGAAGTCGGCGGTCTTGAGGTGGCCGTCGCGCTGCTCGTTGTCGGTGGTGATCGAGGTGACGTCGATCTCGGCGTCGACGGACGGGGTGCCGTCGGCGGCGACGGTGACGGTGCCGCTGAAGTTCTGGAAGCGGCCGCGGACCTTGCTGACCACCAGGTGGCGGACGGTGAATCCGACGGTGGAGTGGGTGGGATCGATGGCCCAGGTGCCTGCGGTGAGCTCGGGAAGCGCGATGGCGGTGGTCATGAGGACTCCTTGTTGGGTTGAAGTTTCAAACTCATAGTACACAAGCGGACCGGGGTCCGTATATATTCCGGGTGAACGAACAGTGACGGATGCCATACCGAACGGCACGGGGCTACGCGGTCTCCGGATCGCCTTTGGAGTCGCGATCGTGCTCGGTGGCTCGGCCGAGATCGGAGGTCTCCTGCCGCTCGAGGGCGATGTCGAATTCGAGATCGGCGTGCTGGTGCTTACGGAACAGGACGAGGAACACGATCCACCCGACGATGGCGACCAAGATGAAGCTGACCCCGCGATAGACCAGGGCCGACGCCACTGCCTGAGATGCGGTGATGGACGCGGCGCTGGTCAGGAACGCGATAAGGGTGGCGTCGACGACCACGAGGCCACCGGGTGCGAGCGGAACGGATCCGACGGCCTTACCCGCCGCGAATGCGATGAACAGCCCGGACAGTCGTGGATCTGCGCCGACGGCGAAGCACGCGAACGCCAGGCACGCGACGTCCGCGAGCCGGTGCACGGCCGACCAGGACAGTGTGAGCGCGCCGTCCCGCTTGCCGAGCTGTACGGATTGGATCTGGCCGATGACCTTGTCGATGGCCTCGGCTCCGGCGTCGAGATCGTGGTTGCGGAACGCGTTGTACTTGCGCAGACCCCAGCGGGCGAACTGTTTGATGGACTCCGGGTGGTTCGAGATGTATCGGACAGCGGCCACGATCGCGATGACGCCGATGATCGGGAGCACCACGGTGAAGGTATTGAACGAACTACCGACAACCAGTCCGCCGGCAACGCCGAGCACCGCCAACCCGGCCGCGGCGATGACGCCGGAGATGGCGAGCTGCCACGAGGCGACAACCGGACTCGCACCCCAGCGTCGGGTCTCGCGGTAGGTGAAGGCCGTCGAGAACACCTGGCCGGCGGGCAGAGTGAGCGACATTGCGGTGCTGCCGTAGATGACGGCCACGGACTTGCGTTGACGCACCTGCACGCCGCCCGCGTCGAGCAGCTGCTTCTGGACTCGGCCGAACGCGCTGAGCGACACGGCTTGGGCAACTACGCACGCAGCCAGCCAGCCCCAATGGATTTCTCGTACTGCTGTCCAGGATTCGTGCAGCCGTGGCCACAGGTAGATCGCCTCGCCCACCAGCAGAGCGACCAGGGCAATTGCGGCGATCCACTTGACCCATCTCAGCCGGTTTCGCGGGCGCCGCGCTGCGGGTCCGCTGGTCGAGCTGGGGTCGGGCATCCTGTCAGACTAACCGTCACTCGAGGGGGAGTCGGGATACTCCACCGGCCAGGCCAGGTGGGTTGCCCGTCGTCGGCCACGCAGTTGCACCTGGTCGCCCAACTCCCACTGTTCCTGCTCCTCGTCGTCGGCGAAGTACAGGGCCGAGGTGGATGCCAGAACGCGTCCGGGCCGCAGTTTCGCCAGTTCGGTGAGCCGCGACGCCTCGTTGACCGGGTCTCCGATGACCGTGTACTCGAAGCGCTCGGACGCGCCGATGTTGCCGGCGACGGCCAGTCCCGCCGACACCCCGATGCCGATGTCGAGTCCGGTGATCTCGTCCAGAGCGAAACGCAGTTCACGCGCCGCGGCCAGGGCCGCGGTGGGAGCGTCGGGACGGTCGAGTGGTGCCCCGAAGATCGCCAGCGCCGCGTCGCCCATGAATTTGTTGACGAAGCCGTGGTGGCGTCCCACGACATCGACGACCACCCGGAAGAACTCGTTGAGCAACACCACGACCTCACTCGGCGGGCGTTCCGACGCGGTGGCGGTGGATCCGACCATGTCGACGAACAGCACGGCGACGAATCGTGTCTCGCCGCCCAGTTCGGTACCGAACTGCAGTGCTCGACGCGCCACGTCCTCGCCGACGTGCTGGCCGAACAGCTGACGCAGGACGCGTCGCTCGGCGGATTCCTCCATCATGCGGTTGAAGCCGACCTGGAGGCGACCGATCTCGCTGCCGTCGAACACGTCGACCTCGACGTCGGTCTCGCCGCGCTGCACGCGTTCGATGGCGTTGTGCAGTTGGCTGATCGGGTCGGAGATCTGGCTCGCCGTGAGCATCGACAGGACGAAGGCCTGCACGATGGCCAGCACGCTGAGCAGGATGATGGCCACGGCCAGTGCGTTCGGCGAGAACACCAGGTCGGTCGTCAGCTGGGTGGCACACAGCAAGATGATGCCGATGACGGGCATCAACGTGCCCAGTCCCCACGTCATGGCCATGCGGGTACCGACGCCGGGCGTCATCGTGCGGTCGAAGCGGCCTTCGCTCAGTGCCAGTGCTGCGACCGGGCGCAGGATGCGTTCGCCGAGCATGTAGGTGAAACCGAAGGTGACGGTGGCGGCCATGCCGACGGTGACGATGACGGCGATGGACAGCGACGGCATCTCCGCGATGGTCAGCAGCACGAAGATGATGCCGCCGATGATCCACAGAATCAGGTGCACGATGGCCTGACGCAGCGGCGCGTGCAGCGTCGTCATCTGTTCCTTGCGGGTGGGCGGGCCGCCGCGGAGCTGCCACCTGATGACCGAGCGCAGCAGTGTGTACGCGTAGATCAGGCTGACCACCAGGGCAACACCCAGATACGCACCGAAGATGTACACGTTGCGGACGCGGTCGGCGACGATCGATTGCGACTCCGGAATGGGCAGACCGTAGCGAACGAAGGCGAAGACCAGAACTGCGCCGAAGACGTTGGCGATGAGCATCGAGAGCATATAGAGCGGCCAGCGACTCTTCAGGGTGAGCGAGACCGCTCGGAAAGATGCCAGCACAGGTTAAATTTAGCGGGTGAGCACCGACGAGTTGCGGGCGCAAGGTACGGGGGCGTCCCCGCGCCTCACTTCGGCCGCAGATTCGGTGCATCCGCTGGTACGGGTTGGGGCGGAATGGACGTGGCGACTGCTTGTCTTGTTTGCCGGATTCATCACTTTTGCCTATGTGATCGCCAAATTGAGCACGGTGGTCATCCCGCTGGGTCTGGCGCTGCTGGCGGCCGCTCTGCTGGTGCCGATCGTCGATTGGATGCAGCGTCGAGGAGTGCCGCGTGTCGCTGCGGTGATCATCGTGATCATCGCCAGCATCGGCGTCGTCGCCGGAATCATGACGTTCATCGTCGAGCAGTTCATCGAGGGGCTGCCGCAGGTGGGCGATCAGTTCACCCAATCGATCAACAGCGTCGAGGAGTGGCTCAGCAACGGGCCGCTGCACATCAGCGAAGACCAGATTCGGCAAGCGACCGACAATCTGGTCAAAGTCATCCAGGACAACCAGGAGGCCGTCACCAGTGGGGCGTTGACCACGGCGACGGTGATCGGCGAAATTCTGACCGGGGCGCTGCTGACGCTGTTCACGCTGATCTTCTTCCTGTATGGCGGTGATCAGATCTGGCAGTTCGTCACCCGGCTGGCACCGACGAAGGCGCGCAAGAAGATTCGCACAGCCGGCATCCAAGGTTTCGGGTCGCTCGTGGGATACGTTCGCGCGACGGTGGCCGTAGCCGCAGCCGACGCGGTGGGCATCGGAGCCGGGCTCGCCATTCTCGGTGTACCGCTGGCACTTCCGTTGGCCTCGCTGGTGTTCATCGGCGCATTCATACCGATCATCGGTGCCGTGCTGACCGGATTCGTCGCAGTGTTCATCGCGCTGGTGACGAAGGGGCTCATCACCGCCGTCATCACCCTGGGCATCGTGATAGCGGTCATGCAGCTCGAAGGCCATGTGCTGCAGCCACTTCTGCTCGGCCGCGCCGTTCGGCTGCACCCACTGGCCGTCGTACTGTCCATCACCGTCGGCATTCTGCTCGCGGGCATCGTCGGCGGCCTGCTGGCGGTCCCGATCGTCGCGGTGCTCAACACCGCCGTCCGGTCGCTGCTCGCCGACGACCCCGACGAGGTGTACGAGGAACTCGATGTCAGCGACACGCTGTACTCGGCCGAACCCAGCGACCCGGACACTCCTCCCGGTTCGTCCGAGCCCGATCGACTTGCCAAGGGGGAGCTGAACACTGCAGACCCGAAGACCGATGCGGACGACTGACCGAGTGCGGCCGACGCTGAATTCGGCCGATCCCGACAGCCCGCTGTGGCGGGCCTCGCAGGCCTTCCGTCTGGTCACTCTCGTGTACGCCATCAGTTATCAGGCCGCGACCGTCGACAAATACACCAACCCGCGGCTGAGTTGGGCGTTGGTCGCCCTGATGGCCGTATGGTCCGGGGCTTCGGCACTCCTGCTCTCGCGGGCCACCCTGCCGCGCTGGCAGGTGGTGCTCGCAGATCAGATCATCGTGATCGCCCTGATGGCGTCGACGCGGTTGGTGGCCGACTACGACTGGTACAGCACCCGCCAGACCCTGCCCACCACCCTGTGGGCCACCAACGCCGTCATCTCCGCCGCAATTCTGTTGGGGCCCAAGGGTGGTATCGCCTCGGGCGTGGTGATGTCGTTGGTCAGTGCCCTGGTACGGGACCGGTTCGACACCGACCTGTGGTCCGACGCCACCGCCCCGGTGCTGCTGTCGGCCGGGCTCGCGTTGGGATTGGCGTCGAACACAGCCCGGCGCGCCCACGAGGAATTGCGCAGTGCGGCACGGTTGGCGGCGATCACCGAGGAGCGTGAGCGACTGGCCCGACAGGTGCACGACGGGGTTCTGCAGGTGCTGGCCCTCGTCCGCCGTCGAGGTCTCGAAATAGGCGGGCCGGCAGCCGAACTCGCGGAGCTCGCCGGTGAGCAGGAAGTCGCTCTGCGCGTGCTGATCTCCGAACAGTCGGCTCCGCGCGACGATCACACCGGATCGATCGTCGACGTGCGCGCTCTGCTGCGTACTCAGGCCGGCACGTCGATCTCGGTGTCGACTCCCGCCGACCCGGTGCTCGTCGAATCCGACGTTGCCGAGGAACTCGCTGCCGTCGTGACCACTGCGCTGTCCAACGTCGAGCTTCACGCAGGTGCCGATGCGAAGGCCTACGTACTGCTCGAAGACGTCGACGGAGAGCTGATCCTGAGCATTCGTGACGACGGCCGCGGAATACCCGCCGGACGGCTCGCCGCCGCCGAGGCCGAGGGCCGGATGGGCGTCTCGAAGTCCATCCTCGGCCGGGTCGAATCTCTCGGCGGTACTGCGATACTCGACACCGGAGAGGGCGAGGGCACCGAATGGGAAATTCGGGTTCCGCGAACGAGAGGAGCGAGATGACCGGCGACGAGAATCCGAACGCCGAGATCGCGGTGATGGTCGTCGACGATCACCCCATGTGGCGTGACGGCGTCGCCCGGGATCTCGAGGCCGCCGGATTTCGGGTGGTTGCCACCGCGGACGGAGTAGCCGCGGCCGGACGCCGCGCCCGAGCGACCACTCCCGACGTCGTCCTCATGGACATGCATCTGCCCGACGGGAACGGTGCCGATGCCACCGTCGCAGTGCTGGACGCGTCCCCGAAATCCACGATTCTGGTGCTTTCGGCGTCGGCGGAACGCAGCGACGTGCTCGACGCGATCAAGGCTGGTGCGACGGGTTACCTGGTCAAGAGCGCATCGGCGGAGGAGCTGTTCGACGCCGTCCGCGCCACCGCAGCCGGACAAGCGGTGTTCACCCCGGGTCTGGCCGGTTTGGTTCTCGGCGAATTCCGGCGGATGTCGTCGTCACCGGAGCCGGAGTCCGATACCCGCCCCACGTTGACCGAGCGCGAGACCGAGGTGCTCAGACTGGTCGCAAAAGGGCTCAGCGCCAAGCAGATTGCGACCCGTTTAACGCTCAGCCACCGGACGGTCGAGAACCACGTGCAGGCGACACTGCGAAAACTGCAGCTGGCCAACCGCGTCGAATTGACCCGGTACGCCATCGAAAAGGGTCTGTAGGGGTTTGCGACCCGGCCCGACGGGCACTCTTGACCCCATGACCGACAACGAAGCAGTGGACACGACAGTCGATCCGACCGAGCACACGAAGGGCGTCGACGCCGACCAGGATCAGACCGGTGACGAGCGCGCCGAGGCCATCGACGAATTCGACGGCCATCTGGACGGGTCGGGCGAGGAGTCCGAGCTTCCGACGCCCGAGCCGACCGAAGTGGCCGACAAGAGCGACGAGAAGACCGTCACCCGGTCCGAGTAGCCCCTACTGGGCACACAGCCTGCCGAGCGCGAACTTGGCGATCGGCAGGTAGGGCAGCACCAGCGGCAGCGGGCCGTCGATGGTGATCCACGCCCTGGTTCCACTGGGTCGTGAGACGACTCCGTGTGTCAGATCCACGCCGATGGCCCTGTTCTGGAACCACGCCGACCACGCCCACGTCCACGAGTGTTCGTCCACCGAGTGCACCTCGAAGTCGATCGGCACCCCCAACGGCCCCAGCACTCGGCCGGAGGTATCGGAGTCGAGGCGTTCACCGCGGTATTCGACGCCCATGATCTGCGGAGCCCAGGTCTTCCAGACCGTCGGGTCCATGTAACGCTCCCAGACCTCGGGTGCCGGGGCGTCGCCGGTGGATTGCAGTGTCACTCGCATAGCTCTCACCTACCCGCTGGTAGCCGTCTCCACACGGATATTCGCCGAACGTTCGGTCACCATCCACCACCGTGGCATCGGGTGGACGTCCGGCTGGAGAGACTGAGCAGGTGCGCATCGTTCAACTGGCGAACTTCTACGGGCCGCGGTCCGGCGGTTTGCGGACGGCCGTCGATCAGCTGGGATCGGGCTACGTGGCCGCTGGTCACGACGTCACGTTGATCGTGCCGGGTGCCCGGTGGAGTGAGACGACGCTGCAGTCGGGGGTGACGCGCGTCGAGGTGCCGGCGCCGAAAGTTCCGTTCACCGGCGGCTACCGTGTGGCCGATCCGCGACGAGTGGCCTCGATCGCGTCGGGTCTACGTCCGGACGTGATCGAAGTGTCGGACCGGCTGACCCTGCGCGGAATGGGCAGGTGGGCGTCGCGGCGCGACATCCGCAGCGTCATGATCTCCCACGAGCGCCTCGACCGGCTGCTGGCTCAGACGATGCCGATGCGATACGCCCGGCCCCTCGCCGACGCGGCCAACCGACGCACTGCCGAGTCGTACGACGCCGTCGTCTGCACCACCGAGTTCGCACAGCAGGAATTCGATCGAATCGGAACACCCAACGTCCATCGAGTCCCGCTCGGCGTCGATCTCGAGCTGTTCCATCCCCGACGACGCCGAGCCGGCGCGCGCTCGGCATGGCTGGGTAGCGCCGACCGGCTGCTGGTCCACTGCGGCCGACTGTCGGTGGAAAAGCATGTCGAGACCAGCATCGATTCGCTTGCCGCGCTCTGCGATTCGGGTATGCGGGCTCGCTTGGTCATCGCCGGCGACGGCCCCCGACGAGCGGGCCTCGAACGACGCGCCCGCGGGCTGCCTGTCGACTTCCTCGGCTTCGTCGACGGCAGGTCGGCCGTCGCCGAGCTGCTCGCCTCGGCAGACATCGCTCTCGCGCCGGGGCCGCACGAGACATTCGGCCTCGCGGCATTGGAATCGCTCGCCGCGGGCACGCCCGTCGTCGTCTCCGAAACCTCGGCACTGGCCCAGATCGTCACCCCGCAATGCGGTGGATCCTCGATCAACACCGCCGACGGCTTCGCAGCGGAAATCCAACGGCTGCTTCGACTTCCGGCCGACGGACGCCGGATCGCGGCGAGAGTACGCGCCGAAGAGTTCGGCTGGCCCGCATCGGTACACGGAATGTTGTCGGTTCTCCGCGGGCACGCCGCCTGAGAACTTCGCTACCCTGGGCCCATGGAGGCAAGGGATCTGCGAGTGTCCGATGCCGAACGCGAGCACGTCGGGCAGCTGCTGCAACGGGCAGTCGGTCAAGGCATGTTGTCGCTCGGTGAGTTCACCGAAAGAATGGACACCGCTCTGGCGTCGAAGACCCGGGGCGAGCTGAACTCGGTACTCGCCGATCTACCGGGCATGCAGATCGCCGGCGAGCACCTCCCGTCGCCGAAACCCTTCTCCGATCCCACCCCACAACCGACGCCGCGACGCGTCGTGCAGGAGCACTGGGGACACGGCGGCGGTACCCCGGACACGGTGCGCGGCAGCATGTCCACCATCACCCGCAAAGGCCCGTGGAACGTACCGCGCCGATTGAACGTGGTGACGCGGCTGTCGTCGGTGACACTCGACTTCACGCAGGCCGTCATGGTCAGCCAGGTCGTCGACATCCACGTCGACGACTACTGCAGCTCGGTCACTTTGATTCTCCCGACCGAAGCCACCGCCGACGTCAACGGTGCCGAGGCCGTCGCAGGTACCGTCACCAACAAGGTGCGCACCGGCCCGCCGTACGGACCGCTGCACGTGGTGCTCACCGGGAAGGTCCGCTTCGGT
Organism: Rhodococcus sp. JG-3; assembly: GCF_000482405.1. NCBI lineage: Bacteria > Bacillati > Actinomycetota > Actinomycetes > Mycobacteriales > Nocardiaceae > Rhodococcus > Rhodococcus sp. JG-3. Next base: position 1,236,158 of record NZ_KI519398.1, read on the forward strand.
TCCCTCACCGTCAAGCACCCCTTCGGCAGCTCGTTCCGTAAAATTTTCGGATAGTCGGGCTGGACTACTCGAGGGATCCGAGTAGCACTACTCAGGCTATCGAGCCGCGCGGCCCGCAGGATCTATCCCATGACTTCTTCCCAGAACTCCGGGCTGGACCCGCAACTCGTCGCGCGCCTGTCCAGCCGCTTCGATTCCCTGGGCGACCACATGCGTCAGGTGGCCGTCGACCTGCATACATTGCAGTCGCAGCTCGGTACCGCACCCACTTCCGTGCCCGTTTCGGCTCCCGCCAGGCCACAGCCGGTGCCGCGGTCGTATGCGCCGACCGTCCCTCCGCAGACGTTCTCGCCGCCCCAGGTGCCTGCACCGCAGCAGCCCTATGCCGCGCGCGGTCCGGTGTCGGCACCTCCGGTCACGCCGCCTCCTGCGGTCGGCCAGTCCGTGGCAGCCCCGCCGTTGCGAGGGCCGGTGGTTGCGCCGCGGCCACCCGCTCCGCCCCGTGAGCCGTGGTGGCAACGAGACGGAGTCATCAGTCGCCTGCTCGCTGTCGCGGGCGCAGGTGTCACGCTCGTCGGCGTCGTGATGCTGCTGGTTCTGGCCGCACAGGCCGGCTGGTTCGGGCCGCCTCTGCGCGTCGCCGCAGGCGGGGTGTTCTCCCTCGCGCTGATCGGTGCCGGTGTGCGAGTGTTCGGTCGCTCCGGAGGACGCGTCGGCGGAATTGCTCTGGCCGCTACGGGTATTGCGGGTCTGTACCTCGACGTTCTGGCGACGTCCGTCCTGTACGGCTGGCTCGATCCGGTGATCGGGTTGATTGCTGCATTCGGAATCGCCGCTGCGGGAACAGCTCTCGCAGTGCAGTGGAAGTCGCAGCCGATGGCGGTGTTGATTCTCGCCGGAGTCGCGGCGTGTGGCCCCATCCTGACCGACGGTCCGACCCTGGCCCTGATCGCGTTCTTCGTCGCCACCTACATTGCGAGCTTCCCGGCTCAGATCGGCCGTGATTGGCCGCTGCTGCAGATCGTCCGAACCCTTCCCCTCGTCGGCACGGTTCTGATAGCGCTGGTCGGCACCGACCTGTCCGAACCGACCGATTATCGACTGCTTCTCGTCGTCGTCCTGGTGGCCGCATCCGGAATGGGTATGTCTCTGGAACTGCTGCGCCGCAACGTCTCCGACGTGGTGGCCACCGTCATGACCGCTCTGGCTGCGCTACCAGTTCTGATCTCGGCGAGCGTGTTCGATCGGTGGACCACCGTGACCGTGCAGTTGGTTCTGGTGGCCGCGGCACTGGCGATCGTGCTGCTGGTGCACTGGCTGCCGGCGCATGCCCGTATCACGGTTTCGATCATCGGGGCCGTGGCCATGCTGCAGGCCGCAGTCGGATCGACGACGGTCGACGTGCGTCCGGTCGTGCTGTTCGCGGTTGCCCTGGCGCTGTTCGCCGCGGCCCACCGCACCCGCTCGTCGTTGGCGTACCTGATCGGAAGCGCGTTCGGTGTGATCGGTGCGTTGACCTTCGTCTCGATCTCCCCGCCGGAGGCTCTCCTGGACTCCGATCACGCTGCCGGGAATGCGGGCATCATCATCGGCGGAATACTGCTCGCTGCAACAGCATTCGGGTTCGCCTACGTACTGACCGAACTGAAACTCGTCGACGACGGAATGCAGACCCTCGCCATCGTCTCCGGAGTGCTCGCCCTGTACGGCCTGACCTCGGCCACCGTGAGCCTGGGAACCTCGATCGGCGGCAACACCACCGGATTCACCGCCGGGCACACTGCCGCCACGATCGAGTGGATGATCGCAGCATTCGCCCTGCTGGCCTTCGGGTTACGGAGTGTCGCCCACGCTCACCTGGCTCTGCTGGCCGGACTGTCCCTGACCGCCGCCTCCATCGCCAAACTGTTCCTGTTCGACCTCGTCGCCCTGGACGGCCTGTTCCGCGTCATCGCCTTCATCGCAGTCGGCTTGTTGCTGCTGATCGCGGGGACCCGATACGCCAAGGTATTCGCGGACCGAGAGGGAGCGGTCACCTCCTGACCCCCATTGCGTGAATGGACCACTGCACACGTCTCGACGGTGTGCAGTGGTCCATTCACGCGTTGCGGGGGAGGGGTGGCTCCCGGCTGTGACGACTCGCGTCAGCGTGAGCGGTTGCGCTCCCGAGCCAACAGTTCGCTGACACTGAGCACCTGGCCGTTGTCGCCGCCGCGGTGGCGGCCACTGTCGCCGCCCTCGGTGGACGGAGCGGCACGACGACCGGACGGCTTCTCCTCGCGGTCCGATTCCGAACTGGCCCCGACACCGTTGCCGTTGCTTTCGGTGCCATGTCGTTCCGAGGTGCGGTGGTCGGAACCACTTTTGTTGGAACCACTGCTGTTGAAACCACTGCTGTCCGAACCGTTGCGGTCGATGCCGTTTCCGTTCGAGCCGCGGCGTTCGGACCCGTTGTCGGCGTTGCCGTTTCGCCCGGAACCGTTGCGTCCGGCAGCTGTGCCGCCGTGGGTGCCGGTGCTCGAGCCGTTGATGCCGTGCTTGTCGGCCCCGTTCGTGGCAGCGCCGTTGGTAGCAGCCCCGTTGGTGGTCGAGCCGTTGGACGACGACCCGTTGGCACCGGTGCTGTGACCGTTCGAGCCGTGACCATTCGAGGCGTGGCTGTCAGAGCCGTGGGAGCCGTTGGTGGGCGACTCGCTTCGCGGAGTGCTCGGCCGTGGTGCCTGCGATGCGCTCGGGGCTCGCAGATCGGCCAGCCAACTTTCGATGGATCGCGAATCCGGCTCCTCGGCCCGTCCCGCTCGCGTGCTGCGGGTGCGGCTCGGCGGTTGAGGCGACTGTGCTGGTGCCGGTGCGGGTGCGGCACTCGGGGGAGCGGGTCGAACGACGTCCGCTGCCTGAGTCGGTTCGGGTTCGACGTGCGGACGCGGCGGAACCTGCTGAGCCCGAGCCGGCCCGGATACAGGTGGGCGCGGTTCGGCAGGACGCGGCGGAGTGGGACGCGCCGCGGGTGCCTGCGGCGAGTAAGCCTGCGACGAGCGAGCCTGGGGCGAGTAGGCCTGCGACGAGTACGGCTGCACCGAATCGGACTGGGGCTCAGCCTGCTTCGGGGGAGTGGTCGGTGCCGCGCGGGTCGGCTCGGGTGGCGTCGCCGGCCGGCCGGTCACGCTTCGACGCGACTCTTCCTTCGCGGCGTGCGTGGCACGGATCGGTCCGCCTCCGTGCGGTGCCACCACCGGGATGGGTTCGGTGAGCGGCTCACCGCGGCGCGGTGTCGGACGCATCGGGGGTGCGACGGTCGACGAGGGCGCGCCGCCCGCGAGGGCGAGTTCGGGCACGTCTCCGGTGGGCAGCAGCTCGTCTTCGAGGATGGTCTCGCCGAGGCCGAGCTTGCGCTGAATGCGCTTCATCCACTGCGGAGCCCACCAGCAGTCGTCGCCGAGCAGCTTCATCGTGGCGGGCACGAGGAACATGCGAATCAGCGTCGCGTCGATGATGAGAGCGGCGATCATGCCGTAGGCGATGTACTTCATCATCACCAGATCGGAGAACGCGAACGCGCCGGTGACGACGATGAGGATCAGTGCCGCCGCGGTGATGATGCGTCCGGTATGCGAGGTTCCGATGCGGATGGCTTCGCTTGTGCTGGCACCCTTTTCGCGTGCCTCGACCATTCTGGAGAGTAGGAACACCTCGTAGTCCGTGGACAGGCCGAACACAATCGAGATGATCAGCACCAGCACCGGAGCCATGATCGGCCCCGGGGTGAAGTTCATCAGCCCCGCCCCGTGACCTTCGATGAAGATCCACGTCAGGATGCCCATGGTGGCACCGAGGCCGAGAACGGTCATGAGCACCGCCTTGATCGGCAGCACCAGCGATCCGAACGTCAGGAACATCAGCATCGTCACGATGAACACCACCAGCACGGCCATCAGTGGCAGCTTGTCGATGAGTGCGCTGATCGAGTCCTGCTCGATTGCCGGGGTACCTCCGATCATGACCGTCGCGCCGTCGGGCACGTCGATGCTGCGGAGGAAGTCGATGGCCGGTTTCGAGTCGTTGCGATCGGTCAACCCGGCCTTGAAGACGATGACGCCGTCCTTGCTGGCACCGACGGGGGTGAACTTCTCGATCAATCCGGGAGCGTTGTTCGCCTGCGTGGTGATCGCGCCGAGCGTCGGACCCTGCGCGCCCTCGATGACCATCTTGATGGGTTCGGTGCGCTGGCCGGGGAACAGGCTGTCGAACTCTCCCTGCGCGACGCGGGTGACGTTGTCCGGCGGTAGGTACGTCTCGTTGATGCCACCGAATTTGATGTTGCCGACGGGCAGCGTCAGAAGGACCAATCCGAGCACGATGGGCACGGTGACCTTGACGGGGTTGCGCATCACCCAGCGGGTGAGCTTGCCCCACATGCCGTTCTCGATCTCTTCGCTCGACTTGGTCTTGCGCATGAACTTCAGACCGAGGGCGTCGACGCGTGGGCCGAGGATGGCCAGCATCGCGGGAAGGATCGTGATGGCCGTCAGCGCTGCGAGCGCGACGGTGGCGATGGATCCGTATGCGACCGATTTCAGGAAGCCCTGCGGAAACAGCAGCAGGCCACCGAGGGAAGCGACGATCATCGTCGCGGAGAACACCACGGTGCGACCCGCCGTCATGACGGTACGGCGCACGGCCTGTGGCGTCGTATGTCCGTCACCGAGTTCCTCGCGGAATCTCGAGACGATGAAGAGTCCGTAGTCGATGGCCAACCCGAGTCCGACGAGCGAGACCACCGGCGCGACGAACGAGTTGACCTCGGTGAAGTTGGTGAACACCTTGACGATGCCGTTGGCTCCGACGACCGTCAGACCGCCGATGATCAGCGGGAGCGCCGCAGCGACGACGCCGCCGAAGATGAAGAACAGCAGGACTGCGACGGCGGGAATCGCCAACAGTTCCATGCGGTGGATGTCGCCTGCCATCGTCGACTGCAGTGCGCCGGCCACGGCCTGAAGACCGGTCACCTGCACGTCGACGCCGTCGATGTAGAAGGCGTCCTTGACGGCCTGGAAGTTGTTGGTCAGTTCGGTGTCGTCGGCACCCTTCATCGCGATGCTGGCGATGGCATGTTGCTTGTCGTTGGTACCGAGAGCCGCGAGGTTGGGTGCGCCGGGCACCTTGAAGTAGGTGCCGTTGACCTTCTCGATCTGGTCGGGATGGTCGACGGGGAGCGATTCGAGGCTCGAGACGACCTTCGACTGGAATTCCGGATCGTCGATCGACGACCCCTCGGGCGCGGTGTAGAGGACGATGACGTCACCCTGCTTGTCGCGTCCGAACGTCGTGTCCGCCAGACGGGCAGCCTGGGCCGATTCCGAAGTCGGATCGTCCCAACCGCTCTGACTGAGATGGCTGTTGAGATCGAGACCGTAGGCAGCGAAGCCCAACAGCCCGGCCACCATGACACCGATAACGGTGTACCGCAGGCGGTAGACGATGTCTCCCCATCTGGCGAACACTTAAGAAACTCCTTGGCGCCCGACGAGCAGGGCGGACAGCGGTCGGAAGGGCTGCAGCCACGCGCCCTCGTCGGGGAGCGAATCGAGACTCACCCGAGGCAGTGGCTCACGGAAGACGCCGGGAATGTCCTCGAGGTCGAGGAATTCCAGGATGTCCGACGTGACAGCCCAGCTTGCGTGCTCCCGGAATCCCAGTACCTGAACGGGTACTCCGGTTGCTGCGATGGCCTCCAACGGCCCCTTGAACGCCTGACCGTCGGCGGACGCGACCATGACACCGGCGAGGCCGCCGTCACGGTTGCGGAAGTCGATGTGGTCGAGCATGTCGGCGTCGACATCACTGTCTTCGTCGACCTTGGGCTTGGCGAACACCGCGAAGCCCACGTTACGCAATGCTTCGACCCAGGGGCGGACGACGTCGGCGCTGCCGGGTGCAATGTTGGTGAACACCGTTGCCTCGGGCTCGAGCGTCGCGGTGCCCGAGGTGGACAGTTCGGCGGTGCGGCTGAGCAGCCATCGGCCCAGCGCATCGAATCGTGGGCGGTAGGCAGCGGTGGGCCGGCCACCCAGGATCGCGCCGAGACCCATGTCCAGGTTGGGTGCATCCCACACGAGCAGGACTCGCTTGCTGTGGCGGGACTCACCGATCGCCCCGAGCTCGGCGGGATCGATCACGGTGTCGGGCATGTCCGTACTGACGCTCATGCTGTCTTCTTTCCCCAGATCAATTCCGTCACCGAGCTGCCCACCTGCTGGGCCTTGCCCTCGAACTTGGTCACCGGCCGCTCGTGCGTCATGGGCGACTCCCAATCGAGAACGGTCAGGCCGGGCTCGGCGTTCCCGGCCTCGGCAATCCACTCAGCGTATTCGGCGTGATCGGTGGCCACGTGCAGAACGCCGCCCGGCTTCAGGCGATCCGCGATCATCGCGAACGTTGGGCCCTGCAGGAGACGACGCTTGTGGTGGCGCACCTTGGGCCACGGGTCAGGGAAGAAGACGCGAACGCCGGTCAACGACTCCGAGGTCAGCATGTTCTCGAGGACGTCCATCGCGTCGCCGCGGAACAACCTGACGTTCTCGATGTTCTCGCGCTCGATCTGCTGCAGAGTCTGCGCGAGCCCGGGTCGGTAGACCTCGACGGCCATGAGGTTGACGTGCGGCTCGGCCATCGCCATTGCCGTGGTGGCCGTGCCCGTGCCCGACCCGATCTCGAGAATCGCCGGACCGCTGCGCCCGAACCAGGCGTCGATGTCGATCTGCTCGTCGGCGACATCGCGGCCGATGCGTGGCCACAGGTTGTCCCAGGTGCTCTGCTGAGCGTCGGTCAGCGCTCCGCGGCGGGAGCGGAAACTGGTCACTCTGGGGTACAGCCGCGAGCCCCGTTCCTGGGTCTGCACCGAGTTGTCTCCGGTGTCGGCAGAGGTGTCCTGTGGCTCGTTCACCGGTCCATTGTCGCGCATCGGCGGAGTGTGTGACAGGTGGGTCTCGAGTTGAAGTTGAGACTTGCTGTTCCATCGCTGATCAGCGGTAGGGCCACGTCCTATAACTACAACGGTGTAATTCTCGACGGCCCGTCCGGAACGGCCGTCGTGTGCCAGAATCGGTGCCGCAGCAGGGGGCTGCGGGCCACGTGGCCGATCGTGCTCGACGAGCCGATCGCACATCTCGATGTGGCCGTTCGGTGGGTCGTTTCCGGGGGGATCGATGATGGACGGTGCCGAGGCAGGTCTGGGTCGATTGCGTGTGCGCTCGGAAGAGGTGGACGCGGCCGGGGCCGGCGCAGGCCGGAAGGCTGTCGAGAATGCTGTCGAGCGGCGTCTGCGGCCGCTGGAGGTGCACGTTTCCGGCCGCGTCGGAGTCGGGAAGTCGGTGATTGTCTCGGTGCTCGATGCCGCGCGACTGCATACCGACGGGTTCGAGGTCCGGTTGCACGAGAGCGGATGGGCCGATACCCCGCGTGCCGCGGAGGTGCAGCAGAGGCGCACCGCATCCGATGTCGACGTGCTCGTCCACGTGCTGGCCGGTGCCGTGTCCCCGGACGACATCACCTTCCTCTCCGCTCGACCCGGCGGACCGCCGGCACACACCGTGATCCTGCTGAACAAGGCCGACACTCTCGACGAACCTGCGGCGACGGCCGCAGCGGCATCCGAGCAACTGGGGCGACGAGTGCTGCCGGTGATGGGATCTGTTGCAGCGGGCCTGGGCGGCGCGGCCCGAGGCTTCGCTGTGGACATGGCCGATGTGCGGGCCGTGGCGGCCGGTGCGCTGCGTACTGGGGATCTGATGACGGTCGATCGGTTTCGGAGTGCTGATATTCCGCTCTCGACGCCGCGCCGAGAGGCACTGCTGGACCGGGTGGAATTACGCGGTCTCGCCCTACTCGTCGATGCGCTCCGGCGGCGTAGCGAAGTGTCCGACGCGGATGTATTGCGTGAGCTGTGGGAGGCCACCGGGGTCGACGCCGTGACGACGGTCGTGTCCGATGCTGTCTCGGCTGCTGCGACGGCCCGCGACGACGACCTGCACGAACAACTGCTGCAGATATCCGCCCGTCACCGAGACGTTCGAGGTGCCGTCGAATCGTATCTGGCTTCGGACGAGGCGGTGGCTGCCGATATGCGCTGTGCTGCAGCGCGATTGGGGGTACCGATCGAGACGGGCTCGGAGCGGGCCCTGCTGGAGCAGGCATTGGTGTGGAAGCGGTGTGCCGCCACCTCGGAGGACGACGCCGTCCGGCGCTCCGCCCTGGCCCTGTGCCGCGGTTATGTGCGGATGCTCCGACCGTGACCGATCCGAACCGGTTCCCGCTGCCGGACGATCTGAAAGGCGTTCTGCGTCGACGGAACTCGGAATCCCTTGTACGCATCGATCGTGCACGCAGCAGCCGACCTGCAGGCATTCACGTCACCGGCACCGCAGCATCCGGAAAGACCGAGATGTGCCATCTGCTCACCCGGCGCGACGGCGCGGAGATCGGGTTCGCCGACTCGATCGAGGAGGCCGCGGTGGTCGTGATCGTCGTCGACGCGTCGGCTCCGGTCGGCCGTGCCGACGTCGAGCGCTGGCGTCCTGCCTTCGAGTCGACACCGGTTGTGTTGGTGGTCAACAAGATCGATGTGCATCGCCGGTGGCGCGAAGTGGTCGACGCCGATATCGAGATCGTCGCCGAGCGTGTTCCGCGTGCGGTGGAACACTCCGTCCATCCGGTCTCGGCACGGTTGGCACGAGCCGGTAGGGAGAGCGGCGATGCTGCCGTGTTCGCGGAGTCGGGTTTCGGGGCGATCGCCGACAGAATCGACGCGTTGCTGATGCAGGCCGCGGCAGTCGGGGCCCAGCGCAAGTACGTTGCTGCAGTGCAGGAATCTGCCGCAGAGGCGAAGGTCGCCATCGTCGCCGAAGCTCGCGCAGTGACCGGAGGTGGTGACACCGCCCCTCTGCGTGCCCGGCGGGCGCGGCTGCTCGGTGAACGCGAACATCTCGGTGGTGACCGACGGGCATTGCTGCACAACCGTATTCAACGTGTTCGGGTCGACTGTATTCACGCTGCGGCCGAGGACGTTCGGATGCTCGGCGCGCAGGTACGGCAGACGATAGAGGGATCGCGGCGGGCCGAACTCGGCCATCTGCCCGGGCACCTCGCCGAATCCGTACAGGCAGTTCGAGCACGCGCCGACGCTGCATTGTCCACCGGTCTCCGCGCCGTGGAAGTCGAACTCGGGCTCGTCGACACGGTGCCCGAATCCGGTACCGCGGGCGGTGAGATCGACATCGGCGAACCGACCAGGCGACGCGGGATCGAGGACGTCCTGATGGTCGCACTGGGGGCCTCGGCAGGGGTGGGACTGGGTCGGCTCGTCGTTTCGCCCCTGGCTCTGATTCCTACCTTGGCCGTCGCCAACACGATCGTCTCACTGGCCATCGGTGCCGCGATCGCGTGGTGGTTGACCCGCTCACGCGCACTCGTCGCCGACCGTGCGCACCTTCGCGGCTGGACCCAGGAAAGTCTGGCTCGCGTGAAATCGGACGTGGAACAGCGGCTGCTCTCTCGCATTCTCGATGCCGAGTCCGCACTCGCGTCGGCGTTGACCTCGGCGGACCGGGAGGCGGCGGCACGTATCGATCTGTCGCTGGCCGAGATCGATGCCGAACTTCGCACGCTCGCCGATCACAGATCGGCGCTGCTCTCGGCCTGCGATCGGGATCTGGCTGCACTCGAGCGCGGGCTGGAGCGATTTCGCGGGTCCGGGCGCGACTCGGTCGTGCCGTCGAAGCCCGTCGAATTCTCTCCCGGCGATCCGGAACCGATCGGCGCGCAGATGCGTCGAAGCGGGTAGGTGCACGTCCGAACAGGTTCGCAGGCGGCGAACAGGGACCCGACAGTGAGGAGCGTCGATGATCGCGGTGGATGGCTTCGCAGTGGGCGGTTTCGAGACGAACGAGCCGGCCGAGGACGCGTCGGACAACGGTGGCGGGTACGTCTCGACGGACTGGTTCGATCTCGACGGCGACGGTCGTCACGAGACTTCCGTTCGGACGACGGAGGCCGGAACGACGGTGGGAACGGATGTCGATGGAGACGGTGTGACAGACAAGTTCACCGCCTTCGACCGTGACGGGCACTACGAATCCTGGGAGATTTTTCGGGAAGCGAACGGTTTCGGGCAGGGCAGATCGTCCGAATCCGGCCGACTGTAGGCCATTCGGTCTGATTTGCATCGGCGCTGGTGGACGGCTTCTTGCGTCGGTCTTTCCCTATCTGAATCGGTCTTGTGACCAATCGGACAACACCCTGTTTCTGGAATCACGTCGCTCGGCGTTAACCTGATGAACAGGACATCCGGCGCTCGGTCCTCAGCTTGCTGTATCCAGTAACATGGTGTACTGCAGCTCGAACGGCCGAGCAGCGCCCCGCCGAGAGGGGAAAACCGAGATCTACTCGTGCGTGCTTGCCCACAGCGATCGTGCGAATTCTTCCCGGTTCCGGCTAACCCCAGGAGAGTTAGATGACCTCAGCGACCATTCCCGGTTTGAGCGGCACCGACAGCGTGCCGACTCGACACAAAGAACTGCTTGCCTGGGTTGCTCAGGTAGCCGAACTGACCGAACCGGACTCCGTGGTGTTCGCTGACGGATCCGACGCCGAATGGGAGCGCCTGACCGACAAGCTGGTCGAGGCAGGAACCTTCACTCGTCTCAACGACGAGAAGAAGCCCAACTCGTTCCTCGGCAACTCCGATCCGTCGGACGTGGCCCGCGTCGAGTCGCGCACGTACATCTGTTCCAAGGACGAGATCGACGCCGGTCCCACCAACAACTGGATGGACCCGTCGGAGATGCGGTCGTTGATGACCGAGCTGTACCGCGGTTGCATGCGCGGACGGACCATGTACGTCGTTCCGTTCTGCATGGGACCGTTGGACGCTGCCGATCCCAAGTTGGGCGTCGAGCTCACCGATTCGGAGTACGTCGTCATCTCCATGCGTGTGATGACCCGCATGGGTCAGGCCGCGCTGGACAAGATCGGCGACGACGGGTTCTACGTCAAGGCGCTGCACTCGCTCGGTGCTCCGCTGGCCGAGGGCCAGGCCGACGTGCCGTGGCCGTGCAACGACACCAAATACATCACGCACTTCCCCGAGGACCGCGAGATCTGGAGCTACGGATCCGGTTACGGCGGCAACGCGCTGCTGGGCAAGAAGTGCTACTCGCTGCGTATCGCGTCGGCCATGGCCCACGACGAGGGCTGGCTCGCCGAGCACATGCTGATCCTCAAGCTGATCTCCCCCGAGGACAAGGCGTACTACATCGCGGCGGCATTCCCGTCCGCGTGCGGTAAGACCAACCTCGCGATGATTCAGCCGACCATTCCGGGCTGGCGTGCCGAGACCATCGGTGACGACATCGCGTGGATGCGCTTCGGTGAGGACGGTCGTCTCTACGCCGTCAACCCGGAGTTCGGTTTCTTCGGTGTCGCTCCGGGCACCAACTGGGATTCCAACCCGAACGCGATGAAGACCATCGATCAGGGCAACTCGGTGTTCACCAACGTCGGCCTGACCGACGACGGCGACGTGTGGTGGGAAGGCCTCGAAGGCAAGCCCGATCACCTGATCGACTGGAAGGGCAACGACTGGACGCCCGAGTCCGGAACCGATGCCGCACATCCGAACTCGCGGTACTGCGTGCCGATGGCTCAGTGCCCGTCGATGGCGCCCGAGTGGGACGACCCGCAGGGTGTGCCGATCTCCGCAATCCTGTTCGGCGGACGACGCAAGACCACCGTTCCGTTGGTGACCGAGGCCCGCGACTGGCAGCACGGAGTGTTCATGGGAGCCACCGTCGGCTCCGAGCAGACCGCTGCCGCCGAGGGCACCGTCGGTACCGTCCGACGCGACCCGATGGCCATGCTGCCGTTCCTCGGCTACAACGTGGGCGACTACTTCCAGCACTGGATCGACCTCGGCAAGAACGCCGACGAGTCGAAGCTGCCGAAGGTGTTCTACGTCAACTGGTTCCGTCGCGGCGACGACAAGCGCTTCCTGTGGCCCGGATTCGGTGAGAACTCGCGCGTGCTCAAGTGGATCGTCGAGCGCATCGAGCACAAGGCCGCGGGCGTCGAGACCCCGATCGGTGTCGTCCCCACGGCCGAGGCACTCGACATCGACGGCCTCGACACCACCGTCGACGACGTCGCCGAGGCACTCGCGGTGAACACCGACGAGTGGAAGGCCGAGATCCCGCTTATCCAGGAGTGGTTCGACTTCGTCGGCGAGAAACTGCCCACCGGAATTCAGGACGAATTCGACGCCCTCAAGCAGCGCCTGGGCGCGTAGTATTCACGAGACAGAACGGGGCTCACCGAGGGGTGGGCCCCGTTCTGGCTTGCGAAGTGTGCGAGATCAGGCGGTGAGAGCGGCCGCGCCGTGCAGTGTGCCGAGGCCGCCCAACGCAGCCGGCACCACCTGCAGCCCGTCGAGGAATTTCAGGCGCGCGTGCAAGGCGATCGACTCCCGGATCGGATCCCACAGCGGCGGGCCGGCCTGAGCGAAGCCGCCGCCGATCACCACCATCCGGACGTCCACCAGTGCGACCGCCGATGCGATGGCCTGACCGAGCGCCACTCCGGCGCGTTGCAATGCAGTGACGGCAAGCGGTTCGCCCGCGGCGGCATCCGTAGCCAGTTCGACACCGGTGTTTCCGGGCCAGCCCTGCTCCCGAGCCCACCGCACCGCCGAGGGGCCGCTGGAGACGGTCTCGACGCATCCGATCCCGCCGCACGCGCAGGGCGTCGTCGAACCGGGGACGACGATGTGGCCGATGTGCCCGGCATTGCCACTGGCTCCGGCGACGATCTTCCCGCCCAGCACCAGGCCCCCGCCGATGCCGGTGGACACCACGAGGCTGAGCACGTCCGGTATCCCGACAGCGGCACCGAATCGATGCTCACCCAATGCCGCTGCGCTGCCGTCCATCGCCAGAAGTACCTCGGCGTCGGGCAGTGCGGCGGAGATGTGCTCGCGCAGGCCGAACCCGTTCTTCCACTCGTCGACGTTGATCGGCGCGACCGACCCGGTGACGAGGTCGACCGGACCGGAGCACGCGACCCCGACCTGTGTCACGTCGACGCTTCCGACGACCCCGTGCAGCAGTTCGGCACAGGCTTCCCACACGCCGGTGGCCGGTGTCGGAACTGTCTCCGGGTGCTGCGGACGTCCGTCGTCGCCGACGAGCGCCGCTGTCATCTTGGTGCCGCCGATGTCGAGCGCGAGTGCCGTCATCGATCCAGGTTATGCGGGAGTGGAGCCTGCGGAATGACCCATTGGGTATGCGCTCGGCTTCAGGACGAGGACGAGGTTGCTGCCGAGGAACTCGCGGAGTATCGGAACGCGCATCATCCACCATGCCCAGCGCGGGTGGTAGCGCGGAAACGCGGCCAGTAGCGTTGCGTTGGGAGTGCTTCGCGCCCAACGCAATCCGTCTGCCGCGCTGATGTCGAACAGGGATTCGCCGAATCGGTTCTTGGGTTCGTGTCCGGTGGTGCGGGCGTAGCGTCGGGCCGCGTATTCGCCGCCGAGATAGTGCCACGGCCGGGTCTCGTGGCCGCCGAACGGGCCGAACCAGATGGTGTACGAGAGCACCGTGAGGCCGCCGGGTTTGGTGACGCGCAACATTTCCTCGGCCATGGTCCACGGCTCGCGGACGTGCTCGGCGACGTTCGACGAGAAGCAGATGTCGACGCTGTCGTCGCGGAAGGGCAACGCCATGCCGGAGCCGCGCACCGAACCGGGGATCTGCAGTCCGGCGGCATGCATTTCCGAGGCGTCGGGTTCGACGGGCAGATATCGCGCGCAACTCGCGCCGAAGACGTCGGCGAAGTATCCGGGTCCGCCGCCGACGTCGAGCACCGTCGCCGCGGACATGTCGGTGCCGGTCAGGCCGCGGTAGAGGTCTCCGATCAGTTCGACGGAATCACGGGCCAGGGCGCCGTAGAAGATGTCCGGAGAACTCTGCTCGTGCCCGAAGTCCTTCAGGAGTTTCACCGAGCGACGCAGTGTCGCGCGAGAGGCGAACAGTCGTGTCACGGCGGAAGTCACGAAAACGAACCCTAGCGGTTAGTGTGGCAGCGGTATTCGACGACGGTCGAGAAGCGAGCACGGTGGATGGGGTGAAGCGAGCGGTGCGCGAGGTTCTGTTGCTGTGCTGGCGCGATACCGGGCATCCGCAGGGCGGCGGCAGCGAGCGCTACCTCGAGCAAGTAGGCGCGGGCCTGGCTCGACGCGGTGTCCGCGTCACGCTGCGGACGGCGTCCTATCCCGGTGCTCCGGCCGAGGAGATCGTCGACGGCATCCGGATCAGTCGCGGTGGTGGTCGCCTGTCGGTGTATCCCCGCGCTCTGGCCGCCATCGCCGCCGGTCGGCTCGGTTTCGGGCCGCTCAAGGGGATCTCCCCGGATGCCGTGATCGACACCCAGAACGGCATTCCGTTCTTCTCCCGCGCAGTACTCGGTGTGCCGGTGACGCTGCTGGTGCATCACTGTCACCGCGAGCAGTGGCCGGTGGCGGGCCCGATGATGGCAAAGCTCGGCTGGTGGCTCGAGTCGACGATCTCACCGAAGGTGCACCGCCGCAATCAGTACCTGACGGTGTCGTTGCCTTCTGCAGACGAGCTGATCGCTCTCGGTGTCGACCGGGAGCGCATCGCCGTGGTCCGCAACGGTGCCGACGACATCCCACTGTCGGTGCCGGAAGGCGGCGAGGACACCCGCACGCCCCACCCGTCCTTGTCCGTGCTGTCGAGGCTGGTTCCACACAAGCAGATCGAGGACGCGATCGACGTCGTGGCTGCACTGCGCGGCAGCATTCCCGACATCCATCTCGACGTCATCGGCGACGGATGGTGGGAACGGAATCTTCGCGAGTACGTCACGAGCCTGGGCGTCGATCGATACGTCACCTTCCACGGTCACGTCGACGAGGAGCGGAAGCATGCACTGCTCGGTCGGTCGTGGGTGCATGTGATGCCCTCCCGAAAGGAGGGCTGGGGGCTCGCCGTCGTCGAAGCTGCCCAGCACGGTGTTCCCACGGTGGGCTATCGCAGCTCCAAGGGACTCACCGATTCGATCATCGACGGCGTCACCGGTGTTCTCGTGGGTGGTTCGACATCCGGAGCCGAGGACCGCGATGTGTCCGCGCTGACCGGTGCCGTCGCCGAACTGCTGCAGGACGCGGAGGCCCGCACCCGCCTCGGTGAGAAGGCACGAGTCCGCGCGGGTGAGTTCTCCTGGGGCCAGTGCGCCGACGGCGTGTTCTCGGTGCTCGACGGGACGACGCGCGGCACCTGGTCGTCAGGCCTGGTGGGGGCGGCCGACGCGCACACGCCTGCCGAATCGGCTCAGGAGTCCTACCGCTAGTCCGCCGAGCATCAGCAGTGCCCACGCCAGATGTGCGAGCACAACGGCTGTCGCCGAACGACTTTCGAGCATCGCCGGATCCGGCACCCGATAGAGGGTCAGTTCCTCGTCGGAGTACACGGCGTCGAGTCGGTCCAACGTCTGCTGTGCATTGCCGAGCTCGCCGGGAGTCGTGTTCTCCACCAGTACCCAGCCGACACCCAGGGCCGCGAGAGTGTCCGCGGAGTCGCCTGCGAGCAGAGCGTTCTGCACGTCCGTCGCCCGTTTCCCTTCCCCGCGGACCGTGCCGCCTGCGACGAGGAGTTCACCGGTCTGCAGTACGTCGAGCGGCAGCATGCGGGGTGCGGGATCGAGAACGGGTGCTGAGCCGCTGTAGGGAAAGCGGCGAAACATTCCGGCGGGAAGGACGGCCACGTCGCCGTCCTGGTCGGCGAGTTCCGCCGACACCGCTTGCCACGACTGCGGGTACGTCACCGGTTTCAGTGCGCTGCCGACGCCCCAGCCGAGGTCGGGGAGCGCAACGAGCAACGCCAGCACGGCCACGCCCCCCGGCAGCCACGCGTTGCCGAATCGGGTGCGCCGGCACGCCAACCAGCTGACACCGGCCGCAGCGGCGAGAGCGTATATCGGCATGGCCAGCGCGACCCACTTCTGCGAATCGCGGAGCAGACCGGCCCCGGGGACGGTGTCGCCCAGTACACGAGCGGCCGCCAACCCCGGTCCGGTTGCTGCCAGCGCAGGGAGCACGATGGCAGCGAGCGCGACGACACCCAGGCCCACGATCACCGGATTGCGTCGACGCAGATACAGCGGCCGTATCCCGAGAGCGACGACGGTCAGCAACAGGACCGTCCCCACGACAGCGAATAGTCCTGTCCGAGAACCGGGTACGGCGTCTGAGTTCCAGATGCCGCCGAGACCGGCCAGGCTACCCACCGTGCCCAGACCCGGTTCGGCGCGTGCTGCGAATGCGGCCCAACCCGCCGGATCCGCCGGTTCGACGCCACCGCCCGACACCATCGTCGCCGCCAGCCACGGCGCCGACGCGACGGCTGCGATCGCGAGGGTGGCGACCACGCGCAGGCCGCGTCGGGCACCCCCGGGGAGGGCGACGACGAGTAGCGCGACGGTTGCCGCCAGCAGCGCGCCGGTGGGGGTGAGCCCGGCCGCGGCCAGGCAGACGGCGAGGGCCCACCAGGAGCGACCGGACCTGACCGCGAGTGCGGCGACCACCGTCCACGGGAGGGCGGCGTAGCCGGCGAGCAGACTCCAATGTCCCTGCAGCAGGCGTTCGGCGACGTAGGGGTTCCACACGGCCACCGTCGACGCGACGAGCAGGGCAGGCAGTGGCGCGGTGGGCAGCATCTTCTGCGCCATCACCGCCGCGCCCCAGCCGGCCGTCCACAACGCCAGCAGCAGAACGGCCTTGACCACAAGGCCACCGTCGAACACCGTGGTCAGGGCCGCGATCGCGGCATCCTGCGGCACTGCCCGCGCGGCCGCGTCGGCGATTCCCCAGGCGGAGTCGGTGAAGTAGGAACGGGGGGTGCTGACGGCGTCGCGAAGCAGGAGATATCCGGGTCCGAGCAGTGGCCCGAGAACGACGAGCGAGAGCAGCAGGCTGTAGAGCGGCGGCGTCCACCTCGACCTCGACCACGCCATGATCGGCACCCTATACCGTGGACGCATGTCGTTTCGCGCCTCGTCCGAGGCAGACCACCCGGCGGGTGCGTCCGTCGCCGGGATGGGGATGGTGACGGCCGGCTCGATGTTCGCCAATGTCGTGGCGTATCTGCTGCAGGTGCTCGCGAGTCGCATGCTCGGTGTCGAGGGTTACGGCGAGTTTGCGAGTCTTCTTGCGGTGCAATTGGTTCTGGCGGTCCCGGCGTTGGCGTTGCAGTCCGTCGTCGCGCGCGAGGTGGTGCGCGGCCGCAGTTCTCGCGAGCTGCGTGGTGTCGGCTACCGCTGTGCGGCGGTCGTGGGTGTGCTGGCGCTCGCTGTGTCTCCGGCGTTGTCGGCGGCCATGGACGTCTCCGCAGCGGCGACGGTGTCGGCCGTGATCGCTGCGCCGGTGCTGGTGTTGTTGGCCGCGGAGCAGGGGCTGCTGCAAGGACGCGGCCGGTTCGGCGCACTGAGCGTGGTGTTGGCGGCGGCCGGTTTCGGCAAGGTGGCGCCGGCTGTGGTCGTGTTGCTGCTCGGCGGCGGCCCGGGTTCGGTGCTGCTGGCCACGGCGGCCGGTATCGGCGTGGTGGCCGTCGGCGCGCGGTCGGCCGCCGGAGCGCCGGTGAACGCGGTGTCGGAAACCAGGGTGACCGTTCTGACGGTGCTGCAGGCCTCGCAGGTGCAGTTGGTGCTGATCGCGATGTCCGCATTGGATCTGGTGCTGGCTCGGTCGTTGCTCAGCAGTACCGAGGCCGGGCTGTACGCGGTCGGTGCCGTCGCGTCCAAAGCGGCGTTCTGGCTGCCGCAGGCGGTCGGAGTGGTGTTGTATCCGCGCATGGCGAACCCGCTGCACTCGGCTGCCGCAGTGCGATCGGCGCTGACCGTCGTCGCCGGACTCGGCACGGTACTGGTACTCGGGGGCGCGCTGGCGTCGCCGCTACTTCCTGTGGTTGTCGGTGACACGTATTCCGGTGTGCAGCAATACGTGTGGCTCTTCGTGCTGCAGGGGGCGTGCCTGGCGGTACTGCAGAGTGCGCTGCTGTGGGCAATCGCGGGGGAGCGCACCCGCCTGGCCCTCGTCGCCTGGTTCGCCCTCGCGGTCGAGGTGCTGCTGTTGCTGTTCGTGGCCTCCACGCTGGCCCAGTTCGTCACCGTCGCAGCCGTAACCGCCGCGGTCACGATGGCCGTCGTGTGCTGCGTTGTCCTGTTCGGCGACAGAATCAGTCGCGCGCGGGCCGGATCTCGCCGATGATCTCGAAGTCGACAGCACCGGCCAACGCCAGATAGATCGGTTGCGAGACGTGGCCGTCGGACAGAAACAGGTGCCCACGGGCACCGGTGAACGACACCGAATCGGATACGGATTCGATGATGCGAACATCTGCTGTGCCTGCCCTGTTCACCAGCGCGCCCAGCAGTTTGATGCCCTCGTAGCACGACTGTCCCAGTGCGCCGACGATCGGCGCATCGACCCCGAAGGAACGAGCGAAACGAGCCGAGAATCCCAAACTTGCTTCGGTGGCGAGGGTTTCGAAATAGCCGGACGCGACGTACAGCCCGTGGGTGTTCTCGCCGCCGGCCGCCAGCAACATGTTCTCGTCCATCAGTGGACTGAGGCGGATGCAGTGCGCGTCCAGCCCGGCACCGGCGAATTGCTGATGGAAATGGACTGCGTCGTCGCCGATGAGGAGGACCACGGTCGCGTCGGCACCCGACCGCTCGATCGCGGTGACGGTCCTTGCGAAGTCGCTCGTGCCGACCGGTGCGAACTCCGCGTGCACCACCGATGCGCCCAGCCCACGGAGCCGAGTTGCCGTGATGGAAGCGCTCTTTCGGGGCCAGACGTAGTCGTTTCCGACTATCGCCCAGCGGCGTCGTCCGAATTCGCGAACGAGGAACTCCAGCGCCGGGACCAGTTGGTTGGCAGGCGTCTCACCGGTGATGAACAGTCCCGGGTAGCGGTCGCCGCCCTCGTACATGGAGGTGTACACGTACGGAATCCGTCCGAGCGTCACCGGAATGACGGCTCGCCGTACCGCCGAGGTGTGCATCCCCGCCACCGCATCGAGGGCACCGGCATCGAGCAGCGTCGCGACCTCGTGGGCCACCGTCACCGGATCGCGGCCGCCGTCGATGGACATCAACTCGACGCGGCGGCCCAACACACCGGCCGAGGCGTTGAGTTCGTCCCTGGCCAGCTGGGCCGACAGCTCGCTGGACGGTCCGATGATGCCGAACGGTCCGGACATCGGAAAGATCAGGCCGACGCGAAACGTGTCGAACCGATCGCTGTTCATCGTGCCGTCCGTCCGCTCGGTGTCTCGTCGCGGTTCGCTTCACCATAGAATCGCTGAGAGAGACTGTAGCGCCGACGCAGTAACCGAGCAGGGGGACGATCACGTGGATCACCAGGATGCTGCGTCGGCAGCGCGTTTGCTCACCGTGGTCGAGCGGGCCGTGTCGGATCGATTGCGCGCCACCCTCGTGCCGTGGGAATTGGACCTCGAAGAATGGCGAGTGCTGTCGCTGTTGTCCGACGGTGAGGGACACACGATGGCCGAGACAGCGGAGTTCGCATTGCTCTCCCCGCCGACCTTGACCAAGGCGGTCAACCGGCTGGTGTCCAACAATCTGGTGCACCGCCGTACCGGCACCGTCGATCGTCGGCAGGTGCTGATTCGCTTGACGGCCCGTGGGAAAGCGAAGCACGACGCGGCCGCCCCGATGATGAACGACGCCGCGGCGATGGTCTTCCCGTCGGAGTCGGATCGTGAGCTGTTGCAGTCTCTGCTCCGGGCCCTCGAGACCAACGCGAAGACGGCCTCGATCACCCACTGACCTTTCTCGGCGTCCGGTCTCGGACGCGGTCTCCGCCGTAACCTGCCAGGTCGGCCGCTTTCGTGATCTCTTTTTAACATGTTTCACATTGCAATAGTGTCCACGGAAAGTATTGTTCCGATGCAGCGCAGCCAGCGCTCTCGCCGCGAACCGAAGTGGACACCCGTTCATGAACATGAAGAAATACTTCGAGGGGCCAGCGACCAGCCTCGACGATCAGATCGAAAGCTACGCAACCTCCCGAGTGCCCGACGACCAACGCTGGCGGCGGCCGGCGATCCTGCTGGTCCTCACCGGCAACGTGACCGCGATGTTCTGGTTCGCCCTCGGCGGCCAGATCGGGTTTCTGGTGGGATGGCCGATGTTCCTGATCCCCGTGGCCTACATGGTGATCGGTGCGACGCTCGTCGGCAGCCTCATCATGCGTATCGCCAGCCAGGAGGGTCTGTCGCTGCCACTGCTCACCCGCGGGCTCGGGTTCGGAACCAAGGGGTCTGCCGTCGCCTCGCTCGTCTACGCGGTCAACTACGTGTTCTACTTCATCTTCGAGGGCAGCATCGTCTCGCACGGGCTCAGTGAGCTCGCGGGGATCGAGATCGACTCCGCCTGGGCCACAGTGGTATTCGCGCTGGTCGCACTCGTGGCGCTGTTCTTCTCCTGGCGCGGTATGCACTCGATGAACATTCTGCAGCGCTTAGGGATGCCGATCTTCCTGATCCTGTTCGCCGTCGGTATGTACATGCTCGCCAGCGGTTACGTACTCGTCGGGCCCGGCGAATGGGAAGCGACCGGTGGATTCACCGCCACCGCACTGTGGCAGGCGTTCAGCCTCGCGAACGGGCAGGTCGTGTTCCAAGCACTCATCGCCACCGACTACGGACGGTTCGTCAAGAAGAGCGTCAGCTATGTCGGAACGGCCGGACTGATGCTGGCAGAACTGCTGATGATCGTCGTCGTGATGATTCTCGGTGTGTTCCTCGGTTTCACGATGCTGCGTCATTTCACCGGAACCACTGCAACACCGGAACTCTCGGCCACCGACCCGGGACTGTACTTCGCCATCGTCATGGGTCTGCTCGGCGTGATCTTCGCGGTGGTCACCCAGGTTCGCATCAACGTCATGAACCTGTATTCAGGATCCCTCGCCCTGTCCAACGCGTGGGATGTGCTCTCGCCCAAGAAGGTCGGGCGTCAATGGTGGATGGTGGCGCTACTGGTGGTGGGCGTGCTGTGCTACCCCGTCAACATTCTGCAGTACACCGACAAGTTCCTGGCCGTCACCGGCATCATGACCAACACCTGGATCTTCATTCTGCTCGCGGACTACTTCGTGTGCAGAAGACTGCTCGGCCTGGCTCCCCGCGACAACATCGAGTTCCGCGAAGGGCGAGTGCGCAATTGGAACCCCTGCGGCATCGTCGCCATGGCAGCGGGCGTCGCGGTGGGCGGACTCGGCGTGTTCGGCCTCTACCCGTCGTATTACGCGTCGTTCATCGCCATGCTTCTCGGTCCTCTTCTCTACGTTCCGCTCACGATGGCAACCCGCGGACAGTTCTACGAACCACCGAAATCGAACAATCCCCTCATCGCCGAAAGGATTGTGGCGTCATGACATTCACTGCAGCGGCCGTCCAATTCGAGCCCACGCTGTTCGCCAAGGAATTCAACGTTGCCGCTCTGAGCGACCTCGTGGAGAAGGCGGCGTCGGACGGGGCGCGCCTGATCACGACACCCGAGATGGCAACCACCGGCTACTGCTTCCACGACACCGAGGAAGCGGCAACCGTCGTCGAACAGATCCCCGGCCCCACCACCGAGACGTTCGCCGAGATCGCGTCCCGTCGTAACTGCTACATCGTCGTGGGCATGCCCGAAGTCGATGCGACGAGCGGATTGTTCTACAACAGTGCAGTTCTCATCGGTCCCGAGGGAATCGTCGGCACACACCGCAAGACGCATCCGTACATCGCCGAGCCCAAATGGGCGGCCCCAGGCGATCTCGGGCACCAGGTGTTCGAGACCTCGCTCGGTCGCATCGCACTGCTCATCTGCATGGATCTGCACTTCCTGGAGACGGCGCGAGTGGCTGCGCTTCAGGGTGCCGACGTGATCTGCCACATCAGCAACTGGCTCGCCGAACGCACTCCCGCCCCCTACTGGATCAGTCGTGCCTTCGAGAACAACTGCTACGTCATCGAGAGCAACCGCTGGGGTCTCGAACGAACCGTTCAGTTCAGCGGCGGCACCTGCATCATCGAACCCGACGGAAACGTGGCCGGCCGCCTCGACGTCGGTGACGGTATTGTCCTCGGCGACATCGACATTCGTCGCACACGAGAGGCCGGGCCCGTGCGCAGGCCGAATCTGTACCGTGAACTGCAGACCAACACGTACGCGTGGAACCCGCTCGATTTCTTCACCCTCTACGGCCACTCGCCCTTACCGGCCGGGCGGACTTCGTCGGTGAGCGTCGTGCAATGCACTCCGGGGACGTCGATCGACGGCAATCTCGACGACATCGAGCAGTGGGCCGCCGGCCTTGCAGGCGCGAGCGATCTCATCGTGTTTCCCGAACTGTCCGTTACCGGGCCGGTCTCTGCGGATCGCCCGCCGCGCGACGTCGGGGAGTCGATCGACGGGACGTCGCTCGCACGCGTCGTCGATATCGCTGCCCGGCATAGTGTTTCGATGGTCGTCGGTGTGGCCGAGCGCGACATCGGATCCGATCTGGTGTACAACTCCGCAGTGCTGGTACAGCCGAACGGAACCTGCACGGCGTACCGCCAGATCCATCTGTCCGTCGAACACACCTCGCTGTTCGACGCGGGCGACCGCTGGACCGTCGTCGACCTTCCCGTCGGGAGAGTGGGAATGCTCGTCGGTCACGATGCACTGTTGCCGGAGGCCGGCCGAATTCTGGCGCTACGTGGCTGTGATCTGATCGTTTGCCCGGCCGCACTCGCAGGCACCTTCGTCGGCTCCCACCCGGGAACCGACATCCCTCATGCAGCAGAGATTCCCACCGGAGCCGATCCCACGCACTGGCATCACATGCGCGTCCGGGCAGGCGAGAACAACGTGTACTTCGCGTTCGCCAACACGATCGACACCGACCGCGGAATTGCCGGACACAGCGGAGTATTCGGGCCCGACACCTTCGCCTTCCCCCGAACCGAAGCCCTCGTCGACAGTGACGCACCGGGCCACGCGACCTGCGTCGTGGATACCACGAGCCTGGGTGGGGCGTACCCCACCAACGTCGTGCGCCGCAAAGACCTCGTGCTGATGCGCCAACCACACCAGTACGGAATACTCTCGACGGCCTGAGTGGCCGAAAACGCCAGTGGCGTGGTCATGTGCCCGCTGGGGCACACAACCACGCCACTGGCTATCTGGTCATTCCGCAGGCTCCACTCCTGCGTAGGCACTTACTCCTTGGAGAGGTTCGTCCTCGGAATCTCTTCCGTGCGATCGGTCGTCCAGTCGCGGTTCGGTGCGGTGCCGCCACTGGGGGTCGGGCGAGGACCGGTGTCGGTGCGGGCCGGCTGACGGTGTCCACCGTTGCCGCCGCCGCGCAGCAGCAGAACGACTCCGGCGATCAGCGAGATGACACCGAGGATGCCGGCGACGATCGGAACGGTGCGGCCGAAGAGCGACAGCTTGTCCTGGCCGTCCTTCGCCTGCTGGATCTGGTACTCGACGGTGTTCTCGTCGAACGTGATCGGGGCCTTCAGCACGTCGACCTCGGGACGGCCTGCCTCACGGCCGTAGTACTGGTGGATCTGCTCTTCGCCCTTGACGACGACGCCGGTCTCGGGCTCGACCCACAGGGTGCGGGTGTTCTCGTACCAGCGGGTCATCGTCACCGGTGCGGTTCCACCTTCGACGCCCCAGGTGTCGGCGGGCAGCGTGACCTTGTTGGTCGGCAGGTTCACCACGGTCGACAGGTCGACCGGTCCGACGGTCTGCTGGTACTGGTACACCGGCGTGCCGTTGATCTCGGTTTCCTCGACGAAGTCGATGTCCTTCGAGGCGCGCGCGTTGACGTCGAAGTACGGGTAGCTCTTCTGCTCGGCATTGAACGGGAACTTGTACTGCAGACCGGTGTGGGCCACTTCCTCGGCCGGCTTGTCGCCTGCCACCTGAATGGTGCCGATCGGGCTCTCGACGGGCATCGAGGTCTTGCGGTCGATGCTCACGCGGTCGACCGTGGCGGTCAGCAGTCCGGTGTCGGCCTGCTTGTCGGTGCGGCGCAACGTCTGTCCGGCCTGAAGCGTCATGATGTCGGCATCGGAGGGATCCTCGACGGTGACGAATCGCTGTGAGGTCAGCGGAACGTTCTGATCGACCACGGCGCGACCGGCTGCCAGCGACCGCGCGTCGAGGACGCTTCCGGTGCCGGTGGAGACTGTGGTGACCTCGAGGTCGAGTGGAGTCTTCTCGAGCGCCGAGACGGTGTAGGTGGGGATGAGGATGGCGGCAACCACCAGAAATGCGCCCAAGCCGATGAGGAAAAGGGCCAATATCCGGCTCGGCCCTGAGCGCTCCGCCATGCTGAATCTCCTTAGTCGACCGCTTCACTGGAAGACACCGCAGGCGGGATCGTACGAATTCCCCGATGCGCTGCCCGATTTCTTACGACACGTCGCAGGTGACAGTAACAGTCGACAGTGGCACCGGTCTCGTCCATGCCGGTTCGACACGGCACACTTGAGCCACCATGAGCACTCGAGTCCACTCGGCGTCCGTCGTACCGTTGCGTGCCTTCGTGCCCGCTCTGGAGGGGATGCGGGCAGTTGCCGCGCTCGGCATCGTCGTCACCCACGTCGCATTCCAGACCGGGGCCGCCAATTCCCCGCTGATGGGCCGAGTCTGGGGCCGGTTCGATCTCACGGTGGCGATCTTCTTCGCGCTGTCGGGATTTCTGCTGTGGCGCCCGCATGCCGCGCAGGCCCGCGGACTCACGCAGGCGCAGCCCACTCGCCGCTACTTCTGGTCACGCGCAGTGCGCATCCTGCCCGCCTACTGGGTGGTCACGGTGCTCGTCCTGCTGTTTCTGCCGCACGCAGGCGGGGACTATCGGGTGTGGCTGGCCAACCTGTCGCTGACCCAGGTGTTCGTACCGCTGACACTGACCGAGGGCATGACGCAGATGTGGTCGTTGTCGGTCGAAGTGGCGTTCTATCTGTTGCTGCCGCTGTTCGCCTGGCTGACGATCCGGCTTCGGGGATCGTCGGCGAGGTACCGAGTGTGGGTTCTGCTCGCTGCGTCCGCGGTGACGCTCTCCTGGGCGTTCATTCCGATCGCGACACCGGAAGCCATCCATCACGACAACTGGTTGCCCGGCTACTTCCCGTGGTTCGCCGCGGGCATGGTGCTCGCCGAAGTATCGGTCGGTCCGCAGATGTGGGTGCATCGTTGGGCGCGTCGCACATGGGTGATGCCCGCGATCGCGGTGACGGCATTCGTTCTGTCGGCGACGCCGCTGGCGGGCCCACAAGGATTGGTGCGGCCCGAGCCGTGGCAGTTCGAGCTCAAGATCGTCCTCGGTGCCGTGCTGGCGTTCGCGATGCTCTCGCCGTTGGTGCTGGCCGATTCCGGCCGCAGGCATCGGGTGTTCGAGCATCCGGTGATGCTGACCCTCGGCCGCTGGTCGTACGGGATCTTCATCTGGCACCTGGCCGTGCTCGCCGTCGTGTTCCCGGTGTTCGGCATCGTCCCCTTCTCCGGCGGCATGTGGTTCGTGCTGACGGTGACCTTGGCGCTGTCGATTCCGGTCGCTGCCGCGAGCTATGCGCTGGTGGAAGAGCCGGCCCGGCGCAGGTTCGCGCCGAAGAAGGCGGTCACGGCTTCCGCATCGCGCTGACGGCCAACGCGACGATGCCGATCAACGAGGCCAGCTGCACCGCGTAGGACCCGCCCACATATCCGTCGGCCGACCGCCACGGCCCGAGTGAGAGCAGCGCTGCTCCCAGCAGGGCGAATCCTCCTGCTGCGCACACCGATACGCGAGACGTGAGCTCCGACCCGTAACGGCGGTTCAGCAGCGCCGAGCCGGCACCGAGAACCAGCACCGAAATCGCTCCGACGACGCCTGCCAGCACGATCGCCGCGCCGAGCAGCGCCGCGAACGCCACCGGGGTGCTACGCCAGGGTCTGGGCGCGGGGCCTGGATCGACGACGCCGCGAGGCCGCCGCAGCGCGAAGATCAGCAGCGGAATCAACAGCAGTAGTCCGCCGAAGATCCCGAGTCGGTACCAGCGGTCGGTGGTGAAATCCAACGACACCGTGCCCGACGCCCCGGCCGGGACGATCCAGGCCTGCTGCCAGCCGTCGACGACCACCGGGGTCAGTTCGGTCCCTCCGGGTGTCGTTGCCCGCCAGCCACTGTTGTTGCTTTCGGGGATGACGAGCAGGCGATCCGAGGTGCTCGAGGTGAGGGTCACTTCGCGGTGATCGGGGCTCCATGCTGTGGTGCGCGCCGCCTGCGGTGCAGACGTGTCCGGCCACAACGCCGGAATGGGCATGGTGCGCAGTCGAAGCCCGTCGACGAAGAACGACGCTCCGGGTTCGACGACGATGTCCTGGCGTCCCTCGGGGAGCGACACGGGATTGACGAACTTTTCGTTGACCGGGATGTCCGCGTCGCAGACCGATGCGGGTAGAGCTGCGCCGGAACGGAATTGGTCTGCGGTCGCCGTCACCGAGGTGCGCACCGTCTGCCCCGCGATGGACACCAGGGGTCCGTCGAAGCAGTCGACCGTGATCTGCCGGTCACCGTCGTACGGCGGCCCGATCGGCTCACCGGCGGACAACGGTGTGACCTCGGCAAATCCGGGCGGTTGAGATTGGATGAAGCCCAACGAGTTTCGGTCGAGTACGCCGTCCCAGTCGACGATGGACAGCACGATCCTGTCGGTCACGTACGGTGCCAACGCGAGTGTCGTCGAACCCTCGGTATTCACATCGCGCACCATCGGACCGTTGCCCAGATTCACTGCCACCCGCGTGGGGTGGGCAGGCAATGCGCCGAGGCTGGGGCTCAGCTCGAGGCCGTCCACCAGTGTCGGGGCGGGCAATTGGATGGTGAGAGTGGGGTCGGTGCCGGCTCGATCGGTGATCGACTTCTCCGGTGCCGTCCACGACGTACGCGGGTCGCCGTCGGTGGCGGCGAAGGCAGAGCCGTCGAGGTCCGCGACGTCGGACGCCCCACTCGCCAAAGGCCGGCCGGGCTGGGCCAGCAGGGCCTCGAGCTCGGGGGACTGCCGCGTGCGTACCGTCAGCTCGGGGATCACCGCGGTGCCCATCGGGACGTCGATCGTGCGCGAGAAGCGGCCCAGTTCCTCCGGCGACTTGGACAGTCCACTGCTGCACCGGATTCGATCGTCGGTGTCCAGACAACCGGAGCGGCCCGGAAATTCTTGGCCCAGCTCCCACGCGTCGACGCTCGCGCCCGCGGGAGTGGGTGGCAGTACCGCGCGATGCACGATGGAGACCGGCTTGGGGTTGTCTCGATCGGAGTAGTCGTCCACCGACACCTCGCTGATGCCGAACTGACTGCCCCGGGTGCCGTCGACCGTCGACTTCGCGGTGATGCGCAG
Source organism: Rhodococcus sp. JG-3 (assembly GCF_000482405.1). NCBI lineage: Bacteria > Bacillati > Actinomycetota > Actinomycetes > Mycobacteriales > Nocardiaceae > Rhodococcus > Rhodococcus sp. JG-3. Next base: position 1,263,676 of record NZ_KI519398.1, read on the forward strand.
CCACGGAGTTTCACCACCGGGCAGCGACACCGTCATCGGGTCTCCCGGCTTGTCCACCCGGGCCGCCGTCGAGCCGTTCGGAGTGGTGACCTCGACCCACTTGACCGGGTCTCCGATCGTTCCCGGGCTGGTCCGCATGTGCAGCAGCCCGCCGCGCACCGGAGTATCGAAATCGAGTTGAAGCCATTGCCCCACCGCGCGTTCGATGCCGTTGCTGATCCAATCGGTGGCCAGGTCGCCGTCCACTGCGGCCGCGACCCCGCTGCCGGGCACACTGCCCCCGATCTGAGTCGCGTCCGACGCCGAACTCGACGCGGTCAACGTCGCGCCCTCCCACTCGGCGTCCACGGTCTGCGCCCCGTACACCGGATAATCGGGCACCTCGTTGAGCGAACGGCGGGGCTCGTCGGCGGCCCGCAACGCGGAGTTGTGATTGTCCACCTGACCGAAGTCGGTCTCGCGATTCATCGGTGTGTCGGTCACCGTCACCGAATCGACGGGCAGGCCCGCAGCAGCTGCATCCGGCGCCAACAGCGTCGGCCCGGCCGGAACGGGCAGGCGAACACCGTTGTTGCGCAACTCGTTCGATCGCAGAATGGACTCGGGCCCGCCCTGTACCACCGGCACCCGATCCACATCGACCGTGTACGGGCCGGAGGCAGGTACGTCCGCTGCGGCATCGACCTCGTAGATCTCGACGGCCGGATACGGAGGCCGTAGATCGCCGTCCAGAACCACCCCGTCCACCTGACCCGGTGCCACGTCCTCGCCGAACTCTGCCACCTTCTCGAGCCCCGGCGAACCGTCGAGCACGCGGTGGACGGACGCCGGTCGGGTGGACCGCGAGTCCTCCGGATCCAGGTCGTTGCGCACGACGACGTAGCTGATGCCCTGTCCCACAAGGGTGTCGGCCAAGCCGGTCGACGGCCTGCCGTCGGCGAAGAGTCGTTGCACCGAGTCGAGGGCGCGAATGGCACCGGGCGGCGTGAGCGGCACCGCATCTCGGACGGCCCAGGGCGTGGTCGCGAGAGCCTGCAACGGCTCGTCGCGCGTCAGGCCCCAGGTCTGCAGAGCGAACGGTGCGCCGGGCACGATCAAGGCGCGCTGCGCGTCGGAACCGTCGGGACTCGAGCCGGAGGCGTGGTCGGTGAGCCAGTCCGCGGCGTCGTGCCAGTACTGCGGCACGGACTCGTACGCACCGCGTGGCGCGAGCTTGCCCGTCCACGCCAGCGCCGTCGAGAGCGTCAGCGCTACCAGGATCAGCGCGGTCACCGCCGTCATCGGGTGCTTCTCGGGATGCGCGACGGCCGCTCGCCACGTCGGCCGTGGAACCGAACCCGGCAGTGGAACCCGGGCCAGAAGATGAGCGAGGCCGAGTACCAACGGGATTCGTATGACCGGCTCTAGTTTGTGAATGTTGCGCAGAGGCGCGCCCGCGGAATCGAGGAACACTCGCACGGTTGCCGCGAACGGACCGTCGAGATCGCCGACGAACCCCGCGCCCAGGCCGACGAGGCCGACGAACAACATGACCGTCAATCGGCCGCGGGCCGGCATCGAGCGCATCGCCAGACCCGCAATGCCTGCGGCCGCGATCAAGCCGGTTGCGATCACGGCAGCAGGCTGAGTCACCAGCACGGCGCCCGCCACCCGCTCGGGAGAGACGAACGGGGTCCAGCTGCCGGTACCGCGCAGCACCTCGGTCAGCGACGTCCACTGGGTCGTCGTGTCGGACGACTCGATGTAGTCGAGAAACGGCGGAGAGACCTTGCCCAGCAACAGCAGTGGGACGATCCACCACAGTGTCGCCAGCACCAGAAAGCCGGTCCACCAGGCCGCGAACACCAGCCAGCGGCGGTTCGGCCGATGGCACAGCAGCCAGATGACGGCAACCAGAACGGCGGCGGCCGTCGCGACGGCATTGACCGCGCCCATCAACGCCACGGCCAGCGCCGATTGTGCCGCCGCACGCCGAACCGTGTTCCCAGCGGGCCGAGTGTTCAGGCAACGAACGATGGGAACGAGCACCCACGGCGCGAGCATCATGGGCATCGTCTCCGAGGAGATCGACGCCAGAGTGGTGATCACCCTGGGGGACAGCACGAATGCTGTCGCTGCGATCAGACGGGAAGTGCGGCTGCCGACACCGAGTGCCTCGGCGAGCCGGACGATTCCCCAGAAGCCGGCGACGAGCAGCAGTGCCCACCAGATGCGCTGGGTGATCCACGGCGGAATCGACAGCAGATCACCGCCGGCGAAGAACGCTCCGTGCGGGAAGAAGTAGCCGTAGGCCTGATTCTGAACCTGGCCCAGCGGTGCGGCGCTGTTCCACTGATGCGAGGCGCGTTCGAGAAATCCGAGAGGGTTCTGCGCCAGGTCGTACTTGGTATCGGCGACGGTGAAGCCCGGGACCTGCAGAAACGTGAGCAGGAATGCGAGAGCGGAGACTCCGAAGAGCCAAATCCGACCGAGCGGCTCGGCCGAGATCAACGATCCACGTGAGCGACCAGCGTCAGCGGCTGCCGTACTCAACCTGGTTCAGCAAGGACGAGTCGGCGTTTCCGGTGCGATCGATGTCCGGCCGAGAGTTGTCTGCTGCACCGGCGGTGACTCCGAATACGACACCGGCACCCAGTACGGCTCCGACGACGGCGGCAATGACACCCGGGACAGCGAACTTCATCTCGGTTCTCCAGTCAGTCGGCTCAGTGAAGCAGTGGGCGAGGTTGTCCCCCACGCGGGCATCACGGTATCACCTGCACCCTGTGAACCGGCCGGTGGACGCGTTATTTTCCGGGAGGAACGATCAGCACGGGTCGATGGCTGTGCCGCAGCACGTGCTCGGCCACCGAGCTCTGCAGTAGGGCCCGCAGCCCCGTGGTGCCTCTGGTGCCGGTGACGATGATGTCGACGTTCATCTCGTCGGCCTTCTCCACGATCGCGCTCCAGATGGCGGTGGTGCATTCGGTGCACTGGCCTTCCACCTTCAGGCCTGCGGCCTCGGCCAGGGCGACGCCCTCGCTGTTGGTCACCTTCGCATCGGTGAGAGCGACGTCCTCGGCCTCGTCGTCCGGCACCCACTCGGGCTGCATGACACCCGACAGACCCGACATCCGCGCTGCTTGACGCACCATCGGTTCCCAGGCCGTGACGACGATCGCGCGAGAGGTGGTGAGAAACCGTCCCGCATAGTCGATGGCTCGTTTGGCGTTGTCGGAACCGTCGTAGGCAATGAGTATGAGGTCAGCAGTCATGGTGGTGATTCTCCTCATGTCGCTTTCGTCCAGATTACCCCGCCCCCGCCCCGGATCAATGTGGGTTTCGGTCGCTCGGAGTGCAACAAAGTCGCATTGATCCCAACCGGAGGGCGGTCAGCAACACGCAACTTCTCGGCTACCGTCGTATTCCATGCGACTTCGGTTTTCGGTTCGGTCCGCTGCAGCACTGACGGTCGGGGTGGGGTTGCTCGTCTCGTGTTCCAGTGAATCGTCGCAGGTGGCCTCGACGCAATCGGCCCCGTCCTCGACGACGACCGCACCGCAGACGACGGTCCCGCAGTCGACGCCTCCGCCGGCCGACGCGTGTGTCACCTTCGTCGACGGTCTGACCGAGCGGCAACGTCTCGCTCAATTGCTCACCGTGGGCGTCACCGGAACGCAGGACGCGATTCGGATCATGTCCACCGAGCAGGTGGGCGGGATCTTCGTCGGCAGCTGGACCGACGAGTCGATGCTCGGTAACCGTGAGGTTCCGCAGGTGCTCGACGCGTCCGCGGTGGCACCGATGGTGACGATCGACGAAGAAGGCGGACGCGTGTCGCGGGTTGCCGATCTGTTGGGTGCGGCACCGTCGGCGCGGGAACTGGCGCAGACGATGTCGGTGGACGAGGCGTATCAGGAGGCCTTGACGCGAGGCCGGGGACTGAAGGATCTCGGCGTCACCGTCGACTTCGCGCCGGTTGTCGACGTCAGTGCTCAGCCCGATGATTCCGTCATCGGCGACCGCTCGTTCTCCGACGATCCGCAGGTCGTCATCGAGTACGCGGGGGCGTACGCGAAGGGGTTGAAGGATGCGGGTGTCGAGCCGGTCATCAAGCACTTTCCCGGGCACGGCTCGGGTTCGGGTGACTCGCACACCGGGGCCGTCACCACGCCGCCGCTCGACGAGCTGAAAGCCAAGGATCTGCTGCCGTTCGCCGCGCTCGACACTACCGGAGTGGGCGTCATGGTCGGCCACCTCGACGTGCCAGGACTGACCGACCCCGGTGTTCCCGCCAGCATCAGCCCTGCGGCCATGGCGTTGCTGCGCGACGGCGTCGGATACGGAGCGAAGCCCTTCGACGGTCCGATCTTCACCGACGACCTCAGTGGCATGGCGGCGATCACGGCCCGGCTCGGGATCGTCGACGCGGTCGAGTCGGCGTTGGTGGCCGGAGCCGATGTGGCGTTGTGGCTGACCACCGATCAGGTGCCGGCGGTGTTGGACAATCTGGAGGACGCAGTGGCGACGGGGCGCCTTCCCGCAGCCCAGGTGGACGAGGCGGCGGCGACGGTTGCCCGGTTCAAAGGGGCGTGCGGAGCCTGATCGGTCGTCGCTCGACCTTACTGTGGAGTAACGTCTAGTGCTTCGTACGTATTGGAGGATCCATGGCTGGCGGCACCAAGAGACTGCCCCGCGCCGTCCGCGAGCAGCAGATGCTCGACGCGGCAGTGGATGTGTTCTCCGACAACGGGTTTCACGAGACATCGATGGATTCGATCGCCAAGAAGGCGGCCATCTCGAAGCCGATGCTCTATCTGTACTACGGCTCGAAAGACGAGCTGTTCGCTGCGTGCATTCATCGTGAGGGCCTCAAGTTCGTCGAGGCCCTGACGCCCGCTGCAGACCCGACCCTGACGCCGCGCGAACAACTGCGCCGTGCGCTGGTCGGTTTTCTCGGCTTCGTCGGCGAGAACCGAAAGTCGTGGATGGTGCTCTACCGCCAGGCGATCGGTCAGCAGGCTTTCGCCTCGCAGGTGCAGAGCAGCCGAGACCGGTTGATCGAGCTGACCGCAGGTCTGCTGGCGATGAGTACCCGAGACCCGGAACAGTCACAGAACTTCGGGCTGATGGCCGTAGCGCTGGTCGGGGCCGGTGAGGCCGTGGCCGACCGCGTGGCAGGCGGAGAAATCGAGGTCGACGCGGCAGCGGACCTCCTGGAAAATCTGGCGTGGCGCGGACTCGCCGGCAAGAAAACTGCCACTACCTAGCTGGCCGCCACCTACACAGCCGAACTCGAAGTTATGGACGGAAATCCGAGGAAATCCGTCCATAACTTCGAGTTCGAGCTAACTCAGCGCAGGGTGCCCGTCAGATGCGGGTAGCCCTTCTTCGGGTTCTTCAGTGACAGGTCCCAGCCGGTGCCGACGGCATCGGCGTATGCGTTCACCGTCGCGGGCAGGATGATCGGCTTGCCGAATCGGATGCTGTACTTCACGGCCTCCGGGATGCGGCCTTCGACCGTCTGCAGTACCGCTGCAGCACTCCACATTCCGTGTGCGATGGTCTTCGGGAAGCCGAAAGCCTTTGCACCGAGCGAGGATACGTGGATCGGGTTGCGGTCTCCGGAGATGGCCGCGTACCGGCTGATGATCCGCTGATCGACGCGCAGGGTGCGGGTCGGGGGCGGCGGTACCTCGTCTGCAGGCGGTGTTTCACGGGGTCCACCCGAGAGCGAGGTCTTCTGCAGGCTCAGGAAGCTCGAGGTCTGCTTCCAGACCAGTTCGCGTCCCACCTTGACCTCGCTGATCAGGTCGACCAGCAAGCCCTTGCGGTGCTCGCGCAGATTCTCCGCGTGCACTCGGATGTCCAGCGGCTCCGATGCCGAGATGCCGCGGAACTGCTCGATGACGTTCTCGGCGTGCACCGAACCGATGGCGGCGAACGGAAAGCCCTTGGACACCATCAGTTTCATCACTGTCGGGAACACGAGCGTGAACGGGTAGGTGATCGGGAGCTGATCGCCGAATCGCAGCCCCGTCGCGCGGCAGTAGCCGGCCAGGTTGTCCTGGTCCACTCGCAGGCCCTTGAGCTCGAACACGGTGCTGGGCACCGTCTTCGACTTGGACCCGAGGAAGGGCAAGGCACCCAGTGCAGCCGAGGTGTAGATCTGGGACGTCTTCGGCTGCTCGGTGAGCGTGACGGTGCTCATGCGCCGAGTAGGCTCTGGCCGCACACGCGCACGACCTGCCCGGTGACGGCGTTGGATGCGGGAGAAGCGAAGTAGGAGACCAACTCCGCGACGTCGACGGTCTCGCCGCCCTGCAGCAGCGAGCTCATGCGCCGTCCGGCCTCGCGGGTGGCGAACGGGATGGCCGCCGTCATCGCGGTTTCGATGAAGCCGGGGGCTACGGCGTTGATGGTGATGTTCTTCTTCGCGAGCACCGGTGCGGAGGCGTGCACCAGGCCGATGACGCCGGCCTTGGAGGTGCCGTAGTTGGTCTGGCCGCGGTTGCCCGCGATACCGGCGATGGACGAGACGTCGACGACGCGGCCACCCTCCTTGAGTGCGCCGGATGCCACCAGCTCGTCGGTGATACGTTGCGGTGCAGCAAGATTGACGCCGATGACGGAGTTCCAGCGGGCGTCGTCCATGTTCGCGAGGGTCTTGTCGCGGGTGATGCCTGCGTTGTGCACGATGATGTCGGCCCCGCCGTGGCGCTCGAGCAGGTGCTTCGAGAGGACCTGGCCGGCGTCGGGGGAGGTGACGTCGAGGGCCAGCGAGGTGCCGCCGACCTTGTTGGCCGTCTGCGAGAGTGCTTCTCCCGCTGCGGGAATGTCCGCGGCGATGACGGTGGCTCCGTCACGGGCAAGAACCTCGGCGATGGTGGCACCGATGCCGCGGGCAGCGCCGGTGACGACGGCGACCTTGCCGGCGAGCGGCTTGTCCCACGAGGCCGGTGCCTGCGAGTCGGCGTCGCCGACGACGATGACCTGGCCGTCGACGAAGGCGGACTTGGCCGACAGCAGGAAGCGCAGGGTGGATTCGAGGCCGGAGAGTCGGGTCGACGCGTTGGGGGAGATGTAGACGAGCTGAGCCGTCGCGCCGCGCTTGACCTCTTTGCCCACGCTGCGGGTGAAGCCTTCGAGGGCGCGCTGCGCGATGTGCTCGTCGACGCTCGACGTTTCTTCGGGGGTGGTGCCGATGACGACGACGCGAGCGGACGGTGCCAGGTTGCGGATGACCGGCTGGAAGAACTTGAACAGCTGCTCGAGCTCGGCGACGTTACCGATGCCGGTGGCGTCGAACACCAGGCCGCCGTGCTTGTCGTCGTGCGGCTGCGACTGCGGGTAGTCCGAGAGCAGCTCACGCAGCGGCTCGACGAGGCGGCCGTTGCCGCCGATCAGGACCGGTCCGGCCAGTGGCGGCTCGCCTGCCTTGTAGCGGCGCAGCTTCTCGGGCTGCGGCAGGCCGGCCTGCTTGGCGATGAAGGCTCCCGGCGCGGACGCGAGGAACGTTGAGTAGAGATCTGGGGCTCCCTTGGAGGCTGCCACTGTCGTACCTTTCATTCAGCGCTGCTCGCTCTGAGGGCGAGGCGCACGACCGGGTGTCGACAACCAACTTACTCGCCAGTAAGATGAAACTCCACCAGGGCCATTCCCCACATGCTGGGGACGATGTTTGGAGACGTCAGTGACAAGCAAGCAGCTACGACCGGTCGCAATCGTCGGTGGCAACCGCATTCCGTTCGCGCGTTCGGACAAGAAGTACGCGCTGGCGTCCAACCAGGACATGCTCACCGCCACCATCGACGGTCTCGTCGCCCGTTTCGGTCTGCAGGGCGAGCGTCTCGGCCTCGTCGCAGCCGGTGCCGTGCTCAAGCACTCCCGGGACTTCAACCTCACCCGTGAGGTCGTGCTCGGCAGCGCGCTGAGCCCGTACACCCCGGCCTTCGACATCCAGCAGGCCTGCGGTACCGGTCTGCAGTCGATCATCGCCGTCGGCGACGCCATCGCCTCGGGCCGGATCGACGCCGGTATCGGTGGCGGCGTGGACACGACGTCCGACGCTCCGATCGGCGTCAACGACGAACTGCGCGAGTTCCTGCTCTCGCTGAACCGGGCGAAGAGCACCACCGCTCGCCTCAAGCTTCTCGGCAACGTCCGTCCCGGCATGCTCGGCATCGAGATCCCCCGCAACGGTGAGCCGCGTACCGGCCTGTCGATGGGTGATCACGCCGCCATCACCGCGAAGGAATTCGGCATCCGCCGCGAGGAACAGGACGAACTGGCCGCAGCGAGCCACCACAACATGGCGGCCGCATACGACCGTGGATTCTTCGACGACCTGGTGACGCCGTTCCTCGGCCTGACCCGCGACGACAACCTGCGTCCGGGATCGACCGTCGAGAAGCTGTCCACCCTCAAGCCGGTCTTCGGAACCAAGCTGGGCGACGCCACCATGACGGCCGGCAACTCGACTCCGCTGACCGACGGCGCGTCGGCTGCGCTGCTGTCGAGCGACGAATGGGCTGCCGAGCGCAACCTGCCGGTGCTGGCGCACCTCGTCGATTCCGAGACCGCCGCCGTCGATTACATCCACGGCAACGGATCGTTCAAGGACGGCCTGCTGATGGCCCCGACGTACGCGATTCCGCGTCTGCTCGCCCGCAACGGTCTGACGCTGCAGGACTTCGACTACTACGAGATCCACGAGGCGTTCGCTTCGGTGGTGCTCGCGACGCTGCAGGCGTTCGAGAGCGACGCGTACTGCAAGGAGCGTCTGGGACTCGACGGTGCGCTCGGTTCCATCGACCGCAGCAAGCTCAACGTCAACGGGTCCTCGCTCGCCGCGGGCCACCCGTTCGCCGCGACCGGTGGACGCATCGTCGCATCGCTGGCGAAGATGCTGGCCGAGAAGGGTTCGGGCCGCGGCCTGATCTCGATCTGCGCGGCCGGTGGCCAGGGCGTCACCGCCATCATCGAGCGCTGATCACCGCAGCTTCGGCTGCTCCCCGATACGGGGACACGATCTGGGGGTCACAGGGTCGGCGGATCCGGCAAACGAGGGGTTTTCGGATCTGCTGATCACAACGTCGAAAAGGCACGCAGAGCTCGCTCTGCGTGCCTTTTCGTATTCGGTCAGCCGGGTATGCCGCTCTCCGGCGGAGTCGATTCGTCCCCGGTGTATTCCTCCACTGCCGAGTCTCCGATGTCGGTCTGCAACACGGGAGTCAGATACTCGGGTACACCTCCACGGATCTGGAAGACACTGGCTCCGGAGATTCCGAGGTGGCTTTCGTCGGAGTATCGGAACGGGGCCAGCTGCGGGCCTTGGAAGTCCATTCCGCCGTCCTGGATCGCGGAGACGATGCCCTCACGGGTGGGATTCTCGCCGGCCGCCTGAAGTGCCTGTACGAACGCGTACGCCTGGCTGAGTCCGTAGATGCGGTAGTTGGTCAGTGGGTCACCTGTTCCGTTCTGAGCCCAGACCTTCTGCCACAGTTGCGTCCACGGATTCTCGGGGGAGTCGACGCCGGGGATGTATTCGAGCGAAATCATGCCTTCGAGGGACTGGGCACCGTTGGTGACCGCGCCCTGGGAGAAGCGTCCGAGCAGAGAACCGACCAGGTCGACGTCGGAGCCGATCGAACTGTAGAACCACTCGGGATCGTAGTTGAGCCGCATCGCGGTCAGTTGGCTCAGTGCGGTGTACGACGGGACGTTGAAGCCGAGCACGAGGTCGGCTCCGGCACCCTGTAGAGCGGCGATCTGTGGTGCGACATCGGTGTTGCCGGAGGTGTAGCGCACGACCTCGACGATCTGGTCGTCGAGATACTGGCGTACCGCGGCTTCGCTGTCCCTGCCGAGATCGTCGTCCTGGAGGAACAGCCCGACCTTGGCGTCGGGCCGGTTCTTCGTCACCCAGTCGCCGATGATCTTGCCCTCGACCTGGTAGTCGGGCTGCCAGCCGAAGGTATTCGGGTACTTCTCGGGGTCGTTGCCCCACATGATCGCGCCGGAGGAGACGAAGAGATCCGGCACACCCTCCTCGTTCAGAAAGTCGATGACTGCGCTGTGCGTCGCGGTGCCGAGTCCACCGACGACGGCGAACACTTCGTCCTGGAGGACGAGTTCGTTGACGACCTGGGTGGTCGTCGTCGGATCGTAGGAGTCGTCACGAACGACGTACTCGATCTGCCTGCCGTTGACGCCGCCCGCGGCATTGACGTAGTCGAAGTATGCCTTTGCGCCCGTGGGTATTTCGCTGTACCCGGGTGCTGCGACCCCGGTCAGGGGGAAGTGGGCTCCGATCTTCACCGAGGTGTCGGTGATGCCGATCGTCGAGCCTTCCGAGGATTCTGTTGCCTCGTCTCTACCGCCTGCACCGCACGCTGCGGCCAACGAGACGACGGCGACGAGTGCGGTCGTTCTGACCGCCACCGATCCGAACTTCTTCATTTCATCTCTTTTCTGGTTGAACGCAACCTTCGAAACGTGCCCACCAGACCCAGTGGGGCGAACAGGATGACCAGGACGGTGAAGATGCCGGTCACCAGTGGTGCGAGTTCGGCGGATTGCAGACTGCTCAGCCCCAGGTCGAGTCCGAGGTTGGTGACCACCGGTGGGATGTAGGTGAGCAGCAGCGCCCCGATCAGTGCCCCGGACAGGGTGCCGAGCCCGCCGATGACGACGGCGGAGAGCAATGTCAGGGAGAGCGTCAGAGTGAACCCGCTCGGGGCCGCGATCCGCGCCGACATCGCGAGGACGGCACCTCCCGCGCCCGCACATGCGGCGCTGACGACGAACGCCAGGATGCGTGCCCGCCCGAGATCGACCCCGGACAGCTCGGCGGCTACTTCGTCGTCCCGAACGGCCCGCCATCGACGGCCGATCCGGCTCGACGAGACGTTCGCCAACAGGAAGAACACGACGACGAGCAGCACCCAGCTGACGTAGGCGACGAATTTGGTTCCGCTGAGCTCGTTTCCGGTGACGAAGAACATCATGTCGTCGATCAGGTCCGGCACTTTCGGAGCCGGGACGACGAGACCCTGTTCACCGCCGAGGTAGTCCGAGAAGTACAGGGCCAGTCCCGGTACGGCGACGGCCAGCGCCAGCGTCGCACCGGCCAGGTACGGGCCGTGCAGTCGGGCGGCGGCCACTCCCACGACCACGCCCACCAGGGCAGAGATCACGGTGGCGGCCAGCAGTACGAGGGGCACCGACCATCCGGAATCGTTGGCCCGCAGCATCAATGCCGCGGTGTACGCACCGACGGCCATGAACGCACCGTGCCCGAGTGAGAGCTGCCCGCTCAGACCGGTCAGCACGGTCAATCCGCCGGCTGCGATCGCCAGGTACGCGACCGACGTCAGCTGACTCTGACGGAAGGTGCTCAGTGATTCGAGCGCCAGCACGATGACGACGAGTCCGATGACAGCGCAGAGGAAGTGGCGTCGTACCGGGGTGGCCGTGATTCGAGTGAGAGTTGCGTTCACGTCATACCCTCCTGGCTGCTGCGCTGGCGAACAACCCGCTCGGGCGGACGAGGAGAACGACGATCAGAATGATCAACGCCGCGCTCGACACGAGGTCCTGGCCGAGGTAGCCGCTGACGAAACTGAGCCCGACGCCCATCAGCAGGCCTCCGACCACTGCGCCTGCCGGGCTGTCGAGACCGCCGAGAACGGCTGCGACGAAACCGAAGACGACGATCGAGTCCATGTACCCGGGGTGCACCAGAGAGCCGCCGGCAATTAGCAGCCCGGCCAGCGATCCGACGACTGCGGCCAAAGCCCAACCGAGCGTGAGCATTCGACTCACCCGGACTCCGAGCAGCTTGGCCACCTCCTGCTCGAATGCGCTGGCGCGCATCTTCAGTCCCAGATCGGTGAACCGGAACAGCAGAATCAGCAAGCCCAGGACCACGAGAACGGCGACGATCTTGAACACGTCGTATCCGGTCAGGGCCACGTTGATGTCCCCGACCTTCTGGCCGGTGAGACCGAACGGTGCTGGGAACGAACGAAATTGGTTCCCGAAGATGATGGCCGCAACCGCATGAATGATGATGAACAACCCGAGCGTCAGAATCACCGGGTTGATGTGCGAGGAGCTGTCGACGAACCGGATGACGAGTCGTTCGATCAACGCTCCCAACAACAGTCCGCTGAGCAGCGCGACTCCGAAGCCCAACCAGTACGAGTAACCGGCGTCGATGACGACCAATGCGACGTACGTGGTGATCATGGCCATCGGTGCCTGGGCGAAGTTGACGATGCGGGTCGATCGCCAGATGAGGACGAGAGCGAGGGCGAACGCGGCATAGACCATGCCTGTCGTCACGCCGTTGATGAGGATGGTGAGCAGTTGTTGCACTGTGGCTGGCGTCCTTTCGGCTTGCTCTAGAACCCGAGATAGGCGTGTCGGAGGGCGTCGTCCCCGGCCAAGGTGTCGGCCGGGCCTTCCACCGCGACCTTGCCCAGGTCGAGGACGACGGCATGTTCGGCGATGGACAGTGCACTTCGTGCGTTCTGTTCGACGAGCACGACCGTCATCGATTCGGAATCGACGAGTGCGCGCAGCGTTTCGAAGATCTGAGCGGCGACTTTCGGTGCCAACCCGAGCGACGGTTCGTCGAGGAGGAGAACCGACGGTGTTGCCATCAGTGCTCGACCGATCACCAGCATCTGCCGTTCTCCGCCCGACAGCGTGTGCGCCGACGAGGTTCGGCGTCCGGTCAGCGGCGGGAACATGTCGTAGATTCGATCGAGGGTCACGGCGTCGTGACTTCTGTTGCGTCCCAACGCACCGAGGCGAAGGTTCTCGTCGACGGTCAATTCGGCTATCACGCCCCGGCCTTCGGGCACGTGTGCAAGCCCTTTGCGGGACATGCGATCCGGAGGTATGCCGACGATGTCGACACCGGCAAGCTCGATACGTCCCGACGTCGGTTTCAGGAGGCCGGAGACAGTGCGTAGCAGCGTGGTCTTTCCGGCACCGTTCGCTCCGAGTACGGCGGTGATCGTGCCCGCGGTGACGGTCATCGACACCGAATCGAGGGCGGTGACCGGCCCGTAGTGCACGGTGAGGTCGGTGATCTTCAGGTGTGTCGCGTCAGTTGTCATGTGCCACCTCGTTTCCGAGATATGCGGCCAGTACGGCCGGATCCTCGCGAATCCGATCCGGTGTGCCCTGGGCGATGACCTTGCCGAAGTCGAGGACGTAGATCCGGTCGCACACGGTCATGACGAGGTCCATGTGGTGTTCGACGAGCATGACCGATGTTGCCGGTCGGTCCGGCTGGGAATCCGTGTTTACTGCTGTGAGAGAGCGGATCTCGTCACCGAGTTCGCTCATTTCGTCGTTGGACAGGCCCGAGGCGGGTTCGTCGAGCAGGATCAACGACGGTTCGCTCACCAGTGCGCGCGCGAGGGCCACGCGTTTGCGCACCGCGTAGGGCAGGCTCGGTGGCAGTCGGTGCGCGTAGCCGTCGATGCGCAGTCGTTCCAGGGTGTTCATCGCGGTCGAGCGGACCGCCGCGTCGTCGGCCGCGCTCGAGGGAAGGCCCAGGAGGCCGCTGAGGATTCCGGTGCGTGCTGTTCGGTCGGCCCCGACCATGACGTTGTCCAGCACGGTCATTCGATCGAACAGTCCCAGTCCCTGCAGCGTTCGGCTCATGCCGAGCCGGGGCAGGTCGTGTGGGCGCAGGCGGCTCAAGGTTTCGCCGTGTCGGCCCAGGGTTCCCGATTGGGGTCGAACGAGACCGCACGCGACGTTGAAGAGTGTGGTTTTGCCTGCCCCATTGGGTCCGATGACGCCGAGGACTTCGCCGGGTCGTACCTCGATGGTCACTCCGGAGAGCGCGACGATGCCGCCGAAGGACACGTCGACGTCCGTCATGGTGAGGACCGGATCCATCGTGTCGAGAGAGTTCAAGTGATGCACCTCACAATCTGTTGGGTCCACTATGGGGCGTCCAGCACAACGCGCGGTATGGGCGCTCCGCACAGAATGTTTGGGTGTCTGGGCACCAGTAACGGTCAAATCACCCTGTGATGTGGGCTCTGTGCGCAAAAATGGGCGGATGGCTTCTCCCGGGGTGCGTCGCGCTACGTCGCGATCCGCTGCGCGCGGCGCTGTGAAGCCCTCCGACCAGGAGAAGATTCGCGGTGCGTGGGCCGCGCTGTTGCCGCGGGCGGATGCGATTGCCGACTCGATCACGCTGGCGCTGATAGAGCAGGAACCCGCATACCTGGCAAGCTCCACTCTTGACATCGCCGGCGAAATTCGTCGCAGTACTCGCGCGCATATCAGCCAGGGCCTACGCACGCTGTCCGGTCTTGCGGCCGCGGGCGACAACGCCCGAGAGGTATGGCGTCGCACCGGGAGAGAGCGTGCGCGCCAAGGTATTCCGATGGAGTTAGTGCTGAAGGCGTATACGCTCGGGAGTCGGACGCTGTGGGAAGAGTTGATGCTCGAGCGTGAACAATGCAGATCCGTGATCGACGAGCATCTACTGCTCGTCGCCGGTCAGCAGTTGTGGAGAGCGCTGGACAGTCAGTACGAAACTCTCGTCGAGGCGTACCGCCAGGAGAGCGCGCGTATGCAGCAGCGTGATCTCGCCAATGTGCTGGTGATCTTGGACGGTCTCCGGTCGGGCCGAGGCGGCGATCCGGCTTTCGTGATCGAGGCCCGCGCGACCCTCGGCCTTTCGGCCTCACAGCAGATCGCCTGCGTGGTCGGCCCGCTCGACGATCAGGGGTCGCCTCCGCTCCCCGCGCCCGAGGACGCGATGGACCAGATCGGCGCAGTGTCCCACTGGAACACTCGGGACGGGCACCAATTCGCGCTCGTGGCACTCGGGACCGGATCGTGGAGATCGGTCATCGACGCCCTAGCCGCGCGGGCGGTCGGCCCGGTCGGTGTCGCGCATTCGCCCGAGGGCGTGGCGTCGTTCGCTGCGGCGTATCGCCTGGCGGCACTGACGGCCGAGACCATCACCGAAGACAGTGGCGTCGCGTTGGCGACGGACCGACTGCCGAGGGTGATCATGGCCGCCGACGATCAGTCGTCGGAACTGTTGGTTCGCCATGCGCTCGGCGCGCTGTTCACACACCCGGAGCCCCACCGAGAAACGTTGCTCGACACGTTGGCGCACATGCTCGCTTCGGACGGTTCGCCCACCAACGCTGCGAAGGCGCTCTACTGCCATCGCAACACCGTCATCTACAGGGTGCGTCGAATCGAGGAGTTGACCGGGCGTGATCTGACGGATGCACGCGACCGGCTCCTGCTCACTCTTGCGCTGGTCAGGACGGGACATTGGGCGCGGGCCGTGGAGCAGGACGACGGTTCGACGACCCACGGTTCATTCAATCGAATGAAATGACGATGGCAATTCCGAACTCGCTGTAACGAGTGGTTGAAGTCTGCATATATTCCGTGTGGCTCCGTACTGCTGCCTGACCCCCGACCCGGCAGCAGTGCGGCCTTTTGCGTACGGCGCACGCGAGGGTCTCGGAACGAGCGGTGCTGTGCGGTTTGCGTAAGCTCGTCCGCGGGGTACGCCGCGCAGCAGGCCGGAATATGAATCGACGGTCCTGGAAGGGTCGAATGTGAGCGAGGGCAACAGTAGGTCGGGTGACGCGCCGAAAGGTGCCGAGCCCCGCCCCGACCTACCGCCGTACGACACGCCGACCGAGGTGTTCGGGGCCATCCGCGACGATGCCGAGGAGCCGAAGCACGCAGAGCAGCCGGTCTCCGAGGGTCAGGACGCCACGGAATCCGATGCGAACGAATCCGATGCGAACGATGCCGACTCGAACGATTCCGAGCTGACGCAGGCCGAGGGAACCGAAGCCGATGGCACCGCCGAGGTCGAACGATCCGAGCCGGCCGACCTCGATACCGCCGATAATTCGGACGTCGACCAGATCGACGAGGCCGAGTCTGCTGCACCCGGCGCGGACGCGCAGCCCGCACCGGTGGCGGACGAATCGCCGACGGTGGCGCAGCCCGTTGTTCTGCCGTCCGCTTCTGACGCCGGGCAACCTCAGCCACCGGCCGAACCTCCCTCTACTACCCCTGAGAACGGTTCGGCGGAGCACAACGGATCCGGGTCCACGCCGCCGTGGAAGAAGATTGCCATCGGTACCGGCGCGGTGGTTGCCGTCCTCGGGTTGCTGTACGCGGCGGACTGGATTGCTTCCAGCGATCGGGTTCCGCGCGGTGTAACCGTTGCCGGTATCGAGGTAGGCGGCAAGAGTCATTCCGACGCCGAGGCCGTACTGCGTGCCGAATTGGGACCTCGGGCGGAGGAGCCGATTCAGGTGGGCATCGACGACCGGCAGGTCGAGGTGTTGCCTGCCGCGGCCGGGCTGGGAGTCGATTGGAACGCGACGCTCGATCGCGCGGGTACGCAGCCCATCAACCCGATCACGCGTCTGACGTCGCTGTTCGGAAGCCGGGAGATCGGCGTCGTCTCCACCACCGACGAGCAGGCACTCTCGGTCGCCATCGACGGCCTGCGAGCGGAGACGGACCGTGCGCCCGTCGAAGGCGACGTCGTCTTCGAAGGTGCCACCCCGGTAGCCGTCGAACCGCTGGCCGGGCGAGTTCTGGACGCCGACGGGACGCGTCGAAATCTGCAGACCGAGTGGTCGACGGGTGTAACCGAGGTCGTCTACGAATCCACCCCTGTCACCGTGACGCAGGATGCGGTCGACCAGGCATTGTCGAGCGTCGCGGTGCCCGCGGTCTCGGAGCCGGTGGTCATCGAAGGCCGACAGAACGTGGATGCGACGTTGCCGGTGGACCGTGTGGGTGAGGTGCTGCGCTTCGACCCGGACGGGCAGGGCGGTCTCACGCCGATCTACGACACCGGTATCGCCACCGGCATTCTTGCTCCGCAACTGGTCCGCACCGAAGTTCCTCCCAAGGACGCGTCGTTCACGTTCTCCGGCGGAGCTCCCACCGTCGTTCCCGGGGTGATGGGTGAGCTGGTCGAGTGGAACAAGACCCTCGAGCAGCTTCCCGCCCTGCTGGCTGCGGACGGTCCGCGCTCGACCGAGGCCGTCTACGAACCGGCGCCGCCTGCTCTCACCACCGAAGCGGCTGAGAATCTCGGCGTGCGAGAGGTGGTCGCGGAGTACACGACCGGAGGTTTCGAGTACGCGTCGGGCGTGAACATCGGGCTCACCGCGCAGATCGTCAACGGCGCGCTGGTCAAGCCGAAGGAGACGTTCTCGCTCAACGGGTACACCGGTCCGCGCGGGACCGCTCAGGGCTTCGTCGAATCGGGAATCATCGACAACGGTCGACCCGATCGTGCCGTCGGCGGCGGCATCAGCCAATTCGCGACGACTCTGTACAACGCGTCGTACTTCGCGGGCATGGAAGACACCGACCACACCGAGCACAGCTACTACATCAGTCGATACCCCGAGGCCCGGGAGGCGACGGTCTTCGAAGGTGCCATCGACCTGAAGTTCACCAACCCCAACGACACCGGCGTGGTGATCGAGTCGTTCGCGGATTCGTCCAGCGTCACCGTCCGGCTGTGGGGCACCAAAACCGTCGACGTCGAATCGATCACCGGGCCCCGGACGCGGCCCACCTCGCCGAACACCGTGACATTGCCGGCCGGTGCCGGTTGCGTCGCATCCGGCGGGGGACCGGGATTCACCGCCAGTGACACCCGGGTGATCAGCGACGCCGCGTCGGGCAGGGAGATCTCGCGCAACACCAGAACCGTGAAATACGACCCCATCCCGATCGTCAAGTGCGTCCAGCCCGATCGTCCGGCTCCGGCCCCCGAACCCGACGATCCCCCGCGCCCGAACGACGACGAGTGACGTCCTGTGCTCGACGTGTCACTTCGAATCACGCGGATTCGGACTGTGGCGTCGACGCTCGATCGGGTGTTTGCTGGATGTAGACGTATGCCCGGAACGAATGCCGCCGCGACGAGGTTGCAACAGTAGAGGTGCGCTCGGCACCGCACGATCGAAAGGGAGCATCCTCCATGACGCTCACACGCACCGTCCTCGATCAACAGACACTTCGTGAGGCGTACGCGCAGTTCCCCAGCGGCGTCGTGGCGATCGCTGCGAAAATCGACGGTGTCCTGGTGGGCTTGGCGGCCAGTAGCTTCGTGTCGGTGTCGATCGATCCGCCGTTGGTAGCGGTGTGCATCCAGAACACGTCGACCACGTGGCCGAAGCTGGAAGTTGCGCCGAACATCGGCGTCAGCGTGCTCGGGGAAGCGCACAACGATGCCGTCCGCACTCTGGCTGCGAAGACCGGTGACCGCTTCGCCGGTCTCGACCTCACCGTCACCGACGGAGGCGCGGCCTTCATCGTCGGTGCCACCGCCTGGCTCGACACCACCGTCGAGCAACAAATCCCCGCGGGCGATCACGCAATAGTGTTGCTACGCATCCATTCCCTCGAAGTGCAGAGTGAAGTCAATCCAATCGTCTTCCACGGCAGCAAGTTCCGCAAACTTCAGCAGTAGTCTCGCTTCGACTTGGTTCGGCCCCCTTCAACCTGTTCGGCCCGCCCACCGGTTGGGCCCTGTCCGCCCACCTTCGGCCCGCCCACCGGTTCGGCCCTGTCCGCCCACCTTCGGCTTGTTCGGTTCGCCCTCCGGCTTTCGCAAACGCGCGCGCACTTGCTGAACGCGCGCGAAATAGTGGCCCAATCGTGGGCAATTCTGCGCGCATCTGACAAATGCGCGCGCGTTTGTCGGATCGGTCTCGTGAAGTCGGCCAGCGACGCTTTGCCGAGCCGGTTCTCCTGGTGGTGCAGCTGCGCTTCGCTCGGTGCGGCCTCGTTTGCTCGTCCACCTGTTTCGGCTCCGTCTGCTTCGCAAACGCGCGCGCACGTGCTGAACGCGCGCGAAATAGTGGCCGGATAGTCGACAATTCTGCGCGCACCTGACAAATGCGCGCGCGTTTGCGGGACTGACAGCTAGGCGAACTGGTACGCCGGTACCTGTATTCATCCACAGGCCCGGAGTTGTGCACAGTCGTCAGCTTTCGAGCTCGACTCCGTCGACGCATGGCCGAGACTCGGAGCATGAAGGACGACCGAATGATTCGACGCTCCGAGGCGCTGGCAGACGGGAGCGCCGATCACGAGTTGCGCGCAATGTATGAGCGGGGTGGCTGGGAGCGTTTTGTGAATGGCGTCTACGTTCCGTCGACGAGATTGGCCGGGCTGACAGAACAGGAGCGGCACAGACTGTTGATCGATGCGGTTTTGCCGATCTTGTCCGGTGGTTACGTCGTCAGTCACCGTTCGGCTGCACTGCTGCACGGTTTACCCTTACCCACTGGCGGATTGGACAAGGTTCACATCACCCGACACCGCCGCGGCGGCGGTCGTACGAATACGGCTGTGACCGTGCACTGTGCACCGTCCTTATCGAGCGTGACGGTCGACGGTGTCTCGGTGACCTCGCTGGCTCGGACAGTGGTCGACCTTGCTCGAACCGAGACGCTGCTGTCTGCGGTAATCGCAGGTGACGTGGCGTTGAAGTGCTGTGACGAGAGTGAGCTCGACGCGGAGTTGCAGCGGGCTCGGGGCTGGAAAGGTGTGGCGCAGGCGCGACGAGCGGTGAACCTCATGGACGGGCGCTGTGAAAACCCCGGGGAATCGCAGAGTCGAATCATATTGCGCGAGGCCGGATTCGACGTCGAGTCTCAGGTGGAGATCCTGGATCCAAGTGGGCGATCGGTGGCACGGATCGATTGGATGGTCAATGGCCTCGTCGTATGCGAGTTCGACGGTAAAGCCAAGTACACCAAATACTTGCGACAGGATGAGAACCCCGGCGACGTGGTGTTCAGAGAGAAGGTACGGGAGGACGCTGTGCGCGATCTCGGCTATCCGGTGGTGCGCTGGACCTGGGCGGACCTGGCGAATCCAGCAGAGTTGGTGGCGCGCGTTGCCCGAGCTGTAGAACGGGCCGCTGCCTTGCCGCCACCGCGAGGCAGCGTGCGAATTACATCGAGTGGCGAGCAAACGCGCGCGCATTTGCCGAACGCGCGCGAAATCGCCTAACTATTCCGCAGAAGCCGCGCGCATCTGACAAACGCGCGCGCGTTTGCGCCAGGGCTGGGGGAAGCGTCGCCAGGGGCTAGGGGGAAGCGTCTAAGGGGGAGCGTCTACGTGGGTCGGGTTCGGTGACCGTGGCGCGTGAAGTCCATCGGCCCCGGCTAGGTCGCAAACGCGCGCGCTTTTGCCGAACGCGCGCGAAATCGCTTAAGTATTCTGCAGAATTCGCGCGCATCTGACAAACGCGCGCGCGTTTGCGCCGCTACGCAGGCCGTCAACCGAGGCGAGACCGACGGCGCACAAACAACAACGGCCGCACCCGTGAACAGGTGCGGCCGTCGAAGGTTTCAGGGAATCAGAATGCTGCTTCGTCCAGTTCCATGATGTCGTTGTCGATGTTGGTGAGGATGGCGCGCGTGGCGGTGAGCTGCGGCAGGATGTTCTTGGCGAAGAACGAGGCCACTGCGATCTTGCCCTCGTAGAACGCCTTGTCCTTGCCCTCTGCGCCGTTGTCCAGTGCGGCGATGGCGATTTCGGACTGACGCAGCAGCAGCCAGCCGATGAGCAGGTCGCCGAAGCCCATGAGGAAACGCACCGATGCCAGGCCGACCTTGTACAGCTCGGTGGGCTGGTCCTGTGCGCCCATGAGGTGCTGGGTCATCGAGGTGACGATGGCCTGGACGTCCTCGAGGGCGGTGGCGAGCAGTGCGCGCTCGGCCTTGAGGCGTCCGTTGCCTGCTTCGCTGTCGATGAACGACTTGATCTGTCCGGCAACGTGAGCCAGGGCTACGCCGCGGTCGCGGGCGATCTTGCGGAAGAAGAAGTCCTGCGCCTGGATGGCGGTGGTGCCCTCGTACAGCGAGTCGATCTTGGCGTCGCGGATGTACTGCTCGACGGGGTAGTCCTGCAGGAAGCCGGAGCCACCGAAGGTCTGCAGCGATTCGGCGAGCACCTGGTAGGCGATCTCCGAGCCGACGCCCTTGACGATGGGCAGCAGCAGATCGTTGACGCGGTAGGCGATGTCTTCGTCGGCGTCCGAGACCTGCTTGGCGGTGATCGGGTCCTGGTGTGCGGCGGTGTAGAGGTACACCGCGCGCAGGCCCTCGGAGTACGCCTTCTGCATCATGAGGCTGCGGCGCACGTCGGGGTGGTGCGTGATGGTGACGCGCGGTGCGGTCTTGTCGGTCATCTGCGTCAGGTCGGCGCCCTGGACGCGTTCCTTGGCGTACTCGAGTGCGTTGAGGTAGCCGGTGGAGAGGGTGCCGATTGCTTTGGTGCCCACCATCATTCGAGCGTGCTCGATGACGTCGAACATCTGCGCGATGCCCTTGTGGACCTCGCCTACGAGCCAGCCCTTGGCGGGGACGCCGTGGCCACCGAAAGTGAGCTCACAGGTGGCGGAGGCCTTGAGGCCCATCTTGTGCTCGACGCCGGTGACGAAGGCACCGTTGCGCTCTCCCAGTTCACCCTTCTCGAAGTCGAAGAGGATGGACGGAACGAAGAACAGGCTCAGGCCCTTGGTGCCCGGTCCGGCACCTTCGGGACGGGCGAGCACGAGGTGGAAGATGTTCTCGAAGAGGTCGTCGGAGACGGCCGAGGTGATGAAGCGCTTGACGCCCTCGATGTGCCAGGAGCCGTCGTCCTGCTTGATCGCCTTGGTGCGTCCTGCGCCGACGTCGGATCCGGCGTCGGGCTCGGTGAGGACCATGGTTGCACCCCACTGGCGCTCGACGGCGACCTTGGCCCATTCCTTCTGCTCGTCGGTTCCGTTGTGGTACAGGATATTTGCGAAGCCGGGGCCTGCGGAGTACATGAAGGCGGCGGGCTGCGAGCCGAGGAGCATCTCGTTGATGCCCCACAAGAGGTTGCGAGGCGCTGCCATGCCGCCGACCTCTTCGTCGAGGCCGACGCGCCACCACTCACCGTCGGCGAGGGCCTTGTAGGACTTCTTGAAGGATTCGGGCAGCTTCAGGCTGTGGGTCTCGGGATCGAAGACCGGGGGGTTGCGGTCGGCGTCCGCGAAAGATTCCGCCAGGGGGCCCTCGGCCAGGCGTACTACCTCGCGCAGCATGTCACGGGCTACTTCACCGTCCATGTCGCCGAAGTTGTCGCCCTCGAGGGTCTCGTCGAGTCCGAACAGCTCGAAGAGATTGAATTCGAGGTCCCGGAGGTTGCTCTTGTAATGGCCCATTGCTCGTTCGCTCTCCAGTCGGTGGTGCGGTCTCGTGAGTACCGCCCAAGTTAGCTACTCGTCGGTAACTTGACGGATATTACCCCCGATCGGTTCCGCTGCCAAGGGCGGACCTACTCGCCAGTAATAGAGCGTCGATCGCTGTGCCGCCGGTCACGTCTCGATACCGGTTCTCGGCCGTGGTGACGGTGAGTCGGTCCCCGATGTCTGTCACCAAATCCTCTGGTGTGTACAGGATCTCGGGTTCCTGTGGACCGCCGACGCCGTCGGTGATGTTCGACGAGTGATGGCCGAGAATCATGAGGATTCCATCAAGTTTCAACGCGGACATCGCAGCCGATACGGCTCGGCGTCGCTCGTCTGGAGGCAAATGGAGGTAGAACATGAGCACCAGGTCATAGTTGGGCTCGGTTGCAAGCTTCGTCACATCGGCATGTATCCAGGTCAGGCGCTCGCGCACCGAACGCGGGGCCGACTCGGCCACTCGACTCGCCCGCGTCAATGCCACCGACGAGAAGTCGACGGCGTCCACGGTCCAGCCGCGCGTCGCGAGCCAGATGGCGTTGCGGCCTTGGCCGGCCGCCAGATCGAGGGCTCGACCGCGCGGGATTGTCGTCGCGACTTCGACCAACGTCGCGTTCGGAGCCTCGCCGTAGACGAGTTCTCGGCGTTCGTACTTGCGATCCCATTCGGCAGCGTCCACGCCGGAAGCCTAATGGGAACTGCTACAGCGTGGCCCGCAGCAACAGCACATTGTAGTTCTGGAACACCGTCGCCAAGAAGTAGAGGTCGCGGCCCGTCGAGAACGGGTGGATGTATGGGGCGTAGATCGAGCTGATCTCGCGAGTGTCGACCAGTACCTCGGGTGGGCTCCACGGGCCGACGGGCGATGAAGATCGCCGCAGCACAATGGAATTGGCGTTGTCGGTGGTCATCATCAGGTACTGGCCCACAGCTGCGTTGTATGCAACCGACAGTTCGCCGACGCCGTCGACGATGGGTGCGGCCGCAGCGGGGTCGCCCTTCTTCCAATCCTTACCCGTCCAGTATTCGTATTCGCCGAGCCTCGTGATGTCCGCTTCTCTGACGCGAGCGACGTGGCCGAGTGTGGAGCGACCCGGCGGTGTGCCGTACTGGTAGATGTATCCGTTGTCCTTCAGGTAGGCGCTTTGCTGGAAGTTGCGATCTCCGCCGGCGCTGGGCCTGTGGGTCTCGGGTAGTGCGGCCCAGTTCTCTCCGTTGTCGGTCGAGGCGGCGAGGCCGGAGAAGTTGGTGTCCCAGGTACCTGCGGGTCCCCAGTTCTTGACCGACATCAGGTTGAGGTACTGGGTGTCGCCCACGGCGACTCCGGCGGTGGGGATTCGGCTGATTTCGACGAAGGGGATCTAGGGGCTGGGGACGACTTCTTTGGTTTGTCCGACGGCGTCCTTGACGACGCTGTCGAAGTTCATGCCGTCGGCGAGGTTTCGGTCGTTGCTGCGGACGATGGCGTTGCTGCGCCAGGACCAGAGGCTGCCTTGCAGGAGGTTGGGGACGCCGACGCCTGCGGTGTCGCCGAAGGCGGTCAGGACCTCGCCTCGGCCGTTGTCCCACATGATGCCGAGGTCGGTGCCGATCATGTTGACGTTCTGGGTCATGTTCGGGCTCGACATTCCGGTCACCTGGGCGACGGCCTGTGCGCGGCCGTGCAGTTGCGGTAATCCGAATGTTCCGTTGAGACCGGCGATGGGGTTGATCGCGTTGGGGTCGGCGAGGGCGGTTGGTCCTGTGACCAGCATCGATGCGGTCACCGTCAGTGCTGCGACTGTCAGGACTCTGGATCCCACGCGTGTCAAAATTGCCCCGTTTCATGGTGTTTCCCCGATAACACCTCGGAACCATAGCAGCGGTTTGTTATAGGTGGGGTAAATCGACTCGAGCCCGGTTTCGCGAATCGGGCGAATGCACCTCCGTGTCGTAATCTGGACACCGTGAGTGATCTACCCGATTCCCAACTGGCGCGGGATCTGTCCGTCAGTGCGATGCGGCTGAATCGGAGACTGCGTCTGCGGCATTCGAGCGACCGGTTGCCGGTGGCTCAGTTGTCGATTCTGACGACGTTGCTGCGCGAGGGGCCGATGACGACCGGTGAACTGGCTTCTCGGGAACGAATCAAGCCGCCGTCGGTGTCGCGGTCGTCGCATCAGTTGGTCGAGGCCGGTTTGATTCACCGTGAGCCGCACCCGACGGACGGCCGGCAGGTGGTGCTGCAGTTGACCGAGGCGGGCGTTGCGACTGCTCGCGACGAGGTGGCGTCTCGCGAAATCGCTCTTGCCGAACAGCTGGACGAGTTGTCGGCTCGGCAGCGGGAAACGTTGGCCGCAGCGTCGGCAATCCTGATCGAATTGGTCGATCGAGTCGACTGAGACCGTCAGTTCTCGTGTTGAACTTCGCGATCGAGACCGTCGATATTCCACTCGATGGTGGATCCGAGTTCCTCGGAATCTCCTCGGTGCGCGACGCGGCCGAGGACGGTGGCGACTATTGCAGCGCACACCATCCAGACGACTACGCCTATCAGCAACCCGGTCATGGACACTTTGTAGCACTGATGTCTGAGAAATCGCCGTGAAACGGTGGTTATGAAGTGTTGCTGTTCGATATACATCGCGTGCGGTCCGGCAAATGCGACAAAGTGAAGCTGCTTGTTCCCCAACAGATGTAGAGACCCGACGGATTGTTTTTCGTGTCCTTCTCGAAAGCAAAAATCAATGAGTTTTGCGTAATTGTTCGACGACTCGGCGAAAGCGACTGTTCGGTGTGCACATATTCGACACCACATCGAGATCGGACTCGAAATCCACATCTCGCAATTGCGACACCATGGTGACCTCGGCACCCGCAGCGGTCAGTGCCACCCGAGTGTCGTCGCCCGTCGACGGTGCTGACATCGGTACGTCCAGCAATGCCTGGGCCTGAGCAGGATTGCGTAGACCCAGGATCCACCAGCCGCCGTCCTCGGCGGCACCGAGTAGATCGGTGTCGGCCAGCAACGCGGCTGCGTCGCTGAGCAGTCGCCCGGTGACCTGCGGGGTGTCCATGCCGATCTGAAGTACCGCACCCGCGGGCGCGGCGTCGGCGTGCGCATTCGCCAGCCGTTCGCCCAGTCCGTCGCCGCGCTGCGGGATCACGGTGAACGACGCGAGGGCTCGGGTGAGTTCCTCGGCGCGGGCCGCGTCGTGAAGATGGCCGGTGAGGGCTACGACGCGGTGGTCGACGTCCGCTGCCGCGACGGCGTCGAGGGTGTCCAGCAGCGCGGCAGCTGCCACCTCGGCGGCGGCCGCGTCGCCGATCGTGGCGGCGAGACGAGTCTTGGCAAGTCCTGGAACGGGCGCTTTGGCCACGACGAGGGCGGTGACGGTCACGAGAGCACCTTCCAGAAGTCGCGCACGGCCACGATGGTGCCGCGGACCGAGCCCGAGACCTTGGACGTGCCTGCGGTTCGTGGTCGGTAGTCCACGTCGTGTTCGACGACTGTCCAGCCGGCCTCGGCCGCGAGCACGAGTAGCTGCAGCGGGTAGCCGGAGCGTCGGTCGGTGACATCGAGGTCGAGTAGTGCTTGCCGGCGGACCGCTCGGATGGCACCGAGGTCGTGTACGGGCAAGTTGTACTTGGTCCGAAGTCGAAGAGACAGAACGGCATTGCCCATTTTTGCGTGCAGCGGGGAGCTTCCCTTGGCGGGCCGGCGACGGCCGACGGCCAGGTCTGCGCTGTCCAGTGCAGCCACCAGGGTGGGTAGGTCGCGCGGGTCCATCGAGCCGTCTCCGTCGAGCACACAGACGATATCGGTGTCGGCGGCGAGGACGCCCGCGTGCACGGCAGCTCCGTATCCGGGCACGGTTTCCGCTACCACTGCAGCGCCGTGGGCGGCTGCCACCGCGGCGGTGGCGTCGGTCGAGTTGTTGTCCACGACGATCGTTCGATATCCCGGCGGGATCGAATCCAGCACTGCCGGAAGCGATTCGGCTTCGTTCATGCAGGGAATGACGACGGTGACCGATCCGGGCTCAGACACGGGGTGGGCCCGTTCCCTCGGCGTCGCGCAACGGTGCGTCGGCGAACGCGGTGAGACCGTCCTGCGGCAGGATCTGCGCGCGAAATCCCAGAACCTGTTCTGCCCGCTGTGGACTGGCGACGATGTGCCGTACGTCCCCGGCTCGGTACTGGCCGGTGACCTCGGGGGCTGGTCCACCCCTCGCGTCGGCGAGAACGGACGCCACCTCCCCGATGGTGATCGGATGACCCGAGCACACGTTGAGCGCGGTGAAGCCGTCCAGCTCGGCGGAGATGGACGCGATGTTGGCTGCTGCCACGTCGTGCACGTGGACGAAATCGCGGGCCTGCTTGCCGTCCTCGTAGACCGTGGGCGGCTTCCCGAGTTCGAGCGAGGACCGGAACATTGCCGCCACACCGGAATACGGGGTGTTGCGCGGCATGTGCGGGCCGTACACGTTGTGGTAGCGCAGCGCGACGACGGAACCACCGGTCGACAATGCCCACGCGGAGGCGTAGTTCTCCTGCGCCAGTTTGCTCGCCGCGTAGGTGCTGCGCGGTTGCAGCGGTGAATCCTCCTCGACCAGTAGCCAATCGAGTGGCTCGCCGGACGCAGGGTCGCGGTTGTCGAACAGCCCGGCGTCCAGATCGGCTCGGGTACGCGGTCGCGGGACGACGGTCTCACCGGAGGAATTGAGGTAGCGCCCTTCGCCGTAGACCACCATCGACGATGCCAGTACCAGGCGGGAACACCCTGCCTCGTACATCGCCGCGAGCAGGACTGCGGTTCCGAAGTCGTTGTGACTGGCGTATGCCGGCGCGTCCGCGGCGTCGACGCCTGCGCCGACGACAGCAGCCTGATGGCACACGACATCCACACCACGTAGCGCTTCGAAGAGTGAATCCTTGTCTCGCACATCCAGATCGGTGATGCCCTCGGCTGTCGCGCCGGGTCCGTGTGCCGAACCCAACATGGCGTCGACGGCGACCATCTCGAAATCGGTGTCGCGCGCTGCGTCGAGGATGTGGCCCCCGATGAATCCGGCTGCGCCGGTGAGCAGTACGCGAGTCATGGCAGCTCGACCGGCAGTGTGACTCCGGCGTGCACCCGGCAGTGGGGGCACTCGCCGGTCGGCGCGTCGCGCACTGCGGATCGGACGAGCGCCTTGAGCGGTTCGATGTTCTTCTGGAATTCGGCGAACACGTCCACTGCTTTGACTCCCTGACCGGATTCGATCCCGGCGTCGAGGTCGGTCACCAACGCTATCGGCGCGTAACAGAGTTCGAGTTCGCGGGCCAGGACGGCTTCGGGATGACCGGTCATGTTCACCAGTGTCCAACCTTGGCGCGCGAACCATTGGCTTTCGGCGCGAGTGGAGAACCGGGGACCCTCGACGACCACCATGACACCGCCGTCGACCGCGGACCCCTGGACGGCCGCGCTGCGCAGCTCCCCGCAGTAGGGATCGGCGAATTCGACGTGGATGCCGCCGTTGTCGAAGTAGGTCTGGGTGCGGCCGGACGTCCGATCGACGAGTTGATCCGGAATCACGACGGTTCCCGGACCGTATTCGGCCACCAACGATCCCACGGCACACGGGGCGAACACGCGACTGACACCGAGCATGCGCAGCGCCCACATGTTGGCCCGATACGGCAGGGTGTGCGGCGAGTATTCGTGAGCGCGGCCGTGTCGAGGTAGAAAGGCAACTCGTCGTCCTTCCACCTCGCCGACGGTGATCGGTGCGCTCGGTGATCCGTAGGGCGTGTCCAGCTCGATCTCTTCGGCGTCGTCGGCGAAGAACGAGTAGAAGCCACTGCCGCCGATCACCGCGATCTCGGCCTGTAACTCCGCTTGCGTGTTCATCTACCCATCCTCCATCACCGTCGGTCGATATGCTGGTCCGAAACCGTGTTCGTCTTCAAGTCCGCAGGGAGAAAACACTATCCGTTACTGGAGAGAAGCCGTCGCCGGTGCGCTGGCCGTCGTGCTCGTTGCCGTCGCGTTCGTCGTTCCGTATCTGGGCAACGAGATCGTCACCCCGATCATCAACAGAACACCGCAGCAGGTGCGCGATTTCGCCGACGCCGCACCGCTGTTCGGTTTTCGTGAGGTTCATGTCGGATGGGGAACGCCGTTCGCCGTCCTCATCGCGGTGGCGACCGTGCTGTGGGGACCGACCGTGGCTCGACGCCTGTCCTGGACGCGGCTGTTGTTCGTCGTCTGGGGTGCGTCGGCGGCGTGGACGATGGCGCTGGCGATGGTCGACGGTTGGAAGCGTGGGTTCGTCGACCGGTTGGCCTCGACGGACGAGTACCTGCACGAGGTGCCCGGCATC
Organism: Rhodococcus sp. JG-3; assembly: GCF_000482405.1. Taxonomy (NCBI): domain Bacteria; kingdom Bacillati; phylum Actinomycetota; class Actinomycetes; order Mycobacteriales; family Nocardiaceae; genus Rhodococcus; species Rhodococcus sp. JG-3. The sequence goes on from NZ_KI519398.1 coordinate 1,292,281, forward strand.
ACCGACATCCCCGCGACACTGCGCGGATTCTCCGAGCGCATTCTGGATTACCAGGCGGATTCGTGGACCACTCACGTCTCGGGCCATCCGCCCGGTGCGCTGCTGACGTTCGTCTGGCTCGACCGTCTCGGTCTGAGCGGCGGGGCCTGGGCGGCAACGCTGTGCGTGTTGGTGGGAACAAGTGCCGCAGTTGCCGTGGTTCTCACGCTGGGTGTTCTGGGCGACGAGGACATGGCCAGGCGCGCAGCACCGTTCGTGGCGATCGCACCGGCAGCGATCTGGATCGCCGTCTCCGCCGACGCGTTCTATGCCGGGGTAGCGGCGTGGGGTATCGCGCTGCTGGCGGTCTCGACGAAGCGCTGGCTGTGGCCCGCATCGATCGGTGCGGGAGTGCTTCTCGGGTTCGGAATCTATCTGAATTACGGCCTGGTGTTGATGGGTCTGCCCGCGGTCGCGGTGCTGATAGCGGGCCGAAAGGTTCTGCCGTTCCTCGGCGCGGTGATCGGAGCCTTGCTCGTTGCGGGGATCTTCACGGCGTACGGATTCTGGTGGTACGACGGGTACGAGCTGGTGCAGGAGCGGTACTACCAGGGCATCGCCAAGGATCGTCCGTTCGAGTACTGGGGCTGGGCGAACTTCGCTGCACTGTTCTGCGCGCTCGGCGTCGCTGTGCCGGCGGCGTTCCCACGCATCGCCGCGCGGGTGCAGCCGATCAACCTGTTGGTGCTCGGCGGCCTCGCGGCGGTGGTGATGGCCGATCTGAGTCAGCTGAGCAAAGCGGAGACGGAGCGGATCTGGCTGCCGTTCGCGATGTGGATGTTGATCGCCCCGGCGGTGCTGCCGCGTCGAACACATCGATTCTGGTTGGCGCTGCAGGTGATCGGGGCCTTGGCCGTCAATCATCTACTGTTCACGAATTGGTGAGTGGAGCCGGAGTCATCTGCGCGAACCAACGGCCGTCGATCGGAGCCACGTCCACCATCTGCAAGCCGGCGGCGCGGGCGAGGTCGGCGGTGGCGTCGGCGCTGACACTCGACCAGGCGAACCAATCGCCGACCATGGTGTCGGTTTCCCAGCGAACGGTGCGGTGCCGAATACCGGAGTCACTCGGTTCGTCCACCTCGGCGATGATGGCTCCGTGTGGTGCCAGCAGATCGGCGGCTCGGCGTAGCAGGCGCACCGGATCCCCGCCGATGCCGATGTTGCCATCGGCGAGCAGCACACACGACCACGTGCCGGTGCCGGGCAGAGGCTCGAAGAGGTCACGGAGAACGGCGTTTCCGCCGCGGCCGATGGTCAGGTCGACGGCAGCTTTGGACGTGTCGACGCCGAGCGCCGAGAGTCCACGTCGGGCAAGAGCTTCGGTCAGCCGGCCGGGTCCGCATCCGAGATCGATGGTGGACCCGGTACATCGGCTGATCATGGCGTGGTCGGCTCGGCGATCCTCTTCCGAGGATGCGCTTCCGCCCATCCAGCGGGCCGTGGGCAGACGTTCTCTCGAGCCGTCGGAATCGCCGATCCAGCAGGGCAATCCAGCGGCGGCGCGGTGGAAAAGGGTGTCTGCGGTGACGCTCATGTTCGGCTCCGTACCACGGTGAAGCGAATGAAGTAGACGACGGCGCTGGCGGCGAACAACACCGTTGTCAGAACCAGCCATCGTTCCAAGAAGGGGTCTTGGGTCAAACCTGTTGCCGCACGATAGGTCTCCGCGCCCTGGGACAGTATTCCGGGGAAGAACATCAAGAACGTCAGCGCTGTGCCGAGGGCCGGGACGCGAATGTAGTTGATGGGCGAGACGGTCAGCTGTAGTCGTCCGAGCCCGGTGAGAAGGCGATCGGCCGCCGAGTACAGCGGGAACAGAACCGCGTCGTGCAGCAGTACCGATCCGAAGAACCAGACGGCGATGGAATGCCACCAGATGTCGCTGTTCCACAACGTTTTCGGCCCGGCGATGTGGACGACGTAGCCGACCAGCGCGAAAGAGAGCAGCAGGCCGACGGCATGCAGAGGGTGGCCACCGTATATCCGTCGGAAGGCTCTCATTCCCGGTCCCCTGTCGCGTTTTACGAAACGTCTGTGAAAGCACCAGAGCGCGAGCAGCACCGACGTCGTCGGTGACTGCCCGCGCACGGGTTCAGGAGCTGATTATGCGGCGGTCTTGACCGTGATGGTCGCAACGCCGACGAGCAGTCCCGGGGTGACAGCGTCGGTCTTGAACGTGTCGTTGAGCAGTCCGGCTGCGGTCTCCGAGATCTTCACCTGCGTGCCCTGCAGGATGGCGGTGTTCTCGGGGCCGGTTGCCAACGGCTGCAGGGTGCGGCCGTCGAGGTCGAACAGCACGGCGTCGGCAGCAGCCTCTTCGCCGTTGACCGTGACGTCACCGGTGAGCAGCGACGTGCCCGGGTCGATGTCGAAGTTGGTCAGCTCGACCACGGTCTCGCCTGCGGTCAGCGACAATCCGCTGCCGTCGTGGTTGATCTCGCCCTGCACGTAGGGGTCGACCGTGCCGGGCTCCCAGTACTTGACGTCGCCACCGGTGATCGGAAAGCGAATGGAACCGTCTGCGAGAGTTGCGGTTCCGACTACGCCCGGCGTGAGGCCGAGGGTGGTCAGTGCGCCCAGGAAGCCGGGGTCGAGGGCAACTGCGGTGTCGACGCCGTTGCTGAGGTCGTCGACCTCGGCTGCGGGCTCGGGGGTGCTCTCCATTGCCTCGGTGGCAGAGGACGTGGCCGATTCGACGGTGCTGGATGCGTCGTCGCTGGAGCACGCGGCGAGCGGGACGATGGTGAGTGCACCGATTGCGGTGGCGGCCAAAGCTTTACGAACAGTGAACATGTCGGTCAACCTTCCGTGCTCGTCTCTCGAGCGTTGTGGGTTATTCGGCGCTGCTTGCCGATCGGATGGGTCTTCATCGCGATGCCTGCATTGAAGCGGTGCCGACCTTTTACCCCACGGTGTGAACGGTCAAACCAGACATGTTCACGTTCGGCTCAGCCCAGGATCAGATCCGCGGCTCGTTCGCCGATGATCACCGACGGTGCATGGGTGTGGCCGCGGATGATGCTGGGCATGATCGATGCGTCGGCGACCCGGAGTCGGTCGACACCCCGAACCCGCAGCGCGGCATCGACGACGCTGCCGGCATCGTTGCCCATCCGCGCGGTGCCCACCGGGTGGTACAGAGTGTGCGCGTTCTGCTCGAGGGCCTCGGTGAGTAGATCCGCCGGGGAGATGTTCGACGCCACCCTGGGGCGTACGACGTCCCCGAGCTGGCCCTTCAGGGACGGGGTCTCCGACAGCGCGACGCATACGCGCAGTCCCTCGATCATGGCCTTGCGGTCCATTCCGTCGGGGTCGCTGAGGTAACGCGGCTCGACGATGGGCTTGGCCAGAGGGTCGGCGGACCGGAGCGTGATCTCGCCTCGGCTCTTGGGTTGCAGCAGGACTGTGCCGATGACCGCGGCGTGTGCGTCGGCGGCGATCAGGCCTTCGTCGAAGAACGGGGCCGGTCCGAAGATGAGCTCGAGGTCCGGCAGCGGCAGATCTTCGCGGCTCCGGATGAAGCCGTATGCCTCCGCGACGTTGGAGGTGAGCATGCCGCGTCGGCGCGCGAGATAGTTGATGAGCTCCGGAATCTTCTCGGCATGGAACAGGGAGTCCTTCTCGGTCTTCCATCCGATGAGGGCGGCCAGGTGGTCGAGGAGGTTCTGCCCGACGTCCGGCGAGTGGTGCCGGACGGTGATGCCGTGGGCTGCGAGCTGCTCCTTGTCTCCGATGCCGGAGAGCATCAGCAGCTGCGGTGTGTTGATGGCTCCGCCGGACAGAATGACTTCCTTGTGTGCGCGCACCGTATGGGTGACGCCGTCGGAGGTGTATTCGACGCCGACGGCGGCGCTGCCCTCGAAGAGAACCCGGGTGGCCTGTGCCTCGGTGAGGACGGTGAGGTTGGTGCGCTTCTTGGCCGGGCGAAGGTAGGCGTCGGCGGTGCTCCAGCGGGCGCCGCGTTTCTGGTTCACCATGGTGCGGCTGAAGCCCGTGGGTTCGGGCAGGTTGGGTGTTTCGACCGAGTAGCCGGCTTCCTCGACGGCGGAGAGGAAGGACGAGGTGAGCGGGCGTGAGCTGCGCTGGTGGGACACGATCAGTGGCCCACCGGTTCCGGCGTCCAGTTCTGTTGTGCCCTCGATGTTCTCGATCTTGCGGAAGTATCCGACGAGGTTGCGGAACGACCACGAGTCGTCGGAATTGGCCGCCCACTCGTCGTAGTCGGCGGCGAATCCGCGTACCCACATCATGGCGTTCATCGACGACGAGCCGCCGAGCATCTTGCCGCGCGGCCAGTAGATGCTGCGGTCGCGTAGCCCCGGCTGGGGTTCGGTGAGGTAGTCCCAATCGACCTCGGTACGAAAGAGTTTGGAGAACGCGGCGGGGATGTGGGCGAACTTGTTCTTGTCTTCCGGGCCTGCCTCGAGCAGGATCACGCTGTTGCGGGGATCGGCGCTGAGCCGGTTGGCCACCACTGCGCCGGCCGAGCCCGCGCCCACGACGATGTAGTCGGCGGTTGTGTTCTGTGTGCTCATGATTGTCCTTCGGGTTCGTCGGCAGCTGTCGTTGGACGCTGCTCAGCCGCGCAGGGCGGAGGCGAATATTGCCGGGAGTTTGGTCCAGGACGGTGCTCCGGCGAATGCGGTGAGCAGTTTCCCGGTCGATGCTGCGGTTTTGTTGGTGACGAACCACGGCGGCTTGGGGGAGATGGACATCTCTCCGCTGATCAGCGACCTCGACAGTGGGCGGAAGGGTCCGCGTACCACGGTTCGTTCGGCACCGTCGATCAGTAATGCGTTGTGCACGATGCCGATTCCGCTCTGCACATCGTCGACGGTGTGGCCGGGGAACGCGCCCCAGGTGGCCGATGCGGTGAGGAATCCGAGGGCGGTCCAGGCATTGACGGCGACGGTGCCGTACCGCAGGTCTGCAAGCATGGAGTCGAACTTCTCACCGAGTTCCTTGATGGTGCTCGGCGTGCCGATGATGTTGATGCCGAGGGTGCCGGTGAACTCCTCGTTGGCCGTCTGGACGGCCTTGGCGGCGAATGCTGCTCCGGTGTAGGGCAACTCGATGACGCCCATCACGGGTGCGAAGTACTCGGTCTGCAGGAGCGGTGCGTACTCGCCGGGATCGAGGTCGGTGATGAGCACCCGGCCACCGCCGTCGCCGAGCCGTTCGGCCGACGGGTACGTGGCGGTGGCGTCGGACACTCGTCTGTCGCTGCCCGGGTAGTAGGGGGCGCGGGCCGGTGCCCGGTCGAGTGCGGCGCGCAGGGCTGCGATGAACTCGTCGCGCTGCTTCCATTCCGAGGACAGCACGACGACCTGCGAAGCGACACAGTTGTATCCGCTGTTGTGCAGTCGCTGGGTGGCTACGTGTTCGGCTTGGAACTCGATGTCCGCGCGGCTCCACTCGCCCGGCAACACGATGGTGGGCGAGACGCCACCGAGTTCACTGGAGATCTCCTTGGTCAGGATCGGCCGGTTCGCCGCCTTGCGGGCGGCACCGTCGGGTCCTGGGCCGAAGACGATGGCGTCGTGGGTGATTGCGCTGCCCGTCATGTGGACGTGGTCTACGCGATCGTGGTTGACCAGGTAGGTGCCGACGTCGGCTCCACCGGTGAGCAGACGCAGCGCGCCGATGTCCACCAATGGGGCGAGGATCTTCTCGAAGACCGGCAGCAGTGGGTCCATGATGGGGTTGAGCTTGAGCGCGACGACGCGGTTGAAGGCGATCAATTCGTACAAGGCGTCGAGCGGGGCGATCGAGGTGATGTTGCCCGCACCCAGGACGACGCCGACGCCCGCGGTACGCGTCGGGTCAAGTTGGGCGAGGCCTGCGGTGCGCTGTGCCGTGGCACGGTCGATTCCCGGCCGGAGCCACACCTCGGCGCTGAACCCGTTGAGCAGTAGCTTCTCGAAGTTGTTGAGCGGCAACACCGATACGGTTGTTCGTCCGCCCGGGGCTGTTCCGAACTTCGCTCCGGCCAGCGGGCTGCCGCCTGCCTCGAGCGCCGAGAGGGTGTGCGCGAGCGTGCCGAGACCGCCGAGAAGCGAGTACGGGCCGGAGAGCCATTCCTCACCGAGCAGGTTGGACGAGGGGTCGAGGCCTTTGACCGACGCGGCGGCGGTCACCCATTCCTGCGCATGCGTCGTGGTGAGGGCGTGCATGCGCTCGAGCAGCGTCCGGCGGTCGGCCAGGCCGAGCCTGCCCCAGGTCTGCTCGCCTGCGTCGAGGTCGGCAAGAGCGGTATCGACCGCCAGGGAGGCGTCCGGTCCGTTCGTCGGTACAGGCTGCAGATGCGGGGTGACTTCGCTGGTCAACTTTTCGTCTCCACTCGTCGTTCGGATACACGGCTTCGAGTGTGATTCTGGTCGCATTCGGGGCGGCAGGCTATGGGCCGCCGCTGTCAATCGAGCGCAGCGGATTGTGCCGTCGCACAGTTTGGGTGTGGCGTGGCTTACATCGGCCGGGCTATGGTTCAGTCATGACCACCACCGAGTCCGCTCTGCATCCGTCACCGACCGAGCTGGCGGCGGCGATGCTCGACGACGTCGACGAGCTGGCGAGCGAACTGGTCCGGCGCATCCTGGGAGCCGAGCACGCGTATCTGGAGGCGACGCTGCTCACCGCGGATCAACTTCACGAAGCGTCTCGCAGCAATCTGGCCTCGATGTTGGGCAAGCTGTCCGGGCGTGCGCCGGTTCGGCTCGAGTCGGCGCAGCAGGCGGGCAGGCTCAAGGCCGAGCAAGGTGTACCGCTGGCGGCATTGCTGCACGCGTTCCGGCTCGGTGGTCGGCTGGTCTGGGACGAGTTGATGGTGCGTTCGCACGGCCGGGCCAGCCACGCGCTGCTGGACATGGCGGCGCAGGTGTGGGCATTGGTCGACGTGTATTCCGACGAGGCGGCCGAGGCGTATCGAGAGAGCGCCGATATGCGAGCCCGCGAGAGCGCCGAAGCCCGCGGCCGGCTGATTCGGGTGCTGTTCGCCGATCACGCCGCGAATCCGGCCGCGGCGGCGGATGCCCTGCGTGCGTTCCGAATTCCGGATCGCGGCTTTTTTGCGGTGGTATCCCAGGAACCCTCGTCGACGGGACTCGGTATCGAAGGCGTCGTCGCTCGGTTGCGGGCCGCGGGAACCGAGTCGGTGTGGGATGCCGAGGTGGACGGCAGCATCGGATTGTTCTGTGCCGCTCGGGAATCCGACATCGATACGGCACTGGCCACTTTCGGAGAACTGTGCCCGGGGCGGATCGGTGTCAGTTCGGTGTTCCGGTCGCCGTCGGGAATCGGTGACGCCGTGGGGCAGGCCCGTCTGGCCCGGTCGTGCAGCTTTCCCGATTCTCTGCCGTCGACGCCGGTGCGCTACGACTCGGTACCGGTGCCTTTACTGCTCGCGCGCGACCCGAAATCCGGCCGTATCGCGGCCCGTCAGATTCTCGGCGATCTGTTGGCGTTGCCCCGCGCCGAGCGGACGAGTCTGCTCGCCACTCTCGATGCGTGGTTCTCGTGCGGTGGCTCCACCAAGGATGCCGCGGAACAGCTGCACTACCACCGCAATACGGTGTTGTACCGATTGCGGCGTATCGCCGAACTCACCGGTCGCGACTTCCGTGATCCCGTGCAGGCCGCCGAACTCTATGTCGGGCTTCGAGCCCATCAGCTACTGACCTGACGGGTCAGTGGCTGGCCAGCACGACGTCGAGGATTCCCGTTCCCAGCGGTACCGGAACGCAGGACGGCTGACGCGCATTCGCGGGGTCGAGTGCGTTGAGCGCCAGACGCAGCGCGGTCGGGTCGTAAGTGAAGGTGAAGTGGGCGACCTCGGTGTCGGGGCACACGTCCTGGATCACGATGTTGTGCGCTCCCGGATCTCGCAGCAGCGCATTGGTATACGGCTGAATGACCTCGTCGACCTTGGTGGCGATCGAGGTGTAGTCGACGCCGGGGACGGTGTCGCCGCCGGCGTTGAGGTTCTCGAGAAAGTCCGATCCGGCCATCAACTGGGCGAGGCCCGGTCCGAATTCGTCGGCCACCAGACCGGTCGCGCCGGGCACGGCCTGGACGACGGGGGCGACTCCGTACATGGTGCCGCCGTAGGTCGGTGACGCGATTCCCACCCATCGGTCGACTACATCGGCCCCGCCGAGCCTGTTGACGAAGTATCGGGCGACGGCAGCACCCTGCGAGTAGCCCACCACGTCCACCGCCGCAGCGCCGGTCGCGTCGAGGATGGTTGCCGTCATCGATTTCAATTGTGCTGCACTGTCTTCGATGACGCCGTAGCCGTTGGACTTACCGTCCGGTGAAGTGCCGTAATTGATCGCGAAGACACAGAAGCCTGCGGCGCGCAGGATGGGTGAGAAGCCGGCCCAATCGGAGTAGGCGGTGGCGTCGGTGCCGTGGACGAGAACGACAGGATTGGGGTGCTCGGCAGAGGGCACGCAGCTCATGTCGTTGGCCCCGGGCGGGGCGGCGTCGCGGTTGGTCGACGCGTACCGAATGGCATCGGCGTGGTCGGGTTGCGGCGGTGCAGCGGCGATGGGCATGAGTGGGCCGGCATGTGCGAGTGGTGCCGCTTGGGTCGACAAGGCCGACAGTGCAGCGGTGAGTGCGACGACGAGAAGAATCAGACTTCGGCGTGGTCCGCGCATGATCACACGGTATTCCTGCAGTTGTGAAATGTCCCTACGAATTCGGACATGAACGCATAAAAGTCACAACAATAGTTCTGTAGCGATTTTTGTGTCGCATGCCGATTGCCGACCGAGCTACCGGTGACGGCGAGGGTGCAGACGCAGGGATCGATCGAAAGACGGGTTTACCGCCGACAAGGGGAACGTGGAGCCGGTGACGGGAATCGAACCCGCCTCTCAACCTTGGGAAGGTCGCGTTCTACCAATGAACTACACCGGCGTGTGGTGCGGCGTCCAGATTAGCAGGGTGGCCCGACGTCGATGCGTACACCGTGCAGCAGGGCCTGGGCGTCCTCGGCAGGCACCGGTTCGGAGAAGAGGTAGCCCTGAGCGCGGGTGCAGCCCAAGGCCACCAATGTGCTCCTGGCACTCTCGGTTTCGACGCCTTCGGCGATGATGCTCAGGCCGAACGCGTGCGCGAGCCCGATGATCGACTGGACGATCGCGAGGTCGTCGGTCGCTCCCGATCCCAGGTCGGTGACGAACGCGCGGTCGATCTTGAGCGCGTCGACGGGCAGCTCCTTGAGGTGTGACAGCGAGCTGTATCCGGTACCGAAGTCGTCGATGGCCACCTGCACACCGAGGTCCCGCAGTTCTCGGAGCGTCACTCGAGTACGCGAAAGATCCTGTACGACGGCCACTTCGGTGATCTCCAGGCACAGGTTGCAACCCGCGATCGAGAATTCGTCGAGGGCGCTCGCCACGGTGGCCGCAAAGCCGGTGGTGACCAGCTGTACGGGCGAGATGTTCACGCGCATCACGATGTCGAGGCCGGGGATGTCCCGTTGCCACGCCGCCAAGGTCCGGCACGCGTAGTCGAGAACCCACCGACCGAGCTCGCCGGCGAGGTTCGTCTCCTCCGCCACCGGAATGAAGGCCGACGGTGGTAGCAGCCCGCGGGTGGGGTGACGCCACCGAACCAGTGCCTCCACCGCAGTGATGCGCCCGGTGACGAGGTCGACCTCGGGTTGGAAGTGCAACGTCAGCGAGTCGCCTGCAATGGCGTCACGCAGATGGATCTCGACGTCGTTGCGGAGTTCGGATTGCGCGTGCATCTCGTCGGTGAACAGCGAGATATGATGTCCACCAGCACGCTTGGCCACCAGAGCGGCTTGCCCTGCTTGCCGGAGCAGAGAGTCGGCGGTGTGGGTGCCGGGCTCGCCGAAGGCGATTCCGATGCTGGCGCTGCGACCGATTCTCTCGACACCGAGAGTGACCGGTGCCTGTATCGACTCGGCGATCGTGCGGGCACGGTCGGTGGCGACGCGGTGCGAGCACGGGCCGGCCAGGACCACGACGAACTCGTCGCCGCTCAGGCGGGCCGCGAGACTCGCCGATTCGTCGACGAACGCCTGCAGGCGTTCGGCGACAGCCTGTAGGTATTGGTCGCCGGCGAGGTGTCCGAGGAAGTCGTTCAGCGCCTTGGTGCGGTCCAGGTCGATGTGCAACACCGCCACCGGACCGGGCATCGACGGATCGAGTCGGTCACGGAGGTGCTGCGTGAGTGCGGTGCGGTTCGGGAGTGAGGTGAGACCGTCGTGCAAGGCCGAGAACCTGATCTGTTCCTCGGCACTGACTCGCGCCTGCAACTGCGACAGCAGAGCAGCAATTGCTTTGAGGGCGTTCAGTTCTGCCTGGGACCAACTTCGGTCTCCCACTTTGATGAAGCCCAGAATCCCGGTGGTGCGTTCGGAGTGCAGCAGCGGCACGACGGCCATCGAGGTGGCGCTCAATCCCGAGGCGGTCTCGACGCGTCGGCGATAGTCCTCCTGCTCCGGGTCGGGCCGAAACACTGCCGGTTCGGACAGTGTTTCGGCCATCGCGAAGACCGAGTCGGCCTCGTCGAAGTAGACGACGGCCAGGGGGTCGGGATCGGGCACGCTCAGGCGCGGTGGCCATTCCGCGGTGAGTCTGGTTGCCCGGGCATCGAAATCGTGGTGCCGGAGAAAGCTGAAATCGATGCCGAGGTAGTCCACGAGCTGACGCAGTACCGACAGGTATGCTTCTCGCACCGTCGCCGCGTCGACGCCCATGAGTTCGGTGGCGACGCCGGTGACGAGGACCTCGAGTGTCCGACTGTTCTCCAGGGCCCTACTCCCGCCTCTCGTCGACGCGGTCTCGTGAACCGCTCCTGTAGACGCAGTGCAGGACTGTTCCCCCTGGTCTATGCCGGACTCTACCCCGGTAAGGACGCCGAAACCGCGACTCTGCGACTGTATATCGCGCCTCGTGGCGCAGTGCCGAGCCGCAACACCAGAGCGATCGACTCGGCCTCGTCCAGTTCCGCCAACGTCCGCAGCTCGAAGTTCAACTGCTGCAACGTCTCTGCGTGGGTCGGAGACAATTCTCGGTGCTCGTCCATCGTGCGCGCGTAGAGGAACGGTGGTGAGACGGGTTGAACTGCCAGTGCGTGCAGATGTGAAGTCACCCAAACGTTCTCCGTTGCAAATCCACCCCGGATGTAATGCGCTGGAGTCGATCCGGGCACCACGATCACTGCGAGCGCGGAGCTCGCCGATACCCGATCGCGCATGTCGGTGGCCAGAGCAGCGCCTGCGTTCCAGGCAGACACGAGCGCCATGACGTCGGGCCGCCCGATGATGTCCAGCGTGGACAGGTCTGCGGCGTCGATGCCGAGGCTGGCGACGTCGATGCCCCGATCCGGGTCCGGATCGCCTGCCCAGCGCAGTTCGGAGAACATCTCTCGGTGCAGATGCGGCGTGAGATACCGAATCCGGTCGGCGGCCGCGAGAATGTCCGCTGCCGCGGTGATGGACTCGCGCGTCGTCAACAGCACGGCACGTCCGCCTTCGGCGGCTGCGGCCGCAACGAGATCGGCGACCACCGCATCGTCCAGCGTCGACGGTGACCCGAGCTCGCGGTCCGTGGATCGGGTGAGCACGGCGTCGAGGAGGCGTCGATCGGTGATCGGCCCGGCGGTACCGTCGCGCAACGACAGCTCGACCGCCTCGTCGGTGATCTCGATGCCGGCGAGCGTGCCCTGGGCGTCGGCGGCCACGCGCGCGTTGAATCCGGCTGCGCCCACAGCGACGAAGCTGCCGCGGTACGCGATATCGAGAGTGGACGTTCGGGATCGATCGACGTCGACCCGGAAGGTCGGCCCGTTCGAGGAGAAGGTCCACGGCTGACTGTTTCCACCGGAAGGCGCTCGGCGTGCTGCTTCGAGTATCGAGTCATGAGAATCCACGCTCTGCGGACCGGCCGCATCACCCGAGTCGACCTGTCTGCGGGTGGGGGCCGGCGTGTTCAGCCCGTCGAGGTGCACCTCGAGATCGATGCGGATACGGCCGGACGGTAGGTGCGCTCCGGTCCCGAAGCGTCGGACCGCCGCGGCGATGGTGGCACCCCCGAGTTGGACGTCGCCGCCCAGCTGGGGCCATGTCTCGATCGTTTCGCCCACCTCCACCATCGAGGCCGCCATCCGAGCCGAGAGCAGGGAGGCGTCGAGCTGATCGAGGACGATGGGAATCTTGTCGCGGGTTCCGAGTCCGTGCAGGCCGGCGGACTCGATGTCGCCGAGTACTCCATGAAACACCGGCCGCTGTGGTTCGAGGTCGAATCGCTCGACGTCCAGCAGACCTCGATCGGAGGTCTCCATCAGTACGGGGATTCGACGCGACCTGGCCGCCTCTCGTGCGCGGACCTTGATGTCGAGGGAGTCGCATTCCTCGACGAGCAGGTCGAGTCCGTCGAAGAACTCGTCGATCGTGGTCTCGTCGATCCCGTTCCGAAAGACCTCCACCGTCAGGTACGGATCTATTTCGGCGATTCGCCGGGCGGCGACGATCGCTTTGTTGACACCCAGATCGATGATCGACGCCGGAATCCTGTTGAGGTTCGACAGTTCTATCTCGTCGAAATCCGCGAGGCGAAGAGTTCCGCAGATTCCCTCGAGTGCAAGAGTGTGCGCAATGGCGTGTCCGACGCTCAAACCGATGACGCCGATCGTGAGATCTCCCAATTTCTGCTGTTCCTCGAGAGTTATCTTGTTTCTGTTTCGGTCCAGTCGGAGGTGCCGATACGAATTCGGACCGAGAACGGCGACGACGGTATTGCGCCACGGGAAATAGACCCACCTGTCGCTTTCGTCGAGAAGGCTCTGCTCAGGGCTCGGCAACAATGCATGCAGTCCGGCTCGCTGAGTGGCGCGTTCGTCGAGAACGGTGATCGAGGTGTCACCCCGTAGCTCGTCCAGGGCGGCTCGCTGTGTGGCGACCGTCTCGTCGAATATCACAGGCTGCCAGCTGTATTCGGCAGTGTTCGGAATCGTCACGACGCCACCGCCGAGTGCAGGTTCTTCGACGTGCCGTGCTGCGCGAGCAGCGAGACCGTGTTGCGTTTCATGCGCCGCCACGTCTCGAGTTCGGCATCGAACGCGAGAGTCGTTCGGTCCCACCAGAACACCTCGGTTCGGTATCGGTCGTCGGGGTAGGGCACCGGTTCGATGTGCGTTGCGATCGCTGCTCCGGTGCGCAGCCACGCGGCGCGGACGTGGGAGGCGGCAGTGGCCAGCGCGTAACGAGCGCCCAGCAGTGCTGTGCTGTACGCCGGTGACTGCGCGATCATGGTGGTGACGGCGCGGCCGCGGGGTGCTCCCGGGGCAACCCACGCCGACTTGATCTCGACGACCCCGTCCTCGATGCGGCTGTCGAGCATCGCGCGAACGCGGTGTCGGCCCTCGGGATGCGCGGCGAATTCGACGAGTGCGTGTGATTGATCGGCCGAAGAATACGGCCCTTGAACGCGAACTCCGCCGAGGATCGTTCCGGTTCGGTCGAGAGCGGCGAAGAACAATGCGGTGGTCCCGCCGTCGCGAATTGCCGATATCTCGAGCGCTGGTGTCACGTCGTGGCGTCGATAGCTTTCTTCGGCACCGTCGAGAAATTGCGTCCACAAAGCGGGACTTCGGGTGGGAGTCGTGGCCAGAATGTGGCACTGGGAGGGATGATCGAAGTACGAAGGAACGTCGATTCGAATGCGCTTGGGTCGAATGTACATAGGGGCTCTTCCTGAGGGAGTGTCACCGAATGTGAGAGGTGTGACCGATCGATTGTCCGACTGTTCGGTCCGCACGTACCTGTGGAAGTGGTCACTCGGGTGCTTCGCGTAAGCCCGTGAGGACCAGTAGCCTGCAGTGGTGCTGCTCTCCGACCGTGACATTCGTGCCGAAGTGACCCTGGGCAACCTGGCGATCGATCCCTTCGATCCGTCGATGGTGCAGCCGTCGAGCGTCGATGTGCGACTCGACAAGCTGTTCCGGGTGTTCAACAACACCCGGTACACCCACATCGATCCGTCCCAGCAGCAGGACGAGCTGACGACGTTGGTGGAGCCACGAGCGGGTGAGCCGTTCGTTCTTCATCCGGGGGAATTCGTCCTCGGTTCCACTCTCGAACTGACGACGTTGCCGGATTATCTGGCGGGTCGACTGGAGGGGAAGAGCTCTCTGGGCCGGCTGGGACTGCTCACCCACTCGACGGCAGGATTCATCGACCCGGGATTCAGCGGTCACATCACGTTGGAGTTGTCCAACGTCGCCAACCTGCCGATCACGCTGTGGCCGGGAATGAAGATCGGGCAGCTGTGCCTGTTCCGGCTGTCGTCACCCTCGGAGAATCCGTACGGCAGCGCCGCGGTGGGCTCCAAGTACCAGGGGCAGCGTGGTCCCACTCCGTCGAAGGCGTATCTGAACTTCATCCAGTCGGACGTGACATAGACCAACGTTCGGTCTGTTTTCTTGGACGAAACCTGGTGAGTTCCCGGTTGTAGCGGTATTCTGGTGCTCGAACGTGGGTTGGGGCCTACCAGAATGAGGTTTCTCGTGTCCGCGGTACCCGATCCGTCCGTACTCGGCGCTTCCCTGGGGTCGAGTGGCGTCCGCAGTGTGATCAGCGACAGCTCGGGTGTCGACACGGTGCTCCACGTCCTCGAACCGGTTGCCACCGGGCCCGCGCCCCACGGTCTCGCCCCGGATCCCTGGGATGCCGTCGTCGCATCGGTGCACAGCACGGCAGACGAATACGCGTCCGCTCGCCACTACCCGGTGCTCGCCCTTCGCGAGAGCGATCCCGACACGGCCTTCCGCGAGGACTTCTCCGACGGCATCGTGCTCGTATCCGAACTGGGTGCGCAGCTGGGCGCGTTGCGAGAAACCGGAGTGCTCGCCGGTGAGCGTTGCGTCGCGCTGTTCGACGTCGGCGCATCCGGCACCAGCGTGTCGGTGGTCGACGTCGAGTCCGGTCGCGTCCTGGCCTCGCATCGCACCGAAGAACTCCGCGGCGACGACTGCGACCGTGTGCTCAGCGACCACCTGATCGAGACGTTCGGCGCGGCGGAGGCGTTGACGGTGGCAGCTCGTCGACAGCTCGTGCACGACGTGCAAGACGGCAAACACCAGCTGTCGATCCTGCGCAGCGTCTCTGTCGTCGGGCCGTTCGTCGGCGGTCGCGCGTCGTTGTGCCGACACGACCTCGACGAGCTCATCGGCGACGCCGTTCGTGCGGCAGTCTCCACAGCCGTCGACGTGCTCGAGTCCGTCGCCGCGAGCGGCGTTCACGTGGAGGCGATCGTCGCAGTCGGCGGCGGTGCCAACATGCAGATCGTTCGGCAGACACTGTTCGACGCCGTGTCGGTGCCCGTCTACGTTCCGGAACGACCGGAATTGTTGGCCGCCCGTGGGGCGGCCGGGATCGCGCGGACCGTGGGAGCCAGGCCTGCACCGGCCCCTACCGTGGCCGCCGTGACCGCCGTTCCCTCCCATCGTCCGCGGCACAGCGGCAGCCCGTCGAGGCGAATGGCCAGGGCAGCGAAGTCCCGCCGCGTCGGGGGCGCACTCGCCGCGCTCGTTGCGGTGTGCGTGGCCGGAACCGTGGCCGCGGCAGCGGCCCGAACCACCGACGACACCCCCGAACCGTCGATCGCGACCTCGCAGAACGCGTCGCCCTCCGCCCGATCGCAGGCTGTGATGCCGGCCGTGGACGGCTCACCGTCCGTGTCGACGCCGCCCTCGGTGTCGGCCACGGACGGGGCCGCGTCGTCCTCGACGTCTCCGACATCCGGAGTCTCGACGTCCTCTCCTGCACCCACCTCGCCGAACAGTGGCGAGTCACCGCCTCCAAGCCACACGATTCCTGACGTCACTGTCCTTCGGCCCGCGCGTGAGGGCACTCGAGTTCCGACGACGACCACGGCTCCGACCACCACGACGGCTCCGACTCACCCCACGACCACCACTGCGCAGACCACCACTGCGCCGACAACCACTGCACCGACCACAACGACGGTGCCGCACACCACCACTCGCGCCTCGACCCCGACGAAACCCACCATTACCACGCCCCGGCGACCGTAGACACCGCCGTTCGTTTCGCCGTGGCGGCGATAGATCTACGGTTTCGACCGCCACGGGGCAGCGTCCTCGAGGCAGGATGGTCGGTATGGAGTCACAGACCGAGCGCGAAGACAAGTTCGATGTCGATGCAGACTTCGAGTTCCCCTCCCTCACCTCGCTCGTTCCTGCCGACGGCGCGGCGGTGGAGACCGACACCGAACTGGTCAGCGAGTACTTCGACACCACCGGTCACGATCTGCTGCGTCGGGGAATCACCCTTCGGCGACGCACCGGAGACTCCGATAACGGTTGGCACGCAAAGGTTCCTGCGGAGAAGGCGCGAACCGAGATCAGGCTTCCGCTCGGTCACGGCGACCCGCAGGTCGTGCCCGACGAGCTGGCCGACGTACTGCGCGGGGCGGTCATGGGCAAGCAGCTGTCGGCTGTCGCCACCCTGACGACGCGTCGGAAGATTCGTACCGTCACCGATGCATCCGGAGCCGTCGTGGCCGAATTCGCCGACGACGCGGTGTCGGTCGTCCTGATCGGCGGCGCGACCGGGCCGCAGTGGCGTGAGATGGAGGTCGAGCTCGGGCCCGCCGGCTCGGAATCGTTCCTGAAGAAGGCGAGCAAGGTGCTTCGCGCGTCGGGTGCGACGCCGTCGGCACATCCGTCCAAGTTGAATCGTGCGCTGTCGGTGGTTCGGGAGGAGCCGGCGCACGACGGGCTTCGGTTGCTCGTCGATTATCTCGACGAGCAAGCGCAGGCCATCGTGGCCGGCGACGTGTATCTGCGCCGCGGACTGGATCCGATTCACTCCACGCGGGTGGCCATCAGGCGCTATCGCAGTACGCTTCGCGTCTTCGGCAGCGTGTTCGAGGACGAGCCCGCGGCCGCACTCGAAGCCGAATTGTCCTGGTATGCAAGCCTGCTCGGCGAGGTGCGAGATCGGCAGGTGCAGCGGGCGCGGTTTGCAGCGGCGCTGCGAGACCTTCCGTCGGAACTGGTTCTGGGCCCGGTTGCGTCGCGCATCGAGAACGACCTGCTGGCCGAGCAGATCCGCCACCGCGAAGCCGCGATGGCCGAGCTCGACGGAGAGCGCTACCGAGAGTTGCTCACGACCGTGGCTGCCTGGTCGAGGGGATTGCCGATCGACGGCGAGGTGAGCGAGCGGTTGCTGATCAAGCTGGCGCGTAAGGCCGGTAAGAAGGCCGTAGACCGCACCGAGAAGGCTGTGCGAGGCACCGACGACGAGCAACTGCACCGCGCGAGGAAGGCCTCGAAGCGGGCTCGGTATGCGGCCGAGTTGGTGGCACCCGTCGTGGACAAGAAGGTGTCCAAGTCGAATATCAAGAGATACAAGCAGATTCAGGAAGTTCTGGGCGAGCATCAGGATGCCGTCATCGCGGCGGAGATTCTGCGCACCCTCGGGGCCCGAGCGGGAACCGCCTCCGGCGAGAACGGGTTCACGTTCGGACTGCTCTTCGAGCGTGAGCGCCGTGCAGCCGAACTGGCTCGTGACGAGGCGAGCAAGCTGGAGTTCTGACCCCGCACACAAACCATCGTTTTCCCCGTTTAGGCCCTCGAAGTGTACTGTGAGGCCGAATCGAGTAGGGGGGTCGACGGGTATGTCCGTTGCGTTGGGCGTTCACGTCGGAACCGACGAGATCTCGGCCGTCTTGGTCGAAACCGATCTCCCCGGTCTGGGCCCGGTCACCTCGCGACCCGTGTCGATCGCCGCTGCCCCCGGCGGAATCGGTGACGCCGTTGCGACGGTTCTCGGAATCATGCGTGTACAGGCCGCACAACGAGACCTGATCGTCGACGGTGCCGCCGTGGTCTGCGACAACCTTCTGCACGGCGAGATCGTTCGGGCCGCGCTGGCCGACCACCGCGTCGTCGACGTCGAGGTCTTGGCGATGGACGATCCGCGGTTGCCCGACGAGTACCCGTTGGACGTGGCCGCCGCCGTCGTCGGTGCCGCGTCCAGGACGGGCCGTCCGTCGGGTGACGAGATCGCTGCGGGGCAACCCGACTGGGACGATCGGGCCGGAGAATACGATGCTGCGTCGCGAGGATCTCGATGGACCATGGTCGGATTGGGTGTGGCCGTGCTGGCTGCTCTGAGTGGCGCAACCGTGTGGGCGTTCTCCTCGCCCGCGCCGACTCAGGACGCAGTACTCGATACCGCAGATTCCAGCATCGCCCCATCGGCGCCCGGTCGGCCGGCGTCGAGCGCGGGGCCGGTTGTTCCTGTGGCTGGGCCGTCCGCGGTTCCACCGATCGGCGCGGGTGTTCTGGATGTGTCGACCGTCGGCTCCGGGTCGGGCGACATCTGGATCGACGCGGTCCCGGCGGCCCCGAGTGCGACGTCGAACGCACCGAGTTCGTCGTCGACGGGACGGGGCAACTCGGGTGGCGGCAATTCCGCCCCCGGTGGCCGGGATACGAAAACAGAGATCTCGAAGCCCGAGACCGAGACTCCGCCGACCGACGACGAAACCACAGCTCCCACCGATACGGACGTCCCCGATCCCACGGAACCGGGTCCGACCGAGCCCACGGAGCCGACGGAGCCCACGGGGCCGACCGAGCCCGTGGAGCCCACGGAGCCTTCGGGGCCGACGGATCCCGAGCCCGCGCCTCGGACGGAGGAACCTCCTGTCACCGATCCGGCCGAGTGACGATTTCATCGATAATCCGTTGTGAGCGAGCGGGTTCGCTACTTCGAAAAGTCCGTGGTGTGACAGGTGTGTGAATTCGACTCGGACACCTGAACTTCTGCTCGAGCCTGGCTACCATCGGGTGATCGACCAGTAGACGGTGAGTTCTCGATGACCGACAAATCCGCAGTAGAACCGGTGACGCGCACGACCATCGACAGGGCGGTGGGTGTCCTCATTGCCCTGCGCGGCTGCAGTCCGGATGAGGCGTTCGCCGAATTGGCAGCGCACAGTTTCCGTTTCGATGTTTCTCTCGTGCAGTCGGCTCGGTCCATCGTCACTGCGGCACGAGGAATGGACTCCGACAACGGCGTGGGCTGTGCCGCGATGTCGTCGGCGCAGGAGGAGTGGGGCTCGTTGCTCGCCGACCGTCGGGACGGGTTTGGGCACGTCGCCTGACCCAACTCGTGGTCCGAGTTGTTGTAACGAATCCCAAAACAAACCGAAAGTTGAATAGAACAGGGCAGTTACCGACTTCTCGACGGTTCGAGGCGCTACGATCGCCAGGTCGGAGTAGCTAGGCGAGTCGAGGGAACATGAGATCTGTCCTTGGTGTCTCGGTGGGTTCAGCCATTGCCCGGGGTGTAGCCCTGGATGCGTCGGACGAGTCGGTCCGTTCTGCGCACGTCGTGCGATCGTTCGATCCCGACGACCATCTGCAGGTCGCGCTCGATCTGTTGGATTCGATGTCGCGGGATCAGATGGTGGATCGACCGGACATCGTTCTCGCCGTTCCGGACGATCCCGGTGCGCGCGGACGCACGTCGGCATATTCCACGTACGAGGCCGATCGTCTGCTGGTGGCGTCGGAGCTCGGGGCACAACTTCGGTATCTACGCGGCACGGGGATGCTCGAGGGTGCGCGCACCGTGGCCGTGTGCGACATCGGAGCGTCGGGAACCACCGTGTCCATTGCCGACCCTGCCACGGGAGTGGTGCACAGTTCGGTCCGCACCACGTTGTTCGGCGGGATCGGGTGTGACGCCCAGATCTCGCGTTACCTTCTGTCCGTCTACGGGGCAGACGAATTGGCCTCGGAACGGGCGCGCGCGGAGTTGCTGGTGTCCGTTCGCACGGCACGCGAACAGCTGTCACGCCTGCGGGTGGCCGAGGTCGCCGGGCCGTTCGTCGGCGGGCCGGTCCGCTTGTGGCGCAACACGTTCGACGATGTTCTCGAGCGCAGTATCCGATCACTGGAAGATTGGGTGGCCAGCATCATCGTCGACGCACCTTGCGCCGTGAATGCGTTGGTGATGGTGGGCGGATGCGCCAACCTGCCGTCGCTTCGTCGGATGTTTCGACGCGATCTGATGTTGCCCGTCGTCGCGCCTGCCAATCCCGAGTCCCTCACTGCGCACGGGGCTGCCCTGATGGCGATCGATGCGGTCGCGTCGCGCCAACACCGTCCGCGCGGCGCGATGAGCAGTGCGTCGGTGCTGACTCAGCCGGCCGCGATGGTGGGCATGGTGGGGTACCGGGACGCCCCGCGGCACCGTTCTGCCTGAGCCCCTTCCTGGCCAACGTGCGTCGTCGTTGGGTAGGTTGCTCGGGTAATGATGAACAGTAGGGACGAGACGGTGGGGCAACAGTGGCAGAGCAGGTAGCGGAGTCCGGCGCAGCAGCATCCGATGCGGGAGCATTCGATCCGGCGGAGCACGCGCGCAGCATGGTCGGGTATCACTACCGCACCGAGGACTACTACGAGGTGGGCCGCGAGAAGGTTCGCGAGTACGCCCGTGCCGTTCAGGATTTCCACCCCGCCCACTGGGACGGCGATGCCGCAGCAGCACTGGGCCACAGCGCTCTGGTGGCCCCGCTGACGTTCATGTCGTTGGTCGGCACTCTGGCGCAGAAGAAGCTGTTGCAGTCCATCGCCGAGGGCTACGACCTCAGCCAGATTCTGCAGACCGATCAGCTACTGGTGTTCCAGAAGCCGATTCTGGCCGGTGACCAGTTGACCTGCGATGTCTCCCTCGACGCGTTCAAGACGGTCATGGGTCGAGACATGATGATCACCAAGAACGTCGTGTCCAACCAGAAGAACGAACTGGTGCAGACCACGTACACCACGCTGCTAGTCGGGCGATCCGGCGAGATCGATCCGGCCATCTCCGAGGCGGCTCGCAACATCGTGATGTTCGGTGCAACGACCGACACCAGCAGTGCCGAGGCGAGTGAGCACGACACCCTGTCCACTCCCCAGGAGCACGAGCCGCTCATCGTCGAGGAGTACCGGGGCCAGCCCACTCGGAAGTTCGACGAGGTCAATGTCGGAGACGAATTGCCCTCGCGCACTGTGCGTTTGACTCGCGGAGATTTGGTGAACTACGCCGGCGTCGCCGGTGACGCGAACCCGATTCACTGGGACGAGAAGTTCGCCAAGATGATCGATCTCGAGAACGTCCTGGCGCACGGCATGCTCACCATGGGTGTCGGCGGCGGATTCATCAGCGAGTGGCTCGGCGATCCAGGCGCGGTGAAGGACTACACCGTTCGATTCACCACCCCGATCCCGGTGGACACACACAAGCCGGCCGAAATCGTTTTCGGCGGCAAGATCAAGTCGAAGGACGAGGAGTCCCGTACGGCCGTCATCTCGATCGGCGCGACCTTCGAGGGCAAGCGAATCTTCGGCCACCGCGCTACTGCGACAGTGCAATTGGGCTGAGCCTGTTGCCGCGTATCGGCTCCTCGGTTTCGGATTTCTGACTCCGATCGGCGTCGGGTTTCCGAATGTGGGGAGCTGATGTGTCGGTGGGGGCGTGGATGTGTGGGTGGGGGTTGCAATCTACGCCCCGGTTCGGAATTTACGCCCCGTGTGGGGGGTGTGGATTGCTGCTGGGGGCGTAGATGTGTCGGCTGCGCTTGTTGCCGCGTATCGGCTCCTCAGTTTCGGATTTCTGACTCCGATCGGCGTCGGGTTTCCGAATGTGGGGAGCTGATGTGTCGGTGGGGGCGCGGATGTGTGGGTGGGGGTTGCAATCTACGCCCCGGTTCGGAATTTACGCCCCGTGTGGGGGGTGTGGATTGCTGCTGGGGGCGTAGATGTGTCGGCTGAGCCACCTGGCGTACTGAGATGTTCACGATCCGCGCTTCTCCTTTGCGTGGTGTCGTGCCCCACGTGCTCGATTTCCGCATGCGCTGCAACACCATTGCTGATTGGGCCGATCCTGCAGAAACAGTTGACCGCATCGCGGAGCGTCGCAGAGTGACAATCGTGCGCGATCCGGGCCATTCAGTAGATCGATGACCGCTGACGCTGCACGGGCGCGTATCGCGTCGACCGGATCCGACGTCCCCACAACATGTCCGACGCCACCGCCGCCCCCGAGATCGAGCCGACGTGTCACCGGATGGCGTCGGGCAATGTCGTCGATGTGGTCGACGCTGTTTCCCGGAACTTCCATGTCCGACGCCACCGCCCGCAGTAACGCCAGCAGGTGATCTCGCGTCAGCCGGAATGTGTCGATGTCGGCATCGTCAGGGATTGTCTCGGGTACCCGGGCACCCTGTAGTTCGGCCCATTCCTGGAGATCGGCGGTGGAGGCGATCAGTTCGACGTAGGTGCCGCGTTGCAACTGCACGGTGTTGACCACGTCGAGCGCGAAGTGGTCGCCGAGCCAGTTCCAGTCCATTCGCTGATTCTAACGGTTTACCTATCGAAAAGCATCAGATACCGTCGAGACGATGACGGACATCCAATGGTTACCGTTCCTCGGCGTCGTGCTGTTGGCCTACGCGATACCCGGTCCGGACTTCGCGGTGGTGGCCCGGGCGGCAGCGAGCAGCCGTAGTGCCGGGTGGCGAGCGGGCCTCGGCGCGCAGACCGGACTGTGCGTGCACATGATCGCTGCGGTGGTGGGGCTGTCACTGCTCATCTCCCGATCACCGATGGCGCTAGGCATCATTCAGATTCTCGGGGGTCTGTACCTGGTGTGGCTCGGTATTTCCGCGCTGCGACAGTCGTCGTCGGAGAGGCGTGCGACCTCCGATGTGCGCTGGTTTCGCATGGGCCTGGTGACGAACGTGCTCAATCCGAAAGCCATTCTGTTCTTCGTCGCGCTGCTGCCGCAGTTCGTCGATGCCGACGGACCGCTTCCCCTGCAGATCGGGTTACTCGGAATCGTGGATGTGGCAATTGGTTTGGTGGTCTGGGCGGTGGTCACCGCGGCTGTTGGCCGTCTGACCGGTGGTTCGTCGAAGTCGACATCCTGGAACCGAGTGATCGGAGTCCTGTTCATCGGTATCGGAGTCGCACTCGCTGTCGAGGCTATCTAACCGCGAAGGTATCTCGGTGTGGTCGGGGAGCCGGTGCAGATATCGTCAGGCGATGGGTACCGGGCAGTCGAAGCAATGGGGCTATGTCTTGGCGGCATTGGCCGTGGCGGGTGCAGGCATTGTTGTTATGGACAGAGGCTCTGACGAGCCGACGTTTCGTGGAGCATCCTGGGCGTACGGCCCCGACGGCAGCATCACTGATTTCAGGTCTTCGGACGACGGCGTTCCGTTCGTGCCGGAGCCGGTACCGACCTCGACGACTCGAGCGGTGGTTCGTGAATTCGACGGTAATGAAGGTTGGGGTGTTCTCGATGCGCCCGAATTTCCCGGTGGCTGTTGGGTGTTCTTCTCGGCGATCGAGATGGATGGTTTTCGTATGCTGCACGAGGGGCAGCAGGTAGCGGTCGAATACGTGGACTTGGTTGCCGAGTACGGACCCGATGCCGAGCAGGACGGATATCGATACCGAGCGGAGTGGGTGAAGCCCTTCCCTCTATGAGGGTCGTGCGCGGTTGGCGGGTGCAGAACAGCTCTGGAGATGGTGCCGACTGCAACCGAGAGGCCGGCAACTTCTATGTCGTGCTGGGGTCGAACGCATGCTGGTTGTTCACTCGGGATCTTTCGGTGCCTCGATGCCCACCTGCGTCGGGACCAGCGGGGGTTCGTCGGGACTCGGCCAGATCAAAGCTTGGGCGACGATTGCCCCATTGCTACCGTGCGTCAGGGCGGGCCCACCGTGGAGCTCGTAGCCGAGGTTCATCGCGTCGCTGACGCGATGACAGAACGCAGCGTCGTCAGGACTTGTGAGAACTCGATAGCGCGGCAACCGATCGGTCATGCGCCGAATTCTTGCACGGCCGGGGGCGAAGAACGCGGAACGGTAGGGCCGGAAGTCAGCGAACGATGTCCGTCCTCAGGTTCGATGCTCGATTCATCGTCCATGGTGGTCAAGCTACCCGCCATAGCGGCAGAGCCGCACTCATTCCCAGCTGGAGACAACCTTGCGCGTCGGGCGTTCGTTGCTGTTGGAGAACAGGTGTGGGCTTTTGCTCTTGATGTATTCGACGTCGGCGAATACGGCGCGCAGGTGCTCGCGCATCGACTGGGCGGCGGCCTCGAAGTCTCGGGCTTCGAGGCCGTCGACTATTGCGGTGTGTTGTTCGATGAGGTCGGGGATGGGACGGGTATCGCGCAGACCGAGTCGTCGGGCCCGGTCCAGATGAGCTTTCGCGGATTCGACGGATCGCCATGCGGCGGAATGTCCTCCGGCTGCGAGGAGTAGCTGGTGGAATTGCTCGTCCAACTCGAAGAATTGGTCCATGTCGATTCCAGGCTCGGCCTGCGCTGCCAGATTGGCGCGCAACGCAGCGAGGTCCTGGTCCGAGCGAGACGTGACTGCATCTTTCAAAGATGCGGTTTCGATTGCCTCCCGGACGAATTGGGCATCGGCAACACGGTCGGTGTCGACCCGCGAGACGAAGGTGCCGAGTTGTGGGAAGACCTGAACCAGACCCTCTTCGGCCAACAGGATCAGGCTTTCGCGAACGGGTGTGCGGCTCACGGACATCTGCTCGGCGAGGTCGTTCTCCGACAGCGGGCTACCCGGGGGGAGCGTCAGCGACACGATGCGTAGGCGCAATTCTCGGTACGCCCGCTCCCGTGCGGTGACTTTCCTGCTGCTCTGTGTGCTCACCGGTCAAGACTAACGTGACCTCGTCGGTGACCCACAGGGCCGAAGCCTTGACGAAGTGCTGCCCGTCACTAGTATGGTAGTACTGATATTCAAGGCACTACGGCGGAGGCTCTACAGCGATGGCAGTGATCAGCGGCAACGACGAGGCAGCCGTCCTACACGGTCCACGTGACCTGCGGATCGAGAAGATCGACCGTATGCAGGTCGGCGACGGCCAGGTGAGGGTGGAGGTACACGGCGTGAGCC
This sequence comes from Rhodococcus sp. JG-3, assembly GCF_000482405.1. NCBI lineage: Bacteria > Bacillati > Actinomycetota > Actinomycetes > Mycobacteriales > Nocardiaceae > Rhodococcus > Rhodococcus sp. JG-3. Next base: position 1,317,313 of record NZ_KI519398.1, read on the forward strand.
TGTGTGGCTCGGACCTGCACTACTACGCCGACGGCCGCAACGGCTCCAACTCGCTGACGCAGCCCACCGTCTTGGGCCACGAGGGATTCGGGGTCGTCACCGAGGTCGGCGCGGGCGTGTCCCAGGACCGGATCGGCCAGCGAGTGGCCATCGAACCCGCGATTCCGAAGGGCACCTCACCGCTGAGCCTGAGCGGTCACTACAACGTCTGCCCCAGCGTTGTCTGTTTCGGATCCCCACCGAACCACGGACTGCTGCGGCAATCCGTCGTTCTCGCAAACGAATTCGCGCACCCACTCCCGGATTCGATCGACGACGATGTCGCAGCGCTCATCGAGCCCCTGGCCGTCGCAGCGTGGGCTGCCGCACGGGTCGGGTCGGTGTTGGGCAAGCGCATCGCGATCACCGGTGCCGGGCCCATCGGTCTGTTGGTTCTGCAGACGGTCATTGCCCTGGGCGCGTCGGAGACGACCATCACCGACGTCGCACCCGCTCGGCTCGAGGTCGCGGCAGCGCTGGGTGCCACCACGACGTTGCGTTCCGGCGAAGACGCACTGCCGGAAGGCGCTTTCGACATTGCCTTCGACTGCTCGGGACATCCCGGAGCCATTGCCGACGCGGCACGCTCACTCGGCCCGGCAGGCATTCTGGCGCTTGTCGGCGTGCCCGGACGCGCGTCTGCCGAATTCCCCATCGGAGCAGTGCAACGCTGGGAGCTCGACATCCGCGGGTGCTTCCGTTACGGCCCTTCGGCATTCGCCGACGCGATCGCACTCGCCGGATCGGCGCGAGTGGACCTCGCGGCACTCGTCACATCGACGTACCCGTTGGCCGAATCTGCCGCAGCGCTCGAGGCCGCGCTCACCGACCCCACCCAGCTCAAGATCGTCATCGACACCACTTCGCAAGGACCGCAATGAAAATCATCGACGCCACCGTCATCGTGACGGCTCCGGGCCGCAACTACGTCACGCTCAAGATCACCACCGACGAGGGCATCGTCGGGTGGGGTGATGCGACGCTGAACGGACGCGAGCTCGCAGTCGAGTCGTACTTGAAGGACCACATTGCGCCACTCCTGATCGGACGCGATCCCCATCGGATCGAAGACATCTGGCAGTACCTGTACAAGGGTGCCTACTGGCGACGTGGGCCGGTGACCATGACGGCCATCGCAGCCGTCGACGTCGCACTGTGGGACATCAAGGGCAAGGCCGCCGATTTGCCGGTCTACCAGCTCCTCGGTGGTGCTGCACGAGACGGGATCATGGTCTACGGGCACGCCAGCGGCGGTAGCATCGAAGAGATGCTCGACGACGTCCAAGCGCATCTCGACAAGGGCTACAAAGCAATTCGTGCCCAGTCGGCCATTCCCGGTCTCAAGAAGACCTACGGAATTCCGGTCGACGGCTTCTACGAACCCGCATCCGGCGCTGCGCCGCAGGAAGATTCGTGGGATACCGCCCCGTACATGCGGTTCGCACCGCAGATGCTCGGTGCCGTGCGCGAACGTCACGGGTTCGACTTCCATCTCCTGCACGACGTGCATCACCGTCTGAGTCCGATCGAGGCCGGACGCCTGGGTCGCGACCTCGAAGAGATGCGGATGTTCTGGATCGAGGATCCCACTCCAGCCGAGGATCAGAGTGCCTTCGCCACCATTCGCCAACACACGACCACCCCCATCGCCGTCGGCGAGATCTTCAACTCGATCTGGGACTGCCAGGATCTGATCACCAACCGGTGGATCGACTACATCCGAGCGTCGGTCTCACACGCCGGCGGCATCACCCATCTGCGCAGAATCTTCTCGTTGGCGGATCTCTACGGCGTTCGGTCCGGATCTCATGGTGCGGGCGATCTTTCGCCCGTCTCCCTCGCAGCCGCATTGCATGTCGATCTGTCGATCCCGAACTTCGGCGTGCAGGAGTACATGGGTCACGTCGACCCGACCGGCGATGTGTTCCAGACCAGCTACACCTTCACCGACGGTTTCATGCACCCGGGAAACAAGCCGGGCATCGGCGCCGAGGTGAACGAAGAGGCCGCCGCGAAGTACCCGTACAACCCCAAGTATCTGCCCGTCAATCGCCGTCTCGACGGCAGCATGCACGATTGGTGAAGCGCCACATGACCACAACGCAATTCGATGTCGTCCTGCTCGGCGAGCCCCTCGTCGAGGTCTCGACCACCGAGGCCTTCCGACACGGAGCGCACGGGGTGCTCGGGGTGTCGGGAGATGTCGTCAACGCAGGTGCCGCTGCCGCGGCCGCGGGTGCCTCGGTCGCGCTGATCGCGCGGGTATCCGACGACGAGCTCGGCGACGCCGTCTGTCGGCGAATTCGTGAACTCGGTATCGACGACACCTACATTCGGCGAGTTCCCGGACAGCAGGGTGTCTATTTCCTGCACATCGATCCGGAGGGGAATCGCCAGTTCTCCTATGCCCGAGCCGGATCGGTGGGCAGTCAGCTCGATGTGGCAGACCTGCCCGAGGGTGTGATCGAGCAGGCGGGTGCCGTGCTGGGCGGCGGAATCGCTGCGGCACTGTCGCCAACGCTCGCCCGCACGATGCTGCACGCGGCGCAGCGCTCGGGCAGATTCGTCTACGACCCCAACTTTCGCCCCAGGTTGACCACGGCCGACGAGGCCCGCGCATTCCTGCAGAGCGTTGCTCCCTGTACCGAGGTGATGGTGCCATCGGCACCGAGCGAGATCGAATTGCTCCTGGGCACAACCGAACCGGAGGCTGCTGCAGCTTTCCTGATGGGCTGGGGTGCACGTTCCGTGGTGGTCACGCGAGGGTCCGAAGGGTCCAGCATCTTCACCGCTGCGGGGACGTCGCACCAGCCGGTGATCCCCGCGCTCGAGGTCATCGATCAGACCGGTGCCGGTGATGTGTTCGCCGGCACCCTGACGGCGCGTCTCGCTCTCGGCGACGATCTTCGCGAGGCGGCGGCCATGGCAGCTGCTGCGGCATCGCTGAGCGTCGGCGGGCGGGGCGGCACCGGTCTCATCGCACCGCTGTCCGAAATCCGACGTCACAGAGAACGAGTGACGACATGACGGTGGCCACGCGATTGTCCGATGCGACCGCCGAGGTCGTTCGTCCCACCGCCAGCGGAATCGTGCATCTCGGCGTCGGGGCATTCCATCGGGCGCATCAGGCCGCGTTCACCTACGAGGCGGCGCTGCTGACCGGTGAGACCAATTGGGGCATCACCGGTTTCACTCAGCGCAGTAACACCGTGGTGGAACAGCTTGCCCCACAGGACGGGTTGTTCACCCTGGTGCAGAAGGGAACCGAGGAGACGACGGCGACCGTCGTCGGTTCGATGCTCGACGTACGGAACGCGGCCGCTGACCCCGGCGCGGTGGTCGAGGCCATCGCCGATCCCGCAACGCACATCGTCACGCTGACGGTCACCGAGAAGGGGTATCGACTCGACCCCGCGTCGGGTCGACTGCGCCTGGACGATCCGGAGATCGCGGCGGATCTGGCAGGCAGGCCGCCGCGCACCGTCGCCGGACAGTTGGTGGCGGGCCTGGCTCGACGCATGGCAGGCGATGCGCCCCTCACGGTGTTGTGTTGCGACAACCTACCGTCCAACGGGCACATACTCTCCGAACTCGTCCGTGTTTTCGTAGAGGCACGCGGCATGAACGACGCTCTGGCCGAATGGATCTCGCGTCGAGTCACGTTCCCCAGCAGCATGGTCGATCGAATTGTGCCCGCCACCACTGACGACGACAGGGCGGAGAACGAACGACGAACCGGCCTGCGCGACGACGCCCTGGTGGTGTGCGAACCCTTTCGGCAGTGGGTGATCGAGGACGATTTCGCGGGTCCGCGACCGGCGTGGGAACGAGTGGGCGTGCAGTTCGTCGACGACGTGGAGCCGTGGGAGACCATGAAGTTGCGCGTCCTCAATGCCACTCATTCGGTGTTGGCCTACCTCGGAATTCTGCGTGGACACAACACCATCGCGGAGGCGGTCCAGGATCCGGAGCTCGACGAGATATGCCGGGCCATGGTTCTCCGAGATGTTGCGCCGACGACGGCCGGCGGAATGGACGCTGTCGGGTACGGCAACGAGGTACGCACGAGATTCGCCAACCCGGCGCTGAAACACACTACCCGGCAGGTGGCGATGGACGGATCGCAGAAGCTCGGACCGCGCCTACTCGGAACCGTGCGGGATGCCGCGTCGGCCGGTGGTTCGACGGACATGCTCGCCCTCGCCGTCGCAGCCTGGTGCGCCTTCGTTCTCGCCGAGACGGAAGCCGGACGTGCACTGGACGATCCGTTGTCGGCGCACTTGGCTCGGGCCGGGTCGGCGTCGGACCTGCTCGCTGTCGAGTCCATTTTCGGGTCCGATCTCGGGCCCACGTCACCGTTCGGCACGCAGGTCGTTGCGTGGACCGACTTCCTACGGACCAACTCGCTGAGCGAGTGGAAACGAGTGCTGGTATGACCTCCGAACGCGAAGCATTGCTCGAAAACCTCACTGCCCGAGATGTATTACGCGTGAGTCCGGTGATTCCCGTCGTCGTGATCGATCGGGTCGAGGACGCAGTGCCGCTGGCGCGTGCACTCTATGCGGGCGGTATCGGCATCATCGAGATGACGTTGCGGTCCGAGGCCGGGCTCGGTGCCATTGCGGCAATCGCTGCGGACGTGCCGGAAGTGGTCATCGGCGCGGGAACGGTGTTGAACCGCGACGATGCCATGAGATCGGTGGATGCCGGCTCGAGGTTCCTGGTCTCACCCGGATCGTCGAAGGGTCTTCTCGACGCGGTACGCACGCTACCGGTGCCTGTTCTGTCGGGCGTGTCGACTGCGACCGAGGCGATGACTGTTGCCGAGTCCGGATCGACCGAGATGAAGTTCTTTCCCGCCGAGTTCTCCGGTGGCGCAGCGGCACTGGGTGCGCTGGCAGGCCCGTTGCCGCACTTGACGTTCTGCCCCACCGGTGGGATCACCCCGCAGAACGCCGTCGACTACCTGGCGTTGCCGAATGTGGTGTGTGTCGGCGGTAGCTGGCTCACCCCGCGCTCACTGGTGCAGGCGGGGGACTGGGCCGCGATAGAGGAACTGGCCCGTTCTGCGAGTGCGCTCGGCACCGCGTAGTTCGGTTCGCGAAGGGTCATTGACGTATTGGTATAACAGTGCTTGTATATCACTGTGGCGAGCGCCACCAACCCTCCTCGATGAGGCACAGGTCTCGCGGAGGCCGCGGCGAACTCGCATCATGAACTCATCGATCATCACCAGCAATGGAGCTTCGGATGTCACAGGACACCAACGAGTCGACGGACGATCGCGGTAACACCGCCGTCCCGACTCGCAGCACTAAAGACCTCACCAAGGCGGCGATGTCCGGTTGGCTGGGTACGGCAATGGAGTTCATGGACTTCCAGCTGTATTCGCTCGCCGCCGCGATCGTTTTCAATCGCATCTTCTTCCCCGACGTGAGCCCGGCAATCGGCTTGATCGCCGCCATGGCCACCTACGGAGTCGGCTACGTGGCCCGCCTGGTCGGTGCCATCTACTTCGGCCGGATGGGCGATCGGATCGGTCGAAAGAAGGTCCTGTTCATCACCATTGCGATGATGGGTGCATCCACCACCCTCATCGGTGCACTGCCGACATACGACGCGATCGGCATCATGGCGCCGATCCTGCTCGTCGCCCTTCGCCTGATCCAGGGGTTCGGTGCCGGAGCCGAAATCGCCGGGGCGACGGTCATGTTGGTCGAATATGCACCGGACAAGCGTCGTGGCCTCATCGCATCGCTGGTCTCCCTGGGGACCAACTCCGGAACCCTTGCGGCCTCGGCTATCTGGGCCCTTCTGCTCGCTGTCCTGTCCGAGGATCAGTTGCTGAGCTGGGGCTGGCGAGTGCCGTTCCTCGCGAGCTTCTTCCTGATGATCTTCGCGGTGTGGTTGCGCTCGAACCTGAAGGAGAGCCCGGTCTTCGAGGAGCGTGCCGACGTGGTCGACGGTGTGGCTCTCTCGCGCGACGAGATCGAGAAGACCGACGAGGACGTGAAGGTCAGCGTTCTCGAGTCCGGTCTCAAGCAGAAGAAGGGGCGCGCGTTCTTCATCGCGCTGGGTCTGCGGTTCGGTCAGGCGGGCAACTCCGGACTGATTCAGACGTTCCTGGTCGGTTACATCGCGTCGACGCTGCTGATCGATCGTTCCATCGCCACCAGCGCGATCGTCTACGGCTCGCTCATCGGATTCGCCACCATTCCGATCATCGGAATCCTGGGCGACAAGTTCGGCCGCCGTCCGATGTACATGGTGCTCAGTGCGCTCACCATGATCCTGGCGTTCCCGCTGATGCTGATGGTCACCAGCGGCAACACCGTAGCCCTCGTCGTCGCAATGGTTCTTGCTCTGAACCTCGGTGTGCTGGGTCTGTTCTCGCTCGAAAGCGTGACGATGGCGGAGCTGTTCGGCGCACGTACCCGATTCACACAGCTCGCGCTGTCCAAGGAGATCGGCGGCATTCTCGCCACCGCCATCGGACCACTGCTCGCGGCCAGCCTCACCGCATGGACCGGTAGCTGGTGGCCCATCGCGGCAATGCTCGTGATCTACTCCGCGATCACCCTGGTGTCGGCCTACCTGGCACCGGAAACCAAGGGGCGCGATCTCGTCAGACTGGCCGACGCAGCCTGAGATGTCCGCAGTGGTGCAGTTGAGCCCACAGCTGCACCACTGCAACACAATTGGACACAAAAAAATCGAACTACCCTATTGGCACTCTCCGGTGGAGAGTGCTAATTTGGGTTCTGCACAGTGAAGGGCGGCCCGCCACAGGGGCGGACGCTTCGTCGTACAGGAGGTGGTTGCTGTGCTTCGCTTCGATCCGTTCCGTGACCTCGACTCCATTGCTGCCGGCATGCTCGGCGCGACCAGTGGTTCGGACCGTGCGCCCAGATTCATGCCGATGGATCTGTACAAGCTCGACGACCATTACGTACTCAACGCCGACCTACCCGGCGTCGATCCCGGCTCCATCGACGTCGACATCGACCGCGGCACCCTCACTCTGACGGCACATCGCACCGCTCCGAGTAGTGATGGTGTGCAGTGGCTTTCGTCGGAGCGGTTCGCCGGAACGTACCGTCGGCAACTCTCCTTGGGAGACGGCGTCGACGCGGAGAAGATCTCGGCCTCCTACGACAACGGGGTCCTGACGGTCACCATCCCGCTGGCGGAGCGCGCGAAGCCGCGCAAGATCGAGATCGCCCACGACAACACGCAGAAGACCATCGAGCCGCAGAAGAGCTGAGTGCGCTTCGCGCAGTGGTGCGGCAATGCGCCGCAGAGGGCATATAGTCGCACCACTGCCGCAGGCACTCACACTGCGTTGTGAAATTTGTTCTCGGCGGCCAGCATCCCCTCGAACCACCTGTCGAGTGTCTCGTCGTCCACGGCGGCCATCCGGTCGACTTCTCGGGCCAGAGCGTCGACCTGAGCGGCAAACGCTGATCGAGTGTGCATCGCAATCCATTCCTGAAGTGCCGGTTCGCGTTCGGTGGAGAACCTCATCGCAGTTCGGCACCACGACAAGTACAGAGTCTCGGCGGCGAACATCGCTACCAGAGCGGCACTTCTACCTTCTCGCTGCGCGAGTCCGAGGGCATAGTCCGACAGCGCCGAGGAACTCGCGATCAACTCTTCGGTATTGCCGTCGAACGGAAACTTCTCGCGGAGACCGGCGAAGTACGCTCGCTGTTCTCCGACGAGGTTCGACATCGACATCACATGATCCGACGCGTCGTCCAACGACGTCGACTCCGCGACGACCAGCCCCAGAATGCGGACTGCAGTGAGTACGAACGCCTCCTCGATCACCAGGTACCTTCGAAAGGCCTCGTCGGAGAGTGATCCGTCCGTCGATTGCACGATGAACCGAACTTGCTGAGCAGCAGCGAGGTTGGGCTGTTGACGCTCGACGAGTTGCTGCGAGCGGGTCACGCGCCGGCAACCCACGTGATCAAGCCGTCGAACAGGTCGGTGTAACCGGGCCATTGTTCGCAGAACTCGGGCGGGGCCCAGTGCGGCGAGCAATCGGAGGTGAAGACCGCGGATCGGCCCGAGCCGTATTCGCCGACCGCGACGAGCGGATCTCCATTGATGGTGGCGGGCACGGCAGCGCCCTCCTTCGGTACCACTCGGTTGTAACCGAGCAAGGCGGGCCACTGTGTTCCGCTGGCACCCAGTGCGGCGTGCGTGCTGTCGACGACATCGGGAACCATTCCGCCGGGAGCCTCGACTCGGTCGTCTTCGGCCAGCAGTGTCACCGGCAATACGTCGGCGAGCACAGTCTGCCGATACGCGGCGCGCGCTTGGAAACCGGAGAACGACAGGTACCCGCCGATCATGATCAGTCCTCCTCCGCTGCTCACCCACTCACGCAGTGCGGCAAGCCTGTCGTCGCCGGCCTGGAAGCGGTCGAACACGTTGGGCGCGAGCTGAATCGAATTGGCTCCGATGTCCGAGAGCACAATGACGTCGAACTCGGACAGGGCCTCGGCCGTGCCGGGGAATTGTGTGGGAACGAGGTGCGCGGGCATGTGAACCACTTCGTGCCCGCGCGAGGTGAGTGCGTCACGCAGGGGTCCGACCCCTTCGACGTAGGAATGGACGGTGAATTCGTCGACGCCTTTGACGTGGGTGGACGAGGTCATCCAGCTTTCGCCGGCGATCAGAACTTTCTTACCCATGGTGGTTCTCTATCCTTTTCCGGCGCTCTCGAAGAGCGACCTGGGGTTGTCCTGCATGAGCGAGGAGACGTGGTGTGCGTCCATTCCGCTGCGGACCAGCCGCGCTGCGAAAGAGACTGGAACGTAGGCCAATCCGTTGCCACCGAACTTGCGGAGCATCGACTTGAGAAACAGATCGTGGCTGAGCAGCAACTGGGATCGATAGCCGCCGCCGACGAGGCCGCAGATCGCGAACGCGGTATCGGCGGGCGACGGCGACTGGCCCTCGCCTGCGAACTCGAAGGGCATGCCGATCATGTCGAACTCGAGGAAGACTCCGCGATCGGCGAGGGCGCACTGATAGTCGGGGTCGTCGCCCGAGGGGTCCATGTGGCAGAGCACCACAGCTGCCGGGTCGACACCCATCTCGTCCACGACGATGTCGAGGACTTGATGTCCTCTGCGTTGCCAGCCCGGGAGATGGACGAACAAGGGGACGTAGGTTTCTCTTTGGGCGATGCAGGCGGCTCTCAGTGCTTTGGCCTCGGCGTCGGTGAAGGACGGCGAAACGCCGATCTCACCGATCACCCCCGGCCGCGGCCCGTCGCCGGTGAATTCGGCGATGAGCCGGGCCGCGAGGTTGTCGATACCGAGCGCGGTGACCTCGGGCGGGTGCGTGGGTTCGAGATACCAGCCCGAACCCATGACGACGCGTACTCCGGACTCGCGTGAGTAGTGCTCGAGGATCTCGGGTCGCCGCCCGATGCCCGGCGGCGTGAGGTCGACGACCGTGGTACCGCCGTTGTCCGCGAACACTTTCAGGTCGTCGAGTACGGCCGCCGCGTCGTCCACTCGGCAGTTGTCTGCGCTGTGGTACGGGTTGTCGTGCAGCAGCCAGGCGCGGTCCGCCGATACCGGACCGGACAGCAACTGCGCCAGAGCCGGGTCGGCAGCTTCGGAATACGCGGTCGAGGCGTCGTTGTGCAGATGCTCGTGCGGTAGCACCAGTCCCAGTTCGCTGGAGTCGATCGGCCCGGTGACGGTCTGGACGATCATTGCTTACCCGGTGCGCTCTGCAGGTGCTTGAACAGCGAAGCCAGGGAGTGCCCGCGCATGTTGATCCAGATGGCAACGAGCAGAACGACACCGGTGATGATCGGTGTCAGGAACGGGCTCACACCGAGTAGCGTCAGGCCGTTGGCGATGATGCCGGTCAACACTGCACCGATGACGGTGCCGATGACCGTTCCCCGGCCGCCGAACAGGTTGGTGCCTCCCAACACCACTGCGGTGATGACGGTGAGCTCGAAACCATTGGCGGAGTTGGCCGATCCCGAACCGAGTCGTGCAGCGATCAATAGGCCCGCGATGCCCGCGGCGAGCCCGGTGAACACCAAGGTCATCATCAGCACGCGACGGGTGTTGACGCCGGAGCGTCGGACGGATTCGACGTTCGAGCCGATTCCGGTGACGTAGCGGCCGAATCGTGTGCGGTTGAGCGCAACAGCGCCGACGATCACTACGGCCAGAGCAATCCATGCGCTTGCCGAAAAGCCCAGCCACGACGCCGTACCCAGTTTCGCGAAGGCGGTACCGGGAGTGATCGGTACCGAGAAGCCCTCGGTTCGATAGAGCGCGATACCGCGGATGATGGACAGGGTTGCCAGGGTGACGATGAACGGCGGAATGCCCTGGTATGCAGCGAGCCAGCCGTTGACCAGGCCCCATGCTGCGCCCATCAGTGGTGCCGCGACGAATACCACCGACGAGTCGACTCCGGCTTGGATGAGTTCGGCGCTCATCGCGGCGACGAAGGCAACCGTTGCTCCGACCGACAGATCGATCTGACCGGTGGTGATCACGAACGTCATGGCGACGGCGATGATGAGAACCGGTGCGATCTGCGTCGCGAGGTTCGAGATATTGGTGAAGGTCAGGAACGAGGACGTCGTCACCGAGAACACCAGGGCCACTGCGATGGTGACCGCGAGCATGGCCAGGGTCGGCTTGCTGGTCTGCTGCCACAGAGTCGGGCGAGCCGCGAGTTTCTCCACGGTCGGCTGGTCTTTCTTGTCCACGGTGATCATGGGCGGCCTTCCGACGAGGAGGGTGAACGCTGGGGAACCGGCGTGCGCGTGATCAATCCGACGAGCGACTCGATGTTCAGATCGCCGATCGGAACATCGTCGACGCTCTGTCCCTCGTACATGACGGTGATGCGGTCGCAGACCCGGAACAGGTCCTGTAGGCGGTGCGTCACCAGGATGACTCCGACGCCTTGGGCTGCGACGTCGGTGATGAGCTTGAGGACCGATTCGACCTCTGCCACAGCAAGAGCGGCGGTGGGTTCGTCCAGAATCAACACGTCCGGTCGAAACGAGACCGCGCGTGCGATGGCCACCGTCTGGCGTTGCCCACCGGAGAGTTGCCCGATCTCCTGGTAGGTCGACTTCACCTTCACGTGCAGGTCCGCCAGAATCTTGGCGGAACGTTCGTGCATCCCGTGGCGATCGAGGAACGGCCCCTTGCGTGGCTCGCGGCCGAGGAACAGATTGCTTGCGACGTCCAAGGTGTCGCACAGGGCGAGGTCTTGGTAGACGATGCCGATTTTTTTCTGTTGTGCGTCCAGCGGTGTCGAGAAGCGCACGGGTTCTCCGTTGACGCGCATCTCGCCACCGTCGTGTTGGACGGCACCGGCAAGGATTTTCATGAGCGTCGACTTGCCGGCGCCGTTGTCTCCGACGACGCCGAGTACTTCGCCGCGGGCGAGTCGAAGGTCGACTCCGCGAAGCGATTTCACCGGGCCGTACGATTTGGTGATTCCCGAGAGTTCGATCAGTGGCGCGACCGTCAGGTCTTGTTGTGCCATAGGACTACTTCTCCAGGTAGTACATGTAGTCGCCGACGTTCTCCGGAGTGACGATCTGGGTCGGTACCGGGATGTCAGCGGGTGCGGTCCGTCCGCAGCCGAGGTCGATGGCGGCATTCATGGCCTCGTAGCCGAACTCGAAGGTGTTCTGCTGCACGACGCCTTTCAGCCACCCTGCGTTGAGAGCGGAGACGGCCTGATCGGACAGATCCCAGCCGACGGCCTGAATTCGGTCCTGGGCGTTCTGGCTGTTCACCGCGGCGACCAATCCGATCAGAGCAGGCTCCCCGGTGGCGTACACGTACTGCATGTCCGGGTTGCCGGTGAGCAGGTTCTCGGCTGCGGTCTGCGCGTTCTCCTGGATGTTGCGGCCGTCGACCACGGTGCCGACGGTCATCCCGGCCGCCGAGACGGTATCGGTGAAGCCCTTCTGACGTTCGAGCTGGATGGTGCTGTTGAGTGCGCCGACGATTCCCACGGTGCCGGTGTTGTCCGCCAACGCAGTGAGAGTGTCGCCGATCTGAACGCCGCCTTCGGCATTGGCGGTGCCGACCTGCGTGTCCACGGCAGGATCGTCGACGGTGGCGTCGACGGCGACGACCGGAATGCCCGCAGCATCGGCCTTGACGATCGAGGGCTTGATGCCGTCCGTGTCGATGGCATCGACGATGATCGCGTCGACGCCCGAGGCGATGAGGTTGTCGAAAGCGTTGGCCTGGCTGACCGAGTCGTCGTTGCCGCTGATGATCTGCAGTTCGACGCCGGTCTGGTCGGCGATCTTCTGGGCTGCGTTGTTGATCTGGTTGAAGAACAGGGCCTGCAGGTTGATGGTGACGAGACCGACCTTGAGGGTGCCGTTCTTGCCGTCGCACGAATTGGCGACGCGGCTCGGATCCGGGATGCTCGACGCGGCTGCGTCGGTTCCGCCCGCGGTGTCGCTGCTGGATGCGGAGTCACACGAGGTGAGGGTGAGCGCGAGTGCGGCACCGAGAACGAGGGGGAGTGCGCGTTTGATCATCGGGTCTCCTGAAGGTCGACAGTGGCGAGCGTGGTCGTGAAGTCGGTGAGTTCGGTCGGCGTGGGGCATCCGCGTGGTCCGGCTGTGGCGCAGGCGAGTGCTGCCGAGATTCCCGCCATTCGGGCTGCGTGGATCGGGGGTTCGCCCGCGTCGATGAAGGCGATGTAGGTGCCGCAGAAGCAGTCTCCGGCTCCGACGGCATCTATGACGTCGACCGGTACTGCCGGTTCGGCGATGGTCTCACCCGAGGGTGTGACCAGGGTCCACCCGCGTTCGCCGTCGGTGACGACGAGGTGGGTGTCGTGCTCGGCGGTCAGTATCGGCCACCGTTCGGCTGGAATGCCGAAGCTGTTCTGCCACAGACTGCGTCCGACGATGACGTGGTCGGCAAGGGCGAATGCGTGCAGTGCGGCGTCGAGGTCGTCACAGCCGTCGAGGTCGATGGCGAGGCCGACGTTGTCGGGGAGTGTGGGTGGGAGCATCGACGCGCGGTAGCCGTCGAGGAACACGCGTCCACCGTCGATCGAGAGCTTGTCGAGGACCGTGCGTAGTCTGCCTGCGTCGTTGGCGTCGTCCTGGCTGATGATCGATCGGTCCCCGCCGTCGGCGATGAGAACCACTGCGGTGGAAAGGAATGCGTCGCGCGGTGCCCAGCTGGTGTCGACTCCGTCGCGTTCGAGGGCCGCGAGGAATTCGGAGGATCGGATGTCCGGGCCCACCGCTCCGGCGAACGCGACGCGGGCTCCCATGCGGGCTGCCGACACTGCGGCGTTGGCATTCATGCCGCCGTCGATCGACTCGATCGTCGTAGCCTGCACCCTCTCTCCGAGGGTCGGAACATGCGGAACATGAACCGTCACATCGTTGTTGGCGTAGCCGAAAAATACGATCATCGTCTACTTCCCGGCTGCGCGGGACACGTCGCGAACCTTCTCGCCGGAGACCCGGCCCCACCAGCGTGCATTCTCCTTCACCGAAGAAGCGATGATGGCACCGTCGCATTCGTTCATCAGGTCGGCGACGTTGGCCGCCGTGATTCCCGATCCGATGATGACGGGGAGGACCGTGTTGTTCTTGATGACCGACACCTCGTCGACCGAGGCGGCGTCACCGGTTCTCGAGCCGGTGGCGATGAGGACGTCTGCGTCGAAGAATTCCGCGTCCTCGGTCTGTTCGGCGATGGTGCGATCGGCAACGATGGCGTGGGCACCGTGCTTGACGTGCACGTCGGCGAAGATCTTGACCGGGTCGGCACCGATGCGGTGGCGAAAGCGGGTGGTCTTGGCTGCCTGGCCTTCGATGAATCCCTCGTTGGCGATGTAGGCGTTTGCCCACTGGTTGACCCGCACGAAGCTCGCTCCGGCGGCCCACGCCGCGGCCACGCCGCATTCGCCCGCGTTGGACAGGATGGATACTCCGACTCTGCTGCCGAACTCACCGACGACGGAGGCGGTGACGACACCCATGCTGGCCGCTGTTTCGTATCCGTGCTCTCCGGGCTTGAGGAAGGGTATGTCCCAATGATTTTCGACGATGACGCCATCGAATCCGTTGTCGATGTACGCGTGCGCCTCCTCCACGGCGAAGGCTGCGATCTCGGAGACGGGCTGGCCCTTGTAGTGCGGGCTGCCCGGTAATGCGGGCAGGTGGATTGCGCCGATGAGTGCGGGTGCGGAGGTGAACATCTCGGCCAGCGCCGACGGCTTGGTCGGAAATACCCCCAGCGCGGCTGAGGGGTTCGGATCCGACGGGGACGTACTCACGTAAGGAGCTCCTCTGGTGTGGGCGTCGACCAAGGCGATGTAATCGATTGCCTCGTATGTATGCACCGTAGGGGATCGACACCGGGGCGTGTCAAGGAATTCTTGAGTCGTTTATGTAAACGATTACCTCTACTGTGTAAACAGCATCGCAAGCGACCGTGCGGTTCGCTAGCCTCGGTTCACACGCGAGAGTAGGAGTTGGATGCGCAAAGCAACCATTCGTGACGTCGCGGAGCGCGCGGGCGTCTCGACAGCCACGGTGTCTCGGGCGCTCTCGGGGTCACGTCCGGTGTCGGACGACGTTGCCGCGAGTATTCGGCAGGCGGCGGCCGAACTCGGCTATTCGGGCAACATCATCGCCAGCTCTCTGCGCCGCAACCGCACGGACACGGTCGGGATGGTGGTGCCCAGTATTGCCAACCCGTTCTTCACCTCGCTCGTCGTCAACGTCGAACACGTTCTCTCGCAGCGTGGACTGCAGCTGTTCCTGTGCGATTCGCGATCGGATCCTGAAGTAGAGGCGCAACGGCTACGTAGTCTGGTCTCGCGTCAGGTCGACGGCATCATCATCAGCCCGTGCCATGGAGAACGTTCCGCCGAGGCCGTTCGTGCGTCGGCCCGTGCGATCCCTGTGGTTCAGCTCGACCGCTTCGCTCTCGATACTCATACCGATTGGGTCGGCGTCGACGATGATGCCGCTCAGGGTCTGATCATGGATCACCTTGCTGCACAGGGGGTTCGGAGTGCCGCATTCATCAGTTCCGAGCTGACCAATTCGTCGACGGAGTTGCGGCGGGCGGGCTTCTTCCGCCATGCCGAGCGCGTGGGGATTCGGACGCGGGACGAGTGGACGTTGTTGGGTGATTATTCGATCGACTGGGGGCGTGAGTCGTCGCGCTCGATCCTCGCTTCTCCCACGCGGCCCGATGCGGTGGTGGGTGCGGACGACCTGATCGCCCTCGGGGTGCTGCAGAGCTGCCAGGCTCTGGGATTGTCGGTCCCGGGCGATGTGATGGTCACCGGGTTCGACGACATTCCGTTCTCTGCATTGAGCAATCCGCCGCTGACCACCATCCGGCAACCGCAGGAACGAATCGCTGCGGAGGCCACTCGACTGCTGGATCAGGCCATGAACAGCGATCACACCGGCACTGCGCATATCGCGTTGCAGCCGGAGTTGGTGGTCCGTCAGTCGACGGTCGGCCACGCACGCGTCGCCGCGGTGTAGGCGACGATCGCCGCGTCGAGTTCGTCGAGCGTGACGGTTTCGTCGGCGGCGTGCATCAGGGCCGGCGTCCCCGGACCCCACACGACGACCGGTGCGGAGGGGGCAGCGGATGCTATGACGGACGCGTCGGTGAAGTACGTAACCGGTTCTGCCGCAACGGTATGCGGAAGTCCATCCACCCATCCGTTGCCTTGGGGTGTGCGAACTCCGGGCAGATCGATGCGAGCGTCGGCGTGATCGACCTCGGGTTGATCGCGCCACCAGGACAACAGATCGGACCCGTCCCCGACGGTGCGATGGTCGACGACGACGTGTGCGGCGTCGGGAACGATGTTGGGTGCCGAGCCGCCGTCGATCAATCCCACGTTGAACGTTTCCGCGCCCAGGAACTGATCCGTGGACAGCGGGAGCTCGGTGCGGGCTCGTGCCAACACGTCGACCAGTTTCATGATTGCACTCTCACCCCGATGCGGAGTACTTCCATGTGCTGCAATGCCTTTGGTGGTCACATCGACCCACAACGCACCTCGATGCCCCAGATGGACGCGATTTCCCGTTGCCTCGGGAACCACGACCGCTCCTACGGCGCACTCGGCGACGGCGTGGCGAGCGGCACGCGCACCGAGTGACCCGATCTCTTCGTCGCTGGTGAGCAACAGGGCGGCAGGAACCCCGTTGTCGAAGGCGTCCATCACCGCAGCGGTGGCGGCAACAAGCCCGGCCTTCATGTCCGAGGTGCCGCGGCCACGGAGAACACCGTGTTCGATATCCGCGGCGAAGGGATCGAACTGCCAATTCGACAGATCACCCGCCGGCACGGTGTCCACGTGGCACGCGAACATCAACCGCGTCGCCGTCGGTGGGGAGGGATTGGTGATCAACAGCCACGGGTGGGGACCATCCGGATCGCCGTCGACGGCAAGGTCACCGACGCGAGCCCTGAGGACGGACACGATCGCGTCCATCGAGGAGCGCTGAGGACGGGGATCACCCGACACAGTGGGCTGGGTGACCAGTTCGGTGAGAAGTCCGACGGAATCCATGACTCCAGTATGCCCGTGGTGCCTTCGGCAGTGGTGCGGCAGAGCGCCGCAGAGGGCACATAACCGCACCACTGCCGCAGGCATCTATGAGGCGTTGGCGATGATTGCCTGCGCGGCTTCGGTCGGTGCCTGAGTCGGGATCCAATGTGTCACTCCGGCAAGCACAGTCAGGGTGTAGCGGGCATCGACGTACTGTTGTGCGCGTTCGATGGCCGAGCGGCCGATGAAGGTGTCGCCGTCACTCCACACCATCGATGTCGGGACTGTGATGCGCAGACGGCCGATACCAGGGTTGGAGAACGGCAGTCCGCGATACCAAGTGACAGCGAAGGGAAGTGCGCCGTAGTCGACGACGTCCGTGCGCGTGCACTCCAGGTCGTCCGCATTCATACCGCTTTTCTCATACCACTTTTCGGCCCTCTGGCCAGGCCGTGTCATCCATTTCTCGGGGAGCACCGGCAGTTGGAAGAATGCGAAGTACCAGGAGTGCAGAATTTGTCGTGAGGTGAGCAGAGCCGTCATGAACGACCCGGGATGCGGGACGGAGAATGCCGTCAGCGACGACACCAGATCGGGGCGTCGGCCTGCGGTGACCCACGCGATCATCGCTCCCCAGTCGTGGCCGACCACATGCACCGGGGCACCGATTTCGTCGATGAGGGCCACGACGTCGTTGACGAGCGCACCGACGCGATAGTCGCGTCGGCGTTTGGGTCGGGCACCCGGCGAGTACCCGCGCTGATCGGGCGCGATTGTTCGGAACCCCGCCTCGTTCAGCTGGTCCATCACTGCGGACCACGACGCGGCTCGTTCGGGAAAGCCGTGCAGCAGCAACACAATCGGTCCGTCCAGAGGTCCCTGGTCGAGGACGTCGAACTCGAGTCCGTCATGGGTGTAGCGTGCGATCCTCCCGCTCACCGAAGAATCCTTTCGTTGGTCAGCACGTGCTGGGAACCGATGCACCGGCGAATTCGGCGGCGAGGAATTGCATGGCCGAGTCGTCGCTCACGTTGTGTCCCTGCTCTGGTTGTTCCTGAGCGACAACCCGATCGCCGAGCACACACGCTGCGCGGACGGCGTCGGCCGTCCACTGCGGTAGCACGATGTCGTCGCGCGCACCGTAGGCGACGAACATCGGCACGGTGGTTCGTACCTGAGGGAGGGTGTAGCGGCCGATCAGATCGAACAGCTTCTGTTCTGCCTCGGGGGATCTCGGCGCGAACTCCGTCGGTGCCATCTCGCTGACAGCGCGCTCCTTGGTTGCGGTGTTCGTGCCCTGGCACGCGAGTAGTAGTTCTGTGTTGGTCTGAGCGACCGTGCCGCTGTAGTCCCGAGGGTCGAGGGTGGGATCGACCTGTTGCGCCCCGTAGAGCAGGTACGGCAGCAGCCCTTTCTGCGGTGTGGTCAGGGTGCCGTCCCTGGCGGCACGCGCAAGCGGTGCCAGATCCGTGGGCGGGGACAGTGAGACCGAGGCGATCAGTTCCAGCCCTTGCCCATAGCTGGAGTTCAATTCGTTTGCGGCCCAGGCTGCTTGCCCGCCCTGCGACAGTCCGACGGCTGCCCACCGAGCAGAGGTCTCGGGCAGGCCGTTGTGGACGGCGCGAGCCGCGTCGATCATGTTGTGGCCCGCAGTGCGCGGCTCCAGGTACGGGTGGGTGCCGTCTCCGCTGCCGAGTCCTTGATAGTCGGGTAGCACCGTGACGTAGCCGAGTTCGGTGAAAGCCTCGACCGTGGAGTCCAATCCGAGTAGGTCGGGGTACAGGGAGGGCCCGCAGTCGGCTTGTACGCCGGTGGTGCCGTGGCCGTAGACGACGATCGGCCATCCACCTGCCGGAGGTGTACCGGGCGGAACAGCGGCGACGCCGGAGACCGCCGTCGCAGAATCATCGACACCGGATGTCGATTCGTACACGAAGCGATAGACGGTCGCACCTGTCGCAGTGAGCCTGGCCGACCGGGACCCGAAATCCTCCGATTCGAGCAGCGTCCCCGCAGTGCCCGTCAGCTCGTACTGCGACTGTGCTGCAGACGTACTTGCGGGCGCGGGCGAGTCGGGTCCAGCGGGCGACGAACTGCATCCGACGGCCGTCAGCAGCGTGAGCCCGCACGCAATTGCGAAGACTCGGCGAGACGGCAGGGCAATGGATGCGGGCATATCGCGTGTCTACCAGAACGCAGCCAACAACTCGTCGGTCGCCTGCAGCGGCGCATACCCGTCGGGAATGGCGCGACGGCATCCGTCGAGTTCGATGGTGAAATTGCGAATGTTCGACGGCCATCCAGCAGCATATGTCGTCACCGCCGTCCGCGTCGCAGACATCGTGCAGGGCCCGGCGGGTGCCAAGTCTTCGATCGATATCTCGATTTCATCTGTGGTGCCGACAGGGACCCTGCCGGAGAACAAGCAATACATGTAGCCGACCGTCAGTCCCGTGGCGGGCTCGGTACCTACGACGGGGTCCGAATAATGAGGGGAGCAACTGGACACACTGAGCCGTGCCCGTTGGAGAACAGGGTCGCGATGCTCCACCACGTCCACCAACTCGAGTGCGCGGATTGCCTCGACTCCGTCTTGTTTCGGGAGGCCGCATTCTCCGACGGGAAGGGTAGGTTGCATCGCTCTGCCTTGGGCGTCTTCCAGCCACAGTTGATCGGGTTCAGCCACGCTGTAGGTCGGACACAGGTCCGCAGTCAGCTCGCGCTCGGACGGCTCGTTCAGCAGACGTATCGCGGTGGAGAAGTCTCCCGCTCGGCGTAGCTCGCGGTAGGCGACTGTGCCGTCGGGATCGACGGTTTCGCCGCCTTCGCACATGACCGCGGTTGCCGGCACAAAATCGTCCGGAATTGTTCCAGGGATCGGACGATCGACAGCCGGGGTCGGTCTGTCGACCGGCTGAAGAACCTGGCATTCGAAGGACTCCGCTGATCCGATTTGGGCCGCCGGACGTGCAGGTCCGAGCGACGCCGGCGACGCACAGGTGACCGCGGTGATGGCGACGAGCATCAGTCCCACCGTCCATCGCCATGTCATCAGCACAACGTAGCGGCATTGCAGTTCAGGGTTTGTCGCTTCTGTTTTTCGGGGACTATCGCAGCCATGAGGATTGGCGTCGTTGTCAGTGCGGTCGTTGCGGTTGTGGTGTCGTTTCTCGGGTCCGGCGCGTGGATGGGGACGCCCATTGCCGAGGCGGCCGGCGGGGCGCTCAGTGCCACGTCGACGCTGGTGGCTCCCGCTGGTCCCGCGTTCTCGATCTGGTCGGTGATCTACACCGGTCTCGTCGTCTATGCCGTCTGGCAGTTCCTACCCGGTCGAACTGCACGTCACGACGCCTTGCGGGCACCGGTCATCGCGTCGATGTTGCTCAATCCGGCGTGGATTCTCGCGATTCAGTTCGGGCAGGTGTGGCTCAGCGTGGTGGTCATCGTCGCGCTGTTGGCCGCTCTCGTGCGCGTCTTCGTTCACCTGCAACAGCAGCGCCCGGAATCCGTGGTCGACGCGGTGATCACCGACGGCACGATGGGTCTCTATCTCGGGTGGGTGTGCGTGGCCACCATCGCGAACATCTCGGCGTGGCTGGTCGATCTCGGAGTCACCGGTGGCGCGACGGTCTGGGCGGTCGTTGTACTGGCCGTCGCAGCAATGGTCGGGGTGACTCTGGCGCGTTACTCGAACGGAGCGATCGCTCCGATGTTCGCCATCGTGTGGGGACTGGGATGGCTGGCACAGGGGCGCCTCGGCGGCGAGCTGACGAACGCCATGGTCGGATGGACGGCAGTATCTGCCGCAGTGATCGTCGCCGTCGTGACGGTGGGAATCAGGCTCCGATCACGGCGGTCGACGGTCCGTCAGGCGGCGTAGTACTTCCTCCAGTGCGTTTCGAGGAAGTCGGACAGCGAACTCCCCGAATCGTTGGTACGCCAGGCGACGTGACCGTCGGGTCGGACGAGTACTGCTCCGGACTCACCTACCTCGTACAGCGATATCAGTTCGTTGCGATCGACGCCGACGGGTGCGTCCAGTACGACGAGCGACATACCCGGGCGTACATCACGCATACCAGCAATCACCGATTCCCACGCGGAACCGTGGAAGGTGAACAGCGTCAACATGTTCGGGTCCAACACGTCGTGCGGCGAGACGAGTTGCCCGTCGACCGAGACGAGCGCGTGAGGCAATCGCGCACCGGGGTACGTGGTGGGCACGTAATCGACAACATCTTCCACGGGCTTCGTCGACGCGTCTTGGGCGATCAGTGGACTGTCGTAGAGGAAGCCAAATTGCAGGCCGGTGGAGACGAAATGCTCCAACTGCAGTGGAATCGCGGCTGCGATTTCGGCGCGCAGTTCCGCCGACCCGGGGGCATCCGGGCGCAGGCTTCGTGATCGGCTCATCTGCTTGCGGGTTGCTGCAGCCGCGATGGGCGCGATCAGTCGGCCCGGAAGTTTGTTCAGTGGTGCCCGCCCCATGGCCTGAGTTGCCTTGGCCAGCATGGCGTTGGTGATCCCGACGCGCTTGCCGATGTCGTCCATGCGGAAGTGGTTGGCCACACTCTGTTCGGCGAATTTCTCCACCACGGGCCGACGCTCGGTGTCGTAGGTGTCCAGCAGCTCCGGGCCTGCCGCACCAGAGAGCACGGCATCGAGCTTCCACGCGAGGTTGTGGGCATCCTGCACTCCCGAATTGAGCCCGAAGCCGCCGGTGTGCGGAAAGCGGTGAGCGGCATCGCCCAGCAACAGCAGCCGATCGTGGCGGAAGGTGTCGGCCGTCTGTGACGTCATCACCCACGTGCCCGTCGATTCGAGCGTGAAGTCGTTCGTACCCAACGCCTTCGGTAGCGTCTTCTCCCAGAATCGGCGGCCATTCCTGGCGATCTCCTGCGCTGGGTGCAGATAGGCCGTCATCAGGATGTAGCGGTGGTCGGCGTGCGAGATGAGCACTCCGCACAGGTCCGGGGTGTAGATCCAACTCAACAGCGGACGCGCGTCGTCGGGAAACAGCGTTGTCGACGTGAAGAACGCACTGCCCATGTTGGCCAGTACCGGTCCGGTCAGCGATATCCCGGCCGCGTCGCGGGTCGCGCTGTTGGCACCGTCGCAGGCAAGGACGTACGGCGCACCGAGTTCGTCGACGTCACCCGTCAGGGTGCGGAAGGCGATGCGCGCGTCACCGGAGTTCGATTCGACCGATTCGACGGAGACTCCGCGGCGAAATTCGATCAGCGGTTCGGCGTCCACGGCGTCCCACAGCACGGGCATCAGAATGTGCTGGCCGATGTGCGACACCATGTACGGGCTCTGGCTTTCCACGATGGCTTTGCGTTCGGGATCGGACAGCAGATCGATCGACCCGATCGCGTCTCCGGCCAGGTCACCGTACCAGCTGATCAGATTGACCTGTTCGTGCGGAGGCGACATCGCCGCTATGGACTTGGCCAGTTCGGGGCTGTACTCGTTCCATATCTCCAGCGTCCGAGCATTGATGACGTGAGCCGCCGGATGGAACAGGGGACTGGTTCGACGCTCGAGCAATACCGTTCGAATACCCCTGCGCGCCAGCAGAAGCGCTGCAGTGGTACCCGCCGGCCCGGCACCGATGATGACGACAGGAGTGCTCATCGGACGACGGTTTCCTGGGTCCCCAGGTCGATCGACCCGTCCGGAGTGCGGATGGTGGCAGTGATGACGTCGTCGACCGAGAGGTACTTCGGGTTCTTGGCTTGGCGTGCGAAGAAGAACTTCCACTTCAGCGCAGGCGGGATGAGTTCGCCGATCTTCTGGATCGCTTTGGGCGGCGCGGAGATTGCCGTGCCGATCGGAGTTCCGGTCAACAGGACGTCGCCTGCGGTCATGTTCTGAAAACGGGCCAGTCTGGTGAAGGCCTCGGCGGGAGGAGTGATGAGGTCGTCGCCGATGGTCTGGTCCTGACGGATCTCCTCGTTGACCGCCAACGTCATCCGTAGCTCGGGCAGTCGTCGCAGCTCGTCGTTGTCGAGCAGCACCAGTCGAGGGCCGAGTGGGGTGAAGGTGGGATACGACTTGCTCTCGTACACTTGCACTTTCGTCAACTGGATCTCCCGAGCCGACACGTCGTTGGCCACGACGAAGCCCGCCACGTAGGACGCGAGGTTGTCGTCGGTGACGGTTGTCCCGATGGGGATATCGGCACCGACCACCACGCCCAGCTCGATCTCGTAGTCGAGCAGAGCTACCTCCGGCGGTTGCCGAATGGGATCGTTCGGGCCACTGATCGACGCGGACGACTTACGAAAGAACGTCGGCTGCAGGGTCTTCGGGTCCGAGCCGGCGTCGATCGCATGGGATCGGTAATTGAGCAACTGCGCCACCACTCGGCACGGTGCGGTGATGGGTGAGAGGAGTTCGAGCTCGGCGACATTCGTGCCTGTCCCCGATGCGGCGTCGATGGCCGGCCGGTCGGCCAGTAGCTCACGGGTGGTCTGCGCGGTGGTGTCGATCCTGACGGCCTGGTCGCCGTCGAGACGCCACCAGCCGTCCTCGGTTCGAATGATGTTGATGGGCATAGCTTTCGATCCCCCCTAGCAATCGGTCACAAAGTTTTCGGTGTGATGGTCTTCTTGTTGGCGATCACCGGCCGGCCGGGCCTGGTTCCGGCCTCACGCTGCCGCAGTTCCTCGTGGGTCGCTCCGTTGCGGAGTCGGCTGAGGAGGTAGTCGGGGTCGATGTTGACGCCGATGGGATTGCGCGCGAATTCCTCGGTGAAGAAGAAGGCCGCAGTGTGGTCGGAATCGAAGTTCTCCACTTGGAACTCGAGCCGAATACCGTCCGGGTCCTCGTAGTACAGCGAGATCGTCGGCCCGTGGTTGATGGACCACACCGGAAGGATGCCCTGGCGCTTGAGCCGCACGTAGTTCTCCAGCAGTCGTTCCAGCGATCGGAACGTCAGGGCGATGTGATCGATGCCGTAGGCCTTGCGGCGCAGCTTGGCGAAGGGGAACAGGAACTTCACCGGCTTGGGCACGGCAATGATCGCGAGTCGATGCGACTCGTCGTCCCAGGTCAAGAACGTGATCTCGTCGTCCTGGTAGGCGATCTCGGCCCCGAACACCGTGCCGTACCAGCGCACCATCTCCTCGGTTCGCGCAGATTTGACGACCCAATGCGCGATGTAGTCGGGAGCGACCCGTTGCGTCTCGATCGTCGGTGCATCGTGCGTTGCGCTCATGAATCGACCTTTCGTCGCGATCGGAGTGTGATCCAGATTAAGTGCAGTTTGACTGTCAGTCAATAATTTGACTAATGGTCAGTCGAAAATCCGGAATGGGTGCGGTGCCGAGCGTGTCGTTGTAACAGAGCAGTTGCTCTGTTACGGTCACGTCATGCCCCGCCCACGCGTGCACGATCTCGACCACCTACTGGATGTGGCCGAGGCGTTGGCCGTCGAGTCGGGCCCGGCCGCGGTCACCATTCGCGCGTTGTCTGAGCTGACCTCGGTGTCCAACGGGGCGATCTACCACGCGTTCGGGTCGCGGGCCGGACTCCTCGGCCGAGTGTGGTTGCGCGGCGCGCAGCGCATGCTCACCGTGCAGCGAGGGTCCGTGGACGACGCATTGGCGACGGGCACCGCGGTGGACGCAATAGTGGCTGCTGCGGATGCGCCGGCGCGCTTTCTACTCGATCATCCGACGGCCGGACAGTTTCTCATGATTGTGTCGCGTCGAGAGTTGCTGGGCTCGAACGATATTCCGGACGCGCTTGCCGACGACCTTCGTATGCTCGATTCGACGCTCGTCGAGTTGTTCGTGCGGTTGTCGACCGAGATGTGGAACCGAGCGGATCGCACGGCCGTAGCCGTGATCAAGGATTGCACCGTCGAGCTCCCTGCCGCGTTGCTCCTGCGGGGTCGCCGTGCGCCAGACGCATCGGTGCGCGAACGACTCGCTGCCGCCGTGCGCGGCGTCCTCACTCTTCCTCCGCCCCCTCCACCGCCGAAGTCTTCATAGCCTCGGCACCCTCGAAAGGTAGCTCACGATGACTCCTACGCTAGAAATTCGCAGTGACATAGCGATTTTGACGCTCGGCTCGGACGAGAATCGATTCTCACCGGACTGGCTCGATGCGGTCGACGCCCACTTGGACCAGATAGAGCGGTCGGCGCGCGGGCTGATCACAGTAGGAGCGGGCAAGTTCTACTCCAACGGACTGGACCTCGACTGGCTGATGGCCCATGGTGATCGCGCCGATTGGTACGTCGATCGAGTGCAGACGCTGTTCGCCCGAATACTCACGTTTTCGATACCCACCGCCGCGGCGGTCAACGGGCACAGTTTCGGTGCCGGAGCGATGTTCGCCATTGCCCATGACTACCGCTTCATGCGCGAGGATCGTGGCTACTACTGCTTTCCGGAAGCGGATATCAACATCCCTTTCACTCCCGGCATGTCCGCTCTGATTCAGGCGAAGCTCTCTCCGCAGACGGCCATGGTCGCAATGACCACGGGACATCGGTACGGGAGCGCGGAGGCCCTCACTGCAGGTCTCGTCGACGGCGTAGCGGCCGAGGACTCGGTGATCGATGCTGCGCTGGAGCGGCTCTCGGCAATTGCCGGTAAGGACAAAGCCACCATCGGAGCCATCAAGACGACCATGTTCGCGTCGGTCACCGCTGCGCTGCGTCAGGGCCGACAGTGACGTCGTAGTCGGTCGCGTCGCGCCGCGCAGGCGGGATCAGAAGGTGAACACGGCCGACTAGGGCCAGAGCCGTGTCGGCGTCGGCGCCGTCGAACACTGCGGTGTGGATGCCGCGCATGGCACCGGTGAGCAGTCGGGCTGAGGCAGGGAGGTCCGTGGCGTTGTCGATCTGCCCTGCTTCGGCAGCGGCGCGGAGTAGTTCGGTGATGGCATCGACGAAGCTGTCGTGCCAACGCTCCGCTGTGCCTTCGGATTTCGGGACTCCGAGATTGCGGAACAGCACGTGCGTGCGCGGTGTCTCGTAGATGCTCTCGGCAGCTATTCGCAGAAATGTCTGCAGCTGCTCGAGTGGGGTGCTCGGCCAGCCGGCGTCCGCGGACCGTTCACGGATGCGTTCGATCAGAACGGTGGCGGCGTCGTCGACGGCGGCTTGAAAGAGTTGGCGTTTGTTGGGGAAGTGGTGGAAGGCCGTTCGGGGTGCCAGACCGCATTGCGCAGCGACACTTTCGATCGTGATGTCTGCGTAGTCGGCGTGCCGAAGCAGCTCCTGGGTGGCCTCGATGAGGCGTGTCGGTGCGGGCCCGGGTTCGTCAGTGGTGGACGACCCGGCCCAGCGGTACAGCGTGGTGGTGTGGATGCCCAAGTCCGTGGCTACGGCTGTCGGGCTTTCGGAACCCCCGAATGCCCGTGCCACCGCCTCTCGGCGATCGGCGAGTGTGAATCTCGAGACCCTGGCCATGATCGTGACAGTCTAGTGCAGCATTCGTGCGAGGGCCGGGAGTAGAACTCGTGCGGGGACGATACCCGCCGTCGCCGCCTGCAGAGCATTGCGGCGACCCGAAATAACATGTGGCCGTGACCGTTTGGCGTCTAGTGCCTTCATGGCGGTGGCGACGACGTCGGTCGGTGTCTGGTAGGTACCGGTGGCTGTGGCCGAATCGCCTATGACGTCGAAGAATTCGGTGTGGGTGGGTCCGGGGTTGAGTGCGAACACTCTGACTCCGTGTTGCGCTGCTTCGTACCACAGCGACTGGCTGAAGCTCAGCACGAAGGCTTTGGCGGCCGCATACACGGCAAGAGTCGGGACAGGTTGGAATGCCGTCGTGCTGGCCACATTGACGATGGTGCCTGCTGTGCGGGCGATCATGCCCGGCAGGAACGCCGAGCAGATGTCCACGACCGCGCGGATGTCGACGGCGACGAGCCGCTCGAAATCGTCGGCGTCGCCGTCGACGAACGGTCCCTGGACCGCAAATCCTGCGTTGTTGACGATGAGGTCGATGCGCTCGGGAACGATGGCGCGGAGCCGCCGACCACTGGCCTCCTCCGACAGGTCCCAGGGCACTGTTCGGCAGCGCACACCGTAGGTCGATTCGAGCTCGTCCGCCAGCGCTGTCAGACGATCTTCCCGTCGGGCGACGAGCACCAGATCGGAGCCGCGGGCGGCCAGCACTCGCGCGAATTCGGCGCCGATTCCGGAACTCGCCCCGGTGACCAATGTGCGGCCTGGACTGTAGCGAGAAGCCCTGCGGCTCATCGTTCCGTGCGTCCGAGTTCAGCGGCGGAGCGCCGGGCGAACTGTTCGTACGAGGTGGGTGTGCGTCCGAGCAGAGTCGGAAGAACCGTCAGGTCACCTGCGGGTAGGCCATGGCCGTCGTAGTGGGTCATCATCGTGCGGTACGCCTGACGTGCATCTTCAGGCCAGTTCTTCATATCGCGGGGATTCGACGCGGCCTGCGCGCCGCGAACGATATGTCCGAGCGAACGCAGCTTCGTCGATCGCACGGCGTGACCGATGACGGCAGGAAGTGCAGGCACCACATCGAGGGTATTCGTCAGCGACGAGGGCGGGATTCGGATGGCGGTCACCGGATGCCCCAGCACGCGTGACCAGATCTCGGCCATCTGGTGTCGGGTGAGTTCGACCGCGGACAGGTCGTAGGTGCGGCCGGTGTGCGGCGACGGGTCGATCAGTACGTTCGCCGCGGCCTCGGCGACGTCGGCGAGATCGACGACACCCATGATGCTGTCCGGCGACACCGGGTACGGCATGACGCCTGCCTGCAGGAACTCCCACACTTCCAGGTAGTTCTGCATGTAGTGCGACGGCCTGAGCACCGTGGTGGGGATTCCGCTGTCGCGGAGCAGGCCCTCGGCGATGTCCTTCTGGTGGTGGTGTGTCAGCTGATGCAGGTCCGGATGGATCACGGAGTGAAACACGATGTGCTGCAACCCACTTGCCGGAGTCGTTGCGATCAGGTGCTCGATGATCGGTCTCTCGTCGATGATCTGGGTCGGTGCCGCGTGATAGAGCACGTCGGCTCCGGCCAGAGCTCTGTCGAGCGTGTCGGGCGACCGCAGATCGCCCACGACGACCTCGGCTGCCCCGTCTCGACGGGTGGTCGCAGCCTGACTGTCGTTCTTCACGACAGCGCGGACGGGCATCTTCTGCGCGGTCAGCTGCCGGACGAGCAACCGTCCGATCCCGCCTGCGGCACTGGTCACTGTGATCATCGGACCTCCTCGATGGGGAGCGCGGCAGTCCCGGCTCTCTCGCACATATTGCAGATGATCTGCACATAACGCAAGAGGTCGACGCAAATGCCGACTCGATCTGCATTAGTCTCGGACGGTGCCCTCGAACGACGTCGACGATGCAGAGCAGTCGCGGCGCGCCCGCCCACGTCGCGATCGCCGTCAGGCGTTGATCGACGCCGCGATCGAGATGATCTCCGAAGGTGCCAGCGCAGACATCAGTGCGGCGGCGATCTCGCGCAGAGCGGGTGTGGCGCACGGGTTGCTCTTCTACTACTTCACCGACAAGCAGGGCCTGGTGCAGGCTGCGCTGGCCGACGTTCTGGGCAAGTTGTCCGACGCGCAGGGGCCGCAGTCCGAAGAGCGGACCGTCCGAGCGCGGCTGGAAGGATTCGTCCGACGGCACATCGAGTTTCTGCGGGATCACCGAGCGCTCTACTTGCGCGTGGTGCGGGAGGAGGAATTCGGTGAGGCAGGCGTCGAGAGCGCCCTCCGGCAGGCTCGCGCCGAGGGTGAGCGTCAGGTCGCGGCCCTGGCCGAACTTCCGGATCCGTTGCCGCCGCTGGTCGCTGTTGCGATTTCAGGGTGGACCGGCTTTCTCGATCGAACCGCCGATGCCTTCTTCGAGACGGCGGATCTCGATCTGGACGAGTCGGTCGCGCTGATCGTCGACGCATTCGAAGCTGTCATCGATTCCGCGACTCGCCGAGGTGCCGGGCCGCGGTGATCAGGTCGACCAGAAACGGCAAAGGCTGATTCCGAAAATTGCGCAGATTGCTCAATGTCGATGACTTCTATTGCGCAGCCCGCCGGGTTCTGGTCGACTGACGCCGGTTGCATCACAGACGCGACTGACTCGGCGCTTCGCAATCCGAACGCTTGCCTCATGGAGTGACGGGACCCATCCGGTCCCGCCACGTCCACTCGATGCAATCTTTCGTCGCCTATTTCAGGAGTGCTCGCCATGACCAGCCTCAGCTCGACCACCGGCAACTCGACCGACGGTGATTCGGTCACCGGGGGGCGCGAAACCCTGCACGACATTTCCGAGCGGGTGCTGTGGCTGTCGACGTCGATGATCCACCACGCCAACCGAATCCGGCCCAATCCGACGGGTCTCAAGGTGGGCG
This sequence comes from Rhodococcus sp. JG-3, assembly GCF_000482405.1. Lineage (NCBI taxonomy): Bacteria > Bacillati > Actinomycetota > Actinomycetes > Mycobacteriales > Nocardiaceae > Rhodococcus > Rhodococcus sp. JG-3. The sequence continues at coordinate 1,346,286 of NZ_KI519398.1, forward strand.
GTCATCAGGCGTCGTGCGCGTCGATGGTCACCATCATGACCTCGCTGTGGTTCGAGCAGCTCGAAGCGGGCGACCGAGTATCGGTCAAGCCGCACGCGTCGCCGGTGCTGCACGCCATCAACTACCTTCTCGGTGAGCTGGACGAGAAGTATTTGACGACGCTGCGCTCGTACGGTGGGCTGCAGTCCTACCCGTCGCGCGCCAAGGATCCCGATACCGTCGACTACTCGACGGGGTCGGTGGGTATCGGTGCGACGGCACCTATTTGGGGCGCAATGTCGCGCCGCTTCGTCGACTCCGCATTTTCCGCAGACACCCCGAGTGGGTTTCGCGGACGGCAGTATTCGCTCGTCGGAGACGCCGAGCTCGACGAGGGTGCCGTGTGGGAAGCCGTCATCGATCCGGGCATCGGTGAGTTGGGCGAGATCGTCTGGATCGTCGACCTGAACCGTCAGTCCCTCGACCGGGTGGTGCCGAACATCGCCGCGCGTCGCCTCGAGAAGATGTTCGACGCGGCAGGCTGGCAGGTCATCACCGTGCGGTTCGGTCGGTTGCTCGAGAACCTCTTCGCGCGTACCGGTGGTGACGCCCTGCGGCGTCGCATTCTCGACATGCCCAATCCCGAGTATCAGCGGCTGCTGCGGTGCTCGGCGTCCGAATTGCGAAATCGACTGCCCGGCGACGGTTCCGATGCCACGGCGATCACTGCGCTCATCGGTGACCTCGACGATCTGATTCTCACCGAGTCGATTCGCAATCTCGGCGGCCATGATCTCGACGCGCTGCGCGAGGCCTACGCGCAGATCGACGACACCCGGCCCACGGTGATCATCGCCTACACGGTCAAAGGATTCGGCCTCCCCACTCAGGGGCATCCGCAGAACCACTCGTCTCTGCTGACTGTCGACGAATATGCGGCTCTGGCAGACACTCTCGGCACCGACGTCGGTTCGCCATGGGGCCGCTTCGACGACGCCACAGCTGCCGGGCAGTTGTGCGCCGATGTCGCCGAACGGCTGCGCCGCGAGCCGGTGCCCGTCTCGGCACCGCCTGCAGTTCCCACCGACATCGGCCGTACTCCCAAGGGCACGGCCACGACGCAGGCCGCGCTCGGCCGCACCCTGATCGACCTGACGCGTGAGGCCCCGGATGCGGCGCGGCGCGTGGTCACGGTCAGTCCCGATGTCAGCTCGACCACCAATCTCGGCGGTTGGGTCAACAAGGTCGGTGTCTGGTCGTCGTCGGAGCGGCACGATTGGTTCGGCGACGATGCCGAAACCATCATGCACTGGCGTGAGGGTCCCACCGGTCAACACATGGAACTCGGTATCGCAGAGACCAATCTGGTCGGATTGATGGGCGAGCTGGGTGCAACGTGGAGTCGGTGGGGAGAGCCGTTGTTCCCCATCGGGGTGATGTACGACCCGTTCGTCGAACGCGCCCTCGAACCGTGGTCGTACGGCATCTACGCGGGTGGTCAGTCGATTCTGGTCGGTACGCCGTCGGGTGTCACGTTGGCTGCGGAAGGTGGTGCGCACCAGTCGATCAAGACGCCGTCGATCGGTCTGGAGCAGCCCGGGTGCATCTCGTACGAGCCGGCGTTCGCCATCGACGTGGAGTGGACGCTGCTCGCCAGCATCGCCAAGTTGGGTCGTCCCGACGGCACCTCGGCGTACCTGCGCCTGTCGACCCGTCCGGTCGATCAGACGTTGGCCGACGTGCCCAGCGATCCGGCGGCCCGCGAACGCAGGCGCAAGCAGGTGGTGGCCGGCGGCTACCCGCTCGTCCGACGAGACGGAGCCACCGTCACGATCGCGGCGATGGGTGCGCTCATGCCCGAAGCTCTCGACGCCGCAGCACGTTTGGAGCGCATCGGCATTGTCGCGGACGTCCTGTGCATCACAAGTCCGGGCCAGCTCTATCGAGCCGTCCAGGCTCGCCAGGGACACGGCGACGCGGAGTCGTGGATTCTCGATCAGCTGTTGCCGGCCGATCGGGCGACACCGATGGTGACCGTCCTCGACGGCCATCCGCACACGCTGGCGTTCCTTGCGAACGTGAACCGCGTTGCGTCGACGTCGTTGGGCGTCAGCAACTTCGGTCAGGTGGGCTCTCTGGACGAGGTGTACAAGCATCATCACATCGACACCGATTCGATCGTCGGTGCCGCTCTGGATGTCACCGGCCAGTAGTGCCGCGGGTGCTCATTCGTCCACCCATTCCAAGAGGTCTCCGGGTTGGCAGTGCAGCACCCGGCACATGGCGTCGAGGGTGCTCAGGCGCACGGCTTTGGCCCGTCCGTTCTTGAGGACTGCGATGTTGGCGGGCGTCAGCCCCACGCGTTCGGCAAACTCGCCGACGCTCATCTTTTGCTTGGCCAACTGAACATCGATGCGCACCACGATGGCCATCAGATGACCGCGTCCATGTCGCTGCGCAGTTCCGTGGCCTGACTGAGCAGGGTCCTCATGACGACCATCGACAATGCGGCGACGGCGACGATGACGACGAGTAGGAAGAGCAGTAGCGGCAGGCCTGGGTCGTCGGCCCCGAATCCGACGTAGAGGAACACCGCGACCAGCACCACCCAGGCCGCGACGATCGACCACGTGATCGTGTCTACCCACACCAACGAAGCGCGGGTGAAGATGGCGTTGCGGTTCACCATCGTCAGCAACTTCCATGTCGCGATCACGACCACCTGAATGCACAGCACCCAGAAGATCGACACGATGGTCAGCGGCCATCGCAGGTACGCGGATTCGGGAGATTCCTGGGCCATGTGGGCGAACTGCCCGGGCAACGACATGACTTGCATCAGCACCAGCACCGCGAACAACGCGGCGAGAAACAGGCGAAGCAACAGGACTACCACTCGATATCCACTCAGCATGGAGCGAGTATCGACAGTAATCTATCGAAAGTCAATAGATCAATGTGGTGTCCGTTTCATCCAGTTCGAGTTGACAGCGGGCGTACGGTTGTAACATTCGGTGAAGGTCATCACCGCTGACAGGCCTCGTGCACGCCAACAGGTGTAATGACTGCACCATCTGGGACGCGATCTACTTGACCGATTCCACATCCAACGGCCCCAAACGAAGTGCCGCTACCGAAGCCACGGCTGCAGCCGCATTCGACGAAGAAATTTCGGCTGCTCTGCCTGTCCGGCGACGTCGGTATGCAGGCGAAGACTATTTTGCCGAGGACACCTTCGATGCTCTCGACATATTTCGCGGAATACTGCTCGAATACAAACGTTTTGACACCCTCTTGCAGGGCCTGTGTGAACAGGTGGTCGCTGCCATTCCGTGGGCTGACATGGCGGGAGTGACTTTGCTCCGACATGATTCCGACAATCCCGCGACGGCGGCATGTTCGGATGCGCGTGTGATCGATGTCGACACCGATCAGTACGCCGCAGACGAGGGCCCGTGTCTCGAAGCGGCGAGAACCAACCAGATCGTCAGTGTTCGGATCGACGAGGTCGTAACCCGCTGGCCGACTTTCGCGTCTGCAGCCGCCGCGATCGGAGTGAAAAGTTATCTGTCTGCTCCGCTGGCTGTCGACTCGGGTCATGCCGGTTCGCTGAATCTGTACGGATTCGACTGCGAGGGCTTCAGCGATGTCGACGAGGTTCTCGTCAAGATGTTCGTCACGTCGGTCGAAGCTGCGGTGTGGAATTCGCGACATGCAGCAGAAGCGAGGACGGAAGCGGCCGGTCTTCGTGAGGCGATGAAGACCCGTGGAACAATCGAGCAGGCCAAAGGAATCTTGATAGCCTTGCGCGGCATCTCGCCCGAAGCGGCATTCGCGGTTCTGGCGGAGCAGTCGCAGCGTGAGAACGTCCGTGTTGCCGTACTGGCAGCTCGGGTGGTGAACTCGGCGGTCTCGCAGGCCGTAGGGTCGCATTGACGCCGTCAACTCCTCTCCCACTATGGTTCAGCGAAGCCGAACCGACCTGCGTTATCGAAGGTCGAGAAGGTCAAGGCCTATGACGGACACACCGATTCACGACGAACTTCAGCATTTTCTCGACATCGATACCGGCGGCGGGAGCCGGAAGGCTGCGGCCGTCGATCGGGCGGTCCCGGCCCCGGTACCCACGCATGTCCGGCCCCGGCATCACAGGGCCTGACGACGTGGCCACAGCCCGAGAGAAACAAGACGTAGCCCGAGCCGACTATCGACGCGCGAAGGAACACGAGCACGGGCTCGCGGATGTGCGTGGGCAGACCGACGCCGATGTTCCCCTGGTTGTCGGCGTCGACGATGCCGAATTGCAGGTCGCGGTCGATGCCGACGTGTCGGCACAGGAGGCTCTCAGTGTGGCTCTGAGGGCCGTCGACGACTAGAGCTGGACGGCGATCAGCTTTCGTTGCCGTCCCGGACGGACGCAGTGGGTGCGACGGCCGCGTGGACGTCGCCGCTGTAGGACGCAGGCAAGGGACTACTGCACAGTGTGCGTGCCTCGTCGGTCGAAATTCCGAGTGCGCGGAGCACTCGCTCGGTGGTGCCGTCGACCGTCGCCGCTTCGTCGCGGTCGGGCTGTGCGAGGAGCAGACGGCCCATGGAGAGCAGCGAACCGGCGACGATCGCGAGGGCGAGATCCGGGTCGTCGACGTCGAATCTCCCTTGCGCTGCGGCCGATTCGATATCGCGACGCGACCGTGGTGCCAGGCCACCGGCCGCGGCGAATGCGGCGGCCTCGGAGTTGAGCAGGACGCGGCTCAGTTGCGGTTCGAGGCGGAACAGGCGCCCGGACAGTCTGAACGATTGGGTGAATTTCTCGACCGGGTCCTCGAAACCGACGGTGAGCGAATCGAGGTAGTCGCCGACGGACTCGAGAGCGGCGTCGATGGCGGCCTGCCACAGTTCTTCTTTGCTCTCGAAGTAGTTGTAGAACGAGCCGTTGCTGACGTCGGCGGCCTGCGTTATTTCGAGCACGGGTGCGTTGGTGTTCCCGTTGGCGAGTAACCCTTGGGCGGCCTGGATCAGCGCGGCTCTGGTGCGTGCCTTGCGGCGCTCGACGCGGTTGCCTTCGGTCACGATCTGCTCCTGCTCTGTGGGTCAGTGAGCGCAGCCTATCGCGAATCAAGTATGACGAATTCGTCAAAAAGCCTTGACGTACGACCGTGCCATGAGTGACGATATCGTCAACACCCTGTGAAGGCAGGGGCCTCGACTTCCGGCAGCACCGAAGGATCCCATGACAACGAACGCGACGATTCCGCAGTACCGCACCGACCTGTACTCCACCGACGCGATTCTCGATCCGTACCCGCACTATGCCCGGCTGCGCGCGCTGGGTCCGGTGGTGTGGCTGCCCCGCCAGCAGGTGTTCGCCGTCTCGCGCTACGCGGATTGCAAGGCGGTGCTGCTCGACGACGTGACCTTCATCTCGGGTGACGGTGTGGCGCTCAATCCCGTCGCCAATCGGCTCGGCCGCGGAACGACACTGAACAGTGACGGCGACGAGCATGCGACCAAGCGATCGGTGCTCGCGCATCGGCTCACTCCGAAGGCCGTCCGAAAGATGAAGGCGGCTGTGGAGGAGAAGGCCGAGACCGTCGTCGACGCGGCACTGAAGAAACAATTTGTCGACGGCGTGGACGATCTCGCGACAGCGCTGCCGATGTCGATCGTGCCCGATCTCGTCGGGTGGCCAGAGGACGGACGCGAGGATCTACTCCGCTGGGCTGGTGCGACATTCGACTCCCTCGGTCCCGTGAATCGACACTCGATCACCGCTGTCAAGGGTGCCGCAGAGATGCTTGCCTACTCGCGGCGCGTGGTGCGAGATCGATCGGTGATTCCGGGAAGTATGGGCGACGATGTTCTGAAGGCGGCCGACGACAACAAGATTCAGAAGTCGGCATGTCCCGCGTTGATGGTCGACTACCTCGGTCCCTCGCTCGATACCACCATCGGAGCGATTTCCGGGGCCCTCGACCTGTTCGCGCGGCACCCCGAGCAGTGGCAGGCGATCAGACAGGACCCGGACCTGATCCCCAAAGCGATCAACGAGGTCGTTCGATACGAGTCGCCGATCAGAGCATTCTCGCGTCGCGCGGTCCGTGACGTCGAGATCGACGGATCACGAATCCCGAAAGGTGCTCGTGTACTGGTGGTCTACGCGTCGGCGAACCGCGACGAGCGTGAATGGGACAACCCCGATGCCTTCGACATCACCCGTGACGCGGCGCGTCAACTCGGCTTCGGTTCGGGCGTGCACGGGTGCGCCGGCCAGGGGCTTGCTCGTCTGGAAGCCCAGACCATGCTCCGAGTGCTGGCGCAGCGGGTAGAGAAGTTCGTTCCCGCAGGAACACCCGTACGCGCTGTCAACAACGTCATTCATCGATACGAACGGTTGCCGCTGAAATTGGTGGCAGCAGAAGGGACACAGCCATGAGGATCGACGTCGATTGGGATCGCTGCGAGGGCCACGGCATCTGTGCCGAACAGGCACCCAAGGTGTTCAGCCTCGATGACGAGGGCGAACTGCACTACGCCTTCGATGGCAACGACATTCCCGACGACCTCGCGGCCTCGGCCCGGTCTGCGGTCGGCGTGTGTCCGGTGGCGGCACTGCGAGAACAGGCGTGAGCTCTCTCGAGAGCAGGATCGTCGTCGTCGGAGACTCCATAGCCGCGTGCACCGCTGTCCGCGAACTGAGGGCCCGCGGACACGAAGGTCCACTGACGATGATCGGGGCCGATGCCGACGGTTGCTACGCGCGGCCGCCGTTGTCCAAGCACGTGCTCAAAGGCGAAGCAGCCGAGGCGGAAACGTGGGATCTGTCGGACCTCGGGATCGAGGCGATCGGTGATCGGGCCGTGTCGGTGAATCCCGAGGCCCACACAGTCACGACCGCCGCCGGTACCGATGTTCCGTACGATCGGTTGATCGTCGCCACCGGAGCGGCTGCACGTCGCATTGCGGCTCCCGGGCAAAGGGGCGAGACGGTGCTGCGGACCTTCGACGATGTTCGGGCACTACGTCCGAAACTCGATGCGGCGCAGACGGCGATCGTCGTCGGTGCCGGATTCCTCGGCATGGAGGTCGCCAGTGCGTGCGTTTCTCGCGGAATCGCAGTCACCGTCGTGGACGTCGACCCTCCGTTGACACGGCTACTGGGTACCTATCTGTCCGACGCGATTACCGCGCGTGCCGAGGCCGCGTCGGTCGAGTTTCTCCGCGCGGACAGCCCGGTTACGTTGACGGGCAACCCCGTTACCGGGATCGAGTTCGCGGGCCGCATCCTCGACGCCAATGTGGTGGTCACCTGCGCCGGTGATGTGCCCGAGACGGAGTGGTTGAACGGCACCGGAATTGCCGACGATCGAGGTGTTGCCATCGACGAGCGCTGCGCCACAGCAGTTCCCGACGTGTTCGCCGCAGGCGACGTCGCGTATTCACGTGCCGGTTCCGGTCGAGCGCCGTTCTGGTCGAATGCCGTCGCGCAGGGCAAGGTCGCAGCGGCCTCCGCACTCGGCCTCGAACCCACGTGTGCGCCCACCGACAACTACTTCTGGACCGAGATTCTGGGACTGTCCATCAAGGTCGTCGGTCCTCTTCCGCTACTGGGTAATCCGACCGTGCTAGAGGGTTCCGTCGACGACGGATCGGCGCTGCTGCAGTGGAACCACGAGGACGGCCGCACGACCATCGTTGCCTACGGCATGAAGAAGGCCGTCGGCCTGCTCCGACGGCTTGCTCGCGACTCCGCTGTTCCCACTACGTAAGGAATTTCATGGCTTTCGGCTCTGCGTCCGGTCTGGTTCGTCGTCTTCCCGAGGCGGTCGGGCTTGCTCGGGCCGCGATCGGCATCGCCCACATGGTGGCGCCCACTCGCGCCAACGAACTCCTCGCCGGGCCCGATGCTGCGGTGGCGACGACGCGAGCTGCGGCTCGCACCTTCGGAATTCGGGAAATCTACATCGGCGGCGGCCTGTATGCGGCAACTCGGCTCGCGCCGAAGGCCGTGCGCACCCTGCTGCGAGCAGGTGTGGCCGTCGACGTCTGGGACACGGCGGCGTTCGCGCTCACCGCTCACCTGCCGCCACGAACGAGAACAGCCGGCTGTGCAATCGCCGGAGGTTTCGTGATCGCCGGCGCGCTGGCAGACCTGCAACTGGACCGGTAGTCGGCGGTGGACAACATCGCTCGAGTCGTTCGCGCGGCGAGCATCAGTGCTGTTCGCCTCTACAACCGATTGGAAGTGACCGTAGCGCAACCGGTTCCGGATACCCCGGTGCTGTTCGTCGCCAACCACGGGTTCGGCGGAGTCATCGATCTCAATGTGTTCGCATTCGCGGCCGCATACGACGAGCTCGGTATCGACCGCGAGCTGATCACGTTGACCCACCAGATCGCGTGGACTCTGCATGCCGAGAAGCTGATCGAACCGTTCGGTGCCAGGCCCGCCGGACGACAAACGGCCCTGGACGCTTTTGCGGAGGGCAGCAATGTCCTGGTCTTCCCGGGCGGTGACGTCGATGCTTTGAAATCGTGGCGGCACCGCAACGACATAGTGTTCTCGGGTCGGACCGGGTTCGCCCGTTTGGCAATCGAGGCGGGGGTGCCGGTCGTTCCCGTCGTCACAGCGGGAGCGGGGGAGTCCCTGCTGGTACTCAGCAGTGGTAAGCAGTTGGCGAAGGCGCTGAGGTTGGACAAGGTACTGCGGCTCAAAACGTTTCCGTTGTCGGTGTCCATTCCGTGGGGCGTCAATCTCGGTCTGGTCGGGCTTCTTCCGTACCTGCCGCTCCCCACCAAACTCGAGACGTCGGTGCTCGCGCCCATGCATCCCGACGCCGACGAGTCGGCGGAGGAGTTCGCGGGGCGGGTGCACGGGGCGATGCAGGCCGAGCTCGAAAAATTGACGAAGAATCGGCGGCCTCTCATCGGATGACTCGCCGAGCCGGGATTGCCGTCATACTCGAACCATGCGTTCGAAGCAGAAGATTCTCGACGCCACCCTCGGGCTCATTGCCGAGGGTGGGTTCGAGGATGTCACCATTGCCGCGGCTGCGCGGGCGGCAGGCGTGACGCGTCAGACGGTGTATTCGATCTTCAGCACGCGCGAGGACATGATCTCGGAGGCGATGGTCGGTCTTGTCGTCGACGTGATCGGTGGCATCCGGGCAAAGGCCGATCAGGCCGAGACGCCGTCCGAGTTCGTCGTAGAGACTATTGTGGCTGCACGCAACCTCATTCGACGAGAACCGGTGCTCAATTCTCTGATGCGTTCAGGCAACGCCAACCCGTTGTTCGATCCGGACATGATGGATCGAGCCGAACCGGTGGTGCGTCAGTTCCTCGACGGTTACATCGAACGCAATCCCGAATTCGATGCGACGCGGTTCGATGGTATCGATTCCGTGCTTGTGCGTAACGGGCTGTCCGTCATCTTGTTCGACGACGCGCAGATCCACGACGACGACGGTTTGCGGTCATACCTGCGGCGCTGGCTGATTCCGCTCCTGTTCTGACGGACCCCCAAAAACTTGACACCATAAGCCGCATCTGTCTAGTTTTGCTTCGCACGTGCACGTGACACAGGTCTCGTGCGCGCTGCTGCACACCATTGGGGGGTACGTGTCGAATTTGAATCGCCGGTCGTTTCTCGGCGCGACTGCGGTTGCGGGATTGGCCGCACTATCGGGCGCGGGAGTGGCGCGAGCAGCGGGCGGGCGACGCGTCCAGATCCCGCTGACCCGCGAGGATCATCGTGTGGTGATCATCGGATCGGGGTTCGGCGGTGGCGTCGCCGCATTGCGCCTGGCCGAAGCCGGGGTGCCGGTTCTGGTGCTCGAGCGCGGAAGACGTTGGAACACAGGACCGAACGCAGACACGTTTCCCGATGCCACGTCACCGGACAAGCGAATGCTGTGGCACGGTTCGAGTCCCAACCTGTTCGGCAGGCCAGTTCCGTTCGATCCGTACGTCGGCCTCCTCGAGGCGGTGCCCGGAGACAACATGACCGCGCTGTGCGCGGCCGGTGTCGGAGGCGGATCCCTGATCTACCAGGGAATGACACTGCAGCCATCGCAGCCGGTGTTCGAGGAACACTTTCCGGCCGGACTGGATTGGCCGACTCTGAATCGGGTGCACTACCCACGCGTGGCGCGGATGTTGCAGCTCCAGCAGGCTCCCGACGAGTTGATCGGTACGCCCAATTATCAAGCAGCGCGGGTGTTTGCGGCCAATGCTCGTCGAGCGGGGCTGCCGGTGTCCAAGATCCCGATGCCGATCGACTGGAACTTCGCCCTCGACGAGACGCGCGGGGTGATGGCACCGTCGTACACCGATGGGTCCGGTGCATTCGGAGTCAACAACGGCGGCAAGCACTCCGTGGACGTCACCTACATCGCGGCCGCCGAGGCGACGGGGCTGGCCACGGTCGCGACGCAGCACGATGTCACGAGTGTCGAGCGGCGTGCCGACGGCCGTTGGACGGTGTATGTCGATCGAATCGATTCCGACGGAACGGTTCTGGAGAACAAGGTTCTCACCGCCGGCACGCTGATCATGGCAGCCGGAAGCCTGAACACCACCAAACTGCTCGTCCGCGCCGGAGCGACCGGAGGCATTCCCGATCTCCCGAACGAGTTGGGGCAGGGCTGGGGCACCAATGCCGATCGCATCTACGTGTGGTCGAGCATCGAGCAGCAATTCGGTGCACCCCAAGGCGGACCGGTGGTGTTCGGCAGCCTCAACTGGGACGACCCGAACACTGCGCACACCGTCATCCAGGCCTCGATACCGCCGTTGTCGTTCGATGCCCACAGCACGATGCTCGTCGGGTACGGAGTCAGCAGCGGCCGCGGCCATTTCGGCTACGACTCCTCCATGGACCAGGTGCGACTACATTGGCCGGCCAACGGCGACAGCCTGATTCAGGACGGTTCGATCGATCCGACGGTGCGTCGTATCGCCGGATCGGGCAGTGTTCTCACCGATACCAATGCACTGTTCCCGTCCACCTGGCATCCGTTGGGTGGGGCCAACATGGGCGCAGTATGTGATCTTGACGGTCGTGTCCACGGCCAGCGAGGACTGTATGTCCTCGACGGGGCACTCATGCCCGGCACCACCGCAGCGTGCAACCCATCCATGACTATCGCCGCACTGGCCGAACGTGCGCTGGACAACATCGTTGCCGACGACATCGGCACCGTTATCTGACCCCCACCAGAAAGAGACCGATGCATCTGTACCGCACCATGATCGGCGTCGCAGTCACCGCCGTGCTCGCGTCTTCCCTGACCGTGCTTGGAGGCTCGGCAGCGAATGCCGACCCCGTCGACGACTTCTACGTCCCTCCGGCTCAGGTCGTCGACGACCCGGGGGCCGTGTTGCGGACGCAGCCGATGTCACTGTTCGCGGCTCTGCCCGGTGCGGACGGTGCCTACCCCGTTCAGGCGCAGCGGGTGCTGTACTCGTCACGGACGCAGGACGATACGCCGGTGGGCGTGTCGGGCACGTTCATCGAGACCGAGGTGCCCTGGCGCGGTGCAGGCCCGCGGCCGACCATCGTCGTCGCGCCCGGCACGGTGGGTCAGGCCGATCAGTGCGCTCCTTCTCGTGCGTTTCCGACGACTGTCAACGCTGTGGCACAACCATTGTCGATCTCGTTCAATCAGGAATTGTTGTCTTCCACTCTGTGGGGATCGATGGGTGCCAACGTATTCGTGACCGACTACATCGGGTTGGGAACGCCCGGTGTGCACACCTATGTCAATCGTGTCGAGCAGGCTCATGCGGTGCTCGACGGTGCTCGTGCCGCGAACGAGCTCCTAGGTGATACCGATGCACCCGTTGGTATCTGGGGGTACTCCCAGGGCGGTGGGGCGGCAGCCGCGGCGGCCGAACTGGCCTCGGAGTACGCACCTGAGGTCGATCTGAAGGGTACGTGGGCCGGAGCACCTACAGCGGACTTGCTCGAGGTGTTGAAGACCGTCGACGGGACGCTGATCGGAGGGGTGATCGGCTATGCCCTCAACGGGTTCGTAGAGCGGGATCCGAGCTTGCTGCCGCTCGTCGAAGAGAGACTCACCGATCACGGCAAGGCAGTGCTGAACGATCTGTCGACGCAGTGCATCGGCGACACCATTCTGAAGTACCCGTTTCTGCGAACCGAATCGTTGACCGCGGACGGCAAGTCGATGCTCGAGAATCTGGGCACCATTCCGCAGGCGGGTCGTATTCTCGAGGCTCAGCGGATCGGTCGCAGTACTCCGAACGCACCGGTGATGATCACCAGCGGACTCAACGACGACACCGTGCCGTACGGTCAGGCCCGGAAGTTGGCTCAGGATTGGTGTGGGCGAGGTGCCACGGTGGAGTTCCGAACCAACCCTTTGCCGCCGATCCTGCAGGGTGCGGTGTTGCCCAACCACTTCGGGCCACAGCTGATCGACGGGTACGGCGGTGCCGCTGCAGCGTTCCTGATGGATCGGTTCGCCGACGTCCCCATGGCACCATGCTCCATCGACTGATCGGCGGCCGCAGGCGCTGGCGGCTGGTGCGAGAATTCGTACTCCGCCACCGCTGTCCCGCACGCCTGAGCGCCGAGCAACGCGCCGCTGACTATGTCGCGATAGCCGAATCTTTCGGCGCCTTTTGGCCTCGCGACACACGACGAGTTCGGGTGCTGATCAGCAGCTTCGGCGATCGGGATCCTGATGCAGTCGTTGCCGCGATGCGCCCGGTTGCAGCTCCGGTTCAGCTTCACCCGGTGGTGCGGGTGTGGAATCGTGCCGTCGACTAGGGCAGCGTCGACACCGCTACGCTCGACCCTGTTGCGGTCACGGCGTCGGGTGGAGGCTGCGATTGCAGGCGGTGGCCCGGACATCGTCTTTCAGCCGATCGTCCGTGCACGCGATGGGTTGATCGAGGGATACGAGGCCCTGTCGCGTTTCCCGGCGGGCGGCGGTGACACCGAGGCGTGGTTCGCCGATGCAGCGCAGTGCGGCCTCGGTCCTGCTCTGGACAGATCTGCGGCCGTCAAGGCATTGGGAGAATCAGCGCGTCTGCCGGATGGTTGCTTCGTTGCGGTGAACCTCAGTGCTGCAACGCTACTGATCGATGCTGCCCTCGTGGATGTGCTGCTCGACTTCGGCCGACGACGGTCACTGGTAATCGAGCTCACCGAACACGCCGCCCAGGACGACGAGGACGCGGTGGTGGCAGTGTTGGCCGAACTTCGACGCGGCGGCGTCGCTGTCGCGGTGGACGATGTGGGATCCGGGTACGCAGGTATGCGGCAGCTCGTCGTGCTCGAGCCGCAGATCATCAAACTCGACGCGTTCGTCGTTCACGGTATGAAAGGCAATCGAGTGAAGTCGGCGTTGGCCGAACTGGTCCTCGAGTTCGCGCGAAAAACGGAGGCCAGGTGCGTGTTCGAGGGAATCGAGACCGACGACGACCTCGAAGCGGCCACGTCGATCGGGGCCGACCTGCTGCAGGGCTTTCGAGTGGGCCGCCCTGCGGCGGTGTAGTCAGATCTGACCAGCAGGTTGAGTACCGCCCAACTGTGGGTATGCGGCGGACTAGGAACGAGACGAGTTCCGAAGGCCGATGCGGTCGAACGGGAGACACGCGGCACCACCACTGAGGGTGAATCGAAGGAGACGGCTCGATGGCCGATGACGACAGTGACATCAAGACGGAGTTCGATGACCTCGTCAACATGACGGCGAAGGAACTCGACGAGTTTCTCGGCACCGACGACTCGAAGGACGTCGGGCAAAAGAAGGACGGCGGCGAGTCGACGGGCCACGAGAGCGGCCGCCGCATCGTCGAAATCCTGAAGACGAAGAAGGCGGACCTGTCCGACGACGACTACGAGCACATGCGAAAGGTCGTCGGCTACTGCAAACGACACCTTGCGCAGCGGCCCGACGGGGACATCACCGACACCAAATGGCGCTACTCACTGATGAACTGGGGCCACGACCCGAAGAAGAAGTGATCTCGCTTCGCTGACGGAAGGTCTGCTCCAGTCGGGGCCTCGGTCGCGAGGATTCTCCGACTCGGGGCCCAGAGTGGAGCACAAGTTGCACACGCACCGACACTGGGCTGATTCAGCTGGGATGGGTGGACATCTTCACGTGCGGGATTCCCGCTTCCAGGTATTGCTCGCCCATCCGAACGAATCCGAAGCGGCCGTACCACTTTTCGAGGTGTGCTTGCGCGGACATCTCGACCACCCCGGGGTACGCCTTCAGCGCGGCCTCGACGAGCTGTCCGGCATAACCGCGGCCACGGCCCGCAGCAGCAGTCGCGACGCGACCGATGTGGACCGTGTCGTCGACGAGCACTCGGAGAGTGGCCAACACCTCTCCGTTTTCGTCCTGGATCCAGAACAGTTCGGTCGTCGGAAGTAGGTCTGCGCCATCGAGTTCGGCCTCGTCGACGATCTTCTGTTCGTGCACGAATACCGCGACCCGCAGCGCCATGATGCGGTACAGGGTGCTCGGGTCGACGCGCGAGAGCGGTGCGTGATGGAGGGTGGTCATCGTGTCCGTTTCGTCGTTTCGGTTTCGGGATTCACACCGCGAGCGGCACAACGGTTCCCGGCGGTACGTCGTTGTATCGGGCCGTGATCTTGTTCAGTTCCAGCTGGTAGTACAGGGACTGCAGGCCGAAGACGAACGTGAGCAGAAGTCCGACGACCGAGCTGCACGTCGGCTGAAGGCCGGCCGCGCGTTGGGCGTCGGCGATGCGGTTTCCTGTGTTGTAGTAGCTGATCAACGGCGCGATGATGGTCCAGCCGAGGAGGAGCAGAACCAGCAGTGGGCCGACGACCGGCGGGTCGACCTTGCGTCGGTCGAAGTCCGCCATCTCACGGTGGATGAGGTAGTACCAGACGAAGTGGTAGATGCCGAGAGTGATGAGCGGCAACAGGATCCACACGACAACGGGGTTTCGCCGCTTCATCGCACTACCTTGGGCAACCGGGCCGGTCATAATGCTCCCCCCAACCTTGTCGGACGCGACAGACGCCGCATGCCCGTGGACCGCACGATTCTCCCACGTCGGTGGGTCCGTACGCGAGGTCTCGCTCCGTGCGGGAACACTCGCACGGTCACTGCACGAGAATGCGGTCGATAGAACGGAGCAGCGCTCGATCCAGATCGACGGTGCTTGGTTGGAACCTCGCTGCTCGGGGGATCATGTGTCGGTGGACGACGACGATGTTCTGGCAGTGTTTCGGCATGCATTCGACTGCGCGCGCGGCGGTGACGCCTCGTGGTTGCAGTCGTTTTTCGAGGCCGGAGGGTCCGTCGACCTGACCAACGACAAGGGCGACACACTGTTGATTCTGGCGGCGTATCACGTACAACCAGGTGCGGTGAGCATGCTTCTGACGCTGGGGGCTGCGGTGGATCGCGTGAACGACAACGGTCAAACAGCGTTGGCGGCCGCGGTGTTTCGTCGGTCGACGCCCATTGTGAGGATGTTGCTGAAGGCAGGCGCGGACCCCGCAGCCGGGGCTCGATCGGCGCACGCAATCGCCCAGTACTTCGAGTTGGACGACATGGCAGCGATGCTGACCGAGCCCCAGTCGGGGTAGCCCTACTTCCTGGCCTTGGCCTTGGCTGCCCGCTTACGAGCAGGCTTGTCGGGGACTGCAGGCGGGATGTTCGACGCCATCACCGCGGGGGCACGATCCCAGGCTCGGTGCAATCCGACCGCAGCGAGCAACGCGTCGTTGAACGCTTTCACCGCTGTCTCGCCGATGACGACGCCTGCGTCGTCGGCACCGATTCCGGCCTGCTCGAGCAGTGCCGCTCCGTCGCCCCAGGCACCCATCGCTTTGCAATGACGGAATGCTTCCTGCAGCAGCAGGATCAGCTTGATGTCGTTCGTCGGTGTTGTTCCGCCCGCGACGACGAAAGCGTCGAACTCGATCGAACGAACTGTGAGGAATGTTCGCTCGACCACCTGAGTGCGCACGCCTTTACCGAGGATGCCGCCGGCCGCAGCGATGACGTGCACTGTGGCACCGCGGCGCGCGGCTGCCGTCCGTAGCTTGCCGATTCCGGACAGGTCCGATCCGGCGTCGGCGATGACGCCGATCTTGCGTCCGGCAATCGGTCCTGGAGCCTCGACGATCTGAGACAGTGCGGTGGAGAGCAGCACGTCCTCAGCGGGTGTGCCGACTGGTGCAGGCAGGCCGAGGCCGGCGGCGACGCGCTCGCACAGATCGGCGTCGACATTCGAGAGAACCTCGAGCTCGCGTTCCTTGATCGATTGCTCGAACACTTTGCCCAACTCGAACGTGAATGCCTCGACGAGGTGATCCTGCTCGACGGCACTGAGGCTGCGATAGAACATGGTGGGCTGGGTGAAGTGGTCGTCGAAGGATGCGGGGTTCGCTCGTACTGCGCGTCCTTCGATGAGGCGTTCGGTCTGCACGTAACCGTGGTCCTTCTCACCTGCTACCGCTGGTTCTCCGTCGTCGACGGAGTTGCTGAGGTACGGGGCCAGGCCGGTGTGGACGGCGGTCTGGTGCATGCCGTCTCGCAGCATGTCGTTGACAGGTGCATGCGGCCGGTTGATCGGCAGTTGCGAGAAATTGGGGCCGCCGAGACGCGTGATCTGGGTGTCCAGGTAGGAGAACAGACGCGCCTGCATCAGTGGATCGTTGGTGACTTCGATGCCCGGCACCAGGTGGCCCGTGTGGAACGCGACCTGCTCGGTTTCGGCGAAGTAGTTCGTGGGGTTAGCGTCGAGGGTGAGCTTGCCGATGGGTTGCACCGGAACCAGTTCTTCAGGAACGATTTTCGTGGGATCGAGCAGATCGATGCCCTCGTAGGTCTCGGTGCCATCGTCGGGCATGACCTGGATTCCGAACTCGTATTCCAGTGGGGCACCGGCCTTGATGCCGTCGGACATGTCGCGTCGATGGAAGTCAGGATCGACCCCCGCTGCGATCTGGGCTTCCTCCCATACCAGCGAATGCACTCCGGCAAGCGGCTTCCAATGGAATTTGACCAGCCTGGTCTCGCCGTTCTCGGCGACGAGGCGGAACGTGTGGACGCCGAAGCCTTCCATCGTGCGATACGAGCGCGGGATACCTCGATCGCTCATGTTCCACATGACGTGGTGAGTTGCCTCGGTGTGCAGCGAGACGAAGTCCCAGAAGGAGTCGTGTGCCGACTGAGCTTGCGGCAGTTCGATATCGGGCTGCGGTTTGCCGGCATGAATGATGTCGGGGAACTTGATGCCGTCCTGGATGAAGAAGACGGGCATGTTGTTTCCGACCAGGTCGAAGGTTCCTTCGTCGGTGTAGAACTTGACCGCGAAACCGCGGGTGTCGCGGACGGTGTCGGCGGAACCACGCGATCCGAGAACGGTCGAGAAGCGGACGAAAACCGGTGTCCGCTTGCCCTTCTGGGCGAGGAATCCTGCCTTGGTCACGGTCTTCGCCGACCCGTATGACTCGAACGTTCCATGTGCGGCGGCACCGCGTGCGTGCACGACGCGCTCCGGTATTCGCTCGTGGTCGAAGTGGGTGATCTTCTCGCGAAGATGGAAGTCCTCGAGCAACGTCGGGCCTCGATCGCCCGCCTTCAGTGAATGATCGGTGTCGGGTAGACGTACGCCTTGCGCAGTGGTCAGGAAATCACCGGTTTGGGCTCTCGTATCGCGAGCTCCGGTCGGGCCGTTGGGTGCCGGCGACGATTGATCCGGGCGAGGGATGGGTGGCATGTTCGGCCTTCTTTCGTTGTTGGAGCTGTCAACTCGGACGTTCGTGGTCGATGGACGGTGGGCTTCGATGTCACGCGCTCCCCGGGTCGTCGTAGAACAAGCCGTCTCCGCGGACGATGTCGAACGCGAGGGAGGATATCGAGCGGGCATCGGCGTAGGCACGGGCACGCAGCCGCGCGGTTGCCTCGTCGAGCGACACATGCAGACGTTCGGCCAACACACCGACTGCGATGTTGATGTCGGACCGAGCGAAGCGGAATGGGCCGTCGGGTGGGCGAAGTGTCGACTCGTCGAAGAAGTCCGGTCGGGCTGCGACTTCACTGACGACGATGTCACCGAGGGTCGAGGCTGCGGCCTGGGCAGCAGTGATCTGTTGTGCCGTCATAGTTCCGGACTTCTGGGTGTAGAGCTCGAGGACCCCGAGTCGAGCACCGCCACTGAACAATGGGAACGCATACACCCCGTGCACGCCGAGCTCCTGAAGAACTTCCGACGCGAACGATGGCCATCCCGTGGTATCGGGCCGATTACCGATGTCCGGGTGCAGTTGCGGCACCCCGGTGACGAAGGCATCGATACAGGGGCCCTCGCCGGTGGTGAATTGGAGCTCGTCGATGCGGGCAGCTTCGGAGTTCGTGGCGTACAGCAGATCCCGAGCATCGGCATCGTCGGTGAGGATGGCGACCGCGGCTCCATCCACGCCGGCGTCGGTCACACACCTCTTGCTGACTCGTGCAACCCCCTCCAGATGGTGTCCGTACATCGATGCGCTGAAGCTATCGGAGTCCGGGGCGTGGGCGCGTCGGGACTCTTCCGTATTTTCTTCCTCGGCCACGTTGCCTTGCCTCTCTGTGTCATTCGAACTGCCACACCGAATCAGCGCACCACGCGGAACTGTTTCATCGACCGGTCGGTGGCGTCCGGGATGTTCACGGAGTTCGGTTGTGTTCCTCCCGCAATTTTCGACCTTGCTCGACGGCCTGTGCGTCTTTTTCGTCGTTCTTGTCCGAGACCCGGGTGTCTCGGGGCGGCAGTTGCAGGCGTTCTTCGGCGACGATCCCGGCCTGGAGTTGGCGGCCGCGTTCGAGTTCGGAATCCAGTTCGGCACCGAACAGCAAGGCCAAGTTGGTGATCCACAGCCACAGCAAGAACACGATGGCTCCGGCAAGGGAGCCGTAGGTCTTGTTGTAGCTGGAGAAGTTGGCGACGTAGAAGCCGAATGCGACGGTGGCGAGAATCCATACGATGATGCCGACCGCGGCACCGGAACTGATCCATTTGAACTTGGGCTGCTGCACATTCGGTGTTGCGTAGTACAGAATCGCGACCGCGAGTACCACCACGATCAGGACGAGCGGCCATCGTGCGATGTTCCAGATCGTCAGTGCGGTGTCGCCCAGTCCGACGGCGTCGCCCACAGCTTTGGCCACGGGGCCACTGATGGCCAGCATGACGGCGGCGAGCGCAATCAGGGTCAAGGCGATGAGCGTGACCAGAAGCATCACGGGGCGCAGCTTCCAGATGGGCCGTCCCTCGTCCACCTCGTACATGCGGTTCATCGCGCGGCCGAATGCGCCGACGTAGCCGGATGCAGACCACAGTGCGCCTGCGATACCGATGATCAACGCGAATCCGGCAGTGGGCGCTTGGACGAGCTGTTCGATGGTGGGACGCAACGTGTCGACAGCGGATTGCGGGCCGAGATCGCCGACGATCTGCAGCACGCCGTCGACCGTGGCCTGTCCCTGGCCGAACACACCCAGCAACGACACGATGGCCAGGATGGCGGGGAAGAGCGAGAGCACGGCGTAGTAGGTCAAAGCAGCTGCAAGGTCGGTGCACTGATCCCGGGAGAACTCACGGGCGGTTTTCTTCAGTACATAGATCCACGACGGCTTGGTCAGATCGGCGGGTGAATCCGCTTTGCGCGGATCGTCCGGATCTGCCTCGGTGGGTGCGGGTGATGCTGCTGAATCGGCCATGGCGATCGCATACCCGGGGTTTTTCGGTGGAAACCGGGAAATTCGACCGCCATGACGGTCGTTCGATTCGGCCGTCAGTTCACTTCGTTGCGCTCGTGCTCGGTACGCGCGTCGAGGTCGCTGTCGTCGAGATGCTTCGGCGTCTTGGCGTGCTCTTTGTGGTCGGGGTGAGCTTCCTCGGTGGGGATCATGACGTCGTCGAGGGTCGGTTCGTTGTTTTCACTCATGGTGATTCGATGCCCGGGAGGATGGCGGCTCAAACTCCTGAGCCAGTGTGGTTTCGATCGATGTGCAGGGGGCACTTCGACTGTGGTCGATTTTCGGAGGTAGAGATGCGAACTGTAGTGATCGGCGCGACCGGCAATGTCGGCACCGCCCTGCTGCGAAGGCTCACCGACGAGCATCCGGGCAACTCCATTGTCGCCGTAGCGCGGCGTCCGCCGAGCCTCAATCCTTTTGCCGAGCAAGTCGACTGGGTTCCGCTGGATCTCACCGGCGAACACGCACCGTACGAGCTACGCGCGTTGTGCCGCGGCGCAGACGCAGTGGTTCATCTGGCCATCGCCTTCCAGCCGATGCGTGATCGCGATTATCTGCGGGCAGTCAATGTCGACGCAGTGCGCACGGTGGCAACTGCCTGTGCGGACGCCGGAGTTCCTCATCTGGTGCACATGTCGTCCGGCGGGGTGTACGCACCAGGGTCGTACGGCGAGAAAGTCGACGAGTCGTGGCCGAGAACGGGGGTGTCCTCGTCGACCTACAGCATGGACAAGGCTGCCGCCGAGGATGTGCTCGACGAGTTCGAGGCAGCACATCCCGACGTCGCGGTCGCTCGAATCAGGCCGGGTCTGATCGGCCAGTACGAGAGCGGGAGTGCGCTGTTGCGTTACGCCCTGCCCGATCTCGTGCCGTCGGCAATCGTCGATCATCTGCCGATCCTGCCCATTGACAGGTCGTTCGCCGTTCCGGCCGCACACAGCGACGATGTCGCCGATGCCATTGTGCGAGTGCTGGATAGGCGTGCAACTGGGCCCTACAACCTCGGCGGCCCGACGCCCGTGCGAGCCCACGACGTGGCCGACGCGTTCGGTGCGCGCATCGTGCCTGTGCCCTCTCGGGTGTTGTCTGCTGCTGCGCGCCTCGGCTTCGAGACCCACGTGTCCGCAGTCCATCACGGTTGGGTCGATCTCGCGTTCGCCACCCCGATGTTGAACACCGACCGCGCTCGACGGGACCTGGACTGGACTCCGCGAATCGATGGTCCGGACGTGGCCCGAGAGGTCATTCAGGGTATGCGCGACAACGCGGGTGCGTCCACCACGTCCCTGCGCTCGCGTACTGCGAAGGACCGCCTGCGAGCCTTCGGTCGACGGGGATTCATTTCTCGCGCGAAAAGGCCGTGAACACGGCATGTCCGACGCCGGGGCAGGTGTAAATTCCCGCCCATGGCATGTCGAATCAGCGAATTGGTACTCGAAGGTCGCGATCCCGAGGCCTTGGCATCGTTCTGGTGTGAGGTGTTGGACTTCGTCGTATTGGATAGGGAGGGTGACGGTTCCGTCGAGATCGGTGCGCGCGACGGTTTCGGCGGCTCGCAGCCGACCATCATCTTCGTCCCTAGCGAGAATCCCGAGCCGGCGAAACCTCGGCTGCACATCGACGTCAATGCAACCGATCGAGATCAGGACGCCGAGCTCGAACGACTGCTCACCCTCGGTGCCCGACGAGTGGATATCGGCCAGACCGGCCAGGAGTCGTGGCACGTGCTGGCGGATCCGGAAGGCAACGAATTCTGTTTGCTGCGTCCAAGACTCAGTCCCGTGTGACGGTACTGTCCTGGCGGTGATCGGCACCCGTCGACCGTCTGGACCAGTAGCTGGC
Source organism: Rhodococcus sp. JG-3 (assembly GCF_000482405.1). Classification (NCBI taxonomy): domain Bacteria; kingdom Bacillati; phylum Actinomycetota; class Actinomycetes; order Mycobacteriales; family Nocardiaceae; genus Rhodococcus; species Rhodococcus sp. JG-3. The sequence goes on from NZ_KI519398.1 coordinate 1,367,870, forward strand.
CAGCAGCGATCCGGATACGTTGTGCCACACCGAGAAGATCGCCGCGGGGAGTGCTGCAGCGGGTGAGAAGTGGACCGAGGCCAGTGCCGCTGCCAAGCCGGAGTTCTGCATACCGACTTCGACGCTGATCGCACGGCGGCTGGCGACATCGAGTCCGCATGCCCTACCGATTCCGTAGCCCACCGCGAGGCCCAGCGAGTTGTGCAGCACGACGGCAAGGACGATGAGGGCACCGATCGACAGCAGGGTCGGCGCGCTGGCGGACACCACGAGGACAACCACGCAACGGTGAAAATCCGGTGCAGCTGACCGCGGTGAGCGCGGTCAGCTGCACCGGACTCTGTACTCGGACGGTGTTAGTAGCTGACAAGCCTTGACCGGCCGGTGCTCACGTCGGAGGGGCGATGGTCGTCGACAACTCCAGTAGATGTGTGCGGGTGAGCGCGTGAGCGCGGTGCTCTTCGCGTGCGGCGATTGCCTCGACGACGTCGGCGTGGGTGTCGTGGTCCGAGTCCTCTCCGAACGCGCCCTTGATCTTCAGCATGTCGATCATCGCGGTCCGTAACCGTGGGGCCATGGAGTCGAAGAGTTCGAGCAGGATGTCGTTGTGCGACGCGACCACGATGGAGCGGTGAAAAGCCATGTCCGCCTCCACCAGATCGACCGCGTCGGCGCGAGCGGTGTTGCGTAGCTCGAGTGAGCGACGGATGACGTCGAGGTCGTTGGGGGTGCGTCGGGCCGCAGCGAGAGCAGCCGCCTCACCTTCGATGGCGAGGCGGGCTTCGAGGACAGCGGTGATGTGAACCCGCTGCAACACTCGGTCCCAGTCCGTCCGAGCCTCATCGAGTGATTCGACGAAGACTCCTGATCCCTGCCGGGTGACGAGGATTCCGCGCCCCGCCAGTTGTCTGATGGCCTCGCGCATCGTCGATCGCCCGACGTCGAACATGGGGGCAAGGGTCGTTTCACCTGGCAGTTTGGTGCCGACCGGCCACTCACCGGACTGAATTTTGGCATGCAGCAGTGCGGCGGCCTGATCGGCCAACGACGTTCGGCGTATCGCGGTCACAAACGAAGACTACTCCTCAGCTTGTCTGAGGAGTGATGCTACATTGCTCGCATGCGCACAGATTTCCCCACTCTGTCCACTCCCGCCGGACCCGTTCCCGCCGGCGCGCCCACCTGGAATCGGCAGCGGCACTCCCAGATGCCGTCGCATCGTTACCGTGACGTCTACGCCAAGGTCGACATTCTGCTGACCAAGCGTCGCTGGCCGGAGCGACGGTTGACCGAGGCACCGCTGTGGGTGCCGGTCGATCTGCGCGACGGCAACCAAGCGTTGCCGGAGCCGATGGATCCTGCCCGCAAGAAGCAGTTCTTCGAGTTGATGGTTGCGATGGGCTACAAGGAAATCGAAGTCGGGTATCCATCGGCATCGCAGACCGATTTCGATTTCGTGCGGCTGCTGGCACACACCGATCTGGCACCGGACGACGTCACCGTGGTCGTCTTCACCCCGGCCCGACGCGACCTGATCGAGCGAACCGTGGAGTCGATCCGCGGAATCACCAACGACGTCGTGATCCACATGTACACCGCCACGGCTCCTACGTGGCGCGAGGTCGTGCTCGGCCGGGAGGCCAACGAGCTTCGCTCACTGATACTTTCGGGCGCAGCCGACGTTCTCGAACTTGCCGGCGACCTGCCCAACGTGCGATTCGAGTTCTCACCCGAGGTCTTCAATCTCACCGAACCCGACTACGTCCTCGATGTCTGCGATGCGGTGACGACTCTGTGGGACGCGACGCAGCAGCGGCCGGTCATCCTGAATTTGCCTGCCACAGTGGAGGTCGCGACGCCGAATGTCTATGCGGACCAGATCGAGTACATGAACGACAACCTTGCGCGACGAGACAGCGTAATCCTGTCGGTGCATCCACACAACGACCGCGGGACCGGCATTGCCTGCGCCGAGCTGGCCGTCCTGGCCGGAGCGCAGCGGGTGGAGGGCTGCGTATTCGGCAACGGCGAGCGCACCGGAAACGTCGACATCGCCACTCTCGCATTGAATTTGCACGCGCAGGGTGTCGATCCCATGATCGACTTCTCCGACATCGATCAGATTCGACGCACCGTCGAATACTGCAACCAGCTCGAGATTCACCCGCGGCATCCGTATGTCGGCGACCTCGTACACACCGCCTTCAGCGGTACGCACCAGGACGCCATCAGGAAGGGTTTCGTCGAGCATCGCACTCGGGCGCTGAGCGAAGGCCGTTCCGAGCGGGACATCGAATGGCGGGTGCCGTACCTGCCGATCGACCCCGACGACATCGGTCGCTCGTACGACGCGGTCATTCGCGTGAATTCGCAGTCGGGCAAGGGAGGAATCGCGTATCTCCTCGAAACCAACTACGGCATCGAACTTCCGCGTCGCCTGCAGATCGACCTCGCCCGGCACGTGCAGGCCCGCACGGATTCGATCGGTACCGAACTGTCGGCCGAGCAACTCTGGGACGTCTTCCGGGAGGTGTACATCGGTGTCGACGAACCCGACGTGACCCTGATCGGCTTCGACTCTCACGACGACGACGGGTCCGCCGACACCTGCATCACATTGAAGATCGACGGCACGTCCTTCGAGACTTCACACACGGGAGTCGGACCCGTCGAGGCACTCGTCGACGCGTTGTCTGCTCATGGCAGGCACCTGGACATCCTCGGGCTGACGCAGACGAGTGTGCGAGCCGGCAACGACAGTGATGCGGTGTCGATGCTCGAATATCGCACTGCCACTGGGTCTCGATGGGCGGCAGGGATCGATCGCTCCGTTCTGTCCGCCACCCTCGACGCGGTCCTTCGTGCGGCCAACGCGTCGACCTAGCGGGATGGCCACTCACCGCCGTTGACGGCGAATGTCTGGGCGGTGATCTGACGGGCGCGATCGGAGGCCAAGAACTCCACCATCTCGGCTATGTCCCGTGGTGCTCCGGCGCGCCCGGTCATGGCGGATGCGGCCATACCGTCCTTCGCGTCGTCGGTCAGGACGTCGCGGAAGAATTCGGTGTCGGCAATGTAGCCGGGCGCAACAACATTCGCGGTGATGGATCGCGAGCCGAGTTGGCGCGCAAGGTCGATGTTCCATGACGCAATGGCGGCCTTGGCCGCACCGTACGAGCCCGATCCTTTGTCTGCGGCGATCGAACCGATGGTGACAATGGCACCGCCGTCGTTCATTCGCGGAAGCAGGCCGGTGGTCATCAGGACAGCCGAGATCACATTGGCCTCGAAGTTCGCTCGCCACGAATCGGCAACGTCGCTCAGGCCGTTCGGCGTTGTGCGGTCGAAATCGGTGTTGCCGCCGGCATTGTTGACCAGTACGTCGACCGGCCCGACTTCTGCTGCGAACGCCGTCACGGCCTCCGCGTCCGTTGCATCGACGGGAGCCGCTTCGACGCTCCCGGCAATGTCTCGGGCGGCGTGGTCGAGAGCGGTCAGCCGTCGGCCTGTAATGATCACGCGCGCACCGTCTTCTGCGAAGCGGGTTGCTATCGCGCGTCCGATGCCGGTGCCGCCTCCGGTTACCACGACTGTTCGTGTCACTTCGATCTCCTCGACGTTGTAGACTTCGTTTAGACCTAAACGAAGCTACATCACACGACAGCGGGGAGCGAACAGTGACCGATCTCGATCCGGATGATCCCATCGACGCGATCGCCCTTGCGTGGACGAGAGAGCGCCCGGATACGCCCGTCGACTCGATTGCCATCGTGACTCGAATTGCTCACGTAGCCAAGCTGTTCGGTGACGATCGGTCTCGTCTGCTGAGGCAGTCCGGAGCCGACTCGGCCATCCTCGATCTGTTGTCGACGCTTCGCCGAGCCGGGCCTCCGTACCGTCTCGGCACCAGGGAGCTCGCCGGCGCGGCGCTCGTCACGGCTGGGGCGATCACTCAACGCGTCGATCGTGCGGAGCAGCAGGGTCTGGTCGTCCGTCATCCCCGTTCCGATGGAACACGGCAGGTCGACGTCGAACTGACCGAATCCGGCCATCGCACAGTCGAACGCCTTGTGGACGAGGTGCTGGGACGGGAGGCGGAGCTGCTCGAAAACCTCGCTGCTCGGGAGAAGGAGCAGCTGGAATCGTTGCTGCGTCGACTGCTCGGGGAAATACACGACGTGCTCGGCAGCGATCGTCGTCCGCCGCATGTCGGTGGCTGATCAGTGCAGCATGTCGAGTATTCGAGGTAGGGCGTCGTCGACGGTTGCGGTGATGACGTCGTAATGAGTGGCACCGGGCACGGGCAGGTAGGTCACGTCGCGGACGCCCTGTGCCACCAGTTCCGTAGCGAGGGCGGTCGTCAGAGCCGGCGGCACGACGGTATCGGCAAGCCCCTGCTCGATGGTCACCGGCCGTGTGTAACCGGTGGTCGGCACGGATAGGTAGTCGCGGATAGCCGAGGTCATGGCGGGGTTGGACAGCGGTCGAGCCAGGAGTTGTTGTGGTGCAACACCATCGACTTTCTGTCGTAGGTCGCTGATGCAATTGTCTTCTGCGTGCGCCAGGTAGTCGCTCCCCAGTTCGCTGAGGTAGCTGTTCACGTCGAGATCCGGCCGAGAATCCCTGAGCCCGTACAGGACGTAGATCAGAGTGGCCGTGATGTTTTCGAGAGGTGCGATCCGGGGAGTGGTGGGCGAGAGCAGCGGAAGGACGGCTTCGAGGTTCGACGACGGTGCGAACGACATCACCCCGCGAAAATCCGACCGTTCTCCGTAGATATCGGCGCGAGCCCCGGTGGTGAGTGCTGCTGCGCCGCCCTGAGAGTGTCCGGCGGCAACCCAGGTGCGCGACAGCTCGGGAAGTTCGTCTGCGGCAGCGCTGACGATGTCGGTGACGGCGTTCGCCTCCGAGATGCTGTTCAGGTAATGGTGGGCGTCGGTGGTTCCGAGTCCGATGTAGTCCGTCGAGACAACGGCTGTGCCGCTTCGCAGCAGCTGGGTGAGCAGGGGCTTGGACAGTGCGACGGCCATGGGGTCCTCGGCGGCCCCGTCGTCGAGTGCTGTGCTCATGGCGCATGAATCACCCACGCCGACGGTCCCTTTGGCCCACGACACGACCGGCCATCCTCCCGGTGGTGGTGTGCCGGAGGGGAGGTAGACCTGTCCGCGGGCAATCGCGGCGCGCCCGTGCTCGTCGGTGGTTGCGTAGGACAGTGCGTAACCCGCTGCGGCACCGTCGATCAGCCGCGGAAGCACATCGATGGACGTTGCCGGTGCCGCGTCGGCGATGGGCGTGAGAATGCTTGTGGCAGCGAGCAGTCCGGCAGCCAGCGTCGTAATCGCAGCGGATCGAGTCGTCATGTCTTCCTGAAGGTGCTCGGTGAGTGTTGTGGTGAGTCTGCCGGTCGAGGGGTATCGAATGGGGTCACGGATCTTCCGTACCGATCGAGGCGATCAATGTGGCGGCGATGTCGGCGACTTTGATGTTGCTGCTCTGGGATTGTTCGGACAGAAATGCGAAGGCTTGTCCAGCGTCGATACCACGCATGGCCATGATGATTCCTTTGGCCTGTTCGATCTGTGCGCGAGTTTTCATCGCGGTCAGGAGCCCGTCGACTTCCACTTCTGCATGTCGCGCTCGTCGAGATATCGTCACGGCGGTTTCGATCGAGCTGACGAACAGCCCTACCAGGGCCTCGTCTATTTCGCTGAAGCCGTGCGGGTCGTAACTGTAGATGTTCAGGACCCCGAGGTGGCGGTCGTCGACCGTCAGAGGGGCCGACAGATAGCTCTCGACGCCGAGACCGGACACGTTGTTCGCGAATCGTGGCCAGCGGTCTTCGACACCGCTGACCAGCAGCCGGACCATCTGTTGGGTGCGGGCCGACTCCAGGCACGGTCCCTCGTTGCTTCGGTATTGATCGGCGTCGACGTCGTTGACGCGGGGATCAGTGGATGCCACTGTCTCCGGCTGCTCGCCGTCCTCGTCGAGGAGTGTGATGCCTGCCAGATCCGCGGTGGTCAATGCCTGAACCACCTCTGTGCATGTGGCTTGCAGGATCACGGACAGATCCATCCGGGCCACCAACTTCGATCTCAAATTCTCGAGCGCCTGTGCGTACCCTGCGACTTCGGACGAGACGGCGGCTGCGGATGTGGACGCGGGCTCGGCGCTGCTGCCTCGCTCTACCGGTTCGGTTGTCATCACGCACCACTCACTTCCGTAGACCGACGCCACCGAAGGCGGTGACACACAGCGATACGCGGCGCGGGCTCGGCCGTTTCCTGCAATCTACGTTGATACAAACCCAGTGGCAATCCGGCAGCGACAACCTTCGCAACGGCGATGCGTCGAACAAGGTACTCGGTCGCCCTGAGCTGCTGCAGAAGAACAAGACCGATCGGCCCGATTCTGGCAGAATCAACGATCATGCGTGCGGGCCCGTCACAACTCGGGTCGACGCTGCTCCCGCAACCGAAGGACGACGAACACATGACGTCACCGTGAACAAGCTATCGACGGTGGCACTGCTGATCCTGCTGGGTGCAGCCGGAACGTTCAACGGAATGTCGTTGACCTCCGACCCCACCGGGCGGTCACTGGGCTTGGATGTCGACATGCTCCCTGCGTGGCATACCTGGGACTACCGCATCTCAGGGCTGTTCGTGCTGATTTTTCTCGGACTCGGATCGTTGATCTCGGTTGCTGCTGTGCTCGTCGATGCGTACGACGCTCCGACGTGTGTCGTGTTCGTGGGGTTGGTGACCATCGGGTGGGTGGTGTGGCAGATCCTCGTACTCGATATCGACGCGCCCCGCGCCCAAATCCCCCTCACCCTGTTGGGGGTCGCGTTGACCATCCTCGCGATCGGCCAATTCCGCGCGCGTGCCCGCGACCGCAGCCGGCAGTAGTTACACGCCGACTGATCCGAGGAGCGCGTCTCCCGGATCGACGACCGCCACGACGGCAGCGACGAAGAGCAGCGCCATCCCGATCGTCATCAGCGCGCCGAGTGAACCGAGGGTGACGAACATTCGACGGTGAGCAGCGGCTGTCGTGTCCGTCGCCGCGTACCGACGGAACGCGATCACGGTTGCGGGACCGACAACGGCGATCACCACACCCGTCGCGATGATCACCGCCCAGTTGTAGTGCTCGACCTGCATGAGCAGCTCGAGCAGGGGCGGCCTCGTATCTCCGCTCCGCACACCGCTTTCGATCAGTGACTGCGTCGTCTTCCCGTCCGCGTGGTCGTCGGAGAGCAGCGGAAGCAGGGCGACGACGGGAGCGACCGTCGACTGGATGTTGATCACGGCGACGAACACCGAAAACAGTGACAGCACGGTCGAAGTACTCGCAGCGATCACGTAACCCATGCCGGCAGTCAGAGATCGCCCCCACAGCGTCGCTGCCAGCAGGCCCAGAACGATGGTCAACAGCACCGAAATGACGATCTTGATGGCGTGCCACGCGAACCAGTAATCCACCATCTCCGCCAACCCGGGAGGAAAGGTGCGAACACCGCTGCCCCAGTACTCGGCCAATCCACGGCCGAGCAGCTCGCCCATGGCGGACTGATCCTGGAACTGGGGATAACTTCCGCGCAGCAGAGCGGCCGGTCCGAGAACGAACGCGGCTACCAATAATGCCCCTGCACATGCCAACAGAACGATCGACCAGCGGTCGCGTGGGATGGACTTACTCATCGGACGGCTCCTTTCCGCACGAGAGTCAATCACCGAGAGCTCGGGCGCACATCACTCTGTAGGACTGGATCGAGGAGCAGCGAGCCACCGATTGTCCCGAACTCCACCGAAACGGCGGCCTGTGGTCCATACTCTCGCTATGGTCAATGTAAGTGTGACGACGGGTAACGTCATTGCTCAGTCGGAAAGCGGAGGCGCGGCGCTGGACCAGGTCTTCGGTATGACGGCAGCCGCGGCCGTCGTGTCGTTGTTTCTGCTGTACCTGGCATTCATGCACCGCACTCGCCGCATCACGTGGCTGGCGAGGCTGGCGGACTACGCGGGATCGAAACTGAACTTGCCCGGCTGGGCTGCGCTGCCGTTGGTCCTGTTCGTCTCGACGATCCTGACGGCATTCTTCGGGTTCATCTGGGACGTCAGCCTGCACATCGGACGAGGGCGCGACGAGGGACCACTGGCCAACCCGGCCCACTACTTCATCCTGGTCGGCTTGTTCTTCCTGTTCATCGCGGGCGCGCTTGCGATCATCCTGCCGCTCGACGAGAAGCCCGGTCGCGCGGCCGTCAAGATCACCCGCACCTGGTACGCGCCCACGGGTGGTCTGCTGATCGCGGGCAGTGGACTGTATGCGCTCATCGGTTTTCCGTTGGATGACATCTGGCACCGCATCTTCGGCCAGGACGTCACGCTGTGGGGGCCGACGCACCTGATGCTGATCGGCGGTGCCGGACTGTCTCTGATCGGCGTCCTGCTGCTCGAGCACGAAGGCAGACTGGCGCTCGCCGCAGCACGGCAGACGTCCCCCGACGAGGTGGACGAAACTGCGCAGGGCCCCAGACGCTCGGTGTTGTCCTGGATTCTCAAAGCCAGCGCATTCGGTGGCCTCCTCATCGGACTGTCGGTGTTCCAGATCGAATTCGACTTCGGAGTCGAGCAGTTCCGGTTGGTGTTCCAACCGATGCTCATCGTCGGTGCCGGCGCGTTCGCACTCGTCGCCGCACGACTTGTCGTGGGACGGGGCGCGACTCTGTTCGTCGTCGCATTCGCCGCGGTCATTCGCGAGCTGACGGCATTCGTCGTCGGTCCCGTTCTGGGTGAACCGCACAACGTCTTCGCGCTGTTCCTCGGGATCGCGGTGGTGGTCGAACTCGTCGGTCTCACTCCGCTCGTGGTGCACAGACTTCGATTCGGAATGCTCGCAGGATTCGCTGCCGCAACCGTGGGCCTGTGGCTCGAATCATTGTGGATCGACGCGGTATTCGTCTACCCGTGGCCGACGTCGATGTGGGTCGAGGCACTCGCGATGGCAGTACCCGTCGGCGTCATGTGTGGGCTGACGGCGGGACTGTTCGCGCAACTGCTCAGCGGGGACGGGCTACCGGCACCTGCCGTCCGGCGCACGATCGTCGTCGCGTTGGTACTCGTCCTCGGCGGCGCGACAGCCAACGGATTGATGATCGACGTACCGGAAAACGCAACGGCGACGGTCACTCTCGCCGATGCCGCGCCGCAGGACGGTGGCCGCATGGTGACGGCGACGGTCCGTCTCGATCCAGCCGATCTGGTGTCCGACGACCCCGAGTGGGTGGCAATCCTGGCATGGCAGGGAGCCGGTGACACTCTGCGTGGTCTGGTCGTCGATCGTCTCGAACGAACCGGGCCCGGGATGTATCAGTCGACCCGTCCGGTTCCGGCGCACGGAACGTGGAAGACGTTCCTGCGTATCCAGGACGGTCGAACGTTGACCGGAACGCCGATCTTCATGGCGGCCGATCCCGGCATCGGCGCATCCGAGGTCTCGGCCGACGCCCAGTTCACACGGCAGCTGCAGAGCGAGACCGCGCTGCTGCAGCGTGAGCGGAGCTTCGATCACCCGGCGTGGCTGTTCGGTGCCGCATCACTGGTTGTGCTCGTCTGCACTCTGGCATTGATCTGGGCTCTGTCGTGGGGCGCAGTGCGCATCAGTACCGAGACCCCGGGAGCATCGGTGTCCCGCAGGACGCTGGATTCGAGCTCCGTATGACGGCAGCATCCGACGTCGTCTATCTCGCCGATCACTCTGTGGTGCTGGCCATTCCGGCGGTCGCGCCTGCGTTGATCATCGTGGCCGCGGTGCTGTACGTCGTCAGGAAGGACCGCCGGGCGGAGCGCGCAGAGAAACTCGAACAAGAAGGAGAGCACTGACATGGGACCGTCGCCACTGCGGGCAGCGATCATCGGGTGTGCAACGGTGGCGCTGATGGCCGGCTGCGGATCGTCGTCCGGTACCTCGCCCACCGCGGCAGAACCGGTGCCCAGCACCGACTCCACCGCGTCGGTGTCCGCGCAGCCCGATACCCTGCGGATGAATGTCTCGATCGTCGGCGACACGGTCGAACCGACCAATCAACGCCTCGACGCCTCTGTGGGGCAGTCGATTTCGATGTCGATCAGCAGTGATATAACCGACGAACTGCATGTGCATTCGGTTCCCGAGCACACCTTCGAGATCGAGCCGGGCAAAGATCAGCTGTTCACGTTCACCGTCGATGTGCCCGGACAGGTGGATATCGAACTGCACCACAGCGATCGCACCGTCGCCACGCTCGTCGTTCGTCCGTGATTCTCGCCCACGGCCTCGGCGGATCGACCGATCTGCCGATCCCGGTCACCTACGCCCTGATCGGAGGGGCGTGGGCGCTGGCGGCGTCGTTCGTGCTGCTGCTGTTCGCGTGGCGTCGCCCCAGGCTCGACCCCACGCGTGTCGTCGTGGCGTTGCCGCGGACGACGGTGGTGGCTGATTCGGCGATCGTCCGGGGACTCGTCGGGACCTTGTCGGTGCTGCTGGCGGGCACTGTCTCCGCAGCATCGGTGTGGGGGCCACAGGATTCCAGCAACGCGTTGCTCGGCACCTTCTACGTTCTGGTGTGGGTGGGCATCGTTCCGGCGTCGCTGCTGTTCGGGCCGTTCTGGCGAATCGTGTCTCCGATGCGGGCAGTACACCGCGTCGTGTGCGGCCTGTTGCGTCGTCCGACGTCGGCGGCAATGGTCGCCTACCGTCGTGAATGGGGCTGCGTACCAGCCGTTGTCGGTCTCTTTGCGTTCGTCTGGCTCGAACTGGCCTCACCCGACTCGGGCTCGGTATCGGCCGTTCGTCTGTGGTGCGCGGTATACGTCGTGTCGATGGCGGTCGGTGCGGCGATCTTCGGCGACGAATGGTTCTCTCGGGCAGACCCTTTCGAGGTGTACAGCGACACCGTATCTCGGTTGTCTCCACTCACCCGAGATGCCGCGTCCGGCCTGCTGGCGCTGCGATCACCGCTCGACGGTGCCGTGAGCCTGCCGGTGCAGCGGGGGACAGTGGCCGTACTCGCCGTTCTGCTCGGGTCCACCGCCTTCGACAGCATCGGGCAGATACCGGCGTGGCGTTCGCTGGTCGACGATTCCGCTCTCGGATCGGTGCCGACCAGAACTCTCGGGTTGATTGCCGTCATCTGCGTTGTCGGAGCGGCGTTCTGGTCTGCGGCCCGTGCCACCGGGGGAGTGTCGCGTGTTCGCCGTGCCGCGCTACCCGGCCTGCTCGCCCATTCCCTGATCCCGATCGTGGTGGGTTACGTGACGGCTCACTACCTCACGTACTTCGTCGAAAAGGGCCAGCAGACAATCATTTCGCTGTCGGATCCATTGGGCAACGGCGCGAATGTACTCGGGCTGCAGGATGCATCGGTCTCCTACGTCCTGTCCAACCACCCGTCGGTCGTCGCCGGCATCGCCGTCCTGGCGGTCGTGGTGGGGCACCTGGTGGGCATCACCCTCGCCCACGACGCCTCGCTGCGAACTTTGCCGAAAGAACACGCGGCTACCGGTCAACTCGCCATGATGGTGGTGATGGTGCTCTACACATTCGGTGGATTGTTCCTGCTGTTCGGTGCGTGATCGGGCCGTCCGCGCCGGACCCTGACAATCGTCACTGCGGCCAGCACCAGCCCAGCGAGTGTGAGGAAGTCGGACTCGGTGAGACCTCTCTCTGCGTCGACCACGTACAACGTTCTGCCTTCGATGGGGGCGTTGAAGAACAGCCACAGCACCGAGACGACGCCCAGTGATATCGCCGCGGGCCACGACGGCCTGGCCAGAGACCATGCTGCTGAGGCGAATACGGCGTTCATCAGAACGAGGGCATGGAACGGATCGATAGATGGCACCGGTACATCGTGGCAGACTCCCGATGCTCGGTTGGCATCTACGCCGGGCCGACAAACGTCAGTTGGCGGTCACGGCCATCGGGTATGGGTGGTCGGAGTCGGACTCGTAGCAGATTGCGAACGGCTTGTTGGTGACGAACAAGAAGGTGACGTCGTTGTGCTCTGTCGCACCGTGTTCCATCCAACCGCCCTCTGGAAACCACACCCAATTGCCCGGCCCGTATTCGCCTTCGTGGGTCTTCAGGATGCCGTCCAGGACGTACATTCCGTGTGCGCACGGGTGCGTGTGCCAGGTATTGGTGAAACCGGCGGCATAGCGTAGGAGCATCACTTGCATGCCCGTGTCGGGATCCGCAAACAGTGACTTGAAAGGAATTTCCGCACCGATCTGCGAGACCGTCAGTGTCTCCCATGACATTCGATTGGAGTCGGCAACTTCGAGAGATACCTTGTTCGTCGGCTGTGTCATATGTTCCCCATGGTCGATAGTTGAGTCTGGTTCCCGCATTCGGTCGCCACGAAAGACAAGTGGTGCTCACGGTCCAGCTAGCAAGGAATCTACGACCACCTTGTTGCTGGTTGGTTTCAGGCGGAATATAGGAAATCGCGCCGCGTAACCACGTGGTTAATCTCGATTCGGCGGAGGATCCGGCTCGGTCCGAGACGGAGGGGACCGCACCGACCGTCGCGCCAGTAGTGTCGACGTTCGTGACGATCAACCCTGGAGTCGGTGGTGCGTCGGCGCGAGGTCGGCTACGAGACCTTCCGTCGGTGGTCAAGCTCGTGCTGGCATCGATGGTGCTGTTCAATGTCGGCTTCTATCTGGTGGTTCCGTTTCTGGCGGTGCATCTGTCCGAAGAACTCGGATTCGCAAGTTGGATCGTCGGGCTCGTATTGGGTCTGCGCACGTTCAGTCAGCAGGGCATGTTCTTTCTCGGCGGCAGCATCGCCGATCGCTTCGGTCGTCGACCGGTCATTCTGTGGGGCATAGCAATACGCATCGTCGGGTTCGTTGTGCTGGCGCTTGCGAGCAGCCTCCCCGCTGTGATCGTCGGGATTCTGCTGATCGGTTTCGCCGCAGCATTGTTCGCGCCCGCGGTGGAATCGGCCAACGCTGATATCGGTCGACAGCTCGAAGACTCGGGCGTTATCAAGCGCACCGAACTGTTCGGTTATGAGCAGATGAGCAGTCGGCTCGGCACCGTGCTCGGGCCCGCGTTGGGGGCGGTGCTCCTGGTGTTCCCGTTCTCGGCGTCCACCGCCGTGGCCGCAATCTTGTTCGCCGGCATGTGGTTCGGGTTCTACTTTCTGTTCCCCAAGACAATCGAAACCGGCAGTATCGTCGGTACTTCCATCACCCGGGTCTGGCGTGTGGTGTTGGGCAATCGACGCTATGTCGTCCTGGCCACGCTGTGCAGCGCACAGTTCGTCGCGCTCGCTCAGCTGTATCTGATGCTGCCCGAGCAACTTTCGCTGAGCATCGGCTCTCGGGATCTGCTCGGCTGGTTCTACGTGGGGGCAGCGGTACTGGTGATCGTCGGTCAGCGGCCGATGGTGGCGGTTGCGGCACGGATGGGATCGCGAGCCGCAACAACCATCGGCTTGGCCGTGATGGCGGCGTCGTTCGTCATTCCGGCGCTAGGGCCAGGCATCATGACCGACTCGGTGTGGCCGTACGTGCAGATTGCAGCGTGGATTGCACTACTGCATCTGGGGCAGATGTTGATGGTGCCGTCGATGCGAGACACACTGGCCCGAATTGCCGGAGAACGTTATCTCGGAGCACATTTCGGACTGCTCAACACCATCGGTGGATGTCTGTCGCTGATCGGCACGATCGGCGTCGGGTATCTCTACGATCGCCTCGACGACGGCAGCGTTGCAGCGGCGACCCCATGGTTGGTGGTCGCCGGCTGCATCGCCGCGCCTGCCGTCGTGCTCGGTGTGTGGTCGTCGATGTCCGACGCTATCTGGCCGCGTCGACAGCCTTGATGTCGTCGATGAACGCAGACAGCACAAACGGGATGGTCAGCGGATTCGGCATCGACACTGCGTCGGAGACAATCGGATCCAGCGCGATCAATCCACCGTTGCGCACGACGCCCAGATTGGTGAATGTCTCCTGCGATTCCATGGACTCGCGGTGGAGTTCGTAATTGTCGAAGAAGAGGTAGTCGCAGTCGAGCAAGCTGTAGCTTTCCGCCGACAGTTCGGTGTTCAGCTTGCCTTCGAATTGGGACGCCAATGCGGCGGGTGCCTCGAAGCCGAGTGCGGTCAACAGCTGGGCCCGCGCCGAGTCGGGACTGAACGCCCGTAGCTTGCCGTCACTCCACCTGATGACCAATGCAGCCGTCTTGCCGACGAACTGCGGATTGTCGGTTCGAGACTGCGCCACAAGGGCTTCGACGCGATCGACCTCGGCCTGAGCGGCGCTCGGCAAACCCACCGCACGCCCAATTCTGGTGGTCACCTCCTGCCACGGCAGCACCCAATCGGTCTGACCCGCAGCGTGCAGCACCGTCGGCGCGATCGCACTGAGTTGCGCGTAGACGTCCTCGTCGATCGCGTTGTTGACGGCGATGATCAGATCGGGGGCAGCGGCGGCAATCGTCTCCACATCGAACTCGGTCGTGGCGTTCGCGAGTGCTACCGGTTCGTCGCCCTGCACGGTCGGTTCGGCCCAGATGCCGATGCCGTCGTCGGTCGAGCCCTTCCACACCGGCACCAGCACGGGCGTCAAACCCAATGACAGCAGCACGTCGGAGTCGCCGATGCCCACGGCGGCGATACGAGTCGGGGCATCGACGATGGTCGTCGAACCGAGCTTGTGCTCGATCGTCACGGGGAACGCGCCGCTTTCGACGTTCGCCGTCGAGCTCGAACCATCCGAACGTTCCGCCGAGCCGTTGGCGCAGCCGGCAACGACGAGACCGGCGACCGACACGAACGTCATCGATAATGCAGTCCGCCGATTCACCACGGGATTCATCGAGTCTCCTTCAAGCGTAGTTTGGATGCCCTAATCTAAACCACCCTCGCCCGATTGTGCTGTCCTACGTTCTGCGGTCGATACCTTCTCGAATGGCTACGGAACGTAGAACGTCGCGAACCCCGGCACGGTGGTTGCGGAAGTCGGTAGTCCGACGAGTACCACTTGCCCTGGCCCGCTGTACACAATTGCCTCGTGCGGGGATCCGAAGAGGGCGTCGGACAATCGGGCGTTGCCACTGGCCCCGGTAGTCAAGTTCACCCAGCGCACGTCGGAAATGAGGTAGCAGCCGGTGTTCGCGTTCGGGACGTCGGTGACCTTGGCGATCCCGGGTTGCTCGCCGACCACCACGGCACAATTGCTCGGGGGTGAATCGACACTGCCCCTGGGGTTTCCGTAGGGCGCTGGGTTGAATTGAAACGGGATCGTCACCTCCGCGGACGCCACTTCAGTTGACGTGAACGCCGCACCGACCATCACCGCACCGCACACTGCAAGCCGCTGTACAAGTCTTGCCATGACAACCTCCACTGGTTTCGGAATCCGGCGATGGCCCCATCCTCTCTCCTATTCGAGGCGGGATGGTGGCAAACGAGCTATCGAGACGCCATCGACACTGGGTAGGGGAGAGGGTCAGGTGTACGGTCCGGTGATGCAGGACGACATCGAAAGACGCATGGCCGACGCCACTCTCGTGATCATCGGCGAAAGTCTGTCGTCGATGACGGAAATCCTCAGGGGCCTGGGTGACGAGCTGGCCAACACCACACCGGATCTGCCGGGTGCCAACAGTCCGTACGCCATCGTCTTCCACTGTGTCGCTGTGATAGAGCACTGGGGAGGCTCGGTGATCGCCGGCCTGAAACTTCCGCGGGACCGCGCCACCGAATTCACGGCCACCGGCTGGGTAGATGACCTGATCACACGGGTCGACGACGTTCGTACGCGTCTGCCCGAGTGGGTGGATATGGCATTGCGCGAGGGGATTCGTGATCGGACCGTCATGGGTTCCACGCGTCCAGAGCTGGCAACCGCCACCCCGGAATGGGTGTTGACACACCTGGTGCGTGAGCTGTCCCAACACCTCGGCCAGCTCGAGCTCACACGCGACGTCCTTCGTCGAGCGTGACCCCTGCCAACTTTGGGCGCGGACCCGCCGTGGCAACAAGGTCGGTGACGGCGATCTGCGCATCCGTAACCGCGGCTGTCACCGGTCCGCAACGGGCCGATGCGGTAGCGAGGGATAGGACCGCGGAGACCAGTGCGGTGTCGCGAGCCGTCGTGGTCGGATCGGACTTGTTCGCATTCGAACCGTCGGGCAGCTGCTGGCCTGCGTCGACCCCGATCCTCTCGATGACGTCGTTGGCGGCCGACGTGCATTGGGCGAGTATCCCTAAGGCCCAGTACAAGTCGGCGCCAGCCAGAGGCGCCCGAGACGCGGACGTCGCGGCCCGGCGTAGGTGATCGCGTGCATCGGCAAGATGATCGGTCAGGGGATGTCCGTAGCCGTCGGCGGTGGAGCTGCAGTGCTGTCGCGTCGTCATGCCGGATTCCGTCCGTAAGGGAGTAAAGTGGCCTTATTCGGTTACGGTAGCGACAGGAGGTAAGGGGTGCAAGCCCTCTTGGACGATTACACCCACGGTGCTGCGTTCGCGACGGAACTGGTGAACACCTCCCCGACGGTGTGGGTGGTCGCCGGTGACCAGTTGCGCGACCCGCAGGCGCTACAGGCGTTCCTCGCCGACAACGACGTACGAACAGAAGCGCTCGACGAACGCGATCTGGAACAGGTCCGGGCGCTACGTGAGCGCTTGCGACCGATTGTCGACGCCTCGTCGCCGGGGGAGTTGGTCGACCTCACGCACGAGCTGCTGTCGACGGTTCGGCATCACGTCGAACTCGTCCAGCCGGACGGCATCGTGTGGCGATGGCAAGCAACGACCGAGAGCGTCGGCACCGTGGCGGAGGAGTTGACCGTGTTCACGGGCTACGCCCTGCTGAGTGCTCTGCGGATTCTCGGGTTCGAGCGATTCCGCGCGTGCGCGTCACCGACATGCAACGGCGTGTTCGTCGACGTCAGCCGCGGCGGTCGACGCCGCTATTGCATGCCCGATCTGTGCGGCAACCGGATCAACGTGGCCAACCATCGGCAGCGCAGAAATACGCTCGGCGACAAGTGATCACGACCGCACGTGCACGGCGAAACTCGACTGCCCGTGTCCTCCAGTGGTGAAGTACCCGCCACCGTCCGAACCACCTTTCAGGCAGCGGCCGTTTCCAGCGGCCAGTGCATTACCGTGGTGATCTCCTCGGGTGGGGAGTCGGGACCGGTGAGGTACTCCTCCCACATCATTGCGGACTCGTCGACGTGCCGGCCCTTCGCTTCGGTGCCCTCCTCCAGGGCAGCGTAGGCGAGGCCGAGCTGCTCGTAGGGGCCGATGTGCGTGGTGCTCGCGACGTCGATGTCGGGGAGCTGGAGCGACCCGACCCCGTCGCCGGGCGCGATCGGCCCGCCCACGACGAATCCCGACGACACGTGAAAGGTGTTGTCGCGCATCTCATAGCAGGACACGGCCGACCCCTCGATGGGGACACCGATGGCCGCGAGGTGCGCGGCGACTGTCCCGAACGCCTGTCCCTGCTTCTCGGCCATCTCCTGAGGCTTGGCCTCGAAGGCGTGCACGGCCAGGAACCGGCCGCTCTCGTGGTCGATGGTGACGTCGTAGTTCATGTGACCTCCTCGGTTCCCCTCCACGCTAGGAAGCGGCAATTCGGCGCGACAGGGCCGATCGGCATCCTCTGCCAGGTCGAAGGGCCCCGGAGTGGGTGTTGGCACGTTTGGTGTGCGAGCTGTCCCAGCACCTCGGCCAGCTCGAGCTCACACGCGACGTCCTTCGTCGGGCGTGACCGGTGGCCGCACGTGCAAGGCGAAACTCGACTGCCCGGGTTGTTCGAGGCCCTCTTTGAGACGAAGGGACGGCATCTCGTAGTCGCCGAAGTTCTGTTTCCTGAACGCTATTGGTTCGGTTGTCTCCAGTTCGAGTAGTCGCTGTTCCCAGTGCTTCGCGGCAACTGCGTACTCCTCGGCCGTTAATCGATCGGATCCGTGGACGACGAACGGAGGCAGAACGTCGATCCCCGGGTAGTAGAGGATCCCGTGGTGGATGGGGAACAACAGGTCGTCGATGGGGCCGTTGATGCCCCGATCGGAGTAGTGGGCTTCCGGGCCGCCCACGGTGACCGACAGCAGCGCTCTCTTGCCGGCGAGGGTTCCTTCGCCGTAGCGCTCGCCGTACTTGGTGTCGCTGTGTTCGCCGACGCCATAAGCGAAGTGGTAGGTGAACACTCGATCGACCCACCCCTTCAGAATCGCGGGCATCGAGTACCACCACAGCGGGAACTGGAAGATGATGGTGTCGGCCCACAACAGCTTCTCCTGCTCGATGCGGACGTCGGACGTGAGAGCGCCGGTGTCGAAGGCCCGTCCGGAATCTGCAGCCACCCGCAGTGGCGAGGACGCGGCAGGGCCGTAGTCCGACGCGTCGAGTGCGGCCTTCCAGTTCGATCCGTAGAGATCGGTCACCCGCACTTCGTGACCGGCGGCTTCCAACGTGGTGACGGCCAGATCCTTGAGGGAGTGGTTGAGCGACTGTGGTTCTGGGTGGGCGTAGACGATGAGCGTATTCACGGGTGCTCCCTGTTGTCGAGTTGTGTTCGAGTGACGCCTTCACCCTGTCTCGTTCTGCCCGTCTCGTTCAGGGGCGCGATGTCCTGTGGTCGGTGTTCCTGGTATCGGCGGTACCACTCTCGACCGACGAGTCCGGGGGATACTTCAGGTGTGGACGATTTGGCGAACTTCTTGAGGATTCGGCGGTCCCGTGTCGATCCGGCGTCGGTCGGAATCCCCGTCGACCGGTATCGCCGCGTCGACGGGCTGCGGCGCGAGGAGGTCGCCCACCTGTCGGGCGTCAGCATCGATTACTACGTTCGCCTCGAACAGGGCCGCGCCACACAGCCATCCGACCAGATTCTCGACGCTCTGGCGCGGGTGTTCGCTTTGGACGACACCGAACGGGCGCACCTGGATCGGCTCGCCCGTCGACGTCGTGGACCTGCGAAGACCCCGAAGGGGCGCGTGCGACCGGAACTTCTGGGCGGCCTCGATCTGGTCGAGGGAGCGCATGCATTCATCATGGATCACCGCATGAATACGCCTGCCGGCAACCGACTTGCGCGTGTGCTGTACGGCCAACCGATCCCGGGGTTGAACACTGCGCGGCACATCTTTCTCGAGGAAACCGAGCAGGGGCTGTACGACGACTGGAACAGCTGCACCATGGATGTGGTCGGACACCTTCGGCTCGCTGCGGGGCAGTGTCCGGATGACCCGCAGTTGGCGTCGCTGATCGGCGAATTATCGATGGGCAGTGACCGATTCCGTCGACTGTGGGCTCGCGCTGACGTGTGCGCTCGGACGCACGGGCGTAAGGCCTACCGCCACCCGTTGGTGGGTCTGTTGGAACTTCATCAGGAGTATTTCGCTCTGCCGGGTGAGCCCGGAATGGAGATGATCGTCCTGAGCGCCGCGGCCGGCAGTGCCAGCGAGGACGGCTTGCGGCTGCTTGCAGCCCTCGCGCTCGATACGGCGTCGGACGGTGAACCTGCTACTGCGAGAGACGATCACCCGAGCTCACAGGGGTGACGCCGGTGATCAGGTCGATCATTCCGAACGGGGAGCGTTCCCCGAGACAGAGGTCGAGCGTTTCGTGTGACTGGATGGCCACCGCTTCACTTCGGGTGAACAGGGACTTCTCGTAGACGGAGAGCGCTTCGTCCATGTTGTCGCGGTGATCGGCAATGGCGAGAGCGAGTTCGGCACCGTCGAACATCGAGAGATTCGCGCCGTCTCCGGAGGGAGGCATCAGGTGTGCGGCATCGCCCACGAGTGTTACTCCCGGCGTGCGATCCCAGCGGTGGTCGTTGGGGAGCGTGAAGATCTTGCGGGGAACCAGCGCGGTCTCGCCGTCGGTGATCAGCGCTGTCAATTCCTGTGCCCAACCGTCGAATTCGGCTGCGATCGCGGCTTTGGCGGAGTCGGTGTCGGTGAAGTCGATCGCGTCGATCCAGTCGGAGCTACGGGTGAGCTGAACGTACGTGTGCAGGATGTCGCCGGCCTCGCGATGTACGGAGATCCCCTTGCCCGGTGTGAGGGCGAACATCGCGCCACCGCCGACTGCACGGGCCGTCGCGGGGTGACGTACGTCGACATCGTGGAGGTAGGTCTCGACGAAGACGGTGCCCACGTAGGTGGGTTGGGCAGCCGAGAGCAGAGAGCGGACTCGTGACCACGCGCCGTCGGCGCCGACGAGCAGATTGCTGACTGTAGTGACGCCGTTCGCGAACTCGAGTGTGTGTTGCCCGTTGCCCAGTGGGCGCACGGAGGTGAGCTTGTGCCCCCACTGAACGGTGGCATCCGGCAGTGAGTCGAGCAGAATGCGTCGCAGGTCGCCGCGCAGTACCTCCGGTCGACCGCCGGTGCCGTCGTCGGCTTCGTCGAGTAGAGCCTCACCGTTCGGACGCAGGACGCGAGTCGCTTCGCCTCCCTCGTGAATGATGGCGCGGAACTGTTCGGTCAGCCCGGCCGCGGCGAGGGCGACCTGCCCGTCCTCCTCGTGGATGTCGAGCTGCCCGCCCTGGGTGCGCACGTCAGGCGTGGCGTCGGCCTCGTAGACCGTCGCGGCGATTCCGCGCACGTGCAGTACCCGTGCCAGCACCAGGCCGCCGAGTCCTGCACCGATGATCGAGATGGATGAACCCATGACTGTCTCCGCTCTTAGTTGGAACACTGTTCCAACTAAGAATGGAACACAGTTCCAATGCTGTCAAGTAGGCGGAAGCTCGCGGTCGCGTTTCGCGTTTGACCTGTCCCCTGGGGGCCGGGTTTACGGTACGGAGATGGACGACCTGCTGAGTGTTGGAGATGTGACCCGCGAGACCGGTGCCTCGTCGAAGGCGTTGCGCGGATACGAGGCATTGAATCTCGTTGTCCCCGAACGGGCCGCCAACGGTTACCGCATGTACGACCGCCACCAGGTTCGAGTCGTCGCGCAGATCCACCGCCTGAATGCACTCGGAATTCCGCTCGCGGACATGCACCCGTTCATCGACTGCCTGAACGCCGGAAGTCTGCACGCGGACACCTGCCCCGCCTCGCTGTCGGGGTATCGCCGGGCGATTCAGCGGGTCGAACAGGCCATCGACGACCTCGACCGCCAACGCGTCGCGCTGGTCGCCAACCTTGCCGAGGCAAGCGCACGAATGGCCGACGAGTGGGCCACCGCCGATGCGCACAATCCCAATCTCGCCCCACTGCCGGCCGACCTCGACGTCCCACACGACGACGGAGCAACCGATCATCTGCACGGGGTGGCAATGCCGACCACCCGGTTACCGTCCACCGACGGTGGCCACGTCGACCTCTCCGCCCTCGGAACGGGCCGTGTCCTGGTCTATGTATTTCCGATGACCGGTGCACCAGGGCACGACATGCCCGACGGTTGGGACGCCATCCCCGGTGCCCGCGGATGCAGCCCGCACAACTGCGACATGCGTAACCACTATGCAGAGCTGGTGCAGGCCGGGATCAGCGCGGTCTATGGACTCTCGAGCCAACCCGTCGAGTATCAATCGGAACTGGTTGGCGCACTGCGACTTCCCTATCCGCTGCTCACCGACAGTGAACTGATTCTGCACGACGTGATTGGACTACCGACGTTCAGCACAGAGGATCTCACGGTCTACCGACGACTTGCTCTCGTCATCACCGGGGGAAGCATCGAGCACGTGTTCTACCCTGTGTTCCCACCGGACCGACACGCGCAGACCGTCCTCGACTGGCTCGATCAACACCCCCGGCACGTGACGGCATCGACGCGGATCGCATCGCGCACTGTCGACGGCGACGGGCAGTGATCGGCATTGCCGATATCGCGCTGTTCGCCGGAGTGTTCGCGGCATCAGCTGCCACCCCCGGCCCCGAAGTTGTTGCGGTGATGGCTCGATCCCTCGACTCCGGGTTCCGGGGCGTTCCTGGACTGGCCGCCGGCATCGTCGTCGGAAAGTTGACTCTCCTCGGCATGGCCATGGCAGGACTCGCCGCGGCGACGGCGGCCTACGAGCCGACCCTTCGCGTCCTCACCTGGGCCGGCGCTGGGTACCTCTGTTACCTCGCCGCGAAAAAGTGGAGGACAGCCGGAGCGCCGGCGCTATCAGTGCCCACACGCGACACGCCCCGCCGAGCTCACAGTGTTGGCCTCGGAATCATGCTCACCATGTCCAATCCGGTGGCCATCGGCTTCTATGTTGCGCTACTCCCCGGCGTCATCGACCTCTCACACGTGCACGTCGAGGACTATCTGTTGCTCGGACTCACCCTCACCACGGTCATGGCAGTGATCATCGGGCTCTACGGTTTCGCTGGAATGCGCCTTCGTCGCTTCTTCGACCGCGGTGGTCAACGCATAGTGGACCGAACCACCGCCGGAGTATTTCTCCTGTGCGCTGTCTTCATCGTCTTGCGCTAGTGCGGTCGATACCGGCCAGGATGATGTCGACGCCGGCCTGAAACTGTTCTCTATCATCATGTTCGGCGAATTGTGACGCGATTCGGGTCAGGAACGGATAGTCGCCGGTAGCCGTCACCGCCGAGCGTGTGGAGTCGAGAAATGTCGCGCGGTCCGTCACCGTGGCGGCCAGTTGCCTCCCGGCATCGCGCTGACTCGCGGCCCCGAGGGCGTGGTACATGAGCACGGACGCGGCGTCGAACTGCGCATTCTCCGGAACTCCGCGTACGTCCAATTCGGTTCCGATGCGGTCGAACAGATGCATGACGGCCGGCTGCCACGGTGCGCCGGCGAGTTGCGTCGCCACCCATGGCCGCGTGGTGATCATGTCGAACACCCTCATCATCACGCCGCGAACGCCCTGCTCTGTCGACTCGTTCTCGGGCGAGGATTCCAACACCGACGCCATGACGGCTTTGGCCGCTGCCGCGAGCAGATCTTCTCTGTTGCCGACGTGGTGATAGAGCGCTCCGGCGCCCGTGGACAGGTGTGCGGCGAGGGTGCGAAACGTCAGAGCGTCGGTGCCGCCCTCGTCGAGCATCTCGATCGCTGCCTGCACGATGCGCACTTTGGACAGGGCATCGGAACGTCGCGCTGGTGTCGGCTTCTTCTCTGGCATGCGCCGATCCTGTCACAACTGGAACGTTGTTCCATGACCGAATGCGGGCTATCGTCAACATTTCTATGCTGTTCGGCATGGCTATCGATTTCCGAGTCCGCTTCGACGTCGATGATGTCCAGCTTTCGCAGCTCCATCACGATGCGTTCGGGGGGAACTACGAGTTGGTGCCGTGGGGATCTCGGTTGCACAGACACAGCAAGTCGTGGGTCGGTGCCTTCCATGGCACTGTGCTGTGCGGATTCGTGAACGCAGCATGGGACGGTGGCAAACACGCGTTCCTGCTCGACACCGCAGTTGCTACGGAATGGCGATCCATCCGGCATTCCTGTCTCACGCTCGAGGACTCGTTTCACCGCGGCTACGCCGCGGGTCGTCAGAATCCGGCGAAGCTCTTGATCAGTCGGCGATGGAGGCGGGCGGGTGTGTTGTTGGTGATTGCGCGGACGAGTTTCATTTTGGCGGTGTCGACCACCCAATGAACCCGAGTGCGGTCTGTGGCGGCCGTGAGAATGGTGGAGGCGACCTCGTCGGCGGTGAGGTTGATGCCGATGGAGTCGACGATGTCGCCGTGGGCGTCGTCCATCATCGGCGTCGCCACGAAGTTGGGCATGATGTCGCATACGTGGATGTTGTGGCGTTCCCACTCGATGTTGATGGCTTCGGTGAAGCCTCGTACCCAGAACTTGCTAGCCGAATATGTTGCCTCGCTGGGGATGCCGTACTCGGCGGAGAGGGAGCACATGTTGATCACCTTGCCGTTTCCCGTCTTCGAGATGTGGGGGTAGGCGAGGTACGTGCAGTTGAGGACTCCGTTGACGTTGACACGGGTGACGAGTTCGTGTTGTTCGAGGGTGAGTTCTTCGAAGTTGTCGATGAATGCGACACCGGCGTTGTTGACGAGTGCATCGAAGGTGCCGCCGTGCTCTGCTGCGAATGCTGTGAAAACCTTTGTGATGGAGGCCTTGTCGGTGACGTCAAGGGTCATGTAGGTGTGCTTGTCGCCGAGTTCGGAGCGGAGCGCGTCGAGGGCCCCGGAATCGATATCGGTTGCGCACAGTGTCCATCCGGCCGATGCGAACCGGTGTGCGGTTGCGTGGCCGATGCCAGCGCCTGCGCCGGTGATGACGACGGTGGGGGTCATCGGGGACTCCTGTTCGGGGTCGAGGGTGCGGTCGAGGAACTGGATCTGGTCGGCGACGAACGTTTCGAAGGTCTCGTTCACGTAGGGGTCGAAGTGTCCGCAGTCGTAGGTCTGCACGAGCGCGTGCTTGCCGCGTCGGCCGGCACGGATCGCTGCGTCGGGTGGGGTGGTCTCGTCGGCGATCGCTACCTGAACAAGGACAGGAACGTCGAGGTCGCGCAGTGATCGACCGGGCGAGTACAGGCCGATCTTCAACGCGAATCGTGCTGCGACTCGCTGGTCGAATTCATGCTGGCTCGGGACCAACTGTAGGTATCCGGCGGCTTCGGGCGCAGTCATCAGAGCCGTCGATCCAGGCTGTCCGGACGCTGCCACGTAGTGCGGACTCCGGCCCACCGCCGAACGCGCCATGTCGTACAGGCCGTGTGCGGTGAGCTTCATCGATTGCAGCGGGCTGATGGCGAGCAGCGACGCGATCCCGTCGGTATGCGGTACCTGGGCGATCACCGCCGCGGCCCTGGCCTGCTTCGCGATGGCCATGACGTGGCCTCCGGAGAGGGACGATCCCCACAACACGATTCGGGACGAGTCCACTTCGGTTCGGGCCTTGGCGTAGTCGGTCGCCGCTATCCAATCCTCCTGCTGCTTACCGATGTCGAGAATTTGGCGCGGGGACCCGGCACTGGCACCGAAATGCCGGTAGTCGAAGACCAGTACGTGGTAACCCTGCTCGCGGAATCGTTCCGCGTAGGCGTCCAGGCGCATCTCCTTGACCCCCGCGAGCCCGTGCGCCATCACAATGCACGGGGCTGGGTTCTCGACGTCTGCGCGATAGAACCAACCCGCACACGTCGATGACTGTGAGCTGAAGGTGACGTTGAGACGGTCCATGAAGTTGCCTTTCACGCCGAAGCGTTTGTCTTGTGAGGGCACCGACACTGTCCGGTGCGGTGTGGTTCAAGACACACCTTACATGGAAGGGGTTCCATGGTTGGAATAGGTTCCAACTATGGATGGTATTTCGAGCTTTAGGTATTGTCATCGCGGTGACATCGGATAGCGTGTCTCGAACCGTGAGACGGGCGGCGGCGACCCGTCAGAGCATCGTCGATGCTGCAGAGCACGTCATGCTCGAATCCGGTTCGGCAGCGCTGACCCTGGATGCAGTGGCGGAACGCGCCGACGTGGCGGTGCAGACGATCTACAACCGTGTGGGAGGCCGGTCGGCCTTGCTGGTTGCGGTCGCGGAGCGCGCGTTCGTCGACAATCGTCAGTACATGGATGCTGCGTATTCAGCCCCGGGATCACCGGTCGACCGGATCCGTCGAGCCGGCGAGGCCTACGCCCGGTTCGCGGTTGAGCGTCCGCATCAATTCCGGTTGCTCGTCGACCCGCCGAACGAGCCTGATGCCCTGGACCGAATCGCGGAACTGGTGGCCGAACAGAACGGCAAACTCGCCGATGCTATTGCCGACGGCATGGCCGACGGCAGCATCAAACCCGATCTGGATCCGACGGTGGCGGCAACGGTCCTGTGGGCGTCGATGAACGGCATCCTGGCTTTGAACTGGCGTGCTGACCGTCTTCGCGCCGACGACACGCAAACGAGTGAACTCGTCGCCGCGATGAGCCTGATGATCACCGAAGGCCTATTCGTTACGACGCAAGCGAACCCAACCGCCGAATAACGGCCGGAGCGTCTTGCGTTCTCGCATTGAGATCCTTCAAAAATTGTCCCACCTGGAGGTGACCACTTCAGGTGCCCTTGCGGCCGACCCGCAAGCACTCCAGGTCGCGCGCCACGGCGTCGAGCCGTCGACTCGGCAGAAAAGAGTTCGGACACAGCCTAATTGCTCACCGCGACGTGTGGAGCGCATCCTTTGGACTCACTGCCATGCCCTTCGATTGCACAGGACGCTCCACTCGACGGTTCAGCAGCGGGGATTCCGCGACACGGGCCTCAGAGTGGAGCGCACAGTGCACTGACCGGCACCGCTCACCCGGTACGGGTCAGCGCGGCCATGGCCTCCGCCGGGATTGTGCGGTAGTACCCGAATCCCGAGGCGCGTTGGCAACCATCGAGCTCGAAGGATACGAAGAGCGGCCCGATCCGTCGGGCCTGTGCAATTCGGTCGATGCAATACGGGTACTGGTCTGATTGCACGCCAGCGCAATTGGCGCGTCCGCCACCGACCTGACGAGCCGAGCGCCGTCTGCTCGGCTCGTTCTTGTCAGGGACCCGACCGCGTCGGGTGGCGGTTCCGCTGTGGCAAACGTGCACAACTGCAACCGGTCCACATCGTCTATCGGCATCACCAAGGAGGGAACCACCAGACCATCGCGGTCCTTGGCGGCATCCACTTGCTCGGGTGTCGTGTGGTCGAATCCCACTCCGTAAGAGCTGCGTTGGCAGGTTGTGCTGTATCTGTCGTCGTAGCCCGTGGAGTGTGACGACCGGGATACCTCGGTGAGATCGGCGAGTGCTTCGACCGGTGCGTTCTGCAGACCGCACGGACTCGCAGGCCACGCAGGGCGGAATGCCTCGCCGGCGTCGTCGACGAACCACAGACCAGCCGGTGGGATCATGTCGTAGACGCACGATGCCACGACATTGTCGGGGAAGCGTTCGGAATCAACCGAAAATGCGGCGTCGACGGCATCGATGTTGCCTTCGAGTCGTACCGAGTCCACCGTCTGAATCCCGGACTCGTCGATGCCTCGCTCGCATCGCAGCACCGCAACCGGCTCGAAGTTCCTTGGCGGGTAACCCGGATCCGGAGCATCGGACGTCAACGCCGGATCCCACGGCCCAGAGCCGGTCAGTGCGGTGTAGATGTTCCCGGCCAGACAATCAGGGGCGGAGACAATCTTCGCCGTCGGGGGACGGTAGGAGACGCGGTCGGCCAATGGGTTCAGGTTGGTACACGCCCATGCGGCCGCGACTGCGACGCCCATCAGAAGTAGTGACGATCCGACGCGACGCATGCCGAAAGAGTAGTCGCACAGAACGCTCCACTCGACGGTTCAGCAGCGGGGATTCCGCGACATCGGCCCCAGAGTGGAGCGAGAGTTGCAGCGCTACGACCCCGCACCACGTCGAATGCCGGCTTGTGGGTGAAGTCCGCCCGCAGCAGTCCAAAGTTCTGCTCGGCATCGGCGGGGTCGGTTCCAGAGTCACGTAACGAATGCACGAAGACCGGCCCGATGTAGGGCAGGGTCGACGCCTCGTTCAGGCTCCCCATGAATCCGGCTGCCCCGGCGGCGTACATCTGCCGCAGGAACATCACCGGCGTCCATGCGAATCCTCAATCCCCTGGCGTTCGACTAAGGCTGGCAATGATGTCGTCGATCGTGTCGCGCGAGATCGACCGGTCTGTCTGTTGTTCGGCCAAGACCATGAACACGGCGATGGTCGCATTCGAAAAGCCTTGCATTGCAACAATGTCGATGGATGCCGCTGGTGGATCGCAGTCGTACTCTTGCAGGAGGTTCGATGCAGTGACGGTGTACCGAACCGCCGGTGCGTCATTGATCTGCAGGTTGATGGGCTCCGAGTACTGAATAACGGCGTCGTCGTCGGGGCCCGCCGAAAAATGATGTCAGTTCGACGACTCACTTCCAACGCCGCAGTCTGCACGTCCACTCCGCTACGGCCGGTGATTCCGGTGCTTGCCTTCGAGACTCCGTCCCGAAACTCGGGGCAGTAGTCGTACTCGAACTCCGCGAAGTCGCCGAAGCGCAGTGACTCCTCGTCGTTCTCCCACCCCATAACCCCACCCCGCTGAAATTGCCAGTCTCCCGGCACTGTGTAGCGGATGCCGTATTTGGTGTCGATGGGGATCGGGTCGCCGTCGGGAACGTCGTTCTCCGGGGGAGCAATTTCCATGGACGGAAATCCTGGTGGAGGCTTCGAGGCAGTCGTGGTTCCCGTCGGCGGCAGCGTTGTGGCTGCCGCCGACGTCGACGTTGTGACGCCCTGGTACAAGTTCGGTGCTTGTGGGCCGAGCTTGGGCAGCAGGTAGCCGACCGCCAAGATCAGTCCCAGTAACGCCGCGACACGCAGTAGACGCATTTTCAGACTCACAACGCTCCCCCCGAAGTCGCCACACGTTAGCACCTCGGTATCGGTCCGACGTTCGACCGACAACCCTTGACTTCGATTCGACGATTCGGAGCTAATGAATGTGCGGGAACCTCCCGAGTGGGAGTTCCGAGAGCCGTTCGCAACGTAGCGGACACGTCGAGGCACTCCCGCAAAAACATGTAACGACCTGCGTCTACCTGCCGATCTTCATCAGGACAAAGCAAGTAGGACCAGCTAGTCTGCTCCGTGGGGTGGCACGCGGTCGTGTCGATCGCGCAGGGCGCGATACAGCGGATGCATAGGGGAATCAGTTGGCGATCAGCGGCTCGGGCGCGCTGGGATCGGTCGTGTCTCGACGCGACGCTCGGCGGTTGCGCAAGGTGACCTCGCGTCGCGAGTGGGAGTCGCATTACATCGATGGACTGCGCATCACCGACACGCTCATGGTGTTCCTCGCCGTGACGGTTGCGCAGATCATCCGTTTCGGTGAGATCGACTTTCGCAATCCGTGGTCGATTGCCGGCTACATCGGCGTATCGGGTGCCCTCGCGTTGCTGTGGCTGACGTTCCTCGCCATCTTCCGCACCCGTTCCCCTCGGGTCATCGGCAATGGCTCAGAAGAGTATCGACGCATCATTTCGGCCACGTTCCGGCTTTTCGGCACGGTGGCAATTCTGTCTCTGCTGTTTCGCTTCGACATCGCGCGTCTGTATCTCGCCATCGCTTTTCCCGTCGGACTGATCGGGTTGCTGCTGAGCCGGTGGGGATGGCGCAAGGTGGTCGCGCGCAAGCGTGCGCGTGGTGAGTATCAGACGGCGGTGCTGATCGTGGGAAGTAAGAGTTCGGCGTTGTCGATGGCTCGGTCGTTCGAGCGTTCGCCCGAAGCCGGTTACAGCGTGGTCGGCATCTGCTTGCCCAACTACGAGCCCCGCAGCGCCGCGTCCTTCACGATCGACGGAATCGACATTCCGGTGCTGGGGGACGAGCACAGCGTCGTCGAGGCCATCGAAGTCACCGGCGCAGACACCGTCGCGGTGACGGCAACCGAGCACATCGGCCATCACGGGCTTCGAAAGATGGTGTGGGACCTCGAGAAGAAGAAGGTCGATCTCGTCGTCTCTCCCGGCGTCATGGATGTTGCCGGTCCGCGCCTGGTGATGCGGCCTGTATCGGACTTCCCGCTCATCCACGTCGAGAAGCCGCAGTACAACGGGGCCAAAAAATTCGGGAAGACAGCCTTCGACCTCGTCTTCGCCGCGTCGGTCTTGCTGTTGATCTCGCCGATTCTGCTCACCCTCGCCGTGATCATCAAGTTCACCAGCAAGGGCTCGATTTTCTACAAGTCCGAGCGAATGGGTATGGACGGCAAGCCGTTCCAGATGATCAAGTTCCGCAGCATGGTTCAGGATGCAGACAAGCGGGTGCAGGAACTCGCTGCACTCAACGAGGGTGCGGGCGTGCTGTTCAAGATGCGCGACGACCCCCGCGTCACATCCGTCGGCAAGGTGATGCGCAAATACAGCCTCGATGAACTGCCGCAGTTCGTCAACGTCCTCACCCGCGACATGAGCGTGGTGGGTCCGCGGCCGCCACTGCGCAGTGAAGTCGAAACCTACGACGGCGAAGTGCGGCGACGATTGCTGGTCAAGCCGGGCATCACCGGGCTATGGCAGGTGAGTGGCCGATCTGATCTGTCGTGGGAAGAGAGCGTGCGTCTGGATCTGTCGTACGTCGAGAACTGGTCCATGACGGGCGATTTGCTCATCATCGCCAAGACCGCTGTTGCGGTCGCCAAGAGCGAAGGCGCGTACTGACGGCGCTGGATGGATTGGCCCGACGGTTGTTCCGTTATGTTCGTGTCTCTCTGACAGTCGCTCAGTTTGGTTACCGGACTCCCGGGTAACTCATCAACGCTCATCTGTCGTTCAGTCGGCATTGTCCGGAAGTTGTTTTTGGGCGCGCACGATGTCGACCCGATACTGCGGAACCGTCAGGGTTGCGTTCGAGACCGAGGAGATTTCCGACGTATGCGCATCACAGTGTTCGGAACCGGGTACCTGGGCGCGACCCACGCAGCGTGCATGGCAGAGCTCGGACACGACGTCCTTGGTGTTGACGTCGACGAGTCCAAACTCCGCAAGCTGGAATCCGGCGAGGTTCCGTTCTGGGAGCCCGGCCTCGAAGAGGTGCTGCAGCGCAACATCGCGGCCGGTCGCTTGCGCTTCACCGCGTCGTACCAGGAAGCCGCAGACTTCGCGGAGGTTCACTTTCTCGGTGTCGGCACTCCCCAGAAGAAGGGTGAATTCGCGGCCGACATGAAATTCGTCGACTCGGTCATCGAGACGCTCGCGCCGTTGCTCACCAAGCCCGCCGTGATCTTCGGTAAGTCGACCGTCCCCGTCGGCACCGCCGAGCGGCTCGGCCGCTTGGCCCGCGAACTGGCACCGGCCGGCGACGGCGTCGAGGTCGCGTGGAACCCCGAGTTCCTGCGCGAAGGCTACGCCGTCAAAGACACTCTGCACCCGGATCGTCTCGTGCTGGGTGTCGATCGAGATCGGCCGGGTCGCGCGGAGGCGTTGGCCCGCGAGGTCTACGCCCAGCTGCTCGACGAGCAGATTCCGTTCCTGGTAACCGACTTGGCCACGGCCGAGCTGGTCAAAGCCTCGGCCAATGCGTTCCTGGCCACCAAGATTTCGTTCATCAACGCCATCGCAGAGGTGTGCGAGGCGGCGGGGGCCGACGTCACCGTCCTCGCCGACGCCATCGGCCACGACGAGCGCATCGGTCGCAAGTTCCTCAACGCGGGCATCGGCTTCGGCGGTGGCTGCCTGCCCAAGGACATCCGCGCGTTCATGGCCAGGGCCGGCGAGCTCGGTGCCGACCAAGCGCTGACGTTCCTCCGCGAGGTCGACAACATC
The DNA here is from genome assembly GCF_000482405.1 of Rhodococcus sp. JG-3. Taxonomy (NCBI): domain Bacteria; kingdom Bacillati; phylum Actinomycetota; class Actinomycetes; order Mycobacteriales; family Nocardiaceae; genus Rhodococcus; species Rhodococcus sp. JG-3. The sequence goes on from NZ_KI519398.1 coordinate 1,399,136, forward strand.
AACATGCGACGACGCACCCGCATGGTCGAGTTGGCGCGGGAGGCGTGCGGCTCGCTGCTCGGTGCGCGGGTGGCAGTGCTGGGCGCGGCCTTCAAGCCCGACTCCGACGACGTTCGTGATTCACCGGCTCTGAACGTGGCCGGGCAGATCCAGCTACAGGGTGCAACAGTCAATGTGTACGACCCGAAGGCGATGGAGAACTCGCGGGCGCTGTTCCCCACGCTGACCTACAACAACACCGCTCTCGAGGCCTGCGATGGTGCCGACGTGGTGCTGGTGCTGACGGAGTGGAAAGAGTTCAAGGCTCTCGTTCCCAGCGACCTGGACGGCGTGGTGCGGAGCAAGAAGCTGATCGACGGCCGCAACTGCTTGGACCCGGCGCAGTGGCGTGCAGCGGATTGGAGCTACCGAGGCTTAGGTCGTCCCTGAGTACGGCCAGGCAATGCGACCGCACGATTCATTCAATGGAATGAACTGTTGGCCGTTGTGCATGCGAGTATCTGTAATTCGGATTAACGCACAACGACTACAAGGCGAACGTCTTGCTTTGCCTCCTCGACGAGTGTTGATGTTTGTTAGAAGCGGCCGTGGCCCCAAATGGCGGGTAAATCACCCGATAAACAGTACTCGACACTGTGACTGCTCACCAAGATTCGTTTGACGACGCTAGTGTGTAACGTTTTTGGACCTCGCGGCGTTTACATCTAGGAAATCCCTGTCGCCCGTTTCAGTTAGTCAGCGTAGGTGTGGTAAACCGAACGGACGCTGTTATTCATCTGTGATCTGCGCCGCTCACGTGGTGCTTCTCATAGCATCGTGGGACTATTCCAATTCGGTACCGGTGTCATTCCGGATTGGTTTCGATTTACAGATCAGCGTCCACCGCAAACGGCCGCAGTAGCGCAGAAGGAGGAGAGCAGGTGTCATTTGTCGGGGCTGCACCACGCTCACTCTGGGGATCCTCACGTTCCGAGGAGTTCAAGACTCGCAAGCTCACGTCCAGGCATGTGTGGGAACGCCAGTACATCGCCCGCCTTCGGGTGACCGACGTGCTGGCCGTGGTCCTGTCCGTCGCCCTCGCCCAGATCGTCCGCTTCGGAGGGGTCGAAACAACCGGCCTGGCGAACTCGGCGATCTACACCGGTGTCTCCGTTGCAGTGGCGAGCGTCTGGATCGCATTTCTCGCAATCTTTCGAACCCGCTCGACGCGGGTCATCGGCAACGGTGCCGAGGAGTACCGCCGCATCGTGTCGGCCACCTTCAGGCTCTTCGGTGTCATCGCCATCGTCTCGCTGCTATTTCGTATCGACTTTGCGCGTCTATATCTCGCCATCGCCCTGCCAGTTGGGTTGATGGCTTTGCTGGTCAGTCGGTGGCTGTGGCGACAAGTAGTTGCTCGACTCCGTACCGAGGACAAGTACAAGACATCGGTTCTGATTGTCGGAAGCCGCGCAGCTGCGGTCTCGATGGCAGAGTCGTTCGAGCGGTCGCCGTCCGCTGGCTATGCGGTGGTGGGTATGTGCATGCCCGGCTACGAGGTGCCGAGTGATGGAATCGTTCACGTCGAGGGGGCTGACATCCCGGTACTCGGTAGTGAGAGAGACGTCCTCGGCGCGATCGACGAGTGCGGTGCCGACACCGTCGCCGTCACCGCTACCGAACACCTCGGCCACAAGGGCATCCGCAAGATGATTTGGGACCTGGAGAAGAAGGACGTCGACCTCGTGGTCGCGCCTGGCGTCGTCGACGTGGCTGGCCCACGTTTGGTGATGCGGCCCGTTGCAGGGTTCCCGCTGATTCACGTCGAGAAGCCTCAGTACAACGGCGCGACGCGATTCAGCAAGGTCGCCTTCGATCTGACGTTTGCAGCGCTGGTTCTGGTACTGATCTCGCCGATACTGCTCGCAGTCGCCATCGCTGTTAAGGCAACGAGTCGCGGCCCGGTGTTCTACAAGTCGGAGCGGATGGGCATCGACGGCAAACCGTTCTCGATGATCAAGTTCCGCAGCATGACCGTCGATGCGGACCGGCAGGTTGCACATCTACTCGACCGCAATGAAGGTGCCGGCGGGGTGCTGTTCAAGATGCGTGACGATCCGCGGGTAACCCCTGTCGGCAAGATCCTGCGGCGATTCAGTCTCGACGAGCTTCCGCAGTTCATCAACGTTCTCAAGCGCGAGATGAGTGTGGTGGGGCCGAGGCCACCTCTGCGCCGCGAGGTCGAGACCTACAACGGTGAGGTTCGTCGGCGTCTGTTGGTCAAGCCGGGAGTCACCGGTCTGTGGCAGGTCAGCGGTAGATCCGACCTCTCGTGGGAAGAGACTGTCCGGCTTGATCTTTCGTACGTCGAGAATTGGTCGATGGTGGGCGACTTACTGATTATCGCGAAAACTATGAAGGCTGTGGCTGTTAGCGATGGGGCTTACTAGAGCTATGGCACGCAATGCAACTGGACCGAATGCTGGGCTTAAGGGAGTGACATAATGAAACGCGCGCTGATTACGGGTATTACTGGCCAGGATGGCTCGTACCTTGCGGAACTACTGCTGAGCAAGGGTTACGAGGTGCACGGCCTCATTCGCCGATCATCCACCTTCAACACCTCACGCATCGATCACCTGTACCAGGATCCACACGACAAGGACGCCAAGCTGTTCCTGCACTACGGTGACCTCAGTGACGGTGCTCGCCTTGTCACCTTGCTCACCGAGATCCATCCGGACGAGGTCTACAACCTCGGCGCACAGTCGCATGTGCGCGTCAGCTTCGACGAACCCGAGCACACCGGTAATACCACTGGCGTCGGATCAATCCGACTGCTCGAGGCCGTGCGTCTCGCCGGCTTGCAGTGCCGCTTCTATCAGGCGTCCAGCTCCGAAATGTTCGGTGCAACGCCGCCTCCCCAGAACGAAGACACCCCGTTCTACCCCCGCTCGCCGTACGGCGCAGCCAAGGTCTACGCCTACTGGGTCACGAAGAACTACCGTGAAGCGTACGGAATTTTCGCTGTCAACGGGATTCTGTTCAACCACGAATCTCCGCGCCGCGGTGAAACATTCGTCACCCGTAAGATCACTCGGGCTGTCGCACGTATCAAGGCCGGTCTCGAGCAGAACGTCTACATGGGCAACTTAGACGCCATCCGTGACTGGGGTTACGCACCGGAGTACGTCGAGGGTATGTGGCGGATGCTGCAGGTCGATGAGCCGGACGACTTCGTGTTGGCGACCGGTGGCAACTTTTCGGTGAAGGACTTTCTCGTCGTGGCATTCGAGCGAGCCGGCTTGGACTGGGAGAAGCACGTCAAATTCGACGAGCGATATCTGCGACCCACCGAGGTGGACGCCCTCATCGGTGACGCGAGCAAGGCCGAGGCGAAGCTCGGCTGGAAGGCTACGGTTCACACGCCTGAGCTCGCCAAGATCATGGTCGACGCCGATATCGCGGCCCTTGAGCACGAAGGTCGCCCGTGGATCGACCGTCCGGCGCTGCCGGATTGGGCATGAGCGCCGCGATGGCTGATGGGTCGGCAACCTCCGACTACATCCCAGCTCCGCTCGACCGAGATGCGCCGTTCTATGTGGCTGGGCACCGCGGCTTGGTGGGCTCCGCTATTTGGCGTCAGCTCGAAGCATCCGGGTTCAGTGACCTGATCGGCCGCTCGTCGTCCGAGTTGGATCTCAAAGACCGCGATGCGGTCTTCGCGTTCTTCGAGGAGACCAAACCGGAAACGGTAGTGCTGGCAGCCGCCAAGGTAGGCGGCATCTTGGCCAACAGCACGTATCCGGTCGATTTCCTCTCGGACAATCTGCGGATTCAGGTGAACGTGTTGGATGCAGCATTGGCGCAGAACGTGCAGCGTGTGTTGTTCCTCGGGTCGTCGTGCATCTACCCGAAGTTGGCTCCGCAGCCAATCAAGGAGGAGTACCTCCTCACCGGGCACCTCGAGCCGACCAACGACGCCTACGCCATCGCGAAGATCGCTGGCATACTGCAGATCCAGTCGGTACGTAAGCAGTACGGCCTCCCATGGATCTCGGCCATGCCGACCAACCTGTACGGCCCGGGCGACAACTTCTCCCCAAAGGGGTCACACGTTCTGCCCGCGCTCATTCGTCGTTACGACGAGGCGCGTCGTGACGGTGTCGACAAGGTGACCAACTGGGGTAGCGGTTCGCCGCGACGCGAGTTCTTGCATGTCGATGACATGGCTGCCGCGTGCATTCACTTGCTCGAGCACTACGACGGGCCTGATCAGGTGAACGTGGGCACCGGCGAGGACGCGACGATCAAGGAGATCGCCGGTATCGTGGCATCCGCCGTCGGCTTCGAGGGTGAGACGGAGTGGGATACCTCCAAGCCTGACGGGACACCGCAGAAGCTTCTTGACGTGAACAAGCTCCGAAACGCGGGATGGAAACCGGAAATCAACTTGGAGGCCGGAATTGCATCGACGGTCGCGTGGTATCACAGCAACTTTAGTAATCTCAGGCAGTAGCGGCATCTTGGTATACCCCCGTGCAAATATTAGGACCAACCTTAACTAAGGCAGAACACTATGACCAGTAAGGGTCGCGTACTTAAAGTACTTCAAGCACTAGTATGGATACTTCCTCATAGTGGGGTTAAAATACAGTTACTACGGGCATTCGGTCACACGATCGACAAGCAGGTGGTCGTAGGGCCAAACCTAGTTTGGGCTTGCTCTAACTTCGATATAAAATCCGACGTCGTGATTGGACCATTCAATGTCTTTCGGGACATACGGTCTGTCAAGTTCAACGGAAACAATCTCATTGGGTCTTGGAACTGGTTCAGCGCGGCACGTACATACCAGGATTACGAACAAAACGCAGGGGTGCTGGAAGTAGGGTCGGGATCTTTCATAACGAGTCGACACTACCTAGATTGCTCAGGACGCATCCAGATTGGACACATGTCCGGTATAGCTGGCGTCAGGTCCATCTTCCAAACCCACGAAATTGACGTGCGCAAGAACGTGACGACAATCGGACCCATAGTCATAGGCAACTACTGCTTCGTAAGCTCAAATTGTCTGGCGCTAAAAGGTTCGATTTTACCCAGTGAGTCTCTCCTGGCAGCCGGATCTCTGCTAACAAAGCCGACAATGCGGCAAGAAATGAAATCTGGACTATGGGCGGGAAGACCGGCTAAGAATATTAAAGAACTGCCTGGAGCCTGGTTTGACCGGAAAGACCCTCACACGTGGGTAAGTGAAAACGTCAAGCTAGATGCTTTAACCATCGATTTCGATGAGGGTCGATAGATGGGCAGCGGACACGAGCGCGTTTACGTTGTCGGCATTAACTACGAGCCGGAGCAAGCGGGAATCGGCCCATACACCTCAGAAATGGTGAACGAACTCGTAAAACGGGGTAAGCGGGTTTCCGTAATTACCGGGCTGCCCCACTACCCTCAGTGGAAGGTCGAGAAAGCGCACGTTCAGCGCACTGGCCGACGTCAGATCCGCGATTCGGAACGTCCGACAGTTTCCCGTGTAACACACTATGTACCAGAAAATCCCACTCTTGCCAAAAGACTGTGGATGGAGTCGACGTTCGGATTCCGTGCTCTGCTCGAACTGCAGAAGTGGCACCCGACCAAGCATGACGCAGTAATCTTGGTGAGCCCGTCTTTAATCTCCAGCCTTCTGGTATGTATACGCTATAAAGGCCGACGGCGCAGGCCCTATATGATTCTGTGGATGCAAGATAGTTACGCGATGGCAGCACGTGAGACGGATACAGCAACGCCTCGAGCATCCAAAGCTATTACGTTTATGGAACATTACCTCATCAGACATGTCGATGTTGTTGTAGTAATACACGAAAAATTCGCAGAGGGAATAAAGCTAGCCCTTACGGCTGGTAAAACAAAGGTACGAGTGGTTCGTAACTGGATAAAGTCCAACGAAACACGTTCACTACTTCCGGACCAGAATATCCGAAAGACTCTTGGTTGGCCTACCGAAGCGGTAATTGTGTTGCATTCCGGAAATATCGGAATGAAACAAGGACTTGAAAATATCGTGGCGGCCGCAAAACTATCTCAACTTTCGCACCCTAACATGTTCTTCTCAATCATTGGGGACGGAAATCAGAGAGCAAAAATAGAAAAGCTCGCGGACGGAATGCTCAACCTTCAGGTCAGAGGCCCGCTCGATTCAGATACATTCGTGTCGGCAATGAGGGAAGCCAATGTACTGCTCGTTAATGAAAAACCAGGGGTCAGTGGGATGTCGCTGCCGAGTAAGTTGACTTCGTACTGGGCGTCAGCCAGGCCGGTAATTTGTGCCGTAGAACCAGGGAGCAATACGCACGCAGAAGCCAGAAGAACTGGCGCTGCCCTTGTCGTAAACGCTGGCCAACCCCTTCAGCTGATCGAGGCGATCGAGCTTCTCGCGAACGACAGGACCTTACGGGATGGCCTAATCAAAAACGGGTTATGGCACGTCGAGAACAGCCTTAGTCTTAACAACGCAGTCGACGAATTCGAGGAAATTTTGTCGGTCATCGGTGCAGAGGAGTTAGATTGATGCCGAATCTTTCGTTGCTAATGCCAGCTCGAAACAGCGAAACGTATATCGCAGACGCGCTCAAGTCGGTTCTTTCGCAAATCCGCGATGAGGACGAGATAATAGTTCAGGACTGCCTATCGACCGATCGAACAATCGAAATCGTTCGCAAAATAGCTCAGAGCGATCCCCGGGTAAGGCTCACTTCTGAAGGTGATTCTGGTCAGTCTGATGCTTTAAACAAAGCGCTAGCCAAGGCATCGGGCAGATACGTCGGATGGTTGAACTCGGATGATATCGTGGCAGAAGGTTTCTTTAGAAATTTTTATAGAGCCATCGAAATCGACAGTGTTCCTATCATAATCGGCGGGCACCAAACGTCTGACGCTGACGGCACAATCTTGCGCACGTATCGGGCGCAGAAGCTCAACAAGCGCAAGCTGCTAACTTGGGGATGCTATATATTTTCCGGTTCGCTTTTTATTCGGCGAACTATGCTTGATGAGATCGGGGGTTTCGACACAGACCTGCATTTCGGAATGGATCTGGACTTGATGTTGCGGTTGCCCGCAGACGCTGGATGTCAGACGTTGGTGGACCACACCGCAGGTGTTTTGAGGTTGCATCCGGGTTCTAAGACTGGTTCCGGGCCACTGCGCTTCGTAAGGGAGGCCAGCCGAATTCGCTTATCAAATTCGGATAGTTTAGTCGACTACTGGCTGAGTGCAGTCGGGGCGTGTCTGCAACTCGCAGCGATTGCCACCACAAACCTGAGAAACTCGCGTTTCTATATTTACACGCGTGAACTCAAATTTCTTTCAAAAAGGTAAGGAACATAGCCCAGAATGTTGCAGACGCGATCCAGCTATACGATCGATTCAGTCAAGACCGCCGGAAAACTGCAAGCTACGGCGGTTGGCTTCCTCGCGTCTATATACATCTCTTTTGGCGGACGATTCTCGGTCACTGAGCTCATCACCGTGATGTCGATTCCTTTACTCATATTATCCGTCCCAAACGGGGCAAGATTCTTTCGTCTTTTTGCGAGCTCGTTCGTTGTCGCAATCGCGCTGTTCTACAGTGGATGGCGGTTCAACAAGCCCGAAACGTTGATTGTACCTGCAGTAGCCAATGTACTGTTCACTATTTCGCTAACCGTATTAATCGCCGCAATGCTGAAAAAGTATGGTCTCGGGCGTCTATCTGAACTGTCTATCGGTCTTGCCCTGGGAGTGATCGTCGGAACTTTGACAAGTCCAACGCTCTCTCAGGTTCAAGATTCATGGAAGTTTGGATATGGCGTTTCGCTGGCCCTAATCGCAGTTGTCGCAGTTGACCGCTTGCTCGGTCAGAAGAAGCTGTTCTGGGCGCTAATAATTGGTCTGGTTGTCAGCGTTGTGAATATCTATATGGGCTCTCGATCTCTAGCGATATTCGGGGCCGTTTCGATTATCTTCGCACTTGTCACTTTCTCATACGGACCAACAGGAATTGCTGGACGTCTAAAGCAGTCGATACGTAAGATCAGACTAGGGCGAATTGCGATTGCAACTGCCCTTGCATCTCTAGCTGTCCTGACATTGGTCAAGCTCCTTGCTGGCGGCGTTTTTGGCGAACTTGCACAACGTAAGCTCACAAATCAAAGTGGCGACCTTGGGCCACTGATTGGAGCGCGGAAAGAGATCGTGCCATTGTTGTTTAGCATAAAGGAAAGCCCGTTGGCTGGCTGGGGGCCGGCACCTTCACCGCCAGCGTCAGTCCGTAACCAAGCTGCATTATGGTTTGTTGAGCATCGCTATCAGTTGCAACCGTTCGAAATCGAATCGTTGTTTCGTGTACCCACCCTGTCGCTCCACTCCATCGTGTTGGGCTTGATTGCCACTGTGGGAATTTTTTCAATTCCTCTGGTCCTGTGCGTCGCTTCGGGCTTGTGCAGATCTTTCGTTGAAGCACTCCGACTGCAGTCATCGGTCGCGATATATTTGAGCCTTACCGGTATTTGGGCGTTCTTCTTTTCACCGTTGGGCGACACCACCAGAATTCAACTTGCGATACCGCTCGCGGTAGGTCTCACGGTGTCCTGTATCCGAAAACGGCGAGATGCAGCCGACGCGAAGTCGCCAAATTTAAACACCCATTTTGTACAGGCCGGTGAACGTGCTCGACGGTGACGAACGTAGGGCGGTCTTGCGAGGCGGCGGTATTCGTGCTTTGTCTGCCCCGCTCTACGCGTTGTCGGTACTCATTGTTACCTCGGTGACGGTTGCTGGCGCAGGTGAACTATTTACCCGTGTGTCTATCGTCGCAACTCTGGCCCTGCTAATTCCTTTTGCCGATCTCGGCTTGGGCGCGATTATTTTCAACTTCTGTGGCGTAGAAACTCCGCTAATTCGAGTTCAAAAAATTGTTTACTCAATAACGTGGGTGCTGGCAAGCATATCCCTGCTAATTTCCGGCGTTGGTATGCTTGCCGTTCCTATGAGTTGGTGGTCGCTGATACTTCAGAGCGATATCGGTCGCAACGAAAGTATTGTTTATACTCTGGCTCTTATATTGTTCGCAGTCAATATGCCGTTGCTGACTGGCTCAAAAATCCTTATTGCCAGGAATCAGAATCACCATCTTTCTACGATCTCCATAGCCGCACCGCTGGTTAGTATCGCCGCAGTTCTACTTTTCTTCGTTGTAGACGCATGGCCGCCACTTTATTCTCTACCGCTTATCCTGGGCTATACAGTAAGCAATTTTAGCGCAACGATTCTGGCTTGGCGCTCTTTGAGCCTGACGATTCATGGCTATTTTCTTAATTGGAGAGTTCGTCTTCCAGGCACTACCTCAATACTTCCGATGATGATTATTACTGTGGGGCTCCCTGTCTCCACTCAAATTGGTCGACTGCAAGTGCAGGAGGGCAGCGGGTCTGAATTGAGTTCGTATATTCTTGCCACGCAGCTATGTACGGCAGTTTGGTCGGTACTGGCAACTGCCGCGGCCGCTTTTTGGCCGGCTTTCAGCAGAAGGCGTGGAGACAATAAGATTGCTTATGGCTTATGGTTTCGGTCATCAATGATTTTCATAGCGGTTGGTTTAGTAGTTGGAACATTGTTTACTGTAACGCTCCCTCTTGCGTCTATTTTGGTTTCAAGTGGCGATATTCGAACATCGCATAGCCTTGCGATTATGTTGGGACTACTGCTCGTTGTGCAATGCGCACACGTCGTGTCCGGCATGTTGTTGACGCAACCTACCGAAATTTGGCTTCAGGCCTTAAGCGTATCGATGGTGACACTTAGCGTTGTGTTATTCGGCCCAACTATGGTTGCAAAGTTTGGTGCGGTCGGCGCTACAGGTTCCCTGGTTATATCAATTTTGATCTTCCACTTCCTCGTGGACATATTTTTGGTGCCGATTAGGCTATCACCTCCGCGCCCAGACGCGCTATTTGTTCAAAAAAACTCGACTGGTAGGTCTAGCTAGGGATCTGCAGCTAAAACACAACTGACGGCAATCGCGCTATAGATTTCCCTAAAGGAGCTTGAATGAAAATTCTTCACGTCGTCACGCTAGTATCTCCTGGCGGTGAATACGGGGGCCCCAGTCGTGTGAGCCTATCCCAGGCGTCAGCTTTACAGGCAATGGGGCACGATGTGGATTTGCTGGCCACATACCGCGGATGGCAAAGTCCGCCAAACGAGATCGACGGGGTCCGTGTTGTCCTTTTTTCGTCCAGAAGAGCACTGCGGTCGAGGCGATTTGCCGCAATTTTTTCAATCGCAGCAATTGTATGGTTGATGCGCAGATATAGAGACTATGATGTCGTGCACCTGCACTTCGCCCGGGATATCTTCTCTCTCTCGGTCGGCACTTTACTAAGCGCCATGCATGCGAGGTTCGTTGTCCAATGTCATGGGATGGTCGTTAAGAAAGATTCGAGGCTGGCGCGAGCAATTGACCGCATCTTTACGAACCGTGTCTTAAGGACGGCGAGTGCAATTCTCTGTTTAAATGAGGCTGAGTGCGACTCTGTTTCGGCTGTTATTCAGAGTGAATTGGCGACCATATCGATTCTCAGCAACGGCGTCAATGTTCGCCGCGACCTGGTTGCTCCGACGACGGCGGGGGTGCGGTTGGAAGTGTTGTTTGTGGCACGTTTGCATCCAAGGAAGCGTCCTTTAACGTTCGTCGATATGGCCGTTATGCTGCTCGATGAGGGTCTAAATGCGAATTTCATCTTGGTGGGCCCTGATGAAGGCGAAGCAGGTTCGGTGGAGAAGAAGATATTAGCTACGAAATATTCTTCAAGCATAAAATGGGTTGGGCCTATATCGCCAGACATGATTCAGGCAAGGATTGCGACTGCGGACATATACGTGTTACCTGCAATCAACGAGCCTTTCGGAATGACCTTGATTGAGGCTATGTCTGTCGGGGTGCCGGTGGTTGCCACTGCTAGTGGGGGTCTAGCGGCCTCGATTCGGCAGTACAAGTCGGGGCTGGTAGCGGAGGATTCGGTTGCTTCACTCGGTGCGGCCGTCCGGCAACTATGTAACGACCCCGCGTTAAGGCAGCGGTGTGGTGAAGGCGGCCTACGAGCAGTCGAAGAGGCCTATTCGGTGGAGGACGTATGTCGCAAGTTGACGGCGATTTATCGGTCGTTGTAATTATTGCAAGATAGTAAAGTTCAGGTTCCTGGCGCATGTGCTCTCGGTTGAGATCAGTTATATTAGGTGACATGGACAAATTACCTGTTAGAGACCTTAGTCGATTCACTGGGGCAGGCTACGAACGCGGCCGGGGCATTGGCTGGCAATTAGCTTGGCTTTTCGTTTGGGGCGCAATTGGCCAGCGGTGGTGGTGCCCTAACCGTGCAAGAATATCCATCTTGCGGGTGTTCGGTGCGCATGTCGGAAGCGGTGTTATTTTACGGCATGGAGTAAAGATTCACTGGCCGTGGAAATTGAAGGTTGGAGATAACAGTTGGATCGGCGAGGCCAGTTGGATTTTGAATTTGGAACCGGTCACGATTGGTTCAAACGTCTGTATCTCTCAAGGAGTGCTGTTGTGCACTGGAAGTCATGACCGGTTCGGAGAGACGTTCGAGTTCGACAATGGACCCATCGTAATATTAGACGGGGTTTGGATTGCCGCCCGCGCGGTGGTCTTACGGGGTGTTGAGATTGGTCGCGGTGTAACGGTTGGTTGCAATAGTGTCGTCCGCCGATCAATAGCTGCTGGGACTGGTCCGTACCCTGGGTAGGGTGTTGTCGAAGATATTGGCCCGCGGAGGTTGATCAAGGGTTCGCATTTAGAAGTTCGGTCAGGTAGTGATATGTTATTCTGCACCATGTCATCCGATGACGGCACACTTAGCGGTGCGCTGTTTTCCCTTTAATGTTTTTCGGACAATTGGCATATGTCCGTCTGTCTTGCGTGGCTTCTGTACCAATTGCGTGATTTGGATGTGCAGTTAGTAGTCATTCATCCAGCAATTCGGTTGCAACGTTATTTCCATGTTCAGCGGGTCATATCGATGGCGCTTGCATGTGACTTTAGGGGTGGGTTGTGTTTGCCTCAACCGAGTTTATTCTTGTAATGGTAATGATAATTATCGAAGAGCCACCCAAGTAAGCATGAACACGCGCGGTCTGGCATGATTGGCTTCATGCGAAGGAGCCCTCTGGAACGTAAGAACGTGTCGTTCGGCTTAACTATAGTTGCTGCACTGGTCGTGGTTTCTTTTGTAGCATACGCTGGTGTCACATCGGTCAATCGCCATGATCCAGGCAGAAGCGCCGTTCCATTTATTCAGCCCGATATCAATTCAGGTCGCTCATTTTCCGCGGTTTTTGTCGGCGACTCTTATACGGAGGGCGTCGGGTCTTCGTCTGATTCCTCGCGATGGAGCTCAGAAGTTGCTAGAGATATGCGGTGGTTCGAAATTAATCTGGGTGTTGGTGGTACTGGGTACTTAAACTCGATGGAATCAGCCGGTTGCATGCGCGCATCGTGTGCTGCATACATGGATCAAGCTGGTGTTGTCGCTCAGTTCTCTCCGAATGTGGTCGTAGTTGCCGGTGGCCAAAATGATATGGCGGCAATGTTGATAGATCCGTCCGTGGTGCAAGCGTCGGTCCATAAGACGTACGGCGAGATCCGAAGAGCATTACCGAATGTTCAAATTGTGGCGGTGGGGCCGAGCTTCCCTATGCCAGCCGATGATCCAGAGGTCGAAAGAAGTCGTCGTCTGTTGGATGAAACTGTCCGATCGGCGGCTGGAGAAGTAGCCGGAACTTATGTATCGCTTTTGGATCCCCCCGTTATCGACCAATCGATGGTTTTGCCCGACTTGACTCATGTTAATGATTCGGGGCATCGCAGTATTTCCGACCGTGTTGTTTCGGTGCTGTCGCGCAGATAGCCAGTGCGCGCAGCCGGCAATCTGGCGCTCGACTGTTGGTCGACCGGCTAAGCCATTGTGTACGGACCGACTTACTGATGCTGTCGACCGCAGTGCGCGGTTGGGCTACCGTGTGAACTTGGAGGGTGCCGGGATGAAGCACCTATCGGAGGTGGTGAAACTGAGATGTCGTTGTTGAGTTTTACCCGTTTGGCAACGCCATCCCGGAGTGATTTTTCTGATCCAAATCAAGCAATTTCTAGGCCCGACTAAAGGGGAATCGTGAGCGACATAACGTTGTTCCAACGATACTTCAGAACATGGGGAACATCAGATTGTCCCGGACGCGGGCAGCGACCGTCGGGTGACGCTGGCGAGTACGTGTCGCGGCAGCGGGCCGGTAGATGGCTTCCAGGAGCTCATCAGCGCAAGTTGGCAGGACGATTTGTCGGTTTTACGGTACCGTGCTATAAACGACGAGAGGCAATTTAGTGGTCGACAATTGGTTGCAAAAGGAACGTAGTCACTTTGGGATGGCTAGTGGGCTAGCATTAAACCTACGCCAGGATGTGAAGCGCTATACTTCGAAGTCGGACGTGGGTCTGTTTGGTTTGGTTCGTATACTTTTAGTCCACCCTGGTGCCCGTTCAAGTTTTTTGTTACGCTTGCAAGAAAATTCGCCGCTTTCTCGGTTCGGAATCTTTAAATCTTTTACTAGATCCGTGAATTTATTTTTGACCGGAGCTGACTTTGTTCCCGGTTGCGTCATAGGGCCGGGACTGATGATGCAGCACCCAAATGGAATAGTAGTTGGTTCGAAGGTGATAGCTGGTGCGAAGTTGACCGTCTTGCAGCAAGTTACGATAGGCGAGTCCATTGGTTCTGATGGCGATCTGTCCAATCCTGTTATCGGTGACGAGGTCGTACTTGGGGCCGGTTCGCGAGTTTTAGGTGGCGTCAAAATCGGTAACCGTGTCAAGGTGGGTGCTAACGCGGTCGTTCTCATGGACATCCCCGATTTTGCATCAGCCGTCGGGATTCCTGCGCGGATAGTGGGTATTTCGGGTGCGTAATACACTCGCACGGTGTCCGCAGGAAGTTATCAAATACGACTATTCTATGATTTGTGTGGGGCCGAGCCTCTTGGTTTCGATAGCCTGTGACCCTGTTTCAGAGCAATTTGCAGCGGCCATCTAGTCTGAAGCTTGTTTAGGATTCGTTGCTCCGCGAGTGCTGATTAGTCCATTTCTTGCTGTAGCGCGTCAATCCAGGTCTCGTCTGACGGCGGCTCCGGGCGACCGCTCGGGGAAGAACACGGAAATCTGTATTTCGGTAGCACTAGCCTTGTGGATCGAGGTGTGTGTCGGTGTAGGTGGAAAATGCGACGGTGGCAGCAAGTGGTCTTTCTCAGGTGAGTTTCAGATTCACTTTGCGGTGTGGATGTAGAACAACGGAATCGGGGAACCCGTGGCTTTCGCGTTTAAAGGTGCATTCATTGCTCTATGGGCTACGACGTGGGCTGTGAGATCGAACGCGACATTCGATCTCTGGCTCTAAGAGATTCGGTTCGGGTGTTGGTGACGAGCTTTGGCCATCTGCCCAAAACTGTTTAAAGTGCGAAAGAATACGATGTCTCCGCTGAGATCGGTTACGACCGCTGCGTAGATGGGGCGAGGGAGGCTCGGCACTGTCAACCACCTCGACGGTGACGGTGCTGAACCAGCGGCGCTGGATGGGGCTCGCTGAATATGGTAGACCGAAGTGCGGAATGGGTCGAGCGGTGCCGGAAGCGTATGGAATCCGGAGAAATGAACGCGACGACCCAGCCGAACGTTGAAATGGCAAGTTTCCGTCGAGATTAGGCGCGATTCAATTGTGCAGGGATGCGCTCGCTCGCATCCGGTACACGGGAAGTGAGCAGCTATGTAACGATTGAGCGACACACCAGCCCGTTGCGGGGTGTCGACGAACGGACGAGGAGTACGAAGCGTGGAGATACAGGACTATCTGAAAATCCTGAAGGCTCGGTGGATCATCATCGCCGTTACCGTGGTCGTGGCGGTCCTTGGTGCCCTGGGTGCGTCCCTGCTGACGACGCCGCTGTACGAATCGAGCGCCAGAATGTTTGTGTCCACCTCAGGGGGAACGTCAGTCAGTGAGACGTACCAGGGCAACTTGTTCTCGCAGCAGCGCGTGGCCTCGTACTCGGAGCTGGTGACCAGCGAAGCGCTGGCGGCGCGTGTACTCGATGTACTTCCGCTTAACTTGAGTCCGTCTGAACTGGCTGCAAAAGTTAGGGCATCCTCGACTCCCGACACCGTTCTGTTTGACATCACCGTGACCGACGCGTCGTCAGGACAGGCGCGCGACATCGCGAATGCTATGGCAGCCGAGTTGACGAATCAGGTCCGTGAGCTTGAGACGCCAGGAGACGGTGGCTCCCCGTCGGCCGGAGTAAAGACCTTCCAGCAAGCCGATGCATCGTCGGCACCAGTCAGCCCTAAGACGAAGCGCAACCTTGCCCTGGGTGCCGCAGTGGGTCTACTGCTCGGCATCGCGCTAGCGGTCTTGCGGGACCGTTTGGACAATACGATCAAGAATCGTCGTGAGATCGAGTCGATTTCTGGCAAGGCGCTCGTCGGTACCATTCCGTTCGACAAAGAACGCAAGGCGCATCCGGCGATCGACTTCCAAGATCTCACCCAGTCGGCCAGTGCCGAGGCGTTCCGTGAGCTTCGCACCAACTTGCAGTTCCTCGAAGTCGACCATCCACCACGAGTCATCGTCGTCACGAGTGCGATTCCCAGTGAAGGCAAGACGACCACCGCAGTTAATCTCGCCGTGGCACTGGCCGAAGCAGGCCACCACGTGGCTCTCGTCGAAGGCGATCTGAGGCGTCCCCGTGTCTCGAAGTACATGGGTCTGATCGGCTCGGTCGGAATGAGTACCGTTCTCGCCGGCCAGGCAACGGTAGAAGAGGTTCTGCAGCCCACCAAGTACGAGGGCCTGCACGCCATGGCCTCGGGACCCATCCCGCCGAACCCGTCCGAGCTGTTGGGCTCGGAAGCCTCGCGTGCTCTGTTGGTCGAACTTCGTTCGAGGTTCGACTACGTGATCGTCGACGGTGCCCCGTTGCTGCCCGTCACCGACTCGGCTGTCCTCACCACCCATGCGGATGGTGCTCTGCTCGTCACCCGCTACGGACACACGAAGTCCAACGAACTCGCGCGAGCGATCGGCAATCTCGAAACCATCGGTGCCCGTGTCCTCGGCGTGGTGCTGGCGTTGACCCCGTCGAAGAAGGGGGACATGTACAGCTACTCGTACAACTACACCGCCGATACCAACCTGCCGCGTCAGGTGGTGCCCCCGGTACCCGCACCGGCACCCCAAGGCCCGGTCCAGCATCCGACGCCGGCAGCTGCACCCACTCCGCCACAGGCGGCCTCGACGTACCCCGGATCGGCGCAGCCTGCGCCGTCGGCACCGACCGAAACTGCACGCACGGCCGTCAGTGCGGCTCCATACGGACGAGCACGCCGTCCCGAGGTGCACACCGACCCGTCGACGAACGGCACCGACAACCCCCGTTTCCGTAAATAGTCGGTTCCGCCAACACAAAAGCAGTTCGCATCGTGATGTATCACGGCCGCAACCGACAATGCCCCGCCACATTCACAGTGGCGGGGCATTGTCGATTGTTGGAAGCTAGACGCGACCCTCGAATTCCGCGAGCACGAACAGCACGATCAGTGCAAGCGTCAGGACTACCAATATGATCCAAACAAATGGATGCGCATTTTCTGGTGGCCTGACTCGGTCCCTACGTCGATTTCCGAACACGGAACGAACTGTAAGTCAGCCGAAGAACAACCGCAGCCCCGTCGCGCCTAGTGTGACGAAGACGCGCGGGGCTGGGGTTATCGGGCTGTCAGCGCTGGGCTGTCAACGCTGGGGAGTCAACATTGCGGGACGTCGATGCTGACCGTCGGCTGATCGACCAACGGTTGCACGGGCACCGTCGCCTCACCCGGAGCTGACGGCTCCTCGAGCTCCCAGGTAACCGTCTGCGACTTTCCGGGCGGGATAGTGAGATACGCGGCCTGCACGGGACGACCCAATTCGGTTCCGGCCTGTATGGAGAATCCGGAAACCCCGTTCACCTTCATGGACGTGATCTTTGCGCCCTGAGTGCCGTACAGATACACGATCGATTCGTTGGTGCCATAGGGGACGTTGGGCTGGAACGTGCTCGCTACGTAGGACGTCAGGCCGTTCGGATCCACGTTGTTGGTCAGCGTCGCCGTCACTGTCGACTTACGCGTACCGGCGGTGCAGGATTCGGCCGAATACTTGATATCGCGCGCCAGGTAGTAATCGAGCTTGTTGCCACCGGCATTGTTGACTACCACATTGGCGTAGGGAGCCGGGCTGTCCGGCAACACGTGACCCACCTTGGTACCGGCCAAAATTGCCTCCTCGGCAGGATCTGCGCTCCACACCGAAATACGGCCTTCGCTGCCGGCGCGGCCCACCGCGTCGAGCAGAGATCTGGTGGGGGCCGCACCCGTGGTCATCTTCTGTACCACTGCAGACGCGATCTGCTGCAGATACGCCTTGCGTGCCAACTGGTCGTCGCCGAACCTCGAATAGGCTGTGCTGAGGGTGATTTCGACGACGTTATCTGCGGTGATCTGCTCTCCGTCGGCCAGCGTGACCGGGCCGGTGGCTCCGAGAATGTAGCTCAACGCAATTGGATCGGTGGCAATGGCACCGTTGAGTACCTCACCGGTCTGCTCCGTCCACATCGACGACCAGATCTGGCCGGCATACGGAAAGTGTGGGCTCGCATTCGAGTTTCGGAAGTCGGTCGTGGTGTTACGCGGTGCCCACAGTGCGTTGTACTCGGGGCCCAGGTCGATGGGCTGCTTCGCGAATTCGAGTTCGTTGTTGGCACCGAGAGTGTCGACACGGGCCGTGCCGTTCTCGGCCCGAATGATGCCGTAGCCGCCGAGCAGGCCGCCGGTACCGCGGGCCTCGGCGTTGGTCTGGAACGCGAGAAAGTAACTGCGCGGGCCGTTGTCGCCGAGCATCGACGGCAACAGCTGACTGGCGATGTGAGTGTTGGTGAGCAGTCCGGCGAGGTCGTGTGTTTGATCGATCAACGACGTACGTGCATCGTTGACGACGCCGAGGAATGCGGGCTCGTCCACCTGCTGGGCCCGCACGCTCAATTCCTCGGCTGCGGCGGCGGTCTGCTCCAGCACAGGTTGTGCGTCTCGCAGAGCCGCGGTATCGACCTTGCCGCCACCTTCGACGAGGCTGCTGGGATTCAGGCTTTCGCCGGCCGTCGATGCCGGGGTGAGGACGTCCACGGCCAGTCCGTGCACCACATCGGTGATCTGAGCTACCGATTTCAGCGGACTACCAAGGTAAGGAACGGCTTTCGCTATCGAAAACGGGATGGACGTCGTTGCCGACACCGCGTCGTCCGCCGATTCCGAGGCCCGCGCGGCCGCAGCCTCGGCACCGGCCGCATCACCGTCGAGCAGAGCATCTTTCGCCTGCGTAGCGGAGTCGCGCGTCGCGTTCAGGCTGGACTGAGCGGTGTAGGCCTCGTACCCCAGCCACACCAGAAACGCGACCAGGACGACCAGCAACACTCCCACCGTGAGGAGAATCGGCCGCTTCTTGCCGGATCGAGAACCACGAACATCGGTGGAACTGGTCGCCATTGTCGGTGGCCTCTCGGTCATAGGAAGTCGGTCGAGTGCATAGCCTAAAGGGGAGCGGCGGTTCCGGCGTACCTGTCGTCCGATCCGGGTAGAGCATTCACAATGGGTCGACTAGGTTTGTCACGGGCGATGTAGATCGACGTTGCTGGGCGGCACGTCAGCCAGAAGTTCACGCCGTCGGAGCATATGCGTTGAGGAGGTCATCGAGTGTCGCCAGAGGTTGGTGAGCTGTTCGAGGATGGCCGCTTCCCTTTGTCCGCTGCTCAGATGAATATCTACCTCGCCCAGCAGCTGGCACCGGACGTGCCGTTCACCATCGCCCAATACGTCGACATTCGCGGCGATATCGATCCGGCCGTACTGATCCGAGCCACGGACATCGCCTGCAGGCAACTCGAATCGCCCGCAGTGCGGATCGGACTGCACGATGGTCATCCGTACCAGTGGCGAGACCTCCGGGTGCCGTACGCAATGATCTATCGCGATTTCCGAGACCGCGAGAATCCCGTCGAGGATGCTCAGCGCTACATGGACGAGCAGTACCGTCGCCCCGTCGATCTGGTTCGCGATCAGTTGATCGCCTCCGAAATAATCCAGGTGAACGATGGGCACTACTACTGGTACAGCCGCGCCCACCACATCGTCATGGACGGACTCGGCGCGATCTCCGTCCAGGAACGCACCGCGGCCGTGTACACCGCGTTGACCGAGGGCACCGAAATTCCCAAGACGCGCGCCATCGGCGTCCGCGAGATCTACGACTACGAGGCCGCGTACCCCAACTCCTCCCGCTACGACACCGACCGCCAGTACTGGCTCGGCCGACTCGACGGCCACCTCGACGCACCCCGGTTGGCCGGCAACACGTACACGCGCGCGGCACCGAGCGGCGTGACGGTGAGTGTGGGGGCCGTGCTGGACGCAGACCTCACCGAAGCCGTGGCAGCCGTGGCACATCGGTACAACAGCTCCGATGTGCCCGTCGTACTCGCGACGTTCGCGCTGTATCTCGCGCGCATGACCGACACCGACGACGTGATGCTCAGCCTGCCGGTATCGGGCCGAGCCACCACCAAACTGCGGGAATCCTCCGGCATGATGTCCAACGTCGTGCCCCTGCGCATCGGCGTCGAACAGGGTGTGACCGTCGAAGAACTCCTCCGACGTATTCAGGTGGAACTCACCGGTGCGCTGCGCCACCAGCGATTCCGCGTCGAGGACATGCAGCGCGAGACCGGCGGCGGCACCGGCAGCGCCGCCGCTGGACGCGGAGTGTTCGGCCCCACGGTCAATATCATGATGTACAACAGCACAATTCGGCTCGGCGATGTCATCGGCGAATACCGCGTGCTCTCCAGTGGACCGATCGACGACATGATGGTCAACGTCTACCCCGGAGTTGCCGGCACCAGCACCCGCGTCGACTTCCTCGGCAACCCGGCCCTCTACTCCACCGACGAGCTCGCAGCCCATCACCGCCGGTTCCTGGTTCTGCTGCGTGCGGTGGTGAATGCCCCTGAGGGCCTTGCGGTATCGGAACTCGATGTGCTCGACGCCGAGGCTGAATCAGCGTTGCTGACTGCACGTCCAGCGGACACGGTGTCGCCAAGGCCGTTGCCGGCGCTGCTGCGACGTGGGACGGTGGTGCGTGCCGCGGGTGTCGACCAGTCCAGTGAGGACTTCGCCAGGGTCGCAGAACACATTGCTGCCCAACTGGTCTCGCTGGGTGCGGGCATCGAGAAGCGCATCGCCGTGGCGATGGAACGCTCCTACGAATCGCTGCTCGCCTCGTGGTCGGTGTCCACGGCCGGAGCCTCGTTCGTTCCGCTCGACCCCACCGAGCCCACCGAGCGGCTGGCCACGGTGCTGGCCGGCGCAGACATCGAGTTCGGTATCACCACCAAGGATGTGCTGGAACAACTTCCGAGCACCATCGAGTGGTTCGATATCGAGGATCTACTCGACGCGAACGAGCGCGCGCTGGTGCCGCCGGCGCTGCACGTCGACAACGAGGCCTACGTCATCCACACGTCGGGATCGACCGGAAAACCCAAGGCCGTCAGCGTCACTCATCGCGGCCTGGCGCAACTGGCCGACAGCGTCGTCGAGCGATATGCCGTCACCGCCGACTCACGAGTGCTGCACCTGGCCTCGCCCGTGTTCGACGCCTCCATCCAGGAAATTCTTGCTGCCTTCGCGGCGGGTGCCACCCTGGTGATCGCCCCAGCCGATGTCTACGCCGGGCCTGCGCTCGCCGCGTTCCTAGCCAGCGAGAAGATCACGCATCTGATCACCTCGCCGACGGTGCTGGCGACACTCGACCCGGAAGATCTGCACTCCATCGAGGTCTTCGACGTCGGCGGCGAAGAGTGCCCACCCACATTGCGGGACCGGTTCGCCACTGCTGAACGAACGATGTTCGACGCCTACGGCCCCACCGAGACAACGGTATTGGCGATGCTGTCTGCCCCGATGGTCGTCGGTGAGCGCGTCACCATCGGCTCACCGCTGCCGGGTGTTCGCGCGCTGGTACTGGATTCGCACCTGCGGCCCACGCCCCACGGAGGCGTCGGCGAGCTGTATCTCGGCGGCGACGGACTCGCCCGCGGATACGACGGCCAACCCGGTTCGACGGCGACGCGGTTCGTTGCCGACCCGGGCGTGGCGGGTGCGCGGCTGTACCGGACGGGCGACATCGTCCGGTGGTTGTTCGACGGGTCGTCGCTCGAATACCTGGGCCGCTCCGACCATCAGATCCAATTGCACGGGCGTCGGCTCGAACTCGGCGAGATCGAAGCCGCAGCAACCTCATTCGCTGGAGTGACCGCGGCCGTGGCCGTCGTTCGCGACGACCGACTGGCCCTGTACGTCACCGGTGCCTCCGACGGGCTCGACGACCACCTGCGGAACCGGCTGCCGACGTGGATGATTCCTCGCCACATCGTCGTTCTGGACGCACTGCCGATGACGGCGGGCGGCAAGGTCGACCGCCGGGCACTGCCGGCCCCCACCGAGCCGACGGACACCGAGTACGTGCGGCCGCAGACCGAGACCGAACGCGCTGTCGCCGCAGCGTTCGCCGACGTCCTCGGCGTCGAGGAGGTGGGGCGTGAGCACTCCTTCTTCGAGCTCGGCGGTGATTCGCTGAGCGCCACCCGAGTTCTCGCTCGCCTCGGCTCGGGAGTCTCGCTCACCGCATTGTTCGCCGACCCCACCGTCCGCGCCGTCGCGGCCGCCATCGATTCCTCGGCCGAGCGTGAAGTCTCGCTCGACCTGCTCGATACCGTTCTGCCTGAGCATGTCCCGCTGTCGTACGCGCAGCAGCGCCTGTGGTTCCTCAATCAGTTCGACCCCACATCGCCCGCGTACAACATGCCCATCGCCATCCGGGTCGCAGCGTGTAGCGATGCGTCACTGGTTCTGACGGCACTGCGCGACGTCGCCGAACGACACGAAGCGCTGCGCACCTACTACCCGGACGACGGCGACGGTCCACGGCAGGTGGTGCGGCCCACCGACACCGTGCTGGTCGATGTACCGGCCCGCACTGTGCCCGAGCATCATCTCGACGACTCCGTCGCGGCTATTGCCGGGCAGGGATTCGACGTCGCTGCCGACGTGCCCATCCGGGCAGCGCTGATGAGCGTGGAGGAGTCCGGCGACACGGTGGTCGTCGTGGCAGTGCACCACATCTCGATGGACGGATGGTCCCTCGACCCACTCGTACGCGACTTCGCGTTCGCCCACGCATCACGCACGGCCGGTCACGCCCCGACATGGCCACGCCTACGTGCGCAGTACAGCCAGTACTCGGTGTGGAACCGGGCATCGGTGGATGCGGTTGCCGACGAACAACTCTCGTTCTGGACCTCGGTGCTGGGGGAGCGCGACACCGCGTTGGCGGAATTGCCGTCCGACTTCCCCCGGCCCGCCGTGCAATCGATGACCACCGACGCGGTTCCGTTAGAGATCGGGCCGGACCTGCATGCGGGAATCCGTGAGCTGGCGCGGTCGAACAACGCAACCACGTTCATGGTGGTCCATGCCGCGGTGGCTGCGGCCCTGAGTCGATTCGGCACGTCGAACCGTGTGGTGGTCGGATCGCCGACGGCCGGGCGAGGCCACGAAGCCCTCGACGAGATGGTCGGAATGTTCGTCGGAACACTCCCTCTCGCAGTCACAGTGGACCCGGCCGGCAGTTTCGCCGACCTGCTGGATGCCGTCCGTTCCGCAGACCTCGACGCCTTTTCTCACTCGGACGTGCCGTTCGAGCGCATCGTCGACGCCGTGACCACCGATCGATCGCTGGACCGGCACCCGCTGTTCCAGGTGATGCTGGCATTCGACAACGCACCGCACCGATCGGTCGACGACCTGCCGTTCTCGGTGCTGGAGATACCCACTCGCACCTCCGAGTTCGACCTCAATCTCGTGCTGGAGGAATCCTGCGCCGGACATGCCGAGTCGGCCGGTCTCGTGGGGCAGATCGAATATGCGCTGGATCTGTATCAGCGGGCCACCGTCGAACAGTTCGCATCCGCGGTGACGGCAATCCTGCATGCGGCGGTGTCGGACTCCGCTTTCGTCGTCGGCAACCTCGCTCTCGCCGATGCGCCGACGCAGCCGGCCGAATCCGACACCGGCACGCTCCTCGACGTGTTGGTCGGTGGCACAGCAGATTCGGTGGCGATCGATGGCCTGGAATCGTTGACGTACTCCGACCTCGATCGCCGATCCAACCGGATCGCACGACTGTTGATCGCCCACGGTGTGGGGCCGGAAACCCTTGTCGCGTTGTCCCTCGAACGTTCGGCCGAGTACATCGTGGCGCTGTGGTCCGTGGTGAAGGCCGGCGGAGCATTCGTACCGGTGGATCCCCGCTACCCGGAGGCCCGTCGGGAGCAAATGCTGGGGCCCATCGAAATCGGCTTCGGCGGAACGGAACCGGGTGTGCGGTGGGTCGAGGAGAGCCACGCACAGACGTTCAGCGACGCGCCACTGACCGACGACGAGCGACTGGCGACGCTCGAACCCGCGCACCCGGCGTACGTGATCCACACGTCGGGTTCGACCGGCACACCCAAGCCCGTCGTCGTGACGCATCAGGGTGTGTATTCACTGGCACAGCAGGTGGTGTCGCGCTACGGAGTCGAAGCGACGTCCAGGGTGCTGCACGGATACTCGGTGAACTTCGATGCCGCGGTGCTCGAGCTCGTCCTCGCATTCGGGGCCGGAGCGACCATGGTGATCGCCCCGCGTGACCTACTCGGCGGTGAGGAGATGGCAGCCTTCCTCGCTGAGCACCGGGTGACTCACTACCTGTCCACGCCCGCGGTTCTCGCGATGGTGCCGCCGGTGGACGCCGTCGAGACCGTCGCCGTCGGCGGAGACGTGCTCGGTGCCGGAGTCGTCGACGCGTGGTCGCCCGGACGGTCGATGCTCAACGCTTACGGACCCAGCGAAGCCACGGTGGTGGCCACTCTGGCCGAGTCGCTGCGCGCCGGAGAGCCCGTCACGATCGGCCGCCCGTTGGACCACGTCGGAGCCTTCGTGCTCGACGACCGATTGCGGCCGGTGCCGCTCGGAGGCGTTGGAGAGCTGTATCTCGCGGGGTCCGGAGTAGCTCGCGGCTACCGAGCCGATCCGGCGTCGACTGCCGCGCGCTTCGTCGCAACCGACGGCGGTGCCCGGATGTACCGGACCGGCGATCTTGTTCGACGTGAACTCTCGCGACTGCTCGACTACCGCGGTCGGCGCGACGAACAGGTGCAGATCAACGGTGTGCGCATCGAACTGGGCGACATCGAGAGTGCGCTGACGGCACATCCCGGCGTCAGTGCAGCAACAGCACTCGTGGTCGACAACAGAATTCACGCCTGGGTGGTGGGAATCAGCGAGTTCGACGCGGCCCAGTGGCTCCTGGACCGGCTGCCGCTGTCGATGCAGCCGGCCGTCATCACGTCGATCGATCGTCTTCCGTTGACCAGCAATGGAAAAGTGGACAAGGCCGCTTTGCTTCCGGCGGTGCCGTCGGACTCCGAGACGGGGGCCGGACGCACGTTGACGCAGGACGTCATTCTCGGAATCTTCGCCGACACGTTGGGAATCGACGTGCCGGCCGTCGACAGCAATTTCTTCGTCCTCGGGGGAGACTCCCTCGCGGCCACCCGCGTCGCCACGCGCATCAGTGCGGTGCTCGGCGTTCGGGTTCCGGTGCGGACGGTGTTCGAGGCCCCCACCGCGACGCAGCTCGCGTCGGCGATCGAGTTGTTGTCCGACAACTACACCGCGCTCCCTGCGCTGGTCCACCGCGCGGATGCGCGCTCCTACTCCGGCCTCGCGCCGGCCGAGCGACGCATTTGGCTGCAGAATCGATACGACCCGACATCGGCGGCATACAACATCGCCTTCGAGGTGACGCTTCCGGAAGGCCTCGACCTCGAGGTGCTACGCGCGGCGGTTGCCGATGTGCTGGAACGCCATACGCCGCTCCGAACGGTGTACCCGTCGACGGGCGACGGGCCCGTTACCGTTGTCCTCGATCCGCAGATCGTGCTCTCGACACTGGACGACGCCCATGCGGGTATCGGCGGGGTGGCGCAGCAGGGCTTCGACCTGACCGTCGAGGCACCGCTGCGACTGATGCTTGCGCAACGTCGCGGTGAGCGCGTGCTGACCGTCGTCGCCCACCACATCGCGGTCGACGGCCTGTCGCTACGCCCATTGAGCCGCGACATCGAGACGGCTCTGCTGTCTCGAACGGCCGGAGCTACACCGCAGTTCACTCCACTCGCCGTCGACTATCCGGACTACCGCGTGTGGCAACGCGACGTCCTGGACGCGGTCGCCTCCGACCAACTCGACTTCTGGCGTCGCACGCTGGCCGGCCTGCCGGAATTCCTCGACCTGCCCACCGGCACTCCTGACGCCGAGCAGGAGGCGTCGGGAGTCCAGTTTGCCGTCGACGCAGACACTCTCGCGAGTCTGCGGTCGCTCGCGCATCGACTGGGCGCGACGGTCTTCGTCGTCGTCCACGCGGCGCTGGCCGCGGTACTCGCCGAGTCCAGCGGCACGCGGGACATCGCCATCGGAACCCCAGTATCGGGTCGAGCAGATCCGGCGCTCGACCACCTCGTCGGCATGTTCGTCGGCACCGTCGTCCTGCGGACCGACGTCGATCCGGCGACGACGTTCGAGGACTTCGTCACCGACGTGCGCAATCGAGACCTCGATGCCTTCGCGAACTCGGACGTCCCGTTCGAGTGGGTGGTGGACGCGGTGCAACCCACCCGCGCCGTCGACACGCACCCACTGTTCCAGGTGCTTCTGGCTTTCGGTGATATCAGCACGCCCACGATCGAATTGGGCCCGAGCGCCGTCAGCCCGCGACGGGTGGACATCACGGCGACACAATTCGATCTGGAATTTGTCGTCGAAGAATCCGAAGCCGGGCTGCTGGGCACTCTCGCGTACTCCGCCGACCGGTTCTCCCGGGCGGTCGTCACCGGACTCGCGGAACGTCTGACCACGGTGTTGCACACGGTCGCCGCGGCACCGGACCTTCGGCTCGGCAGCGCAGAATTCGGTCAGGGTGGATCGGCGGTCGTGTCCCGCCGAGACGGTACGGCCGATCAGTCCACACTGGCGCAAGTATTCGTGCGGGCGGCGAGTAGCTGGCCCGACAACATCGCGGTGGTCGACGATGCACGATCGGTGACCTACGGCGAGCTGGACAGGCAATCGAATGCACTGGCCGACAACCTCGTCCGGGCCGGAGTCGAGCCGGGATCTCTGGTGGCGATCGCCCTGCCACGGTCTATCGAGTACCTCACCGCGATCTGGGCCGTGGCCAAGACCGGTGCCGGATTCCTCCCGATCGACCCGTCTCAGCCCGCCGCGCGAGTACGGGAGATTCTCGACCGCGCGGCCCCCGCGACGGGAATTGCGTCCGTGGACTTCCACTCGGCCGGAAGCGACTGGCTGACGGTCGATGGTGACGAGCTCGACCACTTCCAGATACGCGCAGTCCCCGTCGACAGCACGGCGTACGTCGTCTACACCTCGGGATCGACCGGGGCACCCAAGGGCGTGCGGGTGACGCACCGCGGCATCGCGAATCTCGTTCAGAGCCAGCGAGACCTGTTCGGCGTCGAGCCGACCTCCCGCGTGTTGCAGTTCGCGTCACCGAGTTTCGATGCGTCGATCTTCGAGACGCTGATGGCCGTCGGTGCCGGTGCGAGCGTGGTGATCGTACCGCCCGACGTGCACGGAGGACGCGAGCTCGAAGCGCTCATCGACCGGTACCAGGTGACCCACGCTTGCCTCACCCCGACCGTGCTGCAGGTGACCGACTCCGCGGCCCTGCCTTCTCTTCGTGTTGTCGTCATGGCCGGCGAGGCTGCCAATTCTGCACTGCTGCAGCGATGGTCGCAGGATCGCTCGGTGTTCAACGCGTACGGGCCCACCGAGGGAACCGTCATGAGCACCTGCACCACGCATCAGCGGGACTGGGCATCGGCTGCGGTGACCATCGGCGAACCGACCCTCGGATTCGACACGGTGGTTCTCGATGCCCGTCTGCGACCGGTGGGCACCGACGTCGTGGGGGAGCTGTACCTGGGCGGTGCCGGTCTGGCCGAAGGGTACGTGGGCGACGCTGCGTTGACGTCGAGCAGCTTCGTCGCCAATCCCTTCGGTGACGGCAGGCTCTATCGCACCGGCGATCTGGTGCGGTGGGTGACACGCGAGACCGGACGCGAACTCGAATACCTGGGCCGAGTGGATTCGCAGGTGAAGATCCGCGGCCATCGCGTCGAACTCGCCGAGGTCGAGGCGGCACTGCTGCGTCACCCCACCGTGCGTCAAGCCAGTGTGATCGGGCATGCGAACTCCTTGGCCGCCTACGTGGTGGGTGCGGTCGAACCGCGAGAGACTCGCGACTTCCTGGCGAGAACAGTGCCCGCGTACATGGTGCCCAGCACCGTGACCGTCGTGGATGCACTGCCGATGACGTTGTCGGGCAAGGTCGATACGAACAGGCTGCCCGAGCCGGCAGTGATGTCGACCGAACGGCGCGCGCCGGTCTCGTCCACCGAAGTACTCGTACACACCGTGTTCTCCGACGTACTGCACCTCGCCGCCGACGACATCGGCATCGACGACAACTTCTTCGACCTCGGTGGGCATTCCCTCTCGGCAGTGCAGGTGATGGACGCCCTCGGCGACAAACTGAGCCGTCGAATCCCGATCAGTGCATTGCTCGAGCACCCGACCATCACAGCATTGGCTGCGCGCCTCGACATGGACGACGGGGATGCCGAATCGAGTGGCGCGTTCGATGTGCTGCTGCCGCTGCGGACCGACGGCGTGGGCGAACCCCTGTTCTGTGTGCACCCGGCCATCGGAATCGCCTGGAGCTACCTGTCGTTGCTCGGGGAGACGGACCGCCCGGTGTACGGGCTGCAGGATCCGGGCATCTCGAACCGTGACGCTGCGCCGTCGTCGATCGAGGAGTTCGCTTTCGTATACGTGCGGATGATTCGAGATGTGCAGCCGCACGGGCCTTACCACCTGCTGGGGTGGTCGCTCGGCGGTGTGATCGCCCACGCGGTGGCCGTGCAGTTGCAGTCGGAAGGCGAAGACGTCGGGTTGCTGGCGCTCGTCGATGCGCAACTCGCAGCACCCGACGACGCCGAGGAATTCGGCGTCGACGATCTGGCTCGTCAGCTCGGGGTCGAGGCGACGTCCTTCGAGGGCATCGTTGCCGAATTGCGGAGTACGCGAACCGAACTGACATTCCTCACCGAGGACGATTTACGTGCCATGTATAGACCGGTCGTCTCCGCTGCCAGCTGGGTCGCGTCGTACCGGCCGGCGGTGTACGCGGGCGATGTTCACTACTTCGCTGCTCGTGGCTCGGACGGCGCGAAGCACTGGACGGCTCTGGTCGACGGGCCGATCTCGGTGACAGAGGTCGATGTGGAACACGAAGACATGCTGGGCGAGCAGGGCGCCCGTGCACTAGGCCGAGTGATCGGTGCCGATTCTGTGGGGAAGGGTGTGGCGTGATGAACCAACAACTGGAGCCGTTCGTCGATGATGTGCGAGCGCATTACGACCTATCGGACGATTTCTTCGCGCTGTTCCTCGATCCGAGCATGACGTACAGCTGCGCCTACTTCGAGCGTGACGACATGACGTTGGAGGAAGCGCAGACGGCCAAGATCGACCTGGCGCTGGGCAAGCTCGATCTGAAGCCGGGCATGACTTTGCTCGACATCGGTTGTGGCTGGGGAGCTCTCGTCAAACGAGCGGTGGAGAAGTACGACGTCAATGTCATCGGTCTGACGTTGAGCCGAAACCAGTACGACCGTGGTCGCGCGCTCGTCGCGGATCTCCCGACCGATCGCAACGTCGACATCCGGTTGCAGGGTTGGGAAGAATTCGACGAGCCCGTCGACCGGATCGTCAGCATCGGCGCGTTCGAGCACTTTCGACGTCAGCGGTATTCGGCGTTCTTCGCGAAGTGCCGTTCGGTGTTGCAGCCGGGTGACCGAATGTTGTTGCACACCATCGTCATCACCCCGCCCGACCCGGCCTCCGGGGGTGGACTCACGCGCGAGGATGCGCACTTCTCCCGCTTCATCCTGCGCGACATCTTCCCCGGTGGGCAGTTGACGTTGGTCAAGGTGGTGAAGGCGAAAGCGGCCGAAGCGGGATTCGAGTTGCTCCGCGAGCATGCGCTGGGACCGCACTATGCACGGACACTCGACACGTGGGCCGAGAAGCTGATCGCATCCAAGGACGAGGCCATCGCACTGTCGTCGGAAGCGACCTACGACAAATACGTGCAATACCTCACCGGGTCGTCGGAGCGATTCAAGAACTCGCGCATCAACGTCGTACAGTTCACCCTCGAAGCGGGAGACACGCCTGCCGAGTGATGTTGAGACCGCGCTCGTACTCCCAGGTCAGATTTCCAGCATCAGTGCGCGGTGATCGGAAACCTCGGGCTCGGCCACGATCTCGAAATTACGCACAGCCGCGGTGGACGAGACCAGAACATAGCTGGCATGACGTACCGGTTTGGTGTAGCTCGATGCCCGGGTATCGGCGTTGCCGACGAGGTCGACCATCCCGTGTTCCCTTAGCACGTGGAACGTCGTGCTCGACGGAAGGAGATTAAGATCACCGCAGAGAACTGCGACATCACTTGTGCCACAGGCTTCTTCAACGATCACCGCTAGTCTGCGGGCCTGCTCGGCGCGGGCGGGGGTGTCCTGTTTACCCGCCGGATCTCGAAGGCCGTGCAGCTGGATTACGGAGACTGTCTTCCCACCGAGACGGTCTCGGACTGTCACTGTGAGTGCTGAGCGAGGTCGGTCCTCGACATCCCAGTCCGTGTAGTCGACGAACTGCGAGTGCACGAATCGGGCGTCGAGCCCGATAACGGGAATGTCGTCTCGAACCCATGTTGCGATGCCGAAGTCCTGTCGCAGCCGAACGCCTTCGTCGTCGGTCACCGGACCTGCGTCGTTCGCAACGAAATATGGGGTGTATCCGGGCAGTGCGGAGGACACGTCATCGAAGAGGTTCAACCGTTGCGGGAGCGTCCTCTCACCGTCTGCGAAGGTAGCCCATCCCGACCTCTGTGGAGTGCGCGTAACTTCTTGCAAGCAGACGATGTCTGCATCGACGGCGCGCAGCCAGGGTAAGAGCTCGTCGTACATCGCTCCACCCCAAGCGTTGACCGACACCACTCTCACAGACCAAAAGTACCCCAGCGGGTGGTCGAAGCGAACCGAAAATTTGCGCAGCAACTCTTGACTGCACTTTTCAACTATGTACTCTGGCTAACGACAATGGTCGTGTGCATCTCGTTTTCGTCGTCCGGTCCGAGTGAATCTGCTTCTGATGTCGGAGGATCCATGCAGACAGTTTTCTGGGCACCGCGTTTTGCGGCTGTGTATTTCCTCGCGGCTCTCGCGTCGCTGGTCCTGTTCACTACCATCGGCGCGAACATGGCGATAGCGGCACCGCTGATCCTGGCCCTCGTAGGGATGGGAATCGCTGTGTTGATTCGTAGTCGCACCGGTTCGTCCGTGACGCGTTCCTGAAGCCGGCTTGCAGAGCCGGGACTCACACCGCTGGATTACGCGGCGTCTTTTCAGGTGGTGGTTCGTACGTTGTTCGGCCCGGTGACTCGTCGGCGGACTCCTCGACATCCGCTCGACGGATGCCACGACCGATCCACACGGCGGCGAGCGCGCCGATCAGCAACCACACGGCAACGAAGCCGAGAACCCACCACACGAGCCGAATTCGTTGCCGGGCACTGGTTGGATGGGTGCGAGTTTCGGCCGAAGTCGTAGCGCTCGCGGCAACGTTCACCCAAACCGCAGCTGCGCCATTCCGGCGGTCATCGGCTCCGCTTTTGGAATCATGGCGACCGAGGTCGCGACGACTCCATACGGCCAGACAGTGGGCTGAGCGTTTACGCTCGCTGACCCGAAAGAGGAACTAGACAAACGTTATGCGCCCGCAGTGGCACCAGTAAGTTCGAGGATCAATGCGCTGGTCCGGGTGGTCATCGGGCCGCCCCAGCTAGTGGAATGGCCATGACATTCCGGTTGACGGTTGGTGCATAACGCGAGAAATGCTCCTCCTCGTGTGGGCCCGCAGAGATGGGTTGGTCGTGTGCAAGGCTTTCGCAGCGCGCGTGCACGTGTCATCTGTGCCACGATCGAGCCGCGAAGAGGTGCCCCGCCCCAAATGTTCGTCGACGAGGAATGCCCACCATGAAGATTGCTCGACTCGGTGTTGTCAGCGGACTGTTCACCGCCCTGGTTCTCGCGTTCACCGCGACGTCCGCTGGCACCGCAACCGCGGCGCCACTTCCGGTCGTCGGCCCCGGTAGTGGGTTCGTCACCACCGGAGGCCTCGACGATCTCACCGTCTGTTCCATCGCGGCCGTCGGCTACGACGACGCGGGCCGACTCGTCGCCCTCACCGCCGGCCACTGCATCCTTCGGTCGGGACTCCCCGTCACGCTCGTCGGATCGCCCGCGGCCCCGGTCGGCACTACCGCCGTCGGACATTGGGGGCCGGATTACGGCGTCATCGTTCTCGACCCCACCAAGGTGACACCCGTCAACAGTCTGGGTGGAATCACCGTCACCGACATCGGTACCGCGTCGGTGGGGCAGCCCGTCTGCAAGACCGGGCTCGGCAGCGGAGTGACATGCGGAAGCATCGTCGACGCCCGCGGCAGCGACCTGATGTCCGACGCGCTCACCGTCTGGTCCGACTCCGGTGGGCCACTGGTCGTCGGCACCACCCTCGTCGGGATCACCAGCCACGCATCCGGGGTGCCGCTGATCAGCCCTACCGCGTACGCGTCGGCAGCGGAATCCGTTCGGCTGCTGAATCAATCGGGAGAGCCGGGAGCCGGCTTCCGTCCAGTGTGAGCCGGGTTGGCCGGCCGATCGCTGCGCGCAACAGCGCGTAGTGAACTACCGTCCGATAGGTGGACTTGGGAAAAACCGGATTCGGAGATCGAATCAACAGGCTGTTGACGCACCATGCCGACAGGGCCGGCGAGTCCCTCAACACCTACGCACGTCGGGCAATCATCACTCGGCTCGTCACCGAACTCGAACGAGAGTCCTCACCGGAAGTGGCCGCCGTGCTCGCGGACGCCCGTAGTTTCGAGTACGAGAACATCGAGTTGTCCGATCCCGATTCGACGTCACTTCCGCAGACGTACTTACAGATCGGCGACGTCGACCGTCTCGCCGCGGTACGAGCTACCGGCATGATCGGCAGTTCTCGTGACGAGCAGTTCGACAAACTGGCCCGGATGACATTGCGAGCCATGGGAGCACAGGGTGCGTCGATCTCGTTCGTCGACGATCACACACAATTCATCAAAGCCAGCGTCGGAACATCGGGAACGGCAGCGCAGCCACAGACCGTAGCGGTGGAACGGTCGGCATGCCGTGTCGTGGTGGAAGCCGGCGAAACGCTGGTGGCGCAGGACATTCGAGAGCACGCGCTATTGAGGGATCACGCGACTGCGGATCTGATCGCCTATATGGCAGCGCCGATCAAGTCCGACGCTGGGTTCACCGTCGGAATGCTGGATGTGTGGGACTACCGACCACGTAAATGGACGTCGGGCCACGTGAAGACCCTCGAAGACATCGCCTGGCTCATTCAGCAGCGAATTCGTTGACAGCGGCCCTGTTTCGACAGTGACAATGCTTGCGTTGCACGCCGGATGAAGGTGAAGGGTGATATGTCTTCGGTGTACGAAATGTCGACTGCCGAACGGCGTCACCGCTCTGAGGACATGAAATTTGGAAGGACCGGATATCGAGTCGAACTCGCGCGGATCGACGATGACGATATCGACACCGCAGTCAGTGAAAGCCCGCTTCGGGAGGAACGTATCGGATCGAATACGGAGCAACCCTGTTCGTACGATCCTCACCGTTCTCTTCGACGTGCTCGCCGCCGCCATCGGCGTAGCCGAAGGTGTCCACTGGAGCTCCGGCAGCGTCGCTGCGTTGGGTTGGTACCCATGGTTGTTCGTGCCCACGGTCATTGTGCTGCTCGCGTTGAGAAAGCTCTACCGACGTGGGCTTCGACGAAACTTCATCGATGAAATCGGCCCGGTTCAATCCGCCGTCGCTTTCGCGACCCTGATCACGCTCGCTTTCATACTGGCCATCGAGACTCCCTATCGCCCAGGTGTGGTCATGGTCCGTGTGTGGCTGTGCGCAGCTGTTGCGCTCGCGATCGCGTGCCTGGCACGGGCATGGGGGCAGCGCTGGCTTCGCGCGAAACACCATGCGAGTGCACCGACGGTCATCGTCGGAAGTGGTCCCGTCACAGAGCAACTGGCGCGCAGAATGAAGCAGTCCTCCGAGTACGGGATGGATCTCGTCGGGACAGTCGACTCTGTGTCCGTCGTCGATCCATTAGTGCAACAGGAGCTCTCGTATCTGGGACCGCTCACCGACCTGACTCGAATAGTCCGAGCGCATCGGGTGGAAGAGGTGGTGATCGCGTTCGCGTCGGCTCCGCACGAACAAATAGTCGACGCGATCCGTGCAGCACAACATGCCGGTGCCCGCGTCTGGCTCGTACCCCGCATGTTCGACACCGTGCGGAATGCACGCGCGCATAGAGCATCTGGGCGGGCTGCCCCTGATGGTGTTGCGGCATGTCGATCCGAGGGGGTGGCAGTTCGTCCTCAAGGGCGCACTGGACCGGGTCGCTGCCGGACTGGCTCTGCTGCTGCTGTCGCCGGTGTTCCTTGTGCTCACCGTGCTGGTACGGGCGAGTTCCCCCGGGCCCATCTTTTTCGCGCAAGAACGAATCGGCCGAGACGGAGTTCCGTTCGACTGCTTGAAGTTCCGATCCATGCGGCCACCACGTGACTCCGATGCAGACTTCGTCCGGACCGAGGGAGCGGCACCCGGCGGTGTGGAAGGTGTGGATCGACGCACCAGGATCGGCAAGATCATGCGGCAGACCTCGCTCGACGAGCTGCCGCAACTCATCAACGTGCTGCGCGGCGACATGAGCTTGGTAGGCCCCCGTCCCGAGCGGCCGGAATACGTCGACCTGTTCGCAGCGCAGATCAGACGCTACGGAGAGCGACATCGCGTCAAAGCGGGTCTCACCGGATGGGCTCAGGTGAACGGACTACGCGGTCAGACCCCCATCGCGGATCGTGCGGAATGGGACAACTACTACATCGAGAACTGGTCCCTCCGGCTCGACATCAAGATCGTCTTTCTGACGTGCATCGCCGTGCTGAAGAGGTCGGAAGACTGACCCAAGCGTCCGTCATCGGCCTTCCGCCGCGCGTACGCGTGCGGCCTCGCGGACCGCGCCGACATTCGCCTTGCCCTGCCGCGATCCGGCGAGCTTGGCGGCGATGTGATCGCGTACCGACACCGGCTCGTAGGGCAGGCCGGAATCCGCGTCCAGGTGCGACGGCAACGTGGAGATCACCGCGTCGACATTGCCGTCGTGGAAGAACGCTGCAGACCGCCGACGCACGATGGTGCCGTCGACGACGGGTGGCTTGACGCGATGCAGAGTGGACAGCCACCGGTCGTTGGTCAATCGCGCAGTGAGGTCTCCCAGGTTCACCAACAGCGCTCCGTCACGAGGAGCGACGTCGTGCCACACGCGGTCGGTACCCAGCACCTGAAGACCGGCCACCTGGTCGGCCCACAACACCGTCACGATCCCGAAATCGGTGTGCTCGCCCATCCCGGTGAGGTCACCGTCGAGGGTGACCATGCCCTCGGGCAGGGCGTAGTTGTTCATCCGCAGCACGTCGATCGAGTGGTCGGTGAGCGTGTCGAAGAAGTCGACCGGGAGTTCGAGCGCCGCAGCGAAGATTCCGGTGAGAGTGCGGGCGACCCGAGACGCCTCGGCGAAATAGCTGTCGACGTCGCGTCGGAAATCAGGCAGCTCGTCGGGCCACACGTTGATTCCGTAATCCGACTCGTCCAGTTCGAGGGAGTCGAAGGACCGCGCTTCGACCCCGACATTGAACGCCTCGAAGAAGTCGTTCATCCGCGACGCAGACTCGACTCCCACACTGAGGCTCAATGATTCGCTCTTGGGCGGGCTGTATCCGCGATTCGCGTCGGGTATCCGGTACTCGTTCTTGGTCGCAAGCGGCAAAGCGAAGAACGAGTCGATGGACCGCGCCAGACCGTCGAGCACCTCGTCTCCGATGCCGTGCCCGACGATTTGCATGAATCCGGAACGGGTGCAGGCATCGTCGATCTCGGCCACCACACGAGCTCGGGCTGCCGCATCGGCCGTACTGCCCGAGGCGAAGGGGCCGATGTCGATCGTGGGGATCTCGAACTCGTGTGCACGGTGATCGGACATCGGCGTTCACTCTCCTGGAGTCCTGGCTGCTGAGCCGACAATTTACCGCCTCAGCACGCACTTTCGCGCGTCGATGTCTCGGCAGCGATCCGGCGTGGGTCGTTTTCGGGCAGTGACTCGATGAGCACGCGACGCGGATGCGATGACGGTCCGGTGATCAGATACTTCTGACCGGGTCGCACTCGGGCGGCCTCTGCGACCAGTTCCGGATCGGTCGGCGTCCCCGTGTCGTTCTCTCGCAGTGCGTCGGCGACGATGCGGCGTGGGTCGTACTGCCTGAGATCCAACGACTCCCACTCGCTGCGGCGCAGCGGGACGCCCATCTCGGCCTCCGCTGTGCTGCGGGTGCTGTCGACGAAGTGCCGCAGCGTGCGCACCGCCCGTCCGAGTCGGTGGGCGTAGTCAGGCAGTCGTTGCGGGCCGAGGACGAACCCCGCAATGATCGCGACGAGCAACAATTTCTCGAATGTCAGGCCGAACATGATGAATTCTCCTGTGCAATAGCACGTCTGGACGATCGTCTGTCGTGTATCTCGGTGATCGCGAGAGCCGCGCCGAACAGGGTGACCATCGGCAGCGCGACGAGGAACATGGACAGCACGTCTGCCGCGGGGGTGACCAGAGCGCTGAACAGGGCGATCGCCACCACGCTGACACGCCAACTGCTGCGCAGCCTGTCTGCGGAGACGATGCCGAGGCAGTTCAGCATCACCAACACTGCCGGCAGGACGAAGGCGATACCGGTTGCCAACACGATCTTCATGACGAAATCCACGTAGTACGACGCGTTGAGGATGGTGCTGTCCTCGTCGGACGAGAAGCCCGCGAGCACGCTCACCATACGAGGAAAGATGGTGAACCCGAATGCGCAGCCGGCGACGAACAGTGGGGTAGCGGCCGCAGAGAAGCCGAGAACGTACTTCTTCTCGCGACGGGTCAGTCCTGGAGTGAGATAAGCGAAGATCTCCCGCAACCACACCGGACTCGACACGATGACGCCGGTGAACAGTGCGATCCGCAGCTGGAGATCGAATGCGCCCGTGACGGTCTCGAAGTTGAGGCTGGCCTGGCGGGACAGCGCCAGTTCCTCGACGGGGCCGCGGAGGACGTCGAGAATCCGATCGGAGGTCGCGAAGCCGATCACGACGCCGACGAGCAGCGACACCGCCGCACGGATCGCACGGCGACGTGCCTCGCGCATGTGCCCGGCAAGGGGCATCGCACCCCGCACGGCGGTGGCTGCGGTCATGAGGCGTGTCGGTATGGAACCGGGACCGAGACGTCATCGGGCGTCGTCGATGTCTTCGTTTTGTCATCACGCACTTCGTCTTTGAGGATGCGCATCGACTGGCCCACACCCTTGGCGAGCGAGGGGAGTTTGGTCGATCCGAACACGAGCAGAACGATGGCGAGAACGACGAGGGCGTGCCATCCAGTGAGGTTGTGCAACATGATGTTTCCTTCGGTGGGTAAGGTCGGGGAGGGTCAGTTGGTGGGAGCGGTTCCGGCAGGTCCGCCGGCCGGGGGTGTGCCGCCCATCGGCGGTTGTCCGCCCCCGCCGCCCGCACCGCCGCCGGAAGGCGCTGCGCTCATGGCGGGTTCGGTGGTGGTGTCGATCGCGACTGCCAGCGAGCCGACGTAGCCGCTCGTGGGGTCGCCGGTGAAGGTGCCCATCTCCAGGTCGTAGCCGTCGCCGAACACGTTGTCGTTGTCGAGACTGCCGAGCTGGGCGAGGTTGCTCGCGGAGCCCGGATAGGTGTCGAGCTGGTAGATGTCGTTCAGGATCTCCTGCGGAAAGGCGACCTGCGACGTGGCAATTGCGTTCTCCGCGTTGGTTGCCGACGCTGCGTCGGGGTAGACCTCGAAGTGCATGTGCGTCCAGCGGCCGGAGTAGCAGCCGGGCACGATGGTGTCGAAGGTGGCGCTCCCGCTCGCATCGGCCGTCTGCACACCGCGCAGGTACGTCTCGTCCTCGGCACCCTCGGAGTACATCGAGTACTTGCCGTTCGCGTCGCACTGCCATAGGTACACCGCTGCCCCCTCGAAGGGGCGGTTGTCGTTCGCCATGTCGGTGAGAGTGAACGTGAACGACAGTGGGACACCGCTGACCGTGGTGCCGCCGTCGAGGCTCGACGTCACGTCGCGGCGAACGATTCCCGATTCTTCGAGAACGTTGACGCCGTTGGTGCCGTCGGCGGGATACGGGCCGTTGGTCTCCTGCGGAATCTCGCTCGTGGCCGAGGCAGCGGTCGCCGTCGTGGATGCAGCTGTGGTGGTGGTACTTCCGGCGTTGGACGAACTCGAGCACGCCGCGAGGGCGAGTGCTCCGGCACCGGCTCCGACGATGCTCAGAACACGGCGACGGGTCAGAAGGGTGGTGATGTCGAACGCGGCACCCTGATCGACCACCTCCTCGTCGGGACGGTCGAGCAGTCGACCTTCGTACGCGAGTCCGTCGGGGGTGTTCGTGGGTTCGGGAATGCGAGGCATCGCGCTCTGTCTCCTTCGATGTGGCACTGGATGTTTCGGTAGTGCCAATACTCTGCGGAGATCCGGGGAGAACCCTGGGCTCCGGCTGGGAGGTTCCTGGGAGCCCGATTTCGCGGTTCAGGGAAGCTAAGGCTAACCTCTAGTCACTACCCCGACATACAGGACTTTTCATGACTCATCGTGTACTGACCAGCCTCGCTGCCGCGGTGCTCACCTCACTGGCCCTGGTGAGCTGCAGCTCGTCCGATGCCAACGACGCTTCCGCCCCCGCCGCGTCGTCCACCGACTCGTTTCCGTTGACAGTGCAGCACATGTACGGCGAGACCACACTCGATGCCGTGCCCGAGCGGATTGCCACGTGGGGCTTCGGCACCACCGACGCCGTGCTCGCACTGGGTGTGGTGCCGGTGGCCATGCCGTCGGCCGAATACGGCGGCGGCGACGACCTGATCTATCCGTGGATCTCCGACGCCATCGAGGCGAGCGGTGGCCCCGCTCCGACGTTGCTGGACAACGTGACCGACGCATTGACGGTCGAGAAGGTGCTCGCCGCCGACCCCGACGTTCTGCTCGCCCCGCATTCGGGTCTGACCCAGGCAGAGTACGACGCGGTGACCGCCGCCGGCATTCCCGTCATCGCCCCGCCGGAAGAGCTGTGGTCTACGCCGTGGCGCGATGTCATCACCACCACGGGCGACGTGCTGGGCGTGCCGGATCGGGCTCGTCAACTCGTGGCCGATCTGGACAAGCAGGTCACCGACGCAGGCTCGCAACACCCCGAGTTCGACGGCCGCACAATCGCTTACGTGTCCGAGGCCGCAGATGTCTACTACCTGCTGCTGCCGTCCGACCCGCGAGTGGAGTTGCTCGAGAATCTCGGCTTCACCTCGGACCCGTCGGTGACGGCCCTGGCGAGCGGTGACTCGACGTTCTCTACCACCGTCTCGGCGGAGAACATCTCGAAAATCGACGCCGACGTGGTGTTCACTCAGGTCGACACCGACGCTGCACTGGCCGAATTCACGGGTTCACCGGTGACGCGGCAGATCCCGGCCGTCGCCGGGGGAGCAGTGGCAGGATTCGTCGGCCAGGAAGCCGGGGCCGCAGTAGGCCCGACGGCACTGTCGATTCCGTACTTCCTGCCGACCCTCGTCGACGGACTCGCTCGGGCTACCGCGGTAGCCGGGAGCTGACGCGGCAGCGATGCGGGTAGGGATTTGGTTTGGCGGCGTGGGGATTCCCCCCATGACACCGACTCCTCAAGGGCGTTCTCGGCGAACATGTTTGACGCCGTACAGATTTTCGTCCGCGCGGGCGAGGATGTCCGAGACAGACTCCTGCGGATCCGTGGACTGAGCTGTTCCGACGCTGGCGTAGGGCAACGACTCGGTGGTGATCCGGGCGAACTCGTCGACCACATCACGGCTGTGCCCTGTCAGGAGCGCCGCGAACTCGTCACCACCCAGACGAGCGATCACGGCGTCGGAGGGAGCTGCGCGGGTCCAGGACTGCGCCAGATCGATCAGCAGTTCGTCACCCGCACGATGTCCGCCCGAATCGTTGACGGCCTTGAAATTGTCCACGTCGACGATCACCACCGCGACCGGAAGCTCCGCAGTCCTGCTGCCTGCCACCTCGGCCGCGGCCATCTCCCATCCCGCCCGGTTGAACACTCCGGTCAGAGGATCGGTGCACGACGCCACGATGAGAGCCTTGGTCACCACACCGAACGCCTCGCCTGCGGCAATCACCGCGACGCCGAAGATCAGGTACGAAATTGGATACATCGGAGCAGGAGAAACCCACACCGCAGACAGCACACTCACCACGAGCACGCCGACCAGCACTCTGCCGGGTCCGTCCCGATGGAACGCACGGATGTACATCGCCAGAAACATCGCCGCGATCAGACACTGGCTCTGCGCCGCCGCGAGCCGATGGAACGCCATCACCGCGGGTGTCGCCACCATCGCCGCGGCCAGGGCAAGCCGAAGCGCCACCGCGGTACCGGGTCGAACCCACAGCACCACCACGCCGGCCGCTCCCAGACCGACAGCTACGACACCACCGGTGACATCGGACGTCACCCGGTCGCCGTGAGGCAGCAACGTCAAGATCACCCCTACTGCATAGAGACCGGTTGTGGCCAGCAGAAAGTACATCAACAGCCGCGTCCGTAGACCCGCCGTACCGTGCACCGAACTCGGATGCGGAACGTGAGGGAACGAGGGCATGGCCAATACCCTGCCAGGGCGCACGGCACCTGTCTCGACCACGACCCCGCCGTTCCGTTGCCTGCGACGATTTTCGCATCGGACGAGCTCATCGGCGGCGGTGAATGCCGCCACAGCGTGCCCGCTTTTTCGGCTGATCGTGTTGCTGGTGCAGGAAAAGTACGGGGCGGTCCGGTAACGCCAGCGGGTAGGCGGCGATGATGAGCTGTGTCCCCACGGCGAAACAGGCAGTCGGTGAACGCGGGGTCGGTGGTGATCGACTCGCGTCGCCGCGTTCTGTCGTCCCTTCTCGCTGTACAGCTGGTGCTCTATTCGGCCGCGTTCATCGCATCCTGGGCCGACACGAACGGTGCCGGGGCCATGGGTGAGATGTGGGCCGCAGTGGTCGCTGCGGTGGGATTCGTCGCGATCCTGTCTCGTCGACCAGGCCCGGTGCGGCAGGTGATCGCCATTGTGTGTGCGGCACTGGCTCCAGCGCTGACGATGCTGACCCATCAGAATCTCGCTGCCCAGGTGTGGGCGTTGATTCCCGCGATGTTTCTGGCGCTCTACCTGCGCGCGACGTATCCCGTCGTCGTGGCACGGGTCCTGTGCGTGGCGTTGGCTCTGCTGTCGGCCACGGCGCTGCTGCTCGCGCCTGCCCCGGCACCGATGCTGTGGGGCGCGCTCTACGTCGTGTGCATTCTCGCTGCCGCCGAGGTGTTCGGCGCTCTCGGCGCCGCCCTGATCGCAGGCGCTCTCCGTGACCCGCTCACCGGGGTGTTCAACCGCGCCGGTGCCGTCGACGCGGCGACGAATCTCGCTGCCCGAGCGGCTCGTCGATCGGAGAACATCGCCGCGATCGTGTTCGATGTCGACCACTTCAAAGCGGTCAACGACAGGGACGGCCACGCTGCGGGCGACCGTATACTCATCGGGCTCGCCGACACACTGACCGAGAAAGTACCGGCCGGAAGTGTGATCGCCCGGCTCGGCGGCGACGAGTTCATCGTCCTCGTCGCCGGCCTCGACGCGGTGCAGATCGACGCTCTCGCGCAGGAACTCGTCGACGGGCATGTCGTCTCGGTCACGTACGGCATCGCCGTCGGTTCCCCCGGACCCGACGTACTCGAGGCGCTGACCCAGGTTGCCGACGCCGACATGTACCGCCGAAAGATGCTGCGCCGCAGGCGCTGACAGTGCTCGGTCAGGGCAGGATGGAATCGACGTAACCGCCGTCGACCCGCAGAGCGCCGCCGGTGGTGGCCGACGCCTGATCCGAGCTCAAGTAGACGATCATGTTGCCGACTTCCTCGGGCTCGATCAGTCTGCCTATCAACGAGTTCGGGCGATGGTTCTTCATGAACGTCGCCTGAGCCTGGTCCCACGGGAGGTCGTCGCCGACGAGCTCGGCCACGAAATCCTCCACCCCGCCGGTATGGGTGGGGCCGACGATGACGGAATTGACCGTAACTCCGGTCCCGGCAGCAGCTTTGGCGAATCCGCGACTCACGGCCAGCAACGCGGTCTTGGTCATGCCGTAGTGGATCATCTCCTCGGGAATGACCACGGCGGAGTCGCTGCAGATGTTCTGCACTCGGCCCCAACCGAATTCCATCATCCCGGGCAGGTAGGTGCGGATCAGGCGGACGGCCGAGAGCACGTTGACCTCGAAATAGCGACGCCATTCGTCGTCGTCGATCTCGAGGGCGGGCTTGGATCCGAAGATGCCGAGGTTGTTGACGAGGATGTCGACCGCGGGGACGCGCGCGGTGAGTTGCTCGACGCCCTGGGCGGTGGCGAGGTCGGCGGCGACGCCGATGACGCGCGCGCCCGGAACGGTGTCGAGTATCTGCTGCTCGGCTTTGTCCACGGTGGCCTGCGAGCGCCCGTTGATCACCACGCGGGCACCCGACTGTGCAAGCGACGTAGCGATCGCCAGCCCGATTCCCTGCGTGGAGCCGGACACCAGGGCGGTACGTCCGTCGAGATCTATGTGCATGGATCCTCCTCGTCGTGTTCGTTGTGAGCCTACGCCGTTATAGCGCGTATGCAACTAATTTGGGATTAGCACTCTCGGGCGTCGGGTGCCAAAATGGAGAGGCATACTTTCGTGCAACAAACCCCAGCTCAGCGAGCCTGAGGAAGGAGAGAACAGTGACAGTGACATCCCCCGACTTCGACGCTCACGACATGGATGACGTGCCGCCGCGGTGGTGGAATCGACATATTCGCACCCGGACGCAGGTGACCGAGATTGCCGTGATGTTCGGCGCTCTGTCGATTGTGTCGTTCTGGGCCGCCGGCCTCGGCATCGCAGCCGGCCTGATCGCCATCGCGTCTGCGCTGTGGGCGGATCGAAGCCCGGATCTCTCCGGGGCGCGCGCCGAACGCAGCGATACCGCGCTCGCCATCGGCACCGGAGCGGTCGGCGTTCTCATCGGTCTCGGCTTCCTGTTGATGGTGCTGCCGCACTGGTGAGGTAAGGATTCGTGGCGAGAGCCGGTCGACGACGCGTCGGCCGGCTCTCGTCGTCTTCGGCAACATTTCGGTAAGTATCTGCGACGGTCCGTTGCACTAACGGGATTTATATGTGACGCTCTGTAGCGTAAAGATTGTTCGGGACGCAGGCGGAAGGACCACCATGACTGCAGTCGACGACGCACGAACGCACTACCGAGACACCTTGCACTCCTTGTCGACGGCATCGGTGCATCAGCACTTCGACGCTTTCCTCGACATTCCCTGGGACGAGCCCGAATACGCGATCGTTCCCAACGATCCCCGGTGGGTACTCCCGGACGAGGATCCTCTCGGTCACACCGATTGGTACAAGTCGCTTCCCCTGGATCGGCAGATCCACATCGGCATGTATCGCCAGGCCAGCATGGTCAAGGTAGGCCTGCAGTTCGAGCAGATCCTCATCAGCGGCCTCATGCAGTACGCCCTGACGCTGCCCAACGACTCACCGGAATTCCGGTAC
This sequence comes from Rhodococcus sp. JG-3, assembly GCF_000482405.1. Lineage (NCBI taxonomy): Bacteria > Bacillati > Actinomycetota > Actinomycetes > Mycobacteriales > Nocardiaceae > Rhodococcus > Rhodococcus sp. JG-3. The sequence continues at coordinate 1,442,409 of NZ_KI519398.1, forward strand.
TCGACGCACGAGGCCACCGAAGAGTGCCACCACACCCAGATGTTCCAGGAGCTGGTGAACCGCATCGGCATCGACGTGCCGGGTGGACCCGGATGGTTCCGCAAGATCGTGCCGATGCTCACGGTGTTCGCCAGCCGCTCGGCACCGTTCGGATTCTTCGTCGGCGTCCTCGCGGGCGAAGAGCCGATCGACCACATGCAGAAGGGCGTTCTGCGCGGAGGCTCAGTCGGCCACCCGTTGGTCCAGCGCGTCATGCAGATCCACATCGCCGAGGAAGCGCGCCACATCGGCTTCGCGCATCAGTACCTTCGGTACAAGGCACCTCGCCTCGGTCCCTTCGAGAAGGCGTCGATCTCGATTCTCACGCCCGTCATCATGCGGTTGCTGTGCGACGTCATCATGAAGCCGAGCAAGCAGATGCGACGCGAACTCGACATCCCCGACGAGGTAGTGGACGCCGTGTGGTGGAACAGTGAATCGTCACGAAAGGCATTGCGCGACAACTTCGGTGACGTCCGCATGCTCGCCGGCGAACTGGGACTGATGAACCGCGTCTCCAAGCGCGTGTGGCGCGCCCTCGGAATCGACGGACGGCCGTCGCGCTACCGCAGTGAGCCCTCGTTCGGCTGAGCTGCCCGGGGACCGGTGACAGATTCGAGAGGGACTTGGGGTATCGCGATTCCGCGTGATGCCCCAAGTCCTTTGACCTGCAGCCAGATGGTGTCGGCCAGGAACGTCGCGAAATGATCCAGGCCGGTGCGTGATTCGGTTTGCGCGCTCCAGCTGCGCACCGCGCCCATGCATCCGGAGACCAGGCCCGCGACCCACGGCCGCACCAGCGACCAATCCTCCGGCGACAGATCCGCATTCACCAACGCGAGGAACGCCGCGACGCTGACCTCCAGCTGCTCGGCGAGCAGTGCGTTGGTCTCCTCGAGCGGACTGGGCGACTCGGCACTGACGTCCTGCTCGACGAACCGCGTCCACGCGGGATGCTCGGCGACCCAGCGGACGTAGGTACTCACCACCCGATGCACCACATCGCGGGGAGTGCCGGTCAACGCGAACGAGGCGACCAGCGCAGCGCTCAACTGCTTGCAGATGGCACGCTGAATCGCGGTGTCGAGATCGGTGCGATCGTTGAAATAGCGGTAGAGGCCGGTGCGATGAACGCCCGCCTCGGCCGAGATCTGTGCAGTGGTCAGCCGCTCCCCGGGAGCGATGTCACGGGCCAGTACCGTCATCGCGGCCTCGATGATGTGGCGTCGACGATCGGTGTTGTGCTGTTCCCACCGCCGCTTGCGGCCATCGGCCTTCGGGCGTGCGCCACCGTCACTCATGCTGCATGGTCTCATGTTCGACGGGCGGCTGTGGGCGCGTTGGGGTTCGGAGGTCACTCGTGCGGGGGTTCACCGGTGACCTTGTGGTCGGCAAAATTGAGGCCCTCACGCACCAGCCGAGCGAGGTGCCCGTCGGCGAGGTTGTAGATGACGTTGCGCCCGTCGCGGCGAGTCTCGACCAGACCGGTGAACCGAAGCTTGGCCAGATGTTGGCTGACGGCAGTGCGGGAGGTGCCGGTGGCCGCGGTGAGCTCGCTGACGTCGGCGGGGCCGCGATCGAGTAGCCAGAGTATGTGCAGCCGAGTGGGATCGGACAGCATTCGGAACGTGTCGGTTGCCGTCGCCAGTCGCGCGGAATCGGGTCGTGCCTCGTGATGGAGACTGATGCGCTGTTCCTTCTTCGGTGGCATCGAGGTGTCTCCTTTGTGGACGGCGTCTCCTCATGCGGAGGCGGCGACCGGGATTCGGGAGCGACTCCACAGGCGTGCTGCGGACAGTGCCGCAAGTGTAGCCAAGGCAGTGAGCACCGTCGCCGCGGCGAGCAGTCCGAATTGCGCCCCGACCCAACCGGCCAACGGATACGTGAGCAGAAACGCCGCGTGGGACAGGGAGAACTGAGCGGCGAAGATCGAGGTTCGGCTGTGTTCGTCCGACTCTCGGCGCAAGATCCTCGCCGACGGCGTGTTGATCAGCGAAGTGCCGATACCCAGGATCGACCACGTGATCGCCAGAGCGGTCCATGCAGTCGGCCCGCCGCCGAGGGTGGCGACGAGTGCTGCGGCTGCGGTGCCGACGACAGCGACGGCGGCACCGGCGAGCATGAGGCGATGGTCGGAGATCCGCTCGAGGGCTCTCGGAACGAGCAGCGCCGCCGCCATCGACCCCGCACCGAAACAGCCGAGGGCGATGGCCAATTGGGTGCTCGAACCGCCGAACAGATCACGCACGTACACAACGGTATTGACGAGTACGAGAGCCGTGGCTGCGGCGACCACGATGTTCAGTGCCAGCAGACCCTGGAGTTCCCGCTGCCGGACGAACGTCGCTATGCCGTCGAGTGGTTTCTTGTGTTGTGGTGCAACGTATCTCGGAAGGGCTGTGCCGACCACCATTGCTGCGGAGGCGACGAACCCCACCGCCGTCCCGACGAACAGGGTGTGGAAGGTGACGACCGTCAGCAGCGCGGCGGCGATCAGCGGGCTCACCAGGGACTCGAGGTCGTAGGCCAGGTGGGAGAGCGTGAGCGCGCGGGTGTACTGCTGTGCGTCCGGCACGACGGACGGGATCACGGCCTGAAAGGTGGGTGTGAACGTGGCCGACGCCGCCTGCAGCACGAATATCAGGACGTAGACCTGCCACACCTGATCGACGAAGGGGAGCGCCAGCGCGGTGAGCGCTCGAATGGCGTCCGCGGTCACGAGGACGGTCTTGCGCGGCAGTGTGCTGGTCAGTGACGAAACGACCGGTGCCACAACCACATACGAGATCATCTTGATCGCCAATGCGGTACCGAGGACGGCTCCGGCGGCGCTTCCGGCGATGTCGTAGGCCAGGAGCCCGAGCGCCACCGTCAGCAACCCGGTGCCCACGAGCGCGACCACCTGTGCGGTGAACAGGCGTCGGAAAGTGTGATTGTGCCGAAGCATGCGTTCACTGTACATATGAGTGCGCACTTGCGCACTCATATGTTTTATTCAAGATGCACCGACGAACGCCACGCGATGGGGCTATTTTCGGTAGCGTCGTGTTATCGGCTCAATGAATATCCAGGGGTGGTCAATGGCCGATCCACGCACGTATCCAGTGGGGCACCTGGCGCGCGCCATCGACCAGCTGCCGTCGATGATCGGATACTGGGACAGCTCGGAGCGCAACGTCTTCGCCAACAAGGTCTATGCCGACTACTTCGGCATCGAGCCGGCGCGCCTGGTCGGTATGCACATCAGCGAGCTCCTCGGTGAGGGGCTGTACGAACTGAACAGGCCCTACATTTCCGGAGCTCTCGCCGGCGAGCAACAACAGTTCGACCGCACACTCATCGACGTCAACGGCGTCGTACGCGTCACCCAGGCCACCTACGTTTCCGACTTCGTCGACGGCGTCGTCGTCGGGTTCACGGAAATGGTCGTCGACGTCAGCGCTCGTGCCGAGGCAGAACGCGAACGCGACCGTGCCGTGCGCCTCTTCCAGATCGCGATGGAGTACGCACCAATTGGCAAAGCGCTACTGACAACCGACGGCCGCTGGCTGCAAGTGAACAAAGCGCTGTGCGATCTCCTCGGATACACCTCGGAAGAACTGCTGCAGAAAACTTTTCGAGACCTCACGCATCCCGACGACATCGCGATGGCAGACGAACACCTTGCCGGTTTGGCCGACGGGACGCTCACCAGCGTGGCATCGGAGAAGAGATACATCCGCAAGGACGGAGCCACGATCTGGGTCCAGCGGAACGCCACCGTGGTACGAGACAACGACGACGGCGACATCATCATCGCGCAGATCCAGGACATCACCGCACGCAAAACTGCCGAGGCGGCACTCGAGCGCCAACTGTTGATCGACGACCTGACCGGCCTGGCCAATCGCCGACGGTTGATGGCAGAACTTCAGGCCCTCAAGGAAGCCGCCGACGAGAACCCGGTCGGAATCCTGTTCGTCGACATCGACTCCTTCAAATCCGTCAACGATCGATACGGCCACGCAGTAGGCGACCGACTGCTCGCCGCCATCGGAGCCCGCATCCGCGCCAACCTCCGCGCCGGAGACATCGCCTGCCGCACCGGAGGCGACGAATTCGTCGCTCTGCTGCGTAGCTCCCGATCGGCCGACGGCGTCGAACGCCTCGCCGCCCGAGTGCGAATGCTATTGGCCGGCCCCTACCTCATCGAGGGTGTTCCGGTACCCGCATCGGTCAGCGTCGGATGGAGCTGGGACAAACCCGTCAGCCCCGAAAAATTACTGCACATCGCGGACGAACGCATGTACTCGTCGAAACGACGCTGACCCATTCGACCGGCTCCCCGACGTGCGGCTGACCCCTCGTGCGGCTCCCCATTGCGGATCAATGTGGCTTGCAGTCGCTTGGAGTGCAACAAAGTCGCATTGATCCGTCGGTAGGGGGGGTGAGCGGGGCGGCGGGGAGGTGCGGACCGGATTGTTCGCGTCTGCGTCGTCTGCACGGCGTCGACCCGCCCGAAGGGTGCGGACTACGCGAGCACCACTTCCACGCCACTGTCACGGAAGGCCTCGATCTGCTCCGGCGCGGCATCGGAATCGGTGATGAGCGTGGTGCCCGGAGGAATCGGGGCCCAGGCGTGAAAGGGCTTCTGGCCGAGCTTGGTCGAATGCGCCAGGATGTAGGTCGTCGTGGCACGTTCCATCATCAACTCCTTGAGTTGAGTCTGCTCGTAACCCGCTTCGCAGATCCCGAAATCGGCGGCGACGGCGTCGGCACCGAGGAACGCCCGATCGAAGGACACTCGTCGCAGCGACGCCTCGGCGAGAGGACCGACGAAACCCTGGCTCAGGTGCCGTAATGTGCCGCCGATGCACTCGACGTGCACCTCGTCGGCGTCGGCCAACGCCTCGAGCGCCGTCAATCCAGCCGCGATGACGGTGAGGTCGACGGCATGACGCAGATACTCCGCCATGGCACCGACCGTCGTTCCCGCGTCGAGCAGGACGGTTTCCCCGGGCTGCACGTACTCCGCGGCCTTGGCCGCGATGAGCCGCTTGGCCTCGTATCCCTCGAGGGAGCGTTGCTTCACCGACGCCTCGTGACGGCTGCCGATGGCAATGGCCCCGCCGTAGGTGCGGGCCAGAAGCCCCTGCTTGGTGAGGTGATCGAGATCGCGCCTGATGGTCGAGGCCGTCACCTGGAACAGTGACGACAGCTCGTCGACGCTGGTGAGGCCACCGGACTTGGCCAGCCGGACGATTTCGCCGCGCCGCGCTTCCGATGCTCGCACCTACTACCCCCTCGTCAGCCCAGTAATGCTGGGCTCGTTGCCAATTCGGCGGCCTGCCGCAGGGCTTCGACCATGCTACCGGCTTCGGCGATGCCCTTACCTGCAATATCGAACGCAGTGCCGTGATCGACGGAGGTGCGGATGACCGGCAGTCCGACGGTGATGTTGACGCCTGCCTCGATTCCGAGCACCTTGACCGGGCCATGACCCTGGTCGTGGTACATCGCGACGATCAAGTCGTAATCGCCACGGCCGGCCAGGAAGAACGCGGTGTCGGCGGGCAGCGGGCCCACCGCATCGATGCCGTCGGCCTTCAACTTCTCGACGGCAGGCACGATCTTGAGGTCCTCCTCGCCGTAACCGAACAAGCCGTTCTCGCCGGCATGCGGATTGATGCCACACACACCGATTTTCGGGTTCGGAGTGCCCGAGCGGACGAGGGCCTCATGTCCGCGTCGAATGGTTCGCTCGACGAGTCCCGGCTCGATCTTCGCGACGGCGTCGAGCAGACCGATGTGCGTGGTGACGTGAATGACCTTGAGCTTGGGCGTGGACAACATCATCGACACCTCCTCGGTGCCGGTGAGGTGGGCCAGCAGCTCGGTGTGGCCCGGGAAGATGTGCCCGGCGGCGTGCAGGGCCTCTTTGTTGAGCGGGGCGGTGCAGATGGCCTGGACTTCACCTCTCACGGCGAGTTCGCTCGCAACGCGGATGTAGTGGAACGCGGCGTCGCCTGCCACGGCCGACAACTGCCCCCACTGGAGGTCGTCGGGAAGCAGGCCGAGATCGATCACGTTGATGCGCCGCGGGCTGAACTGTGCGGCATCGACGGTGTCGATCGTGACGATGTCGACGTCCACCCCGAGAACCTGAGCGGCCAGGCGCAGCCGCGGCGCATCGCCGATGACGACAGGCTGGCACCGCTCGAGCGTTGCCGGATCGATCATGGCGGGCACGATGACCTCGGGGCCGATGCCCGCGCCGTCGCCCATGGTTACCGCGATGTACGGCCGAAGTGCTGTGGTCATGTCAAAGCCTCACTGTGAGAAGAAGAAAGCGTACGAGCAGTGCCGTGTAGGTACGCGGCCATTGCGACGAGACTGTCCGGGCCGCCGAAGCTCCCGGGGCGGGTGGCGACGTATTCGCCTGCGGGTGTGCGGGATACGACCGCCCCGTGATGGATTTCGGCAACCGGACGAAGGGCGGTGACACCCAGGCCGTCGAGCACCCGGCGGGCGGTTTCCCCGCCGGTGAGTACGAGACTCACCGAGAGCCCGCGAACGGCCTCGGCGACCGTGCCGGCGAGCGCCTGGGATATGTCGGCCGAGCGCGACGCGTCCACCGGCCCCGCCAGGGACAGCACCACCGTTCCGTTGGACAGGGCGCTGCGCACCCTGTCTGCGCAGGCGTGGGTCTGCGGCAACTCGTCGACGTGGACGGCGACGTGCGTTGCACCGGCGTCGACCAACTCCGATACTTGCTGCATCGCAACCGATTCGGCGGTTCCGACGACGACGAGAACCGAATCCTGGGTCACTGCCGCAGCGTCGCGATATCGAGGATCGAGGGTACGCGCCACGGCCGCCGCCAGTGCCGAGGTGCCGACGAGTCGGACACCCGGAATGTTCGCCGACACCGCCACGATGGCGTCGAGGTCTGCATCGGACCGGACGTCGAACACTGCCACTGCGCCGGAATCGACTGCAGCACGAAGTGCTTCGGGGCCCTGGTCGGCTGCGACGGCGACAGTGGGGACTCGTCCGAAGAGCTCGGTGATCGAGGACGGGGCCTCGGTGGGCTCCATGGCCCACCGGCCGCTGAGATGCAGCGGAACGCCGTCGATGTGAGGGATGCCGTTCTCGACGGTGCGGCCGAGAGCGGGAAGCCCGGCCGCGAACACGACGGGGCCCGTGGCGAGCAGCGATTCGACCTCGGCGGCAATGTGTCCGCGCAGCATCGAATCGATCTTCTTCACGACCGTGACGTGCGACGGCAGCAGTGCGATGGACTCACGTACGCGGGCCGCGGCCTCGTCGGGGGACATGACTCGGGTGCCGAGATCGACGACGCAGACGTCGGTGTCGGTGCCGTCGTCGATGCTCCCGATGTCGATTCGCAGTGACACGTCACGATCGAGGAACAGTGCGGCCGATTCTGCTGCACCCGACAGGTCGTCGGCGAGAATGGCGATGGCGGGGCGCTGCGGGATGGTCATCGTGCGCTCACCCCTTCGATTCTGCGCTGTGTGCGCACTTCAAGGTAACACTATTGCGTGTTTCACGCAGCTTCATAGCGATGTTCCTGCGCACTGGACGATCGTCTGCCCGGTGATGCTGCGTCCGTGCGGGGACAGCAGGAACGCGACAGTCTCGGCGACTTCCTCCGGATCGATGAAATGACCTAACGGCGGCGTGATCGGAGGGGTGGAGACGCGTCCGGGATCGTTGAGCATCGGTGTGTCCGTCGGGCCCGGCGCGACAACGTTGACGGTGATTCCGCGCGAGACCAACTCCATGGCCCACGAGCGGGCCATGCCCGTCAACGCGGACTTGGTGGCGACGTACTGGCTCTTGCCTGCCACCCCGGTCATCGTCCTGCTGCCGATCATGACCACTCGACCGCCGTCGACCATTCGAGGTGCCAGCCCGTTCACCAGAATCTCGGCCGCCGCCACGTGCACCCGCCACATCTGCTCGCTGTGTGCGGGATCGAGCGCGCCGAGCCGCCCCGAACGCTGGACTCCCGCGGCATGGACGATCGAATGGGGGTCGGGCAGTCGGTCGACGACGGCAGAGACCGCCGCACTGTCGGCCAGATCCACGCCGATCCACCGATGTGGTCCGTCGTCCTCGAAGCCGGTCGCAGGCCGAGAGCGGCTCAGGCCGGTCACCTGCCAACCGCGCTCGGACAGCGTCCGAGCGATCGATGCACCGATGCCGCTGCTCACTCCGGTCACGACGGCATGCAATGAGGATGTCACCGGCCGTCACCGATCCAGGTCGGCTCGAGCCGAACGTACTTGATGGCCTGGCGAAAATACGTGTACGCAACGTGAATTCGGCCGTCGGGGCCGTACACGATCGACGGGTACGAGAACTCGCGGTTCGACCCATCCCTGGAGTTGTTCGTCAAGCAGTACCCATCGCCCTCGTCGAGATTGCGCCGAACCGGCCAGGTCACGCCACCGTCGGACGAGAGTGCCAGCGTCATCGGGGCGCGCGGTGCGCCCCAGAATGCTGCGCGGTCGTCACCGTCGTCGAGAGGACTCTCGGAGGCGTCGGTGCCCTCGGCCAGTCCGTCGTCGTCGATCTCGTCGTAGAGCGACACGCGGCGGTCGGTGGCGTCGAGCGCGGAGGAGTGGTTGTACACGAGCGCGAGGGTTCCGTCGCCGTGCCCGACGGCCTGAATGGAGGAGTTGTTGTTCGGCAGCTCGGTGGCGACCGGGTCGCTCCACGTCTCGGCGTCGTCCGTCGAGACGCTTCGGTAGATGTGATCGGCCCAGCGGCTACGGTACAACGCCACCAGCGAACCGTCTTGTTGCACAACGATGTTCATGTGGACGCATCCGAGGCTGCCTGGCACGACGACCTCACGCCATGTCGCACCGTCGTCGTCGGAGATCAGGACCCCGCTGTAGTCGCGATCGCCCACCCACTTGCGTCCCTCGATCTTGACGCAGTGAAAGACCGGCAGCAACAGGCGTCCCGATGCCAGCTGTACGACGGGTTGCCGGACGAACACGCCACCCGCGTCGGTCTCGGGAACCAACACGTGCGTCTCGCCCCATGTCGATCCGCCGTCGGACGAGATGCGACGCAGCACCCGTGCGGTGTCCTGATTGCCGGCGTGCTGAGAAGTCCACAGCAACCAGACCTCACCCGAATCACGAACGAACAGAACGGGGTTCTGCTCGGAACGGGTGCCGTCGTCGGACAGCTGGATCGGGGTGCTCCACTGCTGTTGTTCGGCATCGAGGCGCGAGAACCAGACACTGATGTCGGGAACACCCTCCTGCGTGCCGGCGAACCACACACATGCCAGGGCCCCGTCGGGCAGGATCGCCAGGTTCGCCGCATGATTCTGCACCTGCGGGGCAGGGAGGAACGCGTCGGATCGACCGGGCTCGGACGTCGCACGCAGGGTGCCGTCGGCGAGGAGGTCGCCGGGGGTGAGGAAGCTCGTGTTGCTCATGTTCTACCTCTTCTCTCTCAGGAAGTGAGAGTGACCGAAGCCATGTCGTAGGAGTTGGTGGGCCGCAGATCGATTCCGTCGATGCGATTGCGTCGGGCGATGACCGTCTTGGGTACGAACGACCACAGGCACGGCCACGTCTCCCAGATCTGACGCTGCGCCTGCGCGAGTGTCTCGTTGCGGGTGACGCTGTCGGCATCCTCGGAAGCCTTGGCGATCAGTGCGGTGATCTCGGGAAAGATGTAGCCGTGATACGTATCTCGGGTCTCTTCCTTCGCGGCAGTGCCCGCGTACATACCCTGCATGATGGTGACCGCGAGTCCGGTGGGGCTGGGGAAACCGTTGCCGAGAATGTCCCAGTCGCCCGCCTTGCCCTGACGCCACGTCGAGATGTCGCCGCCCGGCTCGAACTGCTGCAGGGTCGCACGGACGCCGACTGCGGACAGCATCTGCAGGACCGACTCCATGATGTCGGTGTCGGCAGCGAATTCACCTGTCTCCCAAATGATCTTCACTTCCAGGTCTTGCACTCCGAGCGCGTCGAGCTCCTGGCGTGCGCGCTGTGGATCGTAGACGTACTCACCGGTCTCGATCGCGCCGGTCAGAATGCCGGGGACCACGCCGCGGGACGGAGTTGCCGCACCCTGCATCACCTGGTCGATCAACGCATTCCCGTTGATCGCGTAGCTCAGTGCTCTACGGACGCGCGGATCGGCCAGTGGGTGCCCGGCCGGTTTGCGGAAGTTGTAGAAGAGCTGGTTGAGGCGCACCCCGTCGGTGCGTTCTACCGTGACGCCGGCCAGGCCCGAGAGCTGATCGGCGGCGTCCGGGGTGATGGCGTCGATGACATCGACTTCGCCGCTGCGCAGAGAGACGACGCGATTGGACTCGTCGGGAACGAAACGTACGTTGACCGAATCGACCGAAGCCGGCGTGCCCCAGTACTTCTCGTTACGCGCCAGCGAGTAGTTGCCGGTACCGCGGTCTGCGTCGGTGACCACGAACGGCCCGGTACCGACGCCACCCTGCAGATCCTCGGGGACGTTGTCCTCAGCGGGAGTGATCAGAATGTTCGACATCAGGTAGTCCAGGACCGGGATGGGGCGCTGCGTGTCGAGCGTGAACGTCGAGTCGTCGATCTTGCCGACGGTGGGCCACTCGGGGAAGAAGGTGCCCACGAACCCACCGGTGACCTGGCTGTACATGCGCAGTGCCGTGTCGACATCCTCCACCCGAACCGGGCGACCGTCGGAATAGGCGATACCCGGTCGCAGATGCACCAGCCATCGCGTCGGTGCGACCAGCTCGAAGCTGTCGGCCAGGACGAGCTGCACTGCCAGCGCAGAATCGATGGTGGTCAGGGCCTGGCGGATCGAGCGCTGAACGGTCAGAGCGGCGTCGAACTGCAGAAGCTTGTTGTCCAGGCTCACCATGGATCGGTTCATCGCGAGGCTGACGGTGTCGGGGCCGGGACGACCGGTAGGAGTTGCGCAGGCGCTCACGCCGCCGAGCGAAAGCCCGGCTCCGAGTATCAGACTCGTGCGGAACAGTGACCGTCGTGAAAAGCGCTGGTTGGCAAAGCTTTCGGTCATCGTTGACCTCTCGGGACTGTCACATCGAAATGTGGATGTCGGTTCGGGTCTCGTAGACCCGCGTCGACGAAAGTGATCGTGGACACAACCGGACTGTACTACGAAATGCTTGAAATGCGCAGAAAAATATTGCCAGTTGCGCAAAACGCGCATGAGTGCAATTGTGAGCTGAGTTACAACAAGGCAGTGTTATCGAAAGGTCGACGATGACCCAGGTAAGACCACAATCGCAGGTGGGTCGATGACCCAGCTCACCGCCAGCCCGCCGAGTGTGCCGAAGGCCAAGGCCGATTCCGTGCTGCCCGCATTTCTCGCTGCGCCCATGGCGCGCTACGTGGTGCGGCGACTCGGGCAGAGCCTGCTCACCATCTTCCTGACGCTCACCACGGTGTTCGTGCTCATTCGCATGGCTCCCGGCGACCCGGCCTACTCGATGGCCGGCCCGCTCGCCAGCACGGAAGACCTCGCGCAGATCCGCACCAATCTGGGCCTGGACCAGTCGATCTTCACTCAGTACGCGCTGTACCTGAAGGGCCTGTTCACACTCGACCTCGGTACCTCGTACTCCTTCCAGGCACCGGCACTCGACGTGGTTCTGCAGCGCATTCCGTACACGATCACCCTGGCCTTCGCCGCCATCCTGCTGACCACCGTGGTGTCGATTCCCCTGGGCATCTGGATGGCTCGCCGCGCCGACACCCGACGCGAACTCGGCGCGAACGTCGTCACGATCGCCGGTCAGTCGATGCCGGACTTCTGGACCGGCCTGATGCTGCTGACGTTCTTCGCCGTATTGGTTCCCGTACTCCCCGCAGCCGGATTCACCAGCTGGTCCTCGCTGATCCTGCCCGCCGTCACCGTGGCCATCCTGCAGATCGCCCTGATCTCCCGCATGGTCCGACGCGAGATGGTCAACGCCTACGCCTCCCCGTACGTCACCGTCGCCCGATCGAGAGGCGTCACCGAACGCGAGATCACCTGGCGCTACGCCCTACGCAACTCGTCGATCCCCGTCGTCACCGCACTGGGCACCAGATTCGCATCGATGCTCAACGGCGTCGTCGTGGTCGAGGTGGTCTTCGCATGGCCGGGCGTGGGTTCACTCGTGGTTCGCGCCCTCGAAACCAGGGACTACCCGCTGATCCAAGCCACCGTTCTGGTCACCGCAGTGCTCGCTGTTCTGGTGCAACTGGCCGTCGACCTCTGCTATCCGCTCCTCGATCCACGCGTTCGCCTCGGGAAGGCAGCAAACTGATGACAGTCGTCGACAAGCCAACGGACACTCCACGTCCCAGCGCCGTCACCGCGAAGGACTTCGCATCGGCGGGTGCCACCCGTCGCCGACGCGACAGCCGCGTCAAGATCTGGATCGGCACCGCGTGTGCACTCGTGGTCATTCTCCCGGTCGCCTTCGCGCGGGTGCTGCCCCTCGACTCGCCCGATGCCACCGACCTCGGTCAACGTCGGCTCGCGCCGCTGACCGACGGACATCTGTTCGGCACCGATCAACTCGGCCGAGATTTGCTGGCGCGCGTCCTCTACGGCGGACAGGTCTCGCTCACCGTGGGAATTCTGGCCGTCATCGTCTCCGGTCTCATCGGACTGACCCTGGGATCACTGGCAGGCTTTCTCGGCGGCTGGGTGGACGCGACGGTCTCCCGCCTGCTCGAAGCTCAGCTGTCACTGCCACTTCTGATGATGCTGCTGCTCGTCGTCGCCCTGTTCGGTCCGTCGATTCCGGTCATCACCTTCGTCATCGCCATCGCGCAGTGGCCCGAAATCGCCCGTCTCACGCGATCACTGGTGCTTGTGGAGCGGGAGAAGCCCTACATCGCCGCGGCTCGGGTGCTCGGCCTCGGCCGCATCGCCATCCTGCTTCGCCACGTCGTTCCCAACATCATCAAGCAGGCGTCGCTCGTGGTTCTGCTGTTGCTGGCGCAGGCCGTGCTGCTCGAAAGCGCGTTGAGCTACCTCGGTGCCGGGCCGCAACGTCCGTTCGCCACCTGGGGTCGCATCATCTCCGACGGCCAGGACTACATCACCACCTCGTGGTGGCTCGTCACCTTGCCCGGCCTGGTCATCGTGCTCCTCGTCGTCGGAGTCAACCTGCTCGGCGACGGACTTCGAGACCGTCCCGCCGGATCGGGCCTGCTGCGAATGTTCTCCCGCACGAACAAGAAAGGGCGTGCCTGAGACATGGGCAATCTACTGAAGGTCGACGAACTGCAGATCGAGTTGGTCACCGACAAGGGCCTCATCAGAGCCGTCGACGGTGTCTCGTTCTGCATCGAAGCAGGAGAGACGGTGACCATCATCGGTGAATCGGGCTCCGGCAAGTCCACGACTGCAATGGGCATCCTCGGGTTGCTGCCGTCCGATCTGGCGGTGCTGTCCGGATCGGTGACGTTCAAGGACACCGAGATACTCGGAAAAGACAAGGAGCTTTGCGGAATACGAGGCAAGCACATCGCACTGATCCCGCAGGATCCGATGACGGCTCTGAGTCCGGTGCACACCATCGGCAGTCAGCTGCGCGAAGCCGTTCGGCACAGTGGGGTATCGGGTCGATCCGAACAGACCAAGCGCTGCATCGAACTGCTCGAACAGGTCCGCATACCCGACCCCGCAACACAATTGGACAAATACCCACACCAGATGTCCGGCGGCATGCTGCAACGAGTACTGATCGCCGGCGCATTGGCCTCCGGGCCGGAGCTCATCGTCGCGGACGAGCCGACCAGTGCGCTCGACGTCACCGTGCAGGCAAGCATCCTCGATCTGCTGCTCGAACTACAGGAGCGCACCGGCATCGGCATGCTCGTCATCACCCACGATCTCGGCGTTGCCCGGTTGATGTCCGATCGGATCTACGTCATGAAAAGCGGTGTGTTCGTGGAGAACGGTGGAGCCGAGGAGCTCGTCAACGCTCCCAAGAGCCCGTACACGAAGAATTTGCTCGACGCGATCCCGCAGTTGGGGCCCTGGAACGAGAAGGTGGAGGCCTCGGTATGAGCGCACCATTGTTGTCGGTGGAGAACCTCGTCGTCGAATACCCGGTCGGTAACGGCGTGTTCAGAGCCGTCGACTCGGTGAGTTTCTCGGTGGAGAGGGGCAAAACCGTTGCTGTAGTGGGTGAATCGGGCTGCGGCAAATCGACGATCGCCAAGTCGATCGTACGGTTGTTGACGCCCACGTCGGGATCGATCATGGTCGACGGCACGGACATCGCGCAGATGTCCGAAAAAGCACTGCGACCCTTCCGCTCTCGCGTCCAGATGGTCTTCCAGGATCCCTACGGCTCACTGGATCCGCACCTCACTGCCGTCGATATCGTCGGAGAACCGCTTCGGCTCAAAGGTATTCGAAGCAAGTCCGAACGCGCGACCAGAGCAGCAGAACTGATCGACCGCGTCGGGTTGCCGAGCACTGCCCTGACTCGTCGACCAGCCGAGTTCTCTGGCGGACAGCGTCAACGAATCGGTATCGCCCGCGCACTGGCGTCGGGACCGGAGATCCTCGTGTGCGACGAGGCCACCAGCGCGTTGGACGTCTCCGTTCAGGCCCAGGTGCTGGAATTGCTGCGCGAGATCCAGCAGCAGACGGGACTGACCTACGTGTTCATCTCGCACAACCTCGGCGTCGTGCGCGAAATCAGCGAGACGGTCGTCGTCATGTCCAAGGGACGCATCGTCGAACGCGGTGACACCGAGGAAGTACTCGCGCGACCGAAGCAGCCGTACACCCGCGCGCTGCGAGCGGCAGCTCTCGACCCCTCGACGATGACAGGAACCAAACCGCGACATATCGTTTCGCGGCTCGCCAAGACTGGAGTAACCGCATGATCGCGCTGGATATCTCACCCCTCGTCCTGGGAACGATGACGTTCGGCGATACCGTCGACGCATCCGGGGCGGCCAAGATGGTGGACGCTGCCCTGGACGCCGGCATCACCCATATCGATACCGCGAACGGCTACGCGGGCGGTGAATCGGAGCGGATTCTCGCTGACCTTCTCGCCACTCGCCGTGATCGCGTCACGCTCGCCACCAAGGCCGGTATGCCGCACCCCGACGCCGACGGCAACAGCCCGCTGTCTCCGAAAGGGTTGCGACTCAGCATCGATGCCAGCCTGTCGCGGCTGGGCACCGACTACGTGGACCTGTTCTATCTGCACCAGCCAGACCGTGCGACTCCCTTGTCCGACACTCTTGTTACGGTCGCCGAGCTGGTGTCCGAAGGAAAGATCAGAGCCCTCGGTGTCTCGAACTTCGCTGCCTGGCAGATCGGTGAAGTCAATCGGGTAGCGGACGACGTGGGTGCGCCCCGACCCGTTGTGGCGCAGCAGTTGTACAACCTGCTCGCCCGTCGGATCGAAGAAGAGTACGTGGAGTTCGCGGCCGTCACAGGTCTGATCACGATGGTCTACAACCCGCTCGGCGGCGGGCTCCTCACCGGCAAACACGCTGCGGGAGTGCAACCGACCGATGGCCGGTTCGGAGATTCGCGCCTGGCTACGATGTACTGCGAACGATACTGGAACACTGCAATATTCGACGCCATCGCCCAGCTCGGTACCGTGGCAGACAATGCCGGAATGCCGCTGACCGAGCTGGCTCTACGATGGCTGGTGTCCAAGCCCGCGACCGGACCGGTGTTGCTCGGCGGCTCCAAAGTGGAGCATCTCGAATCGAACATCGCCGCCCTCGGACGCGGGCCGCTCCCCGGCGACGTGGTCGCAGCATGCGACGAGGTCGGCGCGGCTCTGCGCGGACCGATGCCGAACTACAACCGCTGAGAGGCTTTTCAATGACTGCACAGGAATTCGCCGCCCGCGTACGCAACCGCGAACAGATCCTCGGGTATTGGTCGGTCATCGACAGCCCCGTCTCCACCGAATGGCTCGCCCATGTGGGGTGGGACTACATCGCACTCGATCTGCAGCACGGCCTGATCGGATACTCGGGCATGCTGGCAGGAATCACCGCTATCGACGCCGCACAGGGACCGGCCGCTCTGGTGCGCGTCGAAGCCAACAACGCCACGGTGATCGGCCGGGCCCTCGACGCCGGTGCAGCGGGAGTCATCGTGCCCCTCATCGACACTGCCGAAGACGCTGCCGCCGCAGTAGCAGCAGCTACCTACCCGCCCGAAGGCATCAGGTCCTACGGTCCGATGCGCTCCCAACTACGCATCGGACCCAACCCCTCCGATGCCAACCGCGATACCGTCGTCCTCGCGATGATCGAGACACCTCAGGGCCTGGCCAACGTCGAAGAGATCTGTGCCGTCCCCGGTCTGGACGGCGTCTACGTAGGGCCATCGGACCTACGCCTGGCCGTCGGAGGGTCCTCGCCGAGCGACCCATCAGTGGACGAAGAATTCGACGCCGCCATCGTCCGAGTCCAGAAGGCCGCCGCGGCAGCGGGCATCACCGCAGGGATTCATACCGCATCGGGAAGCATTGCTGCGCAACGACTTGCCCAGGGCTACACGTTGGCCACCGTTGCATCCGACCTGACGCACCTCAAAGCCGTGTCGGCCGAGCACCTAGCGGCGGCGCGGGGATAGGCCCACGCTTCTTGCGCGAATCGACCCGATACGCGAGATAGAGATACAGAAAGCCGGTGACGGTGCCGCCGAGACATCCTGCTGCAATATCGAGGGCGGTGGATCCTGAGTCGATCGTGAAGTGGAGCAGGAGGAACCCTATTGCGACGGCCGGGACGAGTGCCAGGGCGTTGATGTAATCGGCGCGAGTTGCGCCGCACTTCTTGCTCAACGCGCCGGTCATGACCCACTCGCGAAATGGCTTCTGCATCTCAGGCTCCTCGTATGGGTCTGATTTGTCCCGTTCAGCCAGGATACCGGAGAGTTGGTTTAGGTAGGGTTCGAGTTGTGCGCGCTGTTGTCTTCCTCGCTGTACTCGCGATCATCTACAAGTGGCCGGTGTTCGGAGACAGCCCCGGCCACTGGTCGGCCCTGAGTCAGGGAATCATGTTCGGCGCGATCATCTGCACCGTCGCTACTCCTGCGGGATGGAAGGCCATCCGGCGAATAGACGGACGGATGCGGTCTTAGGTTGATGCCCGTGGGGCGGCGTTGGTCCGGATTGCGCCGCAAACGCGAGCGCATTCGTCAGGTGCGTGCGGATTCGTCGCCAATTTCGACCGCCAGAGAGGGCCATTCGACGAAAGCGCGCGCGTTTGCGGCGGGGTGCAGTCCCGTTTCGTGACTCGGCCGGAGCAGTTCGGCGTGGGCGTCCGTTGCCTCTCAATCCACCTGAATTGGGTGCAGATAGCCGCGCTCACAGCGCGGCCAGCTGCACCCGATTCGAGGGTCGAGAGGCCATATGTTTGGGTGAGTCCCATGGACTGGGTCGGCAGAGAGCTGTGCGTGGCCGCGGGGAGCGGGGCAGTCGCGTCTGCGGTCCTCATCGCACCGGTCATCGATGGCAGGTGGTTGGATCTGACTCTCCCAGCCGTACTCGGTGCAATCGGTGGGCTGCTGGTGGGATTCGCGGCGGTGGTCGGCGGAAAGTACGCACTGAAGACTGCGGTGCCGTGGCCACCGAGCGGTCGAAAACAATGGCGACACAGATTTGCCCTGTGCACTGCGGCAGTGGTGACACTGTTCGTTGCCGGGCTCTTGGCATGGGCGAGCGTTTCCTCGGCGATGGTCGCGTCGGACAGCGCGGAGCCGCCGATACAGCTGATGGTGGCGATTGCGTTGACTGCAATCAGTTATGTATTTGCGTACTTCCTTGCGCCCGAGGTCAACTGACTCCGGCTGGAGCGGTTCAGTTCGATTCGGTGAGCGAGCCACAGGTCAGCCTCATTTGCAGGCCTCGTGATCGTCGAACGCGCCCACAAATCTGCAGGCAACATCACGCGGGACTCTCCACTGATTGTCGTATCGGATAAAGGGAATCGGTCCGACGGGGTAACCCTCCATACTTCGGACCATCCCGACACCCATGGCCTCGACCGAATCGGGACCGGTTGTAGCGACGGTTGTGAATTCGATGTGTTGCGGTTACGGCTGAGCGCCCCAGGCGCGTGCGAGCCGCACGTTGTTCTCGGCCGGCCCGTCGAACAATCGAGCTCGATCTTCTTCGCGAATCGAGTAGTCCACGCTCGCTGCGAACAGAGCCGTCAACTGGGCTGCGGTAGGTAGATCATCGGTGATGGGCGGCGGCGGAGAGGCGAATTGCGTCGGTCTGACCGATGCGACTGGCGACTTCGGCTCGTCCACCTCGACGGGGGAGCAGGCGCAGGCAAGGAACACCACGGCGACCGCGCTCACTCCGACAAGTTTCACCGGCCCAGTATGGACCGAAACAGTGTGGCGGGTAGGTGAATAGCCTTCAGATACCCGACGTCTTCAGGCTCCGGTTGTGTTGGGCGGTGATCACCAGTACCGGTATGGCGATCGGCAGGATCAGGGCCGCCGCTGGAAGCACGAGGGCAGCAGAAGCAGTCGTCAGGTTGTGGACCGCTGCAGCCACTATCCATGCACCCACGGCCGCGATGGCCTGCGCACCCACTCGGAGGGCCGTCACTGTCCCCGGTGAACGAACTGCGAATTTGCCGATGGTCATCGGCAGATAGTGGCCCTCGTTCACCTGTGACAGCTGCAGCGTCGCGACAGTCATCGTGGCCGCGCTGATGGCGGCGATCAGGAGGCCGAGAAACAACATGCTCAGTACGATACGCAAACTTGTGGCCCTAGGCTGCTGGTATGACTGCCGCTGCGAATTCCGATGCGACCCGTCGTCGGGTGCCGTCCTGGTTACGAGAGTTGACGGTTCTCGTCGTGGTCGCACTGTTGCTGAGTGTGCTGCTGCAAACTTTTGTCGGCCGTGTCTATCTCATCCCGTCGCAGTCCATGGAGCCCACGCTGCACGGCTGTCCCGGTTGTACCGGTGATCGAATCGTGGTGGACAAGATGACGTTTCGATTCGGCGAGCCGCAGCCGGGTGATGTGGTGGTGTTCAAGGCTCCGACGGAGTCGTGGAACAGGGGATACACGTCGAGCCGATCGAGCAACGCGGGAGTGAAGGCGTTGCAGGACGCGGGATCGTGGGCCGGACTCGTCGCGCCCGACGAGAACGACCTCGTGAAACGGGTGATCGCAACAGGCGGGCAAACCGTCCAGTGTTGCGATGTGCAAGGAAGAGTCGAGGTCGACGGGCAGCCGCTCGACGAGCCCTACATCGCGTTCGACTTCCCCTACGACGTGGACACACTTACCTGCGCAACAGTTCCGCAGTCCGGTCGCTGTTTCGGGCCGGTGACCGTACCGTCCGGCAATCTGTGGATGATGGGCGATAATCGAAGCGGCTCAGCCGATTCGAGGGCACACTCCCGTGACGAGCTGGGTGGAACGGTCCCCATCGAGAATGTGATCGGCAAGGCCAGATTCATCGTGCTGCCACCGTCGAGATGGGGAGTTATCGAATCGCCTGCGATACAGCGCTGATCGACTAGTCAGCGTCGCGTCTGCGTGTGATTCGAAAACCATTGCAGTACAGAACAACGGCGAGGACGGCTCCTATCGCCGATCCCGCGAACGGAGCGAGCCACAGCCACAACCAAGTGCGTGAACGCACCTCGAAGGACAGATCCAGCGCATTCATATAGTCCGAATTCATCGTGACTCCGGACAGCGGCGTGTACGTGCCGTAATAGATCTCAGGTGATGCGATGTCAGGGGCCAGCGCCAGCTCGACGAGGTGAGCGCCCATGGGAAGCAGCCCCACCACGAAGCCGAGGGTGGTGAGAATCAGAACGATCGAGCGCATTCCCACGATCCCGTCGAGTAGCAGCGTCTTCAGAACCCGAGATCGCGCTTACGGCGCTCGCGTTCGATGCGTCGCTGTTCCTCTGCGCGTTCGCGGCATTGCCGGAGGAATTCGGCGTCCGCATCCGGATTCTGGGCGGCCTGACGGCCCGGCCGCGTCTCGTACTCGGGGTACGCGGAGTTGCTCGCGCGACCGTAACCGGACCCGCCGGCACCTCCCCAGATCCCGGCACCGACGGGCCGGCCCGCCACCAGCCAGGCCAACGACCCAGCGAACGGGAGGAAGACGATGAGCAGAATCCAGACGATCTTGGGCAGATAGCGGATGCCACCCTCGTCTGCGGTGATCGCGTCTATCAGACAGAACACCCACAGCAGCATGACCAGCAAACCGAAATACGGCATTGTGTCCCTCCATGTCCAAGACCGCTCGGTCCGTTGTATCGAAGATCGTAGCGCTGTCCTCGCGATTTCGACAGACGAGTCGGTTTGGAAATCTGGGTGGGGCTCGGACACGGCCGGATGTCGCGTTAATGTCCTTGGCAGTAGATGTACAGAGATGATCGCTGCCCATCCCCGGTGAGCAGGACGGTTACCGGATCTGTCGTGCTCTTCGGCCCGGCAGAGGTGGTAAGCATCTCCGACTCACACGTGAAGTTCACCCTCGCCCAGCTTCCCGTGGGCACCGTCTGGCACGCGAAAGGCTGAAGCGGAGGATAAGACGGGTTGGCCGCCGACAGCGTGAGTCCGTTGCCGAGTTCGTCCGGTGCATCGAATCGAGCCGACCAGGCGGGCTGACCCGAGAACTCCGAATGTGTCGCACCCTGCGCGAACTCGAAGCCATCTGGAACCGTGAACGCTATGCGTTGCAGATTGTGCGTCACCTCATCGCTGTCCATGGACCTGGGCTTGCCGATCTCGCTGGCGCACGAGGCCGTGAGGAGAACAAGAATTGCCGACGCGCAGAGGAGTTTCCACGAATCGGTCATGGACGCAGCAACATCGGGCGGACGCGTGTGCGCCTATTGGCGAGCATTGTCATGGCCCGCAGTGGGCCTGGTCCTCAGACCGACGAAAACCACGACAAGGGTCGCCAGAAACACCGCGGGATAGGTGAATTGGACGGCGAACTCGAAGGCGGGGGAGCCCTCGAACATGAAGATTCCGATGGCCTTGATGCCGCGGTAGTCGGTGAAGTACCAGGCGATCATCGGCGTGGTCACGGCGATCGGGGCCAGCCAACTCCACCAGGTTCGGTGTCGGTTGGCGTAGTCGAGAGCGAGGACGGTCAGCGGAATGCACCATACCCAGTGATGGCCCCACGCGAAAGGCGAGACCATCGGCGTCGCCATTCCACATATCGTCAGGGCCAGCAACGTCTTTCCGGCTGCCTGTGCGCGTGCCGCCACCCACAGCGCCAGGGCGGCGACAACGATGGCGAGCACCAGCCACACGGCAAATGGAGGTGTATTGCCCGGCCACAGTCGAGCCAACGCGCCATGGATCGACTGGTTGGCGGGTGAGGCGAGTGCGCCGATTCGTTCCGAGTCGATCATCGTCGACGTCCAGAATTTCCACGAATCGGCGGGAATGACGATCAGTCCGGCAAGCACGGTCACCGTGAACGCAGCGATCGCCGTGACGGCTGCTCGCCACTGTCTCTGTGCCAGTAGATGAAGCACGAAGAATGCGGGCGTCAGTTTCAGTCCTGCAGCGATGCCGACCCACACACCGCGGAGCCGACTGCCCTCGCCGCGGGTGAGATCGAGCAAAACGAGAACCAGTAGAAGCATATTGATCTGGCCGAGCCAGATGGTCATGCGGACGGGCTCGAGCCACGTCAGTGCCACTGCCAATCCGACACTGACGAGATACATTGATGCGCTTCGATATCCGAGCGCGCGCCAGCTCGCGACCACGGCCACGTAGATCAGCAACAGATTGATCGCCTGGACCACCGTCACAGCGCTCGTGACCGAGAGGAGGGCGAGCGGGGCGAAGGCCAACGCCGCGAAGGGCGGGTAGGTGAACGGTAGGCCGATGTCGAACAATGCGAACTCGTAGAGCGGCTCGCCATGCTGAACGACGTACGCACCGTGTCGATAGACGATGGTGTCGATTCCGTTGCCGAACAGACCGAAGGGGGTCGACCATCCCAGGAAGTAGGCGTGCGCAACGACCGCGACGCACGCGGCGATGGCCGACGCGAGGAACCAGCGCCAACCGAGCCGGCCAACGCCCGTTGCATGCACTTCCGGTTGCGTCTCCCGGATGGCCGTCTCCTGGCCGTTCTCTACGCGCACGTCCGAGTCTGACCGCGCGTAGAGCGGCCGAAAACTGGACGTCGTCATGGCCTACACGATAGATCGTTGTATCTGATACAAGGAACTCGACACGGACAGACCGGTACGTTTTGTCAGCGGATTGCTCGGCTCGACGATTGCCTGGGTATCAGGGTGGGGAGCGCTTTGTGTACGGCCGCCGAGTCGTCGGTTCCGTTGATCAACAGATCCATCGCGGTGCCGGCGATCTGATCGAACGCGGTACGCACCGACGTCAACGGC
Organism: Rhodococcus sp. JG-3; assembly: GCF_000482405.1. Lineage (NCBI taxonomy): Bacteria > Bacillati > Actinomycetota > Actinomycetes > Mycobacteriales > Nocardiaceae > Rhodococcus > Rhodococcus sp. JG-3. The sequence goes on from NZ_KI519398.1 coordinate 1,464,866, forward strand.
ACCGGCAGCAATTGGGCGAGGGGAATGTCGTTGTATCCGACGAGTGACAAGTCCACGCCGACGGCCAGATTGTGGCGGTGAGCTGCGGACAACACACCGAGGGCCAGATTGTCGTTGGCCGCGAAGACCGCGGTGGGACGTTCTGTGGCGTCGAACAATTCGTGTCCTGCGCGCGCGCCTGCTTCGATTCCGTAACCGGTTTCCACCGTCCACTCCGACCTCGGTGACAAGCCGGCCTCGTCGAGAGCACGGCGTGCACCCGCGAGCCGTCCGACGGCGCTGGAGGTGAACAGCGGGCCGGTCAGAACCGCGATGTCGGTGTGGCCCAGATCGATGAGGTGTCGAACTGCCAGGTACCCGCCTGTCTCGTCGTCGCCGATGGACGACGGACTCTTGCCGTCGGTTCGTAGGACGAGAACGTGCGGAATGCCGTTGTCGCGCAGGTGGCTGGGGAGAGGATCGTCGGTTCGGCTGGTGGCGAGAACGACGCCGTCCACATTGCGTTCGAGCAGGGACTGCGCGGCGTTCCACTCGTCGGTGGGGTCGTCGCCACTGGTCGCGACGATGGCGTGGTAGCCGTCCTTGCCCGCGGCCCGATCGATCGCCTCGAACATCAGGGCCATGACGGTGTCGGACAGGCGCGGAACCAGCACTCCGATGGTCGCCGTTGCACCGCGCCTGAGGTTGGACGCGAACGTGTTGCGCCGATAGCCCAGCTGCTCGGCGATCTCTCGCACCCGGACGGCTGTCGCGGTACGGGAGGGGGCGACGCGGTCGTCGAGCACGCGGCTGACCGTCGACACACTGACGCCCGCCGCCTTGGCGACGTCGCGGAGCGTGACGACGTCCGTTCGTTCCGCCGAGAGCCCGGTTCGAGTGGGACGCATCCACACCTCCTTGATCGATCGGCCCGATCGCACGACAGGACCGAACTTACCGATCCCCAGCTGATCGCACATGCAAACGTCCCAGGAACGTTTGCATGAAGTGTTGCATGAGGGGTCGGTGCCGGGTGCGAGCCCTGTCACCTCTCGGTCAACGAAGTGATGGTTGACACATCTGGGGTCGCGGGTTTAGCGTCGTGCAAACGTTCCCGACAACGTTCCCAACCGCCTCTCGAAAAGGACGTCACCATGAATTCACTCGATCTCCGCGGACTCAGCCCGGCACCGATCACGCCCTTCACCCGCGACGGCGAGGTCGACTACGACGCGATACAGCGACTCGGGTCGTGGCTCGGCAGTGTCGACGGGGTCAAGAGCCTGGTCGTCCTCGGCCATGCAGGCGAGGGCACGTTCCTCACGCAGGCCGAGCAGGCCAAGGTCATCGGTGCGTTCCGCGATTCGGTGGACGGCAAGCTCCCGATCGTCGCCGGCATCACCGGTGAGGGCACTGCGGTATCCGTCGAAGAAGCCAAGCGTGCAGTCGACGCCGGCGCATCCGCCGGCCTGGTCTACCCCTCGCACGGATGGCTGCGATTCGGATACCAGGACGGTGCGCCGCAGGACCGGTACAAGGCACTGTACGAAGGCTCGGGACTGCCGCTCATCCTGTTCCAGTACCCCGACGTCACCAAGGCGACGTACAACCTCGACACCCAGCTCGAAATTGCCGCTCAGGAGGGCGTTTTCGCCACCAAGAACGGTGTCCGGAACATGCGTCGTTGGGATCGCGAGATTCCGGTGCTGCGCAAGGAGAACCCCGAACTGCAGATCCTCAGCTGCCACGACGAGTACCTGCTGCACACCATGTTCGACGTCGACGGCCTGCTGGTGGGGTACGGCGGCCTCGCACCCGAGCCGCTCGTCGAGCTCATCGCGGCAGGCAAGGCCAAGGACTACCCGGCCGCGCGCGCCATTCACGACCGTCTGCTGCCCGTCACCGCGAACGTCTACCACCGCGGATCCCACATGGAAGGCACCGTCGCCCTCAAGGAAGGCCTCGTGCACCGCGGCATTCTCGAACACGCCACCGTGCGTTCACCATTGCTTCCGCTCGCTGCGGGTGCCCACGAGGAGATCGCAGCGGCACTCGATTCCGCGAACCTCGGCTCGGTAGTACCTGCGCTGGTCTGACCCGGTCGACGGTCACTCCCTACCCTCGGTGCCCTTCCGTAGTAGCCGCTACGGCCCGGAAGGGCACCGAGCACCACTTCTTTCGGCATGCATCACCGCACACGCGGACCGGGTCGAGTCCGTTCGGTTCGACTGCCGAGCTCTGCATCAGATCCACCCCACGTATTCGCCCCTTGCCACATCAGGCCGACAGCAGACGTGCGCCACGTCGCCGGCTCGAAAAGTGCTTCGAGAAAGGGCTCGCAATGAGTCAGCACCACGCAACACCGGTGGTACCGTCCGCAGCCGTGCGAACTTCGCAAACTCCCGCACCCCGCTCCGGCAAATGGAAAGCCTTCCTGAGCACCATCGCGATGGCCGGCCCCGCATTCATCGCCGGTGCATGGCAATTCGGCCCCGGCAACCTCGCCAGCGCCGTCGAAGCCGGCAGCAAGTACAGCTACAGCCTGATCTGGGTCATCGTGCTCTCGACGGTGTTCATGCTGGTGTACGCGGACATGAGTGTCCGGCTCGGCATTCGCACCCCGAAATCGATGATCAGCTCCGTCAAAGACGTCCTCGGCCAGAAGGTCGGCGTCGCTGCGGGATTCGGCGTCTTCATCATCACGCTGTGCTTCTCGGTGGGTAACGCCGTCGGCTCCGGCCTCGGTCTTTCGATGGTGTTCGGCGGATCACCGCTGATCTGGTCGGCAGTGTGTACCGCATTCGTCGGCCTGATCCTGTTGTTCCGCAACGTCTATCGCACCGTCGAGCGCGTCCTGTTGGTCATCGTCGGACTCCTCGGTGCCACGTTCATCATCAGTGCCGTCATCTCCAAGCCCGATTGGTACGAAGCGGTCAGCGGTGTCGTCCCCAGCATCCCCCCGGGAGGAGCGCTCCTCGTCGTGGCCTTGGTGGGCACCAACTTCTCGCTCAACGCCGCCTTCTTCACCTCGTACGGCACCCACGAACGCGGCCGCACCCGCGCGCAGTACAAGCAGACGACCATCGCAGACACCATCCCCGGCATCATCGCTCCCGGAATCATGACGTCTCTGGTAATCATCGTCGCCGCGGCCGTGCTCGGTCGACAGAATGCAGAAGCGCAGACACTCGTCGGCCTCGCCAAGATTTTCGAGCCCATCGCCGGACCCGTCGGATCGACCATTTTTGCCCTCGGCCTGTCCGGTGCTGCCTTCTCGGCCATGGTCGCCAACGCAACCGCCGGCGGCACGATGCTCTCGGACGCACTCGGCAAGGGCCCGTCACCCAGCACAATGACCGCCAAACGCACCAGCGCGGCCATCCTTGCCTGGGGACTGGCCATCACGCTGATCTTCACCAAATCGCCTGTGCAGCTCATAATCTTCGCGCAAGCGTTGACCGTGCTGGTGGCACCATTCCTCGGCTTCCTGATCTACGTGATGAGCAACAACCGCCAACTGATGGGCGATCTCCGAAACACCTGGTGGAAGAACGCACTCGGCGTGCTCGGTTTCCTCTCCATCCTCTCGCTCTCCGGACTACTGATCTACGAACTCGCGACGCGATAACTCGACGAAAATCCCGGGCCGCAACTCGACCCGGGATTTTCGCTGTCCCGATCGGCACCGGATAGGTTGGTGTCCATGGATATCCGGGTGGCAGACCTTCGTCGACCTGCGCTGATCGTCGTCGACGTGCAGGCAGGTTTCGACGATTCGGAATTCTGGGGTCCACGGGACAACCCGTCGTGCGAGGCCAATATTGCTGAGCTCGTTCAGTTCTGGCAATCCAGGGCTTGGCCGGTGGTATTCGTTCAGCACGATTCCGACAATCCACAGTCGCCGTTGTCGCCGACGCAGGACGGACATCGCTTGAAGGAGATGCTCGACGGGATTCCGGATCTGCTCGTCCACAAACGCGTCAATTCGAGCTTCTACGGAACTCCCGATCTGGACGCATGGCTACGCGGCGAGGACATCGACGAGGTGGTCATCTGCGGAATCACCACCAATCACTGTTGCGAGACCACCGCGAGGATGGCCGGGAATCTCGGCTACGACACCTACTTCGTCATAGACGCGACGCATACCTTCGATCGCGTCGCGCCCGACGGGGCAGTCGTGCCTGCCGCAACACTGTCTGCCATCACGGCAACCAACCTGCACGGCGAGTTCGCGACGGTGATCCAAACGAAAGACATAACTTCCCGCTGACGTCGCCCCAATTTGATACCGTTCGGTATGGCCGATCGGGGAGCAGTAGCAGGGCTCGCGGGACCTATTGTGCTGCTGTATCTGGGGTACTTCGCGTCGGTGCCGACCCTCTCATCGCTGATCCACGGGATCTTCGACCCTCGAATAGATTGGGCCGACACGGGTTTCGGTGAAGTGTTGCTGTTCTCGTTCCTGGTCGTGGGCGGTCTCGCTGCATGTGTTGCGGCAGTTCGCGCACTGGCCGACTCTCCGAGGTTCCCAGGAATCGTCGTCACACCGGGATCGTCGATCGGGCGGAAAGTCGACGCGGTGGTGGTGACACTGATTGCCTACGCCGTCGTTGTTCTGGTGTTCGCGACCGCTACCGCATCAGCCGGATTCCTGGTGCCGCTCATTGCGGCGTGGGCTTGCTCCAACACGATTCGGAACTATCGCGAACTGAAGAGTCGACGTCGAGCGTCCGCAACATAGCCCATGAACACCGTGCTGATACTGATGCTGATGCTGTGGTTCGTAGTGTTCGCGTACGCGGCATCCGTCGGATTTTGCAGCAGGGCAACGAATCCCGACTACTACGGTGCACGAGTGTCGGACGCGGTGAAATCGACACCCCGACTGCGTGCACGAGCCAATCGATCGGTCGGAATCTGGTGCACGGTCAGTTCCGTGATGGCTATGGTGCCAATCGTATGGATCGGCTCCAACTTTCACCGTGAAAGAACGACTTGGGAGCTGGCCGGTCTGGCCGCGTACGTCTTCGTCGTCGTGGTGGTCGGCGGTTACCCGTTGGAGAAGATCAAGAAGTCGTGACGTTCGGATGGTCCAACAACGCGAAAGCGGCCGTCAATTGCGCTCGGGCTGCGTCGACTTCGGATGTGTTGCCCGCCAGATGGTGGAGCAAGGCGCGTTGGAAGATCCCGTCGAGCAGGATGTAGGCGGAGGGGCGGTCAAGAGCCGATTCGGAGCCGCGTAGCTCGCAGTACTTCGTCACCACGCGCCAGATCATGTCTTCGCGACGTTCCTCGATGTCCAGGACGTCGCCTCGAAAGGAACCGTCGAACAGGGCTTGGTTGCGGAGGTCGTACCAGAGTCGATGAATTCCGGCGTCCGCCACCAGGGTGGCGAAGTACTTCGTCTCGAAGTCCGCGTACAGGCCGGGGGCGTCGACGGCGTTGGCCACCACCTCGTCGTACCGGGTGACGCAGATGGCCTCGTACTGGCGAACTGCGTGGGTGATGAGGTCGAGCTTGTCGGTGAAGTAGTAGTGCAGAACGCCGTGCGAGTACTCGGAGTTCTGCGCGATCTCCCGCAACGACGTGCGGGCGTACCCCAGCTCGGCCAGCGTGTGGAGCGTCGCCTCGGCCAGCTCGGTTCGTTTGGACTCGAACTTGTTGCGGGCGCGTTCTTCGATGCGCGCGCGCGGATCGACCGTCTGGGTCATGTTCGGTGTCCTTTCCGCGCGGCGTTTCGCTGATCAGTGTATGCCCGAGCCGTTGAAAACCGGATTTTGGGCAGTCGTCAAGAAAAACCTTGACGTGTGTACAAATTCTAACTTAGTGTGATCCGCAGCACACGTCAGAGGGGTGGATGCACACCTGCCTCCGGTGCTTCACGGCTCGATCAACCTCGGCCCGTCCGACGACGGCCGATCACGAGAGGACTCTTCATGCCAACCGACAAGCGCGTCGTCGTCTACGGGGCATCGGGATACACCGGGCGACTGATCTGCGAATACCTGCGCGAGTACAACATTCCCTTCCTGGCCGCCGGCCGCGACGAAAGCCGAGTCAAGGGCATCGTCGACGCCGTCCCAGGCGTCGAGACGGTTGAATACGATGTCGTCGAGGTCGAGCACACGGCTTCCGCACTGGCAGAAGCGTTTCGAGGAGCCGCGATCGTGCTCAACACGGTCGGTCCGTTCTCGCGGTTCGGACACGAGGTGGCGCAGGCATGCATCGAGATCGGTGCGCACTACACCGACACCACCGGTGAGCAGGACTGGATCATCGATGCCGAGAAGAAGTACGGCGCAGAATTCGCCGCCCGAAACATCGTTCTGACACCGGGTTTGGCGCAGATGTACAGCATCGGCGAGATCGCGGCCAACATCTGCCTCGAGACCCCGGGCCTCGACACCCTCGACATCGAGGTCTTCTGGAAGGGACATCCGACGGTCGCGTCGACCAACACCATCCTGACCAATGCCGCCTTCTCCAAGGCGTACTACCTCGAACAGAACGAGTACGTGGAATGGCCCGACGACGGGGTGTTCCAGGTGGTCGTGCCGGGCCAGCACGATCTGGGCTTGGCGCTGCCGTGGGGCGGTACGTCGCATCCGGTGTGGTTCAAGAACGATCCCCGAGTCGCGAACGCACGCGCCTACGGCGGGGTGATGAACAAGCCGCTCATGCTCGCCGTGCCTCAGATCATCGCCGGCGCAATGGCGCAGATGGAAGGCAAGACCGACGCCGAGAAGTACGACATCATCGATACGGTGTCGGCGTCGGTGCGCAGTGAGACCCCGCCGCGGGAGAATCCCCGTATCAACACCTCCCTCGACTCGGTCTACGCATCGGGCCCACTCGGCCGCGTGCACACGGTGATTCACGGCAACTGCAACTACAAGCAGACCGCTCTGCTCAACGCATTCGCAGCGGCACACGTGTTGCAGGGGCCGCCCAAGAAGGTCGGATTCGCCTCGAGCTGCCAGGCGTTCGGACACCGCGAACTGCTCGGCGTGCTCCGCGCCTTCGGTCTGGTGCTCGACCCCGTCGTCACAGCACACAGCTGAGGACCCGGCCGATGCGGCTATCCGACTACCTCGACAAGGGCATGTCCCTGGGCCGAGACGCCCCCTGCCTCACCATGGCTGACACCACGAAGAGCTACGGCGAGGTGTACGACGACACGGTCTCCATCGCCGGAGCGTTGCAACACAACGGTATCGAGACCGGGGATCGTATTGCGGTGCTCTCCGGCAACGACCCTCTCGCCCTGACCTGCGTTTTCGCAATCTCCCGCGCAGGCGCAGTGTGGTGTCCGATCAATCCGCGAAACGAGGCCGACGAGAATCGACAACTGTTCGATCTGTTCGGGTGCCGACTCCTGTTCTTCCAGAAAGCATTCGCGGATCTGGTCGGCCGCATCAGAGACCAGCTGCCGCAACTGGAATGGCTGGTCTGCCTGGACGGCGACGTGCCGGGAGCACTGTCGTACGACCGATGGCTCGTCGAACACCGCTCGGACTCGGTCGTCGACAGGCGACCGGCCGACGGGCTCGCCATGATCGCCGGAACCGGCGGAACGACGGGAAAACCGAAGGGCGTCAGACTCACCGAAGAGAACATGATGACCTCGACGGCGACGGCACTGATGAGCTACCCGTTCGGGGACCGGCCCCGATACCTCGCACTGGCACCGTTGACCCATTCGGCGGGGGTACTGACATTCCCCATCCTGAGCCTGGGTGGCCACGTGGTCGTGATGCCGGCTCCGGACATCGGCCAGTTTCTCTCGCTCATCGAGCACCACCGGATCACGCACGCATTCTTGCCGCCGACGGTCGTCTACGGGGTACTCGACCACCCCGACCTCGACACGCGGGATCTGTTGTCGCTCCGATGCCTCTGGTACGGGGCTGCGCCGATGTCACCGACACGGTTGGAGGAGGCGCTGACCCGAATCGGGCCGGTGCTGGGGCAGCTCTTCGGGCAGACCGAGGCACCGAACATGATCGCGACGCTCGCACCGGCCGATCACTTCCGGAGTGACGGTTCCATCGCGGTCGAACGGTTGACCTCGGCGGGCAAGCCGACGCCACTGACGACGGTGGCGATCATGAACGAGGACGGCCGCCTGCTCGATCGCGAGGAGCGCGGCGAGATCGTGGTTCGAGGACCTCTCGTGATGCAGGGCTATCACCGGAATCCCAATGCCACAGCCGAAGTCGGCGCTCACGGCTGGCACCACACCGGAGACATCGGGTACCTCGATCAAGCCGGTTACCTCTACGTGGTCGATCGTGCCAAGGACATGATCATCACCGGAGGATTCAACGTGTACTCGGCCGAGGTGGAACAGGCCCTGCTGTCGCATGCCTCGGTGAAGGAATGCGCAGTCGTCGGCCTTCCCGACGACAAGTGGGGTGAACGAGTTACGGCTGCAGTGCTTCTGCGCCCCGGTCGCGACGCGTCCCCCGAGGATCTGATCGCACACGTCAAGGCGCGGATCGGGAGCGTCAAGGCTCCCAAAGAGATTCAGATATGGACCGATCTGCCCCGCTCGAAGGTGGGAAAGATCCTCAAGACCGAAGTACGCAGCACGATGTCTGCACCGTCACCAGCGAAGGGAAGCACAGTATGAGCGAGTTCGAGGGCAAACGAGTCTTCGTCACCGGGTCCGGTGCCGGAATCGGAAAGGCCATCTCCCGGATGTTCATCGAGCGGGGCGCGCGCGTCGTGGTCAGTGACATCGACGAAGGTGTCGCAGCGACGACGGCCCAGGAAATCGGTGCCGAGGGCACCGCCAACTGCGATGTCTCCGACGAGAGCCAGGTACAGGGAGCCGTCGCCGGCGCGGTCGAGATTCTGGGCGGACTGGACATCGTCGTCAACAACGCGGGCATCGAGGTCTCGTCCCCGTTGCTGCAGCAGTCCACCGAGAGTTTCGACAAGATCTACGCCGTCAATGTGCGCGGCACATTCCTGGTGATGAAAGCCGCGATCGGTGCGCTCGTCGAGTCGAAGGGCAACATCGTCAACATCGCATCGCTGGCCGGTGTCGGCGGCACGGCGCTGCTCGGGTCGTACTGCGCCACAAAGGCAGCCGTCATTCAGCTGACACGCGTCGCGGCCATCGAGATGCGTGCCGCAGGAGTACGCGTGAATGCGGTATGCCCCGGGTTCGCCGATACCGCCATGGTCGAACGACTCGTTCCGGACTTCGAAGCGGCAACTCAGATCCCGTTCGGTGATCTGGTCGCCGCCAAGCAGGGACGGCTGGGAACACCTGAGGACATCGCAGAAGTGACGCTGTTCCTGGCCTCGGACCGCGCAACATGGATCACGGGCAGTCACTACATTTTGGACGGCGGCCTCTCGGCGTCCCTGGTGTAGCGCTCGGTGCTCCCCGTCAGCCGAGTGCGACGGGGAGCAGGCCGGGTCGCGTCCGAGATGCGATGTCGGCCAACGCACCCTCCAACGTCGGGTATCGGAAGTCGAACCCGGTGTCGGTCAACACCTGCGGCTCGACCCACCGGCTCTTGAGGACCAGCTCGGGTTCGGTTCGGATCACCCGTGCGCCCAGCTTCAGCAGCCATGCCGGCGTCGCCAGTCCGTGATCGCGACCGAGAGCAGACCGAACCTGGTGCATCAGAACCTCGTTGGTCACCGGGAACGGTGTCGCCACGTTGACAGGTCCGACGATGTTCGAGGTGGCGTACAGATGGTCGAGAGTCCGAGCGACGTCATCGACGTGAACCCAGCTGAACATCTGGCCACCATCACCCATGCGGCCACCCAATCCCACTCGAGCCAGATCGATGATCGGATTGATCGCCCCGCCGCCCGCGCCCAGCACGATCGACAACCGCAGTGCCACTCGGCGAATCGACACATCGGCGTCGAACAGTTCGCGTTCCCACGATCTGGCCACCTCGACCGAGAAGCCCGATCCCAGTTCGCCGTCCCGTTCGCTCATCGACCTGTCGCGGGCATCGCGATAGATGGTTCCGGTGCTCGCGTTGACCCACAGCGCGGGCGGATTGTGTGCTTGTGCCAAGGCACGCCCGAGCTGGGCTGTGGTCTGAATCCGCGACGACATGATCGCATCGGCGTTGGTCTTGTTGTAGCGACAGCTCACCGAGCGGCCGGCGAGGTTGACCACCAGATCGGACCCGTTCAGGACCTCGACGAGGCCGCGATGGTCGGACCATGGTGCATCGCTGGACGATCCGCGTCCGACCGTCCTGACGCCGATACCGCGTTCCTCGTAGTAGCTACGCAGATACCCGCCGATGTAGCCGGAGGCACCGCACAGAACGACGGTCGATGGTGAATCGGTCATTGGCTCAACCCTTCTGGAGAGGTCATTCGTTTCAGGAGACCGGCGACATCGGCTACCAGGCCGCGCGCAACCGGGAGTCGGGCGAGACGAACCGCCTTGGATACGACGGGCACGAGCCCGTCGACCAGAGTGCGGGTACGAGCCTGGTTGTCGGACGAATCGGTGACCCAATGCAGCGTGACGCCCATGTAGATCATCCAGAGCAGCAGCGGGAGTGCATCGTTCAGCGACGCGGGCACCTTCTGCTTCGATGCATCCAACGTTGTGCGCATCAGATCGATGGCCATGGCTCTGGCGTCGGAGGATTCCTCGGAGAACGGACTGGAGCTGGACCTCGTCGGTAGCGCCAGTTGGAGGAACGCGCCGCCGAACGCGTGATACGGCGTCAGGACGTCCAAGCCGGAATGCAGAACCGCGGCCAGGTTCTCCGACAGTGACCCGCCCTGGGTGATGACCTGCTCCGCACGTTCGCGGTGATCGCGCTGGATCACCACGTACAGCTCGTTGACCAGTTCGTCCTTGCCCGCGAAGTAGTAGTACGCATTGCCGAGCGACACGCCGGCCTCGTCGGCTATCCGGCGCATGGTGGTGGCCTGGAACCCCTCTTCGCGAAACAGCCGAAGAGCCACTTCGACCAGCTTGTCGCGCGTCTCGGATGTGCGGGCCATGCGGTCACCTCGTTTTCTGAACGTGTTCAAAAAGGACGGTAGACCCATTTTTGAACATGTTCAAGCGCAATGGCCGGGCACTGGCCTGGATACTCGACGCATGCTCAGACGAATGGGAACTTCGCTGATCGGAGGCAAGGGGGCTCAATGGGTGCAAGCGCTGAATGCGCGGCATCCGTGGAGTCACAACGACTACTTCCACAGTTGGATTCTCGCCAACCTGCCGAGCCGACTACGCGAGGCACTCGACGTGGGTTGTGGCCGTGGCGGTCTCGTGCACTCTCTCGCACCGTATTTCGATCACGTCACCGGAGTCGACATCGACTCCGACATGCGCTGCCGCGCAGGTCTTGCGTGCTCCGATGTCACCAATGTGACTGTCTCCGAACGCCAACTCGACTCGTGGGCGGACGAATCCGTCGATCTGATCACGATGATCGCCGTTCTCCACCACCTCGACATCGACGACACGCTTCGCCACGTCGAGCGTGTTCTCGCGCCGAACGGCCGGCTGCTCGTCGTGGGTATGGCTGCACCACGAAGTCCCCGGGATCTGCTGTGGGACGCCGTATCCATCGTGACCAACCCGCTGATCGGCTTCGTCGGCCATCCCTGGCCGAGCCCAGCGGGAAAGCAGCCGGCACCCTTCCCGGTCAAGGACCCGGTGCTCAGTTTCGATGAAGTGAAGCGGTCGGTCGACGCGATACTGCCCGGGGCGACGATGCGACATCGCGTCGGATTCAGGCACACCATCGAATGGACGAAGCCTGGGTGATCGGAAGGTTCTCTGCTCTGAGCAGAATCGCCGACCCTTGATGGGATCGAGGCTTAGGCTCCGATCATGGGCGAGGTCATACGAATCGATGAGCGCCGAGCAGCGCGCTCAGTGGAACCGCTGTGGCGTGAGGTGGTCGGTCGCCGGCTGCGCGAGCGCAGACACTCCCGCGGCGACACACTCGCCGACACGGCGGCGCGAGCAGGCATTGCGCCGCAGTATCTTTCGGAGCTGGAACGCGGCCGCAAGGACCCGTCGAGTGAGATCCTCGCGGCCGTCGTCGGGGCACTCGGCACATCGATGGCCGAAATTTCAGGTCTGGCGCATCACGACTTGTCCCGCGGCAATGCGACGTTGATGGCTGCCTGACGTCGTCCTTCGAGGACTTGGTCGACCAGGCCGTACTGCAGCGCCGACGGAGCCGTCAACACCAGGTCACGGTCGGTGTCGTGCCGAATCTTCGCGGCATCGCGTCCGGTGTGTTTCGCCAGAATCATCTCCATCTCGGCGCGCACCCTGACGATTTCGTCGGCAGCGAGAATGAGATCGGGAATGGTGCCTCGCCCCTGCCCCGCAGGCTGATGCAACACCACCCGGCTGTGCGTCAACGCCGAACGTCGACCCGGCGCACCTGCGGCGAGCAGCACCGCGCCGGCCGCCACTGCCTGCCCCACACATGTTGTGGCGACAGGGGATCCGATGAACTGCATCGTGTCGTAGATCGCCAGCATGGCCGCAGTATCGCCGCCCTCGCAGTTGATGTACATGGAGATTTCCTGATCGGGGGAGTCGGCCTCTAGATGCAACAGCTGCGCGATCATCGCATTCGCAACACCGGCATCCAATGCAGTACCGAGGTACACGATGCGTTCGCTGAGCAAATGCGAATAGACGTCGACGACGCGTTCGCCGCGCGAATCACGGGTGACGACATTGGGAATGGTGTACGTACTCATCGGGCCATCTCCATCCCGAACGACACCCGACGCGCAGGCATGACCTGATCGAACGAACTGACGATGGCGTCGACGAACCCGTAGTCACGCGCGGCGTCCGCGGTGAACCAACGATCGTGCAAGGAGTCGTCGAATATTTGTTCTCGTGTCTGCCCGGTGTCGTCGGCGATGAGGCCGAGCACCGTATCGCGGGTATGACGAAGATCGTTGGCCTGCACCTCCACTTCGACAGCAGAACCGCCGATGCCGGACGAGCCCTGGTGCATCAGAATCCGCGAATGCGGTAGCGCGTAGCGCTTTCCGGGTGTGCCCGACGACAGCAGGAATTGACCAGCGCTGCAGGCCAATCCGAGTGCCAACGTCGAGACGTCGCAGGGAATCAGGTGCATCACGTCGCGGATCGCGAGCATGGCAGGCACCGATCCGCCAGGGGAGTGAATCCACAGGGCGATATCGGCCGACGGATTCTCGGCCGCCATCGTCAACAGATGGGTGGTGAGGACGGTGCCGTTGTCGTCGTCGAGTGGGCCGTCGAGCACGAGGATTCGATGACGTAGGAGTCGGTCGCGCAGTTCGGGTGGGAACATTCGGGGTGTCTCGCTCATAGTTCGAGTGTGAACTCCAATAGCGTTGTGTGCCAACGATTCTGCTGTCGGCAGCGACGCTGCTCAGAGCTGCGCGACGCTCGAGGGACAATGGAGGCATGACCACACTCGAATTCTCCGATTCCGTCGTCGTCGCCGCATCGCCCGAGGATGTCTATGCCGTCGTATCCGACGTCACCCGAACAGGTGAATGGAGCCCGATCTGCCAGGAATGCTGGTGGAACGAACCCGACGGCGGCGGTGTGGGATCGACGTTCACCGGACGCAACGTCACTCCCGACCGCACCTGGGAAACGGTCTCGACCGTCGCAGCGGCCGAGCCCGGACGCGAATTCGCGTGGGTCGTCGGCGACAACTTCGTGCGCTGGGGATACACACTCGAACCGGTGGACGGCGGCACCCGACTGACCGAGAACTGGAACTTCCTGCCCGACGGCATCGCTCTCTTCCACCGCAAATTCGGAGACTCCGCGCAGGAGCAGATCGACACCCGCAGCAAGGCCGCACTCGACGGAATTCCGCGCACCCTGGCAGCCATCAAGCGCATCATCGAATCGGAGTCCTGACAGGCAGGTGCGCTAGCTGTCCACATTTCGCGTCGGCGCGCGGGATTCCGCCCGTCGACGCGAATTGTGGACACTCAGCCCTGTAGTCGCGCCTATTCTGTGCCGATGACGTCGACGGTTCTTCAGCTGACCACGGTCCTCGAGCCTCGCGGCCCAGCGGCTGCGATCGTGCTGACCGACGCCCAGGTTGCGTCACTCGGCAGCACCAAGACGCCGCCGGTGCGGTTCACGATCGGTGGGCAGACGGTGGCAGGACGCATCGGGCGCATGGGCGGGGAGAACCTGCTGGGCCTGAACAAGAGTGTGCGCACCACGCTCGGAGTCGAAGCCGGCGACACCGTCGACGTGACCATCGAACTCGACGACGAACCGCGCACCGTCGAGCTACCGGCCGAGCTCGCCACTGCACTCGACGCCGAGCCTGCGATGCGCGCCGCATTCGACGCACTGTCTCCGTCGAAGAGAAAAGAACACGCACGATGGGTCGCCGACGCCAAGCGCGCCGACACCCGCGACCGACGCATCGCGTCGATCGTCGAGGCTCTTCGGCCCTGACGTACTACCCGGCTTGAGGGCGCGGGTGCCCGCGTCGATCAGACCACGGTCGCGGGCCTGTTCGATGGGACGACCTCCGTCGACCTATCCGCCGTAGACAGGCGCGCGAGAATATCCACAGCCGAGGTGATGTCGGGAAGTGAACGAGTGAAGGGGATGCGTTGACGGTCGTCGAAGGCATATCCCGTCCCGAATCGTAGTCCGGGTGCCAGCAGCACGCCGTGCGACTGAGCTTCGGCGACAAGGACACTGGATCGAAGACCGTCGGGCAGGGAACACCACAACGCCAGCCCGCCGTCCGGAACGCGAAAGTGCCAATCAGGCAATCGATCCCGCATCAGAGCAACGGTGTGATCACGTGCGACTCTCGATATGTCGGCGCGCACTCGGCGTACCTCGTCGTATTTGCCCATCAATTCGACCGCAGCGAGTTGATCGAGAATGGACGTCGAAAGTTGGCGTCGCGCATATGTGGCGGCAATTCTCGCCAGTAACCCTGCCTCGGCGCGAACCCACCCGACTCGCAGCCCACCCCACACCGTCTTGCTCGTCGACCCGATCGTCACCGTCGCAACATCCGGCGTTGCCGCCCCGAAGGGTTCGATGTCGGGCGACCCGTCGAGGGACAGGTCCGCTGCTACCTCGTCGACGATGGTCAGTACTGCGTGGCGGTGCATCGTTGCGGACAGCTGTCGGCGGGTGCCGAGGGGGAGTCGAGCTCCCGATGGATTGGAGAAATCGGGCATGAAATAGGCCAGGGTCGGTGCGCTTTGACGTGCGGCCCGGTCTGCGGCCGGCACGAACGCCTCGGTCTCGTCCGGGTCGATGGGCACCGGGATGCATCGGCCGCCGAGTGAGTGGACGAGTTCGACGACACCCGGATACGTCGGGTGCTCGACCAACACGCGGGCACCCGGCTCGGTGAATGTCGCCAACACCGCATGGATGGCGTCGGTGGCACCGGAGGTGACGAGGATGTTCTCGGCCGTGGTCGACACTCCGCGCCCCCGGTAGTAGGCGGCGATCGATTCGCGGAGCTCGGACAGCCCGAGTGGGGCATAGCCGCCGGTTGCGAATCGACCCTGAATCCTTTCGGCCGCGGTTCTGTACGCATCGGCCAACAGCGGAGAAGCCGACGGTGACGCGTTGACGAATTCCAGTGTCGCAGTGTCGCGGTCGCCGGCGAGGGAACTCCACGCCGGCATCGACCCCGTCGGGGAAACGTATGTGCCCGAGCCCCGTTGGGCGCTGATCCAGCCACCTTCACGAAGGTGGCGATAGGCCGACGCCACCGTGACCCGACTGACGTCCAGACTGATCGAGAGTGCCCGCTCGGCGGGTAGCCGCGTCTGAGCCGACACCTCGCCGTTCTCGATCAGCCGCCGCAACTCGTCGGCGATCTCGAGGTAGAGCGGACCACCGGATCTGTTGCGCAGCGTCGACGGGCCGATACGTGCTGCCAACTCCGGGGCCGAGATCGCGGTGGCGTCGAACGAGTCCATGCAGTCCACTGTCGCACACTGGACTGAATAATTCGCGAGAAAACCAGTCCATTGTTGTCGCATGATCGCAATTGGAGCTGTATTGGCCTTGTCTTTGGTCGGAGCGGGATGGACTGTGGTGGCACTGAGGGAGGGAGGGCGAAGCGCGCCGACAGGCCCACCGCGCAGTCGTGTGAACGTCGACTGATGTGGCTGAGCTGCAGCAAACGCGCGCGCATTCGTCAGACGCGTCCGAGTTTGCTACCGATTCGGGGCCTATTTCGCTCGCACCTGGCAAACGCGCGCGCGTTTGCGAGATCAGCGGGGGTGGTGCGAGATCAGCGGGGGTGGGTGCGAGATCAGCGGGGGCGGTGCGAGAACTGGGGGCGAGGGCGAACTATGGTGCCGAGTTCAGTTGCGGCCGGCGATGGAGTCGATGAACGGCGTCAGCAGCAGGGCGAGATCGTCTGCGGCAGAGGCGACATCGTCGGGCGGCTCGGGAATGTAGCTCAGGGCCAGGCGCACGATGGACTTGCTGATGACGTCGGCCTGTCGTGGACTTGCGCCCACCCATCCACGCTGAAATGTCTCCGCCAGACGCTCGCCCGCACGGTCGATCAGCACCTCACTGTCGGTGGTGATCAGGCGCAGAAGATCCTCCGGCGCGTCGCCGCTGTGCAGAGATCGGACGAGTGGATCCAGACCGCTCAGCTCGAAGAACGACGAAAAGCCCTGTCTCAGAGCGGCGGACGCATCGTTCTCGTGTTGGTACAGCGCGGTCTCGCACATCGCGACGAACGCGTCCGTCAATCTGATGGCATACCCCTGTGCGACGCCGCGTCGCGAACCGAACTCGTTGTACAGACTCTGCCTGCTCAACCCCGCGGCCTTGGCGATGTGGCTCATCGTGACGTTGCGCCAGTTGCGCTCGTGCAACAACTCGCGCAGCGCATCGAGCGCCACATCGCGCGCCAGAGTGGACGCGGCTTCACGGTATCGACCGGGAGTCGACGTCTGTTCGGCGGCGGGCATGAACACGACTCTATCGAACGACCGCATGTGGCCTGTCCAGCCAACCTTCTTCGAGACTGTTCCGATCGACGGGGCCCGCGCTCGCGATGAGGGTGCGGACCTGCCGGATGTCCTTGGGATGACCTACCCCGATTGCCCCGACGAGCCTGTCGTCGCGCACCGCGCAGGCCGTGAACCGACGGCTTTCGATGGAGCCGCGAACCATGAAATACTCGTCGTGTGTATCGGTCCACCCCGCGAATTGCAGGTTGACGCCGTGCTGCATGGACCATCCCCACGGAACATCGAGAGCACCCACATCGAGACCGAGGATGGATCGCGCCGCCCGGGTCGCCTGATCGACGGCTCCGTTCCAGTGCTCACTCCGATACGTCCCGCCGAGTACCGAGTTGGGAACTTCGGCGACGTCGCCCGCGGCGTAGACGTTCGGTCTCGACGTACGCATGCCGGCGTCCACCAAGATTCCCGACGCGGTCTCGAGGCCCAGGTCCGCCCCGGGCTCGGTGTTCGCGACCGAGCCGACGGACATCAGCACGGTGCCGGCGGACCATGAACGACCGTCCTCGGAGGTTGCGAGAACGGTGCCGTCGGCCAGCTTCTCCAGGCCGGTCACGGCGACGTCGGTGTGCATCGTGACGCCGTTGTCGGCATGCAGGTCTCGGTACATCTGCGAGATCGCGGCCGGTGCGATCCGATTCAGCGGAGCCGATGCCGCCTCCAACACCGTGACCTCGGCACCGAGCGATCGTGCCGCTGCCGCCGCCTCGCACCCGATCAGGCCGCCGCCGATCACCAACAGTGATCTCGTTCGGACGATCTCGGCCTGCAGCGGGGCGACATCGGCTGCGGTGCGAAGGGTGAACACATGCTCGGCACCCGGTAGGTCGAGTTGCCGTGCACGAGAACCCGTTGCCAGCAGCAGGGCGTCGTACGGGACCGGAGCTCCCTCGTCCAGGTGCACCTCGGAATCGGTGACGGCGGTAGCCGTGACGCCTGTGCGTACATCGACCCCGTCGATGGCTGCACCGAGCTGAACCTGATCGACCGATTTCGTACCCAGCAGCAGTTCCTTGGAGACAGTCGGTCGACGGTACGTGGTCTCCGGTTCGCTACCGACGATCGTGATGGATCCGGTGAAACCCTCGGCGCGAAGCACTTTGGCGGCGGTGTATCCGGCGGCCCCGGTGCCGACGATCACGACGTTGCCGGGTTGGCGAGCGGTCACCCGCGCTCGACCTCGACCATCTCGAAATCGGCCTTGGCCGCACCGCAGTCGGGGCACGACCAGTCGTCGGGAATGTCGTCCCAACGCGTGCCGGGTTCGATGCCGTCCTCGGGCCAGCCGAGCTCTTCGTCGTACTCGAATCCGCATTGCACACAGCGATAAAGCTTCATTGCTTGCTCCTGAAGTCGATTTTCTCTCGGACGCCGCAGTCGGGGCACGGCCACTCGTCGGGTACCTCGGACCACGGAGTTCCGGCCGGGAAGCCCTCGCGTGGTGCGCCCGCGGTCTCGTCGTAGACGAACTCGCACACCGGGCATTCGTAGACAGCCATCACTTCGCTCCGTAGGCAGCGAGGATCTTCTCCCGCTTGGACGGCTGGATGTTGACGCGAGTGATGTCGCCGTCGTAGTGATCGAGAACGCGGTGATCCATCACCTTGCGCCACACGGGCGGGAAGTAGGCCAGCGAGATCATGCTTGCGTAACCGCTCGGCAGGTTGGGTGCTCCGTCCATGCTGCGCAGAGTCTGGTAGCGCCGGGTGGGGTTGGCATGGTGATCACTGTGTCGCTGAAGGTGATACAGGAAGATGTTGGTCACGATGTGATCGGAGTTCCAGCTGTGCTCGGGGGTGCATCGCTCGTAGCGGCCGTTGTCCTTCTTCTGGCGCTGCAGGCCGTAGTGCTCGAGGTAGTTGACCGTTTCGAGCAGCGAAAAGCCGTAGATTGCCTGAACGGCCAAGAACGGCAACACGATCGGGCCGAACACAACGGCAAGGACCGTGTAGAGGACGACGGACATCAGCCACGCGTTGAGTACATCATTGTGAATACTCCACGTGCTCTTGCCCAGTCGCTCCATGCGAGTCTTCTCGAGTTCCCAGGACGACCGCAGGCTTCCCCACACGCTGCGGGGGAGGAAGGCCCAGAAGCTCTCACCAAACTTGGAGCTCGCCGGATCCTCGGGAGTAGCGACGCGCACGTGGTGACCGCGGTTGTGTTCGATGTAGAAGTGGCCGTAGAACGTCTGCGCCAGTGTGATTTTCGACAGCCAGCGTTCGAGGTCGTCCTTCTTGTGACCGAGCTCGTGCGCGGTGTTGATGCCCACGCCGCCCATGACACCGATGCTGATGGCCAGGCCGATCTTCGAGAGCAGCCCCAGACCGCCGTCGATGCCGAGCCACGAGAGGTTGTCGGCGGACCAGAGGTAGCAGGCGAACACCAGGCTGGCGAGCTGGAACGGAATGTAGGCGTACGTGCAGTAGCGGTAGTACTTGTCTTCCTCGAGCGCCTTCATCACCTCGTCGGGCGGGTTGTCGCCGTCCGGCCCGAAGAACCTGTCGAGGATCGGGAGCAACCCGTAGACGAGCAGCGCGCCGATCCACCACCAAACCGGCGCCACGGCGTTCCAGCCGAGCTGGTTGAAAGCCCACACCAGGCCGGTTGCCAGAAACACCGCCGTCGGCGGGATCAGGCCCATGAGCCAGAGGTATCGCTTGCGGTCGTGCCACTCGTCGACGGGCGCCTGTGCCTGATCGTCGACATTCGATGCCGTCATCGTCACTCCTCGTGTAGGGCGGATCACTGTGCTGTGGACAATACGCGCAATTTGTATCTTGTGTGTACAAATCAAGATATTTGTACATCAGGCGGATGGATTGTTGCGGCAGTCACAGCGTCACCGTTTGGACGAATCGGCCTGCTACCTTCCGACTCGTTGTGATCGGTCACGAATGGTCACGGCACTCGCAGGTCCGTCTGTATCCCGTCGGGGGTACTTCACATCAGGAGTAGTTATGGACGCATTCATCGCCAAGATCATCGTCGACGTCATCCTCGGGCTCATCGGCAGCGGAAGTGCCGAGAGCGGCAGCACCGCAGTGAGCGCAATCCTCGGATCCTGACCCGAAGGGGTTGCGTCGGCCAGAATGCCGGCGCAGCCCGCGGAGCGTCAGTGGCGAAGCGGTAGGAGTGAACGCGGGGCATCGCCGCACACGCTCGATGGCGAACGGCTAGAAGCGGCCCTCGGCGATGGCGAGTACGACGAGAGCGATCGCCGCGATAATGAGTATTGCTAAGAGTACCAACTGGATTGGGCTGGTCGAGCCTGGCGGCCGAACGCCGTTCGGACCCCTTTTCTGGAGCATGGCACAGACTGTAGGTCACTTCTCGGGTTTGTGCACAAGTTGGATGGTACAAACCGGCGAATGTGCAGATATAATTCGCACACGTGTTCGATCAGGAGTAGAGTTCGAGTCGGTGGAGCGAGGAGGGAAGCCTTGCTCCACCGCTCCTACATATGACACCCGAGCGAGTGGACGGTGACGGCGATGGACGACGTGTTGCGCAAGGTAGCGGAGCTCAAAGCGCTGGTCGCCGAGCTCGAGGCCCTCGACCGCCAACGCGTCGGGATGGGGGACCGGCTGGTCGATCTCGAACATTACTTTCGCCGAGCGGGTTGCCCCGAGTTGTCGCAGCAGGCACTCGACGCGTTCGTCGGCACCTATGCCGGCCGAGTGCTCGAATTGGCGGATGGCATGCGCGGCTGACGCCTGCCGAAGACATCTGCCGTTCGCGTACCAGGCGGTATCTTCTGTGGTTCACTGGTTCATCCAAGTCGGGACACGAGGAAAGCCGCTCGAGATACGTGAACAGTCTGCGCGAATGGTGGGCACTTCCAGTCGACTACGGATGGAACGTTGCCTTCGCGCGCTCGCAGCAGGCGCTCGAGATCACGAAGATCCTCATCGGCCTCTGGTGCTGGCTGTTCGGCGCGGCGGCGGCCATCGGGTTGGTGGTGCCGGGCCTCGCCGAAGGCACTTTGGGTACGGCTGCACTGTGGTTCACCGTCGCTACGACAGTCCCGGTCGGGGTCGCCTGGTGGGTCGGTGGCTGGCCGAGCTGGCAGATGTCGATCGCCTTCGTCTTCTACGCCGACGTTGTCCTCGCGGCCGTGGTGCTCACCATCGGTGTTCCCACGACGGTTCTGCCGACCGCCGCCCTGTTCACCGTCATCGGCAGTTACGTCGTGGGGTTCCACGGTCCCAAGCTGCTCACTGCCCACTACGGTTTCGCCTTGGTCACGACCGCGGTGCTGTACGGCTCGGCCTTGGTGGCCGAACCCGAACTACGGTTACTGGCCACGGTCTACCTGGTGATCTTGATACTGGTGATGTTCTCGGCGCCGCTGATCGTGCACACGTTCATGATGATGCTGCGACGCGATGCCACCGGCGCGTTCTACGACCCCCTCACCGGATTGCAGAACAGGCGGGGATTCGACGCGGCGATCGGGAACCTGCGACTACGGCCCGGATCGGCAACCGGAATGACGGCCGTGGTGATGGACATCGACAACTTCAAGGCCGTCAACGACCGATACGGCCATCTGCAGGGAGACGCCGTGATCCGGCTGGCGGCCTCCCGCATCCTCGACGTGTTTCCGGCACCCGCCATCACCGTCCGGCTCGGCGGCGAAGAGTTCGCCATTGTTGCCCTCGACGACCGTGACTCGGTTGTCGCCAGCGCTGAGGTACTACGAATCCGACTGTGCAACGCCACCGATCGGTCCCCGCTGACCGCCTCGATAGGCGTCGCGCATGCGGTTGTCGACGCGCGAGAGATCGGTACCGCAGTGGAAGAGTTGCTGGGTCGCGCGGACCGGGCGATGTACCGGGCCAAGGGGCTCGGCGGCGACCGCGTCGCTCTGTCGGAGGGCGAGCCTCGATCGCCGCGGCCGGCCGGCGAGCCGCACTGACGAACGACGGCGTCGACCGATCCCACTTCCGGAACCGGTCGACGCCGTCAACGGAGTCGAAATATGTTGCTACGGAGCAACCTTGGCCGCGATGGCCTGCTGCGTTCCGACGTCGAAGACCGGGTTGGTCAGGTGCACGTCGAGGGTGTTGTTGGGGCCGGCGATGAGACCGTTGAGCAACGAGGTGTACGTGCCGCAGTTCTGGAACTGCGGAATCGTGTACGTGCCCTTCACATGGGTGTCGGCCTCGTTGTTCTGAATCAGATCGATCGCGTCGAGGGCACCGGTCAGATTGGCGGTGGTCTCGCTGGTGACGCAGTTGCTCCCCGGGGGAATCAGGTCGAGTGCCGCCGACCCGGACGATCCGGTGCCGCCGATGCCGAGGGGCTTGACGGAGTCGATGCGAATCTTGAAGCTCTGCGCGACATTCAGCTCCAGTTGCGGTGCCTCGGCGGGACCGCCGGCTGCAATGGTGCCGGAGACCGGAGTGGCGTCGACGATCGAGATGGTGAAGTTGGCGAGCGTCGCCGGGCCCAGCTTCAGATCGGCCGATGCCTGCGGCAAGGCAAGAGTGCCGGTCACCGTTCCGCCGACGAGGTCGACGTCGGTGGCCAGAGCGGTGGTCGGGAAGACCACCGGCTGGCCGGTCTTGGCGATCACGGTCGTGGTGTCGGCCTGGAACGTGATGGGAAGGGTGTCGGCAGCGTTGGCCGGGCCGGCGACCAAGGTCGCCAGAGCGACACTCGACGCCAAGGCCGTCGCGGTGACGACGGCTTTGTTACGGATCTTCACGTGCTCTCCTGAATATTGTTGTTGTGCTGGAAAGGAATTGGCGATCAGGACAAGGTGAATGCCGGGTTCGGCTGCACCGACAGGCTGTTCACCGTGCAGTTGCCCGACATCGGCTGGTTGCTCGACGTCAGAGTGTTGGTCATGTTGTCGAACGAACCTGCAAGCGTTGCGGGCCCGCAGTTGTAGCCCAGAAGCGAGAAGCCGACGTTCGAGACCTCACCGGTGGTGGAGCTGGTGGGAGTGAGGGTCCAGGGCAGGTTCTTCAGCTGCGGCAGGCCGCAGAGGCGGTTCGATCCGCTTATCTTCGCGTCGGTGATCGACGCCGACGAGCCGTCCGCGCTGGTGGATCCGGACAGGGTGATCGAGCAGCTGACGGGTACCCCGAACGAGGCCGGTGTGGTGACGACGATCGTGCCGGGTGCGGTGAAGGCGGTATTCGCCGGTGAGATGGTGGCGGCAGCGGCACTTCCGGCACCGAGGGTGGCCCCGGCAATCACGACTGCAGCAGCGACAGTGGTGAACGTTCGGGTACGGGACGGCAGGTTGAGCGTCATCGATCCTCCAAGTCCGAGCAGCTTCCGGCTCCCAGACGGGCATCCGGTGGCTCCGGTTCTCCGGCAGCCGAAACGAACATTAGGACGACGAAATGGATGTCGGATATGTTCTTTTACAAGACAGTGACAAGTCACAATCCGGTCGGTATGTTTGTTGTAAGTCTTGGTATTGATTTCGGTCGGCACCTCGGAAGGTATGCGCTTCATGGGTTTTCGGCCCGTTTTTCCTGGGGGAGTCGGCATGGTGGGCGCGTCGAACACCCATCTGTGGCGTTATCGAACCGTTATGGTTCGTTACCGAAACGAGACGCGCCGTATCGCTTCGGCGACACCTGAGTCGTTCAAGCTGGCGTCAGCGAGAAAAGACGACCCGAAGAGGTTTGAAACAGATAGCAACCCCTGGGTGACGGGGGTGGTTTTTCCATGTCAAACTGTGGTGTGACGTTCGCGCTGGCCGAAGTAGGTTCAACAGTCGACACGGACACGGGAGAGTTGACGGTGCAGCCGTATTTCGCCCCGGTCTGTCGACTGGACAACGGTGCGCTGGCGGCAATCGAAGTACAACTGCGCGGCCCGAAGGACGGTCCACTCGCCTCCGCCGATGCACTGAAGCGCGCTGCTCGCGCCATGGACGCCAAGCGTGAACTCGATGTTCTCGCGTGGGGAGTGGCCCGGCTGGAAAGCGCCGTTCGGCTACCGATGCTGGTCTCGATGGATGTCGACTCGCTCGCAGCACTCGACGAAGCCACCGAAGAACAGTTGCGTCGCGACATTGTCGTCGTCACCGAGGCGGCACTCGTGGACAGCCCGGCGCGCACACTGGCCGCGATCGACAAGGCACGTCGCGACGGAAAAGTGGTTGCCGTCGACGACGTCGGTCGCCGACCGCAGTCCCTGACGCTGCTGCCGCTCATCGAACCCGATGTCATCATTCTGTCTTCCTCCATGGTCTCCACCCGGCCCGATCTGGCCACCGCCCGTACGGCGCACGCGGTGTCGGCTCAGGTGGAGCGAACCGGTGCCGTAGTCGTGGCCAGCGGAGTCGACACCGCTGTGCACCGCAGCCGGGCACTCGGTCTCGGTGCCACCTACGGAGTGGGCGAGCTGTACCCGGCTGCTCAGACGACCGGAGAGTTGCCGGCCGACGCCGCGGAGATCATGCCGCCGTTCCCCACTTGGAGCACCCCCGCCACCGCGCACGAGTCGCCGTACGCAATTGCCGCCGCAGGCAAGGTCGCGACGCGGAGCACCAAGCGTCTGTTGGTGGCCATGAGCACGTCCCTGGAGATGCAGGCATCGGCGTCGGGCCCGGAAACATTGGTACTCGGCACCTTTCAGCGGGCCGAGCATTTCACACCGACCAGCCGTGCGCGGTGGGTGTCGATGGCGGAGCAGATCTCGTATGCCGGCGTCTACGGGGTGGGGATGGGCTACGTGCAAGAAGGCGGCATCGTGCACGCCCCGCTCGACCCGACGGACTCACTCGTCGAGGAGTGGAACGTGGTAGTTCTCGGCCCGCATTTCTGCGGAGTGCTCGCCGCCATCGACCTTCACCGGGGCGAAGCCGACGCGGATCGTGAATTCGACTATGTGATGTCGTACGACCGCGCCACCGTAGTCCGTTGCGCCCGTGCAATTCTCGCGCGCTTCTGAACCGTCGAGCCGGTGGTGTGCGTACTGGATGTTTCGGGCAGCCACGGCAGGGCATACGGCACAACAGGTGATGAAGTAGTCCGGACTGCCACATTGCTCAGACCCCGTACGTTGAAAACACAGCGTGCGGGGTCGACTTGTCGGTCAGGGCAACTCGGACATCTCGTGCACGAACTCCAGAGCGATGTCGTGCACTTTGCGATTGGCACGTTGCGACCTCTCGACCAACAAAGCGAACGCCTCGTCGGCAGTGATGCGGTGCACCGCCATCAGGATTCCCTTTGCCTGTTCGATAGGCGCGCGACGCGCCAACGCGTCCTGGAGATCGAGCGGGCCCTCGATCCTCGTCACGTGCGCTGTGCTCATGCAGTCATTGTTGCGCACCTGACGTCCATGCAGGTCAGAGACCGAAAGACACGCGGTGAAAGCGACAGACCGTGCCGTAGCCGTTACCGGTGGCGTAGCGTTCCGTAACCGCCTCGTTATCAGGCAGCCGGGTTGGCCAGAGGTCTCCCGATCAGAAGTTCGAGGGTGCGGTAGGCATCCGTACGCCGACCGTTGCTGGCATTGTCGTGATACGCCGCGCCGGCGACGACCACGCCGACCGGAATTCGACCCGACTCGATATCGCGAGCCGTCTGCTCGGCGCAGTTCCGCAACACCGGGCAGTCGGCGCACAGCCGCCATGCCTTCTCTGCGCGTTTGCGTCCGTGCCGAGGAAGTTGTTGCGAGTCGTATGCATCCATGTCTTCGATGCACGCACCCTTGAGGCGCCAGACCTGGTCATCCGTCATCGTCGTGATCCGTTTCGCGTCGTGCCGATCGTTCCACAACGCTTATTCCCCATCCCTGGAGACTCGAAACAACCAAATGCCTTGCGGCGCCGAACACCCGCCGTTGGGCCCAGCAGTTCTGGCCCACCGCTCAGGCAGGACGACGAGCAGCAGACCGAGATATGACGGCCGCCGCCGCGATGGTCACCAGTGCGCCGAGCACGATGGCGGGGCCTTCACCGGGTGCCAGAACGCTGCTCTGCTCCCCGAGAGTCACGGCCGAAACCGGAACGCCCAGTTGGGCGGCCGCGAGTATCCCAAGCCCGACGGGCTGGCCTGTCGCGCGCATCGCACCGTGCACCGCGATTGCACCCAGACCCAACACGAGCCCCAGCACGATCATGCTCGGGTGGCCACCCAGTGCACGCAGGTCGAGTGACGCGCCGAGCCAGACGAAGTACAGCGGACCCAGGAAACCTTCGGTGATGGCGAACAGCTGTTTCGCCAGACGTCGCGGTTCTCCGATCGCAGCGATGGCCAGTCCGAAGCCGAAGCCGGCCAGCATCACCGACGCATGAGTGTGGACCGCGAGGGCCGCGAGGCCGAACAGCAGAACCAGGTTGAGTCGCAATTCGAGAGCGAACTTACGCTGGGCAGACACATGGTGGATTCGACGGCGCAGTCCGGTGAGGTCGAAGTGTCGCAGTACGAAAAAGATCGCGGTGGCGGCAGCGATGACCGTGATGGATCCGAACGCGGCCGGAACAGCGCGCGGTGGATCGATCACCAGGGGTAGAGCGACGATACAGACTGCGTCGGCGATCGCGATTTGTGGCAGGAAGGACATCAGCCCGGATGTGGCAGTCTTGCTGGATTCGACTATCGGCATGATGACCGCGGCCGAGGACGATGCCATCAACACCGCGTAGAGACCGGGGTGCGGTGGATCGAACGCAGTGGAGACGGCCCAGCCGAGTGCGGTAGCCAGCAGCCCGACGGCCACAGCCCGCGCAGCGCCCACCCGGAGGCCGACCCGCAGTCGAGGATCGCGAATCGGTACCTGACTGCCCGCCACGAACATCACGAGCGCAAACCCGACCTGCGCCAGAAAACTCAGTGTCTGCTCACTCGGATCGATGACGCCGAAGCCTGTGTGACCGATGACAATTCCAGCGACGAGTTCTCCGATGACGACCGGTATCCGAAGCCCACGCGGAAGCGCCAGAAGTGGGCCGAACAAACCCACCGCGGCACACAGGGCGAGCGTCTCGAAGGTCATACGACCCCGCCGACGTCAGGCAGAGTTCAGCGTCGGGTGCATGTTCGGCGGCAGCGCCGACGCAACGAGATCACGAGGGTGCAGCACGCCTTGCTCGGCCATCATCAGTCTCATCAGCTGCTCGACAACACGCAGCTGCGCCGCCAGAGGGCTGCGCATGAGTTTGCGCTCGTAGTCGATGCGGGCGGACCGATATTCGGTGTCGAGATCGCTCATGTCATTGTCTCCTCGAACGGTGGATGCTCGACGGCTCTACCGCGAGGGGTGGTTTCGCGCCTGCAGGAAGTCTTTCCAGTCGCTGTCCCAACGCCGCATGCGAACTCGATCACCGGCCACGGTGGTGAGATAGACCAGGAATCCGACCAAGACCGTGCCGAGAACCCACACGAACACGGCTGTGGAGGCCCCGTTGATGACGGCACCGACTTCGCTGACGGGCGCACGCGCGAGGGTTCCGTTCGCGTCGCACCAAATCGGAGTGGTCTCACCGATGTGGACGTCCGAGGGAACCTCGGTCGATTCCGAGCGAATCGACCCGTCCGGTGCACTCCATTGCACCGTTGCGACACCGGTGGCGAGCGTGGTGCTGTCGCTGCCGGTACTCGTGGACTGCGCGGTGTCGATCACTCGGGCGTCGACCTGAACGTATTGTGCCCGTTGCTGACGTGACCGCGTCGACAGGTCGCTGTAGGTCACCGAACCGATCGTCGCGGCGACGGGTATCAGCAACAGAAGGACCGCGACACCGACGACGTAGGCCGTTCGTTCGATCCTGTCCGGCAGTCGCATCAGCGGATTGGAACACCAAGGAGTTCGACGCCACCACCGGTGCGCGAGTTCTGCGAGCATGCGGTCACCTACCCCTCACCGCCGTGTGTTCGGCGTCGATTACGAGTCTCCGACGCCGTGCACTCGTATGTAAGGGCACAAGGTCCCGATACGGCAAGGGCGGTGGACGGTTCAGTCACGAAGTGGAGAGAAGTCCTCGTGGCGGCGGACCTTGTGCCCTAGTTCGCGAATTGTTCGGCAGCCATGCTGAATCCATGATGTCGACAACGCGAGCGCTCACCACGAAAGACCGACGATGGCCGTGGCTGGGCGCAGTGTGCGCCGGAATTTCCATCAACGCTTTCGGGGGCGCGATCGGTTTGGCCTCGGGTGCCATCGATCTGAGCGCCGAGGCGCACGCACGCCTGCCGCTGTCGAATACGGCGCTCGCCGGCCTCGCGTTGGTTCTGGTCGTCGGAGTGCCGATGGGACTGGTGGCGGCGTCGGCTCTGGCGGGTGGCGGCAAGACCGGCCCCATCGCCCACACGGCGGGCGTACTGCTCGCTGCCTGGATAGTGGTCCAACCGCTTGTGATCGGCGAAACGAGTTGGCTGCAGGGCATGTTCGGCGTACTGGGAGTTCTCGTCGCCCTCCGTGGGTGGCGGATCACGGCGTACACGAACCGCCTCGCAAGTCGCACCGCATGAGAATCCTGGTCTCGACCGCCGGACGGCACGGAGCGACGAACTCGCTCGGGCAGGAGATGGCCCGCGTGTTCCGGCACGGGGGAGCCGAGGTCGATGTCTGCGCTCCGGATTCCGTCGTCGACATCAGTGGCTACGACGCCCTGGTCATCGGAAGTGCCGTCTATTCCGATCGGTGGGTCCCCACCGCCAAGCGGCTCGTCGAGCGGGTCTCCAGGTCTGCGCACCCACCCGTGTGGCTGTTCTCCTGCGGGCCATTGCATTCGAGCGACCGACCGGTCAACGACACCGCCGACGCCGCACGCGCGGTATCGATGTTGGATGCATCCTCGCATCGAACATTTCCCGGTCGGCTCGACGCGGAACGGCTCTCGGTGGGCGAACGTCAGATCTTCGACAACTCCGGCGCGGTTGCCGGAGACTTCCGAGACTGGGTTCGTGTGTGCAACTGGGCCCGAGAGATCCTTGCCTGTCTCACGGCTGGGACACCGGGCTCGTAACCTTCGTGAACGTGCCTGCACCGACACGCCGAGCGGACGGGCAGACGTGCTCGTGAATCTCTGCCGCCAACTGTGCCACCGATTCGGTCAAGACGGTATTCGCTTCGATCATGTCCTGCAGCAGCGCGGTATTCGAAAGTGTATGTACGGCAACCTCACTGCTCACCGAGTCCGCGCGCTTGGCCGAGATCAGCAGAATGGCGCCCTGCAGTCCTGCGATCATCGACAGGAACAGGTTGAGCAGGATGAAAGGGTACGGATCGAACCCGTCGTTCTGGTTGTACGCGGCCCACAGCGCCATCACGCCCAGGAACAGGAAGACGAACGGCCAGGAGCCCATTCCGTTTCGGACGTAATCCGCCGCACGCTCACCCGTGGTCAGTGCATCACCGGTTCGAACGCCCGGATGTCTTCTCCACAGGTTCATCGTTCGCAAGTCTTCGAATCGGAGGGTGCAGAAGTGTCCATGGTGCCTAGTGTGGCCCCTGATCGCCAGAGTCGCCAGGGACGAAAGTCCATGACTGCTGTGCCTTTTGCCTCCCCACGCGCACCTCGGGAGACGTCCCGACCGGTCGATGACTTCCGGCCCTACGTGCCGACCGCCGCAGCGCCGATCATCGACGGTGTGCATTGCTCGACGGTCGAGAACGGCACCGGTTTCTGATGTTGGAGGAAGTTCACGATGAAAGCAGCTGTTGTCACCGAGTTCGGCGGGCCCCTAATAGTCAAGGAAATCCCGATACCGCAGCCCGCGCCCGAACAGGTGCTGGTGAAGATGGAGACGTGCGGTGTGTGTCACACCGATATCCATGCTGCGCAGGGGGATTGGCCGGCCAAGCCGACCTTGCCCTTCGTCCCCGGGCACGAGGGCATCGGAGTGATCGAGGCGGTCGGGTCGCAGGTGTCGAAGGACAGAATCGGTGAACGGGTCGCCATCGCGTGGCTCGGTTCGGCATGTGGCGAATGCGATCACTGTGTCTCGGGTTGGGAGACGCTGTGCGAGACGCAACAGAACAGCGGCTACTCGATCGACGGTGCGTACGCCGAATACGCTGTCGCCCATGCGAAGTATGTCGTCCATGTTCCCGACGGGATCTCCTCGTTCGACGCTGCCCCACTGACCTGTGCCGGCGTGACCACGTACAAGGCTGTCAAGGTCGGTGGCGTCACCCCGGCGCAGCGCGTGGCCATCTTCGGTGTCGGCGGGCTCGGTCATATGGCGGTGCAGTACGCCAAGATCGCCGGCGGCTTCGTCACCGCGGTCGATATCGAGGACGAAAAACTCGACCTCGCACGAGAACTCGGCGCAGACCACACCGTCAACTCGGCGACGACCGATCCGGTGGAGGCAATTCAGGCGCTCGGTGGAGCCGATGTCGCAATCGTCCTGGCCGTCATCCCCAGTGTGTTCGATCAGGCCTTCCGGTCACTGCGCCGCGGCGGACGGCTGGTGTGCGTGTCGATGCCTGCGCACGGCGTGTTCCCGATCCCGATCTTCGAGACGGTGGTCGGCGGAATCTCGGTCCTCGGCTCGATTGTCGGCACCAGGAAAGATCTTCGTGAGGTGTTCGCATTGCACGAGGCCGGACGAACGACGGTATCGGCGGTGTCGCGCAAACTCGACGAGGTCAACGAGTGCTTCGACGACCTGATGGCCGGACGCGTCACCGCTCGTCAGGTCTTGGAGTTCTGAGGGGCTCTCCGATCTCGATGAGTGTTCCCCTTCGGCTCGATTCGCCGTAAGGTTCCTTGTGGGCAGACACGCGCTGGACCAGCGCGTGTGCTCACAAGGAATCGAGCAGTGATGAATGCAGCGATTCAGGTGCAGAATGCGCGCGCGCTGGACAATGCCGTACAGCTGACCGAGCAGCTCGAGAAGGCGTTGGGTAGTCGGGCTGCGATCGATCAGGCCATCGGCATACTGATCAGTAGAACCGGGTGCAGCGACGCGGAAGGGTACGACACACTGCGGTCCATCGGTCGGACCGAGCAAAAGAGGACCGCTGTGGTCGCACAAGCGATGGTGGCGGAGTCGAGGAATGCTGCACGGCCGCGTCACCGGCACACCTGGATCGGGTGAGCGCAAGCGCGTAGCGTCGAGGTTGCGGGTGAATCCGAGGCTGGGAGTCCGACTCGGGCCTCACACTCGAACCGGACGGTGGAGTACCACCGTGGCAGGACCTGAAAGAACCGAACAGGCGGTCGGGCCGCCCGGGGATCCTCTATGGAACTACACACTCGTCCGCTCGCCGATCTGGCGCGCTTGACCACGGCACTCGACTGCTCCACGGTCGACCTCGCACAGTCGGTCGACCGGCTGTTGTCGGAAATCGATGCGGCCGTGCCGGCCGTCGTCTCGGTAACCCTCACCGTGATCGTCGACGGCGAATACTTCGAGGTGTCGGCGTCGACGGGAGGCAGCGCCGACCGCATGCCCGCGTCGTCGCTCAGAGTCACCCTCGCTGACCCGCACCGCACCGGTACACGGAAGTACCTGCTCATTCTGTCCGGCACCGCAGGCGCTCTCACGGACTTCGCCGCAGACGTGAGCCGGTCGATAGGGCTCGGCGTCGAGTCCGCAGTTCTGGACAGACACCTGCGCGGTGCCGACGGGTCGGGATCGACCGAGTCCGGTACCCATGCTCTCGCTTCGGTGAGCGAGGTGAATCAGGCGATCGGAGTTTTCATCGCGGGCGGGCGCAGCGCAGCAGAAGGTCGCGCCGAATTGCATCGGCTGGCCGCGCAATCGGGAACGCCGACAGCGGAAGTAGCCCGGCGAACCCTGCGTGATGCCCGCGCATGGTTTCCTCCGCAGGCACCCTGATCGGCCTTGTAGCCGTCATCGGGGGCTCGAGGTCCGGGCGACCACGGCTGCGCAGATGGCACCGGCCCACTCGTCGACCTCCGCCCGTGATCTGTCGTCCCCGTCGTCGGCGTTGATCATCTTCACCACTGCGCGCTCGAATCTCGACAACACCGATCGGTCCAGCTTGCCGCCGAACACCTTGTGCTCGATCGCCCAGGACGCCTCGTTCCATTTCGATCTCGTCGCTGCGGGTGTATCACTCCCGATCGGCCCGCTGGAGAACAACCACACCGGCCTGGTCTCGAGCTCGGATTGTTCACGGGCAACCAGTGATCGGGCATCGCGGAGCCAACGCCCCATGTAGACGCCGCTTCCGATGACGACGGCGTCGTACTCGGCGATGCTGTCCACATCGGCGGCATCACGGACATCGACCGTCGCCGGTACCGCGGAATTCGCCAGCCTCGCCGAAATCGACGAACCCAGCCACTGCCCGAGTTCACGGGTGGAACCATGACGGCTTGCCGTCGCGATCAGGATGCGCATGATGTCTTCTTCTTTCTCTTTCTGGGCTCGGCGTTCGGCCGGTAATGGAGTTGAGCTGCCAAGAGATTCACGGATGCGCGGTACTGAGCGAAGTCGATCTCGCCACGTGCGTACCGCGCGGCGAACAACTCCTCCAACGTGTCGGGCCCGGCCGCGGTGTGGGGCCTCGCCCACGCTGGAGTCCGAAAACCGGACCGCAGCAACCCGAAACACAATGCCGTGACCGCCAGAGCGAGGGTGAGGGAGAGGGAGAGTGTCATGCCGATCGATCCTGTCGGTTGCGCGTGAACATCACTGACGATGACTCTGCCGGGCCGGAGCATCGGACAACAGGGACTTATGACCCACACCGATCGCCGAAGGTGTTCGGCCGAGCGAGCATTTCTCGCCCGACGCACGGTCGGCTGCCCCGACGGTTCCCACCGAGAAGGGCCCGTCATGACACGTGCAACACCGCTCGGCGCAGAGCAAGGGGATTGCGGGTCGTCTCCTACTCACGGCAGGGAGCCTGGACACGATGTTGCCACGAGGCTAGATCTGTTGCGCCGCAGCCGCATTTGCCGCGATGGTCCGCAACATCTTTCTGCTCATGACGAACCCGATGGGTTCGATGAAGTAGCGACCGAAGATGACGCGGCTCTTCAGTGACGTCGAATGCGAGTATCTTCCGCGTTCGATCAGTCGCGCCCTTCCCCCTGGCAGGGCGCGCAGATGAAACGACCACAGTGCCCGGTCGGCCGAGTCGGGGTCTGCGCCCAACAACACGAACGCCCTCCCGTCGTCGACCATGGTCACCGTCAGCGGTGGTGACTGCGGATGCAGGAGCACGGAGTCGCCGACCGCGAGGGTCTGGAACCCAGGGTCGATTCCCGTCGCCGACGTGATGTTGCAGCCGACCATGTTCTCCAAGCCTCGATAGCTGTAGAAGCCCGCCCGCTGCTGACCGAGCTGAATCAGCCATGGCCACACATGATCCGGTGTCGTGTCGATATCGATCGCATGGGTGTATCCCCAGGCCGGGTGCGGCACGCTCTCGTCACCGGGCAGTGTTTCGTCGACCTCGGCCGGCGTCGCGCCCCACGTCGTGCGCCACTTGCGCAGGGGCACCGAGGCCAGGACATGGAACGCGATCAGGATTGCGCCACCGGCAGACTCGGCGATCTCCGCCCCGGACTCACGCATCGCGTCGGCGCAGGAGATAGGCCGCGAGTGCGAGCAGCAGGACGGTCCACAGCGCGGCGACTCCGAATCCCTGCCAAGGAGTGAGCAAGTCGCTGGGGGCTTGCCGAGGTGAGGCGATCAGGCTGCCGGCCTGCGAGGGTAGCTACGCCTGAATGTGTCGTCCGACGGTGCCGGGGATCAGCTGTGTCAGCGGGGCCAGTACGAGGACGAATCCGATGACGCCGGTGATGGCACCCGCGGTGTGACGAACGATGGCACCGACGGCCACCGCCATGGCACCGAGCAACGCGAGGTACAAGCCGGCACCGATCACCGCTCGCAGCACACCCGGATCGGTCAGCGACACCGAAGCACGCGAATCCATGATGGCAGAGCCGAGGAAGAATGTCGGGAAGGCTGTGATCTCACCGATCACGAGTACTACGGCCATGAACACGCCGGTCTTGGCTACCAACACAGGGATTCGTGCGGGAACCGCCAGCAGGCTGGCTCTGATCGTGCCGCTCGCGTACTCACTGGTGACCACCAGAACGCCGAGAACGCACACCGCCAGCTGCCCGAGCTGAAACCCCGCGCCGAGAATCTGACGCGCAGGGTCGGCAACGATCTGCGACTGCGAGACGGGATCGACCCTGTCCCAGTACGCAACTGTGAACCAGGTGAACAGTCCGGTGAAGCCGAGGGTCACGACCACGAGCGCCACGAGAGACCAGACCGTCGATCTGAGTGATCTGAGCTTTGTCCACTCCGACGCCAGCAGTCCTGGAACATCCATGCGCAGACGCTCGCGCTCGAGGGGAACCGGTGCGGTGATGCTCATGGTGTCGCCTGTCCGCGTGAGTGAGTGACGAGATGTCGGTCGTGCTCGATGTCGTCGAGGTGGGTGAGGGTCATGAACGCTTCCTCCAGCGATGCCTGTTGCGGGGTCAGCTGATAGATCGCGATGTTCTGCTGCTGAGCGAGTTCCCCCACTCGATGCGCCGAGAGATCACTGACGGTGAGTCGATCGTCGTCGAGGGCAACGGCGGTACCCCCGGTTGCCTCGATCGCTGTTGCCAGCCGCGCAGAATCGGACGACGACACCAGCACCGAGGCCCGACTACTGCGGGCAATCAGCTCGGCGGGAGTGCATTCGGCAATGAGCTTGCCGTGATCGATGACGACGAGATGGTCTGCGGTCTGGGCCATCTCACCCATCAGATGGCTGGAGACGAAGACCGTTCGCCCTTCTCCCGCCAGGTTCTTCATGAGGTTGCGCATCCAGTAGATGCCGTCCGGATCCAACCCGTTGATCGGCTCGTCCAAGATCAGCACAGCGGGGTCGCCGAGCAGGGCCGCAGCGATTCCGAGTCGTTTTCTCATGCCGAGCGAGAACGACCCGGTACGTTCGCCACTGACGTCGCGTAGACCGACCAGCTCCAGTACGTCGATGATGCGTGTGACCGGGATACGTTGAGTCTGAGCCAGATACAACAAGTGGTCGTAAGCGGTCCGGCCCGGGTGGACGGCCTCGGAATCCAGCAAGGTGCCGACCGTGAGTAGTGGGCGGTGCAGCTGCGCGTACTCGACGCCCCCGATCAGTGCGGTGCCCGCGCTGGGGCGATCCAATCCGACGATCAATCGCATCGTGGTGGACTTACCCGATCCGTTGGGGCCGAGAAAGCCTGTGACGGTGCCGGGTTCGACGGCGAACGACAGGTCGTCGATAACGAGCTTCCCGCCGTAGCTCTTGCTCAGTGCGCGTACTTCGATCGCGTAGGCGGCGGTGTCCGGTCGGCTCATGAACACAGCGTGCTCGGCTCGGCTCGGCCGTCGTAGGGCATTAGGACCCTCGTAGGTCGACGAACGGCATTGTCCGGTCGGGGACAGTCACATGCTGGGCCGGTGGGTGACAGCGGCGAGGCGACCGGGCGACGGCACGACGGTGACCGGGCAGTGCGCTCGCGTCAGCACCGACCGGCTGGTCGAGCCGAGCATCATCTCCGCGTAGCCGCCGCGTCCGTGACTACCGATCACCACCAGCTGAGCACCTTGGGCGTGATCGAGAAGTGCCTGCACCGGTTTGTCCTTGACCACCACGGACCGCACCGACACCGTCGGATGGAGTCGAGTGTGCGGCTCGAGCAGCCGCGCCAAGTGATCTGCAGCCGCGCGTCGGTTGTCCGGCCACTCCATTCCTCGAATCGGGAAGCCGATCGACAGATCCGTGTCCGACCAGGAGTGCACCGCAGTCAGTGGTGCCGATCGAACATCCGCCTCCTCGAACGCCGACGTCATTGCGGCAGCGCTCGCCTTGGTGCCGTCCACGCCCACGACCACCGGTTGGATCGCGTGGTCGAGACCGCCGTCGGTCCAGCCACGCACCACGGTGACTGGGCAGCGAGCATGAGTGGTGACGGCGAACCCGATCGAGCCGAGTGACCGCTGCTCGGTGCCACCGAGCCCCCGCGTGGCAATGACCACCATGCGGGCCGTCTCGGACAGTTCGAGCAATGTGGACACCGCAGAGGCCTCGGACGAGACGGTATCGACGGTGACCGTCGCCGTCCCACGAGTCGCAGTCTCCCGGGCCTCGTTGAGAATTCGGTCGGTTTCCGATCTGGCCTGGTGCACCACGGTATCGGGAAGGACGCCCAACCCGGTCAAGACCTTGGGCAGCGACATCGCCGAGACGACAAGGAGATCGGACAGGTGCAATCGTGCGTCGAGAGCGGCCCAGCGCACCGCGTCCAGAGCCGCCGCCGAACCGTCGACCCCGACGATGGTCGGAAGTGGACCCATCGATTTCCTCCTCGGTCGTGGTGTCGAACATCCATCAGACGCCGCGCACAGCCTCGGGCGCGGCAGGACAACAACACCTGGACCGAGGACTTTGGTCCTCTGTTTCGGTGACGAAAGGTCGGACCACCGCCGCCCGTCCCCCGTAGGCTCAGAAGTCGAGGCGTTCGACATGGACGCAGGTAGAGGGGTGTCGACGTGGTCACGGTGTTCTTGGTGGACGATCACGAAATCGTGCGGCGCGGTCTGATCGACCTCATCGACTCCGATCCCGATCTCGAGGTCATCGGCGAGGCAGGCAGTTGCGCGCAGGCGCTGGCCCGAATTCCGGCCCTGCAGCCCGACGTCGCGGTGCTCGACGTGCGGCTACCCGACGGCAACGGCATCGAACTGTGCCGTGAGCTTCTCGATCGACTGCCGAACCTCAAGACCATGATGCTGACCTCGTTCACCGAGGACCAGGCCATGCTCGACGCGATACTCGCGGGCGCGAGCGGCTATGTCGTCAAGGACATCACCGGCATGGAACTGACCCGAGCGATCAAGGACGTCGGTTCCGGCCGGTCGCTGCTCGACAACCGTGCAGCCGCGGCGTTGATGGACAAATTGCGAGCCGGGACGGCGTCATCGGGCCCTATCGATCACCTCACGCCCCAGGAGCGCACCCTGCTGGATCTGCTGGGAGAGGGCCTGACCAACAGACAGATCGCGGCCAGGATGTTCCTGGCGGAGAAGACGGTGAAGAACTACGTGTCTCGGCTGCTCGCCAAGCTCGGGATGGAACGCCGCACCCAAGCTGCGGTGTATGCGTCGAAGCTCGCCGACGGCGATCCGCCTGCCCACCGGAAACCGGGGTCCCGGGATGGATGACCAGCACGGGGAAACCCGGTCTTCGCTACCGCAACTCCGGCTGGGGGAGCTGCTTGCCGAGGTGCAGGATCGTATCGGTCGCATCGCCGATGCGAGGATTCAAGCCGACGGTCTGCTCGACGCGATGCTCGTCATCACCTCGGGACTCGATCTGGAGGTGACGCTGCGTTCGATCGTGGAATCGGCCGTCAAGCTCGTCGACGCCCAGTACGGTGCGCTCGGCGTGCGCGGAGAAGGCCACGGATTGAGTGCGTTCATCAACTACGGCATGGACGAGGACACCCGGGTGGCCATCGGCCCGCTCCCCACCGGACGCGGGGTACTCGGACTGTTGATCGACCAACCGAAAGTGCTACGTCTGGACGATCTGACATCGCACCCGGAATCGGTGGGGTTCCCGCCCAACCATCCCCCGATGAAAACCTTTCTCGGAGTGCCGATTCGGGTTCGCGACGAGATCTTCGGCAATCTCTATCTCACCGAGAAGAAGGGCGGCAAGCAGTTCACCGAGGACGACGAAGTCGTCACCAAGGCGTTGGCGTCCGCCGCCGGCATCGCCATCGACAACTCGAGACTGTACGAGGACTCGCGGGTGCGTCAGGCGTGGATGGAGGCAACGCGGGACATCGGCACCGAGCTCCTTTCCGGGACGGACATCGACGAAGTACTGCAGATGGTGGCGCGTAAGTCGTTGCACCTGACCGGGTCCGATGCGGCGTTCATCGCGGTACCCGAGGACGCAGACCAAGCCTTCGGGGATGTCACGCAACTCGTCGTCACGGTCAGCGACGGGCTCGGGGCCGATCGAATGATCGGGGCAGTCGTTCCGATCGAGGGCTCGAGCTCGGGAGTAGCCTTTCGGCGTCGAACAGCGTTGCGGAAGGAGCGACTCGACTACGGGGTCAAGGAACTGGGCTCTGCTTTCGGACCCGCAATGATTTCACCCTTCCGCGTGGCAGAGGGCGTCAGTGGAGTCCTGGTGGTTCTGCGCGCCGCGGGGCGGGGACCGTTCGACGAGACCCAACTCGAACTGGTCTCGAACTTCGCCAACCAGGCCGCGCTGGTGATGCAGATCGCGGACGCCAGTCGGCGGATGCATCAACTCGACGTGTTGTCCGACCGGGATCGTATTGCCCGTGACCTGCACGATCACGTGATTCAGAGGATCTTCGCTGCAGGATTGGCGCTGCAGAGCACCCTGCAGCGCACCGAGTCCCCGGACCTACGGCAGCGTCTGTCCAGAACGATCGACGACCTGCAGGACACGGTGCAGGACATCAGGACGACCATTTTCGA
Organism: Rhodococcus sp. JG-3; assembly: GCF_000482405.1. NCBI lineage: Bacteria > Bacillati > Actinomycetota > Actinomycetes > Mycobacteriales > Nocardiaceae > Rhodococcus > Rhodococcus sp. JG-3. The sequence continues at coordinate 1,503,298 of NZ_KI519398.1, forward strand.
CCTGCAGAGCACATCCCACTCCGCAACACGGCTGCGGCAACGTATCAACAGCGCGGTACTCGAACTCACCGAGAACGTCGATATCCGTGCCGTCGTGCGGATGTTCGGACCACTGTCGGTCGTCGACACCAAACTCGCCGATCATGCCGTTGCCGTTGTCCGCGAGACTGTCAGCAACGTCGTTCATCACGCCCAGGGCGACACTGTGACCGTTACTCTGTCGGTGGGGAACGAGCTCGAAATCGTGGTGTCCGACAACGGAATCGGTATGCCCGACAACACCACCACCAGTGGGTTGTCCAACCTGGGGGCCCGTGCGGCCGAGTGCGGCGGGACCATGACCGTTTGCCCCGGTGCTTCCGGCAGCGGCACCGATGTGACGTGGGCGGTACCGCTGCCCTGACGGCTCCAGTCGTTGGTCACCTCTTTCGATGACCTCCGGCCGTTACGGCGAGTGGCGATGAGCTCGTAGCGTTTTCGGTGACGGTGCCGATCCTGCGTCGCACCACCGAGAGGAACCCGATGAACATCTCACACACCACCGGACCCGTTCTGGTCGGAATCGACGGATCGACGGCCGCGCTCGATGCAGTGCGCTTCGCTGTGCGTGAGGCGCGAGGCCGAGGAACATCACTGCGACTGGTACATGTGATCGAACCCCAGATGCAGCGTGAAACGGTATACGGGGCACCCGACGTGGACGGTGACTATGCGCGCACCGTCTTGGACCAGGCCGCGATCATAGCGCGGGCGAGCGACCCGACCGTCATCGTGGAAGCTGTTGTTCTACAGGGTGTCCCGGAAACGGTGATGCTGTCCGAAGCAGCGTCTGCGTGCCTGATCGTATTGGGTGCCAAGACCGAGAATTCGATCGCTGCACGGGTTCTCGGATCCATGGTGCGCACGGTGGTCGAATGCTCACCGAACCCCGTGGCCGTTGTGCACACCTTCGATTCCGAGCGCGACGGCGCGGTCGTCGCCGCTCTGGGAGACGTGAAGGTTTCGGCATCGGATCTCGTTGTGGCGCAGGCATTCCACGAAGCGTCGATGCGCGGGGCCACCGTGTTGGCCGTGCACACCCAGACTGTCTCGACCATTCTGGCCAGCGCCATCGGCGGTCCGGTCGACCATCTGCACCCCGAGTCGGCAATGGACGTCCGGTTGGAACCCTTCAGTGCCGACTATCCTTCGGTGCGGGTGGCGTCGGTCTACGCCGAGGCCGATTCGGGATCGGAACTCGTCGCGGTGTCCGACACTGCACAGCTGCTGGTGGTGGGGCACGAGCGCGATCGCGTGCCGGGAAGCACGTTGACGAAAGTCCTGCGGCACGCCGAATGCCCCGTCCTCGTGGTGCCGCACGCATGAGTACCGTGAACGCGAGGGCGATCGTCGTCGGCGTCGACGGATCCGGTTCGTCACTCGACGCGGTCGGCTGGGCCGCACGCGAAGCCGAATTACGCGGAGCACCGTTGAAGCTGGTGTCCGCGTACCAAATCAGGGCCCTCTACACCAGTTTCGTCGCACTCCCGTCGCAACTCGGCTCCGAGGAGAATGCACGTGCGGATTCGATTCTGACGTCGGCATCCCTCGTCGCGCGGCGGTCGGTCGAGAAACCCGACGCGCTGACGATCATGATCGAACCGATTGTCGGACCGACTGTTCAGGCGCTGATCGACGAGTCCGCCACCGCGTCGATGATGGTGGTCGGCTCACGCGGCAACGGCGAGTACTTCGCCGAGCTGCTCGGCTCGGTGAGCACGGCGGTGGCTGTGCAGGCTCGCTGTCCGGTAGTCATCGTGCCGCGCAGCGTGGAGTTGCATTCGGCACGGGGACCGGTCGTCCTCGGAGTCGACGCCTCGGCGCACAACCAGGAGGCCGTCCGGCTGGCCTTCGAGGAGGCCTCGCTTCGGGGCACTGGCCTTGTTGCAGTCCACGTGTCGACGGATCGACTCGTCTCGTCACCCGACGCGTCGACGTCGGACAAGTCCGAGGCAATTGTGTCCAACGGCCGAACCGTGTTGGCCGAAAACCTGTCCGGGTGGAGCGAGCTGTATCCCGACGTGGTGGTGAAGCAGACAGTGCTGCGCGGCGACGTCGTCGAACGCATCCTCGGCGCGGCGGTGCGCGCAGAGGCCGTGGTGGTCGGTTCGAGCGGACGCACCGGTTTCAGTGGCCAGCTGCTCGGATCCACCGTTCGGTCTCTGGCCCACCGCGTCGACTGTCCGCTGATCATCGCTCGCGGTTAGCAACCGATCCGTCACGACCACCGCCATTCGCGAATCTCGGGTAGATCCTCGAAGTGTTTCCGGATGTAGGCGTCGTGCCGGGTCAGTTGGTCCCGGCAGTGCTGCCGCAGTTCCTCCGCGCCGGCCGGCGCCGTGTGTGCTCGGTCGAGTGCTTCGATCGCCAGGTGGTAGCGACTGATCTTGTTGAGCACCACCATGTCGAACGGTGTTGTGGTAGTGCCTTGTTCGATGAAGCCGCGGACGTGGAATCTCTGCGCGTTCGGACGGCCGTGCAGCAGCTGGTGCACCGCCCGGGGGTAGCCGTGGAAAGCGAAGACGACATCGACCGAGTCGGTGAACAGATCGGCGAACTGATCCTCCGAGAACCCGTGTGGATGATCGGCGACGGGTAGCAGCGCCATCAGGTCGATGACGTTGACCACGCGCACCTTCAGCTCGGGTGTCCAGTTACGCAACAGGTCCGCTGCAGCGAGAGTCTCCTCGGTCGGAACGTCGCCGGCGCAGGCCAGCACGATCTCGGGATCGCGCGGAGTAGCGGTGTTCTCGGTACCGGCCCAGTCCCACCGTGAGGCACCGGCTGCTGCATGTGCGCGAGCCTCGGTGAGCGTCAGGTATTGGGGATGGCTCTGTTTGTCGACCACCAGCACGTTGACGTGTCCGCGGCTGCGAAAGCAGTGGTCGGCAACGGCGAGAAGAGTATTGGAGTCCGGTGGCAGCCACACGCGCACCACATCCGGTGCCAGAGGGATCACCGCGTCGATCAGTCCGGGCCCCTGATGACTGAACCCGTTGTGGTCGTTGCGCCAGCACGTGCTGGTGAGCAGCACGTTCAACGAGGCGACGGGTGCTCGCCAGGCCAGAGTGGCCGCATGCTGCAGCCACTTGGTGTGCTGAATCAGCATCGACACGCTCACCATCGCGAAAGCCTCGTAGCTCGCAAACAATCCGTGTCGGCCCGACAACAGGTACGCCTCGAGCCAGCCCTCACACAGATGCTCACTGAGCACCTCCATGACGCGGCCGTCGGCGGCCAGGTTGTCGTCGAACTCGGTGGTCGGCAGCTGCCAGCATCGGTCGGTGGCCTCGAACACGGCCTGCAGACGGTTGCTGGCGGTCTCGTCGGGGCAGAACAGGCGGAACGTGCCACCGCCGTCGGGTCGTGCGTTGTCGAGGTAGATATCCCGCATCATCTCCCCGAGTACGGTGGTCGTCTCGTGTGAGACGCGTCCCGGGGAGTCGATCGTCAGAGCGTAGTTCTCGAGCTCACGAATGGCCAAGGGCTGCAACAGCACACCGCCGTTGGCGTGGGGAGTGGCCCCGAGCCTCTTGTCTCCCGTCGGAGTGAGTTCACGGATGTGCGCCGCCGGTACGCCGTTGTCGTCGAAGAGTAATCCGGGATCGTAGGAGAGCAACCACTGCTCGAGCTGCGCCAGATGCGACGGATTCTCGCGGACGCCGGACAGCGGGACCTGGTGGGCCCAGTGCGTTCCCTCGATCAGCTTGCCGTCCACCTCGTGTGGCCCGGTCCAGCCCTTCGGGGTGCGCAAGACGATTGCAGGCCATGCACTTCCGTGGTGCGACTCGCCGCCGCGGGCCGCACGCTGGATTCTCCGAATATCGTCGTGGGCGCGGGTGAGAGCGAACTGCAAGGCCGGGAACACCTCTCGCGGATCGTCGCCCTCGACGAAGATCGGTGCCCAACCCTGACCGCCGAGATAGTCGGCAATCGCTTGATCGGTGCTGCGCCCGAGCACTGTCGGACCGGAGATCCTGGCGTCGTTGAGATGCAGAATGGGCAGCACTGCGCCGTCACGAACCGGATTCAGGAACGCCGGGATCTTCCACGAACCCGACAGCGGACCGGTTTCGGCCTCCCCGTCGCCGACGACACAGGCGACCACCAGATCGGGGTTGTCGAACGCCGCGCCCGCGGCGTGGATCAGGGCATACCCCAGCTCGCCACCCTCGTGGATACTTCCGGGGGTCTGCACGCTCACATGGCTCGGAATGCCGCCGGGAGTGGAGAATTGGCGACACAGACGACGCACACCGTCGCTGTCGAGCGAGATGTCGGGATAGATCTCGCTGTACGTGCCTTCGAGATAGGTGTTCGCGACCAATGCCGGGCCACCATGACCGGGGCCGGTGACATACAGCCAATCCGAGTTGGTTCGGCAGATCAGGCGATTGAGCAGTGTGTAGATCATCGACAGCCCGGGACTGGTGCCCCAGTGCCCGAGTAGCCGGGGCTTGATGTGTTCCACCGTCAGCGGTTGCCGTAGCAATACATTGTCCTGCAGATAGATCTGGGCGACCGTCAGGTAGTTCGCGGCAGCCCAGTAGCGCAGATCGGCGTCGAGTTCATCGGAGCTGTAGGTGGTCTCGGTGGTGGACGCGGTCATCGGTTCGTGGGTACGACAACGACGGGGACATCGACCGAATGCAGCACTGCGCGGGAGGTCGAACCGAGCAGCATCGAGGCGAAGCCGCCCCGGCCGCGGCTACCGACCACGATCAGCTGCGCGCTCTCGGAGGCGCGGACCAGTTCGCGAACGGGTCTGTCCTGAACCACTACCCGGCGGATGGTGACGTCGGGGTAGTCCTCCGACCACCCGGCCAGGCTCTCGGCCAGCGAAGTCTTCTCTGCCAGTTCGGAATCGGCCCACGGACCTTCTTCGTCGCGGGTCAGCACGCTCCCGAGCTCGAGGTCGCTCCACGCATGTACGGCAACGAGGTCGACACCTCGCATCGACGCCTCGCGCAACGCGAATCCGATGGCCGGCTGGCTGTTGGACGTGCAATCCACACCCACGACCACCGGCCCGTCGCTGACCGTGTTCGACTTGATCACTGCAACAGGGCACTTGGCGTGTGACACGACGGCGGTACTGACCGACCCGACCAATCCGCCGGTGAACTCACCGAGGCCTCTCGAACCGACGACGATCAAGGCAGGCGCGACGTCGAAGTGCGTCAGATTTCGTGCAGCCGAGCCATGTTCGAGACGAGTGTCGAGAATCAGCGAATTGCCTGCCGCGGTCTTGTGCGCAACGTCGACCGCAGCGGTCAGGACCCGCTTGGCCTCGACGTCCGGATCTGCGAACGCGCCGATCCGGAGGCTGATGGCATCGCCGTAGGTTCCCGGCGCGAACAGTGACGACGTGACCAACTCGAGCGGGGCGTGGCGTCGTATCGCCTCGCGCGTTGCCCAACGGACCGCGTCGAGCGATGTGGCAGATCCGTCGACTCCGACGACGACCCGACTCGATGCATTCATGTTGTATTCCCGTTCGTTGACTGTCGTGTTCAGGTACACCTCGAGCATGGACGGTTCGCTGGAGCGCAGACAGAGTCGGAAGTCCTTCGGCTCGAGCCGGAATGCCCTGACTGCTACCCCTGGGGGGTATGTCTTGCTATCGTCGGTGACATGCATTCAGTGATCCGACGCCGTCGCCCGGGCTTTGCTTCGGCGACCGGATTGCTGATCGCGCTGACGATCCTCGGGGTACTGCTGATGCATTCGGTGACACCGACCACGTCGGCAAGAAGCGAGCATGCGGCCATGGCGTCGGCGACCCACCACGAGGACCCGGTTCAGGTGGCAGTCGGTGAGCACGACTGCCCGTCGGGACATCAGATGATGCATCCGTGCGCGGGAACCACCGTGTCGTGGGCTGCGCTGTCGGTCCCGGCGACGAGCGTCGATGTCGCCCACCCGGTCATGTCGGAGGACGGGATCGGTGGGCGCGTCCATTCCATATCGGAGCGTGCGCCGCCGTGGACTCTGTGGGAGTTGGACAGATCGGTGACCTTGCGAGTGTGACAGGCAGCCCGGTGGACGCACGACCACCGGCGGATCGGCATACCTAGAGCCCTGTATTGCACACTTGTTCAAGGAGTTTCACATGCGTACAACACTCGTCGCTTCGGTGGCTGCCGCCACCGTGAGCGCATTCCTCGTCGCCGGCTGCAGCAGTGACACCACGTCGGATTCGTCGATGTCGACTACCTCATCGGCTTCCGTTCAGGATTCGGCATCGGCATCGGCATCGGCATCGGCATCGGCATCGGCGGAGTTCAACGACGCCGACGTCATGTTCGCGCGGATGATGTACCCGCACCACGCGCAGGCGGTCGACATGGCTGACATGGTCCAAGGTCGCACCGACAATCCGGACGTCGTGGCATTGGCGTCGGCGATCCAAGCCGCGCAGCAACCGGAAATGGACCGGATGACGGCCTGGCTCGCCGAGTGGGGTCAGCCCGCACCCTCGTCGGACATGGGTGAGATGAGCGGAATGGACCACAGCTCGGGTATGGGCATGATGTCCCAGCAGGACATGGACGCCCTGACCGGTCTGTCGGGCCCGGAGTTCGACCGTCAGTGGCTGACGATGATGATCGAGCATCACGAGGGCGCGATCGAGATGGCGAACAACGAGATTGCGGACGGCTCGAACCCCGACGCGCAGGAGATGGCCCGCACGATCGTGGCCACGCAACAGCAGGAAATCGACACGATGCAGCGGATGCTCGGCTGATCCGTTGTCGGTACGTTGCCGGGCCGCACCCCAGACCGGGGCGCGGCCCGGCGGGGGACGGCTGCACGCCGTTGCCCTCGAGTACGCTGTGACGCGCGAGGAATTGTGTTCTGCGGGTCGGATCGAGGGAGAGTATCGACGATGTCACGTCCACGGGTCCTGGTCCTCGGCGGCGGCTTCGGCGGGTTGTATGCAACCCGCCGGCTGCACGGTTCGGATGTCGACATCACCGTTCTCGAACGAGGCACCTCTCACGTCTTTCAGCCGCTGCTCTACCAGTGCGCAACCGGCCTCCTCTCCGAGGGCTCGATCGCCAGCCCGTTGCGGCACCTGTTGCGCAAGCAGAAGAACGTGAAGGTGGCGCTCGGTGAAGCGACCTCGGTGACAACCGTGGGCGATGGCGGAGTGGTGACGGCGAGCCGCTTCGACGGGTCGACGTTCGAGTTGCCGTACGACTATCTCGTGGTTGCCGTCGGAATGCAGCAGGCGTATCACGGCCACGACGAATACGTGCAGTGGGCACCGGGCATGAAGACCCTCGACGACGCCTTGGCGATCAGGCGAAAACTGATCTCGGCATTCGAGATGGCCGAGTCCCTGCCCACCCCCGAAGAGCGTCGCCCCTGGCTCACCTTCGCCGTCGCCGGTGGAGGGCCCACCGGAGTCGAATTGGCCGGGCAGATAAGGGAACTCGCCACCCGGGCGCTGGCGAAGGAGTTCGATTCGATCCACCCGTCGGAAGCGCGCGTTCTGCTGTTCCACGGCGGTGACCGAGTGCTCGAATCGTTCCCCGACTCCCTGACGAAGAAGGCTCAGCGCACCCTCGACACGGTCGGAGTCGAAACGCATCTCGGCGTTCACGTCACCGACGTCACGGCCACCGACGTCGAGGTGACGGCCAAGGCCGAACCGAAGACCGTCACACGCCACGACACTCGCACCGTGCTGTGGACCGCAGGCGTCGAAGCGGTTCCGTTCGTGAAGCACCTGGCCGACGCCCTGGGCGTCGAGCAGGACAGGTCCGGACGGATCGCTGTGCAGCCCGACCTGTCCGTGCCGGGTCACCGCAACGTGTTCGTCGTCGGCGACATCATGGCATTGAACGGTCTCGCCGGTGTCGCCGAAGTGGCGATGCAGGGTGGACGGGCAGCGGGCGCAGCAATCGCAGCAGATGTATCCGGTTCTTCGCGTTCGGATTTCAAGTATCGAGACCTGGGCACTGCCGCCTACATCGCCCGCGGACACGCACTGGTGCAGGCCGGGCCGCTGAAGATGTCGGGATTCCTGGGCTGGGTGTCGTGGGGCGTCATCCACATCGCATTCCTGGCCGGTAAGCGCAACCGAGCTGGAACGCTGATCAACTGGGGAGCAACACTTCTCAGCGGAACACGACGTGAACGGGCAATCACCTACGGCGACCCGGAAACGGCGCGCAAACCGTACAACTGACCTGAGCGCCCACTATTTTCACCCTCGTACGGAATCCCGCTTTCGAGGGCGAATTGTGGACACTCAGATCAGTTGCCGGTGTCGACGGGATGCCCCGCCGAAAGTACGGCACCTGGGTTCAGGATTCCGGCCGGGTCGAGAGACTCTTTCAACGCCCGTTGCACCGAAATCGACACTTCATCGTGCTCGACAGTCAGCCACCTGCTCTTCAGCCTGCCCACACCGTGCTCACCGGTGATGGTTCCGCCGAGTGCGAGGGCGCGACGGGTGATCGCATCGAACGCGGACACCGCTGCGGCGCTACTGGCCGGATCGGCGGCGTCGTAGATGATGGTCGGATGCAGGTTGCCGTCGCCCGCGTGCCCGAAGACGCCGATGGTCAGATCGTGTTCGGCAGCAATCTCTTCCACTGAGGTGATCAGATCGGTGATGGCAGAGCAGGGAACAGCGACATCGTCCAGTAACCAGTCGCCGAGACGTTCGAGCGCAGGGAGTGCGAGTCGACGGGCTTCGAGCAGCATCGCCGCCTCCACGGGATCGGAGCCGACGACCACATCCTCGGCCCCGAACTCGGTACAGATGGTTTCCAGAACGGTCATAACGGATTCGGCATCAGCGTCGTCGCTCTGAATCAGCAGTAGCGCTGCGGTGGTGTCGCCGATTCCCATCTTCGTCATCTCGTCGACTGCCTTCACCGTGGTGCGATCGAGGATTTCGAGCATCGATGGGGTGATTCCTGCGGAGGCAATCTTCGATACTGCCGAACCTGCCCCTTCGAGAGTGGGAAAGGCGGCGACAAGGGTGTGCGGGGCACGCGGTGCAGGCAATAACCGAACGGTGATTTCGGTGATGATGCCGAGGGTGCCTTCCGAGCCGATGAGTAGATGCGTCAGATCATATCCCGCAACACCTTTCACGGTGCGCCGGCCAGTTCGTAGGACCCGCCCATCGGCCAGCACCACTTCGAGACCGAGGACAAAATCGCCGGTGACGCCGTACTTGACGCAGCACATTCCGCCCGCATTGGTCGCGACGTTACCGCCGATGGTGCTGAAGGTGACGCTGCCTGGATCCGGCGGATAGAACAGACCGGCCTCCGATGCCGTGGTGCGCAGATCGGAAGTGATGACCCCCGGTTCGACGACGGCGAGGCGGTTGACCCTGTCCAGTTCACGTATTCGGGTCATCCGATGCAGACTCAGCACAACCGAGTGGGCAGAGGCGTTGGCTCCGCCGCTCAGTCCACTCCCTGCACCGCGTGGTATCACTGCGATCGAATGCTTGCTTGCCGCCGCCATGCAGGCCACGACATCAGCGGTGGTGCGGGGCATGAGCACCGCTGCCGGAACCTCGCTGTGGGTGAACTGGGACTGATCCCGGGCATACCCGGCCACGATATCTGGGTCCACGACGACGATGTCGGCGGGCAGGGCATCGACGAGAGCTGCGATGTCGGTGGTCGCCGGCGCATTCATCGGAGATCCTCGATAGCTGCCCGATGTTCTCGAGCAAGTTCGACGTAGTGGTGGGCATTGGTGCCGTTCGCCTCAACAGTCTCCGCATCGAGCATGCGCCGGATCTTGCCGGGAACACCCGCAACCAACGACCCGGCTGGAATCACGGTGTGCTCGGTGACCACAGCCCCTGCGGCGATCAACGACCCGGCACCGACGACGGCTCCGTTCATGATCACTGCACCCATTCCGACGAGGACGCCGTCCTCGACGGTGCAACCGTGAAGGATCGCACCGTGACCGACGGACACGCTGTTGCCGACAAGAACCGGCATTCCAGGGTCCGTGTGGATGACACAGTTGTCCTGAATATTGGTTCCTGCGCCGATGGTGATGGGTTCGGCGTCGGCGCGCAGCGAGGCTCCATACCAAACACTCGTGTTCTCCTCGAGTGTCACCGCGCCGACGACGGATGCGTTCGGGGCAATCCAGGTCGACTGTGCGACAACAGGTCGCTTCGATCCGAGGGGCACAACAACACCTGTCTTCGGGGTGGTCACAGTGCCCGCACCGCCAATCCGCCGTCGACAGGCAAGCAGACACCATTGATGTAGGCCGATTCGTCCGAAGCGAGGAACACTGCGGCGTTCGCGACGTCCCACGGTGAGCCCATCCGGCCGGTCGGACTGCTGGCATGTCGAGCCGCCATTGCCTCGGCTGCAGCGTTCGGGTCCACCAATTGGCCTGTCACCAAGGGAGTGTCGATCAGACCGGGGAGAACCGCGTTGACCCTGACGCCCTGGGTCGCATATTGCAGGGCCAGTGCGACGGTCAGCTGATTGACGGCCCCCTTCGTTGCGCTGTAACTCGGGTAGTTGAAGCCGGTGTAGCGAATGCTGGCGGTGGAAGAGACATTGACGATCGAGCCGCCGCCGTGCGCGAGCATCGCAGGCAGGACGTGCTTGCAGGTCAGGAAGACTCCGGTCATGTTGACGGCTACCGATCTGTTCCACTGTGCAAGATCGAGTTCGGTGATGTCTCCGACGCCCGCTGCGCCGACGTTGTTGTGCAACACGGTCGGTGGGCCCAGCGCCTCGATGGCCTCTGCCACTACCGATCGAACTTGCTGCTCGTCGGTCACATCGGCAACCAAAGCCACCGCGCTGCCTCCTGCGGCGGTGATCTCCGCGGCGGTCAACTGGGCTTCGGCGTGGTTGCGGTCGATTGCGGCAACGGTTGCACCTTCGCGGGCGAACGCAAGCGCAGCAGCGCGGCCGTTGCTCAACGCCGCGCCGCTCGAACCGGCACCGAACACCAGCGCAACCTTGCCTTCGAGTCGGCCGGTCATCCCGAGATCTCCTCAACCAGAAGCTCGAATGTCACCGCGACGAGATTGCCGCGCTCGGCCAGTTCGCCGGTGTGCACAGTCCCGTGGCGATCGATGGCGCAGACCGACACGTGCGCCTCGGAGAGCCGGTCACCGTCGACGCTCGCGTGGCCGGCGATAGTCACTTCCGTTGCCGGCCCGTCGGCGACAGCGGTGCCGTCGCCGCGAATCAGCGTGGCCCCGACAAGGCTGCCCAGGCTGCCGCGGACCGATGCGGTCTGCATTCCCGCGTCGATCATGACGCGTCGGATGGCGTCGTGTATTTCGACGCCTGGCCGGACGCGCGTCATGACAGCACGGTGAGAACTGCTGAGCGACACAGCTGTCGGCGACGGAGTGAACACCGGCATTGCGGTCTCGTCGTCCGCGCCGCTGGTGAGAGCAACCGAATCGAAAGCATGCACAATTGCCTCCACCGGAGTGGCACCGACGATAGTGTCCGGCCAGAGATGACCGCCGCGAAGGACACCGTCCGCGTCGAACCAAGCTGCATGGCAATGCATGAAGCGTTCGCCGTCCCGGCGACCTACCGTTGCACTCCCCGCGACGATGGTGGCAGGCGCTGCGGTCTCGAACGTCTCGCTGTACCAGGCTGCGCGGGAACCGTCGGTGCACAGTGCGGGGATGCAATAGGAGACGCGGGACAATGGTCCACCGAGTAGTTCCACCTGCGCCGAATCGGCACCCAGGCGCGTCAGTGCCTCGTCGATCGCGTCGACAAGGCGGCGGCCGGGAGTCAGCGACAACCGTTCGACCGCGGTCCCCGTGGTAACGGACTCGAGTCGTTGCACCGCTTGTTCACCCGGGTGCACAAGCGGTTTCAGTACCGTGGAGGCGGTCATGATGCCGTCTCCAGGTTCTTTGCGTACGGGCCCCACTGCTGCTCGGCAAGTTCGTCACGAATCGTTCGCTTGACGATTTTGCCGTAACCGGACTTGGGCAGCGAGTCGCGGAACAGGATGTAGCGCGGAACCTTGTAGCGAGCCATTCGCTCACCGAGCCAGGCTGTGAGTTCCTCGGCCGTCACTGTTCGGTCGGTGCTCCGAACACACACTGCAACACCGACTTCACCCCACTTCGGGTCCGGTACACCGAGCACCGCGACCTCGTCGATCGCGTCATGGGTGAGGATCTTCTCCTCGATGTCGCGCGGGTGAATGTTGGAACCACCCGAGATGAACATGTCCGACGACCGGCCGGTGACGTAGACGAACCCGTCCGTATCCATGACGCCGAGGTCGCCGGTACGAAACCAACCGTCCCTGAATGCCTTTACGTTCGCGTCGTCGTTGTCGAGGTAACCGGCGAAGACGGCGGGTCCGGCGACACACAGTTCACCGATGTCGCCGGGCGGAACCTCGTGACCGGTTTCGTCCTGGACACTGACCAGCATGCCGGTACGCGGATAACCGCACGTGGACGTGGCGAGCCCGGCGGGTATCGGCCGTCCGTGCTCGGCACTGGGGAGGACGGTGATGTTGCCGGTCACCTCGGCGAGGCCGTAATACTGAACCAGGACCTCGCCGAGTACCGCGCGCGCTCGCTGCTGATCCGGGGCGTACATCGGAGCGCCGGCGTAAATCACATGCTGGAGCGAAGAGTGGTCGTGCCGGTCCACTGCAGCGTCGTCGACGAGAACCTTCAGAATCGTCGGCACGGTGAACATGTTGGTCACTCGCTCCGATTCGACCAGGCTCCACACGTCTTCGGGAACCAGGCTTGCCGACGAAGGCAGAACCGTCGCGGCACCGCGTGCAACCTGTGGCAACATGTGCACACCTGCTCCGTGGGACAGCGGCGCGACGACGAGTGATACGTCGTGGCGGTCGGTGGTCGGCATCAGATCTGCGAGGTGATTGTTGATGACGAAACCGAGCTGATCGTGCGTCAGAATTGCGGCCTTCGGGGTGCCACTGGTGCCGGATGTGAAGAAGTACCAGGCCGGATCTCCCTCCCAGGTAGCCAGGGTTTCGGGCACCGTCGTCGACGACGCGATGTCGGCGACGGAGCCGGCATTCTCGCTCTCGATCCACAGGACTCCCGCGGGCAGACCGTGCGCGGCCTGGACTGCATCGACGTGCGAGGCGGTCGACGCATGTCCGATCATCACACTGGGCCTGCACACCCCTGCAATGACCACGACGTCGTCATCATGCAGCCGCGAATTGACCGGTGCCAGAACAGCACCCACGCGCCACGTTGCGAACATCGCTTGGATGAACTCGGGATGGTTGGGGCTGTCGAGCATGACGACATCGCCCTTCTGGACGTCACGGCGCTGCAGATCTGCGGCCAATGCGTCGACACGTCGATCCAGATCCTGCCAGGTCCACCTCGTGGTGCCGTGCACGACGGCGGTACTGCCGGGGAGGCGCCGAGCGGTTTGCTTCAATATCTCTGCCAGATTCGCAGCACGTCTCGGCATGCTCATCGGACTCCCTCCAGAACGGTGGCGTAGTTCGCGACTGCTGCTCCGCCCATATTGAAGACCGCGGCCCGATGCGCGTTTGGCAACTGCATGTCTCCGGCCTCGCCGGTCAATTGCATTGCCGCCATGACGTGTTGGGACACGCCCGTAGCCCCGAGTGGATGCCCCTTCGCCTTCAGGCCGCCGGATCGATTGACCGGCAGCAGCCCGTCGGCCTCGGTGCGGCCCTCGGTCAGCACCTCGCCGCCCTTACCGGGCTCGGCAAGTCCGAATGCCTCGTACTGCAGAAGCTCCGCGATGGTGAAGCAGTCGTGCGTCTCGATCAGGTCCAGGTCCGCGAGGGTGACCCCAGCCGCGGCGAGGGCTCCGCGGAATGCGCGGGCACCACCGTCGAACGCAAGCACGTCATTGCGTCGGGCCAACGCGAGGTGATCGTTGGCTTGATGACGACCGAGAATTTGGACCGAACGGCGCGAAGTGCTGGCAACCTCCGGCAACGCGACGACCATGGCGGCGGCACCGTCGGACACCAGGGAACAGTCGGTACGCAGTAGCCTGCCCACGACAGCAGGGTTCTTGTCCGACGGTGTCGCGCAGAAATCGAACCCGAGATCGCGTCGTAGATGCGCGTAGGGGTTGTCTACACCGTTGCGGTGGTTCTTGGCTGCGATGCGGGACATCGCCTCCCGCGGATCACCGTAGCGATCGGCGTATTCATCGGCGAGAGAGGCGAATACACCAGCAAAGCTGCCCATGTGCTCCTCGGTTGCCCGATGAGAACCAGAAAGGAGAATGTCGTTGATGGCGTCGTTCGAGGTGGCCGTCATCTTCTCGGCACCCACGATCAATGCGACTCGGCCTCGCCCTGCCTGCAGATAGTCGAGCCCCGTGTAGAGGGCGGCGCTGCCGGTGGAGCACGCATTCTCCACGTGCACAGCAGGAACGAGAGCCAGATCGGGCTGACCGGCACCGACGAGTGCGCCCTCGAAACCCTGCCGGGAAAAGCCGTTGTTGAACACGCCGACGGTGATGATGTCGACGTCCGCGGCGTCGAGTCCTGCGTCGGCGAGAGCGCTGACCGACACCTCGGCGATCAGCGACTCGACGTCCGGGCTCTCGCTTTTCCCGAATCGGGTATGTGCCCAGCCGATGATGTGCGGTGCGCTCACGTCTGTCCTCTCGTCATGTCGCATGAGGCGGATCACGTCCCCACGCCCTGTCATGGTCGTCGTACGCCACGTTGCGGTGCACCGTCGCAGGACGAGAGGACTTGCGGCGAATTCCTCTCGTTGTCGAATGCCGCTGTTGCGACAGCGGGAGGAAAGCTGGACTCGTTTCCCCTCTCTCGGCTCGATGATCGGGGATGGCTGCCGCAACAGACTGGGTGCACATCGACACAGAATGAGGGGCTGACGTGCGCGCAGTGCTCAAGACCGAACCTGCTCCGGGCTTCGACCTGGTGAACGACTACCGCGAGCGAGACCTGGAGCGTGGACACGTCCGCATCGAAGTCGGTGCAGTGTCGGTGTGCGGGACCGACCGTGAGACGTACGAGTACGGTCCGGCAGTCCGCGACCTCGGCTTGCGGTTGCCGGTGGTCACGGGGCACGAATGCGCAGGCACCGTGATCGAGGTTGCCGCCGATGTATCCACATTGCGCGTGGGAGATCGCGTTGCTGTCGAGACTCACGTCGCGTGCTTGACCTGCTACCAGTGCACACGCGGCAATGCCCACAATTGCCTGCGGATGGACCTTCTCGGTCTGACGATGGACGGCGCATTCGCCGAGCGAGTGGTACTCCCGGCGTCGACGTGTTTCCGTCTACCGGACGAGCTGACACTCGAAACGGCTGCTCTCCTCGAACCTGCGGGGAGCGCGATGCACGCTGTGCAACGGAGCGGGCTGAACCTGGACGGCGCGCACGTCCTGGTCAGTGGTGCCGGGCCCGTCGGTCTGGCCGCGCTGCAGATTGCTCGCGCGAAGGGAGCCGAAGTGCTTGTGGTCGAACCGAACTCGCACCGCGCCGCAATGGCAGTCGAACTGGGTGGATCGCTGGTGGCGTCGGGTGAACACCTTGTGGAGCGGGTGTGGGAAAGGACCGGCGCGGCGCAAGGCGTCGACTTGGTTCTCGAATGTTCCGGAGCCCTCCCTGCGCTTGCGGCTGGGTTCGACGTCGTCCGCCGCGAGGGCACCATTGTGAGTGTCGGGTTGACCAACCGACCTCTCGAACTGAACGCGACACGGCAGTTGATCAGCCGGGGACTGACCCTGCGCGGCAGTTTCGGTCGTCGGATCTGGGATTCGTGGACGGAACTTGCCGGCCTCGTGGCATCGGGAAGCGTTGATCTTTCCCGTCTGGTCTCGCACCGCATGGAACTCGAAGATGTGGAAACGGCCATCGGGATGCTGTCCGGTGACGCATGCAAAGTGGTCCTCTATCCGCAGGGAGTGCCGGCGGAACTTCGTGATTCGGCCGTGTCGCTCAACGCCCTGTGAGGGGCGGGAACGGATCGAATCCCTCGGCTCTCATGGCGTCGGCGACGCGTAATCCGAGGTGCAGGTGCAGACGAACGGTGCCGTCGTCGAGGTCGATGTCGACCGCGTCGCGGATGCGGTCGAGTCGGTAGTACAACGTGGTTCGGTGAATGAAGAGGGCCTCCGCGGCTCCCGGGCCCGATCCAGCGTGGTCGAGGAAAGCCCGCAACGTATCGAGCAATCGGCCGGACGGGTCCACCTCGGCGAGGCGGCGTAGTTCCTGTGGAACCGCGGTGATGTCGAATTCCTGTGTCGGGATCCTGGCCAGCACGCCGAGGACCCCGGCACGTTCCCAGCTGACGACCGAGTCCTCACCGAATCGGCGCGCGATTGTGGCTGCGAGGCCGGCCTGCCGTGCGGACAACCACGCCTCGTTCATCGCAGGTACGAGCGCCCCGATTCCGGCTTCGACACTCGTGCCGCGGCCCGCCACGTCTGCTGCGTCGCGCACCATCGTTCGGGCCTCGGCGACGACGGTGTCCAGGTCGCGTGCGGCAGTCGCCAGGTACACGAGATGCCCGGCGGCACCGTCCACACTGTGCAGCGCATCGCCGCGACTGCGGGAACGAGCGGCGACCAGTGCATGCCGCAGCGCAATCGCAGTCAGGTCGTTGTCCTTACCCTGCCGCAAGGCCAGGGTGACTACGCGTACACCTCCGGGTATGACAGCCAGTTCCGCGAGGGCACCCTCGCGCGCGGACTCCTCAGGCCCGAGTGCCGCAGTCACCAGGGCCTCGGAACGACCCGAATCGAGTGGCATTCGGTCTGCCACCATCAACGGGGCGACCTCGTTCGCCACCTCACCGATTCGAGCCAGATCGGCATCGGTGACAGTTTTCTCGGCATCGATCACAAGGATCATGCCCAGTGTCTCGCCGCGCCAGCGAATGGGCACGCCTGCACGGGCGTGAAGACCGAGCGCTTCGGACCCGTCGATCCTGCCGGGCTTGGTCCATTGACCGATGCCGCTGGACAGCAGAAAACCGATGGCCTCGCTGCCTGCATCGCGGTTCAGAATAGCTCTGATCCGAACGGGGTCCTCATCGCCGAAGTGGCGGCTGGCGAACAGCATTCGTACTTCGGGGTCGTTGACGACGACCGATCTGCCGAGCTCATCGGCGAAGCGGTCGACCACAGCTTGGACGCTGTCTCTCGACATGGGCCGAGCGTACGCGTGGTGGATTCGGCTCGAAGGGGCCCTATACGGTGCGTTCGACAAAGAGAGGAAACTAGGAGCTCGAGGTTCGTCAGTAAACGGTCGTGACTCAGGTCACTGCGGGAGCACAGTGTGTGAGCCCGCCTCATGTGGTGGGTCTCGGATCGAAGACTGGAGCGATAGATGACGTCACGCACCCACCTGCCCGGCGCTGCGACGCCGGACAACGAGATGGCCAACCGCGTGATGCGCAAAGTCGCACTGCGCCTGATTCCGTTTCTCGGGCTCGCCTATTTCCTGAACTACATCGACCGGACGAACATCTCGTTCGCCAAGTTGACGATGAGTGAGGATCTCGGCCTGACCGAGACAATGTACGGACTCGCCAGCGGCTTGTTCTTCGTCGGATACATCCTGTTGGAAGTGCCGAGCAACCTGGCTCTGCACAAGTTCGGTGCGCGTCGTTGGATTGCTCGAATCCTGGTGTCTTGGGGACTTATTGCGGCGCTGATGGCATTTGTACCCAACGCGACCTGGCTGAACATCGCCCGCGTTGCGCTCGGTATCGCCGAGGCCGGCTTCTTCCCCGGCATCATGCTTTACCTGACGTTCTGGTTCCCCAGGGCAGTGCGAGTCCGACTCGTAGGCGTGTTCATGGTTGCGCTACCACTGTCCAGCGCGTTCGGTGCACCGATTTCCGCGGCGATCATCCAGTACTGGCACGGGCTGTTCGGCCTGGAGGGATGGCGAGTGATGTTCCTCGTCGAAGGCATCCCCACGATCCTGCTCGGCATCGCAGCATGGTTCTACCTGACCGACCGGCCGCGTGAAGCGAAGTGGCTCAGCGCAGACGAACGCACCTGGCTCGACACGCGTATGAATTCCGAGCACTCCGAGAAGGCCGAGTCCGGCCACGGGTCCGTTCGTGATTCACTGCGTAACCCGACGGTGTGGCTACTCGGCGTGACGTACTTCGGCATCGGCTACGGGTTGTTCGCGATCAGCTTCTTCCTGCCGACGATCGTGGCCGGATTTGCCGAGCAGTTCGACACCACCTTCTCGATCGCCGAGAACGGAATGATCGTAGCGGTGCCGTTCTTCATCGCCTCGGTTGCGATGATCCTGTGGTCCAGACGATCCGACCGCCGCAAAGAGCGGATGTGGCACCTCATTGCCCCGACTGCCCTTGCTGCAGTGAGTGTTCCGATCGCCATGTACATGAGCTCGCCGTTCCTCACGATGGTGTTCATCACGCTCACCGCAGTGGGTATCTTCTCCGCACTGCCGATCTTCTGGTACTTGCCGACTACCTTCCTCACCGGGGCTGGAGCCGCAGCGGGCATCGCACTGGTGAACACCATCGGTGCATCGGCAGGACTTGCAGCGCCCTACATGACGGGTTGGCTGCTCGACACCACCGGAACCTCGAAAGCCGGCCTCTGGGTGGTGGGTGCCTTCATGGCCATGGCGGTGGGACTGCTGTTCGTGGTGCGAGCGCGCTTGGCCAAGCTCGATCGAGAACTGGTGTGATGCAGTCCTAGTCGGGCACCAGCGTCAGCCGATGCCGGGGATGTAGCCGGGATAGACGAAGTGCCCTGGACCGCCGCCGGGGAGCAAGTGGCCAGTCGAACCCGGGTAGTCCATACTCAGCGGAATGAGCTTGTGCGGGTTGCCGTTCGAGTCGGCCTGCCAGCACTCCAGCAGTACGCCATGGAATCCGGTGCACACGATGCGAGTGCTGTTGCCGTAGGGCGAGGTCAGTCGATTCTCGCTGACGAAGGGATTCCAGTAGTCCGGGTCCTGAGGAGTCAGGAACACTCCGGTGACGTCCTGCGGAGCAGTCGGGCTCGGGTACGGCGGCGCGACGGGCCATTCGTCGGCGTTGGCGGTACCGACTCCAAGTGCGGCGGTACCTGCGACGACAGCAACCGTGACGGCGATACGACGAATCATGAGCACTCCTGACGTTGGGTTCGCGTCGAATAGACCACACATGGCCGTCGATTGGGAAGCCCTCTACATTGAACGCGTGATTGCAGCGGATCGCGTATTGCCCGTAGTGGCCACGGCCATCGGCGGATTCATCGCCGGATATTCATTCGTGAATCCCTCGGCCAGGATGTGTTCCACATCGAGTCGACGGGGAAGTGGTACGGAGCGTTCGTCACCGCGCAGTGGGCTGGTTCTCTCACGGTTCTGATGGCGGTGCTCGTGCTCGTGGCGGTCCATCGCCGCCGGCCCCGGATATCGGCAGCCGTAGCAACCGTTCTCGGCTCCCTGCTGGTGGCACTGCCGTCCTTCGTGCCGATCGCGGCCAATCAAGCGGTGACGACCAATGCGCTCGGTGCCGGCGCTCTGGTCGGCATCTGCGGATTCATCGCCGGTGGACGCAGGCTCCCGTCGGGCGGCCTTGCAGTAGGACTGCTGGGCTCGATGTTGTTCTACAGCGCGATCTCCCGGCTACGCGGACCGCGTGAGGGTCGGTGGATGGACGGGCTGGGGCCGTATCTGGTGGAATCCACGGTCCCGCTACTCCTCCTTCTCGCAACCACTGTCGTGCTGCTCGTGGCCGTCCGGCGGGCATCCGTGGGCCGACTCGAAACCTCCGACGCAGTAGCCGCTCTCGTGCTGGGATTCGTCTGTCTGGTGGTCTACATCTATCTGGGCAATACGACGTCGACGGCGGCCACGTGGATGTTCGCCGTCGCCATCGTCGTCTTGGTGGCATACGGTGTTGCGTTCGACCTCGGTGGCCTCGACGGCCGATACGTGATGTCGGGCTTGGCGATAGCGGCGTCGGGAGTCAATGCGCTCGGGTGGGGCGACGCGTCGTGGTGGGTACTCGTCGTGGCCGCGGTGTTGTTCGCCGGAGCGGTGGGAGTGGGCCTGCGACGCGATCTCACCACGGCCGCGTGTGCACTGCTGACCGTTGTGACGGCCACCGGTCTACTGCCCATCGGAGACGACTCGATCAATACCGTTGGGACTGTGTGCTATTGCGTGCTGCATCCCATCGCTGTCGGATTGCTCGTCGGATCGGCACGAGTGACGCGCACGGTGGCGTCGACCATCGGTCCGCTCGTACCGTTCGCACTGACGCTGTTCTCGGTGTCGGCACCGGTGCCGCCGCGGGTGTTCGGTTGGACGGATGGGACATCCGACGACCATGTGCCGCCCATTGTCTGGCTGTATTCGCCACTTCCCGTCGGTGTTGTCGTGGCGATGATCGTCATCCTGGTGTGTCTCGTCCTCGGTTCGAGGGTCAAGCGCGAGCATCACGATCGCGTCTCGGATTCGTCCGGTCCATAACGCTCGGGACGTTTGCTCGAGGTAACGTCACCTCATCTTCGGCCGATGTAGAAACTCGACCGGTGTAACTCGACGAAAAGGTGAAACAGCGTGCCACGATCTCGACGACACGGCTTCCAGCGATTCGGTTCGGCTGCGGCCGTCGCCCTCGCAGTGGCGATTCTTCCGACCGCGCTGATGACGCCCGTCGCGTCCGCGGACGAACTGCCCGCGGCAACGACTCAGTCGAGCAACGGCTCGCGAATCGAATCGGTGAACACCCTCGACGGCCGCCAGGTTCAGCTCCAGGTGTACTCCGCGTCGATGAACCGCACCATTCCGGTCACGGTGCAGCGTCCCGCCGACGAGAGCGTGTCGCGTCCGGTGCTGTACCTGCTCAACGGTGCAGGTGGCGGCGAGGATGCCGCATCGTGGCAGTCGCAGACCGACGCCGAGGCCTTCCTGTCGGACAAGAACGCCTACATCGTGACTCCGCAGAAGGGCAAGTGGTCCTACTACACCGACTGGCTGCAGGACGATCCGAAGCTCGGCAGCAACAAGTGGAGCACCTTCCTCGGTGAAGAATTGCCTCCGCTGATCGACGCCCAGTTCGACACCAACGGTCGCCAGTCTCTGGCAGCGTTGTCCATGACGGGCACATCGGTTCTCAACATCGCAATCAAGTACCCGGGCAAGTTCACCGGCGTCGCGGCCTACAGCGGTTGCGCACAGACCTCGGACCCGATCGGTCAGCAGTTCGTCAAGCTCGTCGTCGAGACGTACGGCGGCGGAAACGTCGAGAACATGTGGGGCCCGCTCGACGGCCCGGTGTGGCGCGAGAACGATCCGCTGCTCAACGCCGAGAAGCTGCGCGGCACCCAGATCTACATGAGCACCGGCAGCGGACTGCCCGGCATCCCGAACGACACCTTCGCCAACCCGCGCCTGAAGAACGACCCGGCGACGCTCGCCAACCAGGTCATCGTCGGCGGCGGCATCGAGCTGGCCACCAACTTCTGCACGTCCAACCTGGCCAAGCGTCTCGACCAGCTGGGAATCCCGGCAACTGTCGACTTCCGTCCGGTCGGCAACCACTCCTGGGGCTACTGGCAGGACGACCTGCACAAGTCCTGGCCGTTCCTGGCAGGATCGCTCGGCATCTGATTCATCCTGATCGAAGACGGCCACCCGCACCTCGTGTGCGGGTGGCCGTTTCTCGTTGCGGGGACAGGTATGACTGCGTTCGAATCGAACGTATGATCGAACGATGGCACGACGCGCTCAACCTCGACCCGCGTCTGCCGTGCGTCCGTTCAAGATGCTCAGACCACCACTCAAGGTGTGGATCGATCTGAACGTCCTGTACCCGCTACCGCCACATCACGCGTCGAAGTTCAATCCGGAAGGCTTCGATGTTCGACGCGTGGTCCCGGGGGATCTGGTCGAATGGTCCATCACCGTCGACGGCGATTGGTTGGGTCGCGTCACCTACGAACTGATGTCGCGAGACCGGAGCGAAACCGTCACGCACTGGGTGCCCAGCCGGGCGCTGAAACCGCTGTAGAACGAGCGAAAGCCCCGCCTGAAAACGAGGCGGGGCTTTCCGGGTGATCACCTTCAGAAGCTGTGCTTACGCGCCTTCTTGGCGAGCTTGCGGGTGGTGCGCTTCGACGGAACGAACAGGTGTGCAGCGCTGCGGCGACGGTTGCGGCGACGGATCAACACGAATGCGACGGCACCGGCGGCGGCTGCGATGGCGGCGATGATCGGAGTGCCGACCTTCGCGGCCTCGGCCACATCCTCGCTGTCGATGTTGCGGACCGTGGTCTTCACGTCGTCGGCGACGGCGGAGGCCTTCTCGGCTGCCTTGTCGGCGACCTGGGAGGCCTTCTCTTTCACGTCGTCGACGTCGACGTTCTCGACCTTGTCCTGGACGGCGCTCTTGACGTCTGCGGCGGTCTCGGCTGCCTTGTCGGCAACGTCTGCAGCTGCGTGCTTGGCCTGCTTGGCAGCGCCGGCCGCGGAGTCGGCAACGCTCTCGGCGGCGTCGGAAACCTTGTCGGCAGCCTGCTGAGTGTTGGCCTTGGCCTGGTCGGTGGCCCCTTCGGCGCGAAGGCTGTCGTCACCGGTGGCCTCACCGGCCTTCTCCTTCGCAGTCCCGGCCAGTTCTTCTGCCTTGTGCTGAGCCTTGTCGATGAAGTCGGCCATCGGTATCCCTCTTTCGTGTAGGTCGTCTCCGGAAACCGGAGCGGTGACGTCGCGGACGACGCCGGTAAGTATGAGTCGAACTCGACGGTCCGAAACATACGTCCGACCACGGGTGTTTCGGGTCACTACGACGAGTAGCCGTATTTGTGCTGCTCGGCGTGCTGTGACTACTTCGTCGAACGCGGCCACCACGTTCGACGGCGTGCGCCCGTCGCACGTGCTGAGTAGGCCGTCGACAACGAGCGCCGGTCGAAGTCCAGTCCCGACCCTCTCGACGTGAGCAGGATCAGCGCGATGACTCCCGCAGCCCCGACCGCCACGGGGGTCATCGGCTACTGGTTCCGGTTGCGTTGGGCGTGCACCCAACGAAGAGAGTGCGGTTCATGACAGCTCCTGTCTGTGATGTGCTGAAGGCTGCCATTGACACCGCCACCAGTCAATGGCACATTATGTGATGTTAGTCGCGGTGTCGCTGCTCGGTCGGCGTCCGGGCGATGGTGTTCGGTGAGACAGCGAGGCGCGTCGATGAATGCAGATACCTGGCCCGAGGTCGACGGTTCGACCCACGACAACTTCAGGGATGTGCTCATCGTCGGTGCGGGTATTTCGGGAGTCGGAGCCGCGTATCGCTTGCACGAGATGGCACCGGAGCTCAGCTACGCGATCCTCGAAGGGCGCGAGCGAGCAGGCGGTACCTGGGACCTGTTCCGGTACCCGGGAATTCGTTCGGACAGCGATATCTTCACGTTCTCGTTTCCGCACACGCCTTGGCAGGGAAACACTCTGCTTGCCCATGGCGAAGACATTCGTAACTACATCGTCGATACCGCTCACACCAACGGCATAGACGAGCGCACGCACTTCTCTACCTCCGTCGTTGCGGCGAACTGGGATTCGTCGACCGACCTATGGACCGTCGACACGCTGTCCGACGGCGTTCCGCGAACGTATCGAAGTCGATTCGTGTTCTTGTGTACCGGATACTTCGACTACTCGGGTGGGTACACCCCTGACCTTCCCGGGATGGAGAAGTTCACCGGGCAGGTGGTGCATCCCCAGCAGTGGCCGGAAGGTCTCGACCACACCGGTAAGCGGGTCGTTGTCATCGGAAGTGGCGCGACGGCAATCACTTTGGTGCCTTCGCTCGCGGTCGATGCTGCGTCGGTCACGATGCTGCAGCGTTCTCCCACGTACATTGCGTCCCTGCCGATGACCGACCCGTTCACCACGCTCACTCGGCGTGTACTGCCGGACACTCTGGCACACAGTGCGTTGCGGTGGCGCAATGCACTGTTGATGGTCGGCTCGTATCAGCTGTGTCGACGGGCACCCAAGACGGCCCGCAGGGTGTTCCGAGCAATGACGAAGGCGCAGCTCCCGCGTGGATACGACATCGACAAGCACTTCAAGCCGACGTATGCCCCGTGGGACCAGCGGCTGTGCGTCGTGCCCGACGGCGATCTCTTCAAGGCCATTCGCACCGGTCGAGCGACCGTGGTGACCGACCGGATGGCCGAGATCACCGCCGACGGGATTCGGTTGGAATCGGGTGACGAGATCCCCGCCGACATCATCGTCACCGCAACGGGGTTGAAGCTCCAGGCCTTCGGCGGAATCGCACTCTCGCTGGACGGTGAGCGACTCGAAGTGCACGACAAGTTCGTCTACAAGGGTCACATGCTCAAGGACGTACCCAACGTTGCATGGTCCATCGGGTACACGAATGCATCGTGGACGCTCAAGGCCGACATGACGGCGCAGGCAGTAGCAAAACTGTTGGTGTACATGCGGTCTCACGACTACACCCATGCGATCCCGGATCGACAGGGCAAGGCCGTGGACTCTCGTCCGGTCGTCGACCTCGCCTCCGGATACGTCACGCGTTCCTTGAACGAGCTACCCAAATCGGGGACCGAACGTCCCTGGTCGGTGCGGCAGAACTACATTCTCGACAGGATCGACGCACGATTCGACGATCTGACGGAATCGATGACGTTCGGCCGAGCGGACAACGCCCGTGTGGCGGGGGCGGACATCGCGCCCGTATACCGCATCTGGCCGAGAAAGGTCGGCACGCAGTGACTTCCGACATCGACGGTCTGACCCTCGCGCACACCATCCGGGGTGAGGGCCCTACATTGGTGCTCATTCACGGCATCGTGCACAGACAACATGCGTGGGACAGTGTCGTCGACATACTGGCGCGGCATCGACGAGTGGTGACGGTGGACCTGCCCGGCCACGGCGCGTCACCGGACTTGCCCACCGAGGAATTCGATCTGGGGCCGTGGATCGTGGCCGAGTTGGAGCGATTCCTCGAGCACGTGGCGGTGGACGGCGAGAAGCCGCACGTGGCCGGAAATTCGCTGGGCGGTTACTTTGCGCTCGAACTGGCTGCCCGCGGGTCGGTCGCCTCGGCGACCGCCCTGTCACCGGCCGGATTCTTTCGCGGACACTGGGATCAGACCCGGGCGCTCCTCGTGTTCCGACTGTTGCGAGCGTTGTCTCGAGTGATCAGCCCGATCGCACCTACCGTCATGCGTTCGGTCGTCGGCCGCACGATCGCCAACGGCGTGTTCTACGCCAAGCCGTGGCGAGTTCCCGCAGCGACGGCCACGATCGACGCACTCAGCATCACCACCAACCGTGCGATCGACGCAGCCGGAAATGCAGTGCCGCGCTTCAGCATTCCGGTCGACGAGACCGTTCCCGTCACCGTCGCGTGGGGCCGTCGTGACTTGGTTCTGCCGGTCTATCAGGCACCGCTCGTGCGTCGAACCTTTCCGCAGGCCGAAGTGACGACGTACCCGGGTCTCGGGCACGTTCCGATGTCGGACGATCCGGAGCTGGTGGCGTCGATTCTGCTGAGGGGATCACGAGCGGTACCGCAGTCGGCATGAGCGCGGTGGTCAAGGTGGACGGGCGAAGCGACCGGTGGCGCGACCACAGAATCACCCGGCGACGTGAACTGCTCGATCGAACACTGGCAGCGATTCGTGAGCATGGACACGACGTGGGTATGGATGCCATCGCCGCAGCGAACGGTGTCTCGAAAACCGTTCTGTACAAACACTTCGCGGACAAAAAGGGTCTCGCCGACGCTGCGATGGCTCGATACGTCGAGACTGCACTGGTGCCGCGGATCCAGGATGCGATGTCCGAGGACCTCGATGAGTATCACCTCACTCGCGCAGTGATTTCCGCCTACGTCACTACGGTTGCCACAGATCCCGAAATCTACATCTACGTCCATTCCAACAATGCAGTCAGCGGCAACCAGGACATCATCACCGTGTCCGAGGGACTGATCGCGGAGTTACTGTCCTCCGTCATCGCCGACCGATTCCGAGAGCGGGAGTTCTCCACGGGCGGTTCGATGCCCATCGCCTTTGCCATGATCGGCGCGGTGCGGTTGGCGTCGCACTGGTGGATGTTCGACCGGACCATGACGGTCGACGAGCTCATCGACTACCTCACCATGATGGTCTGGGGCGGTATCGCGGGCATAGCGCGCGCTGCGGGATCGGCCGCTATCTTCACCTCGGAGCCGCACACGTTGACGCTCGATAGCTGAGCGCCCTCCTCGACATCAGCGGTCGAACACCGCACGAACGCTTGTGGAATCGGGTACGGACTGGCAGGCCAATCGGACACCGTGCTGCAGTTCGTACTCGTCGAGAGTTTCGTTCGCGAGCATGGTCACGGTGCCTTCGGTGAGTGTGTAAGCGCAACCGCCACATGTTCCTTCGCGGCACACGTACGGCGGGTCGAGACCCAGCTCGAGAAGTCGGTCGAGCAGCTTCGTGTCTGCATTCCAGGTGAACTCGGTCTCCATTCCGTCGATCTCGACCTGAGCGGCCACGGAGTTCGCGCCGGGTTCGTCGGAAATCGACGCGCCCCTGGCCTGAAACGGATTCGAGTCGAATGAGGAGAACACCTCGCGGTGTGTTCTGTGCGCCGTCGTACCGGTGCGAGCGAGCCACTCCTCGGCGACGTTCATGTATTGCGTCGGTCCACAGAGGAAGGCCTCGCAGTCGGACGGAGTCGTCACGTTCATCGAGGCCAGTCCGGCAGCGGTGGGTAACCCCGATTCCGAGGTGTACCAGTGGTGAACGTCGAGTCGTTCGGGGAAGCGCGACTGCAGTTCGGTCAGGTGCTCTGCGAAGATCACCGAGCCGCGGTTCTGGTTGGCGTAGACCAGGGTGATTCGATTCTTGTGCTGCAACAGAGCAGTTTTGAGGATCGACATCATCGGGGTGATGCCGCTGCCGGCGGCGATGAGGACGAAATCCACGTCCCAGCCCTCGGGTCCGAACATGCCCGACGGTTTCAGCGCTTTGAGTCGCATCCCGCGAACAGCGTTGTCGTGCAACCAGTGTGATGCCAGTCCGTCCTGGATTCGCTTGACGGTCACGGTGGGGTATCGGTCGCGTACCGGAGAGCTGGAGAAGGAGTAGCAGCGGGCCACCGTGCCGCCGTCGGTGCACGGAATCTCGAGGGTGAGGAATTGGCCCGGCTCGTACCGAAAGTGCGCTTCCCGGTGTTCGGGGACCGCAAAGCCGAGGGAGATCGCATCCTCGGTCTCGCGGGTCACCTCGGCGATCTCCAACTCGAAGAATCTGTCCTCGGGACCGATGGCAGACGCATCCGGTTCCGTCGGTGGATCACTCCTGAACATCGTCACGTGTGCTCGCTCCCTTGCGCTTTCAGTGTTGGACGCCACTGTCGCACACTTCGCCACTAAATAATAGGCCATTGACAAATGGCGAATAGCGGGTGAGGGTGATGACGTGACTCCGACCACCGACGACGACCACCTGCCTCGCTGCGCATTCAGGGCTGGGTCTCGGCGAACCCGTCTGGCTGCCTTGATGACTCGGCTGATTCTGCGTCCGATGACGAACCTGCTGCCGACCTCCCGCGGCGGCATCGAGTTCTCTCGACGCCTCGTCGCCACCTCGATGAAGCTGTTCGATCCCGTTCCGAAGGGCACCGGAGTGGACCTCGTGGCCGAAGGCCCGGTACGCGGTGAATGGGTGCGAGCACCCGGCCTGACGCCCGGGCCACGCGTGATCCTCTACATCCACGGCAGTGCGTACGTCATCTGCTCGGCGCGAACACATCGTGGTCTGACCGCGCGATTGTCCGCCGCGACCGGCCTGCCGGTGTTCACGGTCGACTACCGGCTGGCCCCGGAACACCCGTTTCCCGCCGCAGCTGACGACCTCGAGGCCGCGTACCGCTGGCTGCTCGGCCAGGGCTATTCCGCAGCGAACGTCGTCATCGCCGGGGACTCTGCCGGCGGACACCTGGCCGCTGACCTGATCATCGAGAACGACCGAACCGGGACGCCGCAGCCGGGAGCATTGGTGTTGTTCTCTCCGTTGATCGACCTCGACTTCGAGCTGTCGGAACGGATGGAACGCACCCGCAAGGACCCGATGATCTCGGCGAAGGCAGCGCGAGGACTGGTCTCGCTGTACACCGACGGCCACGATGCGAGTCTCCCGCGTCTCCGGCTCGATCTCGGACGTGTGCGAGAGCTGCCACCGACGCTGATCCAGGTGGGCGGAGCCGAGATGCTCAGGGGCGATGCGCGACACCTGCACTCCATGATCGACGCGGCCGGCGGAGAGAGCGAACTCGAAATCTGGCCCGATCAGATGCACGTGTTCCACGCTCTCCCACGGCTGATCCCTGAGGCTGCCCAGGCGCTCGAGCATGCGGCCGCTTTCATTGCTGATGCGCTCGAAAGCCGAGTTGTACAGAATGATTCGAAAGAACAGGTGAGCTGATGAGAACCAAGGCCGGAAGACCCTCGTACGGGTCGAGAGCGGTAGTGACCGGCGCAGGCAGCGGCATCGGCCGGGCGTTCGCACTGGAACTGGCTCGACGTGGAGGAGCCGTCATGTGCGCCGACATCTCGTTGCCGCGAGCGCAGGAGGCCGTCGCGATGGTGAACGCCCTCGGCGGCACCGGATACGCCGTCGAGTGCGATGTGTCGATCCGCGAGAACGTCGAGGAACTGGCCCTGCGTGCCGGCATCGAGTTCGGCGGACCCACCACGGTGCTCATCAACAACGCAGGCGTCGGAATCGGCGGAAAGCCCGTCGGCAACATCGGTTTCGAGGACTGGAACTGGGCCTTGGGAATCAACCTCTGGGGCGTGATCCACGGCTGCGAGGTGTTCACGCCCGGGCTTCGGGCCGCGGGTGAGGGCGGGATCATCAACGTCGCGTCCGCCGCCGGCTTCGCCGCTGCGCCGCTGATGGGTCCGTACAACGTCGGCAAGGCCGCAGTGATGAGCCTGTCGGAAACGATGGCGGCGGAATTATCGGGTACCGGTGTGCGGGTGTCGGTTCTGTGTCCCACCTTCGTCAAGACCAACGTTGCCGTCGACGGCCGGATCACCGCGAGTTCGTCCCGACTGGCCGAGTTCGCGATGCGCTGGACCGGACGGTCTCCCGACAAGATCGCTGCCAGAACGCTCGATGCATTCGACCGGGGCCGGCTCTACGTCGTGCCCCAGTTCGACGCCAAAGCCGTCTGGCGGTTCAAGAGATTGCTGCCCGCCGTGTACGTGCGCTTTCTCGGCTTGCTCAATCGTGTGCTGCCCGCCGAGCAGCAGCCGGCGAAGAACGAATCCCTCACCTCGACAACCACAGGAGCCTGACATGGCAATGGACTTCGAAGACATGTTGACCAAGATCAAGGACCGTCAGTGGGCATTGGCGGACATCGACTGGGACGGCCCGGGAGCCGAGACCATCAGCCCCGAACTGCACGCCAAACTCAAGCCCTTCATGTCCGATCTGATGTGGATCGAGAACGTGGGCGCTCGCGGATTCGCGGCGATGGCGCTCAAGGCTCCGAACGAGACTCTCGCGGAGATCTATCGCTACTTCCACGCGGAAGAGCAGAAGCACGCCAACGCCGAGCTCGCGCTCATGCGGCGTTGGGGCATGCTCGACGGCGACCAGATGCCCGAGCCGAACGTCAACGTCAAGCTCGTCATCGACTGGCTCGACAAGCATTCCGACGGGCTGTCTCTGACCGTGCTGGGCACCGTCATACCGATGCTCGAGGTGGCGCTGGACGGCGCGCTGGTGAAGTTCATCATGGACGAGATCGACGATCCGGTGTGTCAGGCAGTGTTCAAGAAGATCAACTCCGATGAATCTCGCCATCTGGCGGTCGATTTCGCCGTCATCGAATTGCTCGGGCATTCCCGGATGCGCAAGCTCGTGGTCGAGACGATCGGGGCGTGGATGAACCCGGCCCTCATCGTCGGATTGCTGCGATACATCCCACTGCTGAACAAGATGCGCGACAACATCGTCGAGATGGGTGTCGACGAGGAGCGGCTCTACACCGCGATGAAGCGATTCCGCAGTGTGGGGGAGCGTAGCCCCGAGGCGCTTCGCGTGCCGATGTATCGATTTGTGCAGTGGCACAGCAGCATCGTCATCAACCGCAAGCACCCGTACCACCGCCTTGCGGACGGCCTGGTGAAGCTCACTCGCCGGTACCCGACCAAGACTCTCAATTCCGAGCCCACCTGGGCCAAGGAACTGACCTACGAGCCCGTCGCATGAGCGAGTTCGACGTGCGCGAAGGTGTACTCGACGCCGTGATCGTCGGTGCGGGATTCGCCGGAATCGGTACCGCTATTCGACTGCGCAACAGTGGAATCGAGAACATCGCCATCCTCGAACGCGGCAGCGCCGTCGGCGGAACCTGGCGCGACAACACATACCCGGGCGCAGCCTGCGACATACCGTCGCGGTTGTATTCGTACAGTTTCGCGCCAAATCCCAACTGGTCGCACACCTACTCCGGTAGCGGTGAAATTCTCGACTACATCCACACGATGGTGGGTGAGTTCGACATAGGATCGCGTATTCGTTTCGGACACAACGTAGTCGACATCATCTGGAACGAGGCGGCCGGGCATTGGCACTTGAGCATCGACGGGTGCGCCGATGTTCGGGCGCGCACGGTGGTGATGGCATCGGGTCCACTTGCCAATGCGAGCCTGCCGAACATTCGCGGCATCGACACCTACGAGGGGCACAAGATTCACAGTGCTCGGTGGGATCACGACTACGACTTCGAGGGTAAGAAGGTCGCGGTCGTGGGAACCGGGGCGAGTGCGGTGCAGATCGTGCCCGAACTGGTGAAGATCGCCGATACGGTCAAGGTGTTCCAACGCACCCCGGGTTGGACGCTGCCCAGAATCAATCGAAAGGTGCAGGCAGGCACCAAGCGTCGATACGCCCGGTATCCGCAGACGCAGACCCTGGCGCGGTCGCTCTGGTTCTGGGGGCACGAATCCGTTGCCCTCGGTGTCGTGTGGAAGACCCCGTTGACGCGCATCGTCGAACTGGTCGGACGCGCGCATCTGCGTCAGCAGGTTCGCGATCCGTGGCTGCGTCGACAGCTGATACCTCGGTTCCGGGCCGGCTGCAAGCGGCTGCTGATGACCAGCGACTACTACCCGGCCCTGCAGAAGCCCAACTGCACGTTGGTGACCTGGCCGATTGCGACGCTCTCGCCCAAAGGTATTCGAACCGTGGAAGGCATCGAGCATCAGTTCGACGCCATCGTCTTCGCTACCGGGTTCGACGTGTCCAACACCGGGACCCCTATTCCGATCACCGGACGCGACAGCCGCGTGCTGGCCGACGAATGGAGCGCGGGAGCCAAGGCGTACAAGAGTATTGCGGTATCGGGCTATCCGAACATGTACTTCACCTTCGGTCCCAACTCCGGCCCTGGACACAGCTCGGCGCTGGTGTACATGGAGGCGCAGATCGACTACATCGTAGAGGCGATCTCTCTGGTACTCGACGGAGATCTGCACAGTGCCGATGTGCGCCAGGACGTCCAGGATGCCTACAACGAGGACATGCAGCGCAAACTGGCGAAGACGACCTGGAATTCCGGTTGCAGCAGTTGGTATCTCACCGAGGACGGCTTCAATGCCACCATGTTCCCGGGTTTCGCCACCCAGTACGTCAACCAACTCAGAGGTGTCGAACAGGGCGACTTCACCATGGTCCCGCGCCGCGTCGACCTGCCGCGGGAACCGGCACGGGCGGTCGCCCACTCCTGAATCGCATCGAGAGCACGCTTGTCGTTTCGATGACGGTCGGATTCGGCTATTCCTTCCGCCGCGTGGTCGACGTATATCCTGAGGGTCGACGCGCGGCGGAGGTAGGGAGCTCGGTGGAGTATCGAATCGACGACTTGGCCCGAGAGGCCAAGACGACCACTCGCAACGTGCGGGCGTACCAGGAACGCGGGCTGCTGCCGCCGCCCACGCTCCGAGGACGAGTAGGTATTTACAACGACGATCACCTGACTCGATTGAAGGTGATCGACTCGCTGCTTCAGCGGGGTTTCACCTCGGCGCACATAGCCGATTTCCTGTCGGGCTGGGAGCAGGGCAAAGACCTCGAAGAAATCCTGGGCCTGCAGGAAATCGTGACTCGCAAGTGGTCGTCGGCCGAGACCACGGTCATTCCCGTCGAACTGATTGCGCAATTTCTCGGTGAGGACAACGACGACATCGTTGCCCGACTCATCGAAGCGAAACTGATCAGAATCGACGGTGACCAGTGCGAGATTCTCGATCCGACCCTCCTCGAGGTGTTCGTCGACCTGAGTCAGTACGGCTTCACGTTGGAACGTCTGCTCGACCAGCACGAGCGGACCGCGTCGAAAATGAACGAAATCGCCGAGTCGATGGTCGGGAGCGTGACCGACCATCTGGCCGCGAAACACGGTCCAGGTTGGCTGCCCAAGTCCGGAGAGGTAGCCGAGACCACCGAGATGTTCGAGAAGATGCGCAGCCTTGCCATGAAATCGGCACAGGCAGAACTGGCGCGCGCCCTGGACCGGGTACAGGAACGCGCCCTCGACGATTATCTGTCGGAGACTCTGTCGAAGCGCACGTGACGTGGTTTGAAGCCTGCCACAATCGGACATACCTGCCCTTCGACAGCCGAACGGCGGCTGACCGCCTAAGGGGGCACCAATGAGGTTCGTAACGTTGATCGTTCTGGTTTGGCTGATCATCGGCGCATTCGCGTCGTACCAGCGCGGAGACTTCGAGAACGCGCCCGAGAACTGTGCAGGTGCGGGCACCATCGCCCTCACCGTCGTTGCAGGTCCGCTCAACTACTTCGGAATCAACCCCGAGGTCACGGACTGCAATGTCACCGTGCCGCAGCCCAGCGAGTGATATGAGTCGCTGACCGCGCGCTCGCGGAGCGCCTTCCCTAACCTGGTGAGGTGTTCCGCGGACGCTGGTTGCTGTTTCTCGCCCTGGCGATCCCGGTTGTCCTGGTGTCGTCGGTAGGTGTCGGCGGCTACCTCGCGTTCACGAAAGCTCGGGTGGATCCGCTCGTTGCCGCCGACGCAATCGTGGTGCTCGGCGGCGAACACGACGGACGTGAGGCCTACGGCATCTCGCTCGCCCAACAAGGCCTGGCCACGACAGTGGTGCTGTCCGATCCCTACGGTTCCAGCGATCCGACGATGAAGAAAGCCTGCGCGGCGTCCACGTCGCAGTTCGAGGTGTTGTGCATTCCGCCGTCGCCCTCGACCACCCGTGGCGAAGCCATGTTCACCGAAACCCTTGCCCGCGAACGCGGCTGGAACCACGTCATCGTCGTCACGTGGCGATACCACCTCCCGCGGGCTCGATTCGTCTTCGATCAGTGCTTCGACGGAACCGTCACGATGCGTCCGACGCCTCGCGCGTACAACTTCTCACTCGTCGAATGGGAGTTCACGTACCTGTACCAAATCGCAGGGTTCGTCAAGGCCGGAGTGCAGGGCTCCTGCCAGGATTCGGGAAGCGACTGACCGGATCCGGTCACAGAATCTTGTGATAGAGCGTCACACCGGACTTCCACGTCAGGAACCCGAACATCACCGCGGCAATTCCACCCACCACGTTCGCGCCGAAGAACAGTGCTGCCGAGCGATACCGACGATCTCGCGCAAGCCCGGTCGTCGCCAGCGTCGTCCCCGCCAACGGAGCCACCGACGCCAGAAACCCGACCGCCACCACGGAGCGAACAGCGTTCGGCGGATCGAGTGCGAACACCAACCCCAGCGCGGCACACGCCACCAGATTCAATGCCGTCGCCCGTCGCCTCGACCGCAGGGCGAACGAGAACACGAACTGGCCCAGAGCCGCGAGTCCGCCGCCGGCCGCCACCAGAATCAACGTCGTCACAGCGTCGGGCTCGTTCGTGCCGGTCTCGTGATCGCTGCCCCGACGGCCATCGCGATCAACGCGAACACCGGCGTCGCCACCAGATAGATCACCGAATTCCACGCCCCGCGATGGGTGACCGCCTGAAACGCATAGAGACCGAACGTCGTCAGACCGCACGCAAGACCGAACAGCCCGGCCCGAGTCACCGGAGCCCGACGACCGGACAGATACCCCAACGCAGCGCCGACGAGCAGACAGCCGAACACATTCACACCGAACGTGGACAACAGCTGCCACCGCGGCGTCGCCCGCCACGTCCACACCTCGTACCGAAGCGCCGCACCGACCGCGCCGCCCACAACGACCGCGACATACTCCCCGAGCAAGCGACGACGCAGACCGCGACCGTCCATGGAATGCAGGCCCTCGATCACCTGGACGAGCCTAATGCGATCGATACCCCTCGGCTGAGTGAGCCGACGGCGGCAAACCAACCCGAAGCCGACCCCGAGGGGACTCAATGTCACGTTCGGTGGTCCGGAGTGGAGCCTGCGGAACGACCATCGACACTTTTCGGGGGTCAATGTCACGTTGAGTGGACTTTTCGGGGGTCGATGTCACGTCGAGTGGACTTCGGCGGCGGTGGCGGGGCGGGGGAGCGAGGTAAAGTCTTCGTGTGACTGCGGACGAATCGGGGCTCGGACCCCAGCATTTCGATGTGATTGTTGAATGGCGTGATCAGGATGTCGTTCTGTCGGTGTCGGGTGAGTTGGATTTGGTGACGGCTCCTGATCTGTCCGAGTCCGTGGCTCTGGTGCTCGAGAAGTCGCCGTCGGCTGTGGTCATCGATCTCAGTGATGTGGGTTTCCTCGCATCGGCAGGCATGTCGCTGTTGGCGTCGACGCATCAGCAACTGGGCGGTACTGCCGGGTTTGCCGTGGTGGCGGACGGTCCGGCGACGGGGCGACCATTGACTTTGGTCGGGCTCGACGAGGTGTTCGGCATCTATGCGACGGTCGACGAGGCGCTCGTTGCGATTCATGCGGGTAGATCCTGAAGTTTTGGGTAGACGGGATTCATGATGGCGACTCTCTTCGGAGGTGACGACTCACGTACCGACAGTTCGATCTCGACGGCAGGTGCGCGAATGGAAGAACTGCTGTTCACCGACGAGCCTGCCGATGCGGATCGAGCGTCGGAGCTTCGGCGTGAACTCGGTGACTGGTTGAACGAGTTGGGCGTCGACCCGGATCGCGCGTACGACGTCGTGTTGGCGACGTACGAGGCGATAGCGAACAGTGTCGAACATGCGTATCGCGATCACACCGACCGAGGAACCCTCGATATTCGAGTGTTGTGCGGTGCGCAGGGCCGGATCGATGTGAAGGTGACCGACCGCGGCGATTGGGCGACCCGCAATTCCGATCCCAACCGAGGTCGAGGCGTCCCACTGATGCGGGCGCTGGCCGATACTGCGGCGGTGACGTCGGACCAGAACGGCACCACGGTCCACATGATCTGGGACGCGATCGGTACCAGCTGATCGTTGCTGCACACTGACTACATGGTCGATGTGCAGATCGCTACAGCCGAGAAGAAGAGAATAACGGTACCCAACCTACGGGTGTTGTGGCAGTTCGTGCGGCCTCATCGGCGCACCCTGATCCTGGGCATGATGCTCGGCCTGATCGGTACCGGAACGGCGTTGGCTACGCCGATGGTCGCCAAGGGTGTGCTCGACGGACTCGGCACCGACGCGTCGCTGATCGTTCCCGTCGTCGTTCTTGTGGCCCTGTTGGTCGTCGGCTCGGCCGTTCTGTATCTGCAGTGGATCGTGCTCGGGGTGTTGGCCGAGCGGATCGTGCTCGACGCACGCAAGTCGATCGTGCGGAAGTATTTCGGTGCCACGGTCGGCAGCCTGAACACTCGGCCCACCGGTGAGTTGGTCACCCGCGTCACCTCGGACACCGTGCTGCTGCGTGAGGCGACGTCGAATGCGCTGGTGGCCATAGTCAACAGCGTCGTGGGTCTGGTGGGTGCGTTGATCCTGATGGCGGTTCTGGATCTGGTGTTGCTGGGCGCGATCGCGGTGGCCATCGTGGCGATCGCAGTGTTGTTCGCCCGGCTGATGCCTCCGATCGCGATCGCGCAGAGGCAATCACAGGAAGCGATCGGACGACTCGGCGGCATTCTCGACGGCACCCTGCGGGCCATCCGAACAGTGAAGTCCAGCAGAGCCGAGACTCGCGAATCCGAACGCGTCATCGCGGAGGCGCGGACCTCCGCTCGGCACAGCGTGCACGCCGTCAAGATCTCGGCACTGGCGTGGACCTTCGCGGGCGGCGGCGTGCAATTGGCCATCATCGGCATTCTCGGCCTCGGTGGCTACCGCGTCAGCACCGGAGATCTGGCGGTATCCAGCTTGATCGCGTTTCTGCTCTACGCATTTCAGGTCATGAGCCCGGTCTCCACCCTCGCCACCAACATCACCGCGCTGCAGGCGGGTATGGCCGCGGCGGCGCGGATACGTCAGATCGACGACCTCGTCGTCGAAGTGGGAGAGGGAGGTACCCCCGCGCCGACCCGTTCCGTTGTCGGAGCTGCTCCGGCACTCGAATTCCGAAGTGTGACTGCACGTTACGGTCCGGGACGAGAGCCGGCCGTGCGAGGAATCGACCTGGACGTCCCCGCGCGTGGCCACACAGCGATCGTCGGTCCCTCCGGTGCAGGCAAGACCAGCGTGTTCTCTCTGATCCTGCGGTTCCTGACGCCCGAGAGCGGCGAGATACGGCTCGGCGGAACGCCGTACAGCGAGCTCACGATCGACGAGGTGCGCTCTCGACTGTCCTACGTGGAGCAGGAGACGCCGGTGATCCCCGGTTCTGTGCGGGAGAACCTGTTGTTCAGTCACCCGGACGCCAGTGAGGGTGACATCTGGGCGGCGCTCGAGTCGGTGCACCTGGATTCGACCATCCGCGCTCTGGACGAGGGATTGGACACCGACCTGATCGGCTCGACGGTGTCCGGTGGGCAGCGGCAACGAATCGCGTTGGCGCGAGCCATCGTTCGACGCCCACAGATCCTGCTGCTCGACGAGGCGACGGCTCAGGTCGACGGACGCACCGAGGCGGCGATCCACGAGGTGATCCGTTCCATCGCCGAGGATGCTGCCGTCGTCACCATCGCGCATCGGTTGTCCACCGTGCTCGACGCCGACACCATCCTGGTGATGGACGATGGGGTGGTACGCGCACGTGGAACGCATGCGGAGCTCATGGCGTCGGACGAGCTGTATCGAGAACTGGTGGCCGCGTTGAGAATCGGAGACAGCGCGCCCGATCTGGCAGCGGGCCGTCCGTGAGATCTACCGGCCCGACTCGGTGGTCGTGGGCTCGTCGGTCGCGGGCTCGTCGGTCGAGTCCTCGTCGGTGGTGGTCGTGGTAGTTCGGTCCGACCGCTTGGTGGTTGTTCGGGGCGTCCGCGTCGTCGTCTGAGGCCGCTCCGGCGTCGTCGTCGGCGGCTTGGCGGTGGTGGGCACCGCGACCTGCCAGGTGGGCGACGGCGGAACAACGACGATTGCGGACGTCGGAGACGCCTGGACCGAACTGAGGGAGTCCGACTTCAGCGCAGGCGGCCTGACATCCTGGCTCGAATCGTCGAACGCGCCGCCGAGGGCACCGATGACCAGACCCACGGTGACGGCTACTCCGGCACTCGCCACTGCTGCCAACGCGATGACCTTGTCGCGCATGAACAGACCCTAACGCCGTGGCCGCACCCGGGTGGTCGGCAATGATGCGAGAACGTTACCGCAGCGTGCGAATTCGTGGTGGGTCGAAGTTTACGGCTGCGCCAGTCGGAGAACATTCGGCAACGATGCTGCGATCAGCTCGCCGGCTTCCTCGTACACGGACGGGTCGCGGCGGTACGGGTCGCCGATATCCAGCGTCTCGACGCTGTGGACGGCCCGCGCGTCGGCGAGGGCGGCAACCGATCGTGCGCCCGACGCCGCGGCCAGGCTCGACGCCTCGAGCAAGGTGAAGGTGCGACGCATGTGCCTCGGCGACAGTGCGAGCACGGCGTCGCGATGCGACGCGGTCATCGTCAGAACGAGTTCGGCGTCGGCGGTGATCGCCGGAGTGAGGCGTCGAGCCACGAAGCCCTCGGGATCGCCGCCGAGTTGCGACAACACCAACGCGGCCGTCGGGTCCATCGCGTGCCCGGTCAGGCCCTGTGTCCCGGCGCTGCCGGCGGTCAGCTCGAATCCGCCCTCACGGGCGAAGGCGACCGCAAGGCGCTCGGCAGTCGGAGATCGGCAGATGTTGCCGGTGCAGACGAACAGAACTCGCATGCCGCAACTGTAGTGGTGTGGCCGGGTGCCCCAGGGGGCACCTGAACGCACCACTGCGGCGCAGCCGCACCGACGCGCTACAGTGATCAATTGGGGGGATCGAGACTGGTTCGTGACATGAAGTCTCGGCGTGTGTTGACGGGGAAATCGACAAGAGGCAGGTAATGACCGAAGTTCTCGGTGTGTCGGTGGGGGCCAGCGCGGTGCGCATGGCTCGACCCGACCTGCGCCCCCAGGATTCGGGACGCCTCGACTTCCACCACGACACCGTCGACGCCTACTGGGACCGGGCCGAGGAACTGGCCGCCGAGTCCATCGGCGTGGTGCTCTCGCAACCGGGTAACGGCGGCCCAGTGCAGGCAACCGGCGTGGCGTATCGCGACCAGCAGCAGTTCGGTGAGATCCAGCAGGCCATGGCCGGTCAGCGGCTGTACAACTACCGACTCGTTCCCGAAGCTCGGGCTGCGCTGCAGTACCTCGAAGCGTCGGGCGAGCTGGGGCATTTCGGCACCATCGCGTTGTACGACCTGGGCAGTTCGGGTCTGACGATCAGCGTGATCGACCGCGGTACAGGCCAAGTTCTGCTGGCAGAACGCACCATCGACATCAGCGGCGACGACTTCGATCGCCTGATCGCCGACAACCAGTTGGCCAAGCAGGGCGTCGACATCGCCGACAACCAAGAACTGAGCGCGTTCACCGCGCGGTGCCGGGTCGCCAAGGAACAATTGTCGACCAGCGGCGCAGTATGTCTCCCGGGCGACGGTGGCGTCATCCTGATCTCCCGCGAGGCATTCGGATCACTGGTGACCGTCCCGATCGAGTACTCCGCTCGCCTGGTTCGAGACGTCATCGGGCGTTCTCCCAAACATGTCGACGCACTGTTCCTGATCGGCGGCGGAGCCCGAATACCCCTGGTCGGAGCGATACTCGATGCCTGGGTCGGGTTACCCGTCGTCACTCCGGCAGACCCCGAATCGGTTGCGGCCCGTGGAGCGGCACTGCTCGCCACACCGGTCGTCGAGGCTCCGCACCAGCCGGTTCCCCAACCGAATGCGCAGTCCAACCCCCAGTCGAATCCGCAGTCGGGCGGGCGGCAGTCCGCGGCCGACCCGGCATCGCTGACCGGTGCACCCGATTGGTTGACCCCGGAACCCCACTCCGACAAGCCCGCGGATTCGAAGCGCAAGGTGCGCGGTGCCGTACTGGTCGCGGGTGGTCTCGTCGCGGTCGCCGCCCTCGGCCTGTCCCTCGGATACGGGGGTGGGTCGCCGGCCCCGACCAGTGCACCGGCAGATTCACCGGTGCCGATCACCGCAGGTCCCACGACGACCCGGGTCACCCCGACGCCGACGACGCCACCGCCGACCACAACGCCGCCGCCCACCTCCGAGCCCGTTCAGGCTCCGGCTCAGACGTATTCCGAGCCCGAGTACGTGCCGCCCGCGGCACCGGCTCCTGCACCTGCCCCGGCACCGCTGATCCCCGGTCTGCCGCAGATCCAGCTCCCACAGATTCAGCTGCCGCCTCCTCCGGTCATTCAGCTTCCACGCTTCTAGCCGGGGACGGTCACGGCAACTGCACCGTTGCGAGCACCGCCAGATGATCGCTCTCCGGGATCGGTAACGGCTGCACCGACCGCGCGCGGACGCTGTCACTGGTCACGACATGGTCCAACCGCGCCAACGGACGTTCGGACGGGAAGGTGCGGAACAGTCCTGCCCCCGCAGCGTCGGCCGCATCGGAGAACGGAGCCGATGCCAACCTGCGGAATTGCCGGTGATCGTTGGTGGCATTGAAGTCGCCGGCGACGATGGCAGTGTTGTCGTAGGTATCCATGATGGCCCGCATCCTCGCCAGGTCTGCGTCCCACTGGGTGGTGTGGCGCGGCGTCGCGGGAGACATCGAGTGGAACGAGACGAGGGTCAGCGTCGTGCCGTCGACGACGGTGTTCGCCTGCACCGGTACGAAGCCGAAGTCGTCCAGTCGGGTGCCGTCGGTCATGGGTGTTCGGCTCCACAATCCGGTGCCGTCGGCCACGGGCAGTGCGGCGGTGAAGGAGAACGGCAGCAGGTCGTCCAGACCCGCACCCCTCAGGTCGGTCACTTCCTCGGGCGTGAGTTCCTGGACGGCGAGCACGTCGACGTCGTGATCACGGACCGCGTCGACGATTGCGCCGGCATCGGCGTCCCCGTGCGCCACGTTGACCGTCAACACGGACAGGTCCGGTCCGGAGTTGTCCGGTCCGTCGGCCAGGAACATCGGCACCTGGACGCCCACGACGGCGACGGTGACGACGGCTGCGACCGCCGATCCGATACGTGAGCGGGCGGCGGCGAAGAGCAGAAGCGCCGCGACGGTGGCGACTCCGAGGTACGGAGTTCCGACCACCAAAGCAACGAAAGTGATCTCGGTCACGCCGACCTGTCGGACGGCAAACATTCCGAGAGCTACGGCGCCGAGGCACCACCCCACGACCAGCGCTGCGCTGCGAACGAAACGGCGCATTGCGCTCGTGCCTCCTCGTGTCCGCCCGAGATGGGCATGGATGTTGCAGGTGTTGTCTACACTCGGCATGTGCCCAGCTCAGAGCGGATATGCAAGTGTCGACACGAACAAGCTGCGCATCAGCATTACCGCCGCGGAACCAACTGTTCGTTGTGTGATTGCCCGCGTTTTCGGGTTCCTGTTGTCCAGACGCTCAAACGGTGGATCAGTAAGTAGCAGCTGCGTCGAAAACAATCCTACCGCCGGATCGGAAGCGTAGAACAAACCGATTCGCTACGATGAGTGGCCTGGATGCAGGCAATATGGACAAATGCGGCTCGGGGACCGTCCGACATTGTTCCGGTAGGAGAGGCGCGTCATGTCGAACGATGCAGTGCTGGAGAGGCTCGGTACCGGCCTCCGGGTTCTCGAACTCGACCCCATCAGCTACCGGCCTCATCCCATCCACAACCACGACCGCATCTGGACCGAGACCAATTGCTACGTCGATCTGTGGATCGAGGTACTGCACTCACTGGGTGCCGATCCCACCCCGGCGCTCGCGTTCGTGCTCAGCGCCGGCTGTGACGGACGGCAGTGGGACTTCGTGAAAATTCTGCCCGAGGATCTGCGCGCGCTCTACGGCATCGGCGTGGCCGAGATGAACGTATGGCGACCCGTTCTCGAGCACGTCGTCGAAGGGCTGCTCGACGGCACCCACGTCACGGTGGAGGTCGACGGCTTCTGGCTTCCCGACACCGCAGGCACCAGCTACCGGAATCAGCACACCAAGACCACCATCGTGCCGAATCTCGTCAACCGAGACGACAAGGTGATGGGCTACTTCCACAACCGGGGTTACTTCGAGCTGACCGGGGCGGACTTCGACGGGGTGTTCAATCTCGCGCCCGAGCCTCACGCCGAGGTGTTGCTGCCGTACGTCGAGCAGGTTCGAGTCGACGCGGCAGTGCTCGACGCGGGGGTCGGTGACCGCGACCTCGACGTCGCCCGAACACATCTGTCCAGAAGGGCACCGGGCAATCCCGTCGATGCCCTCGCTCGGCGCATCGTGGCCGACATCCCGCTCGTCCAAACGTCCGGGCCCGACGCCTTTCATCTGTGGTCGTTCGGATTGCTCCGGCAATTCGGTGCCACCGCGGAGCTTGCCGCCAACTACGTGCAGTACCTCGACAGCCGCGGGATACGTGGAGCCGGCGACGCGGCGCAGCATTTCCTCGACGCAGCGTCCGGCGCGAAGGCCGTGCAGTTCCGGATGGCGCGAGCAGCGCGTGGCCGCGCCGTGGTG
Organism: Rhodococcus sp. JG-3; assembly: GCF_000482405.1. Lineage (NCBI taxonomy): Bacteria > Bacillati > Actinomycetota > Actinomycetes > Mycobacteriales > Nocardiaceae > Rhodococcus > Rhodococcus sp. JG-3. The sequence goes on from NZ_KI519398.1 coordinate 1,545,365, forward strand.
CTCGACGAACCGCTGAACGACATGAGCAAGAACTGGGCGACAGCGATGGATATCGTCGTGGGTGCATTGAGCGCGTGATCGATCTGCTCGACGGCGTGCCGTGGCGGCTGGCCCGAACCGACGCCGGATCCATCCTCGACCCTGCTGACCTGCCTGCCGACCTCGAGTGGCTCGACGCCGTCGTGCCCGGCACGGTGGCGAGCGCGCTCGGTGACACCGATTGTGCTCCGGACGAACACGATTGGTGGTACGCGACCACCGTCCCGACCGGCGATCACCCCGAGATGCGGCTGACCTTCGGCGGAATCGCGACTCGGGCCCAGATCTGGGTGGACGGTGTTCATCGGCGAACCGTCACGTCCATGTTCGTGCCCGAGGCTCTCGATCTGACCGGTTGCGGACCGACCGTCACCATTGCAGTTCATATCGAATCTCTTGCCGCGCATCTGAAGACCCGTCGGCCACGGGGTCGGTGGCGGTCCTCGATGATCGCTGCGCAGGGTCTGCGGCACGAGCGTACGACGATGCTGGGCCGGGCACCGGTGTACGGGCCCGTGCCCGTTCCGGTGGGTCCGTGGCGGCCGGTGTCGATGGTGCCGATGTCGAGCCCCCGTGGCGTCGGTCTGTCGACGACGGTCCGCGGCACCGACGGTATCGTCATGGTCCACGCCGAGCTGGATTCCGCGTCGTCGACGCGAATCCTGATCGGGGACAGCGTGTTCGAGCTCGGAACGGTCGACCGTATCGATACGACTCTGACGCTGCCGGACGTCGAGCTGTGGTGGCCGCACACGCACGGACAGCCCAGGACCTACCGCGTGGCGTTGGATGTGAACGGGGTGGAATACCCGTTGGGCGACATCGGTTTTCGCACCGTCGTACTCGATCGCTCCGGAGGCGGCGCGCAGTTGGTGGTCAACGGTAGCCCGATCTTCTGTCGCGGTGGTACGTGGACTCCACTCGATCCGGTGCGGCTGTGGTCGTCGGAGCAGGACCTGCGTGCAGCGTTGGTGCAGCTGCAGTCGGCGGGCGTGAACATGGTGCGCGTGGTCGGCACGTTGGTGTACGAGCAGGCCGAATTCTGGTCTCTATGTGCGGAACTCGGCATCATGGTGTGGCAGGACGTCATGTTGGGAACCGTCGACCCGCCCACCGACGAGGTGTACACGGCGGCGGTCACCGGAGAGCTGCACGCGTTCGCGGACATCGTCTGCGCCAATCCGGCGCTGATGGTCGTCAGCGGCGGAAGCGAAACGCAGCAGCAACCGACGATGCTGGGTCTCGCGGCCGAGGATCAGCGAATAGACATGCTGGACAACATCGTTCCTGATTTCCTCGCCGATCGTCTGCCGGACGTCGCATACGTGACGTCGTCTCCGTCCAGCTCGACCGGCGAATTGCACACCCACGTGGGCGACGGTATCGCCCATTACTTCGGGGTGGGCGGCTACCTGCGGCCACTGTCCGATATTCCCACCGCGGGTGTGCGATTCGCTGCGGAATGCCTGGCCTTCTCCGTTCCTCCCGAACGTGCGCAGGTCGACAGGTTCTTCGGATCTGCTGCGGTGGCAGGGCACCACCCCGAGTGGAAATCCGCGGTCCCCCGCGATCGCGGTTCGTCGTGGGACTTCGAGGACGTCCGCGATCACTACGTACGCACTGTCTTCGGTGTCGACCCACACCTGATTCGGCGGGACGACGCCGAGCTCTACCTGGACTACGGCAGGGCGGTGATCGTCGAGGCTTTCGAGGAAGCGTTCGGTCGGTGGCGGCGGGCGTCTTCCGGATGTGCGGGCGCGCTCGTGCTGACGTTACGAGACACCGTGCCCGGTGCCGGGTGGGGCATCACCGACTCCGCCGGTGCACCGAAGGCACCGTTCTACGCCCTCGCGAGGGCCGGCTCACCGACCGCAGTGCTGTTGTGCGACAACGGTCTCGACGGTTATTCGGTGGAGCTCGTCAACGACGGCCCGGCCCGATCGGGCACACTGCGCGTGGCACTGCACACCGCGCGCGGCGTGCAACAGTTCGAGCGGGCGGTATCGGTCGACTCGAACGGCTCGACCGAACTGACGGTGGACTCCATCGTGGGGTCGTTCACCGATGCCAACCACGCCTACCGTTTCGGGAGTCGGACGTACTCGGCGATCACAGTGGTGTTCGCGGGCGACGACGGAGACGAGATAGCCCGGAACACCGCGCTCGTCGGCGCGCAGAGTCGGCAGAACACCGTGGGCCTGAGCGCGAGTGTCGTCGATACCGGAGCCAGGACGTGGGAGCTCACAGTGTCCTCGGACTGGGCAGCGCAGTACGTCTGTGTCGATGTCGACGGCTTCGACGCGTCCGATTCGTGGTTCCATCTCGCGCCGAACGAACCGCGCACCATCGCACTCGTCAACCGAGGCACCGGTAAACCCAGGGGACACGTTCGGGCCTTGAACTCCGTCGAACGGGCGTCGGTGGCACCGAGGGTCGTGAGTGGAAGTTCGTAGTGGGCTACGAAGTTTCGTGCACGTGCCGCTAGCGGCTCACACTGAATTTGCCTCGGACATAACCGACTCCCGCGGCCCCGACGCTGGCCACCACAGCCATCGCGCCCCACGCCCGCGCGGGGTTGCCGCGAGCAGCTGCGCTCGTCTCACGGCCGACGGCACGCGGGAGAACCTTGGCGGTGTACGCACGCTCGGACGACAGTGCGTCGCCCGCACCGATCAGTCGGGCGATCGCTGCCTTGGACACGCCCTCGGCGTAGCTGCGTGTGATGAGGTAGCGGGGTCGCGTCCGATCGGCACTGACGGTGTGATCGACGACGATCGAGGGATCGAACACGATCTGCGCGTCGGGATGCGTCTGGCGCAGGCGAATACACAGTTCCGTCTCCTCGCACCCGAGCGGAACGCGTCCGATCCGGCCGATTCCGGAGACGAAGCCGCCGAGTTCGACGACCGGCGCGCGGCGGAAAGACATGTTCGCGCCCATGAGATTACGGACCTGAGCGGTTTCCGTCGGCTGCCCGCGGTAGGTGCACCCGACGACCCAATCGAGTTCGCCGGGTTCACCCACTACCTCGGCCGGTAAGAAGGCCGGACGCTTGTCCGGCCATACCGGGTATGCAGAGCCCCCAACGGCGTACACGGCATCATCCGAGTAATGGGACAGAATGGCGTCGAGCCATTCGGTCGTGCGTGGGGACGCGTCGTCGTCCAAGAAGACGACGATGTCACCCGTGGCGAGGTCGAGGGAGGTGTTCCGTGCCCCCGACAGTCCTCGTGGGTGGCTGTTCTCGACCACGTTCACGGTGTCGCTCAGCGGCAGGAATTCCGCTCGAGCGCGCTCGGCCAGCTGCTGATTGTGGTCGACGACGAGAATCAGCTCGTCGGCAGCGACGCTCTGATCGAGAACGGCACGCACGGCAGTGCACAGTTCGGACCATCGAGCCAACGTGTACGCGCAGATGACAACCGAGGAAGTCGGCAGACTCACGCCGTTCTCTCGCGGAGCTCGATGACCTCGCCGAACGACTCCATGACCTCGAACTCGAGGTCCATGTCGGTGCGGGCATCGATCGACTCACGCGACGGGCGAGCGATGTGCTTGCGGGAGATTCTGCGGGCGCGCATGCGCTCGGTCATCAAGGTGCGCAGCACTCGGAAGCCGTCGGAGAAGGTGCGTAGGTTGCTCTGGCCGTAGATGCGCGCCAACTCGACACTCGGCACTTCTTCGATCCGTACGGACGCCTCGGCGAAGCGGCAGTTGATGATGGTCTCGATCTCGAATCCGTCACCCCACAGCATCATTCCCTCGCTGCCCGGCTGATCGACCACGGGCAGATCCAGGACCGGCACCAGGTCTCGCCAGAAGGCGTTGTAGCCGTAGCAGAGATCCGAGAAACGGGTGCCGAAGAGCGTGTTGGCCACCAGGTGAAGACCACCGTTGCCGGCGCGGCGCAGCGGTGTGATGTCGTGGCTGCCGCCGCCCTCGCAGAACCGGCTGCCCTTGGCGAAGTCGGCACCGGCGATCAGGGCATCGACGAACCGGGGGATCTCGGCCGCGTCGGCAGAGCCGTCCGCGTCGAACATGACGATGATGTCGCCGGTGGCGGCTTCGAAGCCGCAGGCGAGCGCGTTGCCCTTACCTTTGCGGGTCTGGCGGATGACGCGGATGTCGCTGCGAATCTCGCGTGCGGCATCGATGGTTCCGTCGATGGATCCGCCGTCGACCAGAACGAGCTCGTATTCGTGGGACAGCAAGGGGAGGACATGGCGAAGGTTCGCGGCCTCGTTGAGAGTCGGGATGACGACACTGACGCGGGGATTCTGACGATTCAACATATCCATTCCAGATGTTCGAGTTCGGTGGGCACTAGCTGATCGAGCTACTGCAGCTGTATCTGACCGATGCGACACGACCCCCGCCGAGTTCGCACGTAGGTTTCGGCGAGATTGATCTACCCGTCGAACCCACTGTCTTTTCCTAACTAGAAGCTTAAAAGAAGCCATGAGATTGTCAAGCTGCGTATAAACGTACTCGAAGAATGTTTGCGGTGCCAGCTAACGAGAGTGATGTCGCTTACGCTCGTACGCGGTGCTCACGACCCGTCGCCTGCGACGTGGATTCGTCGCGCTGATCGAGAGCCGGCGCGGCATGCTCAGCGCCGGACAGGTCGCCGATCCACCTGATCAGGGGCACCAACAGAACCACGGCGCCGACGGCTTCGGCCGCCAGATAAGACCAGCCGATGCCCGCGATGCCCAAGCTCGGTGACAGCGTCAACGACCCGGTGACGATGATGATGGTGGCCGCGATCTGGACGAGCACCGCAAGCCGCATACGACGACGGACCCTGGCCAGACCGTCGTACAGGGCCCCGACGACGGACAGCGGGATGGTCACGGCAGCGAGATGGACGATGATGGTCCCGTTCTCGCGGTAGTCGGGGCCGACGATGCCCAGTCCGAACGGTGCGACGACCGCCAGAAAGAACGATCCGCCCACGGCGACGATGCACAGCAGCCCGATGAAGCGTTTGGCGAGCTTGGAGAACTGTTCGGGATGTGCAGCCGCCTCCGCCACGAAGGGGCCGACCAGTACCCCGATCAACACGTAGATGGCGCTCACGATGGACCAGGTGAGCGAGAAGTAGGCATTCTGTTCGGCACCCAGCGTGCTCACCACGATGATCGGGATCATCAGGGGTGCCAAGGTTCCCAAGGCAGTGATGCCGTACGCCGACCCGAAGTACGACCACAGCTCTTTACGGGGCGGCAGGTTCGGTGTGAGCTGGTATCGCGGATCGGTGCCGAGCTTCTTCCCGAACGCGCGGAACAGCACTATCGCCGCGATGGCCGCTGGTACCGCCCACGCCGCGATGATGGTGAAACTACGGCCGGTTTCGTACGTGACGGCCAGGACCGCCAACTTCACGACCGCGTGGAAGACATTCTTGGCCGCCGCCCACCGCGCGAAGCCCAGCCCGGACGACGTCTGATCCTGCAGCGCGAACACGGCCAGTACGCCGACGAAAATCGGGAACGTCGCGATCTCGGTCGTGGTGGTGAACAACTCGTCCACCGGTGCCACGACCAAGAACGCGCATCCCAGGACCAGCGCCAACGACAGCACGGCAGCGTAGCCGCGAAGCACATAGGACTTGGCCTTCACGCCCGCAGTCGGCAGGAACCGCTCGTACATCGAGCCGAGACTCAGGTTGGACAGCGTCGCGATCATCACCGCCGACGCGATCACCGCCGATGCACTGCCGACTTCTTCGACGGGGAACAGCCGGCCCGCCACGGCCCAGAAGGCCAGACCGAGCGCGCCGGTGGCAATGGTGGAGAACATCATCGCGAACGAGTTCAGTGCGAGATTGCGGCCGGCGGGCTTGGAGCCTGCAACGGCCGTGCCCGACGCCTCGGCCGCAGTGAACATCGGGTCCCCGTCGGGGATCGAATCGGCCGCAGACAGCTGTCCGGGGGGTTGCGACGCCGCGACCGCGAACTCGGGCGGCACCGCGTGAAAAGGCACGGTACGGCTGTTGAAGCCCATGTCCCATCGGACCTGCTCGACGGGGTAGTAGGTGATCTTGTCGAGTCGGCCGTGATCGGGCGGGGGTACCCGGCGAGCGCGATGTTTCACAACGGCGTCCAGTTCACCTTCACAGGTGGGTCCTGCGGTTCGATGTGGACTCCGAGCGCAGCACCGATCGTCTGCAGCATCTCGGCCCTGACCGTGTCGCGAACATCGCGTCCGAAGAGGGTGTGATCTCCGTCCGTGAACGCCTTCACCACGGGCGGGTGCTCGGGCTCGGCCCGGCGGCGCAACCGATGCAGGCTCTCGGGGCCGCGGTTGTCGAGGAACCACTGCTTGTCGTCCGGGACGAGCAGCACGGACGCGTCGACTCCCTTGCGCTGCAGTTCTCCCAACGAGATTTCGGGAACCTGGATCCAGCCACGACGGCCGAGCGCGAGCCACAGTCGGTACGGCATCCGGGGTTGCGACCAGTTCTTGAAGCGAACGGCGGCCGTGTGTGCGCGGTCGAGTGCGATCGCGGTCAATCCCTGCTTCTGGGCGATGGTGGATCTCTTGGTGAAATCGACACGCCGCGTCGTCCATTCGCGCATATTGATCAGAATCGCCGTGTTCAGGCCCTCGCGGTGGGCGGCGTAACCGGCATACCACGCACCCGAGCACAGACCTGCCGAGACGATCTTGTTGGGCGCTGTTCCCACGGATCGAACGGCGCACAGTGCGTCGTCGTCGCCGAGTTCGCTGTAGAGCGTGGGTGCGTCGTCGGCACCGACGTCTCCACTTTCTCCCGTACCGCGACGGTCGAAACGGACCGAGGTGATGCCTGCCGTCGCGAGGGTGCGGGCCAACTCGACCCACAGCCGTACCGGTCCGACCCGGTGCTCGTACGCGGTGCCGTACATGACCACAGCAGGACCGCCGGCCGTCGTGGCCACCGCGGTGGTGCGGATGGAGAACAGCTCGTCGTCACCGAGCCGCTCGATGGTTTCGACGACGTCGCCCCGGGGAGTCGAGACCACGGCGGAACGTCGAATCGGAACGGTGACCGGCGTGGTCGTCGACGCGAACGTGGCCTGTACCCAGCGCGCGATCACGTCGATGTCCGGACGCGGAATGACCACGTCCCAGGCGGGTGGCTCGAGGAATGCGTCGTGATTGCGGAGTGTGTGCTCGTCCGCCTGCTGCGCGGACACGAGTCTGCGAACAGGCGTGGCGTCGGCACGTTCGCTGCGCGTGGCAACCAGTACCGGGCAGTCGAGCCGTTCCAGCTTCGACGAATCCAGGGTCGAGAATTCTGCCGCCACTCCGGCATGCAGGACTGCGCCGACGATGGACACTCGCGGGTCCGACTCGTCGTCTCGCGCGACGGTCATCGAATACAGGGCGCGCTGTTCCCGAAGATACGAGCGGCCACTGACGACCGGATCCCAGAACACCATTCCCGTCAGAGGGCCGCACCGATCCGCCACGGATGCGGCGAGCAGCGAGCCGGCTCGCAGACCCACGACCGCAACATCGCGAACACCGCACTGCCGAACGAAATCGACCGCCGTGACGACGCTGCGTTGCCACTGCTCGACGATGCCGTCGTCGTCCTGTGCACCGGACGAGTCGCCCGTTCCCGGGTAGTCGAAGCGCAGTACGAGCAGGCCTCGAGCGCAGAGGCGCTGAGCCAGGAGGACCAGACCGCGGTACGAGTCGACCTGCTCCTTGCCGAGCGGCGGTGCCAGTACGACGGCACCGCGGGCAACCGATCCCTCGGGAACGTGCACGGCACCGAGGAGCGGCGATGTTGCCGACCCGAACCAGGTGGACTGTCTGCCCGGTACGCCTGCCTCGGTGATCAGTAGCTGTTCGAGCTCGTCGGTACGGTTGTCGGCGGACTCGGATGTCGCCGTATTCGTGGTGTTCACAGCGCGCTCCGATCGCTGGTAGGGATATCGACGTCGGCTACCGACGTCACGAACGAAGCGACCTTGGCCACTTGTCGCGGTCGATACCGTGGGTCCGCAACAGCGCCAGCGCAATACGTTCCATGCCGAAGCCGACGCACGCACTGTGTGCAGGTTCGCCGTCGGCGGTGCTGATGTCGAAGGTGTGGCCGAAGTGATCGCGATGGCAGTTGCACGAGACCACGGCCGTGCCGTCGTCCAGGTCTCCGTACAGCCGCACGACCAGCTCGGTCTTGAGGTTCTCGTTGCGTTGATTGGCCGCGAGCATGCGACCTGCCCGACCGAAGAACGGGTCGTTGGCGATCACCGCTTCTGCCTCGAGTCCCAGTTCGGCCAGCACCTCCAGGCCGCGCTGCACCCACCTCTCCCGGTGGACGACGGCGTCGTCCGGAGTGCCGACCCGCACGATTTCGTGCATGCGGAAGGCCTGCATGCGAGCAGGGTCGACGGCAGGCTCGTGCCGAAAGCAGTACCCGTAGATGTCGTACGTCGTCCCGCCGGACGGGAGTACGGACGGCAACATCGAGTACGACGGGTGACATGCCGCGGACACCAGCATCGTCCCGGCCGACTCGAGGTGGTGATCCCAGTCCTTGCCCTCGGAGCGATCGGCGAGCAGCGCGGCATGGGCCTTGTTGTCGCCGTCGAACGTGTTGATGGCACCGGTGAGATTGGGGAACGACGCGATGTAGTCGGTCTTCTCGAATGCTTCCCGCGGGAAGACCGGCGGGAATCGGTACCTGGGCACAGCCGTTCCGTGTTCCGACGCGCTCGCGGCCACGACCCGACGGTCGATCGATTCGATGATGTCCTCGAACTCGCCGGACCGGCCGTACAGACCGAGCACCGACGACGGGATCAACAAGCCGGCGTCGACGAGCTCTTGCCTGAATTCGCTTCGCGCCGAATCCAGTTCGGAGGTCTTGTCCTGTGTCTGGGTCATCATTTGCCTTTGTAGAGAAGCGCGAGTTGAGAGTTGTGCGCGAGGATGCGTTCGTTGCTGACCATGATCGCCGAGCCGTGCGCGTCGCGGAGGTGCCGTCCGATGCTGAAGTCGCCGTCTTCCCGATACCCGGAGATGCCGCAGATCTGCATCGCCTTGCCGACGATGTCGATGACGAGAGTCGACGCCGTCACCTTGACGTTGTTGATCTTGACGGCGAAACCGATGGAACCGAGCTCCTCGGGGGAATCTGCGATGGCCTCGAACTTCGCCGCTGCGCCGAACACGGTGTCGACGAGTTGTTCGTGGGCCACGAACAACTCGGCCAGCCGCAGGGCGGAGGGAGGAGTGACGCCGGGGCTCTTGCTCGCCGCCTTGCGGACGAACTTGCGGGACTTGGACACGGCTGCGTCGGCGATACCGAGCCAGGCCGAGGCCCACAGCACATGGGCCACCGGAAGCATTGTCTGCGAGGAGATCTCGCCGTAGTTGTCGCGCAGAATGCTCGAGCGGTCGGCAACGGCGTCGAGCTGGAAGCCCGGGCTGCAGGTGCCACGAAACCCGAGAGTGTCCCAGTTGCTGGTGCGTTCGAGAGTGACGTCGGGCTTCTGGCACACCACCAGAACCTGATCGCTCGGCGGGCTGTCCACCGTGCGCCGCGCCGTCGCGAGAACGATCTCGGCGTATTCGCCGTACGAGATCACCGGTGCGGTCTTGGCCAGGTGGATGCGGTCTCCGTCGTACTCGACCGCGCAGCTGCTCGAACGCACGTCGCCGCCGATGTTGATCTCCGTCGTCGCCGACGCGACGAGCGGTTGGTCGGCTGCGATGCGGCGCAGCAACGCGTCGGATGTGGGGGTGCCGCCGTGCCTGACGATGCTCAGGATCTGAGACTGGTGCATGACGAAAATCATTGCCGTCGATGCACATTCGGCACCGAGATCGCGTGCTACCCGGGCGAGCTCGGTGAGGGACAGGCCACCGCCGCCGAGCGCCGTCGGTATTGCGGCAGCGAACAGATTTGCCGAGCGCAGAGCGTCGACGGACTCGGCGGGAAACCTGCCCTCGCGGTCGACCTCGGCCGCGAACGTGCGGAGGGTCTTGAGGACGTCGGTGAGGGGCAGTTGCGCGGGGCGACTGTCGGACGAGACCGTCATGGTCGTCAGCCTGCGAGTTGTGCGACAGCAGCTGCGATCGCGTCGATGCTCGCAAACGTGGACTTCTGCAGCATCGAGTCCGGGAATTCGATGTCGAATTCGTCCTCGAGGCCGATCATGACGTTGACACTCGCGTGCGAGGTCAAGCCACTGTCGTAGAGGTCGGAAGCAGAGTCGATGTCCGACGCGGCGACCGGCATCTTGCCGAGCTTGTCCAGCACGTCCCGAATGCGTGCGTCGAACTGCGTACTGAGTGTTTCCATCGTGACGGACCTCCACCGATCGCTTGGGTGCGAGACCGGGCGGCCTCGCAAGTCGTACGGGCCGACGGAAAATATTTCGACCCGCAGTCTCCCCAGACCCGGGTAAACAATATCTCAGATTGTTTGAAGCCGATACCGCATACCGAGTGCAAGTTTCGTGACCTACGTCCCGCATGTCGGTTTTTCGGCCCGTTTGCTCGTTTCGGTCACGCCGAGCGTGCGTACGATAGGTTCCGATCGTCTGTTCATACGGCAAGCAATCGAAGGACAACACTCGATGGGACCAGTCTGCGGCGTGGCCGTGGAGTCGGACGCCCTGCGCATCGCCTACACCGATGGTGACCGCCGCGTCGTCGAGTCCGTCGATCTCGAGCTCACCGATCCGGACCGTGCGATGCACGACCTGTCCGACCGAATCGGAGCGCGCGGCCCCTTCGACTCCGTCGTCATCACCGGGCGCGAGGCTCGCACCCTGCGCTACACGGATTTCCCGACGTCGGCAGGCCTGGCTGCATCCGTCGAGACGGTCGACGAGCACTACGCGCTGCTTGCGTTCGTGCGTTCGCTCGACACCCTCGCCGACGCGACGACCGTGCTGGTGCTCGACCTCGGGAGACGCGGAACGTCGGCGTTGGTCGTGAACACCGCCGAGGAAACCGTCGCATGGCACGACCGAACGGAGTCGTTCGGCGGCGAACGCCTCGACGACGTGGTGCAGAGCCTCGTGATGACCAAGGGAATCCTGCCGGAACCGGAAGGGCCCGAGGGTGCCGCGTCCTATCGCACGTTCTTCCGAGAGCTACGGGAGCTACTGACCACGTCGGCCGGTGTGCGCGCACCCAACAACGGCCCGATGATCCTCGAACGCGACGAGTTCGAGGCGGTCGCCACCCCACTGATCGACGACATGATCGAGTGGGTCGGTCCCCGGACCCCCGACGCGATCGTGTTGCTGGGAGGAGTGGCCAACAGCCCCCTCGTCCAACGGCGAGTTCGCGCCACCTGGCCGGTGCCGCTCACCGTCCACGACTCGGTGTCGCCGGTTGCCGAGGGCGCGCTGATCAGGGCTGAAATCGGCTCGAAGCAGGCCCCCGATCCGGTAGTGGAACCCTCGCCTGTAGCGGAGGTAGTGGAATCGGAGTCGCCGTCCGAAGTCGAGTCGACGACGCAACCCGAAGCGGAACCGGAACTCGCTCGGGAAGACCCATCGCCACACAAAGCCCGTGGTGTCGGTCGCCGCGGGGTCGCTGCGATTCCTATGTCTTACCTGTCGACTCTCTCGGGCCGGCAGTGGACTCGGCAGGCGGTACTCAAGATCGGCGCCGTGGCGGTGTCGGTCGGAGTCGTGGTTGTCGCGCTGATGTTCGCGGTCTTCGCCGATTTCGACAATGCGCCCAGATCCGTGATCAATTCCGACCCCGGTTTCGAGGCAACTCTCGCCGAGATCGCACCCCCGGTCACCGACACACCTCCACCCGACCAACCGGCGGCGGCGGGACCGACCACTCTGACATACGAGCAGCTCTACGTCGAGCAATATTCGTACACCGGTGAGATGTACCAGCCTCCCGGTGAGGCGTCCGACATCGGTTTCGGCTTCATCGACACCGAAGCCGAACAAGCAGGCCCGTAGGCACCCTTTCGTGCAGCTCGCCGCGAGACGGTACCGTGTGCGGGTGGACTCCCGATGGGGCGTTCACCGAAACCGCCGAACGAAGTGAGGCCGACGATCGTGACTGTGCTGCTTGGGGTGTCCATGGGGACCCGAGCCGTGCGCACGGCGCAGCCCAGAGCAGACCAGTTCGGAGCCTCCGGCGACACCTCGTCCGCCCTGGTCACCGACGTCGAGCGGCCACTGTTCTTCCGCAACGAACTGATCGACAGTGCCACCGGGGACCTCCCGCACCTGGCCGCCGAATCGATCGGTGCCGCTGCCGAGGTCGAACCCGAACTGTCCACCGGCATCGCCTACCGGGATCCGCGTCAGGCCGATGCGCTGCGCGCCGCCTTCGCCGGTGCTCACCTGAACAACTACCACCTGGTCCCCGAGGTCGAGGCCGTCATCGAATACCTCGCCGTCACCGGTGAGGCGCGAGGTGCCGGCTCTGTCGCCCTGTTCGACCTCGGTAGTTCGGGATTGACGGTCAGCGTCGTCGACCTGACGGCGCGCACGGTGACTGCATCTCAGCGCTCCGGCTCCTACAGCGGTGATCTGATCGACGCCTACGTGCGCAACAATCAGCTCCAGCGCCTCGGTAAGCCGGCGACCGACCCCGACATTGCGCTGTTCGAGAAGCGCTGCCGCATCGCCAAGGAACGCCTGTCCACCCAGGACGCCGTGTGCCTGCCCGACGCGAGCGGGATGATCCTGCTGTCTCGGGAGAATTTCGAACTGCTGATCACAGACTTGCTCGACGAGGCGATCGAGTTCGCCCGCGAGGTCATGATCGGTGCCAACGTGCCGATCGACGCGGTCGTGTTGATCGGTGGTGGTGCCCGCATGCCCATCGTCCAGCAGCGCGTGGGCCCACTGCTCGAACTGCCCTCGATTGTCCCGACCGAGCCCGAGACGGTGGCCGCACGCGGAGCAGCACTGGCCGCGCGGCCGAATTCGCGCACCAGAACCGCTCCGGACCGTACTGCGCGCGACGCGCAGGCAAGCGTGCCGAGACGTCGACACACGGACAGCGCCGCTGTTGTCCCGCCGGCTCCGGTGGCACCGCCTGTGCCTGTGGTGCCACCTGCGCCCGAGCCGATGATGCCCGCGCGTTCGGAGTCGCAGCATGCCGCACCGCCGGTGGCGACGCCGAGCTCGACTCGTCCCGTGCCCGCACGTCCGTGGATCGCTGCCGCATCGATTACCGAATCTGCTTCTGCAGCAACCGGCTTCGAATCCTCTAAGTTCGCCGACGCGCCCGCCGATATTCCTGAGTCGTCCACCGCGGATGCTCAGCCTTCGCCGGAATCGACTGCGGTGCACGAGATTTCCGAGAACGGCGTGGCTGAAGTCTCTGCTGTCGCCGTGGAAGCGCCTGCAGTACAGCCGGTGTCGCATACGTCCGCCACCGATGCTGCCGCCGACACCGTCGAGGACGGTAAGCCCGTTCCGTTCCAGCTGAAGAACATTTACTGGCTCGACGCCGATTACGACGACGACGACGGTGAAGACGATCGCACTCGCGCACGGCGCAGGCTGCGGACCGGCGGAGTGCTCGCGTTCTGCGCGGCAGCGGTGGTCGCCGTGTCCGGCTTCATGTTCACCCACCAGAACTCTCCGCAGGTAGTGGACACCTCGGTCAGTCGCGACCAAACCGATACTCCGGTGGTCACGACGGTGCCGACGACGACGCCTGCTCCCGTTCTGTTGCCGCCACCGCCTGCGCCGGAACCGACCACCACTGTGGAGCCGACGACTGAGCAGCCGGAAACCACGTGGGAACAGCCGGTCACGACCACCGAGACCACGACGGTCGAGCCGCCGCCGGCACCGGTCGAGTCCGTTCCGCCCGTCACGACGCAGCAGCCGCCGCCGCTGATTCCGGGCTTCCCGGACTTCACGTTGCCGGGCTTCCCCCCGATCGTGCCGCCGGCACCCTGATCGGTTCTACTTGTCCGCGTTCGTGTTTCGCGGCCTGATGTGCTCGAAGATCAAGATGGTCTCGGTCGCTGCGACGGCAGGGTCGGCACTGAGATTCTCGACGACGAAATCACGCAGGGTGGCCGTGTCGACCGTCGCCACATGCACCAGGAAGTCGTCGGCCCCGGCAATGAAGTAGATGTTCAGCGTCTCCTTTCGGGACGCGATCTTCGAACCGAATTCGCTGATCCGCCGTCGAGCATCCGCTTGCAGCCGAACCGAGATCATGGCCTGAATGCCCTGCCCGAGGGCCTCGGGGTCGATGTCGGCGTGGAAGCCGCGGATGACGCCGCGTTCGACAAGCGCCCGAACTCGGGTGAGGGCAGTGGACGGCGCGATCCCTGCTGCGGCCGCCAGCGCATTGTTCGGTGTGCGTGCGTCTCGACGCAGTTCGTCGAGCAGAATGTGGTCGATTCGGTCCAGGGCGACGGACCGAACATCATTCGATCGAGCCCCCTCATCGACCGGCTGAAATGAACTATCTGCATCCATGGCCCGACGATACAGAATTTTGTTCACATCCATTGCAGCAATTCCGCACATAATTCATAGTTGGCGTACCCACGGAGCGTCGCTTCGGTCACCGCCACTGCAGGAGGACGTCATGAAAATCGGAATTCCACGCGAGATCAAGAACCACGAATACCGGGTGGCCATCACCCCGGCAGGCGTGCACGAACTTGTCTCGCGAGGACACGAAGTGATCATCGAAACCGAAGCCGGCGCCGGTTCGTCGTTCACCGATACCGATTACAAAGCCGCAGGCGCGCAAATTTTCACCGACGCGGTTGCCGTCTGGGACGCGGCCGATCTCCTGCTCAAGGTCAAAGAACCCATCGCCGAGGAGTATTCACGCCTGCGCAAGGGTCAGGTGCTGTTCACCTACCTGCATCTTGCGGCGTCAAAGGCCTGCACCGACGCGTTGCTGGCGTCGGGTACCACGTCCATTGCCTACGAAACCGTCACGGCCGCAGACGGATCGCTGCCCCTGCTCGCGCCGATGAGCGAAGTTGCCGGCCGTCTGGCACCGCAGGCCGGTGCCTACCACCTGATGTCGAGTGAAGGTGGCCGCGGCGTACTGATGGGTGGCGTACCGGGAGTGCGTCCCGCCAACGTGGTCGTGATCGGAGCCGGCGTCTCCGGAAAGAACGCCACCGCAATCGCTTTCGGTATGCACGCCGACGTCACCGTACTGGATCTCGATGTCCGAGCGCTGCGCGCGATCGACGATCAGTACCGCGGTGCCGTCAAGACAGTGGTGTCGAACGCATACGAACTCGAACAGGCCGTGCTGGCTGCCGATCTGGTCATCGGAGCTGTACTCGTCCCCGGAGCGAAAGCGCCGAAGCTGGTGTCGAACAGCCTGGTTCAGCGCATGAAGCCGGGATCGGTTCTGGTCGACATCGCCATCGATCAGGGCGGTTGCTTCGAGGACTCGGTGGCCACCACCCACGCCGATCCCACCTACAAGGTGCACGAATCCGTTTTCTACTGCGTGGCCAACATGCCCGGAGCCGTGCCCCGTACCTCGACGTACGCGCTCACCAATGCCACCCTGCCCTACGTGGTTGCATTGGCCGACAAGGGTTGGGAAGCCGCCTGCGCCGCGGACCCCGGTCTGAAAGCGGGCCTGAGCACCCATGAGGGTGAGCTGCTGTCCGCGACCGTTGCGGCTGCGTTCGCCTGACCGAGCGGCTTCGCCGCACGTGCACGAAAGATCGGTGCCTGCTACGAGTTTCCACTCACATGCGGCGAAGCCGCTCTACGCGCTGTGGCGGCCCGAGCCCCGCGATCGTGTGGGCTTGGCCTGCCGCGGCGAAGAGGGAGTCCGCGACGAGGTGATCGGTCGAGCCAGCAGGACGGCAATGGCAGTGGTGAGCGGTACCGACAGGGCAAGCGCGACGCCACCGACGGACGACCGCACGATTTCGATCGCCACCGCGTCGCCGGTCAACACGTCCTGGATCGACCGGTCGGCGACGCTGAAGAGCAGGAGCAGCGGCAGCGCACCACCGGCGTACGCGAGTACCAGGGTGTAGACGGTACTGGCGATGTGATCGCGCCCCACCCGCATCCCGGCGGTGAAGATCTCGCGCCGCGACGCCGTCTCGTCCACCGATGCCAACTCGAAGGCCGCCGAGGCCTGGGTGATCGTCACGTCGTTGAGCACACCGAGCGAGCCGATGATGAAGCCGGCCAACAGCAGACCGGTGACGCTGACATTGCCGATGTACGTCTGCACCGCAGTGTTCTGTTCCTCCGACAACCCGGTGAGGTGCGTCATCCGAATGGCGACGTAGGACAGCACTGCGGCCACGCCCATCGAGGTCAGCGTGCCCAGGAGCGCCGAGCTGGTCCGGAGGTTGACGCCGTGCGCCAGATACAGCACGGCGTAGAGAATGATCGCGCCGGCGACCAGCGCGACCGGAATGGCCGGAGCGCCGTCGAGCAGCGCGGGCAGCATGAACACCACGAGGACGGCGAACGCGATGAGCAGGCCCACCAGCGCGCGGAATCCCCGCCAGCGGGCCACGACGCAGATGACCACGGCGAACACGCCGACGATCAACCCGAGCGGAAGCCCGCGGGAATAGTCGTTGAAGGAGTATCGGACTCCACCGGAGGGGTCTGTCTGTAGAACCAGCCGGATGTCCTCACCGGCGCTCAGAGTCGGTTGGCCGGGACCCGGCGCGATCTCGAGTACCGTCCTTTTGCCTGCGTCCTCACCGGTGGTGATGTCGACGATGCTGCGCTGACATTCGTACGAGTCGTTGACCGCAGGGGTCGGGTTGCCGGTGAATGCTCGACCTGCGTCGGGACTCCCGCAGGGCCCGATGCTCTGCGAGGTGATGGTGCCCGCCTCGGTGGACACCGCGCCGCCACCCGAGGTCTGGAACGGCAGCGGGATGTCGATGCTCTGTTTGCTGGGCCAGAGCGCGAAGGCCCCGGCGATGACGGCGATGGCAATAGCGATCAGCAATCCGACGACGACCTTGGCTGCCACCGGTCCCAACGGCACGGGGGAGTCGCTGTGGCCGTGACCGTGACCCACATGAGAAGTTGAGCCCGGCGAGATGCCGTCCGAGGGTTGCGTGCCGTGTGGTTCCACGGTGCAAGGCTAGTACGGGGCCGGATCGTTACCGGCCGGGTACTCGGCCGATGCGAGGAGCTCGGTGGCGGGGAGCAGGGGGGGCGTCCCCCGCCACCACCTGATCGACCCGGGGGGGATGGGTACGACCAGGGCTCGCGGGCACCGAAGTGCCGTCCGCCAATGTACAGATGATTCGCGGCGGAGGCGGGATCACCCCGGTGTTTTGTCCATCACTTTCAACTACTTGTCGGTAACTTCGAGCCTCACTGTTTGTACGAGGACAGGAAGTTGCCGAACCTCTCGATCGCGACGGCCAGATCGCGGGCCCACGGCAGCGTCACGATCCGCACGTGATCGTGCCCGGGCCAGTTGAATCCGGTGCCCTGCACCACCAGGATCTTCTCCTGCAGCAGCAGGTCCTGTACGAGCTTCTCGTCGTCGTAGATCTCGTGCACCTCGGGATCGAGTCGCGGGAATGCGTACAGCGCACCGCGCGGCTTGACGCACGAGACCCCGTGAATGGCGTTGAGCTTCTCCCACGCGACATCGCGCTGTTCGAGCAGCCGCCCGCCGGGCAGGATCAGATCCTCGATGCTCTGATACCCACCCAGAGCAACCTGAATGGCGTGCTGGGCAGGCACATTGGGACAGAGACGCGTCGACGCGAGCAGGTCGATGCCTTCGATGAACCCCGCGGCGTGCTTCTTCGGGCCGGTGATCGCGAGCCATCCGGCACGGTAGCCGGCCACTCGATACGCCTTGGACAGACCGTTGTACGTCAGGCACAGCAGATCCGGAGCCAGGCTCGCCAGCGAGGTGTGCTCGGCGTCGTCGTAGAGAATCCGGTCGTAGATCTCGTCGGCGAGCAACAGCAGCTGATGCTTGCGCGCCAGATCGACGATGCCCTGCAGGACCTCCTTGGAGTACACCGCACCCGTCGGATTGTTGGGATTGATCACCAGCAGCGCGACGGTCTTCGGGGTGATCTTCGACTCGATGTCGGCGAGATCGGGATTCCACCCGTTCTCCTCGTCGCACATGTAGTGCACCGCCTTGCCGCCGGACAGCGTCGTCATCGCCGTCCACAACGGGTAGTCCGGGGCCGGAATCAAGACCTCGTCGCCGTCGTCCAGCAGCGCCTGCATCGTCATCGTGATGAGCTCGGAGACGCCGTTACCGAGGTAGATGTCGTCGACGTCGAGGTCGGGGAAGCCCGGTTCGAGCTCGTAGCGCGTGACGATGGCACGTCGAGCCGACAGGATGCCCTTCGACTCCGAGTAGCCCTGGGCGACCGGGAGCGCCGCGATCATGTCTCGCACGATCACGTCCGGAGCCTCGAAGCCGAACGGGGCCGGATTGCCGATGTTCAGCTTCAGGATGCGATGGCCCTCGGCCTCGAGCCGGGCCGCATGCGCGTGTACCGGTCCGCGGATCTCGTACAGCACGTTCTGCAGCTTGGTCGACTGCTGCAACGTGCGATAACGCGGCTGTGGGTGGATCTGCGGAGTGCTCACCCGTCACATCGTGCCAGGTGAGTGCCGTGGGAATCCACGAGGTTGTCGTTCGGGCACCGCCGTTTCGCTGGGCCGTGTCGGTGGCAGGTGGAACAATCTCGTTCCATGTGCGGACGGTATGCCAGTACCCGGAGTGACAGCGACCTGCAGGCGGTCTTCGACATCGCCGAGACAGTGGGCGACGAGGTGCCGCCGTCGTACAACGTCGCCCCGACCCAGACCATCAGGACGGTGCTCGAACGCGCGCCCAAGGACGAACCCGAGTCCGACGCCGTGCGCCAATTGCGTTCGGTGCGATGGGGATTGATTCCGTCGTGGGCGAAGGACGCGAAGATCGGGTCCCGGCTCATCAACGCCAGGTCCGAGACGATCACCGAGAAGCCGTCGTTCAAGAAGGCCGCAAGTCGTCGGCGCTGCATCATTCCGGCTGACGGGTACTACGAGTGGGAGAAGCGCGACGGTGCCAAAGTGCCGTACTTCCTGCACGAGCAGGGCGTGCTGGCGATGGCGGGTCTGTACGAACTGTGGCGAGACCCCACCAAGGCCGATGACGACGAAGACCGCTGGGTCTGGTCGGCCACCGTGCTCACCTCGCCTGCTTCGGACGCCCTCGGTCACATCCACGATCGATCACCGGTTGTGCTGCCCCCGGATCTGCGGGCGAGCTGGCTCGATCCGACGCTGACGGACCTGGGCGAGGTGACCGAATTGCTGGCCGCGATACCGGAGCCACGGCTCGAGCCCTACGAGGTGAGTACCGCGGTGAACAGTGTGAAGAACAACAGCCCCGAGCTGTTGACTCCGGTCTAGCCCTGACCGTCGGTGCGGTGCCGGCAGATATCGAGCATCGCGGCTCGCTCGCTCGCAGTCAGGTCGTCGGCCACCGGGGATTCGAGGATGCGCTCGAGTCGCCGAAAGTAGGTGGACGCATCGACCCCGAACGCCACGTAGATGTCCTCGGCACTGCCGCCGCCGTACCCATGCCAGGTACGACCGAACGTCAGAATCTCGTGGTCGACGGAGTGGGTGGTGGTCCGGCGCATGATCTCTCCCTCGTGCTGCGTCCCACCATCATCTGTGTCGCGGTTGAAGGTGCGATGAACAGCGCGTTACGTGCGTGTGGAGTTCACTAGGGTGGAGCAGGTGACCGCTCTCGCGTACGGATCCTGGCCCTCGCCCATCACCGCAGCCGACCTGTCGTCGGCCGGCCACCCCGTCGAAGGTGGACGATTCGTCGGACACGAAATCTGGTGGTCCGAGGTGCGGCCCACCGAACAGGGCCGAACCGCGATCTGCCGCCACGTCGACGGACAGGTCGAGGCGATCCTGCCGGCACCGTTCAATGCCCGCACCCGCGTTCACGAATACGGCGGCGGCGCATGGACGGCAACGCCGAACGGCGATCTGGTGTTCGCGGAATTCTCCGATCAACGCATCTACCGACTCACCCCCGGCGACGCACCACTACCGCTCACCCCGGCCCCGGCTGTGGCGTCGAGCATTCGGTACGGGGAGCTGTCGGTGGTCGGCACCGACGTGATCGCCGTCCGCGAGACGCACGACGCCGGAGCTGTCACCCGAGACATCGTCGCGATCGACCTCGGCGGCGGCGGAGTGCGCTCACTGGTCTCGGGATCGAATTTCCTTGCCTACCCCAGGCTTTCACCCGACGGCAGCCGCATCGCGTGGATCGCCTGGAACCATCCGCAGATGCCCTGGGACGGAACAGAACTGCGCGTCGCATCGCTGGCGGATCCTTCGTCGTGGACTGTATTGGCGGGTTCGACCGAGGAATCGGTGTTGCAGCCGGAATGGATCGACGACGAGTCGCTGTACGTCATCAGCGACCGAAGTGGTTGGTGGAACCTGTATTCGGTCACGCTGGACGGCGCAGCGACGCCGGTGTCGACCCTCGATGCAGACTTAGGTGCCCCGCTCTGGCAACTCGGAGCCCGCTGGTACGACGTTCTCGACGACGGCAGGCTGCTGACCGTTCGCACCGTCGGGACCGATACGCTCGCCGTTCTCGACCCCGCCACCGGCACCCTCGACGACATCGAACTCGACGGAGTGACTTCGGTGGGGCTCGGGGGACGGCTCGGATCGACGGTTCTGCTCCGGGGCGGCGGCGCGCAGGTGCCGTCGGGACTGTTCGCAGTCGACCTGTCCACCCGCGAATTACGCAGTGTTCGTTCGAGTTTCGAATCGATACCGGATGTCGCGTATCTGCCCGCGGGGCGTCAGGTCACCTTCCAGGGACCGGATCGCGAAGTGCATGCCATCGCGTATGCACCACGTAACCCGTCCTACGAGGGTTTGGACGGCGAACTACCGCCGTACGTCGCGTTCGTGCACGGCGGTCCTACGGCACACGTGGCGCCGGCGTTGAATCCGGTGTTCGCGTACTTCACCAGCCGCGGCATCGGCGTCGTCGATGTGAACTACGGCGGGTCCAGTGGTTACGGGCGCGAATACCGTAACCGGTTGCGTGGGCAGTGGGGCGTGGTCGACGTCGAAGACACCATCGCCGCAGTTCGTGGCTTGGCCGACGCCGGCCTCGCCGACCCGAACCGGCTGGCCATCGAAGGTGGTTCGGCAGGTGGCTGGACGGTATTGGCCGCGCTCACATCGTCGGACGTATTCGCTTGCGGTGCTTCGTACTTCGGCGTCGCCGAACTGGAGATGTTCGTCGCCGAGACGCACGATTTCGAGTCCCGCTACATCGACGGGCTCATCGGGCCGCTGCCCGAGGCCCTCGATCTGTATCGCACCCGCGCGCCAGTGAACAACGTCGCCGGACTCTCGTGCCCGGTACTGCTGCTGCAGGGTCTCGACGATCCCATCGTGCCGCCCTCGCAGGCCGAACGATTCCGAGACGCCATGGTGGAGAAGGGAATACCGCACGCCTACCTCACGTACGCCGGTGAGTCCCACGGATTCCGCAAACTCGAAACACAGGTGAACGCCCGAGAATCGGAACTGTCGTTCTACGGGCAGGTCATGGGATTCACCCCACCCGGAATCCCCGAACTGGAGCTGTGGCGACCGTCTAGCTGAGTGGTGGGTGTGCGCGCTTCGCCTCGAGAAATTCGAGCAGCGCGCTGGGGATCGCGCAGTACTTGCTGTTGCCGACGGACAGTTTGCTGCCCGCCTCGAACGCCGCCTTCGACGGGCCGTTGTGCTCGATCACCAATGCACAGAGGCGCTCGTCGGTGCGGCCGGACTCGCAGCACTTCTCGACATGCGCTCGATCGTCGGGCGAGAGCGCCGTCCACCACTCGTCGTAGCGGCGAAAGAGCTTATCCGCGTCGTCGGTCATGCCTGCTCCTACTTCTTCGGGTATGCAGTTCGGTTCCGACCATACTCACGATGTCCGATTCGTCCACCGCCGCGGGGGTCCAGCAGGGACTTCACACCCCTACCGACGACTGCGCGCCCCTGCTCTGAAGTGAGCAGGGGCGCGCAGTCGGTAAGAAGGGTGTGAGGTTACTTCCGGCGACCCGGAACCTTTGCACCCGGAGCGAATCCGAGTCCACCGGCCTTCGGCTTGGGCGGGGTGCGATCACCCGAACCGTTGGATGTGGTCTCGGCCGCAGCGTCCGACGCTTCTGCCTTCGGAGCCTCTGTTTCCGCTACCTCGGCCTCTGGCGCTTCGGTGACCGGTGCTTCCGTGACCGGTGCCTCTGCTTCCGGTGTCGGGTCGGCCTTTTCGGGCTCTGCTGCAGCCGGCTCGGCTGGTGTCGCCGCAGGTGCAGCGGCGGCCGCACCCGGTGTCCGCGCACCGGGCTTCTTGAATCCGGACTTCACGGCCAGACCCTTGGGCTGGACGGTCGGCTTCGACTCTGCTGCTACGGATTCGGTTGCAGCAGCTTCGGTGGCGGGTGCCTCGGACGCCGTTGCCTCGGCAGCCGGTGCTTCAGCAGTAGGTGCCTCAGCAGTAGGAGCCTCGGACGCAGGGGCTTCGGTAGCAGGCTTGCCCGGTGCCTTGGCTCCCGGCTTCTTGAATCCGGACTTGACGGCCAGACCCTTGGGCTGGACGCTCGGCTTGGACTCTGTGGCTACGGATTCAGTTGCAGCAGAAGGTGATTCCGCTGCATTATCGGCCGCTTCCGGGGCGGGTGTCGACGCCGCAGGAGCACTGTCGGCGGGCTTGCCGGGTGCCTTCGCGCCGGGCTTCTTGAATCCGGACTTGACGGCCAGGCCCTTGGGCTTGACGGTCGGAGTCGACTCGGAGGCCTCTGCGGGAGCAGGTGCTTCGGTTGCCGGGGGAGCGTCGGCAGGTGCCGGGGCAGCCGCCTTCGCGCCGGGTGCCTTGCCCTTCATCTGCAGACCCTTGCCACCGGGTGCCTTGCCACCGGCCAAACCGAGGCCCTTGGGCTTCGATGCGTCCGCGGCAGTATCGGCCGAGTGCCCCGACGTCTTGTCGGCTTCGGCGTTGGCGGGCGCAGAACCGGGTGCTTTGGCTCCGGGAGCTTTCGCAAGTCCCTTCATCTTCAGGCCACCAGCAGCCTTGGCCGGCTGCGCCTTCTTCGTCTCGGCTTCGGGATCGCCGCCTTCGGCTGCGACCTCGATCTCCTCGACGCGCCCCTTCTCCTCGACGGCTGCGACCTTTTCGGTGGCCAGCTTCTCTTCGGGAGTCTGTTCGCGCGGGATGACCTTGATGTTCTCGGCCAATACCGAGGACTCGACGCGGGTGATCGATTCGAGCATCAGCTGCGCGACGTCGACGACCTCGACGCCCTCGTGTGCCCCGCCTTCCTGCCGTGCGGTGACACCGTCGGTGAGCATGACGCGGCAGAACGGGCAGCCCGTGGCGATCTTCTTCGGGTTGGTCGCAAGTGCCTCGTCGACCCGGTCGATGTTGATGCGCTTGCCGATGTTCTCTTCCATCCACATACGAGCGCCACCGGCACCACAGCACATGGACCGCTCACCGTGACGCGGCATCTCCTTGAGGTTGGAGCCCGACGCGGCCATGAGCTCACGCGGGGCGTCGTACACCTTGTTGTGCCGGCCGAGGTAGCACGGATCGTGATAGGTGATGTCCTGGCTGACCGAGGCCACCGGGATCAGCTTCTTCTGCCGCACGAGTCGGTTGAGCAGCTGCGTGTGGTGGACCACCTCGTAGTCACCGCCGACCTGCGGGTACTCGTTGCCGAGTGCGTTGAAGCAGTGGGCGCAGGTGACGACGATCTTGCGCTTGCTCTGCTCGACGCCGTCGAACACGTTGTTCAGTGTTTCGATGTTCTGCATCGCGAGCTGCTGGAACAGGAACTCGTTGCCTGCGCGGCGGGCGGAGTCGCCGGTGCAGGTCTCGTCCGCGCCCAGCACCATGAACTTCACGCCTGCGGTGGCGAGCAGTTCGGCGACGGCCTTGGTGGTCTTTTTGGCGCGGTCCTCGTAGGCTCCGGCGCAGCCGACCCAGAAGAGGTACTCGTAGTCCTGGAACGAATCGGCGTCCTGGCCGAAGACCGGGATGTCGAAGTCCATCTCGTTGATCCAGTTGAGGCGGTCCTTGGAGTTCTGGCCCCACGGGTTGCCCTTGTTCTCCAGGTTCTTGAACAGACCGGCGAGCTCGGACGGGAACTCGGACTCGATCAGCACCTGGTAGCGACGCATGTCGATGATGTGGTCGACGTGTTCGATGTCCACCGGGCACTGCTCGACGCACGCACCGCAGGTGGTGCAGCTCCACAGCACCTCGGGGTCGATGATGCCGCCCTCGATGGCGTCGGCGACTAGCTTGCGATCGGCTTCGTCGCGAGCATTCTGCGGAATGGCGTCGAGCGCCTTCTGGTCGACGTTGCCCTCGGCATCGACGAGTCCGACCTCGTCGCCCGCCATGTCCTTCTTGCCGCCGGCCAGCAGGTACGGGGCCTTGGCGTGGCTGTGATCGCGCAGCGACATGATCAGCAGCTTGGGGGAGAGGGGCTTGCCGGTGTTCCAGGCGGGGCACTGCGACTGGCAGCGGCCGCACTCGGTGCAGGTGGTGAAGTCGAGCCAGCCCTTCCAGCTGAAGTCCTCGATCTTGCCTGCACCGAACGCGTCCACGTCGGGATCGGCCTCTTCCATCTCGAGGACCTTGCCGCCGGACATCATCGGCTTGGCGGCACCGAGGGCGACGGTCCCGTCGTCCATACGCTTGAAGTAGATATTGGGGAAGGCCGTGAAGCGGTGCCACGCGACGCCCCAGTTGATGCGGGTACCGACGATGTAGAGCCAGACCATGCCGGACATCAATTTGATGAGGGCGAAGATCGACACCATGTTGGAGTTGGCGGGCAGCAGCTCGGCGAGGCGCATCGTGAAGAAGTCAGTGTAGGGATTGGAGTGCCCGTACGTGGCGATCTTGCCTGCCTTGACGAACACCATGCCCAGGCCCTCGATGAGGACAACGGCCTCGACGAAGTACGCGGCCTTGAACCCGGAGCCGGCGAAGCGCGACTGACGCTCGGCCTTCCTGGGGTGATTGAGCTGGCGAATGATGATCAGCGTGGTGATGCCGATGACGGTGCCGAGACCGAGCAGCTCGTCGATGAGGTGGTACGCCGCGGTATCGCCGACGATGGGCCAGTGGAACTCGGGGTTGAACGTCTGGCCGTAGGCCTCGAACCAGACGAACGCGCCCAGCATGAAGCCGATCATCACCAGCCAGTGCGCCCAGCCGACGGTGCGGAACTTGACCATCTTGGTGTGCGCGGCGAACTCGATGATCATCTGCTTGAAGCGGGGGACGATCGGTCGCCAACGGTCGGGTGCCGGCTGACCCAGCCTCACGATGTTGAACATGCGCAGGGCGCCACGAATGAAGGCGTACCAACACACGAGGCTGAGCAGAGCACCGACTGTGCCCAACGTGATCGTCAGGGCGTTCATGTCGCGGCCTTTCGTTCAGTGGCAGCTGGAGCAGCTACCGCGGGTCCAGCCCGTCGAGAGGAGTACAGCGATGTTACCTGCCAGTAGATCGCGAAATCTACCGACGGGTAACTTAGGTCAGAATCGCATGGAGCGACGCTGGTGGTTGCGCGCACGAGACCGTCCGACGGGTGGGCTGAACTCGTCAGTAGGTTGTCGCCCGCATCACGTTAGGCGTACGGGCTTGTGACTCCTGCGAGAAGGCAGACCTAACCCGGCCGAATCGGCCCGATGTCCGAGGTTTGCCGCCGGCTACGCCGTGGAAGACAAGTCCCGCGAAACCGAACAAAAGTGCGGTCTTTCTGTCCGATTTGGGTGTTGTGATTGTTCATAACTTTTCGGACACGGTAAAGGGTCGGTAGCACAACGACCGGTCTGATTGATGGTTTACACTGCCTGTGGACCAGAGGTGCGAGGACGTCATTCGGGGTGATGTCGCGTTCGACGGTTTGCCGCCAAAAGCACTGCAGCACATGCACAGAAACGGAACACAACACCACATGAAACTCAGCAAACTGGTCGTCACCTCGGCTCTCGTAGCAGTGGCTACGGGTCTGGCCAGCGGAACCGCCTACGCGCAGCCCGACACCAGCGCCATGACCCCCGACACGAATTACTCCGTCGAGCTCGAAGACCGCACCATCGTCACCACCATCGATGCGGGCGTCTTCAAGGTTGCCGACGACGGCAAGACTGTCGACGTGCTCGACGCCGCCGACAACACACTCGTCACCCTCCCGCTGTCGTTCAACCTCGGCGGACTGAACTTCCCGTACGAGCAGAACGTCGACGACAACGGCAAGACCCTGCGGCTGGTGCCGCAGCTCGACCTCTCCAAGGCCTCGGCCAACTCGCGCAGCATCGGCGCGACGACGGTCGCCTCGCCCGAGGAAAACCTCAAGGCGCAGCAGAACTTCTCGTCGCAGCTCGGAATTGCTACCGCGATCGGAACCCTGACCGGTTCCGCAATCGGTGCAGTGATCGGTTGCATTGTGACTCTCCCCGCAGGCTGTATCCCCGGCTTGGTGACCGGTGCAGGAGCAGGTGGAATCATCGGGACCATCGCCGTCGGCGGGCCAGGCTTGGTCGTTGCCGGAATCGATCTGCTGAACACGTTGAACGCTGCTCCCGGAACCTCGGTCTGGGCCAAGTAGTCACAGCGCAGTTATCCAAAAAACCCACGATCTCAGCGAGGTCGTGGGTTTTTTGTATTCGCACGCAGTCTCGGAGCTACGGCGGTGACCTCGTCTGAAGAGAACCTCGCGGCGTGGCAATAATTTGCAGCCCGGTATCGCGACAGCGTTCGGTACCGCATCGGCGGCTCGTCGCCGGCACCACCGTTGGGGAAATTGTCGGCACAATCGCAGGCACGTCACCTATGTCAGGTGAGAGTGGCGGGCCTGAGTCGTGTCGGCACGAGCTTGTCCGCCGCAGTGATCACTCGGTTGCCAGACGAATGTTTCATCGGTGGTATTTGGACGGGAAGGATGGTTAGCCCTTCTTTACCAACTCTTGGTACTGTAAACGCCATGCGCACGCACAGCACCGCTGATTCGAGGTGCCCAGATGTGATGAGTGCCCGTTTGCACTCGGAGTGGAGCGCGCTGGCCAGCCAGGTGGGGACAGTGTTCTCTTCGCGCCCCAGCTTCGGTTTGAATGCCCCGCGCAACGTGAATGGGACGCTTCGGTTCGTCGAGGTGCGACGCGGCGGTGACCTCGTGGCGTTCGCGCCGCTGTGCGTAACCAGTCTCGGTCCGGTGAAAGTCGCCAGGCCTCTCGGCGTGGGGCAGGGAGTGCCGACCGAACTGCTCGCCGTGGACGACGATGCGTCGGTGGAACTGTGGGATGCGATCGCCGGACTCGACGCACTCGTGTTCGCCGATTCGATGGTCGACGATCGGAATCTACGCTCACTTCGCCGTCACCCGGCGTTCTCGGCTCGGGTTGTCGCCCGCGAGCGGGTGCCGTTGATTCAGGTACCCGAGGGCGTCTCGTCTCGCGATCTGCGCAGCACGAAGACCCTGAAGCGACTACGGCAGTACCGAAACCAGCTTTCACGATCAGGGACGCCGATGTGCATCGAAGTGATCGAGGACGTCGAACACCTCGACCAGCGATGGAACGACATCTCCACCCTCGCCGCAGCGGCCACCGAGCGGTCGCGTTACGTCAACTTCCTGAGAAATGGCATGGCCATGGAGTTCCTGCGAGCCGAGGCCGCCGCGGGGCGCCTGATCATCGCCGGCCTCACCGTCGGCGGGCGTTGGATGGCGCACGATATCGGGATACGCACGGGCGACCGGATCGAGGCGTGGTTGACGCATCACGATCGGAGAGTGCGCAGATTCGAACCCGGCCACCAAATGATCGAGTGGTTCGTCGAGGCGCACGACGATCTGGGGGTCACCGTGCTCGATCAGGGCCTCGGCGTGAACGAGATCAAGAAGTCCTGGACCAACGCCGATTACGGTGTCCACGCGATCGCAGCATCTCCGAAGTCGGGGCTGCTCGCGAAAGTGATGATCGACACCCTGATGGCGTGGGAACTTTCGCCTGCGGTTGCGCATGCCCGGCGGATCAGAAGAACGCGGCCCGCACTGCGCTGACCGCAGCCCGACCCTCGGACTGCGCGCGTTCCACCACGCATCTGTCGCAGAAGCCATGTCAGCGGTGCTCTCTATCGATTCGGGTTTTGCGACCTGTTCGGGAAGTTGTGCACTGACTGTGGACGAAGCGCAGCTTTGATCCGACCCTGAGTACGATGTAATGGAGTCAAACAAACTATTGGACGGGAAACCGGAGTTGTGGACAGAGTCAGCGACGTGCAGGTACTCGCGGTCTCGTTGTCGACGTCGGTGGGCGGAACCGATCACAGCCTTCGGAACGTGGCGCTGGCATTGCGGCCGCTGGGCGTGAACGTCACGCTGGGTGCACCCGGCGGCAGCGACACCGAACAGTGGTGGCGTGCCGCCGGCCTGCCGTTCCTGCCACTCGACCTGCCGCAACGCATCGGAATTCATCGTCAGGGCGAGAAGTCTCTGCATCCCCTCGGCGGGCTCGCGGCGCAGGTGCCGAAGAGCGCACGCACGGTGTCGATACTTCGGCGAGCTGCCCGCGACTTCGACGTCGTACATTCCAACCATCTGCTGCTGCATCCCGACGCGGTGCTCGCGTCCCGACTCGCACGCACCCCGGTCGTCGTCGAATTTCACGACATCGTCCCCGCCGGACCGGGGCGCGCACTGCTCGCCGCGATCGCGGCGACGGCAACCCACACTGTGGCCGTCAGCACGGCCGCAGCACAGCAACTCCCGTCGTGTGTCCGTGGACGGGTGAGCGTGGTGCACCAAGGAATCGACACCACGGCTTTCGCACCGCGCGCCGGTGACCCGGCTCTGCGGGCCGACTTGACTGCCGACCCCGATGCACCACTGATCGCAGCCGTCGGCCGGATCGATCGCGAGAAGAAGCTCGACGTACTGATCGACGCCGTGGCACGGGTGCGTCGGTCCGGAGTCGACGCGCATCTGGCGATCGTCGGCGCGCCCAGTGAGGACGACGGTGGCTATCTCGTCGAGTTGCAGCAGGCCGCGGAACGGTTGCTGCCCGGTGCACATCGTTTTTTCGGCCGCACAGATGCGGTGGCGTCGACATTGCGTGCCGTGGATGTGTTGGCCTGCCCGTCACAGGACGAGCCCTTCGGGCTCATCGCCCTCGAGGCACAGGCCTGTGCGGTGCCGGTCGTGGTGAGCGACACCGGGGGCCTGGTCGATTTCGTCTCGCACGAGCGCACCGGCCTCGTTGCCCGAACCGGCGACGTCGACTCGCTGGCCACGCAGCTGTGCAGGATGCTCACCGACCGCGACCTGGCCGCCACCCTCGCCGAGGCCGCGCGAGGGCAAGCCGTCAGACAGTTCGATTCCCGACATCGCGCGAAGCGTTTCGCCGACATCTACAGTTCAGCAATCGGGAAGAAGCGCATCACATGACGTGACGCATCGGCTCTGCAGCGGAGCCGACGACGCAACCCAGCCGTGCGGATGTCGGGGCATCCGCACGCACACGCTCGTACCGAATCGGAGTTCTTGATGCTCGACCACATGGCCCCCGGCGTCCGGCGCCGCCGCACCCCGCAGCGGGTCGGCGTTGCCGTTCTGGCCGCGACTGCGACCGCGACCCTGGCCGGGGCCGGCTGGGTCCTCGCACCCAGACGGTCGCCGGAACCGCTGCGCACGGCAGAGCCGTTCGTCGACGGCGACCTCATCACCGTCGTCGTGGGAACCGTGGGCAGGCCGTCGCTGGCGGGCACTGTCGAAGCCGTGCTCGCCCAGTCCTACCCGGCCGTGGAGATCGTGGTGGTGGACAACGCACCCACGTCGGGACGGGTGGACGACGCGTTGAGGTCGATAGACGATCCCCGCTGCATCGTCGTCCGTGAGCCGCGCCGCGGGGTCTCGCGAGCCAGAAACACCGGTGCCCGGCACGCGTCCGGCCGCGTGATCGCTTTCACCGACGACGACGCCGAACCGGATTCGCAGTGGCTCGCTTCCGTGGCGCAGGTGTACTCGGCAGATCGAGACGGTGTCGTGGCCGGGGTGACCGGACGGGTCGTCGGACTGGCGGTCGAGACCGATCAGCAGCGGTGGTTCGAGGAATCGGGGCTGTTCGAGAAGGGATCGACGCGCACGGTCTGGACCCTCGCGCCGACCGGATCGATCGACGAAGAACTGGGTGCACGCGGCACCGCAGCGCTGTTCCCCTATACGGCCGGGGAGATGGGCAGCGGCAACAACATGTCGTTCCGAAAGAGCGCCTTCGACTCGCTCGCGGGATTCGACGAGAGGATCGGCCCGGGCACGCCCACCAAAGGCGGTGAGGATCTCGAGCTGTTCCGACGTGCAGTGCTGCGCGGGGGAACGATCGTCTACGACCCGACAGCCGTCGTCGGCCATCATCATCGAGCCGATCACGAAGCGTTGCGCGAGCAGATGTTCGGGTACGGAAGCGGAATGGCCGCCATCGTCACCAAACTCTTTCTCGACGGCGGAGCTCCGGCCCGCGCACTGCTCGGCCGGCTCCCGACCGCATTCCGCATGCTTCTCGCACCCGAGGAGAACCGCTTCGCGGACGGGGCTCCGCCGATGCCTCGCGACCTCAAGCTCACCGAGCTCTACGGCTACCTGTGCGGGCCGTTCCTGTACGTCAAGGCCATCACGGTTCGCGGCACCGGGATCAATTCGTGACGATCACCGACACCACCGACGCACCCGAGGACGCAGTAGGTCGAGCCGATCCGACGCGTCCCGACTCGAGCTACCGCGGGGCGCAAGCGCTGCTGTTCGCTGCCGCAGCGGTCGCCATCGCGTCGACGGTGCTGGCCATCCTCGCCGGATCCGATCACGCGGGTGCGGTACCCAACGGGCTCCGGGTAGCCGTGGTCGTCGCCGCCGTGACGCTGTTGCCCGGGGCACCCATCGCGGTGCTGCTGCGCCTCCGACAGCCGGCACTGGTCGGTTCGGTGACGGTCTCGATCTCGTTCGCGACGATGCTGATCATCGCGCAGGCCGAGGTCGTCACCGGGAATCTGCGTCCGGTGACGGTGCAGCTCTACATCTGTGCGGTGTCCGCCGCGCTCATTCTGTGGGCGTCGCGAACGTTGGTGCCTGCGGTGCCCCGACCGCGCCCGGACCGGACTGCGGTGGTGACCCGGTACGCACTGCTCGGCGCGGTGGCCGTCGCCGTCGTGCTGTTCGCTCACGCCACGAAGGTGCTCAGGCCGCAGGCGTCCGGGGCGTTGGGCGTCATCACCCACATCGGCTTCAGCTACCTCGTCGCGCTGGCGATCGTGGCGGCCGTGATCGCCGTGGCGCTCTCGCGGGCCCGACTCGACCCGGTGGTACTCGGCGCGGCCGGTCTCGCTCTGATCATGTTCACCACGATGTACGTGTCGTTGGCCGACGGCGTCACGTCGATCCCGACGGCGTACACCCATCGCGGGCTGATCGACATCATCGCGTCATTGCAGGGTCTGCCACCGCCGTCGGACGCGCGATTCAGTTGGGCCGGATTCTTCTCTGCCGGAGCTCATATGTCGGGTGCCGGCGCGCTGTCGGACCTGTCCCCGATGCTGCTGTGGGCTCCGCTCTTCTATGGCGGCGTGACCATGTTGCCGCTGTACTCGATCGCGTTGTCGCTGACCGGGCGCAGGCGCGTGGCGTGGATCGCGGTGATCCTCTACCTGTCGTTCAACTGGTACCAGCAGGACTACTTCGCGCCACAGCCGACGGCGACCATGCTGTACCTGACCATCTGCGCCTTGCTACTGTGGCAGTTGCGCAGTGCGCCCCTGCCGTCGGCCCCGCGGTCGTGGCGTCGGTGGATCGTCACGGTGCCGCGGCGAACTCTGGGCACGGTCCCCGGTGTCGGTGCCGGCCGCACCCTCGCGATCGAGGCGCTGATGATCGTCCTGATCGCGGCGATCGTCATCACTCACCAGCTGACGCCCATCGTGTTCATCGCGGCGCTGTTCCTGTTCTCACTCACCGGAACCACGCGGTACCGACTGCTGTGGCTGTTCGCGGTCGCGCTGTTCGTGGCCTGGTTCAGTTACGGAGCCGTCGACTACTGGAAGGGCCACCTCGCGTACGTGCTCGGCGATGTGGGACAGGTGTCGGGCGCGGTACAGGGCGGCGTCAGCGACCGGATCGGTGCCGATCCGCTCTACCAGAAGATGCAATATCTGCGGTTGGCGGCGTCGGGCGCGCTGCTGATGTTCGCGTTCGCCGGTTGGCTGACCTACCGCCGACGCAAGACGTGGCTCATCGGCGGCTTGCTCTGCATGGTGCCTTTCGGTCTGGTGCTGGTGCAGAGCTACGGCGGTGAGGTGGTGATCCGGTGCTTCGTGCTGGCGTCGCCGTTCATCGCGCCCTACGCCGCGGACGCGTTGGTGCGCACCTTCGCGATCATTCGACGGTTCACGGGTCGATCGGCCCAGCCGCGGCACTGGTCGCGCACCGTCGCCGCGACCGCGGCAATCCTCGGAATTGCCTTGATACTGACGGCAACTCGCGGGTTGAACACCTCGTTCGAGCACACCGACGAGGATCAGATCCGATACGGAGACGCATTGATGCGGTCGGTTCCGCAGGGCTCGGAAATCATGGTCATCGGAACGGCGGCCGGGCTGGTGTCCGCACGCTATTTCGACGACGTCAGAGTGGCGACCATGGAATCGTTCGAGTGCCTCGACGATCTCAGCGGGTGCGTCCGAAAGGAGAACCCCGACTTCGTGTTCACCACTCGACAATCGTCGGCGCAGATCTACCTGCAGTACGGATATTCGCAATCGGTCGTCGACCAACAGCTGGGCATGCTGGTCGGATCCGACGAGTATCGCGTGGTTGTCGAAACCGCCGACCTGACCATTCTGCAGAATGCGTCCACCCCACCGGTGGTGCTCAAATGACAGATCTGTGGCTCGGCTTCCTCGCATTCGGTGCCCTGTTC
Organism: Rhodococcus sp. JG-3; assembly: GCF_000482405.1. Classification (NCBI taxonomy): domain Bacteria; kingdom Bacillati; phylum Actinomycetota; class Actinomycetes; order Mycobacteriales; family Nocardiaceae; genus Rhodococcus; species Rhodococcus sp. JG-3. The sequence goes on from NZ_KI519398.1 coordinate 1,578,370, forward strand.
GCGGCACTGATCGTCTCGTCGGTACTGCGCGAACGCGAGGTGCCCTCCGACGGTGCGATCGGGCGCGGCGGCAGCGGACGCATCAACCGCGCAGTGGTGCTCTCCGCGACACTGATCGTGTTGTTGCTCCTGGCCGCAGTCGTCGTGATCGTGCGGTTCCAACAGATCGCGATCTGGGAGTGAGAATCTTTCGTAGCCTGTCGGTGGCCCTGCTGGTCGTGGCGACGACGGTGTCCTGTGCGCAGTCGACCGGACCCCAACCCGAGTTGGTCAGCAGCGAACGGTGCGACCCCATGGCGGACGACGTCATGTCGGGTGACGCCGTGCCTCGTGAGGACCTGCCGGGGTGGCGGCAGACCTTCGTCGACGATTTCGACCGGTGCGATCTCGGTGACGACTGGGGTGCGTACTACGGCCAACCCGGAGGCGACCCGGCCAGCTGGTGGGAGTACGAACAGGCCTCGGTCACCGGTGGCGCACTGCGGCTGCGCGCCGAGCAGAAGGACGGCCGCTGGGTGACCGGCGGCGTCTCGAATTCGCCTGTGGCACAGAGGTACGGCAAGTGGGACGTACGGCTGCGTGCGGACCGATCCGACGAGATCAGCTACCACATTCTGTTGTGGCCCGCCGACGAGGTGTGGCCGCCGGAGATCGACATCGCCGAGAGCGCCGACGGGACCAGGCAGACGATGTCGTCGTTCCTGCACTGGAGCGGCGCAGAAGGAGAACGTCACTTCTCACAGGCGAATCTGCAGTTGGACACCAACGACTGGCAGACCGTCGGAGTGGAATGGGACCCCGAGCAGATCAGGTATCTGGTCAACGGAAAGGTCTGGGCGCGAACACCACTGGGAGCATCCATCCCGGACAAGCCGATGTGGTTGGGCATCCAGGCCCAGGCGGGCGCGTGCACCAAGCTCGAATCCTGGGGTGTCGGAGAATGCGGCCGGGCGGGAACACCCGACGTCGCGAACGTGGATGTGGACTGGGTGTCGGTGTACGAATCGGACGGGACACCGTCCGCCGTGGAGGACACGCCGTCGGGATCGGTTCTGCTGGAACAACAGAACTGACCCGGAGCCGACCTACGACGTACGGACCGTCAGGCCCGGGTTCTCGGCGAGAATGTCGTTGATCGGCGTCGCGAACAGTTCCGGGCGCTGACCCTGCAGCATGCTGACGACGGTCGCGATCTCGCACGAGGGTTGATCGCCCACGTTCGACGCGTTCGCGATGCCCACGGCGAGCGTGCCACTGACGATGGGGCCACCGCTGTCGCCGCGCAGCGCGCAGATCGACGTGGAGAAGCTGCGGTCCAGGACATTGCCGCCCATGGTGACGTGCTGGCTCGTCGACAGGATTGTGCCGCAACTGAATCCGGTGGTGGCTCCGGATTTGCAGACCGGCGCGCCGACGACCGGATCCACCGTGCCGGTGATCAGCAGTGGGCCGGACCCGGGAACTCGCATCGCGTTGCTCTCGAATTCCCCGATGTTGCCGTCGTCGATGTCGATGAGCGCATAGTCGTTGTGCGCCCGGCTGGTTCGATAGAACGAGCCGAACTTGGAGCCGACGAGGCTGCCGTACATGGGATACGCGCCCGTCGTGACGGCGGAACCGGTGCTCGACTCGCCCGGATCACAGTGTCCTGCAGTGATGTTGACGGCACCACGCGTCGGATCGACGGCATTGAAGCCCAGTGAGCAACGCAGACCGGCCCCGGCCGGGGTGCCGGCGAGAAAGCTGTCGCCGCCGAGATACGAACTGGCGCGAATGGGCCCTGCGGTGAGCGAGGGATCGAACGGCACCCGGTCGAGGAGCGGACCGAAGGCATCGAGGACGGGGGCCGGGATGTCGAATACAGCCGGGTCGATCACGAATCCGGCCGCCGTCGCCGCGTCGATCACATCCGCGTGGGACGGTCCGTCGGCGACCGCGACGACCGGCAGCCCGGCCGCGTCGAGATGACCACGGACCGCCGGGCCGACGGCGGTTGTGAACTCGGCCAACCGGCGCGCTGCGTTGGCGCGGTCGAGAAACTGCTGAGGGCTGAGCCCGAGATCGCGTGCCACAGCGTCGGCCAGTGACGCCGGTTCGGGCGGTGCCGCAACGGCAGTGGGAGTGGATACCACCGTCATGAAGAGCAACGAGACAGCAGTGACCGATAGTGCACACGCACGGCGACGCATAACGACCTTCCCCCCCGGGCATCGAACGATGTGATGCCGTTCACTTCGCACACGAACTATAGGGGGTCGGAGGCCTCGCGCGTACCGGTTTACCCGGTTCGGACAGTAGCTCCGGTCGCGCTCGTGACCTGATCGATGGGAATGCCCAGGCTGGCGGTGCCGCCGAACTGCGCCAGCGCGAGGTTCGCCTCGGTGCAGTCGGGTGCTCCACCGCTGTTGGATCCGCTGGTGATGCCGAGTGCCATCGTGCCGGTGACGATGGCCCCGCCGCTGTCACCGGCCAATGTGCATGCGGTGCTGGCGAAGCCGCGCACGGTGCGCGACGTGCCGTCCTCCATGAAGAGCTGCGTCTCGACGCGGTCGGCGGCCACCACTCCGCACGTGAACGACGACGACTGCCCGGATTTGCAGACGGGTGCGCCGATGACGGGGGATGCCGTTCCGGTGACGGTGACGGTGCTGCCGTTGGCCCCGCGAACGGTGGGACGGTCCAGCCCGGCCTTCTGTCCGGCGGCGTCGAGGCCGATGACCGACCAGTCGAGGCCGTCCGGCGCTCCCAGGCTGGAGCGATCGAACGAGCCGATCTGGGAGCTGCGCGCGATGTCGGCCGGATCGGGCAGGTACACCGGTGCTCCGCCGGCGCCCGTGGCCTTGTTCGGATTGCAGTGTCCCGCAGTCAGATTGACGGCGCTGCCGTCGGCGTCGACGGCATTGAAGCCGAACGAGCAGATGCTGATCTCGGTCGGCGGTGCGTCGGCAATCGGCCCGGCGGTGGTGACATACGTGTCGCCGCCCATCGGTGCCGGGTCGGCCGGCTTGTTGCCACCGGGGGAGAGCATCACCTTGATGTTGGCCAGCAGGGTCGGCAGGTTCAGGGCCTTGCCGATCGGACTGTTCGCCACATTCAGCACGATCTGGTTGTCGATGAAGTCGATGGCTGTGCCGTTAATCTGCTCCGAGATCTCACGCGGGAGGCCGGCGATCCACGTGTTCAGATCTGCCAGCGACTTCTCCAGCCCGTCCGCGGACACCGGCGACTGCGCGGTGGCATAGCCGTCCTTGGCGACGGCCTGCGCGGCTGCGGGAGAGGTGACGGCGACGACGGCATTACCGTCGGGCCCGATCCAGGCACCGGCGAAATCGGCGGGTCGGCTCGCACGGAAGTCCGACGCGTAGGCCGACAGCTCCTGCGCACGCGCCGCACGATCGAGGTATTCCTGCGGGGAGATCTTCAGATCTCGCTGCACGGCATCGACGAGCTCTCGCGGAAGCTGATCGGCGGGCGACTGAACCACAGGTTCGGCTGCCGCTGTTCCGGAGAACGAAGCAAGAAGTACGAAAGCCGTCGAGCACAGCACTGCAGTACGCAGAGCCCCGGAGTTACGCATGAAATCCCTTCATCGGGTGCTTGGCATCAGCGCCCCACCCTAGGGCATGCGTCACCGAACCAGTGTTCGCCCTGGTCAGGGAACTTCAGCGGTCGTTGTGGTGGTCGTCGTGGTCGTTGTCGTGGCGGAAGTCGTCGTTTCCGCCGGCGTCGTGGTTTCCGGAGGGGTGGTCACCGCAAGGGGCGGTGTCGTGACCACCGGTGCCGGAGCCGGAGCAGGGGCCGGTACCGGAGCGGGCGGCGGCGCAGGCAGGGGCGCGGGCTGAGGCGGGGTGTACTCCTCGGCCGTCGGCTCCTGCACCACCTCGGGAGCAGCCGCGGGCACCGTCGTCGTGGTCGGTGCGGTAGACGGCACCCGCGCGGAGGTGGTGACCGGTGATCCGGCGTCGGTGACGGTGGGCGGTGTCGTGGCGGGTCCGCTGCTGAACACCCCACTCAGGGCTGCGATGACGAGAACGATGACCACGCCCGCACCGGCACCGGCGATGATCGTGGTGACGGTACGCGAGCGCTCGCTGCGTTCCTTCTTGTTCTCGGTCGCCGCACCGGCGAACGCGGTTGCGGCGTACTGCTGGGTCGCCGTGTCGGAACCATCGGGATCTCCGGCCGGAACGATGGGCTCCGAGCGCAGCTGGGACGGGCCGAACACCGGTGCCACCGCCGGTATCGCTTCGGAGAATGCGAGGGGCGGCGGCGGAGCGACCACCGGGATCGCGTCGGTATCGAGCGAGTCCGTGCCGTCGTTGCGAGTGACCACCGGCGCTGCGCCGGTCACCAACGAGTTGCCGTCGACGTCCTCGATCTCGGCGATGTTCAGGGCGCCGCGAGCCGCAGCGAGCGGCTCGACGAGCAGCGCGCCTGCGGTGCGCTCGCCGATGTCCGCGACCACCGAAGGTAGGGCAGCACTGCCGCCGGTGAGCACGACCGTGCCGGTCGACGGCACGTCGAGCAGGCCCAACGTCGGCGCGATCAGGTCTGCGAACTCGGCGCGGGTGACCGTCGTCGTATCCGAGACGCCGGGCAGCTCCACCGCGATCGTGGCCACGTCCGCGGTGCTCAACGTGTGTTTCGCCTGCTCGCAGGACGCGACGACACCGGTGAGAGAAGCCAGAACTGCGGAGTCGGACAGGTCGAGGTGTTCGCGATCGGTCACCACGTGATCGAACAGGGCATCGGTGAACACGTCGCCGCCGACAGCGGTGGTTCGCTCGGTGCCGCCGCCCGGATACGTCGAGATGTCGGTGCCGGTGGCACCGATGTCGATCACCGTGACGGCTGCCCCCGGGCTCGGTTGCGCGAACGCGCTCGCAGCCTTGGCCTCGGGAACCAGGGCGACGTCGGTGAGACCGGTGTGATCGAGGGCGTCGCGCAGTAGAGCGATGTTCTCGCGGGGCCATCGCGTCGGATACGTCATCGTCGTGACGGGCGTGGACGCTGATTCGGACGTCTCGGAGAACATGCTCACGAGGCAGTTCGCGGCGTTGGCCATCAGATCCTCGGCGCGATACGCGTCGGCATCGGGTTCGAGATCTTCTTGCTTGCCGACCAGATCGACGAAACGAGTGAACGGCGCGGTGTCGACGGACTCTCCGAGATGAGCGCGGCCGTCGTCGTCGAACCTCAGTGTCGTCGGCAGTACGACGACGGTGGGTTCGAACGCGGTCGAGTCGCGATACACCGCAACGGACCTGGTGTTGCCGATTGTGATTCCGAGATGCCCGGCACCGCTCATGGAGTGCCGCCCGTCGTGGCTCCGGCCGGAGTTCGGTCCTGCGGAGCGAGACGTCCGGCCTGGGTGTTGTCGTCGGCGTTCTCGTCGGGGGTGGGCTTCGGCGGGTCCTCGGCGGGTCCGTCGTCGGGCAGCTCGGGTCCGACCGGTTCGTCGTCGGTCGGCGGCGTCGTGGTGGGGTCCTCGGTCTCGGTGACCTCCGGAAGGTCGACGGCGGGTCGCGTGTCGACGTCGGCCGCGTCGCGTTCGGAGCGTCGCTCTCGGGTCGGGTCCGTAGCCGTGGTCGTGGTCTCCGGCGTGATGATCGGTGCGGGCGGGACGGCGGGGACGAGTTCGGCTGCCGGTTCGACGACGGCAGTGGGGAAGTCGATCGGCCCACCCGGCCGGATTCCCGACGTCGTCGTCGGGGGCGCGACCTGAGCGTTCTCGATGGTGGGCACCGGGGTGTCGGCGGATGTGCCGAGCTGAAATGCGATCACACCGGCACCGACCGTCAGCGCCGCTGCGAACGCCGCGGCGGCGAACAGTGGGGCGGTGAACAGGGGACGACGGTCGGCGCGGGTCGGTGCGCCGACGACGGCGAGGCGTTCGGTGACGGCGTCGACCGGGTACAGGGCAGCCAGAAGCGCTGCACCACGAGCCGCGGCGACGGCGGTGTCTTTCTTCTCCATGGTTGCTCGCATCGACGAGTTCCAGGCGGCCAGCGCCTCCTCTTCCGATACGAGCGCAACGTGCGCCAACCCGTGCCCGTTCATGGCCGCACGCAGGGCGAACACCTGCTCGGCGGTCCAGCGGGCCGGGTAGGTGGCGGCCGCAGCGAGATCGCCGGGGCGCAGATCGATCGACGACGCCACCTCGGTGAGCAGGCACAGCAGCGCCATCGACGTCAGCTGTTCGGCGGGGAAGACGGTGCCCCGGCTACCGGTGACCCCGTCGCCGAGCGCGTCGAGGAAGTGCGTGTACGCCTCGGAGTCGTTGTCGGTGGCGTCACCGAGTGAGACGGTGCCGTCGGGGTGAGTGTTGAGCACGGTCGAGTGCAGGGACGCCAGATGCAGGGAGGGGCCGGGCGCGATGGGGTGCGACACGGCCGCAACGGCCTGGTCGTCGTCCAGATAGAGGCCGACGTCCGGTGCGCCGATACTCGCCCCGCCGGGCTGCTCGGTCATGCGGGCTGCTCGGTCATGGGGATATCTACCTGTCCTGGGCTCGGAGTCGATGTTCGGTCGTTATGTCGCTTCGGATCCTCACACAGTTACACCCGCAGTAGGGGGCATCAGCGTGCCGAGGTCAGGTGGTCGATGTTCCGTAGCCCATCGCCCGCAGCATCGAGATCAGTTCCGAGCGCGACCCGGCTCCGAGCCTGCGGCGAATGCGAGCCACATGATGTTCGACGGTTTTCGGGGAGATGTAGAGCCGGCTGCCCACCTCGCGGTACGTGACGCCGAGAACCAGTAGCTCGGCCACCTCGGCCTCGCGTTCGCTCAGGGATCCCGACGGCTGCGGCGTCGTCCCGTCGGTTTCCCGCTGATGCGAGCTGGGCTGACGCAACGACCGGGCGATGTGCAGTAGCGAGGTGGCCGTGGCGGTGTCGGCGACGGTCAGCGCTGCCTCGCTCGCCAACCGGGCACCGTCCCACGGCAGACCGAACGCGGTGAGGGTGCGCGCCGAGAGTTCCACCTCGACGGCGTCGGGCCTGCCCTGCAGAACACCGAGCCACGCCCGCCCCGCCGCGGCGAGTGCGGAGCTGTACGGGTGCGTCGAAGCGGCGGACGCGAGGGCCTTCGCGTGCGGCACCAGGGCTTCGGGCGTCTGCGCCACGATGGCGGCCTGCACCTGATACCAATGCAGCGCCGATGCCCAGACCGGCGGATCGCCCAACGCGGCGAGCAGCGTCGTGGCCTGCGACACGAGGTGCTCGACGCGATCGAACTGGCCCACTCGTGTTGCGGCCAGCACCAATTCGCCGAGGGGCAAGAGAGAGAACAGGTCGATCGAGTATGCGGCGACGACGTTCTGCGCCTGGGTCCACGCCGTGACGAGAGATCCGGCGTCCCCGGACCTGCGGGCCAACCCCACCCGAATGCCGTGCAGGAACAGGTGATTGCGCACGTGCGAGTCGGGGATCTCGAGCGGGTCGACCAGGTGGCAGGCCTGCGCGGCGTCTCCTCTCAGCATGGCCGCCCAGCCGCCGATGAGAACGAGCCGCGTGTGGGCCTCGGATCCCGGCCGCAGCTCGGGTAGCGCACGAGCGATGACGGAGTCGACGCGGGCGAGATCACCGCAGTGCACCGCATGCAGGGCGGCCACCGCGGCTGCCGAATCCGGAGCGCACCAACGATCGGACGGCGCGGCCGTCAACGTGACCGCGCGCATCAGCGCGTTCGTCGCCGCACTCGACGCCGCAGCGCTGCGTGAGTCGATCGAACCGAGGACCCCGTCGACGAGCAACGCGCCCGACGCCGTGCTCGACGTCGGTGCCAGCGATGCCACGACACTCAGTGCGCGGTCGGCAGCCGGGCGGTCGCCTGCGGCAGCGGCCGACAGGGCAGCCCAGACCGCATCGGTCCCGAGTCGATCCGTCCCGAGCCAGGCGAACAATTGCGCACTGCGCGAGACCATTCCGCGCTGTGCGGCGACCGACGCCGAGACCCTGACTGCCGTGCGTAGATCGACCTGCGTGTGATCGGTGGCCGCGTCGAGGACCTCGTCGGCGCGACGGCCTGCCTCGTCGAGGTGTCCGGTCGCGGCGGCCACCTCTGCCCGCCGCGCGGCGAGCGCCGACGGGTCGAATACCGCCGCTGCTGCCGCGTCGTACAGCTGGCCAGCGGACTCTACGGAAGTCGAATCGCCTTGTCCAGCAAGGAAATCAGCAAGGTCTGCGCGTACGACCCCGTGCGTCGCCAACGCTCGCGCGGCCGAGGCGTCGAGCAGACCGGATTTCGCCGCAACCTCGGTGATGCGGTCGAGCAGCACCCGGCATCGACGCTCCCCGATCATCTCGGTCAGGGGACCTTCGGCGGACGGAATCAACGCGCCCGTGGCGTCGAGAAGACCGGAGCTGCAGGCGATATCGACGAATGTCTCCGCGTCGGCCGGCCGCGTCACGAGCTGCGCCGCCGTAGCCGGGTCCGGGACGACGCCGAAGCGAGCGGCGAGCAGCACGGCGCGGGTGTCGTCGGTGGTGTCGACGAGGATTCGGCGATGCTGCTCGGCAACGGATTCGGTGACCGCACGTAGCGGAGTCGGATCGGACCGTTCGCCCCCGAGCGCGGCCAGTGCCGCGTCGACGGCGACGAGAAGCCCTCCGGTGGACTTTGCGATCGCGCTCGCCAGTGACGCGGAGATCGGCCGAGCGACTGCGGCTGCCCGCGTTGCGATCGACGTCTTGTCCAGCGGTACCAGCGTCAGGCGAGCGGCACCTGCGGACGCAACGAGCTTCTCGATCCGGGAATCGTATCGGCGCGGGGCCGTGGCGAGAACCAGCGTGATGTCCGAACGGGTTGCCGCAGCGGCGATCTCGTCCACGCGGTGATCCGGCAACAGATGGGCGTCGTCGACCAGAACCGTCGCACCCGACGGCGCGTCGGTGACACTGCCCGCATGCACCGTCGTCGCGGCGGCCGCGACCGCACCGAGCACCGCGGATCGACCGGAGCCGTTCACCCCGACGACAACATGCACACCGGTGCTCGACGACGCGTCACGAACGAATCGATCGGCGCGCTCGACGCCGACGAGAGCGGATGGGCTGTTGGCCACGGTCGGTCTATCGACCGGTCAGGCCGCCGACGACCCCGCCGAGTCCGTCACCCAGACCCTGACCCACACCTCCGACGACACCGCCGAGGCCCTGCCCGACGCCCTGCCCGACGTCGCCGAGGGTCGGGCCCTGGTACGTCGGTAGTGGTTGTGGCGTGAACTGCGGTGCCTGCGGGACCTGCACGGCCGGGGGCTGATAGTTGGGCACCGTCGGTGCGGCGATCGACGGGATGGTCGGCACGGTGGCGGCCCCGTTCTGGCCGGGGACCGCGGCCGGCGCTCCGGCGACGGGTGCCCCGGCAACAGGAGCCCCGGTGGCCGGATCGATCTGGGTGACACTGCCGTCGGCGTTGACCACCGTGGTGGGTGCACCCGTGGAGCCGACTGCTGCAGAACCGGTCGGCCCGGTCGTGGACCCGACTTCTGCCACAGCGGCCGTGCTGCCGGGAGTCTCGGTGCTCGAGATCTCGGCGTTGGATTCGGCCGGAGTGGTGTTGTCCGAGGTGAGGGCCGTTCCGACCGACAGTCCGCCGCCCGCGAGAAGGGCAAGCACGACGACGGATCCGGCGACTAGGCCGGCCTTCTTGCGTCCGGACATTCCCGATTCCGACGCCACTGCCGTCGGGGTCGGGGCGGGCCGCGGGGTGGGACGGGGCATCGGCGCGGCAACGGCGGTCGCGGCGGGAACCGCAGCCAATGCTGCTGCGTCGTCCGCGGCGGTGGCGTCGGCGATGTCGCTGCCGAGGATTGCGGCGCCGATCGCGACGGTCAGTTCGGGGCGCGGCCCGGCCACGACCGGTACTCGCAGTTCGGTCGAGACGAGCTCGGCGACGAGCGGGATGGCCGAGCTGCCGCCGGTCAGCACCACCTGATCGATGTCGGTGACCTCGAGGCCTGCGGCCGTGACCGCGTCACGTACTACGCCGATGGAGGCCAGCAGCGATGCGCGAACGAGGTCTTCGATCTCCGCGCGGACCAGTCGTACTTCGGTGTGCAGCCCCGGCAGGTCCACCGTCAGCGACGTGGAGGTGTCGTAGGACAACTGTTCCTTGGCCTCGCCGCAGCGGGCGCGCAATTCGACCAATGCACCGACGGTGTCGGGATCGAAGGGATCGAACTCGAACGACTGACTGCCCGAGACGGTGTCGAGTACGTACTGCATGATCTCGTGGTCGAACTGAGCGCCGCCGAACTCCTGCGAATGAACGCCGGTTCCGACGACGCCTGCGTCGGACCCGGTCCGCATCAGCGTGACGTCGAGAGCCGTCGCGCCGAGGTCGTAGACGACCGCGAGACCGTCGGACTGGGTTCCACGGGTGACTTCGAGCCAGCGCATCGTGGCGACCGACTCGGGAACGAGCGTGACGTCGGTCAGGCCTGCGCGATCGAGCGCTTCGCCGAGCACCTCGACGGTGTAGGCGGTCCAGCGTGTGGGGTGGGTGACCACCAGGGAGGGGGAGGAGTCGACACCGGCGGAGACGTCGGCGACGAGGGCACGAGTGGCGGTGGCGTACAGGTCCTCGGCGCGGTGACTGCGGCCGTCGTCGTCGATCAGTTCGACGGGGTCACCGACGCGATCGGCGAACCCACTGATGAGATGGCGCGTCGAGCGGTCCCACAGGTCGGCGAGACTGGGGGCCGCACCGGGACGAAGATCGAGGGCCGAACGCTTGACCACCGAGGTCACCGGGTCGGTATCCAGGGCGGCGACAGCCGTCACAGTTCCGATCCGTATGCCGAGCCCTGCGTTCATCTGCCGCCACCTTCTTGTCGCACTGCCCTGGTTCCCACCGCCGTTACCCGCACTGTCGGCTCGGTGCCCCGATTCGTTACGTCTCACAGCAGGTTAGAGCGTGCAACGAGGTAAATCCCCTAAAGCGCTCAGATCCCCTAATGCAAGTCCCCTGGCGACCCCCGGGGGAGTAGGGGGATCGTCCCCGTTGGGCGGGGGCTCTGCGGACCATAGCTTTGTGATCAACCACGAAGCATCACTCGTCAAGGAGACTCACATGGCTACCAACGCCGTACTCGATTTCATTCTCGGCCTGCTGCGCGACGACAACGCCGCTGCTGCCTACTGCGCCAACCCCGAGACGACGTTGGCCGCTGCCGGCCTCGGCGGCGTCACCCACGCAGACATCGTCGCGGTGGCCCCGTTGGTCGCCGAGTCGGGACTGTTCGCCGGTGCGGGCAGCCAGCTCTCCGCCATCCTGGGTGCAGGCGGATCCGCAGGCCTCGACGGCGCACTCGCCGGAGGCGCGAGCCTCGGCGGCGGACTGTCGGCCGGACTCGGCATTGCCGCAGGAGCGGTAGCCGGCGGCGGGCTCGCCGCAGGTGGTGCGCTGACCGGTGGAATCGACGTGGCGGGCGAGATCGAAGCGTCGCTCCAGGCAGCTCTCGCTGCAGCTCTGGCCGTCGGTGGCCAGATCGGCCTCGAACTCGGCACCGCATTCGGTGGCGCTCTCGACGCACTCATCGGTGCCGGTGCGGGCATCGGCGGCGGACTCGGTGGCGGAATCGATCTGGACCTCGACGGCCTTCTCGGCGGCACGGTCGGACTCGGCGCTGCGCTCACCGGACTCATCGGAGCAGGCGCAGGCATCGGCGGCGAGATCAGCGCCGACCTGGCAGCGCAGCTGCAGGCAGCCCTCGACGCCGCGATCGGTGCCACCGGCGCAGTCGACCTTGCCGCACTGGCCGACATCCAGGGCGGACTGTCCGGCGCGCTCGGTGCCCTCTTCGCAGTCGGCGGAACCGTCGGAGCCGAACTGGGCGCTGCCGTCGGTGGCGTCTTCGAATCCGTGCTCGACGCCGGAGCCGGACTGGACATCGTCGGCGGCCTCGGCACCGCGCTGACCGCAGGCATCGGCGGCGCTCTCGCCGGGCTCGGAACGGTCGGTGCGGACCTCACCGCAGACATCGCAGCAGCCCTGAGCGGATCCGCCGAAGCCGGAGCCGCGCTCGTCGGCGACATCGCCGGTGGCATCGGTGGCAGCCTCGGCGGACTCTTCGCCGTCGACGGTGCCATCGCAGGATCCATCGGAACCGCACTCGGTGCAGTACTCGACGCCGGTGCCCTCGCTGACATCGACGTGGACGCACTCCTCGCAGCCGGCGGCAACATCGGCACGGTCGTCAGCGGTGCCCTGGGCGGCGTCCTCGATCTCGACGCCGGAGTCGTCGGAAACCTGGCCACGGCCATCGACACCGCCATCGAGGGAACCCTCGGCGCCGGTCTGGGCATCGGTGGCAGCATCACCGGCGAACTGGCGGGTGAGCTGACGGGTGAGCTGACCGGCGGAATCACCGGCGCGCTGACCGGCGGAGTCACGGGCAGCCTCGAAGGAATTCTCGGAACCGCGTTCGGTGTGGGCGGCGCTGCCGGTGCACAGCTCGGCACGGCCGTCGAAGCAATCGTCGACGCCGGAGCCACACTCGACCTCGGAGCCGCACTCGGCGCGAGTGCAGATCTCAGCGCTCAGCTGGCCGGTGCGGTCGACACGGCCGTGTCCGCAGGTGCCGATCTCACCGGCACCGTGGAAGGCACCCTCGCCGGACTCGGTGGCCTCGGCGGCGGCCTGACCGGCGGCCTCGCCGGACTCGGCAACGTGGGCGGAGACCTCACCGGCGGCCTGGCCGGACTCGGTGGTCTCGGTGGCGGCCTGACGGGTGGCCTCGCCGGAGTCGGCAGCGTCGGCGCAGGTATCACCGGTGGCCTCGCGGCCGTCGGCAGCGCAGGAGCAGATGTGACCGGCGGCCTGGCGGCGGTCGGCAACGTCGGCGGCGACGTGGCCGGTGGACTGAACGGGCTCGTCGACGCGGGCACCAGCCTGACCGGCGGACTGGCCGGGCTCGGCAGCCTCGGCGGCGGAATCGCAGGCGGTGTTGCAGGTGGAGTCGAAGGCGGTGTCTCGACCGGCATCGACGCAGCCGCGCAGGCCGGTGCAGGACTGGAAGGCACTCTCACCGGTGCCGTCGACGGCGGAATCGACGCGGCAGCGCAGGCCGGCGCAGGACTGGAAGGCACTCTGACCGGCGCTGTGAACGGCGGAATCGACGCCGGTACGCAGGTCGGTGCAGGACTCGAATCGGCAGGTGACCTCGCCGGTTCCGCCGCGGGTGACCTGGCCGGAAACGTCACCGGAGGACTCGAGGGCACCGTGGGCGGCGTCGTCGACGCGGGAACCTCGGTGGGCGGCGAGATCGCGTCGAACATCGGCGGCGGACTGGATGCCGGCGGCTCGATCGGCGGCGGACTGGCCTCCACGGTGACCGGGGGTTTGGATGCTGGTGCGGACGCTGCGGGTTCCGTGGCCGGCGGGTTTGACTCCGCCGCGCAGCTCGGTGGCCAGGTCACCGGTGCAGTGCAGTCCGGAGCCGAGGGATCTTTCGAGTCTGCGAGCTCCTTCGATTCCAGCGCGAACGCATCGGGCACGGGCTGGTCGAGCGTCGACTCCGACGTCTTCGGACAGAGCGAGAGCAGCACGGACCTGTTCGGCGAGACCGGCGGCAACCTGCACGGATCGGTCGATTCGGCAGCAGATTCACTGGGCCACTCGCTGACCGTCGACCACGACATCGACCCGCTGAACCCCTGATCGAGTTGCCTGTGATCAGGTGACGAAGTGACGAGTCGGCCCCGAGTGTTCAACGACACTCGGGGCCGAGTCGTCGCTAGAGTTTGGGAATGCGGCCTGCGGGACGAGTTGGGTTCGCGGGAGTCGACGAGATGGGTTGTGGAGACACAGGTATGGACGGGCAATCTACGGAACTGGCCGAGCTGCTCGATCGCACCGCGGAGGTAGCGACATCGGCGGGACGATCCGATCTGGTCGATCGAGTCGAGGCAGCGAAGTCGCGTGTGCTCGACCCTCGCCGTCGCATCATCGTGGTCGGACCCCTCAAACAGGGCAAGAGCCAGTTCGTGAATTCGCTGCTGAATCTGACGGTGTGCTCGGTGGGCGACGACGAGACCACCGCGATTCCGACGGTGGTGTCCAACGCGGACAGCTTCTCTGCGCAGCTCGTGCTCGCGAATCCCGGTGACGAACCGATTCGGGTCGACGTACCGCTCGAAGAGATCACCACGGTGACTCCGGCGAGTCCCCGGGCTCAGGGCCGGGAGGTGCTGCGGCTGGACATCGCGGTACCGAGCCCACTGCTCGCCGACGGCCTGGTGCTGGTCGACACGCCGGGAGTCGGTGGCCACGGAAACCCCCATGCGGCAGGGACATTGGGTCTGATTCCGTCGGCCGATGCCGTGCTCGTCGTGTCCGATGCCTCTCGTGAATTCACCGAGCCGGAATTGGCGTTCCTGCGGCAGGTGCAGGGTCTGTGCCCGGCTGTGGCGGTGCTGATCACCAAGATCGATCTGTATCCCCACTGGCGACAGATCGTCGAGGCCAACCGTGGACATCTGGACCGTGCAGGCATCACCGTGCAGATGCTGCCGGTGTCGTCGTTGTTGCGTTCGCACGCAGTGCGTTTGAACGACGAGGAACTCAATGCCGAATCCGGCTTCCAGCAGCTGTACGCGTTTCTGCGCGACGACGTGGTGGCACGAGCCGACGTGCTGGCTCGCGCATCGGTATCCCTCGACGTCCGCTCGGTGACCGAGCACCTGACACTGTCGTTCGGCAGTGAGCTTGCGGCGCTGAAGGATCCGGAGCGCGCGGCCGCCGCGGTCGCCGGGCTCCAGCGTGCCAAGTCCGCCGCCGAGGAACTGCACAAGAGGTCCTCGCAGTGGCAACAGACGCTCGGTGACGGAATCGCAGATCTCGCGTCGGACATCGATCACGACCTGCGCGACCGACTGCGACGCGTCACCCGGGAGGCCGAGGAAACCGTCGACGAGGGGGATCCGGGGAAGGACTGGCCGCAACTGGGCGAATGGCTCGAAGAGCAGATTGCCGCGTCGGTGGGCGACAATTTCGTGTGGGCGCACGAGCGGGCGCTGTGGTTGTCGGAGTTGGTGGCCGAGCACTTCGCGTCGTCCGGCGCGGCGGCCCTGCCCGATCTCGATCTCGGCGATCTCGACAATGTGCTCGAGCCCGTGACGTCCCTGGCCGATCTGGAGTCGGGTCGGGTGGGTATCACGCAGAAAGTGCTCGTCGGAATGCGTGGATCCTACGGCGGCGTACTGATGTTCGGTCTGATCACCACGTTCGTCGGGCTGAGTCTGCTCAATCCGATCTCGATCGGAGCAGGCGTACTGCTCGGCACCAAGGCGTACAAGGAAGACAAGGAGAATCGCGTCAAGGCGCGTCGTTCCGAGGCCAAGATGGCGATTCGCCGCTTCACCGACGACGTCAGCTTCCAGGTGGGCAAGGAGTCGAAGGATCGGCTGCGTCAGATTCAGCGGGTGCTGCGAGATCACTTCACCTCGATCGCCGAGCAGACATTGCGTTCGCTCAACGAGTCGTTGCGCTCGGCGCAGGAAGCCGCTGCCGCCGACAACACCGATCGCACCGCCCGGATCGCGAGGCTGGAGAACGACATGCGACTTGTCTCGGAATTGAATGCTCGCGCAACGCGTCTGGTGAAGGACGTCGCAGTATGAGCGTGACGGCACTGGCCCGAGCGCGCGATCTGATCTCGGCAGCGCGGTCGACGTACGCCGGCGACGCCGAGGCGTCCTGGATGCTCGACGAATGTCTCTACCGTTTGGACGAGCCGCTCCGGGTCGCGCTCGCGGGATCGCTCAAGGCCGGCAAGTCCACTCTGCTCAATTCGCTTGTCGGGCAGGATATTGCGCCGACCGACGCCACCGAATGCACCAAGGTCGTCACGTGGTATCGCAATGGCGTCTCACCCAGTGTGACGGCCTGGTACGACGGCGATCGGGCGGCGAACGTTCCGGTGCAACGACGCGACGGGCGGCTGACGTTCGATCTCGGTGCGTTGACGGCGGCGCAGGTCGATCGCCTCGACGTCGAATGGCCGGCAAGTACTTTGGCGCAGACGACGATCATCGACACACCCGGCACCTCGTCGCTCTCTCGCGATGTCTCGGCGCGCACGTTGGCGATGCTGACCCCCGAGAATTCGTCGTCGGGGGCCGACGCGGTGGTCTACCTGCTGCGCACCCTCAATGCCACGGACGTCTCGTTTCTCGGGCAGATCGGGGCACACGTCGGAGGTGATTCCGGGCCACTGGGGGTAATCGGGGTGGTCTCCCGGGCGGACGAGGTCGGCTCGGGCCGCATGGACGCGATGATGTCGGCCAAGGAGGTCGCGGCCCGGTTCGCGTCCGAGCTCGAAGCCACCGGACTGTGCCAGGCCGTCGTCCCGGTGGCAGGGCTGTTGGCGTTGGGAGCAGAGACGTTGCGGCAGAGCGAGTTCGCCGCATTCCAGATGCTCGCGACGGTACCGACCGAGGATCTGCAGCTGGCGATGCTTTCGGCCGATCGGTTCGTGCGGGCGGAGAGCACTCTGCCCGTCGATGCCGCCCTGCGCGCCAGCATTGTCGACCGCTTCGGCTTGTTCGGGATTCGGATGGCCGTGACGCTGATTCGGCTCGGTGTGCGTGATTCGCCGACACTGGCGGCCGACCTGGTCGAGCGCAGTGGACTGTCCGAACTTCGATCGGTGATCGACGTGCAATTCGGCCAGCGTGCGGATCAGCTGAAGCTGCACTCGGCTCTGGTTGCGCTACAACGAATTCTGGAGTTCCGGCCGGAGTCGCATGCGCTGCGTACCGAAGCCGGCAGGATGCTCGCCGACGTGCACGGGTTTGCCGAACTACGGTTGCTCGGCCGATTGCGTTCGGTCACACCGACATTGCCCGACGGAGGACTGCTCGATCTGCAGCGCATCATCGGCGGCTTCGGTATCGCCGCCACCGAGCGTCTCGATCTGCCGCCCGATGCGGGGCACACTCAGCAGCGCGACACGGCACTGGCTGCGGTGCGTAAGTGGCGATCCCTCTCGGAGCATCCGCTTCTGGACCGGTTCACGTCGAATTCGTGTGCCCTCGCCGCACGTAGTGCCGAAGGGATTCTCGCCTCACTGACGTGAGGGGCGTCGAGGTAGCAGCGCGACGACCGTGGCGGCTGCGGCAGCGCCTGCCACGACGAACGGACCCCATTGCAGCACGCCGCCGAGCAGGGCCGAGGCGTCGGAGACGAAGGTCGAGAACGTGACGGCCGCCCCGATGGTCAGAATTCCTACCGCGCCCATCAAGACTTTGGACGACGTGGCTGCGCCGCGGAGCAGGTTCAACGAGACGAACCCGAGTAGTACCAGCACGGCGGCGGCAGCACCGCTCGAGATGAGGGTGGCCGACGCCGTGTTCCGGACGTCTGCGGCGCTTGCCGTCGAATCCTGCTGAGCCACGGCGGTTTCGACGCCCGAAAGAACGACGTTCCAGTTCAGCGCGATGACGGCGGCCAGCGCCAGGATCAATGCGGCGGTCACCGCCCACAGTCCGGTCGCGATCTTCGGCAGACGGGAGTCTGCGGTGGATTCCTGTCGTGGCCGAAGAGGATCGACGGACAGCTCCGGCCGCGGTGGTTGCGGGCGGGCAGGCCGAGGCCGGCCTGCTGTCGGATCGTTCGGTTCTACGGCCACGGTGCAGGAGTCTATCCGTCAGCGGTGCTGCGTCGTCTCTCTCACCGCAGCACCACCGCGACGCCCTCGTACGGACCGAGGTTCATCGGGAAACTGTGCAGTTCGTCGACCGTCGCGATCTCGTTGTCGTCGAACACATCGATGGCGCAGGTGCCGGGCACCAGGTGCTTGGACTGAATGGTTGCGCTGATCTCGTCGGACGAGAAGTTCAGCACCGTGGCCTGGATGGTGCCCTGGCCGAGTTCGTGCACCATCACCAGCAGGCTCTTGTGCGAGACCGTCGGAATGTCGATCTGCTGCGCCGTGGCAATTCCGTACTTGTTGCGCAGCTCGATGATTCGAGCCAGCTGCCGAGCGAACGACTGCGGGTCGGCCAACTGCTCCGGTAGCGACCCATACAGGCTGCGTCCACGGGGAATGCCCGATTCCGAGCGCACGGCGTCGGGGAAATACCCCATCAGGTCGTGTGCGCCGCGGTTGAGCCAGCGAGTGTCGCCCTCTTTGATGAGATCCTCGACCTCGTCGGCGGCGATCGGAAGGATGCCCAGCAAGTCCCAGCCGGACAGTGCGAACACGCCGGGCTGGAGTGCGTTGTACATGGCGAGCAGCAGGTGCGCTCGTTTGACGGTCTCGATGTCCTGCTCGTCCATCCGATCGAGATCGCGGATGCCGAGCGACGCGGTGATCACACTGGCTGTGGTGCAGGCGATTCCGTTGGTGGTGAACGTTCGGTTGTACGGTGCCCAGCGGCCGGTGAGGCGATCGGTGAGTTCACCGCGGATGCGATCGCCCAGGTCGCAGCCCTTGACCGACTCGCCGCCGTAGGCGAACTCGTCTTCTGCGTGCAGTGTCGCGAAGTGGATGAGCTCGAACGTCATCTCGTCGTGGTTCTGCAGCGCGTGCACCAGCGACGCGGTGTCCACACCGTGATCGCGAGCCAAAGTCATGGTGAGCCTGAGGAATTCGGTGTTCCCCATGACCAACGCATGCTGGTAGGCCGGGCGGTTGATGAAGTCGTACGACAGGTCGGCACCGTTGGTACCCATCGCCTTGATGTCGTCGATCGTCAGGTTCAACTCCTGGAAGGTGAACCCGCCCATCTTGCGCACCACACTGGCGATCAGGTGATTCGCGGCCTCCGAGAGTGGGTGCCCCTCGGACCAACCCGGACCCTCTGCACGACGTTCGACGCCGAGGAAACCGTTGGCGTCCAGGCGCAGGGCACCGGCACCGAGATCGGCGATGGAATGGCAGGCGTCGCCGATGACGAGGCGCATGCCCGCGAACGATGGGTCGAGCCAGTTGATGGACGGCTGACCGGCCTTGAAGTAGTGCAGGTACACCCAACGCCGCTCGACGCCGTCGATGCCGACGACGGGAGGTGTTGCGCTCCAGTTGGTTTCCTTGACGCCGAGCTCATAGAAGATCACTCGCTGCAGCTGACCGATGATGTAGCCGGCGCGAGCGAGATTGGCCTCGGCCTCGGCGTCGATGTTCTGCGAGTCGGCACCGGCGCGCACACGGGGGAGCAGGTGCCAGTCCTGCGGCTCGATCTCGACCATGTGGTAGATGCCGGGGTAGTCGGCGACGGCC
This sequence comes from Rhodococcus sp. JG-3, assembly GCF_000482405.1. Classification (NCBI taxonomy): domain Bacteria; kingdom Bacillati; phylum Actinomycetota; class Actinomycetes; order Mycobacteriales; family Nocardiaceae; genus Rhodococcus; species Rhodococcus sp. JG-3. The sequence goes on from NZ_KI519398.1 coordinate 1,597,595, forward strand.
ATCTCGGCCAGCCGGAAGTCCGCACCCTTACCGGTGTGGCCGGGAACGATGTCGTCGATGACGATGCCGTCGTACGCGGAGGCCACGACGCACAGGCGTCGGAACTCTTCTTCCGAGCCGAAGGCGGGGTCGATCTGCATACCGATGCGGTCGAAGTGGCCGTCGACGGACGGGGTGGGACGCCACCCGTGGATGCCGCCCGCCACTTTCACCGGTCCGGTATGCACGGCGGTGACGCCGATCTCGGAGAACGCCTGCCACAACTTCTCGTCACCGAGGGTGCTCAGGAAGCTGGTCTGCGGAGCGTTGATCACCGAGATGGGGTAGGCGGTGAACCAGACGGGTGCTCGCTCGACGGCAGCACGCGGATCGGGATCGGCATACGGGTTCTGCCACATGCTGCCCTTGCCCGACAGCTGTTCGGCAATGAGCTTGGCATCTCGCAGCATCGACTGTTCGGTGAGCCAGTCCACGTACTCGGGATTGGACGCGACCGGCTCGCTGTCCGGTGTGGGACCACTACTTCGGTTCGCACGACGCACGGACGGACGAAGCGGTTTCGGCCGAGCCGGGTAGAACTTTTCGTCGTAGGTGATCTCGCTCGGTTCGTGCTGCACTTCGGGATCCATGTGCCTCCGTAGCCTCGCTTTTCCTCAACCCTACGTAGGGCGCGGCCGATCCGCAGGGTTGTGGTTCCCCTCTTCTTCGACCAGCGAAACCTAGCGAGTGGGCGCGCCGGGCCCGGCCCGTCGATCGGTGAGCGTCGGCCGAATCACACGAATGTCATTCGGCCCGACCGGTTTTGTTCGATATGCGAACGTCATCGAATCGAGATCGCCTGGTGTGGAATGTCTGAATCGGATAGGTCATAGTGAGGAAGTACCAACTGTCCCTTCAGTCACATCAGACTCACGGGTCACATCCCCTCAGCCACAGGAGTTGTCCATGCGACGTCTTGCCCGCACTTCGATCCTGGCCTCGACGGCCGCCCTGGCCGCCGGCATCGGTGCGGTCGTCCTCGTACCCATGGCCTCGGCCGAGCCCGAGACCGAGCCCGCGATGCCACTCGGCTCCGCAGTTCTCGAAAGCCCCGACCTGGTGGTCTCGATGGCCACTGTCTGCGACACCGCAGTCGAGAAGGCCCCCGAGGGCGGCGTCGTCGCACTGCAGGTCAAGGTCGAGAACAAGGGTGCCGACGACGCGTCGAACGTCAACGTCAACTACGGCGCACTGCCGGGTCTGCAGGGTCAGAACACCGAGAAGACCATCAAGGCAGGCGAGGCAATGACGTACACCGTGCCGTCGGCCGATCGCGAATGGGTCGCTCGCCCTGCCGGCGCAGCTGCCTTCGCCAGCGCACTCGATGCCGACTTCATGAACAACATCACCGGTGGACTGCTCAGCTACAGCTGCATCCCCGCACCCGCCACCGAGCCTGCCGAGTAAATTTTCGTTCCGTACTTTCTCTCCCGCTGCGCCGCGACGATCCCCGCCGATCGTCGCGGCGTACTGCTGTGGAGGGGCTTCGCCCCATGTGCGTGGAACTTCGTAGCAGGGGTCGAGTTTTCACTCACCTGGGTCGTTCCGCAGGCTCCACTCCTACTCACATGCGGCGCAGCCGCTCCCTCGGGAACAAATTCGCCACACCCTCCGTTGTGCAGGTCAGCAGCCTTGAGTGGATGAGGCTCAAGTTGGAAGTTGACGCGATAGATCGCGTTGTGCAAACTTGAGCGGAGTTCGCTCACCCAGGGACTGGAACCCACGCAACAACAGGAGGAAACATTATGGCTCGTGCGGTCGGTATCGACCTCGGGACCACCAACTCGGTCGTGTCCGTCCTCGAGGGCGGCGAACCGGTTGTCGTCGCCAACTCCGAGGGATCACGCACCACCCCGTCGATCGTCGCTTTCGCCAAGAACGGTGAAGTGCTGGTCGGCCAGCCCGCGAAGAACCAGGCGGTCACCAACGTCGACCGCACGATTCGTTCCGTGAAGCGCCACGTCGGCACGGACTGGACCGTGGAGATCGACGGTAAGAAGTACACCCCTCAGGAAATCTCCGCGCGCACGCTGCAGAAGCTCAAGCGCGACGCCGAGGCCTACCTGGGTGAGGAAATCACCGACGCGGTCATCACCGTTCCCGCGTACTTCGAGGACGCACAGCGTCAGGCCACGAAGGAAGCCGGCCAGATCGCCGGCCTCAACGTCCTGCGCATCGTCAACGAGCCCACCGCGGCAGCTCTCGCATACGGCCTGGACAAGGGCGACAGCGAGCAGACCATTCTCGTGTTCGACCTCGGTGGCGGCACGTTCGACGTCTCGCTGCTCGAAATCGGCGACGGCGTCGTCGAGGTCCGCGCGACGTCCGGCGACAACCACCTCGGTGGCGACGACTGGGACGAGCGCATCGTGACCTGGCTCGTCGACAAGTTCAAGGCTCAGAACGGCATCGATCTGACCAAGGACAAGATGGCCCTGCAGCGTCTGCGTGAGGCTGCCGAGAAGGCGAAGATCGAACTGTCCTCCGGGCAGAGCACCTCGATCAACCTTCCGTACATCACGGTCGACGCGGACAAGAACCCGCTCTTCCTCGACGAGCAGCTCAGCCGCTCGGAGTTCCAGAAGATCACCTCCGACCTGCTCGACCGCACCCGTGCGCCGTTCCAGGCAGTGGTCAAGGACTCCGGCATCGCCGTCAAGGACATCGACCACGTCGTGCTCGTCGGTGGTTCGACGCGTATGCCCGCAGTCTCCGAGCTGGTCAAGGAACTCTCCGGTGGACGCGAGCCCAACAAGGGCGTCAACCCGGACGAGGTCGTGGCCGTCGGTGCTGCACTGCAGGCCGGTGTGCTGAAGGGTGAGGTCAAGGACGTTCTGCTCCTCGACGTCACGCCGCTGTCCCTCGGTATCGAGACCAAGGGTGGCGTCATGACCAAGCTCATCGAGCGCAACACCACCATCCCGACGAAGCGATCCGAGACCTTCACCACCGCTGACGACAATCAGCCCTCGGTGCAGATCCAGGTCTTCCAGGGTGAGCGCGAGATCGCCTCGCACAACAAGCTCCTCGGCTCGTTCGAGTTGACGGATCTGCCCCCGGCTCCGCGCGGCGTCCCCCAGATCGAGGTCACCTTCGACATCGACGCCAACGGCATCGTGCACGTCACGGCCAAGGACAAGGGCACCGGCAAGGAGAACACGATCAAGATCCAGGACGGCTCCGGTCTGTCCAAGGAAGAGATCGACCGCATGGTCGCCGACGCCGAAGCTCACGCAGACGAGGACAAGGCTCGTCGCGAAGAGGCCGAGGTCCGCAACCAGGCCGAGTCCCTCGTCCACCAGACGGAGAAGTTCGTCAAGGACAATGAGGACAAGGTCGACGCCGAGCTCAAGGGCCGCGTCGAAACCGCCATCGCCGACGCCAAGACGGCACTCGCGGGCAGCGACATCTCGGCAGTGAAGACCGCCGTGGAGAAGCTGTCGAGCGAGTCGCAGGCTCTCGGCACCGCCATCTACGAGGCTCAGGCCAAGGAGCAGGGCGGCGCAGAGGGTGGCGCGCAGGCCGCTGACGACGGTGTAGTCGACGCAGAGGTTGTCGACGAGCCCGCCGACGACACGGACAAGAAGTGACGTCGGGTAACTCCGAGCAAGAACCGGTCACTTTCGTGGACAAGCGGAAGATCGATCCCGAGACCGGTGAAGTACGGGAAGGTGACGCAGTTCCGGAGCCCCTCGCGGGCACCGGTACTGCGCCCCAGCCCGGCTCGGTGGACGAAGGGACAGGCGAGATCGTGGTCGAGGCGGAGGACACAGAAGATCCGCGCGACACTCAGGTCGCCGAACTCACTGCCGATCTGCAGCGCGTGTCGGCCGAGTACGCCAACTACCGTCGCCGCACGGATCGGGAGAAGCAGACGGGAGCGGAGAACGCGAAAGCGTCCGTCGTGTCCCAGCTCCTCCCCGTCCTCGACGATCTGGAGCGAGCTCGCCAGCACGGCGATCTCGAAACCGGACCGCTCAAGTCCGTGGCGGACAAGTTGGCGGGGGTGTTCTCGAACATCGGTTTGAGCACCTTCGGGGCCGAGGGCGACGCCTTCGACCCGGCCATCCACGAGGCCGTCTCCCATGAGGGCGACGGCAGCAATCCGGTCGTCGGCACGCTGATGCGTCCGGGCTACAAGCTCGGCGAGCGCGTGCTGCGTACCGCGATGGTCGGTGTGGTCGACAGTGCTTCCGAGGGCACGGCAACAGAAGAATCGGACGCACCCGCGTCCGACGAGCAGTAAAAAGAAATAGCGCGAGAGGAGGAAACGCCCGGTGAGCCAGCGGGAGTGGATCGAGAAGGACTTCTACAAGGAGCTGGGCGTTTCCTCCAGCGCTACTGCAGAAGAGATCAAGAAGGCGTACCGAAAGTTGGCGCGGGACAACCATCCCGACGCCAATCCCGGTAACGCCGCGGCCGAGAACAAGTTCAAGGCGGTCAGTGAGGCGCATGCCGTTCTCGCCGACCCGGCCAAACGCAAGGAATACGACGAGGCCAGGAGGCTGTTCGCGTCCGGTGGCTTCGGTAGCCGCGGTGGAGGCGGATTCTCGCCCGGTGCAGGCGGATTCGGTGGCGGTGGCCAGACCTTCGACGTGGGCGACATCTTCGGTCAAGGCGGTGGCGGCGACGGCGGCATCGGCGATCTGTTCGGAGGTCTGTTCAATCGCGGCGCAGCCCAGCGCCCGCAGAGCAACCGTCCCCGACGCGGCAGCGATGTCGAGACCGAGACCTCGCTGCAATTCCGTGAAGCAGCGCAGGGTGTGACGGTCCCGTTGCGGTTGACCAGTCCGTCGTCGTGCACCACGTGTCACGGCAGCGGCGCGAAGCCCGGAACGAGCCCGCGGGTGTGCCCCAAGTGCAACGGCCAAGGTGTCGTCAACCGAAACCAAGGCGCGTTCGGCTTCAGCGAGCCCTGTGACGACTGCCGCGGGACCGGATCCATCATCGACGACCCGTGCGTCGATTGCCGCGGCACCGGTGTGCAGAACCGCACCCGCACCATCACCGTGCGAGTACCGGCCGGCATCAGCGACGGCCAGAAAGTTCGACTCGCAGGCCAAGGCGAGGCCGGACTTCGTGGAGCACCGTCCGGCGACCTGTTCGTCACCGTTCGAGTCAAGCCCGACAAGGTCTTCGGCCGCACCGGCGACGACCTCACGGTGACCGTGCCGGTCAGCTACGGCGAACTGGTCCTCGGCACCACACTGTCGGTGCCCACCCTCGAAGGACGCGTCGGCGTCAAGGTGCCACCGGGCACCGTCGACGGCCGAGTGCTGCGGGTGCGTGGACGCGGCATCCCGAAGAAGTCCGGCGCAGGCGACCTGATGGTGACCGTCAAAGTTGCCGTCCCGCAGAAACTCGACGATGCTGCTACCGACGCTCTGAAGACCTATCTGGAAGCCGAGAAGGCCAGCGGATTCGACCCGCGGGCCGGGTGGGCAGGTGTGTGATGTCGGTCCCTCCCGAGGGCGGTTCCGCGAAAGCCGGTGGGGCACAAGGTGATCCCGACGCCCAGATCTTCGTGATCTCCGTCGCGGCCCAGCTCGCCGGTATGCACGCGCAGACGCTGCGCACCTACGACCGACTGGGCCTGGTCATCCCGCACCGCACCACCGGCGGAGGTCGACGCTACACACCGCGGGACGTCGCGCTGCTCCGTGAGGTGCAGCGACTCTCGCAGGACGAGGGCGTCAACCTCGCCGGCATCAAGCGCATCATCGAGCTCACCAACCAGGTCGAGGCCCTGCAGGCCCGGGTCTCTGAACTGGCGCAGGAGGTAGCGAACGTGCACGCGAGCTATCGCCGTGACCTGGTGCCGATCCAACGCAACGCCCTGGTGGTCTGGAAGCCGAAGCACCAGCGCTGAGTTCGCCGCCTTCCCCGCAAACGCGCGCGCATTTGTCAGGTGCGCGCAGACTTGCCAGTGATTCGGTCACTATTCCGCGCGCGTTCAGCAAACGCGCGCGCGTTTGCGGCATCGGCAGCGGCGAACCCCGCGCGCGTTTGCGAGACACCCGGCATCGCCCCCTATCCTGGTCCGCATGCAGGCGTGGAATTCGACAGTCGTTCAGTACCATCGCCTTCGGAACGACCTCGCGGTGATCAGGCTCGAGGGCGACGCGATCCCGTTCAGGGCCGGGCAATCGGTGTCCGTGACAGTGCCTCAGAACACTGCTCTGACGCGGCGATATTCGCCCGCCCTGCCGCCGTCGCTGGACGGCAAGCTCGAATTCCATGTGCGCGCGGTACCCGCGGGGTGGGTGAGCGGGTCGATCGTCAACGAGACGCGGCCCGGTCATGTCTGGCAGATCAGTGATCCGCAGGGCGGTCTGCACGTCGACGATTCCGGGCGTGACGTCGTCATGATCGCGGGCGGTACCGGCCTCGCTCCGTTGCGCGCGATTCTGCTCGATCTCACGCGCTGGGAGCGGCCGCCGAATGTGACGCTGTTCTTCGGCGGCAAGTCGCCGCGCGATCTCTATGCAAGCGACATGCTGTGGTTGATGGCGGCCGAGTTGCCGTGGCTGACCGTCGTTCCCGTCGTCGATCAGCTGCACGAGCCGTGGGCCTCGGACCGCTGGAACGATCGTATTCACGAGGAAATTGGTTCCAGCACATCATTTTTCGAGCCGGAGCACTGTTGGGAGGGTGCTATCGCCGACGTCGTCGCGGTGCAGGGGCCGTTCCCCGACCGTCAGATCCTGGTGTGTGGTTCACCCGGCATGGAGGCCGCCACCGTGCGCGCCCTCGTCGAGATCGGAACCCCGCTCGCAGACATTCGCCGCTGAAGCCGAAGCAGAAGCCGAAGCGCCGCCCCACCACATCAGGGCAGTCGCAGTATTCGACGCAGATGCGCCAGGTCCTCCGGCGGTAGTGCCGTGAATTCCGGCGGAGGGGCGTCGGCGATCGTGCGGGCTTTCTCGGCGAGGCGGCGTCCGGTGTCGGTGAGTCCGATGATGCGTCGTCGACGATCGTGGGGGTCCTCGGTGCGCAACACCAGTTCTCGCTGTTCGAGTTCGCGCACGTTCAGAGATACGTAGGGCACGTCGGAGGCGAGCAGATCGGCGAGTTCGGTGACCGACCGATCGCCGCCCAACAGCTTGATCAGCAGTTTCGCGCGCAGGAAGCTCATCCCGGTGGCCTCGGCGACGGCCCGTCGAGTGTCGTGTACCTCGAGCATCAGCGCTCGCATCTCGCGCCAGATCTGCGCTGCTTCGCTCGTCATACGAGCACCGGCTGGTCGATACGTTCGGCGGTCGATCGTGCCCACCGGCCGGTGGTGACCAGCGCGAGCACGGTCACGACCACGCCTGCACCGGCGATGACGAACCAGGCGGGCACGGCGGCGGCAGTGAAGCCGTCGGAGATTTCTCCGACGATGCTCGCGGTGACGATCGATCCCATGACGGCCACACCGAGCGACTGACCCACCTGCCTGCTGGTCGACGCGATAGCCGAGGCCACGCCGGCTTGGCTGCGCGGCATCCCGGACACTGCGGTGTTGGTGATCGGGGCGTTGACCATGCCGAAGGAGATTCCGAAGATCACGTATGCCGTCGCCAACCAGGTGAAGGATGTCGTCGGCGTCGTTCTGGTGAGCATCAGCGCCGAGACCACGAAGCCGAGGCCGGCCACGAGCAGGGGGATGCGAGCCCCGAAGCTGCCGACGATGCGTCCCGATATCGGCGCGAAAATCAGCGTCATCAGTGCCATCGGCAGAGTGTAGAGACCAGCGTGCAGAGGTGAGTAGCCGCGAACGTCCTGCAGGTACAGCGTGTTGAGGAACAGGAACCCGCCGAGGGACGCGAACGCACACACGGCGATCACCGTAGCGCCACTGAACGGTGCGCTGCGGAAGAACTTCAGCTGGATCAGCGGTTCCTCGATTCGCGATTCGACCACCAGCAGCCCGAGGAGAGAGCCGATCGCGACGGCACCGGTGAACACGATCAGCGGTGATCCCCAGCCCTTCGCGGGACCTTCGATGATGGTGAAGACCAGGGACGCGAGGAACGCGAAGATGAGGAACTGACCTACCGGATCGAACTTCCTCGCGTGCTCGGCCTTGGATTCCGGGACGAACTTCAGTGTCATCGCCAAAGCGAAGATCCCGACGGGGACGTTGATCCAGAAGATGGACTGCCAGCCGGCGCTGGTGACGAGCACGCCGCCGAGTGCCGGTCCCGCGGACATCGAGATTCCGACGACGGCACCCCACATGCCGATCGCGCCGGCGCGCTCTTTGGGGTCGGTGAAGGTGTTGGTGATGATCGACATCGCGACGGGATTCATCATCGAGCCGCCGATGGCCTGCAGCATCCGGAAGGCGATGAGCCAGCCCAGCGACGGTGCGACGCTGCACAGCAGCGAGCCGAGCACGAACGTTCCGGTGCCGATCAGAAAGAACCGCTTGCGTCCGTACCGGTCGGCCATCGAGCCGCCGAGCATCAGCAGAGATGCCACGACCAGCGTGTATGCATCGATGATCCATTGCAGACCCGATACCGATGCATTCAGATCTGCGCGCATCGACGGCAGCGCGACGTTGACGATCGTGTTGTCGGTGCTGACGAGAAACAGGCTGAGGCAGCAGATCCCGAGCACGAGATATCGGTGTCGTCGAGTCAGCTCGGCCACGTGCACCTCCGCATATTTGCTTGTACATCTACAACTATTACATGAGTACTCCTAACTTGTTCGACGAGCAAGTGGCGTCGGGCTGGTCGGTGCCCGATAGGGTGTGTGTCACAGACTTGCTCGACCCCCGATACCTGCTCGGTGAATGGAGAACAACAGTGGCTTCCGAGATCGCACCAGGCGACCTGGTTCAGGCGTCCGGGCATGCAGGCCCGTGGAAGGTGCTCGAGATTCGTCAAGGGTTGGCGTTGCTCGAGCATCACGACGGGCATCGGCTGTCGGTCCGTACGACGACGGTCGAGGTGGTGCGCAAGGCGTCGCCGCGCGAGGGCTCGGCTCCGCTGGAAGAGGCGGAGTCCGAGAGCCCCTCGCTGTTCGACGAGAGCTGACCTAGCGCCGCCCACCGTCGGCTGCGTACTTCTGCCGTAGCGACTTGGTCATCTGCTTGTATTCCCTCAACTTCTCGCTGCGCGCCCGCGCGTCGTAGCGTGACGTGGTCCAGGCGTTCTCCCGCAACAGCTTTCGATAGTTACTCAGCCGGCGTTCGGTGAGTTCGCCTGCCTCGACGGCGGCGAGAACGGCGCAACCGGGCTCGTGTGCGTGCGCGCAGTCGCCGAAACGGCACAGTGCGGCCAGCTCGTCGATATCCGAAAAAGCGTTCGCCACTGCGTCTTCCGATCCTTGTACGCCCACCGACCTCAATCCGGGAGTATCGAGCAGGGTCAGTCCCAGCCGTGGTACCGGAATCAATTCCCGACGCACCGTCGTGTGTCTGCCCTTGGCGTCCGCCTCGCGAGTGGTGCCGGTGGCGAACGCGGTGCTCCCGATCAGAGCGTTGCCGAGAGTCGATTTACCCGATCCCGACGGCCCGATCAGCGCGACCGTGCCGTGCAGATGTGCTGTCAGCGAGTCGATTCCGTCGGCCGACACCGCGCTGGTGCTGCAGACGGTGACACCCGGCGCGGCGGCCAGTACCGACTCTTCGGTGACGCGTCCGCTGTCGGTCTTGGTGATCGCGACGACGGGTACGCCGCCGCTGCCCCACGCCAGCGTGAGGTAGCGCTCGACGCGACCGAGATCGAGGGCAGTGTCCGACGCGACAGTGACCACGACGGTATCGACGTTGGCACCGAGAACCTGTGCGGCCGAGGTCGATCCGGCACTGGCGCGAACTATGGCCGTTCGGCGGGGCAGGATGTCGATCAGCCGGAACGATTCCGCGTCCAGTGCCACCCAATCCCCGGTGCAGAGGTCAGTGCCGGTGCCGCGTGCGATTCCGTGCTCGGTGATGGCGTCGAATTCACCGCGGTCGACGCGAACCACGCGGGCGAGAACTGCGCTGTGAGAATGCTGCTCGAACTCGTCACGCCAGTGCTGGTCGAGTCCGTATTCGAGTAGAGAAGACATGCGAGAAGTCCTTCGTGGAGGAGGTGTGAGGGCTCGGGTGTGTTCTCGTCCAGGTGGCCACGATGCCCACCTCCTCACTTCTCGCATGCACAAAACCGTCGACGGCAAACTAGCAGCCGTCGACGGTGGGGGTAAAGCGATTTATCTGACGAGGTTGGTGCCCTCGGCCGGTTGTGCCAGAGCGGACAGGAACGAGCGAGCCCAGCGGTCGACGTCATGGGCGAGAACCTGCCGGCGCATGGCTCGCATGTGACGCTTACCTGCCTCGGGTTCCTGTTCGAGCGCTCCCGTGATGGCGTCCTTCACGCTGTCCAGATCATGGGGGTTGCACAGGTACGCCTGGCGCAATTCTGCAGCAGCACCGGTGAATTCGCTGAGAACCAGCGCGCCACCGAGGTCGCTGCGGCAGGCCACGTACTCCTTGGCGACGAGGTTCATGCCGTCGCGTAGGGGAGTGACCAGCATGACGTCGGCAGCGACGAAGTAGGCGAGCAGGTCCTCGCGGGGTATGGGACGGTGCAGGTAGTGGACCACCGGGTGGCCCACCTGGCCGTACTCGCCGTTGATGCGTCCCACCTGCTGTTCGATCTCACCGCGCATGGCGACATAGCTCTCGACGCGTTCACGGCTGGGCGTCGCCAATTGCACGATGACGTTCTCGGCCGGATCGACTCGGCCTTCTTCGAGCAACTCTCGAAATGCGTTGAGCCGAACGTCGATTCCCTTGGTGTAATCCAGTCGGTCGACGCCGAGCATGATCCGTTTCGGATTGCCCAGGTCTTTGCGCAACTGCTTGGCGCGGTCTCGGACGGCCTTCGTGCGCGACTTGGTGTCGAGGTCACCGGAGTCGATGGAGATCGGGAACGCTCCGACGCGTACGGTCCGGAACCCCACCTGGACGACACCGAGCTTGGATCGCACACCGACGGTTCCGCGTGAGGTGGTTCCCCCGGCGAGGCGTCGGGCAAGGTAGAGGAAGTTCTGTGCACCGCCGGACAGATGGAAACCGATCAGGTCGGCTCCGAGCAGTCCTTCGACGATCTCGGTGCGCCACGGCATCTGCATGAACAGCTCGATCGGTGGGAACGGGATGTGCAGAAAGAAGCCGATGGTCAGATCTGGCCGCAGCATCCGCAGCATCTTGGGCACCAGCTGGAGCTGATAGTCCTGAATCCACACCGTCGCACCCTGCGCGGCTGCCTCGGACGTCTTCTCCGCGAAGCGGCGGTTGACTTCGACGTAGGCGTTCCACCAGTCGCGGTCGTACTCGGGCTTGACGATGACGTCGTGGTACAGCGGCCACAGCGTGGCGTTGGAGAAGCCCTCGTAGTACTGGGTGTATTCCTTCTCGCTGATCGGCACCGGACGCAGGTGCAGGTCGTCCTCGACGAACGGCTCCACGTCGACGTCGGATACGCCGACCCATCCCACCCAGGCACCCTTGTTGGCGCGCAGGATGGGCTCGAGCGCGGTGACCAGCCCGCCGGGGCTGCGCTTCCATCGCGTGCTTCCGTCGGGAAGTGTCTCCAGATCGACCGGCAACCTGTTGGCTACGACGACGAAATCCGAACCCTGCGAGGCGTCAGCCACAACTGTCCAATCCGCTTGTTGATGCCTAGGTAATCAGCCCTGCGAAAACCTGTCAGTCGGTCTTCGCTACGGGGTCTATACCCAGCATCGACAACAACATGCGGCACTCGTCTGCATCGGTCGCATAGGCGGCGACGACGCGCTGGGCCTGACTGGCGGTCTCGTACTCGAGTGGGACGATGTCTTCGTCGGCGATGTCGTTGTCGGTCGATGTCTTGGCAGGCATGGTGATCTCCGTACTCTCTGCTGGACTTACTCGGTGTTCGCTGGTGCCAACTCTATGTAAATGTGACACCCCATCGCCACTTCCCGATGCCATAGGCTGCAGCGAATGATCGATTCTGTCTCGCTTCACCATGCTCGAAACGTGGTGGAGGCACCTTTCCCGGCCACCGGTGGCGCGATTCTGCGCCGCACCGTACGACGTCGTCGCACCCGCTTGATCGTCTCGTCCCTGCTCTTCGGGGTGCATCAACTGTGCGAAACGATGGTTCCGGTCGCGATCGGTCTGATCGTGTCGCGGGCGATCGACACCGGCGACGTGACGGCGATGATCGTCTCGTTGGTCGGTCTCGCGGCTCTGTTCGTCACACTGTCCTACGCCTGGCGCATCGGTGCCCGCATCATCGTCGTCGCCATCGAGCGTGAGGCCCACGATGTGCGGGTGGAGGTCGCCGGCCGCGTTCTCGACCCACGCGGACTGCGCACCGATCTGTCGGCCGGGGAATTGCTGACGGTCTCGACGTCCGATGCCGAGAAGGAATCGTGGATTCTCGACCTGATCGCGCGAGTCTTCGCGTCCGCAGTGGCGGTGGTCGCGTCCGCGGTGGCATTGCTGATCATCGACATTCCTCTCGGCCTGGCCGTCGTGATCGGCACTCCGGTAATTTTGATCGCGCTCCAGCGTCTCGCCCCGTTGCTCACCCGCGCGGCCACCGCACAGCAGGCCGAGATCGCCGGGGTCTCGGGAATGGCCACCGATCTGGTCAGTGGAGTGCGTCCGCTGCGCGGAATCGGAGCCGAGGACGCCGCGACTCAGCGGTTCGTGACGTCGAGCCGAACGGCACTGGCGGCCACGCTGAGGTTGGCCCGCGCCAACAACGTCTATCAGGGCCTGGCGGCGGCGGTCAACGCGTTGCTCGCCGTCGGAATCGCCGGTACCGCAGGCTGGTTCGCGTTGCAGGGTCGCATCTCGGTCGGCGAGCTGATCACCGTCATCGGGCTCTCGCAATTCGTCATCGAACCGCTGACCGGGCTGTCCAAGATCCCCGGCGTGGTGGCGATGGTGCGTGGCTCGGCCGACCGGCTCGCACTCGTACTCGGTGCCGACCACGTTCTGCCGCAATCGGATTCCGCTGTGCCCTCGGGTACCGAACTCGCCGTCGACGAGGTCGGGTTCCGTTCGCTCGACGGCCTCACCTTCTCGGCCGCACCCGGCGAGATGCTCGGAATCGTTGCCTACCGGCCGCAGGACGGGGAGGCACTCGCCCAGGTGCTCTCCGGTCAGATCTCCGAGTCCGACTACACCGGAACGGTAAGGATCGGCGGCATCGCAACAGGGGACATCGATCTCCGACGCGCCCGCGAGACCGTGCTCGTCGAGCCGCACATCACCGATCTGTTCGCCGGTACCGTCCGCAGCAACGTCACCGCAGGTCGCGCGCAGCCCGACGCCGAACTCGACCGCGTGCTCGAGGCCTCCGCGGCCACCGACGTCGTCGAACTGCACGAAGCCGGACTCGACCACGCCGTCACCGACCGCGGTGCCAGCCTCTCCGGCGGCCAACGTCAACGGGTCGCGTTGGCGCGGGCCCTGTCGGTCGACGCCCCGGTGCTGGTGCTGCACGACCCCACCACCGCGGTCGACGCCGTCACCGAGCACACGATCGCGCGCGGCATCGCCGAGCTTCGACACACCGGCAGCGCCGCGCAGACCACGATCCTGATCACCACCAGCCCTGCGCTGCTGTCGGTGACGCATCGCGTGCTCGTCGTCGACGACGGCCGCGTCGTCGCCGAAGGAACCCACCACGATCTCGCGTCCTCGGACGCGCAGTACAAGGAGACGGTGCTGCGATGACCGCCCCCGAACTTCTTCCCATCGCCACCGGTGCCCGGTCGGGCCGCTGGCTGTTGGAACAGCTGAAACTACGACGGGCACGAACGGCAGTGACGCTGCTGCTCGGCGCAATTGCCGCGGCGATGTCGCTGGTGCCCGTCTACGTGCTCGGTGTCTTGGTCGACCGCGTCCGCGACGGGGCCGACTCGTCGACCATCGTGGGGGTCGTCGTCGTGATCGCGGTGGCAGCGGTCATCGGCGGTGTCGTCACCGGTTTCAGCGGCTACCTGATCAGTACCCTCGGCGAGGGCATCCTGGCGTCGCTGCGTGAGGCCGTCGTGCGACGCGCTCTCCGCCTGCCGGTGGCCACGCTGGAGCGAGTGGGCAAGGGCGACTTGCTCTCCCGCGTCGGCGACGACGTCGCAGTGATGGCCAAGTCGATCGGCGAAGTGATTCCCCAGCTCGTCGGAGCATTCCTGCTGGTGTGCCTGAGCATGATCACGATGCTCGGAATCGACTGGCGTCTGGGGCTTGCCGGTCTGGTGGCATTGCCGATGTACGTGCTCGCGCTGCGCTGGTATCTGCCCCGATCGGCTCCGCTGTACGCGGCCGAACGAGTCGCTATGGGCGAGCGAGCCCAGTCCTTCGTCAGCAGCATGCAGGGCGCAAAGACGGTGCGGGCCTACGGACTCGAAGCCGAGCACCTCGGTGAGGTGGATCGAGCGTCGGCGAAAGCCCGCGACATCGGCGTCGACGTCTTCCGCCTGTTCACCCGTTTCGGCTCACGCAGTAACCGCGCCGAATGTGTCGGTCTGTCGGTGATCCTGCTGGCCGGATTCCTGCTCGTACGAGGCGATTACGTGACCGTCGGTGAGACCACGGCCGCGGCGCTGCTGTTCCATCGCCTGTTCAATCCGATCGGCACCCTGCTCTTCACGTTCGACGACATCCAGTCTGCCGGAGCTTCTCTGGCCCGACTGGTCGGTGTCGTCGACATTGCCGACGAGCGGCCGGTGGGCGACGGTTCCGTGCCTGCCGACGCCACCCTCGATGTCGTCGACCTGCGCCACTCGTACGACGGGGGTCACGAAGTACTGCACGGGGTCGACCTGCGTGTCGACGCAGGTGAGACGGTCGCGCTCGTGGGATCCACCGGTGCCGGGAAGTCGACGATCGCGGCCATTGCGGCCGGGTCCATGGCGTCGACGTCGGGCACGGTTCGTGTCGGCGGCGCGTCGCTGGACTCGTTGGGCCACCAGGGTTTACGCCGGCATGTCGCGATCGTCAGCCAGGAAGTGCACGTCTTCGCCGGCCCACTGATCGACGACGTGTTGCTCGCGGCACCGGACGCCGGCCGCGACGACGTGGAAGCCGCACTGCGGACCGTCGGTGCCTGGGGATGGGTCGAGGCGCTCGAGAACGGCCTCGACACCGCCGTCGGCGAGGGCGGTCACCAGTTGACCGCGGCGCAATCGCAGCAATTGGCTCTGGCGCGGCTGGTTCTCGCCGATCCGGCTGTCGCGGTGTTGGACGAGGCCACCGCCGAGGCCGGCAGCTCCGGTGCCCGTGAGCTCGAACTGGCTGCGGAGGCGGCGACGAGAGGCCGCAGCACATTGGTCGTGGCGCATCGCCTCACCCAGGCCGCTGCAGCGGACCGCGTCGTGGTGCTCGAGCACGGGAAAATCGTGGAGCAAGGTCCGCACGACGAGTTGGTCGCTGCCGGTGGGCGTTACGCAGAGCTGTGGGAGGCGTGGCAGGGTCGCTGATTGCTATAGCAATTTGCCTATAGCTATTAGTTTTGGCTACGGTGTCCTCGGAAGATGGAGGAGGCCGACATGGCACGCGCAGGATTGACCGCGCAGCGCATCGTGGCAGCAGGAGCGGATCTGGCCGACGAGGTCGGCTTCGATCGCGTGACTGCCAGTGAGTTGGCGCGACGCTTCGACGTCAAAGTGGCGAGTCTGTATTCGCATCTGAAGAGCGCGCATCAGCTCAATGTCGGCATCGCTCTGCTGGCGTTGGAAGAATTGGCCGACCGGGTAGCAGAAGCGTTGGCAGGCAGGGCAGGCAAGGACGCGTTGGTGGCAGTGGCCGACGCGTACCTGGTCTATTCGCGCGAACATCCCGGCCGGTACGCGGCCACTCAATTTCCTCTCGACCACGAGACGGCGATCAACAGTGCCGGGGTGCGGCACTCGGCAATGATGAAGGCGATCCTTCGTGGGTATCACCTGAGCGAGGTGGATCAGGTACATGCTGTTCGATTGTTGGGCAGCGTCTTTCACGGTTTTGCCAGCCTCGAAGCGGCCGGCTCGTTCGCTCACAGTGCACCCGACTCGCAAGAGTCGTGGGCCCGAATCCTCGACGGAATCGACACACTCCTACGGCAATGGAGGCAGGAACAATGAAGCCGATCTCCGAACGCGACATCAGATCGTCGTTCGTCAACTCGTCCAAGGGCGACGCCACTCGGCTTTCCCTCCCCGATATGTTCGACGAAGTGCCGTGGGAGGATCTCGATTTCCTCGGCTGGGGCGACCCGAAGCTGGCGGGACGGAGCTACATCGTCGTACCGCAGGAGGATCGACTCCGGGGAATTGCGTTGCGATACAAGGCAGGTGGCCCACGGACTGCGCAGATGTGCAGCATCTGTCTCACCACCCACGCCAACGGCGGTGTGTCGCTGATGGCCGCTGCGAAGGCAGGGGAGTCCGGGCGACGCGGCAACACCGTCGGTACCTACATCTGCTCGGATCTCGCGTGTTCTCTGTACGCACGCAAGAAGAAAACACCGGCCCTGGGACGACAGTTCAAGGAGGACTTCGACGTCGACACCCGCACGGCGACAGTCAAAGACAATATCGACGCATTCCTCGCTCGCATCGTCAGCTGATCGTCGCTCCGCTCCCGTCGTGCGCGTTATGCGCCCTCAGAGGTACGCACAACGCGCACGACCTAGCTCTTTTGGCTGGACCGCTGTGGCCGCAAAGCTGTGAAAAGCCAGGCCGCTGCCGCGACAATTGCCAGTCCCCAGCCCGCAATGCCGGCCCCGGGGAAGTCCAGTCTTGGGACGGCTAGAACCCCGAAGATCACCAGAGTGGCGAACAGCGGCGAGAGTCTGTGCCGGGCGCGGTTGGGTGGACTGGACTCGGGTCCCGTTTGTCGCATGCGCATCTACCCGCCTTGTCGATGTGTTCGGCGAACCTACAGTAAACCGGGCAGTCGGGCTTCGCTGGTGCGCCCCGGTCGATGCTCTGAGAGTGTGGCACCAACGGTTGCAGCGCGCACCAGCCCCGCACCGAGAACACGGTGCGGGGCTGGAAGAGGTTGTTGCTGAGCTCGATTCGAGAGAACTGGGCTGTCAGTCCTTGTTCTTCTCCGCGATGAACAGCTTCTCGATGCGCTCTGCCTCGTCCTTCTTGGCGTCGGCTTCCTCGGATCGCTCTGCGGCCTCGGCCAATTCGGCCTCGGACGGCGCTGCTGCCAACTTCTCCTGCTTGTCGACCTGAGCCTGCTGAGTCTTCTTGCGGTCCTCGGCTGCCTTGGCCGCCGCGGCAGCTTGCTCGTCGGCCTTCTTCTTCTTTGCAGCCGCTTCGCGTTCGGCTTCCTGGGCGGCCTCGCGCTTGCGCTGCTCGGCTTCCTGTCGCGCGTCGCGGGCGGCTTCCTGGGCTGCGGCGTCGGCGGCCCGCCGGTCCTGATCGGCGGTCTCACGAGCCGTCTTCAGGTCGGCGTCCGCAGCGGTCTTCTTCGCACGTGCCTCGGCGTCCAGACGTGCTGCCTCGGCGCGGTTCTCGGTGCTGTCGACCAGCGTCTCGCCGCGATCGGCAAGGCTTCTGTCTCCCAACAGGTTACCGACGGCACGATCGAGGGATCCGAGCGTGTGCTCGTAGGCGAGCCGTGCCGGCGATTCCGCATCCATCTTCACCACGACGTTGGTCTCGATGAGCTGCAACGGAATTCGAGCGATCCGGTACTGAATTCTCAGGATGGTCAGTGGTAGGGCCAAAACACTCATGTAGTCGAACTCCTAGATCAGCAGTGGTGGGTCAAGCCTGGTTGCGAAGCTCTTCGGCTTTCTTGCGGTCGGCTTCGGCCTGCAGCAGCGCTTCCTGGTGCTTCTGCGCAGCCACCATTTCGTCCGCATCCGCCGCGGCCTGCTCGGCTTTGCGCTCCTCGGCCGCTTCGATCTGTTGGGCCGTAGCGTCGACCTCGGCTGCCGCTCGTTCCTGCGCCACGGTCTCACGCTTGTTCTGCTCGGCCGCGGCCACCTGGGTCTCTCGAACGCGATCTGCGTTCGCCTCGGCAACTGCCGCGTTCTCTTCCGCGGCCTCGCGTCGACTGTCTGCCGCAGTCCGCACGTCGGCGAGCTCCTCCGCGGCCTCGGTGGCCTGCGCATCGGCGACGCGTTCGGTGGCCTGCGCCTCCTTACGTTCGCGAGCCTGAGCGGCCTGCAACTGGCCCTCGGCCGTCAACGAGTCGTTGCCGGTGACAGCGCCGACGACCTCTTTGGCTTTGCCCTTGATCCCGTCGAGCATTCCTTTGCGTGCTTCGCCCGCTACGTTCTCGTCAGTCATGTAACTGCAGGTACCCACTGGCTGTTCGAGTAACCCCACGTCGACCTCGGACGATACGATCGCCGACGAAAGCATCAGCAGTGAGGAGACGTATGCCTATCGCGAAGATCAACGGCATCGACGTGAACTACCAGGTCAAGGGCAGTGGAGACCTGGTCGTTCTGATAATGGGCACCGGCAGTCCCGGCCGAGTGTGGGAACTGCATCAGGTACCGGCCCTCCTGGCGGCCGGCTACCGGGTGTGCACCTTCGACAACCGCGGTATCGCGCCGTCGTCGGAAAGTGCGACCGGTATCACCATCGACGCCATGGTTGCCGACACCGAGGGCTTGATCGAACTGGTCCGCGACGGTGCCGAGAAGGCCTTCGTCGTCGGAACGTCGATGGGCTCTCGCGTCGCGCAGGAGTTGGCTCTGAAGCGTCCCGATCTGGTTCGCAAGGCGGCATTCCTGGCCGGGCACGCGCGGGTCGACGAGTTTCAGAAGACGCTCGCCCAGGGCGAGCGGGCGCTCTACGACAAGCGCGTCGAGCTGCCGGGCACGTACTCGGCCGCGGTGACGGCGGTGATGAACCTGTCGCCCGCCACGTTGCGTGATGCGCGAACGGCTCGCGATTGGCTCGACCTGTTCGAGTTCTCGGCATCCTCGCCATCCGCCGGGGTGCGCGCGCAGCTGGGCATGGACGACGATTTCGACCGCACCAACGCCTACCGGGCAGTGTCGGTGCCGTGTCTGTCGGTCGGGTTCGCCGACGATCGGATGATCCCCGCCTACCTGGGCAAGGAGCTCGCCGACGCCATTCCGGGGGCTCGATACGTGGAGATCGCGGACGCCGGGCACTACGGATATCTCGAGCGTCCCGAGGCCGTCAATGCGCACTTGCTCGACTTCTTCAAGGCCTGACGCCACCTGAGCACGACCTGCGTTGCTAGGGTCGTGTGGCACCTCACGGTGCAGACTTACCAATCAAACGTTCGCGACGAGTGAGGCGAGATGAGTACCAACCCGTTCGATGACGAAGACGGACGCTTCTTCGTGCTGGTCAACGACGAAGATCAGCATTCGCTGTGGCCGACGTTCTCCGAGGTCCCTCAGGGGTGGCGTGTCGTCTTCGGTGAAGACACCCGCGCTGCGTGCCTGGAGTACGTCGAGAAGAACTGGACCGACATGCGTCCGCGCAGCCTGCGTGAGGCCATGGAGGCCGACGCAGCTGCCCGCGCAGGTGCTGAGGGAACCCCCAGCACCGAGGCCTGAGTTCCGCCTTCTACGAAGGACTCGTACCGCGCCGCCGACGAACCGTCGGTCGGCGCGGTTCTTCTCTGCGGCGAAGCGTCGGGCGCAGTAGTTCCTCGGTGCGTGCCAGGATCCGGGGTCGACGCAGTGTTCGCGCACCCCACTCACCCAATGTGACGCCCGCAGCCAGGCCACAGCCGATGCCGAACGCCGCGAAGAGCGAGCTGATACCGAGCAGCAATTGGTCGTTGAGGATCGCGTACAGACCTCGGTAGAGCGAGAGACCGGGCAGCAACGGAGTGATTCCGGCGACGGCGACGATGAGCGGCGGAATGAGCGCTCGACGTGCGAGTAGACCGCCGGCGAATCCGACGACCGTGGCCGCGATGGCAGACGCGATGATCGGACCCACAGCCAACGTCTGCGACATCAAGTAGACGAGCGCACCCGCGAAGCCGCCCATGAACGCTGCCGTCAGTGCGCGCCGCTCGGCGTAGCAGGCGAGCGCGTAGAACAGTGACGCGGCCGCGCCGGCGAGGACCTTGGTGGGCACCTGTGTGATGTCCGGGGGAGGCAGGTTGCTGATCTGCGGCAGATCGCTCCCGATCAGGGCCGCCAGCCGCAGCGACGTGGCGACGCCGGCAATGATGCCGCCCGTCATCATCAACACTTCGAAGAATCTGGCCGACGCGGTGATCGGTGCTCCGGTGATCGCGTCCTGTACCGAGCCGACGAGCGAAAGCCCCGACAGCAGCACCGTCACCCCGGCACCGATGATCACCGATGGGGAGATGTCGATATTGAGCTGATCCTGAAAGTTGTACAGAGTGATCGCCGGCGTGGCAGCGACGAATCCGCCGACCACCTGCTGAAAGAAGAAGGGCAGTCCGGCGCGGTTGAGGATGCGGCCGATTCGGTCGATCACCATCGTCGTCAGGAAGCTGACGACCGCCACCAACGCGCCGCCGCCGAGCAACACACCGATCGCCGCCGCCATGCCGGCCCACGCGAAGGTCGCGATCCACCGGTTGTACGGGTGCGGGGCCGAGGTGATCTCGTCGAGGCGGTCACGCGCGATGCTCGCCGGGACCACCTTGACGCGCACCGAGCGAATAAGTCGGTCGACCGCGGCCAGCCGTGTGAAGTCCATCGAGCGGTAATGGACGATGCGCATCGTCGACGCCGGCGGCCGCGTCGGACCGCGATGTGCGCTCAGCGTGATCGAGTTGTACGTGACGTCGACATCGCATCGCGCGAGGCCGTACGTCGCGGCGATGAACTGCACCTGCGTCGCCGTATCTACCGCAGACGTGCCCGACGCCAACAACACCTCGCCGACACGAACGGCCAGCTCGAGGACCTCGGCGACCGTCGCGTCGTCCGTCAGATCGATAGGGCGAAGAGGTGACGGCGCGGCGGTCGGTGTATCGATGGTGGCCCGACGCTCACCGGTGAGACGGCTCAGCGAAGCCGTCAGGTCTTGCAGGAAAGTCATGACCGTCTTTACGTTGCTGGGGTGATCCACCGACAAGGTACCTGTTGTCGCTGAGCGTCCGTTGAACGGTATGCTTGGCTCGCTTCACTGCCTCCTTAGCTCAGCGGTAGAGCACTCGCCTTGTAAGCGAGCGGTCAACGGTTCAATCCCGTTAGGAGGCTCCATGAGACGGCTCTGACCAGCGAAAACGGTTGGGGCCGTCTCTTTTTGGCCTGTTTTCGCCGCTCGTTTCTTGCGCGAGCCCGGTTCGTCCACCTGGGGTTTATGTGTCTTGTGTGACCCGGGGTTTTGCCGGTTCGGCGGGTCGATTCGGCGTTCGGTGTCACAGAGTGTCACAACTCCTTGCTAACTCAGCGGTGAGCGTTCGGGTGGATGTAGGTGGATGCGTATGGACTGGGCAGGTGATGGCCGGGCCGAGGTGCAGTGTTGGAATCAGTGTCGGTTCTGTAGGGTTAAAGCCTACGTATTCGATACTGGATGGAGGTGTCCGTGACTACGAGCAATGTTCGACGCCGTCAGGCCGGGTTACCTCCCGAGTTTGCGCGACTTCCGATGCGGATGGTGCGGGCCGCGATGGCCGCCGATGTCTACGCGCACCCACGCGCCGAGCTCGCGCGCCTGATGGACTTGGGTCTGCTGCACCGGGTGGCGACGGGCTTCTACGTGGCGGTGCCAGACGACCGGGTCGGGACCGAGTGGATGCCTGGCTTTGAGGCTGCAGCGGCCGGTATCGCTGTCGCGGCGTACGGCCCCGATGACGCTGTTGTAATGGGGGTCAGTGCGGCGCGGCTGCACGGTGCGATTCCGCGGGCGTTGGCGACGGCGGTGGTGGCTGTGCCGACGCGCCACGATCCGATTCGGTTGGCGGATCGTCAGGCGGTGGTTCGGTTCGTCGTGCGCGACACGGCACGTCTGGATGCGGAGCGCGTCGATACCGAGTTGGGTGCGGTGTTGGTGACGACGCCCGAGCAAACGGTGTTGGATCTGGTGAAGCGTCCGGGTCTCGGTGACGCCGAGGGTGAGGTGTGGCCGGCGGTGGAGCAGTTGTATCGGCGGTGCGACGCAGAAGTGTTAGCCGAGATTGCTGGGGTTCAGAAGATGCGAACGACGTCGATGCGGTTGCGGGATCGGTTGGGGGAGCAGCGGTGAACCCCGATGAGCTGGACTCGGTGGCAACGCAATTCAGTGTCGCGCCTGCCGAGGTCGAGAAGGACTATTGCTGACGGTAAAATTATCGCAGTAACGCAGCACTTGATTCCGACGAACGCGCAACGGGCATGTACCACTCAGGACGTGTTTGCTGAGCCGTCATAGCAGGGGTCAACAGGTCGGGCAGTCCACCTGGCGATTTCTTCAGAAGTTCGGTGTTGCGCACGATCGGAATCAAATATTGACGGTCGGAAATGAGCCCACTATCATCCGGCTGGTGTGTCGCCGCCCTCTTGTCTCGTAGGCACAAGCTCTAAATTCGGAGCAACGTGCCGGATCCTCTCGATGATTGGGGCCACAGTCTGTTGGAGTTCCAGCCGTTCATTTGCTTCCTCGCGAACGCGCTTCAACTCTGCGTCGAGCCTTACTCCCTCAATTTCGTGGCGTGTGCGTTCGTTTCGGGCAGCTTGAGCGTTCGCTTCCGAGCGGGCGTGCTCCGTTTTGATTCGCGGAATCAAGGACGTCAGCTGTTCTACCTTCCCGTTAACCAAAGTCTTGCCTAGAAGAGAAAGAATTCCGAGGCCTCCGGTTGCACCCCCGCCGATTACCCAAGGCTTATATTGCTCTACCAGCTCGAGTATTAGTGACCCGGTTCCCACATAAGCGACCACCAAGGATGGGGGGTCTTGACTTGAATATGCCAGCCTAAAGCAAGCTTGGTACGCGGTATTGATGTCGGTTAGGAAGCGGCCTAGTGCATCGAGACTTTCGATGCCACCGGGGACTCGAATGATAAGCCCGCGGGCATTGCTGTTTGCTTCTGGGGCAGTATCCGCCTTTCCTGGCGGCCAGACCGCCGGGAGCACACTGATGTGACTGCCCGCGGCGAATAGATTTGGCGGCTCATCGCCCCACGGCCCCTCCGGTGCAACTAACCACCGTTGGGGCTCGCGGAAGTCAATCTCGATGCCCTGGCGCATCTTCGTCGACTTTATAGTTAGGAGTCCCCCGGCGAAGTCCATGTTACGAAACGAAACTCCATCCCTGAGCTGCGCAGTAGAGAAATTGACCAACGCACCCGGAAAGAGCGAAGCGGCACGAAGTGAAAGCGTGCTGTTGAAGGTAGCTCCTTCGAATAACGAGTACCCCGACAGAAAATCAGCCTCTTCAAACGATACGGCGGCGGCAAAGTAGGTTTTTGAAAAATTGATTTCGGACATGAGCTTTGAACTTCTAAAGATTGATTTGCTCTTGAAAGAAGCAGAATGAAATGAAGTTAAGCCTCCAGCGAAGGTGGCTCTATCAAAGTATGCTATGCCTTTAAAATTTACATTATCGAAGAGCGTATAGTTACCCCGAAAGTCTGTGAAAGAAAAATTTGCGTCTTCCGTGAATGAGGCGTTAGTGAAGATGGCCGAACCGTCGAACGTTGCGCCGTCAAAAGTGGTCTCAGCGCCAAATACGCACCGGGAGAAGTCTGCGGTACCGAATGATGCACTAGTGAAGTTAAGTGCCAGTTTGGTCCAGCTTAAGTTGTCTTGGTGATTCCGGAGACGTGCCGCAATCTGACTCACAATCTCAGCTCGAACATGAAGTTCGCTGGCAGCCCCGTCTGCGATGGGAAGACGGAGGTAAGTGCATAGAATTGAGACACACTCACCGGCAAACTGGGGCCGCTCGCCCTTTAGCGCCTCATCTGCAAGGCGAGCTATGTCACGAACGGCACCGATCCGAACGATGGGTTCGCCATCGCCCATGCGCTGCACGTCTGCTTGAAGTTGTCTCGCCTCGGATTCGGCTCTAACGCGGTCCTTCTCGTGGGCTGACGCTTGAGTACTCAGTTGGTGCTGTTTCCCGATGAATCTCAGCCGCCGGCCGGTGGTTTGGGCATATAACCCAATCGCTGACAGCAAGAAGAAGAATACGGCAACGGCAGAAAGTGCAATCGGGACCGCGAGGGGTGCTGATGCAAATTGTGACCACGCGGCTACCCCAAGCAACGTACTTGCATAGCCGGCGCAGATCGCCGTCGTGAGGGTTGGCGTCCTGTGAAGAACAGGTGACGGCGTTGACGTAATTACGGTACCGCCGGTGTTTTCTTTTGCTCTGATGCCCAACATGCGTCCAGATTCCATATGCCATCTGACCACAAAGATAGACGTAAGGAAGCAGGACCCGCCGTTGGAACGCCTGGGGCAAGGTTGGTTCTGAAGACCGCATCGGCTGCAGGTGGGACCAGACGGAAGGTTCGGTTGAACCGAACTGTGACTGACTGTGCGAATTCACGACTATGATCTGCTAGATCTAACGGCAACATTCTGGTTGACCTCAAGCATCGACGTGAGAGCACAGGGGGCCGGTCTGCTGTCTGTAGTCACGTCGACTTTTGTTGGGCAACTAGCCTTTCTGCGCTCCGCTGCTTTGCGTGGGAGCCCGATATGTCCCTTATTTGGTCGGTTGGACGTCTACTTAGGGTCGTTCCGTACCGTCGTCGACGGATTGGTGAATGCCAGCCGGTGAACGCCACCTTTTACTAAGGCGAACTTAGTTCGCTCGAAACAGAACTTTGACGCCGTAACGACGCGTCCAGAACAATCACCTCGACTTTTCGTCTATCGTCACTAACCAATTCTGCGGCTGCAACGAGGCGTTCAAGCAGCATCGCTGCGGTTCCATGTCGCTTTGCCCGTCGCCTTCGTCCGTCATTGTTGTTCCAAGACTCAGGGTCGAACCAGATGGCGATGTAGATTCCGTGCGAGCTGTGTAGGTCCTTCATATAGCGATCAACGAGCTGAGTCTTGATCGAAGACTCGATGCCGCTGTTCCAACTTCCTTTGACCTCGACTGCAATGGTCAGCTGATCCGATTCGACAAACAACTCCGACGTTGTCCGCGGGTTCCCGTCGATTCTGATATCGGTCCGCTCACCCATGCCTGCGGTCGGCTGGCGACGAACCTGCACCTCGCGGTTGACGATTGCGCCGCGACCGCCGAGACGGTTCGTCAGTTCAGTGCGCAGATAGTCGGAGATCTCGTCTTCGGACTTCGGTCGTCGTGCAAACGTGTCCCACAGCAAAGGTGACGAGGGGGTGTCACCTTGAAGTACCCGCTGAATCGCACCGAGCGCGTCGAGCGTAGCCGCGAAGAGGTCGGCCTCGCTCCTGATGAGTCGCGATTGCCGGACCTGTGCGAGCTGTTCGAGGTCGGAGCTGGCAACGGGGGACCAGGTCAGGTCGCGGTGTATGCGGGTTGCGCGTCGGAGCACGTGGGTGAGCCACGTTAGCTGTGGTAGTTCCTGAATGGTTCGCCGGATAGCGTCGATCGACGTTTGGGTACCCCGCGATACGAGTGCGTCGAGGATTCCGTTTCGCCAGACTGCAAGAGATTCGCGAGGTCCTATGTAGTGCACTTCTTCGTCGTGCGGATCTTCCGACGGGGGAAAGTGTCGGCAGAGGAAGATATAGAGGTCAGCCAACGACTCGTCGTCGAGTGTAGGTATGTGTCGATCGTATTGGTGGCCGGCCTGAAGCAGTGCGGCTTCCATAGTGTCCGGGTCGTCGTTCATCAACTGGAACAGCAGAGTCCACGATTCCGCGGCGTCGTTCCAGAGCAGCCATGCTGCCGTGTACTGGGCGCGTTCGGGGTGTGAGGCCCGTGAGTGCGCTTCGAGCCACGAGTGAAGCAATGGTCTCGGGTGGTCGACACCCTTGACTTTGAATGCGTCCAGAAGGCTTGCGCGGGTATCCGGTTGCGTTGCAGTGTCAGCCAGGCGGTCGAGCAAAGCTATGGCTAACTCGTCATTCCACAGAAGGTCGAGTTCGTCTCGTAGAAACACCGGATGTCCGGATTCGATAGCACGCTCGACGACAACGAGAGCTGCGGAAGTGAGTTCCGGTCTTGCATGAGGGAGTGCGCGCCGGAGGAGTTCGCGCTTGTCATCGGATCGTGCTCCATTGACGGCTACCGTCCAGGCTACGAGGATGGGTGCCCATTCCACCCACACGGTGGACGAGAGCGCGTCGAGCTCGTCCGGCGCGAATCGCAGAAGCAAGATCAACGCTCGGTACCCCGCGAGTGCGGGATTATGCAGGAGGTCCTGAAGCAGCCAGTCGTCGGGTCTGCAGTGACCGTTGACGAGATACATCGGTGATGCCGTGACGAGATTTGCGCGTGTTTCGTCACCGAGTTCTTTCCACCGCGGG
The DNA here is from genome assembly GCF_000482405.1 of Rhodococcus sp. JG-3. Classification (NCBI taxonomy): domain Bacteria; kingdom Bacillati; phylum Actinomycetota; class Actinomycetes; order Mycobacteriales; family Nocardiaceae; genus Rhodococcus; species Rhodococcus sp. JG-3. The sequence continues at coordinate 1,623,982 of NZ_KI519398.1, forward strand.
TGACGGGTGGGATCCGGTTCGAGCACATTGGCAGTCACGTCGGTTCCTGGTCTGGTGGTCAGGAGGAAGTGAGCGTGCCAGTAGGAGTCGGCGTTGCCTGTCCGCGCTTCTGACGCAAGTTCAGCGATGCGGGGGTTTATCCATGCTGCGTTGGCTTCGCGTTGAGCGTGGAGTCCGCGTCTTTCCGCAGTACGCTGCGCATACTCTCTAGACGCGGAGGCCTCGGCCGAGTCGGTGGCGACGGTTCCTCTCCAGTGTCGGAGCACTTCGGCAGCCGGCTCATCATCAGTGAGTTCCAGCACGACGTCGATGTGCTCGCGGTTGTACGGTGAGAACACGATGTGGATCGCCTGCGCCAGTGTCTCTTTCGATCGGCCGGTTGCCTCCTTGTGTTGAGCGATGAGCCAGGTCAAGTCACTTGGTCCGATGAGAGGGTGCTCGTGACTTCCCGGTGGATCGACGATGCTGAAGATTTGATCGTCGGTGGCATCCTCGAGCAAAGCGAGTGCCAAGACCAGACGATTCTCGTCCGATACTTGTGAGCCTGCATCAAAACTGTCCTCTGGGAACAGAGTTTCGTAGTTGTCGGCGCGGGCGTAGGCGATTGCTTTGAGCGCTGTTACCGCATATGGATTCGGGACGCTGCGGACGGCTAAAGCGACGATGGAGTCGACGAGCAGACTGATTCGGGGGTCGTCGTATTTCGACGCATTGTCGATGAGCCACGCGCACGCGGGTTCGAGGTCTGCGGAGCCTAGGGAGTCTGCGAGGTCGCTGATGAAACTGGAATAGAGATCGATCGCGTTGCGGGGGCCTCGTGGTGCCAGAGTCGCGAAAACGTCGGCCGTCGAGAGTGCGTGCGGCCAGGAAGCCAGTAGGGCGGCACCGAGTAGTTCACGGGAAACATCGTCAACGCTGCCAGGTGCGCCGTCCAGCGATCTGATGAGAGGGAGAAGGTCATCGCGCGGGTTGTCTAGCGCTAGCTCGTGGGTACCGACCGCCGCGGCCACGCGCAGCTGTTCGTTTTCCGTTGTGTCGAGGGCGATCTTGACCAGCTCCGACACCAGTTCCGAAATGCGGCAATGCCGGGCGATATCGATAGCGAGTTGCCGCACCTCGACATCATGGTCGGCCAGTGCAGGTCGTAGTTGCCCGGGCAGCGACGCGTGTCGCACATTGGACAGGTTTCGCTGGTAGTCGTGGAATAGATTGCCGACCTTGGCTTCTGCAAGGAGTTCGTTCACCACGAGTGACCGAGCGTCATCGTTGGGTAGGTCGACATTGAGGAGAAACGCTTCGGGATCGGCTGGAATCAGCCAGTCGGCCTGGCGAGGGTCCAGCGAAACCACCCAGGCTGCGACTTGTTGGATGCGGGGGTGGATCTTGCCGTCTGCCGCGAGCAGTAGGGACCGTTGTTGGTGTTCGTCTAGGTTGCCCCTTACGATCCACCGCGCCGCGAGGTAGTCCCCAAATGTGCTGTGCGCCCACGTGAGTCTGCCCAGACCGGCTCCGCTGAAGATGCCTGTGCTCAGGGTGTCTGAAATCGCTGAGGGTGGGGCGGCGGTTTGCGTTGCGATGTGGTCTGCGGTGAGGTCGTTGGGTTCGGCGTCGACCAGGGCCCCTGTCCAAACCGTGGGGTACCCCCCGAATATCGAATAAGCCGCGATGCCCGAGGCAATGTTGAGTCTCTCGGTCGATGTGGATGTGGGTGTCGTCGACGCGTCGCGCCGCGAGGCGTTCATCTCCTCGCTCAGCGCTGTTAATCCGGTCTCGTAGAGGTCGGTCGCTCGGTCGGGGAGTGCTCCGTTCTTCTCGTATGTCTTGGTCAGCAGGCGCAACGTGAGGGGCCGTGCCGCCAGCGGTACGACGTGTCTGCGCTCAACCGCGTTCAAGAATGGTTCGGGGTCGACCGTGGTCGGGAGAAGAGCGGGCACGTCTTCGCGGCGGAGTGGAAGTAGTTCGTAGGTGTGCACCAATGGGAAGAGTTCGTCGAGCGATGTTGCGAGGGACGTGGGCCATTCTGCTGTGCGACAGACGATCCGCAGTATCAACCGTGTTCGGTCCCACTCACTGAGGGAGCCGACCAGTAACGTGTGCAATGTGGGTATGCGGGTGTGTGCTTCGTCGAAACTGTCCAATGTGAGGCACAGGGTGTCTGCGCTGGCGAGCCAGTCGTCGATCTCCGAGCTTTCGAGAACTCTGTGGAGGACACGCTCTTCGGTGGAATAGCCGGCGAGGTCGACAGTCATGTGCCTTGCTACGGTTGATGATTCAGCGGTGAGCGGGGTATGGGGTTGCAACGTTGTGGTCTTACCGATGCCTGGTTCGCCGAGCAGTACCAAACATCGATGCGCCGCGAGTTCTTTGATCATGACGGCGTCGGAGCTGACAGTGAAGAGAGAGTTGTGGGTGAAGTGCTGCAACCACCCTTCGGGGCTGACGGTGTAGATCGTCCCTGCGGGTACCCAGAACCTATCTATGGGCCGTCGGGGTGTGTCCGCCTCAAGCGTCATAAAGGTCACCCGAGACGTTCGGAATATCGTTGCTTACCTGCCCATTGCAAAACCGGTGTGCCCCCAGAGGTCTTTCGGTGAACTCGTCGAATTCCTGCCACGGAAAGCCTCGAGTTGGCAGTATCCGCTCGCCGCCCGGAACTACAGTGGGCGTTGCGGAGCTCACGTACTGCTTCCGAGCATGATTCGCATGCATGAAGTATCGCATTGGGCTCCGACAGTAGCCTGCATGTTCCGTGGTGGAGTTTCGAAGCGTGTACTTCAGTGGTGTCTGGTGGGGTTATTCGGGACGCGCTCCCCAGGGGGACAACCGAGGTGTATCACGACGGGGTTAGTCTCAGTCATGCCATCAGAACAGGCGGACGAAAAGCCCAAGCAACCGCCACCCCCGGCCACCTCGGCGGGTGGAGGGCTCGGTGCAAAGCTCGGCGATCGCTACGAGCAGTACTGGACCGTTCTCCGTGGCGTCATTCCCATCCTCCGCGGTACCTACTCGTCATTGCGGATCGAGCCGCCCGACGGTCTCCCCTTCGAGTTCGAGCTGACCGGACACCACTCTGGAGATGTCGACGAGGCGCACCAATGCAAACGTTCGCATAGCTCCAGCTGGACCATTTCCGCTCTGAAGAAGGAAGGCTTTCTCGGCGGTCTGGACCAATGGACTTCTCAAGGAAAGCGCGCGGTGTTCGTTTCCGAACAAACATCAATTATGCGTGGCCTTGAGCAAAAAGCCAAACGAATGTCACTGGATGAGCTGCCGGCCGACTTAAGCAGACCAGAAAGTGCCGCCCACTCGGAGCTGATGACAATATGGGGTGTCGACGAGGCCGAACTTCACAAGCGCTTGCAACTTATTTCGTTCGATGTGGCAAGTGAAAACACTGCGCATTACAGCGCAACCGAGATTCTCAACTCGATGTTCGAGGGTGACCCCAACTCTGCCCTGGCGGTGATCAGCCAGTACCTGGTAGACACAGCTCCACGGCCAGTGACGGCCGCCGCGCTACGAAGCCACCTGAACGACCGAGGCCACCGAGGAATCCATGGTGTTGACAGTGACCTCTCGGTCACAGTTAGGCAGACCTCCGACCGCTATACGCGTCGCGTCGACAAATCTCGCCCGGCCGCACTGCCAGCGATCGATCGCACACAGGCGCGGGAAATAGTAGATCTCATAGTGGATCGAGAGGGTCCGTCCACCATTGTCGTCACTGGTGCACCCGGGGCCGGCAAATCGCACATATTGGGCCAGGTGGTTCGCGGGCTGGAGGAACGAGACTGCGTGGTGGGAGTTGTACGACTGGACGTGGCCCAGCCAACCGAGACGGCCGACGGGCTAGGAAGGCAGAACGGAATAGACTTCGGCGGGTCTCCAGCTCGTGTCATTTCGCGCGCACGAGCAATCGGAACCGGCGTACTTGTCGTAGACCAAGCAGATTCCGCATCGACCCTATCCGGCAGAGGTACGGCAATCCGCGCCGCATTGCAAGATCTCCTCGAGCAGGCCCGCGCGTCGATAGGTCTGCGAATAATCATCGCGTGTCGTAGCGAGGACCTCAAATTCGACCGCCAGTTGCGTACGGTTTTGGGAGTGGCAGCAGAAAAATCAGACGCCGAGAACTCTCAGTGCGCTGAAATAGTAGTCGGGGATCTGACGGAGGCCGACGTCAGTTCGGCGCTCACTACGTTGGGGCTATCGGTGTCGAACCTTGACCCGAAATTGTCTGCTCTCCTTCTAAGCCCGCTCAATCTCGCGCTATTTGTGTCGCTATACGAAGATGGCACACAAACAGGCACCGACTCGTTGCTCGCCGTTAGGTCACGGATTGCGTTGCTCGATCGGTATCACCAGGTCAAAGGACGAGCTCTCGCCGAGGAACTCGGCACCGACGGATATGCCACGATCACGATGGAGATCGCGGCCATGATGACGGATTTGGGAACCCTCGCGGTCCCAGCTGTCCGGTTTTCCGGACGCCGAAACACCATCGATCGATTAATCCACTACGGAGTAATCATCAACGACGGCAACGTTCTTCGGTTCTTTCACGAGTCCTACTTCGACTATGTTTCGGCGATCGTATCGCTCAACGTCGGGCAGTCCGCCGCGGACATGCTCGCCACCGGACCGCAGACCCTCCTCAGACGCGGCCAAGTCCGCGCCCTGCTGACGATCGAACGCGACCAGGACCCATCGAGCTATCAAGCCGACCTTGCAAAAGTACTGAGCAGAGAAAACAGGTCGCACATTCGGGCTGCGGTCCTGTCGATGCTCACCTCGTTAGAGTCGGTTAGCAACGACGAACTCAAACTTGTGCTCGCGATCGCGGCCGACAATGACGACAAGCTGCGCGATATAGCGATGACTTATATCACCTCACCACCTTACGTCGCTGCACTAGCCGGAAACGGGTTGTTGGTTCACGCAGCAGCTCAATACTGCGGCGACGAGACCTCTTCCTCGCCCTTGTCGCCAATGGTTCAACTCCTCCACGGCCTTCGACCCGAACAGTTGCTTTACATACTGTATGAGGCGGCACGAACACGACCGGACGAGGCGGCACGCGCTGCACTGCCAATCGCACATCTGACCGATCGCATAACCGACTGGCTGGGCGCAATGGTGCGGCTTGTCATGCTCACTGGACCGACCGATTCCGGCACGAACGTACTCGAGCTGTACGAAACCGTCATAGACGCTGTCATCGATGCCTTCGATGACGCTTCTCGAGAATCGCCCGGAGACACTGAAAGTCCACCGCGGATTGGTGTCGATAGTTTGTTGAACTTTATATTCGATCACGGCCTGATTGCCGTAAGCGGACTCATCCGAAACGCGCCGCAGATTGGGCCCGCCGCGCTTGCGGTCTGTCTCCGCGCTGCCCGACACATCTGCGATGCCACGGGGATCGGTGGGTCCATACTGGGCCGTAAGGGCCCGTTCGGTCGGCGCGCGGACTCCATTGAGTTTGCTCAGTGCGCAAGCGCCGCACCACTACAATTCATCGAGTCGCTCGACCAGACGATTCTCGAGGAACTGCGTCGGACCGTAACCGATCGACGCTGGATACCGTTGCAGTCAAGTATGAATCCCGACGACGGCTTCCTTGACAGTCTGTCGGTCCACGGACAGCGCTCCCTCCGCGGCGGCCTATTTGACGCATTCGCTGATAGCGTGCGCACTGTCGCACAATCTGCTCCAGAATCGCTCATCGCTCCTTTGGCTCTGTTCGAATCCTCAGATTTACTCGCCGCGCAGGAAGTTGTCGCAGCGGCATACAGTCACGCCACCGGGCCGCTGATTGACAAGGCGGTCGATTGGATCCTCGACCCGCGCACCAGGGGCCTCGCGCAAGGTTGGTCCAGCGGCTGGGCGTGGGGTGCTGCAGTCGCACGAATTGCCACGGTTGGAAGCGACGAGCAGCGCAGCCGCGTCTTAAGCGTCGTAAGGGGCGCTTACGGCATCGGTGTCTTGTCGACGACGGGCCCAGCGCCGGACTCGCGCCTGGAGTATGAGGAACACGCAGTTCTGGCGCTGCTGGGTAGGGCTATGACAGCCCAGTTACCGGACGACCTCCGCACGAGACTGGCTGAACTGAACGATAAGAACGGCCAGCAGCCACTGGAGCCCACGCTAGGATTCGCCGTTTTCTCTCCGTCGGTCGTAGAACCAGCCGATCCGATAGACCTTGACGATGAACGTTGGCTCAAACTAGTCGACGAAGTATCGGCCCTCGATGACGACGCCGACGACGTAGACCGCGTGAGGCGTGGTCTCCACACCGCTGCCGCGACAGAGATGGCCCGTTTCAGTCGGCTCCTCGCGGAATTTCCCGCAACCGCGCCGACCTGCCTGGTGATCGGCGTACTTCGTGGGCTGACCGACGCGGCGAAGGTCGGTGAACACGCCGACGGAATCAGCATCTACGATGCTGTCCGATCCGCATTCACACGGCCGGTCGACTCGGATCTCGACGTTTGCATCACTCAACTCATCCAATCAGTCGCACACCATCAAGACCTGCCACAGGACATCATTCTCATGCTCGACGCGATCTGTAACATCGACCGTCATCCGGCCGTTTCAGAACCGCAGCCGGACGAAGGCGTCGCGACCCAAGGACTTCAAAAGCCAAGAGGCGCTGCGGTTCTCGCTATCGCAGAAGTCTTGATCCCAACCGGCACTCGGCCGCAGAGGCTGGCGATCTTGACCCCTACCCTCCACCGAATAGTCGAAGATCCTTCCGAACGGGTCCGCGTCTGGCTCCCACAGGCGCTCAGACCTGTCCACATGCAGGACGCCGCGCTGGCAACGGAACTCTTGAGAAGTTGGCTCTCTGTCGCAACACCTCACGGACTAAGGGCACCTGCACTCGATCACCTGATATTTCAAATCGCAACGACGCATCCAGCACTGACAGTCACTGTTCTCAAGGCATTGACTTCGTCCCCGCTACCGGACAATTGGGCGTATGCGGCCCGATTGATCACACTTCTCGAGGTCCGCGGTATGGATCTGCAGGAGTCCGGCTCTCAGGCCCTGCTAGGTACAGCCCTCGAGACGATCGAGGGGCGCACAGGAGTTGCTGACTTCCTTACGCAGTTGGTCGACGAACTGCCGCAGTGCACCGTCGTCCCAGATTCTTCTCCGTGTGCAGACCTCGGCCTTCTTGTGACACTAATGAATGACCCGGTTGAGGTGGTCCGAGAACAGACTCAGTTCCTGGGCAACTATCTGCCTGAGTCCTTGGAACCCTTTGCGGCCCTTCTCGACAGGGTGGGTATGACGACAGTGTTCAAGGAGCACCCAGGCCCGCTCTTTTCGGCTCTGTCGGATCGCCTCAACGAGATCCCTTCTACCGCACTAGGTCTTTGTGAGAAGTGGACAGCAGACTGGTGCGATACGGCAGGCAATTTCAGTACTTCGGAGGCGGCTGACGCCTACAGTGTCATCGACACGGTGTTGTCGGTCTACGCGCGTGTGCCGGCCGGATCAAGCGATCGTGACCGATGCCTAGATATCCTTGATCGGTTCGTCGAGTCCGGAGCCGGCGGTGCTAGCTCCAAAGCAGACGATGTCCTGTGAGAAAACTTGACACCCTTGGATGGGAGTCTGCCGCCCGCCGGATCCGTCCCGGACTGGAGGTTGGGTCAAGCCACGGAGATTTTACTGAGGCGGAGTTCAAGCCGTCTCCGATCAGTCGGCGGATTCCTCACTACACGCGATCCATTGCTTGCTCGTCGCTTTCAGCTCGAATGCGTTGGGTCGAACGGTGGCGCTCGTCCATCGATTGAGTCCAGCAGATCTCGCTCGTACGTCGATGCGAGGTACCGGCTTCGCTCGCGAAGTCACCTTCAATCCTCTGCATCTCAAGCACAGCTGCACCTGCATTTCAACAATGGAATTCGTACTTCAAGCCGTACGCCAGTGTGTCCTTGAGCGGATGACATCCAAAGTCGTCCGTGGAGTGAACTCGGTCGTGTTCGGCCGTTGGGCGCAAGAGCGGTTGTTGCCAGAGCATCGAACTTTGGTCGACAAGCGCGATTCTGAAGGCTTAGTGCGAGCCTGAACGTCAGTCTCTACGGTTAACCCAAACCTCTTATCGTTTCGGTGCCTAACTAGACGGTTAGACGCTCAGCTTGGTAGACCTAGGTCGAACCTCGCGGCCGACAAAAATGCCTCCCTATGTGAAATTAGTTCTTCAAATTCTTCACCAAGTCGGTCAGAGTAACTCAGAATGGCCTTCTCGTCGGGTGCCGTTTCATTCATGGCCTGGCTCACCATGGATAACGCGAATTGTGCGTCCGACGCATCTTTGACGATGTTGGTCGTTTGAGTGTTCGTTTCCGTAGATCCAAGGAGTGCGATGTTCGCACCGCACTGCTCGATTGATGACACGGCCGCTACGAAACTCAGAAAATTTGTAGCGAAACTCCTTCCGTAGACTGACGAAATTGCTGGGTCAAGGTCACCGCCCAAGAGGTAACTAGCTTCAATCGCAGCATCGTAAGCTACCAAGAAGTCAGAATACGCCTCTTTCTGTTGGGTTCTCTGAAACTGCAGTGCGCTTTGCTCGGCAGACGATTGGGACTGCTCGGATGTTGCGTTGTATGCCACCAAGGATCCGCCGATGGTTGCCGCCAACGCGATGAGCGCACCGATCAGTAGTGCTGCGTTCTTCTTGAGCCATCCATCGTTGTGACCTGGTAGGGCTGGTAAGGGCGGCAATGCCGGTAGCGGGGGAACCGGAGGTATGCGAGGTGGTGGCATGGCGGGGATGCTAGCAGCGGATGCCCGGCACACTGTCGCATCCGGAGCGCGAGGATCACGTCACGACGTGGACGATGTCGCATCGGGTTGTAACCAACACGAGAAGCGAGCGTGCCTGCCGGGTTGGGCACGACGGCACCCAGTAGACATATTCATTTGCCTATCGAAGCAGGCGCTCTGTTGGACGAGCGTGCACGGACTGCGGACCGGGTGCTTTGTGTTCTGGAGGGTGTCCCCATGGCGTTGGTGGACCTGTTCGGGGCCTGGGGAATCTCGTGACCACTGATAGGTCGACGCTTGCCGATCGGGTCGGTCGGCACCATGGAAGACAATTCGCAAATCTTGAGACGATGCGTTGACTTGTGAGTACTCTCCAGCCATCCGAACTAAGGAGTGTCATGAGCAATCGTCATGTTCTCGAGCTTCGTATTCACGGTGTCAACAACACTAAACCTCAGAATGCTCTAGATGTTTCAGACGATTCTGTCGAGATGACAGTGGGCGACTCATTGGGAAGCTTTTGGAAAGTCACGGAAGCTTTTCGTGAGAGTATCGAACCACATGAACGGGGCTACATTCGCCAGGGAATCGAGCGTGAGGCCTATTCGTGGGGAGGCATGGCCCGGATTTCGCTTGGGAGTGACAAAGGAACAATCGGCAAGACTGTAGGCGGCGCTGCACGGGTGGGCTGGGCGCTACTTCTCCCATTCGGGCTCGTCAACGTCGCGTACTGGAGTCGTCGTCTCGACGACTCGGCCGACAGCACCAGGCAAGAACACCCCCAAGGAAAAACAGAGGGTGCAGCCCCGAAAACGGGGTGGCGGTCTGCGCCTGGGGCAGCGACCCTTCGGGTGGCCGGACTTCTGCTCACGTTGCTCATGGCAATGACGGCAGCGTCGATCGTTCTGGATCTCGTTGCGGTGCAATGCTACCCGAGCTCAGGGCAGCGGTGTAGCAATATTCCCTCGCAGTTGGATTTTCTCGAGCGGTGGCCGCAGTCGCGTAGGTTGGCCCTTCTCAGCTTGATCCCGATCCTAGGCATAGTGGCTCTCGGACTTCTCAGCGCACTCACCCGCACTCGGTATGAACAGTCTGAAATCAGTAGCGCGGGCCGATTCGACGCCGCCGAGGCTGCCCCCGAGCGCCCACTGCTCTCGACGAGAGGCTTTTGGTCACACCAAGCAATCACCAAAGTCACTGCACTTCATCACGTTGCTGCCACGGCGGCCCTCGTGACATTCTGCACGGCAGTACATATGGCATACGACGGGTCGACTCAGTGCGTGACCTTCGCTCAGTTCACCTCAATATCCTGCGTGCGGCTGCCCTTCGCACAGGCGGGGTTCCCGCGAACGCAAGCACTGGTCGCAACCACCGCGTTAATCGTGTTGGTTTGGATCGCAGTCAAAGTCGTAACTCGGACGGACAGGGCGGCAGATGTGCGCACGGCACCGAAACCTAAGTCCTTGAAGGCGAAATGGCTCGGCAGCGATTGGCTCCCGCTGGGCTTCGCCGCATTGATCACCATGACTCAGATATCCCTGCTCGCCGCCTTCGATAGGAATCCACAATCGAGTTCGATGCTGGGGATTTCGGCTGTCCCCACAGCACTCGCGGCCGGGCTGGTCGGGATCGCTCTTTCCGCGCTGTCGTGGAGGAAGCTGAGCCAGGCTTCGACTGCTGCGCGCTATCTCCTTGCGCTCAGCGGACCGGCGGTCGCCTTGGTGATCGTGGCGTCGGGGCACCCGTCACTACGAATGTGGCTACTTTGTGCAGCCGGCCTTCTAGGCGTTGTCTTCTTTGTCGCCGTGGTTCGCCGCGATCGCTTGCAGTCCTCATACGAGGCGTGGGGTGGGACTGCGCCAGGGGTGTTTCTGCTGCTCGCGCTCATGCTGGCGATGATGTTGTCGAGTGCTGTCAGCGTCGCCGCAGGCGATTTTCTCAACTCTGGGCCGTCCGCAGCCGCGCTGGTTGGAACAGGAACGTCTGACAGTGCAGCGCTAGCGATCGACCCGATATGTGTCGGAGAGTGCGTGGCTAACCAGCCCGAACAGGACGCTGTTCTCAGGGTACCCCGGCCGTACGTCTGGTTCGGTGCGACCGCCCCGTTCGTGGTTGTTGGAATGCTGATCGTTGGCGCGCTTGCTGCCGTCCGCACGTGGACCTGGGCGCCGCTCACCGGGCCCGGGTTGGAGCATTCTGACCGCAGTAGTTCGGCAAGCCGCTTCGCAGCGTTCAGCCACCGGGCCGAGCGGTACGTCGGTGCTCTCGCGATATTGGGGACTATCGCTCTCCTGCTTTCGCTGGCAGTTGCGGTGTCAGGGTTCAGTGGCCAAATCGCAGCGGACACGGCCTTCGAGCGATTCATCAACGGGTCTATGGGTTTCGTCGTCAATACCGGAATGTTCACTCTAGCGACCGTAGGACTTGCCGTGGTCGGTTTGGCTGCCGGCGGTTCCGTAGTTGGAGGAACCCGTCCGCTGGGCCTGGCGTGGGATTTGGTGTGCTTCTTGCCGCGTGCGGGTCATCCGCTTGCTCCGCCCTGCTACGCGGAACGCGTCGTGCCCGAGGTAATCTCGCGTTGCGAGAGCTGGCTCGCCACCGCCCCCGAGGCCACCTCCACTTCCGGAGGTAAAGAGTCTCAACCACCGCTTCGTACGGTGATATTGTCCGCCCACAGTTTGGGGTCCGTGATTGCAGTCGCGGTGATGTTATCCACCGAGTTCGATTCAGACCTCAAGAATCGGGTGTTTTTGCTGTCTTATGGTAGCCAACTACGTGCGTACTTCGGGCGATTGTTCCCAGAACTCCTCGGCCCAGACGTCCTTGGAACGCCACGGTGCCGAGCGAGCTCGCTCTGGTCACACGATCCATGGCAGTCGGAAATCGAATATTGCGAAGCGGACTCGACGTCCGATCCCGCTGACCTTGAGGGTCGGCTGGCCGACCAGGGGGAGCCCACGTCCGAGGAGCCCACGTCCGATCCTGTCAACCTTCAAGGTTGGCTGGCTAGTGAGGGGGCCAATCGATGGATCAATCTGTGGCGTCGTACAGACTATCTTGGGCTCCCTGTGTGGGGCTATGAGGATAAGGATAAACGGATCGACCGCGTCGCTGAGGACCTCGACCACACTGGATACCTGCGTTCTGTGCTCACTCACAGCAACTATCCTCGGACCAAGGCGTACGAGGTAGCGTTGGATGAGTTCACTAGTCTGCCTCGAAGACAACACTGAACCGACCAGTTCAGTGTTGCTCACGGGTCTCCGTCGATGAACAAATTCGGCAAGGCTTCTTCAGGTAAATCGGAGGCCGAATCTATTCATGTAGCGAGAGAGCTCCTACCGTGAGTTCGAGGATGGGATGCGCAATGAGAGTGCGATCTAGGTGCCGAGAGCGCTACGAACCAGTTCGTGTTCAGGCAGATTCACCATGGTCCAGACGGATTCTCGTCGCCGATCTCGGTGTCACGAGCGTGTCACATGGCGGTGCGAACGGACGTGGATTCGGATGGTACTGCCTGGACTATTCAGCCAGCTCAGGACAACCGAGGTGGTTCCATGCGGACGTATCTGGTTGTCTCGCAACATACTTGTAAGCGAGCGGTCAACGGTTCAATCCCGTTAGGAGGCTCTCTTGGCTCCGATTCCGTCCCTGGGATCGGAGTTTTTGTGTTTTCGTCTCGGATCGGCTCCTCGGTTTCGGATACCCGACGCCGATCGGAGTCGGATATCCGGAACGGGGGAGCTGATCGAGTCGACGGGGCGGATCGACGCCCTTCGTCGGGATTTACACCCTTCGTAGGAGGTGTCGATTCCGATTGGGGGCGTGGATTCAGGTCATCGATGCGCGACCGCGGGCCCACCACATTGCCGCGGCGCGGAATACGAAGAGCCGAGTCGTCGTTGACTCCATCGACGGTGTTCGGTCCCAATGCCCCGGGGACCAACCATCAGCCGCCACGAGCGGCCACCTGCCGAGAGGCGCACTGGCGAACACCGTCACCCAACATCGAAGGTCCTGCATCACCCGCCGATGCGCGTCAGTCGGTCTTGTCTGCCGAACCCATCGAGCCCATTTCAGCGGCGAATTCTGTCGCCATGGCTTTCGAGAGTGCCTGCGCAGCCGACAGCGGACGCACCATCACGGTGAAGGTGTCGATCAGGCCGTCGGAGTCGAGGTGGAGGATGTCGCAACCGTGGACGGTCACGTCGTCGATGCGGGCCTCGAAGAACAGGACGTGATCACGGCCGCCGATGTCTTCTACGGTTTTCACGTAGCGGAGGTCCTGGAAGACGCGGGTGACGGCGCGCAGTATCGCCGCGGTTGTCTGCTTGCCGCGGTACGGCTTGAATGCGACGGGGGAGCTGAAGACGACGTCATCGGCCAGGGTGGCGGCCATGGCGTCGTGGTCGTTGGCCTCGACGGCCTGTCGGAACTGCTGCACGCGTCATCTCCTGGGTGGGGCCAGGGCCTGCGACACCCTCGGCTGGTGACCGAACACTACACAACTTTGCGACTATGAACGGGTGTTCGGCGGGATTATTCGCGTTCAGCGCGAGCGTCGAGCACTTCGAGGACGCGGGCACCCCAGCGAAGCGATTCCTCCTCGAACATTCGTCCCCGCATCAGGGTGAGGTACGGGCCGATGCGATCGGCGGTGGCCAGGAAATCGGTCTCGGTACGTCCGTCGAGCAGGCGGTGCGCCATCCGGTCGTACCGAGCCAGCTTGTCGCGCGAGAGCTGCATTCGTTCTCGGATCGCCTCGGTCATCGGCTGCAGGTCGCCGGCTTCGAGAGCGTGGATCGCCACCAGGTGCTCGTCGCGAATCGCAGGAAGTTTCGGTTGCCGATGGCTGACCTGGCGTAGCGCTGTCCGTCCTTTGTCGGTGAGGCTGAACAGGCGTTTGTTGGGTCGACCGTCCTGCTCGACCAGTCGCGCCGAGATCACCTCGTCTCGATCCATTCGATCGAGCTCGCGGTAGAGCTGTTGGGGAGTGGCAGTCCAGAAGTTGGCGACGGTTGCGTCGAACGCCTTGGACAGGTCGTAACCCGACATCTCCCCGTCGACCAGTGCGGCGAGCACGGCATCACGTAGCGACATGATCCAGCACAGTACCCGTCGCGAGGTGGCGGGCAGGCCAGGAACTAGACAACTTGTTGTATATTGACGTCGAGTGAAAGAACGGTGGACGTGGTGGATCAGACGAAACAATTGCGATACGTAGCCCTGGGCGACAGCCAGACGGAAGGGCTGAACGACGGCAACGACGAAACAGGCTTTCGTGGTTGGGCCGATCGGCTCGCCGAGCTCATGGCCGAGAGCGCAGACGGGGTCGCCTATGCCAACCTCGCGGTACGTGGTCGTAAAGCCGCGCAGGTCAAGGCCGAGCAGTTGCCGGCTGCGTTGGCGTTGAAGCCGACCGTCGCGTCCGTCGCTGCCGGTGTCAACGACATCCTGCGTCCGCAGTTCGATGCGAAGACCGTGGCGAGTGAAGTGGGCGCAATGTTCGCCGCGCTGCGAGCGGCCGACTGCACCGTGATCACCATGACGTTTCCCCGCCTCGCTCACCCGGTCCCCGGAAGGACCGTCATCGCCAGGCGTATGATCGAGCTGAACGCCGAGATTCGCAGAGTCGCAGCCGAATCCGATGTCGTCGTGATCGACCTCGAAAAGCATGACGTGGCCTCTGATCCCCGGCTGTGGAGTTGGGACCGACTGCATCTGAACGAGACGGGACATGCGCGGCTCGCTGCGGCTGCCGCCTACGCCCTCGGTCTACCGGGTGCCACCGACGCATGGAATCTTCCGTTGGCACCGCTTGCCAGACCGCGCCTGCACTCCCGAGTTCGCGCCGACCTCACCTGGGCCGGAATGTTCCTCGCGCCGTGGTTGACTCGTCGGATTCGTAAACGCTCCTCGGGGGACAGTCGTACGGCCAAACGACCCGAGCTGACCTCGCTGGTCGGGTAGGGCCGAGTCGTACAGGCACCGATAATCGACTGCCATGGGCGCGTGTCCCGTAGGAGCCAGCTGGGGGACTATCGACGAACACAGTTCGAGGCCGGAATCGGTGGTGCTGTTCGATCCCGTCATCGCTGTTCGACTCGACCGAGACCGGCGACTGCCGTCGACGCGAGGTTCAGTAGTCGCCCGATGAACTCGTCCCGTTCGATTGGCAGTGCACCTCGAAGCCACATGGCTACCACGTGCGTCGAGCCGGATACGAGCAAGTGTGCCACCAGTTGTGCGTCGACGTCGTCGGCTGACGTCGTCGCCATCAAGCCGAGAAGCTGGTCCACGTATCGATCCACGGCAGCATCGCGCGTCGCGAGGAGTGCTGGGCTGGCTGCTGATTCGAGGTACAGGCGGGCTGTACGCGGGTCGTCCATCGCGTCCAGTACCGCCTCGATAGCCACCGTCAGTACCTGCCGGGGATCCGAGACTCCGAGGGTGCCCGCCGCGTCGATGGCCTCCGAGATGGAGTCGAAAACGCCCTGCATGGCCGCCGACAACAGCTCTTCCAGGGACGCATAGGTCTCGTAGAAGTAGCGCTTTGCAAGAGATGCTCGAGCGCATACCGCGCCGATCGTGAGCTCGGTGACGCCGTTGTCGTGCACAAGATCCAGTGCGGCCTCCCTGAGGCGATCTCGCCGATCTGCAAGTCGTTCCTCTTGAGACAGACCGCCGTACTTGCGGGAGGGGCCATCGATCGAGTTCATACCGACATCTTGACACCCGGGGAGCCACGCTGCATCATTCAGGAACTGCTACGTCGCAGTTCCTGATTGGAGTAGTCATGGTGTGTTGCCTTGCCGCAATTGCCATCCTGTCGATCCTGTCGCGGGTTTTTGCACAGCCGATCTCATGGGCGAGAGGTGGCGGGCGAGACGTGCGCGAGCTGCCCACGGCACGGTATGCCGTCGGCCCCCTTGAGAGATCGGACGTACTCCGGTGAAAAACGCGACGCCGCAGGATCTACCCGTCGAGCCCATGACCGAGCCGATGTCGGTCCCGCTCCTCGACGATCGAGCACCACTTCTTCCACCCGTGACGGCCGGAGTCATCCGAAAATTCATGATCGTCTACGCCGCGGTATGGATCTCGGGTCTGACCCTTCTTCTGGCCGGGACCGGTCGCGTCCAGGTGCTGGGCGCTGAGCTGCTGGTACCGGGCGGTGGCCACTTTGCCCACGGACACGTTCTGTTCGGCGTCGTTGCGCTCGGGTCGTTGGTTGCGGCCGTACTGCTCTGGTGGATGGTCGGCGCATTCGTCGCACCGTTCATCGTGTGGGGGCTGAATGCGGCGTGGGCGGTGGCAATGCCGAGCTATCACCACATCGACAGCGCCACTGTGACAGCACTTTCCGCGGCGGTGCCCACCTCGCTGGTCTTGGTTGTCGTTGCCCACGCAGTACGTCATCATCGACGCCGAGGTGTGGCGGCCCGTACCAATCTCGTGTTGAACGAACTTCAGGTCCCCGTCACGCGGGTTCCGTCGAGTCCCGTTCTGCCGGTGGGCGAGGCGTCGATCGAGGACCTCACCCGAATGAGGCTTGCTTTCGACCTCGCTCTGCAGCCGGTGGATCGATTCGACGGGTTCGACCGACGGGACCAGTTCAGAGAGGCAGCGCTGCGGTACCAGCTCAGCATCCTCGGCTACACGCTGTCGACATACCGGTACAATTATGCCCCTGCGTTTTCGGGGTACCTGGCCGAGGCTGCGGCACGGTCGATTCACAAGATGAGCGATCGACGAGTGTGGGGATACTGGGCTCTCGAGAATGCCTGGGGCAGAATGAAATCGAGTCGCGATCCGGTAGCGAACACCGACAACATCATGCTCACCGGCTGGCAGGGTGTCGCCGTCGGGATGTTCGAGAGCCTCGAGGACGACCGCTTCTCCCAGCCAGGAGCGCTGACGTATCGGTGGTCCGATACCGAGTCGTACGCCAACGATTTCCATACGCTCTCGGCATCGATCGAAAGGAACATGCAGAGATCACAGTTCACTCTGTATTCGTGTGAACCTCGCTGGATCTATCCGGTGTGCAACACCTTCGGCGTCAACACGCTCGTCATGCACGACAGGCTCCACGGCACTCACATGTTCGACGATCTCGAAGGCGCAATCCGTAGGGCATACCTCGAGGAGTTCCATCGCCCCGACGGCCGGATCATCGGTGTCCGATCGGAAACGGCCGGAATCTCCTGGAGCCCATGGTCCGGTGACGGAGTCTGGCTACCGACGACGTACTGGATGCACGCGGCCATGCCCGACCTCGCGCACCGCTCGTGGTGGTTGATGCGCGATACGGTACTGCGCCATGACGGCGAGCGGTTCCACTTGCCGAAGACTCTGGCCAATCGGGTCGATGCCGGTTCGTACTCCTTCGGTCGCGATACCTTCGGTCAGATCATGCTGGCGATGTCAGCCCGGGAGATCGGCGACGAGGACGTCGCCGCCAACGTCCTGGCTCATTTGGATCATCACGAACCCACTCGAACTGTCAACGACGCAACGACATTCACGCAGACCTCCACACAGGGAAACCTGTACTCGCTGATGGCGCGATTCGGCCGGCATGCCGGTCTGCGCGACCTCGTCGGTCACGGACCCGATTCGACCTGGCTCCGCGGACCACGTCTGGCCGACGCGTCGTATCCGGACGTCCTGGTGGGCCGCGCCGTCAGCGACGGGGCAGCGCTCGAATGCGTTCTCCATCCAGGCGCGGAACGAAAACGAGTGCATCTGACCATCGACAACGCGCAACCCGAGCGGGACTACATGGCCGTCGGTGCTGTCGAGACGACCGTCAGGGCAGGACGCGACGGCCGATTCGTCCTCGCCGTCGACCTCGGGGGCCGAACCGAACTACGAATCGAGCCGCAATCATGAACCGAGTTTCGGGCCGACGCGTCCGGCAGCAGATTCACGCTCTCGACCCGACTGTCGATGCCGACGAGATCGCGCGTTTGTCGGTGGTCACGCTCAACGGAAAGAACAGGGTTGTCTATGCGCTCTTCACCGTTGCATTCATCAAACAGGTGGCCGTGCCGAATATGGCGCGCATTCTGTACCGCCGCGGGACCGGCGACATCGTTCGAGAGACGCTGCAGCGCAACGACGACACGATCGTGTTCTTCGGACAGCTGCTCGACCATGGACCGAACTCGCTCACAGGCCGCGAGTGGATCGACCGCCTGAACCGGATACATGCCAATTTCCCTATCCGGAACAAAGATTCGCTGTACACCCTGTCGACGCTCGCACTCGACCCACATGATCTCACACTGGCGCTGGGGCACTCGCCGTTCGGTCCGGCGGAATTGCAGTCGCAGTGGCTCTTCTGGAGGAAAGTCGCAGTGCGGCAACACTTGGAGGGCATACCGGAAACCCGTGCCGAGCTGAGCGCATGGGCGGAGCTGTACGAAGAAGCGGAATACGCCGCCAGCGAGGATGGGCGACACATCACGGCTGCACTGATACGTGCCTTCGGGCAGCGATGCTTACCTGCACCGCTGCGGCGGTGGGACGCGCAGATCATCGCTGTGTTCTGTCCACCGCGCCTTCGCGAAATCCACGGCTTGCCGAGCCCGGGGCCGGTGATGCGGGCTGTGGCCCGCGGGGCCCTCGCGGCGTACGTCCACACCCTGCCGATGCACCTCTTGCCTCTGAACCGCTCACTGGCAATAGATTTCGGGGACAATCGCTACGGGGCACGGATGCCGGACGAGGTAGGGTACCAACGGGCGAAGGCGGCCGGCCGCGGCTGATCAGGTAGCGCGGGGAATGATCACGGGAACACCAGCAGTCGTCACGTCCACGCCAGCTGGGACCGTCTGTGCCAGTAGGCTTCTGGAGTTTCATGCAGTTCCAGGTCGCTGGCGGCGATCAGCTCACGGTCGATCGAGAGAGCGGCGACATTCTGCTCGAGTTGAGCGGCGGTTGCCGCGCCGGAGAGCACAACATCGGCCCACGGTTGCGCGAGTGCACATGCCAGCGCGAATGCGTCACGGCCGACCCCGGCCGAATCCGCGACCCTGCCGAGCGTTGAATCTTCTGCCACGAGTCGACCATTGGCCATTGCCTCTTTGACGACGACGAACCAGCCGGCGTCGTGCGCGCGTTCCAGAGAGGGGCCTGCGGACGGCTCGAGCGGATTCCAGGTCGATTGCACCGAGCTGAACACGCCGATCTCCAGCGCAGCATGCACCACATCGGCTTGATGCGGGCCGCTGGTGCTGATGCCGATTCGAGTGCCACTCTCGGCTACGGCGCGTAGTTCGTCGACCAGTGCCGTGTCGGTGAGGGCAGGACTGTCCGGTGTGACGCTGTGGATCAGGTAGTGATCGGGTGCTCCGCCCAGCTCGTGCAGGGTCTGGGGCCACTGTTCGGCCAGACGTTCGACCGAGTGCTCTTTGACCTCGTGAACCTCGGCTCCCCGCTGGAAATCGGCGACGTAGGCGTATCCCCATTTGGAGCCGATCACCAGGTTCTCGCGCCGATTCGGGTGGCGAGACAACCAGCTGCCGAGGAAGCGCTCGGCCAACCCGTAGGAGCGAGCGGCGTCGAAGTGTCGAACTCCGTTGTCCCACGAAGCGTCGAGTACTGCGTGGCACAGCTGTTCCAAGGCTGCTGGATCGAATCGTCCGTCCACAGCGGCCGAGTGCCCGACCGTCAGGTACTCGGGACGTCCGAGTGCGGCGAGGCCGAGACCGAGTTGCGTCATGTCGTCAGTACTTTCGTTGTGCCGGGGAGAGAACAACCACCCTATCCGCGATCGGGTAGCGCCCGCGGCCTCGATACGAAATGTTGCGAGACATGGGTTCTCGGCTGAGGCTGGGAAGTTGCTGGGCCGCCACGCGATGTTGAGAAGGCCCGGCCTGCAGAACGACTACGGAGGAGAGAGCGGATGTCCGATTTCGCAGGGAAGCCATTGATCGGTGAGATTCGGCTTGCACGCGCCCGTGCAGGGTTGAGTTGGGCCAGCTTGGCCGAGGCCATCGACATGCCGGTGGCATGGACGGTGTCGGCACTGTACGGCCAGCATCCTCTCAGCGTCGCGCAGGCCGATCTGCTCGCAGAGAAATTGAGCATGCCCGAAGGCTCGTTGTTCGAGCTCACCCTGGCTCCCTATCGTGGATTACTCGACATCTCTTCAGATCCCACGGTCTACCGATTCCACGAGGCGCTCGAGGTGTACGGTCCCGCACTCAAAGAACTGATCGCCGAGGAGTTCGGCGACGGCATCATGAGTGCCATCAATTTCACGATGAACATCGAACGTCGCCCGCACGATGACGGGGATCGCGTCGTGGTGACGTTCGATGGGAAGTTCCTCGACTATCGATGGACCGAATAGCTGAACTCGGGAGCCGATCCGGTGAACGGTGTCGGCAAATACGGCCCTTGTCCGAATCCGCACCCCGCATATGGGGCGTGGTTTACGACAAGGGGCGTAGATCCGATTCCTTGGAGTCGGGAACCACGACCAGTGCACGCCGCATCCAGCTGTACACCCTCTCGTCGTTGAGGAGGGTGAAATGGTGCGCACTGTAGATCGCCAGACCGTCGTCCGGTCGAAGTCCGATGTTGCGGAGCTTGTTTCGGCCCCCGGCACTGTCGGTACGGACCAGGCCGTCACCCACGAAGACTCCGACCGGGTTGCGCGGACTTCCGGTGACGACCGCGGACGCGTGATGATGACGCACCCGTTCCGGAACCGAGATGTCCATGGCGGCACCGACATCGAAGCTGTCGGTGTAACGAGCATGACCGTCCTCGTCGGTGATCGCTCCGTGGATCAGATCACGGATACCGGCACTTCGACGCGCCAGTAGGTTCGCGAACGGCCGGGTCTCGGGTACGAGTGCCATTGCGGCCGCGGCGACGTGGACGCCGTGAGCAAGTGGCGCGCCCAGATGTGGTGTCCCCAGAGTGAATACGTCCGTCAGCAGATCCACCCATCGTCGACCGCCTTCGGCAGCGTGGTGAGCAGCGCTGCGTGAGACCAGCCCGCCCATGGAATGTCCGACCAACGTGATCCGGTGTACCCGGACGGGCCCGCCGGTACGAGCTGCTCCAGCAAGTCCGACAGGTCGGCACCATTGGCTGCAATTCGGCGTCCGGTGTTGTAGCGCAGAAAGATCGAGGTCGTCCCGGCTTCGGCGTCCAGCCGCTCTCCGTATGTGGGCCGCCCACCGAGCCGCCATGCGTATTCCGTTTCGACCAGCCCATGGACGAACACCACGAGGTGCGCTCCCGCGGTGGGAAACCCGTCGGCCAAGGCTCGGTACTCCGGCGGTACAGGGCGTCCGTCGACTCGAATCGACATCGGATGGGCCAGTACCCGGGCTGTTCTCTCCATGTCGTCGCCGATGAGACCGTTCAGAACGGCGATGGTTTGCGCGCCACGGCTGGTGTGCGACGGTGACGGCCGCGAGTCGTCCTCGGCCACGTCGTCGCCGTCGGTCAGGGAGCCGTCAGCCAGGGAGCCGTCGGTCAAGGAGCCGACGATCTTGGCTGCGCCGGTGCAGGCGGCCGCGATGCTCGCGTACGTGCCGGCGGCGATCGCGTCGTGCATCAGTTGTGTCGGCAGGGCGGCGGGACCGATACCGAGCTTCACGGCAGCAAACGTGCGTCGTGCAATTGCCGAGTGGACGGCGCGAACGCCACCCGCAGCCGATGCCAACTCGCGGAGCGTGAGCTCGCCGAGCTCACCCCACTCCTGTGTGCGCCGAGATTTCTTCCCCGGTCCAGGTTTCGTCCCCACTGGATTCAGTGTACGCACGTCCACTGAAACTGCTGACTCCGCAGAATCGGCGTCTCAGTCTCGTTGGCCGACCACCGGGTTGAGCTCGGAGTTCGCGAGGCCACCGGGCTCGATGCCGGGGAGGAATTCGCGCCAGGTGCCGCTGATAAGGGTCGGCGACTCGACGACGCGGGTGCCGTCGGCGAAGTAGGTGGTGGCCAGTGCGCGACGCGGCTGTGTCGTCCGGTTCGGGCCTGCGGTGTGGAAGCACAGCGCGGAGTGGAACGATACGTCTCCCACGGCGAACGGCTCGGACTCCACCGCCACGTTGCGCGTGCGGAAGCGCTGGGTGACGGCCTCGTCGTAGGAGGTGCCGACCTTGTCGAATTTGAGGTCTGCGACTTCGTCGAGAACGTCCCGTCCGCGCGCGAACGACAGTGGACCCATCGGGCCCGGAATGGCCGACATCGGCATCCAGGCGGTGACGGCGTCGGTGGTCTGCAACGGGAAGTGCTCGGCGTCGTGGTGCCACGGTGTGCGTCCGCAGCCGGGCTCCTTGGACAGCGCATTGTCGTGGTACAGCCGAACGCCGGGCACGTCGAGCAGTGCCGCGGCCAGGCCGCCGATCCGGGGTGACAGTGCTACGGCACGCATCAGGTCGTCGTGGAGCCACATCTGCTCGAGCGCGGTGAACCGGCCCGCAACGTCATCGCCGTGCTCGGCTCGCAGTAGTTCCTCGAGCCGCTCGGCGAGGCGTCGTACGACGGCAGGCGAGAACACCGCGGGCAGCCGCACGAAGGCGTGTCGCGCGAATGCGTCGACGGCCGCCGGGTCGAGATCGTAGGGCTCGGCGAGTTCACGCTCGACTTGTTCGTCCGTGGCGGCCTCGACATCCGGCAGTCCAGGGCCATCGACGAGTTCGGCGGGTGCGGCGTCGTTGGCGGCCAGCGTGACGTACCAGTCCCACCAGTCCTGATCGTTGCCCGCCCAGTCCTGGTCGATACCGCCCTCGCGATTGCGTTCGGGCAGAAGCTCGTTGGTGGCAGGGTTGTTCAGAGCCACAGCAGGGCCGCCTCGTGCGAGAAGGTGTAGGAACCGGACGCGTCGCGGCACGAAGCGAGGTAGTCGCCGAGCACGGGGGCCGCCTCCATCTCGTCGAGGGACACGGAGTCGTCGAAGGCGCAGCGCTGCAGAAAGCCTTCGGCGACAGCGCGATCGGACGTTCCGGTGGTGTACGAGACGCGCTGATCGCGCACGTCCGCGCCCGCGCGGATCAGCGCGTCGCGCACCTGCTCGGCCGTCGTGTACGGCGTTGCTTCGCGTACGCCGGCGCGGAAGGCATCGTAGAACGCGATGTAGTGGGAGGCTTCCGTAGCCTGCGCGACCAGACCGAGACCACCGGGAGCCAGTGCGGCCACGAATCTTTCGGCTGCGGCATCCAACTCCGCGGGCGGAAGGGCGTAGAGCGCGTGAGTGGCCCACACGACGTCGTAGCCGACGTGATCTGCGGGCAGATCCTGCAGCGTCATCACCAGATCGTGCCGGGCGACGAAAGGCGCGGCCAGAGCTCCGCGTGCCTCGGCCACCGAGAATTCGGATGGGTCGAGCAGGTCGTAGGCGACCTCGGGTACCGCGGACAGGTCGGTGTACCGGCGGAGCGCAGTGGGGAATTTACCGCTGCCGCAAGCCACGTCGAGTAGCGACCAGCCCTCGTGAGCCCGGCCGGCGAGCAGCGTCGGCCAATCGGCTGCCAACGCCAGCTGGTGATAGTCCTCGGTGGCCAGAGCGTAGAACGCCTCCATACCCGTGCGGCCCGCCTCGCTCCAGTGCTCGAGACTGCGTTCGGCTGTGTCTCCGCTGCTCACGAGATTCCTCCTAGGAAGCCAACTACGACGCACCGGACGGGGCGTCATGGTTGACTCGGTCCAATGTCCAACATAGCTCCGAATTCGCCGACAGACACTGCCGTCGTGCTCATCGACGGATTGCGGGCGATGCGGCGCGGGGCCGAGGCGCTGGCGGGCCTGCCGCCCGAGTCCTACGCCGAGCACCACGCCGCCTTCGAGATGCTCTCCGATCAGCGCGGTCTGATCGCCCAGCACTTCGCAGATCGGCTGGCCGGGATGGGGAATGGACCGCTCTCGGTGCTGTCGGTGGGCTGCGGAGACGGTTCGCTCGATGCCAGGCTTGCAGCGGGCCTGGTGCTGCGGGCACCCGGCCGCACGGTCAGGTACGTCGGCATCGACCCCTGGATCGGCAGTACCGAGCTCTTCGCCGCCACGATGGCGGCGCTCGAGGCCACCGAACTCGACGCTCGCGCATACGTCGCATCGTTCGACGACGCACCCGTCGACGAGACTTTCGACGTCGTGATGTTCGTGCACTCGATGTACTACGTCGCAGACTTACGAGCAACGTTGCGTGCCGCGCTCGCCCTGCTGCGACCCGGCGGCGAACTGTGGGTGGCGATTGCGCCGACGGCCGCGCTCAACGCACTCGTCGAAGTCCTCGCCCCTCCACTCGAGGGCCATCGGCAGTGGTTCAGCGCCGACGTCGAGAAAGCATTCGTCGACGCCGAGATCGTCCTCGACGACACGGTGACTCTCGATGCGCTGGTCGATCTTTCCGCCGCGAGCGACGACGTGCTGGACTTCGCGGTGCAAGCCCGGTTGACGCCCGAGCTGCACGAGCCGGTGCGGGCCTACCTCGCGGCGGTATCGGTTCCGGATGCGGTTGGCGGGCTTCGAGTTCCGCATCCGGTCGACGTGTTCAGCGCGACCCGTCACTGAATGCCTCGACGTCACTGAATGCCTCGACGCCACTGAACGCGCCGATTCGGGAAGGTGGACGGAGGTCAGGTCCAGGCCATGCGGGAGCGGTTGTCCCAGTAACTCTGCGGCGACTCGGCAATGTCCAGGTCGGCAATGCTCAGGTCGCCGGGCGCGATCACGGCGCGGTCGATGGAGAGCGCAGTGATGTTCTGTTCGAGTTGCGCCACCGTGGCGGCACCGGAGAGCACCACATCGGCCCACGGTTGCGCGAGGGCGACGGCCAGTGCGAGCGCGTCGCGGCCGACTCCGGCCGAGTCGGCGCGCGCGGCGAGTGCGGAGTTCTCAGCGACAAGTCGACCGTTCGCCATCGCCTCTTTGACGACGACGAACCAGCCGGCCTGGTGCGCTTCCGCCAGGGCGGGGGCGACGGACGGTTCGAGGGGGTTCCACGTCGACTGCACCGAGCCGAACACCCCGCTAGCGAGCGCGGCACGCACGACATCGGCCTGGTGCGGCCCGCTGGTGCTGATGCCGATGCGGGTGCCACCGGCTGCCAGCGCGCGTAGATCGTCGAGCAGGGCTGCGTCGCGAAGGGCAGGGCTGTCCGGGGTGACGCTGTGAATCAGGTAGTGGTCGGGCGTTCCGCCGAGGTCGCGCACGGTCTGCGGCCACTGTTCGGCCAGGCGTGCGACCGAGTGTTCCTTGACCTCGTGTACCTCCGCGCCCCGCTGGAAGTCGGCGACATAGGCGTAGCCCCACTTCGAGCCGATCACGAGTTCCTCGCGCCGGTTCGGACGGGCAGACAACCAGCTGCCGAGGAACTGCTCGGCCAGACCGTAGGAGCGGGCGACGTCGAAGTGCCGAATGCCACTGTCCCAGGCGGCGTCCAGTACTGCGTGGCAATGTTGCTCGAGCGCAGCCGGGTCGAACCGCCCGTCCACCGCACGCGAATGCCCGATGGTCAGGTACTCCGGGCGTCCGAGTGCGGCAAGTCCGAGACCGAGTTGCGTCATGCCCTGAATACTCTCATCACTGCCGCCCTCGGAGCCTCGCCGCGAAACCGAGGAGCCGATTTGCCGCCTACCAGCCGGTGGTCAGGACTCTGTTCAACGAGTCGACGAAGTAGTCGACCGATTCCTTCGAGACACACAGGGGCGGTTTGATCTTGAGCACGTTCTGGTGGTCGCCGGTCGGTTGCATGATCACTCCCAGTTCGAGGAGTCGATTGCAGATGGCCTCGGTTTCCTCGGTGGCGGGCTCGAGGGTGGAGTGGTCGCGGATGAATTCGAGTCCCAGGTACAACCCCGAGCCGTGCACCGTGCCCACGATGGGGTGCTCGGTCGCGAGGGCCTGCAGTCGTGACTTCAGGTGGCCACCGACGACGCGCGCGTTCTCCTGCAACCCCTCTTGCTGGATGACGTCGAGCACGGCGAGACCGATCACCGACGACACCGGCGATCCGCCGGTGGAGGAGAAGAAGTAGCCACCGGTGCGATAGCGGTCGGCGATCTTTCGGGTGGTGACAACGACGCCGACGGGTTGGCCGGTACCGATGGATTTCGCGACCGCGATGACGTCGGGAATCGCCTGCTGCTGCTCGAAGCCCCAGAACCATTCGCCGAGTCGGCCGTAACCGACCTGCACTTCGTCGGAGATCGCGATACCGCCGTGCTTGCGGACGGCGGCGTAGACCTGCTGGAGGTAGCCGTCGGGAAGTGCGACTCCTCCGGCGTTGCCGTAGTAGGACTCGCAGATGAACCCGGCGGGGAGAGTGCCTGCCGCAGCCAGGTCGTCGATGAACTGCACGGCCTCGGGTGCGTACCTCGAGGCGTCGTCACCGCGGTGCTTTCCTCGGTAGGAGTTCGCGGCATCGACGGTGTGTACCCAGTCCGGCCGGGTGGCAAGGGCATTGGGATTGTCGGCTATCGAGGTCGAGACGGCGTCGCTGGCGAAGGTCCACCCGTGGTAGGCCTCTTTCATGGCCACGATGTCGGTACGTCCGGTCGCGGCCATCGCGATGCGGATGGCGAGATCGGTGGCCTCGGAACCGGAGTTGACGAAGAACACGGTGTCGAGTTCGTCGGGGAGGGTCGCGGTGATGCGTTCTGCGAACTCCGTGATCGCACGATAGTTGAAGCGCGAGTTGGTGTTCAGCAGTTGCATCTGCCGATGGGCGGCCGCCACCACCTTCGGGTGGGCATGGCCGACGGAGGCGACGTTGTTGACCATGTCGAGATAGACCCGGCCGTCGACGTCGGCCAGATACTCACGCCACCCCCGCTCGATGCGGGGCGGCTCCGCGTAGTAGTGCTCCTGGACCTCGGCGAGCAGCCGTTCGCGGCGCTCGAGGGTGTCGTCCTCGGGGGCGACGACGGTAGGGGGCAGCCCGAGTGCCGGCGCTGGGTCACCGGCGAGTACCGACCAGCCGTGGGAGTACGAGGGCTCGACGCGCAGTGGTATCGGCCCCGAGTTCGATCGGGTGAGCTGGACGTCGATCGGTGTACGCGCCGGCAGCACAAGGGTATTCGGTGAGTTCGGTACGCCCACGAAGTGGACGGCGTCGTCACCGGACGTGACGGTGATGCCGTCGTCGGTGTGCGTGGTGTAGCAGTCTGCAGGTACGTCGAGCGTGGTGTCCTGGGCGAGCCAGATGGTCAGCGCAGTCGAGATCGTGGCCGGCTCTGTGGGAGTGCGGCTGGGTCCACCGGTGAGTCGAACAGACCACGCAGGTACCACTGCGGCGGGAGCGCCTGCATCGAGTCCGGCAAGCGCGGCGCCCGTCAGGGTGTGTCGGTCGAGCCAGCGCCCTTCGTCGTTGACGGTCGACGTGGTGCCCGCGTCGATGGTCACGGCGTCGGACATATCGGCGACCAACGGTTCGCCCTGCCAGGTCGGTCGCGGCCGGGCATCCGAACCCAGTGCCCGACGGATGGTTTCGGTCATCACGGCGCAGGGCACCGATGCTGCTTGGGTGAGGATACGGAATTCGCGATCCAGCGCGGAGTCGGCGTACGAGTTCCCGGCGTCGAGGCGTACCTGCTGACGGCCGCTGAGTACGAGGACCACTCCGCGCAGGGTGACCAATGGCCACAGTGCCTCGATCTCGTTCTCGCTCAGCGGACGTGCGGCATGGAAGGCGCGGATGGCGGGCAGTGCGTCGACCGGCGCGAAGCCGTCGTGGTGCAGCAGCGAGGACAAGGTCACCGCAATTTCGTTGACCGCCCACGATCGACTGACATCGCCGAAGTCGATGACGGCGTCGGGGAGCGACCCGGCTGCCGTCGGCGCGAGAACGTTGTCGTCGGTGATGTCGAAGTGGCCGAGTTGAAGGGGCAGGTCGGCCGACACCGAATGCAACTGACGCAAGGCCGATGCGGTGACGTCGGTGATGAATTCGCTGACATCCTGGTCCGGCTCGTCGGGCAACAGCGTCGCGATGACGCGATCGGCATGGCGCAGATCCCATTGCAGCACCCGGCCCGACGCCGGGTGGTCGACATCGGAGAGTGCAACGCTCACCTTGCCTGCGAGTTCACCCATCCGCGCGGCCGTGGCGGGGGAGAGATAGTTCGAGCCCATCAGCGTTGTGCCCGAGATGAATTCGATGACCCGGCCGTGGATGCGCCCCTGCGACGAGTTCCACCATGCGGACATAGGTCCGCGCGGGCCGACGACCACCTTCGGGGTACGCAGCGTCGGCTCTCGCTCGGCAACGATGCTTGCGGCGAGGTCCTGCAACTCGATCTCGGACTCGCTGAACACCGGGTTGCTCAGCTTGAGGACGCCGACCGGGGTGCCGCTGTCGATGTCGCGAACCACGAAGTTCTGGTCCTGCTGGCTGCCGAGTTCGGTGAGGGTGCATGCCAATCCGAAGTTTTCGTCCATCAGCCTACGGACCTCGTCGGACTCGAGGGTCGGCGTCGGTAGCTCGGGCTGGGCGAAGAAGTCGAACACGGTGTCAGGCATGGGTTTCCTCGGTCTCTTTCTCGAACACGGTCTTGCCGCCGACAATGGTGCGTACGACCGACACAGCCAACAGATTGCCTCCGTCGAGTACGTCACCGTCCAGTACGACGAGGTCGGCGTACATGCCGGGTTGCACTCGACCGACCCGCGAATCGGCATCGAAGGACGCGGCGGAGTCGAATGTCGCGTGGCGTAGGGCGGCGTCGAGCGGCACCGCGAACTGCGGCTCGTTCGGTGGTAGCGAGTGGTCGGTGGCCGAGCGTCTCGTGGTGGCGATGTCGGACATACCGAATGTCGACGTCGCTCGTCGAGTGTTCAGTGGAAGCCGGGTGGCGTCGGGCGTCAGTGGAATGGTCATGATCAGAGAGGCGATCCGTCGGTGGTCGCCATGGCACCGGCGACACCACCGTCTGCGCAGCGGGCGACGGCGACGACGAGGGGACCGTACGGTGCCCGCCACTCACTGTGCAGGGTGTCGTACGAACCCGGCGGAATCGACACTGTCCCGGTGACGGCGCTGCCCGTCGTGTGGAGCGGCACCCTCTTTCCGTCGACGAAAGCCTGTACGTCGTCGATGGAACCGCCGTCGATCCGGACGGCGAAGGTGAGTTCGTCGCCCGCGGAGCCCGGCCGAATCTGCACGTCGGTCACTGCGATGGAGGCATCCGAGTCACCGGCACCGACGATGCCGTCGAACACGTGCTCGTCGGTCAGTGCCGGGGTGCGTGCGGGAGCCACTCGTCGTGCCCCGAGGGCGTCGACGGAACGGGCGAGACGCAGCAGGGTCGAATCGGAGTAGGCAGCACCGGCCAGGGTCAAGCCGACCGGCATCGATGTGTCGCTCATCGACCCCATGGGAACGGTGACGGTGGGTATGCCGAGGTGGCGGGGCACGAGATTGCCGTTGGCCACCCAGACTCCGTTGCGCCAGGCGATGTCGGCGGACGCGACGTCGACATCGGCGTCGGCGGGGCCGACATCGGCAACGGCCGGAAAGACGACTGCGTCGAAGCGGTTGTCCTGCAACCACTTCTCGAAGTCGACGCGGCGGACCTCTTCCAATCCGCGCATGCCGGCCTCCACAGACGGAATGCGATCGAACGGCGTCACCCCTGCTTTCGCCATGGGAACGTAGTCCGCCAGATCGTAGGCCGTGTCGAACGGCAGAATGCCGTAGCGATCGGGTAGCGCGCCCGTGGGATGCGGGAAGATGCGCGCCCCGTCGGTCTCGGCCAGGCCGCGCAGGCCCGGCTGACCGTTCGCGGCCAGGAAGCTGTCGAACGCCCACACCGAGAGTTCTTCCAGCTCGCGTTCGAGGAACTCGGCGGGAACGAGACCGCGGTCGACCATGGTCTGCGAGTTCGGGTGCAGGCCTTCGTAGTTCTCCACGACGGGGAAGTCGGTGTCGATCACTTCTGCTCCTGCAGCCACCAGATCGTCACGCATGGTCTGCCACAGGGTCATCACCGAATCGCGGGTGTGGATCGGATATGCGCTGTCGGGATCGCCGTTGACGTACAGGCGAGGTACGGCGAGCCGGAGCCCCTGCAACGGCAGTGGCGGCAGATCGGTGAAGGACGTGGGCCGAACATCCGAGGCCGGGGGGATCGACACCCACTCCTGCATGCGCCACAGGTCGCCCTCGGTGACCGCGTCGTCGGCCACGACCACGTCCAGTAGGTGCAGTAGGTCGTCGACCGTACGGGCGTGCGGCACAACGACATCCATCGTGGGCACCAACGGCCAGTTGCCCCGCACCGAGATCACCCCGCGAGAGGGCGTGTAGGCGACGAGCGCATTGTTCGACGCGGGTGCGCGGCCCGAGGACCAGGTTTCCTCGGCGAGCCCGAAGGCAGCGAAACTCGCAGCTGTCGCCGTACCCGAGCCGTTGGAGGATCCCGAGCCGAACGCCGAGGTGAGAAACTCTGCGGAGTAGGGACTTTCGGCGCGTCCGTAGAGTCCGCGCTGCATTCCACCCGCTGCCATCGGCGGCATGTTGGTCAGGCCCAGGCAGATCGCGCCTGCCG
Organism: Rhodococcus sp. JG-3; assembly: GCF_000482405.1. Lineage (NCBI taxonomy): Bacteria > Bacillati > Actinomycetota > Actinomycetes > Mycobacteriales > Nocardiaceae > Rhodococcus > Rhodococcus sp. JG-3. Next base: position 1,654,284 of record NZ_KI519398.1, read on the forward strand.
CTCGCAGCTGGGCCACGGCGAAGGCGTCGTCGGTCGCGACGAGGGTCTCGAATGCGGGCGAGCCGGCCGTCACCGGAAGACCGCGCACCTTGTAGCTGGACTTGGCGGTGTAGGGAATTCCGTCCATCGGGCCGAGGGTCTGCCCAGCGCTCCGGCGCCGGTCGGCTGCGCGGGCTTCCTCGAACGCGTCGGGGTTCAGTACCGGGACGGCGTTGAGACTGATGCCGGTGCGGTCGTAGTGCCCGATTCGATTGAGGTAACGCGCTACCAGTTCGACGCTCGTCACAGTGCCCTCGGCGAGCGCGGCGGAAACGCCGGCGACATCGGCCTCGACCACGGTGAAGGAAGAAGAAGTCATGACAGAACTAAAACACACACTGTCGGTTTTGGGAACGGGTGAATCGAAAAAAATCCCGACATGCAAGGCTGTCCGTACTCGACGACCGCCCGAGAGGAGGCGACCATGGCACGACCACCTCGCGCCATTCTCAGCCGTGACCTGATCGCCCGCACCGCATTGGCCCTGGTCGATCGGCACGGAGCCGACGGTGCGAGCATGCGGGGCGTGGCGCTGAAATTGGGCGTGAACCCCACTTCCCTTTACAACCACGTCGCCGACCGCGCGGCGATGATCGAAGACGTCCGAGCTCTGGTCTCGGCCCGAATCGACTCGGCACCGCTACGCGAATTGCCGTGGGAGGAGGGCCTCGTCGAATGGGCAAGGTCCTATCGATTGGCGTTCGCGGAGCATCACCGCGCCGTTCCCCTCCTCATGACCACACGCGCATCGACCCCGGTGCTGTTGGCGGAGTACGAGGATTTCTCTGTTGCCGCAGAGGCGGTGGGCTGGGAGAGCAGGGACGTGTTGCCTCTGCTGACCGCGTTCGAATCGTTCATCCTCGGCAGTGTCCTCGACATGTCCGGCCCGAGTGTCGTATTCGATCCTGCCGGCCAGGAGGAGGCTTTCCCGCGGTTGGCCGCGGCCTACGAGACCGTCCAGCACGAGGATGCCGACGATCCCATTGCCACCCGCGCCTTCGAGATGGGTCTGGCGATGCTCGTCGCATCGGCGCGCCCACGGCGGTGAGATCGAGACCCGTGTTCGACGCGCTCAGCGTTGTCGCGCTGCGCTGTGACGGGACAGCAGTAGTGCCGTGTGCTCGGCGTCGACGGGCCGACCCAGAAGGAATCCTTGCACCAGATGGCATCCGGCTGCGGTGAGGGCGTCGAGTTGCGCCTGCGTCTCGACGCCTTCGCCCACGACGGTCACGCCGTAGGCTTTCGCCAGTGACACGATGGCGGTCAACACTTCTCGTCCTCGCTCGGTGTCGAGAGCGTCGATGTACGTTCGGTCGATCTTGAAGCTGCCGATCACCGGGAAGCGTTCGAGGTAGGCCAGGCTGCTGTAGCCCTTCCCGACATCGTCGAGTGACAACGCAACTCCCATCTCGTGGAGTCTCGCCAAGTTCGATGCAACGGTGCCGGTGTCGGCGAGCCATTCCGTCTCGGTGAGTTCGAGAACGACGCCGTCAGCGTGCGCACCGGTGGTGAGCAGGGCGGCAGCCACTCGATCGGGAAAGGCCGGGTCGCGCAGTTGCAGCGCGCTGATGTTGACGCGCATGCCGACGCAGCCCAGCCCGCGCCAGTCGACGAGTTGTCGACAGGCGGTGGTGAGGGCCCAATCGTCGAGAAGCGTTGCCACACCCGTGCGTTCGGCCACGGCAACGAATTCGGACGGTTCGATGGGACCGAGATTCGGGTGCTGCCAACGCGCCAGAGCTTCGACGGAAACGATGTGTCCGGTCTCGACGTCGATCACGGGTTGGTAGTCCAGTGTCAGGTCGCCGGAGGCCACGGCGCGGCGCAGGTCCACCGACATGGAGCGCACACGGTCGGCGTCGTAGAGGTCGCTCGAGTCGAAGACGGCGTGCCCGGCCCTGGTGTCCTTGGCGCGGTACATCGCCAGGTCGGCCGATCGAAGGAGCTCGCGTCGGGTCGAGCCCGCAGTGGACACCGCAACTCCGATGCTGGCGCTCACCGGAATCGGGCCGTCGCCCTCGTCTTCCGCGGTAGGGGCCGCGAGAGCGGAACGGATGCACTCGGCGACGCGTTCGGCATGTGCGACGTCGTCGATGTGATTGCAGATCATCAGGAATTCGTCGCCGCCGAGCCTGGCCACGGTATCGCCAGGTCTCGCGGTCGCGGCCAGGCGGCGTGAGAAGTGCACGAGTGCGCGGTCTCCGACGTCGTGGCCGAGGCTGTCGTTGATGATCTTGAAATCGTCGACGTCGAGCAACAGCAGGGCCACTCGGCCGCCGGTGTCCGCGACCTGTGCGAGCGCAGTGTCGATCGCGTCGTACGCCACCGCGCGATTCGGCAGTTCGGTCAAGGGATCGTGCGCGCTGCGCCAGCGCAGCTCGCGGTCGAGTTCCACTCGTTCGAGTGCAGCGGAGAGCACTCCGGCGACTGCGGAGACGAATGCGATGTCTCCGTCGCCGAAAACATGTGGTTCTCGGCCGAAGAGGATCAGTACGCCCCACAGCCCGGCACCGATGGTGATCGGAACGGCGGCACCGCTGCGAAAGCCCAGGGCAGCCATGGCCGAGGTGTCGAATCGTGTTTCGGATTCGACGTCGGAACACACGGTGATCGCCCTTCGCGCCAGGGCGTAACCGGTCAACGACCCGTCGCCGGTGGAAAGCACGAAATCGTGTGGGAGCGCGCGGGTGATCGCGTCGATGGACAGAAGCGGGTCGGTCGAGTCCTCCGAACGTCGGGCCAGGGCCGCAGACTCGACGCCCACCAACTTGGCCGCCGTGCTCGTGGCCGCAGCCAGCACAGTATCGAAGTCCGCCGTGACGGCAAGTGCGCTCAATTCGGCCAGTGCCCGTTGCTCGACTGCGATTCTCTCCGCCGATACAGCCGCGGCCAGCAGGTCCAGATCACGCTGGTGTCCACGGGTGCGGTCGCGGACGATGGTGGCGATCAGGTCGGGTTCTCGCCCGTAACGTCGGACGACGAACGTGGACAGGGCAACGGGAATGCCCGCGCCGGAGACGAAGTGGCGTAATTCGGTACGGCCCTGCCAGTGACCGGTCGTCTGCAATGCATGTTCGACGTCACCGGAGACTTCGAGCCCGCGGGCGGTGAAGAAATCTGCTGTGGACAGGCCTGACGACGGTAGTTCTTCCAGGCCGACCAGGCGGAGGCCGACCGGATTCACGTCGATCACGCTGCCGGAGAACGCGGACAGGGCCACCATGTCGGGGGATTCGTCGAACAGGGCGCGGAGAACGAGCGGATCGAAGCCGGGATCGTTCATCGATGTCCGTTTCGCACTCGTCGCAGCGACGAGTCGGTGGGCGACGCCACCGACCGATCGCAGAAGTCAGCGGAGTTGCTGTTCCCTGCACACAGCATGGCGGTGCACGCCCGAGATGACAAACACGCCGTTTGTCATCACGCATGTACTACGTCCGGGTCCGCACTGGCGATGTGCGGACCCGGACGCGAACGCGAATCGGGCGGTCTTCTCGAGGTGAGGAGAGCCGGCCTCTATTTCGCCAGAGCCTCGGCGATGGTGACGACGCGCGTGGCCATGTGGGTCAGCGCTGCGGTGGTCGCGTCGTCCAGTTCGTTCTTGTTCTCGGGTCCGGTGACGTGGCTGACGCCGTAGGGGTTGCCGTCGGCGAACTTCAGTCCGTCGGTGTATCCGGGCGGAACCAGGACGCCGCCGAAGTGCATCAGTGAGGTGTAGAGACCGATGAGCGTGGTCTCCTGGCCGCCGTGCGCGGTCTGGCTCGAGGTGAAGGCGGCGTATGCCTTGTTCGCAAGTTCACCCTTGGCCCAGTAGCCGCCGAGCGAGTCCATGAAGTTCTGGAACGGTGCTGCAGTGCTACCGAAACGCGTCGGAGATCCGAGGATGACGCCATCGGCCCAGACGATGTCGTCGCCGCTGGCAGCGGGAAGATCCTTGGTTGCCTCGTAGTTGGCGGACCAGGCGGGGTTCTCGGCGAAGGTGCTGGGGTCGCGCGTCTCCGCGATGTGCCGCACGCGTACTTCGGCTCCAGCCGCCGTCGCTGCGTCGGCGAGCTTGTTCGCCATCGTGGATCCGTGGCCGGTTGCGGAGTAGTAGATGATTGCGATCTTCGTCATCGATGAGACCTTTCGTCGGGTGGACATCCGAAGTAGTTGCGATGTCAACTGTATTCGATGGTACCCACTATGATTGTTGTGTCAACTACTCGCGGTTGTTGGTTGTCCGATCCGTGGGCAGCGTCGATAGTGGTGCCATGACCGTGCGCAATGCCGAGGTACCCGACGACGTCTTCGCGGACGTGAAGAAGCAGGTCTCCCAGTTCGTCCGATCGCGGGTGGTTCCGCGTGAACTCGAGATCATGAACGCCGATTCGATTCCCGACGATCTCCGGAGACAGTCCGCCGAGATGGGGTTGTTCGGATACGCGATTCCGCAAGAGTTCGGTGGTCTCGGCCTGAACTTGATTCAGGATGTCGAGATTGCCATGGAGCTCGGCTACACCACACTGTCGTTGCGGTCGATGTTCGGCACCAACAACGGAATCGCGGGCCAGGTGCTCGTCGGGTTCGGCACCGACGAGCAGAAGGCAACGTGGTTGCCCGGCATGGCGGCCGGCGACGTCGTCGCGTCGTTCGCGTTGACCGAGGACGGTGCCGGCTCGAACCCGGCAGGGCTGAGAACGACGGCAGTAGTGGACGGTACTGGCTGGATCATCAGCGGAAGCAAGCGCTACATCACCAATGCGCCCATCGCGGACCTGTTCGTCGTGTTCGCGCGAGTGGACCCGAAGCCGAACAGCGGCAACGGGATCGCGGTGTTTCTGGTCCCCGCCGACGCTGCGGGTGTCGAGGTCGGTGACAAGGACGCGAAGATGGGTCAGCAGGGAGCAGGAACCGCGGATGTGACGTTCACCGACGTCGAGGTCGACGCCGACGCTCTGGTGGGCGGCAACGGTGACATCGGATACCGGGCGGCGATGACGTCGTTGGCGCGTGGCCGCGTCCACATCGCAGCGCTCGCCGTCGGTCAAGCGCAGCGTGCCCTGGACGAATCCGTCTCCTACGCTGCGTCTTCCACGCAGGGTGGCGAGCCCATCGGCAATCATCAACTCGTCCAGGCGATGATCGCCGACCAGCAGACGGGAGTCATGGCAGGCCGGGCCATGGTGCGTGAGGCTGCCCGAGCCTGGGTGGAAAACACCGATCGACGGATCGCGCCGTCGGCGGTGAAGCTGTTCTGCACCGAGATGGTCGGCACAGTTGCCGACCTCGCGGTCCAGATCCACGGCGGCGCAGGATATATGCGCGGCGTTCCCGTCGAGCGAATCTATCGAGATGTCCGTCTTCTCCGCCTGTACGAGGGCACGAGCGAAATTCAGCGGCTGATCGTCGGCGGCGGTTTGATCCGTGCCGAGCAGAAGCGGAATCGCTGACCACCCTCGTCCCGCGTGGCGGTGGCAGGTCAGGTGAGCGCGCGCTGCGCGGCGACCCGGTCTGCGACCGTGCTGCCGATAGCGGAGATCTCGGTAGCGAGTTCCGCGCGACTCCTGGTGTCCGACCCGTATACGAAGTTCGTGGATCCCACTGTGGCACCGCAGTATTCGATGATGCCGCGCTCGATCTGCGTTCGAATGGCCTGATGGACGCCATGGCGCTCGAAGCTGTCTGCATCGTCTCCCGCGACGACGACCAGATGGATTGTGAGTCGGTCCAGCTTCTTCACGAATACTCTGTCCCCGTATTCATAGGCCCAGCCCTCGACGAACACGCGGTCGATCCAGCCTTTCAATAGTGCGGGCATCGACCACCAGTACATCGGGAAGACGAGAATCAGGTGTTCGGCGCGGTCGATCCGTGTCTGCTCCTCGGCTACATCGGACGGTGTGCTTCCGTTTCCGCGAAACAGGCTCAGATCTGCAGCCGAAAATCGTGGATCGAAGCTCTCTGCGGCGAGATCTGCGGTCTCCACGGTGGTGCCGGTGGATCGGATGGCCTCGACTACGGAGTGAGCGACCTGATGGGTCAGAGAGTGCGGGTCGGGATGGGAGACTACGACGAGCGTGTTCATGGCTGTTCCTTCGGCTGGGGAAGATCGGCTATGTACGAACAGTAGGTTACTATTAGTACATAAGCAAGGAGGTGGCGGAATGGCACGGACGAGGCTGTCGCGCTCCGATCGAAACGCACAGTTGATCGAGGTGTCCTGGGCTCTCGTACGCGCCGAGGGGGCCGACGCGTTGACTCTCGGACGGCTCGCAGAGCATGCCGGTGTCGCGAAACCGGTGGTGTACAGCCACTTCGCCTCCCGCGCCGAACTTCTTGCCGCTCTGTTCACCGAATTCGATGCCAGGCAGGAGGCGATGCTGGAGGAATCTCTCGACTCGGCACCCATGACGGTCCGCGGTCGGGCGAAGGCCATTGCCGACTCCTACGTGGGGTGCACATTGGCCCAGGGGAGGGAATTGACGGGTGTGCTTGCCGCACTCGAAGGTTCGCCCGAACTCGAACAGGTCAAGCGCACCGCCGAGCGCGCCTACTTCGAGCGGTGTCGGGAGATTCTGCGTCCGTTCACCGATGCCGACGGCATGTCCACGCCATCTCTGACCGCCGTCTTCGGTGCCGCAGACGCGTTGTCCCACGGTGCCGTATCCGGGTCACTCACACCGGCCGAAGCGATCGGGGAGTTGACCGATCTGATCGTCGCCGCGGTCGCCAGGTCCTGAACTCGGCCCGCCGGATCTGTCAGACGGTGGCGGCCGCCGATTCGGGCGCACGACGGTGGAAAGCCGTCTCGGCTTCGAATGCATGTGCCACCCGAAGCAGCAGGTGATCGGCGCGATCGGCGGTGACGATCTGCAATCCAACCGGAAGGCCGGAGGAGCTGAAGCCGCCGGGCATCGACAGTGACGGTAGGCCTGTCGCCGAGATCAGCGAAGCGGCCCGCATCCAGTCGAGGTAATTGTTCATCGGGGTGCCGTCGACGACGGCGGGGTACTCCTCGTCCGCGGGGAACGGAAGTACCTGAACGGCAGGCGCGATCAATACGTCGTATCGCGAGAAGAACTGCCGCACTGCAGTATCGAGATTCTTGCGAGCGGTGTTGGCGGAGATCATGTCTCGTGTCGTGAGCGCCATTCCCTTGTCGACGTTCCACTGCACGGCGCTCTTCATGCGGTGCCGGTGTTCGTCCAACAGGTGCCCGTAGGCGGTGGCGAAGTCGAAGGCACGCGTCGTCTGGAACACCTCGTCCGCGTCGGACAGGTCCGGGCAATCGACGTCCACACTGGCACCGAGTTGCTCGAACACGTGCAGTCGGCGGCTCAGGACGTCGATCACCTCACGGTCGACGGGTACGCCGAGACCGAAATCCGTTGTCCACGCGACTTTCAGCCCACGCAGCGAGCCGGCTTCCTCCGAGCGGTACGAGTCGTCCAGCGGGAGACCACGAGGACTGGACGAATCCGGACCGGCGAGTGCGCGCATCAGAAAGCGCACGTCCTCGATGTCGTGCGCGAGCACGCCCTGCCGAGCGATCCAGGCCCACGGGTTCTTGGCGGGCAGCATCGGAATTCGGCCCAACGACGGCCGGTATCCGACGAGGTTGCAGAACGATCCCGGAGTGCGCAGCGACCCGCCCATGTCCGACCCGTCGCCCGCCGGTTGTATCCCGGCGGCGATGGCGGCGGCGGCACCGCCACTGCTGCCGCCGGCACTGCGAGTCGGATCGTACGGATTGGTGGTGGTACCGAACAGCGGATTGAAAGTGTGTGAACCTGCAGCGAATTCGGGAACGTTGGATTTGCCGGTGGTGTTGACACCTGCGCGCTTGAGGCGGGCGATGATGCCCGAGTCCTCGGTGGGGATGTTGTCGGCCAGAATCGGCGAGCCGAAAGTCGTGCGCAGACCGGCGGTCAGGTGATTGTCCTTGTGCGTCATCGGGACGCCGTGCAGAACGGGCAGTGCCTCGCCGGACACCGTTGCGCGGTCTGCTGCACTCGCACGTTCGGTCGCCCCATCGATGTCGAAGGTCACGATCGCGTTGACGACAGGGTTGACGTCGTCGATGCGAGCCAGATGCGACTCGAGCGCCTCGCGGGCCGAGATCTCGCGATCGCGGATGTGTGCCGCGAGCGCGCGCAGGGACAGTGACTGAATGTCGCCGGTCATGAAACTCCTCGCTTCGATCCGGATCGGCCGGAGTTGTTGTCGGAAGCCTGTTTCAAGACTGCACCACCGCGCGGAGCCCACCGGGCTATCGTCGTCCATTGAGCGTTTTCGCCGTTGGATTGGCGGTTTCGCTCAGACGGCCGAAAATTTCACACATGCAACATATCGGCAACGTGAACCGACTTGAGTGAGCAGGACATCCGAGCCCGGGGCTCGGTCGCAGTCCGACGGTATGCGAAAGAGAGTCAATCATGTCCAGTCAGATCGACGGTCCACCGGCAACTGCGGATGCGCCCGAAGCACGAATGCCCTGGGGACTGAAGACACTGTTCCGTCTTGTGTCCAGCATCGAACGCGTCGGCAACAAACTGCCGCACCCCTTCCTGCTGTTCTGGCTTCTGGCCGCAGTGCTGGCAGTGGTCAGCGCGATCCTCGCCGCACTGGGCACCGGGGTGGTGCTACCCAGCACCGGTGAGGTGTCGATGGTTCGCAGCCTGCTCAGCAGTGACGGCGTAGCCATGATCTTCGGAACGGCACTGGACAACTTCGCGGGGTTCGCGCCGCTCCCCATCATCGTGACCGTCATCCTCGGTGTGTCCGTCGCCGAGCATTCCGGTGTGCTCACCACGCTGCTGCGCGCCACCATCGTGAAGCTGCCCGCCAAGTGGGTGACGTTCTCGGTTGCCTTCGCCGGGACCATGTCTCACGTCATGTTCGACGCGGCATTCATCGTCGTCCTTCCGCTGGCGGCAATGGCGTTCAAGGCAGCGGGCCGAAGTCCTGTACTGGGCATGATGGTGGCGTTCGTCGCCATCGCCGGTGGCTACAACGCGTCACCGTTGATCACGCCCAGCGATGCCATCATGTCGTCGTTGACGACCTCCGCCGCTCAGATCGTCGATGCCGATTACAGCGTGACCCCGGTGGACAATTACTTCTTCAGTCTCGCGTCGTCCCTGGTGATTTCGATCTTCATCACCCTGGTGGTGGAGTTGGTGATGGCCAAGCACATGAATCTCGATGCCGACGAGGGCGTCGAGGACGGCGCAGAAAAGCTGGCACTCGATCTCGAGCCGATCGAGAAGAAGGGAATGCGCCGCGCCGGAGCAGCTTTGGCGGTGTACGTGGCCGTCGTCGTCGCGGCACTGCTTCCTCCCTCGTCGCCGCTGCGTGGTGAGGACGGCGGGTTCGTACAGTCGATCGTGCTGCAGAACATCGCGTTCTTCATCGCGATCGCCTTCGTCCTGGTCGGATGGGTGTACGGACGCACTACCGGCAGTCTTCGGCAGCTCCGTGAGATTCCGGAATCGATGGCCGTCGGCATCAAGACCCTTGCTCCGATCCTGGTGCTGTTCTTCGCGATTTCGCAGTTCCTCGCCTACTTCAAGTGGACCGGCATCGGCAACGTCGTTGCGGTCGAGGGCGCGGAACTGCTGAAAGCCGGGGGATTACACCCCCTCGTGGTGTTCGCCATGATGCTGGTGCTGATCTCGGTGATGAACCTGCTCGTCACCAGTGGTTCGGCCATGTGGTCGATGCTGGCCCCGGTTCTCGTGCCGATGCTCATGTACATCGACGTCAACCCCGAAACCACCCAGGCCGTCTACCGAATCGCCGATTCCTGCACCAACGCGATGACCCCGATGTCGGCCTACTTCGTGCTCACCCTCGGACTCATCCAGCGCTACAAGAAGAATGCAGGCATCGGTACCCTCGCCTCGTTCACCATCCCTGTCGCGCTGGGCATGCTGATCGTGTGGGCGGCGTTGTTCGCAGTCTGGTACATGCTCGGCATCCCCCTCGGCCCCGGCGCACCGATCCGTTGACCGCAGTGACTGCCGCGTCGTACCGGATCAATACAGGTACGACGCGGAGTCCGCGGCCAGCAGACGGTTGCCGCTGCGTTTGGTGGCCCGCAGAATCGACACCACCGAGATCGCGTCGGCCAGGGCGGCCCAGTCCGACGCAGTTGTCATGCGATGCAACGCCATTCGGTCCGGGCACGCGAGGTTGACGAGCAGACTGTCCGAGCCCGCGAGGGCCACCGCGTATCGAACCTCCGAATGTGCGAGCAATAGCTCGACCAGTGCTTCGTGGTGTCGAGGCGGAACCTTGACCCAGGCAAGGGCTTCCGCCGAATACCCCAGCAGCGCCGGCTCGACGACCACCCGCAGTCGGGATTTGTTGGTCTGCTCCAGCGTGTCCATGTGGCGTCGGACAGTGTTCTCGGTAGCGCCGACGACGCGCGCGATGTCCGAGGTGGGCGTCCGGGCATCCTCGGCCAGGACGCGCAGAATGCTGCGGTGCAGGGTCGAGATCTCCGGTCCCACACGGCCGTCCGGTTGGTAGCCCTCGTGTACGGGAGGAGTCAGGGCCGCGATCTGGTGCGAATTGAGAATCGCCGGCCGCCACTCGCGGACCGAGCGATAGACCCGCGTGATGGGATCGACCCTGATGCGCCTGATCCCGGTGATGCCGGGTAAGTCGTCGAGCATCAGATCCGCCAGATGGGCATCGTCGACCAGGACTTCGGCGACGCATTCCTCGTGCCCCGACGTGGCGTACACGAACATTGTGTCGTCGCGGCGCGCCAACCCGACTGCCACCGCACGTGCCATACCGACGTGACATCGAGCTCGCAGAACGACCGCGCCCGTCGCGCCGATGACGCCGACCACGCGCACGTCCCCGGAATCGAGTAGTTCCTTGCCGCGTCGGGTGACGGTGCGCTCGGGTTCACCGAGCGCCTCGGCGATGCTGACCCAAGACGCCCGGGGATTGACCTGCAGCGCCGCCGTGATTCGGCAACTCAGCGAGTCCAACTCGTCGGAGCGCTGCCTCATGCGTACACCTTCGCTCGTCGTGCCGACTCGGGTCGGCCGGTGCAGAAACAGGTTCGGTGCCCGAGGATCACCTGTCGATCCTCGGGCACCGGTACCGCGAAGTCCAGCTCAGAAGATTCCGCTGTACGCGTTGAGGGCGGGCTGACCACCCAGGTGCGCGTAGAGAACGGTGGAGTCCTTGCCGATATCGCCCTGCTGAACCAGATCGATCAGTCCGGCCATGGACTTGCCCTCGTACACCGGGTCGATGATCACGCCTTCGAGACGGCCGGTGAGCTTGATTGCCTCGATCGTGGAGTCGACGGGTATTCCGTAGTAGTCGCCGGCCCAGCCTTCGAGGACGGTGATCTCGTCGTCGCGAAGATCGCGACCCAGTTCGATGAGTTCTGCTGTGTTACGGGCGATTCGGGCCACCTGGTCGCGGGTCTGAGCGATCTTGGCGGACGCATCGATGCCGATCACTCGACGTGGCCGTTCTTGCCCGGCGAACCCGGCGATCATGCCGGCATGCGTCGACCCGGTCACGCTGCACACGACGATCGTGTCGAAGAAGACGCCGAGCTCCTCTTCCTGCTTCTGTACTTCGTACGCCCAGTTGGCGAAGCCCAGTCCGCCGAGCTTGTGGTCGGAGCCGCCTGCGGGAATGGCGTAGGGTTTGCCGCCCGCTCGCTCGACGTCCTCGATGGCCTTCTGCCAGCTGTCCTTGAATTCGATTCCGAAGCCCGACGGATCGAGGCGGACATCTGCACCCATGATGCGGGAGAGCAGGATATTGCCCACCTTGTCGTTGACCGAATCCGGCCAATCGACCCACTTCTCCTGCACCAGAACGGCTTTGAGTCCGAGCTTTGCCGCGACCGCAGCCACCTGCCGCGTGTGGTTGGACTGCACGCCACCGATCGAGACCAATGTGTCGGCACCCTGCGCGAGCGCGTCGGGAACGATGTATTCGAGCTTGCGGGTCTTGTTGCCGCCGTAGGCCAATCCTGCGTTGACGTCTTCTCGCTTGGCCCAGATCTTGGCCCCGCCGAGGTGCGCGCTCAGTCGTTCCATCGGGTGAATCGGGCTCGGGCCGAAGGTGAGGGGATAACGCTCGAAGTCCGCGATCGCCACGTGGTTCTCCTTTGATCGGTGTGTCATGCAGGATGCAATATATCGCATACTGTACGTGGGACACCTCGCCAGCGAAAGCGGTGGGCTACGATATTTTGCATGCCGGTCCCCGTCGAGCTCGGAAAACACAAGCGCTCCCTGCTGCGCGACAACGCCTACGTCTCGATTCGCGACGCCATCGTCGACGGCACCTTCGCGCCCGGCGAGCGGCTGCGGGATGCCGAACTCGAACAGTGGCTCGGAGTGTCGCGTACACCTATTCGCGACGCCATGGCCAGGCTGGAACTGGCGGGCCTCGTACACACCCAGCCCGGGCGTTCGACCATCGTGTCGACCATCGAACGCAAGGCGGTGCTGGACGCGCAGGCGGTCGCGGCATCGATGCATGCACTCGCGGTCCGGACGGCTGTACCGCTGATGAACAAGCGCGACATCGCCGCGATGCGTCGCGCCAACAAGGATTTCGCCGCCGCATTCACCCGAGGCGATGTGGACCTCGCGCTGGCCGGCGACGACGCGTTCCACGCAGTCGCCGTCGAAGCGAGTCAGAATCTGGTCGTGGTCACGGTTCTCGAGCAGGTGACGCCGACCCTGCGCCGGCTCGAACGACTACGGTTCGCCTCGCTGGTGGGCCGCGATTCGATAGCCCAACACGAACGAATCATCACGCTGTGCAGTGAGGGTGACGCGGACGGCGCGGCCGCTGCCGTGCAGGAGAATTGGGAGTCGTTGTCTTTGCTCGTCGATCACGAGGACGGAATACCGGGAAACTGACACCGTCGAACGCCGGCGAAAAGCGGAGTGGCCGCGCCGCATCGGCGGCATAATCGGCCCATGGCCGACTTCAACGAGATCATCATCGACGAGTTCCGAAGCAACAATGGCCACGTGTCCACGGCCGGCTTCGGTGATTCGCTCGTCGTTCTGCACACGATCGGTGCCAAGAGCGGCGCGGCGCGGCTCAACCCGCTCATGGCGATTCCGGAGGGAGAGAGCTGGTTGGTGGTCGGCTCGGCTGCCGGGTCACCGAAAGATCCAGCGTGGGTGCACAATCTGCGAGCCCATCCGGCCATCGACATCGAGACACCCGGGGACGGAGGCATTCGCACCGTTGCCGTCGACGCCGACGAGATTCCGGAATCCGAGTGGGACCGGCAGTGGCAGAAATTTCTCGACGCATCGGACGGATTCGCGAAATACACGGAGACGGCCGAGGGCAGGCGGTTTCCGATCTTCCGTCTGACCCCGACCGCCCGATGAATCAGTTCTGCGTGTCGTCCTCGGGCGGGTGTGGGACGTTCTCTTCGTCGACGTGAGCACCGACTGCAGCCTCGTCGGGAGATTCTTCGCGCGGACCGTCGTTGCTGCCCTCGGATGGGATCTCTGCACCTGCATCGGTCGGCATGGTCATGAGCACTCCTGATCGTCGGTCGGTTGGTTGCTGCGCTCTGCATGCCCCGCTTCCGGTGGACTCAACCGTCGAGCAGTCGATTCCTCTTGACTAGCATCGTCAGGTATGGGACCCGATCGATCGATGACAGCTCGCGACCTCACACAGGCGATTGCCGAAGCGACGAGGTCATTCTTCGCACCGTCCAGTCTCGACGAGACTCTGCGCGGCGTGACGGAGAGCGCCCGATCTCTGATACCCACGGTCGATTGCGCCGACATTCTCGTGGTGGCGGGGCCGAAGAAGTACCAGTCGCACGCCGCGACCAGTGAGCTGCCGGTTCGCCTCGACGCCATGCAGGAACGCCTCGACGAGGGGCCGTGCATCGATGCCGCACGAAGCGAGCTGTTCGTGCGGTGCAACGACTTCCGCTCCGATTCCCGCTGGCCACGTTTCGGTCCGGAGGCGGTGGGAGCAGGGGTTCTCAGCAGCCTGTCCTTCCGCCTCTACACCAACGAGGACACCATCGGGGCGCTCAACCTGTTCGCACTGACCAGTGATGCGTTCAGCGACGAGGACGAGGAACTGGGTCGCGTGCTCGCAACCCACGCTGCGGTGGCGTTGTATGCAGCGAACAAGACCGAGCAGTTCAAGTCCGGCTTGGCTTCACGGGACATCATCGGCCAAGCCAAGGGCATGTTGATGGAGCGGTACGGTATCGACGCGGTACAGGCGTTCGACTTGATTTCACGGCTGTCGCAAACCCAGAACGTCCCGGTGGCCGCCTTGGCCGCAGAACTCGTCGACCTCGGTTCCGAATCGAACAAGGGCCGCTCGTCCAAATAGGCTCGCCGGCTGTTCACACCGTGTGTCGACGAGAGGGTGCAGTCGGCGGCACCGGATGGTCGTGAGGCGTCCCGGCTTGCTGGGTCGACCCGGCGTTCACTGTCGACCCGGTCTGTGCGGTTGCCTCGTAGACGCGTGAGGTGTCCTCGGCGATGCGGTCCCACGAGAAGCGAGATTGCGCACGGTCGGAGCCGGACACTCCCAGCTCGAAACGCCTGGACTCGTTGCGTACCAGCAGCGCCAGCTCTCGTGCCAAGCGACGACGGTCGCCCGGCCTGATCGAGCGGCCGGTGACCCCGTCGATCACCAACTCTCCGGCGTAGCCCACTCCGTATGCGACGACGGGAAGTCCGCACGCCATGGCTTCGAGGGTGGCGATCCCTGCCGATTCGGTCGGGGACAGGCAGACGAACACGTCGGCCGACCTCAACAGCGACGACATGTGGCGATGGCGGACCGGGCCGGTGAACACCGTGCGCCCGGCCATGCCGTGTGCTGCGGCGACCGTGCGTAGCTGCGCCACGCCGCTGGATTCGCGTGGCTCGCCGCCGACAACGACCAATTCGGTGTCGTCGAGTTTTCCGAGCAGTTCGATGATCGTCGATACCTCGGCATCCGACCCGACGGTCGCCACCCGACACGCGGCACCGCTGCGTGGTGCGGTCGGTCCGGATGGATCGAAGTCACTCAGATCCACCCCGGTCGGGACGATGGACACCTTGGCTCTGGCGACGCCCATCCGCGTCAACATGTCGGCCTCGTCGGGACATGACGCGATGATGCGGCTCGCCGATCGAGCGATCTTCTTCTCCATAGCCGCCCGGGGAACCACCGAATCGGTGCCGGCCGTCGGGGGCACGGATCGGTCGGTCGCGGCGAGACCGTGGAACGACATCACCGTGGGGACGCCCGTCGCGCCGGCGGCCAGTACGGTTGCCAGCCCCGACACCCATGAATGTGCATGTGCTACATCGGGTTTCGTTCGGAGCAAGTGATTGCGGAGCGCGGAGGCGAACGCGCTCGTGTGAGGAATCGATTCCTCTTCGGTCATCGGGACAGCAGGCCCCGCAGACAGGTTGACCACCCGGTAACCGTCGGGGGTGAGCAGCTCGTCCTCGTGATCCGGGTTCTGCTTCCTGGTGTATACGTCGACTCGGGTGCCGGCGCGGGCCAGCGACGAGGCCAGCCGATCGAGCTGGGCAGCCGATTGTTCTGCCTCGATGCCGGCCGCATCAATTATCGGACTCACGTGTTCGGAGACAAGCGCAACGTGCATATCGTTTCGATCCCTGATGGGTTCGCACGGCCCCTTTCGGGCGCATAGCCCGGCACCGGTGAAGGGTGTGGGATATGCCGACCCGATTTTGGAGTCAGCGTACTCGAGACGCGGCCAGAGCGGTCATCGCAACTGGGCGTCGAACAACACCCTATTACGTAAAGCCGCAATGCGAAACCTCACACGAGGGCGTCGCCCTTGCTGGAGCGTTCACAACGGGCCGAACCGACGTCCCTTGCGGCCGAAGCGGGGAGCGTGTTCGCTACGGCTACCGTGCACTGGATTGCGGTCGGTTCAACCGTCGACTGCCGACAATCGAAGCAGCGTAGCGGGTTTCGCCGGACGCAATTGTGTATACACTGTCTGCACGCGGTTGAGGAGAAGCCCCGTAGTCAGAAAGTAGCGACTGCGAGATGTGCCCGACCGCGCTCTTCGACACCCGATAGTCCGAGATTCGTTTTCTCGAGAACTGGTGTCAGAGGCAGCCGACAGTCTCCGGTCGCGAGCCGGTGGAGGTGGGCAATGGTGTTTCTACGGTCGGTGCACAGTGATCCGGAATCGATTCGATTGTCGTTCTGCGGGCCGGACAATCCCGAGGACGGCGCATTCGCGCTGTCCGTGGACGAACTCGTCGGCGGACCGGTCGTCATCCGCATCGTCGGGTCGATCGACAGATCGGCAATTCCGGTCATAGGCGAATGCGTGTCGGAGGCCATCGTGTGCGGGCGGTCGCTGGTCGTGGATCTGCTCGATGTCGAATTCGTCGACCCCGCAGTGGTTCCCGTCCTCTCGGCAGCTGCCTCGCGGCTCGCTGCGCACCGGTGTCGCGCGATCGTCGCCTGTACACCCGAGCTGCAGCGACAACTCGATCCGAGTGGCGCTCACCTCGGTACGGAGTGCGTCCGCAGCGTCGCGGACGCCGTTCGAACTGCGGTGAAACCGGCGCGATCCGAACAGGTTTCGAATTCCTGCACAGGCGAGACGCCTGCGCGGTCGGCGTGACCGGCAGTTCCGCACCGTGCACGATCGTCGCCGCGGTGTATCTCGCGGTGGTCGTCGGCGATCACCCGGGCGACAGCGCCCGATGAGTGCAGCGGCAGTTCCCACGGTCGGAGTGGAGGAGGAGTTCTTTCTCGCCGACATCGACATGCTGCGTCCGGTGGCGGTCGGCCCCGGTGTCGTTGCGAATGCCCGAGCTGCGGGAATCGATGCCGTCTCGGAGCTGACCGAGGTGCAGGTGGAGGCCAATTCGCCTCCGCTGCAGTGTCTTCGCGAGTTGCGGGAGAACGTGATCTCCACCCGCGCCACGCTGTCGGCGGTGGCCCTGGCGCAGGGTGCCCACTTACTGGCGGCAGGTGTCTCGCCGGTTGCGCCTGCTGATCGTGGCCGCCTGCCCATCTCGGACGGCTCCCGCTATCGGCGTCTTGCCGAGACTTACGGGGCACTGGCAGAGAGCGTTGCCACGTGTGGGGGTCACATTCATGTCGAGGTGCCGGACAAGGAGACGGCGATCGGGGTATGCAATGTCGTGCGACCCTGGCTCCCGACACTTCTGGCGTTGACGTGCAACAGCGCGATACACGACGGCGTCGACACTCGGCACTCGAGTTGGCGTTCGACGGTGTGGGGCAGGTGGCCGACGGCTGGTCCGCCCCCTCACCTGAGTTCGACGGCGGAGTACGACGACCTGGTCGGCTCGATGATCGAGACCGGGATGATTCTCGACGAAGCATCGCTCTACTGGGATGTACGGCCCAGCTCCCACCAGCTGACGGTCGAGGTGCGGGTCGGCGACGTACCTGCCGTCGCCGAGGAGGTGGTGTTGTCCGCTGCACTGGTCCGCGGTCTCGTCGTCACGGCCCTTCGGTCCATCGACCGCGGCGAGCCGGCACTCGTCGTGGCCGGCAATCACCTCGCAGCGGCATACCACCGTGCCCGCATGGATGGATTGACCGGCGTCGCAGTGGATCCGAGCACCGGGAGACCGGTGTCGGCATCGAGTCTGCTCCGATCGCTCGTCCGCTACGTGGAACCGGCGCTGACCAGCACAGGCGACCTCCGCTGCGTGCAGACTTCTCTCGAACGGTTGACGCACCTCGGGAACGGCGCGCAACGCCAACGCCGGATCTTCTCGCGCAATGCAGACGCAGCCGCCGTCGCTGCTCACGCAGCCCGTTTCACTACTGCCGAGTGGAACTCGCCGGTGGCACAGGACGCAGGTTGATCGCGGTGGTCGGCCTCGTCTGCAGGCGGCCGTGCCCGCGCCGCGACAATCGACCGATTCCAGGAAACGATCGACGATGCGACCGAAGGTGGTTATCGTGAAAGCCATGGCAAGTACTTCCGCCAGCATGCTTCGTGACGCCGGACTGAGGGTGACGCGTCCCCGAGAGTTGGTTCTCGATATCGTTGATGCACAACCGCATTCCGATACCGACACAATCTTGCGACTGGCGCGCGCCAGCCTGCCCACGGTCTCGAAGCAGGCCGTGTACGACGTGCTCGATGCGTTGACTGCATCGGGTTTGGTTCGTCGTATCCGCCTCGCGGGTCACTCGGCACGTTACGAAACCAGGGTGGCAGACAATCATCACCACATCGTCTGCCGTTCCTGTGGTTTCATCGTCGACGCCGACTGCGCCACCGGTGAGCCACCGTGTGCACGACCCGCCCGAGATCACGGTTTCGTTCTCGACGAGGCCGAGGTGACCTACTGGGGAACGTGCCCCAGTTGTGCATCCGACCGATCGATCGCAGCCCGCGATCGTCCATCCACAATGCCCATCGGAAAGGACAATTCGTGACCTCCGACGCACGCCCACCCCACTCCGCCACCGAGACCGCCAGCACCAGCGAGAGCGAGAATCCGGTCATCGAGTCGCCGAAGCCCAAGGCGCACGCACCGCTGACGAACAAGGACTGGTGGCCGGAGCAGATGGACCTGTCCATCCTGCATGCGCATACCTCCAAATCGAACCCGTTCGGCGAAAAGCTCGACTACAAAGCGGAATTCGAGAAGCTCGATGTGGACGAACTCAAAGCCGACGTCATCTCGGTGATGACCACTTCGAAAGATTGGTGGCCGGCCGACTACGGCCACTACGGCGGACTCTTCATTCGTATGAGCTGGCACGCCGCCGGCACCTACCGCACGTTCGACGGACGAGGCGGTGGGGGTCAGGGCGCGCAACGCTTTGCGCCACTGAACAGTTGGCCGGACAACGCCAACCTGGACAAGGCGCGTCGGTTGCTGTGGCCGGTCAAGCAGAAGTACGGCAACAAGATTTCGTGGGCCGATCTGCTGGTGTTCGCCGGTAACGCGGCGCTCGAGTCCATGGGGTTCGAGACGTTCGGATTCGGCTTCGGTCGGGAGGACATCTGGGAACCGGAAGAGGTCTTCTGGGGCCCCGAGGATCAGTGGCTGGGCACCGACAAGCGATACTCCGGCGAACGGGAGCTCTCCAAGCCCCTCGGTGCCACCACCATGGGCTTGATCTACGTCAATCCCGAAGGCCCCGAGGGAGAGCCGGATCCGGTGGCCGCGGCCCACGACATCCGGGAAACCTTCGCGCGGATGGCGATGAACGACGAGGAGACGGCGGCACTCATCGTCGGTGGACACAGCTTCGGTAAGACACACGGAGCCGGACCGGCCGACAAGATCGGGCCGGAACCCGAGGGTGCCCCCATCGAACAGCAGGGCCTCGGCTGGAAGAACGGTTACGGCAAGGGCAAGGCCGAGGACCAGATCACCAGCGGGCTCGAGGTGGTCTGGACGGAGACTCCGACGCAGTGGGGTAACGGCTACCTGAAGAATCTCTACGGATACGAGTGGGAGCTCACGAAGAGCCCTGCCGGCGCGTGGCAGTTCACTGCCAAGGACGGTGCCGGTGCGGGCACGATTCCCGATCCGTTCGGCGGTCCGGGCCGTGCCCCCACGATGCTCGTCACCGACATCTCCATGCGGGCAGATCCGGCGTACGAGAGGATCACTCGGAGGTGGTTGGATCACCCCGAGGAGCTCTCGCTCGCGTTCGCCAAGGCGTGGTACAAGTTGCTGCACCGCGATATGGGACCGGTGTCCCGGTACCTCGGGCCGTGGGTTCCCGAACCTCAGCTGTGGCAGGACCCGGTTCCATCGCCGCACGGTGACCTGATCGACGAGGCGGACGCATCTGCGTTGAAGTCGGCGATCCTCGACTCGGGCTTGACGATCGCTCAGCTCATCGGTGTCGCGTGGTCGTCGGTCAGCAGCTTCCGAGTCACCGATTACCGCGGCGGTGCCAACGGCGCTCGGGTTCGGCTCGAGCCACAGAAGAGTTGGGAGGCAAACGAACCCGAGGTCCTCCGCGAGGTGCTCGCAATCTTGGACGGTATACGCGAAAAGTTCGAGGGCTCGGCGGCCGGTGACAAGAAGGTCTCGCTCGCCGACGTCATCGTGCTGGCCGGCAATGCGGCCGTCGAGAAGGCCGCACGCGACGCCGGTTACGAGGTGACCGTCCCGTTCCGGCCGGGTCGCACCGACGCGACGCAGGAGCAGACCGACATCGAATCGTTCTCGGTACTCGAGCCACGAGCCGACGGGTTCCGCAACTACATGGCTGCAGGGGAGAGCACTCCCGCGCAGGTGTTGTTCCTCGATCGCGCCTACATGCTGAATCTGACTGCGCCCGAGATGACGGTTCTTCTCGGCGGTCTTCGAGCCTTGGGGGCCAACCACGGTGGTTCGAGCCATGGAGTGTTCACCGATCGCCCCGGAGTTCTGAGCAACGATTTCTTCGTCAATCTGCTCGACTCCGACACCGAGTGGACGACGAGTGAGGACGGCACCTACGTCGGCACGGATCGTGGCTCCGGCCGCCAGAAGTGGACAGCGACATCCATCGACCTGGTGTTCGGGTCCCATTCACAACTGCGAGCGCTGTCGGAGGTGTACGCCCAGGCCGACAACGGTGGCAAGTTCGTCGACGACTTCGTGGCCGCGTGGGCGAAGCTGGCAGACAACGATCGATTCGACATCCGGTAGCGCGGAGCCGATCACCGGGTGAGCCAGATGCGCCTTCTGGCAATGGCTTTGATTCGCGTCACCATGACAGGGCTGAGGCCGAACTCGCCGAACACGCTGCCGGGATCGCGGTCGAGGATCTCCAGCACGGTGCGGTAGTAGTCCTGAGTCGACATCGCGAAGGCGGACCGGATTTCGTCGTCCGGTCCGCCTCCGTGATTGACCCATCTCAGGGCGAAGTCGATCATGGCGCGGTCTGTGTCGGAGTAGAACGCTACCGGTCGCTCTGCCCCCGCAGAAGTACGTCGATTCGGCATAACACACCTCCTGGAACTGACTGTCGATCCGAAATTAGCACTGCTCGCGAACACGTGCCAAGGGTCCGGTATCTGCGATGAAGACCCGAATATCGGTCGTAAGCCCCGTGTTTGGACTGCCGTCGTGCGTGGAAGTCGATACACAGCTCGGCGTACGCGCCCGGGCCGTGCGGTCGAGCCAGGGGCCGGAGGTTCAACCCCTGCAGCCTCCGGCCCCGCGCCCACAGAACCAGTCGCTGAAACAATCCGGCGAACACCTTCGACGAATCAGGTACGGAGAGTGTGTGATGGACACCGATGCAGAACAGCGTCTACCGACCGAGGCCGACGCCTCCTCGGTATGTAGGAAGATTGCCGACCTGGCGCAGACGTACGACATCGCGATCGGCACCGCCGAATCGCTGACCGCCGGAAATCTAGCGGCCATGCTCGGCAAGGCACCGTCCTCGGGGCAGTGGTACCGCGGCGGAATCGTCGCATACCACGAGAGCGTGAAGCACACGCTGCTCGAGGTCCCCGACGGCCCGGTCGTCAGCGAACAGGCCGCGACGGCGATGGCTCGATCGACGGCGTCGCTGGTCGGCGCACATCTGACGATCGCCGTCACCGGCGAAGCCGGGCCGCAGAGCCAGGAAGACCAACCACCGGGGACGGTGTGGGCAGCGGTGTACGACCGCGGCGACGTGAGCACCGAATGCAAGCACTTCGAGGGTGAACCGGAAGAAGTTCTGGCCCGGACCATGGCGTTTTCCCTCGATACCCTGCTGCGCCACGCGCGGAAACGGGCCCACGGGTAACTGACGCCGGGCGAGTGCAGACAACTGTTCGTCAACGAGATCGGAGCGCAGTATGAGTACCGATTCCAGTGTCCGAAGCCGTATTCAGCACGAGCTGGGTGTTCGGCTGTCGATCGATCCCGACGAGGAAATCCGCCGCCGGGTCGGTTTCCTCGCCGATTATTTGAGGGTCAGTGGCACAGCGGGTTTCGTGCTCGGCATCAGCGGGGGACAGGACAGCACCCTGGCCGGAAAGCTCGCTCGGCTGGCCGTTCGCGAGGCCGCGGAACTCGGTAACCAGGCCACATTCGTCGCGGTGCGTCTGCCGTACGGAACTCAGGCGGACGAAGCCGACGCCGTCGTCGCACTCGACTTCATCGAGCCGGACCGGACGGTCACTGTCGATATCCGCGACGCCGTCGACGCCTCGGCGCGCTCGGCCGCCTCGGCGCTGGATACTCCGCGTATCGCGGACTTCGTACGGGGCAACATCAAGGCGCGCGAACGCATGATCGCGCAGTACACGATCGCCGGCCAGGAGAATCTTCTGGTGGTGGGTACCGATCACGCGGCCGAGGCGGTGACGGGCTTCTTCACCAAATACGGTGACGGAGGCGCGGACGTCACTCCGCTGAGCGGTCTCACCAAAAGCCAAGGTGCGCAGCTCTTGCGGCACCTGAACGCACCGGAATCGACGTGGCGCAAAGTGCCGACAGCAGACCTGGAGGACGACCGTCCCGCGCTCCCGGACGAACAAGCACTCGGCGTCACCTACGCACAGATCGACGCATACCTGCAGGGCGGACCCGTCGACGACGATGCGGTGGACACCATCGAGCGCTGGTTCGACAAGACCCGGCACAAGCGCGCCATGCCGGTGGGGCCGGACGATCGGTGGTGGCGCACGGCCGTCGACTGCCGGCCCTGAGGCACCGTCGACGAGACGTTATCGACGGCGGTGGATCCGGGGCAGTAGGAACCAGAACGCGACGGCCGTCGACGCCACGACAGCGGCCGCGGGGGCTGCGGCGCGCACACCGAGCACTATCTCGAACGTCAGGGCGGCAGCACCCACCAGTGTCACTCCCAACATGGCGAGACCGCTGATGGCGAGTATGTTGCCGACGCGCACTATGACCCCTATTGCACGCTGCCGGAACAGGAGTCGGTGCATGCTGACGGGAGCCACCAACAGGATCGTCGCAAGCATCGACGCCGACACCGTCGTCAGATAGACCACGTGGCCGGCCGTGGACAGCCCGTCGAAGCGGGCCTGGAACGGCAAGGTCAACAAGAACCCGGTCAGAAGTTGTACACCGGTCTGTACGACACGGAGTTCCTGTAGCAACGACGACCAATTGCGATCCAACTGCTGAGTGGGAGTTTCGTTGCGCGCTTTGTCGTTCCACGCACGGTGGTCCTCGTCCTCGTCCTCGTCCTCGTCACCCGTCGTCATCGACCAAGACTAGTGCGATCTCGACGGGTAGGCGGTGGAAATCGGACCGGTTCACGCAGTGTGTACATCCGCGGTCGACGTGCCGGTCGCACACTCTGGACACCCGGCACCGGACTCGGACGAGCCCGATGCCCCGGTTACGGACTTCCTCAGCGACGAACCGACGGACTCGAGGGCCGAATCGATATCGGTGAAAATCGGAATCGCAGCATCGAGTCCGACCAGATGCATCGGCCGCCCCGTGGTCGGCCCGGATGCGACCACCACCAACGAGGTTGAGCAGCATGCCTTTCGGCGAGCTGCGAGAAGCACGCTCATGCCGACGGAGGCCAGGAAGGACACCCCCGACAGATCGACGATCACGGCTGCCGGCTCTGCCGTGACCGCTTGTTCGATGTGGTGGGCGAGATCGGACGCGGTCGCGAGATCCACTTCTCCGTTGACCCGCAGAACAATTGCGTTGTCATGGTGTTCGCTGGCGATGCCGAGCCCGAGCAACTCGTTGTGTTTCATAGGGGGTCGCCGTCCTTACCCTGTGCAGTGGCATGTCCGTCGAACAGCGCACTGCGGCGTAACCGAGACCGGCAAGGATTGCAGAACCGAGGCGAACCCGGTGCGAGCGGCGCTGTCGACTGCGGGCAGGGGCTACACCACGCTGTCCGAATCATACCCACTGTTCGTTTCTTCGTGCAGGCCGGTTCGAGAGTTCGAATGTTCGGCAACCGACTCGATCATCGCCGACGCAATCTCGCTGACCTTGATGTTTCTGTTCTGCGACTGCTCGGACAGCAGGGCGAACGCGTCGTCGGCGGAGATTCCGCGCATCGCCATGATGATTCCTTTCGCCTGGTCGATGTCAGCTCTCGTTTTCATCGCTGTCCGCAGGCCGGTGATTTCTCGTTCGGCCGACCGGGCGCGCTCGGTGATCGCGATGACGGTCTCGATCGAGGTGGCGAGCAGGGCCACCGAGACCTCGTCGAGTGGGTCGAAGCCGCCGGCACTCGTCCCGTAGATGTTCAGCGACCCGTGGCGGTGCTCGTCGGGCGTCAGCGGGGCCGACAAATAGCTGTGGACGCCCAGATCGGCCACTGCGGCAGCGAAGCGAGGCCAGCGAGCTACTGCCTCGTGCGCCTGTGCGCGAACCATACGTCCGCTGCGGATGGCGTGCAGGCAGGGACCTTGACCAGCGCGATACTGGTCGGAATCGATGTCGTGCACAGCGGGGTCGGTGGACGCCACGGTTCGCGGTCGGCCGGTGTCGTCGAGCATGGTGATGCCGACGAGATCCGCGTCGGGAACCACGGCTGCGACCTCGGAGCACACGGCTTGAAGAATGGCATCGACGTCGGCACCGGTCAGTATCTTCCCCTTGATTCGGCGCAACGCTTGGATGTATTGCCCAATCCGGGCGAACGCCGAACCCGAGGCGTCCGGTGCGTCGTGAAGACGGTCGTCTTCGATGGAAAAGTCACTCATCTGGTGGGCTCGTTTCGGTCGGGCCCCCGCATGGACAGAAGGCAGCCACTCGTCAACTCCCGGCCCCGACTCGACCGAACGGGGTCATAATATACAGAGCCTCGCGGGTGCATTCGCACCTGTCCCGAGCCCACGCCAACGGCCCCGCCGAACGCAGGGGTGGTCGCGTCCAGGCCCGAGTCGAGGTATCCTACACAGTGATTGGGTGGAGACCACGCCCGCAGAATCGACTGCGGTACGAACCACGATCTTCCCCTGCCACAGTCTTCGATCTGTGGAGGTCAATGCCCATGATTCCCGAATCCTCGTCGTTTTCGATGTCCGTCGACCGCGGAGACGACGGCCCCATCGTCGTCTCGGTGCAGGGCGCACTCGAGATCCCGGCAATACCCGCCTGTTGGCAGACTGCCTGGCGGGGTCCGTGCTCGCCGACCGACCGGTGGTGGTCGACCTGGTCGGTGTCACCGAGATCGGTGATGCCGCAACCAAGTACATCGTCGACGCAGCCCATCGGCTGTTGTGCCGTGGGTATCGCCTCACCGTCGTCCTGGCCACCTCCGCTGCCGACCGTAATGTGCGACGGCTCAGCGAACGTGTGCACGTCGAGCGTGCCGGCTCGCTCGGTCGGGTCGTCGGCGCGTCGACGACGCCTTCGCGACCTCGAGTCGCCGCAGTGGACGCACTGCAGGGGACTTACCTGTAGGTCGATCGAACCGCGGCCCTCGTGCGGACGGTGCTGCGGAAAGCCCTGTGTACCGGGATGTTCCGCCGGTGTCCGTCGTCGAGGCGTGGAGAAGTCGCCGTCCCGACCTGTGTATCGAGTTCTAAACCCTTGCAGTGCACAGTGTTTGCTGGGAATTTCGGCGGGTAGCCGGATCGAGTCACCTGCTCGAACTTCGACCCGAACTGGAGTCCCTATGTTCCGACACACCGACTACCTACAATTCGATGCCAAGCCCGAGAAGCCGGATCCTGTGTACGCACACAAGCTTCAGGAGCTCATCGGTGGTGCATTCGGCGAGATGACCGTGACCATGCAGTATCTGTTCCAAGGCTGGAACTGTCGCATGGAGGGCAAGTACAAGGACCTGATCATGGACATCGCGACCGAAGAAATGGGTCACGTGGAGATGCTGGCCACCATGGTCGCTCGTCTGCTCGAAGGTGCACCGGCCACCGAGTCGACCAAAGCCGCCGCTACCGATCCCGTGGTAGCGGCAGTGATGGGCGGCATGGACCCGCAGCAGGCGATCGTGTCCGGCGGCGGTGCGCTCCCGGCGGATTCCAACGGCTACCCGTGGAACGGTCGGTACATCATCGCCAGTGGCAACCTGCTCGCAGATTTTCGTGCGAACGTTGCCGCCGAGGCGCAAGGGCGGCTGCAGACCGCGCGTCTGTACAACATGACCGACGACCCGGGCGTCAAGGCCATGCTGCAGTTCAATTTCGCTCGCGATACGCACCATCAGAATCTGTGGCTCGCTGCCATCGAAGAGCTGCAAGCCGACGGACTCGAGGACGTCGTAGCGCCGAGTGCACTTCTCGACGAGGAGGCATCCGAGCACGCAACCGATCTGTGGCACCTCTCGGACGGTGAGTTCTCCTCGACCGGTGGCTGGGCGAATCGGCTTGCGCCCGACGGCAAACGGCAGATGGGGTTCCTCGCCGATCCGCAGCCTCTGGGCGGCAAGGCATCCGCGCCTGCACCCGATCCGAAGTTGTACGCGACGTACGACGGGGCCAAGGGGGATCCCGCGTCGGCCGCACTGGGTACCGAGAAGGGCGTCATGGGGAAGATCAAGGACGCCCTGGATCCCGACGAGAAGTAGGCCCGAACTCCCTGTGCCGCACAGCAGTTGCGACGCGAACATCGCGTCGCAACTGCTGCGGTCAGCTGACTACGTCCCGCAGAACGTTCGGAACCCTGCGCTGAAGTCGACGGGCGCGGGTCCGGCGTACTGCGACAGCTCGTCCCGACCGTCGAACGGATTCGTCACGACCGACAACACGCGGTCGAAGGGCGCGAGGTCGCCCTCGGTCGCTGCTGCCAGCGCCGCGTCGACCATGTGGTTGCGAGGAATGTACGCGGGGTTCACTCGGTCCATGGCGTCCGCGACGGACCGGAGGTCGTGGCCCCGCTCGAGCACCGCTGCGCTCCATCGTTCGAGCCACGGTGCAGCTGCCTCGTGCGGTACGAGTGACGCAAAATCTACGTCGTTGCCCCGCAGATTTTCCGCCAACGCGCGGAAGGTCAGGGTCCAGTCGGCACGATGATCCCGCAGAAGCACGTGCAGTTCGTCGAGGAGACTGCCGTCCGGTTCGATCGCATCGAGGCCGAGCTTGGCGGCCATCAGGTTCTTGTAGTGCTGTCGGTAGCGATCACCGTAGGAGTCCAACACCGTCGTCAGCGCGCTGATGGCGCGGTCCGGAACCGAATCGACCAGCGGCAGTAGTGTTTCGCCGAATCGTGCCAGGTTCCAACCCAGGACGGCGGGTTGGTTGCCGTACGCGTAGCGGCCGCCGTGATCGATCGAGCTGAAGACCGTTGCAGGATCGTAGGCGTCGATGAACGCGCACGGCCCGTAGTCGATCGTCTCACCGGAGATCGTCGTGTTGTCGGTGTTCATGACGCCGTGCACGAAGCCGACGGACATCCACTGCGCCACCAACTGCGCTTGCTTGTCGACGACGGCCTCGAAGAATGCGAGGTATCGACTCTCCGAGCCCTCTGCCGGGAGTTCGGCAAGCTCGGGATAATGACGCGCGATGGCGTAGTCGGCCAGGCTGTGTGCGAGGCCCTCGCGGCGGGCCGCGAACTCGAAGGTACCTACGCGCAGGTGGCTCGAGGCAACCCGAGCCAGCACTGCGCCGGGCTGCGGACCTGCCTCTCGAACCACCTGCTCACCCGTCGTGACGACGGCCAACGACCGAGTGGTCGGGATGTGCAGAGCGTGCATGGCCTCGCTGATCAGGTACTCGCGCAGCATCGCACTCACCACCGCGCGCCCGTCTCCGCCGCGGGAGAACGGCGTGGCACCGGAGCCCTTGAGATGCAGATCGACTCGTCGGCCGTGTTCGTCGTGCAGCTCGCCCACAAGTAGTGCTCGACCGTCGCCCAGCAACGGCACGAATCCGCCGAACTGATGACCGGCGTACGCCATCGCCGAGGGGGTCGAATCGGCCGGTGCGAGAGCCCCGGACAACACGCCTGCGCCCTGCTCGGAGCGCAGCATCGACGGGTCGAGCCCCAGTGACCTGGCGAGGTTCTCGTTGAGGATCAGCACCCGCGGATCCGGTGCAGGTGCGCCCTGCCACGGCACCGTGAAGCCGGGAACGTCGTCCGCCAACGTCGACTCCAGTCCCCATGACGATGGGACCGATGAAGGCGGGTTGTCGGACGCAGCTACCGGTCCCGTCGCGAATTCACTCATACTCCAGGGGTACCACGAGATCGGGTAATCACACCGATCTGCGTGGAATCACGACTCGGCACCTGCCCCGCGTCCACTCAGTCCGTCTGAGCCTGTGGCTGGTTCTGTGTGATGCAGTGAATTCCGCCCCCGCGGGCGAAGAGTGGCCGAGCGTCGACGGTGACGACGGTGCGGCCCGGGTATGCCGCCGACAGAATGGCAGCAGCCTCTTCGTCCGCGGGATCGCCGTAGCTGCAGGCGATCACACCGTCGTTGACGACGTAGTGGTTGATGTAGCTGTAATCGACGAAGCCCTCCTCGTCGCGGAGAATCTCCGGTGCCGGGACTTTCACGATGGTCCACTTCTCACCGCGTGCGTCCGTGCTGTTCTCGAAGATCTCGAACACGGCCTTGCTGATGTCGTGATCGGGGTGTTCGGGATTGCGTTGGTCGTGCACCAGAACGACGCCGGGCGAGGGGATGGCAGCGACGATGTCGACGTGGCCTCGGGTTCCGAACTCGTCCGCGTCACGGGTGAGTCCACGAGGAAGCCAGATCACCGTGGTGGCGCCGATCGTGCGGGCAAGTTCGGCCTCGACATCGGCCTTCGACAGCGTGGGATTGCGACCGGGATCGAGTTGTACCGTCTCGGTGACGAGAACCGTTCCCAGTCCGTCCACCTGAATACCGCCGCCCTCGTTGACGATCGGTGAATCGATCATCTCGGCACCGGACTTCTCGACGACGAGCGCGCCGATCTTCGAGTCCTTGTCCCAGCGCGCCCAGTCCTGCGCGCCCCAGCCGTTGAACACCCAGTCGACGCCGCCGACACGGCCGTCCTCGGACAGCACGAACGTGGGCCCGATGTCGCGCATCCAGGCGTCGTTCAACGGCGCCTCGAGGATGTCGATGGGGAAAGCGCTCTCGGAGGTCAGATACGTGCGTGCGACGGCGCTTTCGGCGGGGTCGACGACGACGGTGACCGGCTCGAATCGAGCGACCGCCTGCGCGACCTCGGCCCACGTGGTGCGAGCCTCGTGGTGCTCCTCGGGCGTGTCACCGAGCGAATACCCCTCGCACGGATAGGCCATCCAGGTCCGTTCGTGCCGAACACCTTCGGCCGGCATCGTCCACGTCATCACTGCCTCCCGAGCGTCGAGGCCGCAGCAGCGGGCGAGTTGTGTTCTGTGACAGTGCGCATGTGTGTCCTCGGTGCTAGGTGTGGGTCTGCGGTGTGCGATCGAATATCGGGTGTCAGGAAACGATTCTCGAGACGATGTCCGCGGCGGTGCGGTGACCCATGCGGATTGCGCCGTCGACGTGTTGGTAGCCCTCCGCGGCGATGTCGGAGCAGGAGAAGTGAATCGGGCCGACGGGAGTGCGGCTGTCCTTGCCGTAGCGGTGCAGACCCCCCAGATCGAAGCTGGCCGCGTACGCACCACGGGTCCATTCTTCCGAACCCCAGTCCGACTCGTAGTAGACGACCGGCTCGGTTGCCTTGGGCCCCAGGTAATGTGCGATCGATTCGAGGATCGTCGCGCGGCGCTCCTGCTCGTCGAGCTCGAACATCGCGTCGGCCTTGGCGTCGGACACGAAGCCGACCAGTGTTCCGCGGCTGTCCTGATGGTTGGTGTTGTCGTACACCTCCTGCACGATCTCGGAGGCACCGAAGCCGGTCCCCGACAGCCCGTCCTCGCGCCAGAACGGGGCGTCGTAGACGGCATGGACCTTGATCACCAGTCCGAGGGACTGATGCTGGTGCATCTGATGCTGGCGACGCGGGAGTGGCGGGTCGTAGGAGATACGCGAGTACAGGTTCGGCGGAACGGCGAGAACGACCCGCTTGGCGTGTACCTCGATGTCGCCGTCGGCGAATACTGTTGCGCCGTCGGAGTTCCACCGCACCGTTCGCACCGGCGCGGCGAGGATGACGTCGTCGCCGAGGGCGGCCGCCATCCGGATCGACACCTGCTGCATGCCACCGACGACGCGCTTGTCGAGGATGAAGTTCTCGTCCACCAAGTGCGAGAACGATCCCGCCGATGCGGCCATCAAGACTGCTTGCAGTGCCGAGAACGCGTGCGCAGGTTTGGTGAGCATGCCACCGGCGATGAACATGCCGATGTTTCCTCGTGCCTCGGCATCGTCGGACTCACGAATCAGCCACTGCTCGAACGAGATCGTGTCCAGTTCACGCGCCAGCGGGTGCGCCCACGGCTCCTCGGGGCCGACCTGGGCGGCCAAGTCGTCGAGCAGTGCGACGAGTCGGTCCATCTCTTTCTCGGTGGTCTCGTCGACGGGGAACGAGTCACCCGAGTAACGGGTCCGCTCGCCCGCGGCGGAGATGTACACGGACTCGCCCTCGCGGTATCGGTCGAACGTCTCGAGGCCGAGCTCACCGATCAGCGCGATGAGAGATTCCTGATCGGGTGAGACCCACTGACCGCCGATTTCGAGGCTCGCACCGTCGATGGTGTTCGTCCAGGTACGTCCTCCGACGCGGTCGCGCGCTTCCAGCACGGCGACGGACAATCCTGCTTTGCGGAGCTCGGTTGCTGCGGCCAGGCCGGAAGGGCCGGCCCCGACGATAGCGACGTCACGGTCGAGGGTGGGCACTGTCGAGCTCCTTTGTTCGCGGTCGATCGGCCCGAGCCGATAGCATCTCGATTCTGTCCGGAATCCACCCGATCCGCACACGACGAAGTGGCCAATCGAGCGCATTCACGCGCACCGTTTCGGACAACAGGCTGGTGCGATCGACGGTAAAAGTCAGTGCGCGAGCGGTGTGATCGCCTCGAGCACGTCGGCGAGGTGATCGTGCATTGCCTTCCGGGCGCGAACCGGATCACGTTCTGCAATAGCGTGATAGATGCTGCGGTGGGCATCGACGGAGCGTTGCATCCGCTGCTCGGTCTGAAAACTTGCCTGCCTCGACGGTGCCATCCACTCGTTGGTCTCGGTCACGAGCCTGGTGAGCATGGAGTTGTGGGCAAGGCCGGCGATCGCGAGATGGAACTGCACGTCGCAGAGTTGCATGACCTGCAGAGACGGCGGCCGATTTCCGAGCTCTCGCTCGGACGTTTCGAGTGGAGTGCGTAAGGCATGCAACTCGGACGTGCGGTGGCGGACGGCGGCACGCTCGGCAATGGGGGGTTCGACGACCGTGCGTAGATCCATCACCTCGCGAACGGTGCGTTGGTCACTGCTCATGCTTCCGAAGATGCTTCCTTCGGCCAGAGCGCGCATCTCCAGTGGTGCGACGATGCGGCCGGCTCGGGGTTTACGCGTCAGATAGCCCCGCAATTCGAGGTCCTGAAGTGCATGGCGGATCGAGATTCGCGACGCTCCGAGCATCGTCACCAGGGCGCGTTCGCTGGGTAATTTCGATCCCGCCTCGACGCGACCGCTGTCGATCAGCTGCGCGATCCTGGCGCTGAGCAGCTCGGGGACCGACGCCGCTTCGACGTCGATTTCGGACCACGCTGTCATGGAAAGCCCCGTCCCCGCAGGTTACGAACTGGTCCTACCAAAATACCAGATTCACTCTGTTTCCCCAGTAAAGATCCGTTGACGTGTAAATATCCCACTCTTCACCTTGACGGTCTGGTCCTACCAGTTTTAGATCAACACATCGTGACAACGGTCACTCATTCTCCTGAACCATTGATTCCCATGGACCCCAGAGGTGGACCAGCATGACAACGGACGGAACACTCCACAAGCCGAACGCGAGCGGAGATCACGGCTCGATCGGCTCGACGTTCCGTGATCAGCCGCGTGGGCTCGTGACGCTGGCCGGCACGGAGTTGTGGGAGCGATTCAGCTTCTACGGCCTACAGGTGATCCTCGCGTATTACCTGTACTACTCGCTCGTCGACGGCGGGCTCGGACTCGACGTCGGAGTGGCAGTCGGTATCGCCGGATCCTACGGCGGCGCAGTCTATATCGCGCAGATGGTCGGAGCGTGGGTCGCGGACCGGCTCGTCGCGCCGCGAACAGTTGTTCTCTACTCCGCCATCTCCATCATCCTCGGCCACGTGGTGCTCGCTCTGGTCACGACGACTGTGGGTATGGGCGCAGGACTGTTGTTGATCGTCATCGGCACCGGCGGACTCAAGGTCAACGTCACCGCGATGGTCGGGATGCTCTATGCGAACGATGATCCCAAACGCGACTCGGGATACTCGCTGTACTACATGGGTATATCGCTCGGTGCATTCCTCGGCCCGCTGCTCACCGGTGCCCTGCAGAGCTCGGCCGGTTTCCACATCGCCTTCGGCGCGGCGGCAGTGGGCATGCTGATCGGCCTGGCCCAGTACGTGGTCGGGTACAAGCATCTGCCCGAGGCCACGCGAACGGTACCCAATCCGCTGCCACGCTCGCGTCGGGCCGCGGCCGCAGCTCTCGCCGGATCGGTCACCCTGGTCATCGTTGCCGCGGCCGTCAGCGGCCTCCTGAATCTCGACAATCTGGGAACCGTGCTGACCGCGATCATCGTGATCGCCAGCATCGCCTACTTCGCAATGCTGTTGTCCTCGAGGAAAGTCGACGCTACCGAGCATCGACGAGTGCTCGCCTACATTCCGGTGTTCCTCAGTAGCTTGCTGTTCTGGACGTTGCTGTTCCAGTTGTTCACCACCCTGGCGGTGTACATGGACACCCGCGTCGATCTGACGGTCGGCTCGTTGACGATCCCTGCGGCAACCGTGATCACGTTGGAAGGTCTCTTCGCCACTGTCATCGCTCCGATCTATGCCGTCGTCTGGACGCGGATGGGCAGCCGGCAGCCCAGTCCCGGAACGAAAATCGTCGTGGGAATCGGCCTGCTGGCGGTGGCGATGGCGATGTTCGCGGCAATGGCGGGCACATCAGGGGCGACGAATTCCGTTGTGCTGGTTCTCGTTGCGATGTTGCTGTTCGGTGCCGGCGAGATAGCCGTCGTACCGTCCGTCCTGTCGGCCACGGCGCAGCTCGCACCCGCATCGCACAAGGCCGGCATGACCTCGCTGTACTTCCTCACGATGGCAGGAGGATCGACGCTGGCCGGCATGCTCGCTCAGAAATACTCTGCAACAACCGAACTGACGTTCTTCGGTGCGACGGCGGCGGCGTCGATCGTCGCCGCGGCGGTGCTGTACGGTGCCTATCGCACGCTCATCGCACGAGCGCTCTGACGTGACACTTCCATGACGTGACACTGCTCCAACGCAACACTTTCGGACGAACCCAGAACATGCCCCGACCGATCCTGCTCTCGGATCGGCCGCACTCGAGGAGATATTCATGCCCGAACAGTCGCAACCGGCACCCGGCGTGGCAATCGCCGCGCCGCACACCGCGGCCGTCGACGCTGCCCGCACGATCGTCGAAGCCGGTGGTAACGCCGTCGATGCAGCGGTCGCTGCAGCTGCGGCCCTCACCGTGGTCTACCCGCACATGTGCAGTGTGGGCGGTGACGTCATCGCGTTGCTGCGCAGGAGCGACGGCAGCACCGCCTGTATCAACGCATCGGGAGCATACGGTTCGGCCGCATCCGTGGATCAGCTGTTCGAGACGATCGAGACGATGCCGATCAACGGTCCGCTGACGGTGTCCGTTCCGGGTGCAGTGTCCGGGTGGGCGGCTCTGCTCGACGCCGGTGGCTCGCTGCCGTTACGCAACGTACTGGCACCAGCAATTTCGCTTGCCACAGAGGGGTTTCCGGCCAGCCCCGGACTCGTCGAGATGATCGAGCTCGACCGTGACGCACTGATCACCGATCCAGGCTTGCGCGCGAAGTTCTTCGTCGATGGTCAGCCGATCCCCGTCGGGCACCTCGTCGTGCAGCCCGAGTTGGCCCGAACCCTGACGGACCTGGCGACCGATGGCCTCGATTCGTTCTATCGCGGGCACACCGCCGACCGATTCGCCGCCGGACTGAAGAAACTCGACGTGCCGGTATCGAGAGAGGATCTCGAACGTCATCGTCCGATCGTCGAAGAACCTCTGGTGCGCGAATTCGACGGATTCTCGGTGGCCACGGCACCACCGAATTCGCAGGGCTACACACTGATTCGATCTCTCGGTGCCGCCTTGTCCGGGAGCGCGTCTGCGGGCGATGTCGACGCCGGGGTATTGGCCGAGATCTTCTACGACTCCGACGAGCATCGTGATACCTACCTTGCCGACCCACGCTGTGCCACTGTGGATATCCACGATCAGCTGACCCCGGCCGGCTTCGCGGCAATTCACGAGGCGGCGGCAGCCCGGGTGGCAGGAGACGAACGCCAGACCTCGACGGCGTCTCCGCGTCCGGGCGGTGACACCGTCGGAATCGCCGTCGTAGCGAAGGACGGCACCGCAGTGTCGTTGATACAGTCCGTCTTTCATTCCTTCGGAGCGCAGATCCTCGAGCCCGACACCGGGCTCGTGCTGCACAACCGTGCTGCGTTCTTCACGCTCGATGCCGCGTCGCCCAATCGCGTCGAGTCCGGAAAGCGGCCCGCGCACACACTTGTTCCGGTGATCGTGGACTGGGCGGACGGTGCGGTGTCCGCGCACTCGACCATGGGAGGCAAAGCGCAGTCGCAGATTCACACCCAATTGATTCTGCGGGCGCTGCGTGGATTCGACCCACAGCAGACCGTCTCCGCGCCTCGATTCATCGTCGGCGGATTGGAAGCCGGAACACCCAACGGTTCGGTACTGGTCGAGCCGACATTGGAGGACTCCGCCGTCGAACAGATCTCGCAGACGGTGTTCACCGTCAAGCATGGCACCGAATTGGACAGTAACGCAGGTCATTCCATGGTGGCCAGGGTTTCAGCCGACGGAACGCTCGGTGCCGGCGCGGACCCACGTAGTGACGGCGGCGTGTGGGTGACCGCATGAGTCTCGACGAAACGACGGTGGCTGGAGACGGGCCGGCACCGACGACCATGAGGCACCGTGTCGGCGAGGCCGTGAACGGTCACCTCCGATTGTGGTCGATGATGGTGCTGACGATGGTGACCGGCATGCTCGATGCCGTCGGCTACCTCGGACTCGACCGCATCTTCACCGGAAACATGACCGGCAACATCGTCATCCTCGGTATGGGGGTGGCAGGTGAGGACGGACTGCCGATCGTCGGCCCGCTGGTAGCGCTGTTCGCCTTCGTGCTCGGTGCCGCGCTGGCCGGGGTGACGCTTCGCTCGGCTGCGCCGGGATGGAACATCCGGGTCACCGCGATCTTCGCAGTGGGAACGCTGGCACTTCTCGCAGCAGGCGTCACGCTGCTGGTGGTCGACGTGCAAGGCAACTCGCCGCTGGGTATCGCGATCGCCAGTGTCATCGCAGTCGACATGGGGGCTCAGGCGCTCGCTGCGCGCTTCCTCGCGGTCAAGGACATGACGACCGTCGTCGTCACGTCGACCATCACCTCGCTCGCCGGCGAGTCTTTCGTCGGCCAGGGCCCCGGTCGGCTGTTCAACCGGCGGCTCTGGGCGATCCTGGTGCTGTTCGTCGGTGCCGTCATCGGGGCGCTGCTACTTCGGGTGGATATCGCGATACCCGTGTTGCTCGGTGCGGCTCTGACCGCAGCGGTCGCGACGCTCGGTCATCGGTCCTGGGACGGAGCCGCGGGCTGAGCCGCACCGGCGTCGTCGGTGCGGGACCGTTCCGCACTGTGCTGGCGTCGGAGCATCTCTCGGTGGCCGTACGTAGCGTTGAGGATGTCGCTGCGATCGGACACCGACGAGCCCACTGCTCCGGCGACCGTGCCCAACGACGCCGCCAACCAGGCCAGTGACAGGTAGTCCGCCGTGTTTGCTTCTCGCCCGATCTGAGCGGTGAGAAACTCGGGCGAGATCACCACGGCAGCAGAGAGCAACACGACCGCGAACAGAACGGCATACATACACAGCACGCCGACCACGACGGTGCCGAGAGTGGCAGAGTTGTATATCCAGCGATCGGTGGTCGAGGAGCGGAACCGTCGGTGCTCCCAGAGGCCGTGCGGAAAGATCAGCCACACCGTGATGGCCACGATGGCGGCGACGCCGATCAGTGTGAGCCGGGCAGGTGTCATCGAGGCCGCCATCTGCCAGATGCTCGCGTAGAACACACCGAACGCCGACGCGGCGCTCGCGGCCGCGAGCACGCTCGACAGTGCGGGGACGAGACGCCACGGCCGATTGCAGCGAATCATGCCCATGATCATGCGTGTTCGGCCGAACATGCCGGGAGTGAGCAGGATTCGCTCGCCGCCACCGTCGGGGTCGGGGCCCGGAGCCCACTTGGACATCGACCGTCGCAGGTGTGGCCGCGAGGCAGTATCGCTGCGGAGGAGATCGTGCACGATGGCGATGGCCACCGCCACAGCGCGACGCCGTACTCCTATGGTGCCGAACGACGGTACGTACAACGCACCGGTCGAACCGTCACGCAATTCGGCGACGACGGGACTGGCCCCGACGCGTCGCGGAACCTCGGAGATACAGAGCACCAAGTCGAATGTGTTGGTGGCCTGAATGGCCTCCAGCCACTGACCCAACGGCGCAGAACCTGCCTCGGTGGGAGGCAATGTGACTGCGGGCCGGGCCGTGTCCAGTCGGGCATCGGTTCCGTCGATCGTGATGGTGGGCGGAAGTTCCTGTTCGATGGCGGCCGCTATCGTCGACGCGAATCCCTCGTCGGCCACCAACCCGATCGTGATCGTTCGTTGTCCTTCGCTTTCGGCCCCCGAGCCGTTGTCTGTCTTGTCGAAAACCATCTTGTCGCGGTACCCCGGACCAGGCGCCCTCACACACCGAGCCGACGTCAGCACACGGGTTCGGGTTCACCCTTCGAGATCTGGAAGCGTCTGTGCAGTGCGTCCAGTTGGCGGTGCAATTCGTACAGCGCCTGCTTCTGAGCGCGGGCCTCGTCGGTGTGCCACTTCGCGCTGCGGGGGTCGCCCACCCGGAAGGCCTTGTGGGCGTAGTTCTCGGAGACCTCGATTCGGCTCGATGTCGACGCAATTTCGGCCGCGAGCATGTGGGCGAACACACGGGCCTGAGCCACATCCGAACTGTCCGGCACGGCAATCCTCTCTGAACGTGGCGTGATACTCGCGATCACCATAACGGACCTGAAAAAGACCGCTGGATCGGTTTTCGCGCACAAACCATGCGACAGAAGCAAGACGTCACTGTGTCTACCGAAACGGGTAGTAGTCTGCTGTTCGTGCCCGCGACCCCGGACGGATCCGCCGCCCTGCGCGGGTCTGCCGTCGGCGCTCTGACGGCAACGATCACCGCCACCGCGCACGCGGTCGGCGGCGGTATGTTTCCCTCCGACGCCGCGATCGTCCTGTTGGCTCTGGTGTGCGCGGGACTCGGTTACGCTGCCGCCGCCGTGCCGATCGTCATCGCGCCTCGCCTGCAGCTGATGGCGACGCTGGCCGCTGCGCAGACGATCGGACACGTGCTGCTGACGATCGTCGACGGCGATCACCACGGTTCGGTGCTGACACAGCAGATGCTTGCGGCCCACGCGATCGCGATCGTCGTCGGCGCGGTGATCGTGCACGGGGCCGAGCGTGGGATCTCGCACGCAGCCACCGTTGTTCGTCGAATACTCCCGATACTGGCAATTCTCGTCGTCGACGACTCGCAGAGTGCCGCCCCGCTTCCGCTGTATCGCACACCCGGCGTCCACCGGCTCCTCGATCTCTCGGGCTCCGGGAACCGCGGACCGCCTGCCGCGTCGTACTGACCGCAGCCTCCCACCACGACCGCTCCTGCACCGCGGGGGCGAGCAGAGCTGCGGCAATTTCTTCACGCGCACAGCACGATTCGCTCGACATCGAGTCGACCCGTGCCCACGGCGCGCGCCCACCCCTGCCTTCACGAAACGAGCTCTCATGTCCACACCGGAAAAGGAACGCGTCGCCGATCCTTCCCCGCCCACCCGTTCGGCCGGCCCTCGCAGCTGGCGTCCGCTGATTCTTCGTCTGCACTTCTACGCGGGCATTCTCATCGCACCGTTCATCCTGATCGCCACCGTGAGCGGCGGCCTCTACGCCGTCGCCCCGACCATCGAACAACTCGTCTACCGCGACTATCTGCACGTCGACTCCACCGGACCGGCTGTCCCGGTCGCCCAACAGATCCGAGCCGCTCAGGCCGAGAGGCCGGATCTGACCGTGTCGGCCGTGCGACCCGCCGCCGAAGTCGGCGACACCACCCGAGTGCTGTTCACCGACCCGACCCTCGGCGAATCGCGACGACTGGCCGTCTTCGTCGATCCCGCCACGGCGTCACCGGTGGGTGAACTTGCCGTCTACGGCTCCTCGAGCGCCTTGCCGGTCAGAACGTGGATCTCGGAATTGCACCGACACCTGCACCTCGGTGAACCGGGCCGGATCTACAGCGAACTGGCCGCATCCTGGTTGTGGGTGATCGCGCTCGGCGGCCTGTACCTGTGGATCGATCGCTACCGACGCAACCGAGACCGGGCGACACTGCTCACCTTCGATCGTGAATCGAAGGGCCGCAACCGATCCTTGAACTGGCATGGCGTAGCCGGTGTCTGGATCGCTGTAGGTCTGATCTTCCTCTCCGCCACCGGACTCACGTGGTCCACCTACGCGGGCGCGAACGTCACCGACCTCCGTGCGGCATTGAGCTGGACGACCCCTGCCGTCGCCACGACCATCGGTTCCTCCGACACGTCGACCGTGGGGGATCACTCGGGGGATCACTCGGGCCACGGTGGGCATTCGATGGACATGTCGGCCGATGCGTCGGCGACAGACAGCAATGTCGGCCGCATCGATTCGGTAATCGATACTGCCGCAGCGAACGGCATCGACGGAGCGGTGGAGGCGTCGATCCCGGCGTCGGACGACGTGGCGTTCGTCGTCGCCGAAACCCGTCAGCCCTGGGTGATGTCGAACAACTCGATCTCGATCGACGGCAGCACCGGCGCGGTGATCGACACCCAATACTTCGCCGATTGGCCGGTGGCAGCCAAGCTGGCGGCCTGGGGAATTCAGTTGCACATGGGGACCCTGTTCGGCGTGGCCAATCAGATTGCCCTGGTTGGGCTTTCGCTCGCCTTGGCATCGGTCATCGTGCGCGGCTACATGATGTGGTGGAAGCGTCGACCCACGAAGAGCGTTGGACTCACCGCAGGCCGGCCGCCTCTGCGTGGGGGACTGCGCCGCATCTCGCCGATCTCTGCGGTGCTCCTCGCCACGGCTGCCGTGGCCGTCGGCTGGTTCCTGCCCTTGTTGGGGCTCAGCCTGGTCGCCTTCCTGGCGGTCGACTTCATGGTCGGATACGTCAGGCGGCCCGCGCACTGACGCGAGGAGGACGACGCGCTCTCGCCGGTCGGTCCGATTGTTTCTGCCGCCCTCGGGATACTCGGAGACCATGCCCGAAGGTGACACCGTCCATGCGCTCGCCGCGCGATTGCGGCGAGCGCTGGACGGCGTCACGTTACGGGCAGGGCGACTGAACGTGCCCGCACACGCCGTCGAGAATCTCGCCGGGCGAACCGTCGTCGCGCACCGGACGCACGGCAAGCATCTGTTCACCGATTTCGACGACGACACCACGCTGCACACCCACCTCCGCATGACGGGATCGTGGACGGTGGTGCGAGCCGGCCGCTCGATACCGCGGCGGGTGCAGCCCGACGTCCGGGTGCGGCTGGCCGCGGTGGACGGGCCGACCGCGTACGGCATCCTGTTGC
Source organism: Rhodococcus sp. JG-3 (assembly GCF_000482405.1). Classification (NCBI taxonomy): domain Bacteria; kingdom Bacillati; phylum Actinomycetota; class Actinomycetes; order Mycobacteriales; family Nocardiaceae; genus Rhodococcus; species Rhodococcus sp. JG-3. The sequence goes on from NZ_KI519398.1 coordinate 1,694,094, forward strand.
CGGTCGTCGACTACGGGTACAAGGCCTCGATGAATGCGCTGGTCGCGCATCTGGGACCGGACCCATTACACGCCGAGTTCGACACCGATCGTGCGGCATCGAACATCCTCGCGCAGGGGTCTCGGCCGATCGTCTCTACCCTCCTGGACCAGCGGGTCATCGCTGGACCCGGGAATCTATGGGCGAACGAGCTGTGTTTTCTGCGTGGACTGTGGCCCTGGGCTCCGTCGGCAGGCGTCGACGCGGAGAAATTGGTGATTCTGCTCGAGCGGGCGATGCGGCATTCGGCGAGCACCCCCGGGGCCATGCAGGTCACCACCGGCGACACCCGTCGCGGCCGGACTCACTGGGTTGCCGGTCGGGCCGGTAAACCGTGTCTGCGTTGCGCGACCGTCATTCGTGTCGAGGCCGACGTGCCGAACGACCCCGATCGACGTCGAACATGGTGGTGTCCGCACTGCCAGCCGGAGCCTGGGCGTTGACCGCGGGCGGGGTCAGAACGTCGAGTTCGTCGGGTGGTCGGCGTCGACGAGATCGCGAGCGACGGTGTGCAGCGGCAGATTCTGCTGCTGCGAGAGTTTCGCCAGTAGGTCGAACGCCTGTACCGCGTCGAGGTCGTACCGTTCCATGATCATGCCTTTTGCCTGGCCGATGATGTCTCGACTCGCCAGACCGGTCCGGAATTGCTCGTTGTCGCGGGCACTGAGCATCGCGATGGCAGCATGCGCAGCCAACGCCTCGCCGATCGCTACCGCGTCGGCGTCGAACGCGCCCGTGACGTCGCTGTACAACACCAGCGCCCCGAGGTCATCGGCGTTGCTGTAGAGCTGAAAGGCCGAGAGCGACTTGAAACCGGCCTCGACGGCCATCGCAGCGAACTGCGGCCATCGCGGTTCGGTTGCCAGATCGTAGGACACGACGACGTCGAGGTGCCGGACCTCGGTGGGAATCGGACCTTCGTCGAGTTCGTACTGCAACCGACACAGCTTCTCGGCGATCAGGTCCGTCGATGCGACGACTGTGCGCTCACCCTTGTTCACCGTGGTGATGCATCCGGTGGTTGCGCCCGGAATGAGCCGAATCGCCATTCGGAGAATCTCACTCAACGTCTGCGGCATCGACCGATGAGTGTCGCGCAGCGATCGAGCGAACTGCGCGAGCGACAGGGCTTCGGACGTTCGAGACGTGTCTTGCTCGGCCGGTGAATCAGTCATTCACACGATCCTCTCGCGCGGTGGACCGTCGACGTCGTCGCGTCGGCGAGATCCTCGATCGTGCGCCTGTTTCTGGACGCCCTGTCCCGACCTCGAGGCCGGATCAATGGATTTTATACGGTTCGCGATGCGGTGGTCCGGTGAGTATCGCGGCGCATCATCGCGGGATGCACGAAGGGCCGCCGATCATTCGATCGACGACCCTTCCGGGGCTGCTGGTTACTTGAAGGTGTCCTTGATGTTCTCGCCGACCTTCTTGACGCCGGCCGAACCCTGATCCTTCTTGCCCTCGGCCTCGAGGTCCTTGTTGTTGGTTGCGTCGCCGACAACTTCCTTCGCCTTGCCGATGGCGTCCTCTGCTGCGTTCTTGGCCTTGTCGATGAAGCTCATGGCGAGTTCCTTTCTCGGTTCGGGTTGTTCTCGAAAGGTTGGTCGGAGCTCGACCGACGAAGCGCACGTCCAGACCGTGAGAGCTGGGTCACACCTAAAGCCGGAGCGTCGACGTTTCCGCAGGCTCGTCGCTGGCTACATTCGACCGATGATGGTCGCGAAGGTGGACAACTTCCAGCGCAGGCACCCCTCGGCAGGTTTCCCGCTGGCGGTGCTCTACAAATTCATGGACGACCGGGGCGGCTACCTCGCGGCACTGATCGCCTACTACTCGTTTCTGTCGCTGTTTCCCCTTCTGCTGCTGTTCACCACGCTGCTGGGAATCGTGCTGGCCGGAGACCCGGAGCTGCAGACCCGCATCATCGACTCGGCGATGAGTCAGATCCCGGTCATCGGTGACCAGCTCGGTCAACCGGATCGCCTCAGTGGCGGAACCACGGCCATCGTCATCGGCGTCGTCGGGTCGCTGTACGGCGGACTCGGAGTGTCGCTGGCCGTGCAGTACGCGATGAACACCGCGTGGTCGGTGCCGCGCAACGAGCAACCGGACCCCATCAAGGGTCGGCTGCGCGGATTGTTGCTGCTCAGCACTGTCGGCACGGCGATCATCGGACTGACGGTGCTGAACGGCGTCGCGTCCTCGGGCGTGTTCGGATTCGCCGGTGGTGCGCTCGCACTCGTCGGAGCGGTGGTGGTCAACGCCGCCGTCTTCACCGCGGCCTTCCGAATCGGCACCGCGCGGGACCTGAGCGTGCGCGACGTACTCCCCGGCGCAGCGATCGCGGCGGTCGTCTGGCAGGCGCTGCAGTCGTTCGGCGGCATCTACATCCGCTACGTCGTGGGCAACGCGAGTGCAAGCAACGGCATCTTCGCCATCGTCCTCGGTCTGCTCGGTTTCCTGTACGTCGCGTCGGTACTGATCGTGCTGTGCATCGAGATCAACGCCGTGCGCGTAGACCACCTGCATCCCCGGGCTCTGCTGACGCCGTTCACCGACAACGTCGAACTCACCGAGGGTGACAAGAACTCCTACACCGGTCAAGCAGAAGCGCAGCGTAACAAGGGATTCCAGGACATCACCGTCACGTACGACGAGCCGAATTCGGTGGTGGACGAGGACTCGTCGAGCACGCGAGGCGACTGATCAGCTCCGCAAACGCGCGCGCGTTTGCGAGAACGGGAGCGGCGGGAACTGGGGCGGGGACTGATCGGCTCCGCAAACGCGCGCGCATTCGTTGGGTGCGCGCGGAATAGCGGGGCGATCGGGCACTATTCCGCGCGCGGATGGCAAACGCGCGCGCGTTTGCGAGGACTAGGTGTTCTTCCCGGGGACGTTGTGGACGGTCAGTCGCTCGATGGGTGACTTGCCGCCGATGCCGGTATGGGGTCGGTGGTGATTGTAGTGATGGATCCAGTCTTGGTAGGTCGCCGCTCTGGCTTCGTCGGAGAGGTAGGTGTTCGCGTAGGCCCATTCCTGGTTGAGGGTTCGGTTGAATCGTTCGACTTTGCCGTTGGTCTGCGGCCGATACGGCCTGGTTCGCTTGTGCTTGATTCCAGGGCCTAGGGTCTGCGCGAACAGTGTTGAGCGGTAACAGAATCCATTGTCGGTCAGCACACGCGCGATCGTGATGTCATGGGCTGCGAAGTAGGCTTTGGCGCGCTCGAAGAACCCCGATGCAGTTTCTTTGCGTTCGTCACCGAGGATCTCCGAATACGCGAGCCGGCTGTGATCGTCGACGGCGTGATGGACGTAGGAGTAACCGCGGCCCTGTTTCTTGTTGTGCCGCTTTCCGATCGCGCGGCCGAGCTTGCGATGTCCGCCGCCGTCGGGGATTCGGCCGAGCTTTTTGATGTCGATGTGGATCAGATCCCCGGGAGCGGGATGCTCGTAGCGATGCGGCTGCGGGCGTCGTACAGCAAGTCCGGTGTTCTGGTCGAGGTGACGAAGCAGCGGCATCTTGTAGCGGCGTAGGACCGCTGAGACGGTGCTGTGCGGCATGTGCAGGTGGTAGCCGATGCGGTGTGGTCCCCACCGGCGGAGGAAGCGCAGGTTGATGATTCGGCGTTCGGTGCGGGTCGGTGTCCGGTTCGGGTTGTGGTGGGGTCTGCTCGAGCGGTCGGCCATTGCCGGTGGGCCGCCGGTGCGGTATCGATCGGCCCATTTCTTGGCTGTGGTCGGTGAAACCTGGAATCGTTCGGCCGCTCGGCGGATCGACCATCCGTCGTCGACGATCGATGTCGCGAGTTTCAATCGCCCCTTCGGGGTGAGCAAGGCATTAGCGTGCGACACGAGGACCTCTCGGTTGTCGGTGCAGTTGTGGTAACCACACCGATACCGGAGGTCCTCACCTATCTGTCGCTGCCACGCCGTCCACAACGTCCCTGCTCATTACAACTAGGGGCGGCGGGAACTGGGGCGGAGACCGATCGGCGTGGGCAAACGCGCGCGCATTCGTTGGATGCGCGCGGAATAGCGGGGCGATCGGGCACTATTCCGCGCGCGGATGGCAGACGCGCGCGCGTTTGCGGGAACTGGGGCTGAGCGGCGTGATGGCGAGCTGACGCCGGCCGGTCGGAAAAGTTTTCGGAATTATTTCGCGAAAGCGCATGCGCAAGCGCTTGTATTGGTCGTACGCTCCTGCAATCGAGCGACGCGACCTGCGTAGCGAGGACAAGGGAGTCCAGATGTTCAATCACCGTCGGAAGACCACGCTGACGATCGGAACCGCGTTGATGGCCGGTTCCCTCGTGCTCGGACTGACCGCATGCAGCGGTTCGGATTCGGACAGCGTCAAGGTCGGACTCATCACCAAGACGGATTCCAATCCGTACTTCGTGAAGCTTCGTGAGGCAGCTCAGGCCAAGGCGGACTCCAGTGGAGCCGAATTGGTCGCTCTCGCAGGTGCATTCGACGGTGACAACGAGGGTCAGGTCGCGGCGATCGAGAACTTGGTCGGCCAGGGTGTCAAAGGCATTCTGATCACCCCGAACTCCTCCACCGGAGTCCTCGACGCGATCAAGAAGGCACGCGACGCAGGCGTCGTCGTCATCGCCCTCGACACGGCCACCGATCCCGAGGACGCGGTGGACGCGACGTTCGCCACCGACAACAAGGCGGCAGGCGTCAGCCAGGGCGAGTGGGTCAAGGGCACGTTGGGAACCACTGCACCCCAGGTCATCATGCTCGACGGCACCGCGGGCGGCACTGTCGACACGTTCCGTCACGACGGCTTCCTCGAAGGAATGGGCTTGACCGACAGCTCTCCCGAGATCGTCGGCCAGGAGAACACCAACGGCGACCAGACCAAGGCGCAGACGGCCATGGAGAACCTGCTGCAGCGCGCTCCGGGTGTCAATGCGCTCTACACGATCAACGAGCCCGCCGCGGCGGGTGCCTACCAGGCGATTCAGTCCGCAGGCCGCGCCGATCAGATCACCATCGGCTCGATCGACGGTAGCTGCACCGGTATCGCGAACGTCAAGTCCGGCATCATCGGTGCGACGGTGCTGCAGTTCCCGGCGAAGATGGCCGAGCAGGGCGTCGACGCTGTGGTCAAGTTCGCCCAGGACGGCACCAAGCCCAGTGGCTTCAACGACACCGGTTCTCAGCTGGTCACCGACAAGCCTGTTGCCGGAATCGAATCCCAGGACACCGCATGGGGCGAAGCGAATTGCTGGGGCTGATCGCAGAAATCCGTCGAGGACCAGGAACTGATTCGTGAGCACCGATACTGCCGCGCCTCCCAAGGCTCCGAGCCGGTTCAACGTGGGAACCATCCTGCGTGAACCGCTGCTCGGGCCCATGGCCGCGCTCGTCATCGCCATCATTGTGTTCAGCTCGATTTCGAGCTCGTTTCTCAACCCGCAGAACGTTTCTCTGATTCTGCAGCAGTCCGTGGTGGTCGGCATTCTGGCCGTCGGCCAGACGCTCATCATCCTCACCTCCGGTATCGATCTGTCGATCGGCGCGGTGGCCGTGATGGGCACCATCGTCATGGCGCAGACCGCTGGTGCCAACGGCCCGGTGGTGGCGCTCGGCTCGACACTGGCCGTCTGCGTGGCGTTCGGCGCGATCAACGGCGGATTGGTGACGATGCTGCGACTGCCGCCGTTCATCGTCACCCTCGGTACCTTCACCGCGATCCAGGCAGCCACGAGACTGTTGGCCGGATCCGAGACGTACCAGGTGCCGAGCGGACCGCTGACTCTGCTGGGCACCTCGTTCAAGATCGGTAGCTTCTCCACTACCTACGGCGTGGTGGTGATGCTGCTCGTGTACGCCGTGATGTGGTACGCATTGTCCCAAACATCCTGGGGCAGGCACATATACGCGGTGGGTGGTAGCCCGCAGGCCTCGGACCGCTCCGGCATCAAGTCCGGTCGCGTGCTGTTCTCGGTCTACATCGTCACCGGTGTCATCGCCGCGATCGCGGCATGGGCAGCGCTCGGACGAATCCCCAATGCCGACCCGAACGCCTATCAGAACGCCAACCTCGAAACGATCACCGCGGTCGTCATCGGTGGAACCAGCCTGTTCGGTGGCCGGGGCACCGTCATCGGGACTCTCATCGGAACTCTGATCGTCGGGGTGCTGCGCAACGGGCTCACCCAGGCCGGCGTCGACAGCCTGTACCAGAACGTCGCGACCGGCATTCTCGTCATCGTCGCGGTGGCCGTCGATCAATTCGCACGCAGGAGGTCACAGTGACTGCCCCCCTCGCTCTGGAAGCACGTGGTCTGGTCAAGACCTACGGCAGCGTGACGGCCATCAACGGCGCGGATTTCGAGCTGCGGGCCGGTGAGGTACTGGCAGTGATCGGTGACAACGGTGCCGGAAAGTCCAGTCTCATCAAGGCTTTGGCCGGTGCAGTCATACCGGACTCGGGTGAGATTCTGATGAACGGCTCGCCGGTGTCGTTCAAGAACACCCGCGATGCCCGGGCGGCCGGGATCGAGACGGTCTATCAGGACCTGGCCGTCATTCCTGCGCTCGACATCGCCTCGAATGTCTACCTCGGACGCGAGATCAAGCGCAAAGGCATCAGCGGCAGCATCTTTCGGCGATTGGACATGCCGAGAATGCGCGACGAGTCGTCGAAGCATCTGCAGGACCTCAAGATCGGGATCAAGTCGGTCAACCAGGCCGTCGAGACGTTGTCCGGTGGGCAGCGTCAGGGCGTCGCAGTGGCGCGAGCAGCGGCATTCGGCCGCGGGGTGATCATCATGGACGAGCCGACCGCAGCTCTGGGCGTGCGGGAATCGGGCATGGTGATCGACCTGATCCGAACGATTCGCGACCGTGGGATACCCGTGGTACTCATCAGCCACGACATGCCGCACGTGTTCGAGGTCGCCGACCGTATCCACATCCACCGCCTCGGCAAACGCGCAGGCGTCGTGGATCCGAAGAAGCGCACCATGTCCGAGGTCGTCGCGCTCATGACCGGCGCGGAGGAGCCGACCGATGAGGAACGCGCCGGCCTCTGATGCGTCTCGTCCGGTCGGCGTTTTCGTCGGACTGGCGACACTCGATGTGATTCATCGAGTGTCGTCGCCGCCGGCGTCGAACCAGAAGATCACCTCGAACGCGCAGTTCGTTGCGGCCGGCGGTCCTGCCGCCAACGCGGCCGTCACGTTCGCCGCACTGGGTGGTACGGCCGTTCTCGTCACTGCGCTCGGGGACGATCCGGTGGCTGCCTTGATCAAGGCAGAACTTGCGGAATGCGATGTGCGCGTGATCGACTCGATCGCGGGCACCGTGAGAGCAGTACCCGTCTCGGCCGTGACGGTGATCGAGTCGACGGGAGACCGGTCGGTCGTCTCGGCCGACGCCGTGCACTCCGACGCCGCGCCGCCGAACGATCTCGATGCCGTGCTCGCCGGTGCCGACGTCGTACTCGTCGACGGCCACCACCCCCTGATCGCCCGCGCCGCCGTGGAACATGCGGCGGCGCGGGATACCACGTCGGTCGTCGACGCCGGACGCTGGAAACCCGTGATGAGCGAGCTGATTCCGTTCGTCACGGACATGGTGTGCTCAGCGGACTTTCGCACGCCCGGAGCGTCGGACACAGCTGCCACCGCGGCGACGTTGGTGCGCTCGGGCGTACGCACGGTCGTCACCACCCACGGCGGAGAGCCCGTCGAATTCTGGTCCGAGGGCAACTCCGGCTCCGTGGCCGTCGAGGCGGTCACCGTGGTCGATACACTGGGAGCCGGCGACGTCTTCCACGGCGCGTACGCGTACTACTCGACGCAGTTCGGCTCCGTGCAGGAACGTATCCGACGGTCGGCTCGCGTTGCGGCGCTGCGCTGTTCGGTCATCGGCCCCAGAGCGTGGCTACGCGAACTTCCCACCCACGTACTCGAAAGCGACAACAGTGAGCAATGACCGACAGGTGCAGGAAGCATCCCTCGACGAACTCGTGGAGCTGGCCGGGCGGCTCGCCGTGCCGGGAGAGCGGCACATACTCGGCCTGACCGGTGCACCGGGTGCCGGAAAGTCCACCGTGGCACAGCAGTTGGTGGATGCACTGGGCCCCGAGCTTTCGGTGCTGGTTCCGATGGACGGATTCCACCTGGCCAACGAGGTGTTGATCGAACTGGGCAGGCTCGATCGCAAGGGCGCACACGATACTTTCGACGACGGCGGCTATGCGCGTCTCGTCGCCGCGATTCACGATCAACGCCCCGGCGATCCGCTGGTGTACGCACCGAAGTTCAGGCGAGAGATCGAGGAATCGATCGGGTCCGCCGTACCGGTCCCGTCGGACGTTCCGTTGGTGATCACCGAGGGCAACTACCTGCTGATGCAATCCGACGCATGGCCTGCTGCACGGGCGATGATCGACGAGGTGTGGTTCCTGGCTCCGCACACGGCCGTTCGGCACGAGCGTCTCGTCGCACGGCACGAGGCGTACGGGAAATCGCCCGAGGAAGCGCAGTTCTGGGCATTGGGTTCGGACGAACGCAACGCCGAGCTCATCGGTTCGACCGCGCAGCGCGCCGATCGAATCCTGCGATTGACATGAGACCGCCGGCGTCCGATACCCACGGAGACGACTGACATGCCCACCATGGACGACGTCGCTCGGATCGCCGGAGTGTCGGTGTCGACGGTCTCGCACGTGCTCAACGGAACTCGTAAGGTCAACCCGGCGACCCGGCAACGCGTCGACGCTGCCATCGTCGAGATCGGATACCGGCGCAACGTCGTGGCGCGTTCTCTCGCGGCCGGTAGAACCCACACGGTGGGGCTGTCGATCGCGGCGCTGACAAATCCGTATTTCGGCAGCCTCGTCTATGCCGTCGAGCAGCGGTTGTCGGAGGCCGGCTATGTGCTGATTCTCGGTGACTCGCACGACGAGCCGACGTCGGAGCGGCGCGTCACCGATTCTCTGCTGGACCGTCAGGTCGACGGCATGATCCTTGCGCCTGCGGCCGGCTCGGAGGAGTCGACGATTCCCGAGATCATGCGCAGCGGAACACCTCTCGTGCTGATCGACCGTATGCTGGATATCCCGTGCGATCAGGTGGGCCCGGAGAACGAGCAATCCGCGTACGAGCTGACGGCCCATCTGCTCGACGCCGGCCACGACCGAATTGCGATCGTCCGCGGCATCGAGGGAATCTCGTCCACCACCGAGCGTTTCGCAGGTTATGCCAGGGCGCTCGCCGACCGGGGAATCGATGTCGACCCTCGGTTGATTCTCGAGGGAAGGTCCAACGTCGAGGTGGCCGAGACGGAGGTACGTCGACTGCTGACGGGCGCGGACCGGCCTTCGGCTCTGGTGTCGATGAACAACTCGATGACCATCGGTTCCCTCAAAGCAGTTCGCGGCCTTGGCTTGTCGATTCCCGACGACCTGGCGTTCGTGTGCTACGACGATTTCGAGTGGTCCGATCTGTTCGAGCCGCGCCTGACTGCCGCCGCGCAGGACGTGCAGACCATCGGCAGAACCGCCGCCGACCTGTTGATCGGTCGAATCGAAGGCCGTGACGACGCGCCGCGGTCCATTTCGGTACCGACGACGTTCACCCACCGCAATTCGTGCGGCTGCGCTGCAGCAACACGCTGAAGACCAGCCGCACCCGAAAGAGAGAACAGCCCATGCCGATTGCCAGTCCGGAACAGTACGTCGCCATGTTGGACCGCGCGAAGGAGGGCGGGTTCGCGTACCCGTCGATCAACGTCACCAGCTCACAGACGCTCAACGCGGCGCTGCAGGGATTCGCCGAAGCCGAGAGCGACGGCATCATCCAGGTGTCGGTCGGCACCGCGCTGTACCTGTCCGGCAATGCCGTGCAGAACCGCTTCGCCGGCTCCAAGGCGCTCGCGCAGTACGCCCACGAAGTGGCGCAGCACTATTCGATCTCGGTGGCCCTGCACACCGATCACTGCCCCGCCGAGAACCTCGACGATTGGGTGCGCCCACTGCTGGCCGACGCGATCGAACGACGCTCGCGCGGCCTGGCACCGCTGTACCAATCACACATGTGGGACGGCTCCGCCGTGCCGCTCGACGAAAACCTGCGTATCGCACGGGAACTGCTCGATCTGTCGGTCCAGGCCGACACCATTCTCGAGATCGAGGTGGGAGTGATCGGAGGTGAAGAAGACGGGGTGTCTCACGAGATCAACGAGCAGCTGTACTCCACCGTCGACGACGCCCGCGCCACGATCGCCGCGCTCGGTGCTGGCGAGCGTGGTCGATACATGACGGCGCTGACCTTCGGTAACGTCCACGGTGTCTACAACCCGGACTCGGTACATCTACGTCCCGAGATTCTCGACGAGATCCAGTCGGTCGTCGGTGCCGAAACCGGAAAGGACAAGCCGTTCGACCTCGTCTTCCACGGTGGATCGGGCTCGAGTGCCGCCGACATCGCGTCGGCAGTGGCGAGCGGGGTGATCAAGATGAACATCGACACCGACACCCAGTACGCGTTCACCAGGTCCATCGCCGGCCACATGATCGGCAAGTACGACCAGGTTCTCAAGATCGACGGCGAGTACGGCAACAAGAAGGCCTACGACCCCCGATCGTGGGGCAAGCCGGCCGAGTCGGCCATGGCAGCCCGCGTGGTCGAGGCAACCCAGATGCTCGGCTCGGTCGGACGCACGATGCGGTGAAGTTTCTCGGTCGAGTATGTAGATATCGGGCGACCGGCTCCGTCCCAGGGGCGAATGCAGAAAGAATGACTGCATCCGACGCTAGGAGACATCATGGCCAAGTACCTCATGCTCAAGCATTACCGCGGGGCCCCCGAGCCTGCCGGCTGGATTCCGATGGACCGGTGGACCCCGGCCGAAGTGCACGACCATATCCAGTTCATGCAAGACTTCGCCGCTGAGCTCGAGAAGACGGGCGAGTTCGTCGACGCGCAGGCCCTGGCCCCCGAGGGAACGTGGGTGCGGTCGGACGGGGCCGGAAAGCCCCCGGTCACCGACGGTCCGTTCGCGGAGACCAAGGACTTGATCGCAGGTTGGATGGTCATCGACGTCGAGTCCTACGACCGCGCACTCGAACTCGCGGGGCAGCTCTCGGCAGCACCCGGTGCCGGTGGTGAGCCGATCGGCGAATGGCTCGAGCTGCGTCCGTTCATGGAGGCCCCCGCCACGATCGAAGAGTGACGGCACTCGTGGATCCTCACGCGCTGCGGATGCTGACTCCGTCCGTGATCGGCGTCCTCGTCCACCGCGGAGCAGATTTCGCGGCGGCCGAGGACGCCGTCCAGGAGGCGTTGGTGCAGGCGGCATCGGTGTGGGGAGCGTCGGCAGAGGCGGGTGACGCGCCGTCCGACCCGAAGGGGTGGCTCGTCACCGTGGGTGGCGCAAATTTCTCGACGCCCAGCGATCGGAGAAGGCTCGACGGGATCGAGAGAACCGGGTTGCGGCCGAGCCGGAACCGGGCAGTGTCCACGGCGTCGACGACACACTGCAGTTGTTCTTCCTCTGCGCGCACCCGGTGCTGACACCCGCAGCAGCGGTAGCGCTGACGTTGCGTGCCGTCGGGGGTCTGACGACGCGGCAGATCGCGCAGGCGTATCTGCTGCCGGAGAAAACCATGGCCCAGCGCATCAGCCGAGCCAAACGGGCGGTGCGCGACGTTCGTTTCGACGCTCCGGGCGACCTCGCGACGGTTCGGCGGGTGCTGTACCTGGTATTCAACGAGGGGTATACCGGCGACGTCGATCTCGCGGCCGAGGCGATCAGGTTGATGAGGCAGCTCGCGACCCTGTCCGACGACGCGGAGACCGCTGGACTGTTGGCGTTGATGGTGTTGCACCACGCCCGGCGCGCTGCGAGAACAGGCTCCGACGGCCGGCTGATTCCCTTGGCCGAGCAGGATCGGTCGAGCTGGGACACCGTCTCGATAGCCGAGGGAGTTCGGATTCTGCAGGCGGCGCTCGCTCGGGATCGGCTGGGCGAGTTCCAGATACAAGCCGCCATTGCCGCCCTGCATGCCGATGCGCAACGGGTGGAGGACACGGACTGGGTACAGATCGTCGAGTGGTACGACGAGTTGCTCGCGATCACCGACAGTCCGGTAGTACGGCTCAACAGAGCTGTCGCGGTGGGGGAAGCGGACGGCCCGGCCGCCGGACTCGCGGCGCTCGCCGCCGTCGATTCCGCAGTACCGCGGTACCACGCGGTGGCTGCGCATCTGCACGAGAAGGCCGGCGATCTCCGGTTGGCGGCCGAGCTGTTCGTGCGGGCGGCCGAGTCGGCGTCCTCGGTGGCCGAGCGGCATCATCTGACGCTGCGCGCCACTCGAATTCGTACCGCAGGTTCGTAGAGACACCGGGAAACAGCGAACGGACCGGGCGGTTTTGTAATCGGATCGTTAGCGGTCGAAAGCGGAATTCGTGCAACCCTCGTATGGTGCTGATGTTGCCTGTGGGACAGATGAGAAAGAAGCTGACTCGATCCACCGCGGTGGTGACGGCGGCCGTACTGGCGTCGATAGTGTTGGCCGGAAACCCGGCGCAGGCGCTGCCGGGCACTACCGGATCGGCCGACGCGGCAGTCGGGGCCGTCGGAATCCACCAGGTGTCGGCAACGCGCGCGGTGCTGAACGTGTTCTCTCCGTCCATGAATCGGGTCATCTCCAACGAGGTGCTGCACTCGCCCGGAGGTGGGCCCGCGCCCACGCTTGTTCTGCTCAACGGTGCCCTCGGCAACGAGGACGGGGTCGGCTGGCTCAACAACTCGGGAGTGGAGAAGTTCTTCCTCGACAAGAACGTCACCGTCGTCGCACCGATCGGCGGTCGGTTCAGCTTCTACACCGATTGGCAGACAACCGATCCGGTGCTGGGGACCAACCTCTGGCAGACCTATCTGAGCCGTGAACTACCCGCGGCCGTGGACGCTGCTTACGGCTCGACGGGCAAGCGCGGCGTCGCGGGCCTGTCGATGAGCGGTGGCCCGGCGCTGGATCTGGCGATCCAGGCCCCGGATGTGTTCGACGCCGCCGCGTCGTTCAGTGGATGCCCGGCACCGTCCAATCCGCTTGCCACCGCCGGCATCTCGGCCATGATCGCCGGCGGGCTCAACAATCCGTTCAACATGTGGGGGTTGCCGGGAAGTCAGGGATGGCGAGACCACGACCCGTCGCTCAACGTCGAACGACTTCGTGGAACGGCGGTGTACGTGAGCTCGTCACGCGGTGCGCCCGGCGCCGTGGATCGCATTCCCGACGGTGCCGTTCCACCGTTCGGCGGCATGGCGGTCGAAGCGATGGTCAACTACTGCACGTCCATCTTCGTCGACGCCCTGCGTCGGGCCGACGTTCCGGCGACGGTATCCATGCGCGACGAAGGTGCGCATACCTGGCCGCTGTTCGAGGACCAGTTGCGAGAGGCCTGGTTCACCACACTGGCTCCGGCTCTGGGAACCAGCTGATTGCGCCGACGCGCTCGTGGGTAAGTGTCGATGGACAGACCACCGACGAAGGGATCACCGGAACATGTCGAAGGACGATTTGCACAAGGGCGACAAGGTCGAATGGCAGACCCACGGAACTACCACCGAGGGAACGGTGCAGGAGAAGATCACCTCCGAGACCGAAGCCGCCGGCCGCAAGGTCAAGGCCTCGAAAGACGACCCGCAGTACCGCGTCGAAAGTGACAAGTCCGGAAAGGACGCAGTGCACAAGCCCGAATCGCTCGACAAGAAGGACTGATCCCGCGCCGTAAGCTTCTCGAAAGTTGCTCCTGCTGACGATCTGTACCCTCGGCTGGGACGGATCGTCACTTTGGAGGCAACGATGGGGACGACCCCGATGCGGATTGTTCGTGCACGTTCGCGTCTCGGTCGGTGGGGTAGCGGTTGCCGCACGGGGAGGACTCTTGCCGCTACGGGGACGCTGGCGATCGTGTCCGTACTCGTCGTGGGCTGCGGCGTGTTCTCCGGGGACTCGACCACGGACACGGACACACCGTCTGCAGTGACCTTCACCGGGCAGATCGAGTCTCCCGACAAGCTCTGCCTCGATGGAAGTGACACCGACACCATCCGTCTCGCAACGTGCAACGGAACGCCGGCGCAGCAAGTAGTCGCCGAGGCCGACGGCACGGTTCGGTCGCAATCGCAGTGCCTGGTGCCGAAGAACGGCGAGGCCGCAGCCGGTGTACCTGTTGTCCTCGGTAGTTGCGACGACAGTGCGGTCGCCAGTTGGACGGCGGGCGAATCCGGTGCGATCGCTCTGACGGGCACCGGCCTCTGTCTCGCGGACGACGCACGGCAGACCTCTCGGCGTGTGGCCGTGCTGGCCGAATGCGACGGCTCGTCGGTGCAGACATGGACACCGGTAGCGGCCGCGGAACCGACCGCCGACAACCCCGGAGGAATTGCTGCACCCACCGGGGATCTGCCCGGCTGGAAGCAGATATTCGTCGACGAGTTCACCGCCCCGTCCGCCACCGGCAGTTGGGCCAATCAGTGCGACCCCTCGAAGGTCGTCTACACCGGAGCCGAGGGCCAGCGGTGGCGCACGTATCCGTCGTGCTATCCCGACACCTACGACAAGCGGCCGTATCGGCCCGATGCAGTGCTGTCCACTGCCGACGGCGCTCTGCAGTACCACCTAGGTCAGGTCGACGGCGTTCCGGCCGGAGCGAGTATCTCCCCACTGATCGGTGCCGACCAGTATCAGACGTACGGAAGATATTCGGCGCGTCTGAAAGTCGATTCACCGGATCTGTCCGAGTACTACGCGGCATGGTTGCTCTGGCCGCAATCCGAGAACTGGCCGTACGACGGCGAGTTCGATTTCCCGGAAGGTGCGCTGTCGGCCAACGTCGGTGGGTTCCATCATTTTTCGGGCGAAGGCTCGTGCGCCGACGGGTGCAAAACGCCCGCCCTCGACATCGGCGCGCAGTTCACCGACTGGCACACCTACACCATGGAATGGTCACCGGGAAGGATCCGGTACCTCCTCGACGACACGGTCGTGTTGGACTCCACCGACTTCGTACCGTCCACACCGATGCGATGGGAGCTGCAGACCGAAACCAAGGGAGACGGAAACAGCGAGGGCAATCTGATCCTGGACTGGGTCTCGGTCTACTCCTGGAACGGCTGATACGCGGCCCGCGCCGAGCGCTCGGCACCCCAACTGCGTTCGATGTAACCGACGATCGTGTCGATGTCCGCGTTCGGAATCTTCTCCGGCTCACCCTTTTCCAACGGATCCGTGTGGAAGATATACAGGCGAGACGCAAACTGCTCGAACGGTAGCGAGCCCTCGCCCGCGCGTTCGCCGTTCCCTGCCGTTCCGACGACGACTCCGTCACCCCAATCCTGCCCACTGTCGTTGTTGGGATTGAAGAAGTAGACCCGCATGACGCCGTCGGGATCGGGGGCAACACGCAGAATGGCAATGGCGTGCCACCCCACATACCGTGCAGCGCTGTCGGTTACGGCCACCCCCGCGGGTTGCGGGTGGATCAGCGGCTGATGGCCGTTGTACTCGGGGTGATAAGCGGCATGGAACTGCCGCAGGAAACCATCGAGATCGACCAGATTCCCGGTCGCGACGTCCACATCGATATGGAACTCGCGTGCCGACCACCACCCGTGGAATTCGGGGTTCACCCAGCGATGCGGATCGCCCGGTCTGTCGGCGCAGCGTCGGACCATCTCGGCGTAGATCCGGTCCAGGTGCGGAACCAGAATCAGCGATGCCGGGTCCAGATCGACCGGATCCGAGGTCGCGACACCACTTTCGCTGTCGACGGACGAGATCGACTGGCCCTCGAAGTGCATGACGATCTCTTCGTCTCGTGCCGCCCACACCACCATCTGCAGCAGGTAGTCGGGATCGTTGTACGCCCACATCGACAGCGCGCGCGCCGACTGGCACGTGGGATTGTCGCCCTGGCCGACACCGAGCGGTTGACCGAGCATGGAGAGCAACCCACCGAGCAATCGCGACTCCGGTGCCGGAACCGGACCGAAAGTGGTGATCAAGCGTTCTCGCACTGCGGGCGCGAGGGTGAGCGATAGCTGACGCCACAGGGACGGCACGATCGGCGGCTGATGCAGGATTCCGCGGTCGAGGAGCAGTGCCAATCCGTAGAGACTTTGCGCCGTCTCGGGATACACGGTTTCTTCGATCAGACGGTGGACCAATTCCGGGTAGCGAGTGAGGCACGTACGCCCGGTGTCGGACAGCCCCAAGGCCTCGGGCAGGACATACGAGTAGTGGTCGACGAGATATTGCGTGAGTGTGGCGTGGTACGGCGAAACGAGACCGGTGTCGTGCATCGCCCGGGCGAAACCGCGGGCCTCGAACTGCAGTGCCTCGACGTCCATGGCCTCGAGCCGGTTCCGGTAGACCTCCACGCCCGGGTCCTCGCGGCACGCGTCCGTGGTGCCGAACAACGCCGTGGTCAACCGATCGAGTCCCTGACCGGACGTGCCGAGATCGACGGTCGGGTCGTCGCGATAGATCGCAATGCGCGTGACCATGGACTTGATGGTGTCGACCTGGATCGGACGCTGACGCAGAATCCGCCAGATCTCTTCGAGCAATTCGTCCAGCACACTGTCGTAGCCGATTTCCCCGGCAACGTAGCCGAAGAGATCGCGGATCAGATGTGCGGTCCGACCCGAACGGACTCGTTCCGATTCCGAGGGCGGGGTGAACAACACCTCGAGGTTCAGGGCGAGTACCTGGGAGAGGAAGCGTCGCGCATCGTCAGCTGTCACTGCGGGATGCTCGTACTCACCGGCGACGATCGCGACCATCCGCAACTCGCTGGCTGCTTCGAGAACCACGGTGTCGTCGTTGCCACTGCGCAGGCTCGGACCCACGAACGCGGGAACGAGAATGTCCGGCTGCGCCCAGTCCGTACCGGCGAACAGCCCGGCGTTCTCCAGCGCCGCGGCGCGTTCGCGTACCGCGCCACAACCGCCGGGCTGCAACAACACTCGGTGCACAGAATCCAGAACCCGTCGCACCTTGGTGCTCTTGCTGAACTCCGGTGCGGCGGCCAGCGCGTCGACGGCGTGATCGAGTTGCGCCAGCCGCGACACCAGAGCCTTGTCGATCGGTGCAGCGTCGTTCATCGTCTGCGTCGTGGGTTCGTGGTCGTTGCCGAGTTGCTGCTTCACACGTAGAAGTCCAGTTCTTCCTGTTGCTTGAGCAGGTCGCGCATCCGGTACGGATCATCGCCGAAGAAGTACAGCAAGCCCCAGTGGGTACCGAAAGCCGTTCTCTTGGTGACGGTTTCCTCGACCGGTGCCGACAGGTCGTTGGTCTCGTAGTAGTCGTCGTCGGCGGTCACGTCGGGGATGACGAGATCGCTGACGACGCGTCGCCGTGGGTACACACCGAAGCATCCCGCGTGACCGGTGGCATCGACTACCTCGCGCGGGAAGAAGGCGTCGATTTCTTCTTCGGTGGTCTTCGGGTCGAAGGCGAGAGCCAGGCCCTGGTACGCGTTGAAGCCGTACGCCCGCTCGAGTAGCTCGAACACCTTGAAACCTGGTGGGCGGTAGGCAACCTCGCCGAAGTACATCTCGCCGTCGCTGGTGACGAAATACTCGGGATGGATGAACCCGAACTCGATGTCGAACGCTTTGATGAGCTTCTCGATCTGAACCGTGATCTGCTCGCGGTACTTCTCGAGCTCCGGCGTCGCGGGGACGAACACCGAATACCCGAGCGTGACGTACTCGGAGATGTTGAGGAACTTGATCTTTCCGTTGTGGATCCACGCCTCGACAGCGAACTCCCAGCCGTCGAGATGCGACTCCATCAGTACCGGGAACTCCTCGTCCGGGATGGAGTCGACTTCGTCGGGGGTCCGAATGACGCGGTGGCCCAGGCATCCTGCCTTGTCGAAGGCCTTGAGGTGGATGGGGTCGTTCGGGTCGCCGTCGAGTTTGAGCAGCGTCTGGTTCACCCGACGCAGAAAGCGGATGACGTCCTCACGATCGTGTGCTTCCTCGAAGATGCCGACACGAATGCCACCGAGCTGTGCGCGGCGCTTCATCAGTGCCTTGTCTCGGAGCAGCATCGCCTGGCCGAACAACCTCGGATTGCCCAGCAGCACGGAATTGATGGCACCGGCCCACTCGACTGTCTCCTCGTACAGCGGTATCGCTACATCGACGCCTTTGTCTCGGAGAGTCTCCGCGATCTCGAGCGACCTGTCGTTGAGTCGCTCGAAGTTCCACGGTAGGTACGGAATGTCATGCTCGGTGCAGTACGCCTCGGCCCACTCTGGCGCGACGACGACGTAGCGTCGATCGAACGCGTCCAGGGCTTCCACTGCGGCCAAACTCCAGCCCAGCAGCGCTACGAAGCCTTTGTTCGGGTCTTTCTCCAGCCTCTGTGGCCGATCCATGAAGTTCCTTTCCCTTGTGATGCGCGGTCGAGGTCCTTCGCTCCACCGTACAGAGGGTGTTCGGTGCCGCTTTCCGGACCCGGTGCTCGGGAAGCCGGGACGCGATGTGCACCGTCCCTCGAACTGACGGGCCGGATCCTGCGCAGGGCTGGCAATGCGCTCGTTTGCCAGCGAAATGATGGATACAAGATCATAAAAAGTCCAGATGCACGATTTGCTCGACAATTCGATTCGTGTGAATAGATTTTCGATCCGGAGCAACTAGTTTAATATTTAATCTCCAATTCGTACCGGTCGTATTTCTTTAAATTACGCCTCTGACCTGGCGTTTCAGGGTGAATGCGAATTCACTGCGCAATGTCTGAATCATCCCTATGATTCGAGATGCCGGCAATCAATTGTATTTATCCGCCGTGTATCCAATGCGATGTTCGGTCTCTCGAAGGATGAAACCATGACTGTTTCGGGCCGTGCTGTTCTGAAGCGTTCCTTGGTGACGCTCGGAACCACCGTATTACTTTCGGCTTTCGTAGTTCACGCGCCACAGGCCGCGGCCGCCACCTCGGGACAGATCAAGACGCCCGCAGGGTTCTGCCTGGACAACAAGGGCGGTCTCACCGGACAGAACAATCCCGTCCAGATCTGGGATTGCAACGGTACCGGCGCGCAGACGTGGACCGGTACCGAGGACGCCACGATTCGAGTGCAGGGCCGATGCTTGTCGCCGGCATCGGGCTACGCGGCGGCCGGCGTCGCGTTGACGACGTGGGCGTGCAACGGCAAGCCCGCGCAGCAATGGTCGATCCGTGGGGACGGCTCGATCTCGTTGCTGCAGAAGACCGGCCTGTGCATTCAGAATTCGCGTGAGGTCAACGGAAACCGACCGGTGTTGGCGAAATGCAACGGGTCTGCTGCTCAGAAGTGGATCACCGCGACCACGCCGTTTCCGACGACACCGCCCACGACGACGCCGCCCACGACGCCACCGACCACTCCGTCCACCACTCCCAGCGGGGTGGCAGCGCCGGTGGGCGACCTACCCGGTTGGAAGCAGATCTTCGTCGACGACTTCGCGAAGCCTTCCGCCGTCGGCAGTTGGGCCAACGACTGCGATCCCACCAAGATCGTCTACGTCGGTGCGCAGAATCAGAAGTGGCGCACATACCCCAAGTGCTACAAGGACACCTATCAGAAGCGCCCGTACCGAGCGGACGCCGTGCTGTCCACGCACGACGGCCTGCTCGATTACGGATTGCACAATGTCGACGGTGTCCCGGCCGGTGCCAGCGTCTCGCCGGTGATCAACGCGGCAGGGCAGAACCAGACATACGGAAGATACACAGCGCGATTCAAGGTCGATTCGGCAACTCTGGCCGAGTACTACGTTGCATGGCTGCTGTGGCCGCAGTCCGAAAGATGGCCTGCGGACGGCGAAATGGACTTCCCCGAAGGAAGTCTCGCGGGGCAGGTCGGCGGCTTCCATCACTACTCGGGTGCCGGTTCGTGCGTCGGCGGCTGCCAGGACGTCGCTCGGAACATCGGCGCGAACTTCACCGATTGGCACACGTACACCATCGAGTGGTCCCCGGGCCGCGTTCGCTACATCCTCGACGACACCGTGGTTCTGGACAGCACCAAGTGGGTTCCCTCGGGTCCGATGCGCTGGGAACTGCAGACCGAGACCAACGGCACCGGAAACAGCAACGGGCATCTGTTGCTGGACTGGGTTTCGGTGTACAGCTGGGTAGGCTGACCCGACCGCGTACCCAACCGACTGGGGCGTGCCATCGAGAGAAGGGGAGCGTCGATGACGGTCGACAAAACCGGTGCCGAAGTCGAGATCGCCCATCAGGCAGACAGGTTCACGATTTCGGTCGAGGGCACACAGGTCGGCTTCACCGAGTTCGCCGACGACGAGCAGGGCAGGCGCGTCTTCTTCCACACCGAAGTGGATGCGGCCTACGGCGGCCGTGGCCTGGCCACGATCGTCGTTCGGCACGCGCTCGACGCGACGCGTTCCGAGAACAAGCACGCCGTTCCGATCTGTCCGTTGGTGGCCGCGTTCGTCGGCGAACATCACGAGTACGACGACATGGTCGAGCCCGTCACGGACGACATTCGGCAGTGGCTGGCCGACCAGCAGGGATGATTCGTCGACCGATCGCCGGCCACGTGCGACGATCTGCAGCATGACCGATCCCGGACACCGCCCCGGCGGCACACATCTCTACCGTCGGTTGGTCACCCGGTCCGACGGCCCCTTGTCGCCCGTTCGGGCGGCCAGGAGGCTCTCGGCGTACATCTACGGCAACATCCTGGTCCTCGCCGCGGTTGCCGCCTCCACGCCGAGTTCGATCGGGCACGGGACGGCGGCCGTTCTCGTAGCGGCCACTGTGGCAACGACTTTTCTCGCGCATGTGTTCGCAGATTTCGTCGCCGGGAGCCAGATACCGGAGGCGCACGGTGATGCAACGGACGAACAGCGCACATTCGAGGCCATCGAGGAATTCCGGGATGCAGTCCCCATTCTGAGCTCCGGGACGTTTCCGGCGGCGATGCTGGCGCTCGGGTGGCTGTCGGTGCTTCCGGCACAATGGGCCGAACTGCTGGCCGGTGCGGTGATCGTCGTACGAATCGCCACCATACCGATTGTCACGGAACGAGTTCGCGGGAACCGTCCGACGTTTCGGGCCCTGGTGATCGGGCTTGCCACTGCCGTCGTCGCGGCGCTCATCGTGCTGGCGAAAGTCTTCTTGGGTCACTAGCTGCCCCTCGTGGACGGATCAACCGCCGAACTCTGCGTGCAGCTCCGGCAAAAACCCTGCGAGGTGGTTCATCTCCTGTCCGCAGTGCAGCAGCAGATCTCGGGCGAGGTCGAGTCCGAGAACGAGGTCGCTCGGATCCACGGACGTACCCCGGCGAACTGCGCACACGGCCTGCTTCGGATCGGGAACGTGCAATCCTCGTAGGTTCAGATAAAAGCGGCTGCGCATCTCGGCACCGCCCTGTACCGGCCGAACCTGATGGGCGAGCCAGCCCAGATCCACCGGTGCGATGGAACTTCCCACTCGGCCGAAGACGACCGTCTGGTCTGCGGGAACGTCGAAACCGTGTGCAACAGGGTCACGGAAGCCGATACCCAGCTGCTGAAGCTTCGGGCCGACGTACTCGTCGACGAACGATGTGTTGCCGATGTACTTCGCCTTGTCCGGAATCGCGTGGGCCGTCCGGTCCTCGGCGAGTGCGGCGTGGAGGTGGGCATCGGGGTGCCACAGTTTGTAGCGGGCCGCCTCGGCGGAATGCCAACCGAACCACCAATCCCACATCGCTGCCGTGACCCGGGGCATCGCGGTGAGCACCGCCACGAACGTCATGCCGTCGGCGCGTTGTCCGTAGCCGGTTTCGATCGCCGAATATCCCGTGGGCGCGAGATCGGTTGTGATGGAATCGAAGTGCGGGACCCACTCTGGTGCTATCGGCGGCCCGCCGACTGCGTCGGTCACGACGGCCGGTGCCGGTGTCGTCCGTGCGGCGAAGAAATGGGCATAGGGCCGTCCTCGGTCGATGTCGCGGTAGCCCTGGTACCGCTCGCCGCAGTCTTCACTCGAACCGGTGCCGGGAGTTGCGACCGCTCGTGCCGCGGGGCCGAACACAGCCGTGGCTGCAGCCGCGGCGGCACCCACCATCATTTGTCGTCGCGACGGGCCGCGGCTCATCGGACGGGGTTCCTCAACATCGGTTGAGACTATGACGTGACTTCGGCAACTGTCAATGGTGGGGCACTAGACTCCGTGGTATGAGTCCTGCCCGTCCCAAGGACGACGAGTCGAGAGTGCGTCGGCGCGACGAAATCGCCGCGGCAGCAATCGAAGTGCTGGCAACGCAAGGTTTTCGCGGCTTGACGCACCGGGCGGTCGACGCTGCAGCAGGATTGAGCCCCGGGTCGGTCAACTACCACGCGCCCACTCGCGGACGACTGTTGCACCTGGCGCTCGAGCTGTTGTTCGCCCGCGACTACGACACTGCCGGCGCGACCTTCGGTGGTCTGGTCGATGTCAAACCACTCACCGTGGACATCGTCGTGAACCGCATCATCGACTTCATCGAGGCGATGACCACCGGAGAAGCGACGAAAAGAGTGATCGCGCGCAGCATCCTGCTCGGTGAAGCGCAACACGATCGGGAAATCCGCGATCTGTTCGACTCCCAGCGGGCCGCGTTCGTCGCGTACACCCAGTGGATAGTCGCGTCGTTGGAATCCGAAGACCCCCAGGGGGATGCGGAGATGCTCGTGGTCATGATCGAGGGTCTCGTGGGGAGGCAGGTGCTGATCGGATCGCGGCTGCCACGTCCCGTCGTCGACCGAATGCTGCGCACGATCGTCGGCGCATCCCCGATGGTCACCGATTAGCCGATCAGCCACCGATCAGCCGAGCAACGAGTTCCGTTCGGTGTGGGTGAACGTGAAGATCGTTGCACCGAAGCTGATGAGCGCAGTGAGCAGTAGCACCTGCGGCCCGGTGATCACGACGCCGATGAACGCACCGACAGCACCTCCCGCCGCGAAGGAGCCCAGAAGCGTTGCGTAGCAGAGCCAGTCGTAGTGTGTTCCGCCGCCGAAGAGGTGACGCTCGATTCCCTGGCCGAGCTTGACCACCGTTCCGGTGACGTAACTGAGCGGGATGTACGTCTCCTCCTTC
This sequence comes from Rhodococcus sp. JG-3, assembly GCF_000482405.1. NCBI lineage: Bacteria > Bacillati > Actinomycetota > Actinomycetes > Mycobacteriales > Nocardiaceae > Rhodococcus > Rhodococcus sp. JG-3. The sequence goes on from NZ_KI519398.1 coordinate 1,717,255, forward strand.
TTCGTGAACGCGGTGTTCAACGCGCCCAGCGCGAAGGCGACGAGGAGGATCGGGTAGAAGTTCACGTTTGCCGACGACCACCCGGAGACAGCGATGTCGATCAGACCCGCAGCTCCCAGCGCAACGGTGGTCAACACCGTCGCTCCATGGGGGTGGTTGGACCAGTAGCGGCGCCGACAGATCGACGAGACGATCACGCCGCCGAGAAACGCGGCCATGAGGGCCAATGCGGCCCAGGGTGACGCCCCAGGTGCCACCTCCTTGCCCTCCGGATGGCCGAAGTGTCCGACGACGGCTCGTTCGGTGTTGCCGGTCATGAAGGTCACGAAGTAGCCGGCGGAATGCAGGAACGCGACCGCACCCACCATGCCTGCCAGTCCGGACAGGATCCAGGACAGACGAGCTTCGGCGCCGACGGCTGTTTCGCGGCTGATCGCCAAGGGGGAAGTCATGACTCGATTCTCCGGGCGTGAGCCGCGGCGGCAAATCTTTGAGTCATCGGTCACACCGAGGCAGTCGGGTGGGTGCTCGCCACCATCCCGCGGTGCATCACCCGGTTGCCGACCACCCCGCTGTGATCGGCGCGGTGCATCACACACCTGTTGTCCCACATCACCATGTCGTCGGGGGACCAGTTGTGCCGCAGCAGGTTGTCCTCCCTCGTGGAATGCTCCACGAGGTAGCGAACGGTGTCTCGTGCTTCGTCTTCGGTCAGTCCGCTGATCGCGACACAGCGAGCGGGCGCGGACAGCGACAGCGCGGTGCGTCCCGATATCGGGTGAACGGCGAAGAGTGGATGGTCGGCGGAAGAATCGGAATCCGACGCCACGCCGGTCACTCGGTGCGTCACCGTGCGCCCGGCCAAACGCTCCTTCACTTCCGCTGGAAGCGTCTCGTATGCGGCGTATTGGTCGCTGAACAACGTACTGCCGCCGGCCGCGGGAACTTCGACCGCGCGTAACGCGGTGTAGGCGGGAGGATTCGGAATGTAGGTGGTGTCGACGTGGAACGTGGACTTCGGCGGCGTGGAACGGCCGACGTTGCTGATGACGTTCAGATCCGGACAGTCGGGAACAGGCGTCTCGCCTTCGGTGAACATCAACTCTCCGAATCGGCGCAGGAACGCCAGGAAGCGCTGATCGTCGACGGGCTGGTTCGGCAGAATCAACACCCCGTGTTCGGCGAGGAGCTCTCGAAGTTGCTCTACCGAAACCGATTCCAAGTTCAGATCGGCCATCTCGATTCCCAACGTCATGACGACGACTCCTTCACCGGCAGTTCTTCGAGCGCGAATGCGAACAATTCTTCGACGGTGATGCCCGCGGCTGCGGCCATCACCGCCAACACGCTGGACGGCGAATAGGAGCAGTAGAGGCTGGCTTCGAGAAACCACGGCTCGCCGTCCGGGTCGATGCGAAAGTCGAACAGGCCGTAGTGCCGACATCCCAGTGCGATGTGACTCGATCGTGCTGCTGCCCAGACTTTTTCGGTGATCGGATCCGTGACGTCGACCGTCCAGGCTCTGGTCTGCTCTTTCGCCACCAGGTAGAGATCGCCGTCGGATGTGCGATTCAGCTTGTCCGCACTACTGCGGACGGAGTCGACGGCGTACTCCTCGAGGGGCAAGCACACGAGTTCGCCATCTCGGACGATGATCCCGCACCGAACTTCACGACCCAGTGGAACGTACGTCTCCACCAGTGCAGCAGGCGAATACGTCAGAGCCTCTCGAATCGCGGGTGCCAGCCCGTCGGACCCGTGGACCAGCGAGACACCCATCGAGTTGTCCGAATCCACGGGCTTGACCACGACCGGCAGGGCGAGGTCCATCACGTCGTCGGCGGATCGGACGACCACGCCGTCGGGAACACCCACGCCGGCTGCCGCGACGACGGCGCGGGCGCGGGCCTTGTTCGCCGTCAACGCCATGAGGTCCGGACCGTTGCCAGGGTAGGGCACGCCCAGTAGGTCGAACAGGCTGCGGTACGTCGTCATACCCGGCATGCAGAACATCTGCGGAACCATGACGTCGAAGTCGCGCGCCGCGATGAGCTCCACCGCCTGTGCCAACGGCATCTGCTGCGCCGCAGCGATACTCGAATCCTCGAGACCGGTGGGAAAACTCCAGAGGCCGCCCGGGGAGACGAATGCGATCTCGAAGCTGTACGCCGGGTTCGTGCCGAGCGCATCCAGGAAGCCGCCGGCGTAGACCCGAGAGAGGTCACTGTGAAAGCGGTCCACCGAGGACCCGACGAGCACCACGACAGACAACGTCATCAGTCGCCTCCGTTTTCCACGAGTTTGCCGATGTTGAAATCGATTCGGGACCAGCCACGCCGCTCGCGGAGGTTCCGGATCAGCAACGACGGAATCTGAAGATGATGTACCAACAGATACGGCAGGGGATCCCAACCGGTGAGGATGGCGTCCTTGCCTCGAAAGATGGTGCGGAGCCGAGATACTCGATCACCCTCGGTGATCAGACGCCACAGCTCGTGGTAGATCCAGTACGTCGGCCGGGCCGTCGCACGCGGCATGGTCATCGGGTGACCGTCGTCGAGGTACGCGGCAGCCAGGTCGGGGTGGTCGTAGAACATCGTGATGGCCGAGTGGGTGCGCGGGTTGCATTCGATGGCGTAGATCCGGCCGTCGGCGGCGGACTCGATGAAGTCGAACGACAGCTGCCCGGTGGTGTCGAGCGAGGAGACGAATGTCTCTACCCAGCGCAGGATTTCGGGCTTGTCCACCATCTCGTAGTTGACCTGGAAGGCGGACGACACGCAGCAGCCGTACACCTGCAGGCGACCCTCGCGCACCGTGCCGTGCGTGCAGTACTCCTGTCCGGCGATGAATTCCTGCAGGATCCACGGGTCGTTCTCGGTGATGTGCAGGCTCCGGGCGAACGAGGAGTTGCGTTCCGGCGTGTGCGCCGTCAACCGCGTCAGATCCATTCGGCCGACCGGGTTGTACGAGATCCGTTTGAGGATGTACTCACGGCCCGGCGCGAAGTCGAATTCGTCGATCTGGGCGGGGTCGGTGATGCGCCTGAAGTCGGGAACACGGAGTCCCAATGACACTGCGTGCTCGGAGAATCGGGACTTGTCGTCGACCATCCGTACGGTATCCGCGTCGCCGTGGATCACCTCGCAGTGCGCATCGAGGAGTGCACGCGCGTCGGCGTCGTGAATACTCGCGGCCGGGCTTGCCACGGGCACGAAGACGTCGACGCCCTCGCGGCGCACGATGTCCAGCAGAGCCTGCGCATATCCCGAATCACCCGGGTCTGGAATACAATGGAAACGGTCGACAGCGCGGGAGAAACGATGTCCGGTCCAGCGGTACTTCGCCGATTCCACGAGGATCACCCGATGGCCGGCGAGATGGAAGGACCGTGCGAGTTGCAAGGCTTTGGTCATCTTGCCGCCACTGATCAGAATCGTTCTGGGCGAATCGGTTCGATGGGCGACGGGCCGGGTACCGCGCAGCGCGGCCACCCCCACCGCCGCGAGGTCGACGGGGAGGGTGACCGTGAGGCCGATCAGCGCCGCAACGGTGCGGATCATGTGCGCCGGATCAGTGTCACACCGTCGCGCAACGGAATCAGAACTTGCTCCACGCGAGGGTCGTTCGCGACATAGTCGTTGAACTCGGCGATGGCCCGGCCGTTCTCGTTCGGCTGCGGAGCGTAGGGCTGACCCTGTAACAGGGTGTTGTCGACGGCGATCACGGCACCGTCGGAGAGCAGATCGCTCTCGAGCAGGTACTCCACGTACCCGCGGTATCCGCTCTTGTCGGCGTCGACGAACACCAGGTCGAACTTCCCGTCGAGCCCGTGCAGAGTGTCGAGCGCAGGCCCTATCTGCACCGAGATGGCAGATCCTGCAGTCGATTCCGCGAAGCAGGACTGCGCGAACTCGGCCACGTACGGATCCACCTCGCAGGCGACCACCTCGCCGCCCGCGGGCAGCGCCTCGGCCATCGCCAACGCCGAGTAACCGGTGAACATACCGATCTCGAGCACCCGAGTCGCCCGCGTCATGTGCACGAGAAACGCCAGGAAGCGTCCCTCCACATGACCGGAGAGCATTTCCATCTCCAGGGGCCCGGAACCGGAGACCACGTCGCGTGATCCCCAATCCGCAGAGCGGGTCCGCGACGCCAACGTGGCCAGTGCCGCAGATTCGGAGGTGGTGCAGGTGTCGAGATACGGGTCGAGTCCCGCGGCGAGATCGCGGGCCCGATGAACACGGGTGGTCAGCTCGTCGGTCACCCCGGCATCGGCGTCGAGTAGCGCGGCTATCTCGCTGAGCTCGCGCGCCAGGATCGTCGTCGGGGTGACCGGACGCGGCGTCATGGCTGCATCGGTCACGGCGTGGGTGCGGTGAACATGTCGAGACCCTCGCCCGCCCGTGGGAAGTCCAGACAGATCTTCTTGTGCAACGACAGGACGTCGGCCAGTTCGCGAGGCTCCAGGTCGTTGAGGAAGCGGCAGGTGCCGATCGGGTCGGGCACCGCGGCGCGCAGAATCCCGTCCCGAGTCTTGAGGATGGATGCTGTTGCCTCGGTCAGCAACTCGGGTGTCAGGTACGGGCTGTCCAATGCCAATCCGATGCTGCTCATGACTCCGAGCACGCGGTCTCTATCGGCCGTCGACAGGTGGCCGCGTTGTTCGGCGACCGTCGTCGACAGGGCCATGTCGATGTTGATCGCGTGGCCGTGGAAGAACGGCGCGGGCGGAGTGAGCTCGAGCGTGGGACTCCACGTGTGCCCGAATGCAATGACTCGGTCGAGGTCGATCTCGTGCAGGTTGGGTGCCTCGAGCTCGAGCATCGTCGCGATTGCCGAGTACGTCAAACGGTCTGCGACCGAACGCAACTCAGGAGTTCCGTCGAGGTGGCCGAACCGGGTGCGTAGCAGTTCCGGGCCGTACTGCTCGAGCAACTCGAAGATTTCGAGGTTGCCGACCACGGAGATCTTGATGAGCTCCGCCATCCCGTTGCGGACCTGATCCTCGGGCAGTGTGCCGAGGAAGGAGAAGTCCAACAGCACCTTCTGCGAGGCGTGGTAGGCCCCCAGACGATTCTTGTGCTTGCCGTAGTTGACGGCCACCTTGATCGAGACGCTCGCATCGATCAGGCCGATCAACGTGGTGGGAATGCGGATGTAGGGAGTGTTTCGGCGGTAACTCGCGCACGCGAAACCGGCTACGTCCGTGGTCAATCCACCACCCACCACGAGGACCGGCTCGGTTCGCACGAGACCGAACGCGTCGAACTCGCCGACGATGCGCTCGAACGTCTCGAGTGATTTCGCGGTCTCCGCAATGTGCACCGGCACCACTGTCAGGGCGATGCCGTGGTGATCGAAGTATGCACTGATCCGGTCGCCGTAGATGGCGTGCACCGATTCGTCGACAACCATCAGGGCGCGCCCGTACGGACGGTAGCTGTCGGCCAATTCGGTGTTCTCGATCGCGAACACTCCGTCGACGTAGATCAAGTCGTATTCGATCCGCTCGTATCCCTCGACACGAAACGATCTGTCGCCGGCGACGACCTGGGCCTGAAGATTACTCACTTGTTGCTCCTGAGATGGATGAAGGATCAGGCAAAATGCTCATTCCGCAGGCTCCGCTCAGGCTGAAATCAGGGCGCGGACGCGCTCGGGATCGAGTGCATCGACGGTGTCGGTGGCCGAGCCGAAATCGGTACCGGCAGTGTTCTCGTTCGGGAACGCGACACAGGTGACGCCCGCTGCCGCTGCCGCCTTGACTCCGCCGGCGTTGTCCTCGATGGCCACACTGTCGGACGCGTTCTCGCCCAACGTCTTCAATGCGAATTCGTACGACGCGGGGTCGGGCTTGCCTGCGTCGACCGACGAGGCGTCGACGATGATGTCGAACGAATCGGCGGTGAGCTCGGGAGACAGGGCAGCGAGCAGTGCGTCGATGTTCTCTCGCGAGGTCGTGGTCACGAACCCGACCTTCAACCCGTTCGCTTTCGCGGAGTCGATCGTGTCGGCCACGCCCGGTCGCGTCTTGACGTCGGATTCGCCGATCAATCGCTGGAAGATCTCGGACTTGGTGGCGTGCACGGCGGCCGCGTCCACCTCGATTCCGGTGCTCGACGCGTATTCGCTGATGCGGTCGGCACCGCCGTTCGATCCGAGCATGGACCGGTAGTCGTCCTGCGACCAGTTCCAGTTCAGATCGTGGGCGGCGAAGGCCTCGTTGAACGAGCGTCGCTGTAGCTCGGAGGTGTCGACGAGAGTGCTGATGGAGCCGAACAGAATTGCGGGCATGGGTGCCTTTCGGAGCGAGAGACGTTGTACCAGCAAATGTCTCGCGCCAGCGCGATGGGTGGGTTGGTTCGGGGGGTATGCCCCATCGGCACCGTAAGGGAAACCTTCGAATTTTCTACCGTGTGCTCGCCTGTTCGCCGCGCAGTATCGGAGCCGCCAGAACCGTCGGTGCGGATCGCCCGCGAAGGGTCACGGACCGACCCGATTCCCACAGTTGCCGCTCGTCCGAGGTTGCGTGTTCGAGCACCGTCGACGATGTGAGCACGTCGGTGTCGGGGTCGTCTTTTGCGAGATCGGTGAGCCGCGCAGCCTGATTCACCGTGTCGCCGATGACGGTGTACTCGAAACGGGACTCGGCCCCGATGTTGCCGGCGATCACCGGCCCGTACGTGACGCCGATGCCGATCTCGAATCCGCCGTCGGCTCGAAGCGCGGCGGCGAGGGTGCGTGCAGTGCGCAGCGCCGCGGTGGCCGGGTCGGGATGATCGACCGGAGCGCCGAAGATCAGCAGGGCGGCATCGCCCTCGAACTTGTTGACGAAACCGCCGTTGCGCTCGCCGTGTTCGACGACCACTGCGAAGAATCGATTGAGCAGGTCCACGACCGTCGCGGCGGATTCGCGCTCGGCCAGTGCGGTCGAGCCGACCAGGTCGATGAACAGGACGGCGACGGTCCGGTTTTCGCCGCCGAGACGGGGCGCGCTGGCCAACGCGCGCTGGGCGACGTCGTGGCCCACGTGCCGGCCGAACAGCGAACGGAGTCGCTCCCGCTCGTCGAGACCGACGACCATCTTGTTGAACCCGTTCTGCAGCCTGCCGATCTCGGACGCGTCGTAGACGTCGACGCGGGTATCGGTGGCACCGGCCTCTACTCGCTGCATGGCAGAGCTCACCTGCTGCAGCGGATCGGACACCGAGCGACCGACGAGGAACATGCCGCCGAAGCCGACGACGAGGGCGATGGCAGATAGCGAGACCATAGCGGGGGACAGGTCGACGTCCGGGGGTATGACGGTATCGATCAGTCGGCCGAGTCCGATCAGCCCCAGCCCCAGGATGGGAATGGCCGTGCTCAGTACCCAGATCAGGACGACGCGCAGTTTCACGCCGAGTGCCGCGGCGTCGGTGACCTCGCTGACCTCCATCACAGCCGCGGTGATCGGCCGCAGGGTGCGTTCGGCCACCAGGTAGCCCAGCGAGCAGGTCGCCAGTCCGCCGAAACTGACGGCGATGGCCACGATGATCGACAGTGCAGCCCCGGCCGAGGCGTTGACGCCGACGAACACCGCAACACCGAGCGCCCACAACAGAACGTGCACGCCGAGTTGCCGGAGGGGCAGCCGGATCACGGCGATCGTGGTCTCGTCCGACGGCGTGCCGCCGGTGTGCAGCCACTCGACGAGCGGTCTCGCGACGCGAAGTCCGAGCGCGATCCCGATGCCGATCGCGACCGGTAGGTAGACGAAGAACGCCAGGTAATTGCGGTCAGGAGCGCAGCCTGCGGAGTGACCTCCAGAGCAGAACAGGATCTCCTCCGATCCGACCGGCAGCGGCAGGATGAACCGCGCCAACACGAAGACGATGACCGCCCCGATGGCGTTGGCCGACACCATTCCCGCCGCGTAGAGGCGCATCGGGGTGCGGGCGAGGGCGGACCTCAGTGCTGCGATCACTGGCGCTTCTTCGTTCTCTGCACGCTCGAACTCTAGGTGCCCCGACGAAAATAATTCGGGCGATTCTGCCCGAGTGACTATCTGTGTCGACAAGTACCTGGTAATCTCCGTAACAGCTAACCACTCCTGTTCGACGATGAAAGGAACGACGGCGATGACCAGCACACTCTCCAGGAACGATGTCCTCGAGCCCGAGGATGTTTCCGCACGTTTGCTCGATTCCGCCGCCCAGCTGTCGTACGACCCGGCCGAAGAGGTCGACTGGGAGGCCGATCTCGATCCGTCCCTCTATGGTCTCAATCCGGAGTGGAGCACGCTCTACGGCACGAAGTTGTGGGACGAGATGAGCGAAGAACAGCGCATCACGCTCACTCGCCACGAGGTCTGCTCGATCATGAGCACCGGCATCTGGTTCGAGATGATCCTGCAGCAGATGGTGTTGCGCGATCAGTACTGCAAGGACTCGTCCAACTCGGATTTCCAGTTCGCGCTCACCGAGATCGCCGACGAGTGCCGTCACTCGATCATGTTCGCTCGGGCCTGCCAGAAGATGGGCATCAAGGCGTACCTGCCGCGCCGGTCGAGCATCGAACTCGGCCGCGGATTCAAGGCCCTGGCCTCCGCCGAGGTCGCCTACGGCGGCATTCTCGTCGCCGAAGAAGTTCTCGACGTCATGCAGCGCGACTGGATGCGCGGCGAGAACGTACTGCCCCTCGTGCGCACCACCAGCAAGATCCACGTCGTCGAGGAATCGCGCCACATGACCTTCGCGCGCGCGCAGATGCGTGAAGACATCGAAGGCAAGAGTCCGGCTCGCCGCAAGGCCAGTGCGCTCGTCGTCGCGATCGCCGCTCGACTGATCGTGTCCAACATGGTCAACAAGGAGGTCTACGCAGCAGCGGGCCTCGACGTCGACCGTGCGGTGAAGGAAGCGAAGAACAACGCCCACCACCACACGATGATGCGCACCTCGAGCGAGCATCTGATGGCATTTCTTCTCGACTGCGGTTTGATCACCAAGCCGGCGGAGATGATCTACCGTCGTCTGCACATGCTCTGACCACACTGTTCGAGAAAACACTGTTCGAGGCCGTGAAGGACATCCGATAACCCATGCCGTTCGCGATCACGCAGAACTGTTGCAACGACGCATCCTGCCTGTCGGTGTGCCCGGTCAACTGCATTCATCCGACCCCCGACGAGCCGGATTTCGGTAAGACCGAGCTGCTCTACATCGATCCACGATCGTGCATCGACTGCGGTGCGTGTGCAGATGCGTGCCCGGTCGACGCGATCACCCGGGTGTCCCGGTTGACTCCGGACCAGCAGATCTACGCCGAGATCAACGCGGATTACTACCGCGACAAGCCGGCGGTTGCGGAGTGGGGTGAGCCGCGCTTTCCGGTGGCGACGGTCAACGAGCTGCCTCCGGTCAGCATCGCCATCGTGGGCACCGGTCCGGCGGCCTGCTACACCGCGCAAGCCCTGCTGCGCGTGCCGGGAACCACGATCACGTTCTACGACCGGCTGCCGACCGCAGGCGGTCTGGCGCGCTACGGCGTGGCACCGGACCACCTCGGCACTCGACGCATCAGCGAGCACTTTCGTGGAATCTTCGCGCACCCACGCGTGACGATGAAGCTCGGCATCGAGGTGGGCAAGGACGTCGATCACGTCGAGTTGGCTCGAAAGTTCGACTCCGTCGTCTATGCCGTCGGTGCCGACAAGGACCGAGCGCTCGAGATTCCCGGTGTCGATCTCGACAATTCGGTCAGCGCGCGCACCCTGGTCGGCTGGTACACCGGGCATCCCGACGTCCCCGCCGACGCCATCGATCTCACGGGCGTCGACCGCGTCACCATCATCGGCAACGGCAACGTCGCCCTCGACGCCGCGCGCATTCTCACGGCCGATCCCGATTCTCTGAACGGAACCGAGATCGCCCCACACGCGTTGGCAGAGCTCCGTCGCAATCGCGTGCGAGAGGTGGTCGTCCTGGCGCGACGAGGACCGGAGTTCGCGGCATTCACACGATCGGAGTGCAAGGCGCTCGTCGATCGCGCCGGAGTCGACGTCGTCGTGGCGGGACCGGACGGAATTTTCGACGCGATCGACCGGCTGCCGTTGTCCGCTCCCGCATCGGCGCTGGCCGGTGCGGCCCGGGTCGATCTCGGATCCGGCGCGCACGGGCGTCGCATCGTGTTCGCCTTCGGGCGGGCACCTTCTGCTGTGCATGGGCAGGGCTCGGTGGAGTCCATCGAGGTGGGAGTGGGTGAACACGCGGTCACTCTCTCGACGGAGCTGGTGCTGCTCGCGATCGGTTATCGCGGAACACCGTCGCCGGGCGTCCCGTTCGACGACATCACCGGCACCATCCGTAACGAGGGCGGCCGCGTCACCGCGGCCGACGGCACTCCGGTGCCCGGGTGTTACGTGGTGGGGTGGGCCAAGCGCGGGGCGACCGGTGGCATCGGCGACAACAAGATCGATGCCGAGGAAACAGCCGAGGCGTTGTTGGCGGATGTACCCACTCGAGGTACCCGGCCGCTGGGCTGGTATGGCAAGGTCAGTGCCGCCTTGGGAGACCGAGTGTCGCGAGCACGCTGACCGGTCGGTATTTCCCGGTTCTGTTCGTGTTGTGTAGCAGTCTCATTCGAGTCTGAGCAATTCCGGCGCGCGGCAGGCCGCCCGGGGTTACCGTTGAGTATGGCTGAACGGGGGGCCAAGCCCCAGGTTTCTTTTATAAGACGGACGATGCTGCGCGCAGTCCGGTCGTTGTTCAATCCGCTCCGGCCCGACGACTATCTGTCGATGATCAATCCGCTGTGGACCACTCGTGAGCTCCGCGGCAAGGTCGAACGTGTGGTTCCCGAGGGATCCGAGGCCGTGTCGGTGTACATCCGTCCCGGTTTCGAGTGGCAGGGTCACACGCCGGGCCAGTACGTACGGCTCGGGGTGTTGATCGACGGCCGCTATCACTGGCGGGCGTACTCGTTGACGTCCGATCCGGACCCGGAGGACGGGTTGGTCAGCGTCAGTCCCAAGCTCGTGCCGTCCGGCACGGTGTCGCCGTATCTGGTGGGTACCATCAGAACCGGCGATATCGTCCGGCTCAGCGAGGTCGAGGGTGAGTTCACGATTCCGAGTCCGGTTCCGGACAAGATGGTGTTCATCAGCGCCGGTAGTGGCATCACTCCGATCATCAGCATGTTGCGATCCCTGGATCATCACGACCAGGTCCGCGACGTGGTCGTGGTGCACTCGGTGCACAACCGTGAACAGTTGATGTTCGCGGATACGCTCGAGCAACTGGAAGCCAAGCACGGCGGACTGAAGGTGAAGCTACGTATCACCAGTGACGAAGGTCGGATGAAGGCGTCGGAACTGGACGAACTGGTCCCGGATTGGCGTGAGCGAGAAGCATTCTGCTCCGGTCCGGGCGAGCATCTCGACGATCTGCGCTCGTACTGGAAAGACCAGGGCGAGTCGGAACGCTTCCATTACGAGAGTTTCCAGCCCGTCATCGGCGGTGGAGACGACGCTGGTGAAGGCGGAACCGTGCGCTTCGTCAACAGCGAGAAGGACGTCGAGTGCGACGGCGGCACAACGATTCTCGCCGCGGGCGAGGAAGCCGGCCTGGATTTGACGTACGGCTGCCGAATCGGCATCTGCCATACGTGCGTAGGTACCCTGAGGAAGGGGCGTTTACGTGACCTACGTAACGGGGATATCTCCGAACCTACGGGGCAAGCGGTTCGGATCTGTGTCAACACTGCTGAGGGCGACATCGAAATCGAACTCTGATCTTCCATTCGAACAGGGGAATGTATGTCTATCGACGAAACCACCAGGCGCGTCACCGACACCGATGAGCCGGTGAACCCGCTGGCGCACCTGAGCGACGAGACGATCGCCGAACTCGCCAAGGAGTTCGACGCCATTCACGACGAGGTGTACTCCAGCCTCGGTGACAAGGACCGCAAGTACATCACCTCGGTGATCGCAGCCCAGCGTCAGCTGCTGGTTGCCGGCCGCGTGCTGTTGCTCGGCTCCACCAGCAAGCCGGCGTGGCTGGCCGGCACCGCATGCCTCGGCATCGCGAAGATCCTCGAGAACATGGAGATCGGCCACAACGTCATGCACGGCCAGTGGGACTGGATGAACGATCCGGAAATCCACTCCTCGGTGTGGGACTGGGACACCGCGTCCACCGCCAACTCGTGGAAGCACTCCCACAACTACGTGCACCACACGTACACGAACATTCGCGGCAAGGACAAGGATCTCGGCTACGAGATCATGCGTATCGATCCACGTCAGAAGTGGAGCCCCGTCTACCTGGCCCAGCCGTTCTACAACGTGCTGCTGATGGCGTTCTTCGAGTGGGGCGTCGCCCTGCACGATCTCGACATCGAGGCTATCCGTCGCGGAGAGAAGCCCGTCAAGGAGCTCGTCGAGGACCTAAAGGGCATCGGCGTCAAGGCACGGAAGCAGTTCGTCAAGGACTACGTGGGCTGGCCGCTGATCAGTGCCGGGGCATTCGCGCTGGCGCAGCTCGCCTCGGGTGGTCGTCTACCCGAGAGCAAGAGGTCTCGCCTCGCGTCCAAGCTGCGGGGATCCGCGCGTTTCGGCAAGAACCGCCGGACGGCCGCCCTGTTGGACAGTCGGGTCAGTGGTGTCGAGAGCACGTTCCTCTCGACGGTGGCCGCCAACTTCACCGCCAACATCATTCGCAATGTCTGGTCGAACGCGATCATCTTCTGCGGTCACTTCCCGGACCAGGCATACACGTTCAGCCAGGAAGAGGTCGAGAACGAGACCCGCGGCGGATGGTACGTTCGCCAGCTCGTCGGTGCCGCCAACATCGACGGCGGACCGCTGTTCCACCTGATGAGCGGCAACCTGAGCTACCAGGTGGAACACCACCTGTACCCGGACATGCCCAGCACTCGGTACTCGGACGTCGCGCCGAAGATCAAGGACATCTGCGAGCGCTACGAATTGCCCTACAACACCGGGCCGTTCTTTCAGCAGTGGGGGATGGTCCAGCGGACCATCGCGCGATTGGCCTTCCCGGGTGGCAAGGTTCGGCCGAAGCCGGGCCCCTACCGTCCCGAGGAGAGCTGGCGTCGCAAGTTCGCCGAGGGTGCCACCAAGGACAGTGAGGCCGCCAAGACTCGCGGTCGCGTACCGGCCGAGCACCCCGCGGCGGGACCGGAGCACAACTCCGGTGGCGTCGACGTTCAGCCACCGCCCCGTGGCGACGACTGAGTCTCGTTCCAGGACAGCTGGTAAGAACCGCGGCCACCCGATTTCCGGGTGGCCGCGGTTCTTTGTGTGTGTGTCGGTTGTGGGCCCTTACGCCATGTCGACATCCTTGGTCTCGATCAGTCTCTTGGTGCAGACCAGACTCAGCACCGACAGCAGAGCCAGCATCACGCCGATCGAGATACTGCCGAACGCGGCCGTGAGCGGTGCGGCAAGCATCGGCGGAATCGCGCCACCGAGAACGCCGGCGAGGTTGTAGCCCAAACCTGCTCCGGTGTAACGGAATCGGGTCTGGAAGAGCTCCGGAAGCAGAGCTCCGGTCGGGCCGTACGCAACACCGAAGATCGCGAGCGTCACGCACATGCCGATCACGAACGCGACCGGTGAGCCCGAGTCCAGCAAGGGGAACAGTGCTATCGACCACGGCACCGCGACGATGCACGCCGCCATGATGACCCGACGTCGGCCGACGCGGTCGGAATAGGTTGCCGAGGTGGCGATGGCGATACCGAAGATCACCGCAGCGCCTATCCCGGTGACCAACACGAACGGGCGGTCGAACCCGAGGGTTTTGGTGCCGTAGCTCGTCAGGTATGCGGTCCCCATGTAGAAGAAGGCGAAGAGAGACGCCAATGCGCCTGCCGCAGTGATGATTTCACGCTTCTGGATGCGCCATGCGTCGAAGATCGGCAGTTTGGTCGGTGCCGAGTTCGCCGGAGCGTGCTCCTCGGCGAGCTTGTTGGCTCGAAAGACCGGAGTCTCTTCGATGGCCAACCGCATGTAGAGGCCGATGAGGACCAGAACAGCGCTGAGCAGGAACGGAATTCGCCACCCGTAGTTGAGGAAGGTCTCGTTGGTATCGCCGAACAGCAGGCCGGTGGCGAGGAAGGTCGCACTGGAGAAGATGAACGCGGCCGAGGGTCCCAGCTGCGGGAACATCGCATAGAACCCACGCTTGCCGGCCGGTGCGTACTCGGCCGTGAGCAGCGTGGCACCCGCCCACTCTCCGCCGACGGCAAATCCCTGCCCGAATCTGAGCAGTACCAGAATGATCGGGGCTGCGACTCCGATGGTCGCTGCGCCGGGCAGTAGACCGATCGCGAAGGTGGACACCCCCATCAACAGCAGGGTCGAGATCAGGGTCTTCTTACGACCGATGCGGTCGCCGAAGTGGCCGAACAGCACCGCACCGACGGGCCTGGCGATGAACGCGACGGCGAACGTCGCGAACGACGCCACGGTGCCCGCGGTCGATCCGAGCGCCGGGAAGAAAATCGTGGGGAAGACGAGCGCGGCGGCAGTGCCGTAGATGAAGAAGTCGTAGAACTCGATCGTGGTGCCGATACCACTGGCAACCGCAACTCGGCGGACGCTCGTCTTCGTCTGCACCGCCGGTGGGGTCGGAGTGGCGACGCCCGGATCCTCGGGCGAGACAGCGGTCATGGTTCCTCCGTTTTTGTCGGGTATCGGGTATATGTGCGATACCGAATGCGACGAACGGTAGTGATCCGGGTCACCCGTGGGATACCCCCGAATGGGGGGAACGATGACCGCCCCACCCGAGCTAGTCCCAGTGGGCGGTCTCGACAGCAGCGCGATAGGTGTTCTCGAGAAAGGCGAGCAGAAGTGCGTCGGGGTCCTCGGCGGTGCGGACGGACTCGTACGGAAGTACGTACTCGCCGAGATCACGATCGAAGTACGCGGGGGCGGTGACGGCCGGATGACTGTCGTACCCGTCCGGGTTCGGGTAGGCGTACGCGTAGAACGCGCCCTCCGCGGCCCCGCCCGGCCAGAACCCGGCGCTCGACACCTCGTCGCTGTATGCCTCGTGCATCACCCAGTCGGGACAGTTCGGAACACCACCGGGATGTTGTGGTGCAGGCCTTCCGGAGAATCGTGTGACAGCGAGATCGAAAGCGCCCCAGAAGAAGTGGACCGGGCTGGATTTGCCGCGGAAGCCGGCTCGAAACTCCGAGAACACCCGATCAGCGCTGACGAGCGCTCGCCAGAACTTCTGGACGGCATCGGCGTCGTACGACGCGTGCTCGACGTCCTCGGCGAACGGTGTCGCGTGTGGCAGTTCGACCGGCACTGCCACGATCGGAGCCTCCACGCCGAGCCCGGAGAGCAGATCGGTGTACTCGGCGTAGAAGTCGGCAACGGTTCGAGGCTCGAGCTTCATGGTTCGGCGCTCGCCATCGGTGGTGGCGAGGATCAACTGGTGTGCGAGAAAGTCGAAGCGAATCTCGAGGCCTCGATCGCCGAGTGCCATCAGCGACGTCGTCAGGCCCGAGGCGTCGACGTACAGCGCAACTGCCCACCAGTGGTTGAGCGGAGGAGACAACGCCATTCGGGTCTTGCCGACTATCTGGGTCCACAGTTGCACCGTGTCGCGCGTGTCCGCCCAGCTGTCGACTCGAAGTTCGGGCCACGCGTCGTACGAATTCGTCATATGTCGATGATGCACGGACGAGGGGAACCAGACCATACCTGTGCCGAGATGCCGGGGCAGCACCTCAGGCGCGCCTCAGGGTTCGTCGGTACGGTCGTCGGCAGTTGCGGTACGTCCGCAGCTCGTCAACGTGGAGGTGTCCGAGTTGTCCACCGACTCCAACCGGGGTGTTTTCGACGATGCTCGGGTCGCCGCCACGTACGTGGAATTCATGGGACCCACCGACGGATTTCTCGATCGCGGTGAGGCCGCAGCCTTGGTCGCCGCCGCAGACCTGGCCCGCGGGGTTCCGGTGCTGGACGTGGGTGTGGGGAGCGGCCGCACCACACCGCTGCTGCGATTGCTGTCCGAGCGTTACGTGGCAATCGACTACGCCCCCAACATGATCGACGCTTTCCGGAAGAATTTTCCCGATCTTCCTGCGCACGTCGCCGACGCTCGTGACCTGGCGGCGTTCGAGGACGGTGAGTTCGGCTTGGTCGTCTTCAGCAACAACGGACTCGATACCGTGACCCACGAGCAACGCCGCCGCGTACTGGCCGAATTCGCGCGGGTGACCGACGAGACAGGCGTCGTGGTCTTCTCGACGCTCAATCGAGGTGGCCGGTCGTATCTGGAGAGCCCGTTTCAGTTACGGCGACCGACGACTCGGCCACAGTTCTCGCTGCGAGCACTTCTCGTCGCCGTCGGACGTCGTCTGCTCGATCCGTCTGTGCAGGTGCGCGGTGTGCGGAACTGGCTCGTCAACCGGTCGAAGGCCGAGGATCACCGATCGTGGGCTCTGGCCCCGTTGCAAGCCCATGAATTCGCTCTCGTCATGCACTTCTCGACCCTCGACGACGTCCGCACTCTGGTGGCCGGCGCCGGCCTCGAACTGCTCGCCGTCTACGGCGACGACGGCGAGCGCATCGCGCCGGACCGACACGAGTCCGCGGCCGACAACTTCACCGTCCTCGCGAAAAAACCTGCGCTGGAACGGCAATGACTGCGAGGTACTGAGCTCGGAAGCGCCGAGGTCACAGTCTTTCCAACGCGGCGGTCATCTTCTCCACGGTCTCCGGAGCGACCTTTGCCTCGAAGCCCGCCTTCAGGAACGGGCCCGCAACCTTTGCCGCACCGTTGAATTCGACGTGCGCGTGGTAGTCGATCCGGGTCGACCCGGGGCCTTCGGCCGTCAGCGTGATGTCGTCGACGCTGGTTGCCGTCTTGTTCTTCCCCTCGAGCACGACGTGATCGGGCTCGTCGGTGACCAACGTATACGTCAGTTCGGTAGTGACTCCGAACAACTTCGAGACGTTGTGCCACTGCGTTCCGACGGCCACCGGGCCGTCGGAGACCTGGGTGCAGCTCTCGGTTCCCGGATCCCACGCCGACGCATTGGAGAAGTCGCGCAGGAATGCCGCGGCCTTGTCGAGCGCGACAGCGGCGGTGAAGGTTCGGGTGACGTCGACCATGAGGTTCTCTCTTTCGATGGATCAGTTCTCGACGGTGACGCCGAGGTGTTCTGCGAGACGGCGCATTGTGCCGACGATCTGTTCTTCGGTCACCCTCGGAAAGCCGGCCATCTTTCGGAACTCCGGATCGGTGACGCGGGACCAGTCGTAGACCTGCGTCAGTGCTGTCCTGTCGTGGGCGACCTCCTCGAGTTCCCAGGACCACCGAGTGCCACGGGGTTCCATGCCCTGGCGATTGGGAATCCAACCGATGCGTCGGTCCTGCTCGAACACGAACACGGTGTTCTCCATGACGTACTCGCCCAGTTCCGGTTGATACATATCCATCGCGAAGGTGTCGCCCACCGCGTTCAGCGGCGTCGGATCGATCGCGCCGCGGAGCATGTCCGAGCCATCGACCGCGGCCTGGACCTCGGGATCGGCGAGCGCGGTGAAGACGGAGGCGGGAGGAGCGTCGATCACGCGGCGGACGGTCAGTTCGTCGGTCATGGGGCCACGCTTTCCGGTTGATTACGCTGGCTACGGACTTACCCCCGTCTAAGTGGAAGGAAACTCCTGCCTTCCGACGGTTTTGCATTGCAGTGGACACAGCGACGAAACACCACCGCCACGAGGCATTCGTACAGTCGCCGAGTCGGACTCCGCACACACCAGGTGCGGAGCGCACCTTGCCAAGGGGTAGCCATGAGTGGAAATACCGTCCGCCTGCAGGCGATCAAAGACGTCGAGGCGTACGTGCCGCCTGCGGTCAGCTTCGTCGGAGACGAGAAGCCGGGCGAGATATTCGGTGAGAACGTCTTCAGCAAGGTCGTCATGCAGAAGCGACTGCCCAAGTCGGTCTTCAAGTCGGTGATGGCCACGATCGACAAGGGCAAGAAGCTCGACCCCATGGTGGCCGACGCGGTGGCGTCGGCGATGAAGGACTGGGCTCTGGAGAAGGGCGCAACGCACTACGCGCACGTCTTCTACCCGCTCACGGGGTTGACGGCCGAGAAGCACGACAGCTTCTTCGATCCCGTCGGTGACGGCAGTGCGCTCGCCGAATTCGCAGGCAAGACGCTGATTCAGGGCGAGCCCGACGCGTCGAGCTTCCCCAACGGCGGCCTGCGCAACACGTTCGAGGCACGCGGATACACAGGCTGGGACGTCACCAGCCCGGCGTACGTCCTCGAGAACCCGAACGGTAACACCCTGTGTATCCCGACGGTGTTCGTCTCGATGACCGGTGAGGCCCTCGACCACAAGACGCCGCTGTTGCGTTCGCAGCAGGCGATGGGCGGACATGCCGAGCGCATCCTGAAGCTGTTCGGACACGAGAACATCGAGAACATCGTCTCGTTCTGTGGCCCGGAGCAGGAATACTTCCTCGTCGACCGGCACTTCTTCCTGGCCCGTCCCGACCTGCTCAATGCAGGTCGCACCCTGTTCGGCTCGAAGCCGCCGAAGGGCCAGGAATTCGACGACCACTACTTCGGTGCCATCCCCGAGCGCGTGCTCGGCTTCATGATGGACACCGAGCGTGAGCTGTTCAAGCTCGGCATTCCTGCCAAGACCAGGCACAACGAGGTAGCACCCGGACAGTTCGAGATCGCGCCGATGTTCGAGCGCGGCAACATCGCGGCCGATCACCAGCAACTGTTGATGACGACGTTCAAGACCATTGCCAAGAAGCACGGCATGGAGTGCCTGTTCCACGAGAAGCCCTTCGAGGGTGTCAACGGCTCCGGCAAGCACGTCAACTTCTCGCTCGGCAACTCCGACCTGGGATCGCTGTTGGTGCCCGGCGACAATCCGCACGACAACGCGCAGTTCCTCGTGTTCTGTGCCGCCGTCATCCGCGCGGTACACAAGTACGGCGGTCTGCTGCGCGCATCCGTGGCGTCGGCGACCAACGATCACCGCCTCGGTGCCAACGAGGCTCCGCCCGCGATCATCTCGATCTTCCTCGGCGATCAGCTCGCCGACGTGTTCGACCAGATCGCCAAGGGCGCAGCCACATCCTCGAAAGGCAAGGGCACCATGATGATCGGTGCCGACACCCTGCCCGTACTGCCGACCGATCCCGGCGACCGCAACCGAACCAGCCCGTTCGCCTTCACCGGCAACAGGTTCGAGTTCCGCGCCCCCGGTTCGATGCAGACCGTCAACGGCCCGATGGTCACGATCAACACGATCATGGCCGAGGCGCTCGACTACATGGCGACCAACCTCGAAGCGGCCGTCGCCGACGGCACCGATTTCGACACCGCCGTGCAGAATCTGCTGACCGAGATCATCACCGAACACGGCGCGGTGGTGTTCAACGGCGACGGCTACTCCGACAACTGGCAGATCGAGGCCGAGGCACGCGGCCTACCGAACCTGCGTACGACGCTCGACGCGTTGCCGGAGTTGATTTCCGAGTCGGCGATGGAACTGTTCGAGAAGTACAAGGTGTTCAACCACCGAGAGATGCACTCGCGCTACGAAATCGGGCTCGAGCAGTACGCGTTGACGGTGTTCGTCGAAGCGCGGTTGACGCTGGAAATGGGTCAGACATCGATCCTTCCCGCTGCACTGCGCTACCAGACGGAATTGGCGCAGAACGTCAGTGCGCTCAAGGGCGCGGGCGTCGACGACGTGGACATGACTGCGCTGCACGCAGTCTCGGCTCCACTGTCGGAGCTGCGCGCAGCGTTGGCGACATTGAAGACCGCCCTCGAAGCGAATCCGGGCGGCGACGCTCTGGCCGAGGCCACCCACGCCAAGGACGAACTGTTGCCTGCGATGGCGGCTGTCCGTTCTGCGGCCGACACCCTCGAGGCAATGGTGGCCGACGATCTCTGGCCGCTGCCGACGTACCAGGAGATGCTGTACATCCTGTGAGTGAGCAATGTCTCGGATCGGAATAGCTTCATGGATCTCGGTCGTTCGAGTGATCAGTGGCAAGTACTGTGCACGCACTCGTAAGGAGATAGAGAACCATGAAGTTGTTTTCCCCGTTGACGCTCGGTGACCTGAAGCTCGACAACCGGTTGGTGATGGCTCCGCTGACGCGGGTGCGCTCAGGACGTGACGGAGTGCCGGGTCCGCTGGTGGTCGAGCACTACAAGCAGCGGGCGTCCCTCGGTCTCATCGTCAGTGAAGGCACCTACCCGAGCCATGCGGGCCAGGGCTTCCCCGGTCAGCCCGGTCTGGTGACCGACGAGCAGATCGAGGGGTGGCGCAATGTGGCCGACGCAGTGCATGCCGACGGCGGGCTGATCTTCGCTCAGGTGATGCATGCCGGGCGCGTGACCCACGAGGCGACGACGGGTGGCCGTGAGGTCGTCGGCCCCAGTGCCATCGCCATCGACGGCGAGACTCACACGTACGAGGGAAAGAAGGCGTACCCCACCCCGCGTGCACTGCGGGAGGACGAACTGCCCTCGGTGATTGCCGATTTCGTACAGGCCTCGAAGAATGCGGTCGCTGCCGGTATGGACGGCGTCGAGGTTCACGGTGCCAACGGCTACCTGTTGCACGAGTTCCTCTCGCCCGCCTCGAACCAGCGTGACGACAAGTACGGCGGTTCGCCCGAGAACCGGGCGCGATTCGTGGCCGAGGTGGTCGAGGCCGTGGCCGCGGCGCTCGGAGCCGGCAAGGTCGGCATCCGCATTTCGCCCGAGCACAACATTCAGGATGCGCTCGAGACGGACTCCGACGACGTGCGTGCCACCTACCGCGCGCTGGTCGAGCGGCTCGCGCCGCTCGGTCTGGCGTACCTCAGTGTGCTGCACAAGGATCCGTCGGGCGAGCTGGTACAGGATCTGCGGCAGGCGTTCGGTGGTGCCGTGCTCGTCAACAGCGGCTTCGGTGAGATCACCACTCGCGACGAAGCGCTGTCGCTGCTCGACGACAACGTCGGCGACGCCGTCGTGGTCGGACGCCCGGCAATCGCGAACCCCGATCTCGCGTACCGCTGGCGTGAGGATCTGCCGCTGAACGAGCCGGACCAGAGCACGTTCTACACCGACGGTGCCAAGGGCTACACGGATTACCCGGCTCTGCAGCACTGAGTGCTTCGCAGTGGTGTGGTTATGCGCCTGCGGGCGCGCAGGAGTGGAGCCTGCGGAACGACCGAGAACAGAGCCACACCACTGCGCGGAGCGCACTCAGAAGTCGGCGGTCTTGCGGGCGCGGATCTTGCTGACGATCGAGAACACCACGGCGATGATCATCAGTGCGTAGAGCACGATGGTGATGCCGCTACTGACCAGAATCGACGGGTCGCCCTCGCTGACGGCCAGTGCGCGGCGAAGTGATTCCTCGGCGAGTGGGCCGAGGATCACGGCGATCAACACCGGTGCGAGCGGAATGTCGTAGCGCCGCATCATGAATCCGACGATGCCGAGCCCGAGCATGAAGATCAGATCCACGATCGACGCACTGGACGCATAAACGCCGAGGGCGGCGAACACCGAGATACCCGCGTACAGGTAGTTCTTCGGGATCTTCAGCAACTGCGCCCACAGTGGTGCGAACGGCAGGTTGAGGATCAACAGCACGATCATCGCCAGGAAGAGGCTGGCCAGCAGGGCCCAGACGATGTCTCCACTGCGCTCGAACAGGAGCGGTCCGGGCTGCATACCGTACTGCTGGAATGCAGCCAACATGATGGCCGCTGTCGCCGACGTCGGCAGCCCCAGCGCCAGTAGCGCTCCCATTGCCGTCCCGGCTGTGGAGTTTCCAGCGGCCTCCGGTCCTGCGACACCACGAATGGCACCTTTGCCGAACATCGGCTTCTCGCGTTTACGATCGAGCCGACGCTCGGTGCCGTAGGCCAGGAAGCTCGGCACCTCAGCGCCGCCTGCTGGTATGACGCCGAACGGCACGCCGAATGCCGTGCCTCGCAGCCAGGCCGGCAGTGCGTCGCGGAACTCGGCCCTGCTCAGCCAGGGGCGGCCCTGCGATTTGATCAACGACCGGTCCTCGGGGCGACCGATCTTCGAAGCGATGTGGATGACCTCGCCGAGCGCGAGCATCGCGACGGTGATGACGACGATGTGAATGCCGTCGAACAAGGCAGGTACTTCGAAGGTGAATCGTGAAGCGCCCGACGGACCGTCGATGCCGATCACGGCCAGGGTGAGACCGATCAGCAGTGCGGTCAATCCCTTGAGAGCGGAGTCGGAGACCACCGCGGAGGTAGCGATGAAGGCGAACACTGCTAGCGCGAGGTACTCGGCCGGACCGAAGTTGGTCGCCAACGATGCGAGCGTCGGGGCGAAGAACACCACCAGGGTCGTCGCGACGATTCCGCCGATGAACGCGCCGATGGCCGAGGTGGCCAAAGCTTGTGGGGCTCTGCCGTTCTTGGCCATCCGGTGGCCCTCGAACGTTCCGGCGATGGCGGTGCTGTTGCCGGGGGTGTTCATCAGGATGCCGGAGATGGAATCGCCGAACAGGCCGCCGAAGTAGACACCCGCGAACATGATCAGCGCCGCGGTGGGGTCGAGAGTGAACGTGACCGGCAGCAGAAGCGCCACCGCCATGGCAGAACCGAGTCCGGGTAGCACGCCCACGGCGGTGCCGAGCAGTGCGCCTACGAACACCCACACCAGGTTCATCGGAGTCAGCGCAGTGCCGAACCCGTCGAGAAGATTGCTCAATGAATCCATCGAAAATTCAGCTCCGTCAGAAGATCTGGGCGAGAACGCCGCCGGGCAAGGTCAGGCCGAGGCCCGCGGAGAATGCGATCTGGACGGCGCTCGAGACCAGCAGCGCGACGGCCGCGTCGAACACGTAACGGCGACCACCCAATCCGACCGAGACACCCCAGAAGAGGATGGCACCGGCGAGAACCCAGCCGAGCGGGTCGAGGAGAGCGATGAACACTGCCACCGATCCGACGGTGATCGACAGGGTTCGCCAGTTGCTCACGGTGCCGGTGTGCGGCACGCCGTCGTCGTCGACGCCGCGATCGATGACGTCGGGCTTGACCATGAGTTGGATGGTGACCAACACGGCGACCACGAAGCAACCGCCGGCGACGATGGCCGGAAAGACCTGCGGGCCAGGGGAGGTGGCGGTGGGAGGCACATCCATCGTGATGGTCCCGTAGACCAGGAATGCGCCCAGTGCGACGAGCAATGCCGGAACGATCAGGCCGCTACGGCCCGTCCAGAAGGAGCGGGAGGTTGCGGTGTCGGGAGTCGTCGTTGTCATACCAGCCCCAGCTCTTCCAGAATTCCGGTGATACGTGCCTGCTCGACCTCGAGGAATTCCCCGAATTCGTCTCCTGTGACGACCGATTCCTTCCAGCGGTTTCGTTCGACGGCCGTCGCCCATTGCTCGGTCTCGACCATCTCGGTGACGATGTCGACGAGCGTCTGCCGGTCCTCGTCCGAAATCCCGGGCGGCGCAACGATTCCGCGCCAGTTCACGAGGTCGACGTTGTAGCCCTGTTCGATGAACGTGTCCACGTCGAATCCCTCGAGCGGCTCGGGCGCGGCCACGGCGAGGGCACGCACGTTGCCTGCTTCGATCTGGTCCCGGAAGTCGTTGAATCCACTGACCGCGACGCCGACGGTGTTGGACAGCAGCGACGTGAGTACCTCACCGCCGCCGGAGTAGGCGATGTAATTGATTGCGGCGGGGTCGATGTCGGCTTCCTGTGCCAATTGGCCCGCGACGATGTGGTCGATTCCGCCGAGGGAGCCGCCGCCGATCGGAAGCCCGCCGGGATTGGCCCGCCACGCCTCGATCATGTCGTCGAGGTTCTGGATCGGCGAGTCCTTGGGAACGACGAAGACCTCGAAGTCCTCGGCGAGCTTTGCGATCGGCACGGTGTCGGCCAAGGTGGTGTCGGAGTTGTTGATCGCGATGCCGCCGAGCATGACGGTGCCGGTGATCATCACCGTGGTGGGCTGACCGCTGAGGTTCTCGAGTTGGCTCAGGCCGATGGTGCCGCCGGCCCCTGGAACGTTGACCACCTGCGCGTTGTTGACGATGCCGTCGCTGCGCAGCGCCTGCTGCGACTCGCGCGCGACCAGGTCCCAGCCGCCGCCGGCGGCAGCAGGTGCTATCAGTGTCAATTTGGCTCGGGCGTCGGAGCCGCTGGCACTGCGAGCGGCGTCGATCCCGGCGACGGTGACTGCTCCCACCACCACCAGGGCTCCGGCCGTTCGTAGCAGGGTGGGCGATATCGCCATCAGAGACCTTTCGTGTGGTGTGTCACAGCGTCAGGTTAGATACAGTTTGTCTGATTAGTCCAGTTCACAACATCGAGGTCGATCTTCGGTGGATTCGAGCAACGGGAGAGACCGTGTCATTAGCGAGCGCAGTGGCAGTAGCGATGAGCAACACCCCCGAGGGCCAGGAAGCGTTGCGACGCGGTGCCGCAGAGGCAGAGCTGCGTCGGACCGAGCTGATCGTATTGTCCGTGGTGGACCGCGATTCCGTATCGGCGGAAGACCGTAGCGCGGCGCAGGCCGAGGTGGAGCGGACTCTCCCCGGAACTGCGACGACTGTGCGCGTCGAACCGGATGGCGGCGACCCGGCCGGCGCACTGGTCGATCTCGTCGCCGACGTCGGTGCGGGGATGCTCGTCATCGGGTCCAAGCGCAGATCGGCGGTCGGCAAATTCCTGATGGGCAGCACGGTGCAGCGCGTTCTGTTGGACAGCCCGGTCCCCGTCCTCGTCGTGAAAGCGCCGTGACCCGGTAGTATCGGACAAATATCCCACCACTCGACCTCGAGGAATCATGGACAGCGATAAACCCGGGCCGGACACGGCTCCCCGCACTACAGCTACTACGTGCGAGGCGGTGTCCGGCGAATGAGCGTTCTGCTCACTCTTCTGCTCGGCCTGCTCGTCGTTTTTCTCATCACCGTCGCAACCGGTTACTTCGTTGCGCAGGAATTCGCGTACATGACCGTCGACCGGTCCCGGCTCAAGGCGCGTGCCGAGGCCGGCGACGCCGTCGCAGCTCGCACGCTGACCGTCACCAAGCGGACCTCGTTCATGCTCTCGGGTGCACAGCTGGGTATCACGGTCACCGGCCTGCTTGTCGGCTACGTCGCCGAACCGCTGATCGGGCAGTCGTTCGGAGCGATACTGGGCGGCGTCGGTGTTCCGACAGCAGTCGGTGTCGGCCTCGGTGCCGTTCTGGCGATCACGTTCGCGACGTTCGTACAGATGCTCTTCGGTGAACTGTTTCCGAAGAACTTCGCCATCGCCCGCCCCGAGCCCGTGGCTCGATGGCTCTCGCTGTCGACGACCATCTATCTCAAGCTCTTCGGTTGGCTCATCACCATTTTCGACCAGTCGTCGAACCTGTTGCTCAAAGCACTCAAGATCGAGCCGGTGCACGATGTGGAACATTCGGCCAGCCCACGCGACCTCGAGCACATCGTGTCGGACTCGCGGGAGACCGGGGATCTGCCCGACGAGCTGTCGACGCTGCTCGATCGCATTCTCGACTTCCCCACGCGCAACGTCGAACACGCCATGATCCCGCGTTCACGTGCGGCGACGGTCCGCGACACCGACACCCTCGGTGAGGTGAAAACACTGATGGGCCAGGAACATTCTCGATACCCTGTGCTCGACGAGGACGACGGAATCGTGGGTGTGGTGCATCTGCACGACGTGTTGGCCTCCACCGCTCCGGATTCGACCCCCATCGCAGACCTCACCCGCGATGCGCTGATCCTTCCCGAGATGCAGAGCCTGCCCGACGCGATGCGCGAGCTGCGGGCGACACGGAACCAATTGGCCTGTGTCATCGACGAATACGGCGGTCTCACCGGAGTGATCACCATCGAGGACCTGGCCGAAGAGCTCGTCGGCGAGATCACCGACGAGCACGACGACGGCGTACTCGACCCGAGCCCGGTCAGCGCCGACGACGGCAGCTGGACGATGGCAGGGGAGGTGCACGTCGACGAGGTCGAGCGCGCCATCGGCGTCGACCTCCCCGACGGTGACTACGAGACCATCGCGGGATTCGCCATCGCCCATCATGGTTCGCTACCCGATATCGGGACCCGAATCGAGGTCGATCTTCCGCCGGACAACGCGGACCTCGCCAACGACGACGAAACGCCGATTCGATTCGTCACGATCGAGGTGCAGGAGATCGACAGTCACGTGCCGTCACTACTGACCCTCACCATCGACGAGCGGACAACCGAGCACGACGAGAATTCGGCCGAGTCCGATACTGCAGGAGCGCACCGATGAGCAACCTCTGGGTCTTTCTGGCCGTCACCATCGGTCTGATCGCTGCGAGCGCCTTCTTCGTTGCCGTGGAGTTCGCACTTCTTGCGGCCAAACGGCATCGCCTCGAGGACGCTGCCCCCAACTCGCGGGCGGCGCGGGCTGCTCTGCGCAGCTCCTCGGAACTGACGGTGCTACTCGCCGGATCGCAGCTCGGTATCACCGTCTGCACCCTCGCGCTCGGCGCGACCACCAAGCCGGCCGTGCACTACTGGCTCACGCCGCTGTTCGAGAGCATCGGCCTGCCCTACTGGTTCGCGGACGTCCTCGGCTTCGTCCTGGCCCTGATCATCGTCACGTTCCTGCACTTGGTCGTCGGCGAGATGGCTCCTAAGTCCTGGGCCATCGCGCATCCCGAGAAGTCGGCAACGATGCTCGCAATCCCCATGCGCGCGTTCATGTTTCTCACGCGTCCGGTGCTGACGGCCTTGAACAACATGGCGAACTGGTGCCTACGCAAGGTGGGCGTCGAGCCGGCCGACACCGTCGGCACCGGGCAGAACGCAGACGACCTGCGTCAGCTCGTCGAGCACTCGGTCAACGTGGGAGCCCTGGACGCGAGTTACCAGGCGCAGATATCCGGGGCATTGGAATTGCAGGATCTCACCGTCGGTGACCTGGTGGCCGGAAGTGGCGCGCCGACGTCGGTACCGTCGTCGGCGTCGATCGACGACGTGCGGGAGGCGTCTCGGGTCAGCGGCCATCTGCGCATACTCGTCAGTGACGACGAGGTAGTGAAAGGTGTTGTACACGTGAGGGATACGTTGACCGAGCCGGAGTATCTCGCCGAGATCACCCGCCCGGCCTACACGCTGGATCGGACGACACCGGTCTACGTCGCCCTGCAGTCGATGCGCGAGACCCGACATCATCTGGCGCTGGTCGTCGAACCGTCGGCCGAGGCGGGTGACAGTGCGCGCACGATCGGCGTTGTCACCCTGTCGGATGTGTTGACGCGGCTGCTGCCCGAGCCCGTCTGATCTTCGGTCACCCCATACGAATCATCCCCGCCCGGCCAACGCGGCCGAGCGGGGATTTTTCGTACGCACCGGGTCCGAATGTCAGATCGGGGCGATGACCAGAAGGTGTGCCCAATACGACGCGACATCGTGGCCGAGTTGGGGGAGCAGAACGTCGTAGAGCAGGTAGGACATCATTGCCGTCGAACTCCTTGTTCAGCGGGCCGTCACCGGCTCGCGTACCGAGACTGTAGTCAGTGAGACTGTAGATCAACCTGGGCCCGGCGGCACTGATATGGCCTGCGCAAGTCGTGTTTCACCCCGACGACGACGGGCATCAGCCGATGCAGCCCTGCAGGGTGGTGAAGCTTCCGGCGAAGCCGGCACCGTTGCAGACGGCACCCTCGGGGGTGAGGGTGATCGTCGAGCCCGGCGCAGCCACGGCGATCGACAGTCCGAGGCCGGCCGCAGTGTTCTGTGCGATGGCACCGGGACCGAAGGCGATCGCAGCAGGCGCGCCGCCGAAACCGGCGTTGCTGACGGCAGTTCCGCCGTTGAGACCGAGGGCCAGTGCCGCCGCGTTGTTCATCGCCTCCGCCGAGCCCCATCCCTCGAGGCCGACTCCTGCTGCGGCACTTGCGCCGTCTGCGGAGCTGTCGCACTGTGAACCTCCGACGAGCGCGGCGACGTCGGCCCCTCCGGGTGCCGTGGTGCAGACAACCGGTGCGGCCGAGGCCGTGCCGGGCACCAGGGTCGCGAAGGTACAGGCGAATCCGAATGCTGCCGCTCCGCCGAGAATTCTCTTGGTATGGAACATGGTCGATGCCTCCAAGATTTGGCGCAGGCACCGGGCGTGCCGCGCTCCTGCGGTTGCCGGATCGACATGCTCGTGCGCCCCGACGACCTTCCTCGAGTGTTACCCCGTAGCGACGCGCTCAGAGATCCGCATGGTCACGAGTGCATCTCGGTATGATCACAGCGCGGTAAACAGCGTTCCCCCACCCTCGGTGCTTACGATGGCTCCATGATCGGACGTATCGACGAGGTCGTATTCGACTGCACGGAACCGGCTGTGCTGGCCCGATTCTGGGCGGGCGTGCTCGGTGGTCAGCCCGTCGTGCGCGACGACTCGTGGCATTTCGTCGATGTTCCCGGGTTCACCCGGATGGCGTTCCAGCGAGTGCCCGAGGGTAAGTCCGGCAAGAATCGACTACATCTCGACGTGGACGTTCCCAGCATCGACGTTGCCGTCGAGCAGGCAGTAGGTCTGGGTGCGACGGCGGTGGGGGACCGGCACACCACTGCGGCCGGGTCGTTCCAGGTGCTACTCGACCCCGAGGGCAACGAATGGTGTCTGGTGACGCCCCTCAGCTGACTAGCGGGCGTCGTGCTCGGCGCGTGCTTCGAGTACGGCAGGCATCGAGCCCTCGATCAGTTCGATGAGGTCGGTCAACCGTGATCCGACCTCACGTCCGAGCGGGGTGAGGCTGTATTCGACCTTGGGCGGGATGGTCTCGAGCACGGTACGCACGATGAGGCCGTCGCGTTCGAGGGTCTGCAGCGTCTGTGCCAACATTCGCTCGCTGACGCCGTCGACGCGTCGGCGCAGGGCATTGAATCGGTAGTCGCTCTCGGTGAGGGCCGCCAGGACGAGCACTCCCCACCTGCTCGTCGCGTTCTGCAGCGTCTGCCGTGACCCGCATTCCCGTGCGAAGACGGATGCTTCGAGAGATTCGACGGCCTCGGACATTTCTCCATGTTAGCGCAGGCCGTACCGGCAGCGCTAAATTCTGATGTTGCACTGCACGAAAAGTAAGTGCATGATGAAACGGAACTTGATACTTCAACCTCGGGAGCGTTTTCCATGACCACAGCCATCACCGGAGCGACAGGCAATCTCGGCGGGCTCGTCGTCGCCGCACTCATCGATCGCGGCGTCGCGCCTGCCGACATCGTCGCCGTCGTACGCAACGCCGACAAGGCGGCCGCACTCGCCGAGCGCGGTGTGGTGGTACGGGTGGCCGACTACAGCGACACCGACGCGCTGACGTCTGCGTTCGCGGGTGTCGAGAAGGTGCTGTTGATCTCGGGATCGGAGGTCGGCCAGCGAATTGCTCAGCACAACAACGTCATCGACGCCGCCGAGGCAGCCGGGGTGAGCCTCGTCGCATACACGAGCGTGCTCGCTGCCGACACCTCCGGCATCAGCCTTGCGCCGGAGCACAAGGCCACCGAAGAGCGATTGACGGCCTCGCCGATTCCCGCTGTGTTTCTGCGTAACGGCTGGTACTGGGAGAACTACCTGGGCTCGCTCGGCCAGGCCATCGACAGCGGAGTGTGGCTGGGTGCAGGCGGGAACGGCAAGATCGCCGCTGCCTCTCGCGCCGACTACGCCGCCGCTGCCGCGGCTGTGCTGACTCTCGAGAACCAGGGCGGGAAGATCTACGAGCTCGGCGGGGACGAGCGCCTGACCTATGCCGAACTCGCGGACGTTCTCGCCGGCATCTCCGGGAAGCCGGTCGTCTACAAGGATGTCACCGAGTCGGAGTACGCCTCGATTCTGCAGGGCGCAGGACTGCCCGATTTCGTGGCGACCATGCTGGCGAGCGCGGATGCCGGTATCTCCCGCGGGGAACTCGACACCGATTCCGGTGACCTGCAGGCATTGATCGGCCGCGCGTCCACCCCGGTCGCCGAGGTGTTCCGCTCCGCGATCTGACGGGATACACGGGGCCCCGTATGCCACTTGTAGCGTGGGCCCCGTGAAACTCACCTCGACCCGCACCCTGTTCCTGGCCGCCACCACCTCACTCGTCCTGTTGACGGGTGCATGCAGTTCCGACTCGGATTCCGGGACGACGCAGACGACGTCCTCGGCGACGTCCTCCACCGATGCGACGGCTTCGAGTAGCTGCCCCACGGGCACACCCGACCCGTCGGCCACCCCGGAGTGGACACTGGCAGGCGACACCGGCAGCATCGCCGTCACCGGATCGACGGATACAGCGGCCCCGGCCGTCGACGTCGAAGCCCCGTTCAGCGTCGCCGAGACGCAGGTGAAAACGCTGAAGGCCGGGGACGGCCCGATCGTCGCCGACGACGCGAACGTGTCCGTCTGCTACCTGGGCGTCAACGGACGCGACGGATCGACGTTCGACAGCAGTTTCGAGCGCGGCGCACCGGTCGAGTTCCCACTGACCGGCGTGGTGGCGGGCTTCCAGAAAGCCATCGCCGGACAGACCGTCGGCTCGACCGTCGCCGTAGCGGTGACGTCGGCCGACGGTTACGCGACCGGCAATCCGGCAGCCGGAATCGAGCAGGGCGACAGCCTGATCTTCGCTATCTCGATCCTGTCCGCGAGCTGAGTGCCTCCGGCAGTGGCGTGGTTTTAAGCCCTCTGCGGCACATAACCACGCCACTGCGGCTCCGCCGCACTACACGGTCGAAAGCTGCTGAATCGTCGTCGCGCCGCCCGGGGTGGGCGTCGTGGTGATGAAGTTGGAGTCGTAACCCAGCGATTCGACGACGCTGCGGATCTCGCGGAACTGCTCGACGCTGACGTCGGGCGTGCGCTTGAGCACGAATCCGGACGTGCGGTTGGGGCTTCCGACGAAGGCCCACGAGTAGTCGTCTGCGATGTAGGCCACGATGTAGTTGGTCGGCCCCTCCTGGCTCTCCTGCGTGGGGACGCCCGGGAAGCTCACGTGCAGTTGGGCTTTGGTGACGGTGTCGTTGACCCGAGCATTGCCGACGATGCGGTTCTCGCCGCCGGTCCAGGTGGTGCAGGTGTTCTCGACGCGAATGTTGAATTCGTCGATTATCTGGTAGTTCGCCTGCGTGTCACGGGCGCAGATCAGGTTGAACGGCTGCGGCACCGCGGCAACCTGGTTCCAGGTGCCCAGGTACCGTTCGACATCGAGTGACGGGATCGGAGCCAGTGGATCGAGACCGACCGACCCCAAAGGGCCGACCGGTTGCGCTTGCGCCGGGGCCGCGCCGAGCAGGGCGCCTGCTGCGACTGCTCCTGCAATTGCGGTGCGGCTCAACATCGTACGTACCTTCATGAATTTCGCTCCTTGGTTGCGGTCGTCTCGTTGTCGATCGTGCTCGGCCACCAAATCCCCGGGCCGATGAGGGTGAACAGGGCGGGAATCACGACGGTGCGTACCACGAAGGTGTCGAGCAGAATGCCCAGGCCGACGATGATTCCCAACTGGGTGAGGGTGATCAGCGGGAGGACGCCGAGGACGCAGAACACTGCTGCCAGAACGATTCCCGCGCTGGTGATGACGCCGCCGGTGGCCGAGACCGCCCGCACGATCGCAGATCTGGTGCCGTGCCGAACCGTCTCCTCCCGGGTCCGGGTGACCAGAAAGATGGTGTAGTCGACACCGAGGGCGACGAGAAACAGGAACGCGAACAGGGGAGTGTTGTCGTCGAGCGCGGGAAAGCCGAAGACGTGCAGGCTCACCCAGCTACCGATACCGATGGCGGCCACGGCACTCAGGACCGTGGTGGCGACGAGAATCAGCGGTGCGACGACGGCGCGAAGCAGTATCAACAGCACGAGTAGAACGACCGCCAGGATCGCCGGGATCACCACGAGCCGATCGCGGGCGGCAGCGTCGGTGGTGTCGAGTGCTTTGGCGTCGCTGCCGCCGACTCGTGCGTCGTCGACACCCGCAAGGGTGGACCGAAGGTTCTCGACGACGGTGAACGATTCGTCGGAGGCGGGGGCAGCGTCGGTGACCACCGACAGCCGGGTCAGTCCGGTACCGGAATCAGCGACCCGATCCACCGAGACGACGCCGTCGACGTCCCGGACGGTGGCGACGACGCCGTCGATATCCGAGGTGGGTGCGAGAACCGTGATCGGGTCTGCGGATCCGGCCGGAAAGTGTTGCGAGAGAGTGTCGAATCCTTCGACGGATTCGGCGGTCACCCGGAATTGCTCGGTCTGCGACAGCCCGATCTGTGTGCCGACCAAGGCCGCGCAGCAGGCGAGCAATACGGCGATGGTGATGGAGGCGGTCGCCACCGGACGACGAGCGACACCGGCGGCCACCGAATGCCAGACGCCCTCGGTGGTGGTATCGCGATCGGACGGCTTGGGGACGAAGGGCCAGAACAACTTCGGGCCGCACAGTGCCAACAACGGAGGCAGTACGAACAGCACGAACACCGATGCGACGACGAGGCCGGCCGCGGCCAGCGCTCCCAAGCTGCGAGTGCTGGGGAGGATGGCCAGCAACAGAGTCAGCAGTGCGAGGACAACGGTGGCATTGCTGGCGAGGATGGCCGGTCCCGCGTTCCGGACGGCGTGGCGCAACGCGAGCCGGTGATCGGACTCGCGGCGGAGTTCCTCGCGGTAACGAGAGATCAGCAGCAGGGCGTAATTGGTGCCTGCGCCGAACACGAGCACGCTGGTGATCCCCGAGGTCGAGCCGTCGAACGACAGCCCGGTCGCCTCGGCGAGGGCCGTGCCGACGGTGGAGGCGAACCGATCGGCGAAACCGATGACGGCAAGCGGAACCAACCACAGAATGGGCGATCGATAAGTGGCGATGAGGAGCACTGCCACCACGAGTGCGGTGACGGCGAGCAACGTGAAATTGGCCCCGGAGAACGAGTTGGCGATGTCCGCTCCGAATGCCGGCCCGCCGGTGACCTGGGCGTTGAGATCGGACGGTAGGCCGACCGTCGCCGCGGATCGGAGGCTTGTGATCAGGTCGTTCAGGGTGAAGCCGGACAGTTCCGAGTTCACCTGAACGAACGCGATTGCGGCCTTCCCGTCCGGTGCGACGATCGGAGGGGGTCCAGGTTCGTCGGTCACCGACCGGTCGACGGTGAGCAGCCTGGCCTGCGCAGCAGCGGCTGCCTCGATATCGGCCGGGGTCAGGTCACCGCCATCGACGCGGCTCAGAACGAGGATCACCGGTGCGGTGTCGGAGTCCGGGAACTGGGAGAGCAGCTCGTCCACCTGGTACGACTCGGCGGATGTCGGCAAGGAGTTCGGCGACTGACCGGCAGAATCGTTGCTACCGACGAGCCCGATCACGGCAATCGAGAGAATAAGAATGGCGAGGGCGAGCGCCCACGATCGACGATGCGTCACGGCCGCGGCGATGCGGTCCCAGGCTGCGGTGGTCTCGGTACGGGTGCTGTCCACGAAGAAACAATCTCATTTACTTAGATATTAAGCAACTGAATCTCTTGCGGGCAGTAGTCTGACCATGACCGCAGCGAAGGAGTTACCACCGCCATGACCGACCGAAACCACCTCGAATCCGCGATATCGGCGGACCTTCGGGCGCTGTCATCGGTGTCGGAACAGATCGGTCAGGTATTCGGTGCGTTGCACAGCTTGCGGCCCAACGACTTTCGCGCTCTGCTGCATGTGATGGTCGCCGACGTCGAGGGCGCGCCCCTCACCGCGGGTGAGCTCGGCACGATGCTCGGACTGTCGTCCGCGGCGATGACGTATCTGGTGGAGCGGATGATCGCGTCCGGTCATATTCGACGCGAATCCGACGCGTCGGACCGACGTAAAGTCATACTTCGCTACGACGAGCACGGTATGGAGGTTGCTCGCGGGTTCTTCGGACCACTGGGAGCGCGCACCAGCGCTGCGCTCGAGGACCTACCGGATTCGGATCTCGACGCTGCCCACCGAGTGTTCGAAGCGCTCATCGGAGCCATGCGCGAGCATCACGCCGAGCTGGGAAACAGCACCCGCACGTAGCCCGCGTTCGCATCGGGATGTTCGAACCGCTGGTGGGGGCCCGCATTGTGCCAATGCTGGACTCCGAGCGTGCCGGTGCCGTAGGGTTGGCCGTGGTTGAGCTAACAGCCGGTCACGGGGAAACGCAGCGAAGTGTGCGCCCGGGTCAGGCGAAGAATTCTGCTCCCGTTGCGTAGATCGGTTTCCCCTTCAGTTCGACCGATCGATGGGATCTGCCATGAGTGTTGAATCACGAGGCAACAAAGTTCGAACCACTTCGGTGAGCGTCGCGGAGAAGTCCGTGTCCGTTGCAGCAACCGGAGCCATCTTCACCGCGCACGACGGCACCGACGGTTCACTCGTCGTCGCCGTCCACGGCGACATCGACATGCTCAGCGCGCCGATGTTCTCCGATTTCGTCTGCAGTCGCGTGTCCAGCAAACGGCATCTGACTCTCGACCTGTCCAATGTCGAGTTCTTCGGCATCGCCGGACTCTCCGTCTTCGATGCAGTTCGTGAATACACGGCTGGCATCGGTGCTTCGTGGTCGATCGTGGCAAGCCGATCGGTGACCCGCCTGCTGCAGGTTGCCGACCTCGAGTCGACGATTCCGACCTCCCGACCGACGACCGACCAATAGAACTGGCGGCGACATCGCCGCGACAAGAGGTGGGCAGCTCCTGCACAGGGGCTGCCCACTGTCGTTTGCCGTCCCCCCGCACAACGATCGGGCGGTCCCGCGAATCACTGGGACCGCCCGATTGTCGTGTGAAAGCACAAGGTCTAGTCCTTGGTGCCTTCCGAGTCGCTGAAGAATGCCCAGTCGCCGTCGTGCTCGACTTCGAGGCGCCAGCCCAGCTCCTCGTTGTCGGCGCGGCTGTCCTTGAACCAGGCGTGCGCGTCCTCGGAACTGGTGATGTCCTTGGTGGCGACGACGGTTCCGTGCGGGTCGATAACTCTGTAATTTGCCATGCGGTGAGGGTGCCCCGATGTTGCGCAACCTAACCCAGCCGCATCACAGGCGACAGCCGCTACGAAAAGCGGAAGGCCGGGCTGTGTGGGACGGCCGGGCTGTATGGGAGGGCCGGGCTGTGTGGGACGGCCGGGCTGTATGGGAGGGCCGGGCTGTGTGGGAGGCGAGGCTGTGTTGAAGGCAGAGCTGTGCCGTGGTGGTGGTGTGGGTCGTCAGGCGGGTTGTCGTGGTTCTTCGTCGCCGGTGTCGCGGGTGTTGTCGTTGTGCTGGTCGGGTGGGTAGAGGACTTCTTCTGGGTGGTGTGCGTGGTTGATCAGCCCACGGCGTGTGGGGTCCATTCCGGTTGGTGGGTGCCACAGGGTTCTGCCCGGATAGCGATGTCGCGCTGTGGTTTTGGTGGTGGCCCACTTTCCGGGGCCGGTGCCGACGAGTGCGTGGTGCATGTCGCAGGCGAAGGTGAGGGAGTCGATGTCGGTGGGTCCGCCCTCGACCCAGTCGTCGAGGTGATGTGACTGGCACCAGGTCGCGGGGCGGGTGCAGGAGGGGAAGCTGCAACCCCTGTCTCGGGCGATGAGGACGATGCGTTGGTCGGCGGAGGCGATGCGTTTGGATCGGCCGAGGTAGAGGGCTCTGCCGTTGTCGTCGAAGATGGTGAGGTAGTGGTGGGCGTGCGATGCCATGCGGATGGCGTCGCGGATCGAGACGCGGGATCCGGTGGCGGTCATGGCGTAGCCGCAGCCGGCGTCGAGGTCTTTCGAACTCATGGTGACGATGGCGGTGACGGGTAGGCCGCGGTGGGTGCCGAGGGTGCCGGAGGCGAGGGTGTGCCTCAGCGCCATCTTCAGGGCGTCGTGGCGGCGTTCGTTCTGGGTGCGTCGATCCCGTGCGGCGGCAGCGTCGCGAGCAGCGGTGTCCGATGCGTCGGCGTCGGCGTGGCCGCCGGGTTCAGCAGCGCTGCCGGAGCCGGTGGTGTCGTTGGTGTCGTTGGTGTTGGGCGTGCTGTGTGGCGTTGTGCCGCAACCACAGTCGCTGCTGTCGGTGTACTCACCCTCACCGCGGTCTTCGCCACTGCGGTCTTCGCCACTGCGGTCGTCGTCACCGTAGAAGTTGGCACCGTTGTCGTCCGTCCCATCCCACAGGTATTCGTCACCCGATCGAGCATCGCTGGATCCTGCCTCGTCGGGCATCGGCCCGGGCTTTGGCGTAGCTGCACTGCCACTCCCGCCGCCGTCCCCGCCGCCGTCCTCGTCGCCGGTGGTCTCATCCTCGTGGACGATCGATGTCGGGTCGGCAGGAT
The DNA here is from genome assembly GCF_000482405.1 of Rhodococcus sp. JG-3. NCBI lineage: Bacteria > Bacillati > Actinomycetota > Actinomycetes > Mycobacteriales > Nocardiaceae > Rhodococcus > Rhodococcus sp. JG-3. The sequence continues at coordinate 1,753,592 of NZ_KI519398.1, forward strand.
TGTTGACTCCTGGTTTCGCGGCTTTGGAGAACAAGGCTTCGAGGTAGGCCCGTAGTTCGGAGTCGACGCAGAACTTTCCCTCGGACATTCCGTCGGAACCCTGCTCACCGAGGTAGAAGAACGCATCCCGTTTCCTTGGCCTCGGCTTCGCGTTCTTGTCTTCGTCTTCGTCTTCGTTCTCGTCGAAGTCGCCGTCGGGGTCGAGGATCGAGTCCAGGTGCGCGACCAGTGGTGCGAAGTCGTCGGGCCGTCGGGTCGAGGCGAGACCGACCAATTGCTGTTCGGCGCGATCTCGGGTCTGCGGATCGACACTCGAGGGTAGGTGCCGGAAGAATTCGCGGATCATCTGCACGTGCTTGGCATCGATCAGTCCTGCCCGTACCGCTGCAGCGGTGTGCGGCAACAAGGGAGGCAGCATTTCGCCGGACAGTGCGGTGCGATCACCCAGTTCGGCGGCCAGACGCACTCGCGCCCCGGCCGCTCGTGGGGTGATTCGCAGCATCCACGCCACCGAGCACGGCACTGACCCCGGATAGACATCGAGGCCGTGCTGTGCGATCAACTCGTTGAGCCAGGTGTGCGAATACGCCGTCACAGACCGCGACACAGTTTCCATGCGTTGGATCACCGCACGCCGGTCGGCATTCGACCATGCCACCGACGCCTGCCCCGCCAACTCGGCGACCGCCGACTCCACCGCGTCGACCAACCCAGCCAAGTCGGGGTCGGACACGTCAGGGGCAGGCGGCACCGTCTCGATGCCGTCCACCCCTGATCCGCCGTCCCCCGAAAGCATGAACAGAATCTACCGCGACCCACCGACACACTTTCGAACACACGTTCGCCGATCCGAGTGAAGTCAGTTGCGAGAGAGCAGCGACCGCGCGAAGAACATGAGGTTGGCCGGCCGCTCTGCGAGTCTGCGCATGAAGTAGCCGTACCACTGCTCTCCGTAGGGCACGTAGACACGCACGTGCTGGCCGGCGTCGACCAGTCGTCGTTGTTCCTGGTCGCGGATTCCGAACAGCATCTGAAACTCGAAGTCGGCTGCGGACCGTCCGGCGTTCGCGGCGAGTCGCTCCGCCGCCTCGATCATCTCGGGATCGTGGGAGGCGACCATGGGGTAGCCGCTGCCGTTCATCAGCACTTCCAGGCACCGTAGGTAGGAGTCCGACACATCCCGTGCACCCTGGAACGCCACCGACGCCGGCTCGTTGTACGCGCCCTTGCACAGGCGGATGCGAGATCTCGGTCCGGACAGCTCCCTGCAGTCGGCCTCGGTTCGTTTCAGGTACGCCTGCAGCACCGTGCCGAGATCGGGAAAGTCGTGCCGCAGTTCGCGCACGATGGACAGGGTCGAGTCGGTGGTGGTGTGGTCCTCGGCGTCGACGGTCACCCACACTCCCGCCGCTGTTGCCGCGGTACAGATTTCGCGCGCGTTCTCGAGCGCCAGCGTCCGGTCGATTCCCTGACCGAGGGCCGAGAGTTTGAGCGATACCTCGAGCGCGGTCTCGGCGGTACTACGCGTCGAAAAGCGTTGTATCAGTGACAGGTACGACTGAACGGTGGCTGTCGCCTGCGCGCGGTCGGTGGTGTCCTCGCCCAGATAGTCCACCGAGACGAATCGTCCCGACGCCAGCAGGGCATCGACGGCGGTGACCACGGCGGGCTCCGATTCACCGGCGACGAAGCGGTCGACGAGCGATCGGGTGGCACGCAGCCGCGTCACGGTGGCCTGCAATTTCGGTGAGCGTGCGGCCGCCAGCAGAGCCGGCCGCAGTGGGTTGCTCAGCACTGTGGTCATCGTGTGCCCTCGCCTTCCTGATGGGGGTAGCCGTGTGCGGTCGGCGGGACGAACGTTTCCTTGACCGTGCGTGCCGATGCCCAGCGCAACAGGTTCTGCGGTGAGCCGGCCTTGTCGTTGGTACCCGACGCACGCGCTCCGCCGAACGGTTGCTGACCGACGACCGCGCCGGTGGGCTTGTCGTTGACGTAGAAGTTTCCGGCGGCGAATCGCAGTGCCGAATGGGCCTGCTCGACGGCCGTGCGATCGGTGGCGATGACGGCACCGGTCAGTGCGTACTTCGATCCGGTGTCGACGGTGCGCAGTACGTCGGCATAGGCGTCGGGCCGGTTGTCGTCGTAGACGTGCACGGCCAGAATGGGGCCGAAGTACTCGGTGGTGAAGGCTTCGTCGGTGGGATCGTCGCCGAGAAGGACCGTGGGAGAAACGAAGTACCCTTCCGTGTCGTCGCACGTTCCACCGGCGGCGATGGTCAGGCCGGTCACGGATTTCGCGCGGTCGAGCGCTGCTGCGTTGCGGTCGAACGCCTTTCGGTCGATGACGGCACCGCCGTAGTTCGACAGGTCGGTGACGTCGCCGTACTTCAGGGCCGACACCTGCTCGATGAACGTCTCGCCCATGCGAGCCCACAGCGACTTCGGCACGAATGCCCGCGAAGCGGCCGAGCACTTCTGCCCCTGGAAGTCGAAGGCACCGCGAATCATGGCCGTGGTCAACACGTCCGGATCGGCCGAGCTATGCGCGACTACGAAATCCTTGCCGCCGGTCTCGCCGACGAGCCGCGGGTAGGAGTGGTAGTTCGAGATGTTGTTGCCGACCTCGCGCCACAGCGTCTGGAAGGTCGCAGTGGATCCGGTGAAGTGGATGCCCGCCAGGCGTGGATCGGCCAGGGCTACTTCGGAGACCATCGGACCGTCGCCGAGGACGAGGTTGATCACTCCCGGCGGCAGACCTGCCGCCTCGAGGAGCTGCAGCGTCAGGTACGCGGCAACTGCCTGGGTGGGAGACGGCTTCCACAGCACCGTGTTGCCCATCAGTGCAGGCGCTGTGGGCAGGTTGCCGGCGATGGCGGTGAAGTTGAACGGTGTGATCGCGTAGACGAAACCCTCGAGCGGGCGGTACTCGACGCGATTCCACACGCCCGGGGCCGACACCGGCTGATCGGCGAGGATCTGTCGTGCGAACGCGACATTGAACCGCCAGAAGTCGATCAGCTCGCACGGTGCGTCGATCTCGGCCTGGTAGGCCGACTTGGACTGCCCGAGCATCGTTGCGGCAGCGATCCTTTCGCGCCACGGACCCGACAGCAGATCGGCCGCGCGCAGGAACACTGCAGCTCGCTCGTCGAACGGAAGATCGCGCCAGGCCGGTGCAGCTGCGGTCGCTGCGGAGATCGCGTCCTGCACGTCCCGGTGCGTTGCCTCGGCGAAGCTACCGATGACCGAGGCGTGCCTATGGGGTTCGACCACATCGGTATCGGTGCCGGCGGCGTCGCGGTGGACACCGCCGATCACCTGATGGATGCGGACGGGGTTCGCACGTAGTTCGTCCAAGCGGATGCGCAGCCTGGCGCGCTCGGCGCTTCCGGGGGCATAGGTGTTGACCGGCTCGTTGACCGGGGTGGGAACTGATGTGACCGCGTCCATGGTGACTCCTCGCACTCGGGTGTGTGCTGCTCATTGAAGTCGCCTCGACGTCCCGTTCAATCAGCTCATCGGCCAAAGAATTCGTGGTGTACTTGTCCGCATGGCCAATACTGTGACGCTGCGGTCTCTGCTGACGTCGCTGCACAGCGCCGTGGTCGAGCTCGTGGTCGCGCCGGCGGGAACCGAGATCGCCGTCGAGTCCGTGGCCCTGCTCGACGGCGACGACCTTCGTCGACCACCGGGAACGGCTGCCGATCTGACCCTGCTGGTCGGCGTCACCGAGACCGATGCGCTGCGGTGGTTCGACGATCTGGCGTTGCGTCCGGTGGTCGACAGGCCCCTTGCGGTGCTGACCAAGGTGGCGGACTCGACCGCGTTGGCCCACGCCGCCCGAGAGACCGGAATCGCCTTGGTCGCGGTACACCACCAGACCCGCTGGGAACTGCTGCTGTCGACGATGCGCGGGGTCCTGGACCAGTCACGCGCACCGGCCTCGGAGGACGGGCTGTTCGGAGCGGACACCGATCTGTACGAATTGGCGCAGACGGTTGCGTCCTTGACCAAGGGCATGGTGAGCATCGAGGACGAGCGCTCGCACGTATTGGCGTACTCGGCATCGGACGACTCGGCCGACGAGTTGCGGACCCTGTCGATCCTGGGGCGAGAAGGACCGGCCGACTACCTTCGCCGTCTGCACGAGCGCGGGGTGTTCGACCGACTCCGCCGTACCGACGACGTTATCGACGTGCCGGCCGATGCCGAACTCGGTATCCGTCGACGCCTTGCCGTCGGAATACGTCGAATCAGCGGCGCAGCAACAACACTGGGAACGATCTGGGTACAGGAAGGAGCTCGTCCGCTGTCGGTGGACGCCGATGCGGTGTTGCGCGGAGCGTCGGCGGTCGCAGCCCGGCTGATCACCCGTATCGCGAACGCCCCGACCAACGAGGCGCTGCAGATTCAGCGACTGCTCGGCGCGCGGGGTGGCGGCGTGGACATTCCGTCGCTGGCCGCGGCGCTGTCGATTCCGACCACGGGGACGGCCGCGGTCGTCGGATTCGCCGCCTGTGGTGAATTCGACATCACCGGTCTGGCTCCGTCGATCCGGTTGCACGCCAGCGCATTCAGGCGAGACTCGCTGGTGACCGTCATCGGCGAGAGAATCTACGTACTGTTCTCCGGAGCTGCGTCGGGGACGGCGATTCCGGTGTGGACCGCAGATGCCGTGTCGCGCATCGAGACTCGAACCGGACTGTGCTTGCGCGCTGCGGTGGCCGCGCCGATCGCCGATCTCGACGGGGTGGCCGCAGCCCGGTTCGAGGTCGACCGAGTATTGGACGCGACCACCGGCGACGTTCGGGTCACCACGCTCGCAGAGTCGAGAACGTCTGTGCTGCTGGGCGAGATCGTCGACATCATCTCGAATCACGAGCAGTTACGGGACCCGCGGATCGCGGCGCTGGATCGGTACGACGCCACCCACGACGGCGCGATGCGAGAGAGTCTCGAGACGTACCTGGCCTGCTTCGGTGACGTGCGTGCCGCAGCGGAGAGGCTGCACATCCACCCGAACACGGTGCGTTACCGCATCCGACGCGTCGAGCAGATTCTGGAGTTGGATCTGTCGGATCCGGACGCGCGGTTGTTGGTGGAGATTCAGCTACGGATGTGAGCGTCACGGGCCTCGGCAGTGCTGGACCGGATCACCAGGCTCGGCTCGATGCGCGAGCGCCGGGTGCTGCGGTTGCCGGAATCGATTTGGGCCAACAGTATTTCGACACTGCGGATGCCGACCTCGCTGAATTCCTGACGGATCGTCGTCAGGGGAGGGGAGAAGAACTCCGCGTCGGGAACGTCGTCGAAACCGACCACGCTGACGTCCGTCGGAACTTTTCGGCCGTGCACTTCGAGGGCGCGCAACACCCCGAGAGCCATCGCATCGTTTCCGGCGAACACCGCTGTGACATCCGGGTTCTCGGCCAATCGGCAGCCGGCCTCGAAGCCGGACTTCGCGGTCCAGTCGCCGGCGAGAACGAGTGGCGGTTCGACACCGGCCTGCTCGTGGGCCGAGCGCCACCCGATGACGCGATCGGCCGCCTCGTACCACCCCGAGGGGCCTGCGACGTGCCAGACGGCGCGGTGACCGAGTGAGAGCAGATGTGTGGTGGCGGATTGCGCGCCGGCGACCTGATCGACCGCGACAACCGCCAGATCGCCTTCCGGCGATCCTTCGACGGCCACCAGTGGCAGTTCGGCGGCCAACTCGGCGATGTCGCCGCCGTCGGTGCTCAACGGCGCGATGACGACGACGCCGTCGACGCCCTGCTTCTGCAACCTGCGCACGCAGGTGCTGATCGCCACCTCGTCGAACGAGGTGGGGACGCCGACGACGACGGAGTATCCGGCCTGTCGTGCGGCCTGTTCGACGCTGTAGAGCGTCGACACCGGCCCGTACAGAGCGTTGCCGGTGCCGACGATCCCGATGGTGCTGCTGCGGCCGGTGACCAGAGCGCGAGCTGCGGTGTTCGGCCGGTAGCCGAGCTCCGCGATCGCCTGCTCGACCCTCGTTCTGGTCGCCTCGGTGACGTTGGGATGGCCGTTGATGACCCGAGAGACGGTCTGGTGGGACACACCCGCGAGCCGAGCGACGTCGGTCATGGCCGGTCCGCGGGTCGGCGTCATCGCACGCATCCTCCTTCGCTGGTCGAACACCATCTCAGCATGCCCGGACCGGATCGGCGCGTCACCGCCCGGATCACGTCGTTTTCGTCATCGATGCAGAGGTCGGCGGTGCCGGCTTTCCGGGCTCGCCGGGGGAGAACATCTCAGCGGGTACTGGTACGCCCAGGTAACTGGTGGGAGACGCGGCTTTGTCTCCCTTGCCGCCCTTACCGCTCGCCGCACGACGCTTGGTCCAGATGTCGAACGCCACGGCGGCGAGCAGCACCAGACCCTTCACCAATTGCACTCTCTCGCTGGGTGATCCGATCAGCGACATGCCGCTGTTGATCACGGCGATGATGAGTCCACCGGTCAGCGCGCCGACGATGCGGCCGACGCCGCCCTGTACGGCTGCGCCACCGATGAACGCCGCCGCGATGGCGTCGAGCTCGAAGCCGTTGCCCGCAGTAGGACCGGCCTGGTTGAGGCGTCCGGCGAAGATGATTCCGGCCAGAGCCGAAAGGACACCCATGTTGACGAAGATCCAGAACGTGACCGGCTTGACCTTGATACCGGACAGGGACGCGGCGTGAATGTTGCCGCCGATGGCGTACACGTGCCGACCGAATACGGTCTTGCCGGCCAACGTCGAGTAACCCATGACCAACACGGCGAGCAGGATCAGCACGTACGGCAGGTTCTTGAAACGAGCCAACTGGACGGCGATCGCAAGCACGAGAGCGGCGGCGAACGCCATCTTGATCAGGAACAGCGGCATCGCGTCCACGGTCTGGCCGTACTTCTGCCGGCCCGTTCGGGAACGCCACTGGCTGAACACGATTCCAGCGACCGCGAGAATCGCGACGAGCAACGTGAAGATGTCCGCCCCACCCAATGGCCCGAGTCCCACATTGCCCATGAAGCCGGGCAGGAAGCCGTTGGACAGTGTGCGTACCGGTCCGGGGAACGGCCCGATGCCCTGGTTGCCGAGGACGATGAGAGTCACCGCGCGGAAGACGAGCATTCCGGCGAGGGTGACGATGAACGCGGGAATGCCGAAGTACGCGACCCAATAACCCTGCCAGGCACCGATCAGGCCGCCGACGATCAACGTGATCAGCACCGCCAGTGGCCACGGTACGTTCTGTTGGACCATGAGGACACCGGCGATGGCTCCGGTGGCCGCCACCACCGATCCGACGGACAGGTCGATATGGCCGGCGATGATGATGACGACCATGCCGATGGCCAGAATGAGAATGTACGAGTTCTGCACCACCATGTTGCTGATGTTCTGCGGCACCAACAGCTGACCTCCGGTCAGCACGGTGAAGAGCACGATGATCAGCGCGAACGCGATGAAGATTCCGCTCTGTCGGAGGTTTCGCGTGAGCAGCCCCCGAACGGTCGACAGCTGGTTCATCGAAGTACTCCTGTTCCACGGGTCATGAGATGCATGAGAGATTCCTGGGTTGCGTCCTCGCGGTCGACCTCACCGGTGATCCGGCCGGCGGACAGCGCGTAGATCCGGTCGCACAGACCGAGAAGTTCCGGAAGTTCGGACGAGATCACCAGCACTGCCTTTCCGGCGTCGGCGAGTTGGTTGATGATCGAATAGATTTCGAATTTCGCGCCGACGTCGATTCCTCGCGTCGGTTCGTCGAGGATGAGCACGTCGGGATCGCTGAAGATCCATTTGCTCAGCACGACTTTCTGCTGATTGCCGCCGGAGAGTTTGCCGACCACGGCGGAGACGTTCGGTGCCTTGATGTTCATGCTCTTGCGGAAGCCCTCGGCGACCTTGTATTCCTGGTTGGCGTCGACGAAGCCTCCCGTCACCAACTTGTCCAGCGCCGCGGTGGAAATGTTGCGCTTGATGTCGTCGATCAGGTTCAGCCCGTACCGTTTCCGATCCTCGGTGGCGTACGCGATGCCGTGATGGATGGCATCGTTGACGGACTTGACGTGAATTTCCTTGCCGTACTTGTAGAGCCGTCCCGAGATGTCGATCCCGTAGCTTCGGCCGAAGACGCTCATGGCCAACTCGGTACGGCCGGCACCCATCAATCCGGCGAGGCCGACGATCTCACCGCGCCGCAGCGTGAGGTTCGCCTTGTCGACGACGGTTCGGCCCTGCTGGGTCGGACTGTGCACGGTCCAGTCCTCGATCCGCAGAACTTCCTCTCCCACAGTCGATTCGTGGGGCGGAAACCGGTGCTCGAGATCGCGGCCGACCATCAGCGAGATGATGCGATCCTCGGTGACGTCCGGGTCTCGCATGTCCAGCGTCTTGATGGTCTTGCCGTCCCGAATGATCGTGGTCCGGTCGGCAATGGCCGCGATCTCGTTGAGCTTGTGCGAGATGATCACGCACGTGATGCCCTCGTCCCGTAGACCGCGCAACAGATCCAGCAGATGTGCGGAGTCGGAATCGTTGAGTGCCGCAGTGGGTTCGTCGAGAATCAGCAGGGTCACGTCCTTGGACAGTGCCTTGGCGATCTCGACGAGTTGCTGCTTGCCGACGCCGAGATCGCTCACGACGTTGACGGGATTCTCCCGCAGCCCTACCCGGTTCAGTAGGGCTGCGGCCTCGGAATTCGTTCGGTTCCAGTCGATGAACCCGCGCTTGGACCGCTCGTTGCCGAGAAAGATGTTCTCGGCAATGGAGAGATGCGGACTCAGTGCGAGTTCCTGATGGATGATGACGATGCCCTCGGCCTCGCTACTCCGGATGTCGGAGAACATGCACTCCCGACCGTCGAACACGATGTCGCCGTCGAATGTGTCGTGTGCGTACACACCCGACAACACCTTCATGAGCGTCGACTTGCCTGCTCCGTTCTCGCCGCAGATCGCGTGGATCTCGCCGCGATTCACCGAGAGAGTGACATCCTGTAGCGCCTTGACGCCGGGAAATGTTTTGGTGATGCCGCGCATCTCCAGAATCGGGCTCGTCATCGCCGAACTCACTTCAACTGATCCTCGGTGTAGTAGCCACCCTCGACGAGCAGCTTCTCGTAGTTGTCCTTGTAGACGATCTCGGGCTGCAGCAGGTACGCCGGAACGACCTTCTCGCCGTTGTCGTAATCGGTGGTGTTGTTGGTCTCGGGAGTCTGACCGTTGAGCATGGCCTGAGCCATCTGGATCGTGACCTCGGCCAGCTGGCGCGTGTCCTTGTAGATCGTGGAGTACTGCTCACCGGCGATGATCGACTTGACCGACGGCACCTCGGCGTCCTGTCCGGTGACGACCGGGTAGGGCTGACCGGCGGTTCCGTAGCCGTTGCTCTTGAGCGCGGACAGAATTCCGATCGACAGACCGTCGTACGGGGAGAGCACGCCCTGAACCTTCTGGCCCGAGGAGTACGTCTTGGTCAGCAGGTCTTCCATGCGCTTCTGTGCCGTCGCCGGATCCCAGCGCAGGGTGGCAGCGGTTCCGAAGTCGGACTCTCCACTACCGATCTTCAGAGTTCCCTTGTCCAGGTACGGCTTCAGGGTCTCCATGGCACCGTCGAAGAAGAAGGTGGCGTTGTTGTCGTCGGGCGAACCGGCGAAAACCTCGATGTTGAGCGGGCCGGCGGGCGCGTCGGCCTTGTCGGTCCCGTCCTCGTTCTTCAGCCCGAGGCCGACCAACAGTGAGGTGGCCTGGTCGACGCCGACCTTGTAGTTGTCGAACGTCGCGTAGTAGTCGACGTCCGGGGAGTTGCGGATGAGCCGGTCGTAGGCGATGACACCGATGCCGTTGTCCTTGGCTTCCTGCAGCTGGGTGGTGATGGCGGTGCCGTCCACCGAGGCCACGATCAGCAGCTTCGCGCCCTGGGTGATCTGGTTCTCGATCTGGTTGACCTGGGTGGGAATGTCGTTCTCCGCGTACTGCAGGTCGACCTTGTATCCCTGGCCCTCCAGCGCGCTCTTGAGGTTGTCGCCGTCGGCGATCCAGCGGGCGGAGGATTTCGTCGGCATGGTGACGCCGATCAACGCACCTGCGGTGCTGCCGCCCTCGGCCGGAGCCTCGTCTGCGGTCTTGGTACTCGATCCGCACGCGCCGAGCGTGAGGGTGAGGGCCACCGCGGCCGTAGCCATGGATAGCTTTCGAAACTTCATCGTTTCTCCCTGTGTTGTGAGGTAGACCGTGAAGCGGAGGCCGTCGGGTGGTCCCGTGTGGTTCGCATCACATCAAAACGAAAGTGTGAGCGATAACATCGGCATTGTCAAAGAATTCTTTTTGCACCCCGCGTGAGCAGTGTGAGCGCTAACATCTGCCGTCGACGACTCTCGGCAAAGCGCCGAAGTTGCGGCCCGTCAGTGCAGCTCGTGCACCGACTGCTTACCGCTCTTGAGCCAGCGGCTCGGCAGCCGGCCGACCAGCTCGCCGAGCGGATGCACCGCCGCCGAGAGGATCTCCACGGAATCCTGCAGGATGTCGATCGAGATACTCATACGCTCGATGTTCGGAGCCACGGACGTCAGCGTCTCGGAGAGTTTGACCAACTGGTCCAGCGGCCCGCCCTTGGCCGTCAGACGCTCGACGGCACCGTCCTCGGCCAGCATCGTCTCGAGAATGCCGTTCTCCGCGATAGCCCGTTCGATCAGACCGTCCTGACGCGTCAACACCTCGAGCGGACCGTCCTTCGCCGTCAGGCGTTCGAGGGGGCCGTTGGTGGCGGTGATCCTGTCCAGAAGACCGCCCTCGGCGAGCAACCGCTCGAGCGGTCCGTCCTCGGCGAGCAGTCGGTCCAGCGGTCCGCCGGGAGCGAGAATGCGTTCGACCGGCCCACCCGGAGACAGCAGACGCTCGAGCGTGCCGTCCTCGGACGTGAGTCGATCGACGACGCCGCCCTGGGCGAGCAGGCGGTCGAGTGGCCCGCCCTCTTTCAGAGCGTTGCCCAACGCGCGGTCGTCGGAGGTCAGCTGGCCGAGCTGGGTGAGCAGCTGCATCGTGCCGCCGCGCGGATTGGCGAGCGACGCCACACCGGCCGTGCCGGACGCGCCGGTGGCCAACGCCATCCTGGTGGTCGCCAACGCGACCTCTGCGACGCCGATCGCCTGCTCGGCGATGGCCAAGCCGGCCCGTGCGGGCAGTGTGATCGCTGACACCCAGTTCATCGTTTTACTGTAACTGCTTGTAGCCGAGAAAATCAGTGAAGAACCTTCAGTCCCACAACGCAGCCGACGATGCCGACCAGAAGTACGACTTTGAGGAACGACGCTGCTTCGGCACCGGTGATCATCGCGTACGCCACGGTCAAGGTGGCACCGATTCCCACCCACACCGCATACGCGGTTCCGGTGGGCAACGACCGCATCGCGACCGCGAGACCGATCATGCTGAGCACCACCGCGACACCGAAAACGACCGATGGTCCGAGCTTGGAGAAGCCCTCGGACTTACCGAGCGCAGTCGCCCAGATCGCTTCGAGAACGCCGGAAACGACGAGAATCAGCCATGCCATGAGAAATCACCTCTCGGCACCGTCTTGTCGCTGTTCGGGTACGGCGCGCCTCGTCCGATTGTCGGAAGTGACCTGTACGACGGTACCAATTTTTCTTCGGCGGGGACGCGAATTTTCCGGTGTCAGTACGCGTACGTGTTCGTCGGCGGGTCGATGCGCCGGGCCGTGGAGACCGTCATCGTGGGGGTGAAGGCGGTGGCTTCGGTCGCGGACGATGCGTCGACGGTGCCGGTGAGCTGCAGCCAGGTTCCGTCCGGAACATTCTCGAGGACAGTCGAATTGGAGTCCAGATGAATTCGGATGGACCGCGCGTCGGCCGCGCAGCAGATGATCAGGACACGGGCGAGATCGAGACCGTCGGTTGTGCCGTCGACGCGCGGCGACCCACCGTTCGCGGTCGCCACGGCGAATCCGGTGACACTGATCTCCCGGCCGTCGAGGCTGTCCTCCGAATCTCGGACGGCCCGCTGCACGACGTCGAGCAACGCGACGTCCGGGGCCTGCCCGTCGGGTAACGGCGGGAAGGGTGTCTTCTCGTGGGTCGAGACGGCGTCCACGGATCGGTCGCCGACCGCCGAGACACCGAGCGCGGGCGGGGCGACGAGGAGGATCACCGCAATCGGCACGAGCAGCAGCCAATACGGGCGTGCGTCGTGATCGTGGCCGTCCGTCGGCCCACCGCGCCGGATGTCGGCGACAATCGAGGCTGCCGCGAGGACGACGATCAGCACGCCCGCGATCAGCAGATACGGATGCAGTGACGGTTTGACGTACCGAACGAAGCTGCCGTCGAGCGAGATCTTCACGATCGCTCCGCCGAAAAGGAACAGCAGGACGTTCTGCACCTCGCGTTTCATCGCGCGCCGATCAGGAGTCCGCCGACGACCGAGGCGCACACGATCGCCACGACGAAGGTCAGTGGTGCGAAGCGGAGGACGAAACTGCGCCCGAAGCTGCCCGCTTGCATCGCCATCAACTTCAGATCGACGGCCGGGCCGACTACCAGGAAGACCAGGCGCGGGAGCAGCGGCAGCATCGACATACTGGCCGCGACGAACGCGTCGGCCTCCGAACACAGCGCCAGCAGAACCGCCAGAACGGCCATCACCACGATGGCCAGCAGAAGCTGACCGGCCAGGTGCTCGTACACCCGGTCGGGAATCACCAGGTGCAGGGCCGCGGCTGCCGCGGCACCGAACACCAGAAACGCCCCGGCCTGCAGCAGGTCTGCACGAGCCGACTCGCGGAACGTCTCCCACTTCGAGCCTTCGTGATCGTGACCTCGATCCGCCAGCCGCGCGGTGATCCACTCGGCCTTGCCGAATCGCGTCCACAGCCAGCCCATCACCACAGCGGTGGCGAGCGAGGCGAGGAACCGGGCGAGAACCATCGCCGGCTCACCAGGAAAGGCCACCGCAGTCGACACGAGAACGACGGGGTTGATCGCCGGTGCCGACAGCAGAAATGCCAGAGCCGCCGACGTCGGCATTCCCTGATCCATCAACCGCCGGGAGACGGGAACAGCTCCGCACTCGCACCCGGGCAATGCCATCCCGGCGAGTCCGCTCACACCGACCGCCGCGGGCTCGTTTCTCGGGACCACACGTCGAAGCACGGCCGGGGAGACGAACGCGGCGATGCCGCCGCTGACGAGCACGCCCAGCACCAGGAACGGCGTCGCCTGCACGAAGATCCCGGTGAAGACGGTGGCTCCGGTTCGCAGGGCAGGGGAGGCGGCGACCCACTCGGCGAGGTACGGACCTGTCACGATGCCCAACACGAGCAGAGTTGCGAATACGTGCATGGAAGTGACCGTCGGCCCGCGCCTCGGGCGGCGATCGGTGTTCGCAGGGAGCATCGCGCTCCATCATGCCCTCTCTTCGGGCCCCTCTCGTTCGGGGCTCACAGCAACCTCACAGCGAGAGTCCAGCGGACGAGCAGCAACGCGCGCGATGATGGACACCGTGAGCGAAACCCCCGAAGCGCGTGTACTGATCGTCGACGACGAACCGACCATCGTCGAGCTGTTGGCGGTCAGTCTCAAGTTCCAGGGATTCGAGGTCGCGACGGCGTCCTCCGGCCCCGAGGCCCTGGACAAGTCGCGTACCTTTCGGCCCGAGGCACTGATCCTCGACGTCATGATGCCGGGCATGGACGGCTTCGGTCTGCTGCGCAGGCTGCGCGCAGACGGAGTGGATGCTCCGGCGTTGTTCCTGACGGCGCGAGATTCCGTGGAAGACAAGGTGACCGGTCTGACGCTCGGCGCGGACGACTACGTCACCAAGCCGTTCAGCCTCGAGGAAGTGGTGGCTCGGCTCCGGGTGATTCTGCGCCGGTCCGGTCGGACCGAGGAGACGGAATCGTCGCGAGTCGCGTTCGCGGACATCGAACTCGACGACGACACCCACGAGGTGTGGAAGGCAGGCGAGCCGGTCTCGCTCTCGCCGACCGAGTTCACACTGCTGCGGTACTTCATGGTCAATGCCGGAACAGTGCTGAGCAAGCCCCGCATTCTGGATCACGTGTGGCACTACGACTTCGGCGGTGAGGTGGGAGTGGTGGAGTCGTACGTGTCGTATCTGCGTCGTAAGGTCGACACGGGCGATACCCGATTGATCCACACGTTGCGGGGCGTCGGCTACGTCATGCGGCAGCCGCGGTGACCGGCTTCCGCTCACGGCTGGGGGACATCCCGCTGCGCTTCACTCTGGTTGCTGCCCTGCTGCTGTTGGTCGGGCTCGGACTGCTGGCATCGGGTGTCGCGGTGACGTCCTCGTTGGAGACGTCGTTGATGCGTCGCCTCGATCAGCAGTTGGTCGAGGCATCTCGGGGTTGGGCGCAACCGGACTCCCGCCCACTTCCACCCATCGGCGAGCCCAATCCTGGTCGCCCGCCGTCGAATTTCTACGTCCGGTCCGTGGCGAACGACGGCACCGTACGGGGACCCATCAACGATGTGGCAGAAAGTGTTCCGGATCTATCCGGTGTCACCGCCGATCGCCCGACGACGGTCGGCTCCGAGAGCGACCCAGGGAAACAGTGGCGCGTGTTGACGGTGACCAACAGTGACGGATCCACCACTGTGGGAATTCCGCTGGGTCCCAATCAGCAGACCGTCAGCCGACTGATGGTGCTCCAGTTGTACATCGGAGCAGCGGTATTGGTGGTGTTGGGTGTGGTGGCGTACTTCGTGGTGCGGCGCAGCTTGCGGCCGTTGCGTGAGGTGGAGACGACGGCAGCTGCGATTGCCGCAGGCGATCTGCACCGGCGGGTGCCCCACCGCAGTGAGAGAACGGAAGTCGGTCGACTGTCGGCGGCATTGAACGGAATGCTCTCGCAGATACAGCGGGCGTTCGCGGCGACCGCCGCCTCGGAAGAAGCGGCGCGGGCGTCCGAGGATCGGATGCGCCGGTTCGTCGCCGACGCCAGCCACGAACTGCGGACTCCGCTGACGACCATCCGGGGATTCGCCGAGCTGTACCGGCAGGGGGCGATGAGCGACATCGCATTGTTGATGACGCGGATCGAGGGCGAATCGGCGCGCATGGGACTGCTCGTCGAGGATCTGCTCATGCTCGCGCGACTCGATGCCCAGCGTCCCCTCGAGGTACGTCGTGTCGACGTGCTCACCATCGCCGCCGATGCCGTGCACGATGCGAAGGCTGTCTCGCCCGCACGCGACATCTCGTTGAAGGTATCGGCAGGACCAGGTATTCCGGAGGTCGCCGGCGACGATGCCCGGCTGCGTCAGGTGTTGGCCAACCTCGTGGGGAACGCAGTGCGGCACACGCCCGAGTCCGCGTCGATCACGGTGTGCGTGGGCACCACCGAGGAGTCGGTGGTACTCGAGGTGCAAGACACCGGCCCTGGGCTGGGTGAGGAGGAAGCAGCTCACGTCTTCGAGCGCTTCTATCGCACCGACTCGTCCCGGACCCGTGAGAGCGGGGGCAGTGGGCTCGGCCTGTCCATAGTCGCAGCCCTGGTCGCCGCCCACAACGGGACCGTGGACGTGCGAAGTACTCCCGGCGCGGGTGCAACGTTCCGGGTCGAACTACCCAGGGCTGCAGACTGATCTGCTCACCCGGCCATGGACCGATCCTTCTTGCGTTCGGCGATCTTGGTGTACGCGGCAGCAGCGAGGGGCGCGGCCACGAGCATCGACACCAGCCGGATCACCTGAACGCAGGCGACGAACGTGACGTCAGATCCCGTCGTCGCGGACACGGCGAGCACTGCGGCCAGTCCGCCGGGCGTCGTCGCGAGATAACCGGTCAACATGCTGACTCCGGTGACGGCGGACAGCGCCCAGCCCAGGAGTGCGCAGATCAGACCGATCGTGAGTACGAGCAGCGCGGCCCACGGGAAGATGCGACCGATGGCCCGCAGGCTGGCGACGGTGAAGGCAAGTCCCGCCTGCCATCCGATGACGATGAACGCCAACGGCAGTAGGACTTCCGGGACGGCGATGTCGACGGGCCAGCCGAGTAGCTCGCAGGCTCCGGCGACGATCAAGGGTCCGAGCGTGGCGGGGGCGGGGAGTCGGATCGCTTTCGCGAGCAGGATTCCGACGACGACGGCACCGATCAGAAAGGCCGTGCCGATGTACCACGGTGTCGTCGACGCCTCGTCGCTACCGGACGTGCCACCGGTGTCGGTGTGAAAGGCGAAGGTGACGATCAACGGCATCGTGACGACCACCAACGCCACGCGAAGGTACTGGACCACGGCGACGATGCGCTCGTCACCGCCGAGCTCGCGGGCGACCGACACCAGACCTGTTGCGCCACCGGCAATCAGAGACAGTGCTCCGGTCACCGGATCGACGTCGCGGTGCAGTGCCAGCAGGGCACCGCAGCCGGCACTGACGATCAGGGTTGCCAACCCGACGGTGACCGCGGGAAGCCAGTTCTCTCCCAGCGCAGCGAGGGTGTCGGTGTCGAGCATGAGTCCGATCGTCACCGCCAGCGTGCCCTGCGCTGCCATGGACGCGGGACGGGGGACCGCGGCCGGACCCAACCCGGTCAATGCGAACACCACGGCGACGACGAGTGCGGCGAACAGCGACGGCGCGGTCAGGCCCAGACTCGCGAAAAGGGCCCAGCCCCCGACGGATACGGCCGCGAGGCCGATCCATCGGAGGCTGTGCCGCACTACGGTCGTCACCTTGTCGGCAACATTCACGCTCCGGACTTGACCAGTAGAACCGGAACCGGAATTTCGAGCAGCAGGCGCTGAATCGTCTGTCCCATCAGGAACTTGCCGACTGCCGAGCGGTGCCGGGAGCCGACGACGAGGATCTCGGACTTCTGCTCCTCCACCAGAGTCAGCAGAGTGTTCACGGCGTCGGGATCGGGGCGACCCACCGCCACGGTCCAGGCCACGGCCTCGGCGTTGTCGATGTCGGCCAAGGCGGTCTCTACTGAGGTGGAGACCGCAGCGGTTTCGCCTGCCTCGGCGGACGGCTCGGCCGATCCCGACAGTGCGTGCAGGACGACCAGATCGGTCTCTCTGATCCGAGCTTCTCGAACGGCGGCCGCGAGTGCTGCGCGGCCCTCGGGTGAATTGTTGTGCAGTACGCCAACAGTCATGACGGTGTCTCTTTCAGGAAGGTGGGGGTGAGGGATCAGCCGAACGGAATCTGACCGAGGACGATGCCGACCGCCAGCATTGCGAGGGAGACGACCACCGCTCGCCACAACACCTTCTTGTGGTGATCGGCCAGCGAGACTCCGGCCAGGGTCACCAGGAGCAGGATGGCCGGAACCAGCGGGCTCTGCAGGTGGACGGGCTGACCGGTGATGGAGGCGCGGGCCATCTCGACCGGGTCGATGCCGTACTTGCTTGCGGTCTCGGTGAGCACCGGCAGGATGCCGAAGTAGAACGCGTCGTTGGTCATGAAGAACGTCAGCGGGATGCTCAGGATGCCGGTGATGACGGCCAGGTACGGGCCCATGCCCGACGGGATGACGTTGAGCAGCCACTCGGCCATGGCCTCGACCATGCCGGTGCCCTGGAAGACGCCCGTCAGGATTGCTGCAGCGAGCACCATGGCGACGACGGAGACGATGGAGGACGAGTGCCGAGCGATCGCGTCGCCCTGCTCCTTGACCTTCGGGAAGTTGACCGTCAGCGCGATCGAGGCAGCGATCATGAACAGCACCGGGATGGGAAGAATGTCCATGACCAGGATGACGAGGAGAACGACCGTCAGAGCAGCGTTGAACCACAGCAACTTCGGGCGCAGCGTGTCGCGATTGGGGTCGAGACCGTCGAAGAACTGACCCGATTCGCCGGAGCCGTCCGATCCGCCGGTTCCCGCTCCGCCGGTTCCCTTGCCGCCGTTACGGATGCT
The DNA here is from genome assembly GCF_000482405.1 of Rhodococcus sp. JG-3. Classification (NCBI taxonomy): domain Bacteria; kingdom Bacillati; phylum Actinomycetota; class Actinomycetes; order Mycobacteriales; family Nocardiaceae; genus Rhodococcus; species Rhodococcus sp. JG-3. The sequence goes on from NZ_KI519398.1 coordinate 1,771,507, forward strand.
TCCGCCGCCGCCCGAGGAAACAAGTTCGGGTTCGTAGATCAGCTTGCCGATGCGTCGACGCTCCATGATGCCGAGGTGAACGGCGAAGAGCAGCACGATGATCAGGCCGACGATCATCGACGGAACCATCGGAACGAACACGTCGGACGGGGAGATTCCCAGAGCGGATGCAGCGCGAACCGTCGGGCCGCCCCACGGGATGATGTTCATCGTGCCGTTGGCAAGTCCGGCGACGACCGTCAGAATGACCGGGCTGACACCGAGTTTCAGGTAGAGCGGCAGCAGTGCGGACGTGACGATGATGAAGGTGGTCGAGCCGTCGCCGTCGAGCGAGACGACCATGGCCAGAATAGCCGTTCCGACAACAAGTTTCATCGGGTCGTTGCGTACGACACGCAGGATGCCGCGCACCAGTGGGTCGAACAGTCCGACGTCGATCATGATTCCGAAGAAGATGATCGCGAAGAACAGCAGGGCCGCGGTGGGAGCGAGGGACTTGATGCCGTCGGTGATCATGTCACCGATGCCGAGTCCCGCGCCGGCCAGCAGACCGAAGATGACGGGGACGAGGGTGAGTGCGACGACGGGCGTGGCTCTCTTGGTCAAGATCAAGAACATGAAGGCGGCTACCATGAGGAAGCCGAGTATCACCAACATCGTGCACTCCTTCTCGAAATGTGTGAGGTGGGTCCGGTTGGACTACGTGTTGTGACTGAAGTTACGTAACCGGCATCACATGTTCGCCGTTGTGCGCACTACCCGCGCAAGCAACGTAAAGAGCCTTTTGCGCATTGTGCTCGAGCAGCTCTCGCTCTAGCCTTGGCTGGTGCGATTGAGGACTCAAGTGCTGCTGCTGCAGGCCGCGTTGGTTGCGGTGGCGCTGGCAGTGGCGTTCGGAGTATTCGCGATCAGTAGCGGCGAACAGGCCAGCGAGGAGTACGGCGAGCGGGCACTCGCGGTCGCGCGGACCGTAGCCTCCGACCCCGAGGTGCGTTCGCTCGTGGGGCAGTTCTCGGCCGCGGACACCGCGGGCACCGATGCTGCGCCGGCGGGAGTGCTGGCAGGCGGTGCACTGCAACGGACGGGCGAAAGCGCCCGGGAGCGCACCGATGCTCTGTTCGTCGTCATCACCGACGACCGGGGACTGCGCCTGGCACATCCGGATCCGACCGTCCTGGGGCAACGGGTGAGTACCGATCCGTCCGGCGCATTGGCGGGCAACGAGGTCGTCGAATCCCAACGCGGCACACTGGGCGACTCCGTCCGTGCCAAAGTGCCCATCCTGGCTCCGGGCTCGGCAGACGTCGTGATCGGCGAAGTGAGCGTCGGAATCTCCACGACGGCAGTGCGAACCGAGCTGGTGAAGGATCTGATCAACGGCGCACTGGTCACCGGCGCAGTGCTGCTGTTGGGTGTGCTCGGGTCGATCCTGTTGGCGCGCAGGTGGAAGCGGCTGACCCTGGGCCTCGAACCCGAGGAACTCGCCGAGCTCGTGCGCGAGCAGGAGGCGGTGCTGCACGGCATCGGCGAAGGCGTGGTGGCCATCGATCCGGACGGCATCGTCACCGTGGTCAACGACGAGGCGCGCACCTTGCTCTCGATCGAGGGCAAGCCGGGAATGCGCGTGGAGGACATCGGTCTGACACCCAGATTGCTCGAGGTCATCGAGATGCCTACGGGCGAGCCGGTACTCGCGGCTGTCGACGAGGTCGTCGTCATCGCGGCGGCGCGAAAGGTGCTGCGTGACAATCGAGATCTGGGAACGGTACTCACCGTGCGAGATCGAACGGACGTGGAGGCACTGACGCGTCAACTCGACGCGGTGCAGTCGATGTCCGCGGTGCTGCGCGCCCAGCGACACGAGTTCGCGAACCGGATGCATCTGGTCAGTGGGCTGCTGCACGAGGGCCACCCCGATCGGGCGTCGGAGTACATCGACGAGATTCTCGGTGTCGGACCTAGATCGGAGGCGGTCGAGGGCATCGATGCGGTCTCCGACGCCTACCTACGTTCCTTCCTCACGGCCAAGGCGGCACACGCGCGCGAAAGTGGCGTGCGATTGGTGTTGGGGGAGAACACTTGGGTCGGTGGAGAACTGGTCGGACCGGTGGATGTCACTACCGTGCTGGGCAACCTGATCGACAACGCCATCGACGCAGCACGGCTCGGTGCACGTCGACCTGCCGAAGTGGAAGTCGAGCTGGTGCAGGAGGATTCGACCCTGCATATCGTCGTCGTCGATTCGGGTGACGGCGTTGCGTTGGCGCCCGAGCAGGTGTTCGTCGAGGGAGTCTCGACCAAGTCGACGGCAGATACGCCGGGTGGCCGAGGTGTGGGACTGGCACTGAGCCGACAGATCGCGCGAACCCGAGGCGGCGAAGTGACGTTGGCCGATGCCGGCGGGCAGATCACGGCCGACAACGATCGCGGAGGCGCAGTGTTCATCGCCTCGATTCCCGACGCACTACTGATCGAAGAGGTGACGCAATGAAAGTTCTCGTCGTCGACGACGACTTCAGGGTCGCAGATCTGCATGCCGCACTGGTGAATTCGCTCGACCAGTACGAAGTGGCCGCAGTGGCGACGAGTATCGCCCAGGCACGCGAGCTGCTGACGACACAGTCGTTCGACCTGGCACTGGTGGACGTCTATCTGCCGGATGGGTCCGGTATCGACCTGGTGCGAGAGCTGCCGTGTGACGCGGTGGTGCTCTCCGCTGCTGCGGATCAGCACACGGTGCGATCGGCGATGACCGCGGGCGCATGGACGTATCTGATCAAGCCGTTTCCACGCTCGGCGCTGGTCGATCGCCTCACCGGGTATCTCGCATACCGCGGCGCGCTCGATCGTTCGGACGAACTGACTCAGGCGGACATCGACGGTGGGCTCGACGCCCTCCGCCCGCGCGCTGCGGCTCCGTTACCGGCCTCGCAGTCGGTCACCCGAGACCTGGTGCTCGACGCGGTGCGCGGAACGGCGGAGCCGATGTCGGCCGGAGAAGTCGCTGCAGCCATCGGCATTTCGCGAGCGACGGCCCAGCGGTATCTGGCCACCCTGGTGTCCAAGGGTCGGTTGCGAATGCAACTGCGGTACGGATCGACCGGGCGTCCCGAGCAGGAGTACTCGCTACCGCCGGGTGCGTGACATCGCCACGACCGCAGCTCCGACGAGCGAAATGGCCGCGGTGAGCAGAGCCGCGGTGTTCCAGCCCGTGACCAGAGCTGCCGCGGCATGATCGCCGGCAGGCACGGCAACCACCGCAACGACGGTGACCCCGATAGCGGATCCGACGTAGCGCGCGGTGTTGTTGGCCCCGCTGCCCATACCGCCGCGTCCGGGCGGGACGCTGGCCACGGCCTCGCGTCCCAGCGCGGCGTTGAGGACGCCACTGGCGACGCCCGCCACGAGCAGTCCCGGCAGCAGCCGAGGCCAGTCGGCGTCCGCGGCGAGGCCCGTCAGCATCACCATGCCGAGTGCCACACCGATCAGTCCGGCGGCGAGCTGGGTCCGGCCGCTGATGGCGGCCGGGATGCGCCGAGCCAGCAAGGCGGTGACGACCGAGGTCGCAGACCACGCGAACAGCAGAATCGCTGCCCCGAGGGCATCGATGCCGAGCGCGGTGCCCACGAACCCGGCCATGTACGACATCAGTGCGATGATTCCGCCGCCCGTGGTCAGGGCGGCGACCGTGGCGGCGAGAAACGGTGGATGCCGAAACAACGTGAGATCGAGCATCGGGCTCGCACTGCGCAATTCGAGCGCGACGAAGGCCAGCAGCAGGAGGGCGGCGAGAACGAACAACACGATGGGAGTCACGGCGGTCCACCCCTGCCGCCCCTCGACCAGCGCGGCCAGTAGTGCGCCGATTCCCGTGGCCAACAGCACCGCGCCGACCGGATCGAGGCCGCGCGGGGCGTCGGACATGGATTCTTCGACGCGCAGCTGCGCGACGACGGCGAGCACGAGAGTGGCGATCGCGAGGACCACGTACGCCTCACGCCAGCTGGCCCACCGGTCGAGAAGCGCGGCGAGCAGCGGGCCGAGCGCGATACCGGCCCCGACGCTGGCACCCCAGACTCCGCTGGCCTTGGCGCGCACCGGCCCGGCCTGGTGCGTGTGCGCGATGATGCCGAGGCTCGATGCGACGACCGCCGCGCCGCCGAGGCCCTGCAGGATGCGGGCGAGGACGAAGATCAGGGTGTTGGGAGAGACGGCGCAGACGATTGCGCCGACGGCCAGAACGACTGCTCCGAGTACGAACGTGCGGCGACGGCCGAAGTCGTCTGCGACGGTCCCGGTGGTGAGCAACGCGGCGGCGAGACCGATGCTCATCGAGCTCAGAATCCAGGTCCGTCCCGCTGCGTCCGACATCAGGTCCAGCGCGGTGCTGTTGATCGTCGCGAGCGGAGCGGTGAACGCCATCAGCGTCAACAAGGTGCCCGATGCGGCGACGGCCAGTGCGCGGGTGCCGTTCGTGGTGCCGGCGGGCGTGGGTGCAGTGTCGGTCATCGTCGTCTCTCTGGTCTGGTGATCGAACTGTAACCGGCCAACTTGGTTCGGTCAACAGACTGTACGATCGGCGCATGGCACTCGGAACCGACTACGCCCGCCAGGACTGCCCCTTGGCCCGCGCGCTCGAACTCGTCGGCGAGCGCTGGACCATGCTCATCGTGCGCGACAGCTTCTTCGGGGTCCGACGCTTCGGCGACTTCCAGGTCCACCTCGACATTTCCAAGGCAGTCCTGGCTCAACGGCTCGGCACCCTGGTCGATGCCGGATTGCTCGACCGGCAAGCCCGAGCCCATGGCGGCGGCCACGACGACTACGTCCCGACGCACGCCCTCGAAGGACTGTGGCCGGCTGTCTACGCCCTGAGCTACTGGGGCGAGGAACAGAACCCGAAGCCCACGGGCGCACGTCGCCGATTTCTGCATGCGACCTGCGGGACAGATCTGGGACCGCTCGGACTGTGCCCCGAGTGTGGCGTCGCACCCGGCCCACGCGACATCGATACCGACATCGGACCGGGTTACGACCCGGACAACCGATCCGACGCGGTATCGACGCAGCTTCGAACGCGCCGACGGCTACTGGCACCTCTGCGCTGAGCAAGGCGCATCAGTTAGGGACGTGAGCCTCGTGCCCGAGGTGGCGTAGCGCTGCTCGAAGCTTGTCGGCAGCCTCGTCCTGTGACTCCGCGGACGGGTTCGGATCCGCACCGGAGATGTCGAAATTGCCCATGTCGTACGCCGGAAACACGTGCAGATGCAGGTGCGGCACCTCGAGACCGGCGATCAACAGCCCGGCCCTGGGCGCGTCGAACGCCGTCCTGACAGCCTGACCGATGATCTGCGCGACGGCAGTGATCTTGGCGAACACGGCACCGTCGACGTCCTGCCACTGATCGATCTCCGCACGCGGAACCACCAACGTGTGTCCCTGAGTGACGGGGGCAATCGTCAGAAACGCCACGACGTCGTCGTCTTGCCAGACGAACCGTCCGGGAATCTCACCTGCGATGATCTTGCTGAAAATAGAAGCCATGGGGACAGAATGCCTTATTGGGGCGTCTCCCAGGTGATTGCCAGGTTCGTCGCAGCGTGGGTCCAGCTGCACACACGAGTGTTGCCTCATGACAACGAACTACCTCGCCCGAGCAGCAGGCCACCGGCCCGGCTCGAACGCAACGGCCACGCTCGAGGTGGTCATCCCGGTGTACAACGAAGAGGCGGATCTCGAGCAGTGCATTCGTCGACTGCACGAGCATCTCGAGGAAAGGATCCCGTTTCGGTCGCGGATCACCATCGCCGACAACGCAAGTACCGACGGCACCCTTGCGGTGGCGCATCGGCTCGCCGACGAGATCGACGGAGTTCGGGTTCATCACCTCGACGAGAAGGGACGCGGGCGGGCACTCAAAGCGGTGTGGCTCGCGTCCGACGCCGACGTCGTTGCCTACATGGATGTCGATCTGTCCACCGACCTCAACGCCCTCATGCCGCTCGTCGCCCCATTGCTGTCGGGTCACTCGGACCTCGCCATCGGCTCTCGGCTGAACCGGTCGTCCCGGGTCGTTCGCGGAGTGAAACGTGAATTGATCTCGCGCAGTTACAATCTCATCCTGCGCACCTCGCTGCGCGCCCGCTTCTCCGACGCTCAGTGCGGGTTCAAGGCGATGCGCACCGATGTTGCTCGACAACTGCTTCCACTCGTCGAAGACACCGGATGGTTCTTCGACACCGAACTGCTCGTCATCGCCGAGAAGGTCGGCCTACGGATTCACGAGGTGCCGGTCGATTGGGTCGACGACCCCGACAGCAGCGTCCACCTCCTCGATACCGCCGTCAAGGATCTGCAGGGATGCTGGCGCGTCGGTCGTGCCCTTGCGACCGGAATGCTCCCTGTCGCCGAACTGCGTCGAAGCCTGGGACGGGAGCCGCTCGTCGCCGGTGTACCGCACGGAATGATCGGCCAGCTGGTGCGATTCGGCATCATCGGTGTCGCGAGCACCGTGGCCTACGCACTGCTGTATCTTATACTGCATCCCATGATCGGGGCACAGGCCGCGAACTTCGCCGGACTGCTCATCACCGCGATACTGAACACAGCGGCCAACCGTGCCTTCACTTTCGGCGTCCGAGGGCCCGCGAGCGCGGGTAAGCACCAGCTGCAGGGTCTGGCGATCTTCGGCTTCGCGCTGCTGATGACCAGCGGCTCGCTCGCGGTACTGCACGCCTGGTCCCCGGACGTGTCGCGGCACATCGAACTGGCCGTTCTCGTCGTCGCCAATCTCGTTGCCACCGTGTGCCGATTCGTCGCACTGCGGTGGGTCTTCCGTAATCCGGAGCCCGATCTTTCGGTGTCCGATCCTTCGGGGGAGAACCGATGACCACGACGATCGAACGGCCGTCCGCGGCCGCGCCGACCGAGCCGGCGACCTCCCGGCGGTGGGAACTTCTCGGGTTGGTCACTCTGCTGATCGGCACCGGCGTGGCATACATCTGGGGACTCGGTGCCTCGGGTTGGGCCAACTCCTTCTATTCCGCAGCGATACAAGCAGGTTCGGTGTCGTGGAAGGCGTTCTTCTTCGGGTCCTCCGACGCGGCCAACTCCATCACCGTCGACAAGCCGCCGATGTCACTGTGGCTGATGTCGTTGTCGGTGCGGGTGTTCGGTCTGAACACCTGGGCGATGCTGGTGCCTCAGGCGCTCCTCGGAGTCGCCTCCGTTGCGCTGCTACGAGCCGTCGTCGTCCGCCGATTCGGTGCGGCCGCCGGGCTGCTCGCCGGACTGGTGCTGGCGCTGACACCCGTTGCCGCACTGATGTTTCGGTTCAACAATCCCGACGCGTTGCTGGTGCTGCTGATGATCGCCGCCGTCTGGTCCATGTTGCGAGGCGTCGAATCGGGAAAGACCAAGTGGCTGTTGATCACCGGTATGTTCGTCGGATTCGGCTTTCTCACCAAGCAGCTTCAGGTGATGCTCGTCGTACCGCCGCTGGCCTTGACGTATTTGATCGCTGGGCCGCCCAAACTTGGCACTCGAGTGCTGCAACTGTTCGCCGCGCTCGGAGCCATGATCGTCTCGGCCGGTTGGTGGTTGCTGATCGTCGAATTCTGGCCGGCATCCTCGCGGCCGTGGGTCGGTGGCTCGCAGAACAATTCGATTCTGGAACTGACTCTCGGCTACAACGGGTTGGGCCGACTCAGTGGCAACGAGACCGGCAGCGTCACCCCGGGCGGTGTCGGTGGCGGCGGCGGGTCGATGTGGGGCGAGACCGGCATCCTCCGCATGTTCGACGCCTCCCAGGGCGGCCAGATCGCCTGGCTCATCCCCGCCGCATTGGTGCTGCTGGTAACGGGACTGGTGTTGCGAGGCAAAGCCCCTCGCACCGATGCGCCACGCGCGTCGTTGATCGTGTGGGGCGCATGGCTGCTCGTCACCGGTCTGACGTTCAGTTTCATGGCCGGCATCTTCCACTCGTATTACACGGTCGCACTCTCGCCTGCCGTCGCTGCGCTCGTGGGTATCGGCAGTGTGATGCTGTGGCGCGAACGACAGCGGTTGTGGGTCCGGATCGCGATGGCGCTCGCGGTGGCGTCGACCGTCGCACTGGCGTGGGTGCTGCTCGGCCGTAGCGCGAGCTTCGTGCCGTGGCTGAAGTGGGCGATCCTGGTCGTCGGTGTGGTGGCGGTGGTGGCTCTGCTGATTCCGGCGCTCACTCGCGGCAGGCTCGCCGCGGTCGCGATTCTCGCGGTGATGTTTGCCGGACTGGCCGGGCCGACGGCGTACGCGGTGGACACGATCGGCACCCCGCACACCGGATCGATCGTGTCCGCCGGGCCGAACACCGGTATGCGCGGATTCGGCGGCATGGGTGAGGGCCGGCGCGGGCAGGGTGGTCTGCCGGGTGGAATGCAGCTGCCTCCCGGTGCACAGATGCCGGCCGGAATGCAGCCACCGGCGGGACTCCCGGGTCAGGCCGGCCAGCTGCCGGGCGGCGCCGAGATGGGCATGGGCGGCGGTATGGGTGGACTGCTCGAGGGCAGCACCCCGACCGCCGAGGTCACCGCGATGCTCGAACAGGACGCCGCCTCGTACACCTGGGTTGCGGCGGCCATCGGTGCCAACACCGCGGCGGGCTATCAACTGGCCACCGAGGATCCCGTCATGCCCGTCGGCGGTTTCAACGGAACCGACCCGTCGCCGACCCTCGCCGAGTTCCAGCAGTACGTGGCCGACGGCCGAATCCACTACTTCATCGGAGGCGGCGGTATGGGTGGCAGGGAGTCGGGTTCCTCGGCTGAAATCTCGGCATGGGTGACCGAGAACTTCACCGCGACCACCGTCGACAACGTCACGCTGTACGACCTGACGCAGTAACTTCGCCATCCCCGACGGGCCCCGCATCACGACAGGTGCGGGGCCCGACGGCGTCGAGCAGATAGTCTGATGCACTGTGCGCGTACTCGTCATAGGTTCCGGTGCTCGTGAGCACGCCCTTCTACTTGCGTTGAAGGCCGACCCGTCGGTCGACAAACTGTTCGTCGCTCCCGGCAATGCGGGCACGGCCACGCTCGCCGAACAGCACGCCGTCGACGTGGCATCCGGTGAGGCGGTGACAGCACTGGCCACGAAGCTCGAGGTGGATCTCGTCGTCATCGGGCCCGAGGTGCCCCTGGTTCTCGGAGTGGCCGATTCTCTGCGCGAGGCCGGCATCGCCACGTTCGGCCCGTCGGCCGACGCCGCACGCATCGAAGGATCCAAGGCGTTCGCCAAAGACGTCATGGCAAAGGCAGGCGTGCGAACCGCACACAGCGAAATAGTCGACTCGCCCGCACTGCTCGATGCCGCCCTCGACCGATTCGGCCCCGACTGGGTCGTCAAGGACGACGGACTCGCCGCAGGCAAAGGCGTCGTCGTCACCACCGACCGCCTCGTCGCTCGCGACCACGCCGCCGAACTCCTCGAAAACGGTCACCCGGTACTGCTCGAGTCGTTCCTCGACGGCCCCGAGGTGTCCCTGTTCTGCCTCGTCGACGGCGAGACCGTGGTGCCGCTGCTGCCCGCGCAGGACCACAAGCGCGTCGGCGACGGAGATACCGGCCCCAACACCGGTGGCATGGGCGCGTACACCCCACTCCCATGGTTGCCCGAAGGTGCCGTCGACGAGATTGTCCGTGATGTGGTGAAACCCGTTGCGGCCGAGCTGGTGAAGCGTGGTGTGCCGTTCTCGGGTCTGCTGTACGCCGGTCTCGCGATGGGTGCCGACGGCCCGGCCGTCGTCGAATTCAACTGTCGCTTCGGCGATCCCGAGACACAGGCGGTGCTGGCCTTGCTGGAGTCGCCGCTCGGCGAGGCGCTGAATGCGACGGCCACCGGCACGCTGGCATCACTGCCGCCTCTGCGCTGGAAGGACGGCGCGGCGGTCACCGTCGTCATCGCCGCCGAGAACTACCCCGGTCGCCCCCGCACCGGTGACGAGATCCTCGGCTCCGAGGGCGAAGGCGTCCTGCATGCCGGCACCGCTGTGAAGGACGGCGCGGTCGTCTCCGCGGGTGGACGCGTGCTGAGCGTCGTCGGCACAGGATTCGACCTCACCGCCGCCCGAGATGACGCCTACTCCCGGATCGCCGGAATCCGATTGCCGGGCAGCCACTTCCGCACCGACATCGGCCTCGCTGCCGTGGAGGGTCGCATCTCGCTGTAGGTGACCTCAGCGCCCACTATTCGTGCTGAAACACCTTTTCCCGATTTTGGGAGCGAATTGTGGGCGCTCAGGTCAGTGCCTTCCGGCGTCGACGCACCGTATCGATGATCTGGTCCACCACGTAAGCGAGGTTGCTCATCACCATCGCTGCCGAATAACGCAGAACCAACCAACCGTCGAGTTGCAGAGAGTTCTGCCGAACTCGATCGCTGGTGAACACCTTGGACTCTACGTGGAACTCACGGCCGTCTATCTCCACGATCACCCGTGACCTCCGGTCCATCAGGTCGGCAAAGTACCGGCCCACCTCGGCGTTGATTTCCAAGTGGTAGCCCCGCGCCGTGAGTGCGCGCGCCACTATTCGCTCCGGCTCGGACAAGGTGCGTGGACAACACACGCGTAGTTGTTTTCTCACCGCTGCAATCCCGGCCATCCCCGCAGACTCCTCACACTGCAGCGCAACCGCCCGCCAGCTGACCTTGTGCGTGAGTGCGGCGTCGAAGAATTGCTCCAGTGCAGTCGTGGGCAGCATGTTTGCAGCGTCGATGATGCACTGTTCGATCGTGACAACGGGAAGCAGATCGACGTAGCTGGACTCGATCAGGGTTCGGCGGTATTGGCGAACCCACGGCGGGCCTGCCCGTTTTGTAGAGCGAGCGATCGTGAGGTGAACCTGCTCCGGTTCGTGGTCGAGCAGGGTCCACCACCACGCAGCCGTCAGGTGACTGAGCACGGCTTTCGGTTGCCACAACGTGACCGCGGCGCACCGGTCGCGGAAATCGGGCTCGCCGGTGCAGTAGATGCCAGGCAGTATCCGCGTCAACTTTCCGGTCTTGGTGCGGTAGGTGATAGCTCCTCTGGTCATTCCCGAATCGAGTAGTTGTTGTTGCGTGTACACCGTCATTCGCACAGCCTTGCGTCGAAATAGTCGTCGCGGGAGAGAGATTCGCAAATTGTGGATAGCCTTGATTCCTGTGGATAGCTGACCTCAGGTCACACTTTGCGAGGGCTCCGACGGTATGCCGTGTGGTAGTGCGAATAGTGGGCGATGAGGTCAGTAGTGTCGATGGAATGCACAGTGAATCGCAGCGATCGAAGGTCGAGCCGTTCCACGTGATGGATGTGTTCGCCGCGGCAGCCGAGCGGGCGCGTACTCACGGTGATGTGCTGTCGCTTGCCGCAGGTCAGCCGTCGACCAGGGCACCCGAGCCGGTGTTGCGCGCCACCCGAGACGCTTTGGATTCGCATCTGCTCGGGTACACCGAAACGCTGGGTATTCTGCCGCTACGGCAAGCGATCGCGGAGTATCACAGCACGCGGTACGGCATCACCGTCGAGGCCGACGACGTGGTGATCACCACTGGGTCGTCGGGCGCATTCACGTTGCTGTTCCTCGCGGCGTTCGACGCGGGGGATACCGTCGTCATGGCCAGGCCCGGGTACCCGGCGTATCGAAACACGTTGGCGGCGTTGGGCTGTCGCGTCGTCGAACTGGATTGTGTGGAGGAGACACGGTTCCAGCCCACCGTCGCGATGCTCGACGAACTACCGGAGCCGCCTGCCGGGCTCATCGTCGCCAGTCCGGCCAATCCCACCGGCACGATCATCGACCCCGACGAGCTGGCCGCCATCGCACGCTGGTGCGACGAGCACGGAACGCTGTTGATCTCCGACGAGATCTATCACGGCATCTCCTACGGCGATGCGCACACGTCCAGCGCCTGGGAGACGTCGAAGGAATCCGTGGCCATCGGGTCTGTGTCCAAGTACTTCTCGATGACGGGGTGGCGCATGGGCTGGATGCTGCTACCGGCCCGATTGCGCAGGGCCGTCGAAAGATTGGCGTCGAACATGACGGTCTGCCCGCCGGCGATCTCGCAGGTGGCAGCCATTGCGGCGTTCACCGAAGAGTCGCGCCGCGAGCTGGATTCGCATGTCGAGCGGTACGCCGTCAACCGCAGGATCCTGCTCGACGGTTTGCCTGCGTTGGGTATCACCGATCTGGCTCCGGCCGACGGTGCCTTCTACGTCTACGCCGACATCGCGCATCTCACCGACGACTCTCGTAGTTGGTGCGCCCGCGTGCTGGCCGAGACCGGTGTCGCGTTGGCACCCGGCGTCGACTTCGACACCGTCCGCGGGAACCACACGGTGCGATTCTCGTTCGCGGGCACCACGTCCGACGTCGAAGAAGCGTTGGAGCGACTACGTCGCATGTGAATGGAAACTCGTAGCAGGCTACGAGGCAGGAGTGGAGCCTGCGGAACGACAGGAAAGCGCTGCGCTCACATGCGGCGCAGCCGCTCCAGTACCTCGTCGATGTCGGCGGCGGATACGTCGCGATGCGTCACGAAGCGCACCTTGCCGGCGACGGTGACGGCGGCGATGCCCAGATCGGCCAGCTCGGTCACCGTCCTAACAGGATCGGCGACGGCGGCGAGCACGATGTTCGTCTGGGGTTCTGCGACCTCCCAGCCCCGATCGCGAAGGCCGCGTGCCAGCGTCGAGGCATTTGCGTGATCCTCGGCGAGATCGCCGATTCGATCAAGGGCGACGAGCCCTGCCGCAGCCAGAACCCCGCCCTGACGCACGCCGCCGCCCAACATCTTTCGCACACGCCGGGCCTCGTGGATTCTCGCCGCATCGGAGACGAGCATCGAGCCGACGGGTGCGCCGAGCCCCTTGCTCAGGCATACCTGCACCGTGTCTGCGCCGGCGGTCAACGACGCGATCGGAACATCGAGTGCCACAGCGGCATTCCACAGTCGAGCCCCGTCGAGGTGAATTCTCAATCCCGAGTCACGTCCGGCAGCAACGAGTTCCGCCCACTCGTCCGGTCCTAGCACGGCACCGCCGGCGAAATTGTGTGTGTTCTCGAGTGAGAGCAATGTGGTCCGCAAGGCGAAGTACGGTCCGACGCCGCCGGCTGCCGTACGCACCGTCGACGCAAGGGGGCGTCCGGGGCCACCGTCGTGGGGAAGTGCCTCGGGCATTCCGCCCGCCAACCAGGCTGCGGTGCCGAGCTCGGAGCCCAGGACGTGCGCGTGCTCCGGGGCCAGGAATCGATCGCCGCGCTGCAGATGGAGCATCAGCGCGATGATGTTGCCCATCGAACCGGACGGCACCCACAGCGCCGCCTCGAAGCCGAGCAGATCCGCCACTCTCTCCTCGAGCGCCGCCATCGTCGGATCGTGATCGAGGACGTCGTCACCCACTTCGGCGTCGGCCATTGCTTGTCGCATGATCGAATCTGGTCGGGTGATGGTGTCGGAGCGAAGGTCGATAGGTCGATGAGCCACGAACACTGACAATTCCATAGCGCGAAAGCAGTCCGACGAACGGCTGCGAGCTGGCACGATGACTGGAATGTCCGCAGGTCCGACCGAGTCGCAGCACAAGGTGTCGGGTGCGACTCCGAAGGGAGTGCGCCGCCGCCACGCTCTGGCGTCGGCGGCTGCAGACCTGCTGGTCGAGGGTGGATTCGACGCGGTTCGGCACCGGTCGGTGGCCGCTCGCGCCGGACTGCCGTTGGCGTCGACCACCTACTATTTCGAGTCGCTCGGCGACTTGGTGGCCGCCGCGGTCGACGTCGTCGGGACCCGCGAGATCGACGTCATGCGCGGACGTATCGACGACGAGGGCAAGTGCTCGCAGAAGATGGAGTCGACGGTCGATCTCATCGTCGACCTGCTGATCGGGCCGCAGGGCGGTCATGAGCAACTGGTCGCCAGATACGAGCGGTTCATCGCGTCGGCTCGGCATCCGGAACTTCGTGAGGTGCAGCTGAGGCTGCGTGCCCAGATCGACGACCTGCTGACCGATGTGCTGCGTCGATCGGGGCGGACCGTGCAGGAAGAGCAGCTACGACGACTCGTGGCAGTGGTCGACGGTGCAGTGGTGGGCGCGCTCAGCGAGGTGGATCCCGATCCGCGCGAAATGGCGCGGAGCATGCTGTTGGCCGTCATCGACATCGTCGCACCGGCGGAACAGGTGTCGGCCGATTGACTCAGGCCCCCTCAGGCCGGCGTGTTCAACCCGAAGTCGTTCTCGCCCGAGTCTGCGTCTCGGATCGGCGGCACCTCGCACACACCGTCCTCGCAGACGGGGCCGCGGCCGTCGCCGACCATCTCCAAAGGGCCGCTCATGAGCCGGTGGCGGCCTTCTGCAGGACGTCAGCGAACACCGACGGTTCCTGTGCGCCCGACACGCCGAGGCGACCGTCGATCACGAAGAACGGCACACCACTGATTCCGTAGGCGATGGCCTGCTCCTTGTCCGCGCGCACGGCGGGCAGGTATTCCTCGGACTTCAGCGCCTCGACCACCTCGTCACGATCGAGGCCGATCTCCGCGGCCAGGTCGGCGAGGTCGTCGACGCGTCCGACGTGGCGGCCCTCCTCGAAGTAGGCCGCCAGCAGCCGTTCCTTCATCTCGACCTGCTTGCCCTTCGACTTGGCGAAGTGCAGGAGTTCGTGCGCCTTGACGGTGTTGGTGTGCTGCACGGCGTCGAAGTCGTACGCGAGCCCCTCGCCTGCGGCCAGCTCGGTCATCTGCCCCAACATCTGCGTGACCTGGGCGGCCGGCATGCCTTTGTGGGAGACGAGGAAGTCGACTTCGGTGCCGTCGAAGTCGACCGGTGTGTCGGGTGCCAGCTCGAACGAGTGGAACTCCACCTCGAGCGTCCCGCCATCGGCGATGAACTCCGCAGCACCTGCCTCGAAACGGCGCTTACCGACGAAGCACCACGGGCACGCGATGTCGGACCAGATGTCGACCTTCACTGTTCGGCTCACGGCGGCTGCAACATCGGAATGCGGTGCGGTTATTCCACGCTGCGGCGATGCTCGGTCCGACGGCCGAATTCGAGTCCGACCTCATCCGAGACCGACAACTGGGCCACGTAAGCTGGATGATCGTGAGCATCCCGAATGTCCTGGCCACCCGTTACGCAAGCCCCGAACTGGTGGAGCTGTGGTCTCCGGAATACAAGATCACGCTCGAACGGCAATTGTGGATTGCCGTGCTGCGCGCACAGTCCTCGCTCGGAGTCGACGTGCCCAACGCGGCCATCGCCGATTACGAAGCTGTCGCCGACCAGGTCGACTTGGCATCGATCGCCGAGCGGGAACGCGTCACCAGGCACGACGTGAAGGCTCGTATCGAGGAGTTCAACGCCCTCGCCGGTCACGAGCACATCCACAAGGGGCTCACCAGCCGCGACCTGACCGAGAACGTCGAGCAGCTGCAGATTCTGCGTTCGCTCGAACACGTCCACACGCACGGTGTCGCCGTGGCGAAGCGGTTGGCCGAACGCGCCGCCGAATACTCCTCCCTCGTCATGGCCGGCCGTAGCCACAACGTCGCCGCTCAGGCCACCACGCTGGGTAAGCGCTTCGCGTCGGCCGCCGACGAGCTGTTGCTCGCGCTGTCCCGGCTGCAGGAACTGATCGCGCGTTACCCACTGCGCGGAATCAAGGGCCCGATGGGCACCTCGCAGGACATGCTCGACCTGTTCGGCGGAGACTCGGCGAAGCTCGTCGCACTCGAACGCATCGTCGCCGATAATCTCGGCTTCCGGCACACGCTCACCAGCGTCGGCCAGGTGTATCCCCGCTCGCTCGATCACGAGGTCGTGTCCGCGCTGGTCCAGGTGGGTGCCGGGCCGTCGTCGTTCGCACACACCGTCCGCCTGATGGCGGGCCACGAGCTGGTCACCGAGGGCTTCCAGCCCGGCCAGGTCGGTTCCTCGGCGATGCCGCACAAGATGAACACGCGCTCGTGTGAACGCGTCAACGGCCTGCAGGTGGTGCTTCGCGGCTACGGATCGATGGCTGCCGAGCTCGCCGGAGCGCAGTGGAACGAGGGCGACGTCTTCTGTTCCGTCGTGCGTCGCGTCGCGCTACCCGACGCGTTCTTCGCCATCGACGGTCTCATCGAGACCTTCCTGACCGTGCTCGACGAGTTCGGCGCGTACCCCGCCGTCATCGCCAAGGAACTGGATCGCTACCTGCCGTTCCTCGCGACGACCAAGGTGCTGATGGCGGCCGTACGCGCAGGCGTCGGCCGCGAGACCGCGCACGAGGCGATCAAGGAACACGCCGTCGCCGTCGCGTTGGCCATGCGTGAGCAGGGACTCGAGCCCGACCTGCTGGATCGCCTGGCCGCCGACGGCCGCCTGCCGCTCGACCGCGCTGCACTCGATGCGGCGCTGGCCGACAAGACGGCCTTTGTCGGCGCTGCGGACGCTCAGGTCAGTGCGGTCGTCTCGGCCGTGGAGCGGCTGATCGCGAAGTTCCCGGCCGGTGCGGCCTACAGCCCGTCGCCGATTCTCTGAGTTCTCTGTTGTGAGTGGGAACTCGTAGTGGGCTACGAGTTTCCACTCACATCAGGACGTCGGGCAGGTCTGCGACGGAATCGATCACGTGATCGGGTTCCATCGCGAATTCGTCGGTGATGCGTCGATCCAGCACGTCCTGACGGAACTTTCCGGTGCGCACCAGAACACCGGTCATGCCGACGACCTGAGCGGCGAGGACGTCGTTGTCGAGGTCGTCGCCGACCATGACGACGTCGTCCGGGTCGACGCCCATCCGCTCGGACGCCGTGCGGAAGCCCAGGGGAGCGGGCTTGCCGATGGCTTTCGCGGCGTGTCCGGACGCTTGCTCCATCCCGGCGAGGTACATGCCGGTGTCGATGCGCAACCCGCCACCGGTACTCCACATCAACGATCGATGCATCGCGACGACGGGAATGCCGCGACACAGCCAGTCGTAGACGCGACTGAGCCGCTCGTGCGTGAACTCCGGGCCGGCACCGCCGACGACCACGACATCCGGATCCACGGACGACTCGTCGACGAATTCGATGCCCGGCATATCGGCCGCGATCTCGCCGTTGTTGATCATGACCACCCGAGCATCCGGGTAGTTCTCGCGTAGATGATCCGCGGTGAGCGACGCGGCGGTGACGATCTCGTCGGAATGGACGTCGAGTCCGACGTCGCGCAATGCCGCCGCTATCTGCTCGCGCGTCTTCGAGGTCGTGTTGGTCAGGAACGCGCGTGCAATGTTGTTGTTGTCCAGGTACTTCAGCGTCGCGGCTGCTCCGGGTACCGCCTGCCACGACGTGACGAGTACGCCGTCGATGTCGAAGAGAACCCCGCCGATGCTCATCGGCAAACAGTAGTCGGGTCGAGTGAGTCGCGCAGTTTCAGCAGTCGCGGTGTAGTTCGTGCAGTCTGCGCTCACGCCTAGGCTCGATGCCGTGAACCCCTACACGATTTTCTCCGAGATCATTGCCGGGACCGCCGAGGCGTCGCGCGTCCACGAGGACGACACCGCGATCGCGTTCATGGACATCAGGCCTCTCACCACCGGGCATGTGCTCGTGGTGCCCAAGCAGCAGTATCGGACGCTGGCCGAGTTGCCGCCCGAGATCGGTGCGCATCTGTTCGTCGTCGGGCAGAAGGTGGCTGCCGCTGTGCGAGCGAGTAATCCGCGTGTCGCCGGGGTGAACCTGTTCCTCGCCGACGGCACGGTGGCAGGTCAGGAGATCTTCCACGTCCATCTCCACGTCATCCCGCGCATGATCGGCGACGGATTCGGCCTGCGGGCTCGGCCGTCGTCGCCGCATCGATCCGAACTCGACCGACTGGCGGCGGAGATCGCGGCCGCGCTTACTCGGCAGTGACCTTCTGCGCCTTGGACAGTGCATCGGCGTAGACGTCGATGGTGTTGGTGTAGCGGCTGTAGCTCTTGTTGGCGCCGTAGTCCCACAGCACCATCTGTTGCTTCTCGACGGCGGAGATGGTGTCGAAGCCGGGGTAACGGCTCGGGATGTCGGCAAGCTTCACGTCGGATGCGTTGGCAACGTCGTGGTAGACGAACGCGACATCGGCATCGACACTCGACACGTTCTCCCAGGACACCTTCTTCCAGTAACCGTCGTCGGTGCCGTCGGGGGTGGACATCTTCAGGCCCCAGCTTTCGTAGTCGCTGAAGTCGGGATCCGCCGACGGATCGAGTACGTAGGCGACGTCGAGGGGCCAGACTCCGACTCCGGTGAGGTCCTGACGTTCGGACGCAACCTTCTTGAAGTTGGTGACAGCAGCGTCGTAGTCGGACTTGATGTCTGCCAGTTGTGGGGTGTCGAGGTCGACGCCGAGCGACGACGCCAACCCGGCGTAGTTCTCGATGGTCTTCGCGGTCGACGTCGTGTCCAAGGTGACCCCCAGGGTGGGAGCGATCCGATCGATCGTGTCGGCCTTGGACGAATCGGCCGTCGTGGTCAACTTGCCGAACTGGCCGAATCTCGGGTTGAACTCACCGATGACGAGATCCGGGTCCAGGCTGGCGGCTTTCTCGAAATCGAAGGTGCCCCAGGTCTCGCCGACCGATTCGATGCCCGTCAGATCGGAGCAACTCAGAATCGGGCTGGTGCCCATCGGCGTCGTCGACCAGATGGCGATCGGCTTGATTCCGTACGACATCAGCGCAGCGGCGGATTCCTCGTCGGCGATGATTCTGGTCGGTTGTGCATCGAGGGACACGGTCCGTCCGCGGCCGTCGGTGTACGTGAACGGTCCGGACGCTCGGTCGACCGAGTCGACGCGGTCGTTCGCACTGCACGCGGCGGGGTTCGCGTTCAGGTCGACGGCCTGGGTGCCGGCGTCGTCGCTGTCGGTGGTGCCGCTGCTGCACGCGGCAGCGGCGAGAAGCACGAGAACCGCGATGCCTCCGGTGAGGGCGCGGGGTGCGGAACCGAATCTGCTCGAAATCGATGTCACGTGTCTGCTTTCGTCGAGGCCGAGATGGCCGATGTCGAGTGGAGCGCCGTTCTTCCTGGTGTCGAGGTAGGGGCCGAGGGCACCCTCCTCGCGGTGGCCCACAGATGCTAGCCTCCTCAGGGTCGACTAAGCGAGGGTAGCCTTTCCTTATGGACGGGCTCTGGATATCGCCTGGTCGCGCGCATACGCAACACAGTCGATCGAAGGGGACTCACCGGATGGATCAGCGGGGAATCGGACGGGACGAACTGCGGGCGGTGGTTGCAGAACTGATCGGTGCGGAACCCGGGGCTGTGTCGATGGACGCGGATCTGTTCGAGCTCGGTCTCGAATCGATCGTTCTGATGCGGTTGGTCGGGAGATTCCGCAAGCAGGGGTCGACGGTGACGTTTGCCGAGCTCGCTGCGCAGCCGAACATTTCTGCCTGGTCCGAACTGATCGGTGGTTCGGCCGAATCGAGTTCCCGAAACCCGGAGCGACAATCGACGCTGGTCGAACCGGACACGTCGGAGTTCGATCTCGCACTGTTGCAGCACGCCTACTGGATCGGGCGCAGTGCCGAGCAGCGGTTCGGCGGGGTCGCACCGCATCTCTACACCGAATTCGACGGCGAGGCAGTGGATCCCGATCGACTCCGTGCGGCGCTCGATGCCGTCGCACAACGGCACGAGATGTTGCGGGCCCGAATTTCGGACAACGGACAGCAGCGCATCGAACCGACCTCGGGGTGGCGCGGGTTGACGGTCCACGACCTACGATCCGAGTCCGACCCGACCGACCGCCTCGAAGAAACGCGGCTCCGTCTGACCCACCAGATGCTCGATATCGAAGCGGGCGAGATGTTCTCGGCCGATCTGTCGCTCCTGCCGAACGGTCGCACGCGTCTGCACCTGGACATCGACATGATCGCCGGCGACGCAGTGAGTTTCCGTATTCTGGTTGCAGACCTGGCGCGGGCCTACGACGGCGATCCCCTCCGGGCAATCGAGTACAGCTATTCGCGGTACCTCGCCGATCGCCCGATCGATCGACGCAGCGCCCGTGCTCAGGCCGAACGCTACTGGTCCGAGCGCGTCGACTCACTGCCCGGTGCGCCGACTCTTCCGTTGCTGGAACATGATTCGGGCGCTCCGGTAGCGTTGCGTCGGGCATTTCATCTCGACTCCGCGGCATACGGCGATCTCCAGACGCACGCCAGAGCCCACGGAGTCACCCCGGCGGTGGCAGTGGCCACGGCGTTCGCCGAGGTGATCGGTGCCTGGTCTCGTGAACAACGGTTTCTGCTCAACGTGCCCATGTTCGATCGCGCTCCGACGCATCCCGACGTCGAGAATCTCATCGGTGACTTCTCGTCGTCGGTCATGCTGGAAGTCGATCTGAGCGAGCCGCTCTCGTTCGTCGAACGTTCCCGTCGGATCCGGTCCCGACTGCACGAAGACGCCTCGCACGCCGACTATTCCGGAGTCGAGGTGCTACGCGACCTCGGCCGCCGTCGAGGAGAGCCGGTGCTGGCTCCCGTCGTCTTCACGAGCGCGCTCGGTTTGGGCGAGTTGTTCGACGCTCGCGCGCGGCAGGTCTTCGGTGATCCGGTGTGGATCATGTCGCAGGGGCCGCAGGTGGTTCTCGACGCGCAGATCACCGAACTCGACGGTGGCGTGTTGGTCAACTGGGACATACGCGAGAACGAGTTCCTCCCAGGAGTTCCCGACGCGATGTTCGACGCGTTCGAGACGCTGGTTCGCGCACTCGTGGTCGACGGTGACTCCGTGTGGGCGGAGCCTGTGGGTCAGCTGGTTCCACCGCGTCAGCTGATGTCGCGAACTCCGGCAGCCGATGTACCCCGAACGGACGCATCGCAGTCGGCCGGGAACGAGACTCTGCACCGCGCCTTCTTCGATCGCGCGTCGCAGCATCCCGACGCGCTGGCGCTCGAGTGGGGCGAGAACGAGTCGATGACGTACGGAGACCTACGAGATCGTGCTCTGAAAGTAGCTGCTGCGCTGACCGATCGCGGCGTGGGGGTGGGCGACACGGTGGGGGTTACGCTGCCGAAGGGGCCCGATCAAGTGGTCGCAGTTCTCGGTGTGCTCGCCGCGGGCGGGGTGTACGTACCGATCGGCGTCGACCAACCGTCGAGCCGTGCTGCGCTGATCGCCCGAAAAGCGGGGTTCACGGTGACGATCGGCGGGTCGGGCGACGACGGTCTCGCGGTGTCCCACGCGATCCTGAGTGAGCCTCGGCCCGCCCCGCACCTCGGCCCCGACACCGCGCCCGCGTACATGATCTTCACCTCCGGCTCCACGGGTGAACCGAAAGGTGTTGTGGTCTCGCATCGAGCCGCGATGAACACGATCATGGATCTGGTCGAACTTTTCGACCTGAACGAGGGCTACCGTCCATTGTGCCTGTCCGAGTTGGACTTCGACCTGTGCACGTTCGACCTGTTCTCGGTGTTCGCGGCCGGCGGTACGGCCGTGCTCATCGAGGAACACGAGCGCAAGGATCCGCAGCGCTGGGCCGCGCTGATTCGTGCGCATCGCGTCACGGTGATCAGCTGCGTGCCCCCGCTGCTGGACATGATCCTGTCCACCGGTGACGATGTGGGCGGTTCGCTCGAGGTCGTCATGCTCGGCGGCGACAAGGTGAGTATCGACCTTTACCGGCGGCTGACGGCGGCGGTTCCCGGATGTCGGTTCGCCGGACTCGGTGGCGCTACGGAAACCGCGATCCACAACAGCATCTGTGAGGTCGTGGACGTCGATCCGAACTGGCGCACGGTCCCGTTCGGGGTGCCGCTCGCGTCGATGGCGCTTCGGGTGGTCGATGCGCGTGGGAACCAGGTGCCGGACTGGGTGCCCGGTGAGTTGTGGGTCGCGGGCGTCGGTCTCGCCGACGGCTATCTGGGCGATCCCGAGCGTACGAACGAGCGCTTCGTCGAGGCCGACCGCTACCGCTGGTACCGCACCGGAGACCTGGTTCGGTACTGCCCCGGCTCGATGGTCGAGACCCGCTCCATGGTCGAATTCGTGGGCCGTGTGGACAACCAGATCAAGATCAACGGATTTCGGATCGAACTCGGAGAGATCGAAGCGGCACTCACCGCGGATCACGAGGTGGCCAGTGCCGCAGCCGTTGTCGACCGCACCGCAGCTCCGATCCTGCTGGCCGCCGTGGTGCCGACCGATCGAGACGCGGATCCCCGTGAGACGGTAGCGGCCGTGAGGGCCAGGGCCGCCGAGCGTCTCCCAGCGCACATGGTGCCGGAGCAGATCGTGACGGTCTCCGCGCTGCCGCTGACCGTCAACGGCAAGATCGACTCCGCTGCCGTCGTCCGGCTGTGTCGCGCAGCGGGAGAAAGCGAACGGGTCGATGCCCGGATTGCGCCCAGAACTCACCTCGAAAGCGCCCTCGCCCTGATCTGGCAGAAGGTACTCGGCGTCGACGGCATCGGTGTGACGGACACGCTCTTCGCGCTCGGCGGCGATTCCGTCCTGGCGACGACCATCGTCGCCCGCATTCGCGAGTCCTTCGACATCACGTCGGTCACCGTGCGCATGATGTTCGCGGCACCCACCGTGGCCGGGCTCGCGGACCGGATGATCGGCGCAGAAGGTGACGCAGAATTCCTCGAGGCCACCGCCGAGATCTTCCTGTCGGTCGAAGCGATGTCGGAGGACGAACTGTCGGCCGCGCTCGAACACCATTCCTGACCCGCTTCGCATTCCCGGAGGACGAGAATCCATGGTGCAGAACATGACCGAACTTGCCGAGCCGGACGCCGACGTCGACGCTTTCGTACCGTTCGGCGACGAGCGTGCCCGCAGGTACCTCGACGCCGGGTTGTGGCGAGGTGAAACCCTTCCGGAGGTGTTCGCAACGTGGGCGACGCAGTTCGGCCCTTCGAGGGCGGTCGTCGACGATCGCACGGAGCTGAGGTACGACGAGCTGCTTCGACGAGTGCGGAGCGTCGCAGCCGGATTCGCCGATCGCGGCATCGAACCGGGCGACCGGGTGGTCGTGCAATTGCCGAACTCCGTGAACTTTGCGGTCGTGCTGTTCGCTTTGCTCGAATGCGGAGCGATCCCGGTGCTGACGCTGCCTGCACATCGCCGACGTGAGATCACCCATCTCGCCGCCACCGCATCGGCGGTGGCGTACGTGATCTCCGATCGGGACGGCGACTTCGACTATTGCGAACTCGCCGATGAGGTTCTCGCGTCGGTGACGAGTGTTCGGCACGTCTTCGTCGACAGTTCCGGACCCGAATCGAACGGCGGCGGGTCCCATACCTCTCTGTCCGCGGTGGCCGGGGTGCCCCGACAGTTTCCGCGCGCCCGGCCGACCGATCCTGCCTTACTGCTGGTCTCCGGTGGCACGACGGGATTGCCCAAGCTGATTGCCCGTACGCACAACGATTACGAATACAACGCCAGGGCCAGTGCGGAGGTCTGCGATCTCGGGCCCGAGGACGTGTATCTCGCCGTTCTCCCTGCCGCACACAACTTTCCGCTCGCATGCCCCGGGCTGCTCGGTGCCCTCGGGGTAGGGGCAACGGTGGTGTTCTCCGGCAGTGCCAGCCCAGACCACGCGTTCGCGCTGATCGAGAGGTATCGCGTGACGATCACGGCGCTGGTTCCGACGTTGACTCATCTGTGGTGCGAGGCAACGGAATGGGAGGATGCAGACCTGTCCAGCTTGCGGTTGCTGCAGGTCGGGGGAGCGAAGCTGGCACCTGAGGTCGCCAAGCTGGTCGAGCCCGCGCTCGGATGCCGGCTGCAGCAGGTGTTCGGCATGGCCGAAGGGCTACTGAACTACACCCGAGCCGAGGACAGCGCGGAACTGGTGATCGGAACGCAAGGCAGGCCGTTGTCCCATCTGGACGAGGTGCGCGTCGTCGGTGCGGACGGAAACGATGTATCGCCCGGGGAAGTCGGTGAATTGCTGACGCGGGGCCCCTACACCATCAATGGCTATTATTCTGCGGCAGAACATAATACGACTGCCATCACCCCTGATGGGTTCTATCGCAGTGGGGATCAGGTGCGCGAGCTCGAGTCCGGCCATCTCGTCGTCACCGGTCGCATCAAGGACGTGATCACCCGAAACGGCGAGAACGTCGCGGCCGACGAGCTCGAAGACCTGCTGCTCACCCATCCTGCAGTAGCGCGGGTCGCGGTGATCGGGGTGCCCGATGCCGCTGTGGGCGAAAGTGTCTGCGCAGTCGTGGTGCCGAACGGAAGTGGTCCGACCGTCGCCGACGTGCGGGCCTTCCTGACGGCGGCCGGCTGCGCCGGATTCAAACTGCCCGATCGCGTGGTGACACGAACATCGCTGCCCGTCACCGCCATCGGCAAAGTGGACAAGTCCTTGCTCGTCACACAGTGCACGCAACAGCAGCCGACTCGATGAAGGAACCCATGGATCTCGACGACGTCAGACGTAGGTTGGTGCAGGAGCGGTTGCGGCGTGCCCGAGGCGACGAGGCCGCACCCGAGGCGAGCCGCGGCCCACTCGCAGACGTCGAGTCCACCGAATTCGATTCGTTGAGGGAGCAATTCGGATCGATCGACGACGTCTGGCCACTGTCACCACTGCAGCTCGGGCTCGTCTTCCAGGTAGGTGTCGACGCCGATGCAACCGAGCTGTACACCGTCCGCACCGTCGTCGAGGTCGACCGCGTCCTCGACGACGACAGGATCAGGCGAGCTTTGCAATCGGTCGTCGATACCACCGCGGCGATGCGGACGGCCTTCGTGACGCCGGACGACACCGCGCCGGCCCAGGTCGTACTCTCTGCGGTGCAGGCACCGTTGACGGTGGTGGATCTCCGTGCGTGCCCGGCGAGCGAGGTGGACGATCGATGGAGCCGGATTCTCGCGGACGACCGGGCGCTCTCGTTCGACATCGCTGCGCCGCCACTGTTTCGGGTCACCCTGGTGCACCTTCCCGGAGGGGTCGACCGACTGTTGACCACCTACTGGTTCGGGTGCTTCGACGGCGGATCCTCGGCACTGCTCGTGGCTCGAGTCCTGGAGCAGCACGACGAGAACGGCACGCCCGTTACTACGGACCACGGCTACCGTGAGTATCTGCGTTGGCTGGCTTCTCGCGACCGTGCCGAGTCCGAGCAGGCGTGGCAGCGGTACTTCGGCGATATCGACAGCCCGACCTCGGTGGCTGCGGAGGCCACCCGCGGGGACGGTTCACCCCGCAGGATCGAACGCAGAGTGACGGCAGCGGTGTCCGGCGCGCTGGATCTGCACGCACGTCGATCCGGTTCGACTCTGTTCACGGTTCTCGCAGCGGCCTGGGCGAGTGTGTTGATGCGTGTGGTGGGGCGGTCCGATGTGGTGTTCGGTACCGCCGTCGCCGGTCGGCCCATGGATGTGGCCGGTTCCGACACCGCGATCGGCGCGTTCATCAGCACGGTGCCGATCCGGGTGACGGCAGGTGGATTCGATTCGGCCACCGATGTGGCTGCGCGCGTGCAGGATCAGCGTCTCGACCTGATGCCGCACGACACCCTCGGTCTCGGTGGAATTCAGCAGGCCATCGGTGCGGGGGCTCTGTTCGACACCCTGCTCGTCCTGCGTAACGCTGCCGGGCCTGCGGGACGACAAGAATCGACGTCGGCAGGGAACGAGCGCCGCGTGCGACACATCTCGACCGTCGATGGGTCCGAGTTCCCGGTGTCCATCGCAGTGGATCCCGGCGACGAACTGAACCTGTCGGTGACGTATCTACCCGATTCTGTGGACGACGAGCGTGCCCGATCGCTGCTCGACTCGTTCGCATCGGCACTCGATACCGTTGCAGCGCAGCCCGATCTGCCGATATCGCGCTGGCCGTCTGCCCCGGGCGACATGCCGAGTGTCGTCGAGAACGAGTTCGACGGCCGATCGGAACGACTGCAGGACAACACGATCGCCGAATTGCTCGCCGCACGCGCCGAGGCCGTTCCCGACGACATCGCGTTGGTGTTCGGAGACCGGCGGCTGACCTTCGGCGACCTCGACCGGCGGGTGAACGCCTGCGCGCTGGCGCTGCTTCGCCGGGGTGCCGCTCCCGAACGCATCGTGGCCCTCGCTCTGCCGAGATCGGTGGAGATGGTGGTGGCCCTGTTCGCGGTGCTGCGTACCGGTGCCGCGTACCTGCCCCTCGAACTCGACTATCCGACAGAGCGTCTCGACGTCATGTTGGCCGACGCGCAACCGGCCGTTCTGGTGTCGACGGTGGACACGGAGAGTCGGGGATTGGCCACCACCGCCACACGGATGGTCATCGACTCCCCTGAGGTCGCAACAGAGTTGGCGTACGACATCGACGCGTCGGAAGTCGAGGCGGCTACAGCGTCGGTCGGTTTTGCGTCCGGCACCGTCGGCCGACTCGAGCACCCCGCCTACGTCATCTACACCTCCGGCTCGACCGGAACACCGAAGGGCGTCGTCACTCCGTATCGCGGTCTGACGAACATGCAGATCAATCACCGGAACGAGATCTTCGCTCCCACCGTCGCCGCGGCAGGAGACCGCACCCTGCGGATCGCACACACGGTGTCGTTCTCCTTCGACATGTCGTGGGAGGAGTTGCTGTGGCTCGTCGAAGGTCACGAGGTACACATCTGCGACGAGGAATTACGCCGCGACGGTGAGGCATTGGCGCACTACTGCGAGCAGAACAGAATCGACGTGGTCAACGTGACGCCCACGTATGCCGGACATCTGCTCGATCTCGGACTGTTGGACGAACGCGACGGACATCGAATTCCCCTGGTCTTGCTGGGTGGTGAGGCGGTACCGGATGCACTGTGGAGTCGGCTCGACGGCATCGGCTACAACCTGTACGGGCCTACCGAGTACACGATCAACGCGCTCGGTACCGGAACAAGGGACAGCGTCGGGCCGTCCATCGGATCACCGATTCTGGGCACACGTGCGTCCGTCCTGGACCAGTGGCTACGGCCGGTCCCGATCGGTTCGGTGGGGGAGTTGTACCTCTCCGGTGTCGGTCTTGCGCGCGGCTATGTGAACCGATTCGGCGACACGGCAACGAGATTCGTGGCCGACCCCTTGACTCCGGGCGCACGGATGTACCGCACCGGTGATCTGGTTCGCATTCGAGCCGACGGTCTGTTCGACTACCTCGGTCGCGCGGACGACCAGGTGAAGATTCGCGGCTATCGAGTGGAGACCGCAGAGGTCGAACGCGCCGTGGCCGCATGCGAGGGTGTGATGGGCGCGGTGGTGCGTACAGTGCAGATCGGTGGTACTCGCGCCCTGGCCGCATACGTCGTTCCTCGCGACGGCGGTACGACCGACACGTCCGTGCTGTTCGGTTCCATTCGAGACCGGCTGGCAGCGACGTTGCCCGAGTACATGGTGCCGACGTTGTTCGCTGCCCTGGAACGCATTCCGATGACGATCAACGGCAAGCTCGATGTGCGGGCTCTTCCGACCGTCGACGCCGTGGGCGGAGGCACGTTCGTACCGGCCCGAACGCCGGTGGAAACGATGTTGTGCGAGATCGTCGCGGCGGTTCTGGGTGTCGGACGCGTGGGGATCGACGACGACTTCTTCGCGCTCGGCGGCGACAGCATCACCTGCCTGGCCGTGGCATCGCGGGCGCGAAAGGCCTCGATTCCGCTGGCACCGCGTGAGGTGATGCGCAAGCGGACGGTGCGAATGTTCGGGGCGGAGCTCACACCGGACGCCGACGCACGCCCCGCTGTCCACGCCGCCGCCACGGTGGAACTGTCCCAGGACGAGCTCGACGAATTCGAAAGCAGTATGTGAGCAGACATGACGACCGACACCGCGGCCACGTCGCAGTCCAAGATCGCCGCCGTACTCCCACTCACCGCACTGCAGGTCGGGATGTACCTGCAATCGACGCTCGCCGAGCGAGCGCAGGATCCGTACCTGTCACAGACGGTGCTCGACCTGTCCGCCGCGGTGGATCGCGGCCGGCTCGATCGTGCCCTCGAACTGCTGTTGGATCGCTACCCGAACATCAGAGCGCTGCTGCGGCAACGCCGTAACGGTGATCTGGTCTGGGTGGTACCGCGCGCGTCGACGCCGGTCGTCACGGCCGTCGACGACGAGTGGGATCATCATCTCCGACGAGACCGCTCGGCCGGGTTCGCGTTCTTCGAGCAGCCGCTCATTCGCTTCTCCTACTCCACTTCTGCGCGCGCCCCGCGAGTTCTGATCACCTACCATCACGCGCTGATGGACGGGTGGTCCGAGGCCATCTTCGTCAGGGAGCTGATCGCTCTCTACGAATCGGGCGAGGGGGCGCGGTTGCCGCCTGCACCCGACTTCGGCGATTATCTCGCGTGGACAGCGTTGCAGGACAACGTCACTGCGCGTCAGCGGTGGGCCGACTACCTCGACGGGTTCGAGTCCGCGACCCTCGTTGCCGGGGACCGAACGAATGGGTCCAGCGCGGGCACGCGCACGCGCCTGGACGTCGATATCGACGATGCGTTGGCCCAGCGGGTGTCCGAATACGCGCGTCGTACCGGCGTGACCACGAACGTCGTCGTGCAGACAGCCTGGGCGGCGATGCTGTCGGCGAGAACCGGTTCCGACGATGTGGCCTTCGGGATGGCGACGTCGCTGCGGCCGTTCGATCTCGATGGTGCCGAGGCGATGGTGGGTTTGCTGCTCAACACCGTGCCTGTCCGCCTGCGGTGGAACTCGGCTGCAACGGCGACCGAGATGCTCGCACGCGTGCAGGCAGACCACCTCGACCTGGACGAGTATCGGTTCCTCGGGCTGTCCGACATCGCCGGAACAGTCGGCGGCGGAGAGCTGTTCGACACCATAGTCGTGTACCAGAACTATCCCGCACCGATACCCGAGACGAGCGGGACCGTCGACGAGATCACGGTGCTGGGTGCGCACATGAGCTTCCCGATGGCGTTGATCGTGGGCCCCGATCCTGCTCTGTGGGCGTTCGTACTGCACGACGAGGCCGCTGTCGGCCGGCAGCAGGCCGCCATGTACGCCGAGACGTTCGTCGAGATGCTCGATCGGATGACGACAGTGTCGGACATCGACGTCACTCGACTGGTGGCCGCCCCACATGGCCAGGGGCGCAGCGTCGGACCGGACCGAACCGTGGTGCCGATCGAGACCGCTCTGGCAGCGCGTTTCGGGCAGTCCCGCGATGACGTGGCACTGCTGATCGGCGGCGAGCACATCACGTTCGGGCAGTTGTCCACGCGGGTCGGACAGGTGTCCGCACTGCTGCGTGTGCACCACATCGGTGTCGAAAGCCGCGTCGCTGTTGCGGTGAGCAGAGGTCTCGACATGGTGGCGGCGCTGTTGGCGACCATCGACGTCGGCGCAGCGTTCGTACCCGTCGACATTCGCTACCCGCGTGAGCGGATCGAACTGATCCTGTCCGATTCCGGGCACGACCTGCTGTTGATCGACGATGCGACCCCCGCGGCACTGACGGATATGGAGACTGCGGTCCGCGTCGATACCGTTGTACGACAACAGGACTGGACGCCGCCGTTCGGTCGCAGCGTCCCGGGTGAGTGCGCTGCCTATCTCGTGTACACGTCGGGTTCGACCGGAACGCCCAAGGGTGTGGTCGGCACCAGGAACGCGTTGGCCAACCGGCTGCAGTGGGCGGTGACGCGGTGGGGCAGACCGGGCAGCCGAGTTGCCAAGAGTTCGCTGGCGTTCATCGACGGCGCGACGGAGTTGCTCACCGGCATTCTCGCGGGCCAACGTGTGGTACTCGCGCAGGATCACCAGTACGGCGATTCGGGTGCCGTGGCCTCGCTCATCGGACGGTCCGGTGCCGAACAGGTCACCGCCATCGGTTCTCTGGCTGCCGCGCTGGCCGCTGCGGCGCCGTCGGACTGCGCTTCGGTGACCGGTTGGATACTCAGCGGAGAACCGTTGACCGACCACATGATCGACGTGATCCGAGCGGTGACGCCGGACGCCACGATCGACAATTCCTACGGATCCTCCGAAGTCGCAGGCGACGTCGCCGTCCAGCGGGTCGACGGCGACCCTGCGGTCATCGGAACCTCGGTGGACAACACCACACTACGGCTGCTCGACTCTCGGCTACGCCCGGTTCGGAACGCCGTTCCTGCCGACCTGTACGTGTCGGGCGTGCAGCTCGCCCGCGGATACTCCGGGAAACCGGCCGAGACCGCGACTCGCTTCGTCGCAGATCCCGGCGGCGATGGTGCGCGAATGTACCGCACCGGGGACCGTGCCCGTCTCGTCGACGGCGTCCTGGTATTTCTGGGTCGAGACGATCGTCAGGTCAAGATCAGAGGCCATCGCGTCGAACTGGGTGAGGTCGAAAGTTGGACGGCCAGTGACCCTTCGGTCGACGAGTGCGCCGTGGTCGCTGTGTCCGACGGTGACGGCGTCGGTGTGCTGGTGGCCTACGTGACTCCCGACTCGGTCGACACCGCGTCGGTGCGGGAGGCGCTTCGTCGCCGGGTTCCCGACTATCTGGTGCCCGCATTCTGGGTGGCCGTCGACAGTATTCCCAGAACCCCCAACGGCAAGGCCGATCGAAAAGTTCTGCAGGAGCGCGGAATACCCGACGGTGGTCCCAGCCGATCGCGACCGGCTGCATCCGAGGACGAGCGAGCGCTCGCGGCGCTGTTCGCAAACACCACCCGTGCGGAGAGCGCCCAGTCCATCGGCGTCGACGACGACTTCTTCTCGCTCGGCGGCGACAGCATCACCGCCATCACCCTCGTCCATCACGCGCGCACCGCCGGACTTCCGATCACCACCGCAGACGTCTTCGAGTGTCGAACGGTCGCAGGGCTGGTGGAGCGGGGCCGAAGCGCCCGGGCCGTTGCGATCGTCGACCGGCCCGACAGTTCGGTAGCTCTGCTGACCGATGCCGATGTAGCCGAATTGCGCTCTCGTGGAATCGATCCAGCGGCAGCTCGCCCGGCCACTCCGCTGCAGCGGGGCTTGGCATTCCAGTCCGTAGCCTCGGGCGACGGAGTGGAGGAAATCTACGTCATCGCCACCGAATTCGAGGTGCACGGGCTGCTGGATCCGCGACGTCTCGAGGGCGCACTCGACGCGCTCCTCGACCGTCATCCAGCGCTGCGCTCGCGCTTTCTGACGTTGAGCACCGGGGCGACCGTCGCGATCCGCGATACGGGTCGAGTCGTACTCCGCCGTCATGTCGTCGACGATCCGACATCGCCTACCGCCCGTGACCTGATCGACCAGGACAGGCGTGCGTTCGACATAGAGCAGGACTCGCTCGTCCGAATTCTGCTGCTGGACTGCGGGAACGATCGTCACCGGGTGGTGCTGACCGTCCACCATCTTCTCGTGGACGGGTGGTCCATGGGCACTGTGGGTACCGAGCTGTTCAAGCTCTACCGAGGCCTGGCACTGCCGGAACCTGCGCGGTTCGACGACTACCTGCG
Organism: Rhodococcus sp. JG-3; assembly: GCF_000482405.1. Classification (NCBI taxonomy): domain Bacteria; kingdom Bacillati; phylum Actinomycetota; class Actinomycetes; order Mycobacteriales; family Nocardiaceae; genus Rhodococcus; species Rhodococcus sp. JG-3. The sequence continues at coordinate 1,802,937 of NZ_KI519398.1, forward strand.
GTGGCTCGCGGGCCGCGACGACTCGTCCGTCGACGCGTGGCGTCGCGCGCTCGGCGCGGACGTGGCACCGACGATGGTGGCAGCGTCGGCATCGGCATCGTCGTCGGTACGTTCCGAGGCGCACGAGATCGACCTCGAGTGGAGTGCGCAGGACACCGCTCGGCTCATCGAGTCGGCGCGTCGTCGATCGTCGACGCTGAGCGAACTGGTCGATGCAGCATGGGCCGTGGTGCTCTCGGCATTCACGGATTCTCCGTCGGTCGTGTTCGGCTCGACGGTCTCGGGGCGTCCCACCGACCTCGATCGTGTCGCAGACATGGTCGGACTGTTCATCAACACCGTTCCCGTCCGTGTCGACGTCGGACCCGATGCACGTCTGTCGACCGTGCTCGCTGGTCTGCGGGACTTCTCGATCGCCGTGGCTCCGCATCATCACGTGGGCCTGGCAGACATTCAGAAGGCCGTCGGACGGGGAACGCTGTTCGACACACTCGTGGTGTTCGAGAACTTCGCTGCTGCAGACACTTCGGGTGTCGATGCCGAGAACTTCTCGGTGTCGGTCGCCGGGTTCCACACAGTGACGCACTACCCGCTCGTGTTGACGGTCCATCCGGGCGAACGGATGCGGCTGGTGGTCGAATACCGCAGTGACTCGGTGCCCGTGGCTCGCGCCCGCGCAGTGGCGTCCGCACTGACCTCGGTGTTGGGTGCGTTCGCCGACGAAGGCGACCCGCCGATCGCCGCACTGTCTCTCGTCGACGAGACGACGACTCGGATTCTCCGCACCGAGTACGCCGGCTCGCAGCGTCGGTATCCGGACGGGACGATGGTGGACCTGTTCGCCGACCGCGTCGCGTTGCAACCGGACACCGTTGCTGTTGCAGACGCCGCCACGGCTCTGACGTTCGCCGAGCTCGATCGCGTCTCCAATCGAATTGCGCGATGGCTCCTCGGTTTCGGTGTCGGCGCGGAAGATATCGTGGCCGTCGAGGCCCCACGAACCGTGACGACGATGGCGACGATCCTCGGGGTCATGAAGTCCGGGGCCGCTTACCTCCCGATCGACCCGAACTGGCCCACCGAACGCGCGCGGCAGATTCTCGACGATGCGCAGCCGGTGATCACGGTGACGGCATCGGCGGTCGAGGCCCTGACGCCGTCGTCGACGGACAGGATTGCCGTTACCGATTCCGAGCGTCGGTCCGCATTGCATCCCGACCACCCGGCGTACTTCATCTACACCTCCGGTACGACCGGTGTGCCCAAGGGAGTCTCGGTACCGCACCGAGGACTGGCGAATCTCTATCACTCCCATCGCGAGAGCGTGCATCTGCCGACGGCGGCGCGCGCGGGCACGGACACTCTGAACGTGGCGCATGCCTGGTCGATGGCCTTCGACGCATCCTGGCAACCGCAGTTGTGGATGTTCGGCGGGCACACAGTGCATCTCATCGATCCGGAGGTCGTTCTCGATCCGAGAGAACTCACCGAGCGACTGCGAACGCTGTCGGTGGATTTCATCGAGGTCGTACCGTCGTTGTTCGAACAGATGATGCGGTCGGGATCGATCGACACACTCACGTCAGTGGGGGTCGGCGGCGAGGCGGTATCGGTCGAGTTGTGGAACGAGTTGCGCGCGAACGAGTTTGTGGTCGCATACAACTTCTACGGACCCACCGAGGCCACCGTCGATGCGGTGTTCACATCGACGGATCTGTCGCCCGAGCCCGTGATCGGTAGGCCGGTGACCAACCTGAAGGCATACGTGTTGGACGCCTGTCTTCGGCTCGCGCCTCCCGGGGCGCTCGGCGAGCTCTATTTGGCCGGGCCGGGCGTGGTGCGCGGGTATCGCAACGCGCCGGGGCGCACCGCGCACCGCTTCGTTGCCGATCCCTTCGCCGCGGACGGTACTCGGCTCTATCGGACCGGGGATCTCGTGTCGTGGACCGAATCCGGCACATTGAGGTATGCCGGTCGCGCGGACGACCAGGTCAAGATCCGCGGGCATCGCGTCGAAGTGAGGGAAGTCGAAAGTCGATTGCGAGAGATCGATGCCGTCGCAGACGCGCGGGTGCTGGTGCATACGTCGGGTATCGCTACCGGGCAGGCGACCCTCGCCGGATACGTCGTTGCTGCGCCGGGACGGACGATCGACGTGAGCGCCGTGCGCGCGGGTCTGGGCGAACTCCTTCCGTCGTACATGGTTCCATCGTCGGTGACCGTGCTCGATGCGTTCCCTGTGCTGCCGAACGGAAAGCTCGATGCGGCCGCGTTACCCGACCCCGTCCTGACTCTCGGTTCCGGGCGCGCGCCGCGCACCGACGTCGAGCGGGAGATATGCCGCGCAGTAGCCGCTGTGCTGCATGCGCCGGAGGTCTCCGCGGACGACGACTTCTTCGATCTCGGGGGCGACAGCATCATGGCCATGGAGTTGTCGGCGCGGCTGCGGACGGTGGGCATGGCGGTCTCGCCCCGTCACATCGTCGCTCGGCGCACGCCGGAAGCACTTGCTCAGCAAGCGGAGTCGGCGCAACCGATGGCCTCCGGCGTCGAGGAACTGTCGCCGTACGGAGAAGTCCCGTTGACACCGATCCTCCGCTGGATGGACAGCCTCGATGGGTCCGTCGACGAGATCTCGCAGGCGGTGTTGCTGGAGGCTCCCGCCGATCTGACCGAGAACTCGCTGATCGAGCTTCTCGATCTCGTGGTGGCCAGGCACCCCATCCTGCATTCGAGTTTCGAGCGTCGTCCCGGCTCCGAGTCCGTGTTCACCGTGTTGCCGGACGGTACTGCCGACGTGGCCGAGTGGGTCCGTACCGAGTATGTGGACGGGCTCACCGAATCGCTGCTCGCAGAGCGTGTTGCCGCCCAGTCACGCGCGGCACGTGGTCGGCTCGATCCCCGGATCGGCCGGATGGTCGATGTGGTGTGGCTGCGCCACCACGGTGACACCGACTCCTCGGGTGAGCTCCTGATCACGCTGCATCACCTCGTGGTCGACGGGGTCAGCTGGCGAATACTGCTGCCGGACATCACGACTGCGTGGCAGCAGCGGTTGTCGGCGGATCGCGGCCCGATCGGGCCCTCCATGCGGCAGTGGGCGCACGAGATCCACCGCCTCGCCGGCTCTGCCGAGGTGCTCGCCGATCTGGAGTACTGGACACGCGTCGGCGACGGGGCGGAACGGGTTCCGATGGTGCGTTCGGTCGATCCGTCGATCGATACCGGTGCAGGCGTACGCACCACCACGTTCGCGCTCTCTCCTCAGGAAAGCGCGCGGATTCTCGCCGCAGCCCGCCCGCGGCTCGGGGTGTCCGTCGAACATCTGTTGTTGGGAACGTTCGCGGCCGCGACAGTCGAGTGGATGGACAGCGGTGCGGCGGGTTCGCAGTCGTTCGTCGTCGACGTGGAGGGGCACGGGCGGTCGGGAATCGCGTCCGATCGGGTGGACGGCTCTTCCGTGGTCGGATGGCTCACGGCTGTGTTCCCGCTCCGCCTGACCGCTGACGCGACCGACCATCGCGCCCTGATGTCGCACCGGTCCGATCCTGTTGCCGCAGAATCGGTTCTGCGTACGATCGCGACGGACGCGGCTAGGTCGAGGGATTCGGTGCCGGGAGACGGGTCGACGTACGGCATGCTGCGGTGGTGCAGCGGTGAGGCGGGTGCGGTGCTGCGGCACATGCCCACGGCCGACATCGAATTCAATTATCTGGGCCGTTTCGACACCGCGACAGGCGGTCCGTTCGGGGCCAGCCGATTGCGTAGCAGTCTCGACACCACGCCCGGCACCGAGACGCCCTGCGGCTATGCGTTGGTCGTCGACAGCTACGTGCACGAACAGGACGGGTCGTCGGTACTCGGTGTGACGTACACGTGGCCGGCAGGAGTGCTCGACGGTGTGGAGGAACTGGCCGGGCTCTGGCGGGAGGCCCTGTCGGCCGCGTGTCGAATTGTGGAGGACAGGGAGTCCGAGGACGGCCTAATGAGGCAAGGGTAACCTCATTAGTGCTACCTTGTCAGTCGCCTCGCCCGGTCGGGTGTGGACGCAGTCAGTGCGTGGTCGAGTCGAGAGGTTCCGAGGAACGATGAAGGTTCGTACGAAGTGGATGAGGAGCGCCGCGTCGATCGCGCTCGCCGGAGGGCTGACCATCGCCCTCGCCGCCGGATGCAGCAGCGACACCGAGGAGACGCCTGCCGCCGACTCCACGACGTCTGCGCAGGAGTCCGCATTTCCGGTCACGATCGACTCGGCACTCGGATCCGCGACGATCCCCGAGGCACCGAAGCGGATCGCGACCTGGGGATGGTCGAACCAGGACGCGATTCTCGCCCTCGGAGTCGTACCCGTTGCGATGCCTACCTTCGACGGTGCCCAGTACGGTGCGGACGAACGCGGCGTTCTGCCGTGGGATGCGAAGGCTCTCGCCGACCTGGGCGGCGACGCGCCGACACTGCTCTCCGGTGACGGCACCGGAGCGGTTCCGGTCGAGCAGTTCGCTGCCGCCGCACCGGATCTGATCTTCGCGCCGTACTCGGGGTTGAGCCAGGAGGAGTTCGACAAGCTCTCCGACATCGCGCCCGTCGTCGCGTACCCGGACAAGCAGTGGACCACGTCGTGGGAGGACCAGCTGACCATCGCGGGCAAGGCGCTGGGCAAGGAGAAGGAGGCCGCCGACCTGGTTTCCGGAGTCGAGGGCTCGATTGCCGATGCGGCGACGAAGTACTCTGCGCTGCAGGGCAAGACGGTCACCGTCGCGCTGCCCAACGCACCCGGCACTTTCGCCGTCAGCAAGGACAACGACGTACGAGTCGAGTTCCTCGAGCAGCTCGGTCTCGTCAACGAGCCCACCATTCAACAGGCCGACCCGGCCAAGGACCCCGACGCCGTGTACTTCGAGCTCAGCCTCGAACAGGCGTCGTTGCTGAAGTCCGACGTGCTGTTCGTCGTGGCGTACGACAAGGAATCTCTCGCCGGGTTCCTGGCCGAACCCGCCGTGGCCTCGCAGCCCGTACTTTCGCAGGGACGTACCGCCTCCACCGAGGCCCTCAGTGCCGACAAGAACTTCGCGTTCGGTGGCCTGACGGTGCTGACGATCCCGTACATCCTCGACGACGTGGCCTCGGCGCTGAACACTGCCGCCGAGAACGTTCAGGGCTGACAACACTCGGGCGGCCCACTCGACGCGAGCACAGGCGTATTCACTTTCGAAGACAGGAGCGTGTTCCACCGTGGCAAGGTCCCATCGACTTCAGGTCGTCTTTCCCGAAGTCCTGCGCACGGCAACGGTGATCGAAACACGTCAGCTGGGTTCGGGTATGCGCCGAATCGTGTTGGGTGGGCCGCAGCTGCGCGAGTTCTCGCGCGGCGACTACCGGTTCCCGGCGTTGCGCAGCGAAGGATTCGACGACTTCGTTCGGTTGTTCTTCCCGGCGGAGACCGACGGCACGGTGGTGCTTCCGACCCAGCACGAGCGCACCGTCGAATGGCCGCGTGATCCGCGTCCGGTGACCCGCAACTACACCGTGCGCAGCGCCGATCCCGAGACCGCGCAGGTGACTCTCGACTTCGTCACCCACGACACCGGCATCGCGTCGACGTGGGGTCGGCGTTGCCGCGTCGGCGATTCCATCACCCTGCTCGGACCGGTGCGGTCGGGCCATGCTCCGGCCGATGTCGACTGGGTGTTGCTCGTCGGCGACGAGACCGCGCTACCTGCCATCGCTCGGTATCTCGAAGAGGCATTGCCGGGCCGGCGAATTCGGGTGTTCGTCGAGGTCGCCGACGTCGAGCGAGAGTTGCCGTTGCCGACGGCCGCCGACGCCGAGATCACGTGGGTCCACCGTGACGGCGTCACCGCCGGCACCGGCGACTTGCTCGACAGTGCGGTGCGGGCGGCACCCTGGTGGGACGGAACGGTGTTCGCCTGGGTGGCAGGGGAAGCGACCGCTCTCAAAGGAATCCGTCGGTATCTACGCGAGGATCGCGGCCTGCCGCCGGAGATGGTCGACGTCACCGGGTACTGGCGTCGCGCCGAGGTTCTGACCCGCGCCGACGATCCCGAGGTGCCCGACCTCAGCGGCGGTGAGTCCGAGCCGTTCGACAGGCTCGCCGAACGTGCGGAAATACTGTCGCCCTTCGCTTTCAGGGCGGCCAACACGTTACGTATCCCGTTGCACGTGTCCCGAGGGGCGTGCTCCGTCGAATCGCTGGCGGAAGCCACCGAGACGGACCCGCGCGCCCTCGCAAAATTCGTGCGCTATCTGCGTGCCGTCGACGTCCTCGCCGAGAACTCCACCGGTGATCTGATTCTCGGCGATATCGGGGAGGCGATGCTCGGCGACGACTGGATCTCGCACTGGCTGGACCTGGACGGGATCGAGGCACGGGTGGAACTGTCGATCACAGGTCTGGTGGACAGCCTGCGGACCGGTACCGCCAGCGCGAGCCTGCTGACCGGCAACACGTTGACCGAAGACCTCGAGGCGTCCCCGCGGCTCGCCGAACTGCATCACAACCACATCGCCGACGAGGCCGCGTTCCTGGGTCCTGCTCTGGTGCAGGACTATTCGTTCGACGGGGTCTCGACCCTGTTGGTGGCGGGGGCAGGATCCGGAGTGGTGCTCGGTTCCGTTCTCTCCCGTTACGACGGAGTATCGGCGGGTGTGCTCGGGTTGCCCAGCGAACTCGACCTGATTCGACGCGACCTCGGGAAATGGCCCGAACTCGAAGGGCGAGTGGTGAATCACCCGCAGAGCGTGATGTCCGAGCCGCATGTGGAGCACGGGAACGGATTCGACGCGTATCTGTTGCTCGAGGTCACCGGACACTATCGAGACGACGATCTCGCACTGCTGTTGCGCAACGCGGCAACAGGATTGGCCGACAACGGAAAATTGGTGGTCGTCGAGCGACTGTCCAACGACGGGTCGTTCAACGAGGACCAGTCGGAATTCGATCTGCTGATGCTCTGCATGCACGGCAGCGGTGTACGAACGAAAGCCGAATTTGCCTGCGTAGCAGCCGATGCCGGCCTCGAGGTCGCGGCGTCGACGCTGGTCGGCTGGGGTATCTCGGTGCTCGATCTACGCCGTGTTCGCTGACACCGAGGAAGCCGTTGTGCTGCCGAGTCGGTTAGGTTAGCGTTCCCTATCGAAGGCGCGCGCCGATGCCGACCGCAGACGTTGCGCGCAATGCGCGGTCACGGACCGATTCACCGTCAGGAGTGCACACACAATGACCGTTGTCGAAGAAACGACGATGGACACGGCCGAGGGGACCGAACTGCAGCGGGGACTGCGTACGGTCGTCGCGTTGGCGGAGTCCGGATTGTTCGACGAGTACGTCGTGTACGAGGACCGGGGACGCTGGGTGTTCGCGGGCGGCGTGGTCGCTCGCATCGTGCTTCGGCCCCACCTCGTGACCACCACCTGGGGGGCCGGAGAACCGACCGAGCGGAGCTGGTCCGGTAACCCGGCAGCGGCCCTGAGCGAGGCGTGCACGGGCCTGACCCGAGAACAGTGGAACGCTTACGGATTCGTCGGTTTCGGGTTCGCGGAGCACCTGCACGACGTCGATCGGTCCACTGCCGCCGGGCGCGACGCCGACGACATCCTCGCGCACCTGGTGGTGCCCCGCGTCGAGGTCCGCTTCGGCCGCGAACACGATGCCGTCGAGGTGACCGGCAGCGACGAGGACCGCGCCTCGGTACTGGCCGCGCTCGACGCGATCGGCGGCGACGAGCTGCCGACCGTGCACGCTCTCGACGTCGGCGGAGATCTCGACGACTACCGCGGCCGCGTCGAACAGGCCGTAACGGAAATCCGACGGGGCGACTACGCCAAGGTCATTCTGTCCCGGAGCGTGCGTATCCCATTCGATCTCGACATGCCGGGCACCTACCGCGCCGGGCGTACGGCGAACACTCCGGCCCGCTCTTTTCTGCTGCATCTCGGCGATCTGCGTGCCGCAGGCTTCAGCCCGGAATTGGTCGCCTCCGTCGACGCACACGGGATCGTCACCACCGAGCCGCTCGCGGGAACGAGGGCGTTCGGACTCGGTTCCGATGCCGACTCGGCAGCGAAGTCCGATCTCGAACAGGATCCGAAAGAGATCACCGAACACGCTGTGTCCGTGCGTACCTCGTTCGAGGAACTCGAATCGATCGCCAGCCCGGGGTCGACGGCCGTCTCGGACTTCATGAGCGTGCGCGAACGGGGAAGTGTCCAACATCTCGCGTCCACCGTGCGCGCACGCCTGCGCGAGGACCTGTCCTGCTGGGATGCCTTCGGTGCCCTGTTTCCGGCCGTCACGGCGTCGGGGATCCCGAAGAAGGAGGCCATCGACGCCATCGGTCGGCTCGACGACTCACCGCGCGGCCTGTACTCCGGTGCCGTCGTGAAGGCATCATCGACGGGAGAATTCGAAGCAGCACTCGTGCTGCGCGCCGTCTACGAGCAGCAGGGTTCCGCATGGCTGCGTGCCGGAGCCGGCATCGTCGGCCAGTCCAAGCCCGAACGTGAATTCGACGAGACCTGCGAGAAGCTCGCCAGCGTTGCCCCATATCTCGTCCGTAAGAAGGAGAACGACGCCTGATGCACCGCACCATGCTGGGTGGAAAGATCCACCGTGCCACTGTCACTCACGCCGATCTGCACTACGTCGGGTCCATCACGATCGATTCGACTCTGATGCAGGCGGCCGATCTGATCGAGGGCGAACAGGTCCACGTCGTCGACATCACCAACGGCGCTCGCTTGGTCACCTACGTGATCGAAGGCCATCCGGGATCCGGCGTGATCGGAATCAACGGTGCCGCGGCCCATCTGGTGTCTCCGGGTGATCTGGTGATCATCATGTCGTTCCGTCAGGTCGAGAACGCCGAGCTGCCCACACACAGTCCCTCCGTGGTGCACGTCGACTCGGACAACAGCATCGTTGCCCTCGGAGTGGACCCTGCCGAACCGGTCCCCGGTGCGCTCGATCAGATGTCGGGGGCGAGCATCCGATGAGCCCGAGCGACGACTACAGCAGCGACCTCGACGGCGAATACGACATCGTCGGGGTCGGCTTCGGGCCCTCCAACCTCGGCTTGGCCATCGCGATCGAGGAACACAATCGACAGTGTGCTCCGGCCGAGCGCCTGACGTCGTGCTTCGTCGAGTCGAAGGACGAGTTCGCTTGGCACCCCGGAATGTTGCTGCCGGGAACCACGATGCAGATCTCCTTCCTCAAAGACCTTGCCACCCAGCGCAATGCGAGCAGCGAGTACACGTTTCTGTCGTATCTCGCCGAACGGGGCCGGCTCAACCACTTCATCAATCTGCAGACGTTCTTCCCCAGCCGGCTCGAGTTCCACGACTACCTGTCCTGGGCCGCAGGCAAAGTCGACGCCGCGGTGCACTACGGCACGCGGGCGTCCGCGGTCGTCGACACCGGTGACGGTTACGGCGTCCGCACCGAGGGGCGGCGCACCGGGACCGTCCGCGGCCGCAACATCGTGCTCGCCGGCGGCCTGACCGCGGCCCTGCCGGACGGAGTCAGCGCGTCGGCGCGGCAATTCCACAATCACGACCTGCTCGGCCACCTCGACCGGCTGCCGTCGCGCACTCACCGCACGTTCGTCGTCGTCGGTGCCGGGCAGAGCGCAGCCGAAGTGGTCGACTACCTGCATTCGACCTATCCGGACGCGTCCGTGCATGCGGTACTGCGCAAGTACGGGTACAGTCCGGCCGACGACAGCCCCTACGCCAACCGCATCTTCGATCCGACCGCCGTCGACGACTTCTACTCGTCCTCGCATTCTCTGCGCGATCAGCTGCTCAACTATCACCGCGGAACCAACTACTCCGCCGTCGACTTGCCCCTGATCGAGGAGCTGTACGCGCGCGAGTACGCCGAGCGGGTCAGCGGACAGCGCCGGCTGTTCGTGCACGGAGCCTCCCGACTGGCCGATGTCACGGAGGAGGCGTCGGGCGTGCGGGCATCGGTGGAACACGGGCCGACAGGACTGGCCGAGGACGTGCTGTGCGACGCTGTCGTCTATGCCACCGGCTTCACGTCACTCGATCTGCCCGACATCCTCGGGCCGTTGTTCGACGCCGTCGAATTCGATGCGCACGGTCCGCGCGTGACGCGGGACTACCGGCTCGTCACGCGTGGATCGACAGTGGGTTCGATCTACCTGCAGGGCGGCACCGAGCACACCCACGGTTTGACGTCCTCTCTGCTGTCCAACATCGCTGTGCGCAGCGGTGAGATCGTCAAGTCCGCGGTGGGTGCGAGGGTGCGTTCGGTGGTGTGAAACGGCGGGGTATCACTGCGGGCGACGAGCCGGAACAGAGCGATGTTCCGGCTCTCGTCGGTGGTCTGGCCCGAACCGATGCCGGCAGGACCGCCGGTCTGATTCTCGTCGTCGCCGTCCTCGCGATTCTGTGCCTGGTGAGTATCGCTGTGGGAGCCGAGAACATCGCTGTCGGTGACGTGTGGCACGCATTGTGGTCGTCGAACGGTTCCACCGATGCGGTGATCGTCCGTGAGCTCCGAGTTCCGCGGACCGTGCTCGGTGTGCTCGTCGGTACCGCGCTCGGCGTCGCGGGCGCGCTGATCCAGGCGATGACGCGCAACCCGTTGGCCGACCCGGGCATTCTGGGCGTCAATGCCGGAGCGGCACTCTTCGTCGCCTTCGCAGTCGGGGTGTTGGGCGTGACCGACGTTCGGTTCTATGTGTGGTTCGCGTTCGTCGGTGCCGTTCTCGCCACCGTCGCGGTGTACGCGCTGGGTTCGGTGGGGCGAGCGGGTCCCACTCCGATTCGCTTGACGCTCTCCGGTATTGCCCTCGGTGCGGTGCTCGGCGGCGTCACCTCCGGGATGCTGCTGCTGGACCCGGACGCCTTCGCCAGGATGCGGTTCTGGGGCGCAGGCTCGTTGGCGGGTCGAGGCCTCGACATCGCGGCGGCCACCGGCCCGTTCGTCGTACTCGGACTGTGCCTGGCTGCGCTCGTCGCGCGTCCGCTCAATGCGATCGCACTGGGCGACGAGCTGGCCCGGTCGTTGGGTGCCAATGCGCTTCGGACGCGGACCGTCGGGGTCGTTGCGGTGACCCTGTTGGCCGGAGCGGCGACAGCGGCGGCGGGACCGGTCGGGTTCGTGGGGCTGATGGTGCCGCACATGGTGCGCTGGTTCGTCGGGCCGGACCAGCGTTGGATTCTGATCCACACCGTGTTCGCGGCACCGGCCTTGCTGTTGTTCGCCGACCTCGTCGGCCGAATCGTCATCGAGCCGGGGGAGTTGCAGGTCGGTATCGTCACCGCTTTCGTCGGGGCCCCCGTCCTGATCCTGTTGGTCCGCCGAAAGAAGGCGAGCGGGCTGTGATCCGGGCACCGCGCGCCGGGAACATCGACTTCGGCAGAAAGGTGTGGATCGTTCGCACAGTCCTGGGCGCACGAATCGACGTTCGTACGGTCCTCGTCTGCGCGGCCCTGCTGTTGCTGACAGCGGTTGTCGCCGTCCTCGCGATCGGCACCGGCGATTACCACGTTCCACCGGGCCAGGTGCTCGCAGCGGTGTTCGGCGACGCCCCGCGCATCACCGAGATCGTCGTCATGCAGTCGCGGTTCCCCCGGGTTGCGCTGGCATTCCTGTTCGGAGCTGCCCTGGGGGTGTCGGGTGCGATCTTTCAGTCGTTGACGCGAAATCCGTTGGGCAGCCCGGACATCATCGGCTTCTCGACCGGCGCGTACACCGGCGCTCTCGTCGTCATCCTGACGCTCGGCGGCGGTTACTACCGGACCGGAGCGGGCGCGCTCGTCGGCGGACTGGTGGCCGCCGCCGTCGTGTACGTGCTCGCCTACAAGCGCGGCGTGCAGGGCTTTCGATTGATCATCGTCGGTATCGCGGTCAGTGCCGTCCTGGCGTCCGTCAATACCTGGCTCGTGGTGAAAGCCGATGTCTCCGAGGCAATCGCAGCCGCCGTCTGGGGCGCGGGCACACTCAACGGGCTGGGGTGGCCGCAGGTGGTTCCCGTTCTCGTGGCCCTCGCTGTCGTCACCCCCGTGGCGGCGGCGCTGTCGACACGGCTACCGGTACTCGAGATGGGTGACGACGCGGCGAGAGCGCTCGGAATCCGCGTCGAGCCGACGCGTCTGATGCTGGTGATTCTCGGGGTCGCCCTCACGGCACTGGTCACGGCCGCAGCGGGGCCCATTTCGTTCGTTGCGCTCGCGGCGCCGCAGTTGGCTCGGCGACTCACCGGTACCTCGTCGGTGGCGATGGTGCCCGCGGCGTGCATGGGCGCTCTGCTCCTGATCGTCAGTGACGTTGCAGCGCAACGAGTGTTCGCACCCACTCAACTTCCGGTCGGCGTGGTGACGGTCTGTGTGGGCGGCGCGTACTTCGTCTGGTTGTTGGCACGAGAAGGGCGGAAGCAATGACGACGAGGCCACGCCTGTACGCGGACGGCATCACCGTCGGATACGACAAACGAATCATCAGCGAGAAGTTGACCGTCGACATTCCCGACGGCAAGTTCACCGTGATCGTCGGGCCGAACGCCTGCGGTAAATCGACACTGTTGCGCGCGTTGTCGCGGCTGCTGAAGCCGACCGGCGGCACGGTATTGCTCGACGGCAAGTCCATCTCGTCGTACCCGGCGAAGGAGGTCGCCCGCCGACTCGGGCTCCTGCCGCAAACCTCCATCGCGCCGGACGGCATCTCGGTGGCCGATCTGGTTGCGCGAGGCCGCTATCCGCATCAGAAGTTGATTCGGCAATGGTCCGTCGCGGACGAGGCCGCGGTGGTGGAGGCCATGACTGCGACCGGAGTGACGTCGCTGTCGGCCCGTCCGGTCGACGAGCTGTCCGGTGGACAGCGGCAAAGAGTGTGGGTGGCAATGGTTCTCGCGCAACAGACACCGCTGTTGCTCTTGGACGAGCCGACGACCTTTCTCGACATCGCGCACCAGATCGAACTTCTCGACCTGCTGGCCACGTTGAATCGGGACAACGGCAACACCCTCGTCGCGGTGTTGCACGATCTCAACCACGCATGTCGATACGCCGACCACATCATCGCGATGAAGGACGGCGCGGTGGTCACCGAGGGCCCACCGGCGGAGATCGTCACCGCCGACTTGGTGGAGGCGGTGTTCGGACTGCAGTGCCGCATCATCGACGATCCCGAATCGCACACTCCGTTGGTGATACCCAAGGTGGCCGCTGGCAGGCTAGGCAAGGCTTAGTTTAGAATCGAACAGAATTGCCGCCGAGTTAGCCTGAGGGTTCTCGCACAGTCGGACGAGAGATGTATCGAGGACGAAGATGACCGATCAGCAGCGTGGTTTCCACTACGCCGACGTCGTTGCGGTGGAGCAGCTCACCGTGCACATGGTGCGCGTCACCTTCGGCGGCGAGCACGTCGCCGGTTACCGCACGCTCGGGGCACCCGACGAGTGCGTCGGGGTCTACTTTCCGCGTGAAGGCGAGTCGGCACCGCCGCCGATGACCGAGGTCGACGGCCTGTGGTGGTTCCACGGCCTCGAGAACGCGCCGGAGGGCCGGAACTACACGATCCGACGCGTCGATCCCGACCGCGGCCAGTTGACCATCGACTTCTTCGCACACGAGGGTGGCGTCGCGGCCACCTGGGCCCAGCAGGCCGCCCCCGGTCAGACGGTGCTCTTCACCCGTCCGCGGTCGTGGTACTCACCGCCCGCCGACGTCGATTGGCTGCTGCTGGTGGCCGATATGACCGGGGTTCCTGCACTGGGTCGGCTGATCGAGCAGTTGCCCGCAGGCACCCGCGCACACGCGATTGTCGAGGTACTCGAACGCGGCGACATCCAGACGTTCGAGACAGCCGCCGACGTGACGTTCGATTGGCGTATCGGATCCGGGAACGGTGACAGCGCCAGCGTGCTCGACGACGCGGTGCTCGCATACCCGTTGCCCGAGGGACGCGGTTACGTGTGGTTCGCCGCAGAGGCGTCGTCCTCGCGCCGGGTACGCAAGTACTTCCGCAAGGACTTGGGTTACGAGAACAAGTATTTCGACATCATCGGCTACTGGCGCGCTGACTCGGAGAAGTGGCTCGAAAAGTACAAGCAGTACCAGGAGGAGGCGCTTGCGGTGTACAACGGCGTCATCGAATCCGGCCGCACCGAGCAGGAAGCCAGCGAGGCGTTCGACGCGCTGCTCGAGCGGGTCGGGCTCTAACGCCGAAATTCGTAGTCGGGCAATTCCAGCGTCGCCGCGTCGGGACCGAGGAATCTGCTCGTGACCGCCTGGACCGGCTTCGATCCGGCCAGGCGCAGCACGGTGCGAAAAGCAGCTACTCCCACAGTCGTTTTCGGATGCGCGACGCGAGGCACGCCGGGCGGAAGCTTCTGAGCCTGATTCACGAACGGACGCATGCGCGCCTCGAAGGCCTCGAACCCGGTGCGATGATCGCGCGCTCGGGCGAGTTCCCCGGCGAGCACGTAGGCCCCGGTGACCGACAACGTGGTGCCCATCCCGCTCAATGGTGTTGCGCACCAAGCAGCGTCGCCCAGCATGCCGATTCTGCCGTTCGACCAGCGTTGGGCCTGCACCTGGGCCAGATAGTCGACGTAGAGCTCCGAACCCGGTCCGAGCGAATTCAAGATTCTGGGCACTTCCCAGCCGACGTCGGCGAACGTCGCTCGCAGGGCGGCCACGACTTCTTCGGTAGACGCGGTTTCGTACCCGCCATCGTCGGACACCCAGGACAGGCTGAAACGCGTCGTGCCGAGGTTGTCCGGGCGCAGATTGGCGACCCTGGATCCGGGGGCGTTGTACCAGCGCCACCAGCCGTCGTCACTCGGTCCCTTCGGCAAGACCCCGTAGGCGGTGTACAGGCCGACGGGCGTGGTCTCCGCCTCGGCAGGAAACGCCAGTTCTCTGCTACTGGAACGGATCCCGTCGGCGAACAGGACGAGGTCGAACCTTTCCGCTGCGTTCGACGCGAACGTGACATCGACGCCGTCGGCATCCTGAGCCACGTCGACGACGCGATCGCCGTACCGGTACTCGGTTCGCGGACCGGCTGATTCGACGAGAATCCGCGCGAACTCGCCGCGCAGAATCTCCATCTCCGCCGTCGGCCCGTCGTGTGATCCGTCTCCGGCCGGAAAGGCCGCGATGGTGGCGTCGGAATCGTCGACGAATCTGGTGCCCTTCTCGGTGGTGCCGTTGGCCAGCAGGGTCTGCTCCAGACCCATGCGCCGCAGCACCTCGCGTCCACTACCGCGGACGTCGATGTTCTGGCCGCCCAGACGCAGCTGCGGACTGCGCTCGACGACGACGACGTCGTATCCCGCTCTGTCGAGCCAGTAGGCGACGGTGGGGCCGGCGATGCTGGCACCGGTGACGAGCACGCGTTCGGTCATCGGGCGGGAATGCCCGGGCGGCCGGTCGTTCAATCCGGGGGGAAAGTAGCTGAGCCTCACCTTGGTGGTGTACTTTCTCGAATTGTCCGTTTGACCCGTTTTCGTCAGGAGAACCGTGTTCACCGTTCGCCGTCTGGCGCTGCTCTCGTGCAGTGCAACCCTTGCCCTCGGTTTGGTCGCCTGCAGCTCTTCGGACTCGGGTGACACCACCTCCACCTCCGAGTCCGCCACCGCAGAGTCCGCCCTGGTGGTGTACTCCGGCCGCGGCGAAGAACTCGTCGACCCCCTGATCGAACGCATCGGCGGCGGCGTCGAGGTCGACTACTCGGGCAACACCAACGCCCAGGCCGCCAAGATCCTCGAAGAGGGCGACGCGACGCCGGCCGACGTCTTCTACGGCCAGGATGCAGGTGCACTGGGGGCCCTCGACGAAGCAGGGGCGCTCGCACCGCTGCCCGAGGACATCCTCGCGCTCGTCCCCGAGCAGTACCGCGGCACCGACGGCACCTGGGTCGCCACGTCCGCACGGGCCCGCGTGCTGGCCTACAACTCCGATTCGGTGCAGGCAGCAGACCTGCCCACCGGTATCGACGGACTGCTCGACCCACGCTGGCGCGGACAGATCGGCTACGCACCCACCAACGCGTCGTTCCAGGCGTTCGTCACCGCATTGCGCGTGCAGCGCGGCGAGGAGGGTGCGCGCACCTGGCTCGAAGGATTCGTCGCCAACGAGCCGGTCGCGTTCGAGGGCAACGGTCCGCTGCTGACCGCCGTCAACGACGGACAGGTCGCCACGGGACTGCTCAACCACTACTACTGGTACCCGTTCAAGGACGAGAACGGTGCCGACGCTCCCGTCGAGCTGCACTACTTCGAGCCCGGCGACCCCGGCGCATTGATCAACGTCGCCGGTGCCGGTGTGCTGGCGGCGTCGGACAACCAGGAAGCGGCATTCGATTTCGTGCGCGAGCTGCTCTCGACCGAATCGCAGACATACTTCGCCAACGAGACCGCCGAATACCCCGTCATCGACGGCGTCACGTCCGACTACGACCTGCCGCCGCTGTCGGACCTGGGTTCGACCGACCTCGACCTGGGCCGGCTCTCGTCCCTCGAAGCCACGCAAACCCTGCTCACCGACGTCGGAATCATCTAGTCGGTGTTCGTGTCCGCACTCCAGCCGCTTCGGCGGCGCCACTTCGGCGGTCGTCCCGTTCTCGGGACGACCGCGTTGTGCGTGGGAGCGCTGACGCTGACACCCTTGGTGTACCTGTTCGTTCGAGCGTTCGACGGCGGAACCGAGAAGGTACTGCGGCTGCTCCTGCGGCAACGCACCCTCGACCTCGTTGTCCGGACGGCCACGCTCGCGCTCACCGTGGTGGTCGCCTCCGTCGTGGTGGGCACGCTGCTCGCCTGGTTGACCGTCCGAACCGATCTACCGGGTCGACGCATCTTCTCGATGATCCTCGCGGCACCGCTGGCCATCCCGTCGTACGTGTCCGGGTATCTGTGGATCGCTGAATTACCCTCCCTTGCAGGATTTTCCGGTGCTGCGCTGGTGCTCACGTTGTCGTGCTTCCCGCTGGTGATGTTGCCGGTGTCCGCGGCGTTCGCCACCGCGGACCCGTCGTTGGCCGAGGTCTCGCGAACCCTCGGTCGAGGCGCTGTACGCACCGCGCTGACCGTCGAGTGCCGTCGCGTCGTTCCGGCTGCGGCAGCAGGCGCGTTGTTGGTGGCGCTGTACACCATCAGTGACTTCGGGGCGGTGGCACTGATGCGGTACGACGCCTTCACTCTGGGCATCTACAGCGCCTACCGCGGCGGGCTCGATCGCACCGCGGCCGCTGTTCTCGGGTTGGTCCTCGTGGTGGGCGCGTTGGTGTTGACCCTCCTCGAACGGCGTGCTCGACGCGGGGCCACGGCGCGCGTGGGATCGGGTACCGACCGGATGGCCGAGCCTGTGGTTCTCGGCCGGTGGCGCGTGCCTGCTCTGGCCGTTATCGTTGCAGCCCTCGGTGTTTCGGTGCTGGTACCGATTCTGGCCCTGGCGCGATGGCTCAGTCGATCGCTGCGCTTCACCGTCGACTGGGCGGACGTGCTGGCTGTCAGCGCCAAGACAGTTCAGTACTCGGCGACTGCTGCTCTGGTGGTAGCCGTGCTTGCGTTGCCGGTGGCGTTGTTCGCGGCCCGGTCCACGTCCCGCAGTGCGCGCACCGCCGAGTTGTCCACGTACATTGCGCACGGTCTCCCGGGTATCACCGTGGGACTGGCGACGGTGTTTCTCGGAATCAGATTTCTGCCGTCGTTCTATCAGACCGCGGTGCTGCTGGTGCTGGCGTACGTGGTGCTGTTCCTGCCGTTGGCCGTCGGCAGCACCCGATCGGTCGTCGACGCCACTCCGGTTGTGCTCGAGGATGTTTCACGGACCCTCGGTGCCGGGCGAGTGCGCACCGACCTGCGGGTGACGATTCCTGTCGCCGCGCCCGGCATCGCGGCCGGAGCCGCCCTGGTGTTCCTGACCGTCGCCAAGGAATTACCGGCGACGTTGATGCTGCGTCCCCGCGGTGTGGACACGCTCGCGACCACGCTGTGGTCCACCACCGAGGCATTCCGCTACGGCGAGGCAGCCCCTTACGCCCTCGCGTTGATCCTGATCTCTGTGGTCCCGACGATCGTCCTGACTCGGGCGCTGCGGCGTACGACGCGAAAGCGAGTGACACTGTCATGAGCATGGTGATGTCCGATCTCGTTGCCTCCTACGGCAGTACGACGGTGCTGCACGGAATCGATCTCGACCTCGGCGACGGTGAGATGCTCGCCGTTCTCGGACCCTCAGGCTGCGGCAAGACGACTCTGCTGCGATCGATCGCAGGCCTGCACCGTATCGACGCGGGCCGCATCACCGCCGACGGGCGCGACCTCTCCGTCGCCGGGCGTGTTCAGGTGCCACCGGAGAAGCGGGGAGTAGGCCTGATGCCGCAGGAAGGTGGACTGTTTCCACATCTGACGGTGCGCCGAAACATCGAATTCGGTTTGCGCACAGGGTTCGTGCGGCCGTACCTGTCGGGCCGAGCCGAACGGGCCCGACGCGTCGACGAGATGCTCGAGCTCGTCGGACTGCCCGACGCCGGTGCGGTTCGACCCAGCGAACTCTCGGGCGGGCAGCAGCAGCGGATCGCGTTGGCGCGCGCGTTGGCCCCGGCTCCGTCGGTGGTGTTGATGGACGAGCCGTTCGCTGCTCTCGATGCAGGTCTGCGGACCTCGATTCGGCAGGACGTGCGAGAGTTGTTGCTCACCAGCAAGACCGCGTCGATTCTCGTCACCCACGATCGGGCCGAGGCTCTGGGCACCGCGGATCGGGTTGCGGTTCTGCTGGGCGGGCGCTGTGCGCAGGTCGATACGCCGCGTGCACTGTACGAGCGGCCCACCACGCCGGCTGTGGCGAGCTTCGTCGGCGACGCCTATTACGTCGACGCTGCCGCGCTCGACGGTTGGGTCGACACCGTTCTCGGTCGTCTCGAATCCACCACCAGGGCAACGGGTATGGGGCAGGTCTTGCTCCGGCCCGAACAGTTGGTGGTCTCGGAGCGCGAGGACGGCGAATTTCTCGTCGAACACGAAGTGTTCACCGGCCCCGAATGCTCGGTCACTGTGCGACACCGCGATACCGGGCTCCGGCTGCGCGTCGTCGCTCGGGCCTGCGACCGATTCGCTCCCGGTACAGCCGTGAAGGTCTCGGTGACCTCACCGGTGCACTGGTTTCCGCGTTCGGTGCGTTGATGCCGTGACGCAGGGTTCCGGTCGCGGTACGCGGCGGGACCAGTGGGCGAGTTATCGGGCCGTGCGCCTGGGCATGAACACCGCAGCGACAGTCATCAGGACGGCGGCGACCAGCACTCCGATGAAGACCAGATGGATGGCGTCGGACAGTTGTTCGGGTTCTGGATCTCCGGACACACGGGCGTTGACGATGGCACCGAACACCGCGACGCCGACGGCGCTACCGAGTGAACGGGCGAACATGTTGGTGGAGGTGACGACGCCGCGTTCGGCCCACTCGACGCTCGACTGTGCGGCGATCAAGGTGGGGCTCGCGATCAACCCCATGCCGAGGCCGATGACGAAGCACATCGCCGCGACGTGCCAGATCTGCGAATCGGCGTCGAGCAGAGTCGTCAGTGCCGTACCCACGATCCCGATCGAACCGCCGACCACTGCCGTCGTGCGGAAGCCGAAGCGCAGGTACACCCGCCCGGACTGGGATGCCGCGATCGGCCAGCCGAGGGTCAGCGTGGACAGCGAGAAGCCGGCGATGATGGCTCCGGTGCCGAACACGCCCTGTACGAAGGTCGGGACGTAGGACGTCAGTCCCAGGATCAATGCGCCGACGAGCAACGAGATGAAGCTGCTGACCACAAGCACCCGCCGGGTGAACACCCACAGCGGCAGGATCGGCTCCTCGGCGCGGGACTCGACCCATGCGAACACCGCCAGCAGTAGGAAGCCCACGACGAAGATCGCGATGCTGATCGGCGAACCCCAGGCCCAGGACTGGCCGCCTTCGAGCAGGCCGAGGAGCACCATCGTCGCGCCGACGGTGAGCAGAGCGGCACCGAGGTAATCGATCTTCGGCTTGGCGCGTTCGACAGCGCCTTCCTCGAACTTGCGCAGCAACATGAACGCCGCCACCGCGCACAGCGGAATGTTGATGAAAAAGATCCACCGCCACGACAGGTACTCGGAGAAGACGCCACCGAGGGCGGGGCCGAGCACCGAAGAGATCGCCCACACGCTGGCCAGGTAGCCCTGCACCTTGGCGCGCTCGGGCAGCGTGTAGATGTCGCCTGCGATCGTGATGGACATCGGCTGCACGGCACCCGCACCGAGTCCCTGAATCGCGCGGAAAGCAATCAGAGCAGGCATGCTCCACGCCAGGCCGCACAGAATCGAGCCCAGGCAGAACACCGCGATGCCGAACACCATGATCTTCTTACGCCCGAACAGATCGGACAATTTGCCGTAGAGCGGCACCGAGACAGCCTGTGCCAGCAGGTAGATCGAGAACAACCACGGGAACTGCGCGAACCCGCCGAGGTCGCCGACGATGGTGAGCACCGCAGTGGCGATGATCGTCGCGTCCAGCGCAACCAGCGACGAGCTGAGCATCAGCGCGATCAGGATGGGACCGCGTTCGGAGCGGAATCCGATGTCCGGGGTCGATTCGGTCGTTGCCATTGCTACTCATTGTGATCCCTGCCCGCCGACGTGGCGGCACCGGCCCAGATAGTGTTGAGCCTCGTGCGACCATCACTGAGTAGCTACGAGCATCTGACCGGCGGCAAGGTCCGCGATCTGTACACGATCGACGACGCGCATCTGCTGCTCGTCGCGAGCGATCGAATCTCGGCCTACGACCACATCCTCGACACCCCGATCCCGGACAAGGGACGGGTGTTGACGGCGATGAGCGTGTTCTTCTTCGAGGAGCTCGGCGGCGTCAACCACCTGGCCGGTGATCCGCTCGACGAACGCATCCCCGCCGAACTGCTCGGCCGCGCCCTGGTGGTGAAGAAGCTGAACATGGTGCCGATCGAGTGCGTTGCTCGCGGCTATCTCACCGGATCCGGGTTGGCGGACTACAACGCGACCGGTGCCGTGTGCGGCGTCGAACTGCCGCCCGGCCTGATCGAATCGAGCAAACTCGACGAGGTCATCTTCACTCCTGCCGCCAAGGCCGAACTGGGTGAGCACGACGAGAACATCACCTTCGACCAGGCCGTCGAACTGGTCGGTGCCGAGCTGGCCTTCAAGCTCCGCGAAGACACCATCGAGATCTATTCGCGTGCAGCCAACTTCGCTCTGGAACGCGGAATCATTCTCGCGGACACCAAGTTCGAGTTCGGGACCGATGCCGACGGCAACCTCGTTCTCGCCGACGAGGTGCTCACCCCCGATTCCTCACGCTACTGGCCTGCCGACTCGTACGAAGAAGGTCGCGTTCAGCCCAGTTTCGACAAGCAGTTCGTTCGCGACTGGCTGACCGGCGAATCCGGCTGGGACCGAGCGTCCGACACCCCACCGCCACCGTTGCCCGACGACGTCGTCGCCGCAACGCGCAGCCGCTACATCGAGGCCTACGAGCGCATCTCGGGCCTGAACTTCGACGATTGGGTCACGCCATGACGATCACCCCTCCCATTGCCAAGAAGGTGCCGCAGGGGCGCACCCATCACGGCGACACGTTCATCGACAACTACGAGTGGTTGCGCGCCAAGGAAGACCCCGAGGTGATCGCCTACCTCGAAGCCGAGAACGCGTACACCGAGCAGCAGACGGCCGGACTGGAAGCACTCCGCGGCACGATCTTCGACGAGATCAAATCGCGCACCCAGGAGACCGACCTGTCCGTGCCGACGCGCATGGGCCAGTGGTGGTATTACTCGCGCACCGTCGAGGGTAAGTCGTACGGCCTCCAATGCCGTTGCCCCGTCGACTCTCCCGACGACTGGACACCGCCGACGCTGTCTTCCGACGTGGACGTACCCGGTGAGCAAATCCTGCTCGACGCGAACGTCGAAGCCGAGGGTCACGACTTCTTCTCGCTCGGTGCATTCTCGATCAGCCTCGACGGCACGTTGCTGGCGTACTCGACCGACACAGAGGGCGACGAGCGGTACACACTGCGCTTCAAGAACCTCGAAACCGGAGAACTGCTGGCCGACACCATCGAGAACGTCGCGCCGGGAGCCACCTGGACCGCCGACGCCACCCACGTCTTCTACCTGACGGTCGACGAATCCTGGCGTCCCGACACCGTCTGGCGACACACCCTCGGTAAGGCCGAGGACGTCAAGGTCTTTCACGAGCCCGACGAAAGCTACTGGGTCGGCTTCGGTTCCACCCGTAGCGAGAAGTACCTGATGATCTGGGTCGGTTCCAAGATCACCTCCGAGTGCCTCGTCCTGGAATCCACCGATCCCGAGGGCGAGTTCCGCGTCGTACTGCCGCGCACGGACGGCATCGAGTACAGCATCGAACACGCCGTCGTGGCCGGTGAGGATCGCTTCCTCATCACCCACAACGGCTCGGTCAACGGCTGGGGTACCGAGGGGGAGAAGGCCGAGAACTTCCTGCTCGCCGAGGCCCCGGTGAGCGATCCACTCGATCAGCGCATTCTGGTTCCACACCGCGACGACGTCCGAGTCGAGGACATCGACGCCTTCGCCGGACACCTGATCTTCACCTACCGCCGAGAAGCGTTGACCCGCATGGCGATCTGGCCGCTGACCGACGAGGGATACGGCGAATACCGCGAGCTCGAGTTCGACGAGGAGCTCTATTCGGTCGGAGCCGGCTCGAACCCGGAGTGGGACCAGCCCCTGCTGAGGATGGTCTACACCTCCTTCATCACCCCCGGTCAGGTGTACGACCTGGATATCGCGAGCGGGGAATTGCTGCTCCGCAAATCGCAGCCGGTTCTCGGTGAGTTCGACGCCGGCGACTATGTGCAGCACCGAGAGTGGGCGACCGCGCCGGACGGAACAGAGATTCCGCTGTCGGTCATCGCTCGCAAGGACGTCCCCGAGGGTCCTGCTCCCACGCTGCTGTACGGCTACGGATCGTACGAGGCATCGATGGACCCGTCGTTCTCGGTGGCGCGGTTGTCTCTGCTCGACCGCGGCATCGTTTTCGTCGTCGCACACGTGCGCGGCGGCGGCGAGATGGGTAGGCACTGGTACGACCAGGGCAAGACGCTGCAGAAAAAGAACACGTTCACCGACTTCATCGCTGCCGCACAGCATCTCATCGGCACCGGCCGTACCTCACCGAAGCATCTGGTTGCCGACGGCGGCAGCGCAGGTGGTCTGCTGATGGGTGCGGTGGCCAACCTCGCACCCGAGCTGTTCAACGGCATCCTGGCCAACGTTCCGTTCGTCGACCCACTCACCTCCATCCTCGACCCGTCGCTGCCGTTGACGGTGATCGAATGGGACGAGTGGGGAAACCCGTTGGCGGACAAGGAAGTGTACGACTACATGAAGTCGTACAGCCCCTACGAGAACGTCGAGGCCAAGGACTACCCGTCGATCCTCGCGATCACGTCCATCAACGACACCCGCGTCCTGTACGTCGAACCGGCCAAATGGGTTGCGGCCCTGCGTGCTACGAAGACCGGTGACTCGGACCTGCTGCTCAAGACCGAAATGAGCGCCGGTCACGGCGGAGTCAGCGGGCGTTACGAGAAGTGGAAGGAAGCGGCTTTCGAGTACGCGTGGATCGTGAGTGCGGCTGGCGCCGCAGTGGAGTGATCAAGCGCCCCAGGGGGCACTCAACCACACCACTGGCGCGTCAGCGCCACACGTAGCGGACCTGCGGTCGCCCGGCTTTACCGTATTCGGTGTGCCGGGTGACCAGGCCGTCGTCGGCCAGTCGTTCGAGGTAGCGCCAGGCCGTCACCCGGGATACGCCGACAACCTTGGCCGCCTCGGAGGCGTTGAGGCCGTCGACGGATTGCTTGACGCTGGCGGTGATGCCGTCCATCGTCTGTGGGGCTATGCCTTTGGGGGTGGAGACGCGTTCGTCGGCCGTGCGTAGATGCGCCATCGCACGGTCGATGTCTCGCTGACTGGACGCGTTCTCGCCGGCGGGTAATGCATCGTGGAATTCGCGATAGCGCTCGAGCTTGTCGCGGAACGCAGCGAACGTGAACGGTTTGAGCAGATACAGCACGATGCCGTGCGCCACTGCCGAACGAACTACCGACAGATCACGTTCGGAGGTGATGGCAATGACGTCGGGGCTCGGACGAAGACCGCCGAGCGCCGCAGCGACGTCGATGCCACTGGCGTCGGGCAGCCCGATGTCCAGCAACACCAGATCGACGGGTTCGGTGCTGGCGAATCGCATGGCCGCAGCGCCGGTGTGTGCGACTCCGGCCACGTCGAAACCGGGCGTTCGCTCCACGTACGTCTTGTGTGCCTCGGCGATGAGCGGTTCGTCGTCGACGATCAGTACGCGGATCACGACGTCGCTCCCGGAATGGTCGCAACCAACACCGACCCGTACGTCACTTCCGAGGTCAACGTGCCACCGTGCCGCGTGATCACCTGCGTCACGAGCGCGAGGCCGAGTCCGCGAGATCCCGATTTGGTCGAGTATCCCCGCCGGAGAGCAGCTTTCAAGGTTTCCGGTGGCATGCCGGGACCACTGTCGGCCACCCGGACGACGAGTTCACCGTCGGCGTCGCGGACCGTCACTTCGACCCACGGCTGGTCGGATTCTTTCGAGGCATCGATCGCATTGTCTATCAGATTGCCTACCAGCGTCACCAATTCGCGAGCAGTCAGAACCCCTTCGTGTTCCATCGCCGTGTCGTCGGTGATCGTCAGCTCGACGCCCTGTTCGGCAGCCTGGCTGACCTTGCCGAGCAACAGCGCCGCGAGCGCAGGCTCGCCGACCGCGTTCATCAACCGGTCGATGAGCGTCTGCGAGAGTTCGAGGTCGGCCGTCGCGAATTCGACGGCTTCTTCGGGCCGACCGAGCTCGACCATCGTGATGACCGTGTGCAATCGATTCGCCGCCTCGTGCGCCTGCGAGCGCAGTGACTCCGCGAAACTGCGCACCGAATCCAATTCGCCCATCAACGAACGCAACTCGGTCTGATCGCGAATCGTCAGGACGTTACCCAGGCGTTTGCCCTCCCACATGACCGGATCCTGGTTGACGACGAGTACACGATCTTTCGTCAGGTGCAGCTCACCGCGGACGATCCCGGTGTCCATCTGTTGCATCGACTCCGGCAACGACGTCAGCGACACCGGCCCGTCCGGTAGGTCGAGAAGGCGTCGGGCCTCGTCGTTGACCAACTCCGCCTCGTCGCTGCGTCCGAACACCAACAGGCCCTCGCCGATGGAATGCAGAACGGCGTCGTGATGCTCGTACATCGTCCGCAATTCGGCCGGAGCCATTCCCAATGTCTGACGCCGTAGCCGGCGGCTGAGCAGCGTCGAACCGGCCGCAGCGACGACGAAGGCCGCGAGCACGACGGCGAGGATCAACGGCAGGCCTTGCAGGAACTGATCGCTGATCTTCTGGCGGGTGACTCCAGCGGACACGAGACCGACGATCTCGCCGTCGGTATCGGTGACGGGTGTGACCGCCCTGATGGACGGGCCGAGAGAGCCCACGTACGTCTCGGTGAACGTCTCACCGAGCAGTGCGCGATCGATGTTGCCGCTGAACGGTTTACCGATCAGGTCGACGGTGGTGTGCGTGAAGCGGGTGCGATCGGGAGCCATGACGACGATGAAGTCGACCCCGGTGACCTGCCTGATCTTCTCCGTTTCCGGCTGCAGACGAGACGTCGGGTCTTCGGATTCGATGGCCAGCGGCGTCGACGGTTCGTTGGCGATACTCACCGCGATCGCCGTCACCTCACGTCGGGTGGCGTCGTCGCTGTTAGACCTCTCGTTGAGGATCGTCAGTATCCCGCCGGCGAGAACGACGACGGCCATGACGACCAGTTGCAGGACCAAAACCTGGCCCGCCACGCTCAGCGGCCGCTTCGAGGACAACACATTCCTTTCGGACAAGAAACATCGATGTGAACAGAATGAACGTATAGGTGACTCCAGTCACTGGGTGCAGCAACATCATCTCTCAGCAGGGGTGACCCACCTCACTCCACCCGCGACAGTTACGAAGTCCGCAGTTCGACTCGCGCTTCACTTGAACCAGAAGGAACATTCATGACAACCATCGATGCGGAGCGGTTCGACAATCCGCCCACCGAGCCCAAGAAGAAGCGCGACAAGACTCACTGGCTCTACATCGCGGTGATCATCGCCGTCATCGCCGGAGTCATCGTCGGCCTGGTGTGGAAGGACTTCGGCGTCTCGCTGGCCGTGCTCGGCACGCTCTTCGTCAGCCTGATCAAGATGATGATCAGCCCGGTCATCTTCTGCACCATTGTCCTCGGCATCGGTTCGGTCCGCGCGGCAGCCAGTGTCGGTCGCGTCGGCGGCTTGGCCCTGGCCTACTTCCTCAGCATGTCCACCATCGCGCTCGGTATCGGCATGGTCGTCGGCAACCTGATCCAGCCCGGTGACGGTCTGGACATTCCGCCCAGCGGTGGAGCCGATGAACTGGTCAAGACGGCCGAGGCGGCCGGCGGCACGATGGACTTCATCGCAGGCATCATTCCGACCTCGCTGCTGTCGTCGCTCACCGCAGGCTCGGTACTGCAGACGTTGTTCGTCGCCATCCTCGTCGGCTTCGCCCTGCAGGCCATGGGCAAGAGCGGCGAAGGCATCCTCAAGGGCATCGGTGCAGTACAGAAGCTCGTCTTTCGCATCCTGACGATGATCCTGTGGCTCGCCCCGATCGGTGCTTTCGGTGCCATCGCCGGTGTCGTCGGCAAGACCGGATTCGACGCGGTACTGCAGCTCGGCACTCTGATGCTGGCCTTCTACGTCACCTGCTTCATCTTCGTGTTCTTCTTCCTCGGCCTGATCTTGA
Organism: Rhodococcus sp. JG-3; assembly: GCF_000482405.1. Taxonomy (NCBI): domain Bacteria; kingdom Bacillati; phylum Actinomycetota; class Actinomycetes; order Mycobacteriales; family Nocardiaceae; genus Rhodococcus; species Rhodococcus sp. JG-3. The sequence goes on from NZ_KI519398.1 coordinate 1,829,855, forward strand.
AGTTCGTTTCCGGCTTCTCGATCTTCAAGCTGGTCAAGTACCTGGCCCGTGAGTACCTGCTCATCGTCGCCACCAGCTCGTCCGAGTCGGCCCTGCCGCGTCTGATCGCCAAGATGGAGCACGTCGGAGTCGAGCGCACCACCGTCGGCATCGTCGTCCCCACCGGCTACTCGTTCAACCTGGACGGCACCGCGATCTACCTGACGATGGCCTCGATCTTCATCGCCGACGCCATGAACCTGCCGCTCTCGATCCCCGAGCAGTTCTCGCTGCTGCTGTTCATGATCATCGCCTCCAAGGGTGCAGCCGGAGTCTCCGGAGCAGGCCTGGCCACGCTGGCCGGCGGCTTGGAAAGTCATGCCCCTCAGCTGCTGGACGGCGTCCCGATCATCGTCGGAATCGACCGGTTCATGTCCGAGGCTCGCGCCGTCACCAACTTCTCGGGTAACGCCGTTGCCACCTTGCTGGTCGGCACCTGGACCAAGACCCTGGACAAGGAACGAGTCAACACGGTGCTCGACGGCAACCTGCCGTTCGACGAGGAAACCATGGTCGACGACCATTACCCCGAGGACGACCGGCCTGCCGACAAGCAGGTCATCATCGAAAAGAACGCCGCCAAGGCATAAGAACCTGCCGGGCGACGCGCATCCCCCCGTCGCCCGGTTCGGAAGAACGCAAGTACGGCCCTGCCACCAGCGGGGTCGTACTTGCTTTTGTGCGTCGGTTCCATTCTGTCGGTACTCACAGGTAAGTTCGGATGATGACTGAAGTTCAGAACATCGGCATCAACACGCTGGGTGGTGCGCCCACCTCGCTCGACGAGTACGCCGGACGGGCCGTCCTCGTGGTCAATGTCGCGTCCAAGTGCGGACTGACCCCGCAGTACGAAAAGCTGGAGAAGCTCGCGAACGAGTACTCCGCCAGTGGCCTGTCGGTCGTCGGGGTGCCGTGCAACCAGTTCGGTGGCCAAGAGCCCGGCACCGCCGAAGAAATCGAAACTTTCTGCTCCACCACGTACGGCGTCACGTTCGCGATGACCGAGAAGGTCGACGTCAACGGTGACAACCGGCACCCGCTCTACGCCGAACTGACCAAGACCGAGGACGCCGACGGCACCGCCGGAGACGTTCAGTGGAACTTCGAGAAGTTCCTGATCTCCCCGGATGGCGTCGTCACCAACCGGTTCCGCCCGCGCACCGAGCCGGACGCACCCGAGGTCCTCGCCGCGATCGACAAGATCCTGCCGAAGGAAACGATCGCCGTTTAGCTTCTGTCTGCATCGACGTCGAGCCTCGTTCACGCTGGTGTGCGAGGCTCGAGTCATGTCTGGACGCCTGATCGTGTCGGTGAGCGGAATCAAGAACGACACCTACGAGCACGCCGCCGAGTTCGCGCGAGACCTCGACGGACGGGGCGTCCCGCTGTCGCTGCTCGTCGCACCGCGGCTGAAGGACAAGTACCGGCTGGCCGCGGACGTGCCCACCCAGGAATGGTTGCGCTCCCGTCGCGACAGTGGCGACGCCATCGTTCTGCACGGCTACGACCAGGCCGCGACTAAGCGTCGACGTTCCGAGTTCGCCGCACTGCCGCGCCACGAAGCTCGACTGCGACTGATGGCCGCGGACCGCGTCATGGAACAGACCGGTCTGCGCACCCGAGTGTTCGCCGCTCCGCGCTGGATCGCCTCACCCGGAGCCATCGAGGCGCTCCCGGATGCAGGATTCCGAATGATCGCCTCGCTCAACGGTATTCACGATCTCGACCGAGACGGCACCATCCGCGCCCGGGTCTGGGGAATCGGCGAAGGCTTCAAAGCCGAACCCTGGTGGTTCAAAGCACTCGTACTCGGCGCCGGTCGCACCGCCCGACGCGGGGGAGTGGTGCGCCTGGCCATCAGCGCCAAACAACTCGGACGCCCCGCGCCCCGACAGGCAATCCTCGATGCCATCGACCTCTCCCTGCACCACAACGCCGCAGCCGGACTCTACGAATGGATCCCGCGCACCAAAACTCGTGTGGCCTGACTCCTCGCTGCCTCACCCCGCCCCGCCCCGCCCCCGGCTTGCTCTGTACCTCCAATTGGGATCAATGTGGCTTTCAGTCACTCAGATTGCAAGAAAGGCGCATTGATCCGAAGGGGGTGGGGTGGTCCATTGACGCGAACGGGGTGGGAGCGGTCGTAGACTCGACAGCGATGAATGCCTCGAGTGTGACCCTGGACGACATCGTTGCCGCGCATCGACTGCTGCGTGATCGCAATCCGCTGGTGCAGTGTCTGACCAATACGGTGTCGGTGCAATTCGTCGCCAACGCCCTGCTCGCGGCAGGTGCGGCTCCGGCGATGGTCGACAATCCGGAGGAAGCGGCCGGCTTCGCCGAGATCGCCGACGCGGTGCTGGTCAATCTCGGAACTCCGACGGCTGCGCAGGTGGAAAGTTCTCGTCTGGCGTCCGCTGCCGCGCGTGTAGCGGGGAAGCCGTGGGTACTCGATCCGGTGGGCGCGGGCGGGCTGCCGTGGCGAACCCAGGTCGCGCTGGAACTACTTGCCAACCGGCCCAGTGTGATTCGCGCAAATGCTTCCGAGGTGATGGGACTCGCGGGCGCTGAGGGTGGATCGAGAGGCGTGGATTCGTCTGCACACGTGGCGGACTCCGTCGACGCGGCGCGTTCTCTCCTCGACCGCGCCGAGGTCGTAGCGGCCTCGGGCGAGGTCGACCACATCTTCGCGCAAGGCTCGACGGTGAAGATCGGCGGCGGAAGCGCACTGCTGCAACGAGTTACAGCCACCGGATGCGCGTTGGGTGCGCTGACGGCTGCGTACTGTTCCGTTTCTCCGTCTGAGTTGATCGGTGCCGTCGCCGCGCACGCGCACGTGGCGGTCGCGTCGGAGATTGCGGCTCGCTCGACGTCACGTCCGGGTACCTTCGCCGCTGCATTCTTGGACGGACTCGACGCGGTGGACGAGTCGGCACTGCGGGAATTGGTTCGGCTCGACTGACGAGTGCAACTGGCGCTCCACTCTGTGGCGGCTTCCGCTGAAATACCGCGGAGCGAGCGAACAGTGGAGCAAGAGTTGCCTGCGCCGGCAGGGTTCAGGCCCCTTGATCGAAATTTGATGTAACGGAACATGTTTGCGAGGGGACATACCTGGCGTCGGGCAAATCGAACCAGGCGGTCTTCATGAAACGACTTCTGCTCCTCGCAGTAGGTGCAACAGCTCTCGTCGCGTGCGGCGGATCGGAGCATGGAACGCCGTCGGCAGCACCGTCCTCGGCCGTTCCGGCGGCCACCCAGGCAACCACCCAGACAAGTCCGGCACCGGTGACACCCGACCCGGCCACCGTGACCGAGGGAGCGCAGCCGCAGCGAACGCCACCCGAGGAGGCCAGCGACCTGGTCCCCATGGGTCCGTCGGAAGCCGAGCCACTGTGCCTGGATCTGACGTGGGGGCCGGTACCGCAGGCCGTGGACTCGCTGCCGCTCGTGTTCGCAGATTCACCGTGGGTCGCCACCGACATGGGCGATCCCTGTGCGTCGTTCACCTGGGTCGAAGCCCTCCCGTACGGCGCGACGGTCAGCTCGCCGACGCATCTGCTCTTCTTCCACGACGCCGAGTACCTCGGCACCGCGACGCTGGAGCCGTACGGGTTCACGTCGGTGGCGGCACAGTCCGCCGACACGATCACAGTGAACTACCGCTGGCCACTCGCCGATGACGCCAATGCGAACCCGACCGGCGGTCCGGCCACGATCGACTACCAGTGGGACGGAACGCAAGTGACCATGATCGGCACCCTCCCGCCCGAGGTCACCGGCTAGATCGAGACGGACGATTCCTCGGGGAGTTCGCGGATTTCGGCGTCGGACATGTCCTTGAAGCGGCCGTAGTAGATGCCCCTCGCCTGTTCCGCGACCACGGCCTGATGGATGGGGAAGGCCATTCTCGGTGCCACCGCACGCAGGAACTCGACCGTCTCGGACAGCTTCGACCACGGTGCGGCCGCGGGCAGTGCCAGTACCTCGACCTGTTGCTCGGGAACGAACAACGAGTCACCGGGATGGAACAGTTGCCCCGGGGTCTCGGGAGTGCCGAGAAGGTAACCGGTGTTGTCGATCTCCGGCAGTTCCGGATGGATGACGGCGTGCGTGCCGCCGACTCCGGTGACGGTGATGCCGCCCACGGAGAAGTCCTTGCCCGCCGGGGCCGCGATCCATTTCCCTCCGAGCTGGCCTGCCGTCATGGGATCGGCATGCAGCTCGGCGCGGGGATTGGCGTCGAGAAGCGCGGGAAGTCGCTGCAGATCAACATGATCCGGGTGCTGGTGAGTGACCAGGATGGCGTCGAGTCCGGTGATGCCCTCGAATCCGTGAGAGAACGTGCCGGGATCGAACAGCACCGTGGTGCCGTTGAGTTCGACCAGAACGCAGGAATGTCCGAAGTGTGTCAGCCGCATGCACTCCACAGTAAGCGCGGTTTCGCTCCGCTGGCCAGGGCTGCGTAGACTCCCACCTGCCGGTAACTGTCTTGCTGTACGTATTTCAAGGAGCGCTTTCGTGGCCCGAGTCGTAGTCGATGTCATGCCCAAGGCCGAGATTCTCGATCCGCAGGGTCAGGCCATCGCAGGTGCGCTGGGCCGGCTGGGAATCTCCGGTGTGTCCGATGTGCGTCAGGGCAAGCGCTTCGAGCTGGAGATCGACGATTCCGTCGACGATGCCGAACTCGAGAAGCTTGCCGAATCGCTGCTCGCCAACACGGTGATCGAGGACTGGAAAGTGACCCGCATCTCATGAGCGCCCGCGTAGGAGTCATCACGTTCCCCGGAACTCTCGACGACGTCGACGCATCCCGCGCCGTGACTCTCGCCGGCGGCGAGGCCGTCAGCCTGTGGCACGCCGACGCCGATCTGAAGAACGTCGATGCCATCGTCGTCCCCGGCGGATTCTCGTACGGCGACTATCTGCGGGCCGGTGCGATCGCCCGCTTCGCTCCCGTGATGGAGTCCGTCGTCAAGGCGGCTGAGGGCGGGATGCCGATCCTGGGTATCTGCAACGGTTTTCAGGTGTTGTGCGAGGTCGGACTGCTTCCCGGAGCGTTGACGCGCAACGAGGGCCTGCATTTCGTGTGCCGCGACCAGTGGTTGAAGGTCGAGAATGCCGGCACGGCATGGTCGTCGCGATACGAGCAGGATGCCGAGATCCTGATTCCGGTCAAGAACGCCGAGGGCCGATTCCAGGCATCGCAGAGCGTGCTCGACGAGCTCGAAGGTGAAGGCCGCGTCGTGTTCCGCTACAGCGGGAGCAACCCCAACGGGTCGCAGCGCGGTATCGCCGGAATCTCGTCGGCAAACGGTCGGATCGTCGGCCTGATGCCCCACCCCGAGCACGCCACCGAGCCGTTGACCGGCCCGAGCGACGACGGGCTCGGCATCTTCTACTCGGCACTGGACGCGATCGTCAACGCCTGATTTTCGTGTCGGTGGGTGGGTCTAATCTTCCGCCATGACACTGACCCTGGGCATGATCACGTTCGATTCCCCCGACCCAGGCCCGCTCGCTCGCTGGTGGGCCTCACAGGTCGACGGATCGGTCGTCGAGGAGAACGACGGCTGGTTCTACGTCGTCGCACTCGCTTCGGCCCCGTATCGACTGGCCTTCCAGAAGGTCGACGACCCGTCGCCGGGTAAGAATCGCCTCCACCTCGACATGACCGCCGAGAACCTCGACGACGAGGTCTCTCGGCTGGTCGAGTCGGGTGCGACCGAGGTCCAGCAGCACACCATGGGTGACTTTCGCTGGGTGACGCTCAGCGATCCCGACGGCAACGTGTTCTGCGTATCCGGGGCGCATTGAGCAGCGGATGCCCGCCCAGTCGTGGGTAACGCTCGTCGTTGGCGTTCTGGCCGTCGTCGGGGTCGCTCTCATCGCCAGCACCGAACGCAAGGTGCTGCTTGCCGTTGCGGGCCGGTCTGCACGTCGCGCACTGGCGCAACCGCGCGAAACCGCGCGAAACCGAGGACACTGACGGCGAGAGCGAGCAGGAGGACCCGCGATGACCACCACCGACGAACGCAACATCAAAGCACCACGGCCAACGGTCGCCGCTGCCGCTGCCCGCGCGTACATCACCATGGCCGAACGCGATCATCAACCCGTACCCGACTGGATTCGCGACGCTGCAGCGGGACGACCGACCACTCCGCCGCCTGAATAGCGGGTTTGTCGGCACGTGATCGCAGTCAGGCCGCGCGTGCGCGTAGTTCGGTCAACGCTGAGGTGAAGATACCCGTAGGCCCGTGCGTCACGTCGCAATACTCGCCGTCTCGCCAGAAGAACACCGAGCGCGACAGTGGGCTCGGTGTATCGCGAGAGAACACGTCGGCCAGCTCGGCGAGTGCGGTGGCTGCCGCGACTGCGTCGTCGGCGTCGCGGGGCCGATGAAAGGCGAATTCGTACGCGTTGGGGACGGCGAAGAGTACGCCGTACAGGCATTCGCCCAAATGCGACGAAATCAACGTGGTCATATCGGCGATCTTCGACGCAAGATAGATCGAATCGCCGTCGAGCACCTCGATGCAGACCCCCTCGCGTTCGAGCAACTGCGCTCCCTCGAACTCGATCGCCGCAGTGTTCTTGCGACCCGCAGCCCACGCAGCGTCGATGTCGCGCCCCTCGAAGTGACTGTCGGACAACGTCAGAGCTCGATTCGGAGACGACAGATTCAACACCCGCCTCGGCGCATCGGGTGCCGCGAGCAGGGGAACCGAATAACTGTACGAACCCATCGATTCCAACACGCACGGCGCGACGACGCGTTCACGGAGTTTCGAATGGAACTCGTCGTCGGACAGGCCTGCGATGAACGCCGGAGCGGACTCGCGCATCGCCTCGATCATGACCTGGACATGGCCGCCGATGATGCTGTCCCACGCCGACCGGGGCGCACCCGAGCAGCGGGCGAACACGTTGTCGAGCGGGAAGCGTGCACCCGACTCCGCACCGAGCGTGGTCGCATCCTCACGGTGCACCACCATTCCGCGGGTACGAAATGCTTCGATCGTTTTCATTCGTACGATGGCGAGTGTGGTTGCGTGAGCGACGTGTTGGTTCGGTGTCGGCTCGATCATCATGTTTCTCCCCCGGTCGGTGTGTGCTCTCGGGGTGTTCGACGCGGCGGCTGACACAATGGTTCCCATGTCGTCCTCTGCCTCTGCTGCCGGTCTCTGCAACTTCGTCGACGTCTCGCCGTCCCCGTTCCATGTGTGTCGGACGGTGTCGGTGCAGCTCGAGGACGCCGGATTCGTGCGTCTGGACGAGACCGATGCCTGGCCGACGGAAGCGGGCCGCTACTACCTGATCCGCGGCGGCTCACTCGTTGCCTGGAGCACCGAGCGTGAGGGCCCCTTCCGCATCGTCGGCGGACACACCGACAGCCCCAATCTCCGGGTGAAACAGCATCCTGATCTGGAGTCGGCGGGTTGGCAGATGGTCGGGCTGGAGCCGTACGGCGGTGCCTGGCTCAACTCCTGGCTCGATCGCGACCTGGGTATCTCCGGCCGGCTCAGCGTGCGTGACGGCAACACCGCCCGCGAGGTACTCGTCAAGGTGGACGAGCCGATCCTTCGCGTTCCGCAGCTGGCGATCCACCTGTCCGAGGACCGCAAAGGCGTGACGCTCGATCCGCAGCGGCACGTCAATGCCATTTGGGGCGTGGGTAACTCGCCGCGATCGTTCATCTCCTACGTTGCCGACCGCGAAGGCGTCGATCCCGGTTCGGTGCTGGGCTGGGAACTGATGACACACGACCTGGCACCCAGCGCGGTGGTGGGCGTCGAATCCGAGTTGGTCAGTGCGCCGCGTCTGGACAACCAGGGCACCTGTTACGCCGGAACGCAGGCTTTGCTTGCGGCAGTGGAGAATCCGACCGACGTCACTCCGGTGCTGGCACTGTTCGACCACGAGGAAGTCGGCAGTATGTCCGACCGCGGCGCGTTCTCGGACCTGCTCAACACCGTGCTCGAACGCATCGTGCTCGGGCGCGGCGGCGGTCGTGAGGAATTTTTGCGCACGATGGCCGGATCCATCTGTGCCTCGGGCGATATGGCGCACGCGACGCATCCGAACTACCCGGATCGTCACGAGCCTGCACATCGCATCGAACTCGGCGGCGGACCGGTACTCAAGGTCAACCAAAACCTGCGCTACGCAACCGATTCCGCCGGTGCCGGTGCATTCGCACTGGCCTGCGAGCAAGCCGACGTACCGTTGCAGCGCTACGTCCATCGCGCGGATCTACCGTGCGGATCGACCATCGGACCGATCACCGCGTCGCGCACCGGGTTGTCGACGGTCGACGTCGGCGCAGCGCAACTCGCCATGCACTCGTCCCGAGAGTTGATGGGAGCCGGCGACGTGAAGGCATACGCCGACGCGTTGGCGGCTTTCCTCGCTCCTGCCTGAGCCCGATCGGCGGCGCAAACGCGCGCGCATTTGTCAGGTGCGCGCGGATTCGTGCCCGATTCCGGGGCTGTTTCGCTCGCGTTCGGCAAACGCGCGCGCGTTTGCGAAATCCGGGGGGGTGAACCAGCGACCCCGACCAGCGACCCGAGGACCTAGAGCGGATCGAGTTGCAGACAGGCGTCGGCAGCGAGCCAGAACAACTGTTCGCGCACCGTTGTTGCCTTGGTCCAGCCGCGGTGATCCCAGTCGGCGGCCAGGGAGTCGCCCGCGTACAGCAGTTGCGCGAATCGGACTCCACGGAATCGGGCGACTGCGCAGAAGGCCGACGCCTCCATGTCGACCGTTCGGCAGCCTTCCTCGACGCGGCGCGAGACTCGGCCGCGGGTTTCGCGGTAGAGCGCGTCGGTGGTCCAGGAGCGGCCGGTGACGAAGTCGATGCCGGCGTCGGTGAGTACCGATTGGAGTACGGCGACGCCTGCGGGATCGGCGTCGACCACTCGACCGGGTGGCAGGTAGTGGAACGAGGTGCCTTCGTCGCGCAGGGCGCTGTCGACGACCATGACGTGTCCCATGCCCAAGTCGTCGGACAGCGCCCCGGCACCGCCGACGGCGACGAACTGCGTGCAGCCCATGGCGATGGCTTCTTCGAGGAACAGTGCGGCCAGTGGTGCGCCGACGCCGGGATGGAAGACGGCAAGTTTCTGACCGTCTCGTTCGATCTCGTAGACGGGGTGTTCGCCGTGCTCGGAGCGCATGATCGACACCACGCGGGCGTCGCCTTTCGCGCAAATGCTCTCGATCACCTCGGCGAAGAAACAGACGACGGCTTTCGGCGGTACGTCGACTCCCTTGGCCACCATCGACGGGTCGATGACGCCCGTTTCGTCCAGATCGTCCTCGGTCAGTGCAATGTCCATCAGGTGATGTTCGCACGAGGCCGATACGTCCGATGCCGTACATGTCGGCGGCACCTTATAGACTCTCCCTGGCATTTCGCTCCATCGAAGGGACCTATTCCTCGTGTCCGCTAGCTCTGTACCCACAGACACTGTCTCGAACGCCGTCGCCACCCCCGACGTTGCGCAGCCGTACAAGGAACTCGGACTCAAGGACGACGAATACGTCCGTATCAAGGAAATCCTCGGTCGTCGGCCCACGGACGCCGAATTGGCGATGTACTCCGTCATGTGGAGCGAGCACTGCTCGTACAAGTCCTCGAAGGTGCACCTGAAGTACTTCGGCGAGACCACCACCGACGAGATGCGCAAGCCGATGCTCGCCGGTATCGGCGAGAACGCGGGCGTCGTCGACGTCGGCGACGGCTGGGCCGTCACGTTCAAGGTCGAGAGCCACAATCACCCGTCGTACGTCGAGCCCTACCAGGGTGCGGCGACGGGCGTCGGCGGCATCGTCCGCGACATCATGGCCATGGGCGCTCGCCCGATCGCCGTCATGGACCAGCTGCGTTTCGGTGCTGCCGATGCACCCGATACGCGCCGTGTCCTGAGCGGCATCGTCGCAGGCGTCGGTGGGTACGGAAACTCCCTCGGTCTCCCGAACATCGGCGGCGAGACGGTGTTCGACGCCTCCTACGCCGGTAACCCTCTGCTCAACGCCCTGTGTGCCGGCGTCATGCGGGTCGAGGACATGCACCTGGCGTTCGCGTCGGGCCTGGGTAACAAGATCATTCTGTTCGGTGCACGAACGGGTCTCGACGGCATCGGTGGCGTGTCCGTGCTCGCGTCGGAGACCTTCGACGGTGACGAGACCGGTGGGGGCCGCAAGAAGCTTCCCGCGGTTCAGGTGGGCGATCCGTTCACCGAGAAGGTGCTCATCGAAGCCTGCCTCGAGTTGTACTCGAACAAGCTCGTCGTCGGCATCCAGGACCTCGGTGGTGCCGGGTTGTCCTGCGCCACATCGGAACTCGCGTCCGCCGGCAGTGGTGGCATGCACATCGAGCTCGACAAGGTGCCGATGCGCGCCACCGGCATGACTCCGGCCGAGGTGCTCTCGAGCGAATCCCAGGAGCGCATGTGCGCCGTGGTGACCCCCGAGAACGTCGACGCATTCATGGCCGTCTGCAAGAAGTGGGACGTCCTGGCCACGGTCATCGGTGAGGTCACCGACGGCGAGCACCTCCAGATCACCTGGCACGGCGATACCGTCGTCGATGTACCGCCGAAAACCGTTGCGCACGAAGGCCCGGTGTACAACCGTCCGGTGCAGCGTCCGGACACCCAGGATGCGTTGATCGCGAACAGCACGGCGTCGCTGAAGCGTCCGGAAACCGCGGACGAGCTGAAGGCCACTCTGCTGAAGATGATCGGCTCGCCGCAGCTGTGCAGCCGCCGATTCATCACCGAGCAGTACGACCGCTACGTCCGCGGCAACACCGTGCTGGCCGAGAACGCCGATGCAGGCGTGATCCGCATCGACGAGAAGACCGGTCGCGGAATCGCTTTGGCCACCGACGCGTCGGGCCGCTACACCGCACTCGACCCGTACCAGGGCGCGCAGCTTGCTCTGGCCGAGGCGTTCCGCAACGTCGCGGTCACCGGCGCCACTCCCAAGGCCGTCACCAATTGCCTGAACTTCGGTTCGCCGGAGGACCCGGGTGTCATGTGGCAGTTCCAGCAGGCCGTACGCGGTTTGGCGGACGGGTGTGTCAGCCTCGGCATCCCGGTCACCGGCGGCAACGTCAGCTTCTACAACCAGACCGGCGCGGAGCCGATCCTGCCGACCCCCGTGGTCGGAGTACTGGGCGTCATCGACGACGTCCATCGCCGCATCCCGACCGGGCTCGGCCTCGAGCCCGGCGAGACACTGATCCTGCTGGGGGAGACCCACGACGAGTTCGACGGGTCCATCTGGGCGCAGGTCGAGCACGATCACCTCGGCGGCGTTCCGCCGAAGGTCGATCTCGCTCGGGAGCAGTTGTTGGCAGACATCCTGCTCGCATCCTCCCGCGACGGCCTGGTCTCGGCTGCACACGACCTGTCCGAGGGTGGTCTCGCTCAGGCCGTCGTCGAGGCAGCCTTGGCCGGCGAAACCGGTTGCCGAATCATCGTGCCCGAAGGCGCAGACCCGTTCGTGACCTTGTTCTCCGAATCCTCCGGCCGGGTGCTGGTCGCCGTGCCGCGCACCGAGGAGACCCGGTTCACCGGCATGTGCACCGCACGCGGACTTCCGTGGGCGCGAGTGGGTGTCGTCGACGAGGGCTCGGATTCGATCGAGGTCCAGGGGCAGTTCTCCGTGCCGATGACGGAACTGCGGGAGACGTTCGAGAGCACTCTTCCCAGACTCTTCGGCTGACCGAGGTGGGGGGACAGGTATCGGAGCGTCGAAGGGGGACCGAGCCCACACTCGAGCAGGATCAGCATCATCGGTATCACTTCCCGACGGTGGAGTTCTCGGCTCCGTCGCCGGAGAAGCATCCGTTCGTCATGTGGTCGTGGGGCCTGCTGCGTCTGGACTTCACCGGAATCGCGTTCAGCGCGTTGTTCTTCTGCTGGTCGCTGACGCCGTCGCTGCTGCCTCGTGGATGGCTGTTCCAGGGCATCATCGGCGGCATCAACTCGGCTATCGGGTACGCCTTCGGGGTGGCCGTGGGATGGGCGGTGACGCGATGGTGGCTGTCCTCGCGTTCGTGGTGGCCATTGCCGCGCAAGGTCGAACTTGCAGTCAAGGTCGTCGTACTCGTCGTCGCCGTCGCTGCGTCGATGATCATGCTGGCGGTCTCGGCGCAGTGGCAGCGTGAGCTCGCCGCGCTCATGGACGCGGAGGGGACCACCACGACGGGGTACCTCCGTACCGGAGCATTGAGCATTGCCATTGCCGCACTGCTCATCTCGATCTCGCGGGTGCTACGCGACGTCGTCCGATTGCTCGCCCGTCAGATCAATCGCATCGTCAAGATGCCACGCGAGGTGGCCAACGCACTCGGCGTGATCGTCCTGGTGGTTCTGGTCGTCGCGCTGGTTCAGGGTGTGCTGCTGCGTGCGGTCTCCGAGGTGACCAACTCGGTGTTCAGTCTGCAGAACAACGAAACGCGAGAGGGCACAGAGCAACCCGTCGCCGACGAGAGGTCGGGTAGCCCGAACTCGTTGGCACCGTGGGACACACTCGGATTCGAGGGCCGCAACTTCGTCTCCAGCGGCCTGCGAGCCGACGAGATGGAACGGGCCACCGGACGTCCGAGCCTCGAACCCATTCGGGCCTACGCCGGACTGGAAACCGCGGAGACTCAGGACGAACGACTCGACATCGTCGTCGCCGAACTCGAACGCACCGGCGCGTTCCAGCGCAAAGCGCTCATCGTCGTGCCGACCACCGGCACCGGCTGGGTCAACCCCACCGCCGTCGAGGCCGAGGAGCTGATGTTCGACGGCGATGTCGCCACCGTCGCTTCCCAGTACTCGTATCTGCCGAGTTGGATCTCGTTCATCGCCGAGGGCGACAAAGCCGCCCAGGCAGGCAAGGCTCTGATCGACAAGGTGCACGACCGGTGGCTGCAGGAGCCCGAGGCCACCCGTCCCAAGTTCTACGTCTACGGCGAAAGTCTGGGGACGAAGTCCGGTGAAGGCGCGTTCGACGGGTTGGCGGACATCCGCGCCACCACCGACGGCGTCCTGTGGGTGGGTCCGCCGAACGACAACCGCATCTGGAGTCAGTTCGTCAGCAGGCGTGATCCGGGCAGCCCCGAAGTTCGGCCGGTGTACTCCGAGGGCCTGACGGTTCGCTTCGCCGACAATTCGTCGGGCATCCCGCCGGAGGATCAGCCCTGGTACGCCCCGCGCATCCTGTACGTCCAGCATGCGTCGGATCCGGTGGTCTGGTGGTCACCGGACCTGTTGTTCGAGCGCCCGGACTGGCTGTCCGAGCCGCCGGGGCCGGACCGACTGCCGAGCATGCGTTGGTTCCCGGTGGTGACCTTCTGGCAGGTGGCAGCGGACCTGACCAACGCAGCAGGCGTCCCCGACGGCCACGGTCACAACTACGGCACCCTCGTGCTCGACGGCTGGGTGGCCGTCGCCGCTCCCGAGGGGTGGACCGACCGCGACACCGAACGAGTGCGCGGCGTCATGGAGCAGTTCGCCGGACGTGACGGTCCCGAGAAGTGAGAACCGCTCTGGCAACCGCAGTGGAGCCTGCGGAACGACCCATTCTGACCGGACTCGTGACAACGGCGTGGAGCACATACGTGCTGCCTGCGGCCGGGCTCGGAGCCCGCGGGCGGGCAGTGGCCAACGCGTCGTTCGCCGTCGCTGTGGCTGCGGTGTCGGGATCGAATGCCGAACGGCTGGGCCTGCGTAACGCCGCATCCGGGCTGAAATGGGGAGCGGCTGCGGCAGCGATACCCGTCCTGGGGTCTGCGGTGGTGGCCGCCGTACCCGCACTGCGTCGACGCGTCCGTCCGTCCGAGGACGATCTCGCGGAGTGGGTGCTGTTTCGGATTCCGGTGGGGACGGTGCTGACCGAGGAGTTGCTCTTCCGCGGTGTGCTCGATGCGGCATCGCCTGCCCTGTCGCCGGTCTTCTTCGGACTGTGGCACATTCGTCCCGCCCGCGCCGCCGGGGATTCGGTGGCCGGGACCGTTGCCGCGACGACCGTCGCCGGGGTGGTGTTCTCGTGGCTGCGGGCACGCAGCGGCAGTGTGCTCGCCCCTGCTGCGCTGCACTACGCACTCAACGCGAGCGGTGCCGTGTTGGCGCATCTCGCGGCGACCGAACGCGAAAGGAACTGATCGGAGATGCCGCCGCACAAGGAGGTCGGTCCCGCCGAGGTTCGCGAGGCCGTTCTGGCCGTCGCCGACTGGATCCGAGGTGAGGCCGAGAAGCCGCCGCGCGCGCAGATCGCCGCCGCCGTGCGCACCACGGCCAGAACTCTCGGTCAGAACGCACCGGGTTCGTCGGTGGAGGTGCGGGTACCACCGTTCGTCGCGGTGCAGTGCATCGTCGGGCCCCGGCACACCAGAGGAACCCCGCCGAACGTCGTCGAAACCGATGCTCTGACATGGCTTCAGGTGGCTACCGGGACCCGGGATTTCGCCGAGGCGCTCGGCGACGGCTCGATCGACGCGTCCGGCAGCCGGGCCGTCGAGGTGGGTCGGTGGTTGCCGTTGCTGACCATCACCTGACCGCCGGATTTCAGCGGCCGTTCGGCCGTCGGGAATCTCCTGGACACACGATGCGTTGTGTCAGCCCGTGTGCCCGTAGACTGGGCACGGCCCCCCGCCCCGGACCCCCTAGGGAGCAATGCCCGTGACCAACGCCGATTTGTCGGTCGACAGTCCGAATCTTCTAATAGGCAAACCCATCGACGAGCCGGAGAACGAGCCGCGCGAAGAGTGTGGAGTGTTCGGTGTGTGGGCACCGGGCGAGGACGTGGCCAAGCTCTCGTACTACGGCCTCTACGCGCTGCAGCACCGTGGGCAGGAAGCCGCAGGCATCGCGGTGTCCGACGGCTCCCAGGTGCTCGTGTTCAAGGATCTCGGCCTGGTCAGTCAGGTGTTCGACGAGCAGACACTCGGCGCGATGCCCGGGCACGTCGCCATCGGTCATTGCCGTTACTCCACGAGTGGTTCGGTGACGTGGGAGAACGCGCAGCCGATCTTCCGTACCACCACTGCCGGTACCGGTATTGCGCTCGGGCACAACGGCAATCTGGTGAACTTCGCAGAACTCGCCACCAAGGCTCGCGATGCGGGCCTGATCAGCGATCGATTGCAGGGCAACGGGACGTCGGATTCCGATGTCGTGACGGCACTGCTGGCGCACAAGGCCGCCGACTGCACCATCGAGCAGGCGGCCATGGAATTGCTGCCGCTGCTCAAAGGCGCGTTCTGCCTGACCTTCATGGACGAGCACACCCTCTACGCCGCGCGTGATCCGCACGGCGTTCGGCCGCTGTGCCTCGGTCGCCTCGATCGCGGCTGGGTCGTCGCCAGCGAGACCGCAGCACTCGACATCGTCGGTGCGGCGTTCGTCCGCGACATCGAGCCCGGCGAACTGTTGGCGATCGACGCCGACGGCGTTCGGTCCTCGCGTTTCGCTGCCCCCGAGCCCAAGGGTTGCGTGTTCGAGTACGTCTATCTCGCACGGCCCGACAGCGTCATCGGCGGTCGCTCGGTGCACTCGACTCGGGTGGAAATCGGACGTCGTCTCGCCAAGGAGCATCCGGCCGAGGGTGATCTGGTCATCCCGGTGCCCGAGAGCGGAACTCCGGCAGCCGTGGGCTTCGCCCAGGGCTCGGGAATCCCGTACGGCCAGGGGCTCATGAAGAACGCGTACGTGGGCCGCACGTTCATTCAACCGTCGCAGACCATTCGGCAGCTCGGTATCCGGCTCAAGCTCAACCCTCTCAAAGAGGTCATTCGCGGCAAAAGGCTCGTGGTGGTGGATGATTCGATCGTTCGCGGCAACACGCAGCGGGCGCTGATCAGGATGCTGCGCGAGGCCGGTGCCCTCGAGATCCACGTCCGTATCGCGTCCCCGCCGGTGCGGTGGCCCTGCTTCTACGGCATCGACTTCGCTTCTCCCGCAGAGCTGATCGCCAACGGCGTCGATTCCGAGGATGGAATCCTCGAAGGCGTCCGGCAGGCCATCGGTGCCGACTCGCTGGGCTACATCTCCATCGACGGCATGATCGCGGCGTCGGAGCAGCCCGAATCGCGCTTGTGTGCAGCATGTTTCACCGGGAAGTACCCCATCGATCTGCCCGCGGACAATGCACTCGGCAAGCACGTGCTCGAGGGTCTGCTGGCGTCGGCCGCTGGGCAACCGGTGGACAACGACGCGAATGTGAGCGCTCTCAGCCGTCCTTGACCTGGTCTTTTCCGTTAGGGAACAGCAGGGTTTTCTCAATGCCACATATTGGAAACAGTCCATCGGTACTGTCCCGAGTTACATAGGACACACCGATTGGATAGAGGCTCAGATGACCCTGTCGCCCGACGACGGACGCATGCAGCGCTACAGCGCCGCATCACGAACGGCTGTGCGTAAGCACGGCAAGAAGACCGCCGCAGTGGCCGCACTGTCGGTACTCGCACTGACCGCCGCAGCGTGCGGCTCGGGACGCACCGACGCCGGTGGATCCGGCGACGGCGGCGGCGAGACCATCACGGTCGGCACCACGGACCAGGTCACCTCGCTCGACCCGGCCGGCTCGTACGACAACGGATCGTTCATGGTGATGAACCAGACGTATCCCTTCCTGATGAACTTCGCTCCCGGTAGCTCCGAGCTCGAGCCCGATGCGGCCGAGAGCTGCGACTTCGCGGAGCCGACCGTCTACAAGTGCACGCTCAAGGACGACCTGAAGTTCGCCAACGGCAATCCGCTGACGAGCGAGAGCGTCAAGTTCTCGTTCGACCGCATCGTCGCGATCAACGATCCGAACGGTCCGGCGTCGCTGCTGACCAATCTCGACAGCATCGCGACACCGGACGAGAAGACCGTCGAGTTCACCCTCAAAGCGGCCAACGATCAGACCTTCCCGCAGATCCTCGCGACACCTGCGGGCCCGATCGTCGACCAGACGGTGTTCCCGGCCGACAAGGTGCTCGACGACGACGCAGTGGTTGCGGGCAAGCCGTTCGCCGGCCCGTACTCCATCTCCAGCTATGGCAAGAACTCACTCGTCAGCTTCGTGGCCAACGGTGACTACAACGGCATTCTCGGCACCCCGAAGACGTCGTCGGTCAACGTGAAGTACTACACCAGCTCCGACAACCTCAAGCTCGATGTGCAGAACAAGGCCATCGATGTGGCATGGCGTTCCCTCACCCCGACCGACGTCGAATCGCTGGGAGCCGTCGACGGCCTGACGGTGCACGAGGGCCCCGGCGGCGAGTCCCGCTACATGGTCTTCAACATGAACACGATGCCCGGCAACACCCCCGAGCAGAAGTTGGCCGTACGCAAGGCAATTGCTGCCTCGGTCGATCGCCAGGCGCTCTCCGACGGCGTCTACAAGGGCACCTACACCCCGCTGTACTCCGTGGTGCCGACCGGTCTGGAAGGTTCCAACAAGGCCTTCTCCGACGTCTACGGTGAGACACCGAACAAAGACGAGGCTGCCGGATTCCTTTCCGCTGCAGGCGTCGCCACTCCGATCCAACTCAACCTGCAGTACAACCCGGATCACTACGGCTCGAGTTCGAGCGAGGAGTACGCCGCGATCAAGAGCCAGCTCGACGCGACGGGCTTGTTCAATGTGAACCTGCAGTCCACCGAGTGGAGCACGTACACCAAGGAACGTGTCGCCGACGCGTACCCGGTGTACCAGCTCGGCTGGTTCCCGGACTACCCCGATGCAGACAACTACCTGACGCCGTTCTTCGGACCGGACAACTTCCTCCAGTCGCATTTCGAGAACCCGGAGATCACGTCACTGCTCGACCTCGAGCGCACGACGGCCGACGAGAACGCACGGATGCAGATCATCGGACAGATTCAGACCGAGCTCGCGACCAACTACCTGCCGACCCTTCCGCTGTTGGAGGGCAAGCAGATCGCCGTCGCCACCGATGAGATCAGCGGTGTGGACGAGACCCTCGACGCCTCGTTCAAGTTCCGCTTCGTCACTCTCGCCAAGAGCTGACCGGTGCCCGCTACCGCACAGACGCCGGTAGGGGAGAAGAAAGCGCAGCAGGCGAGCGCGCCGTCACGATACGGCGCGCTCGCCCGCTATCTCGGGATCAGGTTCCTGCTGATCATCCCGACTGCCTGGATTCTCGTCACCGTCGTCTTCTTTCTCATGCGTGTGATCGGTGACCCGATCACCGCCGCCCTCGGCGGTCGACTACCCGCCGAACAGATCGCCCAGCGCAAGGCCGAGGCCGGATACGACCGGCCGATCCTGACGCAGTACTGGGAGTACCTCACCGGATTGTTGCGCGGCGACTTCGGCCGCTCCGCCACCGACAATCGCGCGATCAGTGACGTCCTGCTCGTCAACGGTGCTGCCACACTGGAATTGGCGTTCTGGGCGCTGCTCGTCGCGTTCGCGGTCGGCATCCCGCTCGGGTTCTACGCCGCCACCCATCGCGACCGGTTCGGTGACGCGTCGCTGCGAATCTTCGCGATCCTGGCGTACGCGGCCCCGGTGTTCTTCGTCGGCATGCTGCTCAAGCTGCTGTTCGCCGTCAAGCTTGGCTGGCTGCCGGTCGCCGGGCGGGCCAGTACCAATGTCGAACTGGCACTGCAGAACGTCTCCCCGAAGACGAACATTCTGATCATCGACTCGTTCCTGTACGGCGACACGGGTTACGCCGTCGACGTGCTCGAACACGCGGTTCTGCCCGCTCTTGCGCTCGGCCTGCTGACGGCCGGTGTGTTCCTGCGATTGGTGCGAGTCAACCTGATTCAGACGTTGCAGGCACCGTTCGTCGACGCCGCCCGCGCGCGCGGGTTGAGCGAGGGCACGGTGACGAGGCGACATGCGTTCCGTAACGCCATGATTCCCATCGTCACCGTCATCGGACTGCAGATCGCCGTCCTCCTCGGCGGTGCGGTACTCACCGAGACGACCTTCGAGTGGCAAGGACTGGGCTACGAACTCGCCCGTTATCTGCAGGCCCGCGATTTCGTTGCAGTGCAGGGCATCGTGACGTTCCTGGCCGTGGTGGTCGCCGTCGTCAGCTTCGTCACCGACGCGATCGTCGCCCTGATCGACCCGAGAGTGAGGTTCTGATGAGCACCGAAGTCGTGCTGTCCGACGTCCCTCCCACCCGTCCGCACCGCAGAGGGTTCCCCGGCGTCGCGTTCGTGAAGTCCACCTCGGGATTGCAGCGGGTCACGCTCATCGTCGGGTTGGCGCTGATGGTGGGGTTCGTGATCGCGGCGCTGTTCGCGCCGATTCTCGCGCCGTACGGTTTCTCGCAGACCAGCGACGCCGGTGCGGATTTCGCCCGCCAGGCGGCACCGTCCGCGGACCACTGGTTCGGTACCTCGGTTCGCGGTGAGGACGTGTTCTCGCGGGTGATCTACGGTGCCAGAACCGCATTGATGGTCATCGCCTCGTCGTTGGTGCTGTCCCTGATCATCGGCGTTCCCCTCGGTCTGGCCTCGGGTTACATCGGCCGCTGGTTCGACCGGGTGCTCGTGCTGTTCATGGATGCTATGTACGCATTCCCGTCTCTGCTTCTCGCCGTGGTCATCTCGATCGTCGTGGCAGGCGGTCAGTCGTCGAGTTTCGGCGGTATCGCCTCCGCGGCCATTGCCATCACGGCGATCTTCGTGCCCCAGTACTTCCGGGTGGTCCGCAACGCGACGGTGGCCGTCAAGACCGAACCGTACGTCGACGCCGCGCGGGTGACCGGAGCCGGCACGCCGCGAATTCTGTTCCGGCACATACTCGCCAACGTGGTGCAGACGCTGCCGGTCATCATCACGCTCAACGGAGCAGAGGCCATCCTCACCCTCGCCGGGCTCGGCTTCCTCGGGTTCGGGATCGAGCCGACCTCCGCCTCGGAGTGGGGATACGACATCAACAAGGCCCTACCGGACATCTCCAACGGCATCTGGTGGACGTCGGTGTTCCCAGGCCTGGGCATCGTGCTGGTGGTCCTCGGTCTGACCATGGTCGGTGAAAGTGCAAGCGAGACACTCAATCCGCTGCTGCGCACCCGCAAGAAGTTCAAGAAGGCGGTGAAGGTATGACATCGAGTGTCGTGACTCCACGCGAGTCCGCATTGTCGGTGCAGTCGTTGTCCGTTTCGTTCGTCACCGATGCCGGCGAAGTCGATGCCGTCACCGAGGTCTCGTTCGAGGTCTATCCCGGTGAAGTTCTCGCTGTGGTGGGGGAGTCGGGGTCGGGTAAGTCCGTCAGTGTCCGCTCCGCCATCGGGCTGCTGCCCGACACCGCGCGGGTCGACGGGCACGTGGTTCTCGGCGGGCAGGACGTCACCACGCTGAACGACAAGGCGTGGGCGAGGCTGCGGGGCAACAAGATCTCGATGGTGTTCCAGGAGCCGGGCAGTGCTCTCGATCCGCTGTTCACCATCGGGTATCAGATCGTCGAAGCACTCCGGGCCCACACTCCTGACGACGGTAGACGGATGTCGGCAAAGGATGCCAAGGCCCGGGCCGTCGAGTTGCTGACGATGGTGGGTCTGCCCAATCCCGAGCAGCGCTTCTCGTACTACCCACACGAGCTCTCCGGTGGCCAGAAGCAACGCGTCATGATCGCGATCGCCATCTCGTGTGAGGCGAAAGTCATCATCGCCGACGAGCCGACCACCGCCCTCGACGTCACGGTGCAGGCCGAGATCCTCGAGCTGCTGCGCGATCTGAAAGACCGGCTCGGGTGCGCCATCGTGCTGATCACCCACAGCATGGGCGTCGTGTCCGATCTGGCGGACCGCGTCGTCGTCATGCAGAACGGCCGAGTCGTCGAGGAAGCGCCGGTGGCACAGCTGTTCGACGCCCCCGAAGACGAGTACACCAAAAAGCTGCTGGCCGCGGTGCCGACCCTTGCTGCAGTGGAGTCGGACAAGACCATCGACACGTCGGGCGAGCCGGTACTCGAGGTCTCGCAGCTGGTGGTGCAGTTCTCCGGTGGGGTCGGCTCCTCGGCATTCCGAGCGGTCGACGACGTCTCGCTGACCATCCACCGCGGCGAAACCCTCGGTCTGGTGGGCGAATCGGGCTCCGGTAAGTCGACGATCGGCAGGTGCGTTGCAGCGCTCCAGAAGCCGACCAGCGGCAGCGTGACGGTGATGGGACAGAACATCGCCGGCGTGAGCGAGCGCAAGCTCAAGCCCTTGCGCAAGCGATTCGGCTTCGTCTTCCAGGACCCGTCGGCGTCGCTGAACCCGCG
The DNA here is from genome assembly GCF_000482405.1 of Rhodococcus sp. JG-3. Taxonomy (NCBI): domain Bacteria; kingdom Bacillati; phylum Actinomycetota; class Actinomycetes; order Mycobacteriales; family Nocardiaceae; genus Rhodococcus; species Rhodococcus sp. JG-3. The sequence continues at coordinate 1,851,137 of NZ_KI519398.1, forward strand.
GCTCACCGTCGGACAGTGCATCGCCGAGCCGATGATCGTGCACAAGTACGGCACCAAGGATGCGATCGCGGCCAGGACCACCGAGCTGCTCGACGCCGTGCAGCTACCGTCCGGCACCGACAAGCGTTACCCGCACGAGCTGTCCGGTGGGCAACGGCAACGCGTCAGCCTGGCGCGGGCACTGGTGCTGGGACCGGATCTGGTGGTCGCGGACGAGCCGACCAGTGCACTCGACGTCTCGGTCCAGGCGGCCGTGCTCGACCTGTTCGAGGCGCTGCAGCAGGAGTTCGGGTTCGCCTGCCTGTTCATCAGCCACGATCTGGCAGTGGTCGATCGCGTCGCACATCGAGTGGTGGTGCTGCGGGGCGGCCAGGTCGTCGAGCAGGGCACGCCGTGGAAGATTCTGCGCTCGCCGGAGGAGGAGTACACGAAGAAGCTGTTGGCCGCCATCCCGGGCAAGCGGCTGCACACGTGAATTCTTCCCGCCAGCGGGCACTCCGGTACCGTTAGGGCGCTATCTGCGCCGCTACGCACGGTTCGCGTGCTTGGGGGCGCTGACATGAACGAGTACACAGGCTGGAGCCGAATGACCGAGGAATCCCAACCCACGAGCGCAACTCACTCGGGCGGTGCCTCCTACGCGGCGGCCGGGGTCGATATCGCCGCAGGAGACCGAGCAGTTCAACTGTTCGCGCCACTCGCCAAGAAGGCCAGCAGGCCCGAGGTCATGGGCGGTCTCGGTGGTTTCGCCGGTCTGTTCGCGCTCAAGGGCGACTACCGCGAGCCGGTCCTGGCTGCCTCGACCGACGGAGTCGGCACCAAGGTCGCCGTCGCCCAGGCCCTCGGCAAGCACGACACCCTGGGTCTCGACCTCGTGGCCATGGTCGTCGACGATCTGGTCGTGTGCGGAGCCGAGCCGCTGTTCCTGCAGGACTACATCGCCGTCGGCCGTGTCGTACCCGAGCAGGTCGCGGAACTGGTCAAGGGCATCGCCGAAGGCTGCATCATCGCCGGTTGTGCGCTGCTCGGCGGCGAGACGGCCGAACACCCGGGGCTGATGGCCGACGGTGACTACGATCTTTCTGCCACCGGCATCGGCGTCGTGGAGGCGGACTCGATCCTCGGACCCGAGCGCGTGCGTCCCGGCGACGTCGTCATCGGCATGGGATCGTCCGGTCTGCATTCCAACGGCTACTCGCTCGCTCGCAAGGTGCTGCTCGAGATCAACCACATGGATCTCGGCGGACACGTCGAGGAGTTCGGCCGCACACTCGGCGAAGAACTGCTCGAGCCGACGAAGATCTACGCCAAGGACTGCCTCGCACTCGCGGCCGAGACCGACGTGCGCACGTTCTGCCACGTGACGGGCGGCGGACTCGCCAACAACCTCTCGCGCGTCATGCCCGAGGGCCTCGTGGCCGAACTCGATCGGACCACGTGGAGCCCGGCCCCGATCTTCTCCCTCATCGCGCAACGCGGACGCGTCGAGCGCGCAGAGATGGAGCAGACGTTCAACATGGGTGTCGGCATGGTCGCGATCGTCGCCCCCGAGGACGTCGATCGTGCTCTGGCGGTACTGACCGCACGCCACATCGACTGCTGGACTCTCGGCACGGTCAAGAAGGCTGCGGGCAAGGACGTCGCCGACGAGCGAGCGCTGCTGCTGGGTAACCACCCGAGGTTCTGACCGACCGGTCACACGACGAACAAGTGAGGGGGAGCCGCGGTGCGGCTCCCCCTCAGTCGTTCAGTGCACAGTTTCTAGCGTCGCCAGTCCTCGTACTCGTCTTCCTCGACTCGGGAATGCACATCCGAGTCAGAGTGGATGCCGCCACGATGGGAGTTGGACGAACCACCGGAGAGCTCTCTTTGCAGACTCTCCAAGTCCGTTGTCGGCGAGCTGTACTTGAGCTCACGAGCGACCTTTGTCTGCTTTGCCTTAGCCCTGCCTCGGCCCATGGCGGTGCCCCCTCGCGGACTTGCGGGGCGGCCTGGGGAAATTTGGCGGCCCCGTTAGAGTTGGTATTTCTTCCTGGCACACACTCTAGCGCGCGAATCGCCGCGATGCGCATACGGCACCACGTGTCGATGCCGGGCCCCGCGGCGCGACACGCCCGGGGCAGGGGTCCGCGCTGCCTGTACCTGCGCATATCCGTGCTCAGGCGAACTATCTTCGCGCTACGACACGAAAACAGTAGTGCTGCGCGTCATGGCCTCCGCGACGATTTCAGCGCCGCCGCCGCGTCGCGGTACACCTTCGGTGCCAATCCGGGCTCGTCCAGAAGAGTCTGCATCGCCGCGGCGTCCCGCCCCTCGAAGAGCATCCGCACCGTCACCGCGTGCCGAGGAACCGATTCGACCGTCACCGAATCACCGGCGGCGAAGACCCCGGGCTCGAGCACTCGGAAGTAAGCACCCACATCTCCCTGGGCCGTGAATCGGCGAACCCACCCCGGCTCGCCCATCCACCGCGCGAACGTGCCGCAGGGCTTGCGTGCGATGGTTGCCTCCAGCGTCACCGTGCCGATGCGCCACCGCGTGCCGATCACCGCGTCGGTCACCGGGACGCCGCTGGTCCGCAGATTCTCGCCGAACCGTCCTGGCTCGACGGGCGCACCCAGCTGATCGGCCCAGTACCGGGCTTCTGCCTCGTCGTAGGCGTACACGGCTTGATCGAGACCACCGTGGAACTTGGTGTCGGAACAGTGGTCCCCGCCGATGCCGAGCTCGTGCACATCCACCGGGCCGTGCACGGGGCGCTTGTCGATGCCGCTGTCGACGACGCCGCGCCGCCCGAACGGGACGTCGGCATGCACCACGCAGACCGCCGAGACTGTCCCGGTCACCGGCCGCGAAGGCGATCGACGGCCGCGCGGCCGGCCTGAACGTCGTCGTACGAGGGGATGGAATCGGGGTCGATCGACGCTGCGCACGGACCCGCCTCCAGGGCGGTGTCCACCGGAATCGTTCTCTTGACCAGCGCGAGGGCAACGGGCCCGAGCTCGAAGTGGTCGACAACGGTCCCCAGACGCCCCACCGCGCGGCCACCGGCGGTGACGGGGTCGCCGGTCACGGGCCGTCCGTCGGCGGAACCGTCGAGATGCAGGAGTACCAGGTGACGCGGCGGTCGACCGAGGTTGTGCACCCGCGAGACGGTCTCCTGCCCGCGATAGCAGCCCTTCTCCAGATGAACCGCGCCGAACTCGGCTGCGCTGCCGATCCATCGGACCTCGTGCGGAATGGTCTTCTCGTCGGTGTCCACGCCCACCCGCGGTCGCACCGATTCCACCCGCAACGCCTCGTACGCCCACGTTCCGGCCGGGGCAGCACCGGCGTCGCGGAGGCGAAGGAACCAGTCGCTCAGGCCTGCTCGGGGGACGACGACGTCGTACGAGTTCGGACCCGGCCAGGGCATCCGCCGGACGAAGCCGCCGCCGTCCACTGCCGACGCGCCGTAGATCTCGCTCGGAACCGGGAGGCCCGCCTTGTCGAGGATCGACGCCGCGTCGGATCCGAGGACGGAGAGAACGACGAGTTCGTCGGCCTCTCTGGGTTCGGCCTTGGCCCAGAAGACCATCTTCTTCAGGAACGACAGCAGATCCGGTCCCCGTGCATGTTCGGTGTCGATGTAGGTGACCCCGCCCAGATCGGTCTGAACGAAGTGATGCTCGATCCGGCCGTTGACGTCCAGGCTGAGGTTTTCGGCCGAACTGCCGTCGGGCAGATCCGATACGAGTTGGCTCGAGATCGTGTTCAGCCAGCTCGAGCGCTCGTCGCCGCTGATGGCAAGCACGAATCGGTGGGATCGATCGATGACGGCGGCTGCGCTGACGGCACTGCGTTGTTCGCCGAACGGATTGCCGTAGTGCCAGGCGACGCCGGCATCGACGCTGTCGTCGGGAGAGGGCACTGCGCCGGGGAGAGTGAGAAGAGGACTCGGGGTGATCGTCACAGGATCGGACACCACTCCATAGTAGGAGCACCCGGCCACAGCCTTTAGGGTGGCGGCATGTCGGAGTCGGTAGTGGTGACGTTGGACGGCCGAGTGCACGACGCGGATCGGCCGTTGCTGTTCGCCGACGATCTGGCTGCCGTGCGTGGTGACGGCGCGTTCGAGACGCTGCTGGTGCGTGACGGCTCGGCCTGCGGCGTCGAGCTGCACCTGGCGCGTCTGGCCGTGTCGGCGGCGGCCCTGGATCTTCCCGTCCCCGATCCGGATGCCTGGCGCGCAGTGATCGAGCAGTCGGTCGGCCTGTGGACGGAGAAGTCCACGGACGAGGGCGTTCTGCGGTTGGTGCTGAGCCGTGGTCGTGAGGGCGGCGGCGATCCGACGGCGTTCGTGACGCTGGGGCCACTGCCGGGTCGAGTGCGCAACGCCCGGGAGAACGGGGTGTCGGTGATGACGCTCGATCGGGGCTACTCGGTCGACTTCTCCGCCGGTGCGCCGTGGCAGCTGGCAGGCGCGAAGACGTTGTCGTACGCGACCAACATGGCCGCGCTGCGCCACGCTGCCCGCCAGGGCGTGGACGACGTGATCTACCTCAGCAGCGAGGGCAGAGTGCTCGAGGGACCCCGGTCGACGGTGGTGGTGGCGCGCGGTAAGACTCTCGTCACACCGTCGGTCGAGCAGGGCATCCTGGCGGGCACCACTGTTGCCGCCCTGTTCTCGGTGGCCGAGGCGGCCGGCTGGACGTGCGAGCACGGGCATCTGTATCCAGCGGATCTCATTGCAGCGGACGGTGTTTGGCTCGTTTCGAGCGTCACGCTCGCGGCGCGGGTGACATCGATGAACGGCGTCGTTCTGGGGCGGCCCAGCCGCGCGGACGAGGTGCCAGAGATGGTCGATCTCGCGGTGGAGACCGTCCGGATGCTCTGAGGGCCAATGGCCCTGTCGAAAGACTCTTCCCTACTACTACTCGTAGTAGTACATTCGAATCAGTCGAGGGCCAATGCCCTGACCTGCGGTGTTGCCCGTCACAGCTCGGGTGGAAGAGTTCGGAGTATCGATGGACGCGTTGGATGTCTCGCGGTGGCAGTTCGGTATCACCACCGTTTATCACTTCATTCTTGTACCCCTCACCATCGGCCTCGCGCCGATGGTGGCGGCCATGCAGACCATGTGGGTGATCACCGGCAAGGATTCCTGGTATCGACTGACCAAGTTCTTCGGCAAGCTGTTCCTCATCAACTTCGCACTCGGCGTCGCAACGGGAATAGTGCAGGAGTTCCAGTTCGGAATGAACTGGAGCGAATACTCACGATTCGTCGGTGACGTGTTCGGTGCGCCCCTCGCACTCGAAGGGCTGGTCGCGTTCTTCCTCGAGTCCACGTTCCTCGGTTTGTGGATCTTCGGATGGAGCAGACTACCCAAACTCGTTCACCTGGCGACCATTTGGCTCGTCGCCATCGGCGTCAACGCCTCGGCCTTCTTCATCATCGCAGCCAACTCCTGGATGCAGCATCCCGTCGGCGCGATCTACAACGAAGAAACCGGCCGCGCCGAGCTGACCGACATCTGGGCGCTGCTCACCAACAACACTGCGCTGGCAGCATTTCCGCACGCGGTCGCAGGCGCATTCCTCACCGCCGCCACATTCGTCGCAGGCATCTCCGGATGGTGGATGGTGCGCGAGGCGCGCAAGAAGAAGCTGGATGAACCAGCCACCGACTCGCGCTCGATGTTCCGATCGGCAGCGCGCATGTCGTTCATCGTCATGATCGTTGCGGGTGGGGCGCTCGCCATCACCGGAGACATTCAGGGCAAGCTCATGTTCGAGCAGCAGCCGATGAAGATGGCCTCCGCAGAATCGTTGTGCGACACCGAAACCGGAGCCAGCTTCTCGCTCCTGACCGTGGGTACCCACAACAACTGCGAATCCGTGGTGCACCTCATCGCGATCCCCGGCCTCACGTCGTTCCTGGCGGAGAACGACTTCGGTGCCACCGTGCAGGGCGTCAACCAACTACAGGATCAGTACGAGCAGCAGTTCGGACCGGGCAACTACAAGCCCAACCTGTTCGTCACCTACTGGGCGTTCCGGATGATGATCGGCCTGGCCGCAGGCTCTGCGTTGCTCGCTGTCGCCGGACTGTGGGTCACCCGAGGTGGCCGGATTCCCGACCAGAAGTGGTTCTCCTGGCTGTCACTACTGGCCATTCCGACGCCGTTCCTGGCCAACAGCGCCGGCTGGATCTTCACCGAAATGGGGCGTCAGCCATGGGTTGTCGCGCCCAACCTCTCGGGAGTCGATCAGATCCGGCTCACCGTCGACCAAGGGGTCTCCGACCATCCCGTCGGCCTCGTCGTCGCCTCCCTGGTGACGTTCACACTGCTGTACGCCGCTCTCGGAGGTGTCTGGTTCTACCTGCTTCGGCGCTACGTCATCGAAGGACCTCTCGACCACGACGCGCACCCGCACGTCGACCCACCGGAATCGGAAGACGATGAGCCCAAGCAGCTCTCGTTCGCGTACTAGGGGATAGCAATGTCACTGCCCGAATTCTGGTTTCTCATCATCGCTTTCTTCTTCGTCGGCTACTTCGTGCTCGAAGGCTTCGACTTCGGCGTCGGCATGCTCATGCCCATTCTGGGTAGGCACCCCGACCCGGTGACGGGGGAGAAGCGTCGTCGCGCAGTTCTCAACACCATCGGCCCGGTCTGGGACGGCAACGAAGTCTGGCTCATCACTGCAGGCGGTGCCCTGTTCGCGGCGTTTCCCGAGTGGTACGCCACGTTGTTCTCGGGCTTCTACCTGCCGTTGCTGTTGATCCTGGTGGCGCTCATCCTGCGCATCTGCGCCATCGAATGGCGCGGCAAGATCGACGACCCGGTGTGGCGTCGTCGCTGCGACATCGGCATCGGCATCGGCTCGTGGGTTCCGGCGGTGCTGTGGGGCGTCGCGTTCGCCAACATCGTCCGCGGAGTCGCGATCGACGAGAACAAGAAGGTCACCGCAGGGTTCTTCGACCTTCTCAACCCGTACGCACTGCTCGGCGGAGTAACGATGGCCGTGGTGTTCGCACTGCACGGTGCCGTGTTCATCGCGCTCAAGACCTCCGGCGACGTCCACGAGGACTCGGTGAAAATGGCAGCGTGGCTGTCGGTTCCGGCAGTGCTCGTCGGTGGAGCCTTCGCGCTGTGGACACAACTCGCGTACGGGAAAACCTGGACGTGGGTACTGGTCGCGGTGGCAGCAGTGGCACTGCTGCTCGTCGTCGCGCTGACGGCGAAAGTACGTGAAGGCTGGGCCTTCGTCTTCACCTGCGTTGCCATCGTCGCCGTCGTCGTGCTGCTGTTCGCGTCCCTGTTCCCCAACGTGATGCCGTCCAGCACCGACGCCGCCTTCGATCTCACCATCGCCAACGCGTCGTCCAGCCCGTACACGTTGACGGTGATGACGTGGGCTGCGGCCTTCGCTGCACCCGTCGTCCTCGGCTACCAGGCGTGGACGTATTGGGTCTTCCGGCAACGTATTTCGAGCGCCCAGATCCCCGACTCGATCGGGCTGTCGGTGAAGTCGTGACCGCACCCACCACCGCGCGAACACGGCCGAAGGGCCCGGTCGATCCGCGACTGTGGAAGTACTCACGCTCCGCCCGCGGCTACGTGCTCGTCACGGTCGCGCTGTCGACCGTGGTCACCCTGTGCATCATCGTGAGTGCATTGGCAATCGGACGCGTGCTGGCCGGCGTCATCACCGACCCGTCGGCCAGATCGTTGTCCGCATGGACGACGGAACTGGTCGTCCTGGCCGGTGCAACAGTGGTTCGGGTGCTCGCGACCGGAGCCCAGTCTCGTTACGCACACCGGTCTGCGTCGCGGGTCGTCGCCGAGCTGGAGATCGAAGTACTCACGACGGCAACGCGTTTCGAGCCTCGCGAGCTCGACGCCGAGCGCGAAGAACTGGCCGTCGTCGTGACCCGCGCCATCGGCGGACTACGGGCGTACCTCACCGGCTATCTGCCGGCGCTGGTGCTGGCCGTCATCGTCACCCCGTTGGTCCTGATCGTCATCCTCACACAGGATCTGACGTCGGCCGCCATCATCGCCGTGACCCTGCCGCTCATCCCCGTCTTCATGATCCTGATCGGCTTGCTGACCAAGGGCCGGGCGGCCGCCACGCTCACCACGATGACCAGGTTGTCTGCGCAACTGCTCGATCTGTTGGCAGGCCTGCCGACTCTGCGCGCGCTCGGGCGCGAGCACGGGCCGGCCGCTCGCGTTCGTGCATTGGGCGACGCCCATCGTCGAACGACCATGCGCGCACTGAAGATTGCGTTCCTGTCGTCGATGGTGCTCGAGTTGCTCGCGACGCTGTGTGTAGCGCTGGTTGCCGTCGGCATCGGGCTGCGTCTGGTGTTCGGCGAGATGACACTCGAAGCCGGCATCATCGCGCTCGTCCTCGCGCCCGAGGTGTACTTTCCACTGCGTGCCGTCGGCACCCAGTTTCATGCGGCCGAGGACGGCGTCGAGGCAGCCGATCGTGCATTCCGGGTGTTGGACCGGCGAACGGCGCGGCCGACCGGTGGCCGCACCGCCGACGCAACAGCGGTCGACATCGAGCTGGACGGGCTCGGCGTTGCAAGTCGGGACGGAGCGGCACCAGCGGAGCTGAGTGCGCTGTGCCGGGCGGGCACCGTCACGGTCCTGACCGGACCGAACGGCGCAGGTAAAACGACTGCGCTGCACGCGATCCTGGGCCTGACTCCGCCGTCGACCGGCGCGGTGAGCGTCGGGGGAGTGCCGATCGCCGAACTCGATCTCGAACAGTGGTGGGCGCAGGTGGCCTGGCTCCCGCAGCGGCCGGTGTTGGTGCCGGGCACGCTCTACGACAACGTGACCCTGCACGGAATCCCCGACTCGGCTGCACTGGAACTCGCCTGCCGCGCAGCCGGATTCGACGAGGTGCTTCGAGAACACCCCGAGGGCTGGGACACCCGCGTCGGGCAGGGTGGGGTGGGGCTCTCGCTCGGCGAGCTACAGCGCCTCGCACTGACACGTACCTTCGTGTCCGATGCTCCGGTGATGCTGTTGGACGAGCCGACGGCACACCTGGATCCGCTGAGTGAAGCGACTGTGCTGCAGGCGGTTCGAGATGCCGCCGACCGCGGCGTCACTGTGGTGATGGTCGGTCATCGGCGTTCGGTGCTGCATGCCGCCGACCGCATCGTCGAGGTGCGCAGCGACTCGACCGCGAAGCGGGAGTTCGAGCATGTCTGATCTGCGACGAGCGCTGGCGCTGTTGGAGCTGTCTCCGCGCAGAGTCGTACTGGCCGTGTTGGCCGGGGTGGCGACGCTGGGCAGTGCACTCGCCCTGGCGGCACTGTCGGCGTGGTTGATCACCCGGGCGTGGCAGATGCCACCGGTGCTGGACCTGTCGGTTGCCGTCGTAGCCGTTCGGGCACTGGGTATCTCGCGCGGGGTGTTTCGGTATCTCGAACGCTTGACCACCCATGATGTGGCGCTGCGCGGAACGACGGCGGCCCGCACGAGAATCTACGAGAGATTGGCGAACGGGAACGGCGCGGTCGCACTGCGACGGGGTGACGTTCTGGCGCGCACCGGTGCGGACGTGGACGTTCTCGGTGACGTCGTCATCCGGGCCGTCGTTCCCATCTGTGTGAGCGTGCTGATGATGCTCGCGGCCGTGGGCCTGCTCGCGGGAATCGCACCTGCCGCCGCATCGATTCTGGCGGTGGCATTGCTGATCGCCGGCGTGGGTGCACCGATACTCGCGGCCCGGTCGGCGAGGATCGCCGAGGAAGCCGGTGCCGAAGCCGACGTGCGCTTCGCCGAGACAGCGGTCCGCGCACTCGACCATGCGGCGGAACTGCGAGTCGCCCGTCGTCTGGACGCGACACTCGCCGAAGCCGAGGGCGCAGCACACGACTCGGTGGTTGCGCGAGATCGCGCGGCGCGTCCGTCGGCACTCGCCGATGCCGCACAGCCACTGGCGATCGGAGCGTCGGTGATCGGGTCGTCGCTGATCGGAATCGGGCTGTACGGCCCGGACGGAGGCACGGCGGGCGGCATGACGCCGATGGCGCTCGCGATCATCGTGTTGGTTCCACTAGCCGCGTTCGAGGCGACCGCAGCTCTGCCCGCAGCGGCAATCGCACTGATGCGCGGCCGAATCGCGGCCACCCGAATCATGACCATGCTCGATGCGGCTCCCCATGTGAGTGGCAGCCTGAACGGGTCGTTCCGCGGGCTCCACTCCTGCCTGGACGGGTCGTTCCGCGGGCTCCACTCCTGCCCGACCCCTGCTACGAACTTCCGCGCACATGCGCGGAGCGCAATCATCGGGCCCAGTGGATCGGGAAAGACGACGATGCTTCGGGCACTCGCCGTCGAATTCGGATCGGATGCAGCGCTGTCCGCCGAAGACGCGCACCTGTTCGACACCTCGATTCTGGAGAACCTGCGAGTGGTGCGCGGCGACGTGGACGAAGACCAGGCAACGCAGGCATTGCGACGAGTGGGTCTCGGACCGTGGCTCGACGCGTTGCCCCAGGGCGTTCACGCGACACTGATCGGTGGGGCGCAGGCGGTCTCGGGTGGCGAGCGTCGTCGACTCCTTCTCGCACGCGCACTGCTGAGCACCGCGCCCGTCGTGCTGCTGGACGAGCCGACCGAACATCTCGACAGAATCTCCGGCGAACGGATTCTGCGCGAGCTGCTCACCACCGACGACGGGCTGTTCGGTGCCGAGCGAACGGTGGTCGTCGTCACTCACCAACTGCCCGAGAACACCGACGCCGACCAGGTGATCGACCTCGGAGACCGGACTGCGAAAAAACCCTTTGCCGACTCCCGATCGCGGGCGTACGTTGGGAGTACACGAGAGAGGAGGTGGTCTGAAGTTGATGAACTCTAGGACGCGTGAGGTGGCTGTCAGCTAGCCGCAATCGCTGACGGATTCACTGCGAAGACCGCGCGAGCGGCAGGCGAATCCCAGGCAGCTACCCGGCCCCCGAGCCCCCGACCTGTCCGGTCGGGACCTGACGTCAGGTATAGCTCGGGGGCCGTTCGCATGCGAACGGCCCCCGAGATCCGAAAAAGATTCTGCGTCAGCCGATGTAGCGGGTGAGGCGGGCCGACAGACGCGGTGCGAGCGGGCCGTCGGCGACGACACGTTCCTCGACGTACGCCAGATCCCCGCCCTCGACGATTCCGTACAGGCGGCGAGCTCCGCCTACCAGTGCACCCGACGTGCTGCGGATGACGACGTCGGTGGCAAGTTCCCAGGACGACTGGGTCAGGGCGTGACCGTAATACAGTTCGACGACGCCGGTGCTGTGCGTCAGCAGCAGCTCGACGACTTCTTCGTCCTTGGACCCCTTGACTCCGTCGCCGCCGCTGATGCGCCAGAACCCGGTCTCCCGAAGGTCGGGGTGCGCGTAATTGCCGTCGGAATCGAGTCTCCAGGAGCGCGATTCCCAGCTGAGGTAGCTGCCGCCGTCATGGGAGACGACGATCTGCTGACCGAAGGGATAGTCGGTGTCCGTCTCCGGATCGTGCCCCTCGCCCTGACCGCGCCACACGCCGACGAGTGGCAGCAGCGCCAGCATCGACGGGTGCAGATCGGGACCGAGCCGCAGGTTTGCGGTGTCGTCCGGATGGGGGATGTCGGGCAGCACCGGGATGTTGCGCGCCGACGCCTCGGCGAACTTCTGCTCGGCAGCCGAAATGGCTTGGTCACCGCTGGTGATAGGGGTGCCCAGTCCGTCGTCGATGCTGTCGGGGTTGCCCGCGCCCGGTTCCGTCACGACTCGTCGTTGACCAGTCGGTAGACGACATAGAGCGAGAACGCGATGATGGCTACTGCCGCAAGCGCCAGCAATACCTCGAAGAAGATGACCACGGAACCGAGTTTAACCCGCGGCGAGACCGGTCGATGACAACGGTCCGTTTCCGCGCTGTGGCATTGGTGACACACCATCATTTTTGCGGCCCACAGTGCCCTGGATCACTCGTAGTGATGGCGAAACCGACGCGAGCAGGTACCTTCTTCCCGGGGGCGTCGGGCTCTCGACTTCGAGAGCGCCGACGAATTCACTATGTGTGTCGAAAAGGCTGTTGTCTTGTAAGGCTGGGGAGGTCTCTGCAGAAATGCTGCGTCGTAAGCGTGTTCTGACATCGTCGTTCGGTTCCGTATTGGTTCGATCGGCGGTTGTCACAGTGGCGTTGGCCCTTGCAGCTCCCGCTGCTGCGCTGGCCGCGCCCGACTCGGGATCGTCCGATTCGGGTTCGGCAGAGTCGGGTTCGGCCGACTTCGGTTCGTCTCAGGGCCCGAATATCGATCCGAACAACTACGCGCAGGACTGCCCGGACGTACTGCTGTTGGCGGTGTCCGGAGCCACCGACTCGGACTCCGATCGCAATCCGCTCAACGAAGAAGCGCAGACGATCGCGTCGAACTGGGTCGGCAACGTCACCGTTCCGGTCGGTGAGGCGAACGCGGACAGCCCCGGCACCGTCGGCTGGCTCTACGTCCCGTATTCCTCCACCTACGGTTTCGACGTACTCGACAACGTGCCGACCTACCAGGAGTCGATCGCCGACGGCATCGCGTCGACCAATCGGTTGATGGACGAGTACAAGACCAAGTGCGGTGAGAAGACCAAGTTCGCGCTGCTCGGGTACAGCGTCGGCGGCGAAATTCTCGATCGCGTGACGATGGAACTCGGCCACCGTGATCCCAATGCTCTCGTCACGTCCGACGACGTCGTCGGTGTCGTCATGGTGGGGTCGCCCTACCGCCCGGCCGGCGTGCCGAACTTCGGTGACGAGGTTGGCCAGTCCCTCGGCGGCTTCATGGACCAGGCGCCGCGGGACTACGGGTCGATGACGGACAAGGTCACCTGGTCGTGTCGGCCCTACGATCTCGCCTGCGACTCGCCGGACAAGATCGAACTGCTGCAGCTGGCGCTCGGTGTACTCGGTCAGATGCGGTTGACGCTGCTCAACCCGGTGCAGACCGTCTCCGACTTCGGTCGGACGGTCGCCTCCATTGCCACCCGCGCGATCATCGATATCGCCACGAACAAGTCGTGGCTCGAGTCGGACGAGACGCTCCTGCAGGTTCTCGTCAAAGTCTCCGACCGGCAGTATCAGGTGGACGACGCGAAGGCTGCAGCAGCGCTGTCGCCCGACCAACTACTCGCCGATCTCAACTGGGCTCTCGGTCCGGGTGCCGAAACGGTGAAGGCGAAGCTGCGCGCCGAGGGCGAGGGCCTGGTGGAGAACAACAAGGGCATCGTCGACGTCGTGCTCGGCCCCTACTTGGCGATCGGCTTTCTGCAGCACCTGTCCTACTGGTACAACGACCCCAACGACGGGGTCGAGTGGGAAAGCGAAAAGATGGTCGCGTGGGTGACCGATCTCGCCCGAACCGAACGCGAGAAGAAGAACGCGCCTCCCGCGGTCGACCCGGCCACCCCCGAGACCCAGGCACCCCAGACCCAGGCACCCGAGACCCAAGCACCCGAGACGCCCGGGCCCGCCCCGGAATCCCGGGTGCTGCCGGAGCCGGGGACGCAGACTCGCGTCAGCGACCTCGGAGCCTTCCTCGAATCCCAGGGCATCCCGGTACCTCCCGGCATGCTCCCGCCGCAGTACTCCACGGTCCCCGAGCCGGCGCGAGCGGTCGGCTAGAGCAACGAAAAGAACCCCGCACCTGGTTGCCAGGTGCGGGGTTCTTCTATGTGTTCGGTTCGGTTCGGTGACTCAGACTCCGACGGTGACGTCGGCCGAGTGCACGCCCGCGCCCTCGGGCGTGATGACGGTGTCGCCGTTGCCCGATGCGGACAACGCCCGCAGCGTCCACTGTCCGGGGGCAGCGAAGAAACGGAAATCGCCGGTTCCCGACGCGACGACCTCGGCGGTGAATTCGCCGGTGCCGTCGAGGAGACGGACGAATGCGCCCGCTACCGGCTCACCGTCGCCGGCGAGGACACGGCCGGTGATGACCGTTTCCTTCTCGACGTCGACGCCTGCGGGGATGGTCTGACCCTGCACGGGTGCTCCACACATATCAGTGAACCTCCAATTCGATGGGTGCTCCGACGAGGGAGCCGTATTCGACCCAGCTGCCGTCGTAGTTCTTGACGTCTTCCTTGCCGAGGAGCTCCTTCAGCACGAACCAGGTGTGGCTCGAGCGCTCACCGATGCGGCAGTAGGCGATGGTGGCCTTGCTGTCGTCGTAGCCCTTGGTCTTGTACAGCTCTTCGAGTGCCTCGTCGGACTTGAACGTGCCGTCCTCGTTGGCGGTGGTGCTCCACGGGATGTTGATCGCGGACGGGACGTGGCCACGCTGCTGAGCCTGCTCCTGCGGGAGGTGTGCCGGCGCGAGGATCTTGCCGGAGAACTCGTCGGGGGAGCGCACGTCGATCAGGTTCTTGTTGCCGATGGCGTCGATGACCTCGTCGCGGAACGCGCGGATCGACAGATCCGGTGCCTCGGCGCGGTACTGCGTGTTCTCCCGGCTGACGACGTCCTTCGACAGCGGGCGGCCGTCGAGCTCCCACTTCTTGCGGCCGCCGTCGATCAGCTTGACGTCCTTGTGGCCGTACAGCTTGAAGTACCAGTAGGCGTAGGCGGCGAACCAGTTGTTGTTTCCGCCGTAGAGCACAACAGTGTCGTCGTTGCTGATGCCCTTGGCCGAGAGCAAGCCGGAGAACTGCTCCTGATCGAGGAAGTCGCGGCGAACCGGGTCCTGCAGGTCCTTGCGCCAGTCGAGCTTGACCGCACCTTCGATGTGTCCGCCGTCGTAGGCGCTGGCGTCTTCGTCGACCTCGACGAAGACGATCTTCGGTGCGTTCAGGTTCTGCTCGGCCCAGTCGGCAGAGACCAGGACGTCGGAGCGAGCCATGGTGTTCCTTTCGGTCTTTCTTGTCGGATCAGGGGGTAATTGTCACGCTGCGGTGCGCGAGTTGCCGCGCAATCGAGCTGCGAGGGGGTAGATCATGCAGCCCAGGCACACCGCGAACGCTGCGTTGAGAAACGCCGCGAAGAGCGCGAAGCCTGTCGCTACGGTGCCGACGACGGGAGCGCCGAGAGCGAATCCGAGGACTCCGACGGCGGCGAACACGAAGCCCACCAGTTGGGCGAACTTCAACGGGGCCACCGGCTCACGTTCTGTGGTCGGTGAGCGCCGCGGCGCGACGAATGTCGCGTAGATCGTGCCGTACGGACTGTGCTTGGGTCCGCGGACGGCTCCGATTCCGAACACGATCGCCTGGAGCCCCAGCAGGATTGCCGCTGCGGGAACCGAGACCGTGCTCGCGAGGAGGACGACGACCAGAACTGCGGTGGTGATCCACGCTGCGAAGCGCGGACCACGGACGTCGACCTGGTCGATCGTGGTGGTGTGGGTGTCGGATGTCGACATCGAGAGGTACTCCTGTGCGAGGCCGGGGCACGGCTTGTCGCCGGTGCTCGGATGTGGATTTCGATCATCGGGCCGGCATCACGCATGGGCGTGGCGGCAGACGGAAATCAGCAGCAGCGACAGCAACAACCGCCCAGTCGGCACAGATCAACCGTGCGTCGACTGGTGAGCATGAGCTCGCGGCGGGAGAACACGAAGTGCATCCTACCCGTTACCAGGGGCGCGTCGTACCGCCCACCTGAGTAGCTCTTGCCCTACAGCGCGTCGAGCGCCTCGCGCAGGGCTGCGGCCGACGGCACTCCGGCAATTCTCGAACGCCGACGCAGTTCTCCGTCGAGGACGAAGGTCGTCGGCAGCGAGAGCACTCCGAGTTCACGGGCGAGAACAGGATGAGCATCGATGTCGAGTTCGACTTCGCGTGCGTCGGTGCGGTCGGCGAGAACCTGATGCACCACACGACGCACGGCAGCGCACGGACCACACCAGTCCGCGGAGAAGTGCAAAATCGTCGGAGTTCCCGAGGTGACGCCCGCATCGACGAGCAGCGGGAGAACGTCGTCGGAATCGGTGGACGCGATGGTGCGTACGGCACCGGAACGACGACGCAGAATCAGTCCGACAGCAACGGTAAGGACCGCCACGACGACCAGAACTGTGATCCCTGTCACGGCTTTTCGATCTCGTTGAGGTCGATGTTCACGTTCTCTCCCGACCCTTCGACGACGATCTGCGAACCCTCCGCGTAGACATCCGTCGGTAGCAGTCCGAACGGCAGGCTCTGACGTTCGATGGTCTTGGTGAACAGGCCGAGAACGGTGGGCTTGGCGAAATCGGGAATCGTGAAGTCGGCCTGCCCCTCCGGTCCGAAGTAGAAGTCCGATGCCACGATGGCGACACTGTCACCTTCGAGCAGAAGGTCGGCCTGCACGCTGACGGTGGTCTGCAGCGGTCCCACCGGAACCGTTCCCGTCAGTACGACGCCACCGGCGGTGGTCTTGCCCGACCCGCCGGAGCCGCCCGTGCCGTCGGACTTGTCGGCCGGAGGTGCGGAAACCTGCAGGTCGACGATGCCGAGGAACCGTCCGAGATCGGTTGCCTCGATGCGGACGCGGCCGTCGAGCTCGTCCACCGGGATGTCGCGGACGTTGTTGTCGATCAGGTCGGACAGGGCGATGTGGACGCCGCGCAGATTGGCTTCGATGGTCGTCGAGCCGACGTATTCGGTCGGGACGTCCTGGGCCCGGATCTCGATGTTCTGATAGCGGCCGTCGGCGGCCTGGGTGAGGAACGGAAAACCGTGCACGATCACCTGGGGGTCCGAGGTGAGTTCGCCGCCGTCGCGGATGGCGCGCGAGACGCGATATTCGGAGTAGGCCGCGGCCCCGAAATCGACGACGAGCGCGAGGGCCAACAGGCTGACGAGTCCGATGAGAAGTGTGCGCACCGGTCCATTGTGACCGAAGCATCGCGTACTGCCCGCTTCGACCGGTTGTACGGACAAGCTAGTCTGTGTCCTTGACGATCACTCGATTCCAGCGTCGGCTGGACCGGCCAGCGGTAAGAACGGAGACGCAGTGGAGCTCCTGTTACTGACCTCCGATCCCAATCCGGAGGGCGTACTCCCGTCTCTTGCGTTGCTGGCTCACCACATCCGGCCGGTACCGACCGAGGTGTCTTCTCTCCTCGAAGCAGGTTCTGCCGACATCGCGCTGGTGGATGCACGTACCGATCTGGCTGCTGCTCGCGGTCTGTGTCGGCTGCTCGGTAGTACCGGCTCGGCCATCCCCGTGGTCGCGGTCCTGACCGAAGGCGGCCTGGTCGCAGTCAATTCCGACTGGGGGCTCGACGACATCCTGCTGCCCGGCACAGGTCCCGCGGAACTGGACGCTCGGCTACGTCTGTTGGTCGGCCGGAGCGGCGGGGTTGCGAGTCCCGAGACGTCGGGCAAGATCACGCTCGGTGAGTTGGTCATCGACGAGGGCACGTACACCGCGCGGTTGCGCGGTCGCCCACTCGATTTGACCTACAAGGAATTCGAGTTGCTGAAGTACCTGGCTCAACATGCGGGCCGCGTCTTCACCCGCGCCCAGTTGCTGCAGGAAGTATGGGGCTACGACTTCTTCGGTGGCACTCGCACCGTCGACGTCCATGTTCGACGCCTCCGCGCCAAGCTCGGTACCGAGTACGAGTCGCTGATCGGAACGGTGCGGAACGTGGGCTACAAGGCCGTGCGTCCGTCGCGTAACTCCAAGGGCGGTACGGCTCCGGACGCCATGGCCGGCGATTCCGACGATGCGGATTTCGAGTTCGAGCAAGAGAGTACGCTCTCGTAGATGAATTCGGATACTGCGTTCGACGTCCACCCCCTCGACGGCGACGCACCGTCCTCGCGCGTCAGCGACGAGATTCACCGGATTCTTTCGCGTGCAACCGAAATCGACGGTACGGCACCGCTGTCCGAGCAGGCCGTCAAGGCCGTCGACGCGGGTGAGAGCGTCGTTCGATTCGTTGCCACCGACGCAGATCGAGTCGTCGGGTACGTCGGCGTCGCCGACGGTATGGCCGAGGCAGTGGTCGATCCGGAGTATCGCGGTCGTGGCATAGGTCGGCGATTGGTCACCAGCGCACTCGATCTCGGCTCCGGCACGCCGATCTGGGCGCACGGAAATCTGCCCGCAGCACAGTCGGTGGCGCGTGCGCTCGGGCTGACGGTGGCCCGGGAACTGCTGCAGATGCGGCGGGCCGCGGCAGAGCCCGAACTGCCCGATGTGGTTGTACCGCAAGGTATTTCGCTGCGAACCTATCGTGGGCACCAGGACGATGCCGAATTGCTGAGGGTGAACAACGCGGCGTTCTCCTGGCATCCCGAGCAGGGCGGCTGGACCGACCGCGACATCGCGTCGCGGCGAGACGAGCCGTGGTTCGATCCGGCGGGTCTCTTCCTGGCCTTCGAGGAAGGCAGTGACCACCTGCTCGGATTCCACTGGACGAAAGTTCACGCCGCTGAGGATCGGGTCGTTCCGCAGGCTCCACTCCCTGGGGGCAACGACCCGGCCATCGGCGAGGTGTACGTGGTCGGTATCGATCCGCAGGCGCAGGGTCGCGGTCTCGGACGGGTACTGACCCTGGCCGGGCTGCACTATCTGCGCGGTCGTGAACTGGACCAGATCATGCTGTACGTCGAGGCCGACAACACCGCGGCGGTGCACACGTACACCAAGCTCGGGTTCGCGAATTACCACGTCGACGCCGCGTACGCGCGGACCGCGTAATCGGACATTTCCAGCACGGTGTTCATCTTCCGTTCACCCACGCGGGGGTAAACGTCTACCACCTGCCTTTACCTTTCTCTCTGGGCGGCAACCTACGCTGCCTGGTGCGAGGGTTCTTCTGAGCCGGCACCTTCACAGTCGCAGCGCGAACCTCGAGTTCGCGCCGCGATCACGGCCCAAGATTCCTCGGAGGAAACAGGTGAACCTCAAGCGCAACGGTGCTCTCGTGAGTGCAGTGGCAGTCAGTGCCATGTTGCTGGCCGCATGCGGTAGCGACGCGAACGTCGCCACCACGGACGGTGCATCGCAGTCCTCGGCTTCGTGCGAAGGCAAGTCCCCGTTGACCGGTGAAGGCTCGTCCGCACAGCAGAACGCCATGTCCAACTTCACCTCGATCTACTCCGGCGTCTGCGCAGGCAAGGCCGTCGAGTACACCACCAGTGGTTCGGGTAACGGCCGCACGCAGTTCGTCGCGGGCCTCGTCGACTTCGCCGGCTCCGACTCGTCCATCAAGGACGACCAGGCCGCACAGGCCGCCGTGCGCTGCGCCAACAACCCGGCGTGGAACCTGCCGTTGGTCTTCGGCCCGGTCGCAGTGGCCTACAACGTCGACGGTGTCGACAACCTGGTGCTGAACCCCGACGTCATCGCGCAGATCTTCACCGGCAAGATCACCACCTGGAACGACCCGGCCATCGCTGCACTCAACGAGGGCGCAACGCTCCCGTCGACCGCGATCACCCCGGTCTACCGCTCCGACTCGTCGGGCACCAGCGACAACTTCCAGCGCTTCCTCGCGGCATCCGCTCCCGAGGCATGGACGCTGAACCACAGCTCCGATTGGGCCGGCGGCGTCGGCGAAGGTGCCAACGGATCCTCGGGCGTCGCCCAGGCCGTCGCCGCCACCCCCGGTGCCATCACCTACGTCGAGAAGGGCTTCGCCGACCAGGAGTCGCTGGGCAAGGCCGCCGTCGACTTCGGTAACGGACCGGTCGAGCTGAGCAGCGAGACCGCAGGCAAGGCAATCGACGCCGCGAAGTTCAAGGGCGAGGGCAACGACCTCGTCATCGACATCGACGGCCTCTACGCCAGCGACGCAGCGGACACCTACCCGCTGGTCCTCGCGACCTACGAGATCGTCTGCTCGAAGGGCTACGACGCCGACACCACGGCAGCAGTCAAGTCCTTCCTGCTCAGTGCAGCCAACGAGGGCCAGCAGGGCCTCGAAGAAGCCGGCTACGTGCCGCTGCCCGACGCATTCAAGGAACGCCTGGTCACCGCCATCGAAGCGATCGCCTGATCCTCGATAAACCCGGTTTCGCCTTCGGCTCGCGGTGACGCGGGCCGAAGGCGTACCACCCTGCATCGACACGAGACAGTGAGCGGTATGAGCGACACCCACTCGATCACCGGCATCCCCTCAGCGGCTACCGTGCCTACCACAGGTGCCGCCCACGAACCGGAAGAACCACAATTGTCAGACTCGAAAACATCGGGGACGGTCACCCGTCCCGGTGACAGGATCTTCTCCGGCCTGGCCAAGGGCTCGGGCATCTTCATCATCGCCCTGATCGCTGCGGTCGGCATCTTCCTGCTCTGGCGAGCGATTCCCTCACTGTCCAACAACACGGTCAACTTCCTGACCTACAACGGCGCGTGGGACACCTCGAACACCTCGGCAATGGTGTTCGGTGTACTCGACCTGTTTCTGGTCACCGTCACCGTGTCGTTGTTCGCTCTGATCCTGGCGATGCCCGTCGCGCTCGGTATCGCGATCTACCTGACGAACTACGCACCCAAGCGTGTTGCCGGACCGCTCGGCTACGTCATCGACCTCCTCGCCGCCGTCCCGTCGATCGTCTTCGGCCTCTGGGGCCTGTACGTCCTGGCCCCGGCGATCAGCCCGTTCGCCGAATGGCTGAACTCGTCGCTGAGCTGGTTCCCGCTGTTCAGCACTGGCTCGGTATCGATCGCAGGCGGCGGCACCATCTTCACCGGCGGCATCGTGCTCGCCGTGATGATCCTGCCGATCATTGCCGCCGTGACCCGAGAGGTGTTCGTTCAGACGCCCAAGGGCCAGGTCGAGGCGGCCCTTGCGCTCGGAGCCACTCGCTGGGAAGTTGTTCGCACCACGGTCATTCCGTTCGGCAAGTCCGGCTTCGTCAGCGGTTCGATGCTCGGTCTCGGACGCGCACTCGGTGAGACCATCGCGCTCTACATCATCATCCGCAGCACCCAGGCGACCTTCGGCGGAACGTTGTTCGACGGCGGTTCCACATTCGCGACCAAGATCGCGCTGGCAGCAGGCGAGTTCAACAACCCGCTGCAGGCCGGTGCCTACATCGCCGCCGGTCTGGTGCTGTTCGTCCTGACCTTCGTCGTCAACGCCGGTGCCCGCGCCGCCATCGCCGGAAAGAAGGACTGACCCATGACCGCAACCATGGACAAGCCCGTCAAGGAGCCCACGTTCCAGGGCGTCAGCGCCCGGCGCAAGGCGTCGAACCTCGCGGCGACGATTCTCGTCAGCCTGTCGGTGCTCGTCGCCCTCGTACCACTGATCTGGGTGCTCTACACGGTGATCTCACGTGGACTGTCCGCTGTGGTCGCACCGGCCTGGTGGCAGAACTCGCAGGCCGGAATCACCCAGTTCATCGCCGGCGGTGGTGCGTACCACGCGATCGTGGGAACCCTCCTGCAAGGACTGTTCTGCGCCGTCATCTCCATCCCGATCGGCATCTTCGTCGCCATCTACCTCGTCGAGTACGGCGCAGGGACCAAACTGGCCAAGGTCACGACGTTCATGGTCGACATCCTCACCGGTGTTCCGTCGATCGTCGCGGCCCTGTTCATCTACGCGCTGTGGATCGCCACCTTCGGGTTCCAGCGCTCCGGTGTCGCCGTTGCCTTCGCCCTCGTGCTGCTGATGATTCCGGTCATCGTGCGGTCGGCCGAGGAGATGCTGCGCATCGTTCCGCAGGATCTGCGCGAGGCGTCCTACGCACTGGGCGTGCCGAAGTGGAAGACCATCGCCAAGATCGTCATCCCCACCGCATTGTCCGGCATCGTCACCGGCATCATGCTGGCGCTGGCCCGCGTCATGGGTGAGACGGCTCCGGTGCTGATCCTGGTCGGCTCGGCCACCGCTATCAACTTCAACATTTTCGAGGGGCCGCAGACGTCACTGCCGCTCATGATGGTCGACCTGCAGAAAGCAGGAACCGGCGTGCTCACCGCGGAGCGCATGTGGGGAGCAGCCCTGACGCTGATCCTGATCGTCGCAATACTCAACATCGGCGCGAAGTTGGTCTCGAAGTTCTTCTCGCCCAAGAACTTCTGACCCACCCGACTCCAGAGAATCCTAAGGAATCAGAACATGGCAAAGCGTCTCGATCTCAAGGACGTCAACATCTACTACGGCAAGTTCCATGCCGTCTCCGACGTCACTCTGGCAGTCCCGCCGCGCAGCGTCACCGCGTTCATCGGACCGTCCGGCTGCGGTAAGTCGACCGTCCTGCGTTCGCTCAACCGTATGCACGAGGTCACGCCCGGCGCTCGCGTCGAAGGTTCGGTGCTGCTCGACGGCGAGGACATCTACGGCAGTGGCGTCGACCCCGTCGGTGTGCGACGCACCATCGGCATGGTCTTCCAGCGACCCAACCCGTTCCCGACCATGTCCATCAAGGACAACGTCGTCGCCGGGCTGAAGCTGCAGGGTGGCCGCGGCAAGAAGGAACTCGACGAGATCGCCGAGCGCTCGCTCAAGGGTGCCAACCTGTGGACCGAGGTCAAGGATCGCCTCGACAAGCCAGGCGGCGGACTCTCCGGTGGTCAGCAGCAGCGTCTGTGCATCGCCCGCGCCATCGCCGTCTCTCCCGACGTGTTGCTGATGGACGAGCCGTGCTCGGCCCTGGACCCCATCTCGACACTGGCGATCGAGGACCTGATTCAGGAACTCAAGCAGGACTTCACGATCGTCATCGTCACGCACAACATGCAGCAGGCCGCGCGCGTGAGCGATCAGACCGGCTTCTTCAACCTCGAGGCAACGGGCAAGCCCGGCAAGCTGATCGAGATCGACGACACCGAGAAGATCTTCTCCAATCCGACGCAGAAGGCCACCGAGGACTACATCTCCGGTCGCTTCGGATAACCGCACACCGCACAGAGAACCCCCGCCGAGCGAAAGCTCGACGGGGGTTCTTCTTTGTGCGCCTGCCCTGGGTTCGAGATCGAGTAGCGTTGTCGCGCAGCGCTACTCGACCTCGAGCGAAGTGGGTGCTACGAGCTGGGAATGTTCTGCTGGTGGAGGTCGGCGGGAAGCTGGCCGGTGACGAGGAAGATGACTCGGCGGCCGACCTCGACGGCGTGATCGGCGAAGCGTTCGTAGAAGCGGCCCAGCAGGGTCACGTCCACTGCGGCGGCGACGCCGTGGCTCCACTCACGGTCCATCAGCACCGTGAAGAGGTGACGGTGCAGGTCGTCCATCGCCTCGTCCTCTTCCTGCAGCTTCGCAGCACGCTCGGGATCGCGGGTCTCGAGCACCTCGCGGGCCGAGGCACCGATCTGCACGGCGAGGCGTCCCATCTCGGCGAAGTATCCGTTGACGACCTCGGGGAGGGCGTGGTTCGGGTGCCTGCGACGGGTGATCTTGGCGACGTGGAGTGCGAGTGCGCCCATCCGGTCGATATCGGCGACGATCTGGATGCCGGCCACCACCGAACGGAGATCGCCCGCGACCGGAGCCTGCAGCGCAAGAAGTGTGAATGCCTTCTCCTCGCAGATCGCGCTGAGCTCGGTGATCTTGTCGTGCTCGGAAATGACCTGCTCGGCGAGAACCAGGTCTGCTTGGAGGAGAGACTGCGTGGCCTTTTCCATGGCCGCACCAGCCAGGCTCGCCATTTCTCCGAGGAGATCGGCGAGCTCGTTCATCTGTTCGTTGTAGGCGACGCGCATGAGCGCAGTTTAGTAGGTCACACCGACCAGTTCTCTGTCCCGAGGGTTAACGGGGAATGAATGGAGTCAGGCGCACGTGTCGTCGGCCGCGTTGGTGAACGACAGATCCTCGGGCAACTGTGCACTTTCGGTCGTTCCCTCCACCTGGGTGGGGTCGATCTGCGCACCGACGTCGGCCGGGTACTGGGTGTAGCCCGGGTAGTTGGAACCGAGGACCACCTCCACGACGTTGTTCAGGCTCGGAGCCAGTTCGATCGCAGCGCCGGGTATCGCCGACGCCACCGTCGCCGCAGCAGCTTCCTGATCCTGGGAGTACCGAACGACGGTCTGAGCGGCGGAGCCGGAGAAGTTGCCGACCGTGAGGATCTGGAACCCGTACGTCGCCAGCTGATCGGATGCGGTCTGCGCCATCCCCGCGATGTCCGATGCGTTGGACACCTGTAGCGACACGGTGCCAGGATCGACGGCCAGCAGCGGGGCGTCGGGAGCCGCGGGCGGCGGGGTCGGCTCCGGTGTCACCGGTTCCGCCCGTTCTTCGCCGGGCAGGGGCAGGTCGTCGATGATCGCCTGGAAGATGGCACCGATCGCGTCCTCGTTGGGGATCTCGTTGCCGTAGTCGTTCGTCCCGGTGGTGGGAATGGTCAGGAAGGTCACCGCGCCGGCGTCGACGTTCTGCAACGAACGGCCGAGCGTCACCAGGTCCTGGGTCTTGACGTTCTCGACGAAGGTGTCGGAGGTGAACGCGTTGACGAATCCGTTCAGCTTGCCCGGGTCGAGAAGAACCTTGTTCGACAACGCCGATCGCAACAGTGACGACAGGAAACGCTGCTGGCGCTTGATGCGGCCGTAGTCGCCGTTGCCCTCCGATTCGATGTTGCGTGCCCGGACGTAGTTCAGTGCGGTGCGGCCGTCGATGCGTTGGGTACCGGCATTGGGGAGCACGTCTCCGAGTTCGTAGTCGACGAGAGGCTGCGCGGTACACACCTCGACACCGCCGACCTCGTCGACCATGGACTCGAACCCGGCGAAGTCCATGCCGACGAAGTGTCCGATCCGCAGTCCTGAGATCTTCTGAATGGTCTTGACCAGGCATTTCGGGCCGCCGAGGGCGTAGGTGGCGTTCAGCTTGTCGCCGTACGCCTCCGGAAACATCTCACCGGTGTAGGTATTGGTGACGTTGTCGAACTGCTCGCACTCGGGCCGGGTCACGTCCAGGTCGCGAGGAAACGACACGGCGACGACGCGGCTGCGGTCGGCCGGAATGTTGACGAGCATGACGGTGTCCGAGCGCGACCCCTCGGCATCGGCGACGGTTCCTGCGCCCACCTGACCACTGGCACCGGCGCGCGTATCGGTGCCGACGATCAGATAGGTCTCGTCTCCGTACTGGCCTGCGGCGTCGACGACATCGGTCGAATCGGGGTCGAGCGCGGCGACTTGGAGGAATCCCTGATCGGTGTTGCGAAGGTAGCCCCACACCACTCCCGTGAGAGCCACGGCGAGGATCGCGACGATCGAGACCAGGCTTCGGCCGATCATGCGTACTCGTCGTCGTCGCCGGACCCGGCTCATCGCCAGACGCGTCAGCGCCGGCCGGTCGGCGGCGGGTGCTCCGACGGGTTCGGGTGCAGCGTGCGGCGGCGGGGTGGGCATCGGACGGTTCGCCCGAGCCGGCGGGGGAGTGGAGTCGGTGATTGGTGAGATGACCTCGGTGGGCTCTTCGACGTCCGGCCGTTCGGGGGGATCACGTCGGGTCGCTCCCGAACGAGACATCTTGTCGACCAGCTCGGCGACCGACACCGTGTCCGCGTTGCGTGGGGAGCGTTTACCGAGTCGGCCGCTGTCACCCGGCTTCGGCGGAGAATCGGAGTCGGGTGCGTCGGATTCCGAACCAGCGGGGTCGGGTGCGGCGGGGTCGTCGGACCGAGGGGGACGTTGTCCGGAACGTCCGCCTGCGCCGGTTCGTCCGATTGAGGACAGCGGGCGCTCCCATGGGGCGCGACCCTCGGGCACAGACGGGCCCGACTCTCGATCGTCTCCCACGAATTCGAACCTGGCCTTCCATCACACGCATGTGCCGTCTACTCGGCAATCCAAGCCATAGTACTGACTCGAGCGGCGCGGTCCACTTCGTGCGAGACGGGCCCTGGTGAGGGGGTCGATCAGCCGCCGGAATGCATCAGATCTGCACCGGCGGGGACACACAGGTCCTCCGGATCGTCGAGCCATCCGTCGGGCAGCGACACTGCACCGGGTGAGCCCTGCCGGCCGCGGGGACCCTCGGCGTCCTTGGGAAACGGAACGGTCGGATCCAGTTGCGCCAGAAGGTCGTCCAGTTCGGCGAGGGTCGACACCAATGCCATCGACACCCGAAGATCCGAGCCGGCGGGAAAGCCGCGCAGGTACCAGGACACGTGCTTACGCAACTCTCGCAGGCCTTTGCCCTCACCGTGGTGCTGCGCGAGCAACTCGGCATGGCGCGCGATGATAGTGGCGACCTCACCCAGGGTCGGCGGCGTCGGCTCCGGCCGCCCGTTCAGACGGGCACTGAGCTCGGCGAACAGCCACGGACGACCGAGGCAGCCACGCCCGACGACGACGCCGTCGCATCCGGTTTCCGCCATCATGCGGACGGCGTCGGACGCCGAGAAGATATCGCCGTTGCCCAGGACGGGAATCCCGGTGACGTGCTCCTTGAGTCGAGCGATCTCGTTCCAGTCGGCGGTGCCGGAGTAACGCTGGGAGGCGGTGCGGGCGTGCAACGCCACGGCCGCTGCACCCTCGTCGGCGGCGATCCGGCCGGCGTCGAGATGGGTGTGATGGTTCTCGTCGATTCCGACACGGAACTTGACCGTGACGGGGATGTCGGTGCCCTCGGTGGCCTTGACCGCGGCAGCGACGATGCGGCCGAACAGGTTTCGCTTGTACGGCAATGCGGCGCCGCCGCCCTTGCGGGTGACTTTCGGGACCGGGCAGCCGAAGTTCATGTCGATGTGATCGGCCAGGTTGTCGTCGACGATCATTTTTGCCGCGGCGTACGTGGTGTCCGGATCGACCGTGTAGAGCTGCAAGGACCGGGGAGTTTCGGTGGGCCCGAAGGTCGTCATGTGCATCGTGGCGGGTTGCCGTTCGACGAGAGCACGTGCGGTGACCATCTCGCAGACGTACAGACCGGACGTGCTGCCCGCGCGCTCGAGTTCCTGCTCGCGGCACAACGTGCGGAACGCCACATTGGTGACGCCTGCCATCGGTGCGAGGACGACGGGGCTGCGCAACTCCAGGGAGCCGATCTGCAATGTCATGGAAAACAAGCCTTTGGAACGAAGGGAGAACTTTCGGGAGAAAAGGCGGTGCCCGGCACCGAAGTCGGTACCGGGCACACCAGTCGATCGAAACTCAGGACGCGCGTGCTTCGGCCTTGGCGCGTTCGCGGGCCAGCGAGCGATCTCGCATCTCCTCGAACTTGGTGGCCTGACGTTCGAGGTCTTCGAGGAACGCGGCGAGTTCCTCGCGCTTGTTCTCACCGCGGGCGGTGAAGTCGTTGCGCTCGAACACTTGCCACTTGCGCAGCACGGGCCAGACGACGTCTTCGAGGTGCTGACGCAGGTCGTAGATGCCGTGCTTGGCCATCAACACACCGTTGCGGCGGAAGTTCGGCATGCCGGCACCGGGCATGACGAAGTTCGTCACGATGTCCGAGACGGCCTGCAACGTCTGATCCGGCGAGATGTCCATCGCTGCGCCGGTGATGTTGCGGTAGAAGATCATGTGCAGGTTCTCGTCGGCGGCGATGCGCTGGAGCATGCGGTCGGCGATCGGGTCGTCGCAGACCTTGCCGGTGTTGCGGTGCGAGACGCGGGTCGCGAGTTCCTGGAACGTCACGTACGCCACCGAGTGGAGCAATCCGGTCTGCGAACCTGCGGGCGAGGCGAAGCCGTTGGTCATGTGGATCATGCGGGCTTCTTCGAGGGCGACGGGATCGACGCCTCGGGTGACGACGAGGTAGTCGCGCATGACGATGCCGTGGCGGTTCTCTTCGGCGGTCCACCGGCCGACCCAGGTTCCCCAGGCACCGTCCTGGGAGAAGTTCTCGGCGATCTCACGGTGGTAGGACGGCAGATTGTCCTCGGTGAGCAGGTTGGTGATCATCGCGGCCTGCGCGACGTCGGAGAGCTTGGACTGCTCCGGGTCGTAGTCCGTACCGCCGAGAGCGGCGAAGTTACGGCCTTCGTCCCACGGCACGTAGTCGTGGGGATGCCATTCGCGCGCCATCGAAATGTGACGGTTCACGTTGTCCTCGGCAGTGGGCACCAGCTCTTGCAGAAGCTCGAGCTGTGTCAGATCCCTCGCCATTAGATCGCCTCCATAGATTGCGTACGACCGGTCCAGCTTACGGCACCGTAGGTTCGGTGTGAACCGTGTCGCGGCTGTTCACTTGCTGTTCGAGCAGTCGTGACGACCGACATCGGCCGATGTGGGGATCTTCGCGACTGCTGCAGTTCTCCCTGCACGTCGCTGCGGACGGGCCGATCGTTACCCCGAGTGTACGGACCGGGTGCCGCCGAATGCAGTTCGGCGGAAGGGTGTGTGGTGCCCCCAGTAGGACTCGAACCTACGACCTGCGGATTAAAAGTCCGTAGCTCTACCAACTGAGCTATAGGGGCGCGGATCGAAAGTGTAATGGGCAGTGCAGCCGTGTCGGTCATGCACCCCCGGCACCGCGTTTCGGGGGTCAGCGCCCGAAACTGCTGCAGCCTTGCGGCGCGGGGATACCGGCCAGGCGGTCGTCGATCCAGGAGTACGCACCGGGAATGCCGCTGATCGCGACGACGAGGTGTTCACCGAAGTACTCCTCGAGGCGTACGTCGGCACCGTGTGCGCACCACTCGTCGTACAGCGTTTCCGCACCTTCCCGGGGAATCCAGAATTCCTGACGGCCCTGGTAGATCATCGTGGGCACGGTGGGGGCGAGATCACCGCCCATCCGGGTCGCGGCGATGATGCGTTCGGCGATCTCGGTCCGGTCGACGTTCGGCACGTCCGAGAGGGCCTGGGCCGGTATCGGTGCCACCAGTCCGCCGGGAGCGAGCAGTGTGATGCAGAGATCTTTGGCCACGGTGGCCAGGCGCAGTCCGTTGGCGTTCATCAGGGAGAACATCTCGGGATACTCGCGGGCAACCCCGAGCGCTGCGGACAGGAACAGCGTCGACGCGACGTTGCCGTTCATCGACGTCAGCAGAATCCGGTAGTCGGTCGGTGGACCGCCGAAGGCCGCGCCCACCAGATTGACCTCCGGCGCGTACGACGGGGCGAGTTGAGCGGCCCATCCGGTGGCGATCGCCCCGCCCGAATAGCCTGTAACGGCAATCGGGGAGGACGCGGGCAACCCTAGTTCGGGGAGGCGCACCATCGCGCGCAACGCGTCGAGCACCGCATGGCCGGCCATGCGCCCGGCCGCGTACGCCTGCCGCGGACCCTCGTGATCGGTGACGACCACTGCATAATTCTTGGCGAGGAACGCCTGCACCGCTGGAATCTCGCGGGCAATACCTCGGGGCAGGGTCCACGACGGTGCACAGGTGTTGCCCAGTGAGTTGATGGCCATGTTGTACGCGACGACGGGACGCGTGCCGGGACCGGCCCAGGGCGCGTCGGGCACGATGACGGTCGTCGCCGCAGCGACGGGTCGGTCTTTGGAATCGTGTGTGCGGTAAAGGATCTGGGTCGATGTGACCGGGGTGAACAGCGGCCCCACGCTCACGCGTCGGGTGCCGAGAACCGATCCGGGCGGGAGCTCCTCGAAACCTGCCGGCGGGTCGAAGAACGGCTCGCCGAGTGGGGTCGGCAGGTAGAGGGCGGGATCGGCGACGGGATCGAGGAAATTCGTCAGTGGGTCGGCGGCGGCGGTGTGCGCCGTCGACAACGTCAAGGCCGACGACACGAGTAGTACTGTCATCGAACGACATACGCGGATCGATAGATTCATGGTGTGCACCCGTCCCCGATCGGCCGAAGCAACATGTGTGATGCGCATCACGCTATGCCCGAGGTGGTGTACGCCTTTGGCTATTCCGAGAATGTGTCGAAACCGTTACCGTTTCGCCGCTGATATCGATTATGAGACAGTGCTTTTGGTGACCTTACGGAGCGGGTTTGCCGTATTCGATTGATCAGCAACAGTTTTCATGCGCTAAGGAGCGGTGCAAACGAAGGTGCCTCGAGAGATGCTCGTGCAGAATGTAATTCGATATTCAACTGCTTTCCGGCTCTGGGAGACCGGCGGCCATTCGGCGGAATGCGTACGCATGCTCGGTCTCGGCGTTGTGGCTCGAACGGCGGTGCCGACCTGGCCCGAGCGGACGTACGTGAGCGGCTCGAGTGCGCACCCCCTGCAGCGCACTCGAGCCGGGTGAACAATACCATTCGGCTTGTTTCAGTTACCCAACCGAATTTTCTGTCGGCTGCACGCGTCGTAGCGGACCGCAGGTGAGTCGAGTCGCGTGTCGTTCGGGTGAAGTACTCTCTACTTGTACTACCTGTGGATATGCAGGGCGCTTGGGCTCGGAGGCACGGAGTAAATGGCACAACAGGAGCGCGCACGGCGGACCCGGGCGGCAATCGTCGAGGCAGCGGCGGCGGAATTCGCCAAGCGCGGATATGCGGCTGCGTCCGTCAACACCATCTTGGAAGGATCGAACGCCACCAAGGGGGCGATGTACTTCCATTTCCAGTCCAAGGAAGACCTGGCCCGAGCGGTGCTCGCGGCCGGACTCGACCGTTATGTCGCAATCTCCGAGAAATGGGCGGATTCGACCGCGCATCCCTTTTACGTCATCAAGGGAATCGTCGACGACATCGCGCAGAACTTTCAGAACGACGTGATCGTGCGTGCAGAATTCCGGCTGATCGTCGAGCCCGAGTTCTACGCAGAGGTGCACTCCGGTGGTGGCCGGGTGTGGGGCGCTCAGGGGTACGCGCAGGCCGAGCGAGCGCTGGCGATGGGAGACCTCAAGCCGCAGTTCGACGCGGCCAAGTTCGTGCGGGTACTCGCTGCGTCGATGGCGGGTCAGCGTTACATGTCGGATCTGGTGGCCGACAACGCAGATCTACGCGAGCGGTTCGAGGAGTCCGTCGAGATCGTGCTCCTTGCCATGGCGTCGGATAGTTGGTTGGCCGAGTTCGAGCTCCACGGGTGGGAGCAGTTCGGCGAAAACGAGGCAAAAACTGCCTCTGACCTGCCGGTTTGAGATTTACCGCGAAAGTGTCCTAAGCTATCCCAGCTCCCAACGGAACGCCGTTGAGGGTAGCGTCGAAGCAATTCGGCGGGCCCCCTTCGTCTAGCGGCCTAGGACGCCGCCCTTTCAAGGCGGTAGCGCGGGTTCGAATCCCGTAGGGGGTACGCAGGAAAGCATCGGATTGACAATCCGATGTGCAGTACAGCATTCTTCATCTCGCTCCGGCGAGAAGCAGATTTGCAGTTCGGAGAGTTGGTGCGCTAGAAATAGCGCGGCAACAACAGCAAGGCCCTGTGGCGCAGTTGGTTAGCGCGCCGCCCTGTCACGGCGGAGGTCGCGGGTTCGAGTCCCGTCAGGGTCGCAGAATCGGTGTGAAAGCACCGGCGTTGCGATGGCATTGTTTCACCGGTGCCGCCCGGCCAGGTAGCTCAGTTGGTACGAGCGTCCGCCTGAAAAGCGGAAGGTCGCCGGTTCGATCCCGGCCCTGGCCACCACGGTTGTGATCGACAAGCACTGACAAAGCCCCTCTCGACTTCGGTCGAGAGGGGCTTTGTCGTCTGCGGAGTACCCACTGTCCCGTGACGGCGCTCGATTGCAACGTTAGGCTCGACAGGTGGATGTGATCGCTCGCGCGCAAGCCGATCTCGCACGTGGAGACACCAACGCCGCACGAGACGGGCTCCTCGACGCCTTGCCGCGCAACCCGTCGTCGCCGGCGGTTCTGGAACTGCTCGCGTACACGTATCTCCTTCTCGGTGATCGTGCGGCGGCCGGTGCCGTGTGGTTTCTGACCGACAAGGCCGACGACGATCCGACGGCGTCCGCTGCGTTCGCGGCACTGCAGAAGCAGTACCGGTCGCCGCTGATGCTCGCCCGAGCGCTCCCCATCCATGCGCCCTCGGATTGGTATCCGGTGCGGGCTCAGATGCGCCTGGAGCGACTGGGAGCCGCAATCGCAGCCAATGGGCAGAGCTGGATCCCACCGCGCGATGTCGTGTATTTCGACGAGGACGGAGTCGACTCCGACGACTTCTATGCCGCGCGTACCGCCGACGAGGACGATGCCGACGACGGGTTGGAGACGTCTGGTTACCGCACCGTCCGGCAACGTGCGATCGCAGCGACCATCGTCCTTGCCATCGTTGCCACCTCTGCGTCGGTGGTGTTGGCACTCGTCTTCGGGTGATGGCGATTCGCGGAGGGGCGGTTCTCGAACGGGTCGCTCGAATCCGAGCGTAGAGTTCGTCGGAGGATATCGAGGCCGACGACCGAGGGCGACTTCATTTCATGGGCACAGCGAACGGCGCACCGTCACCGCGCGACGACAATTACGACGTCAATCTTGCCCAGGCGAGAGTGTTCGCGCGAGGACTGGCCGAACACATTCGGACGTGTTCGGCGGCCATCGAAATAGCGCAATCCAAAGCATTTCGGGCTCGCGCCGATCGTGCCGAATCTCGCGCGAGGCAATTCGAGTCCGAGGCATCCACTCTCCGCACCGAGCTCTACGAGATGTATCGGCACATCGACGCGATGACGGCTCGATTCCCGGAACTGCGGACCGACCCGGCAGTCCGCGGATAGCGAGCCGCCTAATCAGACTGCGGCGGAACCGGTGACCAAGCCGAACGTGGTCTCGGCTCCACGCCGGCCCAGCGCCGAACCCCACACCGAGTACACCGCGTCAGTCGTCGTGGACTGCTCCACGTCGCGCCCCTCGGCGACAGTGATCAGCGTGCGGGAGAGCTCGAACAGACTTACCCGGTGATTCTTCGCCGTGGTGAACAACTCGTCGATGGCGTCGGCCACCGAGCCGCCGTGGATCCCGATGAGCACTCCGGTCGCGATGTCGACGTCGGTACGAGAGGCGGGTGAATCGGGCAGTCTGTCGGTCATCTTTTTCCTCGAGATGGTGTTGTCGGTGCGGATGACCGAGTGGATTCTGCGTCGAGCGGGCTTCACTGTCTCACACCGACATGACTTTTCATACAGTCGGTTTCGCGCGGACGTGCATGCGCTCGCCCTGAGGTCCGAACAAGCTCAGCAGCTCGACCGGTCGGTTGCCGACAGCGCCGAACCAGTGCGGTACCCGGGTGTCGAATTCGGCGGCCTCACCGGCCTTCATCGTCAGATCGTGTTCGCCGAGAATAAGTCTCAGGGTGCCGTCGAGAACGTAGAACCACTCGTACCCCTCGTGCACCCGCGGGCGTGGCTCCTTGTCGTCGGGACGAATCAGCAGTTTGAAGGCCTGCAGGCCACCCGGGCGGAGCGTCAGCGGAAGGATGGTGACGTTCTCGCGCACCGTGGCTGTGGTGCGTACTCGGGGATCGGCGACGGGGGGAGTCGTCACCAGATCGTCGAGTGCCATCTGATGCGCTCGCGCGATCGGCCACAGCAGTTCGAGACTGGGTTTGCGGTCACCGGATTCGAGCCGCGAGAGCGTGCTGATCGAGATGCCGGTGGTCTCGGACAGTGCGGCGAGGGTGGTGTTCTTCTCCATCCGAATGCGCTTGAGGCGGGGGCCGAGGCCGGCGATGAGCTCGTCGAGGGTGGTTTCTGCGTCCGTCATCGATCCATTGCAGTTTCGGCAAACGAATTTGTCAAGTCGTCCCCATGCGGCGCGCGGGAATGCAGAGGCGAAAACAGCCCGGAGGCGACGGCGGGAAGCTCATACTCGGTTCATGATCGCTCGTCCGGGGCACCCGCAACGTACCGGCGTGGTCCGCGATGCCTACGGCAGTTCCGCGTCCGAGGCCTTCATGGTGGTGGCCATTGCCACGATTCTGGTCACCAGGGCGTATTTGGAGCTCACGCACTACCCGCAGGTCGGTGGCAAGTCGCTGCACATCGCGCACGCCCTGTACGGCGGGGCGGCGATGATGCTGGCTCTGTTGATCGGGTGGATGTTCATCGGGTTCGGCGTTCGGGTCCTCACCGTGGTGCTCGGCGGAATCGGGTTCGGGTTGTTTCTCGACGAGGTCGGCAAGTTCGTCACCAAGGACAACGATTACTTCTACGGCCCGTCGTCGGAGATCATGTACGTCCTGGTGGTGCTGCTGTTGGTGTTCAGCAGGATCGTGCGGGAGTTCCGCAGGCCCTCGCGGGACGAGTCGCTGGCGAATGCGGCCGCGATCGCCGCGGATGGCGTCGCGCACGGTCTTCCCGAGCATCGGCGCGACTGGGCGCTGCGGATGGTTGCGCGAGCGGAGTCGGACGGAGCCGACCCGGACACCGTAGCCGGAATCAGATTGTTGCTCGGCACCTGCCGCCGGTCGACATCGCGTACCTACTCGATGCGCCAGTTCGTTCCACGGCTGATTCCCGCGTTCTTCACCAGTCCCCGTTGGGTTCCCGTCGTCGGCTGGGGACTGGTCCTGATCTCCGGGGCGGGAGTCGTGTTCGGGATCGTCGAGCTCGTCCTGGGTGACCTGCTCATCGATCGCCGAGACCTGACGATCGACGTCGACAGGATGGGCATCGCCAGCGGCATCCTGTTCGTCAGTGCCTGCATCACTTTCGCCACGGCGCTGCCGGCGATGCTGCGGTTGCGAACGGGCGGTCCCGTGTGGCCGTTGCGCACTCTCCGCGTGTCCGCACTGGTGTTCACGTTGCTCAACGCGCTCGTGGATTTCGCCCAGGAGGGGTTCGCTGCGCTGGGAAATGTAGCGGTCGGTCTGTTCGCGCTCGCGGTCATCTCGCACCGCATCACCGTCCGAGCCGACGAAATAGCCGGTACTACGAAATCGGTTGCACTGCAGGAGGATCGAGACTCCGATTGCTCTCGAACCGTCGAACCACGCCGCTGAGCGGATCGACGAACTCGATGGAGCGAGCCAGTAGGCGGAGCGGATCGGAGTAGTCGTCGTCGGCGACCTCGCGGAACGACGGGTAGAAGTTGTCGCCCACGATCGGGATTCCCAGCGAGCACAGATGAACCCGAAGTTGATGCGTCTTCCCGGTGCGCGGGTGCAGCCGATATCGACCGTACGATCCGAGAGTGTCGACCAGTTCGACGCGTGTCTCGGCATTGGGCTCGCCCGGTACCTCTCGCGCCTGAAGAACGCCGCGGTCCTTGACGATTCGACTGTGCACCGTCAGGGGGAAGTCGACATTCTGGGACAGTGGGGCAATTGCCTCGTACTGCTTGGTGACCGTGCGCTGAGCGAACATCTCCTGATACGGCCGGCGCGCCTGCCGCTGCACGGTGAACACCAGTACACCCGCGGTGAGTCGATCCAGTCGGTGAGCAGGGCTCAACTCGGGGAGATCGAATTGTCGTCGCAGCAGAACCAACGCCGAGCGTGCGATGTACGCGCCTCGCGGCGTCGTGGCGAGGAAGTGCGGCTTGTCCACCACGAGCAGGTTCTCGTCGCGGTGCAGCACATCGAGGGAGAACGGCACGGCCGATTCCACCGGTGGGTCACGGTAGAGGTAGATGTCCGCACGCGGGCCGGCGATCGTCGACGGGTCGATCGGTACGCCCGCTGCATCGACGACCTCCCCGGCGGACACCTTCTCGGTCAGCCTGGCCGCATCCTGCGGGAAGCGGGCACACAGATATTGGAGCACCGTTGCGCCGGTCGCGACGTCGGGCATCCGCACCCTGGTGGGGTCGAGGCCGTCGCGCAACGGAAGTGGGGCGGCAGGCATGCAACGACTGTAATCGGTGCACGCATGGAAACACCCCGGTCGGAATTCCCGACCGGGGTGTGGACTGCGGTGACGCGCCGTGCCGGCCCGACCTAGATGGTGACGACCATCTTGCCGGTGTTCTCGCCCTTCATCAGTCCGATGAAGGCTGCCGGAGCGTTGTCGAGGCCTTCGACGATCGTTTCGTCGAATTCGATTGCGCCGCTGGCGAGCCAATCCGTCATCTTCGCGCGGAATTCCTCGGTGAGGTGCGCGTACGAGCCGACGATGAATCCCTTCAACGTCAGCTCCTTGCCGATGGCGAGGGCGAGGTTGCGCGGGGCCGGTGTCGGTTCGGTCGAGTTGTACTGAGCGATGGCTCCGCACATGGCAATTCGGCCGTGCTTGTTCATCGACCCGATAGCAGCTTCGAGATGGTCACCGCCGACGTTGTCGAAGTACACGTCGATGCCGTCGGGAGCTGCCTGTCGGAGCTGTTCGGCGACAGGGCCGTCGTGGTAGTCGAATGCCGCGTCGAACCCGAGCTCGAGCAAGCGAGCAACCTTGGCGGGGGATCCGGCGCTACCGATGACGCGAGATGCGCCGAGCGCCTTGGCGATCTGTCCGACGAGCGAGCCGACGGCTCCGGCGGCGCCGGAGACGAACACGACGTCGCCCTTCTGGAACGACGCCACGGCCGTCAGGCCCGCATACGCTGTGGTGCCGGTCATTCCGAGTGCGCTCAGGTATGCCGATGCCTTGGCTGCGCCGAGGTCGACCTTGCTGGCTCCCTGTGCCGGGACGATGGCGAGATCGCGCCATCCCTTGCCGTGCACAACAGCGTCGCCGACTGCGAAACCGTCGGCCTTGGATTCGACGACCTCGCCGACGGCACCGCCGTCGAGCGGCGCATCGAGCTGGAACGGCGGGACGTACGACTTCACGTCGTTCATCCGACCACGCATGTACGGATCGACCGACATCACGATGTTGCGAACGAGGATCTGCCCGTCCTGCAGTTCGGGGAGGTCGATGACCTCCGCGCGAAAGTTGTCTTCGGTCGGCCAGCCTTCTGGGCGGGACGCGAGGTGAATTTCGTGTGCCTTCATGGTGTTTCCTCTTACTCGTCTTCGGTGACGGTGACGGTGACGTCGATGTTGCCGCGGGTGGCGTTGGAGTACGGGCAGACCTGATGGGCCTTGTCGGCCAGGGCCTGGGCGTTCTCGCGGCTCAGGTTCGGCAGAGTCACCTCGAGGGTGACTGCGAGCTGGAAGCCGCCTGCGTCGTTGGGGCCGATGTCGACACGAGCGCCGACAGCCGAGTCGGTGACGTCGGCCTTGTCCTGACGCGCCACCATCTGCAGTGCGGAGTGGAAGCACGCGGCGTAGCCGGCTGCGAACAGCTGCTCGGGGTTGGTGCCGTTTCCGCTGCCGCCCATGGCCTCCGGGATGGCGAGATCGAGGTCGAGACGTCCGTCGGAGGTGCGGGCGTGGCCGTTACGGCCTTCGCCGGTGGCGAGTGCCTCTGCGGTGTAGATGGTCTTCATGATTCTCCTTCTGTCGTGCGCGAATCGGTGTGATGGAGAGCGCTCGTCAATGCGTCGAGCGATTCCTTGAGCCTGACGAGATCGTCGACTCCCATGCCGGTCTTCTCGGCCAGCTTGCGGGGGAGGTCGAGTGCCTTCGCGCGCATGGCGCTACCGGTCTCGGTGAGGTGGATCTCGACGCGGCGTTCGTCGGTGCTCAGTCGTCGACGCTCGATGAAACCGAGACCTTCGAGTCGCTTGAGCATCGGCGAGAGCGTGCCGGTGTCGAGGTCGAGTTCGGCACAGATGTCCTTGACGCCGCGCCCGTCCTTCTCCCACAGCACCAGCAGAACCAGGTACTGCGGGTACGTGACGCCCAACTTGTCGAGCATCGGGCGATACACCGCGGTGGTAGCCCGCGAAGCGGAGTACAGCGCGAAGCACACCTGACGATCGAGTGCGAGTTCGTTGGTCACGAGAAGAACGGTAGCGCACGGTTAAGTTGTGCGCAACCTATCCGCCCGATGTGAGTGGAACTTCGTAGCCTGCTACGAAGTGTCACTCACATGGGGGTCAGCTCTGCAGAGCGTTTCTCAGGCCGTCGAGCACGATGGTCGCCGCCGTGGGGCCGGCGTTGAGGTACCACGGGTCGTCGTCGACGCGCACGATGTGGTTCTGTGTTGCCGCGCTCATCCCGGTCCACAATGGATTGGTGGTGTACGACGCAGCGTTCGAATCGGCTCCCGCGTCCTGGCTGGAGACGAATACCCAATCGGCGTTCGCCAACTGGATCTCTTCCTCGCTGAAGTCCTGCGAGGTCTTGTCGAATTGCTGGCTGGGCGGGCGCGCCAGACCGGCGTCCGAGGCGATGAATCCAGCGAACGACGCGACGCCGAACACGCGTGCCCGGTCTGCGGTGAAGCGGACGAACGACACCGTCGGAGCGCCCCCGGATCCGCCGCCGTTGGAGACCGAATCACCCAGTGCGCGAGCGTCGGACGCGAATGTGTCCAGGAACCCTTGCGCCTGCTCGGTGCGTCCCAGTGCATCCGCGAGAAGAAGGAAGTCCTGCTTCCAGTTCACGCCGGTGCCCTCGGTCAATACGGTCGGCGCGATGGCCGACAGCGTCGCGTAGATGTCTTCCGAGCCGGTCTTGTTGGCCAGGATGAGGTCGGGTTCGGCGGCGGCGACGGCCTCGATGTCGACGCTCTGGCGGTTGCCCAGATCTGCCATCTGCGTCAGTTGGTCCGCGTACTGGGGGAACGAGAAGCTGATGTAGTCGGGCACCAGATCGGCTCCGTCGCCGTAGGCGGCACCGGTGGGGATCACGCCCAGGGTCAATGCGGCGTCGAGCTGGCCGGTGGCGATCACCACGATCTTCTTCGGCTCGGCGGGGATGTCGGTGGATCCGCCGAAATGCCCGACGGTGCGCGGGAACTCGCCGTCGGCGGCACCCGAACCCATGCCGTCGGGAATGCCGGTGGGGCCCGGTGCGTCCGATGCCGCGTCGGTGCTGGAGGTGGGAGGGGTGGCGGTGCTCGGTGTCTGCCCGCCGCTGTCGCCGCACGCGACGGTGGTCAGAGCTGCGACTGCGACGAGGGCAGTGACGACGAGCAGACGTTTCACTTCGATCTCTTTCACCGAGCGGGCATGGATAGGTAACCCTAGCCTGGCGACCACGTGAGCGGAACTTCGTAGCAGGGGTCGAAGTTCCGCTCACATGGGGTCAGCGCAGCGCTGCCGCGGCCAGCACCATGTTTCTCAACGACTGCTCGACCTCGGCCGGGCCCCGTGTCTTCAGTCCGCAGTCCGGATTGACCCAGAGCCGTTCGAGGGGAACTGCCTCGGCCGCTGCGCGGAGCGACTCGGTGATCTCGGCGACCGTCGGAACTCGCGGCGAATGGATGTCGTAGACACCGGGTCCCACGTCGAGTGCGAAGCCGACCGCAGTGAGGTCGTCGAGCACCTCCATGCGCGAGCGTGCGGCCTCGATGGACGTCACGTCGGCGTCCAGGGCGACGATGGCGTCGATGACCTCACCGAACTCGGAATAGCACAGGTGCGTGTGGATCTGTGTCGCGTCGTCGACGCCGGACGTCGCGATCCGAAACGAGCGGACGGCCCAATCCAGATACGCTGCAGTATCTTTCGAGCGCAGCGGTAGCAGTTCGCGGAGCGCGGGCTCGTCCACCTGGACGACGCGGATCCCCGCCGACTCCAGGTCGATCGTCTCGTCTCGAATCGCCGAGGCGATCTGAGCTGCCGACTCGGCCGCCGGGATGTCGTCTCGGACGAACGACCACGCGAGAATGGTCACCGGGCCGGTCAGCATGCCCTTGACCGGTTTGTCGGTCAGTGACTGCGCGTACGTCGCCCACTCCACCGTCATCGGTGCCGGGCGCGAGACGTCGCCGTACAGGATCGGTGGTCGCACGCACCGTGACCCGTACGACTGCACCCAGCCGTTGGCGGTCACGACGAATCCGTCGAGTTGCTCGGCGAAGTACTGCACCATGTCGTTTCGTTCGGGCTCGCCGTGGACGAGCACGTCCAACCCCAGACGCTCCTGCAGTGCAACGACATCGGCGATCTCCGCACGCATCTGCCGCACGTACTCCGCCTCGTCGACGGTGCCGCTGCGCAGCGCCGCCCGCGCGCGGCGGATCGTGCTCGTCTGTGGGAAGGAGCCGATGGTCGTCGTCGGCAGAACAGGGAGCGAGAGATGCTCGGACTGCACGATGCGGCGGACGTCTCCTGGGCTGCGGTCACGGCCGGCAGCGCTGGTCACGCGCGTACGGATTGCCGGATCGTGCAACCGTGCATCGTGTCTCCGCGAATCCAGAGCCGCGCGGGCCGACTCGAATCGGTCCGACACGAATCGATCGGTTTCCCCGGCTGTTCCGCCCTGGAGTGCGCGCGCGAGCACCGAGACCTCGGTGATCTTCTCGTTCCCGAACGCCAGCCACGACCGCAGTGTCGGTTCGAGCTGAGGTTCGGCGTCCAACGAATAGGGAACGTGGAGCAGCGAGCACGACGACGACACCGCCACTGCGCGCGCATGTCTGCCGACCTCGTACAGTGTCTCGAGCGCGGCGTCGAGATCGGTGCGCCAGACATTGCGTCCGTCGACGACGCCGGCCACGACGAGCATCGTCGAGGTAGCGCGAGTAGCTGCAAGTTGCTCGGCCACACCAGGAACGGTCAGATCGACGGCCAGGCCCTCGATCCCGGTGGACGCCACTGCGGGCAGCGCGTCGCCCAGGTCGCCGAAGTAGGACGCCAGCAGAATGGCCGGGCGGGTCTGCGAGGCTGCGAGTTGCTCGAAGCATCGGGTCGCCGCTGCGACGGTCTCGTCGTCGAGATCGCGCACCAGCGCCGGTTCGTCGATCTGGACCCACTCGGCTCCGGCTGCGGCGAGGAGTTCGAGCAGACGGTCGTAGAGCGGTATCAGTTCGTCCACCCGTCCCAGCAGCGAATCGGAGGAGCCGACGGACTTGGACAGCAACAGGAAGGTGACCGGTCCGATGATCACCGGACGTGCCGGGATCCCCAGTGCACGAGCCTCGTTCACCTCGCCGAGCACCTTGTCCGGGTGCAGGGAGAACGTGGTCTCCGGCGAGATCTCGGGCACGAGGTAGTGGTAATTGGTGTCGAACCATTTGGTCATTTCGAGCGGGACGATGGTCTCGGTGCCGCGGGCGGCGGCGAAGTACCGATCGAGTTCACCTTCGACCGCCTCGACTCGCGGTGGCAACGCTCCGAGGAGGGCCGCAGTGTCGAGCATTTGGTCGTAGTACGAAAAGGTGTTCACCGGAACGGAATCGAGCCTGGCTGCGAGTGTGTGCCAATCGTTCTCGCGAAGATTCTTCGCGACCGATTCGAGGGCCTCGGCGTCGATCTTTCCGGCCCAATAGGATTCGACGGCTTTCTTCAGTTCTCGGTTGGGTCCGATGCGAGCCGAACCGAGCACGGTGGCGGTGAAATCGTTGTTCACAGTTGATCTCCAGGGTGACTACACGTGGGTGGTGCACCGTCTTCACGGGCGCGCAGATCCCGGTGAGCCCTGACCACAGCCATACCAGGGTTACGCGCCCATTCCACGAGGCGGTGAACCGCTGCACACGGCGTGCACAGCACAGAGGGCAGGTATTCGGACTTGCAGGCGCGCGGACGAAGAGCCCACTCCTACTGGCCGTCGCTTCCCGAAGAGGCTTCTTCAGTGCGTGATGACGGTGGTCGTTCCTGCATACCGCTGCGGGACAGTCCCGGATTCTCACCGGGTTCCCTCTCGCGATGCGCCGTGACTGCACGCACCGCTCGACGCCGAGGTGAACTTCGGGGCTCCTCATGACCACCTGGCGAA
This sequence comes from Rhodococcus sp. JG-3, assembly GCF_000482405.1. Classification (NCBI taxonomy): domain Bacteria; kingdom Bacillati; phylum Actinomycetota; class Actinomycetes; order Mycobacteriales; family Nocardiaceae; genus Rhodococcus; species Rhodococcus sp. JG-3. The sequence goes on from NZ_KI519398.1 coordinate 1,892,506, forward strand.
CCGACTGCAGGGACGAGCATAGATGCATCGCGGGAGAGTCTGTTACGGTGCTCTTCATGCAGCGCACGTATTTCTGGTTTAGCAGGCCGGCCCCGGGTGGGTCAGCCAGCGACGCCATGCGCTGACCCTCCACCCCACGAGCCGGATACAGACCGGCTCGAAGTGCGCGCGGAGCATGCGGAGCCGGCCTGGGAACAGGAAACCCTCTCATGACGCTCTCCCTCGACACCCCGTCACTCGACGATCAGCGCACGATCAGCATCAGTCCGCTGGTCGCTCCGTCGGTCGTACGCCGCGAGCACGCGGTGGACGACGCGATCTCGGCGAGTGTTCGTACCGGACGCTCCGGTGTCGTCGACATTCTCGACGGCCGTGACGACCGACTGATCGTCGTGGTCGGCCCGTGTTCGGTGCACGACACCGACGCTGCCCTCGATTACGCCCGACGCCTCGCCGCCACGGCAGCCGAGCTGGGCGATCGACTGCACATCGTCATGCGGGTCTACTTCGAGAAGCCGCGGACGACGCTCGGCTGGAAGGGTCTGATCAACGATCCGCACCTCGACGGCAGCTTCGATATCAACGAAGGTCTTCGAGTGGGACGCCAGCTGCTGCTGGACATCTCGGCGCTCGGCCTGCCCGTCGGCTGCGAATTCCTCGACCCGATCACCCCGCAGTACATTGCGGACCTGGTCAGCTACGGTGCCATCGGAGCACGGACCGCAGCCAGCCAGGTGCACCGGCAGCTGTGCAGCGCCTTGTCGATGCCGGTCGGCATCAAGAACTCGACCGAAGGTGACATCCAGGTCGCCGTGGACGGAACCCGCGCCGCCGCGGCGAGCCACGTCTTCCCCGGAACCGATCTCGACGGCAAGGCGGCTTTGATCAGGACCGTCGGAAACCCCGATTGCCATGTCATCCTGCGCGGCGGCGTCGACGGACCGAACTACGACGCCGAGTCCGTGGCCGATACCGTTGCTCGCCTGCGTAAGTCGGGTCTGCCGGAGCGAGTCGTCATCGATGCCAGCCACGGCAACAGCCGCAAGGATCACAACAAGCAGGTGGACGTCGTCACCGACGTGGCCGCCAGGGTCGCGGCCGGCGAGCACGGAACTGTCGGGCTGATGCTCGAGAGCTTCCTCGTCGCGGGGCGTCAGGACCTCGAGCTCGGCCACCGCGACGAGCTCGTGTACGGCCAGTCCATCACCGATGCATGCCTCGACTGGGACACGACGGCAACGCAATTGGCCACTCTCGCGGCGGCCGTCGAGACGCGTCGGGCCTCGAACGCCGCGCGCTGACGCGTCGTGCGTTACCGAACCCCGCGCGGTCGAAATTGCACGCTGATGCGTGGGCCGACCGCGCGGGTCGATTTGGGAATTGCATGCTCCCAGGTCCGTTGACAGGACCCGCCCATCACCACCAGGTCGCCGTGACCGAGGGTGAATTTCAGAGAGGTCCCGCCGCCGCGGGGACGGAGCATGAGTTGTCTTGTCGCACCGAGCGATACGATCGCCACCATCGTGTCCTCGGTGGCGCTGCGGCCGATGTTGTCGCCGTGCCAGGCGACGCTGTCGGACCCGTCGCGGTAGTAACACAGTCCCGCGGTGGCGAACGACTCTCCGAGCTCGCTTCGGTAGTGGTCGTCCAGTGCATCGCGGGCCTCGTACAGTGCCGCATGCGGCCAGTGCTCCCGCTCGGCGTAGTACCGAACCAGGCGCGGCACATCGACCACGCGGTCGTACATCTGCCTGCGTTCGGCGCGCCAGTCGACGTCGGTGACCAGCGAATCGAAAAGGTCGCTGTCGGACAACCAGCCCGGCCGCACATCGACCCAGGCACCGAGCGTCAGCTCGCGGCGGGTGACGGACTGCAGCGACCCGACGCCACCGTCGTCGTCACCGAACAGCGAACCTTGCATCGCGAGCGACATGACTCGACTGTATCGAACAGGTGTTCCCATTACCAGCTCCCGGCGGTATCGTTCTCGCATGGGTTACCGAATTCAGGTCGTCGTGGACAGCGTCGACCCGCATGCGCTCGCGGCATGGTGGGCACAGACTCTCGGCTGGCAGGTCGAACCCAGCAACGAGGAGTTCATTCGCGAGATGGTTGCGGCAGGCCACGCCCGAGAGGAGGACACAACCGTGTTCGACGGCGTTCTGGTGTGGCGAGCAGGCCAGGGCATCACCGATCCGGAATCTCCGGGCACCCCGCGGGTGCTGTTTCAGGCGGTACCCGAATCGAAGTCCGTGAAGAACCGACTCCATCTCGACGTTCGCGTCGGTGACGGACGCGAGGCGGTGGTGACCGAACTCGAAGGTCGAGGCGCGTCGTTACTGCATCGCGGGCAGCAAGGGCCCAGCACCTGGATCACCATGACCGATCCCGAGGGCAACGAGTTCTGCGTCAGCTGATCGCGCCGGCTCTATCGATACGCGCCGGGAGTTTGCCCGGTCCAGCGCTTGAAGGCCCGGCGGAATGCGCTCGGTTCGGAGAAGCCCAGGCGGGCCGAGATGTCGTCCACGCTGTCGCCGCGGCTCAACCCCGAGATGGCCGCGTCGCGCAGAACCTCCTCGCGGAGCTGATTGATGGAGGTGCCTTCCTGGCGAAGGACGCGGCGCAGATGCGGCGGGCTGATGTTGAGCATGGCCGCAATCTCTTCGGTAGCCGGCGTACCGCCTCTGAATCCGGTCTCCAGGGCCCTTCGGACCTGACTCGACGCAGTGCTGTCGTAGTCCCTCGACGAGAACAGCAGGTTGGGTGACTCCGCGAGGTACTCGGCCAGTGTGGCCTCGGTCTGCACTATCGGGGCGCGCATGAGCGCGGTGTCGAATTCCAGTGCGGCGCGGTCGGATCCGAACTGCACATGAGTTCCGAATATGGTGTCGTACATCTTCCCGGCCTCGGGCCCGGGCAGTGCATAGGGCAACTGAACCGACAGGAGTTTGACCCGGTTACCGATCAGCCACGCCGCGAACCGATGTAGCAGAATCAACAGGAAGTCGGTCAGCAATCGTTCGGCGAGCTCGTTCGCTTCGGGGCTGAGATCGGTCGTGGCTTCGACGTGCACCGTCAGAACCGTCGACTGCTCGGTTCGATCCAGCGTCATCGGTTTCACCGGAATGAGCACGCGCATGGTCTCGGACATTCGAATCAGCGCTGCCCACAGATTTTCCGTGTGTATCAACGTCTGACACACCACCCGAAAACTGCCGCGCCGCACGGGAACTGCGGCGAGTCCGAAGAGTTCGTCGCCGGTCATCGCCCAGACGGCCTGGGTGAACGCGGTGACCTGTCGGGTGGTGAGCCGCTCCGCCGGGTCGTCGAGAATGGTGGTTCCGATCCCGGCCATCGACAACGGGTACGTCAGGTCCACTCCGCCGTTGGCCGCGAGGTCGACGGCTTGCCTGACGAAGTACGCCGGAATCGTCGGTTGCGCAGTCACAATCGCCGTAACCTCTCGGCGGCATCGGCGAGTACGTGGTCCTGCTTGCAGAAAGCGAATCGCACCAACGAATTCCACGGCGCGGGCTCGTCGACGAACGCAGTCACCGGTACCGCGGCGACGCCCACGAGATCGGGCAGGCTGCGGCAGAACTCGTACGCATCACCGCGGCCGATCGGCGCGATATCGGCGCACACGAAATACGTTCCGGCACTGTGCTTGACGTCCGCACCCGCCTCGGTCAACGCCGCGGACAGCGTGTCTCGCTTGTGCTGCAGACCGTCGCGCATGGCGGCGATCCACGCCTGCTCGTGACCGAGTGCGTACGCGACGGCGGGCTGGAACGGGGTACCGCCGACGAAGCTCATGAACTGCTTGGCGGCGCGCACCGCATCGATCAGCTCTTTCGGTCCGAGCGCCCACCCGGTCTTCCAGCCGGTGGCGTTGAACGTCTTCGCGGCACTGGACACGGTGACGGTTCGCTCGAACATGCCCGGCAGCGTCGCGATCGGGGTGTGCACACCGTCGTCGAAGATCAGATGCTCGTACACCTCGTCGGTGAGCACGAGCAGGTCGTGGGCGATCGCGATCTCGGAGATACGGATCATCGTCTCGCGATCGAACACGGTGCCGGTGGGATTGTGCGGCGAGTTGACGATCAGCATGCGCGTTCGTGGGCTCACGGCCCGTTCGAGGGCGTCGGTGTCGACGGTCCATCCGTTGCCGTCGGTGACCAGGGGTACGGCCGTGCGAGTGGCTCCGGCCAACGCCACAGCGGCCGCATAGGAGTCGTAGAACGGCTCGATCAACAGCACGTCGTCGCCCGCCTCGATCAAGCCGAGCAGCGTCGCCGAGATGGCCTCGGTGGCACCCACGGTGACGAGAATCTGCGAATCGGGGTCGTACCGAAGTCCGAACCGGGCGAGCCGGTCGTCGGAGATGGCGGCGCGCAGGACCGGCATGCCCGGGCCGGGGGAGTACTGGTTGAGGCCGTTCGCGATGGCGTCTCGCGCGGCCTCGAGCATGGCCGACGGTCCGTCCGTGTCCGGGAATCCCTGCCCCAGATTGACGGCGTTCTTCGCCACCGCGAGTGCGGTCATCTCGGCGAAAATGGTCGATGCGAACGGGCGCAACCGGGTCACTGTGCGCGACGGCAACATCTCGGACATTCCTGCAGCGTAGTTCACACAGTCGGCGCGAGCGTCGGACCTGCGTCTGTACTGTGCCTGTCATGCGATTCGGAATGTTCGTGCCTCAGGGTTGGCGGCTGGATCTGGTCGGGATCGATCCGGCCCAGCAGTGGAGTGTGCTGCGCGAGCATGCCGTTGCCGCCGAAGCCGGACCGTGGGAATCGCTGTGGGTCTACGACCACTTCCACACCGTTCCTGTCGCGACGGACGAGGCGACGCACGAGGCCTGGTCGCTGATGTCCGCATTGGCCGCGTCCACCTCGCGTATCCGACTGGGTCAGATGTGCACGGCGATGTCCTACCGCAACCCCGCCTATCTGGCGAAAGTTGCTGCGACAGTGGACATCATCTCCGGCGGTCGGGTCGAGATGGGTATCGGCGGCGGTTGGCACGAGCACGAGTTCCGCGCCTACGGCTACGGATTTCCCTCTGCCGGTGAACGATTGGGCCGCCTCGACGAGGGCGTACAGATCTTCAAACAAGCGTGGACCACCGGCGAGGTGTATCTCGACGGCAAGCACTACGAGATCGACGGTGCCGTGGTGCGCCCACTGCCCCTGCAGGAGGGCGGCATCCCACTGTGGATCGCCGGTGGCGGCGAAAAAGTGACACTGAAGATCGCAGCGAAATACGCGAACTACACCAACTTCGATGGAACCCCTACCGGTTTCGCCGCCAAATCGGCTCTGCTGCGCGATCATTGCGCAACCGTCGGCACGGACTTCGACGCCATCGTCCGCTCGGCCAACTACAACGTGGCCATCGGCTCCACGGAGGCCGAGGTGCAGGAGCGGCTACGCGCTCTCGAAGCTCGACTGACCGAACACGTCGGAGCCGAGAAGGCACACGAGGCATTGGGCGCATACCGCGGAATGCCCGCCGTCGGAACACCCGAGCAGATCGTCGAGAACCTCACCGAACTGCAGCAGCAGGGCATGACGTACGGAATCTTCTACTTCCCGGAAGCCGCCTACGACCGCTCCGGCATCGAACTCTTCGAGCGCGAGGTCATCCCGGCTCTTCGGTAGGTCGTTCCGCAGGCTCCACTCCCGGCTCTTCGGTAGGCCGCGTCAGGTCCTCGGGTAGATCGGCGGGGTCCACGAGCAGCTGCTGGTTCTTGGCCTTGCGTACCTTCTCCGACAGTCCGATGTTGGCGTGCAGCAGTGCCCATTCGCCCTCGGTGATCTCGGCGGCGGCGCGCGCCAGGACGGCCGCGTCGGTGGTGCCCCAGGCGATCGGCATCGCCGACACCAGCTGCCAGGTGCGTCCACCGGTGTTACGGCCGCGATCGGCGAGCACCGACACCGCAGGCACCTCGGCACCGCGTTCGACGGCGTGGCCGGGCAGCGCACGGACGACGCGCGTGATCAGGACGTAGTGCGGCTCGTCGACTCCTGGTTTCGCGACATCGACCAGCGACAGCAACGTCGCGCCGCTCGGCATCGTCTCGGCCACCACCGCCGGAACCAGATCGCCCCGGGTGTAGAGCGATTCGATGGACCCCATCTTCTTCGGTGCCCACACCATGACCCACAGGGACGTCGCCGCCCCGATGCAGAACACGCCGCCGAGGATGTACGACCACGGCGTCGCGATCCAGAAGAACCAGATCCCCAGTGCCAGCAGGACCGCTGCCGTGAGCGCCGCGGACATCCGCAGCCGGCGAAGTTCGGTGAACGTCTCGTTGACCGACTTCGCGTGGGCTACGTCTACAGGGAACTCGAATCGGCGCACACTGCTATTCCTAGCATGCCGCCGATCCCGACACGAAGCGTCAGATTGCCGGGCCGAGCAGGTCGTCGGCGTCGGTGATGCGGTACGCGTATCCCTGTTCGGCGAGGAACCGCTGCCGATGCGCGGCGTATTCGGCGTCGAGGGTATCGCGCGAGACCACCGAGTAGAAGTGCGCCTGACCACCGTCGTGTTTCGGCCGAAGCAATCGGCCCAGTCGCTGGGCTTCTTCCTGTCGGGAGCCGAACGTTCCCGAAACCTGGACTGCCACCGACGCTTCGGGAAGGTCGATCGAGAAGTTCGCCACCTTGCTCACCACCAGAGTCTGGATCTCACCCTTGCGGAAGGCGTCGAACAGCACCTCGCGTTCCTTGTTCTTGGTCGAGCCCTGGATCACCGGCGCGTTCAGGGCTTCACCGAGTTCGTTCAGCTGATCGAGGTACGCGCCGATCACCAACGTCGGAGCGTCCTGGTGTTTGGCAAGGATCGATTTCACGACGGCGATCTTGGTGTGCGCCGTCGAGCAGAGCTTGTAGCGCTCCTCGGGTTCGGCGACCGCGTACGACATGCGCTCGGCGTCGGTGAGGGTGACGCGCACCTCGATGCACTCGGCCGGTGCGATCCACCCCTGCGCCTCGATGTCCTTCCAGGGCGCGTCGTAGCGCTTCGGGCCGATCAGCGAGAAGACGTCGCCCTCGCGTCCGTCCTCGCGGACGAGCGTGGCCGTCAAGCCGAGTCGACGCCGTGACTGCAGGTCGGCTGTCATGCGGAACACCGGTGCGGGAAGCAGGTGTACCTCGTCGTAGATCACCAATCCCCAGTCGCGGGAATCGAACAGCTCCAGGTGCTTGTACTCACCCTTGGTTCGACGGGTGATGACCTGGTACGTGGCGATTGTCACAGGGCGGATCTCTTTGCGCTCGCCCGAATACTCGCCGATTTCCTCCTCGGTGAGCGACGTGCGAGCGATGAGCTCGCGCTTCCACTGCCTGCCGGCGACGGTGTTGGTGACCAGGATCAGCGTGGTGGCCTTGGCTCTGGCCATCGCCGCCGCACCGACCATGGTCTTACCCGCACCACACGGCAGCACGACGACGCCGGAGCCGCCGGCCCAGAACGAATCCGCGGCCATCTCCTGGTAGTCGCGCAGCGTCCACTTGCCACCCTCGGTATCGAGCTCGATCGGGTGCGCTTCGCCGTCGACGTAGCCGGCGAGGTCCTCGGCGGGCCAGCCGATCTTGAGCAACATCTGCTTCACGTGGCCGCGTTCGCTCGGATGCACGATGACCGTGTCCTCGTCCACCATCGCGCCGAGCATGGGCGCAATCTTCTTGTGCCGCATCACTTCGGTGAGCACGGCGCGGTCCAGGCTGATCAGCACCAGACCGTGGACCGGGCTCTTGACCAACTGCAACCGGCCGTATCGGGCCATCGTGTCGACGATGTCGACCAGCAACGGCTGCGGTACCGCATAGCGCGAGAAGTTGACCAACGCGTCGACCACCTGCTCGGCATCGTGACCGGCAGCGCGCGCGTTCCACAGCGCCAGCGGGGTGATGCGGTAGGTGTGCACGTGCTCGGGCGCACGTTCGAGCTCGGCGAACGGTGCGATCGCCGCCCGCGCTGCGCCCGCGAGTTCGTGATCGACCTCGAGCAACAGCGTTTTGTCGGACTGGACGATCAGCGGGCCGTCGGTCACGGTTCCTCCTAGAGACTTCTGCTGCGCCCGAAAGAGCGCAACTTCTCCATTGTCCACAGGTAGGGGCCCGCGTGCACGTGAGCAGTGACTCAGTCCACCAAGGCGACGGAGGTGATGCGGTGCAGAGTGAACCGCCTCACGCCCCCGGTGGCGGGGTCGAATGCGTCGAGTTGACCGCCGCCGATGCTGATCGGATCGACGATGCGGTGGGTCGCGACGCCCTGTGCGTCGACGTACCCGATGCTGACGCTGCGCTTGACCTTCGCTGCTGTCTGCAGCAGCGTCATCGTCGCGGTGCTGCTCGCGCGAGATCCGTCGGCGCGCACCACCGCACCGCCGTTGCCCGCAGCGCGGTCGGCGGCTCGCATTCCGCGTACCAACGACCCGAGCTGCTCGTCGGTGGGAACGGCCGGGGTACGGAAGGTCTGGCGCGGACGCCGCGCCGACACCCGGGAGCCGCGGGCTCGAAGATCGACGATGGTGCCGGACGAGTCTTCACCCGCGGGCGCGAATCCGGCCCCGGCGAGTACCGACAGCACCTCGGCCAGCGGTGCCTGGGAGATCGCGACGGTCGGGGCGAGGGCGCGCAGGGCCAGCGACTCGGCGGCCGCAGAGGCCATCACCTCGGCGAGCAACGCCGGATCCTCGCACCGGACGAACGACGCGGCCACGCCGGCGCGTAGCCGGCCGTGACGCCTGGCCACGTCGTCGATCAGATACGTCAGGGCCTGCGGAACCGGAGTGCGGGAATGGGTCGCGAACAACGAATGCAACTCCGAGGCCGTCAGGCCCACGTCGAGGGCCCGGCGCAGGCTCGTGTCGCTGATGCGATACATCGTCGCGGCACCCGCCGACTCGACGTCGGCGACGAGCGCGATCCGATCCTGCAGATCCGGTTCGAGCGGTCCCGGTGCCACCAGCGTCAGGTCGGCCTGCACCAACACGTAGTCGATCGGCTCGGGGAGTGCCGCGCGCATGTCGGCCTCGGCATTACCGTCGTGCAGCAGCGAGCGTCCCGGCGTCGACATCGCGCCGCGCGCGACCACTCCCAGCGCGGTCGCCTCGGCGATCACGTGCCCGACGGGTGTCACGCCGAACCGTCCGGACCACCGGGGTCGACGCCACGTCAGTGTGCGGGTGAGGTCGGTGGGTGTCGCGGCGTGTCCACTGCCGAGCTCGGCGAGCAGCTCCAGGATCATGCGACGGTCGCGGGGCGCGGCAGGCGAGCGGACTTCGTCGGACAACGCAGCGATGGGCTTGTCGTTGGGGTCACGCATGCCGATCACCCACGGGGCTCGCGGCGTCTCGAGCCAGGCGGAGGCGAGAGTGTGCCAGCGGGCGGCCGGGGCGGCAGCGAGCCACGCGTCGACGGCGGGCGTCGGTGCCCAGTAGTCGTCGCCGGTGTCGGCGGAGGGGACAGGGTCCGGGGTTCCGCTGGAGATCAGATGGGCGGCGGCGAGCAGTTCGACGAGGATGCTCACGCGGTCGTCGTCGAGTCCGGTGGCCTTGGTGATCTTGCGCAGCTCGCGCACTCCGAGCCCGCCGGCCTTGAGGGCGGGAGCCGGTGACGCGGACAGCGCCTCGATGATGGCCACACAGTGCCGCCCGAGCTCCAGTGCCTCGCCCGCCGCGGCAGCGTCGACGTCGGCGAGCGCATGTGCAGTGGTCGTCAGCTTCGGTTCGGCGAGTGAGCGGGGATCCGTCATGGGCTCGCCGCGCAATATCTGTCCGACCTGGGCGGGGAGTTCGACGGTTTGCTCGTCCAACCAGATCAGCAGGCCTGCGGCGAGCAGTTTCTGCACGGGCCGATCGGGTGGGGTGCCCGGTGCGGCGTCTCGGGTACGGCCGGTGGGCGAAGACCTGGCCAGGGTGTCGAGAAGATTGCGTTCGCCGTCTTCGAGTGCGGCCAGCGCTGTGGTGATGTGGGTTTCGGTGAGGGTGTCCACCGGGTCGAGTGCGCGGCCGATGCGCCACGGCACGGCGTCCGCAGCGGTTGCGCTGATCCGGAACCCGGCGGCGTCGCCCCAGACGAGAAAGCGTTCGCGCAGTTGGGACAGCGCTTTGTCCACGGCTTTGGCCGGGGCGCGCTTGGCAATGACGGACAGCAGCGTGGCCCTGGTGACCGGACGCTCGTAGGCCTCTTCGATGGCCAGGATCTCGAGCACGGTCAGGGCCAGGGTGTCGAGGGTGTCCGCAGTGTGCAGGATCGACCGGCGTTGCTCGGCCCGGCCGGCCAGCACGGCCAGCGAGGCAGGCGGCGGCGCAGTCAGATCCGGACGCAACGACATGGCCTTGATCAGCTCCGCGTCGGTGCGAGCTGCGATCCACTGAGGCAGATCGGGAGGCATGTCGGTGTGTCGGGGCGCAGTCGTGTCGGTCATCGTCTATCAGATTAGAGACCTGGGCTGGTGCTCGCCGCAGGGCAGGTGTCAAAATGGGCCCATGGTGAACAAGTCGAAGAAGCCCTATGTCGATCCAGGCTGGCCGGAAACCGCTCGCGGTGACCACGCGGTGACCGAACTCTCGTCCGCTCGATCGGGTGGCTTGTCGCCCTTCGGTGAGGACACCGAGTTCCCGCTGCCCGTCGAAGACCTGCCCTACGCCCATCCGGTGACCGTCGTCAATCGCTGACAACGGCACCCGAAAACGAGAAAGCCCCCGACATCTTCGCGATGTCGGGGGCTTTTCTCGTATAGCGGCGGTTCTTGCTACTGGGGCAGGAACGCCTTGTTCGCCTGGTAGAAGCTGACGACCTGCGGATCGAGCTGGATGCCCTGAGCGGCGTTCTGGACGAACGACGCGATCTGGGGATCGTTGGTGATGTTCTGGACGGCGGTGACGATGCCGTTGACGACCTCGGCCGACGCATCGATCGACGGGATCGACGTCAGATCGGGGAGGGCGGGAACTTCCGGGGCCTTGGGGGTGGCCGGAACGCTGCGCTCGGTGGGTGCGCTGCTCAGACCGAGGCTCGAGGAGCAGGAGGGCCATGCGCCCCAGCCCTGCGAGTCGAGGACCTTCTCGGCGACTGCGATCTGCTCTTCACGGCTGGCCTGGTTGGCCGTTGCCGCGTACTGCTGTCCACCGTGTGCGTTCCAGGTGCTGGGGGAGAACTGCAATCCGCCCTGGAAGCCGTTGCCGGTGTTGATGCCCCAGTTGCCGCCTGCTTCACACTGTGCAAGGCGATCCCAGTCGGAATCCGGTGCCGCGTTGGCGGTACCGGTGAAGGCGATGCCCGCGGTGCCCATGATGGCACCGGTGACGGCGACCTTTGCGACGGTCTTGCCAGTGGTGCTCGGCTTGCGATGACGTCCGCTCATACGAGTTGAAATCCTCTCCACACGCGCCTGCGAGGTCAGCTGTCGGGTTCGGGCTGAGAGGTAGCCCGGCCTTCTTGCTCTTCCATATCGGATGAGCAATTGGGCTTCACCCCAAGGGAACTCGGTGCGGCTTCGTGAGTCGCTACAAGTTCCCGGTTGTCCGTGGAGGACGTGGGTCCCCCGTCCTCGTCCCCTGGGTGATCGTCGAGGGTTGTTCCGGTTCCCGCGGGACGAGGTTTGGCGCTGCGGGCCGGAATTCGGCCGAACTTTCCGGCCGCTGCTGACCGTACTGAAATTCCCGGGTTACGTCACTATTTGGTAACTGTCGATTTTTTCGTGTGTCAGCGACCGTCCCGACGGTCTGATTCCGGTCGCTCGAATAGGCCCAGCTAGTGGCTGTTCTCGGTGATCGACCCCGTGCTGTTGCCGGTCTGTTACCGAAGCGTGATGTGACGGAAGTCACATCACACGAAGGGGCCTCGAAAGGTCACCGAACCGCAACGATGTCTTTTCCCAGCGGCATCAGCGAGACCGGAATCAACTTGAGGTTCGCGATCGCGAGCGGAATACCGATGATCGTGATGGCCATCGCGATCGCCGTGACGACGTGTGTCAGCGCCAGCCACCACCCGGCGAGGACGAGCCACAGCACGTTGCCCACGAGGGCACCCGAACCCGCGCCGGGCTTGTCGACGATCGTCGACCCGAACGGCCACAGGGCGTAGACGCCGATGCGGAACGACGCGATCCCGAACGGAATGGTCACGATCAGGATGCACAGCAGGAGTCCCGCGAAGAAGTAGCCGAGTGCGAGCCACAGTCCACCGAACACGAGCCAGATGACGTTCAGGAGCAGTCGCATGATCTATCGCGCCCGTCGGCCGGAGAGCAGCGCGTACACCAGAGCGAGCACGAATCCGGCGGGTGCCGAGAACATCGCCGTCAGGTACAGGCCCAGTGGCGGCTTGGCGTCGGAGAAGACCGGGAAGAACAGGATCGCGACGATGGCAACGAGGCCGATCGCGAACAGCACCAGCGCGATGCGCAGCAGTGCAGTACTTCGCTTGCGAGTTGATGAGTCCACACCACCACGGTAGTGCGCGGCGTTGCGTCGTGCGAAAAACCGGAATGCCCTATTCGGGGCCTGCGCGCTAGACTGGCGTATTCGCGTCCTGCGTTTTCGTGGGGCGCGAAACTTGTGCACACCGCAGGGTCCCGACATCGGGCGTGCGGATACGAAACCAACGACAGCAACAGATGAACGGGTGAGCTCAGTGCCGACCGGCAAGGTGAAGTGGTACGACGTCGACAAGGGATTCGGATTCCTCTCGCAGGAGGAAGGCGAGGACGTGTACGTGCGTTCGTCAGCGCTGCCCGAAGGCGTCGACGGCCTCAAAGCCGGCCAGCGCGTCGAATTCGGCATGGCCGCGGGCCGTCGTGGCCCGCAGGCACTGAGCCTGAAGGTTCTCGAGCCTGCCCCGTCGATTCGCCAGAACAGCGGCAGCACCCGCCGCGAGCCCGTCGAGCGCAAGCACACACCCGACGAACTGCACGGCATGGTCGAGGACATGATCACGCTGCTCGAAGCGACGGTGCAGCCGGAACTCCGCAAGGGCAAGTACCCGGACCGCAAGATCGCTCAGCGCATCTCCGAGGTGGTCCGCGCCGTCGCTCGCGAGCTCGACAGCTGATCGTTACGGACGCGCGCCGATGGACCAGATCGCGTGGCTGACGAAGCTCTCGGTATTGGTGTCGGTGTCGATGATTCCCGTGGGTAGCCGAACCTCGATGCCGAGCAACGTTCGGCCGCCGTCGTCCGTCGTCGGGACGGTGACGCTCAGCCGGGTTCCGGGCTGGTTGAACTGGCTGCTCTCGACGACCGCCCCGGTGTCGTCGCCGTAGACCAGTGCCAGTTCCCACGGCGCGGAGTAGACGGCCTCGGGCATCGACAACTGCACCGTCGGGGCAGATCCCACCTGTATCTCGGCGGTCTCGCCGACGTTGGTGCACAGCGGGTCGCTCACGGCGCAGTACAGGTACGGCTCGACTTGTACGGCTCGACCGTTGGAGTACGCCGTGACGACCGGTTCCTTGTCGGGAGCATTGCCGATCAGGACGGCGAGTACACCGACGAACGCGACGGCGATGACGAACAGGCCGGCGGCGATCAGCGACGCGATCTTCTTGGTGCGGGGAGCCAGGTTCACTTGGTCACGTTTTCGCCGTAGGAGCTGTCGGATACTTCTTGTTCGACATGGTCGGGCCGGTTGCCACCGAACCCGGGTAGCAATGATCGACCGCGGTACGTCAGGAAGGTCTGCACGAGGCCGATCGTAAGCAACACCGACACGACCGTGAAACCGAGCCAGTACTCGGTGGGAAGCAACACCCCGAGCGTTCCGCCGAGAACCCAGCACAGCTGCATGACGGTTTCCGAGCGGCCGAACCCGGATGCAATGGACTCCGGAGGCAGGTCGGACTGCAGAGACGCGTCGAGCGAGACCTTGGCCAGTGCGCTCGCGCTCGACGCGACCAGGGCGGCCACGGCGGCAGTGAGCAAACTGTCCGTGACGGCTGCGACGACGGCGACGACCGTCACCGCGACCGTGCACCGTAGGACCACCACCGATGGTCGGCCGAGCTTGATCCTGGCACCGAGTGCGTTGCCGGCGAAGTTGCCGAGACCGGCGGCGGCTCCGACCAGTCCGAGCATCGCGGCCTGCTGCAGCGGCTCGTGTTCGGTGCGGGATTTTGCGACGAACGCGATGTACAGCGTGAGGAAGCCGGTGAGAATTCTGATCGTGCCGTTGCCCCAGAGTCCGACGATCACCGCACGGCCCAGTGGCTGCCTGCGGTTCTTGGCGGCGGTGGCAGGCGGCGGGGTGCGCCTCAGATTCTCGGTCGGGGCACCGCTGCCGGGGTAATCGCTGCCGTGATGCTGGTCGGCGTGGTAGCCGAGGGTGGCCGGAACTTCGCCCTCGGTCACTTCCACCCAGGACGGGATGCGCATGCTCAGGTATGCGCCGAGCACGGTGATCGCGGCGACGAACCACAGTGCGCCGGGCGAATCGGCGACGAAGGCGATACCGCCGGCGACAGCGCCTGCGGCGATGGTGCCCCCGAGCAGTCCGAAGACGGTGAGCCTCGAGTTGACGCGGACGAGGTCGATCTCCGCTGGCAGTACCCGCGGCGTCACCGCACTCTTGAGTACCGCAAACGATTTGCTCAGGACGAGCATGCCCAGCGCCGCTGGATAGAGCACCCAACTGTCGAAGTTGAACACCAACACCACCGCCAGCACGGTACGCAGGCCGAACGAGGTGGCCAGCGCGATGCGTCGGCCGTGCTGCAACCGGTCGAGCAACGGGCCGATCAGCGGCGCGATCAGCGCGAACGGAGCGATGGTGATCACCAGGTACAGCGCAACCTTCGTCTTGTCCTCACCGGTCGCCGCGGAGAAGAACAGCGTGTTGGCCAGTGCAATCGCCAGGGCAGCGTCCGATGCGAAGTTCGCCATCGTCGCGTAGGTCAGCGCGGTCAGCCCGGACTTGTCGGCCCCATCGGCTTTCGCGGCCCGCTGGAACGACGCGATTCCTTTGCCGGTCAGCTCGCGCCCACGCATCGCCGCGACGCGGGTGACGGTGAGCTTCTTGGGCATCGGTGGTGGCTTACGCCCGCCGGTTCGGCCACGCGCCACAGTGATCTGCTGCGTGCGCGCCGGGTGCAGCGGCGGCAACGGTTGGCGGCGGCTCGGAACGTGGCCGCCGGCGCTGGGGTCGGCCGGTGGATAGTTGACGAAACCGGGATGCTCCGAGCTCTGTTCGTCAGCAGTGGAGTGACCGGTTTCGTTGCCAGGAGCGGAGCCTGCGGAGTGACCTATTTCGGTGCCAGCGCCCGAGTTTTCCGCACCTGGCGTGGGGTGGGGGAGTCGCGGATCGGTCACGTGATCAATTCTGTCCTACGGCCGCGGGATCGGTGAATCGCACCTCGAAGATCTTTGGCCAGAATTTGCCGGTCACGAGGAATCTGTCGGTCCCGGGGATCTGGGCGATGCCGTTGAAGACGTCGGCTCCGTTTCGCTCGGTGGCCGACATCGAATCCCACATCGGCTTGCCGTCGACGACGGCGGTGACGCGGCCGGTGGTGGGGTCGATGCGCATGATGTCGAAGGTCTGCCAGACGTTGGCGTAGATCGAGCCGTCCTCGGCACATTCGAGTTCGTTGAGCCGTTCCACCGGATTGCCGTCGAGTGTGACGTCGACGGTGTTCACGGCGTCGAAGGATGTGGGGTCACGGAAGGTCAGGGTGGACGTGCCGTCGCTCATGACCAGTCGGTCGTCCGGGGTTCCTTCACCCTGCGTGCACAGCCCCCATCCCTCGCCGTCGTAGTCCACTCGGCGCTGTTCGGCCAGGGTGTCTCGGTCGCGGGCGATGGCGACTCCGTCTTGCCAGGTGATCTGCCACAGGGTGTCGCCGTCGACGGTGATGCCCTCGCCGAACAGGTCGGACGGCAGATCGACCCGCCCCAGCTCGGTCATGTTCTCGAGCGACGTGCGGCGGACGAAGGAGGAGCCCTCCAGCCCGGTGCCCTCGTAGAACACATCACCGTCGATCTCGAACCCCTGAGTGAAGGCGTCGTCGGCGCGATCGTAGGAACGCAGAACCTCGGCGCCCAGCGTGGGTACCGAGTCCGACGTGATGGGGGCCGAGTCGCCTGGACCCGACGTCGACGAGCAGGCGGTGACGGTCAACAGGGACGTCACGAGTGCAGCGAAGGTGCGAGCGCGGACGGTCATTGCATCCATGATGGCAGCCCGAACTGGGCGTCACCGAGTTGATGCGGCAAACTGAATGTGTGAGTGTCGTATCTTCTCCAGAGCTCGGATCCATCCGCCCCGTCTTGGCCGATGCCGTGGATCTCGCGCGGCAGGCTCTGCTCGAGCTGGGAGAGGGCGGTGTCGGCGAGTACCTCGGCGTGACCGTGGAGGACGACAGTGCTGCCACCCACCGCTTCGCCAGCGATCTGGACGGCTATCGCGGATGGCAGTGGGCCGTTGTCGTCGCTGCTCCCGACGACGCCGATCACGCCACCGTCAGCGAACTCGTGCTGCTACCCGGTCCCGATGCTCTCGTGGCACCGTCCTGGGTGCCATGGGACGAGCGCATCCGACCCGGTGATCTCGGGCCGGGCGATCTGCTCTCTCCACGTCGAGACGACCCGCGACTGGTGCCGGGATACGTCGCGTCCGGTGACCCCGCCATCGACGAGGTGGCCGGCGAGATCGGGCTCGGCCGCACTCAGGTCACCAGCCTCGAAGGACGGCTCGATGCCGCCGAACGATGGCACGACGGCGACTTCGGCCCGGACAGCGAGATGGCCAAGGCCGCGCCGTCCACGTGCGGACTCTGCGGTTTCTACCTACCCCTCGCGGGATCGCTCTCCGCAGCGTTCGGAGTGTGCGGCAACGAGTTCGCCGCAGACGGTCATGTGGTGCACGTCGAATACGGTTGCGGCGCGCACTCCGATACCGAGCTGCCCACCGGAGCGGGCTCGCCGCAGTTCGAGCCGTACGACGACGCAGCACTCGACGTCACTCCGTCGCCGACCGGTGCCGCACAGTCGAACGAGCCTACCGCGAACGACGCTGTTGCAGAAGATGATTTGGAGGCGACCGTCTCGTCGGCCGAGACGGTAGCGGTGGCGGAGTCCGAGGAGCCCCAGCCCGACGCGGCAGCACCGGAATCGGCAGCACCCGAGTCGGCAGACTCCGCACCGGCAGAGCCAGAGGTGGTCGAGACCGGGCACGATGCCGCTGACGCAGCCCCTTCTACTGACGCGGCCCCCGACGCTTCTCCGGCTGACGACGCTTCCTCCGCTGTCGGTTCCGATGTCGACCTCGTCGCCGATTCCAGTGTCGACGATGTTGTGCAGCAGGAGGATTCGGCATCGCCGAGCTGATCGATCCTTTCGGTACCGGGTCGCTTCGCGAGTCGATTCTCGCGTCCTGGGGTTCCTCGCCCACGCGGCTGCGGGAAGATTCGGCATCCGAGGCAGATCTGGTGCGCGGGGGATACCGCGATCGTTTGTTGACCGAGTTGGCACAGAACGCGGCTGATGCTGCGCAGCGAGCCGGCGTCCCGGGTCGGCTCTCGGTGTGGACCGACGAGGCGGGTGCACTGCATGTCGCCAACACCGGTGCCGCACTGGACGTGTCGGGTGTGCACGCTCTCACCGCGCTGCGGGCGTCGGCGAAAGCTGCGGCCGATCCGGGTGTCGGACAGTTCGGGGTCGGCTTCACCGCGGTGCGATCGGCGTCCGACGAGATCGAGGTCCGCTCGCGCGGTGGCGGGGTGATCTTCAGTGCCGAGCGCACTCTGAGCGCGTTGCGCGAGCGGGACATGACAGTGCCGGAGTCGGGTGTGCCGGTGCTTCGGTTGGCGTGGCCTACTTCCACACCTCCCGCTGCCGGGTTCGATACCGAGATCGTGTTGACGCCGCGACCCGATGTGCAAGCGGAATCCTTTGCCGGGGGGTTCCTCGACGAGGCCGTCGAATTGTTGCTCGAGCTCGACGCGTTGGATTCCATCGAGATCGATGGTGTTGTCGTCGACTGTGTGAGAACGGAACTCGACGATGCACGCGTCGAGATCGCCATCGGTTCGCGAACGTGGCTGCAGTACACCACCTCGGCTGCGCGGTGGATCGTTCCGATGGTCGACGGTCTACCCGTTCCCGCAGCGCCGGATGTGTTGCGGGCCCCGACGCGGTCGGACGAGCTGTTGTCGTTGCCCGCGTTGGTCGTTGCCGATGTACCCATGCAGCCGGATCGTCGACGGGTGTTGCCCGGCGTCTCTGTCGCCGAGGTGGCCCACGGTTATCCCGATTTCGTGGCGTCGTTGCCTGCGTCCGCGCGAGTGTCGTTCGTACCCGAGGTCGGGTTCGCGCGCAGTGCGATCGACGGTGCGCTACGTGAGCTGATCTTCCGCCGATTGTCCACCGCACCATGGCTTCCCGCTGCCGACGGACCCGATCTCGTACCAGAACGTGCGCATGTTCTTGCCGATGCCACCGAGGAACTCGCCGCGGTGTTGCTCGATGTGGTCCCGAATCTGGTGGACGCCACTCTGTCGGGCGCGCGGCACGCGTCGGCGTTGTCGGCGGTGGGAGTGCACCGCATCGGGTTGGCGCGGTTGGCCGAGATGCTCGGCGGGCAGGCCCGTGAGCCGGCCTGGTGGCGGCGGCTGTACGACGCGTTGACTCCGCTCGTCGTCGACGGGTTGGCAGCGGAAGAACTTGCTGCGCTGCCGGTTCCGCTTGCGGACGGTCGTACGGTCACCGGTCCACGGACTACCGTCGTCGGGTCGGACGCGTCGGCCGAGGTCACGTGGGTACGCCTGGTGCATCCGGATGCGGTGAGTCCGTTGTTGATTCGGCTGGGTGCGCGGGAGGCCACCGCGGCCGAGCTGTTGTCGGATCCCGCCCTCGAAGCGGCCCTCGACGATCTCGATTGGGACGGCGACGAGGTGGATGGCCTGGTGTCGGCAGTGCTGGCGCTGGCGGGGGAGGCGGGAGAGCTTCCGGGGTGGCTCGGGAGTCTGCCACTCGAAGACGACGAGGGCGAATTGCGCAGTGCGGACGAACTGTTGCTGCCCGGTGCACCGTTGGCGAGGCTGTTGGTTCGGGATTCGCCGTTCGGTGTTCTGTCGGCGGCCTCGGTGGCCAGGTTCGGTGAGCGGGCCCTGCGCGCGGTGGGCGTCGGCTGGGGGTTCTCGGTGGTGCGCGACGAGTGTCCGACGGGGCCGGATCACGACCTGGACGACGAGCCCGCCTGGTGGTCGAGTCTGGCCACGGAGCCGGAAACCCTTGTTGCGGTTCGTGATCTCGACCTGGTCCGGTCGGATGCCTGGGCCGAAGCTCTGACGATTCTGCTCGACGAACCGAGTACCCGTGCAGCCATGACCGACCGGGACGGCTACACGGCATGGTGGCTGCGACGTCATGCGCTGATCGACAACCGCTCGCCGACCACGTTCCGGGCGCCGTCGGACGAGACGTTCGCCGGTCTGCTCGATCCGTTCGATCATCCGCGCGCCGACGAACTGCACGCGGTGCTCGCCGCGTCGACGTGTGAGAGCGTCGAGAGCGCGCGGGTGTTGTTGCGTGCACTCGAGGACCCGCAGCGACATCCGACGGCGGCGGTGATCGCGCGCACGCACACGCTGATCGCCAGTGCCGTCCTGGATCGACGCATCGACGTGGCGGATCTCGATCCACCGGATCGCGTGCGCACTCTCGGCGGCACCGTGGCCGATGCGTCGGACGGGTTGGTCGTCGATGCGCCATGGCTGGCACCGGTCGTGCCACCGGAGGTGGCGGTGCTCTCGGACATGACCACGGCAGCCGCGTTGGCCGATGTCCTCGACATCAGGCGGGCGTCGGAGGCCATCACCGGCGAGGTTCGCGGAGTCGGACGCGTCAGCTCGTGGGATCGAGAGCCCGGGGCCGTGCTGGCCTGTGCGGTGCTGGGTCTACCGCTGCCGACAGGTTCGGTGGTGGTGCACCGCGAACTCGTGGTGCGGTTGTCGGGGGCTGTCAGCGGTGACCGTGCTGTGCCGTGGTGGGTGACCGCGGACGGAACAGTGCATTGTGTGGAAAGTTGGGAGCGACCTCGTGGGGCCTGACCATGCCGTGTTGGAGTGGATGGTCGAGCATCGAGTCGGCTGGGTCACGACGATGTTCTGGATCATCACCACGGTGGGGAACACCTTCATGATGTTCGTGTTGTCCGCGGGGGTGTGGGGCGCGTTGCTGACGTCCAAGAGGACTGTCGACGCGTGGATGGTCGCGGGTTCGATGCTCACCGGGTGGGGGCTGATGAATGCGCTGAAGTTCGCGTTCGCGCGGGAACGTCCACCGATTCCTGAACGCCTGGTGGAGATTTCGAGCCATTCGTTTCCGTCCGGCCACGCGACGATGTCGATGTTGCTTGCCACGGTGGCGATCGCGGTGATGCTGCGATCGTCCACTCCGTGGCTGCATCGGCCGGTGCTACTGACGTTGCCCGTGGTCGCGGCCCTGCTGATCGGATTCTCTCGGATCTATCTGGGTGCGCACTGGACGACGGACGTGCTGGCCGGCTGGGTGTTCGGTGCCCTGTGGGGGCTGGGTTGGATCTACGCCGAAAAAGCGATCAGCGCGAGAAATCCGAGCGCTGCGCGATAACGAGGAGCTCGTCACGCATGGCCGGGCTGGAGACAGCGTTGGCGCGTGCGTAGAGGGCGCGGAGCGAGCGGACGTGGTTGCGGCGGTTGCGGTACTGAGCGACGAACTTCATGGCCTGTGCTTTCGTGGATCAAAGGTTATCGAAACTGACATAACCTATGCTCCACGTTAACTCTGTGTTACTCAACCGGCTGAGGGGTTAGTTTGCCCACGTCAGAACGGTTTTCGTGATCGGGCTAACGTGATCCTGATCTCAATCGAGGCCGCGTTGGGCGGTTCTGCTGCCGCGTCGTGACGCGGCTCTCTGCGCCAGGAACAGAGCGAACCCGACAGCGCCGACCGCGATGCCGGACCAACACGTCGCCACCGCGTCGTCGCTGCGGTCGCCGGTGGCGGTGAACACGACCAGCGCAACGATCCAACCGAGGATGCCGATCGTCAACACCGGCACCGGATCGGTGAGGCGGGGCGGGATCTGCGGGACGTCGGCCACGAATTCACGCTACGCCACCATATTTCGCCAACCCTCGCGGTGTGCTTTATCTTTCACTCATGCCTATGTCGTCGCGATTACTCGACAACTACTTCAAGATCACCGAGCGCGGCTCGACTGTGGGTTCCGAGGTTCGCGGCGGTGTCGTCACTTTCGTGGCGATGGCCTACATCGTCGTGCTCAACCCGCTGATCCTCGGTAGTTTCTCCGCCGACGACGCAGCTGCCAAGACCGACGTGCTCGGAAACATCCTGCCCGTCGCCCAGGTTGCCGCCGTGACGGCACTGGTCGCCGGCTTCATGAGCATCGCGTTCGGCATCATCGCGAACTACCCCTTCGGTATCGCGGCCGGCCTCGGCATCAACACTCTCCTGGCCGTCACCATCGCTCCTCAGGTCAGTTGGCCCGAGGCCATGGGCCTGGTCGTCATCGACGGCATCATCATCGTTCTGTTGGCCGTCACCGGCTTCCGGACGGCGGTGTTCAACGCGATTCCGCCCGAACTGAAGGCTGCGATCGCCGCAGGCATCGGTGCCTTCATCGCGTTCATCGGCTTGGTCGATTCCGGCTTCGTACGCCGGATCCCCGACGCCGCAGGCACGACGGTTCCCGTCGGCCTCGGCATCGACGGGTCCATCGCGTCGTGGCCGACGGTAATCTTCGTGTTCGGGTTGTTGCTGATGGGTGTGCTCGTGGTGCGCAAGGTCCGCGGCGGTCTGCTGATCGGCATCGTGGTCACGACGGTGTTGGCGGCCATCATCGAGGCGGTCACCGACGTGGGGCCGTCGAACGGCGTCGACCCCAAGGGCTGGAACCTGTCCGTGCCGCAGCTGCCCAGCGTTCTCGTACAGTCGCCGGACCTGTCGCTGGTGGGCAACGTCGACCTGTTCGGTGCGTTCACCCGCATCGGTGTGCTGGCCGCGAGTCTGTTGGTGTTCACGCTCGTCCTCGCGAACTTCTTCGACGCGATGGGAACGATGACGGGTCTGGGTAAAGAAGCGAATCTCGACAAGGACGGCACGCTGCCCAACATCGGCAAGGCGTTGGTCGTCGAAGGTGCCGGAGCCATTGCGGGCGGCGGCGCGTCCGCATCGTCGAACACGGTGTTCGTCGAGTCGGCCTCGGGAATCGCGGAAGGCGCACGCACCGGACTGGCCAACGTCGTCACCGGCCTGCTGTTCCTGCTGGCGATGTTCTTCACCCCGCTCACGGCTGTCGTGCCCATCGAGGCGGCTGCTCCGGCGCTGGTGGTGGTGGGTGCCCTGATGATCGGTCAGGTTCTCCACATCGACTTCAAGCGCTTCGATTACGCGCTGCCGGCCTTCCTCACCATCCTGGTGATGCCGTTCACTTACTCCATCGCGAACGGTATCGGCGTCGGTTTCATCACGTGGGTCGTGCTCGCCGTTGGTTCGGGCCGAGCGAAGACGGTACATCCCCTGTTATGGGTCGTCGCGTTGCTGTTCGTGGCGTTTTTCGCAGTCGGTCCCATCACGGATGCGGTTACCTGATGCTGGGTCGGTACCAGGGCGTATTCTCTGCGCTGTGACGTCGGGAAACAGTGTGAAAGACAATCGGGAATTGGCAAGCGACCTGTCGCTTGCGGTGGTGAGGTTGACTCGTCACCTTCGAGGTAGGCGAGTGGACTCGCAAGTGTCGCTCACTCAGCTGTCGGCTCTGGCCACGCTGAGTAGGGAGGGCGACATGACGCCTGGCGCGTTGGCGGCTCGGGAGCGGGTCCAGCCCCCGTCGATGACGCGGGTGATCGCGTCGTTGGCCGAGCTGGGTCTGGTGGAGCGCACGCCGCATCCCACCGATGGCCGTCAGGTGATCGTGTCGTTGTCGGCGGCCGGCAAGGAACTGATCGCGGACGAGGCGAGTGCTCGCGAGGCGTGGATGACCGCACAGCTGGCAGGCCTCGGACCCGAGCAGCTCGCGACGCTGCGAGATGCGGTGAGCATCATCAGCGCATTGGTCAGCGACTCCGAGTAGTTACCTAGGTTTATTATTTGACCTGTGGCTCCAGTTTCACGTACGTCCGGCGCGACGATGTTCGCTGCTCTGAAGACTCGCAACTACCGATTGTGGGCGTCGGGGCAGATCGTCTCGCTGGTCGGAACGTGGATGCAGCGGGTGGCCCAGGACTGGCTCGTGCTGACGCTCTCCGGCGGCAACGGCTTCGCCGTCGGCATCGTCATGGCCCTGCAATTCGGGCCGACGCTGTTTCTGTCGGTGTGGGGCGGAGTACTCGCAGACCGGTACGACAAGCGCAAACTCCTCATGATCACCCAGGTGTTCGCCGCAGTCTGCGGTCTGGTGCTGGGTGTGCTCGATGTCGGCAACATGGTCGAGCTCTGGCACGTCTATGTCATCGCCTTCATCCTCGGCTGCTCGTCCGCCATCGACGCGCCGGTGCGGCAATCGTTCACCATCGAGATGGTAGGCAAGGAAACTCTGTCCAACGCGATCGCGTTGAACTCGATGACGTTCAACATGGCGCGGATCGTCGGGCCTGCGGTGTCGGGAGTGCTCATCACCCTCGTCGGTACCGGCTGGGTGTTCCTGATCAACGCGGTGTCGTTCGCCGCGGTGTTCGGTGCCCTCCTGGCGATGAACGTCGGTCAACTCTTCCGTGTCGAACCGGCACCGCGCGCCAAAGGGCAGGTACGGGAGGGCTTTCGCTACGTCTGGGGGCGGGGAGACCTACGAGTGTTGCTGGCGACGGTGTTCATGGTCTCGACGTTCGGTCTCAATTTTCCGCTGAGTCTGTCGGTGCTGGCGCGCAACACGTTCGGCAGCGGAGCCGACGCATACGGGTTGCTGTCGACCACCCTCGCGGTCGGCACGCTCGCGGGAGCGACCCTGGCGGCCCGGCGCGCCACCGCCCCTCGATTGCGGCTCTTCATCGGTGCGGTCATCGCGTTCGGTCTGTTCGAGCTACTCGTGGGATTGATGCCCAATTACGTTCTCGTGGCAGTGCTGTTGGTGCCCACCGGCGCATTGACGCTGACGTTCACGACGTCGGCGATGAACATTCTGCAAATGTCGGTGCCGTCCGACATGCGCGGCCGCGTGATGGGCATCTACATGCTGTGCTTCCTGGGCGGAACTCCGCTGGGCAGCCCGGTGCTCGGCTGGCTCGCCGACGCCCTCGACCCACGCGCACCGCTCCTGTTCGGCGGTGTCATCTCATTGGCGACGGGACTCTTCGCTGCCGTGTATCTGCTGCGGCACAACAACTTGCGGATCACCGTGGTGCCGCCCGCCGACGGTCATCGGCTGCCCACACTCGATACCGTAGCCGCGACCGCCAAGGTGTGAGGCGTTCAGATCCAGCCGTGGCGTCGGGCCAGTGCGCAGGCCTCGTGCCGGTTCGCCGCTCCGAGTTTCGCCGCTGCCGCAGACAGATAGTTGCGGGTGGTCCCAGGCGACAGATGCGCACGCTGTGCGATCTCCGCTATCGATGCGCCGTCGGCGGCGAACTCGAGCACATCGGCTTCCCGCGGTGTGAGCGGTGAGTCCCCGGCCCCGATGGCTTCCGCGGCGAGCGTCGGGTCGACGTAGCGCCCGCCGCCGTGCACGGTGCGCACCACCTCGGCCAGGGTGGCGGCGGAGGTGGTCTTGGGGAGGAACCCGCGCACGCCGGCTTCGAGCGCCTTCTTCAGGTAGCCCGGCCGACCGTGGCTGGTGACGATGATCGACGCGCAGGTGGGCAGTGTCTCGGCAATTTTCTGCGCCGTCTCGATGCCGTCGATCCCGCCCATCTGCAGGTCCAGCACTGCCACGTCGGGTGCGAGGGCCGCGGCAACCGTCAGGGCCTTCTCGCCCGAATCGGCCTGTCCGACGATCTCGATGTCGTCCTCCAGATCCAGCATTGTCGCCAGCGCCGATCGAATCAGGTTCTCGTCGTCGGCCAGTAGAACTCGAATCATGGTGTGGTCCTCGGGTTCTGGGGCGATGTGGGCAACACTGCGATGAGGGTGAATTTCTCGGTTGTCTGTTCCGTGCGCAGTTCCCCTCCGACCGCGACCAAGCGTTCCCGCAGGCCGCTCAGACCCGTGCCGTCGTTGCGGCCGTTCGGCGCACCGGGGTGGTCGTTGGTCAGTCGAATACTGCTGTCGGTCAGTTCGATTCGGCAATAGGTGGCCGCGGAGTGACGCAGTATGTTCGTCACGCCTTCACGAACCACCCAGGCGGCCGCCTCGGCCGCGCGCTCGGACAGTGCCGAGGTCTCGCCGGTGAGCTCGGTGGATATCCCGGCCGCCGACAGGAGCGAGCGGGCACCGTCGAGTTCGCCTGCGACATCCACCGATCGATAGCCGCGCACCAGCTTTCGGGCGTCGGTCATCGATTCCTGCGCCAACGCGCGCACCTCGTCCATCTGCGTCGCGGCGCGGTCGTCACCCCGACGGGCCAGCGTTGCGGCAAGTTCGCTCTTGACCGCGATGGCCGAGAGCGCGCGTCCGACGACGTCGTGCAGATCGCGCGAGAACCTCAGGCGCTCCTCGGCGACGGAGAGAGCTGCGGCTGCGTCGCGGGTGGCGTCGAGTTCGGTCACGATGCGCAGCAGCCACGCCGACAGTTGCACGGTGAAGGCCATGAAAGCGATGAAGACGCCGAGTATTACCGTTTCCAGCGCCGGGGTTCCCACGGCCGCGGCAATCGCGGCGGCGGCCACGGCTGCCGCGAGAGACCAGCGCAATCGAATCAGGGTCGCGACCGCGGTGGTGACGAGTACCGCGGCCCAGAGTGCATTGCTCGTCGTCCCTCCGGCAACCAGCACCACAGCGGCGACGGCCGTGATCGCCAACGGGATTCGAGGGTTGGCCGTCGACTCGCCGCCGAGTGCCGGGGTGCGCTGAACGACCACGAAAGCGGCGGCGGCACACACCGCTGCCGCCACCGTCGATCGATAGTCGTCGTACTGAAGCGTCGTCAGCATCGCGCCGACGGCGACACCGACGGTGATCAGCAGGAACGATTGGCGGGTGTAGACGCGTACCTTCTCCACTGCACTGCTGTCGTTCCAGCCGTGCAGTGGATTGAGGTACTCGTACAGCTTCATGATCTCCAGCCTTGCAGACGGGCGACGACAGTGCGATCAGGACCGCGGTTCCCAGCGGAAGTGGGTGCGGGCGATCAGCAGGCTGCCGAGAATCCAGGCCAGCATCACCGCCGCCGGCATGGCGGCCTCGCCGAAGGTGGCGGCGAACCCGACCGACGCGTCGCCGGGGTTGGTGGTACCGAACCAGCCCAGATTCAACAGGTCCGACACCGCGGCCATGGGAGTCAGCTCGACGACTCGGCTCAGTGAATCCGGGAAAACGTCGCGCAGCATGGCCGAGCCGGCCATCGCGATCAGAATGACCGGCAGGCTGGTGATCTGCGCTGCTTCCGCATTACGGGTGAAGGCAGACGTGATCAACGCCAGTGCGGCGAACAGTGCCGCGCCGCCGAGGAGGGCAACAGCGACGAGCAGGACGTTGGTGGGAATGGGCCCACCGAAGGCCAGCACTACAGCTCCGACGATCAAGCCCAGTACGACGGTGAGGACGAACGAGGGGACCGCCGGCCCCAGCAGAATCTGAATGTCCGAGCTTTCGCCGGTGCGAAGTCGCTTGAGTACCAACTCGTCTCGACGTGTGGCGTAGATCGAGAGCATGTTGTAGTAGACCATGAACACCAGCAGGAACAGCGCGAAGAACTCGAGTGCCGCTCCCACGCCCACGTCGGTCAATCCGTCGTCGCCCCGACTGCTGATGATCAGCATGACCACCGGTAGCACGAGAGGTATGACGGTCGCGTTGAACAGTAGTACTCGGTTGCGTCCGAGCAGTGTGAATTCTGCTCGCGACAGGGCGGTCATCGTGCTCATGCGCTCATCACCTCGGTCTTGTCATCGGCTGGTTCGTCGATTGGGGAATTCTCGAATTCGTCTGCGATGGAGAGGAACACGGTTTCGAGCGATGCCGCGCGGGCGTCCAGTCCGTGCAGGGTCACCCCGTTGTTCCGAGCCCACAGCAGCAGATCGGTCAACGTCTCCTGAACCGAGGACGTCTGGATCGAGACCGTCTCTCCCGAGACGTCCATGGATGTGCCCGGCAGCGACGGCAGTGCCGTTCCGGGGGCCTTCAGTTCGATCTTCGCAGGATGGTCGGCGACCACCTCGTCCACGGTGCCACTGCGAACGACTCTGCCGCGGTGCATGATCGCGAGTCGATCGCACAGCGATTCGGCCTCGTCGAGGTAGTGCGTCGTCAACATGATCGTGACGCCGGAGTTCTTCAGTTCCTGGATCAACCGCCATGTGTTGCGGCGACTTTCGGGGTCGAGACCGGTGGTCGGCTCGTCCAGGAACAAGATGCGTGGACGGCTGATGATCGCGCATGCCAGGTCCAGCCTGCGCTGCTCGCCGCCGGACAGGAATTTGACCCGCGTATCGGCACGGTCGGCCAGGTCCACGCGACCGAGCACCTCCGCCACCGGCAGCGGATGGCTGCAGGTGCCGGCCCACATCCGAAGACTCTCGGCGGTGGTCAGATCCTGAGGCAGTCCGCCCTTCTGCAGCATGATTCCCAGAGCAGGCCGGACCTTGCGGCGATCGGCCACCGGATCCATTCCCATGATCCGCACCGTGCCCTTGCTGGGTCGCGAAAGGCCCTGAATCACTTCGAGAGTGGATGTCTTGCCCGCACCGTTGGTGCCCAGTAGGCCGAACAGCTCACCCTCCGCGACATGGAGATCGAGAGCCTGGACGGCCTCGTAGGCGTTCTTGCCCGATCCGTACCGGCGCGTCATCCCGTCGACGTCGATGATGGTCATGATTGCGTCCCCCAATGGCGCAGTCCGATGACGAACCGGACACCCATGAAGGCCACGATGACGCCCAGTGCGACGAACGCCGGAACGGACGGCCCCACAATCGCGAACAACACGGCGATGATCGCGATGCTGATGACGATGACGACGATCTCACGCGCCATCGTCGGAGCAGGCCCGAGCTCCATCAGATCGGTGAACAGATTTCCTTCGTCTGGTTGCTTCATGACTACGATCCTGCTGCGCGTCGAGCCCCGAAAACAGTGCAGCGCATCATGACCTGAGGTGACAGCGTCACGGTCCAGCCATGACAAACGTCATGCGCGCGTGTCTCCACCCGATCTCCACCCGTGGGTCGATGTGCCCCCACCGCGATCTTCGTAGCGTTGCTGCCATGAACATTGCAACGATTGCTCTCGTAGTCCTTCTGGTCGGATACCTGCTGGTGCGGCGCATGACCGGCCAGCTCATGGAAGCTCGGCGCATGCTGGTGCTTCCGGCGATCCTCGCCGTCGCCGGACTGGCGTCACTGAATTCGACGGCGCTCTCGGCCACGGCGATCGGGTTCTTGCTCCTCGGCTGTGTCGTCGGAGCCGTGTTCGGGGTGGTCCGCGGCTACACCGTCCGGATCGCCGAGCGGGACGGAGCGGCATGGATGCGTTACTCGTTGGCGTCGGTCGGCCTGTGGGTGGCCGCGATCGCGGTGCGCCTCCTCCTCGTGCCGGTGGAGAATGTCGTGGATCCGGCAGCAGCGTCGGTCGCCGGGCAGGCCACCATGTTGGCCGTGGGGGTCGGATTCCTCGCCGAGTCGGTCGTGGTGCTCTACCGAGCCATGCATTCCGAGGCCACCATCGTGTGGCGAGCCGACAAGTCCGGCAACCACACGTTGTCGCCTACGCTGGCCGACATGCACAGTCGGGTTCGCGAAGGACGGGCGAAGATTCGGTGACGTCGGCACCCACGCCGGACGTACGGTTACCCGCACTCGACAGCTTCCGGCTGTCGAGTCGGCCGTATGTCACGGCCGTCGTCGTCGTGGCGGCGTTCGCGACGTCGGATCTGCACGATCCGCTCGTGCTCACGCTGCTCGTCGTCAACAGTCTCGTACTGGCGGCCTCGACGGTGTCGCGACGGTCGACCGGTCTCCGGCTCTCGCTCGCCGGGGCCGGCATCGCACTGGTCGCCTCCGCCGCGATTCTTCCTCTGGGCGGAACCGGGGTCGCAGCAGCGTTTCCGTTCCTGTTCGCCGGACATGCCGGGTGGCGGTTCAAGCCGTCGATTGCGTTTCCGTATGCGGTGTCGCTCAGCGTGGCGTGCGCGTGCGCGCTGTGGATCGCCGATCACCGCGGTGTCGACGGGTGGCCATGGGCCGCCGGTCTTTTCGCCGGGTGGCCGGTACTGATCGGGTATTCACGACGCAGTCGTCTGGACGCACTGCGCAATGCCCGGCGCGCCACCGACGCCGAATTGCGCGAGCATGCCCTGGCCGAGCGGGCCCGTATCGCACGCGACATCCACGACGTTCTCGCGCATTCGCTGTCCGGGGTCAACATGCAGCTCGAAGTCGCCGACGCGTTGCTCGACGCCGGTCGCGCCGACGAGGCCAGAGCCGCGGTGGGCAAGGCGCAGAGCCTGGTTCGCGAGGGCCTCACCGAAACCCGCAGGGCCGTGCAGACTTTGCGTCAGGACGTGCTGCCCCTGGTGCCGACCATGGCCGCTCTGGTGGATGCGGACGGAAACTTCCGGGTCGAGGGCGAGGCTGCCGATCTCGATACGCCGCAGTCACAGTTCCTGGTTCGGTGCGCGCAGGAGGCGCTGACCAATGCCCGTACTCATGCTCCCGGAGCGGCAGTCGACGTAGTGCTTCGCTTCGCGGCAGAACAAGTGGAGCTCTCCGTGACCAACGGCCCGGCCCAGTCGCCGCCGAAACCGGTCGACAGTACCGGAATGGGATTGGTCGGCATGCGCGAGCGCGCCGCACTGGTCGGCGGGTCGATCGCGGCGGGTCAGGACGGGCGGGGTTGGACGGTCCGTGCCACAGTTGCTGTGCCGCAACCACACTGAAGACGACACGAAGGTGAGGGTATGAGCATTCGGATAGTGATCGCCGACGATCAGGCGTCGGTGCGCGAGGCGCTGGCGACCATGCTCGATCTGATCGACGACATCACCGTCGTCTCGACCGCGACGGACGGCGACAGCGCGGTCGCCGCAGTGCAGGCCGCGATGAGTACCGAATCCCTCGATGTCGTGCTGATGGACCTGCGGATGCCGGGCACCGACGGGATAGAGGCGACCCGAATACTGAAGGGGCTCTTCCCCGATCTACCCGTGGTGGTGTTGACGACCTTCTCCGACGAACGCTCGATACTCGATGCACTCGGTGCGGGCGCACGCGGATATCTCACCAAGGACGCCGGAAGGGTCGAGATAGCGGCGGCATTGCGGGCGGCGGCAGCCGGGCAGTCCGTACTGAACCCGGAGGTACAGGCTCGGCTGCTCGGAGCCGTCGAGCACTCCCGTCCGCCCGAGATCCCAGCTGGTTTGACCCCGCGTGAGGTCGAGGTCCTACGCGCGATCGCGGCCGGCCTGTCGAACCGCGAGATCGCTCAGCAGATGTTCGTCAGCGAGGCGACAGTCAAGACACACATCAACCATCTGTTCGCCAAAGCCCGACTGCGAGATCGGGCGCAGGCCGTGCACTTCGCCTTCACGCACGGGCTGGCAGGGTAGTCGCTCAGAAACCCCAACCCATGACGGCGGGACGCGCTGTTCCGAACGTCAGATCGAGTGCGTGCAGGGATTCTTCGTTGCGGGCGGTGAGGCGATTGGCCGCGGCGAACAATCGGGCACGGTGCGTTCCGAAGTAGATGCTGGCGAGCACATCGATGTCGAGTTCGATGTCCGGCTCGGATTCCACCCGCGTGCAGGTGGCTCTGCCGTTCGTGACGGTCAGCGAATAGGTACCGCCTGCGTCGAGGAAGGGATCCCGGACGGCGATGATCAGTGATGCGTCGAGGGCATAGGTGCGCGCCTCGAGGGCAGCCTCGACATGCATGATCCGGGCCCACAGAGCGTCGTGGTGAGCGGTGACCTTCGGCAGCCGGTTGTTGGTCAGCAGGAACGGCAGTGCCTCGTCGCGTGCCTGCCGTACCTCGATGGTGTCTACCAGGTCCACACCGACGAGGATCTGCCACAGCGCGGCGTAGGCGTCGTCGGTCACCGCGATGAATTCCTCCACCACCACCCGGCTCGGGTTGCGTCCGCGTCGGTAAGCGACGTACCCGTCGGGATGTACGACGAAGAACAGTGCGGTCAGTCCGCCGCGTCGGTTCTCGCGATCGGCGAAGAAGCGCTCCCAGCGGATCGGCGGCTTGGGCTGCGCGCCTGCGGTCTGCTGCTGCCACCGGTGGTAGATGTCCGGGAGCAGTTCGGTGGCCTCGGCCGATTCGATCAGCCGCACACCCGTCGCCGGGGGAGCGTCCTTGCGGAACTGCGCGAATCGACGGTCGATCGAGACGCTGATCTCCTCGGTCACCGGCCCATACCCGAAGCGTCCGTAGATCGTCGCCTCGCTGGCCGTCAGCAGTGACAGCGGCGCACCCGCGTCGTTCAGAGCGCGGTGCTGCTGGGTGAACATCGATCGCAGGATGCCGCGTCGGCGATGTGTCGGCGCGACGGACACCCAGGACACTCCCGATGCCTCGACCTGAGCTCCGCCGGGAACGGTCACCGACATCGGGAAGTGCATGGCCACACCGACCGGGGTCTCGCCGTCCCACGCCAGGTAGACGTGCTCGGACTTCGTCAGGATCTGCGTCTCGGCCAGGTCCTCGGCGTTCTGGTGCTCGCCGAAAGCATGGGCGTCGAGCAGCGCGACGGCATCCCAGTCGTCGTCGGTGGCGGTACGGATGGTGATCGATTCGTCGGTAGTCATCGCTCACAACTTTTCCATACCGGGGTGGTGGTTCGCCGAGGGACTGCCAGAAATGCCGGGTGAGAAGATGAGCAGGTGGTGCATGTAATCGACATCGACGATCCCCTCGACCCGCGGCTCGACGACTTCCGCGACCTCAATTCCTCGGACAGGCGCCCCGATCTGCCCGAGGGCAAAGGGTTGGTGATCGCGGAGGGCGTGCTCGTCGCGCAGCGCCTGCTGAGCTCGCGTTTTCCGATGATCAGCCTGCTCGGCGTGGATCGACGGCTCGACGCGTTGCGCGAGGACCTCGCCGATTCGGACGTTCCGTTCTATCGGACGTCGGCCGAGGTGATGGCCGAGGTCGTCGGCTTCCACCTCAATCGTGGTGTGTTGGCGGCGGCGAACAGGCCGCCGGCCCTCGATCTGGACGACGTGCTGGCGGGCGCGAGCACGGTGGCGATTCTGGAAGGCGTCAACGATCACGAGAATCTCGGGTCGATGTTCCGCAATGCGGCCGGTCTCGGGGTGGACGCGGTGTTGTTCGGTGCCGCCTGCGCCGATCCCCTGTACCGACGGTCTGTCCGGGTGTCGATGGGTCATGTGCTCCGAGTGCCGTTCGCGAAGGTGCCCGAGTGGCCTCGTGGCCTCGATCGGGTGCGGCGGCACGGTTTTCAGCTGATCTCGCTGACGCCGAACCCGGAGGCAGTGTCCTTGGCGACGGCGATGACGGGGGAGAAGGTCGCGTTGCTGCTCGGTGCCGAGGGGCCCGGTCTGACCGAACACGCCATGCGCGCCACCGACATTCGCGCTCGTATTCCGATGGCTCCCGGTACCGATTCGCTGAATGTCGCGACGGCCGCGGCGATGGGCTTCTACGAACGGGTGCGTCTGACGTGAAGGATCCGGACGTTCGCTGGACCGGTGTCCCGGTTGCCGTGATCGCGGCGATCCTCGTCGCGGTGGCACTGACGGCGTTCGGCCTGGAACTGGCCAGAGTTCATCCGCTGCTCGCGATCGGCCTCAACCTCGTCGTCGTGGCAGGCGCAGCCCCGACGGTCATGCGGTGGTTCGGCGTTCCGGTATGGCGTTGGGCCGTGTACGGAGCGAGCGCCGGTGCGCTTCTGAGTTTCGTGGCCCTGGCGGCTCTGGCGTTCTGAGCCGGCCCGGGCAGGGGTGCGCACTACCGGCGACGATCGGCGGAATCCCGTCGATTGCCGGTCGTTGTGTGCAACGGTGCCCACCCGAGCCACTATTTGCGGGAGAACCAGCGCTTCTTCGGTCGCGGTGCGGGCTCGGCCGAGTCCGCTGCGGGTGCATTCTGGACCGGCACGTTCTGCGGCCGCGGCTCTTGGCCCGGTACGTACATGGTGAAACCGCAGACAGGCAGCGCATTCGGGTCGAGCTCGCCGGGCTTCGGGGCACCGGTGTAGCGGAAGCCGAGCCATTCGGCGTTGGCGGCTTCGGCGAATTCCTGGGGGTGGAACGGCAGTGACTGCGGATCCGGCATCACTCCGGGCGGATAGATCAGCGGGTGGTCACCGGCCCAGAACGGACGCTCCCACACCAGAGGCAGCCCGACGTCTTCGTAGATGTAGACGGGGGTGGCGCTGAACGAGCGTCGGAATTCACCGCGCTCCCAGTAGGCGAACGCACCCCAGGCATGCTCGGGGTCCGAGGCGACGAGGTAGGTGTGCTCGGAGGCCAGTGGGCGGGTGACGGATTCGGGAAGGGTCGACGGCGTGGGCACCGACAAGTTGGATCCGCAGACGACGGTGACGCCGGGGTAGCACCCGATGAACACGTGATCGTCGTCCACACCCGCCGAAGTCGAGATGGGTCCCTGCTCGAGGGGGACGGCCGTGAGATGGGGGTAGAGCCGTCCGACGAGCGCACTGGCGGCGTTCCAGTCGGAGGTGGTGGCTTCTCGCAGTACCGATATGGGATCCGGTGCGTCCACGTACCAGATCGTTGATGCTTTGGCCCCCACTACCGGCACCTCTCTCTCCGTGACTTCCATCGAAGCCTACGGTGTGGGTGTCGGCACTCCGACATCGCGCGGCACATCGGTCACACGAAGAACTCAGTTGTGACCGCTGCTGCGCACACCGAGCAGGACGTCTTCCCACGATGGCATGGCCGGCTTGCCACGCTTGTCCTTGCCGCTGGTGTGACCGGCGGCAGGCTTGGGTGCGGGCCTGGGCTCCCTCGCCACCGGTTCGCGCGGCTGCTCGGGCTCGGGAGTCGGCGCATCGTCCACCTCGACGTCGATGGTCTCGGCGTCGATCTCGCTGTCGGCGGTGGTGCCGTAGTACTCGTCGAAACTGTGCTGCGAGGTCTCGTCGTCGGAGTCCTCGGCGGAGGCAAGTGCACGTACCGGGGCCAGGCCGCGGAGTTGACGTCCGAAGTCCGGGTCGATCAGTTCGCGTGCGGTGTCGTCGAGTGGTGCGATGGTGCCGCCGTGACCGTCGGGCAAGAACTGCCAGTGCGCTTTGTTGGTGGTGCGCCCTGCCTGCCACTTCAGCTGGGCGACCCACTTGTTGTCCTCGTCGCGCCAGGCGTCCCACGCCGCGTCGTCGAGGTTGTGTCCGCGAGCGCGGAAGGCGAGGGTGACGATGTCGAGCAGGGTCTGCACAGCCGGGCCGTCGTGCCGCAGCGGATGTCCGGCCTGGGCCATCGACGCTGCCTGCGAACGCTCGAGCAGTACGGGGTGCGCGAACACCTCGACTCGGCTGATGGCCATTCCGGAATCTGCGGCGACCTGTTCGATGGTCGCGCCGCTGCGGATACGGGCCTGGATTTCCTTCGGCCGGAGCAAACTGTCCATTTCGATCTCAATCTGTCCTAGTCGAGCGATGTCTCCGCGTGAGGCTGCGCGGAGTTTGTCGTCGGCTGGAAGCCGGAATCTGTCGCCGGTTTTGGGATCTGCGCATACGACGAACTTTCCGTCGGCCTCGAGACCCACCACACGTAAGTCTCGCACCTTGACCTCCTCATCGCGCCGGCTCGCGATACCGTCGAATTCGAGCCTAGTTCACCTACCGTATTCGGCGGGTGTCCGACACGCCTCGCGGCGGTGGCGTCGGTTTCTTTCTCAGAGAGTAGACAGCTGCGCGCTCGGTTGCACCCGATCGGCCGAAGTCGAGTCGATTCGATTGCGGGACAACGGCATTGCGTCTCGGCGAAGAAAGAACACGCCGAGTCCGAGTCCGATGGTCAGCGCCAGGGCGTGGCCGGCAGCGGTGAACGAGGGATCCGTGATGGCTCCGGCGGCGACAACGGCGATCCACAATGCGCCCCACACTGCGCGCCACGGCATCGTCAGGTATCGAATCAAGGACCCCGCCACCGCAGCTGCGGCATAACTGACCCCGACGTCGACGGCTACGGCCAGCGAGTCGGCAAACCAGTCGACGTGGATGCCGACGAACAACCCGACAGCCACCAGTGCCGTCGCGCCGATGTGCCCGGCGGAGAACGTGAGCAGAAACCGGCGCCACCCCGAGACCCACTCGGCGACGGCGAACAGGATGGCGACCGAGGCGAGCCACCACCAATCGGGCCGGCCTTCGGTGAGGAAGGCGCTGGTGACGAGCGTGGCGAGATGACCGTCGGTGAGATTGTGCAGGTTGGTGCTCGCGGCGTGCAGCACATGCCAACGATCGTGCGGCCCGATCTGCCCGAGAGTGACGGTTCCTGCGGCTGTGAGCAGGCAGTACACGAGCGTCACCCGCAGTCGTAGAACAACGGAGAGGAGCCTGGACATACGAACGCTCCCTCCGAGGTCGTTACGCTTGCGTAATTTATAGCAAGTGTAGGCCTCGGAGGGAGCGCTGTAGCTGTGAGTTGGCTGCCGACTAGCTCAGCGTGGACACGACCCAGTCGATGCTCTTCGTCAGTGCGGTGATGTCGTCCGGCTCGATGGCCGGGAACATACCGACACGCAGCTGGTTGCGGCCGAGCTTGCGGTACGGCTCGGTGTCGACGACGCCGTTGGCGCGCAGGATCTTGGCGACCTGGGCCGCGTCGACCTTCTCGTCGAAATCGATCGTGCCGACGACCTGGCTGCGGTGATCCGGGTTCGTCACGAACGGCGTTGCGAATTCACTGTTCTCGGCCCAGTCGTACAGGCGTGAGGACGAGTCCGCAGTCCGCTTCGTGGCCCAATCCAGGCCGCCCTTGCTGTTGAGCCACTCGATCTGGTCTGCGAAGAGCAGAAGCGTCGCCACTGCGGGGGTGTTGTAGGTCTGGTCCTTGCTGCTGTTGTCGACGGCGATCGGCAACGACAGGAAGTCCGGAACCCACCGGCCACTGGAGGCGATCTCGTCGACGCGGGCGAGCGCAGCCGGGCTCATCAGCGCGACCCACAGGCCACCGTCGGCGGCGAAGCATTTCTGCGGAGCGAAGTAGTAGACGTCGGAATCGGCGACGTTCACCGGCAGTCCGCCGGCACCGGAGGTGGCGTCGATCGCGATGAGGGCGTTCTCCGAGCCGGCCGGACGGCTGACCGGGATGGCCACGCCCGTCGAGGTCTCGTTGTGGGCCCAACCGATGAGGTCCACGGACGGATCCGACGTGGGCTCGGGCGCGCTGCCGGGCTCTGCCTTGACGACGATCGGATCGCCGATGAACGGGTTGTTCTTGGCCACCGAGGCGAACTTCGAGCTGAACTCACCGTTGGTCAGGTGCAGCGACTTCTCCCGGATGAGACCGAACGCAGCGGCATCCCAGAACGCGGTGGTACCACCGTTGCCGAGCACGACCTCGTAGCCCTCGGGGAGCGAGAACAGGTCTTTCAGACCACTGCGTACGCGACCGACGACGTCCTTGACGGGCTTCTGCCGGTGGCTGGTGCCGAACACGGACGCACCGACGTCGACCAGGGACTGCAGCTGCTCGGGGCGAACCTTGGACGGGCCGCAACCGAAGCGTCCGTCGGCGGGAAGAAGATCGGCGGGAATGATCGGCAAATCGGCCATGGAGTAGCGCGTCCTAGCGTCGATGGAATATGGCCTC
Organism: Rhodococcus sp. JG-3; assembly: GCF_000482405.1. NCBI lineage: Bacteria > Bacillati > Actinomycetota > Actinomycetes > Mycobacteriales > Nocardiaceae > Rhodococcus > Rhodococcus sp. JG-3. The sequence continues at coordinate 1,929,361 of NZ_KI519398.1, forward strand.
CACAGGCTAGTCGGGTGTCATGACACCGTCGACTACCGGATCAGGTCCCAGCCGTCGACGGAGTCGGGGGTGCGCGGTTCGGGGCCGGTGTAGAGGGCAGCCGGGCGCACCAACTTGCCCAGGCGCTTCTGCTCGAGAATGTGAGCACACCAGCCGGCGGTACGCCCGCAGGTGAACATTGCGGGCATCATGTGCGCGGGCACCTCGGCGAAGTCGAGGATCACGGCGGCCCAGAACTCGACGTTGGTCTCGATGGCTCGATCGGGGCGGCGTTCGCGCAGTTCCGTCAACGCGGCTTGTTCGAGCGCGGCGGCAACCTCGTAGCGCGGAGCGTTCAGGCGCTTGGCGGTGGCGCGCAGCACGCGGGCTCGGGGGTCCTCGGCGCGGTACACGCGGTGCCCGAAGCCCATGAGCTTCTCCTTGCGGTCGAGGATCCCGGTGATCAGCGCACGGGCGTCGCCGGTCTTCTCGACTTCTTCGATCATGGGCAGTACGCGGGCCGGCGCGCCGCCGTGCAGCGGGCCGGACATCGCGCCGATGGCACCGGAGAGACATGCTGCGACGTCGGCTCCGGTGGAGGCGATGACTCGGGCGGTGAACGTCGACGCATTCATGCCGTGTTCGGCGGCCGACACCCAGTAGGCGTCGATGGCGGCGACGTGGGCGGGGTCGGGCTCGCCCTTCCAGCGGACCATGAAGCGCTCGGTCACGGTGGCCGCCTGATCGATGCGGCTCTGGGGCACAGCGGGCTGGTAGATGCCGCGAGCGGACTGCGCGACGTAGGACAGCGCCATCACCGAGGCGCGGGCCAGGTTGTCGCGGGCGGTGCTGTCGTCGATGTCGAGTACCGGCTGATACCCCCAGATGGGAGCGAGCATCGCCAGGCCTGCTTGCACGTCGACGCGAACGTCACCGGTGTGGATGGGCAGGGGGAAAGGCTCGGCCGGTGGCAGGCCGCGGCCGAATTCGCCGTCGACCAACAGTGCCCACACGTCGCCGAAGGTGACGCCCTGTGCAACGAGTTCTTCGATGTCGACTCCGCGGTAACGCAGTGCGCCGCCGTCCTTGTCGGGTTCGGCGATGTCGGAGGTGAAGGCGACCACACCTTCGAGACCGGGAACGAAATCTTCGGGAACGTGTTGAACAGCCATGGTCTGTGGACTCCCTCGTCGCGACTGCGCCCGGCTCTGCGCCGCATCCGGGCGTGCTTGCGGAAACCATAGCGAGCTTTTACGCGGGAGTAGCGTCTGGGTTCGTGTCTGCAGACGAACAGCGCCTGGCCACCATGCGAGTGGACTACGGCGAGCCCAAGGATCTCGACGTCGACGCCCTGAGCGACGGCTGGTTGCCACTGGCCCGGCAGTGGCTCTCGGACGCCGTTGCCGCGAATCTGCCCGAGCCCAACGCGATCGTGCTCGGCACGGTCGACGCTGCCGGTAGGCCCGCGACCCGCACCGTCCTGTGCAAGGACCTCGACGCCGAGGGCGTGGTGTTCTACACCAACTACGACTCGGACAAGGGCCGCGCACTGGCGTCGACGCCGTACGCGTCCATCACCTTTCCGTGGATCGGCATCGCCCGTCAGCTCACCGTCCGCGGACCGGTCACCAGAGTCGACCGCGACACCACCGAGGCGTACTGGCGGACGCGACCGCGCGGCTCGCAGCTGGGCGCATGGGCGTCGGAGCAATCGCGAACCGTCGTGTCTCGCGACGCCCTCGCCGCGCAACTGGCCGAGGTCACCGCGACGTTCGACGGACGCGAGGTGCCGGTACCGCCGAACTGGGGCGGCATCCGCGTCGAACCGGAGGTCGTCGAATTCTGGCAGGGTCGAACCAGCCGGATGCACAACAGAATTCGAGTGATGCCGGCGAGCGGTGTGATCGTGCGACTGCAACCGTGAGCGGGCTGCGCGGCATCCTGGCCGACACGACCCCGCTGAAGACTCCCGCATATCGCCGCCTGTGGCTGGCGAACATCGTCACCGTCATCGGCGCGCAGCTCTCGATCGTCGCTGTGCCGCAACAGGTTTATCAGATCACCCTGAGCTCGGCCTACGTCGGCTTGACGGGCGTGTTCGCTCTGGTGCCCCTCATCGTGTTCGGGCTGTGGGGCGGGGCGCTCGCCGACGTGATGGACCGCCGAACCTTGTTGATGATCACTACGTTCGGCCTGATCGGAACGTCGGCACTGTTCTGGTTGCAGGCGTTCCTGCAACTGAACAACGTGTGGATCGTGTTGGTGCTGTTGGCAGTTCAGCAGGCCTTCTTCGCCGTCAATCAGCCGACCCGCAGTGCGATACTGCCGCGAATCCTGCCCGCGGGGCAGTTGCCCGCCGCGAACTCTCTGAACATGACGGTGATGAACTTCGGTGCCATCGCCGGTCCGCTCAGTGCAGGCATCCTCATCTACTACATCGGACTGGAGACGCTCTACCTGATCGACACCATCGCACTGTTCGCCACGCTGTGGGCGGTGATCAGGCTGCCGGGCATTCCGCCGGCCAAGTCCGGTCAACGCGCCGGATTACGTTCGGTGTTCGAGGGTTTCGCGTACCTCGCGACCCAGAAGGTGCTGCTGGCGTCCTTCGTCGTCGACATCATCGCCATGGTGTTCGGGATGCCACGGGCGCTGTTCCCGCAGATCGCCCACGACAGTTTCGGGGACCCGGCCTCGGGTGGGCCCGTGCTCGGCATGCTGTTCGCGGCGATGTCCGCGGGAGCGGTGCTCGGTGGAGTGTTCTCCGGTTGGCTACCGCGCGTGCAGCGTCAAGGACTTGCGGTGTTGATCTGCATCGTCGTCTGGGGCGTGGCGATGATCGGATTCGGGCTCGCCGTCGGTGCGGCGACCGACGGAGCGACGACGGTTGCCCTGTGGTTCGCACTGGCGTTTCTGGCGCTCGGTGGAGGTGCCGACATGATCTCGGCGGCGTTCCGCAGCACGATGCTGCAGACGGTGGCGACCGACGAGATGCGCGGCCGACTGCAAGGCGTCTTCATCGTCGTCGTCGCGGGAGGGCCCCGGATCGGCGATGTTCTGCACGGCGCGGCAGCGGCCTCGGTGGGGACGGCCGCGGCCGCCGCAGGAGGTGGTGTGCTGGTGGTCATCGGTGTCTCGATCGCAGCCCTCGCGCTACCGGCATTCATTCGCTACCGAGTGGGCGCAATCGTCGGTAGCAAGACGGTGGACGACACCGTCGTGGACAATGGCTCGCATGGCTCCCACAGTTGAGGCGCAGACGTATTCGTTGACGAGCGGCAAGTATCGCGCCGACGTCGCTGCTGTCGGAGCGGGCCTGCGGGTCCTCGAATACGACGGCTCACCGCTCACCGAAACGTGGGAGGCGGGCACCAAGCCGCCGCTGTCGGCGGGACTGGTGTTGGCCCCGTGGCCCAATCGAACGGCCGACGGAACGTTCACGTTCGAAGGCGTCGAACATCGGTTGGAGGTCACCGAACCGGCCCGCAACAACGCAAGCCACGGTTTCGTCCGACGGGTGGAGTGGACTCTCGACGAGCACACCGAGTCTCGCGTCGAGCAGAGCGTCGACATCGGTACGCACGAGGGTTGGCCGTTCTCGTTGCGATTGACGGTGGCACACGAGCTGTCCGACGACGGTCTGACGGTGACCGCGTCGGCGACGAACACGGGCGAATCGGCTGCGCCGTACGGGATGGGATTCCATACCTACGTGCGTGTGGGGGACGTACCCCTCGACGAATGCACGCTCGAACTGTCCGCGGGTACGCGGCTACCGCTCGATCCGGTACGCAATCTGCCTGTAGGACTTTCGGTTCCGACGGCCGATACCGAGTACGACTTTCGGCAGCCTCGGAACCTCGAGGGCGTGCAGCTCGACACTCCGTTCAGTGCCTCGGTGCCGGACGTGGACGGACGCGCGAAGCACACACTGCGTGGCCCCGACGGCACCGCGACGGTGCTGTGGACCGACAGCAACTTCGGGTGGGTGCAGGTGTTCACCGCCGATCCCGCCAACGATCAGGCGTACCCGGATCGGGGACGTGCGTTGGCGATCGAACCGATGACCTGCCCGCCCGACGCGTTGAATTCCGAGATCGATCTGATCGTGCTCGACCCGGGTCAGACCTGGTCCGGCAGCTGGGGAATGGAGTACGAGAAGTGACGATTCTGGTGTGCGGCGAAGCATTGGTGGATCTGGTGCCGGTGCACGAGGGGCCGCTGCTCTCACCGAAACTCGGCGGCGGGCCGTTCAACGTCGCCATCTCGATCGGTCGGTTGGGGTCGCCGGTTGCCTATCTCTCCCGCATCTCTCGCGACTCGTTCGGTGAGCAGATCCTGGCGAGTCTGCGCGATGCCGGTGTCGACATCTCGTGGGTGCAGCGCGGTGACGAGCCGACGACGTTGGCGATGACGACCCTCGCCGAGGACGGCAGCGCCGAGTACTCGTTCTACGCCGATGGCACGGCCGATCGACTCGTCGCCGATCCCGGTGATCTGCCCGACGAGATCAGCGTTCTGTCCTTCGGCACGTTGTCGTTGCTGTACGAGCCCGGCGCGTCGGTGTACGCCGAACTGCTGCATCGAGCTCGGGCCGCGGGCAAGCTGACGATGCTCGACCCCAATATTCGCCCGGCCGCCATCGACAGCACCAGCGGCGACATCACCGCCGACGGATTCCGCGATCGCTTTCGCTCGTGGTTGCCGAGCATCGACATTCTCAAGGTGTCCGAGGACGACTCGCACTGGCTGGGACTGGGCACCCAGGGCACCACCGTCGACGACTGGCTCGCCGCCGGGGTGACCGCGGTGGTGATGACCCGCGGCGGGGACGGAATCTCGGTGTTCACCGCGTCCGGAGAGACGACGGCCACGGGAGTGACAGCAGCCGAGGAGGTGTCGGTACCGGGCGTTGCCGTCGACGTCGTCGACACGATCGGCGCTGGTGACACCGTGCACGGCGCACTGTTGAGCTACCTGGAAAAAGAGACCATTATCACATCGAAAGCGGTACAGGAGATGACCGGGGAGGATTGGCGGCAAGCTCTTTCGTTCGCTGCCACGGCAGCCGCGATCACGGTTTCACGACCCGGTGCCGACCCTCCCTGGGCGTCCGAGGCACCGAGAGACTAGTTTCACTAGCGACGTTAGAACTGTCCGTTTTAAGTACGTGTCCGTTACACGAGTTCGAGAGGGACCATTCGTGCCCGCTGAGAATGATGCCAAAGCCACCCTCACCTACCCCGGTGGCGAATATTCCATGTCGATTGCCGAGGCCAGTGAAGGCAACAACGGTATCGAGCTGGGAAAGCTGCTGGCGACCACCGGCTACACGACGTTGGACGGCGGGTTCGTCAACACCGCGTCCACCAAGTCGGCCATCACGTACATCGACGGTGACGCGGGGATCCTGCGCTACCGCGGTTACCCGATCGAACAGCTTGCGGGCAAGTCGTCGTTCATCGAGGTCAGCTACCTGTTGATCTACGGGGAGCTGCCGTCCGAGGACGAGCTCGAGACGTTCACCGACCGCATCCGTCGCCACACGTTGCTGCACGAGGACCTCAAGCGTTTCTTCGACGGCTTCCCGCGCAACGCCCACCCGATGCCGGTGCTGTCGAGCGCGGTCAACGCACTGTCGGCGTACTACCAGGATTCGCTCGAGCCGAACGATCCCGAGCAGGTCGAGCTCTCCACCATCCGTCTGCTGGCCAAGCTGCCGACCATCGCGGCGTACGCCTACAAGAAGTCGGTCGGTCAGCCGTTCCTCTACCCGGACAACTCGAAGAGCCTGGTCGAGAACTTCCTGCGCATGACGTTCGGCTTCCCCGCCGAGCCGTACGAGGTCGATCCCGAGATCGTCAAGGCACTCGACATGCTGCTCATCCTGCACGCCGACCACGAGCAGAACTGCTCGACGTCGACGGTCCGCCTCGTCGGATCCTCGCAGGCCAACCTCTTCACCTCGATCTCCGGCGGCATCAACGCGCTGTGGGGTCCGCTGCACGGCGGTGCCAACCAGGCCGTGCTCGAGATGCTCGACAAGATCAAGGCCGAGGGCGGCGACGCCACGGACTTCCTGCGTCGGGTGAAGAACAAGGAAGACGGCGTCAAGCTCATGGGCTTCGGACACCGGGTGTACAAGAACTTCGATCCGCGCGCGACGCTGGTCAAGGAAACCGCACACACGATCCTGGGCAAGCTGGGCAACGGCGACGAACTGCTCGAGATCGCCCTCAAGCTCGAAGAGACCGCACTCACCGACGACTACTTCGTCGAGCGCAAGCTGTACCCCAACGTCGACTTCTACACCGGCCTGATCTACCGCGCGATGGGCTTCCCGCCGCGCATGTTCACGGTGTTGTTCGCGATGGGTCGTCTCCCGGGCTGGATCGCGCACTGGCGCGAGCAGAACGAGGACACCACCGGCAAGATCGGCCGTCCGCGCCAGATCTACACCGGCTACACCGAGCGCGACTACCAGGACGTCAGCTCCCGCTAGCTCTTGCTGCAGGACAACGCCGCCGGCTCCCCTCGGGAGTCGGCGGCGTTGTCGTTTACGGCCTGCGTATCCCGCCGAGTTCGCAGTTACGCAGGTGATATGGCCACTCTTGGCTGCACAACTGCGATCTCGCTGCGTGACGGGGCTTGGTGTCCCGGCGAACTCGAAGTTATGGACGAGATTCGGCCGGAATCCATCCCTAACTTCGAGTTCGCGGCTGCAGTTCTGTTCGAGCGTGCGCGATGAACCACTGCTCCCATTGCTCGGAGGTCCATCCGCGCTCGCGGGTCAATCTCAGCCACACCGAGCGAGCCGTGAGCAACCACATGGCGTCGACGACGATGTCCGGCGGAGGACCGCCGAGAATCAGCCCTGCTGCCCAACGGTTCTCGTCCCATCGCGTTTTCTCGCGGACCGAGAGTCGCTGCGCAGCAACTGGATCCACTACTGCGGCCTCGTCCAGCACGTGTTGTATGGCCGCGGATCGCTCATGTGCCCCGCGGAGCCAGGCCGCGCCGGCGGCGAGTCGTTCCTCGAACGTTCCGGTGCCCATCTTCTCGTAGTCCGGCAACTGGCGGACGGGCGAGTCCAGGCCGTTCGAGAGCGCACTGTCGATGCATCCGTCCAGTAACGCGAGCTTGCCGTCGAATTGTTGGTAGACGGTCTGCCGGGTCAGACCGGCAGCCGACGCGACGTCGGCCATGGTGGTGGCGACCCATCCTCGACTCAGGAACATCGCATGTGCGGCGTCGGTCACTGCGGCGCGGTTGAGTCGAGCGCGCTCGGTACGCAGGTCCGACGAGTAAGTCCTGGCCATGAGACGCAGTCTAGACATAATTGAGATTACGCTGTGTAATGTTAAATATGAACGAGTACCACTTTCCTACTCGACTCGGTCGGTTACACGTCCGAGTGACGGGCACGGGACCGCCGGTTGTGCTGTGGCACAGCATGTTCGTCGACTCCTCGAGCTGGGATCGCGTCCTGCCGGAGCTGGCTGCAGCTCGGACTGTGCACCTGGTCGACGCCCCATCCTGTGGTTCGAGCGACCCGTTGAGCGAAGCCGCCGATATCTCGGCGTGTGCCGATGCCGCTGTCGAACTAGTGGAAGAGATGCAGCGCCGATGGGGATTCGGCAGCGTCGATTGGGTCGGAAATGCTTGGGGTGGTCATGTCGGTATGGAGGTGGCCGCGCGACGACCGGATTTGATCTCGACCCTCGTTGCGATCAGTGCGCCGACGCATCCCATCGACGAGCCGTTGCGTCGCAAGGTCCGCATGCTGCTGCCGCTGTATCATCTTGTCGGGCTTCGTGGCCCGGTGCGATCGGCCATCGAGGAAACCATTTTCACCGATCACTCCCGAGCTCACGACCCCGAGGCGGTGCAGTTGCTGCGCGACGCAATCGGGCGGGCGGGCCGTCGGGCGACCATCCTGGCCATCGAAACGGCGATTCTGAATCGAACGGACTTGAATTGGGCTGCACGGGCCTTGACGTGTCCGACCCTGTTCGTCACCACCGACGATCGTGGTGAATGGACGCCGGAGGAGGCCCGCGCCGTGGTCGCCACGATGGTCGATGCGCGCGAGGTCACCGTCAGCGGCGCGCGGGTGATACCGGCGTTGGAGCAGCCGGATCGACTGGCCGAGGTGGTCGACGAGTTCTGGTCCAGGCGCGCAGATCCTCGCTGAACTCGAAGTTATGGACGGATTTGGGCCAGAATTCGTCCATAACTTCGAGTTCGCGGCGCACTCAGGCGTCGAAGTGCTTGCGATTCTTCAGCACTGGCAGGTTCTTGCGCACGGCGTCGACCAGCTCGGTATGGATGTCGATCGTCAGCATGCCGGGTGTCGCGTCGAGTTGGCCGAGGATCTCGCCGGTGGGGGAGCAGACGATGCTGTGGCCGACGCCCAGTGGGGCATTGCCTTCGGCGGCAGCAGGTTCGGCTTGATCGCAGGCCGCGATGAAAGTGGTCGAGTCCAGGGCGCGTGCGCGGGCGAGCAGGGTCCACTGCTCCACTTTGCCGTCACCCGATCCCCAGGACGCCGGTACCACGACGAGTTCGGCACCGAGGTCGCCGAGTTTCTGGAACAGGGCAGGGAAGCGAATGTCGTAGCAGGTCGCGAAGCCGACGCGGACTCCCGCGATGTCGAGCACGAGCGGGTCGGAACCCGGTGCGACGGTATCGGATTCGGCGAATCCGAACGCGTCGAACAGATGAATCTTGTCGTAGCTCGCCTCGACGCCCGGGCCGGTGACGAGCAGTGTGTTGGTCACTCTGTCGTCGGGCGCGGGAGTGAACATTCCGGCGACGACGGTGATGCCGGCGTCGGACGCGATCCGACGAACGGTCTGTGCCCATTCGCCGTCCAGTGGCTGCGCGAACTTTCGGATGGGTCCGCCGAAGCAGCGCATCATCGCCTCCGGGAACACGACGAGGTCCGAGCCTGCGTGCGCCGCGGCGCGGGTGTGGGTCTCGATGAGTTCGAGGTTCTCGGTGGGGTTTTCGCCACTGGTGATCTGGGCCAGGCTGATGCGGATAGTCGAGCTCACGGTGTGACTCCTGGTTTCGTCGGGGGAAGACAGGTATACATATCGTATGCAACCACTGTCGGGGAGGGACAAGGCGTACCAGTTCGTCCGTGATCAGGTGTTGTCGTCACCGGCCGCCACCGGCACTTTTCTGAACGAACAGGAACTTGCGACTCGAATCGGCGTATCGCGCACGCCGGTGCGTGAGGCGTTGCTGATGCTGCAGTCCGAGGGTCTGGTCGAGATGGTGCCCAAGCGCGGTGCCCATGTGCCGGCGATGTCCGGACGACAGATCGGCGAATTGATGGATCTGCGCGGCGTTCTGGAACGGCACGCGGCGTCGCGGGCGTTGCGTGCCGGTGACGCTCCGATCGCGGCGATGCAGCATGCGTTGCATCAGCAGGAGCTGCTGATGAACTCCGACAGCACCGACGCTCCCAAGGAATTCATCGACTGGGACGGGACGTTCCATCAGAGTTTGATCGATTCGGCGGGCAGTGATCTGCTCTCGCGCACGTATGCCGGTTTGCGGGCGCGTCAGCTCCGAGTGGGCTTGAGTGCGTTGTTCACCGCCGCCAACCGGCAACACCGAGTGTGCGCCGAGCACCAGGCCATCATCGACGCACTGAGTGCCGGCGACGAGGGCCTGGTGCACGAGAAGATCGACGCTCACCTCGAGGTCACGCTTCAGACTCTGTTGCGCGCGTAGCGTTTTCGTGCTGCTGGCCCAGCAGCACGTAGTGCTCGTCCTCGGTGGGGTCCGGGTTGCGTCCGAGGGCGAGGCCGACGAGTGTCACGGCACCGACGACGACGATGTACCCGGCGATCGGCACCCAGCTGTCCGTCTTGTCCAACAGGTAGACGAAGATCAGCGGGGCCATCGCACCACCGAAGACACCGGCGATCGTGTACGCCAACGAGCTGCCGGTGGAGCGCAACCGAACGCTGAACTGCTCGGTGACGAATGCTGCCTGTGGCCCGTACATGAACGAGTGGAACGCCAGGCCCACCACCACACCCAGGATCAGCAGTGGTAGCGATCCTCCGCCGATGACGAGGAAGAAGATCGCACTCCACGCGACACCGCCCACGGCTGCGACGCCGTAGACGAGGCGTCGGTTGATGCGATCGGACACCGCTCCGGCGAGCGGGATCAGGCCGAGTTGGCATGCCGACCCGATCAGAATGGCGGTCAGTACCTCACTGCGCTCGAAGCCCAACTTCTGTGTGCCGTAAGTGATGGAGAAGACGGTGAACAGCGCGTAGATGACGTCCGGCGCGACACGAGACATGATGCCAGCCACCAGGGGTCGCAGTTCGGTCTTGAACACTTCGCTGATCGGTGCCTCGGAACGTTCGCCGCTTTCCTGCAGCGCCTTGAACACCGGGGTGTCCTCGAGCTTCAACCGGATCCACAGACCGAATCCGACGAGTACCGCGGAGAAAAGGAACGCCACGCGCCATCCCCAGGACTCGAACTGCTGGTCGGTCAATGTCAGCGTCAGAACAGCGAGTGCACCGTTGGCGAGCAGGTTGCCTGCGGGTGGTCCGATCTGTGCTGCCGAGGACCAGAATCCGCGTTTGCGTGGATCGCCGTATTCGCTCGACAGGAGAACGGCTCCGCCCCATTCGCCGCCGACGGCAACGCCCTGACAGAAGCGCATCGTGACGAGAATGATCGGTGCCGCGATGCCGATGGAGTCGTATCCGGGGATCAGACCGATGGCGAAGGTCGTGACACCGATCAACATCAGGGTGATGACGAGGAGCTGTTTTCGTCCGATGACGTCGCCGAGCCGTCCGAAGACGAACCCTCCGACCGGACGGGCGACGTACCCGACGGCGTATGTCGAGAAAGCCAGCAGAGTCCCGGTCAGTGGGTCACTGTCCGGGAAGAAGACCAGCGGAAACACCAGAGCTGCGGCGGCCGAGTAGACCGCGAAGTCGTACCACTCCAGTGCCGTTCCGGTGAGGCTGGCCGCAAAGGCCTTGGCCAGGCCTTTTCTATCTACCGAAACAGGTTCGGTCATGACGACTCCTTCGTGTGCCTGGGATCACTCTTTCCGTTGTACGTGCTCCATACTTGCTGTATACAAGACGTATGCGCAAGCCTTTGGGCGCATCGGAAACAGAAAATTTACGAGGAGAGGGTCCTTACTGATGCTCACATTCACGCTGCCCAACGGCACCTCCGAATCGGTCGAGGTGAACGCGTTGCTCAACGCCGGGTACGCCGGACGCAACCAGGAGGAGGTGGCGTCGCACATCGCGGAGCTGGCCGAACTGGGCGTTCCGGCTCCGACGGTGACCCCGGCGCTGTATCCCATTTCGCCGTACCTGGCGCAGCAGACGGACGCCGTTGCCGTCCAGCACGGCCGTACGTCGGGCGAGGCCGAGTGGGCGCTGGTGATCCTGGGCGACACGATCGACGACGTGCTGCTGACGGTCGCCTGCGATCACACCGACCGTGACCTGGAGGTGCACAGTGTCGCGTGGAGCAAGAACGCGGCTCCCGATGTGCTCGGCACCGGCGCGTGGCGTCTGTCGGAGGTCGCCGATCGGCTGGACGAGATCACCTTGACCGCGTGGGCGGACGGCGTCGCAATTCAGACCGGAACACTCGGTGATCTTCTCGCTCCGCACTACTGGCTCGACGTGCTCGCCGACCGTGGACTGTTCGCCCGTGGAACCGTGTTGATCTCCGGCACCATCTCGATGCACCCCGGTGTGAACCAGTTCGCCGACACCTGGAAGGTCGAGATGTCCGACCCCGCAACCGGCAATACGCTGACCTGCGAATACAAGACGATGTTGATGCCAGCTCCGATCGGCTGACCGTGACGACGTAAAATCGGTGCCGACCATGCCCAGAACACCGCAGTCGGCGTCGGCGGGCCGGCACAACCGCAGGAGACTTCAGTGACGAAGCCAGTGATCGAATTTCAAGCCGGACCGGCACCGTTGGATCTGGTGACGGTCGACCTCGTCGAAGGTGACGGCGCAGAGGCAGTGCCGGGCGGAAACGTAGAGGTGCACTACGTCGGCGTCGAGTTCGACACCGGCGAGGAGTTCGACTCGTCCTGGAACCGCGGCGAGTCCATCCAGTTCCCGCTCCGTGGTCTCATTCAGGGCTGGCAGGACGGCATCCCCGGGATGAAGGTCGGCGGACGCCGCCAGCTCACCATCCCGCCGGAGCTCGCGTACGGCCCCGCCGGCGCAGGTCACCGTCTGTCCGGCAAGACGCTCGTCTTCGTCATCGATCTGCTCGACGTCAAGTAGCAGATCTCTCGTCAGCGGTCCTGTAGCTCGAGCACCAATCGGGCACCCCCGAGGGGGCTGTCTGCCAGATATGCGCGGCCACCGTGCAATTCGGCCTGCTGGGCCACCAGCGCGAGACCGAGGCCGGAGCCGCCCTTCGCGGCTCCGGCTCCACGCTCGAAGCGTCCGAACACCGATTCGCGTTCGTCCACCGGAACGCCGGATCCGTTGTCGTCGATCAGGATTCGGACCAGCGCGTCCGCGCGCTCGACGCGAATGACGACGGTGCTCGCCCCGCCGTGCCGGACGGCGTTGCCGATCGCGTTGTCCACCGCGAGTCGAACTCCGGTGGGTAGTGCGCGAATCGTGATCTCGCACTCCGGTTCCGACTCCACCCGAACGTCCAGACCCGGGTGCTGACGCTGCGCATCCTGCGCGGCGACGTCGCAGATGTCGATGATGTCGGTCTCGACCCGGTCGCCCTCGCTGGACAATTCACCCGATGCCAATCGTTCGAGCGCGGTCAGCGTCGTCTCGACTCGGCCTTGGGTGCGCTCGAGGTCGGTCAGAATTTCCTGTTGCTGCGCGCGCTCGAGGTCGAGGGTGCGCAACACTTCGATGTCGGTACGCATCGCAGTCAACGGGGTGCGCAGCTCGTGGGCCGACACGGCCGCGAAATCGCGCGCCGTGTCCAGGGCGGCATTGGTGCGTTCCTGTGCCTCGTTCAGTCGGGTGAGCATGCCCCCGATCGCGACCGCGAGCTCGTCGGCCTCGGTGACTCCGGTTCGGGTCTGCGGCGCCGACGGAGGCTGAGCGCTGACCTGCCGCGTCAGCGTCACCAGCGGTCTGACGGCACGTCCTCCGAACAGCCAACCCAGGCCCGTCGACACGGCGACCGCCGCCAGCCCCAGCAGGATCACCTGTCTCTGTTGCTCGTCGGTCACCTGCTGCGCCTCGATGGCCGGGACACCGATGGAGATGGACACGGACGAGACCACGGTCGAGGTCGCGGTGTAGACCCGAAACCGCTGACCGTCCACATCCACTGTCTGAGAACCGGTGTCGAGGGCCGGCAACCGCGTCGGCGTCGAGGCGACGACGATGTCTCCGCTGCGAATGGTGACAGCGAACGCGCCGGACAGCTGATCGATGAAGGCTTCCAGCGTCGACGAGTTCGGGACCAGCACCTGCGATGCCGTCGTCAGACGCTCGTCGAGCTGGTTGACGTTGTTACGGGAAATGGCCACCGACGTCACCACGGCCAGGGCCGCCACGACGAGGGTGGCACCGAGGGCAGTCGCCGCCGCGACCCTGGCGCGAAGTGAGAAACTCATACCGACTCCCGCACGACGAAGCCCACACCGCGGACGGTGTGCAGGATGCGCGGCGAGCCGTCGCTCTCGAGTTTGCGGCGTAGATAGCCGACGAACACGTCGACGACGTTGGTGTCGGCGACGAAGTCGTATCCCCAGACCAATTCGAGGAGTCGCTCACGCGTCAGTACGACGCCCTTGTTGCGGGCAAGAATGGCCAGCAACTCGAACTCGCGCTTCGTGAGATCGATGTCGACGCCGTCGCGGTGCACTCGGTACCCGGCGATGTCGACGACCAAAGTGCCCACGGCGACAGCTGAATTGGGGATGCCAGGATCGGCTACGGGAATGACCGGACTGGTGCCGCGCCGCCGGAGCATGGCCCTGATGCGGGCCACCAGCTCGGCGAGCACGAACGGTTTGGTGAGGTAATCGTCGGCACCGGATTCGAGACCCGCGATGCGATCGTCCACAGAGCTGCGGGCGCTGAGAACACAGATCGGAATGTCGTTCCCCATGGCGCGCAATGCAGTCACGACGCTTGCGCCATCGAGTACCGGCATGTTGATGTCCAGCACGATCGCGTCGGGCGAGGTGCGCGACACCACGCCGAGCGCCTCGGCCCCGTCCGACGCCGTGATGACCGTGAAGCCGGACAGGCGTAGGCCCCGCTGCAACGACGACAACACATCGGTGTCATCGTCGACGACGAGGACGGTGGCGGGGGTGCTCGGCGATTCGGTCACCTCCCAATGCTAGGCAACCCAGCTGTCGACGGTGGTACGCCGCTCCTCGGGCGTCTTGGCAAAGAATTCTTCCAGGGCCGTGCGGCGATCGACGTCGGCGTCGAGGGTCCAGGCGAGGGCGGGTGCCTTGGCATAGAGCTGCTCGTAGTACTTCTCGAACGTGCAGGTGCTCTCGACGAGGGAGAGGGCACCGGGGAAGGGGCGGATGTTCGTCATGATGTTCTCTCCTCTGCTCGCGGCTGATCGGCGTATTTCCCAAGGTAGAGGCCGATGTTGCGGCGGCGGTGAGCATGGATTGGCGATTCTCTGAGAATCCCCGAAACAGTGATGGGGGTTGCTCGTAGCCGGGTTGGGTAAGACTGACGGCATGTCGCTCGTTTGGTTTCGCCGTGATCTCCGACTGGGGGATCTGCCCACCCTCACCGCCGCTGCCGAGACCGGGGATCCGGTACTGGGGCTCTTCGTACTGGACGACCGATTGCTCAAGCCCTCCGGCGGTCCGCGCAAGGACTTCCTGTTCCGGTCGCTCGAGGCACTGAACGAGCAGCTCGACGGAAGACTGATGGTGGTGCACGGCGACCCCGAGTCGGTGGTGCCGAAGGTGGCGAAGGCGATCGACGCCGACGAGGTGCACATCAGCGCCGATTACGGTCCATACGGCCGGGAGCGGGACCAGCGCGTCGGTGAGAAGGTGACGCTGGTCGAGACCGGGTCGCCGTATGCCGTTGCGCCCGGACGGATCACCAAGAACGACGGTGAGCCGTACAAGGTGTTCACGCCGTACTCACGGCAGTGGATGGAACACGGTTGGCGTGGACCGGCCGATACGTCTGCGAAAACCGTGACGTGGATCGACCCCGACGACGTGAAAGGCGTGAAGCGGGCGAAGATTCCGAGCGAGACGGAAACCTCCGACGCCGACGCAGGGGAGAAGGCCGGACGGGCGCAGTGGGAGGATTTTCTCGACGACGTCTCGAAGTACGACGACGAACGCAACCGCCCCGACCTGGATTCGACGAGCCGGATGTCGGTGCATCTGAAATACGGCACCATTCATCCGCGCACCATGCTGGCGGACCTGGGCAAGCTCCGCAACGAGGGTGCCGCTGCGTATCGGAGGCAGATCTGCTGGCGAGACTTCTACGCCGACATCCTGTTTCAGCGCCCCGACAGCGCGCGGGAGAATTACGTCAAGAAGTTCGACAAGATCGAACTGGACTCGGGCAAGCACGCCGACGAGCTGTTCGACGCCTGGTGCAAGGGTGAGACCGGCTTTCCGATCGTCGATGCCGGTATGCGGCAATTGAACTCGGAGAAGTGGATGCACAACCGGGTCCGTATGATCGTCGCGTCGTTCCTCGTCAAAGACCTGCACCTGCCGTGGTGGCGAGGTGCCCGCTATTTCATGCAGCATCTCGTCGACGGCGATCTGGCCAACAATCAGCACGGCTGGCAGTGGACCGCCGGCACCGGTACCGACGCCTCGCCGTACTTTCGGGTGTTCAACCCGATCACCCAAGGTGAGAAATTCGATCCGACGGGCGATTACGTCCGGCGCTGGGTACCGGAGCTACGCGGCGAGGAGGGAAAAGCCGTGCACACGTTGAAGTTCGGCCGACCCAAGGAGTACGTGGATCCGATCGTCGACCACAAGCACGAGCGTGAGGTTGCTATCGCGCGGTTCAAGGCGCTGTAACGGCTGCTATTTCCTGCGGGACAATCCGACACCCACGAGGCAGATGACACCGCCGACGACGGCGAGAATGTGCGGTATCTCGCCGAGCAACAACCAGGCCAGAGTGATGGTGATCGGCGGTACCGCATATGTGGTGATGCCGAGCTTGCCCGCGTTCATGCGCGTCAGCGCGTAAGCCCAGGTACTGAACGCCAGCGCGGTGGGAACCAGGCCGAGGTAGAGCAATCCGCCGGTGGCTCCGGCCGAGGCGGTCGACAGGTCGTCGAGCAGAGCAGGCGCGAACGGAAGCGTGCAGACCGCGCCGATGGTGCAGGCCATCCAGGTGACCTGCAGGCCGGGGACCGTGCGCAGTACCGGCTTCTGGCTGAGTACTCCGATCGCATAGGTCACTGCGGATACGAGACACAGTGCGATGCCGAGGAAGTCGGCGTCCGTCCTGGTGGTCGAGGTGGTGGTCACGGCGGTGACGACGCCGACCATGACGGCACCGGCGAACGCGATACCGGCACCGATCACCAACCACTTCGGAAAGCCCTCGCCCAGAAGCAGACCGGCGAACAGCGCCACCAGGATGGGGCCGATCTGAATGATCATCGACGTCGTTCCGGCGTCGACACGTTGCTCGGCGGCGTTGAGGGCGACGTTGTAGACGCCGAACCAGAACACGCCGACGCTGGCGATCTGTAACCACTGAGTGCGGTTCGGCTTGACCCACTGTCTCCTGACCAGCACGATCGCGCCGAGGGCGCACGATCCGATGAGGAGCCGGCCCAGAGCGAGTGGGCCGGCACCGAACGATTCACCGACGCCGCGGATGGCGACGAAGGCCGAGGCCCACGAGATCACCGTGACGGTGACCGCACCGAGGGCGAGCCAGTCGACGGCGGGGCGAGTGTCGAGATCTGTCATGCCGAGGACGCTATCGTGCGGGAGTGCCCCATGGCGCGCGGGTTTCGGCCATGGTTGCTTCGGTTTCCGCCTATCTGCCGAGTAGCTTCTCCAGTGCATCGAGGACTGCGGGATCCTCAATGGTCGACGGGACCCCGTACTGCTCACCGGCGACGATCTGTCGCATCGTCTTTCGGAGTATCTTGCCCGAGCGGGTTTTCGGCAGAGCTCCGACGATCGTCACATCGCGGAACGTCGCCAGTGCACCGATTTGATCGCGGACCATGGCCACCAGTTCGGTACGCAATTGCTCCTCGGAGATGTCCTCGCCGGCCTTGAGAACCACGTACCCGCTGGGACGCTGGCCCTTGAGGTCGTCGTGGATACCGATGACGGCGCATTCGGCGACGGCGGGATGGCCCGCGAGCACCGCCTCCATCGACCCTGTGGACAGGCGGTGGCCGGCGACATTGATGACGTCGTCGCTGCGACCGAGTACGTAGACGTAACCGTCGGCGTCGATGTAACCGGAGTCGCCGGTGAGGTAGTAACCGGGGAACGTATCGAGATACGAACGTTGGAAACGTGATTCGTCGTTCCACAGTCCGACCAGCGCACCGGGCGGCAGTGGTAGCTGCACGACGATGTTGCCTTCCGAGCCTGCGTCCACGGGATTACCGGACGCGTCGAGGATACCGACCTGGAATCCCGGTACCGGTACGGTCGGCGATCCGGGTTTGATCGGAAGTGGTTCCAGCCCGCGAAGATTGGCGCAGATGGCCCACCCGGTCTCGGTCTGCCACCAATGATCGACGACGGGTCGATCGAGGGTGCGTGAAATCCACTCGTAGGTATCGGGATCGAGGCGTTCACCGGCGACGAACAGTGTCTCCAGCGAGGACGTGTCGTATTTCTCGAGCTCGGCAGCGTGGGGATCGACCTTGCGAATGGCGCGCAGCGCGGTCGGTGCGGTGAACAGAGCCCGCACACCGTGGTCCTGGATCACCCGCCAGAACGCGCCTGCATCGGGAGTCCCGACGGGCTTGCCCTCGTAGAGAACCGTTGTGGCACCGGCGAACAGCGGGCCGTAGACGATGTACGAGTGTCCCACCACCCACCCGACGTCGGAGGCCGTCCACATCACCTGACCGGCATTCACGTCGTAGATGTTGCGCATCGACCACGTCAACGCGACGGCATGACCGCCGTTGTCGCGCACCACGCCCTTGGGCTTGCCCGTCGTACCCGACGTGTAGAGGATGTACAGCGGATCCGTCGCCGCCATCGAAACCGGTTGTGCGGCTGACGCGTCGGCGATGAGGGTGTCCCAATCCAGCCACTCGTGTTCGCCGGGAATGCCCTCTCGTGATTTCACGATCACGGCCGGTGTGTTCGCGGTCGTGAGCGTCAGGGCGCGCTGCACCAACGGCAGATACTCGATGACGCGCCCCGGTTCGAACCCACCGCTCGCGGTGATCAGCAGCACCGGCTCGGCGTCGTCGATGCGCGCGGCGAGTTCTTTGGCGGCGAATCCGCCGAACACCACCGAGTGCACCGCACCGAGTCGCGCACACGCGAGCATCGCGATGACGGCCTCGGGAATCATCGGCAGATAGATGACCACGCGGTCGCCCGGCCCGACGCCCTGCGCGCGCAGCACCCCGGCGAAGCGCGCGGTCTCGTCGAGAAGTTCGGCGTAGGTGTAGCTCCGGGTGAGCCCGAGCATCGCCGAGTCGTAGATCAGCGCGGTGCGATCGCCGTGGCCGGCGTCGACGTGCCGATCGAGTGCGTTGACGCATGTATTGAGACGGGCTTCGGGAAACCATTGCGAACCGTCGAACGCCGTGGTGGGAGGGGTGTCCCAGTCGACTCCCGACGCGGCCGCCAGCCAGAAGTCCTCGCGGTTGTCGATGCTGCTGTCGAACGCCTGCCGATACTCGCCACTCATGTCTGCGAGCGTAGTTCGAGGTGGGGTGGTCCGGGCCGGGTTGCGCACTACCGGCGACGACCGGCGGAATCCCGTCGACCGGCGGTCGGAATGTGCATCGGTGCCCACACGCCGTCAAGATTCACCGCTGGGGCGTCAAGATTGCGTCAACACCCCTGTTCGACGCCACCGCCCGGCGCAAGACTTCTTCTCATGACTCTTGTGGACATACTTCCGTCTCTCGGTGCCGCCTACGTCTCGCGGTGCGATCCAGCGCTCTGGCCGGCGGACACTCACTGTGTGTGCGGTCGCATCACCGTCGACGGCGTTGCGTTGGAGGATGTGGCCGATGCCGAGGGCACTCCGGTGCAGTGGGGCTCGATTCTGGTGACTCGGGTGCGTTCGGTGATCGCAGGCGAAGTGGGCGTCGACGCCGAGTTCGGGGATCTGCTGCAGGCCGTCGTGGTCAATCGGCATTCGGTGGGCCCGGTGGTCAAGGTCGACGTGCACGGTCCGGGGCGCTGCTGCGTCAGTCCGGTCGAGTTGCCCGCGGACCTTCGGGCGGGCGATGTGTTGGCGCTCGTGACCTCGCACGTGCACGGCGGAGCCTGCGGTCGTTCCGCAGGCTCCACTCCGGTCTCGTAGCAGGGGTTGAGTTTCCACTCACAAGGCGACCCCGAGAGTGCGGTAGCGACCGAGTCGCGCACTCGTCCGAGCTGCCGCTTCGAGGGTCGACAGCTCGCGTAGTTCGCGGACAATGGCATCGGCGATGCGACCAGAGAACGCGGCCGGTTCGTCGGCCGCGTCGGGGAGTTCGGGAACGATGGCGTCGACGATGCCGTCTCGCAGCAGGTCGACCGACCTGATGCCCTGAGCCTCGGCCATGTCCGGTGCATGGGCGGTGTCGCGGTGCACGATGGCGCTGGCTCCCTCGGGTGGAAGCGGTGCGAGCCAGGCATTCTGGGCACACAGGACGCGGTCCGCGGGCAGCAATGCGAGTGCTCCGCCGCCGGTGCCCTGGCCCAGTAGTACCGACACCGTCGGGGTGTTCACGGTGACCAGGTCGGAGATCGACCGCGCGATCTCGGGAGCGAGACCACCCTCCTCGGCTTCTTTGGACAGTGCTGCGCCGAATGTGTCGATGACGAGCACCAGAGGTAGCCGGAGTTCCTCGGCCAGGCGCATGCCGCGGCGAGCTTCTCGTAGTGCTGCCGGACCCATCGTTGCCGTGGCGGTGCTGCTGCTTCGGTCGTTGCCGAACAGCACGCAGGAGACACCGCGAATGCGGCACAGGGACAACAGGATCGAGGTGTCGGCCTCGCCCTGGCCGGTGCCGCTGAGCGGAACATGTTCGGCCGCAGCATGTTCGATGATCTGCCGAATCCCTGGACGATCGGCGCGGCGCGACGACTGCACCGAGTGCCAGGCCGATTGCTGGGGAATGCTCGTACGTTCGACTTCGGGAACGTCCGTCCACACGGATGCGTCGACGATCACTCGCAGCGTGCGGATCAGCAAGTGACGCAATTGCTCGACCGGCACCACACCGTCGATGACACCGTGCTGGTACAAATTCTCGGCGGTCTGGACGCCATCGGGAAATGGCTTGTCGTACAGGGCCTGATACACCCGCGGGCCGAGGAACCCGATGAGGGCCTCGGGTTCGGCGACGGTGACGTGGGCCGGTGAACCCCAGGATGCGAAAACGCCTCCCGTCGTCGGATTGCGGAGATACACCACATACGGCAGGTGCGCCGCTTTGTGTGCGGTGACGGCGGAGGCGATCTTGACCATCTGCACGAAGGCCAACGTTCCCTCCTGCATGCGCGTGCCACCGGAGGTAGGGGAGGCAATGAGTGGCAGGCCCTCTGCAGTGGCGCGCTCGATTGCGGAGGTGATGCGCTCGGCCGCCGCGACTCCGATCGATCCGGCGAGAAACGCGAACTCGCAGGCGATGAACGCGACGCGTCGGCCGTCGATGGTGCCCTCGCCGGTCAACACCGATTCGTCGACGCCACTCTTCTCGCGAGCCTTGGCCAGATCCTTCTGGTAGGACTCCCCAGGATGGACGTCCACGGGCGTGGAGTCCCACGACACGAACGATCCGCCGTCGAGAACGGAATCGAGAATCTCGGCGGCGGATGTCCGTGGGCTCATGGCGCGAACTCTATCGAGCGAAAGCTTCCTTCCACGAGACGGTCTTGCCGATCCGGAGAATGGAGCGCTGGTAGATCTTCGCCGCGCCCATGGCCAGAATCGCGGTGGTGACGATCATCAGGACCGCCGAGCCGACGATCTGCACCGGCGAGGTCACGCCGGCCGCAATCCGCAGCGGCATCATGATCGCGGAGAACGGAGGAACCCAGCTCAGCGTGTTGGCGAGAGTGCTCTCCGGATCGCTGACGGAATAGAAGGCCGCGAAGAACATGGCCATGATCAGGATCAGCAGTGGCATGGTCGTCGAGTTCACGTCCTCCTGCCGCGAGACCATGGATCCGCCCGCTGCATAGAGCACTGCGAAGAACGCGAAGCCGAGAATGAACCACGCGAGTGTGGCCGCGAAGACACTCACCGCGGCACCGGTGACGGTGAGAACCCCTGTGCCCAATCCTGCACCGACGCCGGCTATTCCGTACAGGGCGAGCTGCAGGATGCCGACCGCACCGATGCCGAGGATCTTGCCCCAGAGCAATTGCAGCGGGCGGACGGTGGACAGCAGTAGTTCGACGACGCGTGAGGACTTCTCCTCGACAACGCCCATCGCGACGTACATGCCGAAACCGATGATCTGTGCGTACAGCAGGAACACGGCGGACAGAGCCAGGGCGGTCCGCTGACCGGCCTCGGGGTCGGGCGGATCGATTGCGTCGACGGTGACCGTTGCGGCGCCCGTTCTTGCGGCAAGCTCGTTCTGATCGACACCCTGTTGCGCCAGTGCAGCATTCGTGGCTTGCGTCGCGACACTGCCCTCGACGACGGCGCGCAACGTGCCGGTCAGATCGGACTCGGTGACGGCGGTGTATGCGCCTGCGTTGCCGTCCGGAACCAACGCCACGTCGAGATCCCCGGATTCGACGCCACTGCGCGCGGCCGCCGCGTCGGCAACGTCACGGACTTCGACGGGACTTCCGACGGCGTCGCCGGTCGCCTCCAATACAGCCGCGATCGACTGATCTCCGGCGACGCCGATCACGTCGCGTTCCTCGTCGCCGCTGCCGGAGAAGATCGAGAACGCGATGATGCCGCCGACGATGACGGCCAGGATGATCACGTTGCTGATGACGAAGCTCTTCTTCATCACCTGAACGGTGAACTCGCGCTTGGCGATCAGTGAGACCGCGCTGAAGGAATTCAGTTGTGAGCTCATGCCACTACCGCCTCTCGGAACAGGTCGCTCAGGGAAGGTTTCTGGATGGAGAATTCGTGGACCGGTCCGGTCGCGAGAGCGGCCCGCAGGACTTCTTGATCATCGGCTCCCGGTGCCAGCCCGAGAACGGTGACGCCGTCGCTGTGCCCGAGTGTGCTCACTCCGGCGATGCCCGACGCCCATCCGGGCGCAGCGTTCGGTGCGTGGACGTGCAGGTGCGAATCTCCTGATCCGCGTAGTTCGTCGACGGTACCGACGGCTTTCATCGAGCCGGCGGCGATGATGCCGACGCGGTCGCACAGGCGTTGCACCAGATCGAGTTGGTGGCTCGAGAACACCACCGGCACTCCGGCAGCGGCCTTTTCGCGCAGTACCTCGCTCATGACATCGACGGCGATGGGGTCGAGGCCGGAGAACGGTTCGTCCAGCACGAGAACCGCGGGGTCGTGCACCAGCGCTGCTGCCAGCTGTACACGCTGCTGATTGCCCAGGCTCAATGCGTCGACGGTGTCGTTGACGCGCTCGTCGATGCCGAGGCGTTCGGTCCAGCGAATCACTGCGGCTTTGGCATCCTTCGACGAGAGGCCGTGCAGCTCGGCCATGTACGCCAGTTGCGGGCCGACCTTCATCTTCGGATACAGGCCTCGCTCCTCGGGCATGTAGCCGATAGTCCGGCGGACGTCGAGGTCGACGGGCTTGCCGCCCAACAGAACCTGGCCGAAATCTGCCGACAGCACGCCCAGCGCGATGCGCATCGTGGTGGTCTTGCCCGCGCCGTTGCTGCCGACGAAGCCGAACAGTTCGCCCGGCCGGACGTCGAAACTCAGGTTGTCGAGGGCGATCTTGTCGCCGTATCTCTTGGAGACGGAGTCGATCGTGAGGGTGCTCATGGTGCCCTTTCGGTCGTTACTGCTGTTCGAACTCTTCGGTGTCTTCTGGTTCGGGGTCAGGGGTTATCCACGCGAGAATGATTGCCGGGGTCGATATTCCGATCATCAAGGCTGCGAGAGTCCATCCGCCGCCGGCGTAGGCGAGACGGGGGAGGTCCGGAAAGGTCGTGGACAGGACGATCAGCGCGAAGGCCGCAGCCATGACCAACCCCTGCGTGACGGTGAGGCCGATGGATCGAGCTTCGTTGCGCTGCTGTACTTCCCATTCGTCCAGTGCTCCGACGGGTGCATCGCTGTGGCGGCCGGAGACCGTTTGTAGAGCGGTCCAGATCGGTATGAAGATGAGTGCGGCGGGAATCCAGGCGATTGCGGCCCACGAGAAGAACAGCGTCGAGATGCTTATGACGAGGAACGTCATGTCGGCAGCCATCACTGCGATGGCGAGAATGCGGCGTCGATGTTGCGTGCGCCATTTCGGAAGCCAGTGTCTCGTGTTGGCGTCGTTCTCGAGGAATCGCCGGGTGCGATAGGCCTGATAGCGGGTGAGGATGTCGGGTTGCGGGGTCATGGTCTCAGCCGTCCTCTGGGTCGTAGTCCGGAGTAGTCCACGCGAGAAGCATTGCGGGGGTGGCCCCTCCAGCGCTCAATGCGGTCAGCATCAGTGCGCCGCCGGAGATCCCGAAATTCGTTGCCCCGAAAATTGATCCGAGGAACAGGTACGCCGCGGCAGCGGTGCCCAACGCTTGAGTAACCGTCAGGCCGATGGATCGGGCTTCGTTGCGGAGCTGGACTTCGAGCTCGTCGAGCGCATCCACGGGGGCTTCGGCGCGCCGATTCGACACGATGCCGAGGACGATTGCCGCGAACGTGAACACGATGTAGCAGATCCCCCAGGATCCGATCGCCCAGTCGAACACCGGTTCCGAGAGTGCGAATCCCGCAGATGCCGCGAGCAGTACCAGAAGGAACGCAACGAAGGCTCGGCGTCGTTTCTGGGGTCGCAGTCCCGGTAGCCAATTCGCATAGGTCTTTTCGTTCTCCAGGAATACTCTCGTCCGGGCTTCCTGATATCTGCTGAAGATGCTGGGACCAGTGTTCATCGATCCTTTTCCTTTCGGAAGAGTTCGGCCGAGAGTGGTCCGAGTTCGGTGCGTGAGAACACTGCTTCGATCGGCAGATCGAAGACGTCGCAGATGCGCATCGCGAGGTCCAAGCTCGGGTAGTGGTCGCCTCGTTCGAGGGCGCCCACGGTCTGGGGGTTGACTTCGACGAGTTCGGCCAGTTGCGCGCGGCTCATCTTTCGTTCTGCCCGCAGAACACCCACCCTGTTGAAGATCGGGAGCGCGGTACCGCGCTTGACGGGGCTCATGACAATGAAGTGTTGTATAAACCCAACGATGTGTCAACCAGTGCGAACAAAATGGCTGATTTGTCTACGGGGTCTGCTGCTCCCGAGTGGAGGCAACGATGGCACGCATCGTCATCAGAAACTGGTCGATCGTTGCCCGCTGCTCGGGTGTGAAACGCGCCAGCTCGTCGACTGCTCGGCCGATGACGGGGCCGAAGAATGTCGTCCCGAGTTCCGACGCATGCGCGGTCACGCGCAGCAATACTCGCCGGCGATCGGATGGGTCTGCTTCGCGTGACACCAAGTCTCGCTTGCTCATTCGATCGATCAGGGCAGTGATCGACGCGGATTCCAGGCCCAGCTGTCCGCCGAGCCAGCCGGGTGTGGCACGCGTTCCGGCTCGGTCCGCATCCAGTAGGCAGATCAGCGCGCGGATGTCTGTCGGGTGAAGTGAGTGCTTCTGAGCGAAGTCTGCGCCGAGGAGATCGAGCTCGACGGTGAGCGCTCGCAGCTGATGCACGGCGGCGACAGGTTCGGTCATGTGCTGATCCCTCGAGAGATGCTGGACGAGATGTCTCTCTATTGTCTACTATCTCGATCATCGAGAGAATAGGGTTACCAGTGACGCTCGACGGATTCTTCACCGCCTACGACCGGGTGCTGCAGAAGTGGCCGGCGGATACCCAAGCAATCGACGTGAACACGGTGCACGGCACCACGCGAATCAACGCCTGCGGACCCGTCGACGGCCCGGCATTGGTGTTGCTGCCGGGCGCGGGTGCGACGTCGACCGTCTGGTTCGCCAACGTCGAGGCACTCTCGCAGCGATATCGGGTGTACGCGGTCGACCTCATGGGCGATGTCGGGCGCAGTGTTCCCGGTGAGCAGTCCATCGACTCCGTGGTCGAGCTGCTGAACTGGGTGACAGCGGTGCTGGATGAACTGGGCCTTCGAGCTGTGGCACTGTGCGGCCATTCCTACGGCGCGATGATTGCCCTGGCGTACGCCTTGCGCAACGAGAGCCGCGTCGATGCACTCACGCTCCTGGATCCCAATGCTAGCTTCGGCTCCATGAGTCCGCGGTATCTGCTGCATGCCCTGCCGATATTGCTCGCTTCCAACGAGAAACGGCAGCGAGCTTTCGTCCGATGGGAAACCGATGACGCGCAGTTGGATCCGGATTGGCTCGACGTACTTGCTCTGGGAGTCGCGCATGCTCCGACCACAAAAACCATTGTTCCGAAACGGCCGAAACCTGCTGCGTTCGCGAACTTCGGTGTAGCGACAACCGTGGTGCTGGCAGGGAATGGCAAGGTGCACAATGCCGCTCGGATCGAATCTGCGGTCCGAACCGTCCTGCCTGCAGCGCGGACCGTGATACTCGACGGAGCCACACATCACACGTTGCCGATGCGTCCCGCCGCCGAGGTGAACGAAATCCTTTTCAGATGACGAAAATCGGGTGCAGCTGACCGCGCTCACCGCGGTCAGCTGCACCCGATTTCACTGCGACCTACAGCTCCGACAACTGCCCGTCGGCCATCGTCCAATGACGAGTGCTGCGAACGGTGTCGAGCATTCTGCGGTCGTGGGTCACCAGCAACAGCGTGCCCTCGAAGTTCTCCATCGCGCGTTCGAGTTGTTCGATGGCAGGCAGGTCGAGGTGGTTGGTCGGCTCGTCCAACACCAACAGGTTCACGCCACGGGCCTGCAGCAAAGCGAGTGCCGCTCGGGTTCGCTCACCGGGCGAGAGCGAGGACGCCGGCCGCAGTGCATCGTCGCCGCGCAGCCCGAACTTGGCCAACAGTGTGCGGACCTCGGCGTCGGGCCACTCGGGAACTGCTGCACTCAAGGCGTCGGACACTGTTCCGTCGCCGACGAAATAGGCTCGTGCCTGGTCGATTTCGCCGATCGCCACACCCGAACCCAGTGAGGCCGTTCCCTCGTCCGGCGTCAACCGGCCCAGCAGTACCGAGAGCAACGTCGTCTTGCCGGAGCCGTTGGGTCCGGTGATCAGGATGCGATCGCCCCAGTCGATCTGCGTCGTCACCGGACCGAAGGTGAACTCCGATCGGCGTACGACGGCTCCGCCCAACACCGCGACAACGGTCCCGCTGCGAGGAGCCGCCGCGATCTCCATCCGCAGTTCCCATTCCTTACGGGGTTCCTCGACCACCTCGAGTCGCTCGATGCGGCGTTGCGTCTGACGGGCTTTCGCGGCTTGCTTTTCGGTCGACTCGGCGCGGGTCTTGCGGGCGATCTTGTCGTTGTCGGTGGCCTTGCGTCGCGCATTGCGGACGCCCGATTCCATCCAGTTTCGTTGCATCTGCGCGCGAGACTCCAACGCGGACTTGGTGTCTGCGAACTCGTCGTACTTCTCCCGTGCATGCTGGCGCGCAATTTCTCGTTCCGCGAGATAGGACTGGTAGCTGCCGTCGTACACATCGATGTGACGCTGCGCTCGATCGAGCTCGACGACACCGGTCACCGTCCGCGCCAGAAACTCGCGATCGTGACTGACGACGACGATGGCCGCCCGTGTCGCGACGACGAATTGTTCGAGTTGCTCGAGGCCTGCGAGGTCCAGGTCGTTGGTGGGCTCGTCGAGCAGAAGAATGTCGTAACGCGCGAGCAGAATCGCGGCGAGCCCGGCTCGGGCGGCTTGCCCACCCGATAGATCCGTCATGAATGCGCCGCCGTCGACATCGAGGCCCAGATCCGCGAGTACCTTCGCCGTCCGCTCCGCCAGATCGGCACCGCCGAGCGCCAGCCACTTCTCGAGCGCAGGGGTGTAGAGGTCCTCGTCGGCAGGAGCGGAGCCTGCGGAGTGACCGGAGTCGCTGCCACCCAACGCCTCGGCGGCTGCGTTCATGGAAGCTTCGGCCGAAGTGACCCCGGTCCGCCGGCCGAGGAAATCCAACACCGTCTCCCCGGCGATGCGCTCGGGCTCCTGCGCCAGATAACCGACGGTCGCGTCGGGCGGGCTGGTGTAGATCTCACCCTCGTGATCGGCCGTTCCCACGCCCGCCAGCAGCGTCAACAGCGTCGATTTACCGGCACCGTTCGCACCGATCAACCCGATCACATCACCCTCGGTCACCGTCAGATCGAGGCCGGAGAACAGGGTTCGATCGCCGTGAAAGGCGGCCAGATCGTCGATGCGGAGCGTGGCAGTCACCGGACCAGTATCCCCGGGACCGGGAACAGATTCACAGCGCCGTCCGTTGGCATTCGTATGACGTATTCAGCCGAGACCAGTACTGTCCCGACCATCGTGCTCAACGACGGCACGTCGATTCCCCAGCTCGGGTTCGGTGTGTGGCAGGTTCCCGACGACGGTGCCCAGGCCGCAGTCTCCGAGGCGTTGAAGGTCGGATACCGCAGCATCGATACCGCCAAGGTGTACGGGAACGAGGCCGGCACCGGCAAGGCCATCGCGGAGTCCGGCATCGCGCGCGACGAACTGTTCGTCACCACCAAGCTGTGGAACGACGATCAGGGCTACGACTCCACCCTGAAGGCCTTCGACGCCAGCATGGATCGTCTGGGCCTCGAGTACCTCGACCTGTACCTGATTCACTGGCAGCAGCTCGATCGCGACAAGTACATCGACACGTTCAAGGCGTTCCAGAAGCTGAAGTCGGACGGCCGCATCGGTTCGATCGGCGTCTCCAACTTCACCATCCCCACGCTCGAGAAGCTGATGGACGCCGTCGGTGAGGTCCCGTCGGTCAACCAGATCGAGCTGCATCCGCGCTTCATCCAGGAAGAACTGCGCGCTTTCCATACCTCGAAGGGCATCGCTACCGAGGCGTGGAGCCCGCTCGGCTCCGGCACCGTGCTGGACGACCCGGCCTTCGCGCCCATCGCCGAGGCACACGGCGTCACCCCGGCGCAGGTGATTCTGCGCTGGCACATCCAGCTCGGCAACGTCGTGATCCCCAAGTCGGTCACCCCGGAGCGGATCGCGAGCAACTTCGACGTGTTCGGCTTCGAGCTGAGCAACGACGAGATTCAGCAGATCAACGCTCTGGACACCGCCGACGGCCGCACCGGCCCGGACCCGGACAAGTTCAGCAGCTGACCCGCCATGTGAGTGGAACTTCGTAGTGGACTACGAAGTCCGGAGTGGAGCCTGCGGAACGACCGCGGGCACAGCGCGCACATGGGGGCCTAGTCTGTACCCATGTCGGAACCGCTCGCAGGCAAGACCGTTGCCCTCACCGCCGAGCGGCGTGCAGACGAATTGGCCACCATGCTCGAACGCCGCGGCGCGAACATCGTTCACGCCGCGGCGATTCATGTTCTGCCCCTGATCGACGACTCGGAGCTGAAGTCGGCTACCGAAGGCATCGTCGATCGTCCCCCGCAGATCGTGGTGATCAGCACCGGTATCGGCTTCCGTGGCTGGCTCGACGCGGCGGCCGAATGGGGTGTGCGCGACGACCTCCTGGCAGCGCTCGGGCACACGCGAATCATTGCGCGTGGCCCCAAAGCGCGTGGTGCGATCCGGGGTGCCGGGCTGCGTGATGAATGGTCGCCCGCCACCGAAGCATCGCAGGAAGTCGCCGATCATCTTGCTGCCCAGGGTGTTTCGGGTGCCGACATCGCCGTGCAACTGCACGGCGTCATCACCGAATGGGAACCGACGATTCATCTGAGCGATGCTCTGAGCGACCTCGGCGCGCATGTGCGACCGATCCCGGTGTACCGCTGGATCCGCCCCGTCGATCAGGCCCCGCTCATCGACTTGTTGGCACAGATCATCGAGCATCGAGTGGACGCAGTGACGTTCACGAGCGCTCCCGCCGTCGCCTCCCTGCTGTCGACGGCCAAGGACAACGGCATGCTCGACGCCTTCCTCGCCGCACTTCGAGGCCCCGTCGCCGCGGTCTGCGTGGGGCCGGTGACGTCGGCCCCGTTGGATGCGTTGGGCGTTCCGACGTCGATGCCGGGCCGTGCGCGTCTCGGTTCCCTGGCCAAGTTCGTCGTCGAGCAGCTGGGTTAACCCAGAGTCTCGAGCAACTCCGTCACCGCTGCTCGCCCGGCCCGGTTCGCCCCGATCGTGCTCGCGGACGGGCCGTACCCCAGCAGGTGGACGCGATGGTTCGCGGCGACCCGGGTGGTCAGCCTGCCGTCCATGACGATTCCGCCGCCGTGCCCGCGCAGTCGCAGTGGGGCAAGGTGATCGAGGGCGCTGCGAAATCCGGTGGCCCACAGGATCACGTCGGCGTGCTGGGTCGAACCGTCCTCCCAGACAACGGAATCGGCGGTGATCGAGGAGAACATCGGCTTGCGTTCGAGAGCGCCACGTTCGCGTGCGGCAGCCAGCGACGGGGTGAGCAACAGGCCGGTCACCGAGACGACCGAGCCCGGTGGCAGGCCCGCTCGCACCCGCTCCTCGACCATGGCGACGGCTTTGCGTCCGGCGTCGTGGTCGAATTGGCTGTCCCGGAACACCGGTGGTCGACGCGTCACCCATGTTGTGGTGGTGACCTGCGAGATCTCGTCGAGTAGCTGCACGGCCGAGATTCCGCCGCCGACCACGACGACGTGTTTGCCGACGAACTCGTCCGCGGTTCGGTAGTCCTTGGTGTGCAGTTGTCTACCGGTGAAGGACTCGGCTCCGTCGTAGTGCGGAACGAACGGCTTCTCCCACGTTCCGGTCGCATTGATGAGGCCCTCGGCCATGACGACCGTGTCGCCGGCCTCGACCCGAAAGAGTGGTTCGCGGTCGCACACGACGGTCACCGTGACGGGGCGTCGGACATTCAGTTCGAACCGTTCCTCGTACGCGCGGTAGTAGCGGGGAACCGCGTCGGCTGCCGCGATGGATTCGGGTGGCTCATCTCCCAGCGTGTCGGCGAACGGCATCCCGGGCAGATCGTGCACTCCGTTGACGGTGCTGAGCGTCAGCGACGGCCACCGGAACTGCCAGGCACCGCCGGGTCCGGGGGAGCGGTCGAGCATGACGAAGCCCGCACCTGCGGCAAGTCCGGCCCGCCGGAGGTGGTAGCCGGCCGAGAGCCCGGCCTGGCCGGCACCGATGACAGCAACCCGAGTGTCGATCACGAGTATCAGTAGATCAGGCCCCGCCCTGTGACCGCCGCTACCAGCCGGTAACCTGCTCGGCGTGATCGGACACACTCGTGACGGCGATGTCGTCATCCTGGAATTGCAGCGACCGGACAAGCGCAATGCGCTGAGCACGGATCTCTGTGTCGCGCTACGACGCGAAGTCGAGCAGGCGGATGCCGACGGCGCGCGGGTCGTGGTGATCACCGGGCAGGGCAGCAGCTTCTGCGCCGGTGCCGACCTGACCGGAGATGCGTTTCCCGACGCGTTCGGCGAGACGCTGGAAGGCATGCTCAACGCAATCGAGCGAGTGTCCGTTCCCGTCGTGGCGGCGATCAACGGGCCTGCCGTCGGAGCGGGGACGCAACTGGCCATTGCCTGCGACCTGCGGGTGGTCGCACCCGAGGCATTCTTCGAGATTCCCTCCACGCGTCTCGGAATCGCAGTGAGCAACTGGACGATCAAGCGGCTGGCGGCATTGGCCGGCGGCGGCGTGGCGCGCACGATCCTGCTCGGCGGCGAACGGGTGCACGCCGATCAGGCGTATACATGCGGTCTGGCCAACAAGCTCGGCGATCGCGATGTTGCCGTGCAGTGGGCGCACTCGATCACTGCCCTTGCACCCCTGGCGCTGCGACACCTCAAGCTGGTGTTCAACGACGACGGCGCGCACGACGATCCGACGCCCGCACAGCGCGCGGCATTCGAGGCCGCGTGGAGCAGTGCGGACATGAAGGAAGCGCGCCGCGCGCGAGCCGAGAAGCGCGCACCGAAATTTGTGGGCAAGTGATCAACGGAGCGCCCGACGCGGGCGACACGGCCTGGTTGCTGGCGAGCACCGCGCTGGTCTTGCTGATGACGCCGGGCCTGGCCTTCTTCTACGGCGGCATGGTGCGCTCGAAGAGCGTGCTGAACATGATGATGATGAGCCTGTCGGCCATCGCCGTCGTGTGGTTGCTGTGGTTGGTGTTCGGGTTCTCGATGGTGTTCGGCGACAACGTGATCGGCGGCTGGGTCGGAAACCCGTTGCAGTACGCCGGTTTCGAGGGTTTGCTCGGCGGCGTGTACACCTCGGCGGCGGGCACGGTGTCGATTCCGTTGGTGGGAACCGTCCCGGCGTTGGTGTTCGCAGCGTTCCAGGCAGGATTTGCCATGGTGACGGTCGCGCTGATCTCCGGTGCCGTCGCAGACCGGATGCGTTTCGTGCCGTGGGTGCTGTTCGCGGCCCTGTGGTCCACGCTGGTGTATTTCCCTGTGGCGCACTGGGTTTTCTCGCTCGACGGGCTCACCAGTGAGTTCGGCGGGTGGATCACCAACAGGCTCGGCGCGATCGACTTCGCCGGTGGCACGGCCGTGGAGATCAACGCGGGTGTGGCCGGGCTGGTGCTGGCCCTCGTGGTCGGCAAGCGGAGCGGGTGGCCGCGAGATCCCATGCGTCCGCACAATCTTCCGGCCGTCATGCTCGGAGCCGGACTGCTCTGGTTCGGCTGGTTCGGTTTTAACGCGGGCTCGTCGTTGGCGGCCGACGGCGTCGCCGCAGTGGCGCTGGTGAACACGATGGGCGCGGGCGCGCTGTCGATGGCGGCGTGGCTCGTCGTCGAGAAATGGAGGGATGGGCACGCGACGTCGTTCGGCGCGGCGTCCGGAGTGGTGGCCGGACTCGTCGCGATCACGCCGTCGTGTACTGCCGTCACACCGATCGGTGCAGCCGCGATCGGCATCGTCTCGGGCGCGTTGTGCGCGTTGGCGATCGGCCTCAAATATCGCTTCGGCTACGACGATTCACTCGACGTCGTCGGTGTGCATCTCGTCGGCGGTGTCGTCGGAACGCTGATGATCGGACTCGTCGCCAGTGCGCAGATGCCGGCGGGCAAGGACGGTTTGTTGTACGGCGGCGGTCTGCATCAACTCTGGGTGCAAGCCATCGCCGTCGTGGCGGTGTTCGCGTACACGGCAGTCGTCACCACCGCTATCGCGTTCGCAATCAAGGCCGTCATGGGCGTGCGCGCCGACGCGCAGCACGAGGCCGACGGCCTGGACGAGCACGAGCACGCCGAGTCCGCCTACGACTTCGGAGTGGGCCACGGAGGCAGCAACAAGCCTGGTCTTTTCGGTAAGTAGGGGCAAACCCTGCGCGTCCTTTACGAACCGATCGGTCGCTGAAAGTCGTTCTGTCCCTTTCGCGTTGATGCGATCGATCGTTGTTCGGTTCGACCCCTCTCGTTCATCTTCGGTTCGCTCTTCACGCTCGTTGTGCCCATAGCTTTTCGCTGCTCGGTATCGAGAGATGGACACGACGAAAGACTGAGGAACATGAAGCTGACTCGATTCGCGGCAACGTCCGCATTGGTCATTGCAGCGATGACGACCGCCATGGGCACCGCCTATGCGGATCCGGCACCGGCTCCCGCCGCTGCCGTCGGGTGGAACGTCACCCAGGCCGGCAACCAGGTCCTCGTCGACACGACGGCCGGCACCCTGAGCAACGAAGACAACCACCTGGTCGTCCGTGACGCCAACGGCGCACTCGTCGACTCCGTACCGCTCGCCATCGCCGCCGACGGATTCTCGCACCCCGTCGCTGCCGACATCGACGGCAACCACGCCACTCTGACCGCTGATGTCTCGCCTGCCGCGGCAACCCCGGTCTCCACCTCCCTCCCCGGCCTGCAGCAGGTCGACCTGCCCGCCGCAGTCGCAGGCGTCAAGGACAACCTCAGCCTCACCGCCTCCGTCGGTGGATTCCTCGGTGCTGCAACCGGAATCGTCGGCGGATGCATCCTCGGAATCATCACCGGAGTCGTCGTGACCGCACCGGTCGCGACTCTTCTCGGAGCAGGCCCCATCGGCGGCTGCGTCATCGGCGCAATCGCCCTCGGTGCCATCGGATCGCTCGCCGGCACCTCCGCCGGTGGCCTCGGCGCAGTCATCGGTAACGCCGGACAGTTCATCCAGCTGCTCAACGCTCCTCCCGCAGTGAAGAAGTAACACCGCCTCGACAGCAGTGCTGTGGCCCGCATCGGATATCCGGTGCGGGCCACAGTCGTCGAAAGGTCTAGCGAGCCAGGGCGAGATCTCCCACGTGAGCTCGCCGAGCTGCCGTCACGAGTTCGACGATGGCGTCCGCCACCTCGTGTGCTCGTTCGAGAATCACCATGTGTCCGGCCTGCGCGATACGTACCAACCGTGCGTCGGGCAGGTGGGATGCAAGGGTTTCCGAGTGTCGCATCGGCGTCATCAGGTCGTCCGAACCGCACAGCACCAGCGTGGGAATCGAGGCCAGCGCGGCCAGACCGGCCACCTCGTCGAGTCCGCGGAACGCGCCGAGGAAGCCGGCCATCGTCACGATGGACGTGTCGCCGAGCATCGCCGTCGCCAGAGTGACCACCCGCGGGCTGACTTTGTGGGAGCCGCATCCCGCCGTCCTGACGATGGGCGCGCACACCCCGCGACTGAGCCTCTTGGCACCCGACATCAATCGAGGGGCCCGTCGAACAGCTGCCTGAAACGCCGACACGGCCGGATGCGCGAGGCAGCGACCGAGCCCGTCGTCGGTGATCCCGCCTGCGGACGTCGCGATCAACCCGACCCCGACGAGGCGCGAGCCGACGGCATCCGGGTACTGACGCGCGTAGGAGAGCGCCGTCATGCCGCCCATCGAGTGTCCGATCAGAACGAACGGCCCGACCGGTACGACAGCGCGGATCACGTCGGCCAGGTCCTCGCCGAGCTGATCGATGGTGCAGCTGTCGGGCGTTGCGGCACCGGATTCGCCGTGGCCGCGGTGGTCGTACAGAACGATTCGCGTGTTCTCGCCCCAGACATCCTCGACGTGGGTGCGCAGCTCGGTCCACGACTGCATCCGCAGGCAGTGTCCATGGACGAACACCACGGTCAGAGCCGCATCGGGCCGTCCGAACTCGCGCACTGCGAGCGTGGTTCCGTCCCCTGCGGCGACGGTGCTCCGGCGACCGACCAGGTGGTTCTGCTCACTCGTACTCATGTGCGCTCCGCGGTGTCAGGGTCACGTGACGCGACGTGGATGTTGTCCGGTACGTCGCTCGTACGACACGCCGTGTTACCTGAGTCACATTCTTCTCGATTGTGGTAACCGATCCGACCAAGCCGAACGGTCGGCTGCCTCGAAGTACTGGTGAGCGTTCAGGTGAGGGCGCGCGTTGCCAAGAAGGAGATCGGCCATGAGCACTTCCATGGACACGCTCGAAGACGTCGTACCGCGGGCCGTCGCGGGTGACCGCGCCGCACTCGAACGCGTGCTGGTGTTGATTCAGCCTCCGATTCGCCGCTACTGCGCCTCTCGGATCGGCAATCTCGATGTCGCGGCCGACGACGTGGTGCAGGACGTCTGCCTCGCTCTGGTCACCGCGATACCCAAGTACCGCGACATGGGCAAACCGTTCATGGCATTCGTCTACGGAATCGCTGCTCACAAACTGGCCGATGCCGGCCGACGATCGGCTCTGCGGCAGACGTTCTCGACGGCCGAGCTGCCCGAGGAAGTGTCGGGTGAGGACGGTCCCGAGCAGGTCGCGCTGGGCGACGAACTCCGATCCCATGCGCAGGCCCTGATGAACACCCTGCCCCCGAAGTACAGCAAGATCATCCTGATGCGAGTGGTGTGGGGCCTGACGGCACCGCAGACGGGCGAAGCTCTGGGAATGACGGCCGGTGCAGTGCGGGTCGCCCAGCACCGGGCGATGAACATGCTGCGCGCCGAACTGTCGAACTTCTCGCTACTGGCGGCCCGCACAGCCGCCTGACACCGCCCGGTGGATGGGTGTCCGAGACGTATGTCCGAATCGCCGGATTGAGTAACACCAGCTACATCGGCTCAAGACACGTCGGCAACGTGGCGGTTCTACGTTGTTGATCCATGACCGCCGTACAGCCAGCGCCGACAGATACCGCGCTGAAAGAGACGCTCGAGGACTACACGCTGCGCTTTGCGCCGCGTAGCTACCGTAAGTGGGGGACCGGTGTTGTCGCGACGTCCGCGCTCGGCGGCATCGCGTATCTCGCGGATTTCGCGATCGGTGCCAATATCGGAATCTCGTACGGAACCGGCAACGCACTGTGGGGCATCCTGGTGTTCGCTGTCGTCATCTTCCTGACCGGCCTTCCGCTTGCCTACTATGCGGCCCGATACAACATCGACCTCGACTTGATCACGCGTGGAAGCGGTTTCGGCTACTACGGGTCGGTCGTCACCAACGTCATCTTCGCGACGTTCACGTTCATCTTCTTCGCGCTCGAAGGTTCGATCATGGCGCAGGGACTCGAACTGGGGCTGAGCATCCCGTTGCCCATCGGGTACGCGGTCTCGACCATCATGGTGATCCCGCTGGTCATCTATGGCATGAAAGCCCTTGCCAAACTTCAGGTCTGGACCACCCCGCTGTGGCTCGTTCTGATGGTGCTGCCGTTCGTGTACCTGGTGATCAGCAATCCCGACTCGGTGGGGGAGTTCTTCGCCTACGGCGGTCAGGACGGGGCCGACGGCAAGGGCGTCAACGTCGGGTCGGTGATGCTCGCCGCAGGCGTGTGTCTTTCACTCATCGCGCAGATCGCTGAGCAGATCGACTACCTGCGTTTCATGCCGCCCAAGACTCCCGAGAATTCCCGACGCTGGTGGACGGCAGTGCTTCTCGCCGGCCCCGGCTGGGTCATCTTCGGTGCCCTCAAGCAGGTCGTTGGTCTCTTCCTCGCCGTGTACCTGATCGCCAACGTCGTCGACGGATCCAGCATCGCCAACGAGCCGGTGCACCAGTTCCTGGAGATCTACGAAAACTTCATGCCCGGTTGGCTCGCCATGACTCTCGCGGTGATCCTGGTCGTCATCAGCCAGATCAAGATCAACGTGACCAACGCCTACTCCGGGTCGCTGGCGTGGACCAACTCGTACACCCGCCTCACCAAGACGTATCCGGGCCGCATGGTGTTCGTACTGTTCAACCTGGCCATCGCGCTGATCCTGATGGAAGCCAACATGTTCGACTTCCTCAACAGCATCCTCGGCTTCTACGCCAACTGCGGTATCGCGTGGATTGCCGTGGTGGCCTCGGACATCGTCTTCAACAAGTACATCCTCAAGCTGTCGCCCAAGGTGCCCGAGTTCCGACGCGGCATGCTGTACAACATCAACCCGGTGGGCTTCGGATCGATGGCGGTGTCGGCGATCCTGTCGATTCTGGTGTTCTTCGGCGCATTCGGATCTGCGATCAAACCGTATTCGCCCATCGTGGCTCTCGTTCTCGCACTGGTGCTTCCGCCCATCCTGGCGGTGGCGACCAAGGGCAGGTACTACCTGCGACGCACCGACGACGGCATCGACCTGCCGATGTTCGACGAGCACGGCAACCCGTCCGACGAACTCGTGATGTGCCACGTCAGCGGCATGGAATTCGAGCGACCCGACATGATCGCGTCCAACGTGCCGGGGCCCAACGGGGAGAAGCAGTACATCAGTTCGCTGTCACTGAGCACCGACAAGACGGGGGAGCACATTCTCCCTCCGCAGTAACCCCCCGTCGTGCGCGTTTTGCGTATCCAGAGGTACGCAAAACGCGCACGAGGGCGAAGCCCTACAGAACTCCGAGCCGCACTGCTGTGATCACCGCAGCAGTACGGTCCGAAACTTCGAGTTTGGTGAAGATCCGGAGCAGGTGTGTTTTGACGGTCGACTCTCCGATGTACAGGGCCTGCCCGATCTCCGAGTTGGACAGGCCCGCGGCAACGCGACCCAGCACTTCGATCTCGCGCACTGTCAGGGCTGTCGTTCGGCGGTCGACGCGCCGTGCGAGCACCGTGCCGCCGCCGGCGGTGGACCTGATTGCGGCCGCCAATTCCGATGCGGTGCAATCCTTCAACAGATATCCCGAGGCGCCGGCCGCCACCGCCCGCACGATGTCGGCGTCGGTGTCGTAGGTCGTCACGATGACCACCTTCGTCGCAACGACGGCAAGTATCTCGCGTGTGGCGGACACCCCGTCCAGGTCGGGGAGCCTCAGGTCCATCAGCACGACATGCGGTCGCAGCGATTGTGCAAGTTCGACGGACTCGGCTCCCGAACCGGTCTCGCCCACTACGTCGAGGTCCGAGAATGGCTCCAACATTCCCCGGATGCCGGTGCGTACCACCGGATGATCGTCGACCAGCAGTACCCGTAGCACCGCACCGGTAGGTCTCGCAGCGGTAGGTGTCACAGCGGAATCTCGATGTGGACCGTTGCTCCACCGACATGGGCGGTGGGCAGCGTCAAGGTGCCGCCGACGTCGCCGACGCGGGCGCGCATGCCGTGTAGCCCGTGCCCCTCTTGATGGTCCTTGAACCCAATTCCATTGTCCGACAATGTCATTCGTATCGAGTGATCGAGATACTCGAGAAGAATCGACACGGCAGTTGCGCCCGAGTGGCGTCGGACGTTGTGGAGGGATTCTTGTGCGCAGCGAAGCAGGACGACATCGACGGCAATATCGGTACTTCTCGGAGGTCGCCCCACGGCGCCGAAATTGGCCTGGATACCAGTTGTGGCGGAAAAGCTGTCGGTCAGCTGGTGCAGCACGTCGCGCAAAGGGTTCACCGCCAAAGATGGCGGGGTCGATTCCACGACCATGGTGCGGGCCTCGTCGAGGTTCTCCCGCGCGGTCCCTTCGATCAGGTCCAGGTGATGCTGGAGGTGCGGGGCAGCCGATGCCAGATGCGGTTCGAGCGCCTGAGCGACGGTGACGATGCTGATGAAGCCTTGCGCGAGGGTGTCATGGATGTCGCGAGCAAGGCGTTCACGCTCGGTCGCGACGCCCGCCGCGTGAGAGAGCAGGGCTGCTTCTGCTCGGCTTTCGGCGAGCTCGACCACGAGGCGGTCCAGATTCTCCGTGCGCCGTGCAGCCGTTACCACCACCCATCCGACAACCGGTCCCACGGTAGACGCGATCAGTGCCACCGCGACAGCCAACGGTAAGTCGCCAGCTTCGATTCTTCCGGTCGCCGCCAACGTGCCGAACCCGACGATGTCGATGGCGATCGAGGACACCACCGCCCATCGCAGGGGGAGCGACATGAAGAGCAGTGGAAAGACAGCAGGAAAGACTGCGGTGGCGGCGGGTGCCGCAACTATTGCTCCGGTCGCGAACGCGATGACACCGCACGCGAACAGTGTTCACTCTCTGCGATACAGAGGCGATTTCATTGTAGAAAGTCCAATGGCCAACACCCACAGGGCGAGTGCGCTCAGCGATGCGAGAGCTACCGAAGTATTTCCGGGAAGTGTCGAATCGAGAAGAAGCACGACTGCAATTGCAACAACGACACCGATGACGGAAAACCAGATCCACTGCGCACGTGGTCCCGTCGCCATGAGCACACCTTAACCGGACGACGGCTCGAAATTGCCGTGAAATCCGTGCGGGATCCGTACCGGTAGGTGGATCGTTGCGACGAAATCCAACGTCGCGGCGTCGAGAAGCATCAAATCTGTACGGTCGGTGCTCGCGTCGTACACCGGTCCCATGACGATGGCGTCGTCCTCGGGGCCGTCGGGTGTCCGCGGAACGTGGACGAACTCGCCGGGCTCGGTACCGGCACCGAACTCTCGCGTCACGACCGATCCCGTGTGCATATCGTGTTTCAACAGAGCCGTGGGTACCTGCCCGCGATCGGCCGACTGGGTCGACGCGATCGTGTACCCGTACCGGTGACGACGGCCCTGCGCTCGCTCATCGATGCGAGGGAAGTCCTGTGAGCGGTCGTCGAGTCGCTCCGATCGAACTGTGCTGGTGCGGAAGTCGACGGTCCATCGATCGAGAGTCGGAGATGTGGGCAGAGGGTCGGAGTCGCCATCGAAAGCACGCGGGTGGCGAGCCAGTTCCATGACGACTCCGTTCTCGCAGTCGTACGCATTGAGGGTGTGGTAGACGAAGCACGGTTCGACGTCGAATCGACGAATACCCCGTCCGTTGCGCTCGATGACCACCACCTGCGCGTTGTGCCCGTCGTTCCATCGATACGGCACACCGATGTCGGGTTGCGCCAGACCCGACCCCAGCATGAGGGCGCGAGAGACGGCGTCGGGTAGAGCGTGCCGCGACGCGACCCCCGTGAACATCGACGCCACCCTTTGCCCGAACCGAGAATGAGCCAAAGCGGACAGGTCGAGCACCACGGGTAGGTCGTACAGGACGATGTACTTCTCGGTGAGGGAGAAGTCGTGCATCATCGTGTTGGCTGGCATCGGAATCGTGCGAGAGGTACGTACCCGTCCGTCGATACCGGTCACCGTGTACCGAATTGCGTTGCCCCACATGGGGTTGTAGGACACTGCGTGAAGTTCGCCCGTCAATGGATCTTTCTTGGGATGGCCGGTGTATCCGCCGCGCAGCGTTCCGTCGAAGTCCGATGGAGCCACAGTGTCGAGGTCATGAGTGAGTTCATAGGGCCGTGTTCCCATTTCGGCGACCGCAAGAGTCCGCCCGGCATGTTCGAGGATGTTGGTGTTGGACGCGAAATCCATTCCGCTCAGGCGTGGTCCGCGTCGGGGACGTTCACGGAGCGATCGACTGACCGCGGCCGAGCGCACCCAGCGGTTGCGGTACCAGTGCGCGCGGCCGTCGGCAATACGAATTCCGTGCACCATCCCGGCCCCGGTGAACCACTGATAGCGAGCGTGATTCGGTTCGATGGGGTTGGGCCCGATGCGAAGGTAGCGACCATCGACGAAGTCGGGAATCTGCCCGGTGACGGGGAGGTCGGTGGCGGTCACCTCGGTTGTGACCGGGGCATAGTTTCCTTCGAGAAAGCGAGTGGAGTGCATGTATCGATACTCGACACTTGCGGACGGTTTCGCGTCCACCGACCGGTGGACCCTCGTGCGCGTTTTGCGTATCCAGAGGTACGCAAAACGCGCACGAGGGCGAAGCCCTACACCGTGCGGGTGAGGCGATCGGCGAGGAGCTTGGAGAACTTCGCCGGATCCTTCAGCTCGGTTCCCTCGGCGAGAAGTGCCGTCGCATAGAGCAATTCGGCGGTCTCGGCGAGGTGCGGATCGTCGCTGCGATCCTCGCGGGCCTTCTTCAGTCCCGTCACCAGGTCGTGGTTCGGGTTGAGTTCGAGGATGCGCTTGGAGGTCGGCACGAACTGGCCCGACGCCTTGTACATCTTCTCGAGCTGCGGGGAGAAGCTGAACTCGTCACCGACGACGCAGGCCGGTGACGTCGTCAGGCGCGTCGACAGACGCACCTCCTTGACGTCCTCGCCGAGGGTGTCGGTCAGCCAGGTGAGCAGGTCCGCGAATTCCTTGTCCTGCTCCTCGCGCTTGGCCTCAGACTCCTTCTTTTCTTCCTCGGTGTCGAGGTCCACCTCGCCCTTGGCGATGGACTGGAACGACTTTCCGTCGAAGTCGGTGACGTTGCCGACCCACACCTCGTCGACCGAATCGGTGAGCAGCAGCACCTCGAGCCCGCGAGCCTTGAACGCCTCCATGTGCGGCGAGCTCTCGATCTGCTGACGCGATTCGCCCGTCATGTAGTAGATCTGCTGCTGGCCGTCCTTCATCCGATCCACGTACTCGGCGAGGGTCGTCAGACCCTCTTCGGAGTGGGTGGACGCGAACGACGAGATGCCCAACAGAGTTTCGCGGTTGTCGGAGTCGGAGATCAGGCCTTCCTTGAGGACCGTGCCGAACTGCGACCACAGCGTCTTGTACTTGTCGGGCTGCTCGCTCTGCAGCTCCTTGACGGTCGAGAGCACCTTCTTGGTCAGGCGTCGGCGGATCGCGCGGATCTGCCGGTCCTGCTGCAGGATCTCGCGAGAGACGTTGAGCGAGAGGTCCGCTGCATCCACGACACCCTTGACGAAGCGCAGGTACTCGGGCAGCAGTTCCTGCGAGTCGTCCATGATGAACACGCGCTTGACGTACAGGTGTACGCCGGCCTTGCTCTCGCGCATGAACAGGTCGAACGGTGCCTGCGACGGAATGAACAGCAGCGCTTGGTATTCGAAGGTGCCCTCGGCCTTGAACGGAATGACCTCGAGCGGCTCGTCCCAGGCGTGGCTGACGTGCTTGTAGAACTCCTTGTATTCCTCCTCGGACACCTCGTCCTTGGAGCGGGTCCACAGCGCCTTCTGCGAGTTGATCGTTTCCGTCTCGATAGTGACGGTGTCCTCGCCGCCTTCCTCTTCGCTCTTGACGCGCTTCTCGACGTCGATGCGAATGGGCCAGGCGATGAAGTCGGAGTACTTCTTGACCAATTCCTTGATCTTGCGCTCGGACGCGTAGTCGTGGAGGTGGTCTTCCTCGTCGGCGGGCTTGAGAGCGAGCGTGACCGAGGAACCCTGCGGGGCGTCGTCGACGTCGGTGATCTCGTAGGTGCCCTCGCCGGTGGATTCCCACTTGGTGGCAGTGCTCTCGCCTGCCTTGCGGGTGAGCAGCGTGACCTTCTCGGCCACCATGAACGTGGAGTAGAAGCCGATGCCGAACTGGCCGATCAGTTCCTCGGAGGCGGCGGCGTCCTTGGCTTCCTTGAGCTTCTTGCGAACTTCTGCGGTGCCGGACTTGGCGAGTGTGCCGATGAGGTCGATGACCTCCGAGCGCGACATGCCGATGCCGTTGTCCCGGATGGTGAGGGTACGAGCGGAGGAGTCGATGTCGATCTCGATGTGCAGATCCGAGACGTCGACGTCCAGATCCTTGTTGCGGTACGACTCCAGGCGCAGCTTGTCCAGCGCGTCCGAGGAGTTCGAGATCAGTTCACGGAGAAAGCTGTCCTTGTTGGAGTAGATGGAGTGCACCATCAGATCCAGGAGCTGACGCGTCTCCGCCTGGAATTCGAGCTGTTCGGTACTCAATGTCTCCCCTTCTAGCAGCAAAACCGACGCAAATATTCTACGGCAAGGCTACGGGTGAGCTGCGAAGACGTCGGCGCCGCCTACTGTGGTGCCCGTGACGAAGACGAAGTTGGCAGCAGGAGCAACCGCAGCGTTGGGCGGGGCATGGTTGGCGCGTGCGCTGTGGGGGCTTCCGTCGGCCATCGGTGCCAGGAGAGTGCACATCACTCCCTACGCGGCCGGGTCGCCGCGATACCGCGATCGCCGGTTCCACAACTCCGACCCCAGTTCGAGTTACGTCCCGGGTCGCGGCGAGAAGGGGCAGAAGAACATGCTCGTCTCGCTGTTCACCGAGCGAGGTAAGGGCAGGCCGCAGCGGCCGATCCCACTGGCACCGCCGATCGCGCCGGTGGACGCGGGCGAGCTGGCGGTCACCTGGTACGGACATTCGAGTGTGCTCGTCGAGGTCGACGGGTATCGCATTCTGGCCGATCCGGTGTGGAGCAATCGCGTGTCCCCGTCCTCGGTGGTGGGCCCGGCACGGCTGCATCCGACGCCGGTCGACCTGACGGACCTACCTCGGGTCGACGCCATCGTGATCTCCCACGATCA
Organism: Rhodococcus sp. JG-3; assembly: GCF_000482405.1. NCBI lineage: Bacteria > Bacillati > Actinomycetota > Actinomycetes > Mycobacteriales > Nocardiaceae > Rhodococcus > Rhodococcus sp. JG-3. Next base: position 1,972,333 of record NZ_KI519398.1, read on the forward strand.
TTACGACCATCTCGACAAGGCGACGGTACAGAAGCTGGCGAGCACGCAGTCGGCTCCCTTCGTCGTGCCTCTGGGCATCGGCGCGCACCTGCGCAAGTGGCGGGTGCCCGAGGAACGCATCATCGAACTCGATTGGGACGAGCAGACGGCGATCGGTGGCCTCACCGTCACGTGTACCGAGGCTCGTCACTTCTCCGGCCGCGGCCTGACTCGCGATTCGACGCAGTGGGCGTCCTGGGCGTTCGCCGGTCCGGTGCGGCGTGTCTTCTTCGGCGGCGACACCGGTTACACACCGAAGTTCGCCGAGATCGGCAGCAACTACGGACCGTTCGACCTGACGCTTCTTCCGGTCGGGGCCTACGACGTGCGCTGGCCGGACATTCACATGAATCCCGAGGAGGCTGTCACGGCGCACGTCGATCTGACGACGTCGGGCATCTTCGTGCCCATTCACTGGGCGACGTTCAACCTGGCTTTTCACCCGTGGTCCGAGCCGATCGTGCGACTGCACGCCGCCGCTCAGGACGTGGGTGTGCAGGTTGCGGTACCGATGCCGGGTCAACGCGTCGACGGTACGAGGGCCCTGCACGACGATCGCTGGTGGACCCGTCTGGGCTGAGGCAGCACTAGGCTGCACCCATGTCTATCGACGCCGATGCACAGCGGGATACCGGGCTGACCGAGGCGGAGGTCGCCGCACTGCGGGCCGACGGGAAATCGAACGACGTTCCCGCTCGTGCTTCACGTTCGGTTCGCGACATCGTCCGGGGCAATGTGTTCACCCGAATCAACGCAATTCTCGGGGTGCTGCTGATCATCGTGCTCTCGACCGGTTCGGTGATCGACGGCATGTTCGGGCTGTTGATCGTCGCGAACAGTGGCATCGGAATCATTCAGGAGATCCGCGCGAAGCGCACGCTGGATCGGCTGGCCATCGTCGGTCAGAACAAGCCGCAGGTGAGACGTGACGGTGTCTCGCAACAGATTCCGCCCGACGAGGTCGTCCTCGGTGACATCGTCGAACTCGGACCGGGTGATCAGATCGTCGTCGACGGCGAGGTGATCGAGACGGCAAGCCTGGAGATCGACGAGTCGCTGCTCACCGGCGAGGCCGATACGGTGCACAAACTCGAAGCAGCGCAGGTGCTTTCGGGCAGCTTCGTCGTCTCGGGCAGCGGGGCCTACCGGGCGACGAGGGTTGGACGCGACGCCTATGCGGCCAAGCTGGCCGAGGAGGCCAGCAAGTTCACCCTGGTCAAGTCCGAGCTGCGCAGCGGTATCGACAAGATCCTGAAATTCATCACCTACCTGATGATTCCGGCCGGGGCGCTGATCATCTACAACCAGTTGTTCTCCAGCGGGCAGGCTCTGCGGCCTGCCTTGAACGGCATGGTCGCGGCCCTGGTCCCGATGGTCCCCGAGGGTCTCGTGCTGATGACGTCGATCGCGTTCGCGGTGGGTGTCATCAGGCTCGGACAACGGCAGTGCCTGGTGCAGGAGTTGCCTGCCATCGAGGGGCTCGCGCGCGTCGACGTGGTGTGCGCCGACAAGACCGGCACTCTCACCGAGAACGGCATGCGGCTCTCGGAATTGGTGTTGATCGACGAGCGCGACTCCGACTCGGTGACAAAAGTATTGGCGTCTCTGGCGCACGACGACCCGCGTCCCAATGCCAGTGTGCAGGCCGTCGGTGAGGCCTATCCCGACGCGCCGGGGTGGACGCAGAGCGCGGTAGCTCCGTTCTCCTCGGCCAAGAAGTGGAGCGGTCTGTCGTACGGCGAGCACGGTAACTGGCTGCTCGGTGCCCCGGACGTGTTGCTCGACCCGACCTCGGAGACCGCTCGACAGGCCGAAGATGCCGGCTCCAAGGGGCTCCGGGTATTGCTGCTCGCCAGCAGCGACCTCGCCGTCGACGACACCGCGGCGCCGGGAGTCGTCACCCCGCGGGCTCTGGTGATTCTCGAGCAGAAGGTGCGCGAGGACGCCCGAGACACGTTGGAGTACTTTGCAAGTCAGCACGTTCAGGTCAAGGTCATTTCCGGGGACAACGCCGTGTCGGTTGGCGCGGTCGCCGGCTCGCTCGGACTTCCCGGTGGCGACGCCCCGATCGACGCACGTGACCTGCCCGAGGATTCCGAGCAACTGGCCGACTCCGTGCAGAACTCGACGACGTTCGGCCGCGTTCGGCCGGACCAGAAGCGTGCGATGGTGGGCGCTTTGCAGTCTCGAGGTCATACCGTTGCAATGACCGGTGACGGCGTCAACGACGTGCTCGCACTGAAAGACGCCGATATCGGTGTCTCGATGGGCTCGGGTAGTGCGGCCACGCGTGCCGTCGCGCAGATCGTGTTGTTGGACAACAAGTTCGCGACGTTGCCCTATGTGGTGGGGGAGGGGCGACGCGTCATCGGCAACATCGAGCGCGTGTCCAACCTGTTCCTGACCAAGACCGTGTACTCGGTGTTGCTGGCGTTTCTCATCGGGCTCTCGGGAGTGCTGTCGCAGGTCTTCCATTTCGAGCCGATTCCGTATCCCTTCCTGCCGAGGCACGTGACCATCGCCGCGTGGTTCACCATCGGCATTCCGGCGTTCGTGCTCTCGCTGGCCCCGAACAACGAACGGGCACGCAGCGGGTTCGTCTCGCGGGTGATGCGGTTGGCCGTTCCGTCCGGGTTGATCGTCGGCTCGTGCACGTTCGTGTCGTATCTGCTGGCCTACGCGGGTCCGAACGCCACCGAGACTCAGGTGACCCAGGCGAGCACCACCGCACTGATCACGTTGATCATGATCGCGCTGTGGGTACTGGCCGTCGTCGCGCGGCCGTACACCTGGTGGAAGGTGGTGCTGCTCGCGGGATCCGTCGGCGGATACCTGCTGTTGTTCGCAATCCCGTTCTGCCGCACCTTCTTCAAGCTCGATCCCTCGAACGTCGGTGCCACCACGAGCGCGTTGATCATCGGCGCTGTCGGTATCGCACTCGTCGAGATTGCCCACCGATTCGGATCGGTACTGCGCAACCGGCAGGAGCGAACGTAAACTGCAGGTGTTCCGTTTCACCCGACTGGCAGGAGAGTTTCATGGGCTTCGCAGACAATTTGAAGGGCATGGTCGACAAGGGCAAGAACCTTGCGGCAGAGAACTCGGACAAGATCGACGACGTCGTGGAGAAGGCCGGGGACTTCATCGACAACAAGACCGGTGGCAAGTACGCCGACAAGATCGACAAGGTGCAGGAAGCCGCCAAGAAGGCAATTCCGGACAAGTAGGTCGATTCGGGCCGTCCACCCGGTGTTCGGGTCGTCGGTGGTGCCGTAGGGCGCTGCGGGCGGCAGAATCGGGCGGGTGGACGGACCGGTACTTCTTCTCGTAGTCATCTTCGCGATCGCAGTCGCGGGATTCGCCAAGCGTCTGGACCTGCAGGTCCCGCTCGTTCTGGTGACCGTCGGATCCATCGCATCGTTCGTGCCCGGCGTACCGCACATCAGTCTCTCGCCCCAGCTCATCCTCGGTGTCGTGCTGCCGCCGTTGCTGTACTCCGCGGCGCTGAACTACTCCTTCGTCAGTTTTCGCCGCAACATCGGCCAGATCCTGCGCCTCGGTCTGGTGATGGTGGTCGTGACGACCGTGGCCGTCGGGTACTTCGCCAACCTGCTCGTTCCCGAGCTGACTCTGGGTGCGGCCCTTGTGCTCGGTGCCGTCGTGGCCCCACCCGACGCGGTCTCTGCGATCGCCGTCGGCCGCAAGCTCGGCCTGCCCGCGAGAATGATGGCCATCCTCACCGGGGAGAGCCTGGTGAACGACGCGGCTGCGTTGACCCTGTTCACCTTGACCGTTGCGTCGGTCACGGGCAGTCGTATCGAACTCGGCTCACCGGTTCTGTTCTTTCTGTACGAGATCGTCGGCGGCGTGCTCGTCGGATTCGTCCTCTCGCGCATCGTTCGTTTCGTGCGAAACCGGATCGCCGATTCGGCGCTCGAGACGGTGCTCGGACTCGTCCTACCGTTCGCGGCCTATCTGGCAGCGGAAGAGATTCACGCGTCCGGCGTGCTGGCCGTCGTCACCGCAGGTTTCGTACTGGGCCGTGTCACGGCCGACGTGTCGGTCTCGACCCGGGTGCAGGAGCGCCAGGTGTGGCCCACGGTGGACCTGCTGCTGGAAACATTCGTGTTCGCGTACATGGGTTTACAGCTGAAGTTCGTCATCTCCGAGGTGCAGCGCGAGGGTCTTCCGGTGCATCACATTTTCGGGTACGCGCTGCTGGTGCTGCTCGTGGTCATCGTCGTTCGTCCGGCCTGGATCTTCTTCAACTCGGGGAGAAACCTGCTCTTTCGCACGGTGTTTCGCCGCGAGGGGGTGGCCGACGGCCTGACGTGGCAGCAGAACCTGGTGCTGTCGTGGGCCGGGATGCGCGGGGTGGTGACTCTCGCCGCAGCCGCGGGTGTTCCGTTCACCACCGTGCTCGGCGACGAATTTCCCGGGCGGGCGGTGATTCAAGCGGTCGCGTTCGTCGTCGCAGTCGGAACGTTGCTGCTGCAGGGCCTGACGCTTCCGCTCCTTATTCGGCGGTTGGACGTCGCCGATCCACTCGAGCAGCAACGCAACGACAACCAACGATTGCTCTCGCAGGCCATCGCCCGCACGGCTGCCGAGACCTACCTCGAGCGGGCCGCGAAGGACGGCATCTCCGGCGTCGACAGTGACCGGGTAGCCGAGGTGATCGCGCGCGTGCGGCGGTCGGTGCGAGCCCGGATGGACGCGGACGAGACCGAGGACCGCGAGAAGCGAATCGCGGCGGCCGGCGCGCTGTTCGACACCCTGCGGCACAATGTCCTGGTCGCGCAGCGGGCCGCACTGATCGCCGCCCGCGACTCGGGGGAGTTGGACGACGAAGCCCTACGCGCAGTGTTGAATGGTCTGGACGTGGAAGAGATCGCGGCCGAGGCACGCATCGAACGACGCACGACGTAGACGACGAACACAGTGGGAGCGCTGAGACAGTGAGGTCGACCGGACTGGTGGCCGCCGCGGCACTCGTGTTCGCCCTCGCCGCGTGCAGTTCGCCTGCCGTGCCTCCCGTGGCTCCGGCACCCACGTCGAATCCGGCACCCACGTCGAATCCGGCACCCGAGGGCTCCGACCGCGGGTCGATCGTCTCGTCGATGCCGCTCGGTCAGGTCGACATCGGTGTCGCCTTTCTGGGCGGGTCTGCCACGAAGATCGTCTACCGCACCACCGACGGCGTCACCGGAGGCGGAACCGAGACATCGGCAACGGTGTTCGTGCCCAAGGGTTCTGCGCCTGCCGGTGGCTGGCCGATCGTCTCGGTCGGGCACGGCACCACCGGTGTCACCGACGAGTGTGCGCCCTCGCTGTATCCGAACCTGTTGGGCACCATCGGCCTGGTGACGCCGTTCCTCGAGCGCGGCACCGTCGTGGTGGTGACGGATTACCAGGGTCTGGGAACCCCGGGAGATCCGGCGTATCTGAACATCGATGCTGCGGCCTACGACGTCATCGATGCCGTGCGCGCCGCGCGCACCGTGGTGCCCGACGTCGGAACCCGATGGGGTGCCATCGGCACTTCTCAAGGGGGACAAGCAGTCTGGGCCGCTGCCGAGCGTAATGCGGAGTACGGCGACGGTTTGGAACTGGTCGGGGTCGCCGCGCTGTCGCCCGCAGCCGATCTGACGCGGTACTTCGCAGCCGACACCGAACAGACCCTGTCCCGTCAGTTGCTGGTGCCGTTTCTCTACGAGGGTCTGCACGTCACGGATCCGAGCGTCGAGCGCTCGGATTACATCCGTGGCACCTTCGCCGACAACGTGACCGCGCTGACGGCCTGCAGCGACCTGCTCGGATTCTCCAAGGCCGACGCCGGAGCCGTCATCGATCCGGCCGATGCCGTCCCTGCCGATGACCGGTCCGCGAATCGGATGGCGGACTGGCTCGGAACGGTCGCACTGCCGACGGCTCGCACCGATGTTCCGCTGTTCGTTCTGGTCGGCGAGCGCGACGACCTGATCGATCCGCAGTGGACTCGCGACGCCGTGGCGAAAGCCTGCGGACTCGGCGACGACGTGGAACTGCGTTCGGAACCCGAGCAGGGGCACGCGGATCTGGCCGCCAACGGTATCGGCGTCGACTGGCTCGTCGAGCGCTTCTTGAACGTTCCGACCACCGGGACCTGCGCACGATGACCGCGGCACTGGCGTGGATGGCGGTCATCGTGGCGGCGATCGTCACCGCCATCGCGCTGATCAGCCTGCGTGGCCGACGCGATCTGACCACCCCCGAGGAGCGTGCGGTTCACGCCACCCTGCATACCGCGTCGTTGGCGGCGAAGCCGCTGCGGAACGGTCTCGACGCCCGCTCGGCTGCCGCCGCTGCTCCCCATCTTCGAGTCCTGACCGGGGCGGATGCATTGGGTATCTGCGATCCGAGTACGTCGCTGCTGGCCTGGGACGGGCCGTGGCCGGAGTTGACTCCGGCGTTCGTGGAGGCGGCCAGACGTGCCGTCGATGGGCAGCGCCGCGTGCTCGTGCGGCTTCCGCTCGGCTCGATTCACGAGGTCAAAGCGCTGGTGGTGCAGCCGTTGATCGACGAGGATTCGCCGGTGGTGGGGGTACTCGGTGCCGCGGTGGTGGCCGAACCAGGGCCCGGCATGCTCGGGGCCATCGCGGAGGTCGCGCGCTACGCGTTCGGTCAGATCGAACTCGCCGAACTCGACGCATCGCGGGCGCGGTTGGACCGAGCGGAGGTGCGTGCGCTCCGGGCCCAGATCAGCCCGCACTTCATCTACAACGCGCTGGGCACCATCGCGTCGTTCGTCCGTACCGATCCGGATCGGGCACGGGAACTGGTGCTCGAATTCGCCGACTTCACCCGGTACTCATTCCGCAACGCCGGGGAATTCACCGTGCTCGCCGACGAACTACGCAATATCGATCGGTACCTGACGCTCGAACGGGCCCGGTTCGGCGATTCGCTGCAGGTCACCCTGCAGGTGGCTCCCGAGGTGCTCGGGGTGGCCCTGCCGTTTCTGGCGCTGCAGCCACTGGTGGAGAATGCCGTCCGGCACGGGTTGTCGGGCAAGGCCGACGGCGGTCGCGTCACGATCATCGCCGCCGACGAGGGCACCGACGCCGTGATCAGCATCGAGGACGACGGAGTGGGAATGGACCCCGAGGTACTGCGATCGGGCAGCCTGCACACCGAGGATGCGGCCCACGTCGGACTGGCGAACGTGGACGATCGGCTGCGGGCGGCCTTCGGAAACGACTACGGTCTCGTCGTGGACACCGCACCGGGAGCAGGCACGAAAGTGAGCCTTCGGGTGCCCAAGTTCAGGCCGGGGGTGCGGGCATGACGCATCCAGCGAACTCCGGTTCGGCGCGCGGGCTGGTCGTGCTGGCGGTCGACGACGAGCGGCCTGCCCTGGACGAGCTGGCTTTCCTGCTGCGCGAGCAGGAGGCCGTGGCCGAGGTGTACACCGCGCAGGACGCGACCACAGCCCTGCGCCAACTCAAGCAGACCTCCGGTCAATCCGTGGTGGATGCAGTGTTCCTCGACATCAACATGCCCGGCCTCGACGGCCTCGAGCTCGCCGGAATCCTGTCGGCGTTCGCTCGGCCACCTGCGGTCGTGTTCGTCACCGCTCACGACGATCGAGCATTGGCTGCATTCGATCTGGGCGCGGTGGACTACCTCCTCAAGCCGTTGCGCGACGACCGCTTGGCCGAGGCCGTCCGACGGGTTCTGCTCGCCCGTCGTCGGCCCGCCGAGTCGGCCGAATCGGCTGCCGACGAGGTCATCCCGGTCGAGCTCGGTGGAACCACCACGCTGGTACATCGGTCGTCGGTGGCGTGGGTGGAGGCCGACGGTGACTACGCGCGGCTGCACACCGCCACCGGTTCGCACCTGGTGCGCATTCCCATCTCGGCTCTCGAAAGTCGTTGGGCCGATGCCGGTTTCCTGCGAGTGCATCGTTCGTATCTGGTTTCGCTTCCGTTGGTCACCGGAATCAGAAGCGTCGGTTCGGGCTTGGTGGTGTGTCTGCGCGCCACCGGCGCGCTGCCGGCCTGCGAGCTACCGGTGAGCCGGCGGCACACCAGAGAACTCAAGGACCGGCTCGTGCGCGGTCCGCTGCAGTCGTGGTCGTCGCGGTGACGAGAGGTGCGCGGTGAGTCAGCCGCACCGGGAGCGGGTGGTGCTCTCGCAGCGCCGCGGCGCGCGCCTGGTGCGCACCCGCGTCGAGGTGCAGGAGCAAACCGAGGTGGGTGACGCGCTGGTGCGAAGCCTGGTGCGTGCGCAACTCTTGCTGTCGCTGCGCCTGGCAGTGATGACGTTGTCGATCCTGTTCGCGATTCCCCTGCTGGGCATGCTGCTCACCCGTTTCACCGATGTCGCGCCGTTCGGTATCGGGTTGCCGTGGTTGCTGCTGGGGGTGGCCATCTATCCGTTGCTGTTCGGCGTCGGCCGCGCGTACGTGCGCCGCGCCGAGCGTAACGAGGCCGAGTTCGTCGGCCTGGTCGAGGACTAGCGCCGGTGAACGGATCGATACCCGTCGCGACACTGATTGCGTTGATCGTGGCCGCGGTGGCAACCGTCGGCATCGGTGTCTACGGAGTTCGATTGGCGCGCACCACGTCCGACTTCCTGGTGGCCTCGCGGACCGTCGGACCGCGGTGGAACGCCGCGGCCATCTCGGGTGAATACCTTTCTGCCGCATCGTTTCTCGGTGTTGCCGGTCTCATCGCCAAGTACGGTGCCGATGCGCTGTGGTATCCCGTCGGCTTCACGGCAGGCTATCTCGGTCTACTGCTCTTCGTCGCCGCTCCACTGCGCAGGAGCGGTGCGTACACGGTGCCCGACTTCGTCGAATTCCGGCTCGGCGCACCATGGTTGCGTACCGTGGCCATGCTCGTGGTGGTGGTGATCTGCGCGCTGTATCTGGTGCCGCAGTTCCAGGGCGCAGGCCTGACTCTGAACATCCTCCTCGGAGTGCCGGGCTGGGTGGGAGCGCTCGCGGTCGGTCTGATCGTCATCGCGAACGTCGTCGGCGGCGGAATGCGCTCGATCACCTTCGTGCAGGCGTTCCAGTACTGGCTCAAGCTCACCGCGATCGCCATCCCCGCACTGGTGCTGACCGTCCACTTCGTCGCCGACGACCGCAGCGTCGGTAGCGCGGCCCCGCCGACCGTCGCCGAGCAGACCCGGGTCGACATCACCACCGACGTGCTCGTGCAGGTCGACTCGCCGATCGTGGTGTCCGTGACAGGAACCCTGGACGAGCAGAGCGTCGATGGACGTGTGAATCTCGATGCAGGCGAACACCGGCTCGGGTCCGGGACACTGCTCACCCTCGACGCGGGCTCGCCGGTTCCGGTGGTCGCCGGCGCACCGACCACCGACCGCGCCTGGGCGATGCCCGGCGGGGGACTGGGCGGTCAGCACCCGCTCTACCAGGTGTATTCACTGATCCTGGCCACGTTCCTCGGCACCCTCGGGCTGCCGCACGTGCTGGTGCGGTTCTACACCAACCCCGACGGCCGAGCGGCGCGATTGACCTCGCTGACCGTGCTGGCGCTGCTCGGTACGTTCTATCTGTTCCCGACTGTCCTCGGAGTGTTCGCCCGGCTCTACGTGCCGCAACTGCTGATCACCGGTGCCTCCGACGCCGCAGTGTTGCTGCTGCCCGGCTCCGTGCTGTCGGGGGTACCGGGCCAGTTGCTGGCCGCACTCGTCGCCGCCGGTGCCATCGCCGCCTTCCTGTCCACGTCGTCCGGCCTGCTGGTCAGCATCGCGGGTGTCCTGAGCACCGACGTGCTCTCGGGCAAGGTCCGAGACTTCCGTGTCGCGGCCGTCCTTGCCGGCGCAGTGCCACTTGCACTGTCGATCGGCGTTGTCTCACTGGATCTCTCGCGTACCGTCGGGCTCGTGTTCGCCGTCGCCGCGTCCACGCTGTGTCCGCTGCTCGTGCTCGGCATCTGGTGGCGCGGACTCACCGCAGCAGGCGCCGCGGCCGGGCTGTTCCTCGGCGGCGGACTCTCCCTCGTCGCCGCGTCGATCTCCGTCGTCACCCCCATCTCCGACGGCGTCCTCGGAGGCTGGGCGGCAGCGATACTCGGCTACCCGGCCGCGGTCAGCGTTCCCGTGGCCTTCGCCGCGATGATCGTCGTCAGCCTCGCCACCCGGCGAACAGTGCCGTCGGACATCTCCCGAATCTTCGCCCGACTGCACCTGCCCGAAGGCCTCGACATGGGCAAAGACCGAGAGCGCGAGCTGTAGCGAGAGGAGGCCGTTCGTCGGGTCTGCGCTACCGCTCGTCGCACACTCCCGCAGCCCGTCGTGTGATCGCCGCCACCCCCTGATGTTGTGACCTGACTCTCACTACTGTTCCGAGTCAGCTACAGCTCACATCAACTTCAGGAGTCCAAGGTGACCGCACCGGAAACCAATTCGCCACCGGACGCGCAAGCGTTCGTCGACATGCAGGCCAGTCCCGAGTTCCAGGAACTCCGGCACCGCCTGCGTAGCTTCGTGTTCCCGATGGCCGGGTTCTTCCTGGTCTGGTACGTCATCTACGTGCTGCTCAGCACCTACGCCGTCGACTTCATGTCGACCAAGGTGTGGGGCAACATCAACGTCGGTCTGCTGCTCGGCCTCGGCCAGTTCATCACGACGTTCGCCATCACCGGCATCTACGTGCGGTTCGCCAACCGTGAACTCGATCCTCGCGCCGCAGCCCTGCGCGCCGAGATGGAAGCCTCCCAGGGAGCGAAGTCGTGAATGTACTAGCCCAGGCCGCCGACACCACCGTCGGTGAACCGCTCGTCAATATCGCGATCTTCGGCGCGTTCGTTCTCATCACGATGGCCGTCGTCATTCGCGCCTCCAAGAAGAACGCGACGTCTGCGGAGTTCTTCACCGCGGGCGGCGGATTCTCCGGACCGCAGAACGGCGTCGCCATTGCCGGTGATTACCTCTCGGCCGCAAGCTTTCTCGGTATCGCCGGTGCCATCGCGGTCTACGGCTACGACGGCTTCCTGTACTCCATCGGGTTCCTCGTCGCCTGGCTCGTCGCACTCCTGCTTGTCGCCGAATTGCTCAGGAACACCGGCAAATTCACGATGGCGGACGTGCTGAGCTTCCGGCTCAAGCAAGGCCCGGTTCGCACCGCGGCCGCACTGTCCACCTTGACCGTCTCGCTGTTCTACCTGTTGGCACAGATGGCAGGTGCTGGCGGACTCGTCGCACTGCTGCTCGACATCTCCGATCGCACCGGGCAGTCCATCGTGATCGCCATCGTCGGTGTGTTGATGATCGCGTACGTGCTCATCGGCGGTATGAAGGGCACCACGTGGGTGCAGATCATCAAGGCCGTTCTGCTCATCGCCGGTGCCGCATTCATGACCGTGCTCGTGCTCGCCAAGTTCGGCCTGAACTTCTCCGAGCTTCTCGGCAGCGCGCAGGCGATGGTGTCGAGCTCGGCGACCGATGCCGTGGCCGCACGTGACGTCATCGAGCCCGGTGCCCAGTACGGCGGCAGCGCCACCTCGAAGATCAACTTCCTGTCGCTCGGTATCGCCCTGGTGCTCGGCACCGCGGGTCTGCCGCACGTGCTGATGCGCTTCTACACGGTGCCCACCGCGAAGGAAGCTCGTCGCAGCGTCGTGTGGGCCATCGCGCTCATCGGTGCGTTCTACCTCTTCACCCTCGTGCTCGGCTACGGTGCCGCAGCGATCGTCGGACCCGACCGCATCCTGGCCTCCGCCGGTGGTCAGAACTCCGCGGCTCCGCTGCTGGCCTTCGAGCTCGGCGGCGTCATTCTGCTCGGCGTCATCTCTGCGGTCGCCTTCGCGACCATCCTCGCCGTCGTCGCCGGATTGACGATCACCGCGTCGGCGTCGTTCGCTCACGACATCTATGCGAGCGTCATCAAGAAGGGCAAGGTCGACGACAAGAAGCAGGTCAAGGTCTCGCGGATCACGGCCGTCGTCATCGGCATCCTGGCCATCGGCCTCGGCATCCTCGCGAACGGGCAGAACATCGCCTTCCTCGTGGCGCTGGCGTTCGCCGTCGCGGCAGCAGCGAACCTGCCGACCATCCTGTACTCGCTGTTCTGGCGTCGCTTCACCACCACGGGCGCACTGTTCAGCATGTACGGCGGCCTGATCTCGACGATCGTGCTGATCATCTTCTCCCCGGCCGTGTCGGGATCGAAGACGTCGATGATCCCCGGCTCGGACTTCGCGTGGTTCCCGCTGTCCAACCCCGGCATCGTGTCGATCCCGTTGGCATTCATTCTCGGTATCGTCGGAACGTTGATCTCGAAGGACACCGAGAACACCGACAAGCAGGCCGAGATGGAGGTTCGCTCTCTCACCGGCATCGGTGCGGAGAAAGCCAGCGCCCACTGATCCACCTGTAGAACTGTTCGCGAAGTGCCCGTGTGAGCAAGGCCTCACACGGGCATTTTTCGTCCAGCGGTTACCATCCCTGCTGTGGCCAAGCTGAAGGTTTCCCTCGACGTCCCGCTGACCCCCGAGCAGACGTGGGCGCATGCGTCCGATCTGTCCGGCTACGAGCAGTGGCTCTCCATCCACGAAGCGTGGCGCGGTGAGCTGCCCGAGCAGCTGGCCGTCGGCACCACCCTGGACTCCATCGCCAGCGTGAAGGGCATGCGCAACCGCGTCTCGTGGAAGATCGAGTCCTATGATCCGCCCCGGAAGCTCGAGCTCAAGGGCAACGGTAAGGGCGGAGTGAAGATCGGTCTCGACCTGTCGGTGAAGTCCAAGGGTGACGGGTCCGAGATCACGATCGACGTCAATCTGGGCGGTGCCCCGTTGTTCGGACCCATCGGGTCCGGTGTCGCTCGCGCACTCAAGGGCGACATCGAGAACTCGCTGAAGACGTTCGTCAAGATCTACGCCTGACGGTGTAGGAGTGGAGATGCATGCCCGGTAGGCACAGTGCGCCGTCGTCCGCGACGGGCAACAGAGGGTTCGCCAAGTACGTCGTCGTTGCCGTCGTCCTGCTTCTGATCGTCGCAGGCGGATTGTTCTTGGCGCAGAAGGTCTTCGGCAGCGACTGCGGTGACCCGTCGAACTACACGTTGGCTGCCGACCCCGCGATCGCGCCGGTACTGCAGAAGATCGTCGACGACTCCGCGCCCGAGGATCTCGGTTGTGCCGAGGTGGCGGTGACGGCGATGGAGTCGGGTCAGGTGTCGGCCGCAGTGGCCAAAGGCGACGACGTTCCCTCGCTCTGGATTCCCGATTCGTCGCTGTGGGTCGGCAAGACCGTGCGATCGACCGCGTCGCTGATCGACCTGGCGAGCCAGTCGGTGGCAAGCACCCCGGCCGTCCTCGCAACCCGCAAGGACGAGGTTCCGTTCTTCGACACGTGGCTCACCGCACTGAAGCTCGAAGGTTTGCGCATCGGTAATCCGTTGGCCAACACCATCTCCGACGCGGCGATCCTCGGGGCGGTAGCCGAGGCGGGTGGAGACGAGAAGGCCCTCGATGCGGTGTCGACGGCGCTCGTGCCGATCGCTCAGGCTCAGGCCGCCACCCGCGGCGAAGCCGATCCCACCACCCGGTTGGACGATCTGGTGGCCGACGGCGGCGTGGCCGTGGTGTCCGAGCAGACCATGTTGGAGTACCGAAACGACACCGGTGCCGAACTCGGTGCGACGGTGCCGCCGACGGGCAGCATCTTTCTGAACTTCCCGCTGGCCGTCACCGAGCCTGCAGGCGAGCGGCACGACAGCGCGAAGTCGGTCGGCAGCGCGCTGGCCGCGGTCATCGAATCCGATCGAGGTCGGGAGATGTTGTCCGAGGCCGGTTTTCGGTCGGAAGACAACGCGCCCCTCGAGTCCGATCGTGGTATCGGTGCCGTCGAGAGTCTGGCGATCGGCGACCAGCAGGCTGCCGAATCGGTGCTGCGTCAATATCAGGTGCTCGCGCTCCCGTCGCGAGCGCTCGTGATGGAAGACGTGTCCGGCTCGATGAACTACAGCGCCGGGGCGAACACCCGGATCGCGATGACGGTGCAGGCCAGCGAGACCGGGAATCGACTGTTTCCCGACAACGCGTCGATGGGATTGTGGGCCTTCTCCATCGGGCTCGGCGGCGGCGATCAGGATTACCGTGAGCTGGCACCGATCCGGCGCATGGACGAGAAGGTCGGCGACACGACCCAGCGTGAAGTGCTGCTGCAGCAGACCCGCACCCTTCCGTCCCTGGTCGGTGGTGGAACCGGACTGTACGACACCACGTTAGCCGCGTTCCGTACCGTGCAGCAGGGCTACGACCCCGATGCGGTGAACAGCGTCATCATCCTCACCGACGGTGCCAACGAGGATCCGAACAGCATCTCGCTCGACGAGTTGCTGGCCACACTGCGTACCGAACAGGACCCGTCTCGTCCGGTCGTCATCGTCACCATCGGTATCACCGACGACGCCGATGCGGGTGTGCTGCAACAAATTTCTGCTGCTACCGGGGGTACCAGCTTCGTGGCGCGAAACCCCGCCGAAATACCGAACGTCTTCGTCAATGCACTGAGAAGCCGTTCCGGTCGCTGACGGGAGCGGCTATGCTGTGCGCCGCGTGCTCTCCGTCACGTGGGGTAGTGCGGAGAAGTCCCGCAACACAGTCGTGTCGGGGGTATAGGTAGGGGAGTCAGCGATGTCAGGACGTCACAGCGGCAGTAGTCGCAGGTTCAGTCCTGCCGTGACCTGGGGCGCGGCCGCGCTGGCAGTAGTCGTGGTCGCGGCCGGTGGCTGGTTCGGCGTCCAGGCCGTACGCGCAGCGGGTTCGGACTCGTGCGAATCGCTGGACACGGTCTCGCTCGCGGTGGACACCTCGATCGCCGAACCGGTGCAGCAGATCCTGGCCCAGGCGGGCGAGGTGGACCGCGGCTGCGTCGACTTCGAGGTGCGGGCCGAGCGCCCCACCGACACGGCGACCGAGATCGCAGGTACCGACGAGAACCGCCCCGACCTGTGGATCCCGGACTCGACGTTGTGGCTGCTCAAGACTTTGCGTTCGACCGGAGCCCTGCCCGAACTCGCCAAGACGTCGGTGGCGAACACACTGCCCGTGCTGGTGTCGGCCTCCGACGGTGCCCCGGTGACCGACACCTGGCTCAGCGTGCTGCAGATGCCGGGCCAACGCATCGGCGATCCGCTCACCAGTAGTGCGTCCAACGCTGCGATCCTCGGTGCGCTGGCCGAGTCCGAGGTCGCGATCTCCGACGCCAAAGCAGTGTCCGCCGCTCTGGTGCCCATGGCACAGGACTTCGGCCGGATAGCCGACACGCCCCACGACACCCCGGACCTCGTCGCCCAGGTGGCGACCGAGGGCGGAACCAGCGTCGCCACCGAACAGGCCGTGCTGGCCTACGAGGCAGCGAACCCCGGATCGTCGCTCACCGAGTCGGTGCCGCCGACGGGCAGCTACTTCCTCAACTACCCCCTCGCCGTCACGGCTCCGGCCGGGCCGGAGTACGACCGCGTCAAGGCCGCCGGGGCCGCGTTGGCGTCGGTGCTGGCCTCGCAGTCGGCGACGGACACACTCGTTGCAGCCGGCTTCCGAACGTCGAGTGGAACCCCCTTGGCCGACGGCAGAGGCGTCGGCTCGGTCGCCGCGTTGGAAATCAAGAATCCGCTGTCGATCGAGACGACGCTGCGCGACTGGGCGGTGCTCGCGTTGCCGCTCCGGACCCTCGTCGTCGAGGACGTATCGGGTTCGATGGCGGCGAAATCCGGCGACTCCACCCGCATCGCGTTGACCGTCGATGCCTCGCTCGGTGCCAACGATCTGTTCAGCGACCAGACGCAGATGGGGCTGTGGGCCTTCTCCATCGGGCTCGGTGGTGGAAAGCAGGACTATCGAGAACTGGTGCCGCTCGGCCCGGTGAGCAACACGTTCGACGGTAAGCCGCAGCGTCAGGCTATTCTCGATGCAGTCCGTGGGCTACCGGCTCTGGTCGGAGGCGGGACCGGACTTTACGACACGACGCTGGCGGCGTTCCGACGTGTCAAGGAGGGCTACGACCCCGATTACGTCAACAGCGTCATCATCCTCACCGACGGCGCGAACGAGGACAACGGCAGCATCTCCCTGGACCAGCTTCTCGCCGCCCTGCAGAAGGAGCAGGATCCGGTGCGTCCCATCGTGATCATCACAGTCGGCGTCACCAGTGATGCCGATCCGGTTGCGCTGCAGCAGATCTCCGCGGCCACCGGTGGTACGAGCTATGTCGCCGAGGATCCCCGCGATATCCCGGACGTGTTCGTCAAGGCGTTGAACTCGCGCACCGAGCGTCTCGCGGGGGAGTAGCTCACCGCAGCAGGAAGCTGATCGCGATCGCGGCCGCGCAGGCCAGCGTCACCACCACCAGAGTCGCCGCGTCCGAGGCCTTGAAACGTGCCTCGGTGGCGGTGATCATGCCGGTGCCCCCGCGTGCGGTGATGGCCTCACCCATCTCGTCCGCGCGCCTGATAGCCACCGACATCACCGTGGTCACGATGTCGACCAGTGAATTGTCCGACGCACTGTTGACCACCGGCTTCGGTCGCAGCCGCCGGGCGGCGTTGAGGGTGCGCATCTCCTCGATGAGCAGCGGAAGCGACCGCAGGCTGAGCGCCACGGCGATCGCCCACTCGTCCACCGGCAGCTTCAGCTTCTTGAGCGGTGCACCGAGTTTCGACACCGCCGGAGCGATGTCGCTCATCGACGTCGTCCACCCGATCATCATCGATGCGCCCAGCAGAACGAACACGAACAGCGTGGCACGGAAGTACAGCAGAACCGCTGCGCCACCGATGGGCAGATTGATCAGTGCTCCGACGCCGAACAGCGCCCAGATCCACCACGGCGGGCGCGGTAGTGCTGTGATCGGAATGTGGGCGATGACAGCCGCGACGATCAGCAGCGCGAACACGATGCCGAGGGCAGGCCACGTCGGAGCCACGACGAGGGTGATGCTGAGCAGCAACACCACGATGAGCTTGGTGCCCGCCCACAGTCGATGAATGGGTGAGAACCGCGGAACCTGGCGCAGTACGACGGTCGTCACGAATGCACGCTCCCATGAATCGAATCGGAGACGATATGGCCGTCGGCCATCGTGATGGTTCGACTGCAGACGGCGTCCATACCGTCCACGTCGTGCGAGATGACCACAATCGAGACGCCGCGCTCACGCAGGCCGGCGAGGACGCCGATGATGTCGTCGCGGCCGGGCGGGTCGAGTCCGGCCAGCGGCTCGTCGAGCACCAAGATGCGGGGTCGACGAGCGATCAGACCGGCCAGCACCACGCGTCGCATTTGCCCGCCGCTGAGCGAGTCGACGTTGCGTGCGGCCAGTGACCGGTCGAGGCCGACGGCATCCATCGCGGCCGACACTGTGGCAGAACCGGTTTCGGGCCCCGCGGCCGCGGCGATGTCCTCGGAGACGGTCCGCCGCTGCAACTGCAGGCGCGAATGCTGAAAGGCCAACCCGACGTCGCCGACTCGCGACGTCATCGCCTTGCCGTCCAGTTGCGCGACGCCGGTGGTGGGCCCGGTAAGCCCGGCCATGATCCACGCCAGAGTCGACTTGCCCGAACCGTTTCCGCCGAGAACGAGAACTCCCTCGCCTCGCTTGACGGTGATGTCGACGCCGTTCAACGCCGATTGTGCCCACGGGGTGCGTCTGTTGTAGACGTGCCGCACGTCGCGTAGTTCGAGCAGGCGCGGGCTCGAATTGTCGTGCAGCACAGCAGCGTTGCCGGTCCTGGTCTGCATCCATGCAGTGTCGTGCTCCACCTGCATGCCCTCGTGCAGGTGTACGACGCGATGAGCGGCAACAGTTTCCGAGACATGATGGGTCACGAGTACGACCGACATCCCGTGCCGACGGGGCAGTGCCGCGAGTAGCGAGACCAGATGCTCGCGGCCCGAGGCGTCGATCATGGCGGTTGCCTCGTCGGCGATCAGCAGAGCGGGGCGACGAGCCAGGGCAGCGGCGACGGCAAGTCGCTGCATCTCGCCGCCGGAAAGCGAGGCCGTGTCGCGAGCACCCATGCCGCTCAACCCCACCTCGTCGAGCAAGGCGTCGACGTCGGGGCGAGAGTCGCCGGGTGGCAGTCCCCATACGACGTCGTCGGCGACGCGGGTACCGAGGATCTGACTTTCGGGTCGCTGCAACACCACTGCGGTGCCGCCGTACCGGCCGAGTCCGGTGGAGCCGGGACGAGTCACCGAGCCCTCGGAGGGCTCACGGCCTGCGAGAATTCGCGTCAGCGTAGATTTGCCGGATCCGTTGTGGCCGACGATCGCGACGAATTCACCCTGTTCGATGTGCAGGTCGATGCCGCTCAACGCTGCCGATCTACTGCCGGGATATCGGTAGCCGACGGCGGTCAGGGTGACGGGCAGTGGCGCGATCTCGTCGTCGATGCCCGAGACGAACGGCTCCGGTGTGGGGATGGCCGAGAGGCGATCGAGGATGGCGGTGAGGATCAGCCACGCGAACAGAGTTCCGGTGACGATGCCGAATGCGATGGACCCGCCGACCCACCACCACCAGTTGTCGAGTACCGCTGTGCTGCTGCTGCGAATGACATCGGGGATGACCTGCGGGGCGGATACGCGCTCGAACAGTCGGGAGATGCCTTCGATGGTGTTGCGGAGCGTCTCGAGAAACAGCTGCCGTAGCGGGACGAGGATCAGCAGCAACAGCACCGCGAGGGCTCCGAGTGCCGGTCCGACGATTGCCGACGTGACGAGCACGCCGAACAGGCCTTGTTTCCGGCGCTTCGCCCGGCCGACCAGACCGCCCAGCAATGCCGCACTGGCCACGGTGAGCGCCGTCTGAGTGCCGGCCGCGACGAATCCTACGAGTATGCCCGCCACCGCTGAGGTGACCAATGCTCGCGTGCGATAGCGCAGGGCCACCACCGACATGGGAATAGCGGCGACTACCTGCAGAATCGCTGCCATCGGCACCAGCACGCCGATCACCGTCAGCGCGACGGTGAAGCTGCTCATCACCGCAGCGGTCGCCAATTCTTGCGGACCGAGGGGCCCGGACTCGGGACGGTGGGCAGCGCTGACGGTCACCGCTCCAGTGTGCCAGCTCGACTGAGGCACACTGTCTGCGTGACTTCCGAGATCGCGACCCGCAGGCGACTTCATCCGGCATGGATCGTCGCCGCGGTGGCCTTCCTCGCTCTCGTCGGTGCGGCGGGGTTCCGGGCCGCACCGAGTGTGTTGATGGTGCCGCTGCAGGAAGAGTTCGGTTGGCCGCGGTCGATGCTGTCGCTGGCGGTGGGCGTCAACCTGGTGCTGTTCGGTCTGACGGCACCGTTCGCCGCGGCGTTGATGGAGCGTTTCGGGATCCGAGCTGTGACGTCGACGGCGTTGGTCGTCGTGGCCGCGGGCAGCGCTCTGAGTGTGTTCGTGACCCAGGCATGGCAGTTGGTGTTGACGTGGGGCGTCATGATCGGGTTGGGCACGGGGTCGATGGCTCTGGTGTTCGCGGCGGTGGTGACGAATAGATGGTTCGTACAGCGTCGAGGGCTCGTCTCGGGCGTGTTGACCGCGGGCAGCGCGACGGGGCAGTTGATCTTTCTGCCGTTGATCGCTCAGCTGGTCGACCGATCCGGTTGGCGCGCAGCATCGTTCCTCATCGCCGGGGGCTCGCTGATCGTGGTGCCGTTCGTGTTGCGGTGGCTGCGCAACATGCCGACCGATGTCGGCGTGACTCCGTACGGCGCACCCGCCGACTACGTCCCGCCGGCGGCGGTGTCGACCGTGAACCCGGCGCGCGCAGCGGTACAGGCTCTACGCGACGCGAGCCGAGTACGAACCTTCTGGGCGTTGGTGCTCGGATTCGCGATCTGTGGCGCAACGACCAACGGGCTCATCGGAACTCACTTCATACCGTCGGCGCACGACCACGGAATGCACGAAACCACCGCAGCGGGTCTGCTGGCGGTGGTGGGAATCTTCGACATCGTCGGGACGATCGCATCGGGTTGGCTGACCGATCGAGTGAATCCGCGGTATCTGTTGGCAGCCTATTACGGCTTTCGCGGGATCTCGCTGTTGTTTCTGCCGTGGTTGCTGTCGGCGACCATCCAACCGTCGATCGTCATCTTCGTGGTGATCTACGGATTGGATTGGGTGGCAACGGTTCCACCCACGATCGCTCTGTGCCGAGAGGTGTTCGGCGACAAGGGTTCTCTGGTGTTCGGGTGGGTGTTCGCCTCACACCAGATCGGAGCGGGCATCGCGTCCGTCGTCGCAGGCATCGTGCGCGACGCCACCGGTGCGTACACGATGGCGTGGTTCGGCGCGGCCGGCTTGTGCGCGGTTGCTGCCGTGGTGAGCATCAGAACAGGAAAGCCCTCGTAGCGAGGGCTTTCCTGATTCCGAACTTCGGGTCAGCGGCTGCGCTGGCTCGTGGCCGGGCCTGCTGCGCGACGGCTGTGGCCGCCGCCACCGCTACGCGGCTGTCCACCACTGCGCGGCTGTCCACCACTGCGCGGCTGACCACCCGAGCGGGCCGGGCCGCCGCGTCGCGCGTTGTTGTTGCGCGGGGCTCCGGTGCGTGCCGGTGCCGGCTCTGCCTTCGGTGCAGGCTCGACGTAGCGGGCCTGCTCGCCGACGAGGTTCGCCACTGCAGGCGAGTCGGCGGTGACGCGGATCGGGGTGACCTTGATGTCGGCCTTGCGCAGCAGCACTGCGGTGTCCTTGCGCTGCTCGGGCAGAACCACGGTCACGACGTCACCTGCGCTGCCGGCGCGCGCGGTGCGGCCGGAGCGGTGCAGGTACGCCTTGTGCTCGGCTGGGGGATCGACGTGGACGACCAGCTGAACGTCGTCGACGTGCACGCCGCGGGCCGCGACGTCGGTGGCGACGAGCACGCGGGCCTGGCCGGAGGAGAAGGCCGCGAGGTTGCGGTCACGTGCGGCCTGCGAGAGGTTGCCGTGCAGGTCGACGGACGGGATTCCGGCGTCGGTGAGCTGCTTGGCGAGCTTGCGGGCCTGGTGCTTGGTGCGCATGAACAGGATGCGACGTCCGGTGCCGGAGGCGAGCTGGTGGACCAGCTTCTTCTTGGCTTCGACGCCGTCTACCTCGAAGACGCTGTGTGTCATGGCCTCGACGTGTGAGGTCGCCTCGTCGACGGAGTGCGTGATCTGGTTGTGCAGGAAGCGCTTGACCAGTTTGTCGACACCGTTGTCCAGGGTCGCCGAGAACAGCATCCGCTGACCCTTGTCGGGGGTAGCGGCGAGGATCCGGGTGACGACGGGCAGGAACCCGAGGTCGGCCATGTGATCTGCCTCGTCGAGGACGGTGATCTGTACGCCGTCGAGCGTCAGGTGGCGCTGCTTCATGAGGTCTTCGAGGCGTCCGGGGCAGGCGACGACGATGTCGACACCCGACTTGAGTGCGGACACCTGGCGAACCTGCGAGACACCGCCGAAGATCGTCGTGACCTTCAACGAGTATGCGGCGGCGAGGGGTTCGATCGCGACGGCGATCTGGGTGGCGAGCTCACGCGTCGGCGCAAGGATCAGTCCGCGCGGGCGGCCGGGCTTGCGGTTGCCGGGGAGTTGGCCGGCGAGGCGCGCGACCATGGGGATGGAAAATGCGAGTGTCTTTCCGCTGCCGGTCTTTCCGCGTCCGAGTACGTCGCGTCCCTGCAGTGTGTCGGGGAGCGTGTCGGCCTGGATGGGGAAGGCCTCGGTCTTGCCCTGGCTCGCGAGTACGTCTGCGATGGCCTGGGGTACTCCGAGTGCAGCAAAAGTCTGTGGGGTCGTCATTGTGATGAAAAGTGCCTTTCGGGCAGGGTGTTGCACCTGCGGGCCTTCGGGCCGAGATGCAAGGTGGCGAGACTGCCGGTGGGCAGTTTCGATCGCCGTAAGAGAAGCCTGTGCGGGGTGCACATGGTGATTCGGGAGCATTCCACGACGTCTGACGTGCAGTTACGCGCGTCGATACCGAGTGTAACCGAGTGCGGACCCGATCTCTTCCCGCGGTCGACGGTCACGCGGCGTCGGAGCCGAACAGTCCGTCGATGTAGACATTCTCCGCCGGCGAGCTGTAGAGCTCGACCACCGGCATCGGCGGCGCGCTCGAATCGTACGTGTGCCCGGTGGGTGAGATGAGCCTGTAGCGATGTCGCGCGTTCCGTTTGTCTCGTAGTGCTTCGGCCGTCCAGCCGTCGCCTTCTTTCGCGTAATTGCATGCGGCACACAGGCCTGCGCCGTTTTCGGCGCTGGTCGCTCCGCCCGCCGTGTGCGCGATGATGTGGTCGTGGTGCCGGATGGGCGCGTCGCACCACGGGGTGCGGCACGTACGATCGCGGAGATCGATGAGGCGTCCCAATGCAGTGGGAAATGCGCGGGATGTGGATTCGACTGCTGTCAGTGCGCCGGTTTTCGGGTGGGCATAGAGGCGACGTAATGCGACGCGCGTCTCATTGCCCTGCGCATCGTCGAGTGCGTCGCGCACGAGTTGGCGTGCGACGTCCGACGGGATGTCGCCGTAGCCGTGCAGATATGCGGACGTGTCGCCACCGGCGAGCAGGGTCGAATCCGAGATGACGATGTCGACGGTGACCGGTGGACCTTGAGCGGCCGATGCGCCGGTGACTCGCTCGAACACTAGGTCGGCCATGATCTGGTCGCGGCTGCGTGTGTCGCCACCTGCGTTGATGACGGTGTCGGCGTCGCGCCGCAGGGTCGCCCACATGCAGACGGTCTTCTCCATCGAGGTGAGCGCGGTGAAGAATCCCATCGATTCGGGTGCGGGGCGCGTACTGACTCGGCGTGCGGCGTATGCCTTTGCGCGTCGCTTGACCTGGGAGGCCGCGTCCAGTTCGTTGGCCAGTGCGCGGGCGCGACCCTCGATGGTGCGATCTCCTGCACCGGCGAGGGTGGCGGGGTCTGCGCACAGGCGTTCATCGATGGTTCGGCGATCGTCGACGGTGAGACACGCGGTTTCGCGGGCGAGAATCATGACGCGCCACTCGTTGAGTTCGCCGGCTTTCAGGCGGGCCAGGGTGTGTGGCATTTCGTGAACGAGCGCACGAGCAAGCCCGAGATGAGTGCCGCCGCGGTTGGGTGACTCTCGTCGAGCCAGGCCGATCTGCGACGCAATTCCTGTGCGCCACTGCGCTTTCGGTTTGCCACGTTCACGACGTTCGGTGCTGATCACGGTTGCAACGGCATCGGTCACCACGGCTTGGGTTGCCACGCTGACGCACTTGATCGTTTCTAGAGCAGAGATGAGATCGATGCCCGCTGCTGCGTCGACAACGATGTCGGACGCCTGAAGACGCGCAACGAACCTCAACACCTCAGCGGATGTGAGCGGTGATTGCTGTACAGCTGTGACCACGAGTTCCTCCCCAGTACTCGAATGCATGTTCGATAATACGCAGCTTTTCGGGAGTCCGCAAGGGTCCATCTTGAGTCAACGGATCTTCAATCAACCGCGTGGGGCGTAAGGCAGGAATGGACGTTAGCGCCTCAACTGCCAAGGGAAACAACATGACTGAGTTGACCGGAGGGTGCATAGCACCCGGCCACGAAATATGGACGGCGTTCGTCGAGGAGTCCGGCGAGGGACGCAGCAACGAGATTGACTTGCGCGTGCCACGCGCGAGCAGCGACACCGACATTCGTGCTGATGTGAAGCCATCTGTCTTGGCCGACTACATGCCGGGCCTGTGACCGTCACCATCGCCGGATGAGCATTCCGGCCGCCAAGTAAGTCATCGGGGCGCGCCTCGTAAGTCAAGCTGAGTGCGGACCCGCCTAGCTGGTGCTGATCTTCAATCGACGCTGGTGAAGGCCCTGTAAGAGGGTGAGGTCATCATTTGTCATTCTCCGCCTCATCGGGCTTGTCTGAGGATGTGCGGCTCATGAAGGAGCTCAACAGGGTTTGTTTCTTATCTGGCTCTTCGTCCGATAGTTTTCCGTTCAAATAGATGTTTTCTGCCATACCTCGTCGTATTTCCGCAGCATCGTCGGCGCTCAACTTTGAAATAAAAGCTTCGAGAGTTCGCAGCCTGATATCGGCACTCTTGCTATTTCGTGCCTGCCGGTGGTTCGTTGAACCTCGACTAAATAGGTAACCCGCGACTACCAGTGCTGCCACAGTCACACTGGCACGTGCAATAGTCGTAGAGACCGCGCTGCCGCCCGGCGTCGTGTCGTTCAAGAAGTGAATCAGCACGAGAACCAGAGGGACGCCGCCCGCGGCAACTCCGAGAATGTCGTAGAGCCATCCAGCGGCGGACTTCCTGCGTGCTTGCCGTCCAAAGTCAGTGGCGACTGCCTGCTCGGAAAGCCAGTTCGCCGATGATTTGCTGGACTCCTCCCATTCGCTCGCTTGTTTCGCGGATGTCTCAACCTCAGCTAGCTCAGTCTTTGCGTCCTGCAATATCTTGTCTAGCGCTGCGGCTCGCGCTTGCAAATCGCGGCGAATCGCTTTGTCGTACGCGTCCGCTCCTGATTGTTCAACAATGCTGATGGCATTCGTATACTCCGATTCACGTTCTTCAAGCGAACTCGTAAATTGAGCAATAACGGAGTCGAACTGGTCCCTTAGTGTTGCGGCGTCGGTTTTCAATGTCGAAAATGCACCGGACAGCTCTTGGTACAGCCTGTTGGTTTCGTCAAGCGCTTCGACAGCAACCTTCTCGTGCTCTTTGAAGGCTTTGCCTGCGGCGCGGGCGAGACCTGTCGCGGGGATCGCTGGCCATTGAGCGATTGCATCTAGTGCTGCATCGACTCCGTCTACTGCTGCCATACGAAGGTGGTCCTGGTGTGAATCCGGCGAATCCTTGAAGCTATTTACATAGTTGTTCACTTGGTTGACCAACACGCTGTCAAGTGTGGAGAACATCCTCGGGCTGTAGACATCCTTGTTGCCGTTCTCGCGATGCTCGAGAATCAGGCCGTGCAACTGTCGAATGCGATTTATGTACAGCATCTCGTCACTTCCATCAGCGGCCGGAAGGTCGTTCAAAATCTGACCAAGTTCTGCCGTTCGCACCCAAACCGCGTTGTCCTCGAACCGCGTCTCCCACTGACTCATGAGCGAACAGTACCGAGAGGTACCGACATGGCGACATCTGCCGCGCCGTGTACCGGGTTAGAAGCGGGGTGGCTGTGGGCGACCAGGTTGTCACTCAGTGTAAGCGCCCTGACCAGGCGGTCTGTGGTGCCCTCGGCAGGATTCGAACCTGCGACCTACCCTTTAGGAGAGGGTTGCTCTATCCCCTGAGCTACGAAGGCTGGTGATCGAACGAGTGCTCCAAAGTCCCTGGCCAGCAAGGTCTTTCGATCAATCGAACAATCGGGTCGCGGGTGGGTCGCTGTCGTACTGCACAGCGGGCCCACATCGCGGTCGTCAGTCTAGCGGTCCGCACCGCAGATCGTGAAGCAGGTTCGCGCTGCTGGTCACCACACCGGTCAGTGATGTGATCAGATTCAGGGCGGTGCGGTGCTGGTGGGCGGTGTAATCGGCGACCGATTCGATGCCGACGAAGCACTGAATGTCTCGGGCAAAAGCGTCGAACGTCGTCGCGAGAATTCCCGCCGAGGCGAAGACACCCACAATGACCAGCTGGTCACGGCCTCGTCGGCGTAGTTCGACCTCGAGATCGGACGCGTAGAACGCGCTGTAGCTGCGCTTCGCGATCGGAACGAAGTCCGATTCGGTGACCGCCACGTCCTCGGCAGACGGGCCCAACCCCCACATCGGCCCCAGCAGTCCACGCTGTTCGATCGCCTCAGCCGCCCGCGGACCGCTCGCCAGAATCGGCACTCCGGCAGACCTGGCGCACGCGAGCACCGCCGACGCTTCTGCGGCCACCCGCGCACGAACCGAGGAGTGCAGCACGTTCAGGTAGTACGGCTGCATGTCGTGGACCAGAAGTGCCGCGCGCTCGGGCCGCAACTCCCACTCGGGACCACCCACACAGTCGCGCAGAGTCTCGACCGCGTACTTCTCTACTTCGACGCTGAATGTGGCCACGTCGGTCATCCTCGTACAAACGCGCGCGCATTTGCCAGACGCGCGCAGAGTCGTCAGCCGCTGGCTGTCTATTTCGCTCGCACCTGACAAACGCGCGCGCGTTTGCGGATCCCTAGGCCCCAGCACCGCAGAACGAGCCCGATCCCCACCACTCAATCCGCGGCAATTGCATCCACGATGTTCAGGCGTGATGCGTGTACCGCAGGCGGAGCTGATCCCAACAGCGAGAGGCCCAACGCGACGAGTCCGTACAGCAGCACCGTCCAACTGGCGTTGTACTGCACTGGAATTCCGATGCTGGCACCGAGGATCAGCGTGCTCAGGTATTGCAGGCCGGCACCGATGATCAGCCCCAGGATGCCGCCGACAATCCCCACGGACAGTGCCTCCGCCAACACCATTCGTGCCAGGGTTCCTCGGCCGCCGCCCATGGCGCGCAGTACTCCGAGTTCACGTCGACGTTCGAGTACCGACAGCGTCAATGTGTTCAGCAATGCGACGGCAGCGACCAGTGCGACGATCCACTGCAGTGCGATGGCGAGCGCACCGGATTGGCGGATGGCCGCGCTGGTGCCCTCGAGTGCCGCGGCGCCCGTGTACACGAATGCTTCGGGCGGCAGAGTAGATCGCAGCGAATCCTGCACGGCAGCAACGTCTCCGTCGACGGTGATCTCGAGGTACGTCGCACCCGGGCGGTCGTAGAAGCGCTGCATCGACTCCAGCGAGATCGCCATCGTGCCGCCGGCGGCGTTGATGTAGTCCACGAGATCGAGCACGCGTACGTTCTGCACTCCGGTCGGCGTCGGCAGATCGATGGAGTCTCCCGCCGTCACTCCCAGCGTCGTACCGAGCGCCTTCGAGAGCACCACCCCGTCGCCCGCGAGCAATCCCGCGCGTACGTCTGCGGGGAGCGAGGCCAGCGTCACCGCGTTGCTTCCGTCGGCGACGCCTTGGATGGAGACCAGCTCGTCGTCGATGGTCGCGTAGGCCCACTGCCCTTCGACGACGCGGGAGACGCCGGGTGTCGCCCGCACGGCCTCGTCGACGGCGGCGGGAACGATCGGGCCCGACGGTATGGCGTCGGGTGAGCTCATCGATACGTACAGGTCCGTGTCGGCGAGCGACGACAGTGACTCGGCGGCGGAGTCGGTCATGTTCGTCAACGAACCGGACACTCCCACACTGACTCCCACGGCGATGACGATGGTCATCACCGTCGCCCAGATGCGCCGCGGAGCGCGTTCGATGGTCGCGGTGGCAAGGCGTCCGGCACCACCCCATCGGCGGGGCACAGCGCCGGTGGCCCAGACGATCGGCCCGGTTCCGCCGACGCACAGTGCGACGACGCCGAACATGAACAGGGCACCGGCACCGAGGGTCAATTGCCCGTCCACGTTGACGGCGAACACGAACGATCCGGCGATGGCGAGCAGACCGAACACCGTGGCGGCCAACGTGAACGACAGCTTCGGACCGCCGGTTGTTTCTCCGCCGCCGACCGCCAATGCTTCGATCGGCGAGATGCGATACACCTGAACGGCAGCCAGAGCGGACGCGCCGACGCAGGCCAGCACGCAGGCCACGATCGCGACGGGAATGGCGAAGCTCGGCAACACGTATTCGATTCGCGCATCGAATGCTTGCGACAGGAACGGCGGCAGGCTCTCGATGGCGATGCGGCCCATGATGATTCCGAGAGGTACCCCGACGGCACCGCCGACGAGACCCACCAGTACCGACTCGAACAACAGGTCGCGGACGATGTCCGCGCGCCGACCGCCGACCGCTCGGAGCAGGGAGATGGTGGGGCGACGCTTGGCGATGGCCATGTTCATGACGTTGAACACCAGGAACGCCGCGACGACGAACGCGATGAGGGAGACCATCAGCGTCGCATTGCGCGTCAGACTCATGGCCTGATCGGCTCTGTCGGCCCGGAATTCCGGATTCATCACCGAGACTCGGCCGGCCAACGCTGCGTCCAGGTCGGACCGTAGCGAATCCCCGCCACCGAGAACGAAGATGGAATCGAGCTGACCCGGACGGTCGGTCAACGCCTGCGCGGTGGGCAGCAACGTGACCGCGAACATGCCCCCACCGATGCGCTGCGTACCAGGGCCGTCGATCACGCCCACCACCGCAGTGGGTCGGTCGGCGATCGTGACCGTGTCACCCTGCGTCAATCCCGTTGCTGCTCCGACCAATACGCCCGACGGGTCGGACAGCAGACCCGCTGCGTTGCCCACGGCACCTTGCAGATCGGACTGCAGTGCCGTGATCGATGAATCGACACCCAGTACCGTCAGCTCGCCGACATCGGATCGCACGATGGTGCGGAGCAGGGGTACCGCCGCATCGACGCCCGCAACACCGCGTACGACGTCGAGTTCGTTCTGGTCGAATCCGGAATCGGTCACGCCGACCACTTCGTACTGCGCGTTGCCTGCGATCGACACCGCCAGACGTTCGACTGATCCGGTCAGCGATCCGTAGGTGCCGAGGACGGCGATGAGCAAACCCGCGGCGACGGCCACGACTCCCGCCGAGACCAGCGAACGCACCCAGTGCATTCGGAGGTCTCGGAGGCTGATGACGCGAAATCTGCTGAGCGCGGTACCGATCACCGAGGTGTACCAGCGGTGTCGGTGTCGACGCGGCCGTCGATCATGCTGACGACGCGATCGGTCGATCGAGCCGCCTCGAGATCGTGGGTTGCCATCACCACTGCCCGACGTCCCTCGCTGCCGTGGGCGACGTCGGCAAGAATCTCGAGGACGTTGTGGGAGGTCTTGGAATCGAGGTTGCCCGTCGGTTCGTCGGCTATCAGCAGCGCCGGGTCCATCATCAGGGCTCGGGCTATGGCGATACGTTGAATCTGGCCGCCCGACAGTTGCGCCGGGCGGTGTTCGGATCGCTGCGCCAACCCCACCATGTCCAACAGCCGCATTGCATCGGCTTTCGCCTTCTTGATGGGGGTGCCGTCGAGCAGCTTCGGAACGGCGACGTTCTCCCACGCCGACATGGTCGGCAGCAGGTTGAAGAACTGGAAGACGAAGCCCACCTGATGGCGTCGGAAATCGGACTGTGCGTTGTCGTCGAGGGTGGTGACCTCGACGTCGTTGAATCGAATGGACCCGGCCGTCGGAGTGTCCAGCGCGCCGAGCATGTGCAGCAGTGTCGACTTACCTGCTCCGGACGGCGCGACCAGCGACACGAATTGACCACCGTCGATCGTGAGATCGATGCCGTCCAACGCGCGGACCGGTTGTTCGCCGGTGGGGTACTCCTTGACCACGCCGGACAACTGGAGCTTCAACTTCGTCATGCATGATCCCCTGCTTCTCGAATACTTCCGACGCTACCTGCCGTCGGGTCGAGAAACCGGTCGGAGTTCTCAGATCACGCTGCGCCGCGCGAGGATTCGAGCCGCCTGGCCACCAGTGCCGCCTGCAGGTGGCGGATACCGGACGGACGAGTCGGGTCGAACCCGGTCAGTTGTGCGATTCGCTTGAGGCGATAGTCGACGGTGTTGGTGTGCAGATGGAGTTGCCGGGCGGAGCGCTGACGGTTGAGGTCGTGCGAAATGTGGATCTCGAGGGTCTCGAGCAATTCGGGTGACGAATCGAGTGGCTCGAGGATCTGGGTGAGGTGGCGTCGACCCGGTCCGGGACGAGTGAGCTGGTACTCGAGCACCAGGTCGTCCATCCGGTACAACCCGGACGGGCGGTGCAGCTGATGAGCCAGGGACAGCAGTTCGTGGACCTGGTCTGCTGCGGTGGGAATGTCGGCTGTCGCAGCCTGCTCGGCGGTGGCGGTGACGGGGACCTCTGCGGCGGTACCGATGCGGTGCACCAGCGCCTCGACCCACTCGTCGTCGTGGACGCCGGGGATCAGGACGGTTCCGCCCTCGGTGCTGAGCAGCGACAGGGGAGTGCGTCCGCACACGGTGGCCAGTTCGGCCTGCACGCGACGCAGCTTGCGTCGTGCAGCCACCGTCTTCTGGATGTTGGGGTCGTTCTCGTCGGGGTGCGGCGGTACCGACAGTGCGAGCACGAGGTAACTGTCGGCGAGTTCGATGCCCGACTGGCGGGCCATCGAGACGGCGTTGTGTCCGCTCAGCAACGAGGTGACCAGCGTGTGCGCGGCTGTGTGATGCTCGCTCGCCACTGCCTGAAGCTCTTCGACGTAGCTCTTGCTGGCCGCGATCGAGACCTTCTCCGACAGCAGCACGAACATGCGTGCAGCCTCGATCAACTGGGCGGCGTCGCCTTCTCCTGCCCGCTTGGACACCAGATTCCAACCGATCTGAATGCCCTCGTGGTAGACGCTGAGGACGGACTCGAGCGGGACACCCTCACGAGCCCATTGACTGGCCTTGGCACGCAGTTCGGCCAAGTCGGACTCGGCAGGTGCGCGCCGCTCGTCGAGCATCTGCACGGCGATGCTGATGCACTTGACTGTGAATTCGGTGACGTCTCCGTGGAGTTGTTCACCGGGAAGTGAACCGCAGGGAGTATTGGCGGCGAAGTGGCCTACCAGGAGGCGCGCCACTGCGCGAAAATCGCGAAGGGGAGCCGAAGCAGGCTGCCCTGCGACCATGATTCCGAGGCCAGTCGAGTTGTGAACGGTCACAGATCAACCCTTCGTGTTGGATTCTTCAGGTTTTGAGAGAGCTAACGTACTCACGCGTAGAAACGCGCTTCCTGTCGTGAATGTATGCAACTTCAGCCGAAATGGCAGGTTTTTCAAACTTTGAGTTTGTTTCCTGGCCTCTAACAGGATCGATCATAGGTTGTTATCTACGTGTGATCCATGGTTTCGGCAAAACTCGTTGTGATTTATCTCGAGCGGGCCACGAGGGGCCTTGCGACTTGCCCTAAACAATGCAGAAGGCGGTCCCATCGCCTGCGCTACGCGCCTACTTTGATCTCGGATCGGTCCGGACGAGCGGGGTGAGAGGACGAGTATGCGCAGCGACATCGGGCAGTTCACGGTTCTACGGGAACTGCAGCCGACGATCGACGACAACCTCGCGCGCCACCGCTCGACAGCTGTCTCCTGGCAGCCCACGGATTTCGTCCGGACCGAGATGTACTGGGGAACGCGTACGTCACCGCTGACGGAAGCCGCCAAGGCTGCACTGGTCACCGATCTCCTCACCGAGCAGAACATTCCGCTGTATCGGTGCGAGGTCGCGGCGTCGGGCACCGGCTCGTGGCCTGCCTGGCTCGCCGAGTGGAGCGCCGAGCGCACCCGGCATGCTGCAGCCGTCACCGACTATCTGGTCGCCACCCGCAGTGTCGATCCGACGGCACTCGGTCGAGCTCGCGCACAGTGCAAGACGGTGGGATTCGACTCCCCGATGAACGGCGCTCACCTCCTTCGCTCTCTGGCGCAGGTGACCCTCGACGAAACGATCAGTAGCGTCTGCCATACGAATACCGCGCACCAGTGCCACGATCCGGTTGCCGATCGCTTGCTCGGCCGGATAGTCGACGACCAGAAACTGCACGTCACCTTCTTTGCGAATCTGGTGTCGGCAGCGCTCGACGTCGCCCCCGCTCCGACCGTCACGGCAATCACCGAAGTAGTCATGAACGCGCAGTTGCCGGGTACCAACCTGCCCGGCTTCGGTCGGAGCGCCATGCTCATCGAGCGGGACGGGATCTTCGATCTTCGACGTCATCTCGACGAGGTGCTGCTGCCGACGCTCGCTCGGTGGCGCGTCTTCGAGCGGACCGACCTGGGCGTCGGTGTCCGCAGCCGCGACCAATTGGCCGACTACCTGGTCCATCTCGACACCCGGGCCGCGGCAGCCGAGGCGAACCGCACCCGAACTCCGGGGTACGCAGACGCGCTGCGCGCCAGCTGACGTGAGTGCATCACGCCTTCGGCGACCATTCATCGACTAGCCTGAACCCCTGTTCGTCATTCACCGAGCCACCGGGCTCGGGGCTACTACCGGAGGCCGACACGTGACAGGGCATCGACCGATCATCGTCGGCATCGACGGTTCCGCTGCGGCCGACAAGGCTGTGATCTGGGCGGCCCTGTGCGCTCGGCGACGGGATCGGCGATTGCACATCGTGACGGCCGTCGACATGCCGGGCGTTGTCGATCTGAGCGAATTCGCAGGCGAGGCAACGGAATTCGTCGCCACGGCTAAATCGCGTCTCGCAGCGGCCGAAACGCTGGCCGTGTCGGTCGTCGACGACCCGACGTTCGAGGTGACCTCGAGTGCCGTCGAGGGCGGCGTGATGGACGTACTCATCGGCGTGTCGGCCCAAGCCGAGCTCCTGGTGATCGGAGCGAGCGAAACGGGCGCTGTCACACTCTCTCTGGCCGCCCACAGCGTGTCACCCGTCGCCGTCGTACGCGGCCGGGACATCGACGGCCGTCCCGTCGCCGAGGGCCCGGTCGTCGTCGGCGTGGACGGATCCGACGTCAATCAGGCAGCGGTCGAGTGGGCGTTCGCCGAGGCCTCGGCACGTGATGCTCCGTTGATCGCGGTGCACGTGTGGTCCGACGTGGATCTGACACGCTCGTTCGGTCGCGCGCCTGCTGACTGGCAGGCCATCGCCGACACCGAGGAAGCGTTGCTGGCGGAAAGTCTCGCCGGGTGGCAAGAGCGGTTCCCGGAGGTCGACGTCCAACGCGTCGTCGCCCAGGATCGCCCCGTTCGAGTACTCAGCGGACTGTCCGAAACGGCAGCGGTGATCGTGGTCGGTAACCGGGGGCGCGGCGGATTCGGAGGAATGCTGCTCGGGTCGACGAGCTTCGCTCTGGTCAACACCGCAGATTGCCCGGTGTTGGTCGTCAGGAAAGCGGTCACATAGCGACGGTCAGCAAGAAGCTGACGTCTTCGAGAGCTTCGACGCTGTGCCGTGCGTCGGGGATGACGAGGAGATCGCCGGTGGAGCCCTTCCAGGTCTTCTCACCGCTGATCAGCTCCAACTTGCCGCTGAGGACGAGGACGGTCGACTCACCGCTGAGATCGTGTTCGGCCAGCTTGTTACCCGCGGCCAGCGCCACGACGGTCTGCCTCAATTTGCGACTGTGGCCGCCGTACACCGTCTGCGAACTGCGGCCACTCGACGCGCCGACTGCGAGCTTGAGTTGCTGACGGGCAAGTGCGGTGAGTGACTTCTTGTCCATAGCCGCCAGTATGACGCACCACCCGCAGCCGCGATGGGGGAATCATGAACGCGCTCAAACAGTTTGGGTAGGCTTCCCGTACTCCACATATCTGAACTGCCTACCGTCCACTCTGCTGGTGAGCCAGTCGCCCGTCTTCTTGATCCAATCGCCTTCCACCGATGGCGCATCCGTATCGCCCGGTACCTCGACATCGATCTCGGTCACATGCAGGGTTGTGGCGAATGGCATTGCCGATCGGTAGATTTCACCGCCGCCGATGATCCACACGGTCTCGTCCCCGACCAGGGCCAGGGCTTCGTCCACCCCGCCGCATGTCTCGGCACCCGGCACCTCCAGCGAGCGGTTGCGAGTGACCACAATATTGCGTCGGCCCGGAAGCGGTCGAAACCTTTCGGGCAGAGACTCCCAGGTTTTGCGTCCCATGATGACCGGGTGGTTCATCGTCACGGCTTTGAACCGGGCCATGTCCTCCGGTACTTCCCACGGAATCCTGCCGGCTTCGCCGATTTTGAGGTTGGAACTCTGCGCCCAGATCAGGCCGACTTCTCTCGATGCACTCACACCGCTACCGGGGCCTTGATTGCAGGGTGGTGCTGATAGTCGACGATCTCGACGTCGTCGAAGGTGTAGTCGAAGATCGAATCCCGTTGTGCCAGTTTCAGAGTCGGGTAGGGGTACGCCTCGCGGGAGAGCTGCTCGGCAACCTGGTCGCGGTGGTTGTCGTAGATGTGGCAGTCGCCGCCGGTCCACACGAACTCGCCGACGTCGAGGCCGGTCTGTGCGGCGACCATGTGGGTGAGCAGTGCGTAGCTCGCGATGTTGAAGGGGACGCCGAGGAACATGTCTGCGCTGCGTTGATACAGCTGGCACGAGAGCTTGCCGTCGGCGACATAGAACTGGAAGAACGCATGGCACGGAGGCAGGGCCATCTGCGGGATTTCACCGACGTTCCACGCCGAGACGATCATCCGGCGCGAATCCGGATCGGTCTTCAAGGTCTCGATGACCTGGCTGATCTGGTCGATGTGCTCGCCCGACGGGGTCGGCCACGAACGCCACTGCACTCCGTAGACGGGGCCGAGCTCGCCGTCCGGCGCTGCCCACTCGTCCCAGATGCTGACGCCGTGTTCCTGCAGCCACGTGACATTGGAGTCTCCGCGCAGAAACCACAGCAGTTCGTAGACGATCGACTTGAGATGGACCTTCTTGGTGGTGATCAACGGGAAGCCCGCGGCCAGATCGAAGCGCATCTGATGCCCGAACACGCTGGTCGTCCCGGTTCCCGTCCGGTCGGATTTGGCTGTACCGGTGTCGAGGATGCGGCGCAGCAGATCTTCGTACGGAGTCGGAACCATCACGACGGCCATCGTAGCTGCATACTGGACGCATGCCGGAATTACCCGAGGTGGAAGCCCTTGCCGGTTTCTTGCGCGAGCATGCCGTCGGTGCCGTGATCGGCCGCATCGACATCGCGGCACTCAGTGTTCTCAAGACATTCGATCCGCCGATCACCGATCTGCAGGGTCGCGACGTCACCGATGCCGCGCGCTTTGGAAAGCATCTGGCGCTGCAGGCGGGTGACCTGTGGCTGATCACCCACCTGTCGCGTGGGGGTTGGCTGCGATGGGTGGACAACCCCAGTGTTGCTCCGCCGAAACCGGGCAAGGGGCCGCTGGCGTTGCGGATCCACTTCTTCACTCCCGAGGGCGCGACGCCCGCCATCGACCTGACCGAAGCCGGTACCAAAAAGCGATTGGCGGTCTGGGTGGTCCGTGATCCTCAGCAGGTTGCGAGCATCGCCCGGCTCGGGCCGGACGCGATGACGGTCACCGAGCTCGAATTCGCCGAGATACTGGGCAGCACCACAGCGCGTCTGAAGACCTCGTTGGTGGACCAATCGTTGCTCGCCGGAATCGGCAACGCCTACTCGGACGAGATTCTGCACGTCGCCAAGCTCTCGCCGTTCGCGTCGTCGAGCAAGCTCGACGCGGAATCCGTCGCGGTTCTCTATGCCGCGATGCGCTCGGTCCTGTCCGACGCGGTGGACCGCTCGGCCGGGCAGGATGCGGCGCGTCTGAAGGGGGAGAAGCGATCCGGCATGCGGGTGCACGCCAGAACCGGGCTGCCGTGCCCGGTGTGCGGAGATCCGGTGCGCGAGGTCGCCTACGTGGACCGCTCTTTTCAGTACTGCGCGACGTGCCAGACGGCCGGCAAGATTCTTGCCGACCGCCGGATGTCGCGGTTGCTCAAGTAGCGGGTTCGAGCGTCTGGCTGGCGTAGCCGCGATAGCCTTCCCACGCTTTGCGGCGATCGCTGCGCGGATCTTTCTGCACCCGAGTGCGCGTGTCGAAGATCAGTGTCTTGCGCTCGGCTTCGTCGTAGGCCGGCCACGATTCCAACGGCTTTCCGTTGGTGGCGAACGCAATCCAGTGTGACTGCACGTGCTCGGTGACCTCCGCGAACGATTTTCGTCCCCCTGTCGCGGTCAGGGCCTTGCCGAACAACGTCTCGTTGATGCCGAAGACGGCGAACAACTCGAACCCGTGAGTGGCGTCGAGGCCCAGCAACTTCATCGACCGAGGGGCGAAGTCGAAGCGATAGAAGTACGTCGGTGCGTGACGCGAATGTCCTTCGGCCACTTCGAGAGACGGCTTCCAGAACGTGAAATCCCCGCCGAAGTCGATGGCGGCCCGCTCGCTCGGGTATCCACGGTATCCGCCGGTGACAACCGGTTCTGCCGCGGGATCGGTAAGGGAGAAGAGTTTGGAAATGCGTTCGGGGTTGGTGGGCAACGCGTCCAGAAACTTCGGAAACAGTGTTCCCTCACGGGCATTGGTGCCGATGATCAGCGGCACGTTGTGTGCGGTGCCGTTCGCGTACGCCTCGACCGGATCGACAGGAAGGAAATCACCGTCGATCACCGGGCCGAAGGGGAGCAGGCCGGGAGTGCGGTGCAGCGTGGTGAGTCCGAGCTTGGTGCCTGCTCGGCCGAGTGCCAGTACCTCGGCGTTCTCCAGGGTTTCCACCGCGGTCTCGGCGGTGCCTCCGAGGTACCCGACGTACTCGCTCGCCCACTGGTCCGCACGATGCTTGGCGGTCGTCATGCCCGGTGCCGAGCTTTCGGCAATTGCCTGGGCGAAAAGGCCTTTCGCGGCGGGCACTGTCATCAGGGTGGTGACGGCATTGCCGCCTGCGGACTCGCCGAAGACGGTGACGTTGTCGGGATCTCCGCCGAACTCGGCGATGTTGCGCTGTACCCACTCCAATGCCGCCACCTGGTCGCGTAGTCCCAGGTTGGAATCGAACGGCCGCTCGGGGGTCGAGAATCGCGACATGTCGAGGTAGCCCAAAGCGCCGAGTCGGTAGTTGACCGACACGTAGATGATGCCGTTGCCGTCCTGCAGCGAGCGCCGGACCAGCGAACCTCCGCCGTACAGCGGGGTGGCCGACGTGCCGAGGGTGTACGCACCGCCGTGGATGAACACCATGACCGGTCTGGGTGTCGTGCTCGGCGTGCTCGGTGCCAGGACGTTGAGTGTCAGGCAGTCCTCGCTCGACGGTTGGTACTTGCCGATTGCGAGCATCGTGCCCCGCTTGTGCTGAACGGATGCGTTGCCCCACTCGGTCGCGTCGCGCACGCCCTGCCACGGCTGGGTGGGTTGAGGTGCGCGAAACCGAAGCGGACCGACGGGAGGGGCGGCGTAGGGAATGCCCCGCCAGGTGGTGAGATTGCCGACCGGCTTTCCCTCGATCATGCCGTCCGTAGTGGTCACGCGTGTTTTCACAGCCATTTCGCGATACTACCGGGCGCTTCTTACCCGGTGGTAAGAACCGGCAGGGTCGGGTACCGGGCAGACTCGAAAGCATGCCTTTCGAGTATCGAGCCGAGATAGTGGAGCTGCTGCGAGCGCCCACGCACGCGTACTTCGGGAGATCCAAGGACGGCCCAGCCGAGGTGCCGACCGAATTGCCGGACAGCGTCGAGATCGTCGCCCACAAGGGCATCCGCGGCGATCGGTTCTTCGGGGTCAAGGCTCATACCGAGGCAGCGGTGAGCTTTCTGGCACTCGAAGCCTGGGACGCCGTCGGCGAGGTACTGGGCGTCGAAGTTCCCGACCCGGCCGTGGCCAGACGAAACGTTGTGGTCCGCGGGTTGGAACTCGACCCACTGCGCGGACTGGAATTCGAGCTCGATTCCGGTGACGGCTGGATTCGCTTCCGGGGCGGCCGACCTGCCCATCCGTGCGCGTGGATGGACCGCATGGTGGTCGACGGCGCTCGCAAGGCACTGATCGGTCGCGGTGGATTGCGGGTCGAGCCGCTCTCGGACGGAATCCTGCGAGTCGGGCCGCTGTCGGTGCGTTCCCCGGTCGAACTGGATGCCTCGCGAGCTGCGCTGTCGATTCGACGCGCGCAGCCCATCTGACGCGAAGCCGGGGGTCGCTCTTGCTCACGAAGTAAATCTGTGCCCATAATGTGAGCAATGGTGCGACGCATCACACCGGCCCGTCATGCATGGCGGCGGTCACTCTCTGGTGGAAAGACCTACCGATGTCCGATTTGTGGATCGTGATCAACACCGTCGTCGCTGTACTGGCGGTGGTGGTCTTCATCGTTCGTTTCCATTTCAACCCGGTGATCTCGCTGGTGCTCGGGGCTGCGTACCTGGGCCTGGCGACCAAGCTGGGAGTGTCGACCACTGTCGACACGATCACCGGCGGATTCGGCGAGATCATGGCCGAGGTCGGATTGCTCATCGCGTTCGGCGTCCTGATGGGTTCGGTGCTGCAGGAGATGAGCGCCATCCAGCGTCTAGTCGGCACTTTGCTGAGAGCCTTCGGCCCCAAGCGGCTCCCGTACGCGCTGTCGCTGACCATCGCGACTCTGTTGCAGTCCATCTTCCTCGACGTGTTGCTCGTGATCTCCGCACCGCTCGCCCGCAACCTCGCCCCCAAGATCGGCAAGTACGGCACGGCGAGGATGGCCACAGCGCTGGCCATCGCGCTCGAGTGCGGAATCGTGTTCATGGTCCCCGGTGTCGCAACGCTCGCGCTGGCCGGACTGCTCGGCGTGCCGCTGGGCAAGATGATGATCTACGGCCTGATCCTCATCGTTCCTGTCGTTGTGCTGTCGGTGGCCATCATGTCGTTCGTCTTCCGGCACGGTTGGTGGAACGAGGAGAAGGACGAGCAACAGATCATCGCGGTGTCGGAGCCGGTGGTCTCGGAGCCCGTCGAGTCCGACGACGAGCCCCTCGATGCCGGCGGCGGCGTGGCCCAGAAGGTGCGCACCGAGAAGCAGACCTCGCTGCTGGTGTTGCTCTCGCCGTTGCTGCTCGCGCTCGTCCTGATCGCGATCGGTGCCGTTCTCGAAGTCGCCGAGATCTCGGTTCCGGTGGTCGAATTCATCGCCAGCCCAGTCATCGCGTTGCTCCTCGGACTGGTCGGGACGTGCCTCATCGGCCGTTACCACGTCGGTCAGGCGCGGGTGGAGAAAGCTCTCGCTCGTGGTTTCGCCGAGAGCGGTCAGATCCTCATCCTCACCGGTGTCGGTGGATCGCTCGCAGCCGTCATCAACGAGGCGGGTCTCGGTGACATACTCGGCCAGTACTTCACGGCCAGTACCGCGGCACCACTGTTGATGGTGTGGGTCATTGCGGCCGCGTTGCACATCGCCGTCGGATCGGTGACGATCTCGGCCATCACCTCGGCCGGCATCCTCGCCCCGGTTGCTCCGCTGATCGGCCTCGATCCGGTGTTCATCGCGCTTGCCGCCGGTGCCGGTTCGTTGTTCGCCGTGCACGTCACCAGCAACACGTTCTGGCTGCTGCAGTCCTTGATGGGCCAGTCGACGAGGGGCACACTCAAGACGTGCTCGGTGGGTGTGTCGGTGGCATCGGTCATTGCCATTGCCTTGATCGTGCCGATGAGCTGGATCCTGTGACCTCTTCCGCGAATATCGAAAGGAACACAATGGCATTGCCGCTCAGTGGAGTTCGAGTTCTCGAACTCGGCAACTACATCGCCGCACCCACGGCGGCCAGGATGCTCGCCGATTTCGGTGCCGAGGTGATCAAGGTCGAAAGGCCGGGTACCGGCGACGAATTGCGCAATTGGCGGCTGTATTCCGGTACGACGTCGATGCTGTACCGCACGATCAACCGGAACAAGAAGTCGATCGTGCTGGACCTGCGCACCGAGCAGGGCCGTAAGGATGTCGTCGACCTCGCCGCGCACTGCGACATCGTGCTCGAGAACTTCCGACCCGGCACACTCGAGAAGTGGGGGATCTCGCCCGAGGTTCTCAGTGCCGCCAATCCGGAGCTGATCATCACGCGTATCTCTGCATTCGGGCAAACCGGTCCGATGTCGCAGCGACCCGGATTTGCCGCTGTGGCAGAGGCGTACGGCGGTTTCCGCAACCTCGTCGGTGATCCGGACAGGCCGCCGGTGCGGGTCGGTGTGTCGATCGGTGACTCGATCGCCGGTCTCTATGCGGCGTTCGGATGTGTCATGGCGTTGTTCCAACGACAGACGCAGCGTGCAGCAGAGACATCGGACCCGTTGTCGCTCGAACAGCGTTCCATCGACGTGGCCTTGAACGAATCCATCCTGTCGATGATGGAGTCTCTGATCCCGGATTATCTGGCGTACGGCGTCGAACGCGAACGGACGGGCGGCCGGATGGAGGGCATCGCGCCCTCGAATGCGTACCCGTGCAACGACGGTCACTCGATCATCATCGCCGGTAACGGCGACGCCATCTTCCAGCGTTACATGGAGACCATCGACCGTCCCGATCTGGGAGCCGATCCGGACCTGGCGACCAACGCCGGCCGGTGGCGTCGCCGGGACGAGCTGGACGCCGCGATCTCGGCCTGGACCGGATTGCGTTCGCGCGCCGAGGCATTGAAGATACTCGATGCCGCGGGGGTGCCGTCGGGTCCGATCTACACCGCCGCGGACATCGTCGCCGACGAACAGTACGCGGCCCGCAACATGATTCAGCACTTTCCGGTCGACACCGGCCAGGAAGAGCCCA
Organism: Rhodococcus sp. JG-3; assembly: GCF_000482405.1. Taxonomy (NCBI): domain Bacteria; kingdom Bacillati; phylum Actinomycetota; class Actinomycetes; order Mycobacteriales; family Nocardiaceae; genus Rhodococcus; species Rhodococcus sp. JG-3. Next base: position 2,012,577 of record NZ_KI519398.1, read on the forward strand.
CCGACGTCGGGTTCGTCGGAGTCGTCCCGGTGATCGGTGACGCATCCCTGCCGATCCGTTCGGTCGGGCCGGATCTGGGCGAGCACACCAGAGAAGTACTGTCGACGCTGCTCGGCCGGACCGACGAAGAGATGGGCCTGTAGATGTACGGTTTCACCCCCACCGCGGAGCTACGCGACGTCACGATGCGCGACGGACTGCAGCTCACCGGCAAGATGCTCTCCACCGAACGCAAACTCGAGATCGTCAGGGCCCTCATCGAACTCGGCGTGCCGGCCCTCGAGATCGGTTCGATGGCACGCGGCGACAAAGTGCCGCCCATGGCCAACACCCTCGAGGTCATCGGCGAGCTGACCGCCGAGGAACTCGAGCGATGCTGGGTGTGGGTCGCCACTCCACGCCACGTCGAGAAGGCCGCTGCTGCAGGCGCTCGCAACTTCCAGTACTGCTTCTCCGCGTCGGACTCGCACAACCAGGCCAACATCGGGCGCACCACCGAGGTATCGCTGGCCGCGATGCCCGATGCCGTCGACATCACCCGCTCGGTGGGCGGACAGATCGAGCTGTGTATCGCAACGTCGTTCACCTGTCCTTTCGAGGGACAGGTACCGCCCGATCGGGTCATCGAGATCGCCAACGACGAACGAGCCACGGGCGCAACGGATATTGTCATCTGCGACACCCTCGGACAGGCAGTACCGGTTCAGGTGTCGTCGCTGATCTCACGGGTGCGCGCGGAAACGCCGGATCGCCGGGTGGTGTTCCACGGTCACGACACCTGGGGTCTGGGCGTCGCGAACACTCTGGCCGCCATCTCGGCCGGAGCCGCGATGGTCGACGGTTCGCTCGGCGGACTGGGCGGCTGCCCCTTCGCCCCCGGTGCCAGTGGGAACACCTCGTCCGAGGACATTCTCTTCGCGACGAGGCCGGACTGGTTCGAGCCGAAGACGCTGGCACGCATGGTCTCTCTGTCGGAGGGCCTGCTGGCCGAACTGGAGGAGCCCATGCGATCGAAAACCGTGCAGGGTGCCAGGTCCGAGGCGCACGTGTTCGAGTGGGTCGTATGAGCCGCATTCTCGTCACATCGGAAATCCCGGCTCCCGGAATGGACATTCTGCGGGCCGCCGGCGAGGTCGACCTCCGCGAGCTGGACCACGAGCAACTTCTCGACGCCTGCGCATCGGGTACGTATTCCGTGGTCGTCTCGCAGTTGCGCGACCGGTTCGACGCGGAACTTCTCGCTACGGCGTCGATCACCGGGATCTCCAACTACGCCGTCGGATTCGACAACATCGACATCGCGGCCGCCACACGCCACGGAATCACCGCCGCGAACACTCCAGGTGTGCTGACGGATTCGACCGCAGACATCGCGATGCTCCTCATTCTGTCCACGGCCCGCCGCGCGGTCGAGGCCGATGCCTTCGTTCGGTCCGGATCCTTCACCGGGTGGGAGCCCGAACTGCTGCTGGGCAGCGATGTCTCGGGCCGTGTGCTCGGCCTTGCCGGTTTCGGCCGGATCGCGCGGGCCACCGCTCGGCGGGCACTGGGTTTCGGCATGACGGTGAAGTTCTGCCCCCGGCCGCCCGGCGACCGCGAGGTCTCCGACGACGAACTCGGTGAGTTCGCCGGCCGCGTCGAACATGCGGCGTGGGACGAGATCGTCGCAACGAGTGACTTTCTGTCGCTGCACGTCCCGTTGTCGGACTCCACCCGGCATCTGGTCGATGCTGCCGTGTTCGAGGCCATGAAGCCGTCGGCGATTTTGATCAATACCGCGCGTGGGCCAGTGGTCGACGAGGCAGCGCTGGTGATTGCTCTACGTGAGAAATCGATCGCTGCAGCAGGATTGGACGTCTACGAACGCGAACCTGCGCTCGAACCGGGCCTGGCCGAACTGTCCAATACCGTGCTCCTACCGCACGTGGGCAGCGCGACGGTCTCGGTGCGCTCGGAGATGGCGCGCCTGTGCGCCACCAATGCCGTGGCGATGCTGCGCGGTGAGCTCCCGCCGCACCCGGTCAATCCCGAGGCCTGGGGTCAGGCAGGGTAGCGGCCGCCGAGGGTCCGGGTGATCTGTTCGGCATGCGAGATCAGCAGGTCCACCCAGGCCTCGCACTGCGACTGCGGCATCCGTAATGTCGGGCCGCTGATGGTGACGGCACCGACGATGTCCGAGGCCGAATCGAACACCGGAGCGGACAGCCCCGATGCGCCGGTTTCGCGCTCACCGGTGGTGATCGCGTAGCCGTGGGACCTTGTCTGCGCCAACAGTTCCCGCATCGTCTCGGCCTCGGTCACCGTCTGCTCGGTCAACGATTCGAGTTCGCGGGACAGAACACGCTCGGCCAGTTCCGAGTCCCAGGCCAGCAGGACACGGCTGGCCGATCCTGCGCTGAGCGGAATGACCTTGCCGACGTACATGTCTCGTCGCAACGCATGCCGCGTCTCGGCAATGGCCACGCACACGCGGTAGTTCTGCTCGGGCCGAAAGAAGCACGCTGTCTCGGTCGTCAGATCGCGCATGTCCTTGAGGATCGGGTTGACGACCGACAACACGTCGAGATCCTTGGTCGCCGTTGCGGCCCAGTACGCCATCCGCACCCCGATGCGGATGCGATCGCCGACTCGATCCAGAAAGCCCTGTTGAACCAGGTTGGTGACCAGACGCTGCACCGTCGAGGTGGGCAGCCCGGTGCTCTGCTGAATCTCGCCCAGCGTCATGGCCGGGCGATCGAACGAGAACACATCGAGAATCTCGGTGATCTTGCCCAGCACGAGAAGCGGCTGCTGCTTCGGTGAATTCTCGGTCACTCGACCAATCTACGTGTAGTGCGTCGATCGGCGAAGTGGTTGATCGGCTTGGCCAGCAGCAGGATCAGCAGTGACCACAGGCCGAGTGGTGTGAACGCCAGACCGAACGCGATCAGGATCAACGCCGAGCCGACGGCGCCGGTGCGGACTCGTTCCACGTCGCGAGAGTCAGCGGCCACGATCGACGGGTGCCGCGAGACGACGACGTCCGCGACGAACATGGCGATGACGGAGACAGCGATTGTGGCGACGTACAGCGTCGACGAACTCGAGTCGTATCCGTTCTTCTCGGCGATCAGCTTCGTCGGAAAGGGGAGGAACACGATGGACAGTAGCCACACGAAATTGATCCACATCAGTGCAGGTGTGTAGCCGATCAGATTTCGGAAGACGCGGTGGTGGCTGAGCCATTGAGTGAAGATCACCAGAAAGCTCAGGACGAATGCATAGAATTCCACACCGTGCTCACGAAAGACGTCCACGAAGCTGTCGCTCCGGCCAGGGTCGGCCAACTCGACGAGCGGTAGAACCAACAGCGTGGCCGCGATGGCTACCACGGCATCGCTGAAATTGACCAGTCTCTCGAAACCGCGTTGATATTCCATGTCAGCCCATCTCGTATTCCATGTCAGCATTGTGCTCCCAGTACGGGTAGCGTCCCAACGATGTCCGAGCGACGTACTCTGACCACCGGGCGAGTGGTGTTTCTGGTGGTTGCTGCCGCAGCACCGATGGCGGCCATGATCGGTAATGTGCCACTGGCATTGATTCGCGGGAACGGGGCTGGGTTGCCTGCCGCGTACGCGATCAGTTCAGTTGTGCTGCTGTGCTTCTCGGTGGGGTTCGCGGCGATCGCACAGCAGGTGTACAGCACCGGGGCGTTCTACACCTACATCGGTCTTGCGTTGGGTAAACCGCCGGGAATTGCTGCCGCATATGTCGCAGTTGTCGCGTATACGGCACTCGCGTGCGGGCTTTCGGGAGCATTCGGCTATTTCACCCATTTGGTCTTCGCCGATTCGGGCATCGATATTCCGTGGTACGTCTTCACCGGCGTTGCCGTGGTGATCGTGGCAATTCTCGGGTTTCGAAATGCCGACCTCTCGGCCAAGGTCTTGGGGACATTGATGGTGCTGGAGTTCGCTTTTCTGGTGGTGTTCGACGGCTTGGTCGTCGTGCAGAAGGGTGCTGCCGCAGTGCCACTGGAGTCGTTCACACCCACTCAGGTGTTCTCCGGTTCGCTCGGTATCGCCATGATGTTCGCCTTCTCGAGCTTCATCGGGTTCGAATCCGCAGCGTTGTACGGGGAGGAGACCAAGGACCCGCGGCGAAGTATCCCGCGTGCGACGTTCATTGCGGTGTCGATCATCGCGGTCTTCTACGTCACGACGAGCTGGATCGTCGTCGGTGCGGCAGGCGGCGTCGACGCTCCGGCGCTGGCCCAGACCGAACTGGGCAACCTACTGTTCACGCTGGCGCGTGAGTACGGCGGAACAGTGCTGTACGACGGAACCGCAGTGCTGCTGTGCACCAGCGTGCTCGCGTCGTATCTGGCGGTGCACAACGCCGCCAGTCGTTATCTGTTCGCGCTGGGGCGTGAGCGGGTACTTCCGGTGTGGCTCGGCCGAATTCACCCGCGGCACGCGAGCCCGCATATCGGGAGCATCACCGCATCGGTGGTGGCAGCGGTATCGCTGACGGGCTTCGCGGTGGCCGGTGCCGACCCCTACCTGAGCTACGCGGCCGGTGCCATCGGCCTCGGCACTCTGGGTGTCATTGCGCTGCAGGCCGCCGCGGCACTGTCGGTGGTCGTGTTCTTCATCGGCCATCCCGATCGATCCGTGTGGCGCACCGCGATTGCCCCGGGCATCGGATTTCTCGGGTTCACGACCGGATTGATCCTCGCCGGAACGCATTACAGCGTGCTCACCGGATCCGATTCTGCCGTCGTCAACGCGGTACCGGTGGTGTTGATCCTCGCAGCGATCCTCGGGGTCCTGGTGGCTCTACGCCTGAGGCGAACCGACCCGACAACCTACGCAGGCATAGCTGCGGCATATGCGCGGAGCTGAACCTGTCACCGGCGCGATTCGAGTAGTCGGAGCCAGATTTCGCTGACAGTCGGGTACGACGGCACCGCATGCCACAGATCGTCGAGCGATACCTTCCCGACCACGGCAACGGTGGCCGCGTGCACCAATTCCGCCACCCCCGGCCCGACGAAGGTCGCCCCGACGAGAGTGTCGGTGGCCCTGTCGATCACCAACTGCGCACGACCCGAGTAGTCGTCCTGCTGTAGGGAGGAACCCGCGACGGCGATGTCCTGGGCCGCGATCTCGACGTCGATACCGGCTTCGCGCGCCTTGGCCTCGGTGAGCCCGACCGAGGCGACCTCGAGGGGCGTGAACACGACCTGGGGAATCTGTCCGTGGTCGGCGGTGGCGCGAAACTTCCTGTGATCGAGCGGCTTTCCCTCGGCCCGGGCGGCGATGACGTCACCGGCCACCCGTCCCTGATACTTGCCCATGTGCGTCAACGGTGCCCGGCCGTTGAGATCGCCGACGGCATAGAGCCAGTCGTGGTCTCCCACAGTGAGGTGGTCGTCGACGTCGACGTATCTGCCGTCGGGAAGACCGACGGAGGACAGTCCCAGATCCGAGCTCGCCGGGGAGCGGCCCGCCGCGACCAGCACCTCGTCCACGACGAGGTCCTCGCCGCCGACTGTGAGAGTGACCGGACCACCGTGGATTCGGCCGACGCCGGTGTCAGCGGGATCTTGCCGCGACACGGCCGTCAGGGACGCGTCGAGCATGATCGTTGCGCCGCGTTGTTTCAGTGCATCGGCGACGAGTTGTCCGGCGAACGGCTCAGAGCCGGCCAACAGGGACGAGCCGCGCACGATCATCGTGACTTTCGCCCCGAGGGACAGCAGCCACGTCGCTGCCTCGCTTGCCACGACACCGCCGCCGATGATGGCCACGTGGCCGGGGGTCTCGTGAATGTTCGTGGCGTCACGGGAGATCCACGGCCGGGCGTCGCGAAGACCAGGCGTGTTCGGTACCGACGCGGTCGTGCCGGTAGCCAGAACCACCGCGTGCCGAGCTGTGAGCGTTCTGCCGTCGACGTCGACGGTCTTGACCCCGCTGAGCCGTCCGTGGCCACGGATCACCGAGATGCCCGCGGACTCGGCCCACGACACCTGCGACGAGTCGTCAAGGCCGTGAGTGAAGGATTCGCGTCGGGCCAATACGGCGTCGGCGTCGAGGGGCTGATCGCCGACCAGTTCTTTCACACCCGGCATGTTTCGGGCGGTATCGAGCACCTCGCTCGGCCGCAGGAGCGCCTTGCTGGGCATGCATGCCCAGTACGAGCATTCGCCGCCGACGAGTTCGTGTTCGACGATGGCGGCGGTGCGGCTGCTGCCTTGTATCGCGTACTGCGCGGCATTCTCACCGACGGGTCCTCCGCCGATGACGATCACATCGAATTCCGAGCTCTCTGGGGCCATTGCTCCACAGTGACATAGGCTCCCCGCTTATGGCGACCACTCGGAGCAAGATTCTGATCACCGGCGCGAGTTCAGGACTGGGCGAGGAGATGGCGCATCGATTCGCGGCCATGGGCCGTGATCTCGCGCTCTGTGCGCGACGGGTCGAGCGGCTCGACGAGCTCCGTTCCGAACTGATGACGCAGCATCCCGGGATCACCGTGGCGGTACGCGCCCTCGACGTCACCGATCACGATGCCGTGGTGACGGTGTTCGGCGAACTGCGCGACGAGTTGGGCGGCCTGGATCGAGTTGTCGTCAATGCCGGACTCGGCAAGGGTGCGAAAATCGGATCCGGTCGTGCGGACGCCAATCTGCAGACCGCGCGCACCAATTTCGTCGGTGCGCTGTCGCAGGCCGAGGCTGCGTTGGCGATATTCCGGGCCCAGAAGCACGGGCACCTGGTGTTCGTCTCGTCCATCAGCGCCGATCGGGGTCTGCCCGGTGCCAAGGCGACCTACTCGGCCAGCAAAGCGGCGGTGGCCTCTCTGGGAGAATCGTTGGCCACTGAGCTGGCTCGCACCGACATCGTCGTCACGACGCTGCTGCCGGGCTTCATCGCCACCGACATGTCGGCCGGCGCAGGTGACAGTGCTGCTCTCACAGCCACTCTGGACGAGGGCGTCACCGCGATGGTCCGGGCCATCGAAAGCGAAACGCGCCGCGCCGCGCTGCCCGGCCTGAAATGGCGAGGCATCGACGCGGCGCTGCGGTTCCTGCCGAACGTGCTGACGGATCGAATGGTCTGAGCGCAGGACTGGAGCTTGGGGAATGACCCGGTTACTGCAGGAGTGGAGCCTGCGGAATGACCCGGTTACTGCAGGAGTGGAGCCTGCGGAATGGCCGGACGTTACTGCAGGTATCCCTCGACCTGGTTGACGCTGTTGGCCGTCGCGGAGTCGGGGTCCTTGCCTGCGTCGATGCGTGCGCGGCGCTGCCGGAGCAGGTCCCAGCACTGATCGAGAGCGTGTTCGAGTGACGCGAGCTGCGCCTTTTCGGTGTCGGGGTCGATCTCCCCGGCCTGGGTGTCGGTGCGCAGCTTGTGCTCGGTGGCGATCAGCTGCTGAATCTTGGTGTGGATATCGTGCTCGTTCATGGCTGCAACGGTAGACCTACCAGGGTGTACCGGCCAGGTTTCGCCGCGCCAGAGCGCGGTGCACCGCTGCGGTGAGCTCTGCCGCCGATCCGACCAGCGCGTCGTCGGTGCACACCAGGGAGAGTGTGTAGCGCCCGTCCATCCGGGACAGGTAGGTCGACAGCCTGATCGTCGACAGCGGGATCGGTCCCGTCGGTGCGGGGTGGATCGCGCGGGTGGCCAGACCGCAGGATCGATGCGGCCCGAGGGTCGTCAGCGCATGCGGAATGTCGCCGATGTTGGAGCACAACACTTCTCCGCGCCCCGGCGTCGAGGTCAACTTCGCCGCAAGGCGGTGGGGGAGCAGTTGGACAACCTCGGGCGGGTACCCCGCGGGGGCTCCGACGGGCGCGGCGAAGGCAGCTTTGCACGCCGCGCGCACTGCCGTCGGCGAATCGTCTCCGCGAACGTCGACGGTGGCCATCCCGATCGAGTTCGCGTCGCCGGATCCGGTGCGGAAGGGGATGTCGACGGTCACCGTGGGTGAGCCGAGTTCTGCCATGGTCGCGGCGACGACGCACACGAACAACGAATTGGGTGAGCCGCCACCGAGCTCGGCAGCCGAATCCCACTGCGCTGCATCGACGTCCACGACCACCGAGGAGGCCCGTCGAACACGGTGGGGGCGTGTGCGATTCGAGTCGGATGCCGTGAATGCGCGCAGCTCGGCCCGAGCCTTCGCACTCACCCACAGTCGAGCGGTCGCGACGATCGACCGCACGAGCACGGTGACGATCATGCGCAGAGCGTCCGCTGCGTCCGAACCGGGGGAGGCGATCGGTTCGGTTTCTACCGAGCCCGAAAACGACTGTGCGGCAGCGTCGATGAGCCCACGGGCATCGGCGAGCGCATGCGAGCACACCAGCGATACGACGGTACCGCCGCCGGCCAGCGGAGCTGCCGTCAACCGCCACCCCGGTCCGTATTGCGGATCCAACTGCACATCGGCCTGGTGGTCGGCCCACTCGATGGCGTCGTCGACCGGCTCGGAGGCGACCGTCAGCGGCAGCGAGGTGGAACAGACGTCCCATCGGAGCCGGGCACCGGGGATGCGAGGCACGCCGACCTGTCGACCCAGCTGCCCGCGTGCGAGCGCAGCGTGTACCCGTTCGAGTTCGTCCTGGGTCACCGACTCGGCAGTACGCCAAATACCCTGCAGTGCAATCGGTGTGCCGTACCCGCGATGTGTGCGGAGAAAGATCTCGTCGATCACCGACAGGCGGGTCGAGATCACGGACTGGGGGTACCGTGTCGCCCCGCGCCCGAGGCGAACCGACTCGCTCCGGTGAGCGCGTCGGCGGTGATCGAGATGGCACCGTGCCGAAACTCGTTCTTCAGCGCGGCTTCCTCGTCGAGGCCGTCCTGCTCGAGGACGGACAGCCGGTCCTCGCGCATGCAGGTCTGGGGCAGCAACGCCAGTTCGGCGGCCAGCGCCTCGGCCTCGGATCGGGCACGGCCGACCGGAACCACTCGGGTGATCAGGCCGATGTCCAACGCCTCCTGGGCGGCCACGGCGCGTCCGGTGAGAATCATGTCCATCGCTCGTCCGGTGCCGATGATGCGCGGCAGTCGCACTGTGCCGCCGTCGATCAGAGGCACGCCCCAGCGCCGACAGAACACGCCGAACGTGGCGTCGTCCTCCGCGATGCGTAGGTCGCACCACAGGGCGAGTTCGAGCCCACCCGCGACGGCGTATCCCGACACCGCGGCGATGACCGGCTTGGACAACCGCATTCGCGTCGGGCCCATCGGACCGTCGCCGTGTTCGGTCGCGTGGTTCGACCTGGGTGTGCCGAGCGCCTTCAGGTCGGCACCCGAGCAGAAGGTCCCTCCTTCGCCCCACAACACGGCGACCGACGCGGATTCGTCGGCATCGAATTCCTCGAAGGCCTGGGTGAGTTCCTGAGCAGTGGGCCCGTCGACGGCGTTGCGAGCCTCCGGGCGTGAGAGGACCACGGTGGTGACGGGGCCTGATCGTTCGATCCGTACCGGCATGGTTACGAACCTACTCGAGTCCCCTTGCGTGAAGCACTGAATCAGTGCTTCAATCCTTCAATGCCCTACCGGCGAACACCCGCAGTGCAGGCCCGGCTCGATGCCGGCCGAACGAAACTGCTTGCTGCCGCCGTCGAGGTCCTGTCCACCAAGGGATACGCCGGCCTGTCGGTGGCCTCGGTCGCCGCTGCCGCCGGCGTGTCCGCGGGCAGCGTCTACACGCACTTCGACGGCAAATCCGACCTGGTCGTCGAGATCTTCCGGCAGGTCTGCACCCGAGAAGTGGCTGCGGTGGTCGCCGTCGCCGCACACGGCAGCACATCCGAGCGAGTCGCCGCGGTGGTGCAGACCTTCGCCGGGCGGGCCCTGAAGAACCGCACGATGGCCTACGCGCTGCTCGCCGAACCGGTCGATCCAGCAGTGGACGCCGAGCGGTTGGTGTTCCGGCGCAAATTCACCGCTGCGTTCGCCGACGCGATCGTGGCAGGAATCGCGGCCGGGGAAATTCCCGATCAGGACGCGGCGATCTCGGCCGCCGGCCTCGTGGGTGCCGTCGGCGAAGTGCTGGTCGGTCCGTTGTCCTCGCACGAGTCCGTGGACGTAGTCCCCGGTCTCGTCGCTTATTCGTTGCGTGCGTTAGGAGTTCGAGATGAACACACATGAGGTCTTCAATCAGGCGACCGACCTGACGCCCTACGACGTGTCCGACGACGCCTCGCTGCTGGACGGTCTCGACCGAGCCGGCGGCGGCTGGGCGCGCGAGGAGGTGCGTCAATTGGGCGCTCTCGCAGGCGGAGTCGAGGCCCAGGAGTGGGGCAGGCTCGCGAACGAGAACCCACCGGTGCTCAGAACACACGATCGGTACGGCCATCGCGTCGACGAGGTCGAATTCCACCCGCACTGGCATGATCTGATGACCGTCGCGGTGCAGCACGGACTGCATGCCAGCCCGTGGACGGACGATCGAGTGGGTGCGCACGTGGCCCGCGCCGCGAAATTCTACGTATGGGGACAGGCCGAAGCAGGCCACATGTGCCCGATCTCGATGACCTACGCCGTCGTACCCGCATTGCGGCACAACCCCTCTCTCGCCGCGCAGTTCGAACCTCTGCTCGCGTCCCGGGAATACGATTTCGGGCTGCGCGAGCCGTCTAGCAAACGCGGCTTGATCGCCGGTATGTCGATGACGGAGAAGCAAGGCGGCTCGGACGTTCGCGCCAACACCACCACGGCCACCCCGTCGTCGGACGGCACCTATTCGATCGTCGGCCACAAGTGGTTCACGTCTGCGCCGATGTCGGACATGTTCCTGACGTTGGCCCAGGCACCCGGCGGGCTCTCGTGCTTCATGTTGCCGCGGGTGCTGCCCGACGGCACCCGTAACCGAATGATGCTGCAGCGCTTGAAGGACAAGCTCGGCAACAAGTCCAACGCCTCGGGAGAACTGGAATACGACGGTGCGACCGGCTGGCTCGTCGGCGAGGAGGGCCGCGGGGTGCGCACCATCATCGAGATGGTGAACATGACCAGATTGGACTGCGTCATCGGCTCTGCTGCCGGTATCCGCAATGCCACCGTCCGCGCGGTGCATCACGCACGTCACCGAGCTGCCTTCGGTGCGCAACTGATCGATCAGCCTCTGATGCGAAACGTGTTGACAGACTTGACCATCGAATCCGAAGCGGCGACCGCCGCCATGATTCGCCTGGCACAGGCCACCGACGGCTCCGCCCGCGGCGACGAGCAGGAGAGTGCGCTACGCCGAATTGCGTTGGCCATCACCAAGTACTGGGTGTGCAAACGCGCACCAGCACACGCGGCCGAAGCACTCGAATGTCTCGGTGGCAACGGTTATGTCGAGGAATCGGGCATGCCTCGGTTGTTCCGCGAATCGCCATTGATGTCGATCTGGGAAGGGTCGGGCAACGTCGCCGCACTCGATTCCCTGCGTGCCTTGGCCCGTCAACCCGACAGCGTCGAGGCGTTCTTCGGTGAGATCGGCAAGGCGTCGGGTGTGGACTCTCGACTGGACGACGCCATCGCCCGCGTCGGGAAAGAACTCTCCGACACCTCCGACATGGAATACCGCGCCCGCCGCGTCGTCGAACTGATGGCACTGACCTTCCAAGGTGCGCAGCTGGTGATGCACGGAAACCCCGCAGTGGCCGACGCCTTCTGCGCGAGCCGACTCGACCGAGACTGGGGCATTGCCTTCGGCACCCTGCCCGTCGGAGTCGATACCTCAGCTGTGTTGGGTCGGGTGTGACGATTTGGCTCGTGTCCTGCGGATCAGCTCCCCACATTCGTAAATGTGACGCCGATCGGAGTCAGTTATCCGAAACTGGGGAGCTGATCCGCCGCCATCCTCTGGTCGCCGAACCATCCGCTGGGTGCCGGTAGCGCAGCTGCGCGGGCGAAGGCCTGCTCGAAGCGGCGAAGCAGTGCTCGGGGATCGTCGAGTTCTCGCCAGTTCCACCGCACGATGACCCAACCCAGTTCGCGAAGTCGGTCCTCGCGATACTTCTCATCCAGCAGAACGCGTTTCGAGTCGTACTTCGATTCACCGTCGAATTCGCCGATGACACCCAGCTCCCAGAACAGGAAGTCGACTCTTCCCACGAAGCGGCCGGCTCCGTCGTGCACCCATTGGTTGAGCAGAGGTGTGGGGAGCGGGAGGGTTTCGAACAGCACTCGGCTGCGCGATTCGCCGACGCTCTCACTGCGCCCGTTTATAAGAGACACCGCGCGTCGGGCGGCCGCGATGCCGGTTCGGAATCGGGCGGATTCGACCGCGTGGGCCAGCGTGTCCGAGTCCGTGTGGCCGGATCTCAGTGCACTGTCGCCGACGCATACCGATCGATCCACACTGCTGGTTCGAGCGATGTCCACGACCGTTCGAGCCGCGGTGGTGACCGGGTAGCCGTTGATGGTTGTGCGTTCGGCGGGGTTCAATGTAGTCCCGTGGAGAATTCGGAGCGGGCGACGCTTGCTCGCGTAATCGAGACCGTGTGTCATGTGCACCTTGTCGAGCGGCAGCTGCCAGACGTCGAAGCCCCAGGCGATGGCCGCCGAGACGTGGCTGAGCACTTCGTCCGCCGGTGCGGACATCAGATACGACCGCGCCAGCAGGAAATGACGTTCGGTCGGGCTGGCCTCGTCCATCAGCGTGGTAGGCACATAGAAGCCCGGTCGCAGCACCGACAATTCACCGGCGCGGCGCAGCCTTTTAAGGTCGTCGTCGGTCAACCCGAAGGTAAGTGCGTCAGCTCTGGTGAACAGGTCGGTGTGAGGTAGGTCCATGGATGCTTGGACGCGCCGACCGTCGATTCGGATCCGTATGCAGCGAAAAAGCTCCCCAGTTTCGGATATCCGACGCCGATCGGAGGCATAAATCCGAAACTGGGGAGCTGATCTGCGTCCCGGCCGGCACCGACCGACCTACTTCGCGCGACCCCGCTGATCGCGGTACCAGCGCACCAGGGCGTCGGTCGACGAATCCGATTGCACGGCAGGGGCTTCGGAATCGGTGAGCACCGGTGTCAGTTCGAGTGCCTGGGTCTTGCCGAGTTCGACGCCCCACTGGTCGTAGGAGTCGACGCCCCAGATTACGCCTTCGACGAAGACCTGGTGTTCGTACAGGGCGATCAACTGTCCGACGACGGACGGGGTGAGTTTGGGGGCGAGGATCGAGGTGGACGGCCGATTGCCGGGCATCACCTTGTGCGGCACCACATCTGCGGGTGTGTCCTCGGCGGCGATTTCCTCGGCGGTCTTGCCGAAGGCGAGCACCTTGGTCTGGGCGAAGAAGTTGCTCATCAGCAGATCATGCATCGAGCCGGTGCCGTCGCGGGTGGGCAGATCGTCGGTGGGCTCGGCGAATCCGATGAAGTCCGCAGGCACCAAACGTGTTCCCTGGTGCAGCAATTGGTAGAAGGCATGCTGGCCGTTGGTGCCCGGCTCGCCCCAGAAGATCTCGCCGGTCGGCGTGGTGACGGGAGAACCGTCGGCTTTGACGGACTTGCCGTTGGACTCCATGGTCAGCTGCTGCAGGTAAGCCGCGAAACGGGAGAGGTCATTCGAATACGGCAGCACCGCACGGGTTTCCGCACCGAAGAACGAGCTGTACCACAGGCCGATGAGGCCGAGCAGAACCGGTGCGTTCTCGGCGAGAGGCGTCGACCGGAAGTGCTCGTCGATCCGATGGAAACCGTCGAGGAATTCGGCGAATGCCTCTTTGCCGACAACGGCCATGACCGACAGTCCGATTGCCGAGTCCACGGAATAGCGTCCGCCCACCCAGTCCCAGAAGCCGAACATGTTGGCGGTGTCGATGCCGAAGTCCGCGACGCGTTCGGCGTTGGTGGACACGGCGACGAAGTGCTTGGCGACGGCGTCCTCACCGAGCGCGTCGACGAGCCAGCGTCGGGCGGCGGTGGCGTTCGTCAGCGTTTCGAGAGTGGAGAACGTCTTGGAGGCGATGATGAACAGCGTCGATGCCGGGTCGAGTCCGTCGAGTGCGCCGACGAGATCGGCGGGGTCGACGTTGGAGACGAACTTCGCCGAGATCCCCGCGTCGGCGTAGTGACGGAGTGCGTTGTAGACCATGACCGGGCCCAGATCGGATCCACCGATACCGATGTTGACGACGGTGGAGATCTTCTCGCCGGTGGCACCGACCCATTCGCCCGAACGCACGCGATCGGTGAATTCGCCCATGGCCGTGAGGACTTCGTGTACATCGGCGACGACGTCCTGGCCGTCGACGGTCAACGACGCGTCGGCGGGAAGGCGCAGCGCGGTGTGCAGAACAGCGCGATCCTCGGAGGTGTTGATGTGTTCGCCTGCGAACATGGCGTCGCGCTTGCCTTCGACGTCTGCGGTGCGGGCCAGTTCGATCAGCAGGGCGAGAGTCTCGCTGGTGACGCGGTGCTTGCTGTAGTCGATGTGAAGATCCGCGGCGGCGAGGGTGAAGGTGCGCCCTCGGTCGGCGTCATCGGCGAACAGAGTTCGGAGATGAGTATCGGCAATCTCGGAGTGGTGATCGGTCAGTTTCTGCCAGGCATCCGTGCCGGTGATATCGACGCTCATACGATCCAACAGTAATGCGGGCCGGTGCCGCGCGCGCGTCGTTTGTCGTTTGCGACGGGCACTGCGGAGGCATCATGGACGGTATGGACCAACGTGCATTGATCGAATCGATTCCGGCAAAACTGTGGATCGGCGGCAAGGCCGTCGACGCCGAGGGCGGTAAGACGTTCCCGGTGAACGATCCCGCTACAGGTAAGCCGTTGACCGACGTGGCCGACGCATCCCCGGCCGACGCGATGAAGGCCCTCGACGCGGCTGCTGCGGCGCAGAAGAGCTGGGCGGCAACACCTGCCCGCGAACGCAGTGAAATTCTTCGAGCGGCGTTCGAGAAGGTCACCGAACGTGCCGACGACATCGCGCTGCTGATGACCCTGGAGATGGGCAAGGCCCTTGCGGAGTCGAAGGCCGAGGTGAAATACGGTGCGGAGTTCTTCCGGTGGTTCGCCGAGGAAGCGGTGCGCATCGGTGGTCGCTACACCCCGGCCCCGGCGGGCAACGGCCGCATTCTCGTGACCAAGGCTCCGGTCGGCCCGGTACTGGCGATCACCCCGTGGAATTTCCCGTTGGCGATGGGCACCAGGAAGATCGGCCCTGCCCTGGCCGCCGGCTGCACAATCGTGGTCAAGCCGGCACGAGAGACCCCGCTGACGATGCTGCTGCTCGCGCAGATCTTCGACGAGGTGGGTCTACCGGAGGGCGTGCTCTCGGTGCTGACGACCTCGAAGTCCGGCGACGTCACCGGGCCGCTGCTCGAAGACCCGAGGCTCCGCAAACTCACCTTCACCGGATCCACCGGCGTCGGCAAATCGCTCGTCGAGAAGTCCGCGACGAGGTTGCTGCGGACGTCGATGGAACTCGGTGGCAATGCCCCGTTCGTCGTGTTCGACGACGCGAACATCGACGACGCGGTGGACGGCGCGATGCTGGCGAAGATGCGCAACGGCGGCGAGGCCTGCACGGCGGCGAACCGTCTGCACGTGCACAACAGCGTGCGTGAGGAATTCACCACCAAGTTGGTGGCGAAGATGTCCGAGATGAAGCTCGGACCCGGCGTCGACCCCGACACCAAGCTCGGACCGCTGATCAACGCAGACCAGCTCGAGACCGTGCAGGAGCTCGTCGACGATGCAGTGGAGAAGGGTGCGACGGTAGCGCTCGGCGGTAGCGCACCGGGTGGCGACGGCTACTTCTACCCGGCGACCGTGCTCACCGACATGCCGACGTCGGCCCGCATTCTGAAGGAAGAAGTGTTCGGCCCGGTGGCCCCGATCGTCGGATTCGACACCGAACAGGAAGGAATCGACGCAGCCAACGCCACCGAGTACGGATTGGCGTCGTACATCTACACCGAGAGCCTGGACCGTGCGCTCCGGGTGGCCGACGCGATCGACAGCGGCATGGTGGGTGTCAACCGCGGAGTGATCTCGGACGCGGCAGCACCGTTCGGTGGAGTCAAAGAATCCGGATTCGGCCGTGAGGGCGGATCCGAGGGAATCGAGGAATACCTCGAGACCAAGTACATCGCACTGAAGTAGAGCATCGGTTGGGCGTGCATCCTGCGCGCCCAACCGGGGTTCGATCAGTGGCCGAGGCGACCGCGGCCGAGGCGGAGCAGGAGCATGGCCAGCGTGTGGCCTTCCTGACCGAGGCTGCTGAAACGCTCGAGAACTTTCATCTCACGGCTGTGCACGAGGCGCGGGCCGCCGGACGCCATGCGGGTGCGTCCGATGATCTGCGAGACCTCGGAGCGACGCCGCACTGCCGCGAGAATCTCGGCGTCGAGACGATCGATCTCCTGACGCAGATCGTTGATCTCGGCTTCGCTGGAAGGCAATGCAGTCTCTGAATCGATCTTCGTCGTCATAGCCATCGTCTCTCCTCGGGTCACATCTTGGATCGTTGCGTCGTCCGGCACCGTTACGCCTTTCGTATTCGGAACTGCAGCGGCTGTCGGCTGGGTTTCGTCTCGAAGGACCGAGATCGACGAGATTCCCGCCGGGAAAGCTGGGGCGTTACGACTGTCGACAGGCTCCCGCTCGTCCGGCTGCGCAGTGGCCGATCCGACGCAAGCGATGACGCACGACTTTTTCGATCACCGATCCAGTGTGCCACGGGGTAACCGTCCTGAAAAGTCGGAGATGACGCCGACGACCACGGGATGTGGGTTTGTCGGTACGCGCCGGTAGCCTGGCCAGACGATGAACACATTCCTCCAGGGCCTCGAGTCCCGTAAGAACTCCTCGTCCGACGCGCTGCTGGAGGGGCTCAATCCTCAGCAGCGCGAGGCCGTCGTACATACGGGATCGCCGCTGCTCATCGTGGCCGGTGCAGGCTCGGGCAAGACAGCGGTGCTGACGCGTCGCATCGCATATCTGCTCGCGGAGCGGGGGGTGTCGCCGGGGCAGGTCCTGGCGATCACGTTCACCAACAAGGCCGCCGCCGAGATGCGCGAGCGAGTGGCAGGTCTGGTGGGGCCGCGGGCGAACGCCATGTGGGTGTCGACGTTCCACTCCAGCTGCGTGCGCATCCTGCGCGCCCAGGCGGCATTGTTGCCGGGATTGAACTCCAACTTCTCGATCTACGACGCGGACGACTCACGCCGGCTGCTGACGATGATCTCCAAAGACCTGCAGATCGACACCAAGAAGTTCTCGGCTCGTCTGCTCTCGACGGCGATCTCCAACCTCAAGAACGAGCTGATCGGCCCGGACAAGGCCGCCGAGGACGCCGACGGCGACCCTGCCGAGCTGCCCCGACTCGTCGCGAAGGTCTATCGCATCTATCAGCAGCGTCTGCGCGCAGCCAACGCCATGGACTTCGACGACCTCATCGGCGAAACGGTGGGAATTCTGCAGGCCTTCCCGCAGGTGGCGCAGTACTACCGACGCCGGTTCCGGCACGTACTGGTCGACGAGTACCAGGACACCAACCACGCCCAGTACATGCTGGTTCGCGAACTCGTCGGCACGCCCGATGCAGACGGCGCGCTCGAGGGCACCGTCGCGCCGGGTGAACTCTGCGTGGTGGGTGACGCCGATCAATCGATCTACGCATTCCGCGGCGCGACCATTCGCAACATCGAGGAGTTCGAACGCGACTACCCCGACGCTCGCACCATTCTGCTCGAGCAGAACTACCGATCGACGCAGAACATTCTGTCGGCGGCCAATGCCGTCATCTCGCGCAACATCGGACGACGCGAGAAGAAGTTGTGGACCGACACCGGTGAAGGCGAACTGATCGTCGGGTACGTCGCCGACAACGAGCACGACGAGGCGTCGTTCGTCGCGTCGGAAATCGATCGTCTCGTCGACAGCGGGGATGTGCGTTTCGACGAGGTGGCAGTGTTCTACCGGACGAACAACTCCTCGCGCGCGCTCGAAGAGATCTTCATTCGTCTGGGTCTGCCGTACAAAGTCGTCGGCGGCGTCCGGTTCTACGAGCGCAAGGAGGTCCGTGACCTCGTTGCGTACCTGCGCGTGCTGTCCAACGAAGACGACACCGTCAGCATGCGGCGCATCCTCAATACCCCCCGACGCGGCATCGGAGACCGCGCCGAGGCGTGTGTGGCCGTACACGCCGAGCAACGCGACATCAGCTTCTCGCGAGCGCTGCACGACGCCGCCGCGGGCAAGGTGGCGTTGCTCAACTCGCGGCAGCAGAAGTTGATCGCTCAGTTCATGGAACTACTCGACGAGTTGCGTGCCGTACTGACGGCCACCGACGGAGACGGCAACGACATCGCCGATATCGGCGATGTGGTCGAAGCAGTTCTGGACCGCACCGGCTATCGCGCCGAGCTCGAAGCCAGCAGCGACCCGCAGGACGGTACTCGCCTGGACAACCTCAACGAATTGGTCAGCGTCGCACGGGAGTTCACGTCCGAGGCGCGTAACCAGGCCGCAGTGGCGGAAGAGGCGCTCGAGACAGGTGACGACCGAAACGACGACGACGGCGGGGTCGACGGTCTGGCCGAGCCCGGTTCGTTGGCCGCGTTCCTCGAACGGGTTTCTCTGGTTGCCGATACCGATCAGATCCCCGACTCGGGCACCGGCGTCGTGACGTTGATGACGCTGCACACCGCCAAGGGGCTGGAATTTCCGGTCGTCTTCGTCACCGGGTGGGAGGACGGCCAGTTCCCGCACATGCGTGCGCTCGGTGATCCGAACGAGCTGTCCGAGGAACGACGGCTGGCGTACGTGGGCATCACTCGCGCGCGGCAGCGGCTCTATCTCACGCGCGCGATCATGAGGTCGGCGTGGGGTCAGCCCATCGCCAACCCGGAATCACGCTTCCTGCAAGAGGTTCCGCAACATCTGATCGACTGGCGTCGCGAAGACCCGGGCACCGGCGGCGGCCGCGCAATCGGCGGCGGTAGATCCGGCAGCTACGGATCGAACAGTTACGGCTCGGGCGGCGGTTACGGCTCGGGCAACTACGGCTCCGGTAGCTACGGCGGGTCGTCGAGTCGTGGCCAGAGTTCGTCTCCGAGCTTCGGTGCCGCGAAGGGCCGAAACTCCAATCTGGTTCTGGCCGTGGGTGATCGAGTCAGCCACGACAAGTATGGACTGGGTACGGTGCTCGAATCCACGGGTGCCGGAGTCAAGGCTATGGTGCTGATCGATTTCGGCTCGGCAGGTCGCGTCAAGATGATGCTCATCGGCGGCGTCCCGATGACCAAGCTGTAGAAAGTCCCGACAACGCGAAAGCCGGGCCCTGCGAAAGCGGGGTCCGGCTTTGTTGTGAAGCGGTGGAGAAGGACTCAGTCCATTTCGGGTCCGAGGGAGATTCCTCGGGACGCGAGCCAGGGGAGGGGATCGATCTTGACCTCACCCGGGAGATGAACCTCGAAGTGCAGGTGCGGGCCGGTGGAGAAGCCACGGTTGCCCATGGTTGCGATCTGGTCGCCGGCCATGACGTT
Source organism: Rhodococcus sp. JG-3 (assembly GCF_000482405.1). NCBI lineage: Bacteria > Bacillati > Actinomycetota > Actinomycetes > Mycobacteriales > Nocardiaceae > Rhodococcus > Rhodococcus sp. JG-3. The sequence continues at coordinate 2,032,077 of NZ_KI519398.1, forward strand.
CTGGCCCACAGTGACTGTCGAGGTGTCGATGTGGCCGTAAACCGTGATCGTGCCGTCGGCGTGCTGCAGGCGAACCCACATTCCGAAGCCCGACGCGGGACCGGAATCGATCACCTTGCCGTCGGCGACGGCGTAGATGGGGGTTCCGATGGCATTGGCGACGTCGACGCCGGCATGCAGGACGCCCCATCGAGTGCCGAAGTTGGAGGTGTACGTGCCCTGAGCCGGGAGGGAGAACAGCGGGCGACGGGCCGCGGCCTCGCGTGCGGCCCGCTCTTCGCTGAAACGCTGGCCCTTGGCGAGCAGGTCGTTGAACTGGCTGAGGTCGACCGGTGCGGCGACGCTGAGGATCTGCGGTGCCTGCGAGGGAGTTGCGCTCGAAGCGTCGGCTACCGGCTCGTCGGCCTGTGGTGCGGTGGTGGCTGCGAGTGCTGCGGCGGCCGGTGCTTCACCCGCGGCGAGTGCGTACTCGGAGGTGGCGACTGCGGTGGGTGCATCGTCGTTGATGACGGCTTGCCCTGCGGCAACGACGGCACCGGCGGCCACGGCCAGCACGGCGGCGCGACCCTTCAGTGCAGTCGGAGGAACGGGGATGCGATGTGCTCCGCCGCGACGAGCCACGGGTGCGGCGTCTGCGGTGGTTGCGTAGGTCGTGACGACGGTCGGTGTCTCGTCGGCTGCTACTGCACCGGCGAAATCGGCTTCGACGTACTCGTACGTGGGGTAGGAATAGGCCTCGTATGCACTCGGCTCGGTGGTGGGCTCGTAGCTGTACACCGTGGTCGCGTCGTCCGCCGTCGGGCGAGAGAATCGGCTGGAAGTAAAGGACGCGCGGTGCTGCTGCAAGACCTACAACCTCCGATATCTGTGACCTGGCCGTTACTGAAAGACTCGGCAGACGGTAACGAAATGGTTGCGGCGCGCGCAAGTTAACAGCCGAAACCAGGGCAATATGTGAGATGGCTCACAGGGTGACCAGGGTTTATGTGGTGACACGCCACATCCGTAATCGGACACGAATGCGGCACGCACCGTGACCGACGGCTGGGGACGCGACCGAGCCGATACCGTCCTACGGGTGCCGACCCCCACCTTCGACGACTCGTCCGCCCACGGCTCCGACCGAGCCGAACCGCAACGTATCGCGCCGCAGGATGCCCGCGGCGGCGTGGAGGATCATTCGCCCACGTCGCGCATCGTCGTCGCCGTCGTGCTCGCTGTCGTCGCCGCACTGTGTGCCGCTGCAGCTCCGTTGATCGGCGTCGCCCAGGCCGTCGACGGTTCGCCGGTGGGCGGCGGAGTCTCGTCGGCCGCTGTGCTGGCCGTTGCACTCCCGGTCGTGGTGGCGGTTGCCGGCGCCGTCAGTGCTGCGATGCGACGCGTCGAATTCGGTGCTGCGCTGCTCGCGGGCTTCGGCGCGGTGACGCTCGGAATCGCGATCCTCGATCTCGCTGTGCTGTCCGATCCGATCGATGCGAACCGGCTCGAGCTGTTCCGTCCCCTGAGCGCCGCGATGCTCGACGCCACCCTCGGCTCTCATGTTCTGCTCGCCGGTCACGCTGCGTCGGTTCTGGCGGGTGCGGCGGGGTGGTCGGCAGTGCATCGCGCAGCGCTCGGTGACGGGTACGGACATTCGGTCTACTCGGAGCACGTGGGACGGGCGACGGCGGGCCGGGTGGGTCCGATGTTGTCGATCCTGCTCGGAGCGTTCGGTGTCGTGGCCGTCGCAGCGGCATTCGCCTCGCTGTACCGGTCGGCCGATCCGGTGGTGATCGTCTCGGCGGTGGTGGAGTCGCCGGTGTTCGTGGCGGTGGGGTCCGCGGTGGTCGGGATCGGCGCACTCGTGGTCACCGCCTCGGCGTTGGCGTCGCTGTCGCCGGTGGTCGCGTCCGGTGCCGCCGTCGGTGCGGGTCTCGGGGTCCTCTCGTTCGCGGGTGTCGGTCTGCTCGCTGGAGTGGCTACCGGTGCTCGGATCGAGGCCGGCCTCGGGGCGTACCTCGGCACCGTTGCCGGGCTCGGATTGACCGTCGGAGGCGCTGTACTCGCACCTGTTGCCTCCGGCCGTGATCGCCGTGCTCTGGCGGCGGCGCGATCCGTCGCCGAGGGTGGTCGGGGTCCGCGCGGGGTCTCGGGGCCCGGCACCACGAGGTGGCATGCGGCAGCAGGCAGTGCGGGCGTAGTTGCCGGCGTACTGCTGGTGGTGGGGTCGCTGTTGCCGATTCTCGAGACCGACGCCGTGGGAACTGCGCCCACGATCCTGGCGACCCGCGTGGTGCTCATAGCGGGCTTCGTCTCGATTCTGGCCTCGGTGCCGCTGCTGTTCTCCGAGTTCGCTGCGGCGGCTCGTCCGTTCTTGTCCGTCTTCTGGCTCGCCGCGGTGTCGGCCGCGGCGGCCGTGTTGCAGTCGGTGGTGCTGGCCGAGGACCTCGCGGGCGTCGACACCGGGACGGGTGCTCTGCTGATCATCGCGGGCGTCGTGTTCGCGGCCGTCGCCGGACTGCTGGCCCTGTTCGCCGGATCGGCCGAGCGTGACGACGTCGACACGTCCGAGGATGCGGCCACTTACTTCCCGGTGCTGGGAACTGCGCTCGTCGGGGCCCTTCTACTGGCAGTCGGATTGGCCCTGCCCCTGTATCGAGGCAGCGATCTGACCGCGGCGACAATCACCGAGTTCCCGTGGGGTTGGGACACCTGGGGGCAGCTGCTGCTCGCTGTCGGCGTCGTCGTCGCCGCCCTCGTTGCTGCCCGGGCCCGCCCCGCGCGTGGCAGCGTTCTGCTCGTCGGTGCGGCCGCCGCGGGTGTCGTTCATCTCGCGTCGTGGCCACTGACGTCCGCTCGTGCAGCCGACCCGGAGATGGGACCCGGTGTGGTGCCATCGGTCGCCGGAATCGTCGTTCTCGGTGTCGCGGCGGCACTTTCGGCTCGTCGCACCGATCGGTGACGCCGGTTTCACTGCGGCCGCAGCGGTGAGATAGACCACATAGCATCCATGCGCCCGATGCGCCGTCGGGGCACCTGGATAAAGTCCATGCTCAGACCCGCTCACACCCCTGGAGCGGGCGTCAACGTAGACGAGACGGTGAGCTGATGGATCTCTTCGAATACCAGGCGAAGGAATTGTTCGCCAAGCATGGCGTACCCACCTCCGCCGGTCGTGTCACCGACACGGTCGCCGGAGCAACACAGATTGCCGAAGAAATCGGCAAGCCAGTAATGGTCAAGGCGCAGGTCAAGGTCGGCGGCCGCGGCAAGGCCGGCGGAGTCAAGTACTCCAAGGACGTCGCAGCAGCAACCGAGAACGCAGAAGCGATTCTCGGACTCGACATCAAGGGCCATGTCGTCAAGAAGCTTCTCGTCGCAGAAGCCTCCGACATCGCCGAGGAGTACTACATCTCCTTCTTGCTCGATCGCACCAACCGCACCTACCTCGCGATGTGTTCGGTCGAAGGTGGAGTCGAGATCGAGGTGACGGCGGAGGAGAACCCCGACGCACTCGCACGTATCCCCGTCGACGCAGTCAAGGGCGTCGACCTCGCGTTCGCTCGTGAGATCGCCGAGAAGGGCAAGCTGCCCGCCGAGGTGCTCGACGCCGCTGCGGTGACCATCCAGAAGCTGTGGGAGGTCTTCATCAACGAAGACGCTCTCCTGGTCGAGGTCAACCCGCTGGTTCGCACCCCCGACGATCAGATCCTCGCCCTCGACGGCAAGGTCACGCTCGACGCCAATGCAGACTTCCGCCAGCCCGGCCACGCCGAGTTCGAGGACAAGGACGCAGCCGATCCCCTCGAGGCCAAGGCCAAGGAGAACGACCTCAACTACGTCAAGCTCGACGGACAGGTCGGCATCATCGGAAACGGTGCCGGACTGGTCATGTCGACCCTCGACGTGGTCGCATACGCAGGCGAGGCACACGGCGGCGTCAAGCCGGCCAACTTCCTCGACATCGGCGGCGGCGCTTCGGCCGAGGTCATGGCCGCAGGCCTCGACGTCATCCTCGGTGACGAGCAGGTCAAGAGCGTGTTCGTCAACGTCTTCGGTGGCATCACCGCGTGTGACGCAGTCGCCAACGGCATCGTCGGCGCGCTGAAGAAGCTGGGCGACGACGCCAACAAGCCGCTGGTCGTCCGTCTCGACGGCAACAAGGTCGAAGAGGGCCGCAAGATTCTCGCCGACGCCGCGCACCCGCTGGTGACGCTCGCCGGAACCATGGACGAGGGCGCCGACAAGGCCGCCGAGCTGGCAGCGAAGTAGAGGAAACAATGTCTATCTTTTTGAACAAGGACAACAAGGTCATCGTCCAGGGCATCACCGGCGGCGAAGGCACCAAGCACACCGCCCTGATGCTCAAGGCCGGCACCCAGGTCGTCGGTGGCGTCAACGCACGTAAGGCCGGAACCACGGTCAAGCACGTCGACGCACAGGGCAACGACATCGAATTGCCGGTGTTCGCTTCGGTTTCCGAGGCCATGGAGAAGACCGGAGCCGACGTGTCCATCGCGTTCGTGCCGCCGGCATTCTCCAAGGACGCCATCGTCGAAGCGATCGACGCGGAGATCCCGCTGCTCGTCGTCATCACCGAGGGCATCCCCGTGCAGGACTCCGCATACGCGTGGGCCTACAACGTGGAGAAGGGCAAGAAGACCCGCATCATCGGGCCGAACTGCCCCGGAATCATCACTCCCGGTGAGGCATTGGTCGGCATCACGCCCGCCAACATCTCGGGAACCGGCCCCATCGGCCTGGTCTCCAAGAGTGGCACCCTGACCTACCAGATGATGTTCGAGCTCCGTGACTTCGGATTCTCGACGGCCATCGGCATCGGCGGCGACCCCGTCATCGGAACCACCCACATCGACGCCATCGAGGCGTTCGAGGCGGACCCCGACACCAAGATCATCGTCATGATCGGCGAGATCGGCGGCGACGCCGAAGAGCGTGCAGCCGACTACATCAAGGCCAACGTGACCAAGCCGGTCGTCGGCTACGTCGCAGGCTTCACCGCTCCCGAGGGCAAGACCATGGGCCACGCCGGTGCCATCGTCTCCGGCTCGCTGGGAACGGCACAGGCGAAGAAGGACGCACTCGAGGCCGCAGGCGTCAAGGTCGGCAAGACGCCGTCCGAGACCGCTGCCCTCGCGCGCGAAATCCTGGAATCGCTGTCCGTGAAGTAGGACTCGCTTCTGAAAGAGCCCGCCGCCGATTTCGGTGGCGGGCTTTTTCGTGCCCCAATTCCCTTGTGCGCGTTTTGCGTACCTGAAGGTACGCAAAACGCGCACGACGTATGGGCAGCGCTATTCGGCCTCGAACTTGTCCACTCGCCACAGGACGAACACTGTCATCGCTCCGAACAGCGCCGCCGCGAGTGCGTAGTAGAGCGATTCGAAAGTTCCTGCAGCCCATGCCAGGACGATCGCGGACATCAGAAACAACGCGACTTTGAAGTACTCGAACCTCTTGCGTGTCATGTCTTGCCCTCCCGTTCGACGATGTCGCTGCCCATTCTTCCTGAAAAGTGTTGTGTTGCATAGTAATTGAAATTCACAGTAAAGGTAGAGGGGAGTCAATAGCTAAAGTAACGACATCATGTCACAATCTCTGTGACACCGTTCGGGGAGGGCTGATGTCGGAATTTCTGCACCGTCTGTATCGACAGGGGTGGCACGCGGACCCGGCTGTACGACCGGTCGGCCGGTTGATGATCGCGGCCATGGTGGTCTCGTGTCTGTATGCACTCGCCTCGGTGGCGCTGGCGAAGTCGCTGGCGGATTTCCAGATGCATCGACAGGGCATGGACGACGACTCCCTTCCGGCCTCGGCGAAAGCGATCGTCTACGGGGCCTACTCGCTGCGGGTGATCACTGTGGTCAGCCTGATCTTCGGCTACTCGTATCTTGTCCAGCGACTCTCCAGGCGCAGTCCATCCGAACATCGGCTCTTGTTGAGCTGGAGCATCTTCGGAGTTGCTGCCTACTCCTACCTGATCTTCACCCCGAATCTTCCGTGGACCCACGTGGTGCAAGCGGTTCAAATGGTCATCCTGCTGGCGGTCGCAGTGCTGCTGTTCACGCCTCGTGTGCGGGCCTACTTCGCGGGCGCGTCGGTGGACTAGATTGGCCCCGTGCACAACATCTTCACCACCGCCTTCGTGACGGTCCATCGGCTCTACATCAACAAGGTGGAGCGAAAGGGCCGCACCGAAGCGGAGGTCGACGAGATCGTCCGGTGGTTCACCGGGTTCGATCAAGCGACGCTGAAGGAACACCTCGAGGCCGAGACGACATTCGAGGACTTCTTCGCGGCGGCGAACCTCAACCCGAACGCGACGCTGATCACCGGAGTTGTCTGCGGCATCCGCGTCGAGAACGTCGAAGATCCCCTGATGAAGAAAATCCGATTGCTGGACAAGCTGATCGACGAGCTGGCCAAGGGCAAGAAGATGGAGAAAATTCTGCGTGGGTGATCCCGTTAGAATCACGCTGAATCGAACTGTGGTCATTGCTTCGACGCGGGACTTCACTGTGCGTCATGACAACTACCGAAAATCGTGCACTCGCCAAGAACTGGCCCGACGCTCCCACCACTGCCGCCGGATGGGTGTCCCGCGCAGGTGAGGTAGCGCAGCTTCTCGCTGTCGACGCCGTTGCCCGTGACAAGGGTCGTGAGCTTCCGTCCGCAGAGGTTCAGTTGCTCAAGGACGCCGGGCTCGTCACGCTGCTCGGTCCCGTCGAGCACGGTGGCGGCGGCCAGGATTGGCCCACGGCCTACCAGGTGATTCGCACCGTCTCGAAGGCCGACGGCTCGATCGGTCAGCTGCTGGGCTACCACCTTCTCTGGTTCTGGGCTGCGCGTCTCGTGGGCACACCCGAGCAGATCGAGGCCGTCGAGGCCGACGCCACGAAGAACAAGTGGTTCTTCGGCGGTGCCGTCAATCCCCGCGACAACGACGTGTCGGTCACCGACGAGGGCGACACCATCGTGTTCGACGGTTCCAAGACGTTCTCCACCGGCAGTCGTGTCTCGGACGTGACCGTGCTCGAAGGTGCGCTCGAGGGCAGCACCGATCACGTGTTCGCAATCGTGCCGTCGAACATCGAGGGTCTGTCCTTCCACGACGACTGGGACAACATCGGCCAGCGTCAGACCGAAAGTGGCAGCGTCACGATCGACAAGGTTCGCGTCGACTGGGCAAGTGCAGCGGGGTTCGTGGACAAAGTGTTTCAGCCACGCGTCTACAACACCCTCAACGTGCCGACCATTCAGTTGGTGTTCGTCAACTTCTACCTCGGAATCGCGAGGGGTGCTCTCGAGGAAGCCGCGTCGTACACCAAGGACAAGACTCGCGCGTGGCTGCACAGCACGGTGGACAAAGCAGTCGACGAGCCGTACATCATCGACATCTACGGCGATCTGACCGCCAAACTGTGGGCCGTCGAAGCTCTGGCCGACGCAGTTGCGTTGGAAGGACAGAAGATTCACGACAACGCGTGGAACGTCACCGCCGAGGAGCGTGGTGACCACGAGGTGCGGGTGGCCGCAGTCAAGGCTCGCGCCACCGACGTCTCGCTCGAGATCACCTCGACCGTGTTCGAGGCCCTCGGTGCCCGCGCCACGGCCAGCAAGTATGGGTTCGATCGCTTCTGGCGCAACGTCCGTACCCACACCCTGCACGATCCGGTTGCCTACAAGCGACGCGAAGTCGGCCGCTGGGTGCTCACCGGTGAGCTGCCCGAGCCCACCTGGTACTCGTAGTCCCAAATTTCCGGCCCCGATCCGACCCCCGATTTCCGGATGAATGTGCCATCCACGCCATCTGAGTGCGTGGGTGGCACATTCATCCGACAAAGGATGACGCACACATGAGCACCGAAAAGATCGCCGACGCAATCAAGTTCGCGTACTGGGTTCCCAATGTTTCGGGTGGCCTGGTCACCAGCACCATCGAGCAACGGACCAGTTGGGACTACGAGTACAACAAGAAGCTGGCGCAGACCGCCGAGAACAACGGCTTCGAGTATGCCCTCAGCCAGGTCCGTTACGAGGCGAGCTACGGGGCCGAGTTCCAGCACGAGTCGACGAGTTTCTCGCTCGCGTTGCTGTTGGCCACCGAACGTCTGAAAGTCATTGCCGCCGTGCATCCCGGGCTCTGGCAGCCTGCCGTGTTGGCCAAGTTGGGAGCGACGGCCGACCACCTCTCGAACGGCCGTTTTGCGGTCAACGTCGTCAGTGGCTGGTTCAAGGACGAATTCACCCACCTCGGTGAGCCATGGCTCGAGCACGACGAAAGATACCGTCGCAGTGCCGAATTCCTGCAGGTACTGCGCAAGATCTGGACCGAGGACGACGTGGATTTCCGGGGCGATTTCTATCGGATCCACGATTTCACGCTCAAGCCGAAGCCGCTCAACACCCCGGAACGGCCCAATCCTGAACTCTTCCAGGGTGGTAACTCGTCCGCCGCGCAGGAGAATGCCGGCCGGTACTCCGATTGGTACTTCAGCAACGGCAAGGATTTCGACGGCGTCACCGAGCAGCTCGACAACCTGCGTCGGGTCGCGCGCGATCACCGGCGTGAGGTCAAGTTCGGGCTCAACGGCTTCATCATCGCGCGAGACAGCGAGAAGGAAGCACGAGATACGTTGCGAGAGATCATCGACAAGGCCAACAAGCCTGCCGTCGAGGGTTTCAGGGGTGCGGTGCAGCAGGCGGGCAATTCGACGGCCGACAAGAAGGGGATGTGGGCCGACTCGACGTTCGAGGACCTCGTTCAGTACAACGACGGGTTCAAGACGCAGTTGATCGGCACCCCGGAGCAGGTTGCCGAACGCATCGTCGCGTACCGACGCCTCGGCGTCGACCTCGTTCTCGGTGGCTTCCTGCACTTTCAGGAGGAAATCGAATACTTCGGAGCGAAGGTGCTGCCGCTGGTGCGGGAGCTCGAAGCGGCCGAATCGAACGACCACGAGTTGGTCACGTCCCACTGACCTGGAGTTCCTCGAGCGGTCGGGTCCGTGCAGTAGCGTGAGATCTCGGACCCGACCGACCTGGGTACGGCACTATCAGGATGAGGAGACGCGATGACCTACTCGCCCGGCAGCCCTGACAACGGGGGCTCCAACTCTGGTGGCTACGGCGGAGGCGGACCGTCCTACGGCCCCCCGTCCACGCCGAATCAGTCCACGCCGAATCAGCCGTCATCCGGTGCCTACACACAGCCCGGTCAGAACCAGCCGTTCCACCAGCCGTCGGTATCCAACCCGTTCGGCCCGCCCGTGCCAGGAACCTCCGCACCGAGCGGGTCCGCGCCGGGCACGTCCGGGCACTCGACGAAGTCGTCCGGTGCCGGGGTCGCACAACTGCCGAAGATTCTGACCTTCGTGGTGCTCGGTCTCGGTATCGTCAACTTCCTGCTCGGCCTGCTCGATTTCGTCACCGCCGAAGTGTCGTCGTCCGAGCAACTGCCCAGCGGCATCCAGACCTCGTTCAGCACCAACTTCTTCGAGTCCGGCGGAAGTGCGGCGTCGATCGCGTTCCTGCTCGCCGCCGGTCTGATCGCAGGTGCGTCGCTGCTGCAGAAAGACGCCCGGAACCAGGCCGTGATCGCGGCACTGGCCATCGCCGGATTCCTGGTGCTCGTCTTCCAGTCGTTCAGCCTGCCCAGTGCCGAGGGCAACGAGTTCGCCAGCACCAGCAGTTCGCTCGGAATCGGCGCGATCCTGGTGCTCGTGTTGGGCTTCGTGCAGGCGGCTGCCGCTGTGGTTGCGCTGCTGCTCGATGCAGGCATCGTCAAGGCCCCGGCACCCAAGCAGTCCGGCTTCGGGAACCAGGGTCAGCAGTCCGGTTACGGCCAGCAGAATCCGTACAACGCGCCGACGACGTCGTTCGGTGGACCGTCCGGACCGCAGAACTACAGCAACCCGCCGGCCTACGGTCAGGCCCCGTCGAACACAGCGGGCTCGTCGAACTTCGGGCAAACGCCGAGTGGACAGACGTCCGGCCAGCATTCCTACGGTCCCGGCGCACAGTCGCCGTACGGCAATCAGCCTGCGCCGAACACGGGACCGCAGGGTGACTATGCGCCGCCGCCCTACACCGGTCCGAGCGGTCCGCCCGCAGGGCAGGCGTACCCGCCGAACCAGTACCAGTACGGCAACCAGCCGTCCGGTTACGGTCAGCCGTCGAGCACACCAGACGAGTCCGAGTCGGGCTCACAGTCGACGCCGTACGGCGCACCGACTCAATCGTTCGGCGCGACTCCCGCGGAAGACGACAACAAGCGCGACTGATTTCGCACGTCACACTCGACTTCGCGGCGCGCCTGACCGGCGTGCCGCGTCGTTGATGCGAATCTCGTAGTGATGAGCGATCTATTGAACCGAGATACTCGACGCGCGGCCGCACGCAGTTCCCGTGTGAGCACCGGGCCTACGCCCGATCAGTCACGAACGCTCGCTGCAGTGGCCTTCAAGACCTCCGGGTTGGTGGTGGTCATCGCCACGACTCTGGTCCTGATCACCCTTGTCTCGGTCAACAGTGATCTCACCGGAACCCTCGGTGCCATCGCCGGTTCCTGGTTCGCGGTGCACCTGGTGCCGCTGAGTATCGGTGGCACGTCGATGGGCGTCGCCCCGATGCTTCCCACCCTCGTCGTCGCCTGGTCCGTCGCACGCACGGTTCACCACGCGGTGGACGAGACCACCGACCGCCGCATGGTCAGGTGGGTGTTCGCCGCGTCGATGGCCGGACCCCTCGCTTTCACGGCCATCGCTCTGGCCGTCGCCAAGGATGCGTCGACGGTTATCGGACTGTCGAGCCCCAACGCACTCGTCGCCTTCTCGTGGGTGGCCGGGGTACACGCAGCGGCGTCGGGCACCGGCCTGGTCCTGGCTCGCTGGGATGCCCTGGTGATCGATCGACACCTTCCAGACTGGGTACGCGCACTCGTCGCGCCGCTCGTGCGGTCCGTTTCGGTGCTGACGGCAGGCGGTGCCGCCATCGTGCTGCTGGCTCTGCTCGCTTCCTGGGACACCGCCGGTTCACTGCTCGACAACGGACGCACCCTCGTCGGCATGCTGGGACTGACCGTGCTGTCGGTGCTGTACCTGCCGAACATCGTCCTCGGTGCCCTCGCCGTCGCGACGGGGTCCTCAGCGAGTTTCGGAGACGCATCGGTCAGCCTGTTCTCGACGACCGGCGGGCCGCTCCCACCGCTCCCGATCCTCGCCGTCCTCCCCGAGGGCTCCGCGCAGACGATCTGGGTCGTCATGCTCGTCGTTCCCATCGCAGCCGGGCTACTCCTGGGACGCGACTGCGCGATCCGAAGCGTGGACGTCCAGGTCGCGGTCTCCTCGGTGTGGGCGGTAGCCGCCGTCACCGGAGCCCTCGCCGCGGTGTTCGGCTACGCCGCAGGCGGGAACCTCGGCACGTTCGGAACAGTCGAAGTCACCGTGTGGAGCTTCGCACTGTTGACCTTCGCCTGGCTCGGCGTCGTCGGATCCGTTTCGGCGGCCATCGTCGTGTGGCGTCGAGCAGACCCGGAACCCGACCACGAACCCCACGACCGATCCGGTACCGAGCAGCAGCCCGTGCCGGCGACCGTGCCCGCAGTAGACCTGGCCATTCGAGCGCCTGCGTCGGAGCCGGACGAGGCTGTCGCGGACACCGTCGTCGAGGCCGAGGTCGTCGACGAGAAGCCGGTCGCGACAGTGGAAGCAGACGATCCGATCGCGGCAGACGCCGAATCCGAGGAACCGCTCGAGGCCGAGATCGTCGCTCCGCCCCCGGCCCAGGACGACGCGTCGAGCACTGCGGAGGACGGACCTGCCCGGTAGGGGCGCGGGTCGGAGCGACTAGGCTTTCTGCTGGCTCGAACGATCCCCTCGATACCTCAGGAGTAGTGCGCTGACTGCCTTGCGTGAGACACCCGCGCGGGTCGTCGTCCTCGCGTCGGGGACCGGCTCGCTCCTGCAGTCGCTCGTCGCCGCGACAACTGCCGAGGACTACCCGGCACGCATCGTGGCCGTCGGAGTCGATCGAGAGTGCGCGGCCGCTCGTCATGCCGACGATGCCGCGATCCCACATTTTCGTATCGGCTTGCGAGACTTCGCCGATCGGTCTGCCTGGGATGAGGCGCTCACCGACGCTGCACTGGGGTTCGAGCCCGATCTGATCGTCACCGCAGGGTTCATGAAGATCCTCGGTCCTCGATTTCTCGACGCGTTCGCCGGCCGAATCGTCAACACGCACCCCGCGCTGCTGCCGTCGTTCCCCGGTGCGCACGCCGTTCGAGACGCGCTGGACCACGGCGTGAAACTGACCGGTTCGACGGTGCATCTGGTCGATTCCGGTGTCGACACCGGGCCGATCCTGGCTCAGGAAGCCGTGCCCGTTCTCGACGGCGACGACGAAGCGGCATTGCACGAACGCATCAAGACTGTGGAACGACGGTTGCTGGTCGACGTGATCGCAGCGGTCGCAGCCAAAGGTGTCACCTCCGATGGACGAAAGGCTCAGATAATCCGATGAGTGAACGTAAAGCGGTGCGCCGCGCACTGGTCAGTGTCTACGACAAGACCGGACTGATCGAACTTGCGACCGGTTTGCATGCCGCGGGCGTCGCTCTGGTGTCCACCGGATCGACGGCGAGCAAGATCGCCGACGCCGGAATCCCGGTCACCAAGGTCGAGGACCTCACCGGATTCCCCGAAACCCTCGAGGGTCGCGTCAAGACGCTGCATCCTCGCGTCCATGCCGGGGTCCTCGCCGACACCCGCAAGCCCGAGCACCTGGCTCAGCTGGATGAGCTTGGCATCGAGGCGTTCGAGCTCGTCGTGGTCAACCTGTACCCGTTCACCGAGACCGTGGCCAGCGGTGCGACACCCGACGAATGCGTCGAGCAGATCGATATCGGTGGCCCGTCGATGGTGCGCGCCGCAGCCAAGAATCACCCCTCGGTCGCGGTTGTCGTAGACCCGAGTCGGTACGACGACGTACTCACCGCTGTCTCCGGTGGCGGATTCACGCTCGCCGAGCGCACATCTCTTGCCGCGCAGGCATTTCAGCACACCGCGGCGTACGACGTCGCAGTGGCGTCGTGGATGTCGAGCGTCCTGACCCCCGACACCGAGACCGTTTTCCCGGAGTGGATCGGCGGCACCTGGGACCGCTCCGCAGTACTTCGGTACGGCGAGAACCCGCACCAGAAGGCTGCCCTGTACGTCGACTCCTCCGCTGCTGCCGGCATCGCGCAGGCCGAGCAGCTGCACGGAAAAGAGATGTCGTACAACAACTTCACCGATTCGGATGCGGCCTGGCGGGCAGCGTTCGATCACTCGGAGCCCACCGTCGCGATCATCAAGCACGCAAACCCGTGCGGAATCGCCGTCGGCACCGACATCGCCGAGGCGCACCGAAAGGCGCATGCGTGCGATCCGGTGAGCGCCTACGGCGGCGTCATCGCGGCCAACCGTGAGGTCACCGTCGAGATGGCCGAGCAGGTCGCCGAGATCTTCACCGAGGTCATCATCGCGCCGTCCTACGCCGACGGCGCGCTGGGAGTGCTGCAGCGCAAGAAGAACATTCGAGTTCTGCTCGCAGAAGCGCCGCCCACGTCGGGCGTCGAACTCAAGCCGATCTCCGGCGGGGCACTGCTGCAGCAGAGAGACGTCATCGACGCCGACGGCGACGATCCGGCCAACTGGACCCTGGCTGCGGGCGAACCCGCCGACGAGCAGACCCTCAAGGATCTCGAATTCGCTTGGCGCGCAGGACGAGCCGTCAAGTCCAACGCAATTTTGCTCGCCCACGACGGCGCGTCGGTCGGCGTCGGAATGGGCCAGGTCAACCGCGTCGACGCCGCCCACCTCGCAGTCCAGCGTGCCGGGGATCGCGTCGTCGGTTCGGTCGCATCCTCCGATGCCTTCTTCCCGTTCCCCGACGGCTTGCAGGTTCTCATGACGGCGGGCGTCAAAGCCGTTGTGCAGCCCGGTGGTTCGGTCCGCGACAACGAAGTGATCGCTGCTGCCCAGGACGCGGGCGTGACGCTGTATATGACGGGTTCGCGGCACTTCGCCCACTAGCTTGTTCCGTCGAGATCGCAGTTGTGCAGCCTTTTACACCATTTCCGCTCGCATAACTGCGATCTCGGCGATCTGTGGATGAACGAAACCATAATCCACAGATTGGCCTGCCGGCCGTGTCGAGGGGCTCGACCCTGCCAGGGTTGAGCGATGGGGATCGAGTCAGGACCGTTTCGTGGGTCGGTTGCAGTGCAGTCCGGTTCGTTGAGCCGTCACCGACTGAGCCGCGACTATGTACGAGTGTTCCGTGACACGTATGTGCCCGCGGGAACCACCCTGGATGCGCGGACCCTGGCTGTGGCGGCATCTGTGTGCGTCGGCAACAGCGCAATTGTCGCGGGTACTTCGGCGGCCGCCATACATGGCGCGCGATGGGTCGACGCCTCGGTGCCGCCCACTGTGCTTGCGCCGAAAAAATCACATCGAATACCAGGGCTGATCCTCCGGCGCGACTCGATCGAGCCCGCCGATGTGCTCGTTGTCGGCGGGGTGGCGGTGACCAACCCCGTACGAACCGCGTTCGATATAGGGCGATGGGTTCCGCCACCGCAGTCCGTGATCTTCCTCGATTCACTCATGGCCGCGACCGGCCTCGAGCGGGATGCGGTGAGTGCATTCGCGTCACTGCGTCCGAGGTGTCGGGGTATCCGGGTGCTGCTCGACGCCCTCGGTCGGGTGGATGGAGGCGCGGAATCGCCGCAGGAGACGCGCACCCGACTGTTGCTGATCGACGCTGGACTTCCGAAACTCACCACCCAGATCGACATTCGAGATGCGCGTGGTCGATTTGTCGCGCGGATCGACATGGGGTGGGAGAGGTGGCGTGTCGGGGTGGAATACGAGGGGGTGCAGCACTGGCTCGACGAGCGTCAGCGGACCCGCGACATCGAGCGGTACGAGGACTTGCAGCAGTGCGATTGGCATATCGTTCGGGTCAATTCCGAACAACTCCGCCGTCGTCCCGACGAAGTCGTCCGTCGAGTTCGGGCCAAGCTCCGTGAGGCAGGAGCACCGATCTAGCGAGATCGCAGTTGTGCAGGGGATTTGTCCAGTTCGGGTGGCATAAGTGCGAACTCGACGGAACCACAACGGACCACTAGATGGCAGCAATCGTCAAACGCTCGTAGCGTGGAGAAGTGACCTCCACCAAACCTGGCATCTCCACTCTCGGCGAACTCAAGGCATCCGGACATCGGCAGCGGTCGATCAAGGAAGAGCTCCGCGAAAATCTTCTGACGGCGTTGCGTGACGGCGAAGATCCGTGGCCGGGGATCGTCGGCTTCGGGTCGACGGTGCTGCCGCAATTCGAGCGCGCGATTCTGGCCGGTCATGACGTCGTTCTGCTGGGTGAGCGTGGGCAGGGCAAGACGCGTCTGCTGCGTACCCTCAACCTGCTCCTCGACGAGTGGGTGCCGGTGATCGCCGGTGCCGAACTGGGCGAGCATCCGTACGAGCCCATCACCCCTGCGAGTATTCGTAGAGCGAAGGAACTGGGCGACGACCTGCCCATCGAGTGGCGGCACCGCAGCGAGCGGTACGCCGAGAAGCTCGCGACCCCGGATACCTCGGTGGCCGACCTCGTCGGCGATGTCGATCCGGTGAAGGTCGCCGAGGGCCGCAGCTTGGGCGACCCGGAGACCATTCACTTCGGTCTGGTTCCGCGGAGTCATCGCGGCATCGTGGCGATCAACGAACTTCCCGACCTCGCGGAGCGCATCCAGGTGTCGCTGCTCAACGTCATGGAGGAGCGCGACATTCAGGTCCGCGGCTACACCCTGCGGCTCCCGCTCGACGTCATGTTGGTGGCCAGCGCCAACCCCGAGGACTACACCAATCGCGGACGCATCATCACCCCGCTCAAGGACCGCTTCGGTGCCGAGATCAGAACGCACTACCCGCTCGAGCTGGACGACGAGGTAGCCGTCATCGATCAGGAAGCGGACCTGCAGGCCGAGGTCCCGGCATACCTGCTCGAGGTGCTCGCTCGATTCACTCGACTGCTGCGCGAATCGCCGTCGGTCGACCAGCGCTCCGGCGTCTCGGCACGATTCGCGATCGCCGCTGCCGAAACGATCGCTGCCGCAGCGGTTCACCGCGCCGCGATACTCGGCGAAGCGGACGCCGTGGCGCGGCCGGTGGATCTGGGAACGATCATCGAGGTGCTGCGCGGCAAGGTCGAGTTCGAGTCGGGCGAAGAAGGCCGCGAAATCGAGGTCCTCGAGCACATGCTTCGACGCGCGACGGCCGATACCGTCCGGGCACACCTGGGCGGCCTGAACCTCGCGGCGTTGGTGACGGCCGTCGAGACCGGCGACCCGATCGTCACCGGCGATCGCATCACCGCAAAAGCTCTGCTCGACGAGCTGCCCGACGTGGCCGTGATCGGGGACATCACCGAGCGGTTGAAGGCAACCTCGGACGGCGAGAAAGCAGCCGCCGTCGAACTGGCACTCGAAGGTCTCTACCTCGCGCGGCGAATCTCCAAGGATCCCGACGACGACGGCCAGACGGTGTACAGCTGATGCGTCGCTCCAGGTACGGGCGCTATCACGAGGGCCCGGATCCACTGGCTCCTCCCGTCGATCTGCGGGAGGCCTTGGATGCGATCGGCGAGGACGTCCTCGAGGGGGCGTCGCCTCGCCGGGCGTTGCAGGAGATGCTGCGGCGCGGAACGAAGAACATGCGCGGGCTCGACGACCTCGCGGCCCAGGCTGCCAAGCGTCGCCGAGATCTGTTGAAGCAGAACAACCTCGACGGCACGCTGCAGGAAGTGCGTGAGCTGCTGGACAAGGCGGTGCTCGAGGAGCGTAAAGCGTTGGCGCGTGCCCTCGACGACGATGCGCGGTTCCAGGAGATGCAGATCGGGGATCTCTCGCCGTCCACCGCGCAAGCGGTGCAGGAGCTGTCGGACTACGACTGGCGTTCGTCGGAGGGGCGCGAGAACTACGAGAAGATCAAGGATCTGCTCGGCCGCGAGATGCTCGATCAGAGATTCGCCGGCATGAAGCAGGCTCTCGAAGGTGCCACCGAGCAGGATCGTCAGGCCATCAGCGAGATGCTGAAGGACCTCAACGAACTGCTCGACGCCCACAACAAGGGCGAGAACACCGACGAGCAGTTCGACGAGTTCATGAACAAGCACGGTCAGCATTTTCCGGAGAATCCGAAGAATGTCGACGAGCTACTCGATTCACTGGCGGAAAGGGCTGCCGCCGCGCAGCGACTACGCAACTCTCTGACTCCCGAGCAGCGAGCCGAGTTGGATGCGTTGGCCCAGCAGGCCTTCGGTGATTCGAACCTGCTGGATCAGCTCGATCAACTGGATCAGAATCTGCAGCAGGCCCGGCCCGGTGAGGATTGGGACGGTTCGCAGAACTTCCGCGGCGAGAACGGAATGGGCCTCGGTGACGGTACCGGGGCACTGCAGGACATTGCCGATCTCGAGAATCTGGGCAATCAGCTCTCGCAGCAGTACAACGGGGCGGCGCTGGACGATATCGACGCCGATGCCCTGCTGAAACAGCTCGGACCGGAGGCTGCTGCCGACGCCCGGATGCTCTCGGAGCTCGAAAAGGCGCTGCAGCAGCAGGGTTTCATGGACAAGGGTGCCGACGGTCAGTGGCGTCTGTCGCCGAAGGCGATGCGTCAGTTGGGGCAGTCGGCGTTGAAGGATGTCGCTGGAAAGCTATCTCGACGCGGCGGCGAGCGAGATACTCGTAAGGCCGGCGCGATGGGTGAGCCGACGGGAGCGTCGCGCACCTGGGAATTCGGCGACACCGAACCGTGGGACGTGACCCGCACGGTCAACAATGCCGTCTTGCGTACGGCTGCACAGGGATCGGGCTTTCCGGTGCAGCTACAGGTGACAGATGTGGAGATCAGCGAGACCGAAACCCGGACGCAGGCTGCGGTGGCGTTGTTGGTCGACACGTCGTTCTCGATGGTGATGGACGGCCGCTGGGTACCGATGAAGCGCACCGCACTGGCTCTGAATCATCTGGTGAGCACTCGATTCCGCGGGGACGATCTGCAGCTGATCGGATTCGGCAGGCATGCACAGACTTTGACGGCCTCGGAGCTCGCCGGACTGGACGGTGCCTACGATCAGGGCACCAATCTGCATCATGCGTTGATGCTCGCGGTGCGGCATCTGCGTCGTCATCCCAATGCACAGCCGGTGGTCTTGATCGTCACCGACGGTGAGCCGACGGCTCATCTCGAGCCGGACGGTCATGCGTATTTCGATTACCCGCCGTCGTCGAAGACGTTGGGGTTGACGGTGCGTGAGCTCGATACCGTCGCGAAACTCGGTGCGCAGGTGACGATTTTCCGTCTCGGTGACGATCCCGGTCTGGCCCGGGTGGTCGACAAGATGGCCGAGCGGGTCGGCGGCAGGGTCATCGCGCCGGATCTGGACGGATTGGGTGCTGCGGTGGTGAGCGACTACCTCAAGCGTCGGCGATCGTAGTCATTTCTCTGCTGCCTTGATGTCCACCGAGACTCCGCCCCAGAAGGCGAGTCCGGTGATGACCACTCGGGGCGCACCGGGGTGCGTAGCGCTGACGTGCTCGAATCCGCCCATGATTCCGGTGCCGCGGACCTCGACGCCGATGCCGGGCGGCACGGTGATCTCGATGCCGCCCATGATCGCGACGCAGTTGATCGTGGTTTCCTGGGCCGAGAACGTCGCTCGGCGTAGGTCGAGTTGCACTCCGCCCCAGAAGGCGAGCGCGTCGATGCGTGCGGCGACGGTCCATTCGCCTTTGCGAACCGATCCGCTCATGATCGCGATGGCCCGATCGGTCTGGGGCGCACCGGTCTGCGTCGTCTGCGGAGGTGGGGTGAGGGCCAGATCGTCGGTCAACAGGTCCAAGTCGCCGTAGGTCTTCGCTCGGTACGCCGCGGCCGTCCGCTCGTCGTACTCGGTGACGGTCAGTTGACCGTTGGCGAACGCGTCGCTCAGCAGCTGCGCTACGAGGTTGCGATCGGCATCGGCAGCGCGCACCGTACTTCGATTTCGGTCGGGTAGTTGGTCGCTCACCGGTCGGACATTACCGGCGACCGGGTCAGGCCGCATTCAGGATTGCGCGATGACCCAGCGGCGACGCCAGCGTGATCTGCATGGTGGCGTAGACGGCAACCATGATGCAGGACTTGTCCTCGGCGTCCGGTCTGGTCCCGGTACGCAGTTCGATCGTGACGGCCGTATCGGTCTCGGTCACCGTCGCGTCGGCTCCGTAGCACTCGGGCGTGCCGGTGACGAAGTGCACCGCGATGGTGTTGGGGGAGACCTGGCTCCATGACTCGAACGGAGTGGTCGTCGCGCGGATCAGATCCGGGGTCGACTCGAACATCGTGCCGACGTCGCCGACGGGAACCTCGTGGGGGACGGGCGGCGCGCTGGGTTGCTGGACGAACCCGATGGGGGTGGTGGAGTTCGTTGTCGGTGTCGTCTCGTCGTCGTCACCGGCGGCGGTGCTGCAGCCGGCCAGGAGCAGGCACAGCATGACACCTGCAGCGAGAAACCTCATGAACCCAAAGTAGCGCTGGGAGCTGAGGAGAACCTTTGCGTTCGTCTCATGCCAGCAGCACCGTGACGAGTGCGATGACGGGAATCGAGACCAGGGTCGTGACGAATGCCGTGTCGCGGGCCAGAACGACCCCTCGCTGGTAGCGGCTCGCGAAGACGAAGACGTTCTGCGCCGTGGGCAGTGCCGAGACAACGACGATGGCGAACAGGTCGTGCCCGTCGAGGCCGAAGACGAATCGGGCCATCAGATACCCGAGCAGGGGCTGCAGCGCCATCTTGAACAGGGTCGCCAGAGCTACGTCCCGTCGCGGGCTGATGCCCTTCTGCAGCACCCGCGCGCCGTACAGCGACAGTCCGAACGCGAGCAGTGCACCCGGAACGGACAGGTTGCCGACGAGTTGAAACGGCTGCATGAGCGCCTCGGGGAGCTCGAATCCGGTGATCGACAGTACGAGACCCGCGGCCCCGGCCAGCACGATCGGGTTTCGGAACGGCGTCGTGACCGTCTTGAACAGGGAGACCTCGTCGATCTTGGTGGAGATGTCGAGGACGGTCACGGCGATCGGCGTGTAGATCATGATCTGGAACAGCAGCAGGGGTGCGACGAAGTTGGCGTCGCCCAGCACGAACACAGCGATCGGGATACCGAGGTTCGCGGCATTGACGTAGGAGCTCGCGAGTGCGCCGACGGTCGCGTCGGGCACGGCGCGTTTCAGCGCGAGCTTCGCGATGACGAAGTAGATGGCCCCGACGAGTAGCGCAGTGGAACCGGCGACGGCCAGTACGGGGGACAGGATGACCGACAGATCCGACCTGGCCAACGTGATGAACAGCAGTGACGGCGTCGCCACGAAGAAGACCAGTCGGCTCAGAACGAATTGGCCGTGTTCGCCGAGAATTTTCAGATGGGCGAGCAGGTAGCCCAATGCGATGACGACGAAGATGACGGTGAAGCCTTCGAGAACGCCGGACATCGTAGAACTGCTCGTTTCTTGCTAGGAACGACAGAAAGGCCACGTAGCCCAGGGCTACGTGGCCTTTCTCGAAAGCTGATTCAGCGGCTGGTGAACGGCAGCAATGCCATTTCACGAGCGTTCTTCACTGCGACGGCGACCTGGCGCTGCTGCTGCGGGGTGAGCCCGGTGACCCGGCGGCTACGGATCTTGCCGCGGTCGGAAATGAACTGACGAAGAAGGTTGATGTCCTTGTAGTCCACCGTGGTGACCTTGGCGGCGTTCAACGGGTTCTTCTTCGGTCGACGACCCGCCTCTGCGCGGACCTTCTTCGACGGTGCTCTCTTGACTGCCATCTCTACCTTTTCCCTTACCAGCTCGACTTGTGGACGCCTGGCAGCTCCCCGCGGTGAGCCATCTCGCGCATCTTCACGCGGGACAGCCCGAATTTCCGTAGGTAACCGCGCGGACGTCCATCCGCAGCGTCACGATTGCGCAATCGTACCGGACTCGAATCGCGTGGCAGACGCTGCAGTGCCGCCTGGGCCTCCGCGCGCTCGGAATCGCTGCTCGAGGGCTTGCGAATGATCTCTTTGAGCTCTGCGCGACGCGTTGCCCAGCGGGCGACGACGACCTTGCGTTGCTCGTTCTTCGCGATCTTCGATTTCTTGGCCACCGGTCAGCGCTCCTCTCGGAAATCGACGTGCTTGCGGACGACCGGGTCGTACTTCTTCATCACGAGTCGGTCGGGATCGTTGCGGCGGTTCTTGCGGGTGACGTAGGTGTAGCCGGTGCCGGCGGTCGACTTGAGTTTGACGATGGGGCGGACGTCGGTGCTCTTGCCCATCAGACCTTCTCCCCACGTGCGCGGATCTTGGCCACCACGGCGTCGATGCCGTCGCGGTCGATGGTCTTGATGCCCTTGGCCGAGAGCGTGAGGGTGACGCGGCGTCCGAGGCTGGGGGCGTAGTAGGTCTTGCGCTGGATGTTGGGATCCCACCTGCGGCTGGTGCGCACGTGGGAGTGCGAGACCGACTTTCCGAAGCTGGGGGTGCGGCCGGTGACCTGGCAGTGCGCTGACATGAGCACTCCTTTCTTGCCGTTATGACAATCGTTTTCGACAAAGCGTTCAAGCGAATGTAGCGTGCATCCTCAGAGAATGACAATCGTTGTCGAGAAGAAAGGCGCTCGTGAACACATCACCGGACGATCGAACCCCGATGGTCCTCGTCTCCGACTGGACCGGAGCCATGGACGCTGTCGTGACATCGCTGCTCGCGCCGGGAACTGTCGCAGTCCGCCACGACCTGAGCCGCGTCACCGAGGGCGTCGTACGCCGAACGTTGTTCGTCCTGGGTGAGAACCCGCGCGAGACGATCTTGGAACTGGCGCACGGCTGTGTCTCCTGCACGCTGCGCGAGGACCTGCTGCCGCTGCTACGCGCACTGTCGAGTCGCAGCAGTGTCGATCGCATCGTGCTCGTTCTGGACCCCGCACTCGAGCCCGAGGCGTTGTGCTGGGCGGTGGACAACGTCATCGTCGCCGACGTGGTGGGGCAGATCGACGGACCTGCCTCGAGGGACGTCCGTATCGAGGCCGTGATCGGCTGCCTCGACGCCGCAACCTGGCTGGCCGACGCCACCGGCGACGACACCTTGGCCGACCGCGGCATCGTCGCCAGCGGCGACGACGATCGAACCGTCGCGCAGCTGGTGGTAGGCCAGGTGGACTATTCCGACGCGCTCGTCGTCACCGCAGATCCCGAAGTCGACGCCTGGGAGCGTGCCAGGCTTGCGGCTGTCCTCGCGCGGTTGGCGCCGAACGCACCCGTCGTCTGGGTTTCTCAGGACTCGATGGTCGACGGCCCAGCAGTTCTCGCGTCCGTTCCCTTCGATGCCCGGCGCGGTGAGATCACCGACGCCCACTCTCCGCTGTTGCGCGGCCAGCCGCCCTTGTCCGTCGACTGCGGAGTCGCACTCGTGGAGTTCACCGCAACTCGGCCGTTCCATCCCGAACGACTGCACGAGGCCATCGACGTGTTGCTCGACGGCGTCGTCACCGCCCGCGGACGGGCGTGGGTGGCCACGCAACCCGACGAAGCGCTCTGGATCGAATCGGCCGGCGGCGGACTACGGGTGGCGAGCGCCGGAAAGTGGCTTGCGGCAATGACTCCGGCGGAACAGGATCGCATCGACACGACCAGACGAGCGATGGCTGCGCTGCGGTGGGACGAGCAGTTCGGCGATCGAGACACGTCGTTGGTGATTTTGGTACATCAGGCCGACCCCACCGAGATCGACCGAACTCTGCAGTGGGCGTTGGTGTCAGACGACGAGATGACCGATCCCGCTCAGTGGGCCACGTGGACCGACCCGTTCGGACAGTGGCACGAAGACCCCTGCGAGAGCAGCGAATCCCCGTACGCAGACCAGTCACGAGAGGCAACAGAATGAAGCCAGGCATCCACCCCGATTACTATCCGGTGGTGTTCCAGGACTCGAGCACCGGAAACAAATTTCTCACTCGATCCACCGTCACGTCCGCCCGCGAGACCGAGTGGGAAGACGGCAACACCTACCCCCTGATCGTCGTCGACGTCTCGTCCGAATCGCATCCTTTCTGGACCGGGGCGACACGCGTCATGGACACCCAGGGACGCGTCGAGAAGTTCGAGAAGCGCTACGGCCGTCGAAGCCGAAAGGAGGCGTGAGACATGGCTGTTCCGAAGAGAAAGATGTCGCGTTCCAACACGCGTAGCCGACGGGCACAGTGGAAAGCCGTCGCCCCGGATCTCGTGACCGTGCGTTTTCAGGGCCGAGAGTTCCGAGTGCCGCGCAGGTTGGTCAAAGCGGTTCAGGCCGGCGTCTACGACCCGAGCTGACCCCCCGCTCGTGCGCGTTGTGCGTCCTTCCAGGTACGCACAACGCGCACGAGGGCGGAGCCCGGTACGTTTGCTCGATGGACGGAACGGAACCCTCGTCGAAGGACGTCAAGCGATGGCGGCAGTACCTCGCCGACGAGCGGGCCGAGGCCGCCGTCTATCGCGACCTGGCGGGTAGGCGCAGCGGTGAGGAACGCGACATTCTGCTCGAGTTGGCCGACGCGGAAGGTCGCCACGAACAGCATTGGCGCAATCTGCTCGGCGATCGCGTCGGGATGCCGCTCAAAGGTGACATCCGTACCCGGATCCTCGGCGTGCTGGCGCGCCGCTTCGGATCGGTGTTCGTGCTCGCCCTCGCGCAACGCGCCGAGACCCGCTCGCCCTACGCGACCGACGCGGATGCCACCGACGCGATGACGGCCGACGAGCAAATTCACGCCGAGGTGATCCGGGCACTGGCTGCCCGTGGCCGAAATCGGCTGTCGGGAACCTTCCGCGCCGCGGTGTTCGGTGCCAACGACGGATTGGTCAGCAACCTCGCCTTGGTGCTCGGCATCAGTGGATCCGGAGTGTCCAACCAGATCGTGTTGGTCACCGGACTCGCCGGCCTGCTTGCCGGTGCGCTATCGATGGGAGCAGGCGAATACGTCTCGGTGCGCTCACAACGCGAACTGCTCGAGGCATCGTCGCCCGACAGCGCCGCGAATGAGGCCGTTCAACACCTCGACGTCGACGCCAACGAACTCGCCCTCGTCTACCGCGCTCGCGGAATGACCCACGAGGAAGCCGACGCGAAAGCCGCGGACGTCATCCGACTACTCCCCGCCGTCGAAGAACCGGCCACCGACATCGACGAGCACGAATCCATCGGAACCGGACTCGGTGCCGCCGCAGCGAGCTTCTGCTTCTTCGCCTCCGGTGCCGTCATCCCGGTGTTGCCGTACCTGTTCGGTCTCGAAGGCTATGTGGCCCTTACCGTTGCTGCAGTGCTCGTCGGACTGGCGCTGATCTGTACGGGCCTGATCGTCGGACTGCTCAGCGGCGGTCCGCCCGTCAAGCGCGCACTGCGACAACTCGCCATCGGATACGGCGCGGCCGGGGCGACGTATTTGCTGGGACTCGCATTCGGTGGGGGAGTGTAGGTTCCGCTTCTTGGGCCGGAGTGCACAATAGCGACGCACATCGACGGGATCCCGTCCGAGCGGCGCACTTCTGTGCATTCTGTCCCGCTGTTCCGTCATCCCCGTCGTTCGACTTAATTCGCTGCCGTGGCGGGGCCTTCGTTTGACAGTGCAAACGGATGTTACTCGTCGGTGCCGTGGAGAACTGTTGCCGCGGAGGGGAAATGGTTCTCAGATAGTCCCCACACCCGCCAACACCCATCTGGGCACTTTACGACGGTGAGCACCTGTACCCGTTCGAGCAGGACCGGTCCGAAGGCGCGCATCGTGTGGCCAGAATCTGGCATGAATTTGATGTATGCGATGGAATCAGTTGCCTCTGTGCAGTTTTCGACAAATTGCATCATCGACCAGCCGTCAAGCGTCTCGGCGATCGCTCGGTAATCTCCCCAATTGCCCGGATTGGTGCTGAGATATCGGAGCACGGCCTCACACTCGTCAATGTCGAGGAGGGCCGTCCACCACAGGAACGCTGCACCGAGGGGGGTCTCGGGGGTCGGTTCGCCATCAGGGAAAAAGGCTAGCATTGCATCTTCGCCGGCGACGATTTCGAGGGGCAGAGGTGCGTCTGGGTCTATCTGCGCAGCTTCTGCTTTCGCAGCCTCTGCGGCGAACACCGGGACAGTCTTGGCCAAGGAGCGGTAGAACTCGTTGATTGAAAATGCTGGCCGCGTGTAGGCATCCCGTTGCCCGATGAGACAGCGCAGAGTGCGCGCAGGATCGAGATCAAGTTGATCCTGTAGGAAATCGTCTGGGTGGATCGCTTCGATGTCATATCGGCGTAAAGCATCCGGGCGGAAATCTTTGAGATTAAAGGTGACGATCATTGCCGCTCCTCCCCGTACCGCGGCAGCCAAGACGTGACGATCTTTCGGGTGGTTCGTCATCGTCGGTGCCAGCTCCTGGTAACCCTCCACCGCAGAAAAGGGGAAGGCCTCCCGCATCTGGCCGACGCGTCGGTTCGCTCGAGCCGGTGGCTGGTCGAATTTTGATACGAGGTTGCGTTCGACCTCGTCCAGAATGTCGTCAGACCACAACGGATCGTAAATATTGGTCTCGGCCAGCCGTAACAGCAAGTCACACAGCTGCATGGGCAGCAGAACACACGCGTCCAGTACTACTCGGAATGGCATACGGGTCGGTCCGCCGGATCAGCGGGTGGCGGTAAAGCCGTTGACTGTTCTGTACGAGTCGTCTTCGGCCGCTTCGGCGGTCATAGCGTCGAGGGCCAGGCGTCGATTCTGTGTCAGCTGCCGTTGGTAGGCGAGTACGTCTTCGAGGAGGATGCGGCGGTGGCGGTTGGGCTTGGTATATGGAATCTTCTCGGTTTCGAGCAATTGGACCAGTGTGGGGCGGGAGATTCCCAGTAATTCGGCGGCGTCCTGGGTTGTGAGGACAGTGTTGCTGCCGGCGATAGTGACTGCCTGATGCTCGACCATCGCGGCCAAGGATTTGCGAAGAACGTCGCGGACGCTGTCTGGCAGCACATGACGTGTGCCATCCTCGCTGTTCGTCAGGACGACACTCCGGCTCCTCTCGAGCAGCTCGACCAGATCTCGAAGCGTGGCCACGGCATCTGCTCCGGTCGGCGGCATTACGGTCTGCTCAGCGAGAATGGTCATAGCTCAGTATAAATCGAAAATTTCGAAAGCGTAAGTGTCGACGAGGAGGCGGAACGGACGGTCCTAGCCAAGGCTCGACTGGATTGTCCACGTTCGTCCCGTTGTGCATCGGTGTTCTCCACTTGTTCACCTGAAGTGCTTCGTTCCGTTCAGCGCCCGAGGGGCCTTCACGGTCACCATCGATTCATGACGCTCAATCCCGCAGGCGAGACCGTCGCGACCGGTATTCCGGGGACGCTCGCCGAGAACATGACGATGGCCGAGCAGCACGACTGGCATCGGTCGTTCCTGCGGCGACACCCGGTGAGTCGACGCAACTTCCTGGTCGGTGCCGCAGCGACGGCAGCCGCGGTGGGCGTCGGTAATTCGGCGTTCACGCGCACCGCCTATGCGCAGGATGCCCCGCTGGCGGTGGCCGGTCGACACATGGGCTTCGGCAACGACCCGGCGACACAGTTGCGATTCTCCGCTCAGCTTTCCCGTAATCCCGGCATCACCGGTGTCTTTCTCGATCACGGCCCGACGCCTGCACTGGGAGCGACGACCTCCGCCGAGGTGCGCAACCTCGTCAGCCAAGTCCCGCAGACCGATGGCGGCATTCTGTCGGCCGAGCAGTACTACGTGCATGTGCCCGTCGACAATCTGACGCCAAAGCTGCCGCATTACTACCGATGGCGTACCGCGGACGGTTTCGTCAGCGACATTCGCAGCGCATCTCCCGCGCTGCCGACCGGACGCATTGCTCCGTTCCGGTTCACCATGATGGGGGACCAGGGCGTCGATGAAACACCCTCGCAGCCAGCGGGTCTGATGGCCGGCGACTACGATGACCTGTACTACAAGGCCGATAACGAACCGTCGGTCAAGCACGCGCGCAACATCAATCGTCAGATCGAGGCGTCGCGTCCGGACTTCCACATTCTTGCCGGCGATATCGCCTACGCGGATCCGTCGGGTGCCGGTCTGCCACCGCAGTTCGCCGGCCACGGCAAGACGCCGCCGAAGGGGTTCGACAAGTTCAATCCCTTCGTCTGGGACGGCTATTTTCAGGCCATCGAGGCCAGCGCATCGACGGCACCGTGGTTGTTCGCCACCGGCAATCACGACATGGAGGCGCTGTACAGCCCCAACGGATACGGTGGCCACGCGGCACGTCTCGATCAGCCCAGTACTGGCCCGAAGGGGTGCCCGTCGGCGTATTCGTTCGTGTACGGCAACACTGCGGTGCTCTCGCTCGACGCCAACGACGTCAGTTACGAGATCAAGGCCAACACCGGCTACAGCGGCGGAGCCCAGAACACCTGGGTGGAGCAGACTCTCGCCAAGTATCGGGCAGACCCGAACATCGACTTCATCGTCTGCTTCTTTCATCACTGCGCCTACTCGACCACGTCGACGCACGCGAGCGACGGCGGCGTACGTGACGCGTGGGTATCGCTGTTCGACAAGTACGAGGTCGACGTGGTGCTCCAGGCGCACAACCACGTGTTCGAGCGCACCGATCCGATTCGCGCCAACCGTGCGACGCGGGTCGCCGGCGACAACGCCACGGTTCGCGGAAAGACCGACGGCACCGTGTATTACACCGTCGGCGGGGGTGGCCGTCCGCGTTACACGTTCCAGGACGGCGAGGGCGTCAGCTACCGGGGCCACGAGTTGCCGGACACGGCTGTTCCGAACAGCTACGTCTGGGCACCCGACGGCACCAAGTCGGCGGAGTCGATCACGTGGTCGCGCGTGAGATTCCTGAACTACTCGTTCGTCAGAGTCGATGTGGTGCCCGGTATTCCGGGTATCAAGGCCAGCACGATGTCCATCGGAGCGATCGACGAATACGGCAACGAATTCGATCGCCTCACCTTCGAGCGCGACATCCCGGTGGGCCCGATCTTCGGTTCCTCCTGACTGCCCATGTGAGTGGAACTTCGACCCCTGCTACGTGTGCTGTCTTGATACATGTGGGACACGGGTGTCTCGATACATGTGAGACACGATTCTAGGCTGCGGGGCGGTGGAGTTGTCCTTGGTAGCGCTTGTCGGTGTTCAGGTGCAAGTGGCCGAGGACTTCTCCGCTGGCCGTGTAGGTGGTGATGTGGTTGCCGTCGCGCAGGACGGTCACGCGAGTGTGTGCGTGGGGCCGTCCGACCGAGATCGTGTGGTCGCCGACGGAGATCACGCCGGAGCCGGAGACGGAGTGGGTGCCGACTGTGGCGTCGACCTGGGCGGGTAGGTGCTGCGGGCCGCCCAGGGTTGTTGCGCGGTTCCATGCCTGCTGCGGGGGCATGTTCACGGCACTGTGGCGGCGGTCGGTGTTGTAGAACGTCTGGTAGCGGTTGCACGACGTCTGCAACTCGGCGGTGGTGGCGGGCCGGGTGGGTTGGTCGGTGAGCCACTGTTTGAAGGTGCGGTGGTGGCGTTCGACTTTGCCGTTGGTCTGCGGGTGGTACGGGCTCGAGTGAATGAGCCGGGCACCGGACCCGGTGACGAACGCGCCGAACTTCGAGCGGCCCTTCGACGCGGTCGCGCAGAATGCCATTCCGTTGTCGGACAACACGATTGCCGGTACTCCGTAGTCGGTGAACGCTCTGCCGATGGCGGTGATGGCTCCGGTGGTGGTCTCGGCGTGGCAGACGTACGTCGCGACGAGGGTGCGGGTGCAGTCGTCGAGAACCTCGAAGACGGTGGCTTTCCCGCCGTCGGCGAGTACGACTTCGGTGGCGTCGATCTGATAGCAGTCACGGGGTCGGGCGTATTGGAATCGGCGGTAGGACGATTTGGGTCGCTTCTTGGGTTCCGGGGTCACCAGGCCGTGGCGGGTGAGGATGTTGTTGATGGTCGATCGGGCCGGGACCTTCCAGCCTTTGCCGGCCCAATCATGTTCGGCGGCAATCTTGGTCAGCTCGTAGCGGATGTTGTCGGCACCGTTGTCGCGGCCCAATTTGCCGCGGAGCGCGATGATGCGGGCTTCGATGGTGTCGGGGGTGCGTGTCGGGCTCGAGCGGGGCCGGCGGGAGTCGAGTTCCCACCGGCCCCGTTCTCGGATCCGGGCGGCGTGACGGTTGGCGGTACTGCGGGAGAGCCCGTGGTCGGCGCAGAAGCCTGACAGGCCTCGTTCGTCGAAGACGTCGGCTCCCTCGATGATCCATGCGGTCAAGGTGGCGTCGAGCAGGTTCATCCGGGCATCCGATCTGGCCATGGATTACTCCATAGCCGGTCACAGTGCCCCGCAGCATCATCACAGCCCGTGTGTCACATGTCCGTGGACATCTCGTGTCTCATATGTCCCCGGACTGAACACGACCCCTGCTACGAACTTCCACTCACGTGCGGCGCAGCCGCTCTACAGCCACTTCTGGCGTTTGAACACCACGTAGAGCGCGCTGGAGCAGATCACCATGGCGACCAGCGCCAGTGGATAACCCAAGTGCCACTTCAGTTCCGGCATGTCCTCGAAGTTCATGCCGTAGATCGCGGCGATGAGCGAGGGCGCGAAAAGTATTGCACCCCACGATGAAATGCGCTTGACCTGTTCGTTCTGCTCCAGGCTGACCTGCGTCATGTTTCGCATCTCTTCGTTCTGCTGCTGCGCCACCATGGTGGAGTGCACCGTCATCGCGTTCTGTAGGTTGGATCGAAACGATTCGATGCGGTCGGAGATGCGGATTGCGTGGTCCAACACGTCACGAAGGTTTCGCTGCAGTTCGACGTCGACGTGATACTTGTCGGACCCGCGCTTGAGGGACTCGATCATCTCCACCAAAGGCTTTGCCGCACGGTCGAATTCGGACACCTCGCGCAGTAGGGAGTAGATGCGCCGCGATACGCTGGGATCGCCGGTGAACAGCTGATCCTCGATTTCGTCGATGTCGGTCTGCAGTCCCTTCACCACGGGGACGTACTCGTCGACCACTTGGTCCAGGATTCCGTACAGGATGGCTTCGGGTCCGAGCGCGAGCAACTCGGGCGATTCCTCCAGCCGGTGGCGGACGAGGCCGAGTTCGGGTGATTCGGCGTGACGGATAGTGACGACGAAATCGGCTCCGAGAAAAATGTGCAATTCACCGAATTCGACCTTTTCGGTCTCGTCGATGTATCGGGCGGGCCGCAGCACGACGAACAGTTGCTCGGCGTAGCGTTCGAGCTTCGGCCGCTGATGTGCCGCGATGGCATCCTCGACGGCGAGTCGGTGAAGCCCGAATTCCGTAGCCACCGCGTTGATTTCGCTGATCTCGGGACGGTACAGGCCGATCCACGCCATGCCGTGGCGGTCTCGCATGCACTCGAACGTGATGTCGAGACTTTCCGGATTCGCGGTCCGCTTTCCCTCGACGTACACGGCATTGTCGACGATCGGCACTTCGGGTCACCTCGGTTCGAGAACTTCGAATGTGCCGGACGGCACCCGATCGAGACTATCGCCTGAAACAATGGGGCGATGCAGCAGCAAGTTCATTTCACCACTCTGGCCACTGCGGATCTCGATGCAGCCCGGTCGTTCTACTGCGACGGGCTTGGGTGGACGCCATTGCTGGACGTTCCTGGCGAGATTCTGTTCTTCCAGATCGGACCCGGTGCGGTGCTCGGTCTGTACGACGCCACTGCGTTCGACGGGGATCTGGGACGGCCGCCGCGTGAGCACGACCTCGGCTCGGTCACGTTGGCGCACAACGTCGACGACGCAGCAGCCGTCGACGCGATGTTCGCCGCCACTCTCGCGGCGGGCGCGACATCGATCAAGACACCTCAGCGAACACCGTTCGGTGGCTATCACGCCCACATCGCCGACCCCAACGGAGTCATCTGGGAAATCTGCCACAACCCCGGTTGGAGCGTCGACGACGACGGGACGGTTCGGCTGTCTTAGCCCGCACCGACTATCAGTAGAAGGGCGGCGTTCTCGCTGACCTTGTCACCGGCTTGAAAGTTGGTTCCGACGACCGTCGCGTCGGGACGGCCGTAGTCGGAGCTGACGTCGGAGAAGCCTGCATCCGACAACGCCTGCACCGCGTCCGATTCGGTCATTCCGGCCACTGCGGGCAGCGTCGAGCGGTCGGGTGCTGCGTCGGCGATAGCGCCGCCGCCGAGGGTCAGTGCCCCAGCCACCGCGAGGGTGGCGATCGTCTTCTTGAATCCGATACCCATGTCTTCGTCCTTACTCGGCGGCGCTCTCTGACAACGCAACCGTGCTCCTGGAGGCTGTGACAGCGTTTCGATGTTGCTGTGAAGCAGCTGTCAGTCGCATGACATGCTCGTTCGGTGCTTCTCGACCTCCTCGGATACATCGGTATCGCAGTCTTCGCGGCGTCGGGTGCACTGGTCGGGGTATATCGACGACTCGACCTGTTCGGGGTTTGCGTCGTCGGAATCACGACGGGCATCGGGGGCGGCATCGTTCGCGATCTGCTGCTCGGTATCCATCCGCCGACGTCGCTGGACACCTGGCCGAACGTCACCGTCGGGTTTTTCGCCTCGCTCGTGGTGTTCGTCGCGCATCGGCAGATGGGCAAGGTGCGCCGAGGCGTGCTCGTGCTCGACGCATTTGGGATGGGCCTGTTCGCCTCGACCGGCGCGACGATCGCCCTGGGTGTCGGCGGTAGCTCCCTGTCGGGGGCGCTCATCGGGACGACGACGGCCGTAGCCGGTGGCGTGATCCGGGACGTCCTCGTCAACGACGTGCCCCTGCTGCTGCACCGCGACCTGTATGCCCTACCTGCGCTGCTCGGCGCGACGGCCGTCGTGGTGGCCGAGGCGCTCACTCTGCCGGAGAACGTCGGGTTGGTCGCGGGGACGATACTGGCGACCGGCCTGAGATTGCTCGCTCTGTGGCGTAAATGGAATCTGCCGCAGGCTCGGAACCTACCTACGTTGTGAGCTTCGACTGCCGGAGCGCGTACCGACCGACCACCCCTCTCAGCCGTGTCTCAGTCGACCAGGACAAACTGTACCGATGCGGATACTGGTGGTCGACGACGATCGAGCGGTGCGCGAATCGCTGCGCAGGTCGCTCACGTTCAACGGGTACACCGTGGACCTGGCGGTCGACGGCCTCGATGCCCTGGAACAGGTAGCTGCGGCGCGTCCCGATGCGTTGGTGCTCGATGTGATGATGCCGCGTCTCGACGGCCTCGAGGTGTGTCGGCGATTGCGCAGCGTGGGCGACGACCTGCCGATCCTGGTGCTGACGGCACGTGATTCGGTGTCCGAGCGCGTAGCCGGTCTCGACGCCGGCGCCGACGACTACCTGCCCAAGCCGTTCGCGCTCGAGGAGCTCCTGGCTCGGCTGCGGGCATTATTGCGGCGCACAGCGATGGAAGCCGGCATCGACTCGGAGACCATGACGTTCGCGGACCTGTCGCTGGACCCGGTCACCCGTGAGGTCTCGCGCGGCGAGCGTTCGATCAGTCTCACCAGAACCGAGTTCTCGTTGCTCGAGATGCTCATGACCAATCCGCGCCGAGTGCTCACCAGAAGTCGCATTCTCGAAGAGGTCTGGGGCTACGACTTCCCGACCTCCGGCAACGCGCTCGAGGTGTACGTCGGGTATCTGCGGCGCAAGACCGAGGCCGAAGGGGAGTCGCGGCTGATCCATACCGTTCGCGGTGTCGGATACGTCCTGCGCGAGACGCCCCCGTGATAGGCAGTTCGTTCGGGCGCAAGACGCCCGACGGTGTCGCACTTCCGCCGGCACCGATGCGGCCACCGACGCCGTTGACGAGATCGGTGTCGTTACGGTGGCGGGTGACGCTGTTGGCTGCGTCCGTCGTGGCGATCGCGGTGGCCGTCATGGCCATCGCTGCCTACACCGTGGTCTCGCGCGCGCTGTACGGCGACGTGGACACGCAGTTGCGTTCTCGCGCATCGGCATTGGCGGAATCGGACCTGGTGTCCTACGACCCACGGTTCGTGGCCGGTGCCACGCTGTACAGCACCGATGTCAGTGTGGCGTTGATCTACCCCGACATGACCAGCTACAACCCGCCCGGGCCAAAGGTGCCCGTCGGCGATTCGGAACTTGCTGTGGTGCGCGGAGAGCAGGCTTCGTCGCTGCGCACTCTCGACGATCAGCGGGTGCTCGCACTGCGTACCAAGGACGGCAGCACCCTGATCGTGGCGCAGCGACTGCTGCCCACCGGAGAAGTGCTGGATCGTTTGGCGTGGGTTCTGCTGATCGTGGGAGCCTGTGGTGTCGTGCTGGCGGCGGGTGCGGGCATGGCCGTGGCGCGCACCGGTTTACGGCCTATCGCACGATTGACTGCGGCCGCTGAGCGAGTGGCGCGTACCGACGATCTGACGCCGATTCCGGTGACCGGCGACGACGAATTGGCCCGATTGACCGAGAGTTTCAACACGATGCTCCGAGCACTGGCCGAATCTCGGGGCAGGCAGAGCAGATTGGTCGCCGACGCCGGGCACGAACTTCGGACGCCGTTGACGTCGCTGCGCACCAACATGGAACTGTTGATCGCGGCCGGGCGTCCGGGCGCACCGTCCATTCCCGACGAGGACATGGCCGAGCTGCGAACCGACGTGGTGGCGCAAATCCAGGAATTGTCCACGCTGGTGGGTGATCTGGTGGACCTTGCACGCGAGGATGCACCCGAGACGGTGTTCGAGCGGGTCGACCTGGCCGATGCCGTCGAGCGCAGCCTCGAACGAGCTCGCAGGCGTCGCAACGAGATCGACTTCGATGCCACGCTCATGCCGTGGTTCGTCTACGGAGATCAGGCGGGCCTGTCGAGGGCAGTGCTCAATGTGCTCGACAACGCGGCCAAGTGGAGCCCCAGCGGCGGAGAAGTCCGAATTGCCATGCGGCAGATCGGTGACGGCCTGCTCGAGCTGACTGTGGACGATGCGGGCCCCGGCATTCCAGAGGAAGACCGCGAACTCGTCTTCGAGCGTTTCTATCGCTCGACGGCATCGCGTTCGATGCCCGGATCCGGTCTGGGACTTGCCATCGTGCGACAGGTGGTCGTCAAACACGGCGGCACGATTGCCGTCGAGGTGTCCGAGCGGGGTGGAGCTCTCATTCGAATCGTGTTGCCCGGTGAGGGTGCCGCGGACCACGAGACACTCTCGGCAAACTGATAGGCGAGTCTCAGCGCGCTCTCAGTACCGCCCTGCACAGTGAGTAGCAAGAAGGCGGGCGACCTCGAAGCCGAGGTCTCTATCGAAGGAAGCAACAGCGATGAGCGACGACCGTAACGAACCAGAACAGCCCGGACGGGATGCCGGTGCACAGCATCATCCTGCGGACCGGGCTTCACACGGCGGCGAGCACGATCCCTCGACTCAGCACCAGCCCACCCAGCAGCAGCCGGCTCAGCAGCCCACCCAGCAGAATCCCACGCAGCAGTTTCCGCCCCAGCAGGCGCATCCCCAGCAGAGCTACCCGCAGCAGTACGCGGGCTACGGGCAGAATCAGTACCAGCCCGGCTACGGCCCCTATGGCCAGCACAGCGACTCGCAGGCCGGTCAGCACAACCCGGGTCAGCACAACCCCGGCCAGCATGCGCAGCCCCAACAGGTTGCGCCGCAACCCCATTCGGCATCCGGCACCGTGAAGACTCGCCCGGGTCGGTCTGCTCTGGTGGCTGGAGCGATTGCTCTCGTTCTCGTGGGCGGCGGAATCGGCGGCGCGGTCGGTGCCATCGCGACCAACAACGCCAACGGCAACAACGCCGGTGTCACCAATTCGCTGAACTCACCGATCACCGCCGCTCAGCCGGCCGCCAATTTCCCCGACGGTTCCGTTCAGGCCGTCGCGAACAAGGTGCTGCCGAGTGTCGTGCAGATTCAGGTGAAGGGCTCGCAGCAGGAAGGTGAGGGCTCCGGCGTCATCCTCAGCAGTGACGGCCTGATCCTGACGAACAACCACGTCGCCACCGGCGCAGGAGCCAACGGCAAGCTGACCGTCGCGTTCGCCGACGGGTCGGTGGCCGACGCCACCATCGTCGGTGCGGACTCCGTCTCGGACATGGCCGTCATCAAGGCCGAAGGAAAGACGAATCTGACGCCGATCGAGTTGGGCAGCTCGTCCAACCTCGAGGTCGGCCAGCAGGTCGTCGCCATCGGCTCGCCTCTGGGCCTGGCCGGCACCGTCACCACCGGCATCGTTTCCTCGCTCAACCGCCCGGTATCGACGTCCGGTGAGTCCGGCAACCAGAACTCGGTGATCGACGCCATTCAGACCGACGCGGCCATCAACCCCGGTAACTCCGGCGGCGCTCTCGTCAACACCGATGGGCAACTGATCGGCATCAACACCGCCATCGCGACACTCGGCGGCAGTGAGGGCTCCGGCGCTCAGAGCGGATCGATCGGTCTCGGATTCGCGATCCCGGTCGATCAGGCCAAGCGGATCGCCGACGAGCTGACCACCACCGGCAAAGCCACTCAAGCGATGATCGGTGTGCAGGTGCCGTCCAAGGACGATGCCAACGGCGCAACCGTCGTCGAGGTCACCGAGGGTGGCCCGGCTGCGGCGGCAGGCATCCCGAAGGGCGCGGTCATCACCAAGGTCGACGATCGGATCGTCGCCAGCGGTGACGCGCTGATCGCCGCGGTGCGTTCGCACGCACCCGGCGATTCGGTGAAGATCACCTACACGGACGGCGGCAGTGAGAAGACAGTCGACGTGACGCTGGGCACGGCCGAGCCGGCTGCGGCACCCGCTGCGCAGGTTCCTTCACTTCAGATCCCATCGTTCCCGGGCGGTCGCTGATGCTCAGGGAAGCCGGCAGGCACGGAACCATTGCAACTATTTACGCACAGCGTGAGCCGGGTACGGGCCTTACTACTACGGTGAGCGGTATGGAACTCGACGCACCTTTGGCCGGCCGCGCGTTGGTCGTCATCGTGGACGACCGGACTGCTCACAGCAACGAGAAGGATTCGACGGGTCCGCTGGTGACCGAACTGTTGACCGAGGCCGGTTTCTTGGTCGACGGTGTGGTGGCAGTGACGGCCGACGAAGTGGACGTGCGGAACGCGCTGAACACCGCGGTGATCGGCGGCGTCGATCTGGTGGTGTCGGTCGGCGGCACGGGTGTCTCGCCTCGCGACGTGACTCCCGACGTCACGGCCGAGGTGCTCGATCGCGAGATACCGGGGATCAGTGAGGCGCTGCGCTCTTCCGGTTTGGCAGCCGGATCGTTGGACGCAGGCCTGTCGCGGGGACTGGTCGGAGTATCGGGCAGCACTCTGGTGGTCAACCTGGCGTCGTCCCGTGCGGCCATCCGTGACGGTATGGCGACATTGACGCCACTGGCGAGTCAGGTCATCGCCGAGCTGTCGGGATTGGACGCGTAGTCACTGCGATGAACGACGAGCCGATCGAGAATCGACCGGACGACGAAGCGAGCCGGGCCCGAGCAGAACGGGCCCGGCTCGCTCGTATCTTCGGAGACGTGCTGCCGGAGACCACGGGAGACGACCGGGCCGACGGGCCCGATGGCGACTCCTTGTCGGTCGATTGGTTGAAGCAGCAGCGACCACCCCATTACTTTTAGTGTGATCCACAACACATTTTGTTGGCTGGAATGACAGCTCTGTTAGTTAGTCGTTTACCTGTCGTTAGCGACCTACCCGGCGGTAGTGCCGGGCGAAGCTGTCGAAAACGGACACTGCAAGCGGATTGCTGAACGGTCCAATCGTGCAATCCGGACAGGGCTTCCGTTGCGTCTTCCCATATCAGAGTCGTTTTACTCCTGATCGGAACCTGTAACGGTTTCCACTTCTCGGGAGATGCTGTGACGCAGGTTATCGCTAACACGGGTGTGAAAGATGTTCACGCCGACGAAACACATCACGAGATGGCAACGTTTGGGCGTCGATCGTAGGGATTGTCACGCTCAGGCATCTCCTCTAATGTTCCCCTCAGCTTCCAAAGGATCAGGGCGTGGGACCGAAACGGTGCCGCGCCCTTCATCTCGGAACAGATCGATAGAGGATGTGGCCTTCAGGCTCCATCTGGCTCGGGCTCGCACACACCGTTGCGTGCGATCTAGTTCGAGGGTGAAAGCCACAAGCTTCCCCGTGCGACACCGCGCTGGGACTGAACATGATGAGGAATAAATGACGGAGATCCAGAAGTCGCGGCGCAGCCGGGGACTCAAGTCCATGAGTGTCGCGACCGTCGCCGGTGCATCGGTTGTCGGCCTGGTGCTCGGTACCGGAACCGCTTCTGCAGGCGTGGACGGACAGGTTTCTGTCGTCGATGCTGGCGGAAACACCATCAACGTGACCCTGTCCGACACGTTCATCAACGGCGTTCCGTCGCTCGACGGAAACCCGCTCACTCGTGAGTGGTTCGTCGACGAGAACGCTGCGTTCACCGTCACCGGCCCGTCGGCCGACGACTTCGAAGGCACCTTCCAGATCGGCTTCCAGGTCGGCTACCCGCTGGCCATTGCCGATCCTCAGGTTGCGTTCTCCTGGGCCACCCCGACCCTCGGCCTCGACATCGGTTCGGGCAACACGTCGACCGGGACGCTGAAGACGGGCGTCGAAACCGCCAATGACACCGTCGAGATCGACAATCCTGCCTACAACAAGGATCTGCCGGAGTCGTCCACCAACCCGAAGAAGGTTAAGGTCCCGAACCCCTACGCGGGCCAGCTTGTTCCCTCCGGCGAATCCCTCGGGCTCGAGGGCGTCGGCGAAGCTACCTCCGGCATCGAATTCCACGCTGACCTGCTCCCGACCATCGAGGGCAGCGGCGCGCTGACCCCCGGCGGCGGAATCCAGTCGGTCACGTCTGACTCCATCCCGATCACGAACGATGATGACGGCCAGGGCAGCACTGCAGACGCTGCAGGCACGTCGGGTTCGATCCAGGTTCGTGGACTGCACGGCTCGGTCACCAACGTCATCGGAAACGTCACGGTCCGTCCGTACGTCAAGGTCGTCAGCAGCGCGGGCGACGTCGCCGCAGTTGCATACGGTCAGCCGGTTCGCTTCAACTGATCTCGATCGGTTGAACCAGGTGTGACTTAGTTCTACCAATTCAGGCCCGTACGGATCACTCCGTGCGGGCCTGAATTACGTTTGGGCCAATTCGACTGGCTCCCATCGAGAGGTTCTGGAGATACATGCGCTCGACTACTCGCTTCATCGTTGCCGCGGCCGGTGCTGCCACAGCTATGGTTCTGTTGACCACTGGCTGCAGTAGCTCCGACGACTCCGCAGCTACCGGCCAGAACGCAGAAGTGTGCAACAGTTTCGCAGCCGATCACAACGCCTTTGTCGCGCTCGTCAAGGCCGGACCAGGGACTGCGGAAAACCTCGACCCATGGACAGCCGACAAGCAGGCGGCCGTCGACAAGGTGAAGTCACTGTCCGGCACCGCGTCCGGTGATGTGGCCAGTGCGATCACGACGTTCGCGGACGCCATTCCGGCTGACACGCTCGAACTGTCGGAGCCAGACAGCGAGTCGGGCAAGGCGTTCGTCGACAACGGCGCAGCAGTGAAGTCCGCCTGCGAGGCGGATGGCACCTCGATCACGCTCGATGAGCTACCGCTGACCACGTTCACTAACTGATCGCCTGACGGGCCCTCTCGGCCTGTCGCACGCCCCACAACGAATGAATGCGCCATTCACGCTGTCAGACAGCGTGAATGGCGCATTCATTCGTCGAAGCAGACCGGTGTCAGTCCTTCGAGTGCTTACCGAGGTCGGGGGAGGGCGAATCGATTGCTTCGCCGCTGCCGCCGGTGGTGTCGGCCGCGGTCGAAAGCTTCTGTCCTGCAGCGGTTCCCCCTGCGAGGATGTCGCGGATCTGCACCAGCACGTCGACGTCGCTCAGTTCCTTCTCCGGCTGGCTGACGAAGCGCTTCTTCGCGGTGTTCACCGGCAGAATCAGCACGAAGTACACGACCGCGGCGATGATGATGAAGTTGATGATCGCCGTGATGACCGCGCCGATATTGATGAACGTGGCGTCGTTACTACTGAGGATCTTGATTCCCCACCCGAGTTCGTTGCTGCCACCGACAGCGGCGACCAACGGGTTGATGATGTTCGTGGTGAACGCGGTGACGATTGCCGTGAATGCTGCGCCGACGACGACTGCGACCGCGAGGTCGACCACGTTGCCTCGCAACAGAAAGTCCTTGAATCCCTTCAGCATGAGCCGCTCTCCGATCTCTTGGTATGTTTCGGTCTCGCCAGACGTTAACCCAGATCGATCGACTTCGGACCCCGTGAATCGCCCGGGCACCGACTCAATGCAATGTCACCGTCAAAGCGCTCACCAGCGACGCGGCCGCCACCGTCGTCGCATCCTCGGTCGGTAGGGCGAGCAGCACCACCCGATCTCGTTGCCGACCCCCGCCGGCCTCGGCGGAGACGAGCACCACCATCGCCCCCGATGCCAGTATCCGAGCTGCAGGTGGGGCGTCGGGATTCTCCTGAGTTTCGACGGTCAGGACGTCCACCCGGTCGCCTTCTCTGAGTAGGTCGGTCACGCCCGCATCGGCGAGATGCACCGGTACGACGCGTGCCTCGGCCCCCAGCGCCGCGGAGGCTGTTCGGGAGCCCAACAGCCGGACGTCGGTGAGCAGTTCACCTGCTCGAACCGGACCGGTCAGCGTCCGTCCGTCCACGCCCGCGGAATCGAACAATGTTCCCTCGGGCACCGTGGCCGAATCCCATTCTGCGACGACGACATCGGCCGCCGACAGTATCGTTCCCGGAGTCAGGTCGCGGCCGGCCGTGACGACGCGGACGCGATCGTCGCCTGCGGCGTCGTCGACGAACAGCAGGACTGCGACGGCCACCAGAATGCCCGCGGCGATGCGTCGAACTTTCACCGATCCCACCCACGCGGGACGCTGAGCGAAGCGGTCGAGCAGCGTCGAGTCCAGTCGGTTCTTGCGGGCAGCCATGACCGGAACGGTAGCGGTCCCAACTGGCCTGAAGAGACCGAAAAGGCCGGCCTGTGGATAACAGGCCGGCCTGTGGATGGATCCGAAAACTACTGGCTGGCAGCAGCTTTCGTGGTGGAGGACGAGGAGGAGCTGCTCGACGAGGACGAATCCGACGACTTCTTCTCGGCAGGCTTCGAGTCGCTCTTAGTCTCCGACTTCGTGGCCGCGGCGTCGGACTTCTTCTCGCTCGCGCCTTCGCTGGCGGTGCCGGAGTTGCCCCGACTGTCGGTGCGGTAGAAGCCGCTGCCCTTGAAGACGATGCCGACCGAATTGAACAACTTGCGAAGCTTGCCGGAGCATGCCGGGCATACCGTCAACGTGTCGTCGGTGAAGGACTGGACGATGTCGAAGCGGTTGTCGCACTCGGTGCAGGCGTATGAGTAGGTGGGCATCGTGTTTCCTCCGCGCTGGTCACCGAGGAGGTTCGCGCTCTGCTGGCCGAGGCCGAACACCGCCGGTGTCTTGTCTGTTCGTCGAAACTGGGGAGAGCATTAGCACTCTACAGTCAGGAGTGCCAACGAATCGAATCCTAGCGTTATTCCGTACCCAAGCGTACGAGCCCACCGCCGGGAGTCAGCGCATGCGTCACCCGGCGGTCGTGCGCCTCGGCCGGTAGCCGCGAGAACACCTCGTCGTCACGCACGACCGCGACCAGGATGGCCTCGGGACTGCACAGGTCGAGAGTGCGATCGTAGAACCCGGCCCCGCGGCCCAACCGGACACCACGGCGATCGACCGCCAACGCGGGTAGCAGCACCAATGAGCACTGCTCGACGGCCTCGGGCTCGAGAAGAGGACCCGACGGTTCGAGCAGCCCGTACGGAGCCCGCACCAGAGAATCGCGCCCCTCGTACCGCGCCCACCTCAAAGGCCCCGGCTCATGAGCGCTCGGGAGCAGCACCGTGGCACCCGCCGCGGCCATCGCGTCGAGCATCTCGACCGACCCCGGCTCTCGGCCGATCGGAACATACGCGGCCACCACCGAGTGTTCGGCCGCCAATTCGCCGACGACGTGACAGAGTGCGGAGGACTCCATCGCGCGTTGCGCATCGTCGAGCAGTCGGCGTTCGGCGAGGACATGCTCCCGCCACAGATCCTTCGGCGTGTTCTCCGAAAATTCGGGAACGCTCACAACGGTTCACTCTCCCTCTCGTGCTGTCGTTCAACGATATGTACTCGGGGGTCGAACAGGGCACACGCCGAGCCAATTTCCAGAAACCACGGATAGGGTGAGCACCATGACAGAAGCCGCTTCAGCGACGACCGCCGCCACGCCTGTGCACTTCCGCACGGCCATCGTCCCCGCCGCAGGCATGGGTACCCGGTTCCTGCCGGCCACGAAAACCGTTCCGAAGGAACTGCTTCCGGTCGTCGACACTCCCGGTATCGAGCTCGTCGCCGGAGAAGCGGCAGATTCCGGTGCACAACGGTTGGTCATCGTCACCTCTCCCGGCAAGGACGGCGTCGTCGCCCACTTCGTCGAGGACCTCGTTCTGGAAAAGAAGCTCGAAGCGAGCGGAAAGCTCGAAATGCTCGAGAAGGTACGCGTCGCCCCCAAGCTTCTGGACGTGCAATCGGTCATTCAGCACGAACCGCTCGGACTCGGTCACGCCGTCGCATGCGCCGAGGAAGCACTCGACGACGACGAGGATTCGGTCGCGGTGCTGCTGCCCGACGATCTGGTGATGCCGCGGGGCGTGCTGGACGTCATGGCCCGGGTGCGCGCCAAGCGCGGCGGCTCGGTGCTGTGCGCCATCGAGGTTCCCGACGACAAGGTCTCGTCCTACGGCGTCTTCTCCGTCGAAATCGTGCCCGATGCCGTCAATCCGAACGTCCTCAAAGTCACCGGCATGGTCGAAAAGCCCAAGAAGGAAGAGGCACCGTCCAACTTGGCTGCCGCGGGCCGCTATCTGCTCGACCGCGCGATCTTCGACGCGTTGCGACGCATCGAGCCCGGTGCCGGCGGCGAATTGCAGCTGACCGACGCCATCGCACTTCTGATCGAGGAGGGCCATCCCGTTCACGTGGTGGTGCATCGTGGATCGAGACACGACCTCGGAAATCCCGGGGGATACCTACGCGCTGCGGTTGACTTTGCTTTGCAGCGCGACGACTACGGTCCCGCGCTGCGTGAATGGCTGAACGAACGCTTGAGCGACAGCTGGGCACCGGAACTGACGACGTACGAATAGCATCGCGGGTCGATGCCATAGAGGAAGGGCCAGATGCGCTCGGTCGAAGATCAACAGACCAGGGTGACCGCAGCGGCGGTGGCTCCACGGCCTGTTCGGGTCGCCATCTCGGAAGCGCAGGGTCTGCTCTGCGCCGAGGAAGTGGTCACCGAGCGTCCCCTTCCCGGCTTCGACCAGGCCGCGATCGACGGTTATGCCGTACGCAGTGTCGACGTCGCCTCCGCGGGTACCGACCTGCGTAACGAGGAAGACGAGCGCATCGACCTGACGCTGCCCGTCGTCGGCGAGGTCTCCGCGGGTTCGCGTCAGCCCATCCGGCTGCAGCCGCGTCAGGCCGTGCGGGTCGATACCGGCGCGCCGCTGCCCACGTTGGCCGACGCAGTCCTGCCGCTGGATCGCACCGACAACGGCCGCGCCCGTGTCAAGGTGTTCCGTCCGGTTCGCTCGGGTGACTACGTGCGCAAGATCGGCGACGACGTTCAACCCGGCGACGTGGCCGTGCGGGCGGGAACGATCATCGGTGCCGCGCAGGTCGGCCTGTTGGCCGCCGTCGGACGCGACAAGGTGCTGGTGCACCCGCGTCCGCGGTTGTCGGTCATCTCGGTGGGCGGGGAATTGGTCGATACCGATCGGACTCCCGGGCCCGGTCAGGTGTACGACGTCAACTCCTATGCGCTCGCCGCTGCGGCACGCGATGCCGGAGCCGACGTCAACCGAGTCGGCATCGTGAGCACCGACCCCAAGCGACTGCGTGAAGTGGTCGAAGGCCAGTTGATCCGCTCCGAGATCGTCGTCATCGCAGGAGCGGTCGGCGGCGGCGCGTCCGATGGCGTCCGAGAGGCACTGGGCGAACTCGGCGACATGGAAGTCGAGCGGGTTGCCATGCACCCCGGCTCGGTGCAGGGATTCGGCCAGCTCGGACGTGACGAGGTGCCCACGTTCCTGTTGCCTGCCAACCCCGTCAGCGCACTCGTGGTGTTCGAGGTGATGGTCCGTCCGCTCATTCGCATCGCGCTCGGTCGTCGCCAGCCGCTGCGCCGAACCGTCACCGCGCGGACCGTCGCACCCATCACATCGATCGAGGACCGCAAGGGGTTCCTGCGAGGACAACTGATGCGCGACGAGGGCACCGGCGAATATCTCGTCCAGGCTCTCGGCGGTGCACCGGGCTCGTCGTCTCATCTGCTCGCGACACTCGCGGAGGCGAACTGCCTGGTCGTCATCGATCCCGACGTCACCGAGATCCGAACCGGCGAAGAAGTGAAGGTCTCGTTCCTCGCTCAGCGCGGCTGACGCACGCGCTCACACGCGCAGCGCATACGATCGACTGATGCCGCGAACGTGGTCGAGCCACCCGGGTTGGCCGGCGAAATTGGGTCCAGTGCAAGTGGCCGGGGGAACGGTGACGGTTCGGCCCGTCCGCATGCGCGACGCAGCCTCCTGGAGTCGAATCCGCACCCAGGACCGCGCCCACCTCGAGCCGTGGGAGCCGAGCGGTGAGGGCAGTTGGAATTCCCGACACCACATATCCTCGTGGCCGACGCTGTGCTCGGGCCTGAAGTCCGAGGCACGCAAGGGGCACATGCTGCCGATGGTGATCGAGGTCGACGGCGAATTCTGCGGGCAGATCACCACCGGAAACATCGTGCGCGGCGCGCTCCGGTCGGCGTGGATCGGGTACTGGGTGTCCAAGGAAGTCAACGGCAAAGGTGTCGCCACCGCGGCGCTGGCGCTCGGACTCGATCATTGTTTCGGGCCGGTCGGGTTGCACCGCGTCGAGGCGACGGTGCGTCCGGAGAACCTCGCCAGCCAGGCCGTGCTGCGCAACGTCGGATTCCGCGAAGAGGGCCTGCTCTACAAGTACCTCGACGTCGACGGCGAGTGGCG
This sequence comes from Rhodococcus sp. JG-3, assembly GCF_000482405.1. Classification (NCBI taxonomy): domain Bacteria; kingdom Bacillati; phylum Actinomycetota; class Actinomycetes; order Mycobacteriales; family Nocardiaceae; genus Rhodococcus; species Rhodococcus sp. JG-3. The sequence continues at coordinate 2,076,325 of NZ_KI519398.1, forward strand.
CGACCACAAGCTCGTCGCGATCACCTCGGGCGAGGTGCAGGGATCGGTCGTCGATCGATTGGTCCGTGCGGGCAGGGCTGCGTGGGCATAGCGCTCGCGCCACGGTTTGCGGTTGCAGATGTTGTCAAAGTGACAGGAGTGTAATTCGGGTCGGCGCGTCTGCGGGGTTCTCGCACCTGCTCCACATAACCTGAGGGCGTCTCGACTGTCGCTGTCGCCTGAGGAAGGAGAACATCGCCGATGCCGAACTCGATCATCTGGATCGGTCTCGTGGCCGTCTGGCTCTTCGTTCTTCTTCCCATGCTGATGACCAAGCGTCCGCAGATCATGCAGACCACGGACGCAGCACTCGCCACGCGCGTGTTGCATCGGGGTGGCACCAAGCGCAAGCAGCGCGGCCCCGCGACCGGCCACCGCAGTGATCCCGACTGGCGGCCGGAGGACGACCTACGGGTCTCCGCGCCCGCCAGCGAGATCTTCGGCCCGAAATTCGCGTCGATTCGTTCGGACTCACCCGATCTACCCGGTACCGCGGAGGACCCCATGGACACTCACGCAGAAGAAGAAAACGACCTCGAACGCGACGAACCGGTCCACGACGCACCTCGCGCGAAATCTCCCGCACACGAGCCGGGAGTCGTCGACGACGACTTCGTGCCTCGCCGACGCGGCCGCGGCGGATTCGATCCCGAGGCCGACGCCATCGCCAGGGCCGCCCGATACGCCTTCCGTCAGCGCGCGGTTCTCGGCCTGGTGTTCGCCGCGATCACGACCGCGGCACTGGCGTTCATCATCTCCCCGACGGTGTGGTGGCTGTGCGGGCTGTCCGTCGCAGTCCTCGTCGGATACCTGTACTACCTGCGCAGGCAGGTGCAGATCGAAGAAGAGATTCGTCGACGACGACTCACACGCATGGGTCGCTCGCGCCTCGGTGTGGAATCGGAGACCGACGAAGAGCTCGAACTCGTGCCGCAGCGTCTGCGTCGCCCCGGAGCCGTAGTGCTAGAGATCGACGACGAGGACCCGGAGTTCGAGCATCTCGATCATTACGAGGAGCCGTTCCAGGCACGCCGCGACGATGACGGCGATTTCCGTCGGGCGCAGGGCGCGTAACAGCGGTCCCGAGGGGCTTTGCTAGAGTTGCCCAGCCGGTCGAGACGACGGCAAACGGGGCTGTGGCGCAGTTGGTAGCGCGTCTCGTTCGCATCGAGAAGGTCAGGGGTTCGATTCCCCTCAGCTCCACCCCGAAACGAAGCCGCCACTCACCTCGAGTGGCGGCTTTCGTTGTGAATCAAGGCAATACAGAGCTCAGTGCACTCATTGCGATCGTGGTGACGGACAGTCCTCCGGTGCCGAATGCCGCTGCGGCGGTCATGCCGACCAACGCTTCGTCCGCCGTCGGCGTCGGCGGTTCGAGCTTCGTGCGCAAGAACGTGAACGGTAGGCCCCAGAACGCGCTCACTCCGCCGTCGTACTCGCGAGTGAGGTCGCCGAACGAGTCGTTGCCGCGGTCCGTGTCGCCGCGGATCAGTGCGCTGGACTCGAGGTCTTTCGCGGCAAGCATTAGTACGCGGTCTCGGTAGGCCAGACGTACTCGATACGAGCGTTTCACGACTCGTGCGGACCCCAGTTGCACCGCAATCGGGTCACCGCCGACCGTCGCGCGAATATCTGTGGACCGTCGGGTGCCTAGGGGAGTCCTGTCCGCGGTCTGCGGTCCGGTGCGAACGAACGTGACGCGACTGGATGGCGTCGACAGGTAGTAGCCGGCCACGGAGTCGTCCTGATAGACGAGTTCGACGTCGTCGTACAGGGCAGTCTCGATCCTGACCGTGTGCACACATCCGACCCTACCGACCAGCCGGTTCCGTAAGTTGTCGGTGCGGCGTTACGTCGCCGGCGCTTGTGTCACACTTCATACGGTGACCAGCCAGATGACCGTGCATGTCGAGGACACCGAGGCTCATCGAATTGCGGCCCGGATAGTGACGCCTCTCGGCAAAGAGGCTGTGGTGACCACCGCGTCGAATTACGAGTTGGACCATTCGGCGACTCCGTGGCTTCCTCCGATGCTGGTAGCGGGAATGCGAAAGAAGTGGAGTATCGCTTTCGACGGCCCGGTGGATTCGACGGCACTTCGAGGCGCTCCCGAGGCGCAGAAAGTGTTTCTCGACTGGTATCCCAGACGGTTTCATGGGATATCGGTATCGGCTGAACCTTCCGATGCACTGTCCGACGGCCGAGGGGTGGGTTGCTTCTTCAGTGGAGGCGTGGACAGCTTCTATTCGGCAATCACCCAATCCGATCGCATCACCCATTTGATATTCGTTCACGGTTTCGACATCTCCGCCGGGAACGAGGATTTGGCCTCTCGGGCACTGGCCAGTGCCCGAGACGCGGCCGCGGAGCTCGGCAAGCCGCTGATCGAGGTCAAGACCACGTTGAGGTCGGCGTTCGGAGACCGATTGCCGCTCGATTGGGGATACGACCTTCACGGAGCCGCCCTGGCTCACGTGGGGCTGGCGTTGTCGCAGCATGTGAGCACCGTCATGATTCCGTCGTCCAACAGTCGCTGGGATCTGCTGCCGTGGGGTTCCCATCCCGATCTGGACCCGCTGTGGTCGAGTAGCAGTGTCACGTTCGATCACCACGAGTTGGAGGTGAATCGGCTCGGCAAGCTCCGGCGGATAGGCCTGGACGAGACGGCGATGAAGCATCTACGGGTGTGCTGGGAGAATCGCGACGGTCGATTCAACTGCGGAGTGTGCTTCAAGTGCATCAGGACGAAGATCGGGTTGGCCGCTGCAGGTGCGGAGAGTGCTGCCCTTCCAGGACCCATCGATCTCCATGCGGTCAGGTCCTTGACGTTGACGAACCGTCAGTGCCACCACCTGCGAAACGGGCTTGCTGCCATGGAAGAGGCAGGCGTGACCGACGATGGTGTGGTTGCGGCAGTAGACACGGCGATCCGCCGAAGGCGCTGGCGACAGGCTGCGTCGTATTTACGACGAGCACGATCGATATCCATCGGCCTCATACGTCGTCGCGTGAGCTGAGGCATTTCCGGCAATATGGCGGATTCGAACAACATTCGATTATTAACGGGAATCGAATTCTTTCGAACGTCTTATGAGCACCATTGACCCGAAACGGTCTTTTGGATTGCTTAGCGCCGATAATCGCGTCACGCTGCAGTTTTCGGCGCTCTGAGCTGGGGCTGCTTCTTCGGCTGACTTTAGTGTTCGCGTGGCTGATGTCGTATCTTTATACGCGTGCCTGCGCGTTCGGTAGGTGTCGAATTCAATCAGGGGATCGAAATGAACACTCTCAGTGTGGTAATTCCGGTGCTCGACGAGGTCGACCACATCGGCGAATGCTTGAATCTGCTGCTCGATCAGGGAAACTGCATAGACCGTATCGTCGTGGTGGACAACGGCTCGACCGACGGGACGCTCGATCTGGTCGAGACCCTGTGCGAGGTCAATGACAAGGTGCAGTTGGTGCACGAGCCGAATCGGGGCGTCGTGCATGCCCGGAACACAGGCTTCGATCTCGTGCAGTCGTCCATCATCGGCCGCATAGACGCCGATACGCGCGTCCGGCCCGGGTGGGCACGCTCCATCATCGAATTCTTCGGAGAGCACTCCACGGTTGCGGCAGCGGGCGGGCGAACCTACTTGTACGAGTCGCCGTGGGCCCGGCCTCTGGCGTGGCAACATGCTCGAGCGGAGCAGCGCGACCCGTCGGTGCGCAGCGCCTTGGCGGTATCGGGCAACAATTTCGCAATCCGCGCATCTGCTTGGCACGAGGTTCGGGATGTCGTCAGCGACAAGACCTGCGTGCACGAGGACATCGATCTGTGCTTGTCGTTGGTCGGCAAGAAGTTGCCGCTTGCTCAGAACGGCCGTATGAAGGCTGCGGTCTCCGGCCGGCGATCGGCTACCTCTCCGGTGAAGTACGTGAACTACGCGATCGCGGGCTACCGCTCCTACAAGGAGCACGGGCTCGCATCGGCCAAGCTGGCCCGGATCGTTGCGATCGATTGGCTCCTGCACACGCTGCGCTGGCCCATCTCGAGAATGTTCTCGGCGGTGCCCTCGCGCGCGCTACCCGTCGACGACCGTGCGCTCTCCGACGAACGGATGCGAGAGGCCGCGTGAACCTGCGCTCCCTGATCCCGACCTGGGCGAGCGACTCGTCGAACGTCAAGTGGGCCCTCTTTCAGATGCGTCAGGCAACCCTCGTGTCGGTGGCGAACCTGCCGTTCGTTCCGGCGGTACTGCGGGCGACCTTGCTGCGGCCGGCGGGAGTCCGGACGGACGGGCCGTGCTTGATATACGGCGGCGCGATGATCCAGGGTCGCGGGTCGGTACGGATGGGCACCGGGGTCTTCGTGAATTTCGGGTGCCACTTCGACACTGTTGCCGACATCGTGATCGGTGACGATGTGTTCCTGGCGGACCACGTTCGGATCATCACCAGTACCCATGACGTCGGACCGTCGTGGCGACGGGCAGGCTTGCTGAGGGGCGAGTCGGTCACCATCGGGCGAGGCACGTGGATCGGGTCCGGTGTGGTGATCATGCCCGGGGTCCGCATCGGTGAGGGATGCATCATCGGGGCGAACTCGTTGGTGACCAAGGATTGCGAACCGGACGCGGTGTACGTCGGCAGTCCAGCCGCTCGTCGCCGGGAGTTGAACGATCTACCCGACGCGCGAGCCATAGCGGGCGCGACGCCTGATTTCGAGAGCAATACTCTGACGAACGATCGATAAAGCGCTTGTCGATATCGACAAAAGGCTATTATCGATCCGAAATTGGACGACTTATTTCGTCGAATTGATGATGTAGCATCATCTGCGTCAGAGGCTCGGCACTCTTTGCATTCGCTTCGGAAATTGTCGAGCTACGCATTGCCAAAAAGGTGTCAGGGGTTGGCGTTGTGAACACTCTTTCTGTTGTTGTGCCCGCATTCGACGAACAGGCGCATTTGGGTGGATGCCTGGACGCTTTATTGGCGCAACGTGAACACATTTACGAAATAATCGTGGTGGACAACAATTCCACCGACGATACCGCCGGCGTGGTAGCGAGCTACAGCCGCCGGTTTCCGGAGATAGTTCTGGTCCGGGAGTCGAAGCGAGGCGTCGTTCATGCGCGCAACGCCGGTTTCGATCGGGCCGAAGGATCCATCATCGGACGTATCGATGCGGACACTCGGGTAGCTCCGGATTGGGCCGAGTCGATTCTGGATTTCTTCGACCGCAGACTGGACTACGCGGCGGTGACCGGGCCGATCTACCTGTACGACTCCCCGTGGGCTGCACCGTACGGCGCGTACGTGGACTACTCCACCAAGCGCAAACCCGACGAGTTACGGGTCTCGGCGGCCTCGGGTAACAACTTCGCCATTCGCCGCTCCGCTTGGGAAGCCGCCCGCGACCGCGTGAGTCTGCGTACCGACCTGCACGAGGATATCGATCTCTCGCTGTGCCTGTACCGCGTCGGTCTCCAGATCGCGCTGATCAAAACGATGTGCGTCGAGGTGTCCGGTCGGCGGCTGCTGACTCCGCCCCTCGAATATCGTCATTATGTGCTGAGTTCCTACCGAACATGGGCCCACCACGATTTGGCGAACAAGGCGCTGCGTCGACTGTTGATCGCGGACATGATTCTGCATACCGTGCATTGGCCGTTGACTCGAATTTTGTCCGGATGCGAGCCGCGAATTCTGCCGGTGTCGCATTCGAACGAGGGCGTGACATCGCAACAATATTCGTCACCTGTTCGCGATGGCGAATATGCCACCACGGCGTCGGCCGAGTAAATTCACGGCTGATTCGAGCGGTACGCGACGATTGTCCGGTCGGTAGCGCCGATCTACTCGCTGTATCTGCTGCCGCCCCCGGAACCGGCCCCACGGTTCGATACAGGCCCGCGTGATCGCCGACGCGGTGTTACTGTCTCGTAGTTCTTCGACCCGCGGGTATCCGAGAGTCGAGTCGGGGTGGCCGGTCGGGCGGCCGCATAGCAGGCGGGGCGTGTCGTGCGCTTCGATGTTCGGACGTTCGTCGTCGGTCTTGCCTTGTCTCTGCTGACGGGACAGCTCGTCGGGACTGCGTCGGCGGACGTCGTCGTCGACAACCCCGTCCACTACGTCGCTCTGGGCGACTCCGGGGCTGCCGGGCCCGCGTGGTTGTCCTATGCCGGCGGAGACGGTTGTGGACGATCCGACGCGGCGTATCCGGCCATGATCATCGTGTCCCGGTTCAGATCGATGCACTGCGGCCTCATACGACGCTGGTGACCCTTTCGATAGGCGGCAACGACCTGAATTGGGCGCAGTTGATCGGGCCGTGCCTGCAACCTGTGCCGCAGGAAGATCCTCGGTGCCGAAACAACCCCGTGGTCCTCCAGGAGATAGACCAGAGGCTGGGGGAGCTGGGGCCGGTGTTGGACGGCGTACTCGACGCGATTACGCAGCGTTCACCACACGCCGTCGTCGTGCTGGTCGGCCACGGTGGTTACTTCGACCATCAGGGCTGTTTCCCGGACTCGAATCTGCACGGTGCCGATGCGGCGTTCGTGCAGGATTTCTTCGTCCGGTTCGATTCCGTGCTTCGAGACAGTGCCGTCAGACATGGGGCGACGTTCGTCGATGTGGCGGGGCCGGCCGTCGGCCACGACGCATGCGCACCGATTGCAGAGCGCTGGTTCACGGGCTCGATGACGTTCGGTCCGACACCGTTCTTGCATCCGACCCCGCTGGGCAGCGCTGCGATGGCGGGATTGGTGCTCGACGCAATCGGTCGGTGACGTCGCTTCGTCGGTCACAATGCGCGGGGACAAGACCCAGTGACACATCCTGTTGAACAAACGATCATCTGCGTACCGGTCGGCCCGGTAGATTGACGGGTTATATCGTGAACCGACGATCCGAGCGCTGGATCTGCCCCTGCAACTTCCATACGGAGTGTGAATGTCGTTCGAGATCGTCGACCTCCCCGAAACGTGGGTCGCCGGTCTCCCCGTTCGCAGTCCCAAACGAGCACTCGGGCGGTTGAACGATCCTGCCCTCAACCAGGCGTGGTCCGCAGTGCTCAATCAGGAGACTGCCGGACCGCTTGCGTCGATCTACACGGACTTCGCCCCTGGAATCGGATCGTACAATACACAGATAGTCGGTTACCAGTGCTCGTCGCTCGGGCAGGTGACGCGTGGGCATTTGATCGCAAAAGTGCCGTCTGCAAAATATGCCCGATTCTCCGCGGTGGGTTATTTTCCCGACGTTCTCACTCGATTGTGGAATCAGATCGATCACGCCGAGGAGAACGGGGAGATAGTGCGATCGTTCACCGGTGATTACGAGTGCTACCCGCACGCCTACAAAGTCGACCTGTATTTGGCCATCACGCAGCCCGGCGGTTCGTGATGAGCTTTCGGATCACCGCGCGCAGTGCCGAATTGTTCGGTGGGTTGGTGGCACCGCGGGTGGAGCCCGGTGCCGAGGCCAGTTGCAGCGAATGGATGGGATTCCTCCGAGATCGTGTGCGCGAGAAGAACATCGACGCCACGGAGGTGACCACCGTGTATGTCCCCGATGCGCACGGCACCGTCAATGCACTCGTCGGTGTCCCGCTGGACTCTCCGAGTGACGTCGCTGTGGGAGATGTGTTCGTATCCATACCGACTGGTGTGTTTGCAGTGTTCGAGCCCAGTGGTGGTCTCGCGGATCCGATCGAAGACGTCTGGGCGCAAGTCGACGAGTGCGTTCGATCCGGGACGCTATTCCGTGCTTACGCCGAGGAAGTAGAAGTCGTTACGAATGCTGGAGAAGTGGAACTTTTCGTTTCGATCGTTTTGTAAACGAGGTCTTCTTCATGTTTTTGTCACTTTCGAATCACAAAATCGCCGACGAACCGGTTACTATTGGCAAGCGCTGACAAGCCCGTATAGGGAACGTGAATTCGAGTTCGTGGGTTCAGCACCCGGGAGCCAGCGCGGACCACAAGGTGTCGATGTCATCGCACGATCGACTGAGCAGGGGTGTAGCAACATGGTGAGACAACTCAGGGCAGAAGCCACTCGCGCGGCGGCGCTGCGCGCTGCAGCAGATCTCTTCCTCGACGTCGGGCATGCCAATGCCACGCTGAGTCAGGTGTCGGCGCAGTCCGGCGTGACCAAGGGCGCGCTGTACTTCCATTTCGCGTCCAAGGAAGAACTCGCTCGCGCCATCGTCGACGAAGGTCACGAGCGAGTGTCCACGGCCTGCGCGGGGCTGGTGGACAGCCGCAGCCCAGCCCTCGAGTCCGTCATCGGAATCTCGTACTCGGTTCTCGAACTGGCAGCGTCGGATCCGCTCGTTCGTGTGATGTACCGGTTGCAGATGGAGATCGACGGGTCCGACACCGCTCGCGGAAGCGTGTTCGGCACCTGGGGCAACATCTTCGAGCATCTTTTCGAGCGGGCCATCGAGCACGGCGACGTCGCCGACCACCTGGACGCAGGCAACGCGGCACTGCTGGTGTGCGAAATGCTGGCCGGGGTTCTGATGGTGTCCGAGGCGCAGTCGCGTCTGGAGGATGCGCCGTCTCGTATGGAGAAGGTGTGGAACACCGTGCTGCCGTCGTTGGTGCCTGCCGACAAGCTGGCTTACTTCCGAGAATTCGCAGCTCGCAGCCTCTCGAGCTTCGTGCGCGAGAACATCGATTCGAGCTCGGTCACCGTCTGACGTTCTCGTCGCCCGGGGTGCTTGCTGCGCGCCGACGTGAGGCGCACACTATGTGACATGGAACACAGAATGTCGGACAACGAGCTCCGGAAAGCGATCGGCACTCTGCAGCACCGCGCGGACGACGCGCGAAAGCGAGGTGCCGACGACGAGGCGACGCGTATCGAGAACACCGTCGCCGATTACCGAGACGAGATGTCGCAGAGATTGTGACGGCCCTGTCGGTCGTCACCGCGTAGGGTCGGAATCGACCTGACACGTGGCAACCGGTGGGGGAACAAGCTTCGATGGCTACATACGATCTGCGCGGCAAGAAGACGTTGATCACGGGAGCGGGCAGCGGAATCGGCCGGGCGACGGCCATCGCGGCTGCAGCTGTGGGAGCTGAACTGTTCCTGACCGACATCAATGCCTCCGGGCTTGCCGAGACCGTGGACCTGGTCGGTCGAGCGGGCGGAACGGTCAGTCACTCCTTGCCCTTCGACGTCTCCGATTTCGAAGCGGTCACCGCCTTCGCGGACGATATTCACGCCGAGTTCGGCAGCCTCGACGTCGTGATGAACGTCGCGGGCATCTCGGCGTGGGGCACCGTCGAGAATCTGGAGCATCGGCATTGGAAGTCCATGGTCGATGTCAATCTCATGGGTCCCATCCATGTCATCGAGAAATTCCTCCCGCCGATGATCGAGGCGGGCCGCGGTGGGCATCTGGTCAACGTCTCGTCCGCGGCGGGATTGATTCCTCTGCCCTGGCACGCTGCGTACAGCGCCAGCAAGTACGGCCTTCGTGGCGTGTCCGAAGTTCTTCGATACGACCTCAAACGTCACGGAATCGGCGTCAGCCTCGTCGTGCCCGGTGGGGTCAAGACCGGCCTGGTGCAGACGCTGCAGATTGCCGGCATCGATCGAGACGATCCTCGGGTGCAGAAGCTGCAGCACCGGTTCGAGAAGCGTGCTGTCGAACCGTCGGTCGTGGCCGATGCGATTCTCGCCGGTATCGCCAAACGCAAGTACCTCGTGTACTCCTCCAACGACATTCGCTTCGGTTACTGGATCTCGCGAAAGTTCGCGCCACCGTACGAGTTCGTGCTGCAACGAGCGAACGATCAGTTCTCCAAGCTGCTCGAGCCGCGTCGCACCGACGGGGCGTCGAAGTCGACGTCCAGTGTGCGGGCACCGGGGCCGGAGTAGGAGAGCCGGTCGTGTGGGTTGGCCAGAGCGCAGCCGGCCAACGACAGACAACCACAGCCGATGCACCCGGTCAGGTCGTCCCGTAAGCGAACCAGCTGCTCGATGCGCGAGTCCAGTTCGCGATGCCACCGCGTCGACAGCCTGGCCCAGTCCTCGCGGGTGGGCGTTCGCTCGTCCGGAAGTTCGCTCAACGCCTGACGGATGGTCGCGAGAGGGATTCCCACCTTCTGCGAGATACGAATGAACGCCACTCTGCGCAAAGTCTCGCGGTGAAACCTGCGCTGGTTGCCCGATGTTCGTCGACTGCTGATCAAGCCCTGCTTCTCGTAGAAATGCAACGCGGACACGGCGACGCCGCTGCGCTCCGACAGCTGGCCTGGAGTCAGTTCACGGACGTTCCACTCGGGCATCGGCACGACCTCGACATTACTTCAGGTCCGGATGCCAGCGCTGAACGACGAATGGGTTTACCGTTCGTTCATGAGCGTCGACTCCGCTGCGGGCCCGTTGGGAGCCAATTCCGAGGTAGGTGTGCTCCGCACCGTGATGCTGCACCGCCCGGGCGACGAGCTGCGGCGCCTGACTCCGAGAAACAACGACCAACTGCTGTTCGACGGATTGCCGTGGGTGGACCGGGCACAGGACGAGCACGATGCGTTCGCGGAGCTGCTGCGCAGCCGCGGCGTGACGGTGCTGCTGCTGGGCGAACTCCTCACCGAAGCGATGACGGTCAGCGGTGCCGCTCGGATGCAGGGCATCTCGGCTGCCGTCGACGCTCGGCGGCTCGGACGGGCTCTCGCCGAGGATCTCGCCCAGTACCTGCGCGGTATCCCGGCAGCCGAACTGGCTCAGATCCTGATGGCGGGCATGACGTTCGACGAGTTGCTCGAAGCCGAGTCCGGTGAGGCCGAGCCCAGTGGTGCCTCGCTGGTTCGCCGCATGCATCACGGGGGCGACTTCGTCATCGATCCGCTGCCCAATCTGCTGTTCACCCGTGACTCGTCGTTCTGGATCGACAACCGAGTGGCGATCACCTCCCTCGCCTTGCCTGCGCGAGTACGGGAAACGTCGCTGACCGACTTGATCTACGCATTCCATCCCATGTTCAAAGGCGTGCGACGTGCGTACGAATCCCGTACCGCTCCGGTCGAAGGCGGTGACGTGTTGCTGCTCGCTCCTGGAGTGGTCGCGGTGGGTGTGGGGGAGCGCACCACCCCTGCGGGCGCAGAAGCGTTGGCACGCAGTCTCTTCGAGGACGATCTGGCGCACAGCGTGTTGGTGGTACCGATCGCGCAGGAGCGTGCGTCCATGCATCTGGACACCGTTTGCACCATGGTCGACACCGACGCGGTCGTGATGTATCCGGCTATTCAGGACACGTTGTCCGCGTTCACGATTCACCGCGAGGATGCCGGCGTCAGTATTCGCGGTGCCGACCCGTTCCTCGAAGCCGCCGCCGATGCGATGGGAATCGGCAAACTCCGGTTGATCGACACCGGACTCGATCATGTGACCGCCGAACGCGAGCAATGGGACGACGGCAACAACACCCTCGCCATCTCCCCGGGGGTGGTCGTTGCCTACGAGCGCAACGTCGAGACCAATGCGCGGCTCGAGGCGTCGGGCATCGAGGTGTTGCGAATCTCCGGGTCCGAGTTGGGCTCGGGCCGGGGTGGCCCCCGGTGTATGTCGTGCCCGGTGTCTCGCGAAAGGCTTTGACCGACAGGCGTTTCTACAGGACGGCGAGGACCTTGTCGGCGGGGCGAGCCAACACGGTTCCCTTGTCGGTGACCACGATCGGGCGTTCGATCAGAATGGGGTGCGCCGCCATCGCCGCGATCAAGGTCTCGTCGTCGGCCTCCGCCAGTTCGAGTTCTTTGTAGATGCTCTCTCGGGTTCGAACAGCCTGACGTGGTGAGAGTCCCGCGTCGGCGAGCAGCGTGCGGAGTTCGTCTTCGGTCGGCGGCGTCTCGAGGTACTTGACGACCTGGGGGACGATGCCCGCATCCTCGATCGTCTTCAGAACGGTGCGGGAGGTGTTGCAGCGTGGGTTGTGATAGATGGTTGCGGCCCGGGTCATGTTTGCAATCCTGTCACGCGGGTAGCCAACGCGACAGATCACGTCAGGAACGGGAGTAGTCGCATGACCGACAAGCGCATTGTCATTGCAGGTGGGCACGGCCAGATCGCCCAACATCTCACGCAGGTTCTCACGGCGCACGGTGACCGCGCTGTGTCGCTCATTCGCAACAGCGATCACGTCGATGCCGTCACGGCCCTCGGTGCGCTGCCGCAGGTCATCGATCTGGAGTCTGCGTCCGTCGACGAGTTGGCCGACGTTCTCTCCGGTGCCGACGCAGTGGTGTTCGCGGCCGGTGCAGGTCCCAACAGCGGTCCCGAGCGCAAGGACACCGTCGACCGGGCCGGTGCGGTGTTGTTGGCCGATGCCGCCGAGAAGGCCGGCGTTCGCCGCTACGTGCTGATCAGTTCCTTCGGGGCCGGTGAGCCGGTCGCGGACGACCTCGACGAGGGATGGAAAGCATACATCCGGGCCAAAACTGCTGCGGAAGAAGATGTTTCGTCCCGCGCGGGCTTGGACTGGACCGTTCTTCGCCCCGGCAAGCTGACCGACGAGGATGCGACGGACTCGGTTTCGCTCACCGAGCCTCCACTCGACCCGGGCGAGGTGACCCGTGCCGACGTGGCAGCGGTCGTCGCCCGTCTGATCGACACCGGCAGTGCCATCGGCAAAACGCTGATGCTCACGTCCGGATCGACGTCCATCGCCGACGCTGTCGACGCGGTTCGATGAGGCGATCGTGCGCGTAAGCATCGATCCGTCGAACACGACCCCGGTGTTCGAGCAATTGCGGATGCAGATTCTGGGATTGGTGCGGTCCGGGGATCTCATCGCCGGAACAAAGATCCCCACGGTACGTGGGCTTGCCGAAGAGCTGAAGATCGCGCCGAACACGGTGGCGAAGACCTACCGGGAGCTCGAACAGCAGGGAATCATCGAGACGCGGGGTAGGTCCGGATCGTTCGTGGCGTCCGGCGGTGACCCGTCACGAGATATTGCAGCCAGGGCCGCAACGGAATTCGTCCGGGCCGTCAGATCTATCGGTCTCGACGACGACCAGGCGCGAACGTTTCTCGAAGCTGCTCTGAAAGGGGCAGGCGGCCGGTAAGTTGACGCTTCAACCTCCTTCTGTCAGGGTGGTGCTGCCCATTCAGCCGCGCCAGAAGGATGCCTATCAATGAACTCAACACTCGTCCGTGACGCCGTCGCCCTCGTAGCCCGTATCGGCCTGGGAGTCGTCTTCATCGCCCACGGGTGGCAGAAGCTCAACACCTTCGGCCTCGACGGCACTGCTGCCAGCTTCGAGGCGATGAACATTCCGGTACCCACGGCGTCTGCCTACTTCGCAACGTTCGTCGAGCTCATCGGCGGCGGCGCATTGGTTCTCGGCATCTTCACCCCGATCGCCGGTCTGCTGCTGTTCGCCGACATGTTGGGAGCTGCATTCCTCGTCCACTTCGAGAACGGGGTGTTCGCCACCGAAAACGGCTACGAGCTCGTCGTCGCTCTCGGCGTCGGCGCCTTGATGCTCGCGGCGTTCGGTGCCGGTCGCATCAGCATCGACGGAATCACCAAGGGCAAGACCGCAATTCTGCAGTAGTCGGTAGCGAGCCGAGTGGGGCGCTCAGCGCCAACTCGGTAACCACAATTGTTCCTGCCACATCTGCGGGGTGATCGGCATCGCGGTGAGGATCGGCCACAGCCACACGAAGTTGGCGATCACCACCGCGATGTACAGGCACACCAGAAGCAGTCCGGTGCCGCGTCTCTCGGCCGAGGCGCTCGCTTTTCCGATGATGTCGCCCAGTACCAGTGCGAAGCCCATCACCATGAACGGCGCGAGCGCCACCGCATAGAAGTAGTACATCTGCCGGTCGAGGGTCGCGAACCAGGGCAACAGTGCGGCACCGTAACCGACGAGAACCGTGGCGTAGCGCCAATCTCGTCGTACGAGAACGGACCACAGCGTCCAGGCGAGCATCGGCAAGGCCAACCACCACATCGCGGGCGTGCCGATCAGCATGATCGCCTTCACGCACGACGACGCCGAGCAACCCGACACGCTCTCGCCGTCGGCGAAGTAGTACAGCATGGGGCGTAGGCCCATCGGCCACGTCCAGGGCTTGGATTCCCACGGGTGCCGATTGCCTGCCGAATTGGTCAGTCCCTCATGGAAATCGAGCACACTGCCGCTGTAGTACCACAGCGACCGCAGGGCGCCGGGGACGAAGGAGAACGGTCCGCCGAATCCGATTCCGTTGCCCACCTCGTGTCGGTCGACACCGGTCTCGGAGGTGAACCACGCCCAGTACGTCATCAGGTACACGGCGATCGGAACGATCACCAGCGCGTACAGCGCGGGTCCGATGTCGCGCACCGCAGTTCCGCGCCACGGTCGGCGAACCCCGTACGAGCGACGAGCAGCCAGGTCGAACGCCACGCTCAGCAAGCCGAAGAACGCGATGAAATACAGACCCGACCACTTGGTGCCACATGCGAGACCCAGCATGATGCCGGCCCCGAAACGCCACCACCGCACACCCATTCGAGGGCCGAGATCGCTGACGTCCATGCGGCCCTCGGCTCGCACCGTCCACAGTCGCTTTCGCACGTCGTCGCGGTCGACGACCAGGCAACCCAGAGCAGCGGTGACGAACAGGGCCAGAAAGATGTCCAGCATGCCGATGCGGCTGCTGACGAACGTGACGCCGTCGACGATGAGCAGAATCCCTGCGATCGCACCGATGAGCGTCGAGTGGGTGAGGCGTCGGACGATGCGAATCACCAGCAGTACCAACAGCGTTCCGGCCACCGCGGACGAAAAACGCCATCCCCAACCGTTGTAGCCGAACAACGCCTCGCCGACGGCGATCAGCTGTTTGCCGACCGGCGGGTGCACCACCAGTCCGTAGGCCGGATTGTCCTCGAGCCCGCCGCCGGTGAGCACCTGATAACCCTGCGGTGCGTAGTGCTTCTCGTCGAACACCGGCGTTCCGGCGTCGGTGGGGTACCGAAGCATCGTGAAGCGCGTGATCGCGCAGATGGCGGTGACGACGAGGGTGACGATCCAGCCGCGTCGTACATCGGTGTCGTGGAACCAGTCGCGCGCGGCAACGGTGGGCCCGGGACTGACCATCGACCGGTCGCCGGAGCGCTCAGAGGTCAGCAAGGTCACGTACCGATCGTAGGCGGTGTTCCGGAGTGGGCGGCAGGCCGCTGCACCGCATGGGAGACACTGGAGACATGCTCATCCTTGCTGCCACCCCGATGGGCGACGTCGGAGATGCCTCGCAGCGCCTGCGTGATGCCCTCGGTAGTGCCGATGTCGTGGCCGCCGAAGACACCCGACGCACCAAACAACTGGCGTCCTCCCTCGGCGTGACGATCGGGGGCAGGGTCGTCAGTTTCTACGACCAGGTCGAAACGGCGCGGCTACCCGCACTGGTCGAGGCCGTCGCCGAGGGAAAGACCGTACTGCTGGTGACCGACGCGGGCATGCCGTCGGTGAGCGATCCGGGCTACCGGTTGGTCGCGGCCTGCGTCGACGCCGACCTGCCGGTGACCTGCCTGCCCGGACCGTCGGCCGTCACGACCGCCCTCGCACTGTCGGGGCTGCCGGTGGAGCGCTTCTGCTTCGACGGATTCGCCCCGCGCAAGCAGGGACAGCGGCGCACGTATTTCCAGTCGGTGCTCGCCGAACCGCGTGCCATCGTCTTCTTCGAGGCCCCGCATCGGCTCGTCGCATGTCTCGAGGACGCGGTGCACGTTCTCGGCCCCGACCGCCGCGCTGCGGTGTGCCGAGAGCTCACCAAGACCTACGAGGAGGTACGCCGCGGCGGACTGGGTGAGCTGCTCGACTGGGCACGTGACGGAGTGCGCGGTGAGATCACCGTTGTACTCGAAGGAGCGGTCGCCGTCGCCGAGGAACCCGAGGATCTCGTGGCCGAGGTGGAATCGCTGGTGGCGTCGGGCATGCGATTGAAGGACGCCTGCGCTCAGGTGGCCGTCGCAGGCGTGTCCAAGCGCGAGGTGTACGAGGCCGTTCTCGCCGCCCGCAAGGATCAGTGACGCTCAGCCCACCACGTGCTGGCGTAGCCCTTCGGTCGCTGCCTCGAGAATGGTCTTGGTGCCCTTCTTGACGAGGAAGCCGGGCAGGGGAGCCTTCGGGTCGACGGTCAGCTCGAATTCGACGTGCGTCCCGTTACCCTTGGGCGTCAACGTGTATCGGCCTTCCTGGGCCTTCTGCTGGGTGCTCTCCACCAAGCTCCACGACACCTCGTTCTCGCTCCAGGTGTACTGGACCAATTGCTCGTCGTTGATACCGATGATCGAGACCTTCATCTTGACGTGGTTCGGCCGACCGTCGTCGAAGCGGTCGACCACCTCGCACTTCTTGTGCACGGGAGACCACGAGGGGATGCCTTCGACGTCGGCGAGGACGTCGAGAATTGTCGCTGCGTCCGCCTCGATGTCGACGGACTTGTTCACTGTGACTGCCATGGGGAGAAGGTATCTCAGCTTTCTGTACTGGGGCTGACGTTACGGGCGAACTCGCCGATGGCGCGTAGTGCGCGACGCGCTTCGGGAACGAAATCGGCGGCCTGGAACACGTGCACCTGATCCTCGAAGACCTGTAGTTCGCAGTCGACGCCGGCGACGGCGAGGCGCTCCGCCATGAGTTCGGCGTCGGCATAGACCATTTCGGTCGATCCGACCTGGATCAGCACCGGCGGCAGGCCGGCGAGATCACCGTCGACCGGTGAGACCCGAGGGCCGCGTTCACCTTCGATGACGATCCGTGCGTCGACCCGATCGGCGAGGGCGGTCAGTGCGGGAACGGCGTTGGACGGAAACACCGAACACTTGTCCGCGTTCTCGTGGGTGAGCTTGCCGGTGGGATCCATGTCGGTCAGCGGCGACATCGTGAAGATGCCGGCAGGTGCCGGAAGGCCGACGGTACGCAGAGCCAAGGTGACCATGAAAGCGAGATATCCGCCCGCCGAATCCCCGCCCATGATGATCTGGTCCGGGCGATAGCCGGAATCGAGGAGGAAGCGGTAGGCGTCGACCCCGTCCTCGACGGCGTGTGCGATCGGGTTACGCGGCATCATGCGGTAATTCACCGACAGAACTGCGCCGTCGACGCTCTTGGAGACGCGTGACGTCATCCGCCGATGAGTCCGCAGTCCACAGCACACGAAGGCGCCGCCGTGCATGTACAGAACGACACGATCGGTGCCGCTGCCCTCGGCCCGAATCCACTCGGCCTCGCATTCGGAGAGCATGACGCGACTGCGGGTGGTGCCGCTGATCTGGGGGACGAGCAGACCCGCGTAATCGACCAAACCCATCGGCCACGGCAGTGACGGTGCCTGCGCCCACACCGTCAGGAACGGGCGCACGGTGAACTGCAGGTACTTGGACAGGATCTGCGACTGCAGACTTGCTCCGCGGATATCGCGGCGGCGCGCAGTGGCTGCCGCGTCGGACGTTTTCACTACGGTGAGCGCCGGATTCATAGCCGTCGCCTCCATCCCCGTTGGCTGTTGCAGGGCGCGTGTGCGCCGTGCGTCGGATCCCCGTTCTGTTTGGAACCCCTGGTAACGGACAATAGCGGGTGGGATTTCGTGAGCGCACGTAAGGTCGTGTTCTGAGTCACATTCGGTGCCGTACCGTGACATAAAACAAATGGAAAAAGGACAGCTCATGGCACTCATGCCCATCACCGAATCGATGTTTCTGATCGCCGAATCGCGGGAGCACCCGATGCACGTGGGCGGACTGGAGTTGTTCGTACCGCCCGGCGATCCGCACGAGTTCGCACAGGAAGTGCATCGCAAGTTCACCACTGGTGAAGTGCACGAGCTGTTCCGCAAGCGGCCGGCCCGCCCGGTGCAGATCATGGGAACTCTCGCGTGGGCTTTCGATCAGGACGTCGACTTCGAGTACCACGTCAGGCGCGCTGTCTTGCCCTCGCCGGGACGCATACGCGAGCTGTTCCAGTTTCTCTCGCTCAATCACAGTGCCCCGCTCGATCGCTACCGGCCGATGTGGGAACTGCACATCATCGAGGGTCTGGCCGACGGCCGAGTTGCGTTGTACACCAAGGTGCATCACTCGCTGGTCGACGGCGTCAGCGCGCTGAAGCTCATGCAGCGCACACTCTCGACGGACCCCGAGGATCGCAGCGGAGTGGCGACCTGGGACCCGTCGTTGTTCGGTCGCGGCAGAAAGAAGGTCGACAAGGCCGAGCCCGGGCGGCTGGCGCAACTGGGCAGCGGCCTGTCCATGGGACGCAAGATTGCCGGCGACCTGGTGGACTTCGCCCCTGCCTCCGCGCGAATAGGGTTGCGCGCGTTGAAGAAAGAAGGCGCACAGCTACCGCTGCGGGCACCGCGGACGATGTTCAACGTGCCCATCGGCGGCGCTCGACGCTTCGCGGCGGAGAGCTGGTCGATCGAGCGAATTCGTAAGGTCGGTACCGCCCTCGATGCAACGCTGAACGACATGGTGCTCGCGATGTGCGCCGGTGCGTTGCGTGCCTACCTCATCGATCAGAACGCGCTCCCCGAGGAGCCACTGATTGCCATGGTGCCGGTCTCGCTGCGCAAGGAGGGTGACAGCAAGGACGCCGGTAACTCCGTGACGACCATTCTGTGCAACCTGGGGACCGACGAATCCGATCCACTGCTTCGCCTCGAACGCATCAAGGAGTCCACTGTTCGGGGTAAGCAGATGATGGGGGAGCTCAACACCCTCGAAGCGCTTGCCGTCGGTGCAATCACCATGGCCCCGTTGTTGTTCGGGCCGGTGCCGGGATTCGTCGACTACACCCCACCGCCGTTCAACGTGATCATCTCCAACGTGCCGGGTTCCAAAGAGGACCTCTACTGGAACGGCGCGAAACTCGATGGCATCTACCCGGCGTCCATCGTGTGCGACGGACAGGCGCTGAACATCACCGTCGCCAGCAACGGCGATTCGCTGAACTTCGGGCTCATCGGGTGCCGACGCAGTGTGCCGCACCTGCAGCGAATGCTCACGCATCTGGAGAACACGCTGGAGGAACTCGAAAAGGCGGCGTAGCCCCATGTGAGTGGAACCTCGTAGTGGGCTACGAAGTTCCACTCACGAGGGCTTACTTCTCCTCGTACTTGGGGAACACCGGCGTCGGGGCCGGGAGAGCGGTGCCGGGCACCGAACGTGTTGCGATGTCCGCGAATTCGCGGTTCGACGCCCCGAGTAGGTCGAGGATGCGCGACGCGGAATCGGGCATGACGGGCTGGGCCAGGATGCTCACGATGCGCAACACCTCGATCGTCACGTACAGCACGGTGGCCATGCGATCGGGGTCGGTCTTGCGCAGCACCCATGGCTGCTGCAGCGAGAAGTAGCGGTTGGTCTCGCCGAGTACCGACCAGATCGCTTCGAGCGCGGAATGAATTGCCTGCACATCGAATTCGCGGCGGCAGATCTCCAGTAGAGCGTCCGCGCGGGCCAGCATCGCCTCGTCCTCGGCGGTGAATGCACCCGGTGTCGGGAGCTGTCCTTCGAGGTTCTTCGCCACCATCGTCAGCGAACGCTGCGCGAGGTTGCCCAGTTCGTTGGACAGGTCGGCATTGACGCGGGCGACGATTGCCTCGTGGCTGTAGCTGCCGTCCTGCCCGAACGAGACCTCGCGGAGGAAGAAGAAGCGCACCGGATCGAGGCCGTAGTTCTCCACCAACGAGTCGGGGGTCAGCACGTTGCCCAGAGACTTGGACATCTTCTCGCCCTTGACATTCAAGAACCCGTGCACGAACACCCGCTTGGGTAGCTCGATGCCTGCGGACATCAGGAATGCAGGCCAGTAGACGGTGTGGAACCTCGTGATGTCCTTGCCGATGACGTGCAGATCGGCGGGCCAGAACTTCCGATACGCCTCCGAGTCGGTCTCGGGGAAACCTGCACCGGTGAGGTAGTTGGTCAACGCGTCGACCCACACGTACATCACGTGCGCGGGATCGCCGGGTACCGGCACACCCCAGTCGAATGTGGTCCGAGAGATCGACAGGTCGCGCAGACCGCCCTTGACGAAGTTCACGATCTCGTTGCGGCGCGTGTTCGGCGCGATGAAATCGGGCGACGCGTCGTACATCTCGAGCAGTTTGTCCTGGTACTGCGAGAGCCGGAAGAAGTACGACGACTCCTCGGTCCACTCGACGGGTGTGTTCGACTCGGTCGCGACGCGGGACCCGTCCTCGGTCAGGGTGGTCTCGGCCTCGGTGTAGAACGCCTCGTCGCGGACCGAGTACCAGCCGGAGTAGGAGTCGAGGTAGATGTCGCCGTTCGCCTCCATCCGTCGCCACAGTTCCTGGCTGGCGGCATGGTGGTCGGCATCGGTGGTGCGGATGAAGCGGCCGTAGGAGCTCTGCAGCAGATCGTGCGCCGCCTGGAAGGCGTCGGAATTGCGCGCCGCGAGCTCGCGGACGTCGATGCCCTCGTTCTGCGCGGTCTGCTGCATCTTGAGGCCGTGCTCGTCGGTTCCCGTCAGAAAGCGCACGTCGTAGCCATCGAGGCGCTTGAAGCGCGCGATCGTGTCGGTGGCGATGTATTCGTACGCGTGCCCGATGTGGGGTGCTCCGTTGGGGTACGCGATTGCCGTGGTGACGTAGAAGGGTGGCCGTGAGGCATCAGCTGGCGCATTCATGGTGCGCCTACTCTATCCAGCGTGAGTAGAGAACGTCCCGCGCCACCGCTGCCCGATGCCGTCGGCACCCTCGTCGACGCCCACACCCACCTCGATGCCTGCGGAGCGACCGATGCCGCGAGCGTGGCCGCGATCGTCGATCGCGCCGAGTCGGTGGGGGTCACCCGGGTGGTCACGATCGCCGACGACCTCGACGCTGCGCGCTTCGCCGTCGACGCTGCATCCTGGGATCCACGGGTGTGGGCGGCGGTCGCGATCCATCCCACCCGCGCGAACGTGCTCGACGACGCAGCGAAGGCCGAGATCGAACGACTCGCGGCCGATCCGCGTGTGGTCGCCATCGGCGAAACGGGTCTGGACTACTACTGGCCCGGCAAGCTCGACGACTGTGCGACGGTCCCGGAGCAGCACGAGGGATTCCGCTGGCACATCGATCTCGCCAAGCGTCTCGGGAAGCCGCTGATGATTCACAACCGCGAGGCCGACGAGGATCTGCTCGCGGTCCTGGTCGCCGAGGGCGCTCCGGAGACGGTGATCTTCCACTGCTTCTCCGGCGGGCCCGAGACCGCCAAGGCCTGCGTCGACGCCGGTTACGTTCTCAGCTTCTCGGGGACGGTCAGTTTCAAGAACGCGCATGCGCTGCGTGAGGCCGCAGTGCTGGTGCCCGACGAGTTGGTGCTGGTGGAAACGGATGCTCCGTTTCTCACGCCGCATCCGTTTCGCGGTGCACCCAACGAGCCGTACTGCCTGCCGTACACCGCCCGGGCGCTGGCCGAGGTTCGTGGCCAGGACCCGGCCGAACTGGCGGCGCATGCCACGGCGACTGCGGAGCGGGTGTACGGGCTCTAGCTCCTTGGGTTGCGGCGGAGGTACTAATTCGTTACCGTACCGTGACCGAACTCGGGCGTTTCGACCCCGAAGTCACGCTTGCAACCGCCAGGAATACGAAACTTGTCGACTATCAGACGCCTCAACTCCGCTCGTTCGACCACGCTCTACCTGGTCATTGCGGCCCTGTTGATGACGCTGGTCGCCGGGGGCGTGATGGCGGTGAGCCGTCACAAAACCGTGACCATCGACGTCGACGGCGACATGATTTCGCTGAGCACGATGAAGACCGACGTCAACAGCGCTCTCGTCGATGCCGGCTACACGCCGTCGGACAAGGATCTGGTCGTTCCCGCGCCCGACTCCGGGCTGAGTGACGGCGACACCGTCGTGCTGCGCCGCGCTCGCGAGATCACCCTGAACGTCGACGGCAAGCCGGAGGAGATCTGGACCACTGCGTTGACGGTCGAGGAAGCTTTGCAGCAGACGGGCCTCGCCGAGGACGTCCACGTGTCGGCGTCTCGCTCCGAGCGGTTGCCCCTCGACGGCACCGAACTGGACGTGGCCCTGCCCAAGCAGGTCTCGCTGGTCGACGGAGGCAGTCCGGCAACGCCGGTGACGCTCGCCGCTCCGACCGTGCGCGAATTCCTCGAAGCAGCGGGCAAGCCGTTGGAAGAGGCCGACACCGTGTCGCCGGATCCGGATGCCGCCGTCACCGACGGTGCCGAGATCGTCGTCACGCGCGACCGGACCGTCACCAAGACCGAGACCACCGACACCGATGCCCCGGAACAGCGCATCGAAGATCCGACGATGAACATGAGCAAGACCGTCGTCGAGAACCCCGGCGCTCCCGGCGTCTCCGACATCACCTGGAAGATCAACATGGTCAACGGGGTCGAGGCCGGGCGCGAGAAGATCGACGAAGTGGTCAAGGTGCCGGCGCAGCCGAAGACCGTTCGAGTCGGAGCCAAGCCCGGCACCGAGGTCCCACCCGTGGAGAACGGTGCGATCTGGGACGCGCTTGCTCAATGCGAGGCAACCGGCAACTGGGCCATCAACACCGGCAACGGTTTCTATGGCGGCGTGCAATTCGACCAGAACACCTGGGAACGCCAGGGCGGCCTGAAATACGCACCGCGCGCCGACCTCGCCACCCGCGAAGAACAGATCGCCATCGCATCGGTGACGCAGAAGTCGCAGGGCTGGGGCGCATGGCCGGCATGCACCTCGCGTCTGGGTTACCGCTGATCACCTGCCCGCCCGTAGAGTTCGCACCGTGTCCGAACATGTGAGGGGAGCTGCGGCTCTGCTCGGTCCTGCCGAAGTCCGCTCTCTCGCTGCCGAGCTCGACGTGCGTCCCACCAAACAACTCGGCCAGAACTTCGTGCACGACGCCAACACCGTGCGACGCATCGTCGCCTCCGCCGGTGTCGGACCTCAGGACACCGTCCTCGAAGTCGGTCCCGGCCTCGGATCGTTGACGCTCGCTCTGCTCGATGTGGCCGACGCCGTTGTCGCGGTCGAGATCGACCCCAAGCTCGCGACCCGGCTGCCCATCACGGTGGCCGACCGCGCCCCCACCCTCGCCGAACGGTTGACGGTCATCGAAGCCGACGCGTTGCGCGTACGGGCCGAGGACATTCCGGGACACCCGACGGCATTGGTGGCGAACCTCCCGTACAACGTCGCGGTGCCTGTGCTCATTCACCTGTTCTCGGAGCTACCCAGCCTGCGGGTGGCCGTGGTGATGGTCCAGGCCGAGGTCGCCGATCGCCTCGCCGCGGGACCGGGAAGCAAGATCTACGGCATTCCCAGCGTCAAGGCCCGATTCTTCGGTGACGTCAAACGGGCCGGGGCAGTAGGCCGTTCGGTGTTCTGGCCGGTTCCCAAAGTGGAATCGGGGCTGGTGCGCATCGATCGCTACGCCGAGCCGCCGTGGCCGACCGACACTGCACACCGAAAGTCGGTATTCGCCGTCATCGACGCCGCATTCGCCCAGCGCCGCAAGACTTTACGAGCAGCCCTCGCAGGGTGGGCCGGTTCACCCGTCGCCGCGGAGCGAAGACTTCGCGAGGCCGGAATCGATCCCACGGCCCGCGGCGAAACGATCGACGCGGCAGCGTTCGTTCGTCTGGCGGCTACCGAGGCCTGACGTTTCGTCCTTACAGGTGAATGTCCGACAGTCGCGTCAGTTCGGTCCACTTCGACGCCTCGGCGCGTGCCGCTGCGACAGGTGCGTACCGGTCGGCCTCGGTGAG
The DNA here is from genome assembly GCF_000482405.1 of Rhodococcus sp. JG-3. NCBI lineage: Bacteria > Bacillati > Actinomycetota > Actinomycetes > Mycobacteriales > Nocardiaceae > Rhodococcus > Rhodococcus sp. JG-3. Next base: position 2,100,106 of record NZ_KI519398.1, read on the forward strand.
ACTTCCCAGCTCCAAGCCGGTCGCCGACGCGATGTCTGCTACCGGAACCTGATACGTGCGGTACGGGCCGAGCGGTGGGGGATCGGTCTCGACCCGAAGCGGCTTGTCGAGAATCGGGTCGAGTGACGGCGACTGATCGAGCACGTATCCAGTGCACGCCGGTGCCGAATCCTGGGACCACGCGGCAATCTTGAAAAAGCGACGCGGTATGGCAATGCCTCGGTAGATCGGATCGTCGTCGGCGAAGATGCAGCCACTGAACACCGAGAGCCGTTGCCCGTACTGCTCGGCATGGCCCAGTACGTAATCCTCGAGCCCCAGCCACAGAGTTTTCGACTGGTTCAGGGTGGCCGTCTGCGGGGCGCACACCGTGTAGTGGAAGGTGTCGGCGTTGGCACGTGTCGCCACCGACAGCTCACCCCACACCGGATCTCGTCGGCGAACGAGATGTCCACGGTCGAGGTCGTTGTTCGAGTACAACTCGTTCCCCGCCTGCTGCGCTGCCGGGAGCCGCTCGTCCAGACGCCAATCATCGCCTCGCTCCACGTCTTTCAGGCTCGAGCCGTCGATGTTCACGCCGGTGACCGCGGCGAGGCGTCGGGCAGGATCCATGGACACCGAGAAATGCGTGTACGGAAGAACCACCAGGCCTGCTCGACCCGGCAGCGGAACGTCGATGTCGGCCAGGAAGGTCGGGTCGAAACCGAGTGGGGTCGTCATGGACCCATTGACTCACGCGTCGGTTACCGGAGGGTGAACCGCGGCGAGGTATCGCCGTTCGAGGGCCGCGTGACGCGCGGCGACCACGCGGCATTCCTCTTTCAGTTCCGGCGGGTCGAGCACGGTGAAGTCGGTGTCGAACGCCGCCAGCCAGCGGGCGATCGACGGCAGGGAGTCGCCCGAGAGCACCACCGCACACGAGGTGTCGTCGATGGATTCGATTGTGCCCCAGTGCTCGTCGATCATCGGGGCGATCGTCTCGATCGGCGCATGCAAGCGAATGCGCGCCTGAACCTGGGTGAACGCGCGGTCGATTCCCTTCGAGACGAACGCCGCCGCCCCGCCTGCAGGCAACTCTCGCGGGGTGAACCGCGGGCCGGTGGGAATCTTCGGAGTGAGCCGGTCCACCCGATACGACCGCCAATCCTGGCGCAGCACATCCCAACCCAGCAGATACCACCGCGCTCCCGCTCGAACCAAGCTGTAGGGCTCCACCTCACGTCGGGACTCGGAACCGTCGTGCTTGCGGTAGTCGAATCTCAGTCGCTCGTGCCCATGGCACACCGCAGCCACCGTCGACAACACCGCCGCATCCACCGCAGACCGCGGCGTGTGCTCCACCACGTCGATCCGGAGGGCGTCGAGCCGATGCCGGATGCGCGACGGCATCACCTGCCGCAGCTTCGTCAACGCACGCAACGACGCCTCGCCGATCCCCGCCACCGACCCACCGGCCGCCGACTGCAAACCGAACGCCACCGCCAACGCCTCGTCGTCGTCGAGCAACAACGGGGGCATCTCGGCACCCGGCCCCAACTGATAGCCGCCGCCGACGCCCGGCGTCGCATTGACCGGATAACCGATATCGCGCAACTTGTCGACATCGCGCCGCAGCGTGCGAGGCGTCACGTCGAGCCGTTCCGCCAGCTCTGCACCCGCCCAATCGCGCCGGGTCTGCAGAAGCGACAACAGCCGCAACAGCCGGGCCGAGGTTTCCTTCATGTCCACACAATGCCACCGAATGCGGACATCTTCGGTCCTCTTTACCGACCCGACCCCCCACCGGAGTCCACTCAACGTGACATTGACACCCGAAAAGTCCACCGAACGTGACATTGAGTACCCCCCAGGTGGGCCGTCTGATGGTGAACCCGGCCCATGTTTCTCCACTACTGTGGTTAAACGTGCTGTCTGTCGTTCCCACGCCCGTTGTCGTTCGGGCCCCGTCGAAGGTGAATCTGCATCTTTCGGTCGGTGACCTGCGTCCCGACGGCTTTCACGAGTTGACGACGGTATTCCAGGCGCTGTCTCTCTCCGACGAGTTGTCGGTCGTTCCGGCAAAGGGGTTGTCGGTTCGGGTGCGCGGCGACGACGCGAAGGTCGTTCCGACGGATGCGCGGAACCTGGTCTGGAAGGCCGCCGAGTTGTTGGGCCGTCGGGTCGGGCGCGAGCCGTCGGTGGAGATCACCATCGACAAGGGCATTCCGGTCGCCGGCGGCATGGCGGGCGGTAGTGCCGATGCTGGCGCGACGTTGGTTGCGCTCAACGCGATGTGGCATCTCGAACTCTCGCGTGACGAGCTCGACGAGGTGGCGGCCGAACTCGGTAGCGATGTGCCGTTCTCGTTGCACGGCGGGACTGCCGTCGGTACCGGCCGCGGTGAGAAGTTGCTTCCGGTGCTCTCGCGTAACAACTTTCATTGGGTTCTGGCATTGGCGAAGGGTGGTCTGCAGACCCCCGCCGTGTACGGCGAGCTCGATCAGTTGCGGGCCAAGGGCGATCCGCCCAGGCTCGGCGGCACCGAGGATTTGATGCATGCCCTCGCGTCGGGTGATGCGCGGGCCCTCGCCCCGCTGTTGGGCAACGATCTGCAAGCCGCTGCGGTCTCGCTGATGCCGCAGTTGCGTCGCACACTGAGAGCGGGTGTCACTGCGGGTGCGTTGGCGGGCATCGTGTCCGGCTCGGGCCCCACGTGTGCGTTCCTGTGCGCCGACGCCGATGCGGCGGTGTCGGTGAGCGCAGAATTGTCCGGTGCAGGCGTGTGCCGCACCGTCCGTGTTGCGAGTGGACCGGTTCCCGGTGCTCGTGTGGTCACTAGTGAATCGAATGGTTTTTCCTGATGGTCAATCTCGTCAATCTCGAAAACGTCAGTAAGTCCTTCGGCGTCAAGCCTCTGCTCGACGGCGTCTCGCTCGGTGTGCAGGAGGGCGAACGCATCGGCATGGTCGGCCTCAACGGCGGTGGCAAGACCACCACCCTCGAGGTTCTCGCCGGCATCGAACCCCCCGATTCGGGACGCGTCAGCCGAGTGAACGGACTGCGGATGGCCGTCGTCACTCAGCGTGGTGTGTTGCCGCCCGGGTCGACGGTCGGTCAGGTGGTACTCGATCCGCTCGGGATGGCCGAGCACGAGTGGGCCGGCGATTCGCGGGTACGAAACATTCTGACCGGCATCGGTATTGCCGATCTGGGTCCGGCCGGTAGCTCCGGACTGGACGCGCCGATCGACAACCTCTCCGGTGGCGAGCGTCGACGAGTCGCGTTGGCAGCAGCCCTCGTTCAAGATCTGGATCTGTTGGTGCTCGACGAGCCCACCAACCACCTCGACGTCGAGGGCGTGCAGTGGCTGGCCGCGCACCTGGTGAGCCGTCGGAGCGCGCTACTGGTCGTCACGCACGATCGGTGGTTCCTCGACACCGTCGCCAATCAGACGTGGGAGGTCGTCGGGGGTGGTATCGAAACCTACGAGGGTGGCTACAACGATTGGGTCTTCGCGCGTGCAGAGCGCTCCCGTCAGGCCGACGCATCCGAGGAGCGGCGTCGCAACCTCGCCCGCAAGGAACTCGCATGGCTGCGCCGCGGTGCTCCCGCGCGAACGTCCAAGCCCAAATACCGCATCGAGGCCGCCGAGGCGCTGATTGCCGACGTACCGCCGCCTCGTGACTCCGTCGCGCTGTCCTCCTTTGCGCAGCGCCGTCTGGGCAAGGTCGTCATCGAACTCGAGGACGCGCGCCTGGAAACTCCCGACGGCCGTGAGCTGGTCAAGGACTTCACGTGGCGTCTGGCTCCGGGCGAGCGCGTCGGTCTCGTCGGCGTCAACGGCTCGGGTAAGACGACGATGTTGCGTACGCTCGCCGGTGAACTGCAGCCCGCTGCGGGCAAGCGCATCCAGGGCCAGACCGTCAAGATCGGGTGGCTGAAGCAGGAATTGGACGACCTACCCAAGAAGCTGCGGGTCCTCGACGCGGTCAAGGAGGTGGCCGAGCGGATCACGTTGGGCGACAAGGAGATTTCTGCCGGGCAGCTCGCGGAAAGGCTGGGCTTCACCCCCGCTCGCCAGCGCACGCCCGTCGGAGACCTGTCCGGTGGCGAACGACGCCGCCTGCAGTTGACGCGAGTCCTGATGGCCGAGCCGAACGTGCTGTTGCTCGACGAGCCGACCAACGACCTGGACATCGACACCCTGCAGCAGCTCGAGGACATCCTGGACGGCTGGGCGGGCACGCTCGTCGTCATCAGTCACGACCGGTACCTGATCGAGCGCATCTGTGACTCGACGTGGGCACTGTTCGGTGACGGCAAGCTCACCAACCTGCCCGGCGGCATCGAGGATTACCTGCGCAGGCGGGCCGTCCTCGCCGCCGACGCGACGCCGGACTCGTTGACCACCGGCGGGGTGCCGCGGAAGGCAACCCGTGATGCGGCTTCGGAGCGCGCTGCCCGTAAGGAACTCAGCAAGCTCGAGAAGCTCGTCATTCGCCTGTCCAAGCGGGAGACCGAACTGCACGCCGAACTCGCCGAGGCTGCCACTGCGCCGGACAAGCTCGTGGCCCTCGACACCGAACTCAAGCAGGTCCTCGCCGACAAGGACGTCGCCGAGGAACGCTGGATGGAATTGGCCGCCGAACTGGAATGAGCGGCTCCGCCGCATGTGAGTGGTAACTCGTAACCTGCTACGAAGTTTCATGCACATGCGCGCAGCGCATACTGTGCACATGGCATCGGTCGTCGCAGAAGTGATGGGTTCGGATTTCGCTCGTCTGCATCCCAAGGTCCAATGGCGTTTCGGTTTGCAGTCCTCGGATCATCGGGCTCAGTTCGGGGTCGGTGTGATGGAGGAGATGACTCACTCTCGTCTCGTTCCTCCGCCGCTGCTGTGGGCCGGTCGTAAGCGAGGCCTGTTTCCTGCTGGGGTGGGCAAGGATGTGCCCTTCACCATTGCCAACTATGCGTACGTCGACGAATTGGGCCGCGAGACAATGTCTTTCGTGCGTCGCTTCGCGTTCGCCGCGCGTCCGCAGGGGATGAATTCGGTGATGGTGTCGTCGGCAGAATCCGACGCATATGCGCTCGACTACCTGGGGTTCTCGTCGGACATGGTGGTGCACACCACGTGTGCGGTCGACTCCGACGGCGGGTTGGTGCTCGAGAGCGAGGTGCCGCGGTTTCTGCTCGGTCCCATTGCGCCGAAGTTGCCGAAGGTGGCCTCTGCGGTCACGATCGGCCGGGAATGGTGGGACGCGGCAGAGGAACGGCACCGCATCGAGATCGAAGTCAAGAGCCCGATGCTCGGCCAGTTGTTCCTGTATCGCGGGTGGTTCACCGCCGAGGAGCGCGAGTGCCGTCCCGCCGACATACCGTCCGACGCGCGGCCGCGCTCGATCGAATCACGCGAATAGCGCTACTGTTACGCGTCGATCGAAGCAGGTGAAAGGGAGTCCGCAGTGGCCGTAGTCGAAGCCGAGGTAGTCGGTGGTGTCGGGCATATCGTCCTGAACCGGCCGGAGGCCCTGAACTCGTTGAACGAGGCCATGATCCACGGCATTCGTGCGGCACTCGATGCGTGGCGGGACGACGACACCGTCGGTTCGGTTCTGGTGACGAGCAGTTCACCGCGCGCGTTCTGCGCCGGCGGAGACATCAAGGCCATCAGGCAGGCCGTGATCGACGGCGACCGAGAAGCCGGACCGCGCTACTTCTCTGCCGAGTACGACCTCGACGAGATCATTGCGACGTACCCCAAGCCGTATGTGGCGGTCATCGAGGCCGCGGCGTTCGGGGGAGGGCTGGGAATCTCGGTGCACGGCAGCGTGCGGATCGTGACAGAGAACGCTCTTCTGGCGATGCCGGAGACGGCGATCGGATTTGTTCCCGATGTGGGCTCGAGCTACTTTCTGTCCCGGTTGCCCGATCACATCGGACGCTACTTGGCACTGACAGGCACCCGGATCACCGGATCCGACGCTGTGACACTGGGATTGGCGACACACTTCTGTCCCAGCGAATCCGTTCAGGCGCTGAAGGACGACATTCTCGGCAGCACCGATCTCGGTGCAGCGCTCGCGCGACACACGACCCCGCCGCCGACGACGGAATTGTCGTTCGACGCGAAAGCGGTGGCCACGGTGTTCGAGAAGACCTCGCTCGTCGACATCATCGATGCATTGGAGTGCGATACCGCGTGGTCTCGCACGACCAAGACTCAGTTGGCAACGCTGTCGCCGACGTCCTTGATGGCCACCGATGCCCTGATCGAGCGGGCTGCGGACAGTACGTTGCGGGAGTGCCTCGATCGCGAGTTGCGGCTGGCGACATGGATCATCACGGAACCGGACTTCGCCGAGGGGGTGCGCGCAGTGCTGGTCGACAAGGACCGCGCGCCGCAGTGGAAGCCTCTGGTGCTCGAGATGGTGCGACCAGAGGCCTTCCAGCAGCTGCTGTGACCGTCAGTGGGTCAGCGGTAACCCTTGGCGGGGTTCTGCAGGTCCAGCACGATGGTCTGGCCGTTGGAACGCACGTGGATCTCCGGGTTCTGCAGACCACCGGAGACGAGGTATTCGCCGAGGAGCTGAAGCAGCTCGTCGGGGCCGACGGAGGTGTCGGGGGTGCGGATGTCGCCGGTGCGGCTGCCGAGTTCGTTCTGGGTCAGTCGACCCGCGATACGAACCGAGGCGACGCCCATGGCGGTACGACGGTCGGGTGCCTGGCCGCGGCCGAGAGACGGCGACGTGCTGCCGCTGGAGGCGTGAGCGGTGGAACGGCCGTTGGTGGGCAGGCCGTGTTCTGAGATCTGATCGCTGGTGGTCACTTCAACCTCGTTCGATTCCGTGGCGGGCTTCTCTGATGCTGCGGGCTGTGGAGCGGATGCCGTGTCGGTGGACGTGACCACTGCCGCCGGGAAATCGGTGGTGGTTTCGGCCGCCTTCTCGGCGGGTGCAGCTACCGAGCTGTCGGTGCGGGCACCGTTGGACGGAGTGGAATCGGACTTCGGCGGCGTCGCCAAACGATGCGCGGGAGCGCCACCGACCTTGATCCCGGCCAATGGGTAGTTCGTTCCCTTAGTCATGTCGTTTTCCACTTCATCGTGATTCTCGGGTGGTTCCGCGCCGAGACGCCATGATCGGAGAACTCACATGACGCCCAACTCGGCGTCGAGCACGCCAAAACGTACTCGAAGTTTGTTCGGACAGCCTGAGAGTAGCATCACGATTGTTTAGATCGCCATTTTTTGGTCCAAAGGCTTGTTCTGGATCCTGAACCACACCACGAAACCCCAGGTCACAAACCCGGCGTATACCAAGTAGAGGACAGCGGACGGGTAGAAACCGGCGATCACCAGCAGCGGGACGCCCACGATGTCCACCGCGATCCAGATAAGCCAGAATTCGGTGAGCCCGCGGGCCATGCCGAACGTCGCCAGCATCGAACCGGTGAAGATCCACGCATCGGCCCACTTGCCGAACGAACCGAGGTACCCGAACAGCTGCGCGAACACGATCGTTCCGACGACTGCGACAGTGATCATCACCAGTCGCTCACGGGCAGTGCCCCAGCGTGGAACGACGGCGGCCCCCGAGTTCTTCGAGCCGCGCATCCACCGGGCCAGCCCGTAGGCGCTGACGGCAATGAACATCAGCTGCCGTCCGGCTTGTCCGTACAGATCCAACGCCTGCGGAGTGTGGAACACCCCGCCCATGAAGACGGTGAACAGCAGCGCATTTCCGATGATTCCCACCGGCCACGCCCACACGACTCGACGCATCCCGCCGACCGCGGAGAGCAGTCCGAAGGCGTTCCCGATCACCTCGCGCCACAGCACCGGGTGGCCCAGCACGCTGAATTCGGCGTCGAGCAGATCTGTCAGCACCGCGACAGGTTACTGATCGCCTGCGGCGACGAGGGGCTCGAGGGTCAGCTCGGGCATCTCCTTCTGGATGTACTGCAGTCGCCATTTGTCGCTGACGAGAGCCAGTAGGGCACCGTCGGTCCGGGTGAAGATCTCGACGCCGCGCTGACGGCCCAATTCGACGGCCGACGCCGCGTCGGTGCGCCGAGCAAGCGAGTAACCCAACGGTTCCATCCGAGCGTCGACGCCGAATTCGGTCTTCATTCGTGCGGTGACCACCTCGAACTGCATCGGGCCGACGGCCGCGAGAACCGGGGAGGCGTCGCCGCGAATGTCGTTGCGCAGCACCTGAACCACGCCCTCGGAGTCGAGTTGTTCGACGGCTCGGCGGAACTTCTTGTACTTGTCGGCGCTGTCGACGCGCAGTGCCGAGAAGTGCTCGGGTGCGAACGACGGGATCGGTGGGAACTCGACCTTCTTGTCGGTGTACAACGTGTGGCCGGGCGCGAGCGCGGTGGCGTTGACCAGACCGACGATGTCGCCGGGGTAGGCGTTCTCGACCGTCGTCCGGTCACGGCCGAAGACGGTGAGCGCGTACTTGGTGGTGAACGGCTTCTTGGTCTGTGCGTGCGTGACGACCATGCCGCGCTCGAACACACCCGAGACCACGCGCATGAAGGCCAGGCGGTCTCGGTGTGCGGTGTCCATGCCGGCCTGCACCTTGAACACGACGGCGCTGAAGGGATCTGTCACCGCGCGCACCCCGTCGGAGACGTCGGCCCGGGGGCCGGGTGCGGGGGCCAGCGCCACCAGGGTGTCGAGGATCTGGCGCACGCCGAAGTTCAGCATCGCCGATCCGAAGATCACCGGTGACGTCTGGCCGGCGAGGAACATCTCCTGGTCGTGTTGCTGGCCGCTCGAGATCAGCAGATCGCTCTCCTCGACGGCGGTGTCCCAGTCGACGCCCTCGCGCTGCGCGGCGGCCTCGGCCGTCATGAATTCTTCTGGCGCGATCGTGGCACCACCCGCAGTTCGGGTGAAGCGGATGTAACTGCCGTCCTGCACATCGAGCAGGCCACGGAAGTCACCAGCGATGCCGACGGGCCAATACAGAGGCGTCGGCGTCAGGCCGATGCGTGACTCGATCTCGTCGAGCAGTTCGAGCGGGGACTGACCCGGGCGGTCCCACTTGTTGATGACGGTGATGACCGGGATGCCGAACTGGCGGCACACCTGGAACAGCTTGAGGGTCTGCGGCTCGAGGCCCTTCGCGGCGTCGATGAGCATGACGGCCGCGTCGACCGCCGTCAGGACGCGGTAGGTGTCCTCGGAGAAATCGGCGTGGCCGGGGGTGTCGACGAGGTTGATCACGTTGGTGACCTCGGCGTCGGGGGAGGTCTGGTAATTGAACTGCAGCGCAGTCGAACTCACCGAAATGCCGCGCGCCTTCTCCATCTCCATCCAGTCCGAGACGGTGGAGCGACGGCCGGCCTTGCCGTGAATGGCACCGGCCTCGGAGATGACGCGCGCGTGCAGGGCGAGGGCCTCGGTGAGCGTAGACTTACCGGCATCGGGGTGTGAGATCACCGCGAATGTTCGACGCCTCGCGACCTCGAAATCGAGTTCCCTGGCCGAGTGTCGAGCGGGGCCGGAGTTCGGTCCTGACCCGTCGAGTGCTGCATCGACGTCGGGGGAACTGGGCGGGGTACTCACGAAGGCCTCTATCTCGTAGTCACGGCAACGGCAAAGGTCAAGGATACGCGGCCGGTAACGGTCACCGGTCATCGCGGGATTGCTTAGGGTGAGGGACGCGGAAGGACCGTCGAACGAGGAGATGACGCGTTGAGCAAGTTCACCGACGAGATGTTCGAGACCGCGAGCAGCAGCAAACGTGGTTTGGTCACCGGCGAGCCCGAGGCGGCGTTGCGCCAGTCGTGGGGTGAGATCCACGAGCAGGCGCGGCGGATGGCGGGCGCGTTGGCCGACGCGGGGGTCGAACACGGCGACGCGATCGGCATTCTCGCCGGCCAGCCCGTCGACATCGCACCTGCGTGCCAGGCCACGTGGATGCGCGGAGCGTCGGTGACGATGTTGCATCAGCCCACCCCGCGGACCGATCTGGCCGTCTGGGGCGAGGACACCGAAACCGTCGTCCGGATGATCGACGCGAAGGCGGTGATTCTGGGAGCTCCGTTCGACATCGCCGCACCGGTGCTCGTCGAGCGCGGCATCACTGTGCTGAAGATCGACGACATGAAGTCCGGTCGCGACATCGATCCGGTGCCGACGGCCGAGACCGACATCGCGCTGCAGCAGCTCACGTCCGGCTCCACCGGGTCGCCCAAGGCCGTGCGTATCACGCACGAGAACTTCTACGTCAATGCGTACGCGATGATCGATCGCATCGAGTTCGACGTCAATTCCGACGTCATGGTCAGTTGGTTGCCGCTCTTCCACGACATGGGCATGGTGGGCTTCCTGTCGGTGCCGATGCAGGTGGGTGCCGAGGTCGTGAGCATCACGCCGTTGGACTTCCTGCGCTCGCCACTGTTGTGGGCCAAGCTCATCGACAAGTATCGCGGAACAGTCACTGCTGCACCCAATTTCGCGTATTCGCTGTTGGCGCGTCGGCTGCGTCAGGCGGAGGACGATCTGGATCTGGATCTGTCCACGCTGCGTTACGCGTGGAACGGTGCCGAACCCGTCGACCCCGACACGATGATCGCATTGGCAGAAGCGGGTGCGCCGTACAAACTCGATCCGGCGGCCCTCGCGCCCGTGTACGGAATGGCGGAAACGACTCTCGCCGTGTCGATTCCGGACCCCGGCCAAGGGCAGGTGATCGACGTCGTCGACGCGGATCTACTCGAAACGCTCGGCCGCGCAGTCCCGTCCACCCGCGGCAACACCCGATCCCTGGCGACTCTCGGAAAGTTCGTTCCCGGTCTCGAGGGCCGCGTCGTGGACAAGGAAGGGCAGGTGCTCACCGCGCGCGGTGTCGGCATCATCGAGGTCCGCGGCAAGGCCGTCACGCCCGGATACATCACCGTCGACGGCCCCGTGCCGACACAGGACGCCGACGGCTGGCTCGATACCGGCGACGTCGGCTACATCACCGAGGACGAACTGGTGGTCGTCTGCGGCCGGGTCAAGGACGTCATCATCATGGGCGGCCGCAACATCTATCCCACCGACATCGAGCGAGCCGCGGGCACCGTCGCGGGAGTTCGGCCCGGTAACGCCGTCGCGATCCGCCTCGACGCCGGCGACAAACGCGAAAGCTTCGCTGTTGCAGTCGAAACGAACGATATCGACAACCCCGACGAGGTCAAGCGCATCGAGCGTGAAGTGATCCACGCGGTGCATTCGGAGGTAGGAGTGCGCCCGCGCACGGTGGCAGTCCTGGGGCCGGGCAGCATCCCGAAGACGTCGAGCGGCAAACTGCGACGGGCCAATTCGGTGTCGCTGCTGAACTGATCAGCGCGGGTGCACCCGATTCTGGGCGGCCTCGAGACCGACCTTCAGCAGTAGCTCGGCGGCGTCGGCGGCTTCTTCGATCACGACGCCGAGGTCCTTGCGTTCGGGCGTCGAGAAGGGCTTGAGCACGAACGACGCCGGGTCCATCCGTCCCGGCGGCCGTCCGACGCCCACGCGGACCCGCAGGTAGTCCTTGGTGCCGAGGTGCTGAGAAATCGAGCGCAGACCGTTGTGCCCGCCCTCACCGCCGCCGAGCTTGAGTCGCAGTGCGCCGAAGTCGATGTCCAGTTCGTCGTGCACCACCACGATGTTCGCGGGGTCGACGGAGAAGAACCGAGCCAGTGCCGCCACCGGCTGGCCCGAGAGGTTCATGAACGTTCGCGGCTTCGCGACGACGACCGAACGGCCGTCGAGCCGGGCCTGCACGATGTCGGAATTGGACTTCTTGTGCGAGGAGAACGACGAGCCGACGCGCCCGGCGAGTGCGTCGGCGACCATGAAGCCCACGTTGTGCCGAGTCTTGTCGTACTGCGGACCGGGGTTGCCGAGCCCGACTATCAGGGCGGGGCCGTTTTCGGTGCTCACGGGCGTCATTCTTCCATCGATGGTTCGAAACGAACGGCGCGCCGTCTCCCGAAGGAGAACAGCGCGCCGCTCGAGATGCAGGGGAGAGAATCAGCTCTCGTCGGAGCTGTCTTCGTCCTCGGAAGCTGCTTCTTCCTGAGTCTCGGCCTCGCCGGTCTCGGAGATCGGCTCGGTGCCTTCGCCGTCGGCCTCGAGGTCTTCCTCGGACGGTGCCTCGACGACGTTGACCAGGAGGGTCTCGCCGTCGGAGATGAGGGTGACATCGGACGGCAGATCCAGGTCTGCCGCGGTGATCTGCGTGCCGATCTCGGCACCCTCGACGGAGACGACGAAGTTCTCCGGGATCTCGAGCGCGTCGGCTTCGATCTCGACGGCGGTCGAGTCGGTGGTGACGAGGGTGCCCGGTGCGGCGTCGCCCTCGACGATGATGTTGACCTCGACGGTGACGCGCTCGCCCTTGTTCAGGACGAGGAGGTCGGCGTGCTCGATGCTGCGACGGATCGGGTGCACGACGATCGACTTGGTCAGTGCCAGCTGCGACTTGCCGGCGATGTCGAGGGTGAGCACAGCGTTGGTGCCGTCGTTACGCAGCACGGCAGCGAATGCGCGGGCGTCGAGTGCCAGGTGCTGGGGGTCGGTTGCGTGTCCGTACAGAACGGCGGGAACGAGGCCGTCGCGACGAGCGCGGCGTGCGGCACCCTTGCCGAATTCGGTGCGGACCTGTGCGGTGAGGTTGTTTACCTTCGATGCCATGGTGCTACATGCTCCTGATAACTGTGATCTGTGGTTCGTGCGGCGTACTTCGTCGGACTGTCAAACTCGTCGGGGCGGACACGAACGAGCGCGGCCAACGGGGCCGAGCCGCGTCGATAACGGTGGATCCTGATGAGCCGGATCTACCCTCGCCGAGACAACCTGGAAGACAATACACGACCAGGTCACGTGCGCGGAAGTTCGACCCCTGCTACGAACTTCCGCTCACGTGCGAGCGCAGTGAGCAACTCGGCGGCCACCGACCGGGCGACGGCGATGGCGTCGTCCCGACCGCCTGCGGTTCCCATGACCACCGCACCTTCGTGCAACAGTGACAATCGAGTCCCGAGTTCTTCTGAATCGGGGTATCCGGCATCGGCGGCCAGGCGTGCGAACAGCGATCGCGTCCACGCCTTCTCCGACTCGATGATGGCCAACACCGGGCTGTCGGTGCCGCCGAACTCGGCGAATGCGTTGACGAATCCGCAGCCGCGATGGTTGTCGCGCATCCACAGGTCGAGTGCGTCGTAGACCCCGAGTACACGCTGCTCACCCTGGTCGAGGGAGTCGACGTACTGCGTCACGTGCGCACACCAGAGGTCGTATCGCCGCTTCAGGTAACGCTGCACCAGGCCGTCCTTGGAGCCGAAACGGTCGTACAGGGTCTTCTTGGTGGTGCCGGCTTCCTCGGCGATCAGGTCGACGCCGACGGCGCGGATTCCGCGGTCGTAGAAAAGCTCGCTCGCGACGGCGAGGATTCGTTCCGCTGCCGGGGTCAGTGGCTTGTCGTGCATGACGACCTTTCGAAAGCGCTGGTCGGAGTGGGGTTCACTGCGAGTATACAGACCTGTATGTTTACATCGCTCTCATGACCTCACGCATCGACGTTCTCGCCGGTACAGCTCTGGTGATTCTGTGGAGTTCGGGCTTCATCGGAGCAGAATTCGGCACCGCCGAAGCTCCGGCCCACACGCTGCTGGCCTGGAGGTACCTGGTGGCAGTCGTGCTCCTCGTCGCGTGGTGCCGATGGCGGCGACTCACCCCGACGTGGCACGCGCTGCGTATCCACGCAGTCCTCGGCCTCTTCTGCCAGTTCCTCTACCTCGGTGCCACCATCACCGGCATCGGCATGGGCGTCCCTCCGGGCGTCACCGCCCTGATCGCTGCATTGCAGCCGCTGGTGGTCGCGCTGGCCTCGAGCAGGATATTCGGCGAACGCGTCGGATCGAGAGGAATTCTCGGCCTCGTCGTCGGTATCGCCGGAGTGACGCTCGTCGTCGTCGGTGACCTGTCCGGTGCCGATCTCGCCTGGCCGGTCTACCTGCTGCCGGCCGCGGGCATGCTGGCGCTGTCGGCCGGGACGATCGGGCAACGGCTACTGGATCCGAAAGAACCCATCGCGCTGGCCATGGCGATCCAATGTGGTATCAGCGCAGTCGGTTTCATGACGTGGAGTGCACTTGCCGGCGACGCGGTACCGCCGATGACGACGGGTTTCTGGGCTGCGGTGGCGTGGACGGTGGTGCTGTCGACCTTCGGCGCTTACGGCGCGTACCTGTTCGTCGTGCGCCGCAGTGGTCCGACTCGTGCCAGCGTGCTGCTCTACCTGACACCGCCGACGACGATGCTCTGGGCTTTCGTGATGTTCGGCGACGCGGTCACATGGTTCGGTTTCGCGGGCCTCGCAGTCTCGGGGATCGGGGTCGCCGCCTACCTCAGCGCACATCCGGACCGTAGAGCCCGCTCACACACCGGCGAGGGCAGCGAGCATCGTGTCCAGTTCGGCGAAGGTGACGAAGTAGTGCGGAGATGCACGGACGACGGCGTCGAGTCCCCGGCCCGTCATGTCCAGTCGAGTGGAACCGCGATGGCTCACCGTGACCGTCACGTTTCGGTCGGCAAGCCGGTCGCGGACGGCCACCGGCTCCTCACCGTCCACGGTGAACGAGACGATGCCGCTCTTGCGGTCACCGAGATCGTGGACGGTGACCCCGGGAATGCGTCGCATTCCGGCACGTAGGTACTCGGCGCGCTCGGAGATGGCATCCGCGACGTCGTCGATGCCCAGTTCGAGTAGATAGTCGACGGCCGCGCCGAGGGCGAGGCGGGCTGCGACGTCGCATTCCCAGAACTCGAAACGTGTTGCGTCATCGGCCATCCGGTAGGTGGACGAGTCCTCCCACTGCGCGCTGTGCAGATCGAGAGCCGGTGGATGCAAGCTCGCGGCCAATTCCGGACGCAGGTACAGGAACCCGGTACCTCGGGGCCCGCGTAGCCACTTGCGACCGGTGGCCGACAGCGCATCGACGCCGAGTTCGTCCACGTCAACCCGCAGCTGGCCGATGGACTGACACGCGTCGAGCAGAACGAGGGCACCGTGTCGATGGGCGAGATCGGCCACCGCGCGGGCCGGGTTGATCAAGCCTCCGTTGGTGGGCGCGTGCACGACCGACACCACCCGGACTCGGTCGTCGAGCATCTGTTCGAGGGCGTCCACGTCGATGCACCCCGACGCGTCGCTCGGAATCACCTCGACGGTGGCCCCGGAGACCTCGGCGCGGTGCAGCGCGGAAATGGCGTTGCTGGCGTACTCGGCCTCGCACAGCAGGATTCGATCCCCGGCCGACAACGGCACCGAGTAGAAGAAGTCGGTCCAGGCACGAGTGGCGGAATCGCTCAGAGCGATGGTCGACGCCGGTGCCCCGATCAGGGTTCCGATCGACGTCTTGACCGCCGCGAGATCGTCGAGGCGTTCGCTCGCGGCCCGGTACCCGCCGATCTCCGCCTCGCGGCGCAGATGGGCGATCGCGGTGTCGACGACGACGGTGGGCGGCAGCGAGGAGCCGGCGCTGTCGAGAAATACCCGGCCCGACGCACCAGGGGTGTCGCGGCGAATGCGGTCGTGATCGAGCATCGATAGTCCTTCCGGTAGCGAACTCTCGGGCATCAGGGTTCCACAATCGGTAGCCTCGATACGACGCGGGATCTCGGCGTTTTCGATCCTGGCAGCTGGGTACATTGCGTAGTCGGATCGCGGTGAGTGGGAAAGAAGGAAATGTGTCCTCCAACGAGAAGTCCCTCGAGCTGAGCACGCGCCCAGCCATCGAGGCATACGTGTCGAAGGTGTGTTTCAAGCTGGGGCCACCGTCGCTCATCGGTGCCGAACTCGAATGGCTCACCGCCCTCGACGACGGTTCGCGGCCCTCCCTGTCAGCTCTGGCCGCTGCGCTCGGTGATCACTCCCCGCGCAGTATCGCTCCCGAGTCACCCGCCCTGACGTTGCCGGGCGGAAGTATCGTCACCGTCGAACCGGGCGGCCAAGTCGAATTGTCCAGTTCGCCTTATATTTCCGTTTCCCAGCTCGAACCGCTGCTCGACGCCGATGCCCGACTGTTGCACGACATGCTCGGTCGCGACGGCATCTCCATCAGCGCAGTTCCCGCCGACGCCGTGCGAGATCCCGAACGACTACTGGTCTTACCGCGCTACTGCGCGATGGAAAACCGTTTCACCACCATCGGGCCTTTCGGCAAGCTGATGATGTGCAACACCGCCGCCACCCAGGTCAGTGTGGACGCCGGACGTGATCGGGCCGAGGTCACTTCGCGATGGCAGATGCTGCACGCCATCGGCCCGGCCTTCGTCGCTGCGTTCGCGCGCTCTCCCGAACTCGCCGGGGCACCGGCGGGTGCGTGGGCATCGCAGCGAATGCGCACCTGGCTCGAACTCGATTCCAGTCGGACCACGGTACCGAACACGGGCGATCCGATCGCCGATTACGCGCGGTGGGCACTCGACGTTCCGCTCCTCTGTATTCGGGGAACCACCCAGAACTGGGAAGCGCCGTCCGGCATCACTTTTGCGCAGTGGCTCGACGATCCGAGCGTTGTCGGTCGCCCGGCAACCTACGCCGATCTCGACTACCACCTGACGACGCTGTTCCCGCATGTCCGAGCCTGCGGGCACCTCGAAATCCGTTACCTCGACGCGCAACCCGACGGGCAATGGGTGATACCGGCCGCCGCGTTCGAGGCGCTGCTGTCCACTCCCGATCTGGTTTCCCAGGCCACCGAACTCGGCGCAGGCACAGCCGGTCGGTGGCTCGATGCGGCCCGGGCAGGTCTGGCCGATGGCGAGTTGCGCAGGGCCGCAAGCGAAGTGCTCGATCTCGCATCATCCGCGGGAGGAGAGTTCTCCCAGCAGCTGCGTGCGGCATCTCGGAGATGTCGCGCCGGTATTTCGCCCCACGAATTCGATGCGGTGTCGCCGACATCGCAGAGCCGAAAGGAATCGGTGTGAGCGCCGAAGAACTCAGGACCAGAATCGAGACCGTGCTGACTCGGAGCCGGTCCCGCAGCGCCTCGCTCACCGAGTGCGTGGACGAAACCGAACTGATGGCTCAGCATTCGCCGTTGATGAGCCCGCTGATCTGGGATCTGGCACACATCGGCAGTCAGGAAGAACTCTGGCTCGTGCGCGATGTCGGCGGCCGCGATCCGGTGCGGCCGGACATCGACGAGTTGTACGACGCGTTCAAGCACTCGCGTTCGTCGCGAACGTCCCTGCCGCTCCTGACGCCCGAGGAAGCGCGCGCCTACGTGCATACCGTTCGAGACAAGGCCTGGGACGTGTTGGAGCACAGCACGTTCGAGGGTCGGCCGGTCGAGAAGCACGGGTTCGCGTTCGGAATGATCGCCCAGCACGAGCAGCAGCACGACGAAACCATGCTCGCAACCCACCAGTTACGTTCCGGCCCAGCCGTTCTCACTTCTCCCGCACCGCCGACGTCCACGATGCCGGTGGCGGGGGAAGCCATCATTGCCGGTGGGCCGTTCTCGATGGGGACGTCGCTCGACCCGTGGGCGTTGGACAACGAGCGGCCTGCACACGCCGTGCACGTGCCGACCTTCGCCATCGACCGGGCCCCGATCACCAACGCGCAGTACATGAACTTCATCGCCGACGGTGGCTACGAGCGCCCCGAGTTGTGGACGGAGAAGGGGTGGGCGCACCGCGTCGATGCGCAGCTCACCGCCCCTCAGTTCTGGGAGGCCGATTCCGACGGCACCTGGTGGCGTCGAAGCTTCGGGGTACGCAGGCCGGTGCGTCCGCAGCAGCCCGTCGTGCACGTGTGCTGGTTCGAGGCCGACGCCTACGCGCGCTGGGCAGGCAAGCGGCTACCGACGGAAGCGGAATGGGAGAAGGCCGCGCGGTACGACGCGGCGTCGAACACCTCCCGCGCCTATCCCTGGGGAGACGCCGAACCCACTGCAGCACATGCCAATCTGAATCAGCGACATCTCGAACCGGCCGATGTGGGGGCGTATCCGCAGGGTGTGTCCTCGGCCGGGGTCCATCAGCTCATCGGTGACGTGTGGGAGTGGACGTCCTCGGGTTTCGAGGCGTACCCGGGATTCGAGGCATTCCCGTATGCCGAGTACTCGGAGGTGTTTCTGCGCGGCGACTACAAGGTGTTGCGCGGCGGCTCTTTCGGCACCGACGAAGTGGCTTGCCGCGGGACGTTCCGAAATTGGGATCACCCGATTCGTCGGCAGATCTTCAGTGGGTTCCGGTTGGCCCGCGACGTCGAGTCGCACTGAATGTGCCGTCATCTCGGGTACCTCGGAGCAACCACCTCGGTCGGGTCACTGCTGACCCGGGGCCATAACTCCCTGCGCACACAATCGTTCGCGCCCACCGACATGCGGGGCGGCGGCACCATCAACGCCGACGGGTTCGGCGTTGCCTGGTGGGACGGCGACGACACCGTGCGCAGCTATCGCAATCCGATGCCCATCTGGACCGACCCTGCGGTCGACGATGCTCTGCCGCAACTGCAGTCGACGTCGGTGATCGCGGCAGTCCGATCGGCCACCGTGGGAATGCCGGTCGAACGCAGTGCCTGTGCCCCGTTCACCGACGAGCGCTGGGCATTCAGCCACAACGGCGTCGTGTTCGGTTGGCCGGAATCGTTGGCGGAGCTGTGGTCGGAGATTCCGCCGACCGATGCGTTGATGCTGCCGGCCCCTACCGACGCCGCCGGATTGTGGATCGTGCTGCGAAACCTGTTGCGCACACACGATCCCGAGTCGGCATTGCGCATGCTGGTTCGAGAGGTTCTGGCCAGGTCGCCCAAGGCGCGCCTGAATTTTCTGCTCTCGGACGGCACGTCCATGTATGCCACGGCGGTGCATCATTCGCTGTCGGTACTGCAGACCGAGGATTCGGTCACGATCGCCTCCGAACCCGTCGACGACGATCCCGAATGGATCTCTATCGACGACCGCAGCATCGTCGTCGCGACAGCGACCGGTGTCACCGTTTCGACCCTGGAAGAATGAAGGAGAGTCATGAGCACGGTGGACGTACATCTGACCGACACGACGCTGCTGGACGAATTGCGCAAGGACGTGCGGGAGGGCTTGACGGCCGACCCGAAGTGGCTCTCGCCCAAGTACTTCTACGATGCCGTCGGCAGTGAGCTGTTCGAGCAGATCACGGTGCTGCCGGAGTACTACCCGACCCGCACCGAGCGCGCGCTGATCGAGGAGCATGCACTCGACATAGCCCGGGCCACCGAATCGTCGATGTTGATCGAGCTGGGCTCGGGTTCGTCGGAGAAGACC
Organism: Rhodococcus sp. JG-3; assembly: GCF_000482405.1. Lineage (NCBI taxonomy): Bacteria > Bacillati > Actinomycetota > Actinomycetes > Mycobacteriales > Nocardiaceae > Rhodococcus > Rhodococcus sp. JG-3. Next base: position 2,119,393 of record NZ_KI519398.1, read on the forward strand.
AAGCTGCTGTTGTCTGCCGGCATCGAACACGGTTCGCTGAGAACGTATGTGCCTCAGGATGTGTCCAGTACCGCCTTGGAGGGTGCCATCGAGCAGATCTCGAAGGAGTTCCCGACGCTGGAACTGCACGGCATCGTCAGCGATTTCACCGACACCCTGCACAATCTTCCCTCCGGAACAGGCCGCACCATCGCCTTCCTCGGCGGCACTCTGGGGAACCTCATCCCGCAGGAACGCGAGGAATTCCTTGCGGCTGTAGCGGACGCACTCGACCCCGGCGAGTTTCTGCTGCTCGGGGTGGGCTTGGTGATCGATCCGGACGTGCTCGTTCCCGCGTACGACGACGCGGCCGGGGTGACAGCGGAGTTCAACCGAAACGTGTTGTCGGTCCTGAACTCTCGGCTCGGCGCGAACTTCGACCCCGAGGCCTTCGAGCACGTGGCACTGTGGAACGCCGAGCACGAGTGGATCGAGATGCGCCTGCGGGCCACCGCTGCGCAGGAGGTGTATTTGCACGATCTCGACCTGCACGTGCACTTCGAGTCCGGAGAAGATCTACGTACCGAGATCTCCGCGAAGTTCCGGCCGGACGGCATTGCCGGTGAATTGAAGATGGCGGGCTTCGACGTCCTCCATCTGTGGTCCGACGCAGATTCGCGCTTCGCTCTGATCCTGGCCGGAAGGGTCTGAACGAACCGCTGGCATTGCGGGCACCACTGCACACTATGTTCGCCGATCGGCGGGATTCCGTCGATCGGCGTCGGTAGTGGGCAACCCTGCCCGTCGACGTCGCGTATTCACGGGAGTCGACGTCCCGTTGCTGCAACCGACTTCCGGCGACGACGCACCACCGTGATGATTTCGTCCACGACGCGATCGAGTTCGGCAAGCGCTGTGGCCGCCGAGTATCGCAGCACCAACCATCCGTCGAGTACCAACTCGTTCTGCCGTCGACGATCGTTGTTGAACGTCGCGGGATCGGTGTGGAACTCTCGTCCGTCGATCTCGACGATGACTCGTGCGGAAAAGTCGACCAGGTCGCCGTAGAACCTACCTACGCGCGCATTGATCTCCATTGTGAAGTGGCGAGCTTTCAGTGCCCGCGCCACCACCCGTTCCGGCTCGGACAGAGTTCTCGGGCAACAGGTTCGGAGCTGCTTGCGCACTGCAGCCATCCCGTCCATGCCCTTTGCCGTGTCACACAGTTCAGCGACCCGACGCCACGGCACGTGATTGTCGATGGCGTTGTCGAAGAACTTCTCGAGATCGGGCGTCGACAAGCAGGTCGCGACATCGACGAACGTTTGCTCCAGGGACACCACTCGCATGCCGCGTCGCGTGGTGGTGTCGCCGAGAACTCGGCGATGAACTCGGATCCAGGGCACCGACCTCGACTGGCCGGTCGGGCCGACAGTGACGTCGACCGGATGCGGTTCGTATTGGATCAGTCCCCATAACCATGCCGCACTTTCGTGACTCAGTGCGGCGTCCGGTCTCCACAGGGTGGCCCCGAGGCACAGTCCGAAATAGTCCGGCTTCTCCGTCGCGTAGACCTTCGGTAGCAGTCGCACCAGCTCACCCGACCGCGACCGCCTCGAAATCGTGCTCGTGCTGATTCCTTGTGCGAGCAATTGCTGCACTGTGTAAACCCCCATTGCTACACCGTTGCGGCTGACGGGCCCGCGCAACAGTGGCAATCTCGCAATTGTGGATAACTCGACGACGTTATCAACAGGACTGCCCGGCGGAGCGGGCACGGTTGCACGCTACGGTCGCCGATCGACGGAATTCCGTCGATCGGCGACCGTAGTGCGCAACCATGCCCCTGGTAGCCAACCCGAAGCCTCGAGGTCAGGTGTCCGCCAACGCAAGTACCGGCGAGATCTTGTTCGCGCGGCGCGCCGGTGCCAACGATGCTCCGAGCGCGAGAAGCCCGCCGCACAGTACCGTGCCTGCGATGACGGCCCAGGGGAGTGTCGGAGCAGACACGCCGCCGCCGCTCAGCGAACCCAGCAGCGATTGTGCTGCGGCCCAACCGTATCCGATTCCGAGGATCAGCCCGAAGCCCATCGACGCGACCACCATCTGGGTGCTCTCCGAGACGATCATGGAACGAATCTGCTTGCGGGTAAATCCGAGTGCGCGCAACAGACCGATTTCCCGGGTGCGTTGCAGGATGCTCAGCAGCAGGTTGTTCACCATGCCGACCGCGGCGATGACGGCGGAGAAACCGATGAGGCCGGTCATGATTCCGACGGTTACCGTCAGCACTTGACCGATGGTCTCCTCGTCGTACTCGTCGACGAGCATCGATCGATAGCTGTACATCGCGACTGCGAAGGTGACCACCAAGGTCACCCCGATGAGCAGGCCCACTGCAGTGCGGGTGCTGCGATCCGGATAGCGAATTGCGTTGGCGGACGCCAATCGTGCGGCCGGCCCGCGGCCCGCCATCCTTCCGACGAGTCGGAGCACGCCGGGCAGAATGCGGTACGCACCCACCATGATGCCGGTGAACGATGCCACACCGCCGAAGAACGCGACCAGTACTCCGCCGGGGTTGACCATCCCGATCAGCACACCGAGGCCGAGCAGCACGACACCGCCCGCGATGAGCACGATCGACAACACCGTCCGTACCCGCCTCGACCGTGGAGTCTCGATCCCGGTGTCGACGGCACCGCCGGTCGCCTGAATCGGAGTGACGTCCAGAACTTTCCGTGATCCGACGTACGACGCCAGCGTCGTCGTCAGAACCACGGTGACGACGGGAAGGACCACCAGCGGTTGTACGGACGTGTACTGCACATCCGGCAACTGACGGGCCGAGACCGCGACGGCGCGGGCCAGGTGACTGACACCGACACCGAGCACCAGACCGACTGCGCCACCGAACAACCCGACGAGGAAGCCTTCGCGGGCGACCGATCGACGCAGATCGCGAGCCCGGGCACCCAGTAGGCGGAGCAGCGCGATTGTGCGGGTGCGGCCGGCCACGATCGTCGCGAACGTGTTGGAGGTGACGACAGCCGCGACATACAGGGCAAGGCCGATGAACACCAGGGCCACGCAGTACAACGCCACGATTCCGGTGCTGTCGCTGCCGTCGTCGAAGATGTCGACCAGAAACGCAGTGGCCTGGATCAGCACGACGCCGAAGAACGACGCGAGCGCCGTCACCAGAATGCTCGCACCGTGTTCCCGAGACGCCCGAGCAGATGTGGACACGCTCATCGGAGAACACCTTCCATTCCCAGCATGTAGTTCGAGATCTGTTCCGGCGTCGAACGTCCCAGTTCGTCGACGATCCGGCCGTCGGCGAGGAAGACGATGCGGTCGGCGTAACTGGCCGCGACTGGATCGTGGGTGACCATCACGATGGATTGACCGTACTGATGTACCGCCGCAGCGAGGAGGCCGAGAACCTCACGCCCGGTGCGGGAATCGAGGTTTCCGGTGGGCTCGTCGGCAAAGATCAGCTGCGGCCTAGTACCCAGAGCGCGAGCGATCGCGACGCGTTGCTGCTGCCCACCCGAGAGCTGATGGGGCCGGTGCCCGACGCGGCTCTGCAACCCCAGGGTATCGATGAGTTGCTCGATCCAGGCCGACTCCTCAGCGGTGGGCGCGCGGCCGTCCAGCTCGAACGGCAGCAGAATGTTGCCCCTGACGTCGAGCGTCGGAACGAGATTGAACGACTGGAAGATGAAGCCGACCTGCTTGCGGCGCAACGTCGTCAGAGCGTCGTCGCCCGCCGACGTGATGTCGGCTCCGGCCAGCATCAGCTGCCCGGAACTGGGGGTGTCCAACCCTGCCATGACATGCATGAGGGTGGACTTGCCGGAACCCGATGGCCCCATGATGGCGGTGAACCTGCCGCCGTGAATGTCGAGAGAGACGTTGTCGAGCGCGCTCACCGGGTTGGACGAGTCGCCGAAATGCTTGCTGACTTGGATTGCCCGTGCAACAGGGCCTGCTGTGATCGTCATGGCAACAACGCTATGAATTCGCAGGACCGAAGTAATCAGGCGCGAGTCTTCGCGTCGTACATCTGCAGGATGACTTCGGTGTCAGTCTCCAGTCAGTCCGTGCCCGAAGGCGTAGACCACCAACTGCACCCGATCACGCAGGTGGAGTTTGGCGAAGATGCGGCTGATGTGTGTCTTCACGGTGGCTTCGCTGAGATACTCCAGCTCGGCGATCTCGGAGTTGCTCAACCCTCGTGCGGTGAGCCTGAACAGCTCCTTTTCCCGCGCCGTGAGAGTGGCGAATTCGGCCGGTGCCTTCGGTACAGCGGGAGTCGGGGTGAAGTGCGCGAGCAGGCCGGTCGTCGCCGACGCGGCAATGACCGAGTTGCCCGCGTGCACCGTGCGGATCGCCGCGAGCAGGAACTCCGGGTCGGCGTCCTTGAGGACGAATCCGCTTGCACCGGAACGGATTGCACGTGCAGCGCTCTCGTCGAGGTCGAACGTCGTCAAGACCAGAATCCGTGGCGGGTGCTCGGATGCGGCCAGGATCTGCTCGGTGGCGGCGATACCGTCGAGCACCGGCATCCGCACGTCCATGAGCATCACGTCCGGCGTTGCGGACGCAGCGAGTGCAACGGCCTCGACGCCGTTCCCCGCTTCCCCGACGAACTCGAGGTCGGACTGGGAGGAGATGAGCATACGAATGCCCGCCCGGAACAGTTGCTGGTCGTCCACCAGGGCCACTCTGATGCGTGCGCTCATGACACTTTTCCCTTGCTGGCTTCGGACGCGGCAGGCAGCCACGCAGTGACGGTCCACGACGAGTCGTCACCGGACGCGATGCACGTACCGCCCGACAGGCCGGCACGCTCCTTCATGCCGGCGACACCGTGGCCGGAGGATTCGGTGACCGAACGGCCGGGACGGACACTGTTGCGGACCGTCAGTTCGACGCCGGCAGAATCGGATTCGATGGTGACGGACACCGGCTCGTCCGGGTCGCCGTGGCGCAGCGCATTGGTCAACGATTCCTGTGCGATGCGGTACAGCGCCAGGTGCGCTCCGGCCCCCAACGACGAGCCGGTGGTGTCGATGGTGGCGTCGATCTGCAGACCGGTGGCCCGCATCGAGGCGAGCAGTCGATCCAGGTCCTCCGATGTCGGGTTCGGCAGGTCGCCTTGGCTGTGCCGCAGCTGGCCGAGTAACACCCGTACATCGGACAGCGCGGCGCGAGCGGTATCGGAGATGGTGGTCAGTGCGGTGTCCACCGCGGCGGGATCGACAGCGCGTACGTACCGCGCGCCGTCGGCCTGTGCGATCACCACGGCCAGCGAATGCGCCACGATGTCGTGCATGTCGCGGGCAATTCGGTTGCGCTCCTGCTCGATTGCCACCTCGTGCTCGGCGCGGGCCTGATGAACCTCAGCGAGCTCACGGGCGTGCGCGGATTCGATCGATGTGCGCCGCGCGTAAGCCAAGCGACCCAAGGCCCAGGACAACCCGAGTATCGCCCACAGGCCCGCGAGGAGGAAAGCGAACTGTAGGAGCCGGGGTTCCTGAAAGCCCTCTTCCGTCGGCGGGCCGAACGGATTGCCGTCCACATACGCCAGATACAGCGCTGCGATCACTCCGCCGCCGACGGCGGACGCGAGCCCGAGGCGTCGAACCACGTTGTCGCCGTACGCGGCCGTGCAATACAGAATTGCGAAGATCGCAGTGTCCGCAGACAGCGGCAGCACTCCGGTGACCATCTGCACGACGGCCAGCACCCAGGCGAGCGCCAAGGACCATCGTGGTGATCGGCGTCGGATGGCCAGTGCAACGCCGAACCCGACCAGAACGCCCACACCTGCGGTGCCGGCAACTCCGTTCACGGTGGACGCCAGCAGCAGCAGGACGAACACGACCGCGTACGCGGCGTCGAGTACCTGCCGTGAGATCGATAGCTTGCGCAGCACTCGATCAGACTACGTGCATCAGTTGGTGCGGCGACGCGCCTTCTCGAGGGCGGCCAGCGTCGTCAGAACGGTCGTCCGCTGCTTCTCGAGATCCTTCATACGTGCGCGTGCCGGTAGGCCCTGCGCGCCGTCCAGTGCGCTGATCTGTTCGTCCACCGAGGTGAGTTGAGTCAGCAACTTCTCCACCCGCGACTGCAGTTCGATCGCGTCGATCCCGGTGACACCGGCCTGCGACTTCTTGGTGGGTGCCTTCGCCGGAGCAGACCCCGACGTCGTCGCCGACGAAGACGCCGCTGCGTTCACTGCAGCAGCGGCTCTGGGCCGCAACGCTTTGCGGACCGCGGCCGGGTCGGGGAGCTTCTCGAGACGAATGCGGTTGAGCACCTCACGCGCATCGCGGGCGGTGACGCGGTACTCGCGCTCCTCCTCGTCGTCGGACGCGAGCGTGCCACCCAGGGGCCGCAGGCCGTACATGCCGATGAAGTGCTTCGCCTCGTCGATGACGGCTTCCTTCTCTCGGCACAGGCCGCACCGCGGCTCGTTACGGAAGGTTTCGACGCTGTCGGTGCTGCCGCACCAGACGCACCCGCCCGGCGTCCATCGAGCGATTCTGACGGTAGTAGTTCCGGCCGGGGCGTTGAGAGAATGTGCGTCGATCACGACGAGTCATCTTAGGTGACAACAAAACCCGCCCCGCACGCCCCCGTCTCGCGAGCTGCATATTCCGGCCACGGGCGTGACGTAGTTCATGCAGTGCAGGTGGGGAGCGGGCGGAGCGGGTTTCGGATCGAGCGAAACAGACCTACTGTTACGCGCTGCCGTTGAAAAGGCTGGTGACGGAGCCGTTTTCGAAGACCTCGCGGATGGTGCGGGCGAGCAGCGGTGCGATCGAGAGTTCGGTCAGCGTGTCGAAGCGCTTCTCGTCGCTGATCGGCAGGGTATTGGTGACGACGACTTCCTTGGCACCGCAGTTGGCGAGGCGCTCGGCAGCCGGGTTGGACAGCACGCCGTGGGTGGCGGCGATGACGACGTCACCCGCTCCGGCTTCTTTGAGTACCTTGACTGCGCCTGCGATGGTGCCGCCGGTGTCGATCATGTCGTCGATGAGGATGCAGGTGCGGCCTTCGACCTCGCCGACGACGCGGTTGGACTTGACCTGGTTGGGCACCAGGGGATCACGCGTCTTGTGGATGAAGGCGAGCGGTGCGCCGCCGAACGAGTCGGCCCACTTTTCGGCCACGCGCACGCGGCCGGAGTCGGGGGAGACAACGGTGATGTGTTCGAGGCTGTACTTGCCGCGGATGTGATCGGCGAGCTGGCTGTGTGCATGCATGTGGTCGACGGGACCGTCGAAGAAGCCCTGGATCTGGTCGGTGTGCAGATCGACGGTGATGATGCGGTCGGCACCGGCGGTCTTGAGCAGATCGGCGACGAGGCGAGCGGAGATCGGCTCGCGGCCGCGGTGCTTCTTGTCCTGGCGTGCGTACGGGTAGAACGGGAGGATCGCGGTGATGCGCTTGGCGGATCCACGCTTGAGTGCGTCGATCATGATGAGCTGTTCCATCAGCCAGGTGTTCAGCGGGAACGGGTGCGACTGCAGAACGAACGCGTCCGATCCGCGGACCGACTCCTCGAAGCGCACGAAGATCTCGCCGTTGGCGAAGTCACGTGCCGTCTGCGGGGTGACGTCGATTCCGAGTTCCTTGGCGACCTGCTCGGCCAACTCCGGATGTGCTCGGCCAGAGAACAACATGAGGTTCTTCTGGTTGTCGATCCAATTAGGGGTGGTCACTGCTTTTCGCCGTCCTTTAGTTCTTGCCGAGCACGATCTGCGCGCGCCGCTGCCTGTGCAGCTTCGGTTCCGGGCCTGTTGTGAACGACCCAGCCTTCGATATTGCGTTGCTTGCCACCGGACACGGCCAGTGCGCCGGGAGGAACATCGTCCCGAACCACTGTTCCTGCACCGGTGTAAGCGCCGTCGCCCACGTGCACAGGGGCGACGAACGTCGAGTCGGATCCTGTGCGTACGTGGGATCCGATTTCCGTGCGGCTCTTGTTGACGCCGTCGTAGTTGGCGAAGACGTTGGAGCAGCCGATGTTGCTGTGCTCCCCGATCGTGGCGTCGCCGACGTAGGTGAGGTGCGGGACCTTGGTGTGGTTGCCGATCGTCGCATTCTTCGTCTCCACGTAGGCACCGAGTTTGCCGCCCGTGCCGAGGACAGTTCCAGGACGCAGGTAGGTGAACGGCCCGACTGTCGCATCCGGTCCGATGACGGCCTGCTCGGCGTGGGTACGGACGACCGACGCGCGCTCGCCGATCTCGACGTCCCGCAGTGTCGAGTCGGGACCGACGACCGCGTCGTCGGCGATGTGCGTCTTGCCGTGTAGTTGGACGCCGGGTTCGATGCGTACGTCCGCGCCGAGGGTGACGTCGATGTCGATCCAGGTGGTCGCGGGATCGACGACGGTCACGCCCGCGCGCATGTGTCGTTCGATGATGTGGCGGTTGAGCACGGACGTGACGTGCGCCAGCTGAACGCGATCGTTGACGCCCACCACCAGGTCCGGATCGGCGAGCTGGGTGCCGTAGACGGCCTTGCCGTCGGCCTTGCTGATCTTGACGACGTCGGTCAGGTACAGCTCGTGCTGCGCATTGGCGGTGCTGAGCTTGCCCAATGCCGTGCGCAGAGCGACCGCGTCGAATGCGTAGACGCCGGAGTTGACCTCACCGATGAGGACCTGAGCGGGGGTGGCGTCGGCATGTTCGACGATCTCGGCCACCTCGCCGTCGTTCGTACGCACGATGCGGCCGTAGCCGTTGGCATCCTCGGGGAGGAAGGTCAGTACCGTCGCCGCCGCCGGGCGGGGAGCGCTCAGGTGCTCGTCGAGCAGAGCTTTGAGGGTATGGCCGTCGAGCAGCGGGACGTCGGCGGCAGTGACGAGGACGGTGCCCTCGAAGTCGTCCGGTAGCGCCGCAAGGCCGCACTGGACGGCGTGCCCGGTACCGAGCTGTCGGTCCTGCACTGCGGTGTGGATGGTGCGGCCGAACGTGGCGGCCAGATCGTGAACTGCGGCGCTCACCCGTTCGCGATCGTGGCCGACGACGGTGACCAGGTGGTCCGGGCCAAGATCGGCGGCGGCGTGCAGCGCATGGGCGAGCATGGTGCGGCCGGCCAGGGGATGCAGAACTTTCGGAGTCTTGGACCGCATTCGGGTACCTGCACCCGCAGCGAGAACGACCACGGCGGTCTGCACAGGCATTGAGCTCCTCGGGGCGATGACGCGAAACGGGCATGCACGAATGGTCTTGCTCGCTCCGCCGCCAGGACTCGAACCTGAACTATCTGAACCAAAATCAGAGGTGCTGCCATTACACCACGGCGGATAATCGACCAGCGGTGGCAGCAGTGGCCGACGAATCGAACGACGCCTTCGTTAGCCGCTGCGCTCCCACTGAGCGCACCGATCCTCGCATGAGAGGTGGCGGTGAGTCGAACCGCGACGCATAACAGACCACTTGCGTCGTTCCGGCGCGGCCCCTGCGACGGATAAATCGGATGGATCGGGCATCGTTAGTCTGTAGTAGGCGTCGATTCGACGTCCAGATTGCCCACGGTCGGTGACGGAAGCGGTTTTCGATGACAGGCGCAGCCTCCGAGCAGGAACGCACACCTCGTGTCCGAATGACGGGGACACAGAGACGCGAGCAGTTGATCGAGGTGGGGCGCACGCTGTTCGCCGAGCGTGGGTACGAGGCTGCGTCGGTGGAGGAGATCGCCGGACGCGCGAACGTGTCCAAACCGGTGGTCTACGAACACTTCGGGGGCAAGGAAGGCCTCTATGCAGTCATCGTGGATCGCGAGATGTCGACGCTGCTGGGCATGATCACCAGTTCACTCGAACTCAACCGGTCGCGTATTCGGGTCGAACGAGTCGCGCTTGCCCTACTGACGTACATCGAGGAGCGCACCGACGGATTCCGCATTCTGGTCCGTGATTCGCCGGCATCGGCCGAGGACGGCAAGTACTCGTCTCTCCTCAACGAGGCCGTGGGACGCGTCGGGCACATGCTCGCGGGGGATTTCTCGCGACGCGGTCTGGATCCGGAATTCGCGCCGATGTATGCGCAGGCGTTGGTCGGAATGGTGTCGATGACGGCCCAGTGGTGGCTCGACGTGCGAACGCCGCCCAAGGAAGTGGTTGCGGCCCACGTGGTGAACCTGTGCTGGAACGGGCTGACGAATCTGGAGGCGGACCCTCGACTGACCGAGGAATGACAACTCTGTTTCGGCTCTCACCGAGGAAAAAAGGGGGTATCGTCCTCTTTGTCGGGCGGGAGGGCCGCAACACATCAGGGGCGATTGTCATCCGGACCGATGCATGTTGACGTCAAACGTAAAGCTGCTCAGTGGTACCGTTCGGGCGTAATTTGCGCAGTGGAAGTTCAATCGCAGAGGCGGATCCTATGGTCAGGCAGGCTCGCGCTGAGATCACTCGCGACACCGTGCTTGCAGGCGCAGCGAATGTCTTCCTGCGCCTCGGGTACGCGAACGCAAGCCTCAGTGAAATCATCTCTCAGTCCCAGGTCACCAAGGGCGCGTTGTACTTCCATTTCGGCTCGAAGGAAGAACTCGCACGTGCCGTCATCGACGAGGGCAATGCGCGTCTGAGCACGGCCTGCATGCAGTTCAACGACGGGCGCATCCCGGCCCTGGAAGCTGCGATCGGGATCTCCTACATCGTCGTCGACCTCTCCGTCACCGACCCGATGGTGTCGGCGATGCTGCGTCTGAGCCATCAGATCGGTGATTACCGCGGCACCGAGGGCAACGTCATGGCCGGCTGGAGCGTCGCGTTCGACAAGCTCGCCGCCAAGGCCATCGCACAGGGTGACATCGACCCCAGTTCGGATCCGAGCACCATCGGTTCGCTCGTGCTCGAAATCCTCACCGGCGTTCACATGGTCGCCGTCGCTACCTCCACCACCGAGGAACTGCCCTCGCGCATGGAGCGACTCTGGTACTACCTGCTCCCCGCGCTGGTGCCGACGAACAAGTTGGACTACTTCCGCGAATTCGCGGCCCGTCGCGTCATTCGCTTCGGTCCGTAGTTCGGGCCCCCCAGTTCCAGGCTCTGATTTCGAGGCCTTGATTCTCGGGCTCGGTCCTGGTTCGACGGCATCTCCCGCGTGTCACGGTGTCGGTGCGCTCCCATAGACTCGACGGGACTGTGCGTGCGCAGCCATCGCCTCGACTCGTTCAGGAGCATTGCTGTTGTCTTCCGATTCCCTGCCTGCCATGACCACGTCCGGGCCGGCCCCGATCGTTCCCGACGCGGCGCTTCACCTTTCGGGGCTCGCCAGTGTCGCGTTGACGGATGCGTCGATGGTCGCGGTCGCCGACGCGATCGGAACGGCCGAGCACACGTTGATCGGGCCGCACTCGGTGCGCCCGTTCGTGGCCGCCGCAATCGCACAGCACACCCAACTGCTGATCGTCACGGCGACGGGACGCGAAGCCGACGACCTGACGAGTGAACTCACCCAGATTCTCGGTGACGGCGTCGCCATGTTCCCGTCGTGGGAGACGCTGCCGCACGAACGGCTCTCCCCGAGCGCCGATACCGTGGGCAAGCGGCTCGATGTGCTCCGTCGTCTCGCCCGCCCCGGTGACAGCGACTACGGCGATCCGCTGCGTGTCATCGTCACCACCGTTCGATCGCTGGTGCAGCCGATGGCCCCGGGTCTCGGCGAGATCGAACCCGTCACGCTCAAAGTCGGTCTCGATCTGGACTTCGACGGGCTGATCCATCGCCTCGTCGAATTCGGCTACCTGCGCGTCGACATGGTGGGCAAGCGCGGCGAATTCGCCGTCCGCGGCGGCATTCTCGACCTGTTCTCGCCGACGGCCGATCATCCGGTCCGCGTCGAATTCTGGGGCGACGAGATCACCGAGCTCCGCGCATTCGCGGTCTCCGATCAGCGATCGCTCCTCGATCACGAGGTCGATCTCGTCATCGCGCCGCCGTGTCGAGAATTGCTTCTCACGCAGGAGGTTCGCGATCGCGCGGCCGTGCTCGCCGCCGACAATGCCGGTGACACCGCGTTGGTCGAGATGCTGGACAAGCTGTCGGCCGGAGTCCCGGTGGAGGGCATGGAGGCGCTGCTGCCGCTGCTGCAACCCGGCGAGTTGCAACTGCTCGCCGACACATTGCCCGCCGGGACCCACGTCCTGCTCTGCGATCCCGAGCGAATCCGGACTCGCGCAACCGATTTGGTCCGCACCGGACAGGAATTCCTCGAAGCGTCCTGGACTGCGGCATCCATCGGTGGAGCCGCGCCGCTGGATACGTCCACCCTCGATACGTCCAGCCTCGAGGGGGCCTCGCTCGATCTCGGTGCCTCCGCGTACCGCTCGCTGCGGCAGGTACGCGAATCGGCCCAGGTCCACGGCCGGCCGTGGTGGACCATCAGCCCCTTGGCGTCGGGCAACGGCGAAGAAGTGGAACTCGCCGTCGATCCCGTGCCCGAGGTGCGAGGTTCCGAGGAAGCGTTGACGGCGCTGTACGCCACCCTGCGAGCTCACATCGCCACCGGGGGACGGGCCGTCATCTCCGTGGCCGGAGCCGGCACCGCCAAGCGCATCATCGAGCGCCTCGCCGAGGCCGAAGTGCCTGCCGCACACCTCGATTCCGGTGCCGTCCCAGTTCCGGACGTCGTCAACGTCCTGTGCGGATCGTTGCACGACGGTCTGGTGTTTCCCGACGCGAAGCTCGTGGTCGTCACCGAGAGCGACCTCACCGGCAACCGTGTCGCGGCGGCGGGGGAGGCGCGCAAGCTACCGGCGAAGCGTCGCAATCAGGTCGATCCGCTGGCTCTCGTCGCCGGCGACAGCGTCGTCCACGATCAACACGGCATCGGCCGGTTCGTCGAGATGGTCGAGCGCACCATCGGCGGTGCCAGGCGCGAATACCTCGTCGTCGAATACGCGCCGAGCAAGCGCGGTCACCCCGGCGACCGCCTGTTCGTGCCGATGGATTCGCTCGATCAACTCTCGCGCTACGTCGGCGGCGAACTGCCGACACTGAGCAAGCTCGGCGGGTCCGACTGGGCGAACACCAAACGCAAGGCGCGCAAGGCGGTTCGCGAGATCGCCGGCGAACTCGTGCAGCTGTATGCCGCTCGCCAGGCGGCTCCGGGACACGCCTTCGGGGCCGACACTCCGTGGCAGCGCGAGATGGAAGATGCGTTCGGGTTCACCGAGACGGTCGATCAGATGACGGCCATCACCGAGGTCAAGGCCGACATGGAGAAGGCCGTCCCGATGGACCGCGTCATCCTCGGCGATGTGGGTTACGGCAAGACCGAGATCGCCGTGCGCGCCGCGTTCAAGGCAGTTCAGGACGGCAAGCAGGTAGCCGTCCTGGTCCCGACAACGCTTCTCGCTCAACAGCATCTGCAGACGTTCACCGCGCGGATGGCGTCGTTCCCGGTGACGGTCAAAGGGCTCTCGCGCTTCACCCACGGTGCGGATTCCAAAGAAGTGATGGCCGGATTGGCCGACGGCACCGTCGACATCGTCGTCGGCACGCACAGGTTGCTGCAGACCGGTGTCGCCTGGAAGGACCTCGGCCTCGTCATCGTCGACGAGGAGCAGCGTTTCGGCGTCGAGCACAAGGAGCACATCAAGTCGCTCCGTACTCACGTCGACGTCCTGACGATGTCGGCCACCCCGATTCCGCGAACTCTGGAGATGAGCCTGGCGGGCATTCGCGAGATGTCGACCATCCTCACCCCGCCCGAGGAGCGGCATCCGGTGCTGACCTACGTCGGTGCCTACAACGACAAGCAGGTTGCCGCCGCCATTCGGCGCGAATTGCTGCGCGACGGTCAGGTGTTCTTCGTGCACAACCGAGTGAGCTCGATCGACAAGGCCGCCAAGAAGATTCGGGATCTCGTCCCCGAGGCGCGAGTGGCGACCGCACACGGTCAGATGAACGAGGAAACACTCGAACGCACCGTGCAGGGTTTCTGGCAACGCGAGACCGACGTGCTGGTGTGCACCACCATCATCGAGACCGGTCTCGACATCTCCAACGCCAACACGCTGATCGTCGAACGCTCCGATTCGCTCGGCCTGTCCCAGCTGCATCAGCTGCGCGGTCGAGTGGGTCGTAGCCGCGAACGCGGGTACGCGTACTTCTTGTACCCGCCGGAGAAGCCGCTCACCGAAACCGCCTACGACCGTTTGGCGACCATCTCGCAGAACTCCGACCTCGGAGCCGGTATGGCCGTGGCGATGAAGGACCTCGAAATTCGTGGTGCCGGAAACGTTCTGGGAGCCGAGCAGTCCGGCCACGTCGCTGGCGTCGGATTCGATCTGTACGTGCGGCTCGTCGGTGAAGCGGTCGAGGCCTACCGCGCTGCCGCCGACGGTAAGCCGATCACGACGGACGAGGCACCCAAGGAAGTGCGTATCGACCTTCCCGTCGACGCGAACATCCCGCCGGACTACGTCACCAGCGACCGGCTTCGGCTCGAGGGCTACCGGAAACTCGCCGCCGCGGCCGACTCGGAAGGCATCGACGCCGTCATCGACGAACTCGTCGATCGCTACGGCCCGCTACCCGAGGAGGTCGGACGCCTGGTGTCCATCGCGAAGCTGCGTCTGATCGCCAAGGAATACGGCCTGACCGACGTCAATGTGGCAGGGACACAGGTGAAATTGGCTCCGATGGACCTGCCCGATTCCAAACAGATCAGGCTCAAGCGCCTCTACCCGAGCGCGACGTACCGTGCGACCACCGGAGTGGTGCAGCTGCCGTTGCCCCGCGTCGAAGGCGGCGGTGTCGGAGCGGCGCGCGTCCGCGATGTCGAATTGGTGCAGTTCATCGCCGATCTCATCCTATCCTTGGACGGGAAGCCATCTCGGTCCGTCCTGTTGGAGCAAACTGTGGGGGTGTAACGGTGACGATCGTTCTGCTCGACCCTGTTCGTCCTACTCAGGTACCGGTGGACGCCGTCGAATTTCTCGGTGGCGCAGTGCAGTTCACCGAAGAGGTTCCGGTGAAGGTGCGCTGGTTGTTCTCCGGCACCGCCGCGCCCGACGACGTCGATGCCGTATTGGTGAGCACCGACCGGACCAATCCCGATGTACAGAACCGGATCGCCCGCGGCGAACGCGTCGTCGCGGCCGAGAAGCTTCCAGGCGACGACGTCATCGCGGCGGTCCAGCTGATGGACCGTTTGCGTAGCGTCGGCGGCTGGGAAGCTCAGCAGACGCACGAGTCGCTGCGCGGCTATCTTCTGGAAGAAACCTACGAGCTGCTCGACGCCATCGCCGCCGGCAACTTGGTCGACCTCCGTGAAGAGCTGGGAGACCTGTTGTTACAGGTGCTCTTTCACTCCCGGATCGCTCAGGACGCCGCCGAGGACCCCTTCGACGTCGATGACGTTGCCGCAGGTCTGGTGCGAAAGCTGACACACCGCAGCCCGCATCTGAGCCGAACCGACACCGGACCGATCGACATCGTCGAGCAGGAGCGGATGTGGGAAGAGAAGAAGGCGTCGGAAAAAGCCAGGGGCTCCTGTCTGGACGGTATCGCGATGTCTCAGCCGTCACTTGCATTGGCGCAGAAGGTAATCGGACGCGCCAGCAAAGCAGGATTGCCCGACGAGCTCGTTCCGGACGGTCTACGGGTCGTCCACATCGGCGTCGACCATTCGAACGGCGGGGACAGTGCCGAGGACGCATTACGGCGTCGAGTACTCGATTTCGCGGCGTTGATCCGTAATGCCGAGGCATCGGCCCGCAATGCGGGCGTCACGCCGGGAGAGATGAGTGCGTTGGATTGGATCGAACACTGGGGTCTACGGGGCTGACCGGGACGCTTTCTGCTTCCAGGCACGCGAGGACAGCAATCGCATCCCGTTCAAAGCGACGATGACCGTGGAGCTTTCGTGACCGGCCACGCCGATCGGTAGCGGAAGGGTACCGATCAGATCCCAGGCGACCAACACTACGATGAACGTCGCCGCAATCGCCAGGTTCGCGACCACGATGCGGTGAGCCCGCCGCGAAAGCGCGATGACGGACGCCAGGGCCCCGAGGTCGTCGCGGATCAGGACGGCATCGGCGGTGTCGAGCGCGAGATCGGATCCTCGACGTCCCATGGCGACACCGATGTCGGCCGTGGCCATCGCCGGTGCGTCGTTGACGCCGTCGCCGACCAACAACACTCGCCGCGGGGTCTCGCCGTCGGTACGTTCGTTCTGCAGTTGTGTGACGGCCTCGGCCTTGTCTTGGGGCAGCAGTCCCGCGCGTACGTCGACAATTCCGGCGCGCGCTGCCACTGCTCGAGCGACGCGGTCGTTGTCGCCGGTGAGGAGCACCGGTCGGGTGCCGACCAGACGTTCGAGACCTGCGACCGTGGTGTCGGCTTCGGCGCGAACGATGTCGACGAGTCCGATCACCGCGATCGCTTCTCCGTCGAGGTGCACGATCACCGCCGTCATGCCCTCGGCTTCTCGACGGGCGGCGGTGCGCTCGGCCGGGGCGTTCGTGTTGTGCTGTGCGGCTTCGGGTTTCGTGACCGTGACGATGCGGCCGTCGACCGTTGCCGTGACTCCCATGCCGGGTGTCGAATCGAAGTGCGTTGCGGTCGGTATCGACACACCTCTAGCCTTCGCGAATTCGACGACGGCAGTCCCGATGCGATGCTCACTCCCGTTCTCCGCTGCAGCTGCCAGGCGGAGTACCTCGTGCTCGGTGAACTCACCCAGCGCGTCGATGCGTTCGACTCGCGGTGTTCCCTCGGTCAGGGTTCCCGTCTTGTCGAAGGCGACCGTGTCGATGGAGCGCAGCTGTTCCATCGCCACGGCAGACTTGACCAGTACGCCGTTTCTGCCCGCGGTGGCCATCGCTGCGAGTAGGGGCGGCATGGTCGCCAGGACCACCGCGCACGGCGAGGCGACGATCATGAACGTCATCGCCCGCAGCAACGACGATTCGAGGTCGTTGCCGAGCAGCATCGGCACCGCGAATATCGCTGCGGTGCAGAGCACGACGGTCTTCGAGTAGTACTGCTCGACTTTCTCGATGAACAGTTGCTTCTCGGCCTTGGTCTCGGACGCATGCTCGACCATGGTGACGATGCGCGCGATGATCGTGTCGGACGGGTCGACGTCGATCCTGATCCGTAGGGCGCCGGTGCCGTTGATGGTTCCGGCGAACACCTCGTCGCCCACGGATTTCGAGACGGGCACCGATTCCCCCGTGATCGAGGCCTGATCGATGTCGGATGCGCCGTCGACGATGGTGCCTTCACCCGAAATGCGTTCGCCGGGGCGCACTGTCACGATGTCGCCCGGGCGCAGGTCGGATGCATCGACTGTTCGTTCGTGGCCGGGGGCGTCGAGCACGGTCGCGGTCTCGGGTGCCAAATCCAGCAAGCTCCGGATCGAATCGGCGGTGCGTCTGGTGAGCACCGCTTCGAGGGCACCGGACGTGGCGAAGATGACGATCAGCAGTGCGCCGTCGAAGATCTGCCCGATCGCGGCGGCACCGAGTGCGGCGACGATCATCAGCAGGTCGACGTCGAGCGTTCGATCCCGCAGCGCCCGGAGTCCTTCCAGCGCAGGCTCCCACCCACCGGTGGCGTAGCAGGCGAGGTAGAGCGCCCAGTACGTCCATGTCGGCGCGTCGATCAACTGCGCGAGAAGTCCGAGGGCGAACAGTGCCGTCGCGGCCAGCGCCCATCTCACTTCGGCGATGTCGACGAGACGGGTGCGGCTTGCGCCGGCTGGATGTCGCACGTCGGCCGGTGCAGGGGCGGTGCTGGTGGAAGTCATGCGGGCCTTCGTTCCGTCGGACAGTGCGAACATCACCGTACAGGATTACATGAAGACCTTTACATGTGTACATAAACTATAGTTGTCGCATGGGACATGGAGTCGAGGGACGCAGTACGCCACCTGCGCAGCTCGATGCCGAATCTGCCGCCACGGTGGCCGCGACCCTCCAGGCTCTGGCCACGCCGAGCCGACTGCGCATTCTGACGCAGCTACGGCAGGGGCCGAGCGGGGTCAACGATTTGGCCGACGCAGTGGAAATGGAGCAGTCGGCGGTATCTCATCAGCTCCGTTTGTTACGTGCCATGGGGCTGGTCACCGGTACACGCTCGGGCCGAAGCGTCATCTATCGCCTGTACGACAACCACGTCGCGATGCTGCTCGACGAGGCCGTCTACCACATCGAGCACCTCGGAATGTCGGCATCGGATTTCCCCTCCGACGCAGACTCCGCCTGAGTTGTTCTCACTCGCCCCAATACTCGCGCTGGAGGTATTCCTCGTCCCTCGGGTCGGGATCAATGTGGGTTTCAGTCGGTCAGAGTGCAACAAAGGCGCATTGATCCGGCCCGGCTACCTACGCCAGAACAGGTGATGAGTCATACCGCTGCTACTCGGGACAACTTCGTGCTCGAATCTGTCGTTCAATTCGTCGGGTGAATCCCACAGCTTCAGGCCCGAGCCGAATTCGATGGGTGTGACGGCGATGTGCATGGTGTCGACCAGATCGGCGTCGAGGAATTCGCGGATACTCGTGACGCCACCGCCGAGTCGCACGTCCTTCCCGTCGGCCGCCTCCTTCGCCTGTTTCAGTACGTCGGCGGGCTCGCCGTCGACGAAGTGAAAAGTGGTGTCGGAGAGTGTGATCGACGGCCGTTCGTGGTGGGTGAGCACGAAGACGGGCGTGTGGAACGGCGGCTCGTCACCCCACCAGCCCTGCCACTCGTGATCGGCCCAGGGTCCGCGTTGTGGCCCGAACTTGTGTCGGCCCATGATCTCGGCACCGATGTTGCGGGCGAAGTCGCGGGCGAAGTAGTCGTCGAGTCCGCGGCTACCGCTCGAACCGGCGTTTCCAGGAAAACTGGCGGTGGCGAAGTACCACCTCATCAGTGCCAGATGGTCGAGACCGAACGGGCTCTCGAGGCTCTGGTCCTCGCCCGCAGCAATCCCGTCGCTCGAGACGGTGAAATTCTGTACCCGAACCAGCTGACCCATATGTGCTCCCGATGTCGATGACGAAAACATACGACGGTGTAGACCGAACCGCGTGCACGAACTCACCGCCCGGACGGGGTGGGGCCGGCGATTGAATCACTCGAACAGCGTCGAACCCCAGTACTCGGATTCTCCGACGCCGGGTGGGCAGGCAAATACCGCAGACCCGACGTGTTGGATGTATTCGTTCAGTGCGTCCTTGCGAGACAGGGCCAACTGCATCGGGACGAATTGGGTCAGGGGATCGCGGCAGTAGGCGATGAAGAACAGTCCGGCGTCGAGGTGTCCGAAGCCGTCCGATCCGTCGGTGAAGTTGTATCCCCGACGGAGGATCTGGACACCGCCGAGGTTTTCCTTCGACGCCAGACGCACGTGTGCGGTCTTGTCGATGAAGGTGCCTTCCGGTCCCTGTGACTCGAAATCGAGTGCGTCGAATTCGTCCTTCTGGCCGAGCGGCGCGCCGGTTCCCTTGCTGCGTCCGATCACTCGCTCTTGTTCCTTGAGCGTGGTTCGGTCCCACGATTCGATGAGCATGCGGATGCGGCGGGCCACGAGGTAGGAGCCACCTGCCATCCATTCCTGGTCGTCATCGGAAGCAACCCACACGTTCTCGTCGAGCAACGACGGGTCCTCGGCCTTGAGGTTGGCGGTCCCGTCCTTGAAGCCGAACAGGTTTCGCGGGGTGTCCTGGGTGGTCGAGGTGGACGAGGTGCGCCCGAAGCCCAGCTGAGACCACTTGACCGACACGGTGCCGAACCCGACGCGGGCGAGGTTGCGAATGGCGTGCACGGCAACCTGCGGGTCGTCGGCGCAGGCCTGGATGCACAGGTCTCCGCCGGAGCGGCGGGGGTCGAGGTTGTCGGCCGGGAAGTGCTGCAGATCGGCAAGCGACGCAGGCTTTTTCGACGCCAGATCGAATCGGTCGAACAGCGTCGGACCGAACCCGATCGTCAGCGTCAGCGACGATGCCGTCAGGCCGAGAGCCTCGCCGGTGTCCGTGGGCGGGTTGTACTGGCCGCCGTCGACAGCTCCACCGTCGAACGTCTCCTCGCCATGCACCAACCGCTCGGCCATCAGCGTCCACTTCTTCAGCAGCGCAACGAACTCGTCGCGGGAGTCGGTGGTGACGTCGAACGCAACGAAGTGCATGCGGTCCTGTGCCGGGGTGACGATGCCGGCCTGGTGGTCACCGCGAAATTCGACGACGTCCGACGTCGGCACCTCGGCTCCCGAGGCCGTCGCGTGTCCCGCGATGGCCCCGACTCCGACGAGTGCAGCCCCGGTCCCGACAGCACCGAACAGTCGCCGCCGGGAGAACTGTCCAGTCTTATTGTCCGGCAACGACACCCTGCACCTGGCTCACTTCGGCGGACAGTGCGTCGATCTTGTTCGACAGTTCCTGTCGCTGCGGTTCGGTCACGGTGTCGTAGAAGACGAAGCCGTCGCCGCTGCGGTACTTGGCGAGTTCGGCGTCGAGTTCTGCGAAGCGGGCGTCGATCGCGGTGCCCAGTTCGGCGTTGCGCTCGTCGAGGATCGGACGCACGGCCGCGATGGCTGCCTGCGAGCCGTCGACGTTGGCCTGGAAGTCCCACAGGTCGGTGTGCGAGAAGAAGTCCTCTTCACCGCTGATCTTGGTCTTGGCGACCTCGTCGAGCAATCCCTGTGCGCCACCGGCGACCTGGATGGGGTCGATGGTGAAGTCGTCGGCCTTGATCTTGTCTGCGAGTTCGGTGATGTCGGCCTCGAGCTGATCGGCCATCGCGTTGGTGTCGGGCTGCAGTCCCTGCGTCCACAGGTCCTTCTCGATGCGGTGGAAGCCGGTCCACTCCGCGCCGGGCTCGACGTCGGGCTCGCGCAGGTCGATGCGCGGATCGAGATCGTCCGGGAAGCTCTCGGCGACCGGCTCGATGCGCTCGTAATAGCTACGCGCGATGGGGAACTGGGCCTTGGCGGCGGCCACGTCGCCGCTCTTGACCGCGGTGACGAACGACGTCGTGGTCTCTTGCAACGCGTCGATCTGACTGACGACGTAGCGCTTGTAGCCCGCAGCCGCCTCGGTGAGCAAGCCGTCCTCGTCCGTCTGGCGAACCGAATCGCCGGTCACGACGAAATCGGCGCGGACGCCGTCGCCCACCATGCCTGCCTTGCAGGCGGTTTGGTACGTGCCGGGGTCGGGCAGAGCGACGATGAGCTGACGCGTCAGACCCGGTCCGATGTTCTCGACCTCGCCCATGACGCGGTCGCCCTCGCCGTAGACGTAGAACTCGGTGACCTTGCTGCCGTTGTTGGTGATCTGGAACGTGGAGTTTCCGGTGGTGCCCTCGGTTGCACCGACGTCGCAGGACGAGTCGGTGGCCGTGACGGCGATATCGCCCGATGCGGCCTCGGTCGAGGACTTCTCGGTGCATCCGGCCAGGGCCATCGGTAGAACCGCGACCGCGGCCAGAGCGTAGGTGGTACGACGCATGGTGGTGGTGCCTTTCAGGAGTTCTGAAGTACAGGCTCGGGAGCCGCGGGAACGCGGACCGGGCGGAGGAAGAGGAACAACACGACGACGATGTACAGCACCCACGCGATCGATTGGAAGACAGTGGGTTCGGGGCGGAAGTTGAAGATGCCGGCGAGCACGGTGCCGTACCAGCTCGAGGCATCGAAGTGTGCGGTGATGTCGAAGGCGACAGCGCTGCCACCGGGTAGGACTCCGCCGATCTGCAGGGCGCGGATGCCGTAGGCCAGGATTCCGGCGGCGACCACGATGAGGAAGATGCCGGTGTACTTGAAGAACACGGCAAAGTTGATGCGCACCGCGCCGAAGTACAGGAACACCGTCAGTACTGCGGCGACGACGATGCCCAGTAGAAGTCCGAGCAGTGGCCACAGGCTGCCGTTGGTGTTCTCGGCGTACCCGACCATGAGCAGTGCCGTCTCGACGCCCTCACGGCCGACGGCGAAGAACGAGAGCGTCAGCACTGCCGCAGGCCCGACGGTGAGTGCTTTCTCCATGTTCGCCCGCAGCTCGCCGGAGATGTTCTTGGCGGCGGTGCGCATCCACAGGACCATGGCCGTGACGATGACGACGGCGACCAGCGAGGCCGCTCCCGCGATGATCTCGGCCGTCAGCCCGGTGACGGTGGACGTGCCGTAGTGGATCACGAAGAAGATCGCCGCCACCATCGCGACGGCCAGGCCGACTCCCAGCCACACCCACTTGAGGGCGTCGCGGCGGTTCGCCTTGACGAGGAAGGCCACGAGAATCATCACCACGATGCCGGTCTCGAGACCCTCGCGAAGACCGATCAGACCGCTGCCGAACATCTGGGTAGCGATCGACGGCGCAGATCCTGCGGCAGCCAGTACGGACACGGAAGGTGCTCCTGTTGTGCGTCGAACATTGGTACGCCTTGCCTCGCGAAGGGTAGGCGACCCTCATGCGTGAAGGTTGACAGAAACATACACCCTGCAACCTGGTCCTTATGCACGTTGTACTGGGGTTTTATCGGCCTTTAGCTTTCTATTACCTTACGTGTGCAGGATGGTGAGGTGATCTCACGAATCTGCGTGCTCGCCACCGCATCGGTACTCCTTGCGCTCACCGCATGTGGCAGCAGCGAGCCGAAGCGCGAGATTCCCGAGGGCATTCCGCCCGGCCCAGGCACGGAGGTGCCGATCATCGACTTCAATGCGCCCGGCCGAACGGCCGATCTGCTCATTGCCTGGGCAGAGCCGCAGACCGATGCGCTCGGTATCTCGGTGACCGCACTCGCGTCGTACGGGCACGCTGCCGCGATCATGGCCGAGACCGACGCGGACTGCGGCATCGCCTGGACGACACTGGCCGGGATCGGGTACATCGAGAGTCGGCACGGCACCTACCAGGGATCTTCCGTGCAACCCGACGGACTCGCCGCACCCCCGATTCGCGGAATCCCACTCGACGGCGGCCCGGGCGTCGCCGAGATCCCGGACACCGACGGCGGATCGATGGACGGCGATGCCGAGTTCGATCGTGCGATGGGACCCATGCAGTTCATCCCCGAGACGTGGAAGAAATGGGGAGTCGACGCCAACGGCGACGGCATCGCAGATCCGGACAACATCGACGACGCCGCTCTGACGGCTGCGCGTTATCTCTGCGCGCGAGGCGGTGATCTGCGGACGGCGCAGGGGTGGGAGAGCGCGTTGATGGCGTACAACCTCTCGGGCCAGTATCTGCGTGACGTGCGAGATCGAGCGGCCGCGTACTCGGTAGGCACCAGGCCGTAGAAACTCCGTGCATCGCGGGCACCATGCAACAGCGGCTAGTCTTGCACCCGGCACAGTCCGCCGGTCCCCGTTACTAGGAGAAGCATTCGTGGCCATCATTGAGCAGGTCGGAGCTCGCGAGATCCTCGATTCCCGTGGCAACCCCACGGTTGAGGTCGAGGTCGCATTGGACGACGGGACGTTGACCCGTGCAGCCGTTCCCTCCGGCGCATCCACCGGTGAGCACGAGGCCGTCGAGCTTCGTGACGGCGGAGACCGCTACGGCGGCAAGGGCGTCGAGAAGGCCGTCAACGCGGTGCTCGACGAGATTGCACCCGCCGTCATCGGCCTCGACGCCATCGAGCAGCGCACCGTCGACCAGGCCCTCCTGGACCTCGACGGCACTCCCGACAAGTCCCGCCTCGGCGCGAACTCCCTACTGGGTGTCTCGCTCGCCGTCGCCAAGGCTGCTGCGGAGTCCACCGGACTCGAGCTCTTCCGCTACCTCGGTGGCCCGAACGCCCACATCCTGCCGGTGCCGATGATGAACATCATCAACGGTGGCGCGCACGCAGACAGCGGCGTCGACGTGCAGGAATTCATGATCGCGCCGATCGGTGCGGCCACGTTCAAGGAGTCGCTGCGCTGGGGTGCCGAGGTCTACCACGCACTCAAGGCAGTGCTCAAGGCCAAGGGCCTGTCCACCGGCCTCGGCGACGAGGGCGGCTTCGCTCCCGATCTCGCCGGCACCAAGGCAGCTCTCGACCTGATCCTCGAGGCCATCGGCAAGACCGGTCTCAAGCCCGGCCAGGATGTCGCGCTCGCCCTCGACGTGGCGGCCACCGAGTTCTACACCGCGGGCACCGGCTACGCCTTCGAGCGTGAGACCAAGTCCGCCGAGCAGATGTCGGCCTTCTACGGCGAGCTCGTCGACGCTTACCCGCTGGTCTCCATCGAGGATCCGCTCGACGAGAACGACTGGGACGGCTGGGTCGCACTCACCGAATCGATCGGCGACAAGGTTCAGCTCGTCGGCGACGACCTGTTCGTCACCAACCCCGAGCGTCTCGAAGACGGCATCGTCAAGGGTGCGGCCAACGCACTGCTGGTCAAGGTCAACCAGATCGGCACGCTGACCGAGACCCTCGATGCAGTGGATCTGGCCCACCGCAACGGCTACAAGACGATGATGAGCCACCGTTCCGGCGAAACCGAGGACACCACCATCGCTGACCTGGCAGTTGCCGTCGGCAGCGGGCAGATCAAGACCGGTGCCCCCGCCCGAAGCGAGCGCGTCGCCAAGTACAACCAGTTGCTGCGAATCGAAGAAGCTCTGGGTGACGCGGCGCGTTACGCAGGCGAGCTGGCTTTCCCCCGGTTCAATTACGAGGGCTGAGTCAATCGATACGTATGCACGAAGTGGAGAGTGAATGATGGCGCGACGCGGGAGGTCCGGGACCAGTCCAGGTGGACGGGACCCCCGACCCCGCGGCCGTCCGTCCTCTCCGAATCGCTCGAAGCCGACCGGGGGTGCGTCTCGCGACGAGACCGCCTCCGGTCGGCCGGCCACTCCACCGGAGCCGTCGGATCAGGCGCGTGACGCCGTGGTGGGTGGCAGAGCTGCTCCCAGACGTGTCGGTGTTCGTAGGCCCAAGATGCCCGAGCGCACCTTCTTCGGGCTGTCCACCGGACGCGCAGTCATTCTCGGTGTCGTGGTGTGCGCGTTGGCGCTGACGCTGGCCGTGCCGCTCAGGACCTACTTCTCGCAGCGCGGTGAGCTCGAGTCCGTGTTGGCCGAGCGTCAGACCCTGCAGGACGAGGTCGACGCGCTCGAGACCCAGAAATCTCAGCTCAACGAACCGTCCCGCATCGCCGCCGATGCTCGCGAGCGGCTGCGGTTCGTCATGCCGGGGGAGACGCCGTATCAGGTGCAGCTCCCCGGTGACTACTCGCCGAGCTCCAAGGATCTCGAGGTGGACAACACCCCGACCGGGCCGTGGTACACCGACCTGTGGAACACCGCGGTGCAGCCGCAGGGATCGGACGAACCGTCGGAGCCCACATCCGCGCCCATGCCCGTCGTACAGCCAGAACCCGCTCCGGCCCCGCCGGTGCCAGAACCAGAAGGGGGACCCGTCGGGTGAATTCCTCGGCAGTCTCGCAGGAAGATCTCGATGCGGTCGCATCGCAGCTCGGACGTGAACCGCGTGGCGTACTCGAAATCGCGTATCGATCTCCGGACGGCAGGCCGGGTGTGGTGAAAACTGCCCCGAAGTTGCCCGACGGCACTCCGTTTCCCACTCTGTACTACTTGACCGACCCGCGATTGACGGCGGAAGCCAGTCGGCAGGAATCGGCCGGAGTCATGCGTGAGATGACCGAACGCCTGGGCACAGACGCGGAATTGGCTGCCGCCTATTTGCGTGCACACGAATCGTACCTGGCTGAGCGCAACGAGATCGAATCTCTCGGAACGGATTTCACCGGCGGTGGTATGCCCGACCGCGTCAAGTGCCTGCATGTGTTGATCGCGCATTCGTTGGCCAAGGGGCCAGGAGTCAATCCGCTCGGCGACGAGTCGGTGGCATTGGCAGCCGAGAACTCGTTGCGCGGCAAAGCTATTCCGGCCGATTGGCCGACCATCGAAGAACTACGTGCGGAGAAATCATGACCAGGGTTGCAGCAATCGATTGCGGCACCAACTCCATCCGCCTGCTCGTCGCAGACAACAACGGTAAGACGCTCGCCGACGTCGCTCGTGAGATGCGGGTCGTGCGCTTGGGGCAAGGCGTCGACGCGGCCGGAGCCTTCGTGCCCGAGGCTATCGAGCGGACCCGTGTTGCATTGGTGGAGTACGCGGAGATCATCCGTAAGACCGGGGCCACCGCGGTGCGCATGGTCGCCACCTCCGCCACCCGTGATGCGTCGAATCGGGAGGACTTCTTCTCGATGGTGCGTGAGGTACTGGGCAAGGTCATTCCCGGTGCCGAGGCCGAGGTGATCACCGGAGACGAAGAAGCGCGGCTGTCTTTCGCCGGAGCGGTCGGTGAACTCGATTCTGCCGCAGGACCTTTCCTGGTCGTCGATCTGGGTGGCGGTTCTACCGAACTCGTACTGGGCGACGCCAAAGGCGTGAAAGCGGCGTTCTCGGCGAACATCGGCTGCGTGCGTCTGACCGAACGATTCCTGCATTCGGACCCTCCCACCGCAGACGAGATCAACGGTGCGCGAGAGTACGCCCGCGAGAAGTTGGCGGAGGCATTCGAGGAAGTCTCGATCGGCGACGCGTCGAGCTGGGTGGGTGTGGCCGGCACAATGACGACCATCGCGGCCATCGCCAAGGAACTACCCGAGTACGACGCCGACGCAGTGCACTTGTCCCGTGTGCCCTTCGATCAGCTCTTCGAGGTGTGCGAGGACCTGATCGGTATGACCCACACGCAGCGAAGTGCATTGGGGCCCATGCACCCCGGACGGGTCGACGTCATCGGCGGCGGAGCGATCGTGTGCAGCGTGCTGGCCGAAGAGTTCGAGCGACGCGGGGCTGTCAGCTCGTTGACGGTCAGTGAGCACGACATCCTCGACGGCATCGCGATGTCGATCAAGATCTGATCTGCAATTCTGCAGACCCGGTCTGCGGCGATGTAGGTTGCATCGCTTCGTGTTTCGGTGAAGCCTGATAGGGGCTGTGGCTCGCGTCACTGCTCCCGACGAGGCTAGGACCACCGATGACGACACCCGCCCAGCAGGCCCCGGCCGAGAAAGGTCTGGCGCGCGTAGCGCAAGCACTCGCCAAGGGAACCGAGAAGTGGTTCCCCGACGCGTACATCTTCGCCCTCGTCGGCGTGGTGGTCGTGGCTGTTGCCGCCTTCGCCAACGGGTCGTCTCCGCAGAATGTGGTCGACGCATTCGGAAACGGTTTCTGGGACCTGACGGCCTTCACGCTGCAGATGGCGATGGTCGTGCTCACCGGCTACGTGGTGGCAACCTCTCCACCGGTCGCCAGATTGATCACCCGATTGGCGCAGGTGCCCAAGAGTTCCAGTAGCGCAGTCAGTTTCGTGGCGCTGCTGTCCTGCTCGGTGTCCTTCCTCAACTGGGGCCTGAGCCTGGTGTTCGCCGGTCTACTGGCCCGAGCCATCGCGCGTCGTGACGATCTGCGCACCGACTATCGGGCCTTGGGTGCTGCCGCGTTCATGGGGCTCGGCGCGGTCTGGGCGCTCGGCATGTCGTCCTCTGCTGCTCAGCTGCAGGCGACGGCGAGTTCGCTTCCGGCGACACTGCTTTCGGTCACCGGTGTGCTGGACTTCGGTAAGACCATCTTCACGTGGCAGTCGTTGCTGATGTGCGTCATCATCATCGTGTTGACGGTCGTCATCGCACACGTGTCTGCCCCGAAGGGTGCCGCGATCAAGACTGCCGCCGACATGGAGGTCGATCTGGACGACACCGTCGCGGAGCCGGCACCGCGCACCAGGCCGGGGGAGTGGCTCGAGTACAGCCGCATCCTTCCGCTCTTCGCCGGCGCGATGACGCTGGGATGGCTTGTCTCCCAGCTGTTGACGCTGCCGGTACTGTCGGTGGTCAGCAGTCTCAACGGCTATCTCTTGGTGTTCCTGATGCTCGGTCTCGTGCTGCACGGCACCCCGCGGCGCTTCCTCGATTCGGTCAGCAAGGCGGTCCCCGCCACTGCAGGGATCCTCGTGCAGTTCCCGCTGTACGCCGCGATGGCCGCCATGCTGACCAAAGCGGAGGGCAGGGGAGGCGTCACAATCTCCGAACACCTCGCGAATTTCTTCACCGACATCGGTAGCGGCGGCGGATTCGCCGTGGTCATCGCGGTCTATACCGTCGTACTCGGGCTCTTCGTTCCGTCCGGCGGTGGCAAGTGGCTCGTCGAAGCGCCGTACGTGATGCAATCTGCGACTGACGTGCAGATGAACCTCGGCTGGACCGTCCAGATCTACAACGTCGCAGAGGCGCTACCGAACCTGATCAACCCGTTCTTCATGCTGCCCTTGCTGGCGGTGCTCGGTCTGCGAGCGCGCGATCTGATCGGATTCACGTTCCTGCAGTTCATCTTCCACTTCCCGGTGGTCCTGCTGCTCGTGTGGCTCCTCGGCATGACCTTCGACTTCGTGCCGCCGGTCATCCCGGCGCAATAGCAGCCCGATATGATCGTCACCGCCGGAGCGCGACTCCAGCGGTGGCCCCTATAGCCCAATTGGCAGAGGCAGCGGACTTAAAATTCGCACAGTGTCGGTTCGAGTCCGACTGGGGGCACCAGTGCCGCCGAACTCGAAGTTAGGGATGGATTTCGGGCGGATTTCGTCCCTAACGTCGAGTTCGACTGAGTTGAGTTGCAATACTGGTCGAGACGTTTTTCGCCGGGCTGTCGGCTGTCGATCTCGGATCGTCCGGCATCCTGGTCACGTGTATGGGTAGGGCAGGTCGGTGTCGACGTCCTCGTCGACGAGTAGCTGGCGTCCGAGTTGTGGGAACGCACGTTGGGAGCACGAGGTGCGTTCGCACACTTTGCATCCGGGACCGATGGGAATCGATGCGTCGGGGGAGTGCAGCGGTAGGTTGTCGGCGTAGACCAGTTTGTGAGCATAGGCGATGTCACATCCGAGGCCGATCGCGAAACTTTTCCGTGGTGATCGGTATCCGAGTCCGCCACTGTCGGTGGCGCGCGCAATCCACAGATAGGAGCGGTCGTCGGGCATGGTGGCGATCTGTGTGAGAATTCGCCCCGATGCCGCGAATGCGTCGTGCACAACCCACAGTGGACAGCTTCCACCGACACGTGAGAAGTGGAATGCACTGGCGGACTGACGTTTCGAGATGTTTCCGGCTCGGTCGGTGCGGATGAAGAAGAACGGAACGCCCTTCGCCCCTGGTCGCTGCAGCGTGGACAATCGGTGACACACGGTTTCGAAGCCGACCTCGAAGGTCAGCGACAGCAGATCGATGTCGTATCGCAGCGACTCCGCAGCGGCGAGGAACCGTCCGTAGGGCAACAGCAGGGCTCCGGCGAAATAGTTGGCCAGCCCGACGCGGGCCAGCTCTCGGGCCTGAGTGCTCAGGTTCGTATCGGCATCGACGATCGTGTCGATTGTCGTCGACTGCGAGAGAAATGCCAGCTGGGTTGCGATCTGGTAGGCGCGTTGCCCGGCGGTCAGTCGACGCGCGAGCAGGAGAGTCCCGCCGGTGTCGTCGAAGATTCGTTTGGGGCCGAGTGCGCCGGGATCGTCGTCGCCGATAGTCACCGTGATGCCGTGGTCCGCTTCGATGACCCGTGCGAGTTGTAGATCGAGCGCCCCGATACTGAGCCCACTTCGCTCGAAGAGTTCCTCGGCCGCAGTGTCCAATTCGGGGATGTGGTTTCGGCGGTCGTAGAAGAAGTCTCGGACTTCCTCGTAGGGCATCGGGGCATGGCCGCTCGTCGGCGCATCGGGTTTGGGGCCGTCGAGTCCGACCGTGAGCCGATCCACCTGATCGGTCGCTGCATGGAGCTTGCGGTGCAGCGACACGAGGGTGCGCCCGATGTCCGGCATGCGCGCGACCAATTCCTGGATGTCGGACATCGACACCTCGCCTCGGTCGGAGGTTTCGGTGAGTACATCGTGCAGGTCGGCGACGAGGCGAGCGTCGGTGTCGGTGGCGAAGAACGAGGGGTCGAGCTCGAACATTGTGTTGAGCTTGAGCAGTACCTGGACGGTCAGAGGTCGTTGGTCGTTCTCGAGTTGGTTGAGGTAACTCGGCGAGAGCTCGAGTGTCTTCGCCAGCGCGGACTGCGTCAGCTGTCGTTCCTCGCGTAGGCGACGCAGCCGCCCGCCTGCGTAGATCTTCTGCATCTTTGTCGCTGCCTCCTTCGGGTGTCGACACTGTAGCCGAACTGGACTTCGCAACATTTGCCGATTTGCAGGAATTGCCTCGCAGAAATAGGCATTTGCGATGTCTTCCGCAGGTCCGGACTCGTGCGTAGCTTGTGAATGAAGCGTAGTAAGCCCTTTCATCGGCACGGAGGATTTTCTGTGAAGACCCATCTCGTACGCACCCGTACATCCGCCGAGGACTTTCCCCAGTCCGAGCACCTGGCTTGGAAGGTCGCCGAGGTCGCCACCGACGCAGTGGAGGTACCCGAAGCGACGGCCGAGATGATCGTCAACCGGATCATCGACAATGCCTCGGTGGCTGCGGCCTCGCTGGTGCGCCGTCCAGTGACGAGTGCTCGCACACAGGCGCAGGCGCACCCGTACAGCCCCGGTGCCACTGTGTTCGGAATCGGTGGAAAGTACTCACCCGAGTGGTCCGCGTGGGCCAATGGGGTAGCGGTGCGAGAACTGGACTTTCACGACACGTTCCTCGCCGCCGAGTACTCCCACCCGGGGGACAACATTCCGCCGATCCTCGCAGTCGCCCAGCACGCCGGGCGCTCGGGGCGCGATCTGATCCGCGGTCTGGCCACCGGGTACGAGATTCAGATCGACCTCGTTCACGCAATCTCGTTACACGAGCACAAGATCGACCACGTTGCCCATCTCGGGCCCTCTGCTGCCGCCGGTATCGGCACCCTGCTCGGCCTCGACACCGAGACCATCTACGAGGCAGTGGGGCAAGCGCTGCACACCACGACGGCCACTCGTCAGTCCCGCAAGGGGTCGATCTCGAGTTGGAAGGCCTACGCCCCCGCACTCGCCGGGAAGGTCGCCGTCGAAGCCGTCGATCGAGCACTGCGCGGCGAGGGTGCCCCGTCGCCGATCTGGGAGGGTGAGGACGGGGTCATCGCGTGGCTCCTCGGGGGGCCGGACGCCGAATACCATGTGCCCCTTCCCAGCCCGGGTGAAGCCAAGCATGCAATCCTCGACAGCTATACCAAGGAACACTCCGCCGAGTACCAGAGCCAGGCTCCGATCGACCTCGCCCGACGAATGCGGGAAAAGATCTCCGATCTCGAACAGATCGAGACGATCGTGTTGCACACCAGTCACCACACGCATTACGTCATCGGCACCGGATCGAACGATCCCCAGAAGTTCGATCCCACCGCCTCCCGGGAAACCCTCGATCACTCGGTGATGTACATCTTCGCGGTCGCGCTCGAGGACGGAATCTGGCATCACGAGCACTCCTACGCCCCCGAACGCGCGCAGAGGCCGAACACGGTCGCGTTGTGGAACAAGATCTCGACCGCAGAAGACCCAGAGTGGACGCGCCGATACCACTCGGTCGATCCGGACGAGAAAGCGTTCGGTGCACGCGCGGAGATCACGCTGAAAGACGGCACGGTCATCGTCGACGAACTCGCGGTCGCCGACGCGCACCCCCTCGGTGCCCGCCCGTTCGCCCGCGAGCAGTACATCGCGAAGTTCCGTTCGTTGGCCGACGGCGTGGTCGCCCCCGCGGAACAGGATCGCTTCCTCTCCGCTGCCGAGCGGGCTCCCTTGCTTGCTGCGGGTGAGCTCGATCAGCTGACCTTCACGGTCGCCGACGATGTCCTCGCGAGGGCTCCGAAGACCCCGAAGGGCATCTTCTGATGCCGGGCCTCATCGCGGCCTCGACCTCGGCGACGGACAAGCGTATTGCGCTGCGCGCCGCGCTTGCGTCGTCGTCGATCACACGGCTTCCCGGCGCTATCAACCCGCTGACCGCGAAGTTGATTCAGGAGATCGGCTTCGAAGGGGTGTATGTCTCCGGTGGCGCATTCTCTGCCGGGCTCGGTCTGCCCGACATCGGACTCACCACGTTGACCGAGGTCATTGCCCACAGTGCGCAGATCGCGGCGGTCACCGACTTGCCGGTACTGATCGACGCCGACACCGGATTCGGTGAGCCGATGTCCGCGGCACGCACGGTGCTGGCGGCCGAGGATGCGGGGATCGCCGGGCTGCACCTCGAAGACCAGATCAACCCGAAACGCTGCGGGCACCTCGACGGTAAAGCGATCGTCCCGACAGAGGAGATGGTGCGACGCCTCCGTGCAGCCGTCACCGCGCGCCGAGATCCGAACTTCGTCATCTGCGCCCGCACCGATGCAGCGGGTATCGACGGAATCGACGCCGCGATCGAACGAGCCAGATCTTATGCCGATGCTGGAGCAGACCTGATCTTCACCGAGGCGCTCGCCGAGGAAGCCGACTTCGTGAAGTTCCCTGCTGCAGTGGACATCCCACTGCTGGCGAACATGACCGAGTTCGGCAAGTCCGAGCTGATCTCCGCGCAGAGACTCGAGGACATCGGCTACAACGCCGTCTTGTACCCGGTCACCACGTTGCGACTGGCCATGGGTGCCATCGAAACCGGACTGCGTGAAATCCACGACCGCGGAACGCAAAAGGGACTCCTCGACCGGATGCAGACCCGCTCACGTCTGTACGAACTGCTCGAGTACGACAAGTACAACGAATTCGATACCGGAATATTCAATTTCACGTTAGGGACGAAGTCATGACCGAAGCCATCTACAAGGGGCTGGCCGGTGTCGTGGTCGACACCACCGCTATTTCCAAGGTCGTCCCCGAGACGAACTCGCTGACCTACCGCGGATACGCCGTGCAGGATCTCGCCGCGCACTGCAGCTTCGAGCAGGTCGCGTATTTGCTGTGGCACGGTGAGCTCCCGTCCCCGCAGCAACTCGAACTGTTCGTTCAGCGCGAGCGAGCCCAACGGCGAGCAGACCGCTCGTTGCTCTCGCTCGTGACGAAAATGCCCGACAATTGTCATCCGATGGATGTCGTGCGCACCGCGATCAGCTATCTCGGTGCCGAAGACCCTGCCGAGGAGGACAATTCGGTGTCGGCGAACCTGGCCAAGGCGCTGCGCATGACGGCAGTGTTGCCGACCATCGTCGCCGCCGACCATCGCCGCCGACACGGCCTCGATCCCATCGCCCCTCATTCGCATCTTGGATTCGCGGAGAACTTCCTCTACATGTGCTTCGGCTCCGTTCCCGAACCGGAAATCGTCACGGCCTTCGAGGCTTCCCTGATCCTGTACGCCGAGCACAGCTTCAACGCCTCCACCTTTGCTGCCCGCGTGGTCACCTCGACACTGTCGGATATCTACAGCGCCGTCACCGCCGCCATCGGAGCGCTGAAGGGTCCGTTGCACGGCGGTGCCAACGAAGCTGTCATGCGAGACATGCTCGAGATCGACGACCCCGAACGGGCCGCGCAGTGGCTGCAGAACAAACTCGCAGCCAAGGACAAGGTCATGGGGTTCGGTCACCGTGTCTACAAGAACGGCGACTCACGCGTGCCGACGATGAACGCAGCATTCCGTGACGTCGCCGCGGTGACCGGCGGAGACAAGTGGGTGCGTATGTACGACATCCTCGAGAAAACCATGCACGATGCCACCGGCATCAAGCCCAACCTCGATTTTCCTACCGGGCCGACGTACTACCTGATGGGCTTCGACATCGACGTGTTCACACCGATTTTCGTCATGAGTCGCATCACCGGTTGGACGGCTCACATCATCGAGCAAGGTGCGTCGAATGCGCTGATCCGACCACTGAGCCAGTACTCGGGAGTGCCGCAACGCGCTGTCGTCGCCTGACGCCGGCCAATCCGTTGGTCCGATTCCCCACTGCACGTCGGGCGGCCGCCGTTCTCGACCTGGTCGCTGGATCGAGCCCGCTGTCGACGGCTCGGGTGCGGAGAGATGAACAAGTGCGATGATTTCTGTCATGGCACGGGACGTCGCGGGCACGGTGCGAGGCATTACCCTTCAGCAGTTGCGCTACTTCGTAGAAGTGGCCGCCGAGGGGTCCATCAGTGCCGCGGCGGACTTGCTCTACATCGCGCAACCGACCATGTCGGCCGCATTGAAAGACCTGGAACGTCGCGTGGGTCGGACCCTCTTCGTTCGCTCGACCCGTGGGGTGACACTCACAGAGGATGGAACCGAATTTCTCGGCTACGCGCGCCAGGTGGTCGAGCAATCAGAACTCTTGGAACAGCGGTACCTCGGCCGTGGGCCCGCTCGACGACTCCTGGCCGTCTCGACTCAGCACTACTCATTCGTTGTCGACGCCTTTGTTCGCATGGTGAAAGCGTCCGAGGCTCCGGAGTATTCGTTCAGTCTTCGAGAGACCCGTACGTGGGAAATCATCGAGGATGTCCGCACGCTCCGCAGTGAACTCGGTGTCCTCTATCGCAGCGAGTTCAATGGAAGCGTCATCGACAAGCTGATTCGCGAGGCAGGTCTGGTTTTCACGCCGCTGTTTCTGGCATCGCCGCATATTTTCATCGCCCGCACGAATCCCCTGGCGGGGCGAAAGAGTGTGGAGCTGAGTGATCTCGAAGAATTTCCGCGTCTCACGTTCGACCAGGGCGCGAACAATTCCTTCTACCTCTCCGAAGAGATACTCTCCACCCGTTCGTCCAAACAAGAAATCCGGGTGAGCGATCGTGCCACCATCTTCAACCTCATGA
This sequence comes from Rhodococcus sp. JG-3, assembly GCF_000482405.1. Lineage (NCBI taxonomy): Bacteria > Bacillati > Actinomycetota > Actinomycetes > Mycobacteriales > Nocardiaceae > Rhodococcus > Rhodococcus sp. JG-3. The sequence goes on from NZ_KI519398.1 coordinate 2,154,061, forward strand.
TCGGTCTGGGCGGATACACGATCTCCACCGGCATTGTCTCGGATGATCTCGATCCGTCCATCGTCGCTGTTCCGCTCGATGTCGACGATCGCATCGAGATCGGTTGGATCGGTCATGCCTCGGTGTCTTTGACCGTCCAGGCTCAGCGCTTCGTGGCGGAGATGCGCGACGTCGTGTCTGGTTTCGGCGTCGACCTATTGACCTAGCCATTGCCTATGGTCAGCCATAATCGAGAGTGATTAGGCTATGTCGACTGGTCGATTTAGGCTGTTGCTCAGGCCGTTTCGGACAGCTGCCTCCCGGTTCTATGGACCTGAGAAATCGGCCCGACCATCGAGTAGCTCGGTCGAAGGGTCGCGAGGGCTCAGGCAGTGAACCCGTGTGGTGACGCGTTCGTCGCCACATTCACCGCACGTGATTGGGGTTACTAGTCAGCATGAGGAACGACTGTACTTTCAGCATCAGCACGACGCGCTTCGACGAGGATTACACCCCGTCGACGAACTCGCGTCGCACGACCAACTTTGCGAATCTTGCACGCGGCGAGGATGGTCGACAGAACTTGCGTAACGCGGTGACGATGATGAACACCCGTCTCAACGAGGTGGTTCACTGGGACAATCCACGTGGTGACCGCTACGCACTCGAACTCGACATCATCTCGGTGGATCTGCAACTAGTATCCGTCGGGGCCGAAGCCGCATTTCCGGTAATCGAAATTCTCGATGTCGGAATAGTCGATACCACTACCGGCACCCGCACAGAGGGCATCGTCGGAAACAACTTCTCCTCATACATTCGCGACCACGATTTCGTTGTTCAGCTCCCGAAGCACCGAGCGACGGGAATTCCCAACGACTTCGGCGATGTACATGGTCAGGTCTTTCAGCGTTTTGTCGATTCGCCCGAGTACCGTGAACGGTTCTCGCAACCACCTGTCATCTGTATCAGTGTGTCGACTTCCAGTACCTACCGTCGCCTCACGAATCATCACCCGGTCCTCGGGCTCGAATACGGGGCAGAGGGCACCTCGATCACCGATCAGTACTTCGGAAAAATGGGTCTCGGGGTTCGCTACTTCATGCCCAAGGGGTCCGTCGCTCCCTTGGCGTTCTACCACTGCGGTGACTTGCTCAACGACTATTCGGTCCTGGCACTCGCGGGCACGATCGCGACGATGGAGACTTTCCAAAAAATCTATCGGCCTGAAATCTACAACGCGAATACTGCTGCCTCGGAGGTCTACCAGCCGAGTCTCGACAACGAAAACTATTCACTTCCGCAGGTGAGCTACGACCGTGTCGAGCGCAATCGACTTGCGACGACACAGGCAGAGTTCGCCGACGTGAATCTGATGCAACCGTATGGGTCAGTCCTGAAGCGGTGGGCTACCGATCGATGCGCCTGACCGAGCGAGACCGAAAGGTATAAGAGATGTTCCCACTCCTGCCCACCTCGATCGTCGGAAGCCTACCCAAGCCCTCGTGGCTCTGTGAGCCGAAGAAGCTCTGGTCGCCGTGGAAATTACCAGACGACGAACTGCGCGAAGGAAGACTCGACGCTCAGGCGCTCGCAGCTGATGAGCAGCGTCGTGCCGGTCTCGACATCATCAGCGATGGTGAACAAACGCGTCAGCACTTCGTGACCACGTTCATCGAGCATCTCGAGGGTGTCGACTTCGATCGACGCGAAACTGTGCGAATTCGGGACCGATACGATGCGAGCGTTCCGACGGTTGTCGGTGCGGTGAGCCGCGAACAATCAGTGTTTGCCGCAGATGCAACGCGCCTTCGAGCAGTGACCGACCAGCCGATCAAATGGGCACTGCCCGGCCCTATGACAATGATCGACACGCTCTACGACGACCACTACAAGAGTCGCGAGAAGCTGGCATGGGAGTTCGCGACTCTTCTGAACCAAGAGGCAAAAGACTTGGAAGCGGCAGGCGTCGACATCATTCAGATCGACGAGCCCGCATTCAACGTGTTTTTCGACGAGCTCGAAGACTGGGGAATTGCGACACTCGAGCGTGCAATCGAAGGGCTGAATTGCGAAACAGCCGTACACATCTGTTACGGCTACGGCATCAAAGCCAACACCGACTGGAAGGCAACTCTCGGGGCCGAGTGGCGCCAGTACGAACGGTCGTTCCCACTGTTGCAACAGTCTTCGATCGACATCGTGTCGCTGGAGAGTCACAATTCGCGCGTACCTGTCGACTTGATCGAACTGCTTCGAGGTAAGAAGGTCATGCTGGGTGCGATCGATGTAGCAAGCGACACCGTCGAGACTGTCGAGGAAGTCGCTGAAACCCTCAGTCGCGCACTTCCGTTCGTCGACGCAGAAAAGCTCTACCCAAGTACGAATTGCGGTATGGCGCCACTCGACCGACGCGTCGCACGAGACAAGATGGTCGCGCTCACCGCTGGCGCGGAACTCCTGCGACGTCAATTGTCCGAGTAGTTCTCTGCCGAACTCGAAGTTGTGGATGGATTTCGGACGGATTCCGTCCACAACTTCGAGTTCGACCGACGGTGTCAGGTTGCCCGGTTGGTTTCGTGTACCTCGATGTCGGCGTGATCACCGGAGTCGTCGCGTTGGCCTGCTGGGATCTTCCGCATGATCAGCCAGGAGGCGCCGCCTGCGACGACCATCAAGCATGCGGCGATACCAGACGTGATGGTCACGCCACTGGTGAAGGCGTCTGCGGCCGAGTCGAGCAATCCACTGGCCTGTTCGGCCGGCAGTCGGTCCGCTACGGCTTGGGCACCGCCGAGGGTTTCTCGCGCCGCGGAAGTGTCGAAACCGGCGTTCTCGGGCGTGACGACGTTGGCACGGTACTGCGCCAACAGGATTGCACCGAGCACGGACGTACCGGTGACGGCACCGAGCTCGTAGGCCGTCTCGGAGATAGCGGCCGCGGCACCGGCCTTTTCCGGGGGAGCTGTGGACAAGATCATGTCGTTCGAGATGGTCTCTGCAACTCCGATACCTGCTCCGAGGGCCGCGAACGCCGCGACGAAGGACCACACCGATGTCGGCTCGGCGAACACCGCGATCGTTGCGTATCCGAACGCCGCCAACATCATTCCGCCCGAGATGATCATGGCAGGCCGCAGCATTCGTGCCAGTACGACTGCCAGGAGGCCTGCGGTGATCATCGCCAGAATGCCGGGCAGCAAGCGGAGCCCAGCTTGCATCGGGCTCAACCCGACGACGAGCTGAAGGTGTTGCGATACGAAATACAAGAATCCGACGAGCGCGAATATCGCGAGCAGGTTGACCAACACTGCGCCGGCGAAGGCAGGCACGGTGAACAGGCGAACATCGAGCATCGGGTCGGGCCGGCGGAGCTGCCTGCGTACGAACATCCAGACTGCCAGTGCTCCGATCAGCGCGGGTAGCGCCGTGCCGAACAAGCTTCCTCCACTTGCCAAATCCTTGATTGCATAGACGATCGGGGTCAAGGCGAGTAGGGACAGGGCGATGCTGATGCCGTCGATACGCGCAGGATCGGGGTCCTTCGATTCGGGTACCAGAACCGGTGCCAGTATCAGCAACGGCACCAGGAGTGGAATCGCGAACAAGAACACCGAACCCCACCAGAAGTGCTCCAACAAGAATCCGCCGACGACAGGTCCCATAGCCGCACCCGCTCCGATGGAGGCCGACCAGATCGCGATCGCCAGACGGCGTTCGGAGCGATCGGTGAACAGATTGCGCAATAGAGACAGGGTCGCGGGCATCAAGGTGGCACCGAAAAAGCCGAGGCCGGCACGTGCGGCTATCAACATCTCGGGCGTCTGCGAGTAGGCCGCAACAACGGATACCGCTGCGAAGCCGGTCGCGCCGATGAGCAGTAAGCGTCGTCGTCCGATTCGGTCGCCCAGGCTGCCCATCGCGACGAGCAACCCTGCCAAGACGAGTGGGTAGGCGTCGATGATCCAGAGTTGTTGTGCGCCAGAGGGTTGGAGAATTTCTGCGATCGAAGGTAGAGCGAAGGACAGTACTGTGTTGTCGATCGCGATGATCAACACGGGCAGCATCAAAACGGCGAGCGCGCACCATTGGCGAACCCCCGCCGTTCTGCCGTGCGAGAGGTGACCTGGAGTGGGCGGACTTGTGAGTTCAGGCATGTGCCGTCTTCCGATGAGAGTGGGCGGGTCGTCGTTACTGTACCAACCGGACGGTGCAGTAACGAGTCGACGTCACATTCGCCCGTAAACTCTTGCTGTGCCTCCTCCTCCCGTAGCGCGTGACAAGTCGTTGAACGCTTTCGTCAAGCTCGTGCTGGAGCAGGGGGAGAAGGCGGCGACCCTCGACGCGGTTGCCGCTGCTGCCGGGATCTCGAAGGGCGGCTTGATGTACCACTTCCCCAGCAAGGAAGCTTTGGTGGAGGGTTTGATGGGGGTCGTGGAGGAGCTCGCGGCCGAGGATGTTCGACGGATGAGGGAGCATCCAGAGGGCCCAGCGGATTACCACATACGCACATCGACGTTCCACGACACTGCTGTCGATCGTGCTGTGGTTGCCACGATGCGGCTGAGTCAGGGTGCGAATGCGCTCGCGCAGCAGACCCTGGGGCGGATCCGGCAATCCTGGTTGGACGCGTTGAACGAGCAGATCGCTGATCCGGCGGTCGCAGAAGCGGTACTTCTGATGGGCGACGGCCTCTACTTCGCTGCAGCATCGGCCGGAACGGACTACCGATCGCCCGACCACATCGAAGCGTTGGTCGGCGTCGTACACAGGCTCATCGACTCTCGTCCCTGAGGGAGGCACGTGGCTCATCGCCCGACGCTGCATGAACACCGTGCTAGCAGTGCTGGGTGGTGACTCCAGAAGGGCGTCCCTCCCGTTTGCGGGGGCGAACGCTGCCCGATTCACGCCATGAATGTGGACAAGCATTGATCGAGTCGAACTCCGCAGCACCCCTGACCGCCGTCTATGGCTTGGGGCAGATGCTAGGACCGCTGATGGTCGCGCCGGTCATCGGCGATGGCTACGGAGTTGCCTTCACCATTGCGTTCGTCGTACTCGCCTGTGCTACCGCGCTTTACGTGATCATCGCACGGAAAAACCTTCCCCGGAGATCAGACTGGAAGGCGGTCGGTCAGTTCAAGTATTTTGCCAATCGGTGAAAGCAACGTCGAGAAACCATCGAACGGCTCGTGGCGGCATCGGCCCCTCACGCCACGCCAGCCGCACCTGGGTCGGCGGAGCACCGTCGATAGGGAGAAACCGTAGGCCGGGGTGAGAGATCCGTCGTGCGGCGAGTTCCGGAACGATGCCGATTCCGCGTCCGGCGGCGATGTTCTCGAGCCATTCCTCGAAATTCCGGCAGGTGATCACCACCCGCGGTTCACCGTTCGCGGCAACCGGAATGGAGTCGGCTGTTGTCGAACCGGACAGCGTATTGACCACCAATGGACCGGGAGGGAGCGCATCCCACCGCACTTCGGTTGCATTGTCGAATGAAAGGTTCGACCGGCTGACCGCGAGAATCCGTCGTTCGCTGCCGAGCTGACGAGTCACCGTTCCGGCCGCCAAATGATGTGGGCGGCTTCGGTAGAGCGCCACATCGACTTCGCGCGCATCCAACGCCGCAAGCGGATCGTCGACTCGGCGCACGTCCACGTCAGCGGCGTATTGACGGACAAGAGATTCACGCGTGGCGGCGAACCATCCGTCGGGGAGCAACCATGCAAAGCCCAACCGTACGACCGGGTGGTCGTCGAGATCTGCGATCAGCGAATCCACCTCTCCCAGGATTCTGCGTGCACGCCCCAGCACGACCAATCCGTCCTCGGTCAGTTCGGCAGTACGGGACTCGATCAATTGACGCCCGCAACGCTGTTCGAGTTGACGAACCGAACGCGTCAGTGTCGGCTGCGAAACGCGCAGTTCGGCGGCTGCGGCGGTGTGAGTGCCACAGTCCGCCAGAGCGACCAACGCGCGCAGGTGTCTCAGCTCGACCTCCATACGTCCAGCGTATATCTACCGGTGCTCGGCGTATTGGCCTGCTGCGCCGATGGCTCCTACTCTCGGACTCACAGCCCCACCCTTCTCTAGGAGTTTCGATGTTTCGATACGAGTCGTTGCAGGTGCCTATCGTCGGAGCGCCGATGGCGGGAGGCCCGACGACCCCTGACTTGGTTGCAGCAGTACGGAATTCAGGTGGACTGGGGTTCCTTGCCGCGGGTTATCTCACCCCGGAAAGGTTGACCGCGGACATCGTTGCCGTTCGCGGTGCTGGCATAGAAACGTTCGGGGTCAATCTGTTCGTCCCCGAGGACGGGCAGGTTGTCGACACCGAGGACATTGCGCGGTATCGCGCGCTGCTCCAGCCCTACGCCGATGATCTCGGCGTCGAACTCCCCGCCGACAGCACCCTTGCCGAAAATATCGACGACTACTGGGAGGAGAAGCTCGACATCGTCGTGGTCGAAGCCATCCCGGTCGTGTCGTTCACTTTCGGGTGCCCAAGTGCCGACATCATCGCCCGCCTGCACGAGGCCGGGAGCGCCGTCACCGTCACCGTCACTAACGAAGAGGACGCCCGCGCGGCGGTCGATGCAGGTGCCGACTCCCTGTGCGTACAAGGCCCCGATGCCGGCGGGCACCGCTCGACCTTTCGCATCGATGCCGAGAATTCGGACATTGCCCTCGACGAGTTGATTCCTGCGATACGCCGAGCAGTGTCGGTTCCCCTCGTGGCCGCCGGCGGGATCACCACCGCGTCCGATGTCCGTCGAGTCCTGGGCTACGGGGCAGTGGCGGCTCAGGTCGGAACCGCCCTGCTCCGATCGCCGGAAGCCGGGACGAAGCCTGCCCACGCCGCCGCCTTGGTCGATCCTCGGTTCACCGAAACGGTGGTCACTCGAGCCTTCAGCGGCCGTCCCGCCAGAGCCTTGCGCAACAAGTTCATCGATCGGTTCGATACCGGATCGTCACGCCAGTACCCCGCCGTGAACACGCTGACCGGCGGCATCCGCAAGGCCGCAGCGAACGACCCTCATTGCATCAACCTGTGGGCCGGTGCCGGGCACCGCAGCGCTTCCGCTGACCCGGCAGCGCGAATTATCGAAGAATTGGCCTCGGAGTTGTGAGGAATGTCCAGGTGTAAAAACCGCACGGATCGTGGTGTTTGAACCCACGCTCCAAAACCCGCATCGGGTGTACGGGATTGAGTACCGTCGTAGACATGCAACTGACTCGCTTCAGCGATCTGGCCCTACGGGCGATGATGTTGCTGGCAGCCGCCGGCCCGGACGGTCCCCGGATGACCACTGGAGCCATTGCAGTTCGAGTGAACGCGTCCGAACACCATGTTGCGAAAGCGATTACACGCTTGGTCGGATTGGGCTGCGTTCGTGCGCAGCGCGGCCGCACCGGCGGGCTCTTCCTCACCGACACGGGCCGATCGATATCGGTGGGCCACCTGATCCGTCAGCTCGAAGGCGATCGCGAAGTTGTCGAGTGCGTAGGGGACCGGCCCTGCCCACTTCTTGCCGCCTGCCGATTGCGGCATGCCTTGGCCGTCGCCAAGGAAGCGTTCTATGGCGAACTCGACCGCTACACGATCGACGATCTAGCCGCGTCCCCGACCATTCCACTCGCAATGGTCGCTTTTCCCTCACCCTGACCTGCCATTTCGATGTCGGTGGTCCATTGGAAGGAATACCTATGTCCACGTTCGGTCCCCTCACTGTCGATCACGAGCTCCAACCCGATCACGTCGACGTCGTCAGAGCGACGTTGCCGTTGGTGGGTGCCAATATCGACGCCATCACAACAAACTTCTATGCGCGCATGTTCGCCGCACGACCGGAGCTGCTGCGAAATCTGTTCAACCGCGGGAATCAGGCACAGGGAGCGCAGCAACGAGCTCTGGCCGCGTCGATCGCAACGTACGCCACTCATCTGGTGGACCCGACGCTGCCGCACCCGGACGAAATGCTGTCCCGGATCGGACACAAGCACGCATCTCTCGGAATTACCGCCGACCAGTACTCGATCGTGTACGAGCACCTCTTCGCTGCGATCGTCGACGTACTCGGTGCCGAGACAGTGACGACCGAAGTCGCCGAAGCCTGGGACCGGGTGTATTGGATGATGGCCGACACTCTCGTCGATCTCGAGAACCGCCTTTACGAGAGTGCGGGAGTGGTTGCGGGCCAGGTCTTTCACCGCGGAATCGTCACTATGCGCACCGAAGATCCGTCCGGGGTAGTGGTGATCGGTGTGACCGGCGACTGGCCCGAGCCTCGAAAGGAGCACCCGGGTGGGTACGTCTCGGTCGGAGTGACTCTGCCCGACGGCGCGCGACAGATCCGCCAGTACAGCCTCATCTCCGGCAGTGACACAGGCGAATTGACGTTCGCTGTCAAGCCTGTCGTCGCCAGCGGTGGCTGCCCGGCAGGTGAAGTGTCGAACTGGATCTCGAGCACGCTACGCCCGGGAGACCTCGTCGACATCAGCATCCCGTTCGGTGATCTGCCGACAGAGGACATCTCTGCGGGGCCCACCGTATTGATCTCGGCCGGCATCGGCATCACGCCGATGAACGGGATTCTCGAACATCTCGCTCTGTCGGGTACGCAATCCGAGGTGTTGGTTGTCCACGCAGACCGTAGCCCCGCCGACCATCCGCTTCGGGCCCGTCAGCGACAACTGGTCGACGCCTTGCCGAACGCCGTCCTCGAACTCTGGTACGAGGAGCCCGGCGATGTGGCCGATGCACACCATGGGCTGTTGGATCTCACTCTTGTCGAACTTCCTCAGGGTGCGACGTTCTTCGTCTGCGGCAGTATCGGTTTCGTGCGGGCCGTCAGATCGCAACTCGTCGACTGTGGGGTCGACAAGTCGCGTGTCCATTGCGAACTGTTCGCCCCGGACGAGTGGTTGCTCGGCGCAAGCGTCGGCCGGTAGCCGCGCCGGCGTCCCGGGCTACCTTCGGTCAAAGTCCGTACTTGCCGTCGGCCCAGTACGGTCGCACAGTCACGCTGCGCCTTGCCAAGCCGAGCCCCTCGATGAGTGCTTTCCTGTGGCGTTGGATCGATTGGGCGTGGCCGAGCAGCCAGGCTCCACTGATATGCCCGAGGTCCCCGGCGACGATGGCGGTCTCCAGCCATGACTGCAGTGCATCACCGGGTGCGTCGGTTGCGGGCACGAAGCGATACTTCGGCCATCGTATTGCCAAGTAGGGGAGAGCTTTCGCTCTCACTTCGATGACTATGTCGGCCCCTGGGTTGTCATGGCCGTAGGCATCGAGCGTGCCGAGAGAGCACGCGTCACCGAGACAGAGGTTTCGGGTTCCATTCCTGAACGACGAGCGGTGCCTGCCCGCCAGCAAGGTCGTGTCGTCGCCGGGCCGCAGCCGGCTGATCCATGTGGCTCCCGGTCCCGATGGCGTGGTGTCCACGAGGATTCCGATGCGTTCCAACTCTTGGCTGTTGTTTACCGTTCGGACGGTGTAGCGGCGTCCGAGAGTGGGGGTCACTCGAAATTGGATCTCGTGGCCTGGGTGCCACCCGCCCGGCGGCGCGTCCGCAGCCAGCTGTAGTTCGATGAAGCCGGGGGCCGGAGCACTCACGTCGAGCACGCGAGCCCGTCGACCCAACGCCGATTGTGCCAAATTTCCTATGAATGCTGGTGATTGGGGCACGGGGGTCCTCGATTCGACTGGGTGCGCCGATGCCTCGTGGCGCGGGGTTGGTTGACGGGTTTTCACTCGACCGACGCAGAAGGTGCCGGTTCGTTGCTTGTTTCGGCTGCCGGCAGAAAGAATGCGATGAGTAGGGGGATAGCGCTCAAACCTATTGTCCACCAAAAACTATGGGCGAAGGCCGCGAGCTGGCCGGCCTGAGTCGTGGCATCGTTGAGCAGATTTTGGAGGATGATTGCGATGACTGCGACGCCGAAGGGTGCCCCGACACGTTGGACCACGCTGAATGCAGCACTGCCTCTCGGCGCTTCGTCGTGACCGAGGCTCGCGAAGGCGAGGGTCATCACCGGGAACGTTGCGGCACCGAAACCGATACCCTGCAAAACCTGGCCGGCCAGCATCAACGCAGTCCCGCCTTCCGCACCCGCGAGAGCGAACGGCAGGATCCCGATCATCGTCATGAGCACCCCTGTGGCGACGACGATCCGGGCGTCCACGGCGGCCGCGAATCTGCGTAGGACGAGGAAGAACAACATCGTTCCGAGCCCCTGCGGGATGAGCAACAATCCGGTGGCGAGCACCGACTCGCCACGGACCTGCTGATAGAAGAGCGGCAGCAAGAACATGACTGCGTACACCGAAAATCCGCTGACGAAAGTGATGATGCTGGTCAAGCCAAAGCTGCGTCGCGTGAACAACCGGACGTCCAGCAGCGCTGGGCGTCGGGCATGCAGCGAGTGGAACGTGAATGCTGTCAGTAGTGCAATCCCGCCCGCGATGGGCGACCACGCTGCGACGGCGAGGAATCCTCCGTGTTCCGGTGCCTGGCTGACGCCATAGGCGATCGCCACAATCGCGGGGGTGAGCAGAGCGAAGCCGAGAAAATCGAACCGATGATGACGGCCGCCTGACGTGGCGGGCAGAACCCACGGTCCCAGTGCGAGCGCAGCGAGGCAGAAGGGGACGTTCACGAAAAAGAGCCAATGCCAGTGCAGTGACTGCAGAATCAACCCTCCGAGAACCGATCCCAGGATGGGCGCGAGTTGGGCAGGCAGTGCCACTGCGATCATCGCGCGACCGATTCGCGGTTTACCCGCCGCGCGCGTGAGGATCGAGATCGTGATGGGGAGAACCATGCCTCCGCCGATTCCTTGAAGCACTCGGAATCCGATGAGCGCCGGCAGCGAGTCGACCACTCCGCAGAGGATCGAGCCGGCCAAGAACGTTCCGACCGCAATCATCCACGCATTTCGCGAACCGATTCTCTCGGAGAACCATCCGCTGACGGGTATGACCGCGACGAACGCGAGTAGGTATGCGGTTGTCACCCATTGGGTTTGCGCCACCGATGCGCCGAAAGCCGTATGCAGGTGATCGAGAGCGATATTGACAATTGTGGTGTCGAGAAGCGTCGTGAAGGCACCGAGGACCAGTACCAGGCTGATGGCATTCAGTCTGCGGTCGGTCACCGCAGCAGAAGGGGGTGAGAAAGATGTCATGCAGCTAAACTAGACGGTTCAGTTTAGTAGCGCAAGACTGTACGGTACAGTTCACTTCGCAGGCAGATTCGAAGGAGATGACGCGGATGAACGACCCCAGAGCTACGAAGCCGGTCCGTGAAGGGTCCCCACTCAAGCGCGCGGCGATCGTCGCCGCAGCGCGCGAGCTGTTCGTCCAGCAAGGAGTCGATCGCGTCAGCATGGATGCCGTTGCGTCCAGTGCGAAGGTGTCCAAAGCGACTGTCTACGAATACTTCGGCGACAAACGCCGCCTTTTCCTGGCCATACTCGCCGATGTTTCGCAGTCCCTGCTGACGACAGTGCAGCTCGCGCTCGACAAGCATCTGTCGGACACGGCGCCCATCACGACCGTGCCGCAGTTGCAGCAGACGCTCACCGAAGTTGCCATCGACTTGGGGCAATCTGTTGTCGGTTCGGCTGACTACAGCGACGGATTCGCACTCGTCGCACAAGAACGACTGCGTACGCCATCGACCGAAGACGACATCGCAACGGACGCCGTTGTTCTGGCCCTCGCCGAGCGTCTCGGGCATTTCGTGGACGTTGGGTTGGTAGAGACCGACCGTCCGGAATTGGCGGCAGAGCATTTCTTCGCATTGACTGTTCTGTTGGCGTTCGACCGACACCCCGGCCCGGCCAATCGCGACGCTCAGGGAATCCGCCAGACAATGATCGACGGTGTGCACGCCTTCGTTCGTGCGTATTCCCCGCGCTAGAGACCGTTGCTGTCCAGTCGGGTCCAGTCGTCACATGGAAACGCCGTGACGGCGATCTCCGAGAACGCGTTCGGCCACAAGGGCTTCCATAGCGGCCGAGAAGGGCTCATGTCTGCCCTCCGTGACGACAACATCGCCTGTGTGATCCGAGTCGTTGTTCGTAGTCGAGGTCATTGTCGGGCATCTCCATCTCGTTCGGTGTCCTTTACAGGATCGACGACGATGGGCAGATACGCAAGAAAGTTTGCTGTTCTGGCAACGCAGGAGGGCGATTTCAGGCTTCGGTGCGGCGTTGCCCGACGCACGAAATCAGGCGGCGAGTTGCACCTTCCGTAGGGTCATGTGGTGCAGTGAGCATATTCCGCTCAATGAGGAAGGCTCGCACATGTTCTCGTCCTTCATCCCGCCGCGCCAAGTCACGATCGGGGCAGCCGCCGCCTTCGTCGGCACCACTCCGCGAGCGATTCGCCACTATCACCAGATGGGTCTGTTGCCGGAGCCCGAGCGGGGCAGCGACGACCGCCGCCGCTACGGCTACGACGAGATGATTCGGCTGATGTGGATCCGCCGAATGGCGGACGCCGGCATTGCCCTCGACGATATCCGCGACGCGTTGGCCGACGCGTCCGGCACCTCCGACAGCGACGTCGCGCGCATCCTCGACCGACTCGAAGGGGTCATTGTCGCCAGGCAGGCCGAACTCGAGCGGCAACGGACCGCCGTGCAGCGCATGCGTGCGCGGGGGAGCAGGTTGGGCCTGCTCTCCGATGTCGTGAGTGAGCGCCTCGTCGACTTGCCCCAGGGAGCGGTGCGGCAGGACGACCTGGACACCCTGCTCGTGACCGAGCGGATCTTCGGCGAGCTCGGCGCGTCGGTCCAGGCGTCGCGTGTCATCGCCCTGGCCACCAACCTGGACTTGCGGGAGTATTCCGACCGAGTCGACGCCGCCGAAGGGGCGCTCGACGACTCGGTCTCCGTCGACGACCCCCGCGTGGCGGAGGTCGCGGCCGAGCGACACGCCTTCGAGACCGCCCTCCATGCGGTCATCGAGAGCTCCGGCCTGGCGCAGGCCGACGACGCCCGGTTCGACGCCTGGGACGAGTCGCACCCCGCTCCCGCCGACGCCGGTCCGGCGTGCGGGTCGACGAGCCTCACCGAGGCCGTCCGGATGATGCCGTACGACTTCTCTCCTGCACGCCTGCGGTGCATGGAATTGGCCCTGGAACTCGACGAACCCCGGTAGCGCTTCGGGAATCAGGTGCTGGGTGCACAGGAATTCAGGTGTGTTGGGGCGCTCTACGCAAGGGCTGCGCGATACGGTCGGAAGAACTCGCGTAGTTCTCGGGCGTACAGCTCGGGCTCCACGAACGGAGCGAAGTGCCCACCGCGCGGAAGTTCTTTCACACGAACGACATTCGCGACGCGGTCGAGCCACGCGCGGGGCGGATTCGTGAAGAGGTCACCCGAAAAGAACGAGAACCCCGACGGCACCTCGACGCGGCGGGCGTGCTGCTCCGAGGGAATGGACGCGTTGGCGTTGTACATACGCATCGACGAGCCGATGGTCTCGGTGAGCCAGTAGAGGGTGACGTTCGTGAGGATCTCGTCCTTGGTGAAATTGCGCTCGATGTCACCGTCGCCGTCGGTCCACCCTCGCAGCTTCTCGACGATCCATGCGGCCAACCCGGCCGGGGAGTCGGTCAACCCGACGGCAGCGGTCTGCGGTTTCGTGCGGTGCATGGCCGCGTATGCACCCTCTGTACTGCCCCACGCGGCGGACCTGTCGAGAAAGTCCTGCTCCTGCGGTGACAGTTCGGCGCGGTCGCCGGTGAACACGGGCAGTCCCGCATCCATACGGTGGACGGCCACGACAGAGTCGGGGTGATCGAGTGCCAGGTAGCGGCTGACGGCGCTGCCGATGTCGCCTCCGGCAGCCCCGTAACGGGTGTACCCCAGAATGTGCATCAGCTCGGCCCAAAGACCAGCGACCGCAATCGAATTCATAGGGGTGCCTGCCGGTGTATCCGAATAGCCGTAACCTGGCATGTCGGGCACGATGACGTCGAATGCATCGGCGGGATCGGCACCGTGTGCGCCCGGATCGGTCAGTAGCGACACCACTTTCGAGTAGCGCCAGAACGAGTCCGGCCATCCATGGCTGAGCACCACGGGAAGAACCGGGCCCACAGGTGCCACTGCCCGCGCGTGCACGAAGTGGATGCCCAGATCGCCGACGTCGACCCGGAATCGAGGATGCTTCGACAGGGCAGACTCCTGCGCTCCCCAGTCGAATTCGTCGGCCCAGTATTCGACGAGTTCACGAAGGAAACCGACGTCGACACCGAGTGACCACCCAGCATCGGCAGGACTGTCCGGCCACCGTGTTGCGCGAAGTCGTGTTCTCAGGTCATCCAGCGCCGCAGCAAGAGTCGTCGAAACGAATGGTTCGGGACGCGTCATGAAGGGGAGTCTACGTCCTGATGTGGCCGGGGTCAGGGGAGTCGGTGGGACCACGTGGTCACGTCCGCCGCTGTGCCAGAGTCAGTTTCGTCGCTACAGAGCTTCGGCCACTACCGATCGATTCGATACCGAAGGGGTCGAAGTCCTCGGCCATCCAGTTCGGCGATAGGGGCCCATCGGGTCGTCGGTCAGATTGGTTGTCCCGTTCACGCTCCGGCCATTGTTCGTTCACTGGTGTGCCCGATTCGGTTCGGACCATGGTCACAGGCGGTACCGAATCGCCACGAGGAGGACTGGCCATGTCATATCCATCGAGCGCGGAACGGGTTGTGGTCGCAGCGCGACGAACCCCGTGGTACCGACATCTGTACATCTGGGTTCTGATCGCCATGGCCCTCGGCACCTCGGTCGGCCTCCTCTGGCCCACGACCGGCAAAGCCCTCAAACCACTGGGCGACGCCTTCGTCAGCCTTCTGACGATGACGCTCGCACCATTGGTGCTGTGCATGGTCGTCGCAGGCATCGGCGCGGTCGCGAATCTCGGTTCGGTCGGAAAGGTCGCTCTGCGGTCGCTTCTCTACTTCGAAGTTGTCACCTCGATCGCACTCGGCCTCGGCCTCCTTGCCGTCAATATGATCGAACCGGGCGCGGGCCTGAACACGGAAGTCGACTCGCTCGAAGTGACCGACAAGGTCGCGGACGGCATCGCCGCCGGCCAGGACCTCTCCTGGTACGACTACATCCTTCAGATCATCCCGTCCAACATCATTGCCAGTTTGGCAGACGGTGCCATCCTCCCGATTCTGTTCTTCGCAATTCTCTTCGGCATCAGCCTCCAGCTGATGGGGGAGCGCGGACGCGACATCGCTCGCGGTGTGGAACGGCTGAGCGAGGCGCTTTTTCAGGTCGTCAGAATCGTGGTGTGGGCGGCACCGGTCGGTGTATTCGGGGCCATGGCCTTCACCGCAGGAAATTTCGGTGCCGCTTCGTTGGGTGCGCTGGCCAAACTGATTGCGACGTTCTATGCCACGTCCCTGGTGTTTGTCGTCGTCGTCCTGGGCGGCATCCTCATGCTGGTCGGCTTGCGGCCGTGGCGAGTGCTGCGTTACTTCAAAGACGAGGTTCTGCTCGCTGTCGGTGCGTCGTCGTCGGAGGTCGCGTTGCCGGGGATCGTGCGCAAACTGGAAAATATCGGCGTCACGAAAGGCACGGCAGGCATCAGTGTCACCGCCGGATACTCCTTCAACCTCGACGGCACGTGTATCTACCTGACTTTGACGACGGTATTCATCGCTCAAGCACTCGGCATCGACCTTTCGTTGGGCCAACAGGTAATCCTGCTCTTGGTGATGCTGTTGGCCTCCAAGGGAACTGCAGGGGTCACCGGCGGGGGATTCGTCATGCTGACCACCAGTGTTTCCGCGACGAACCTGATACCGGTGGCCGGTGTCATGCTGGTGTTCGGGGTCGACAGGTTCATGTCCGAGTGCCGCGCAGTGGTGAATTCGCTCGGCAATGCGGTGGCGGGCATCGTCGTCGCCCGCTGGCAGGGCGAAATCGAACCGGACAAGGTGCACGCGATCATGGCCGGACACCAGCCGGGCTTCGTACTCGAATCGAACAAGGTGACAAAGGATTTCGACACCACGGCACTCGTGCCGGATCCACAACCTGTACCCTCGGCACGATGACGCTCACCAGTCTGCAACGGCTGCGAGTGTACGTGGGCATCGTGGATGCCGGCAGCGTATCCGCCGGGGCGCGCGCTCTGGGCATCACCCAATCCACGGCGTCGACACAGCTGCGGCAGCTCGAAGTCGAAGTGGGATCACTGCTCATCGAACGAACCGGCCGGCGCTTCGCGCCGACCGAGGCAGGCAACGTCCTGCTCGCACACGCCCGTCGCCTGATCGTTGTCGCCGACGAGGCTGTGGACGATTTGGCCAAGATGAGCCTGCGGCCGTTGACCGGGGCCCTCGTCGTAGGGGCAACGACGACAACCACCGAAGGCTCTTTCCTGCCCGCTACGTTGCGAAAATTCACAGCTGCCTACCCGGAGGTCACTCTCGATCTGCGGGTAGAGAACTCGACCACATTGCTACGCAAAGTGTTCGACGGTGATGTCGGAGTGGCAATTCTCGCCGACGAGGTGGACAGCCCTTTGCTCACCGTCGTGCCACTCGCGCCGGAGGAACAAACAGTCATCGTCTCCCGTGCGCACCCGTTGGCAGGGTTGTCGGGTGATTCTCGAACCCTGCGGGGCTCGGTTGTCCTCTTGCGTGAAGAGGGATCTGCAACAAGGCGATTCCAGGAATCGCTGCTGGAAAGTTGGAAAATCCCACTGGTTCGCACATGGACTCTGGCGAGTACCGGTGCGATCGTATCCGCAGTGGCGGAAGGTTTGGGTATGTCCTTCCTGCCGCGAGTGGCATGCCAAGATGCGTTGGCGTCGAACAGGATTGCCGAGCTGAACCTGGACCCGCTGCCATCGCCCCGGCCGGTCTCTCTGATACATCGTAACGACCGCCACCTGAGCCGAGCCGAAGGCATTTCCTCGCTCTCGTCGCCGATGGCATTCCCACCACGACACATTCACAACAAGGAGTTACACCATGAAGTCCCGTACGTTCAGCGTCAATTCCCGTACCTATGTCCTGCCGGAGGCGCCGGTGGTGGTGATCTGCATCGACGGCAGTGAGCCCGACTATCACGTCGAGGCGATGAAGGCCGGACTGATGCCGTGGCTGAGCAACATCCTCGATGGTGAGTCGAGTTCGTGGCCCGCGCACTGCGCTATGCCGGCGTTGACCAACCCGAACAACATCTCCATCGCCACCGGACATCCCCCCAAGGTGCACGGAATCAGCGGCAACTACATCTACGACACCGCGACCGGCGAAGAAGTATTGATGAACGACAAGCGGTTTCTCCGGGCAACCACCGTCTTCGCAGCGGCCAACGACGCCGGCCTCGACGTCGTGGTGGTCACCGCAAAAGACAAGCTACGACGGCTGCTCGGTGCCGGGCTCGTCGAAGAGGGACCAAGCATGAACGGCAGCGGGACATTCGAAATGCCGTCCCGGACCGGCATCTGCTTCTCGGCGGAGAAGGCCGATCAAGCCACTGTGGCCGACAATGGAATCGACAACGTCCTCGAACTGGTCGGAAAGCCCTTGCCGCAGGTGTATTCGGCGGACCTCTCGGAATTCGCGCTCGCCGCCGGAGTCGAGATCCTCGAATCCCGTGGTGCGGACCTGATGTATCTGACATTGACCGACTACATCCAGCACAAGCATGCCCCCGGGACCGACGTCGCAAACGCCTTCTACGCGATGATCGATTCCTATGCCGCGCGACTCGACGCGTTGGGAGCAGTTGTCGTGCTGACTGCCGACCACGGAATGAGCGCAAAGACCGACGCCGACGGAGTCACGCGTGTGGTCTATGTCGAGGACGAGGTGCGTCGCATTCTCGGAGTCGCTCCGACAGATGGCAATAGCGAGGGCGCAGAGGGTATTCGCGTGATCCTCCCGATCACCGACCCGTACACGGTGCACCACGGCGCACTCGGTTCGTTCGCCAGCATCTACCTGCCAGCCGACGTGGACAGGAATTTTGTTATCGAACAACTGCGGAAATTGGACGGGGTGCAGGCAGTCCACACCCGAGATGAAGCGGTGGAGACCTACCACCAGCCGGCGGACCGGATCGGAGACATCATTCTGCTCGCCGAAGCCGGGACAGCGGTGGGTCGATACGCTGACTGGCACGATCTCAGCGGATTGGACGCACCGCTCCGCTCGCACGGAGCGCTGGGTGAACTGCAAATCCCGTTCATCATCAACCGCCGATTGCCGCAGCCCGAGCAGCTGGACGAGCCCTACGGCGAGCCGGCGGTGGTGCACAACTACGACGCGTTCTGGATAGCAACAACATTGGTCGCCGAAGCAGAGGCTCTCGCCGCCGGCTGAGCAGCAGGCAAGCAACGTCCGGTGCGTCTTGGGAGAGGTCGAATCGCACCCGGACCATTGCCTATGGGGCAATGGTCCGGGCCACGTCATGCGATTATCGAGGCACCGATGATGCGTTCGGTGTCGTTCCAGAGGAATGCGCCGAGTTGCGGATCACGGCTTGTACGAACGGGTTCGGTGATCACCGGTGGGCCCGAGGCACTCCTTTGTGGACCGATGTAGACCTCGTCGAGCGGTAGATCGCGAGCTGCGATTGCCGCTACCGCTGATTCGGCAGCCGAGTCCTTGCCCTGCACCACGGACGTGAATGCGGGCCCGAGGACCCGGGCAGCTGCTCGGACAACGACAGGTCGAGTGTGGATCCCCGGCCGATCAGCGGTCAATGCGTCGATTGCTCCGCCTGGATGGGCAACGATCGACGCGACCGAAGAATGCCGGCTCCGAAGTCTGCGGGACAACTCGAAACCCAGAATCTCCGTCGCGTGTTTGGACATGGCGTACGCCGCACGCGGGCGATAGGACTGCTGTGACAGCCAGTTGTTCGGATCGAACGAAATACGCTGCGTCAGCATGCTTCCGATGCTCACGACTCGGGCACCCGGTGCCCGTTCCAAGGATGGAAGGGCGAGACGGAGTAGCTCGACATGTGCAAGCGCATTCGTGCCCACAGTCAGCTCCACGCCGAAGGGGCCACTCTCGAACGATGCGGGTGCAGCAACCAAGCCTGCATTCATGATCAGACCATCGAGTTGTGCGGTGTTGCGTAACTCTTCGCCCGCCCGACGGACAGAGTCGATGTCCGTCAGGTCCATCTCCAGGAACCGGTGGCGACCGGAGTGGGGTAGGAGACCGATTGCATGTCGTCCTCGTTCCGGAGAACGGGCCACCACGATAACTTCGGCACCCAGGCCCGCCAGCCGTTCGGCAACGAAATATCCGATTCCTGACGTAGCGCCTGTGACGGCGACCGTGCGCCCGTCGAGTCGATCCAGTTTCAACATCCACATCTCCTTCAAGTCTTGAACTATCAAGGTACTTCAAGACTTGAAGGAGTGCTAGTCTGCTGATGTGGACATTCTCGAGGCGACCCTGCGCTTGCAAGAACTTGCGCTTCGGATCAACGACGATTTTCTGCCGTATGCCACGCGGGAGGGCCTGACACTCGTTACGGCGCATGCACTCTGGAAAGTTCACCCGGATCGAACCGACCTGACGATGTCCGAGGTTGCCGCACAACTGGGATGCAATGCCTCCAATGCCACATTCGTCGTCAAGCAATTGGAAGCCCGCGGTTTCGTCGAACGGACCCCCGACCCGGTCGACGGGAGGCGCAAACTCGTCGGATTGACCGATGAAGGAGCGCGCGCACGAGGACGCCTCGGCCAGGCGCTGACGTCCGTCAGTCCGCTGAAGAGCCTGGCCGAGGAGGAACTGACGTTGTTCGTGAGCACTCTGGACGTACTCAGCAAGGTGCGGTGATCGCGCTGGCTACAGTGTCGATCGTCACCTCGTGCGCGAGTGCCCGACCCCACAACTGAGGTCGGGCACTCGGGCCGTTCTCGGGCCTCGGCTATCTGCCCGCCAGATCGCTTTCGTCCCGCAATGCGGAAGTATTGCGATCGAGTGTCTTGCCCTCGAAGAATGCGGGATGGCGGAACCTCATGACGATCATCAGCACCGCGCCGAGGACGAGGATGCCGAAGCCGAGGAAGAACACGAGTCCGATGCCGCCGATCGAGGCTCCGCTGGCGTTGTCGGGATTCATGCTCTCGCCGAGTGATATGACGAAAACGGCGAGCAGCATGAGGCCACCGAGAAGTGGAAACAGGAAGCGGAAGACGGTGTTACGGACGCTGTCGAACAGCCTGCCGCGGAAATACCAGATGCAGGCAAAAGCCGTGATGCCGTAATACCAGCAGATCATGATGCCCAGGGCCGCGATGGTGTCGATCAGAGTGCGCTCGGACAGGAACGTGACCACTGTGTAGAACCCTGCGGTGATGGCCCCTGCGACGACGGTTGCGTAGGAAGGCACCAGGAAGCGAGGTGACACTTCGGCGAATTTCTTGGGGAAGGCACCGTAGGAACCCATCGCCAGCATCGTTCGCGCAGCCGGAAGGAACGTGGTCTGCAAGCTCGCCAGTGAGGACACCAGCACGGCCAGGAACAGCAGCAGCCCGCCCCATTTACCGAGCACCGGGTCGGCCAGAGAGCCGAAGACGTTCTCGGCGTTGTCCGGGTTACCCAGGCCCAGGCCGTCCTCGCCTACCCCTGCGTACATCATGGCGGCCACCGCGACGAGGAGGTACGTGAGCAGAATGGTTGCCACGCAGAGCAATCCGGCGCGACCGGGCGTCGTCTTCGGGTTCTTCGATTCCTCGCCGAGCGTCAGGCACGTATCCCAACCCCAGAAAGCGAAGATGGATCCCGTAAGTCCGATGACGAACGCACCGACGGCCACGCCGGTGAACGGGTTGAACCAGTCCAAGTCGAAAGTGACCTCGCCCGGGGCGTCGCCTGCTCCGACATGAATCAGCGCAACGACGGCGAAGACGACGAGAAGCACCATCTGAAAGCCGACCGTGACGATCTGCAGCTTTTCGCTCGTGGTGATGCCTCTGCTGGCGATCCAGGTGGCCGCTGCGATGAACACCAACGTCGTACCGACATTGACGAACTTGTTGCCCGGTAGATCGGCGATCGACGGTGTGTCGAACAACTTCGCTATGAACAGATAGAAGAACTGCACCGCGATGGCCGCAAGATTGGACAACACGATGATCGTCGCAATCACCATGCCCCATCCACACATCCATCCGACGTAGGGTCCGAATGCTTTGGTCGACCACGTGAACGACGCGCCGCAATCGGGAGACTCGGAGTTCAGCTCGCGGTAGGCATAAGCGGTGAGAAACATCGGAACGAAGCCCGCGATCAGGATTGCCGGCATCTTCAGACCTACGGCCGCGACGATCAGGCCGATGCTTGCGGTCAGAGTGTAACCCGGTGCTACAGAGGAGATTCCGAGTATCGCACCCGAGAAGGTGCCGACTGTGCCTGTCGCCAGCCCCTTGGCGCTGACTTCACCGGCAGTGGGCGAGGGCCCGCTTGCGTTCCTGCCCATATTCGAGCCTTCCGTCGACGAATTCATGATTCGAACTCCTGCTTGGGGACGACCACCATGGGAACGGGCAGGACGCGAAGCATCTTCGCTGCCGTCGAACCGAGAAAGAGTCGGCGCGGTTGGGCAAGGCGGCTGGAGCCGACCATGACGAGGTCGCCGTCCTGCCAGTCGAGCGTCCGCACCGCAGACTCGACGGACGACCCGTCCGCGATGGTCACCGATATCGGAAAATCCTCCGGCAAGGTGGATTTCGCTTCGTCCACGAGGGCACGTGCGTGCGCGACGGCACGGTCACGCGCGCTGTCGTAGCTGTCCCGGGCATCGCGAAGATCGTTGCGGGGGTCGAGCGCAACCAGCGACACGAGCCGGAGCGGAGTGTGCATCCTCTCGCAGGTGCGTACCGCCGTCCGCAGCAATACATCCGCTCCCGTCCTGGTTCCGAGTGCGCAGGTCACCTGACGAATCTCCCGAGCAGACGAGTGCCGGGTGCCGCGCGGCGCGAGTGCAAGCGGCACGTGTGCCGAATGCAGCAGTTCGGTCGAGACCGAGCCGACGGAATGCCGTCCGAGCAGGCCGTCTCCGGACGCACCCACGACGATGGCCGAGGCCCCCAGCCGAGCCACCTCGTCGAGCAGTCCCTGGGCGAACGAATCGTTGAAACTCGCGTGCACGGCGACCTCGATGTCGGACGGCACCAACGATTTCGCCTCGTCGAGCCAGCCTTGCGCTCGTGTGACCAGGACGTCCTCGTAACCGGTTTCGGCGGGGACTCTGGACGCAACGGTGCGGTCCGGCGGTAGGACCATGCAGATGTCGAGTTGAGCACCCAGGCTGCGGGCGAGCTGCACCCCGAGGGTAAGACCGTCCTTACCGCTGGGGGTGGCGAGATATCCGACGATCAAGCGCATGGGGACGGCTCCTTCGTTTCGATCGAACAGGTAGAGGTAGTGCGATTCATCGGCACCGAGACAGGGCGAGCGACAGCTCTGCGCTCACCACGCACACTTGCGAATTGCTCAGCCCTTCCACGCTGTGGAGTTCACCGACCATCTGGGCCAATCGTTCGACGGAATTGGTGTGCACAGACTGCCACGCTGCAACGGCGTCGGTAGCAGATTCGGTGTGTACCGCCTCGGACAGGACCCGTTCGGTCATGTTGTGCCAATGCTCACGAATCGCATCGACCAGAATCGCGCTTGCCATGGCGTCCCAGTAGTCGGCTCCACCGGAGGCGACAGAGGAGCGTTCCACCAACCGGTCGAGACCCACGGCGCGGCCGAATTCGAGATACGTCTGCGCCACGTGCGCTATCGGTCGGGCGAGCGACCGGGCTGTCGTCTCCAATGCGAATGCCTCGGAGAGGAGTCGAAGTGTGTTCTGATCGACGACAAGATCGCCGGTCAACTCCGGCAACGATGCTCGGAGTTCACGTACCGGCCGCGTGAAGCGTTCGATCGTCTCCAGAGGCGTCGAATGTTCGTCGCGGTTCCGCAACAACCACGACGTGGTCCGCTCGATCAGATCCTGAACACCGAACTGCAAAACCAGCCTGGTGCTCTGCGGGATTCCAGGTAGATCGGCAACGACGTCCCACAGGTGGTCGATGTCGAAAACCTGGCGCACGACGGCATACGCGACCGCGATATCGGCAGTGCTCACGCCCAGCCTCTCCTCCAGCCGGTGAATCATGCCGGGCCCGACGCGGTCGATCATGTGTCCGGTCACGACGACCGCCACGATCTCCCGGGCCAGTGGATGCGTGCGAATGTGGTGGGGAACCAAGACACGGATCGATTCTGGAAAATAGCCGGCGAGTACCCCGTCGAACACCGGGTCGTCCAGTAGGGGAGAGGCGAGCAATTCGGTGGCCACCAGGTTCTTCGACTGCGCCAACAGCACCGCGATCTCGGGCCGAACCAGTCCCTGCCCCAAGCGATGTCGAGCCCGTAACTCGGCAGGCGAGGGAAGAACCGCAGCGACTCGACTGATTCCCGCGTCGCGTTCGAGGTTGTCGATCAACCGTTCGTGCCGGCCCAGCAGGAACGGCGCGTGGGCCTCGGCGAGGCTGATCGCCAGGGTCTGCGATGCAGCATCTGCAAGCACCGACTCGGCAACCTCGTCCTGAACCTGGGACAGCGCTCTGTTGCGCTCGGTGACGGACAGTTCGCCGTCCGCGACGGCCGCGTCCACCGCGATTTTCAGATTCACCTCTCGATCGGAGGTGGCGACGCCCGTGGCGTTGTCGATGAAGTCGGCGTTGACGCAACCCCCGGCAAGGGCGAATTCGATTCGAGCACGCTGCGTGAGGCCGAGATTGCCGCCCTCGCCGACGACCCGGGCATGCAGTTGGGACGCGTCGACGCGAACGGAATCGTTGGCCGGATCGGCGGAGTCGGAGTGTCCCTCGGTCGAGGCCTTGACGTAGGTGCCGATCCCTCCGTTCCACAGTAGATCCACCGGGGCGGTGAGCAGCGCCTCGACGAGTGCGTTGGGGGAGAGGGTGCCCACCTCGATTCCGAGTCGTGCCTGCATCTGCGGTGAGAGTTCGATGGACTTGACCGAACGGGGCCACACCGCACCACCCGACGACAGCGCGCTGGTGTCGTAATCTGCCCAGCTGCTTCCGGCGATCGATGCCAGCCGTTCCCGTTCGCGGTACGAGACCTCGGGGTCGGGGTTCGGATCGAGAAAGATGTGCCGGTGATCGAACGCCCCGACGAGTCGGATGGCGTGGCTCAGGAGCATGCCATTGCCGAACACGTCACCCGACATGTCTCCGATACCGACCACCGTGAACGCATCGGTATCGACATCGACGCCCTTCTCGGCGAAATGGCGTCGTACCGACAGCCACCCGCCGCGGGCGGTGATTCCCATGGCCTTGTGGTCGTAGCCCGCCGAGCCTCCTGAGGCGAACGCATCCCCGAGCCAGAATCCTCGGCGGAGTGCAATGCTGTTGGCAAGGTCGGAGAATCGGGCAGTCCCCTTGTCGGCGGCGACAACGAGATACGGGTCCTCGCCGTCGCGGATCACCGTGCGCGTCGGATGGACCACCGCGCCGTCGACGACGTTGTCGGTGACATCGAGCAGTGCCTCGATGAAATCGGTGTAGGCGTTGCGGACACCTTCGGGCGTCGCTTCCGTTCGAACCACGAAAGCGCCCTTGGCGCCCATCGGCACGATCGGTGAATTCTTGACGTGTTGCGTCTTCATCAGATCGAGCACTTCGGTGCGGAAATCGTCGTGTCGGTCCGAATGACGTAGGCCCCCGCGAGATATCGCACCGCTCCGAACGTGACTTCCTTCGACGATCGGCGAGTGCACGAAGATTTCGCGGTAAGGGGTGACAGCCGCAGCGAGGGACAATCGTGCCGGATCGATCTTGAATGCTGCGGGCGGAGCACCGACCGTGCGGTCGCGTCGAAACCAATTGGTACGCAACACTGCCGAGAGGAAAGACCGCAGTCCGCGTAACAGGCGATCCTCGTCGAGTGCCGAGGTGCGCTCGACAGCGGTGTCGAGAATCTTCTCGGCAGCAGCCGTCGGACTGTCACGGTCGGTCACGTCGGGATCGAATCGTGCATGAAAGAGTGCGCAGAATCCTCGGACGAAGTCGCTGTGCCGCAGCAGTATCGAGACCACAGTGGGTTCGGACAGCTCCAGCCCTACCTGGCTGAGATAGCGGGCTGCGGCGCGAACGAGAACGGCGTCGGTGAACGGGATGGACGCCGATGCGATGAGGCGAGTGAAGCCATCGACCTCGAGATCGCCCGATGCAGCGGCTTCGAATGCAGCCCGTAGCAGGTTCGGAGTTGCTGCGGACCAATCGATTTCATCGGTACTGAAACCGAATCTGTGAACGAGGGCGTCGCCGTCGTCGTCCGGGGGCAACAACTCGTGGTTCGCCACGCGCAGCCCGAGATCGGCGAACAGTGCGACGAGATCGGCGAGAAGTGGAGCGCGACGCTGCCACTCCAGGATGGCAACGGGCATCTGCTGGTCCGCAGTGGCGATGAACCGCAGCCGCACACCGCTGTCCTCCCGGACTGCACCGGCACCGCTCATTTGTTTCTCCTGACCATGCTCGACGAGGGTGAGGCGACGCTCACTGTCGGCTAAGTCTGGCTGAACGAGACGCACGACACAGCTGACGAAATGGACAGCCGACGTCCCCCGACCGCTCCATTCCGGTCCTTGTGCTGCTTCATCACCCGTTCCGCAGCGCCTCGTCGATTCGTGCTCCCACGGCGGTGGCACCGGCAGGGGTCATGATCGTGCCGGCATGGTCGAGTTCCATCATCGGCGTTATCGAGGTCAGGTCGAGCGCATCGATGTCTTCGGGCGAGTACATCGGTGCCGAGTTCTCCCCAACGCTCCACTGCGCGTGCAGGAATCGAGTCGGCATCGTCAGTTCTCGAAACCGTGACTCGCCGAAGAACACATCCTCTGCGTCGGAGACGACTGCATCGGTCGACAGTCGCACCGACCCGTCGACCAGATCGTGTTCGGCGTACGTCCGGAGGAGTGGATCGGCTGGGTCGAGAAGCGGCAGCGACGTCGAGACCAAGAAGTCGACGTAGTCGTCGACGGCGTCGAAATGCTTCTGAGTTCGAGCAATTCTGTCCGCGAACACAGCTCCTACGGTTTCGCGGGTGAGACCGGCGGGCGGTGCCACCGGAACGCCTCCGTCGACGAGAACGAGACTCTTCACTCGAGATGGATACCGGGCCGCGAACTCGACCGCCACGAATCCACCCATGGACATTCCGCACACGTGCGCGGCGTCGAGTCCGAGGGCATCCATGACGGCGTCCAGGTCGTCTGCGTGCCGAGCGAGCGACGACGGCCCCGTGACCTCGACGCTGTCGCCCCTGCCGCGCAGATCCGGTGCGACCAGTGTCAGGTGTGGCGATTCCGACCGCAGCCAGCCCCACAGCATGCGCTGGCTGGACACGCCGTGCACCACGAGGACGGTCTCGCTGGTGCCGGTGTGTGTTTCGACGACGATGTCTCCGCCGGGTACAGGTACTCGATCGATGGTCATGGTGCCGACAGTAGGGGAAGCAGACTCCAGTGGGGATGGATAAGAACCCCATTGAGAACGGCGAGATGTGGATGGTTCATCTCTACCGCGTGAGCGGCGCTGAGTCGAGGGCCGATCTCAGCTCGGTCCGAAACGCTCCGTACGAATGTTCCCAGCTGAGTGGCCGCGCGCTACCAGCATGTCCGCGACCGTGTCGACGAAACTCGTGGGCCCGCAGATGTAACATCTCGGCTCGAACTCCGCCGGCCACCCGTGAGCGTCGATGTCTTCCAACGTGATTCGACCGAGTGGCCGTGTGCTACCGGCAGGAGCACGCCGCGTGTGGATCATCGTGACGTCCACTCCCGCCGGAGGGTGAGCCCACTCGTCCGCGAAATAGACCTCCGCGGGTTCGCGCACGGAGTACAGCACCCGGAAGGGCACCCGTCCGCCCGTCGCGGACGCCTGCGCACGAACCATGGCGCGGAGCGGGACGATGCCAGAACCACCACCCACCAACAGAATCGGCGGAGACGGGGTCTCCGACGGTTGGGGCGGCCGCCAGACGAACCATCGGCCCACCGGCCCCCGAATTTCGATGCGATCGCCGACCTCGACGGACTCGACCAAGTAGGGCGACACCTCGCCGTCCGCGACGTTCTGTACGGCGATCTCGATACGCGTCGTGCCGTCGGGTGCCGAGGCCAAGGAGTAGCTGCGCTGTGCGCTGTAGCCGTCCTCGGCGGTGAGCTTGACGTCCACGTGCTGCCCGGCGAGATGGCCGCGCCAACCGTCGACGTCGAGAACAAGGGTGGACGCGGTGGGTGTCTCACGCCGCACGGCCGCCGCCGTGGCGACGAGCCAGGATTTTGCTCCAGCCGTCACGGCCACGTCAATCGCCCTGGTAGCGCTGCTCGCGCCACGGGTCTCCGTAGTCGTGGTACCCACCGCGTTCCCAGAAACCTTGTTCGTTCTCCACGGTGAGCTCGATGCGTGAGATCCACTTCGCCGATTTCCAGAAATACAGATGCGGAACGAGAAGCCTTGCCGGACCGCCGTGTTCGCGAGTCAGGGGAGCGCCGTCGAACTCGGTGACGAGCCAGGCCTTCCCGTCCCGGAGGTCTTCGAGGGGGAGATTGGTGGTGTAACCGTCGAAGCCGTGCGCCACGACGTACCCGGCATCGGTGTCGAGACCGTCCAGCAGAACGTCCAGGCTTACGCCCTTCCACCTGGTGTCGAGCTTCGACCACTTGGTGACGCAGTGAATGTCGACGGTCGGAGTCTCGTGTGGAAGTGCCGCGAATTCGTCCCAGGTCCAACTGCGGGTGTCGCCCCGTTCGGTGGTGACCGAGAACGACCAGGCGTCGGTCGCGACCACGGGCGCAGGCCCGATCGCGAGGACGGGAAAATCCTTGGTCAGATACTGACCGGGGGGAGTGCGCCCGTCGTCGCCGCGCCGTCGGCCCACGAAGCCCTTCGAGATCAGTGCCATGGTGAAGAATTGTGCGCTCGTTGTCGCGAGTCTGACAAGTCGGGTGACGGTGTCGGCTACCTGCGCTTCGGCGGGAGCGCGTGGGATCGATGCGGAGTTCGCCGTGCTTCGTACCGGTACGGTCGAGGTGTGGACACTTCTATCGTCGACGCACCATGTGGTGCGGCATGAGTATTTCCGCCGACGACCGTGCATTTCTGGCGCGTGCTGTGGATCTGGCGGCGGCCGCAGTGAGTACGGGCAACGATCCGTTCGGTTCGGTGCTGGTGTCGGGCAGCGGTGAAGTGCTTGCGGAGGACCGAAATCGCGTCGGCGATCGACACGATCCCACCCAGCACCCCGAGATCGCACTGTCGCGGTGGGCGGCGACCAATCTGAACCCCAGTGAGCGACGATCGTCGACGGTGTACACCTCCGGTGAGCATTGTGCGATGTGCGCGGCGAGCCACGGAATTGTCGGGCTCGGACGTATCGTTTACGCCACCTCGACAGCCCAATTGCTCACGTGGCTGGAAGAATTCGGTGCTGCGCCGCTCGCGATCACGCCGCTCACCATCACGCAGGTCGTGCCGGGAGCAGTGGTCGACGGGCCGGTCGCCGAGTTCATCGACGCTGTCCGTGACCTGCACAGGCAACGTCACACGTCCACGGCGTAGCTGAGGGTGAGCGAAATTTTCGAAGGCCGCCGAACGAGAACGTCGACAACGGCACTGGTGATGACCGGTGGTATCGGTGTTGCACTCGCGTGGCTCCAGTGTCTTCTGATCCGTCAGCAGTTCGCGGTGGGATTGTGGGTCATCGTCGTGGCCGTCGTGGCCACCTGTCTCGTCGCGTCCGATGCCAGAAAGCATGTAGCCGTAGGAACTTCGCTCGGTGCAGTGACCGTGGTCGCTCAGGTCGCCTGGTTGGTGACGCCCTTTCACGCGCTGTGGATCGTGAGCGCAACCGCGGGGACTGCGCTCGGGTTCTTTCTGCTCGGATCGGCGTGGGCGGGCTCCTCGGATGGCACTCGCCGGGTGGTTCTCGCCGTACCGGCCGGCCTCGCTGCCTCGATTGCGTTGGTGGTTTCCGCAGTGACGATCACTACGGCCGCCAGTCCGGCGCCGCTGGTTCGAGCGCTGCAGTCGTTGGGGCAGAGCAATTCCTTCGTTTCTGCCGCGCCGACAGCGATGACGGTAGTGAACGGGGCAGGTCGCACCAGTGACATCGAATACGGCTCGACGCTTCCCAATTCGTTTCTCGACATCTACATCGCCGACAACGATCCGTCGGTCAGCCGTCCCACGTACGTCATGGTGCACGGCGGTGGATGGATAGCGGGGGACAAGGCCGACGGTGATTCCGAACTCGGGACGGACAACCCGTACTTCGCGTCGGGGGCGGGCCCCGTACTCGACGCCGGTTTCAACCTGGTATCGGTGAATTATGCGTTCGCACCGGAATACCGTTTTCCCACACAGACGATCCAGCTGGGTGAGGCTCTGCAGTTCTTGGAAACGAACGCCGACCGATACGGCTTGGACATGAGCCGCGTCGTGCTCGCCGGAAGCAGCGCGGGTGGTCAGATCGTGGGTAGCTACGCCAATGTTCGGACCAACCCCGACTACGCACGTGCGCTGGGCATCGAACCCACGATGGATCGAAGCGCTTTGAAGGCCTTGGTGTTCGACAGTGCGGTCCTCGATGTGGGGAGGGCCGGCTCGCCGCTATCTCCGAGTCCGTCGAACGGCTTTCTGTACGACATCGGTGCACGCAGCTACCTCGACACCACCGATTCCGATTGGCTTGCGCGCGCAAACGTCACGAAGAACGCCACTTCCGACTTCCCGCCGAGCTTCATCACCGACGGCAACACCGGCACCTTCCCCGATCAGGCGGCCGAACTGAGCGCGAAGCTGGACAGAATGGGCGTCGCCAATCGCTTGAATCTGTACAGCAAGAACGAGGGGACCCTCGAGCATGCATTCATGACCACAGGCTCGCAGTGGACCGACGAGTACAACCGGCTCAGGATCGAGTTCCTCCGCGGCATCGTCGGATAGCAGAGCAGTCGCTGACGCACTCGCCTGGCCGCTACTGCACTGGCACCCGTATCCGGCCGACCGAACCGGAAACGGCGGCCAACCGGAGTTTCGTTTCGTCTTCCGATCCGGGGGCGGCTGTCATGATGACGATTTTCAGCTCCGCGTCTCCGTCGGTGAGTACGTCGCAGTCGACGGTGATCGGTCCGACGGTCGGATGGTGGACCACTTTGTGATCCTCGCGATGTGAACCGACGGCACCGACCGACCACAGAGACTCGAATTCTGCACTGCCGGTGCGTAATTCTTCGATCAGGCCCCTCAGTCTCGAGTCTCGGGGAAACCGCCCGGTGGCTCGCCGAAGGTCGGACACCACGGCAGCTCGGACTGCTGCGTCGCCGCCGGACGGCGTCACCGGCCAGGCGGACATTCCGGGCGTGTCCGCGCCGACAGGGAAACAGTCACGAGCGAAGTTGCGCTTCGAGGGTGAGACGGACGACGGATCACCGACCAGCGCAGCCCAACTCCGGTTCCACCAGAGCAGTTGCCAATCGGCGGCGAAGACGGCAACCGCACCCTCGTCGAGTCGGCCGACAACCCGCCTGACCCCAGGCGGGATGTGGTCGGAGATAGTCCCGTCGACCGGCGGAATGTGGCCGGCCAAGCGGTAGAGATGGTCTCGCTCGGGAAGAGTCAGCTGGAGAGCCCGCGCCAAGGACGACACCACTTGCACCGACGGTGTCGTCGCTCGTCCCTGTTCGAGCCGCACGACGTAGTCCACGGAGATGCCCGCGAGATCGGCGAGGTCCTCGCGTCGGAGCCCCGTGGCCCGGCGAGATCGTCCGGTCGTCAGTCCGACAGCATCGGGTGAGAGTCGATCACGCCACGATCTGATCGTCGCGCCGAGTCCGTCCGTTGTCGAGGTCACGACTCCATTGTCACTCTTCGGGCGGATGTGAGGGTGGTACCGATTGTCCTACCGTCCAGGCGTGCCTGGAACACACGCCGGTCGACCTGAACACTGGGGCCATGACCATCACATTCATCACCGGAGCAAACAAGGGCCTCGGTTACGAAACCGCGCGCCGACTGATCGATCAGGGCCACACCGTGATCCTCGGAGCACGTGACGCCGAGCGGGGTAGGAATGCTGCAGCAGCGTTGGGCGCTCGGTTCGTTCGGATCGACGTCACCGATGCCGAATCCGTCGCATCTGCAGCGGCGGACGTGGAACGGTGGGAGGGGGTTGTCGACGTACTGATCAACAACGCGGGCATTCCCGGACCGCACAGCGACATCGAAGAGTTGACCGCCGACGATGTGCAGTCGGTACTCGACGTCAACGTTCTCGGAATTGTCCGCACCACAACAGCATTCCTTCCACTGCTACGCCGCTCCACCGATCCCGTCATCGTCAACGTCAGCAGTGGAATGGGTTCGTTCGCGGCGACACACGATCCGTCTCGCGTCGAATCCAGCGTGATTGCTCCGGCCTACACCGCGTCGAAGTCGGCTGTCACGATGTTGACGACGCAGTATGCCAAGGGCCTGAGCGACATTCGCATCAATGCCGCCGATCCGGGCTACACCGCAACCGAATTCAACGGAAACAGCGGGCCGCAGACCGTCACCGAGGGGACCGACGCCATCGTGCAGTTCGCCACCGAAGGGCCCGGCCACGGATCCGGGCGGTTCATCGACCGCCACGGAACCGTCAGCTGGTGAGCCGGTTATCGGTGATTGCACCGTCTGGGCGGTTCTCCCGTGCCGCGATCGCTTCGAGTGCACGGAATCCGGTACCCGGGTGACGTAGCCTGTCGGGCTCAGGCAGTTCACCGGTGTTCGGACGACTGCGCCGACAGACGTGCCACCTCAGAAAAAGGAAATGAGAAGAACGATGAGCACCAAACCTCCACTTCTGTTGCTGCACGGAGTGACGATGTCGGCTCGAGCGTGGGACACCGTCGCACCACTGCTCGCGAGGAACTACGACCTCCTCGTCCCGACCGCAGCGGGGCACCGCGGTGGACGTCGTCTCGATCATGCGAGTATCGGTGCTCTGACCGATGTGACAGAGCAGCTGCTCGATGATCGTGGTCTCGACACCGTGCACATCGCGGGCAATTCGATGGGAGGGTGGATGGGTATCGAGCTCGCTCGCAGAGGCCGGGCCCGTTCGGTGTGCGCGCTCTCGCCCGCCGGTTTCTGGGAGCCCGACGCCGATCCCGGTAAGAGTCGAGCGACGTTGATCCGAACCAAGAAGCTGGCCGACGCCACCAGCTCACTGATGCCGCCGCTGATGCGGTTCGGGTTCGTTCGCCAGCTCGCCATGCGTGATATTGCGTTGCGCGGCAAGCAGATGACGCACCAGCAGGCTACCGAATCATTCGAAGACCTCGTCGGATGCGATGCGGCTCACGACCTGTTGAACACCCGCGAGAGCGTGGCACCGTTCACCGAAATGCCGTGCCCCCTCACTGTGGCGTGGTCGAGTGGAGACCGCATCTTCCCGCCCGAACATTTCGTCCCTGCGGCCCGTCAGCGGCTACCCGGGGCGCATTTCGTCACGCTGGCAAACGTCGGCCACGTGCCGATGATCGACGATGCGGCACTGGTGGCGAAGACGATCGAGGAGTCCATCGTCGGTCGTTGACCACAAGAATCAGATCGTCGGCTCCAGGGCGTCGGCGAGCATGTGCATCGCTGCGGTGGTGGAAAGCGAACGCACACTTGCCCTGTCACCGGGCAGTCGAAGTGTCCGGGTGACGGTCGGCTGATCGCGGACGGCAATCGCGAAGCACACGGTGCCGACGGGCTTGAGTTCGGTGCCACCGCCGGGGCCTGCGATGCCACTGGTCGAGACAGCGATGTCGACACCCACCCGGTTCAGCGCGCCCTCCGCCATCAGTGCAGCCACCGGTTCGCTCACGGCTCCGTGCTGGTCGATGACCTCGGCTGGAACACCGAGAAGCTCGGTCTTCGCTTCGTTTGCGTACGACACCACCGCGCCGATCACATATGCCGACGACCCGGCACGGTCGGTGAGACGCGCGGCGATCATGCCGCCCGTGCACGATTCTGCCGTTGCGATGCGACGGCCCGTCAAGCGACTCGCCACGATGTCGTCGATAGTGGATCCGTCGGTCGAAAAGACCTGTGAGCCATAGTTTTTCTCGATAAGTGCTGCGACGTCGGAGTATGCGGCCGCCGCTGATTCTGGATAGCGCGTCACCATTTCGAGTTCACCGAGACGCAGGCAGGTGGTGATCTCGAGGTCGCCGAATCCCGCTACCTCGCGCTCCGCTGTTCGTAAGGTCGCCGCGAGGTCGGCCTCCGACAGACCGTACGCACGGATGGTGTCCTGGCGAACCGCGGTACTCCTGGCCAACACTCGCGAGACCGGCGCTGTCTGGACAGCTTCGGGCCACATAGCCTGTAGTTCGCGCGGTGGGCCCGGCAGAATCAGAACCGCAGGCAGCATCCCGGAGTCACTCGCTGGTATCGCGACGCCGGGAGCAGTGCCGGTCGGCGAAATGGACAGCGCGCCTTGCGGAACCATGGCTTGCTTGCGGATGCCCGCGAGAAGGGGCTCCGAATCGGTCGAGGAACTCAGGCGACTCCGCCAACGCTGCACGATCTGCTGGATGCGCTGCTCCAGTTCGACGTCGAGCCGAAGTTCTCGACCGTAGAGCGCGGCAACGGTCGCGACCGTGAGATCGTCGGCGGTCGGCCCCAACCCGCCAGTGGTGACGATGAGGTCCATACGCTGATCGGCGAGGAAGCGAAGTTGTGCGGTGAGATCATCGGGCCTGTCCCCGCACACAGTGATGTGGGCGACGTCGACGCCCAGTTCCAACAGTCGCTGGGCGACCCATGGGCCGTTCCTGTCGGACACCCGACCCGAAAGAACCTCGGTTCCCGTGACCACAACACCTGCTCGCACTGACATTCTTCGACTTTACTGTCACCGGGTTCGAGTGGACTCGCGACGGTGGTTCGATCGACACCGAATGCGGGGCCGCGGTGAGTTTCCGTACCGACGGCAGTCGATACCGGCGACATCGTGCATCTCGAACATCGGAGAACATCATGACCACGACGACCACTCCTGCAACCACGTCACGTACCGCTGCGCGCGTCGGTTGGGTCCTCACCGGCCTGCTGGCGCTGTTTCTGATCTTCGATATCGTCGGCAAACTGCTGAATGTGCAGCAGGTGAAAGACGCGACGGTGGAATTGGGGCTGCGCGACGAGATGACGCCCGTCATCGGCGTCGTGCTACTGGTGTGCTTGGTGCTGTACTTGGTGCCGCGCACCGCATTTCTGGGTGCCGTTCTCCTGACCGGCTATCTCGGTGGTGCCGTTCTCACCAACTGGCGGGTCGACAAGCCGCTCTTCAGCACGGTCCTGTTCGCGGTCTACGTCGGGATTCTTGCATGGGGTGCGCTGTACCTACGGGATCCGAAGGTGCGTCAGGTCATGCCGATAGTGCGGTAGTGAGACGCCGCCTGTCGACACATGTAAGGGTCAGGACAAGGGATTCAGACCCGACGTCACGGGACCCTCCAACACGGAGCCGTCGGCAG
The DNA here is from genome assembly GCF_000482405.1 of Rhodococcus sp. JG-3. Lineage (NCBI taxonomy): Bacteria > Bacillati > Actinomycetota > Actinomycetes > Mycobacteriales > Nocardiaceae > Rhodococcus > Rhodococcus sp. JG-3. Next base: position 2,188,641 of record NZ_KI519398.1, read on the forward strand.
CGAAACGCGAACCGTGCAGCGGGCAGTCCCAGGACTTCTCGGCATCGTTCCACGCCACGATGCCGCCGAGGTGTGGGCACACCGCAGACACGCGGTGGGTGACGCCGTCGACGGTGCAGACAGCCTTCGGTGCGATGCCGGGCTCGACGTGGCCCTGACCCTCGACCAGTGGGGTTTTCGAGCCCCCGGTGATCGGCTTCGCCCATCCTTTCGTCATGTTCAGTCCCACGTTGGCATTGATACGGATCGCGTCGACGATGCCGGTGAGTTGGCGCAGATTCCAGCTGTCGTACGCGCCGGCCCAGTCGGTTCGACCGCCGAACGCCCGCTGTGCAAGAACGAGCGCGGACGCCGCGGCGTTCGTCATTCCCCATTTGTCGTACCCGGTAGCGACCCAGATGCGATCGTCGCCGGGCAGCAGTGGTCCGGCGTACGGCAGCGCGTCGATCGACCCGTAATCCTGCGCGGACCATCTGTATCGTCGTCGGGCCCCGGGGAAGTTCTCTGCGGTCCATTCGTCGAGGTCGTTCACCTGGGCCTGCGGAGAAGACTCGCGCCCGACGACGTGATCGTTTCCACCGATGAGGAGTAGATCGCCGGCCGGGGTGGGCGCGTACCGGATCGATCGGCTGGGGGAGTCGGCGGAGAGGTACATTCCGCGTGGAACGTCGCCGTCGATCTCGTACGCGGCGGCATACGACCGCATCGGTTCCATTCGAGCGAAGAATGCACCGCGATCGAGAATGGGTGTGCCAGTGGCCAAGACGACCCGCGACCCGCGGAGTGGGCCCTGATCCGTCTTGACGTCGACGTGACGAAGCCTTCGTCTCACACCGAGAGCTCGGGTGCCCTCGGTGATGTCCGCACCCGCGCTCGAGGCGTCCTCGGCCAAGGCAATGAGGGCGTCCATCGGATCGAATTGAGCTTGGTCCGGAACAGACACGGCACCGGCGACATCGAAGGGAAGTTCGGTGTCGGTGCCGTAGGAGGCGTTCAGTCCGGCACCGAGAGCGACGCGCAATTCATCGCGAACGGCGGTGAGACCGGAGCTGGTCGTGGCGTACGTGTACGCCGTCTCGCGTTGGACCGCTATACCCCGCTCCGCGCAGTATTCGAGCAGCCATTGCTGCCCAGCAGTGTTGCCCTGCACGTAACGCCGCACCTGCTGTTGCGAATGTTTCGACGCTATCGACGACAGCTTCGTGCCCTGCAGAACGCTGATCTTGGCTGTCGTGTTTCCTGTCGCGACGGCACCGATCGTGCGGGCTTCGAGCACCGCGACGCGTTCTCCGGCTCGTGCGAACAGCAGGGCGGTGACCAAACCTGTGAGTCCGGCCCCGATGACCACGGTGTCGTACTTCTGGGTGAAATCGATCGCGCGGTAGGGCGTGCGGTCGGGTCGGTCGAGCCAGAGCGAGTTGGGCGGCATACAACCGAGTTCCCGCCTTCGTCGTCGCGAAACCCGGAAAAACCAGATCGCCGTACGCCGTCGTCAGTGAACGATATCGCCGGGCGGACGCGCAAGAGCGACGCAATTGCGGCCGTTGCTTTTCGCGCGATACAAAGCCTCGTCGGCGGCGGCGAGTGTTCGGTCGAACACGGTGCGGGTGGAGCGTGGATCCACCTGTGGCAGTGCGGCACCGACGCTGACGGTGATCGGTATGTCGTCTGCGACGTTATGGACGGCCTGTCGAAGGCGCTCGGCGAATTCGCCGAGCGTCGGTGTCGGATCCGGTACGAGGACGACGAATTCGTCGCCGCCCAGTCGTGAGACCGTCGCGTGTCGGCCGGCGCTCATGGTCAATCGCATCGCCGTCAGCCTCAACGCGACATCGCCCGCGGAGTGGCCGTGGTGGTCGTTGACGGCTTTGAAGTGGTCGATGTCGATCAGCAACAAGGCCGGGCGAACGGGGTCGTTGCCGGCACCGACTGCTCTGGCTTCCAGGCCTCGCCGGTTGAGCACTCCGGTCAGTGGGTCGGTCATCGCGTCGGACAGATGAACCCGAGAGGAGTGCAGTACTGCTCGTGAGAACGCCGACAGCAGCGTGACAGCGCCGTTGATCACCGTGATGGCCACGACGACTCGGAGGACGACCGATACGGTGTCGGTAGGGGTTGTCGCCAATGCTGATGCTCCGAGTACGAGCACGTACACCGTGCTCCACACGACGTGGAACCAGATCACTTTCGGTCGAGCGAAGTGCGCGGCGTACGCACCGACCAGTGCGAGAAGCATCGCACCCTGAAGCGCTGCAAGAGGATCAGCGTAGGTTGCCGTCACCACGGTGACACCGAGTTCGCAATACACGACGAACCAGTTGTTGACGGGTGCGCGGCGAGACCACCAGTCCATCCCGAATTCGGCCTTGCTCATGATCCGGGCGACGGGAATCGTGCTGATGCACACGGCGTAGGTCAGTACGGTGCCGAGCCCTTCCGTGGGGCCGTCCTGCGTGAACGTGGTGCCGATGCCGAGCAACCCGAACAGCAGAGTCTGAACGACGACCCCCGTCCGCAGCAGCGGGTCGGGTGTCTCGTCGTTCGCCCGCATGCCGGCCGGTCGCTCGGTGGGCGCACGTCTTGCCGGTGAGTCCCGATGTCTACCCACCGAAACCGTCTCGTGTCATGTCCGATCGCCAGCGCAGACTGGCTCGGACTGCCTCCCCGACACGGTCGGCGAGGTCGGCGGCGAGTGGCTCGGAGTGGTGAAACGTAGGCGCCTGTTTCGGTTTCGGCAACCGGGCCGGTTCGAGCTTCGGTGCATGCCCGTCGATGCCCAACCGGAAGGCACTGTCCGGAGCCATCCGAGTCGAGGGTATGCGTTCGGCGTTGCGCGGAACCGCCGAACAGTCGATGGTGAGCAGCGTTCGATCCGGGCGCGCGAACGTCTGCTTGTCGGCAAGCGCGACATACAGTCCGTCGTTCGCCTCGGCGCGCGTCGCCAGTCGTGCGACGACCCGTCGAATGCGCTGCTGGCACTGTGTTCGGTCCGACGACACGACCAGCTCGGCACCCGGGACGGAAGATCGTGTGCTGCGCGCCGACTCCGTCAAGGACGTCCAGATTGCGTCGTCGTCCTCACCGAAATATGTTCGCAACAGCCAGAGTTCGGAGCTGCTCGCGCCGTCGGGCATGGTGATCCAATCCGAGAACTGTGGGGTGCACCGAACGTGCGGTCAGGCGGAGGGGACAGCCCGGAGTTGCACGGGCACAGTATCGGCGAGGAAGGTCAGCTGATCTCCGATCACCGAGGAGAACAGCGGCTCCACGTACGGGTCGAAATGACCGCCTTCGTAGGTTCGAACCGTCGCACCGCGAACTTTCGCCGCGGCGCGTTGTGCGACGGATGCCGGGGTCACTGTGTCTTCGGACGCAATCTGCACCAAAGTGGGGCAGTCGATACGTGACATCGTTCTCCCGGGGGAGTAGCGCCAGATCTTCAGAAGGATTCGTGCAGCGACGGTTTCGGGGTAGTCGCCGTCGGACAGTCCGGACTCGAGGACGAGACGGTCACGCCCCTTCATCGCGTCGGGCGAGACCATCACGGCTCGTTGGCCGGGTAGTCCGACGCTGTCGACGTAGCGCGGCGATCGGCCGAGGGCAGCGCGCACAGCGTCGGACATGGCGGCCGGTGCCAGCCGCACAGCCTGTCGCAATCCGGTTGCGCGAACGGCAGCAATGCCGTCGATGTGGGGTACCTGGGCGATGACGGCCGCGAATCGAACCCCGTTGCCCGCCAACGTCAGTACGTGGCCACCGGCGAACGACGTCCCCCAGCCGACGACCCGATTGTCGTCGACTCCGTCCAATGAGCGAGCGAAGTCGACTGCGTTTCGCCAGTCGGTGAGCTGTTCGTTCACGTCCAACAGCTGGCGCGGTTCGCCCTCGCTGTCCCCGAAGAACCGGTAGTCGAAGACGCACACCACGTAACCGGCCGCGACGAAACGCTCCGCGTAGGCGTACAGGCGCATGGCTCGGGGACTGCCGAACCCGTGGGCCATGACAATCACCGGCAGACGGTCGGAGGCCGGGCTGCTCGGCCGGAAAACCGTAGCAGCGCAACGAACTCCGTTCGAGTGGAATGACGTCTCGGTACGGGTGAAACCGGTGTGGTCGTCGGTGATCATGCGATTGTTCCTCTGTTCAGCAAAGACTGTATGGATCGAAACTCGTTACTTGAAGGGATTGAGTGTCCTGCCGAGGTAGTACCCGATACGAGTTGGAATCGGCTTGGCCGCAACAGCAGTCACTTTGTTGACCAGTCCGGGCACGCACACCGGTGTGCCGTTCTCGACCGCGCGCCATCCTTCGCGAACGACGTCCTCGGGGTTCTGCCACAGCATCGCCGGAAGTTTCGAAACCGCAGCTTCCCTGGTCCCCATGACGTCGTGGAACTCGCTGTGGGTGAAGCCCGGGCAGAGCGCGGTGACGTGAATGCCGTGGGGACGCAGCTCCATGTCGAGTGACTGCGACATGTCGAGTACGTAGGACTTGATGCCGGTGTACAGCAGACTGGCTGCGGGGGGAAGTAGGGCCGCCAGCGACGAGAGGTTGACGATGCGCCCGTATCCCCGCTCTTTCATGCCAGGGACAGTGAGGTGAGCAAGTTCGGTCACCGCCGTGATCATCACCTGGATCTCCGCGGCCAGCGACTCGAATGGAGCGTCGGCGAACTTCGAATTCCCGGACATTCCAGCATTGTTGACGAGTATGTCGATGTCGACACCCAGGGCTCGCGTGCGCTCCATGATCGCGCGGGGAGCGTCGCGATCGGCCAGGTCGGCTGCCACCACGTCGCACCGCACGCTGTGGCGCGTGGTGAGCTCGTCTGCCAGTGCAGTCAACCGATCCTCGCGACGGGCTACCAGAACGAGGTTGTGTCCCTCGGCGGCGAGGTGACGGGCGAAGGCCGTGCCGATGCCTGCGGATGCGCCGGTGATCAGGGCTGTACGTCCGGTGTTCGACATCTGCCAGTTCTCCTTCTCTTGAACGGTCATCAAGAACGGTAGCAGTGTCTTGAATGGCATTCAAGATAAACTGAGCACATGCCCAGGAATCGCGGACTGCACGACAGGGAGAGCAAGCGCGACGACATCGTCGCGGCCGCCCGTGAGATGTTCGTGTCCGACGGATTCGAGCGCGCATCGATCAGCCGTCTGGCGAAAGCTGTCGGGATCAGCCCGAACACCGTGTACTGGTACTTCGACGACAAGGACGACATCCTGGTCGCAGTGCTGACCGCCATCGCGGCCGAGGACGCGGCCGATTATGCGACCGTCGCGGATCGATCCCTGGCCGACCGTTTGGTCTGGCTCGTGGAGCAACTGCAGAGGGTGGGCCCTCTGGTATCGACGGTGCACGACCGAGTTACCAAGTCGGCAGCAATCGAGCACTGGCACAACGGTTTCCACCACTTCGCGGAATCGTTGTTCGCTTCCGATATCGAGAAGGCAGGCCTTTACGGATCCGAGGCCGATGCGATGCTGCGCATCGGGACGTTCGTCGTGGAGGGATTGCTGACGCACGCCCCGGCTCCGGAGGTCGTCCGTTCGGTGATCGATCGATTGGTCGCGACCATACCGCCTGTTTCGCGTACCAGCTCTACCGAATGACTCTGGTGCGTTGCGGATCTCGTGGTCAGTCGGTCAGCAGCCCGATCTCGGCAACAGTCAGGTCGGTCCGCGGGTCCCGCCACACGGCCGTTCCGTCGCGCACCACCGGCAGGAGCAGTCGCTTCTCCTGGATCGGCCACTGGATGAACGGGTAATAGCCTGCGAGTTCGCCCTGCACCGAGTCGGCAACGACGACCGTGGCCTCGGCGAGCGTTTGATCGATATGCAACGCGCCGAACGAGAAGCCCCGGAACTGCTCGAGGGCGGGCGTCCGGTGATGCAGGACGGGTTCGAGCCCGACATGGCAGTGCCCGGTCTCCATCAGTGCGATCGTCCATTCCGACCGCTCGATGTGCTGTTCGCTGCCGTGCTTGCGGCAGTACAGATCACGCCCCACGGCACCGCACGCGTCGACGATCCGAGTGGGTGCGCCGTGACCGGAGTCCGGGACGAACGGAAGACGCCACTCCTCGACGCATTCGAAAGCCTGCCATTCCATCGCTTCAGGCTGGCATACGAGCGCGCTGGGGCGGTACCGAATTATGTTCGGCCACCCCGCACGAACATGCTGTCGTCCATAGCTTCGTCGACGGCGAGGATCGTCACGTCGATGTCGCAGTCATCGGTCGGACCGTCCGTGGTCGGACCGACGTAGACACAGATTCCGGTCTGTACGTCGAGTCTCACGGATACCGGCGGCCCGGGAACCCAGTGCCCGGTATCGAAGTCGTAGTACCCGCTCAGTAATGCGCAGCATTCGCATCGGGCGTCGTACTCCGGAGTGGTGCAGACGATGGCCTCCCACGCTTGCCGCCCGCCGTGCTCGACTACCTCGACCTCGGATACGTCGGTGCCTGTCGCGGCGGACGAATGGTCGTGCGGTGAACGAGTGAGTTCGATCGGGTTGAGCATCGCGATCCACTGGTAGTTCTCGTAGAACGGATCGTCCCAGTCCACGAACCACGAATCCGTTTCCGATGGTAACGCCGACACCAACCCATCGGCGTCGAACACCGGTGTCGTATCCGATGCCCACAGTGCACTGGGACGGTCGGCATCGGCTCCGTTCGAGTACACAGCTGCCCTCTCGTCGAATGGGATTGTCACGGAGGATACTTCGACGACTTCACCAGCGGCGTTCTCCACGCGAAGGTATCCCGGGCGTCGAATCCATGCGTGCACCGGAGCTGTGTGACCGGCGCGCACGAATGCGAGCTCGACAGTTCTCCAACGCCACGGAGACGACTGTGCCAATCGACGGAACTGCTCGACGGACGGGGTGATGATCATGTCTTCGATCATGTCAGCCACGTCCAGTCATTTCTGGTAGCAGCCGGGAGAATCCAGCCGCTGACGTTCGTCGATCAGACCGTCAACAAGGATTTCACTGCGAGCAGGTCCACCTGACGGATGGTCGGCGGCTCGGCCAGAAGCTCCTGCTGGCGTTCGCGGAGGGACTTCACAATGCTGCCGTGCAGGTGGTCCTGGCGTCCGTCCTCGTCGGGGAACGTGTCGTAGATCGCGAACGTGTTCTCGCTCAACTTGATTGCATACCAGGTTGTGGTGCCCGGCTCGTCGAGTGCGTGGGCGTGCATCTCGGTGAGCCAGTTTTCCAGGGCGTCTGCCGTGTCGGGTTTGGCGGTGAGGGTGACCAGGAGTCCGACATTGCGGGGTGCGACACGAATGGTCGTCGGCGGGGCCGGACGGGGACCCGTCGTCGCGGCGGGCCGAAAGGCCGCGCCGGGATGGTCGTCGCGCAGACGGGGCTGCCCCAGCACCAGTTCACGCAGGGAGGTGGGTTCGGTGCGGTTGGTGTCGGGAATCAATCCACGGCGACGGAGTTCGGGGGTGATCAATTCTCCGAAGTCGCGAAACGTTTCGAAGTTGGTGACGCGAGCGATGTTGAAGCCATCGACATCGGCGATCTCGATCCACTCCTCGAAGTGATCGACGATCGTCTTCGGTGAGCCCACGATGCTCGCGCTCATGCCGCCCACGCACAGCCACTCCGCCAGTTTGCGTGGTGTCCATACCAATTCGCTGTCGACCCGAGTGAGCATGTCGCTGAACGCACGGATGCCGTCGCCTCGGAACTGGTCCAACGGCTTGTCGGGGTCGGCTCCCGAGAGATCGACTCCGGTCCATCCGCCCCACAATGCCAGAGCGGCGTCGACCTGGGCGTGCTTCTGAACCTGCAGCAGCTTTTCGTGCGCGGCCTCGTCGGTCGCGGCGACGATGGGAGTGAGCATCATGATGATCTTCAGGCTTCGCGGATCGCGTCCCTGCTCGGCGGCCAACATGCGGTACTGGTCGACGATGGGGCGAACGTCGTGGGGGTTGACTCCGACGAGGAAGACCGCTTCGGCGTGCTTGGCGGCGAACTTGCGCCCCCGGGCCGACGCCCCGGCCTGGAACAGGAACGGCGTGCGTTGCGGGGACGGTTCGCCCAGATGCGCACCGGGAACGGTGAAGTACTTACCGGCATGGTCGATGTCGTGCACCTTGGACGGCTCGGTGTAGACGCCACGAGCGCGGTCGCGCACCACCGCGTCCTCTTCCCACGAGCCCTCCCACAGCTTGTAGCAGACCTCCATGAACTCGTCGGCGATCTCGTACCGCTCGTCGTGCGAGATCTGCTGCGTCAGGCCGAGATTGACTGCTGCGCTCTGCTGGTAGGACGTCACGACGTTCCACGCCACCCGGCCTTTGGTGAGGTGATCGAGTGTCGTCATGGTCTTGGCGAACTTGTACGGCAGTTCGTAGGTGGACGAGACCGTCGCACCGTAACTCAGCGTCTTCGTCGCCGCGGCCATGGCCGAGATCGTCAACAGCGGATCGGCTACGGGTGCCTGCGCAGCTGTACGCAGTGCGGCGTCTCGGTTGCCGCCGTACACGTCGTAGAACCCCAGGACGTCGGCCAGGAAGAGGATGTCGAAACCCGCCGCTTCCAGCGTCTGGGCCAATTCCACCCAGTACTCGATGTCGGTGTAGCGGTGAGTCTGGTCATCGGCGTCGGTCCACATGCCGGGGTTCTGGTGCACCACGCACGCCATGTCGAAAGCGCTCAGTACCAGCTGCTTGCGTGCGGTGTCGGGCCCTGCGTTCATGTTCGGCTCTTTCGATCAGCGGGTCGGAGTACTGGGGTGAACCTGCTGCTCATCGCAGGTCGGTCGACATCAGACCTTGGAGGCGAGCACGTCGAACGACTGCACCGACGGCGCGTGCGCGAGCAGGTCGTCGGACAGTCGGGTGAGCACCCGATGGCCGTCCTGGCCGAGGGGCACCTTGCTTTCGGACGAACCGAAGATTCCGAACTCGGTGTTGGTGATTCGATACGCGTACCACGTCGCGGTCTGCGGATCCCGCGCCACCGATCCGAGTGCTTCGCCCAGGATCGCGGCGACCTCGTCCTGCTTTCCCTCTCGTGCGACCAGGTGGATCAGAGTTCCGTTGTTGAGCGCCATGCGGTGCGACTGTCCTCACTGTTGGGCAGACCGACGTCTACCACGGCTCGAGCATCGTTACCGAAGCTAACCCGTCCGAGTCCGTGCAGCGACGGTTCGAATCACCCTGATTCGAAGCCTGGCCAGCGGTCGCCGAGCGTGCGAAAGCGGCGACTCGAGTCGGCCGATGTCGCGGTGGGGCTCCTCTTGGCCTGTCGAGCGCGGTTCCTGACACGTCTGTGCAGAGCGAGTGCGAGGTCGACCGCCTGCCAGTACAGAATTCCGACCATGATCGACAGAACGAATGCCAGCACGGGGTGGTCGTCGCGGAGTGGCAGGTAGACCTGAAAGTGGGTCAGGTAGATGTAGAGCGAGGCGCTCGCCAACACTCCTGCCACCCGGCTCAACATCATGGGGAATGGAATCGACGACAGCCATACCAACATGCACAGGCCGGCAGTGACGATGACTTCTCGTTGGGTGTCACCGAAGAAGAATCCGGGCACCGTGCCAACGATGGCCGCCGTCACCCACAGCTGCTGCCGGACAGTGTCCGCTTGCGCCGCAGCCCAACCCAAGGCGAACAACCAGAAGACCACCGACGCGGTCAGAATGCGGTTGGGGCTGTCGTCGATGTCGATCAGGCCGTAGCGGGCGACGAGTCCCAGGCCCACGAGTCCCATCGGGAACCAGAACGGGTGACAGCGTTCGAGACGATCGACGAACGGCACGAAAAGCAGAGCAGCTACGGCGAGAACGATGTACACGATCGCTTCGACGAACCAGTACCGCCATTCCGCAGACCACCCGTCCGGGCCGAGGATTCCGTTGAGTAGAAATGCACTGGTGATTCGATAGTCCCCGGTGAGGGCGATGACAGATCCGATCCACAGCATGCTGGGAACGGCTATTCGGGCGACGCTCCTCAGTACACGCCGCAACCGCTCGTTGCGGTCGGCTGCGCCGAGGTGAAAGCGGGCGAAGTTGTAGCCGGCAATTCCGAGTAGTACGTGCGCTCCGCCGAGTACCGCGAACAGGTGAATGTGTGAGCCTACGATCAGAACGATCGCCAGGGCGCGCAGCAGAACGTTCGTCTCCACTCGGCGCCAACCGCGGCGCATGCGCGGGCCGCGATCCAACTCTCGCACCGGTGTGGTGTGCCAATTCTCGGGGAGATGGCCCAGCATGGCCTCGAGTCGCAGGGACATACGGACGTACGACAGGGAGTCGCCGCCCGAACTCACGAACGTACTGTCGTCGTCCACCTGCGCGCAGTGCAGGATCTCGGCGAACAGCGCCTTCACGTCGGCGGTGGTCGAGACGGCGTACGACGGGTCGAGCCCGTGCCGGTCCGCGATGTCCGCGACCGCTCGCAGATCGGGTTTGCCGGTGGGCGTTCTCGGCAGTTCGTCGACGAGGCAGACTCGGACCGCGGCAACGGGGAGGCTGCTGGTCCGAGCGGCCGTGCGGCGGACCTCGTCGACGTTTCCGCCCTCCACGACGACGACCAGCTCGTCGACACCACCGGTGCAGCACGCCGTCAGCCCGTGCTGTGCGAGTGCGGACTCGACGTGCTGCAGGTCGATACGCAGACCGAACACCTTCGCGAATCGACTTCGTCGCCCCACCACCTCGTAGAACCCGTCGTCCGTGAGCCGCGCGAGGTCGCCGGTGTGTAGTTCGCCCGCGAGGGTGTCACCGAGGCGAAGGTCGTCGGGACCCTCTGCGTAGCCGAGCATGACATTCGGCCCGGAGTAGACGAGTTCGCCTGTCCCACTCGGGGAGTCGTCGACTGTCTCCAGGCGGAAGGAACCTCCGGGAATCGGACGGCCGATTGTGTGCGGGTGGGCGGCGGCGAGATCGGATGGCAGATAGGCCATTCGGGCGGTTGCCTCGGTCTGCCCGTACATGACGAACAGATCCCATCCCCGACGTCGACCCAGCTCGGCATATTTCCGGACGCGATCCGGCGGCATCTTGCCACCGGCCTGCGTGATGTAGCGCAGCTCGGGCAGATCCAGCCCTTCGAACCCCATCCGGTCGAGTAGATCGAAGGTGTACGGCACGCCGGCGAACGTTGTTCCGCGCTGAGTCCGCACGAGGTTCCAGAAGTTGGGATCGGTGACGGAAGAATCGGTCAGAATCAAGGCGGCACCGCGTAGAAGGTGGCTGTGCACGACCGATAACCCGTAGCAGTAGTGCATGGGCAGCGTCGTCACCGCTCGGTCGGTGGCGCGGATGCCGAGATACTCCGCGATCGACTCGGCGTTGGACTGCACGTTTCGGTGCGAGAGTCGGACGAGCTTGGGCGAACCGGTCGAGCCGGACGTGCTGAGCAGCAACGCGAGGTCGGGGTGCAGGTGATGCCCAGGTTGTCGGTCATCCTTCTCGATGACGCTGTGGCCGTCGACGGTGCGAACCACCACATCGGGCCGGTAGGCGTCGATCAGGCCGTCGAAGTGGCCGGAACTGTCGCCCGGAGCCAGCAGTACCGGATGCCCGGCCCGCAGCGCCGCCAGATACGTGACGATCACGTCGACGTCGTTGGAACCGGCGATCAGCACGAGACAACGCGTCGTCCCGAGTTCCGATACCCGACGCTCGACACGTTCGTCGAGGTCACGGTAGGTAAGCGTCTCGTGTGCCGCGATCAGGGCAGCTTCGTCACCGAAGCGGCCGAGGTCGCGCGCGAAGCGCACACCGGGGCGGTCGAGGTACGTCATCTCGCTGAGCACCGACGGAGTCTATATAAGGAATGCCGAACCTAACTAGAGGTCCTGTAGTGTTTACATCGCTCGGCATTGTCATGGTCGCTCCACGGGGGCGAGGCGGCAGATCGTGGCCTAATCTCGAGGCGATGCGAATAGCGGTGGTGGAGGACGACGACGGCGTCGGCGACGCGTTGGTGGATGCGCTGACCGAGGTGGGGCACGACCCTGTCCGGATGCGCCGCGGTGCCGACCTGCTGCTCGGGTACCACGGCATGGGTGTCGTTCTCCTCGATCTCGGCTTACCCGACATGGACGGCCTCGAGGCGCTTCGTAAGCTGCGGACCTTGAGTTCGGTGCCCGTGGTGGTGCTGACCGCGCGGGACGACGAGCGGTCGGTGGTCCGAGCTCTGCGCGCGGGCGCGGACGACTACGTCGTCAAGCCCGCTCGATTGGGGGAGTTGCACGCGAGGCTGGAAGTGGCGGCGCGGCGTCGGAGCGCAACGAGTGATGCGGCGGTGGATCGGCTCGAGTTGGGCGACGTGGTCGTCGATCTCGTCGGGCGCAGTGTCGAAGTCGACGGGCGAGACATCGGGCTGACCACCAAAGAGTTCGACCTGCTTGCGCACCTGGCGACCCGAAGTGGTGAAGCGGTGAGCCGCGAACAGCTGATGGATGCGATCTGGGGCGATGCGTACGTGGCGATCTCGCGATCGCTCGACGTGCACATGACGACGTTGCGTGCCAAGCTCGGCCGACCCGGGACCATCGCCACGATCCGCGGCTTCGGCTACCGCTGGGACGGCTGACGTGCGGCGCCGGGTTCTCGTGGTGCTGATGGTCTACTCGGCCGTCGTCGTTCTCGCGCTGTCGGTTCCGCTGGGATTGTTGCTGGGGCGCGAACGCGCCCAACGATTCGGTGAGAATCGAGCTGCCGCTGCAACGTACTTCGCGGAACTGAGCTCCCGGGAGGACGAGTCGGGTGATTCTCGAATCCGAGAGTCGGTGCAGCGCTACAACGATCTGTACGGCGAGGGGATCGTGGTGGTCGACCGCACCGGAGCGGTCCGTGCTGCATCGGGTCTGGATACGACGCGCACGGACGTTCAACAGGCGGTGGCCGGTGCCCTGCGCAATCAACGCGGTGGCCTTCCGTCGAGTGTGACGCCGTGGTCGCCGTCGTCGGTACTGGTGGCAGCACCGATCGGTGGGGGAACGCAGGTCGACGGTGCCGTGGTGATTGCAGCCTCCACCGACGCGGCCCGCCGGGATGTGGCGATCGGGTGGGCGGTGATCGCTGTCGGTGCGCTGCTGATCTTGGCCACGGTGGCGCTGATCGCTGCTGCGTTGTCGCGCTGGGTCGTTCGTCCACTGACGTCGTTGTCGATGCGAGTCCAATCGTTCGGCGACGCCTTTCACGATCGCCGGCCTCTCGACGACTCGCCACGTCTCGAGTCGGACGCACACGTCGGTCCGCCCGAGGTTCGAGCGCTCTCGCGTGCGTTCGACGCGATGGCAGACGATGTGGAGAACGCGACCGCTGCGCAGCGTCGTCTGGTGGCCGACACCGCCCATGCATTGCGTAACCCGTTGGCGGCATTACGAATTCGACTGGACGTGTTGGGAATGCGGGTGCCCGAATCGGTCGCCGAAGCGCACCAGCGAACGACACTGGAGGTCGATCGGCTCGACTCCGTCGTCGAGGATCTTCTGGTTCTCGCTGCTGCCGAGACGCCGGTTCTGCATCGCGAGACCGCGTGCGACGTACTGTTCGTGCTCACCGACAGAGTCCGATTCTGGTCGAACGCACTGACAGTGGCCGGGTTGACCGTCCGTGTCGCGGATCCCGACCCGGGAGCCGATCACACTGCTGCGGTACCGGAGGAAGACCTGGTGCGCATGCTCGACGCGATCCTGAGCAACGCGACCAAGTACGCCGGTTCGGGAGCGGATGTCGACATCGACTGCCGAGCCGGCGACGATCACGTCGTGGTGTCGATCACCGACACCGGCCCGGGTGTATCCGCTGCCGAATTGCCGATGATCGCGGACCGGTTCTTTCGGGCATCGAGTGCTCACGGGACCGGAACGGGGCTCGGCCTGGCAATAGTCGCGGCCCTGATCGAACGAGTGGGAGGACGCCTCGAGGTCGACGCTCATCGACCGTCCGGTTTGATCGTCCGAATGCTGCTCCCGCGTCACGGCTCGAGCGGGTCCTTGTCCTAAGGGAGTGTTAGGAAACGCGAAACAGCTTGGTTCTCGCTGTGCTGGGGGTCACAGTAGAAGGACTTCGGTTGCCGTCACGCGTTCGGCGACCCACCCGCAAGCTATCTGTGGAAGGACCTGCCCATGGCCAACGAGGCCACTTCGACCGCTGGTTCGTCTCGTGCGAACCCGCCGGTCTCGTCTCCCGCAGCCACCCGCCGCGCCGTCTACAACACACTGCGTGGGTCGTCGGGCAACCTCGTCGAGTGGTACGACGTGTACGTCTACACCGTCTTCGCGACGTATTTCGAAAATCAGTTCTTCGATTCGGCGGACAAGAATTCGACCATCTACGTTTACGGGATCTTCGCGGTCACGTTCCTGATGCGTCCGGTCGGTTCGTGGTTCTTCGGACGCTACGCAGACCGGAACGGTCGCCGAGCTGCACTGACATTCAGTGTCTCGCTGATGGCGGCCTGCTCGATGGTCATCGCGTTCACCCCCGGCCGGGAGAGCATCGGTGTGTGGGCCGCGGTCATTCTGATTCTGTGCCGTCTGGTGCAGGGCTTCGCCACCGGTGGTGAGTACGGAGCGTCGGCGACATACATGTCCGAGGCCGCCACTCGTGAGCGTCGCGGATTCTTCTCCTCGTTCCAGTACGTCACGCTGATCGGTGGCCACGTTCTGGCGCAGATCACGCTGCTGCTCATGCAGGTCTTCTTCGAGCGGGAGCAGATCGAGGACTTCGGTTGGCGCATAGCGTTCTTCATCGGTGGCGTCGCCGCAGTGGTCGTCTTCTGGCTGCGCCGCAGCATGGACGAGTCCCTGACGAAGGATCAGCTCGAGGCAGTTCGTAGCGGTGCCGATCAGGCGTCCGGATCTCTCAAGGAATTGGTCGGAAAGCATTGGCGCGCTCTGCTGATCTGTTTCATGGTGACCGCCGGTGGCACCATCGCGTTCTACACCTACAGCGTCAACGCACCCTCGATGATCAAGGCAGCGTACGAGGACCGCGGAATGACCGGGACCTGGATCAACCTGTTCGGGCTGATCTTCCTGATGTTGCTGCAGCCCATCGGCGGCTTGATCAGCGACAAGGTGGGACGCAAGCCTCTGCTGGTCTTCTTCGGCGTCGGTGGCGTGCTCTACACCTACGTGCTCATCACGTATCTGCCGTCGGCGACGTCGGTGGTGCAGTCACTGGCGCTGGTCTGCGTCGGCTACGTCATCCTCACCGGCTACACCTCGATCAACGCGATCGTCAAAGCCGAATTGTTCCCCTCACACATCCGCGCCTTGGGAGTCGGCCTCGGTTACGCGCTGGCGAACTCCGCGTTCGGTGGTACCGCTCCGTTGATCTACCAGGCCGCGAAGAACGGTGGGCACGTCGGGTGGTTCATTCTGTACGTGACCGTCGTCATCGGTATTTCGCTCCTGGTGTACATCTTCGTGCTGCGGAACAAGACCGAGACCGTCCTCGACAGGGAGCAGGGCAAGGCCTTCGCGTGACCTGTGACGACTTACAGTGAGTGACATGCTCCGGCCCGCTGCGTTGTTCTCTCGAAGAACAGCTCTGCGGGCCGGTGTCGTGTCGCTGACCGCAGTGGCCATAGGAGCCTGTGCCACGGACCCGCCGATGCAACTGCGCCTGGCGGCGGGCGAGGTGGGCGGCTTCTTCTGGGAGTTCTCCGGCCTGCTGTCCGACGCGGCTGCCGGAATGTCGGAGGTCGAGGTAGTGCCGCTCACGACATCCGGTTCTCTCGACAACCTCGACGCCTTGATGTCCGGTCGTGCCGAACTGGCGATGACGCTGATCGACGCCGCATACAGCCACCCGAGTACCGACCTGGCCGCGGTCGGATGTGTCTACGAGAACTACTTTCAGGTCGCTGTGCGGGCCGATTCGACCATCCTCGCAGCGAGCGATCTACGGGGACGACGAGTGAGTACCGGCGCGCCCGGATCGGGGGCGACGGTTCTCTCGCATCGGATCCTCGACGCGGCCGGCGTCTCGGGACCGGATGCAGTTCGTGAAGTTCAATTGTCGATGAAGGCGGCAGCGACCGCGTTGTCCGACAACGAGATCGACGCGGTGATGTGGGCGGGTGGATTGCCGACCCCGGCTTTCGCCGACCCGAGTAGCGAGATCCGGTTGCTCGAATTGGGCAGTCTAGTTCCGAACCTGCGTCGGGCGTTCGGCACCGCGTACGAGGCGGTCCCGGTTCCGGCGAACGTGTACGGCTCGCACCCGGGGGTGACGACCGTCGGAATCCCGAATCTGCTGTTGGCCCACCCCGATGTGCCGAACCGAGTTGTCGCCGCACTGGTGAGCGTTCTGCTCGACCGATCGTCGGCCCTGGTCCCCGGGCAAGCGATCGGCAGCCAATTTCTCGACGCACGCTCACTGGTCATGACGGGCGGTATTCCTCTGCACCCCGGGGCCGAAGAGGAATACCGCGCTCGACACGGTTAGACGGCGGGCACTACCAGCTCACAACCTCGCTGCGAGTCGGTGGTACGCCGCGTTCCATCGGAGAGTCTGCTGGAACCCACGCGTCGTGGTGCCGGAATCGATGGCGAGCAGCTCGACACCGATCATGTCCGAGAATGCCTCCAGCACAGGCAGACCGATGGCGGTACTCAACACCGTGTGGTGGGGTGCGCCTGCGGTCAACCACGATTCGGCCGACACCGACAGTGAGGGCTGCGGTTCCCACACTGCGCATGCCACGGGTAGTTTCGGCAGCGCCTCGTCGGGCTCGACCACGTCGATCACGTTGGCCGTCAATCGGAATCGCTCACCGACGTCGGACAGTCCGACGACGACGCCATGCCCCGGATCGGCCGTGAATCGCAGCCGCACCGGATCCTCGCGGCCGCCGATCGAGAGTGGATGAATTTCCAGTGTCGGACGAGACGTCGTGATGGACGGGCACACCTCCAGCATGTGTGCACCGAGGATCTTCTCCTCACCGGGGACGAGGTGGTAGGTGTAGTCCTCCATGAAGGACGTACCGCCCTCCAGTCCCTCGGCCATGACCTTCATGCCGCGCAACAACATCGACGTCTTCCAGTCGCCCTCGCCGCCGAAGCCGTAACCGTCGGCCATCAGTCGCTGCACCGCCAATCCTGGCAACTGACGCAGGCCGCCGAGGTCCTCGAAATTGGTGGTGAACGCCTTGAACCCGCCGTCGGTGAGGAACTGCCGCATTCCCGCTTCGACGCGTGCGCCGTAGCGGAGGGAGTCGTGACGATCCCCGTCCTTGTCGAGGCTCGGTGAGAGGTCGTAGAGCGACCGATACTCGTCGACTAGTTCCGAGACGGCCGACTCGCTGACGCTGTCGACAACGTCCACGAGATCATTGACGCCGTAAGTGTTCACGGAGACGCCGAAGCGCAGCTGTGCCTCCACCTTGTCGCCTTCGGTCACTGCGACGTCGCGCATGTTGTCGCCGAAGCGGGCCAGTTTCAGCGAACGCAATTCGGCCCGGCCGAGTGCCGCGCGCGCCCACTGTTCCGCCCGCGTCCGTACCGACGGATTGTCGACGTGGCCCGCGATGGTGGTGCGCAGTACGCCGACCCTGGACTCGATGTGCCCGAACTCGCGATCACCGTGCGCAGCCTGGTTCAGATTCATGAACTCCATGTCGATCGTGGACCAGGGCAACGACATTCCGGCCTGCGTGTGCAGGTGCAGCAGTGGAACATCGAGCGCGTCCAGGCCTGCGATCCACATCTTGGCCGGCGAGAAAGTGTGCATCCAGGTGACGACGCCGATGCAGTCCTCGGCGGCGTTGGCCTCCCGCATGCACCGCAGGATCGCGGACGCGTCGAGCAGCACCGGCTTCCAGACGACGGATACCGGCAGTGCGCCGTCGAGTTTGTCTGCGATCTCCCGTGATTGGACTGCCACCTGCTCGAGCGTCTCGGGACCGTAGAGGCCTTGACTGCCGGTGAGAAACCATACTTCGGACATGGAGAATGTACCTTCCGTGGAAAAATGTGGCGCTGATCAGCGCTGGCCGTAGACGTTCTGGTAGCGGTCGTAGAGTGCGTCGACCGACGTGCGGGGGATGGGAAGCGGTTGTCCCAGTTGATATGACAGGTGCACCGATCGGGCCACGTCCTCGCACATGACCGCCGCTTTCACCGCAGATCGGGCCGACGAGCCAACCGCGAAGACGCCGTGGTTCTGCATGAGTACTGCCGGAGAGCGGCTGTCTGCGAGGGTGTCGACGATGCCGCGCCCGATCGAGTCGTCGCCGATCACGGCGAACGGACCCACCGGAATGTCGCCGCCGAATTCGTCGGCGCACATCGTGGTCACGACCGGAATGGGTTCTCCTCGTGCGGCCCACGCCACCGCGTAGGGCGAATGAGTGTGCACCACACCGTTGATATGGTCGAGGTGCCGATAGACGTATGCCTGCGCCTCGGTGTCCGAGGACGGCGCGTGGTCTCCTTCGACCACTCGGCCGTGCAGATCGCACACCACCATGTTGCCCGGTGTCAGGTCGTCGTAGGAGACGCCGCTCGGCTTGATGACCATGAGGTCTCGACCGGGAACGCGCGCGGACACGTTGCCCGCCGTCCACACGACCAGTCCGTAGCGCACCAGTTCCGCATGCAGTGCGCACACGTCCTTGCGAATCTCCTCGACGACCTCGCGAACATCGTCGACAACTGTCATTTCGCTTCCAGCTTCCTCGTCAGGGCTGCGCGACGCAGTGATCGCAGCCGGCGCATCGTCGGTACGTCCCGACCGAAGCGATCGTGCAGTTCCAGGTAGATCTCGTACAGCGAGTCGTATGCCTCCGAGCGGGACTCGTCCGGAACGAATGCACCGCGGCGGACCTTGCCCATCGACTTCGACGCCACCGGCACGTCCGGGTAGCAGCCTGCGGCCACTGCCGCGTGGATGGCGGAGCCCAAGGCGGGGCCCTGCGCGGACGCGATGACGGACAACGGCATTCGTAGCACGTCGGCGTAGATCTGCATCAGCAGTGGGTTGCGGGCCAGCCCTCCCGCCACGACGAATTCGTCGACGGGAACGCCGCTGTCGCGGAACGTCTCGACGATGACGCGGGTGCCGAATGCCGTGGCCTCGAGCAGTGCGCGGTACGTGTCCTCGGGCCGCGTCGCAAGCGTCGATCCGATGACCAGACCGGACAGTTCGTGATCGACCAGGATCGACCGATTGCCGCTGTGCCAGTCGAGCGCGACCAGACCGTGCTCGCCCACCTCTTGGGCCGACGCGAGCCGCGTCAGGTATTCGTGCACGGACTCGCCTGCGGCAGTTGCCGCTTCACTGTAGGACGCGGGAACTCCGGTGCGGGTGAACCACCCGAAGATGTCGCCGACCCCGCTCTGGCCCGCCTCGTACCCGTACGACCCCGCGACGATGCCGCCGTCGACGACGCCGCACATACCCGGAACGTCGTTCAACACGGTCGAACTCATGACGTGGCAGGTGGATGTTCCCATGATGGCGACCATGCGGCCCGATTCGACGGCACCCGCAGCCGGGGCCGTGACGTGCGCATCCACGTTTCCGACCGCGACGGCTATGCCCTCGGGCAATCCCGTCCATGCCGCGGCCTCGGCGGTCAACGTGCCTGCACGCGAGCCCAATTCGCCCAGTGGTTGGTCGAGCTTCTCGGCTACGAACCCACCGAACCCGGGCGCGAGCTCGGTGAGGAAATCGACGGAAGGGTACTTGCCGTCCTGATAGATGCCCTTGTATCCCGCGGTGCAGGCATTACGCACGTAGTTTCCGCACAGTTGCCAGACGATCCAGTCGGCCGCCTCGACCCACCGGTCCATGGCCTCGTAGATCTCGGCGTCCTCCTCGTGAATCTGCAGCGCCTTGGCGAATTCCCATTCCGAGGAGATCAAGCCGCCGTAGCGGGGGAGCCAGCTCTCACCGCGACGGGCGGCCAGTTCGTTGATCCGGTCGGCCTGTCCCTGCGCCGCATGGTGTTTCCACAGTTTGACGTATGCGTGTGGGCGATCGACGAACCGCGGGTCTTCGCTGAGCGGCGTGCCGTCCGCGTAGGTCGGCACCATGGTGCATGCGGTGAAGTCGGTCCCGATGCCCACCACCTGCTCCGGCGCGATGCCCGCGGCGGCCATCGCAGCGGGGACGGCGCGGCGTAGGACGTCGCGATAGTCGTCCGGCACCTGCAGAGCCCACGCGTCGGGAAGTCGCACGGTACTGCCGGGCAGGGTCTCCTCGAGTACGGCGTGGCTGTATTCGTGTACGGCAGATGCAATTTCGGCACCATCGGACACACGGACGACTACGGCACGGCCGGAGAGAGTGCCGTAGTCCACTCCTACCGTGTAGCGGTCATTGGACATGCGATTCTCCTTGTTGCGGTGCAACGGTTGTGGTCGGTTTGGGTGCAGTGGTGCTGGACGATCGAACGACGAGTTCAGGATCGATGAGCGCCTCGGGTGCGGCAGTGTTGTCCAGTGCCGCGCGCAGGACGTCGATCGCGCGTCTGCCGACTTCGGTGAAGTCCTGGCGGACCGTCGTCAGTGGTGGGATCAGGAAAGCAGCCTCGGGGATGTCGTCGAATCCGACGACGGCGAAGTCCTCGGGCACACGGCGGCCGCTCTCGTGGAAGGCGCGCAGCAAGCCGAGGGCCATCTGGTCGTTGGCGCAGAACGCGGCCGTGACGGTGTGGTCCTCGGCGAGGCGGAGCCCGTTCTCGTAGCCGCTGCGTGCGGACCAGTCGCCGCGCAGGACCGGTGTCCACGCCAGCCCGGCCTCGTCGAGCGCATCCTGCCACCCTTGTTCACGGCCGCGGGATTCGGTCCATCCCTGCGGTCCGGACAGATGCACGATGCGTTCGTGACCTGCCTCGATCAGGTGTCGGGTGGCCAATCGAGCGCCGCCGACCTGATCGATGCCCACGGTCCAGGTCGAGGTGGTGGGGTCACCTTCGACGACCACGACGGGAACGACGGACTCCTCGGATCGAGCCGCTGCCACAGCGTCGTCGGTGGCGGCGATCAACACGATGCCCTCGACGCCCTGGTCGTGCAGGTGATGCAGTGCGCCGACGAGTTCGTCGTGTGTCAGCGTTGCGAGACTGACTGCGCTGACGGAGAATCCGGCATCACGTGCCGCGCTCTGCACGGTGCGATGCGTGGTGCTCGGCCCCCAGAACCCGCCTTTGGAGCCGATGATTCCGATCGAGGCGGACCGTTTGGTGACCAGTGCCCTGGCGGCACGATTGGGACGATAGCCCAGTTGGTCGATGGCATTCTGTACCCGGTCGC
Source organism: Rhodococcus sp. JG-3 (assembly GCF_000482405.1). NCBI lineage: Bacteria > Bacillati > Actinomycetota > Actinomycetes > Mycobacteriales > Nocardiaceae > Rhodococcus > Rhodococcus sp. JG-3. The sequence goes on from NZ_KI519398.1 coordinate 2,209,896, forward strand.
GGGTTTCGGGGCGTAAGTTGTTCTGACCGTTGATGACCCGCGAGACCGTCTGATGGGATACCCCGGCCAATCGGGCGACGTCGGTCATGACCGGTGCCTTACCGTCGATCCCTGTGTTGGTCACCTCTTTCTCGCCGTCAGCAGACGTTGGGCGAGAACGAACACCAGGAGCAGCACTCCGATCGTGATTCGCGTCCACCACGAGCTCAGGGTTCCGTCGAAGGCGATGAAAGTCTGTATGGCACCGAGGATCAGGACTCCCACCAGCGAGCCGAGGACGTACCCGCGCCCGCCGGTGAGCAGCGTTCCGCCGATCACCACCGCGGCGATGGCGTCGAGCTCCATGCCGACGGCGTTGAGGCTGTAGCCCGACAGTGCGTAGAAGGAGAACAGTAGGCCGGCGAGCGCCGCGCAGAATCCGCTGATCGTGTAGACGCCGACTTTCACGGCCGCCACCTTGAGCCCCATCAGCAGCGCGGACGCCTCGTTGCCACCGATGCCGTAGACCGAACGTCCGAAACGAGTGCAGGCCAACACGTATGCAGCAATCGCCACCGTGGCCAGCGCGATCACCACGCTCCAGGTGATGGTGTAGCCGCCGGGAAGTTCGATGACGGCGAATGCGATCGAGGAGAACGTGTCGTCGGTGATCGGGATCGACTCGACACCGATCATGTAGCACAGGCCCCGGGCGAGGAACATCCCCGCGAGTGTGGCGACGAACGGCTGAATCTGCAGATAGTGGATGAGGGCACCCATGACGGTGCCGAGCACGGCACCGCACAGCAACACCACGGCCATGACCAGCAGCGGTGGCCAGCCCAATTGCAGTGTGCGCGCGGCGATCATCGTCGAGAGTGCGACGACGGACCCGACGGAGAGATCGATTCCGCCGGTGAGGATGACGAAGGTCATCCCTACCGCGAGGACGATGAGGAACGAGTTGTCGATCAGCAGTGACAGGAACACCTGTGGATCGGCGAAGCCGCTGTAGCGGAATTCGCCGAGTCCGAACAGACCGACGAACAGCGCGAACGTGGCGATGACCGGCAGAAACCGAGACGGTGGGGAGTACCGCTTCACGCGGTCCCAGGTCGAGGGCGCGGGGCCCGGTGCTGCCGCGGTAGTCGTGGGGGGAGCAGTCATGAGGTCGCTCACGGTCGTACCGCCTTGGTGGAGTCGGTGCGGAACCACGTCCGCAGTGATGCGCGGGCTCGTGGTGATTGCAACAGGCAGACCACGATGATGACGACCGCTTTGAACAGGTAGTTGGCCTCGGAGGGGATACCGACATTGGTGATGGTGCGCGTGAGTGTGCCGATGAGCAGGGCACCGACGACGGTGCCGGCGATGGAGAATCGACCACCGGTCAGAGCAGTACCGCCGATGACGACAGCGAGGATGGCGTCGAGCTCGATCCACTGGCCCAGACTGTTCGCGTTCACCGAGTTGGTGTTCGCAGCGATGATCAGACCGGCCATTCCCGAGCACACCGCGGCGAACACGTAGACCGTCCAAACAATCGTCCGCGACTGGACACCGGCCAATCTGCTTGCCTCCGGGTTGATTCCGACGGCTTCGACGAGCATCCCCAGTGCGGTCCGCCGGGTCAACAGTGCGGTTGCTGCCACGACCACGAGAGCGATGATCAGGGCCAGTGGAAGTCCGAGAAGCGTCCCCGACGCGAGCGTGCTGAAAGCCGGGTTGTTGACGGTCGTGATGTTTCCGTCGGTGATCAACATGGCCAGGCCACGACCGGCGACCATCAGAATGAGCGTCGCGATGATGGGTTGAATCCCGAAGACCGACACCAGAAGGCCGTTCCACAGACCCAGCAACAGACATGCTCCCAGTGCCCAGACAACAGCCATGATCATCGTCGTGGTGGCACCCTCGTCCGGGGCCGCGACGATGCGAGTACACGCCACGGCGGCAGCGATGACTGCCACCGCGCCGACGGAGAGGTCGATGCCGCGGGTCGCCACCACCAGCGTCATGCCGACGGCCACCAGAATGAGCGGTGCGGAGTTGCGTGCGATATCGACGATGTTTCCGAACAGGCCACCGTTCTCGATTCGAATGTCGAGGAAGTCCGGTGTCACAACGACATTGACGACGATCAGAGCTATCAGAGCCAGCAGCGGCCAGACGACCGGCTGGGCGAGGGCGGCACGTGCGCGAGCGGGCGCGCCGGCCGATGGTTCGAGGGTTTCGGTCATGATGCGACATTCCTGTCGGTGGTCGAAGTGGCGGCCGCGACGGGTTCGTCGGTGCGCACCCCGGCTGCGATGGTGGCGAGCACGTCGCCGACCGACACACCGTCGTTGATTCGTTCGTCGATCTTGCGGTGATCTCGCATGACCACGATGCGGTCACTGAGGCGCAGGATCTCTTCGAGCTCGGCGGAGATGAACACCACCGACATTCCGCGCGCGGCCAGGTCGGCCACCAGGGTTTGGATCTGCGCTTTGGCACCGATGTCGATTCCGCGTGTCGGTTCGTCCAGAATCAGAAGTTCGGGTTCGGTGATGAGCCAGCGGGCGAGGAGCACCTTCTGTTGGTTGCCGCCGGACAGGTTGCGCATCAACGCGTTCGGATCGGCGGGCCTGATGTCGAGTGCAGAGATGTATTCCTTGACGAGCCTGGTGCGGGTGGCACGGGGGATGGGACGAAGCCATCCACGCTTGGCCTGCAGAGCGAGCAGCATGTTGTCGGCCACCGTCAGATCGGCCACCACACCGTCGGCCTTGCGATCCTCGCTGGTGAGGGCGATGCGCTGATCGGCGGCCTGGCGTGGACTGCGAATGCGGTGCTTGGTCGCATGCACTTCGATCGATCCCGAGTCCGATCGATCGGCTCCACCGAGCAGGCGAGCAAGCTCGGTACGGCCGGACCCGAGCAGACCGGCGATGCCGACGACCTGTCCCGCATGAAGACGCAGATCGGTTGCTTCCAGTGCGCCCTTGCGTCCGATGCCCAACACTTCCACGACGGGCGTCTGTTCGTCGGAAACCATCACCGGCTCGCGGCTGTCGAGTTCGCGCAAGGTGTCCAGTTCCCGACCGATCATCAACTCGACCAGCTCGAACTGCGGAGTGTCGGCGACCAGGCGCTCGGAGACGAGCTTTCCGTTGCGCAGGATCGTCATTCGGTCGGAGATCCGGTAGATCTGGTCGAGGAAGTGCGACACGAAGACGATCGAGGTTCCGTCTTCCCTCAGCCGTTCGATGACGGAGTACAGGGTTTCGACCTCGTCCTTGTCCAGGCTCGAGGTCGGCTCGTCCAGGATGAGGACGCGGGCGTCGACATCGACTGCGCGGGCGATGGCGACGAGCTGTTGCACGGCGATCGGATGGTCCCCGAGGACCGACGACGGCTCGATGTCGAGGCCCAGCCGGTCGAGAGTCGTTCTGGCACGGCGGTTCATCGCTCGCGTGTCGATACCGCCGATGGCCCCCAACAGTTTTCCGGGTAGGCGTCGGGGCTCGCGGCCCAGGAGCATGTTCTCTGCGACAGTCAGATTCGGAAGTAGGTTCACTTCCTGGTAGACGGTGCTGATACCTGCAGCCTGGGCCGCGCTCGGCGTCGCGAACTCGTGTTCGGTTCCGTCGATCGTGACCGTTCCGCTGTCGATCGAGTAGACCCCGGTCAGTGCCTTGATCAACGTCGATTTACCGGCACCGTTCTCACCCATCAGCGAATGCACCTCGCCGGGGAAGAGCCGCAACGACACCCCGTCGAGGGCTCGGACGGCACCGAAGGTGATCGAGATGTCTTTCATCTCCACGAGCGGAGTCGGCTCTGTGCTGGTGATCGGCTCCGCGGTGGGAACGGTGTCGGTATGCATGCGTCGACTTTCAGTACTGGCGGTCGGCGAGTACTGCTGCCGCCTGGTCGGGCGTGAAGGTGGTCTCCTCGGTGACGACCCTCTTGGGAACGTCCTCGCCCTTGACTACCTTGTCCGTGAGCTCCATCAGCTGCGGTCCGAGAAGTGGGTTGCACTCGACGATGAAGTCGATCTTCTTGTCCGCCAGTGCTTGCATTCCGTCCTTGACGGCGTCGACGGTGATGATCTTGATGTCTTTTCCGGGTACCAGCCCGGCTGCTTCGATGGCTTGGATTGCGCCCAGGCCCATGTCGTCGTTCTGGGCGAAGACGACGTCGATCTGGCCTCGATTGGAGTTGAGGAACGACTCCATCACCTGCTTGCCGCCGTCACGGGTGAAATCGCCGGTCTGTGACGCGGTGATCGCGATGTTCGACTGGCCGCCGATGGCGTCGCGGAATCCCTCGGCCCGGTCGATGGCGGGAGCGGCTCCGGTGGTTCCCTGCAGCTCGACCACGTTGATCTTGCCGTCGCCGGTGGTGTCCGCAGTGGCGCTGTTCTGCACCAGCCAATCGCCTGCCTTCTTGCCCTCCTCGACGAAATCGGAGCCGAGGAACGTGGCATACAGCGAATCGTCGGTGGTGTCGACGGAGCGGTCGGTGAGGATCACCGGGATGTTCGCGCGCTTGGCTTCCTGGAGGACCGGCTCCCATCCCGTCTCGACGACGGGGCTGAAAGCGATGACGTCGACCTTCTGCTGGATGTAGGTGCGAATCGCCTTGATCTGGTTTTCCTGCTTCTGCTGCGCGTCGGAGAACTTCAACTCCATGCCGGCAGCGCTGGCCGCGTCCTGGATGGAGATGGTGTTGGCCGTGCGCCATCCGCTCTCGGCACCGACCTGGGAAAAGCCCAGCACCGTTGCGCCGTCACCGCCGCCGGACGCGTCGCCGCCGCCTCCGCTACTGCACGCACTCAGGACGATCGCACCACTCAGAATGAGCGCGCTCGCCGCAAAAATTGTCTTCGACGCCATGGTGATCTCCTCAATGTCGCCACTCCACTGTGACGTGTGCAACACAGTGTGAGCGTTAACATCGGGCCGCGTCAAGACTTGAAACGTTTGAATTCCAAAAATTTGTGAGCGTTCACTCAAGCGTGAACTGCAGAAAATCTCCACTCGATCACGGACCGGTACGTCTGGCCCGGTCGCAGCACCGCAGAGGGAAAGTTCGGGTGATTCGGTGAATCGGGGAACAGCTGGGGTTCGAGTGCGATGCCGTCGCCTTGGCGCAGCATCGAGCCGCGTCGGGACACATCGCTGCCGTTCAGGAAGTTGCCTGTGTACACCTGCACGCCGGGCTGATCGGTCCACAATTCCAGTGTCGTTCGACTGCGCTCGGAGCTCAGGATTGCCGCACGCCGAAGCCCCGTACCGTCGACGACGAAGTTGTGGTCGACACCGCGGGCGGTCCGCAGCTGCGGATGAGTGGCTCGGGCCAGGTCTCCGACCCGTCCGGGCCTGCGCAGATCCAGCGCGGTGCCGTCGACGGAATCGACGGCACCGGTCGGGATTCCCTCGGTGTCGACCGGGGTGTACGTCGAGGCGAACACCTGCAGGGTGTGATCGTCGATGCCGTGTCCGTAGAGATCGAAATAAGCGTGCGAGGTCAAGTTCACCACCGTCGGCGCGGTGGTCGTCGCCGTCGACTCCAACCGCACGCGATCGGTCGTGACGGAGAAATGGGCCCGCGCACGGACTTCACCCGGGTAGCCCTGATCACCGTCGGGGCTGATCAACTCGAACTCGACCGAATCCGGTGATCGCCCGATCACCGTCCAGGGTCGTGAGTCGAAGCCGTCGGTTCCGCCGTGCAGGTGGTTGGTGCCGTCGTTGATCGTCAGTTGCACCGCTTGTCCGTCGATCTCGAACCGGCCGTCCTTGATCCGGTTGGCGTACCGGCCGACGGTGGAGCCGAAATAGGCGGTGGACGAACGAAGCTCGCGCTCGCCCGCCACGCCGACGAGAACGTCGCGGCGCTCGCCGTCTCCTCCGGTCACCGACATTCGTTGCATGGTCGCGCCGTAGGGGAGTACCTCCACCTCCACCCCGGGCGAACGTCCGATGGTGATGGTCTCGTTGTGAGCGTCGTCGGTGGGCACCGGTCGACGATAGCTCCGTGGAGTGAGATCGGCCCCCGGATTGCTTCGTGCGGCGGGCGACACACCGTGTATTCGCAGGTGCGCATACTATGGTGTGATGCAGGCCACTTCACTGCGTATCGACTGGCTCGATGAGATGAAAACAGTTGGTGCGCAGGGGAGCTCGGTCTGTCGATCGCAGCCGGACACCGTCGAACAGGAGAAATCGTGGCAGACAACAGAGCAGTGACGTACGCCGGACCAGGCAAAGTCGAGGTTCAGGACATCGCATTTCCGGGCCTGGAATTGACCGATGGCCCCGGCGTGAATCCGGCCAATGTCGGCCGTAAATGCGAACACGGCGTGATCCTGAAGGTCGTCTCGACCAACATCTGCGGCAGCGACCAGCACATGGTCCGTGGACGCACGACGGCACCCGAGGGTCTGGTGTTGGGGCACGAGATCACCGGCGAGATCGTCGAGGTCGGGCGAGACGTCGAATTTCTGAAGGTCGGCGACATCTGCTCCGTTCCGTTCAACATCGCCTGCGGACGGTGCCGAAACTGCAAGGAGCGCAAGACCGGTATCTGCCTCAACGTCAACCCGGATCGACCTGGCTCTGCGTTCGGTTACGTGGACATGGGCGGTTGGGTGGGTGGGCAGGCCGAATACGTCATGGCACCGTATGCGGACTTCAATCTGCTGAAGTTCCCGGACCGGGATCAGGCGATGGAGAAGATCCTGGACCTGACCATGCTCTCCGACATCTTCCCGACCGGATATCACGGCGCGGTCACCGCGGGCGTGAAACCCGGTGCGACGGTGTACATCGCGGGTGCGGGCCCGGTCGGTCTGGCGGCCGCAGTCGGCGCACAATTGCTGGGCGCATCGGTGGTGATCGTCGGCGACATGAACGCCGACAGGCTGGCACAGGCGCGAACGTTCGGTTGCGAGACCGTCGACGTGGGCAAGGGCGCGCCGCAGGATCAGATCGAACAGATCCTCGGTGTCCCGGAGGTCGACGCTGCGGTGGACGCGGTGGGATTCGAGGCCCGCGGGCACGGCGGAGACTCGTCCCACGAGGCACCTGCCACGGTGCTCAATTCGCTCATGGACATCACCACGGCGGGCGGTGGCATCGGAATTCCCGGGCTCTACGTCACCGGCGATCCGGGCGGCGTGGACGAGGCCGCACAGCGTGGCGCTCTCTCGCTCAGCCTCGGCACCGGTTGGGCGAAGTCGCTCTCGTTCGCCACCGGGCAGTGCCCGGTGATGAGCTATCACCGGGAACTGATGAATGCCATTCTCAAAGAACGAGTGTCGATTGCGAAGGCGGTGAACGCAACGGTCATCACTCTCGACGACGCACCGCGCGGCTACCGTGAATTCGACAGCGGAGTCGCACAGAAATTCGTCATCGACCCGCACGGCATGATCGCGAGCTGACAGTTTTCGGCCCAGCACTCGTTCGAGCCACCGCCTCGGAACGCGAGGGTGGCTCGAACGACTGCTGCGCCGAGTCCGGCAGCCGTTCGAGCCACCTATGCTTGGATGATGTTCCTACTCTTCGGCTTCGGCAGCAAGCGCAAACACGTCGGCCCTGGCGCAACGCGAAACTGCCCGCGGTGCCACAACACGACCCAGTGGGCGAGAATGAAGCAATACCAGCAATTCACGCTGTTCTTCGTCCCGGTTGCGCGGTGGAAACGCGTCGAGTTCGAGGAATGCGGAATCTGTGGGGCCGGGGTGTCGATCTGAACGGGCTCGCGCGCCCGTGACGGTGCGGGCGCGCGAACCATCCGGCAGACCGTCGCTCACGCAGGAGCCAGCACCACCACCGAATTGTGTCCTCCCATTCCCAGTGAGGATTTCATCGTCAGACCTGGCTCGGCCGCGGTGAATCCGTCGAGCAACAGCGGGTGTCCGTCGGAGACCTGTGGGGCCGCAGGAACCAGTCCGCGATCGAATCCCATGACGGCAGAGATGGTTTCGACGGCCGACGCCGCGCCTTGGCAATGCCCGGTGAGCGGCTTCACCGAATACACCTGCGCGTGTGAGCCGAGCACCGTCTCCAGCATCTCCGTTTCCGCGGCATCGCACTGAGCGGTGCCTGGCCCGTGCGCATTGAGGTAGCGCACCTGGCACGCCGTGGCACCGGCGTCCGTCAAGGCGGCTTCGAAGCAGTCCCGTACCTGTGTCAGGGCCGGGTCGATGGACGTCGCGTGGAACGCGTCGTGAGTCATCGAACCGCCCAGTACCCGCGCGTACGCAGCATCGCTACGGTTGGTGAGTACGAAAGCTGTTGCTGCTTCGCCCATTCCGAACCCACGACTACCTTCCTGGAACGGTCGGCAGCCCTCCTGCGGTTCCACGTCGACCACCCCGACGCCGAGCGCGACGAAATGGTCGATGTTCTCCGGCGTCAGAGACAGGTCGGTGGCGACGAAGACGACGTCGTCGACGAAGCCGGTGTCGAGCCACATCTTGGCGGTGAGAAAGCCGGCGTTGCCCGACGCGCACATGGCCGAGACGTTCATCGCCGGGCCGTGAAAGCCGTGCTCCTGCATGAGCAGTGATACCGGGGTCGACGGCATCAGCGTCAGGTAGTCGCGCACCCGCCGCACACCGCCGTCCTCCAGATAGAAGTTGCGCCACTCGTCCACTTCACCCAGGACGACCGCATGCACCAGACCGACCCGCCGACCGGGCCGCCAGCCCCGAGCGAGTGCGTCGTCGATGGCCTCGCGTGCGGCGCCGCGCAGTGCGCGGCCGAAGCGGCTGGTGCCGTCGTCGGTCTGTCCGCCGTCGGGCACTTTGGCAAGCCACACCGGGTTGCGGCCCGGGTGTGACCGGTTGTGGTGCAAGGTGGCGGCAGCCTTACCGCTGGCCAGACCGGTCCACAATGCGGCCGTACCCCAGCCGTAGCCGGACACTGCGCCGATCCCACTGATGTCGATGCCGTGAGATGTCATGATCGATTCCCGTTCCTTCTCGAGTTGTACGAGCCGTTTTCGGCTGGTTCCTCGATTTAGCCCCGCAAACAAGCACTGGGTCCAGTCGGAAAACGGACATAAGCATCGAACCGTGCAGAAGATTCCGGCTCGGCCCACAGAAGTGGTTGAATCGAGTGTCGACAGACCGCCTACGAACGCGAGGACCGCAGATGGCCCCAGGGGAGCGCGACGTCGTCGGCGACCCCGAAGCCGATCCCGGGTCGCCCGGTCTCGCAGATCGTTATCGGGTTCTGATCGAACACTCGCCCGACGCGATCGTCGTCCACCGGCGAGGCAACCTTGTCTACGTCAACCCTGCGGGGCTCCGGTATCTGCGCGCCGACAGTCTCGGTGCGGTGGTGGGCCGTCCGATCACCGACTTCATCGCGGCCGAGTCGATCGGTCCGATGCTCGAGCGCATTGCCGCCCTGGACGTGCACGGAACCGCCAGTTCGGCCTCCGAGGCGGAGGTACTCGCCCTCGATGGATCGACTCTGACCATGGAGGCGGTCTCGGTCCGTACGGTGTGGAACGGAGAACCTGCATTTCAGGTCATCCTTCGCGACCTCACCGAACACAAGGCCGCACAGAAGGCGCTGCACTATCAAGCCGCGTTGGTCGAGCACGTCAGCGACGCCATCGTGGGGGTGTCCTCCGACGGGGTCGTGTCCAGTTGGAACCCTGCCGCGGAGTCGGTCTACGGACGACGCGCAGCAGATGTGCTCGGCCTCTCCGTATCGAATGCAGTGGGGGTGCCCTGCGACCCGGTAGCCATTCTCGCGGCCGGCGGCCGGCTGTGGGACTCGCATCTGCGCGCGGACGGGACGGCGTTGGCGATGGTGGTCTCCGCGGCCCAGATGCCCGACGGGTGGGTGTTGGTCTGCGCCGACCAGAGTGCCGTCCGCCGGGCCGAGGAGCATTACACCGCCGTGGTGGAATCGCTGGAGGCAGGTGTCGTCGTACTCGACCACGCCGGTCGCATCACGTCGGCGAACCTCGCGGCGAAGACGATCCTCGACATCCAGGTGGGATCGGCGACGACGGGACAGTCCGCTGTGCTGCCGTTCCGGGTGTACGGCACCGATCAGCAACCCATTCGGCGACTCGAGCACCCCGTGGCCGTCACCGGCAGAACCGGGAAGCCGAGCCAGTCGGTGATCGGAGTCGAACGTCGTCGGGACGGACGACATTTCTGGCTGTCTCTGACTGCGACCATGCTCAACTTCGGCGGCCCGTCACCCTCGATCGTGGCAACGTTCGTCGACGTCACCGATGCCTATCGGACGAGCATGAAGCTCGAACACGCGGCAACACACGACGACCTCACCGGGCTTCCCAATCGCCCGCTGATTCTGGCGCGGCTCGACCAGGAGCTGTCCCGGTCGAGTCGGGAGGATGCCATGGCGGTGTTGTTCATCGACCTCGACAACTTCAAGACCATCAACGACCTGCACGGACATACGGTCGGTGATGCCGTACTCGGTATCGTGGCCGCGCGGTTGACGCGGGCTCTGCCCGACGACGCATTCGTCGGACGCATCGGCGGTGACGAATTCGTGGCTGTGGTGCCGTGCTGTGTGGGGTCGGAGGCGGACGACGTCCGGGCGGAACTCGCAACCCCGATCACGACGGCAGACCGAGAGCTGACGGTGACCGCCAGTATCGGCTGCGTGACCGTCGACAGTGGTGATTCTCGCACTGCCTTGGACATTCTCGACGATGCCGACCACGAGATGTATCAGGCCAAGCCGGTGTCGCAATACTCGGCGCAGTCGTAGCGTTCGGTAACGAACAGGCACGACTGTGCACTGTTGTTACTCGTGGGGCTCGTGCGTCGTACATACTTCAGCGGTGATCAGGACCCTGCGTAAGCACGCCCTCGCCATTCCCATGACGCTCGTCGCCGCCGTCGGACTGCTGTTCGGCGCAGCAGGGACGGGTAGCGCTGCGCCTGCGGTCACGTACACCATGGTGGCCTTCAGTAACGACAGCGATCGCAACATGGACGTGTACCAGTCCAGCAACGGAACGGACTTCACCACGGTCGAGACCGCCGCGTACACGCCGCCCTCCGGTGTGGTTCGTGACTCCAGCATCTTTCGAGCCGCCGACGGTATGTACTACGTGACATATACGACGGGCGGCGGCGCGGAAATCGGCTTTGCGCGCAGCGCAAATCGGGTGGATTGGGAATTCTTGCAGAACCTCCCGATCCCGTTCTGCTGCCTGCTGCTGCCCGGGACCGGGGCGGGTACCGGCTCGGCGGGGTCCTCGGAACTCCCGTCTCTGTCCCCGTTCACCACCAAGGCGTGGGCACCGGAGTGGTTCGTCGAGGGCGACCGCGTCAGCATCATCGTGTCGTTGTCTGCCGGCGGAGGGTTCGTGCCGTATCTCATGACGGCGACCGATCCCGGCCTGACGACGTGGAGCTCGCCGGTTCCGTTGGTGGGAATCATCAACGACCACATCGACACCACGGTGGTGAAGGCCGGGTCGACCTACCACGCCTTCACCAAAGGTGAGAGCAACAAGGTCATCGAACACTGGATCGCGCCCGCTCTGGGTGGTCCCTACGTTCGGGACCTCACCTTCCGCGATTTCGGCCCGTTGAAGGAAGGGCCCGCCGTCGTCGAGTTGCCCGACGGTACCTGGCGGTTGTACTACGACGACTACACGAACCAGAAGTACTTCTACTCCGACAGCGCCGACCTGAACGGCTGGTCCGCACCTCAGGAGCTTCCGGCGCTGTCCGGAATCGTTCGCCACATCGGCATCATGAGAGAAGCTGCGTAGCAACAGCTTCTGCGGTCAGCCCGCCGACAATGCTCGGAGGCCGGCCGCGATGAATTCTCCAGTTGCTTCGGCGGCGTTGCGTGCTCCGGCACCGGTATCGGAGCCCGACAATGCGCGGTGGGTGATGCCCTCACCGATCACACCGAGCTTGAAGTTGGCCAACGCCACGTAGAAGCCCCAGTTGTCCACCTCACGGCCCGATCGAACGGCGTACTGCTGCACCAGATCCGCCGCCGATGGGTAGCGGTCGCTCGTCCAGGCTGCGTCGGCACCGAGAACGGCATCGAACACGGGTTGCCGGTACACGCACATCAGCGCGACATCGGTCAACGGATCGCCGAGTGTGGACATCTCCCAGTCCACCACGGCTGCAACAGAACTTACGTCCTCGACATCGAGAATCGTGTTGTCGACCCGGAAATCGCCGTGCACGATGGACGCCGCCGATCCGGTGGGCACCGCAGCTTCGAGGGCCCGGTGAAGTCGGTCGACGTCGGGTAGTTCCCGTGTCTTCACCGTCTGCCACTGACGCGCCCACGTGGCTACCTGTCGAGCTACGAAACCGTCGGGGCGACCGAACTTTTCGAGACCCACGGCCGCAGGATCGACGGCATGCAGCTCAGCGAGCACTCGCACCAATTCGGCGGCGTTGTCTGCGACCTGCTCGTCGGTCAGATCGCGCAGATCCTCGCGTGTGCGCACGACGCGCCCGGGAACGAAACGGACCACCGTCATCGGAGCACCGAGTACGGCACCTTCTCGGTCGAAGGCCACGGTCTCGGCCACCGGCACCGCGGTGGACGCGAGCGCGTCGGTCACTGCCCACTCCCTGGCCATGTCGTGCGCCGACGGGGTCAGGCCACTGGTCGGGGGCCGACGAACCACCCACGTCGAGGTGTCGTCGTACACCTTGTACGTCAGATTGGAGCGACCGCCGCTGATCATCTCGACCGTCAGCTCACCGTCGACAACGATGCCCTCGGCACGCAGGAAACGTTCCATAGCAACGCGGTTCATGCCCGGTAGGTCGCTCATGACTGCTCCTGTGCGGCGCGCTTCGCTGCCCCGACCGCTCGTTTGGCGATAGCCCAGCGATGCACTTCCGACGGTCCGTCGTAGACCCGGAACGGACGTACTTCGCGCGAAAGCCGTGCCAGTGGCAGGTCGTCCGATACCCCGAGCCCGCCGCACATCTGGATGCTGCGGTCCACGATGCGAAAGATGGCCTCGGCTGCGAACGTCTTGGCGATGGAGGTTTCGTTGCTCGCGTGGCCGCCGCGATCCAGCTCGAAGCAGGCCTTGATCAGGAGGGCACGGGATGCGGCGATGTCGATCTCGTTGTCGGCGACCATCTTCTGGATCATGCCGAGGTCGCCGAGCTTGCCGCCGAACCCTTCGCGCTGGGCCACCTGGGCGACGGCGATGTCGTGCGCCCGTCTCGAGGCTCCGAGCCACCGCATCACGTGGGTCATGCGGGCGGGCCCCAATCGCACCTGGGCGTAGGCGAAGCCCTCGTCGACGGCTCCGAGAACGTTCTCGTCTGGCACGAAGACGTTCTCGAAGAACACCTCGCAGTGCCCGCCGATCATGGCTTTGTCCAGGGTGCCGATGTGACGGCCGACCGTGATGCCCGGTGTGTCGGCCGGGGCCAGGAACATCGTGGCTCCGCCTCGGTCACCCGGCTTTCCGGACGTGCGGGCCATGATGATGAAGAACCCTGCGCCGTCGGCTCCGGTGATGAACCACTTGTGTCCGTTGATCTTCCATCCACCGTCGGTCCGTTCGGCCGCAGTGGTGAGGGCCGAGGGATCGGAGCCGGCACCCGGTGCCGGCTCGGTCATCGCGAATGCAGATCGTTGATCGCCGCGGGCGAGAGGGGCGAGGAATTGATCCTTCTGTGCCGGCGATGCGATGTGCGCCAGCATGTGGACGTTGCCCTCGTCGGGTGCACCGAGATTGAGTGCGATGGGGCCGAACAGGGAGTAGCCCGCTTCCTCGAACACCGGTGCGCGGTCGCTCATCGACAGACCGTGCCCGCCGTATTCGACGGGTGCGTGCGGTGCGAACACGCCCGCTTCCTTGGCTGCGGACTGCATCTCGACCCGGAGGCCGTCGCCGCCTGCGTCGGCGATATTGCCCAGAAACCGATCCTCGATCGGGAGCACGTATTCGCGAGTGAACGTACGTGTTCGGTCGATCAGCTTCTCGACGTCTGCGTCGAAGGTGAGGTCGATGGCCATTCTGCACTCCCTGGTCGATACCGACCGAACACTCGCTCGGTCTCTTGAAGACTGGCATACACGCAGGTTTCGGTCAAGGAACTCACGTCCTGTGTGCAGTGCCTCGGCCGGTAGCAGCACCGACCGTTCGGCGTGCGATATCGAGGTACACCTCGACCAGTTCGGCCGGCGTCAGCGGGCCATCGGGTCGGTACCAGGTGGCCACTCCGATGCACATCGTGGTGACGGCCCGGCCGGCATCCGCGGGGTGCGGGGTGTCGAAGACCCCGGACTCGACTCCGTCGGTGACGATGGCGTCGAGCAGTCGTTGCTCTTCGTCGCGCTTGGCGATGTAGGCGGCGCGGTTGGCCGGCTCGAGACTGCGAATCTCGGTGGAGCACACGAACGCGGCACCGCGGCGATGGATATGGAACAGCAGCAAGGACTCCACGACCGCGTCGAATCGGTCCTTCGGCGACGAACCCGCCCCGTCCATGGCCGATCGAGTCCGGTGCAACAGTTCGTCCATCGACGCATTCATGATGCCGACCAGGAGGGCCTGCTTCGACGGAAAGTGGTGATACAGACCGGGAACCGACAAGCCGGCACCCGCGGCGATCTGCCGCACCGACGTGCCGTGGTAGCCCTGCTCGACGAAGATGCGCAAGGCCGACGCCAGCGCTGGGGACAGTGCCGCTCCCTCGTATGTTCGCCAGTCGCCGATCGAGGTCATGCGATCACCGTAGAGGGCGCAGCGAACTGGGCCGGGCGTTCGCACCGGGTTGACACCAAAGTTGTGATCCGCAACACTATCGAGACAGCAGACCGAACGAGTGTTCGGTCGGTCCACGTGGGCCGAAAGTCTGCTCGAGCGGAAGGGCCGTTCATGACCCTCGACAGCGCGACCGGGCCTGCAACTGTTCTCGACGCCTGGCGTAGCCGAGTCGCCGACACCCCGGACCGGCCGGCGCTGGCGTACTTCGACGCCGTGCTCACGGTGCGCGAGGTGGACGAGGCGTCCGATGCACTTGCCGCCGCACTGTTCGATCGAGGAGTGTCACAGGGCGATCGCGTCGGCATCTATCTGCAGAACATTCCGCAGTACGCCTTGACGTTCCTCGCGCTGTGGAAGATCGGGGCGGTCGCGTTGATCCTCAACCCGATGTACCGCAACCGTGAACTTCGCACCTTGATCGACGATGCAGAACCTGTCGCGCTCGTCTGCGACGAACACGATCTCGATTCTGTGGGGGCGACGTTGCGCGGCAGTTCGATTCGACTGCTCGTGAGCACCAGCGGACTGGACCTGCAGACACGCGACGACCCACGAGTCTTTGCGTCGACGTCACGCGTGACACCCCGGCCCGACGACGATCTGATGGGTCTGATCGACCGCTACCGTGGTCGATCTTTCCCCGAAATCGATCCCGAGCCGGACGATCTCGCGCTACTGGCCTACACGTCAGGAACCACGGGTCCGCCGAAAGGCGCGCAGATCTCGCACGCGAACGCCTTCGCGACTGCCCTCGATTTCGGGGAACGGGCCGGTCTCGACGACGGCGACGTCGTGTTTGCCGTCGCACCGCTGTTTCACATCACCGGCGCGATGCTCGACGCGGCGGTGGCCCTGATCCGCGACTGCATGCTCGTGTTCGCGCATCGTTTCGACGCGGCAGTCACTCTCGACGCTGTCGTCGAGCATCGTGTCACCTACACCATCGGTTCGATCACGGTGTTCAACGCGATCTCCGCAACCGAGGGTGCGACGAGGGCCCACTTCGAGTCGGTGAAGGCGTTGTATTCCGGAGGCGCACCTATTCCGCCCGCCACCGTTGCCGCGTTCGAGTCCCAATTCGGTTGCTACATCCACAACGCATACGGGATGACCGAAACCACCGCGGGAGTCATTGCCGTGCCACCCGGCGTGCGCGCGCCGGTGGACGCGGCCAGCGGTTCACTGTCCGTCGGGTTGCCTCTTCCTCGCGTGACGTTACGAACGCTCGATCCTTCGGGCCGGCCGACACCCCCGGGACTTGCAGGGGAACTGGAGATCTCGGGTCCGCAGGTGGTTTCGGGCTACTGGCGCAATCCGGACGCGTCCGAGTCGACGATGCCAGAGGGACGTCTGCGCACAGGCGACGTGGCGATCATCGACGAACACGGCTGGGTGTATCTCGTCGACCGGCTCAAGGACCAGATCAACGTGTCGGGATACAAAGTGTGGCCCAGGGAAGTCGAAGATGCACTCTACGAACATTCAGCGGTGTTCGAGGCCGCTGTGGTGGGCAGGCCGGATGACTATCAAGGGGAATCGGTGGTGGCGTACGTGTCACTCCGGCGCGACGCCACCACGACGCCGGATGAACTGATGGCCTTCGCGCGTGAACGACTGGCCGCGTACAAGCGTCCGAAATCCATCCACATCATCGACGAACTTCCCAAAACCCAGACCGGGAAGATTCGACGTGCAGCACTCAAACCTGTTCCTGTGAAAAATAATTCGATCGAAAGTGGCACTCCATGACTGTCGGATCATCGCACGACACCCGCTCGGCACCGGATATTTCCTCACGGAAGAAATCGTTGTTCGCCAGCACGATAGGCAACGTACTCGAATGGTACGAGTGGAGTGCCTATGCAGTGTTCGCGCCGTTCATCGCGGCGGCCATGTTCAGCCAGGCCGATCCTGTCTCGGCATTGCTGTCCACGCTTGCGGTGTTCGCCGTCGGATTCCTGATGCGGCCTCTCGGCGGCATCGTGTTCGGACGCATCGCGGACAAGAAGGGCCGTAAGTTCGTCCTTGTCACCACGATGCTGATGATGGCAACCGGCAGCTTGCTGATCGGCATCATGCCCACCTACGGTGCGATCGGGGCCTGGGCCTCGGTACTGCTGTTGCTCGCACGCGTCATGCAGGGTTTCGCGCACGGCGGCGAGTCGGCGACGGCGTACTCCTACGTCGGCGAGATCGCACCACCGAACCGACGTGGCATGTGGGGCAGTGTCGCGTTCGTCGCCATCTTCGGTGGATCAGCTCTGGCATACACAGTGGGTGGCGTCATCACCTCCACGCTGTCGGATTCTGCTGTCGGGCAATGGGGTTGGCGCATACCATTCCTCCTCGGCGCGCTCCTCGCGCTGTTCGCTCTCTATTTGCGCAAGAACATGGACGAGAGCGAGGTGTTCGACTCGGAGCAGAACAAGGTCGAACAAGAACCGATCGCGCGTAAGACCGTCGTCAAAGCGATCGTATTGATGATCGGAATGACGTCGGGAATCACGGCGGCGCACTACACCTGGACCTCCTACGTGTCGACGTTCGCCATCACGCAGCGAGGGATGAACCCGGACACCGCGTACTGGATGCTCGTCGTCGCGCAGTTGATAGCGCTGGTGTCGCTACCGTTCTTCGGTCGCCTTTCGGATTCGATCGGTCGGCGGCCGATGCTGGCGGCATTCGCAGTGCTGATGTTCGTGCTGCAGATCCCGCTGACGATGCTGATCTCGACGCAGTGGTGGTCATTGCTACTGCCGTCGACGGTGGCCCTGCTCGTCATCGCCGTCCCGGCCTCGATTCTGTCGTCGACGTTGTCGGAGAGCTTTCCCACCCGACTCCGCACGCAGGCAATCGGATTCGCCTACTCGTTCTCGGTGGCGGTGTTCGGCGGAACGGCACCGTATCTCAACCAGCTGTTCCTCGGGTTGGATCTGGGCTGGGTCTTCGGCGTGTACATCATGTTCCTCGCTGCCCTGACCGGAGTCGCTTGCTTCTACATGAAGGAGACCAAAGGCATCCGGCTCGAAGACGTCTGACTCGGACCGGCCGACTCGGTCGAATCGAACGACACGCCGGTGGTGTGGCGCGGTGCTCTACGTTGAGGTCATGAGAACCGCAGACGCCACTCGTCGACGCCTCCTGCTGCTGCTGACCGTCATCGGCTTCGTCGTCCCCAATGCCTACGTCGTCGGCTACTTTCGCGAGCACGGGGTGAGCGCGGGCAGCGCAGCGAAGTTCTTCTCCGAATGGGTGGCGTCCACGCCGACGCGAGCCTTGACCGCCGATCTCGGTATCACCAGTATCGCTTTCGGGATCTGGTCCAGAGGGGATGCGAAAGATCACGGCGTCAAACATTGGTGGCTGGTTCCCGTCGGTACCGGCTCGGTGGGAATCTGCTTCGCGCTTCCGCTGTACCTGTTGCTGCGTGAGTATTCGCAGTGATGTCGCCGATCGAGAAAGAGGACCGCTTCGATGACAGATGACGCCCTTGCCGACTTCGAGCGAACCGAGTTCACCGCAGACGGGCGCACGGCGCCTGTCTATCGAATCGGCACCGGGCCGGCGGTCATCGTGATGTCCGAAATGCCGGGCATCACGCCGAGAGTGGCGGATTTCGCGCGCACCGTCGCCGGGATCGGATGCACCGCGATCGTGCCGCACCTGTTCGGCGTCGACGGTAAAGATCCTTCGACCGCGCCCCTGGGCGTGCTCGGCACCGTTGCCACCATGTCGCGCGCCATGGTGCCGGCCTGCATCAGTCGAGAATTCACCATCCTGGCCACCGGCAAGTCATCGCGAGTCGTCGTGTGGCTGCGGGCCCTCGCGGCCGAAGAACACGAGCGGTGCGGCGGACCGGGCGTCGGTGCCATCGGAATGTGCTTCACGGGCGGGTTCGCCCTCGCAATGGCCGCCGACGATCGATTGATCGCACCGGTGCTGTCGCAACCGTCACTTCCGTTCGCGGCATCGAAGTCACGCAGTCGTTCCATCGACATCAGTGCCGGCGACCTTTCGAAGGTGAAAAGCCGTTGTGCTGCGGGAGATCTCACTGTTCTCGGTATGCGGTTCCAGGGCGACACGATGTGTCCCCCTGCACGGTTCGAGTTTCTGAGGGAACAACTCGGCGACGCATTCGTCTCCGTGGAATTGCCCGACTCCTCGTTCAACCCGGAAGCCTTCGGACCGCCGCACTCCGTCGTGACGGAAGGACTCATCGACGAGCCGGGTCAGCCGACACGGCAGGCTCTGGACCAGGTACTCGATCTGTTCCGCAGTAAGTTACTCGCAACGCCGTGAAGCCCCGCGGCGCGAACACGATGCGAAGCCGAAGGTCGAATTCACGACCACGGAATTGTGGCCTGCAGAACCGCCTCCTTCAACGCGGCGGTCCGTAACGCCGTCACCGTCTGATATTCGGGATCGGCCACCATCTCGCTGAACGCCTTACGTGACGGGTACTGGACCAGGAGTACTGCATCCCAGGCCTGCCCGTCCTCCGCGGCAAGTGCGGTCGAACCGTCGCCCGCGTACAGCACCGTCGCGCCGTAGCGCGGGAGGAAAGTCTCGTCCAGTGCTTTCGCATATTCTGCGTAGGAGTCGCGACCACCCTCGGCGAACCGAAGCAGGTTGAGCATCACCACCGGACCGCCGGGATCTTCTTCGAGGTAGCGCTTCAGGTCTCTTCCGCGGGGATCGACAGCCATAGTTCGAGTATGCGTGAGCCGTCGATCCTGTGGAGTGCACAGCGCCGTTGTCGGTCGAGTCGATCCGCTGTCGGCCCCCACGAGACGGTGGCTCCGCGCTCAGCGGTAGAACTGGGGGAGCGGGAAACCAGTAACTCGATAAAGGGAAGTGTGTCGTCCATGTCCGATGTTGAGAACGTGACCGTATTCGGAACCGGAGTGCTCGGTTCACAGATCATGATGCAGGCTGCCTACCACGGAAAAACCGTTGTGGGATACGACATTTCCGACGAACTTCTGGCCAAGCTGCCGGACCGCTGGGAATGGATGCGCGGATACTACAAGCGTGACCTGAAGACTTTCGACGAGGCGCGCTTCGACAAGGCCATCGAATCCATCACGACCACCACCAGCGTCGCGGAGGCTGTTTCGGACGCCGACCTGGTGATCGAAGCAGTTCCGGAGGATCTCGACCTGAAGAAGAAGGTCTGGTCGGATATCGGCGCTTCCGCCCCGCCGAAAACTATCTTCGTGACCAACTCGTCGTCGCTACTGCCCAGCAGTTTCGCCGAGGCCACCGGGCGGCCGGAAAAGTTCCTCGCATTGCACTTCGCCAACCTCGTGTGGCGATACAACACCGGTGAGGTGATGGCAACTGCTGCAACAGATCCTGTCTACTTCGATGTCGTCCTGAGCTTTGCTTCGGAGATCGGTCTCGTTCCCGTTCCGGTCCGAAAGGAAATTCCTGGATACGTGCTGAACAGTCTTCTGATCCCGCTGCTGCAGGCGGGAGCCAACCTCTACGTCGGCGGGGTTGCCAATCCGGCGGACATCGACAACGTGTGGCGCATAGCCACCGGGGCACCCGCCGGTCCGTTCCAGATATACGACACTGTCGGCTTCAACGTCGCAGCACATATCGCGCGCGCACACGGTGGCGAGGATCAGGTCAAATTTGCCGACATACTGCAAAAGGGTATCGACGCGGGAAAGACCGGTCTCGGGGACGGTGAAGGCTTTTACACGTACGACTCCGACGGCCGGCGACTCGATGCTGTCGAGTCGTGGAACATCAACTGAATCACTCGATCCCGCCTGTCGGTGATCCTGGGATCGACGACCCGGGCTCGAGTAATCGGTCATGGGCGCATGTGCGCATGACCACCGGCGACGCCGAATTCAGCCGAGCCGGGTCAACCGAGTTGGCGTAGTTGTATCGCGGTGTCCAGCGCCAACCGATGCCACGCCGAACGCGGATCCCGTCCGGTCAGTTCCTGAGCCCGGCGCAGTCGATAGCGCAAAGTCTGCGGGTGCACCTGCAGTCGGGCGGCTGCAGCCGTTGCTGTGCCGGTGGAGATGAAGGCCGAAAGACCCAGCAGGATATGCTCGTTCGCTGCCTCGGTCAGCGGGCCGAGCACGCTACGCACCACCTCGCTCGTGTCGGCGGTCGGGCGCGCTGTCAACAGTGCCAACAGCTGACCGTCGCCCTGATCGAGCAGTGCCCGGCCGTCGAACGCGTGATCCGGTGCGGTCTCGAGCGCTTCCGAGGCGAGTCGCCACGAACTGCTGATATCGGTAACGGTCGATCTCTCCACGAGGCATCCGCGCAGCCGCAGATCCCGACACGCGAGGTCGACCTCGGCGCGATGGATCGACGGCGGCAGCAGCGCGATCGCGCGTTGTTCGCGCCGAGTGCACAAGTGTGTTCGTTGATCCGCCGTTGTGGTGCGGTCCGGAGGGACGAGGCCCATCGCAAGCACCAGAGACTCGACGGTGTCGTCGGACATGGGTCGGCCCGGATCGGTGGACTGCACCACGAGCAGGTTCGGGTGCGTGGGCAGCTTCAGGTCGAGTTCGCGAGTACGGTCCGACACCGTCCCTGGTGAGTTGTGTCTGGCAGCCAGCAAGTCGTCGAGCAACGCGGCGTGCGCCTGCGCACGGTTGGACGTGAGCTGTTCGCGCGCAATGACATACGCACCGATGATCTCCTCGGATATGGCGTCGATCGCGTCGAGCACGCCCAGGCCGAGTTCGGCGATGTCCGGCGGGTCGAGTACTTCCAGATACTCCGTCGTCACGTGCCGAACGAACACGCTCGACGCGACTCGATACGCGCGCAGCACATCGGCCAGCGGCCGCCCGTCTGCCGCGCGTGCGGAACCTATGGCTCGGAATCTCTTGTGGTCGCGGTCGTCGATCGTCCGATCGCCGTGCGCCCACAGGGCCATCAGCCGCCTCAGTGACCAATACGCGATGGCCTCGACATCGGCCAATTGTGGACCCTGCAGTGACTGGTAGACCGGGATCGCGTCGCGAATCGCGTGTACTGCGGATGCGACGACGGGGCCCAGATCCGATTCGATCTTCGCGACCACGGCGACCCGCGCCGGGTACATCGATCTACCTCGCACTCTTTATCAGCACCTGATAAAGAGTATACTCATTCGACTCGATTTCCTTGAGTTCCGACGCCGACGACAGCACAGTCGAGGGAGACACCCGGGTCGAGCAGAAGAGTGGGGCAATGGACGCAGACGTGATCGTGGTGGGGGCCGGCTTGGCCGGACTGGTGGCAACCGCCGAACTGGCCGACGCGGGAAAGCGCGTGCTGCTCCTCGACCAGGAACCCGAGCAGAACCTGGGTGGTCAGGCCTTCTGGTCCCTCGGCGGACTGTTCATGGTCGACACGCCCGAACAGCGTCGAATGGGCATCAAGGATTCGGCGGATCTGGCGTGGCAGGACTGGCTCGGCACAGCGACGTTCGATCGCGGCATCGACGACCCTGCAGGGGAAGACTACTGGGGTCATCGGTGGGCCAGGGCATACCTCGATTTCGCGGCAGGTGAGAAGCGGTCGTGGCTCCACGCTCAGGGAATGCGATGGGTCCCCATCGTCGGATGGGCCGAGCGCGGCGGCTACCTGGCCGAGGGGCACGGAAATTCGGTTCCGCGATTCCACCTGACGTGGGGCACCGGGCCGGGTGTCGTCGCGCCGTTCGAGCGTCGCGTACGTGAGGCTGCCGACAAAGGACTGGTGCGCTTCGGTTTTCGGCATCGGGTCGACGGATTCGTCGTCGACGGGGGAGCGGTGGTCGGAGTTCGCGGTGCGATGCTCGAAGCCAGTGCAGCGGAGCGAGGGGCAGGAAGTACCCGCGTCGAAGTGGGTGAGTTCGAGCTCCGCGCCGGTGCCGTGCTGGTGACGGCAGGTGGAATCGGGGCCAATCACGATCTGGTGCGCGAGAATTGGCCGGCGCGGCTCGGGACGCCGCCGAAGTCGTTGATCTCCGGAGTGCCCGAACACGTCGACGGCCGAATGCTCGGCATCACCGAGAAGGCCGGCGGCCGCCTGGTCAACAAGGACCGAATGTGGCACTACACCGAAGGCATCAAGAACTGGAATCCGATCTGGAAGAACCACGGCATCAGAATCATTCCGGGCCCGTCGTCGATGTGGTTCGATGCCCGCGGGCAACGGTTTCCGGTTCCGAACTTCCCCGGATTCGATACGCTGGGAACGCTGAAAGCGATCCAGGACAGCGGTTTCGAGTACTCGTGGTTCGTATTGACCCAGAAGATCATCGAGAAGGAATTCGCGTTGTCCGGGTCGGAACAGAACCCGGACATCACCGGCAAGAACCTCAAGCTCGTTCTCGGGCGGGTATTGCCCGGTGCCAGCGAACCGGTGGAGGCATTCAAGAAGAACGGCGAGGACTTCGTCGTCGCAGATTCTCTCGAAGAATTGGTCCAGGGCATGAACCGAATCACCGGCGAGGACTTGATCGACGGTGTCGACCTCAGGCGTCAGATCGAGTCGCGAGACCGTGAGGTGGACAATCCTTTCACCAAGGATCTGCAGATCTCTGCCATTCACAATTCCCGGCGCTCGCGCGGTGAACGCATCGCGCGGACCGCTGCACTTCACAAGATTCTCGATCCCAAGTCGGGTCCGCTCATCGCGGTGCGGTTGAACATCATCACTCGAAAGACGTTGGGCGGCATTCAAACCGATCTCGACGGTCGCGTTCTCGACTCGATGGGCACTGCCGTCGAGGGGCTGTGGGCTGCCGGTGAGATCGCCGGATTCGGCGGCGGCGGTGTGCACGGCTACCGGTCCTTGGAAGGAACCTTCCTCGGTGGATGCATCTTCGGCGGACGACAGGCAGGGCGAGCCCTGGCGGCGCAGGCGTGAGAGTGCCGCGTTCGCTCGGTAGACCCCCACTGCCCGGTGCGGCCGACATCGCCACCACAGCATCGGCGAATCCCCGCTCCCCGGTGTCGGTCTCGTTTCTCGGGGTGAGCACGCTGCTGTTCGACGACGGCGAGTCGGCGATCCTGACCGACGGCTTCTTCTCGCGTCCGTCCCTGCCGAAAACCCTTCTGCTGCCGCTACGTTCGGACGGCCCGAGAATCGACAGTGCGTTGCGTAGGGCGGGCATCGGGACGCTCGACGCGGTGGTGTGCGCGCATTCTCATTTCGATCATGCCCTCGACTCCGCAGCGGTGGCACTGCGCACCGGCGCTGCCCTGGTCGGTGGTGCTTCGACCGCGCAGATCGGGCGGGGCGCGCAGATGCCCGAGGGTCGCATCACCGTCGTCGCCGACGGTTCCGCGGTCGAACTGGGTCATTTCACTGTCACGTTCGTCGAGTCGGTTCACTCGTATCCGGACCGAGCTCACGGGACGATCGACCGGCCATTGCGGCAGCCTGCCCGGGTGCGAGCGTTCCGGTGCGGTGAGGCGTGGTCGATGGCAGTCGAACACCGTCCGAGCGGCAGGCGGGCTCTCGTCCACAGCAGCGCCGGGTTCCGAGCGGGCATGCTCGACGGCCTTTCCGCCGAGGTGGTGTACCTGTCCATCGGTCAGCTGGGGCGCCGAACACGCGAGTACATCGACGAGTATTGGCGGGAAACGGTGTTGTCGGTGGGGGCTCGGCGCGTCGTGCTGACGCATTGGGACGACTTCTTCCGGCCCCTCGACAGGCCGTTGCGACCGCTGCCCTACGCCTTCGACGACATGCGCACCTCGCTCGACGTATTGACCGCCTGTGCACGCAGGGATGGGGTCGAACTGCAGTTGCCGACGCTGTGGCGGCGTGCGGACCCCTGGGCAGACATGGTCTGAGGCACCGAACGGGAGCGACCGAAATGCGCGGCGGTCGTCGAGCAAGATAGGGCAGGGTATCCTCTCCTCTTGTTCGTCCTCCCGCTCAGTACGTCGAGAAAGTTCGGTCACCCCGTGAAAAAAGGTACGAGGCGCGTCGCTGCCCTCTCGTCGCTGGTTCTTGCTGCAGGTCTGATCACCGCATGTGGTGAGTCCGAGGAGGTGTCGCAGACCGCGGCCACGGGCGGCGACGGCAAGACCGTCTACCCGCTCGTACTCGACAACTGTGGCCAGTCGGTGACCGTCGACGCTCCGCCGCAGCGAGTGGTGTCTCTCGATCAGGATTCCACCGAGATCCTGCTGTCGCTCGGTCTGCAGGATCGCATGGTCGGGACAGCGTCGTGGACGGATCCGATCCGCGAGAATCTCGCCGAGGCGAACGCATCCGTACCGCGGTTGGCAGACAACGCGCCGACCTACGAGGTGGTGCTCGACACCGACCCGGATTTCGTGACCGCGTCGTTCGGCCGCCATTACAAGCAGGGCGGTGTCGCAGACCGTAGCCGCTTCGCCGAATCGAACATCGAGACGTATCTCGCACCCACCGACTGTGACAACGGCCTGAGCGTCAACGGTGGCAATCCCCGGACGACCCCGTTGACCATGGACGCGCTATATCAGACCATTCGCGAAACGGCCGAGGTGTTCGACGTCCAGGAACGCGGTGAGAGCTTGATCAGCGAACTGCAAGGCCGTCTGGACGCGGCCACATCGGGCAACGACAAGACCGGTGAGAGCATTGCGTTCTGGTTCGCAGACACCAAGAGCCCGTACTTCGCCGGCCGCTCCGGAGCGCCTGCCCTCCTCGCCGATCAGGTCGGTGCCACCAACGTCTACTCCGATCTACAGGACGACTGGGAAGCGGTCGGGTGGGAAACAGTGGTGGACCGCGATCCGTCCGTGCTGGTGCTCGGAGACCTACTCCGCAATCGCTTCCCCGGGGACAAGCTGGAGGACAAGATTGCGTTCCTCGAATCGGACCCGGTCACCAGCACCATGGACGCGGTGAAGAACAAGCGGTACATCTCGCTGCACGGCGCCGAGATGAACCCCTCGATTCGGCTGGTCGACGCCGTCGAGAAGCTGACCGCAGGCCTGAACCAGATCGGGCCTCGGTCCTGAGCACCACCACGGCCGAGCCGAGCGTCTCGGCGAAACGACAGATCGGCCTGCCCGCCGTCATGATCGGCGGATTTCTCCTTCTGGTCGTCTCCGTGGCGATCGCGATGACGCTCGGGCCGGCGCAGATCTCGCTGGTCAACGTGCGTGACGTCGTGCTCAACCACCTGGGACTGGCGGACATCCCCGTCCGGGTGTCCAAGAACGCGATCGTGTGGGAAGAACGGCTCCCACGCAGCCTCGTGGCAGCTGCATGCGGCAGCGGCCTCGGGATCTGCGGGGTCATCATGCAGTCGCTACTCCGCAATCCGCTCGCCGACCCGTTTGTGCTCGGCATCAGTTCCGGCGCGTCGACGGGAGCGGTGCTGGTCGGGATCCTCGGAGTCGGTGGGGCCGCGCTCGGACTGTCCGGTGGCGCGTTCATCGGGGCACTGGTGGCATTCGGACTGGTGCTGCTGCTCGCTCAACTCTCCGGCGGCAACAACGACCGCGTGATTCTGGCCGGAGTGGCGTCGACCCAGTTGTTCTCGGCATTGACATCGTTGGTGATCTTCGCGTTCGCCGATTCCGACGAGACCCGCGGCGTCATGTTCTGGCTGCTGGGCTCGCTCGAGGGTGTTCGCTGGGACGACGTGATTCTGTGCGCGGCAGTCGTCGCGGTCGGGACAGCCGTCTGCTTCTACTACGCATTCGTGCTCGACGCGTTCTCGTTCGGCAACGAGGTGGCGTCCTCACTGGGCATCCCGGTACGCAAGGCTCGCATCGCACTTCTGGTCGTGACCGCCCTCATCACGGCCACCTTGGTGAGTGTGGCAGGGGCGATCGGATTCCTCGGGCTCGTGTTGCCGCATGCAGCGCGGTTCCTCGTCGGCTCGAGGCACGGTCGGCTCGTTCCGGTCACGGCATTGATCGGGGCGGTCTTCATGGTCTGGGTGGACGCGGTGTCGCGCGTCGCGTTCGCGCCGACGCCGCTGCCGGTCGGCGTGGGTACCGCACTGGTGGGCGTCCCGGCATTCATCGCCATCCTGTCCAGACGGAAGAAGGCGTCATGACACTCTCGGCAACCGATGTCACGTGGCGTCGCGGCGGTGCGCTGGTCGTCGACGGGGTGTCCCTCGAGCCCGGCCCGGGCGATACCGTCGGGCTGCTCGGGCCCAACGGATCCGGCAAGTCCTCGCTGCTGCATCTGATGAACGGTGCCGTCAGGCCGACGTCGGGTGTGGTGACCCTAGACGGAACCGAGCTGTCCGCGATGCGTCGCAAGGACGTCGCGAAGATCGTGGCCGTGGTGAGTCAGCACGCCGACACCGACTTCGACATCACCGTCGCCGACGTCGTACGGCTCGGCCGCATTCCCCATCGAGGAGCGTTCGGCGGAGACGCAGCTGCAGATGCGGCGGCCGTGGATTCTGCACTGCGGCACACGGGTCTGGCAGGAAAGGCCCATTGCCTGTGGCATCAGCTGTCCGGCGGAGAACGGCAGCGCGCGCAGATCGCGCGCGCCCTGGCTCAGGAGCCGCGGGAACTGCTGCTCGACGAACCGACCAACCATCTCGACATCCATCATCAGCTCGAATTGCTGGCGCTGGTCGCACGGTTACCCATCACGAGCGTCATCGCACTGCACGATCTGAACCTGGCGGCGATGTTCTGCACGCAACTCGTGGTGTTGTCCGAGGGCCGGGTGGTGGCAGCAGGCGCACCCGCCGACGTGCTCACCGAGGAGTTGATCGCGCGGGTGTACCGCGTGCGTGCCCATGTGACCCTCGATGGACCGAACAACAGTCCGTCGATCCGATTCGAGCCCGGCCTCGGGGCGCACGTGTAACTCGACCTGCCGATCGAGTCGACTGGTTTCACCATCGACCATCACCGTCAACATCGCCGAAACATTTCTCGCGCACGATGGTCGCGCCGAAACATGGTGCGATGCGACGGAGGTGTCGCCGAGCACGACGGAAACTCGATCGAACGGTGAGCGCATGACAGAACGACCGACCGCAACGGACCGGGAAGCCGAACCCGATGTACGCCGAAAGTCTTGGTATGCATCTCTTTTCGTGCAGTTACTGATCGGCATAGTCGGAGGCATTGCGATCGGGTGGCTCTGGCCGGGCCTGGGTGCAGACCTCAAACCACTGGCCGACGGCTTCATCAAGCTCATCAAGATGCTGATCGCCCCGATCATCTTCTGCACCGTCGTCATCGGCATCGCCCATGTGGGCGACCTCAAGTCCGTCGGCCGCATCGGCGTCAAGGCCCTGGTCTACTTCGAGCTGATCACGACGTTCGCGCTCGTGTTCGGTCTGGTGGTCGGCAACATCGTCAAGCCGGGCTCCGGGTTCTCCATCGACCCGCAGACCTTGGCCACCGGTGCCGAGGCCGTCGACCAGAAGACCGGCAGCGGCGAGTTGCCGCACACCGTGGACTTCTTGCTGAACATCATTCCGACCTCCGTGGTGTCGGCATTCGCCGAGAACGCGCTACTGCAGGTGCTGTTCTTCGCCGTGCTGTTCGGCTTGGCCTTGGCGAAGTTCGGTGAGAAGGGCCCGCCGATCGTGCTCGAACTCGTCGATCACATCAGTCACATCTTCTTCACCATCATCGGTTGGATCATGCGCCTGGCACCCATCGGTGCCTTCGGGGCGATGGCATACATCGTCGGCCAGTACGGCATTTCGTCGCTCGGTAGCTACGGGAAACTGATCGCGTGCTGCTACCTGGCTGCCGTGTTGTTCATTGTCGTTCTCGCGGCCGTCGCGCGGTACTTCGCCGGAGTCAACCTCTGGAAGTTCTTGCGGTACATCAAGGACGAGTTGTTCCTCGCCCTCGGAACGGCGTCGACGGAGGTGGTACTGCCGCGCATCATGGTCAAGCTGACCGAGGCAGGGTGCTCCCGCACGACCACCGGTCTGGTGGTTCCGACGGGGTATTCGTTCAACCTCGACGGAGCAACCCTCTATCTGTCGATCTGCATTCTCTTTCTCGCGCAGGCTCTCGGCGTCGACCTGACACTCGGAGAGCAGATCGCTGCGGTGTTGATCCTGATGCTGACCTCCAAAGGCATGGCGGGAGTACCGGGTTCGTCGTTCCTCGCATTGTCGGCGACCGTTGCGGCCATCGGGCACGGGTCCATCCCGGTTGCGGCCGTGGCGTTGCTGCTCGGTGCCGACCGGATCATGGACTCCATGCGAGTATCGGTGAACCTTCTCGGCAACTGCGTCGCGACATTCGTCGTGGCGAACTGGGAGGGCCAACTCGACAAAGAGCGAATGCGCAGAGTGCTCGACGGTAAGGAGGTACCGCCGTTGGAGGCGATCGAGGAGTCGAAGGATTACGAACCGGTCGGATCGGAGCCGGAATCGGTATCGATCGGGGGAACCTCGAAGGCGAGCAACGCCACGTCGTCCTGAAGTCCGTCACCGAACGAGGCCAACAATTCGGTCAGATCGTCGACGATCTTTGCCGCGGAGGTCCGGCCTCGTTCGGCGGCGAATGCGTGCAGACTGCCGTCGTCGTCGAAACGAGTTCGGCCCGGGCCGACGATCGCCTCGGTCAGCCCGTCGGTGTAGAACGCCAACACGTCACCGGGCTGCATCGTCACCGTCGCCGAGGCGAAGTGCGGTTCGGTGAGGGCTCCGACCAACTGCCCCCCGGTGGTGTCCACGAATTCGACGACGCCGTCGCGCGCGATACGAAGAGCCGGCGGGTGGCCTCCGCTGGCGAGGTGCACCACGGCACCGTCGGGTCCCGGCGCGACGGTACCGAAGACCACGGTGCAGAAACGCGGATCGTCGCCGTGAAACTCGTGGTGGAGCACCGTGTTGAGATTCTCGAGTACGGCGATCGGATCCCGATCGAAGACCGCTGCGGCCCGCAGCGTGTATCGAGTCAGGGACGTGACGGCAGCCGCGCCCGCTCCTTTTCCGCTCACGTCGCCGAGGAAGAAACCCCACGTCGCGTTGTCGAGGGGAAACACGTCGTAGAAGTCGCCGCCCACTTCGTCGATGGACGCGGGGTGGTAATGGGCCGCCACCTGCATGCCCGTCGGCGCGGACAGGATCGGCGGCAACAGTGTGCGTTGCAGAGTCGACGCCAGAATCTGTACCTGAGTCTTCTCTGCTTCCGCCAACTTGCGGGCTTCCTCCGACGCGCCCAATGCATCCTGAGATCGGTCGAGAGCTGCTTCGGCGTCGTCCTGAGCTGCCTCGGCATATATCCGCGCATCCATCAGGTGCTGCTCGCGGACTCGGCGCTCGGTCTCGTTGTGCAGCGTCATGGTCACCGTCGTCGCACCGGACACCGCTCGCAAACTGTTGGCGAGCATCGACACCGCCGTCTGCGAGCCCGATGCGGGTGCGCCGGTGAGTTGCGCCGTCACTCCGATGGGCGAGTCAAAGTCGGACGACGTGGCTGCCGCGAGCAGTTCGCGCAAAACCGGTGCGAACTCGGGGCTGAAAAGATCCGTGACTGCGGTGCCGACCAGATCGTCCCGACTCAGTGCCGTGATGCGAGCGGCCGCCGCGTTGGCGTAAAGGATGTCGCCGGACGCAACGTCGATCGAAAAAACCCCGCACGGTGCGGAGTCGAGTAGTTCGGCAGCCGAGGCGGTCATGGCTTCTCCTACCAAGATTACGAGGGGCGGCCGGTTGATTCGGCGGTGACTGGGTTCCGCCACACTGCGGTGACCACGGTGCCCAGACCTGGACGGTGGTCGACGGTGAGGTCGTCGGACACTGCCTCGGCGAGCTGAAGCCCGTGGCTTCGTGTGGTCGTCGGTGCCGGCGCACGCCACGTGCCGGT
Source organism: Rhodococcus sp. JG-3 (assembly GCF_000482405.1). Classification (NCBI taxonomy): domain Bacteria; kingdom Bacillati; phylum Actinomycetota; class Actinomycetes; order Mycobacteriales; family Nocardiaceae; genus Rhodococcus; species Rhodococcus sp. JG-3. The sequence goes on from NZ_KI519398.1 coordinate 2,240,408, forward strand.
GTCCGAGACGGTGACGGTCAGCGTCTCGCGTTCGTACGCTGCGGTGATCGTCATCGTCCCCGGTTCGGGCGCGGAGCTGTAGGCGTGTTCGACGACGTTGGCCAGGGCTTCGTAGGCCCCGAGAGCGATGTCGTCCACGAGGGTCCGATGCACGCCCAGGTCGAGCGCCCAACCCTGGAGTCGGCGCCGAGCGGCGCTGGCAGCGGCAGCCTCAGCGGTCGCAGTGTGACTCCATCGACTGGCGGGCTGTGAGTGGGACGTCATCGGCCACCCTCACTGTCGACCGCGCTCGACTGCACATGCGCCACAGCCTCGGGAACGGTGGTGAACGTGGCCATCACCCGGTCGATTCCGCTGAGCTGAACCGGGCGAACGACCACCCCGTCGACGGCGACCAGTGCCATTCGCGACGATTCGGGCAGCCGGTCGGACACTCGGACCAACACGGTGATGGCGCTCGACGACAGAAAGCTCACATCGGTCATGTCGACCACCAGTCCGCGTTCCGCGGCGTCGGCCGCAGGGAACGCAGCGGCGGACAAGTGGGGAATCGTATCCAGGTCGAGTTCGCCTCTGACTGTGATGACGGTTGTCGCGTCGTGCACATCCGAAACGATCTCGAACTGTCCTCCGGTGGGGTCGTCAGACATACGGCCGAGGTTACCTGTCATCGTGTCCGATTCACGATCCAGGCGCGTCGACGAACAGGTCGCCTGCACCCAGTACGTCGAGGACCATGCGCACCGAACGGGCCGGCGCGTGGATGACGATCTTGCCCGGGTGGGTGTAGGTCGCGTCGACGATGGCATTCGCGACTCCCGAGTAGACGAACGACACCTCGGACAGGTCGATCGTGACCACGGAGGAAACGGCGGCCAGGCGATCGAGGCCGTGTACGAATTCGGCCCGGGTCGACATGTCGAGTTCACCGAAGGCGCGCAGGATGTTGTTCCCGTCGGAACGGACGATGGTGTCGAGTCGGAACTCGGCTTCGTCGTCGCGAACGGCGTTGTCCATGGTGGCAATGCTCATCGACATGTCGAGACCTCTTCCGGAGAAGTGCGCGGCCGGCTGGTGTCTCCGCCTGCTCGCTGGTTTGTTGTGTAGTCAACGATGCCAGTGCGAGATGTCGGACGGTGATGTCGACGATCTCGAGTCGGTAACGAAAGATCTCGTTTCGATAACGCCGTCATCGGGTCAGGAATTCGATCAGTGCACTGGTGACTTTCTTTCGCGCCCATCCGCGCGCCCCTCGCTGGCCGAGTGCGGCCCGAGCGGCGTTGGCCCCGGCCGCACCGTGGACTCCGCCCCCGGGGTGGGCGGACGCGGACCCGAGGAACAATCCTTCCACCGGGGTCTCCGCGCGCCCCAATCCTGGCGTGGGACGAAAGATCAACTGCTGCTGCAGTTGTGCGGTACCACCGTTGACCGCACCGCCGTGCAGGTTGGCATCGGCGCCGTGCAGATCACTCGGTCTCTGCACCACCCGTCCCACCACCGAATCGGCGAATCCCGGGGCGTGCTGTTCCAACACCTGATCGACGCGGTCGGCGACGGTCTCGGCGGCCGAGTCGTCGACGACGCCGCGTGGCAGATGTGTGTAGGCCCAAGCGCTTTCGGTGCCCTCGGGCGATCTGGACCGGTCCGCTGTGGTCATCTGGCCGAACAACATGAACGGGCTCTGCGGGAGAACCCCGGTCGTGAGATCGGCCGCCCAATGGACCAGGCCGTTGTCGTCCGCACCGAGGTGGACGGTGCCTGTGTCGGCCAAAGATGCTGAGCGCCAAGGTATTCGACGGTCGAGAGCGTAGTTGAGCTTGACCACCGGGGTGTCCCACTCGAACGTACGTAAGTCGTCGTGCATGCGACGCGGGACCGCATCGAAGGGCAGCAACGACCCGTACAGCGCGGGGGCCGACACGTCGGCAACGATCGCTCGACGAGCGCGGAACGTCTCGCCGCCCGTCGTGTGCACGGCGCGTGCACGACCGCCCCGCACGTCGATGGACTCGACGGGTCGACTGCACGTCAGCACAGCACCCGAGGCCTGAGCCCGGCGAATCAACGCGTCGGTCAATGCCGACGATCCACCTACGGGCGCCGGATACCCGACGTCCTGCGCGAGCATCGTCAGCAGATATCCCATCATTCCGCTCACCGGCGCGTCGGTGGGTACGTCGCCGTGCATCGCATTGCCCAGGAGCAGGCACCGCGCGGCCTCGCTGTGGAACAGCTCGTGGGCCATCACCCGTGCAGGCAACGCAGCGAACCGGACGAAGCGCAGTGTCTCGGAGACGCCGAGAGTGCGCGCCAATCGTGCTGCCGGCAGTACCGGTGGAAACGGCCCGAAGAGCGAACCGAGCAGGGGAGTGCGAATACGTTCCCACTGCTCGAACAGGCGCAGCCACGTGTCACCGTCGCGTACGTCGTGCTCACGCAACAGAGCAGCGGTCGCCTCGACGTCGTGATGGACGACCGGAGCGTCGGTGTCCTCCGGGGATCGCGCGTGGCCGTAGACCGTCGGCGAGTGAGACCACGTCAGTCCGTGACGCTCGAGCTCGAGTGCCGTCATGGCGGGCGAGGACACAGCCAGCGGATAGAACGCGCTGAACAGGTCGCTGGTGAATCCAGGAACCAGTTCGGCACTCCGGACGGCACCGCCGGGTAGTTCGGCCGCCTCGAGAATCACGACGTCCCACCCCGCGTCGGCCATCGCCGCAGCGGCGACCAATCCGTTGTGACCGCTGCCTATGACGACTGCGTCGACCTCTGTGGTGGTCATCGGGTGATGCTCCTGGGTTCGGTCGCGGTCTTGTAGCTCACAACCCTACCGACGTAGTACAGCGCGATTCCGACTGCGAGCAGCAGCCCGGCGCGGAGCCACGTGGCTGCGGACTGCTGAGTGAGCAGCACGGCGCACGTGATCAACGCCAGGACGGGAAGCGCCGTCGGCGTTCGAAAGTGGTCGGTGTCGGATCGGTCCCGACGCAGCACGAGCACGGCAATGTTGGTACTGATGAAGACGAACAACAGAAGCAGCACCACCGTTTCGGCGAGTGCGGCCACGGAGCCGGTGGTGCACAACACCATTGCGACCGCAGTGGTCGCGACAATGGCCGCCCACGGAGTCTTGCGGCCGGGCAGCACCTTGGCCAGGGCGACCGGAAGCAATCCGTCGCGGGCCATGCCGAAGGTCAGTCTCGACGCCATGATCATCGTCAGCAAGGCGCCGTTGGCGACGGCCACGAGGGCGACCAGACTGAAGACCCATGGTGGGATTCCGGCGTCGGCGGCGTCGACGACCTCGAGCAGCGGACCGGTGGACTGGGCCAGCGTATCCGCCGGAACGACCGTCGAGACTGCCAGACCGACCAGCACATAGACCACTCCGGCCGTCGTGACGGCTCCGAGCAGAGCCCGGGGATACACCCGCCGCACATCCTCGACCTCCTCGGCGATGTTGGCCGAAGTCTCGAACCCCACGAACGAGTAGAAGGCGAGCAGAGCCGCCCCCAGCACTGCCAGCGTCGGCGTGGTGTCGTCGGTGAATTCGAGCACCCGTGACGGCGCGCCGTCGCCGCGGCTCAGAACGAGCCCGGCCAGGGCGATGATCACGACGAGACCGGACACCTCGATCACCGTCATACCGAGGTTGGCCCGAAGAGATTCGGTGATCCCGCGGGCATTGAGAAGTCCGACGAGAAGTAGGAAGACGACCGCCGCAGGCACGGCGGGCACATCGAGGAACACTGCGAGATAGTCGCCCGAGAAGGCCAGCGCCAGACCTCCCGCGCTCGTCACGCCAGCCGCGAGCATCGAGAATCCGACGAGGAACGACACTATCGGTCGCCCGAAGGCTCGCTGCGCGAACACCGCCGCCCCGCCTGCTCGCGGGTACTTGGTCACCAATTCGGCGTACGACGCCGCAGTGAGCAAGGCCATCAGGAGAGCGAGCAGCATCGGCAGCCAGATCGCTCCGCCGACCTCACCCGCGATTTCCCCGACGAGAGCGTAGATCCCGGCACCCAGCACGTCACCGAGAATGAAGACGAACAACAACTTGCCCGAGATCGCCCGGCGCAGTGGCGTCGACGACCCGTCGGACTCGGAGCCGTTCGGGTGGACGCTCGGAGTGTGGTCGGACGCCATCAGTTCCGGTTCCCGCTTCGGGAGCTGTTGCTGGAGACAGATCGATTCGAACGACGCAGCGGGGATGTCATGGCAATCGCATGCCCGCTGCATTCGGTCTTCAATCGTGTTCGGCCGTTCCGTTGCGGCACAGACGTTTCGGTGAGCGGGCCGTGCCCGACCCGGCAGGTTCTACGGGTTCGATGCGCGCTCCGCCAACAGCGCGAGACGCCTGAGTGCCTCGGAATTTCGGGGGTGAGACAGCGCATGCTGAACCCGGTTGGGCACGAGCTCGAACGGCGGTGTGCTCGCGTGCTCGATCATTTCGATCGTGCAGCCGGTCGCTGTCGGGTGCAACCGGACGGTGATGGAGGCGCGTCCGAACGGCATGGCCCTGGCTTCCAGCTGTAATTCGCGGTTCTCGTGAACGGCGACCGAGCGCGTGACGTCGCTGAGCACGAGCGGCCAGGCCCCGACCGAATGGTGGATGACACTGCCAGGAGCAGGCCACGCCGCGTCGACCGCTCTGATTCGGGATGCACCGACCACCCACATTGCGTAGGACCAGCCATCGGCAAGAACGTTCCACACGTCCTCGCATCGAGCTGTGGTGTCGCGTTTCGTCGTCACGCTCGGACCTCCGTCGTCATCTCGGTACGCCGCTACGCCGAACGAAAAGCGTTGGTATGCCGCCGTTCTCGGGGCACACGTACGGCGGTTGCGCAGTGGGGGACCGGCCTGGACTCGACTCGGATATCGGTGACGCTACCTGCCACCGAGCCGGGGCACAACGCGGCAGCGGGCCCGGCGCACGCGGCTTCTCGACCACCCGGCGCGGTATGGGGCGCCGGTTGCCATAATGGGCCGATGTCGACAATCGCGTACGTGATCGCAGGTTCGGAAGCCACCGGCGGGGCCGGCCTGCAAGCAGATCTCAAGACGTTCGAGCGGTTGGGGGTCTACGGGGTCGGCACCATCACGTGCATCGTGTCCTTCGATCCGAAGGCCGAATGGGGCCACCGCTTCGTGCCGATCGACAGTTCGGTGATCGCAGATCAAATCGAAGTGGCCACCGCCGCTCACGATCTCGATGTCGTCAAGATCGGCATGCTGGGCACCCCCGCCACCGTCGCCACGGTCGCGGAATCACTGCGCCTGCAGCCGTGGCGTCATGTCGTGGTCGATCCCGTGCTGATCTGCAAGGGGCAGGAACCCGGTGCGGCTCTCGACACCGACAATGCGCTCCGTCGCGAGATTCTTCCGCTGGCGACCGTCATCACACCCAACCTGTTCGAGGCGACGACGTTGTCCGGAATGGACTCCATCGACACCGTCGAGGATCTCGGTGAGGCAGCCAGGAGGATCGCCGACCTCGGCCCCCAGTACGTCGTGGTCAAGGGTGGTGCCGGCCTACCCGGAGACGAAGCCGTCGACGTCGTGTTCGACGGACAGGACCTCACCGTCCTGCGCGCCCCGAAGATCGGCGACGAGAGGGTGTCCGGCGCAGGATGCGTGTTCGCAGCTGCCATCACCGCCGAGCTGGCCAAGGGATCCGGCGTGCTCGACGCAGTGGCCACGGCAAAGGACTTCGCGCATGCCGGCATCGTCAGCCGGTTGTCGAGCCACGCTCCGTTCGCTGCCGTCGCCTGGCAGAACTGAGCCCGCCGGCCCGGATATCGATGACGGGTCTGCCTCGAGTGCTGCGAGGCTTCATGTTTGGACGGGTTCGCCGCGGGGACACTGACGTAATCGACGTGTTCCTGCAGGCCCGGAATGCGTCGCCGGTGAAGCGAACAGCAGTCGAGGAGACACCATGGCCCAACATGACCCCGCCGGCTCCGGTGCCGAAGCGAACGACGACGACCGCACGATGCGCGGGCACGCCGGGGAAGCGATCGTCGACGCGCGCAACTGGCCCGGCTACATCTGTATCGGTCTCGCGCTGGTCAGCCTCGGTCTGACCTTGACTGCGGCCGGCTACGGTTTCGAGGGTTGGGCGTGGACGGGCGCGGTCCTCGCGCCCGTTCTGCTCGTCGCAGGCACGGTTCTGGTGTTGCTCGAGCGTCGCCGGGTCAAGGCACAGGAAGGCAAGAGCCTCACCGACCCTGCTGGGCATTGATCGAGCCCGATCTCGGCAGGGGTGGCACGTCGTCGATCGGCGTCGGCGTGGAACTGAACGAGCTGGCACTCTCGATCGGCGCTGCGCCGCCGATTCGTTCCGTGCGAGTGACCGGGGCAAGCGACGACTCGCGAACGGTTCGTCCCGGTGACCTGTACGTGGCGTTGCCCGGCCGCCGAGCTCACGGCCTCGACTTCGAGCTCGAGGCCAAGGCCCGAGGGGCAGTGGCGGCGTTGTCGGACCGGGCCTCGACGGTTCTGCCGACACTCGTCGTGCCGAACCCGCGCCGCCGGGTCGGGGAGGTGTGCGCTCGAATTCATCGGTTCGCGCACCGAGACCTCGATCTGTACGGAGTCACCGGGACCAACGGAAAGACGAGCACCACCCTGCTGCTCAGAGCCGGGCTCGCTGCTGCGGGCGACTCCGTGGCGACCATGACCGGAATCGGTTTGGCGGGGCCGCACGGCGAGGAAAAATCGGCCAGAACTACGCCCGAGGCCGCCACCGTGCATCGGACTCTGCGCCGTTTCCGAGACGAGGGTGCCACGGCGGTTGCCCTCGAGGTGTCCTCTCACGCCGTCACCGAGCACCGCGTCGACGGTCTCCGTTTCGCGGTGATGGGGTTCCTCAATCTCACGCCGGATCATCTGGATTACCACGGAGACATGGACGGTTACTTCGCCGCGAAGGCCGAACTGTTCTCGGCGCACCGATCGACACGCGCTGTGGTCAACGTCGGCGATCCGCACGGCAAAATCCTGGCGGGACGCCTCGATATTCCCTGTTGGACGTGGTCCACGGCCGATCGCGATGCCGATGTTCGCGGCGAGAACATCGAGTGCACCGACGTCGGAACGTCCCTGACAGCGCGAACCCCGATGGGCGATGTCGAAATCCGCCTACCTCTGCTGGGTCCGCACCAGGCCGAGAACGCTCTGGCCGCACTGACCATGGCGTTGGCGGCCGGCCGCGACATCGCAGCAGTCGCGGCAGGACTCGAACGCCTCGACGCCGTTCCCGGCCGCCTCGAACGTGTCGACGTCGGACAGCCTTTCCTGGCCGTCGTGGACTACATGCACAACACCGCAGGTCAGCGGGCGCTGCTGCCGTTCGTCCGCAGCGTGGTCTCGGGTCGACTGATCGTCGTCGTCGGGGCGACGGGCGAACGTGACCCGGGTAAGCGCTTCCCGCTCGGGCGAACGGCAGCCACGTTGGCAGATGTGGTGATCGTCAGCGATGAAAGTCCGCTGTCGGAGGACCCGGGCACCATCCGAGCCGCAGTGGAAGAGGGCGCTCGGGCTGCACGCTCAGCGGTGGTGGTAGTGGAAGCCGACCGACGTCGTGCCGTGGAGCACGCTGTCGCCATTGCTCAGCCCGGGGATGCCGTGGTCGTGGCTGGACGGGGCTGCGATGCCGAACAGGTGTACGGCGACCACATCGTGCGATTCGACGACCGTGAGGTGTTGCGTGACGTCCTCGCCGCCCACGTGGCGCGGAGTTGAACGCGCTACCGCTACTGCGCCGCGGACGTACGTTTCCGAGCGGATTTGTCTGCTCGACGCTGCGCGAACCTGCCGGCGGACTTCAGGGCCTTGGATACGACATTGGCTCTGCCCGTTCGCTTTTCGAGGCTCACGCCGGCAAATGCCAGGAGCCGGGCAGCAATGGGCAAGCCGATCGCGACGACAAGGTAGCGGTAGAGATACTTGCGGGCCAGCAGCGGGATCATGCGGGAAGTCCTGTCGTGGGGGAGGTTGTCAGCGGACGGCCCGTCGAACCTTGAATGCTGCTGTTGCCGTCAGCGCGATGATCGCTCCGACGACGGCTGCACCGAGCATTGCGACGCCCTGCCCGAGATCGAAGTTCCAGCCGAGGAAGTTGATCGTGCTGTGAACGGTGTTCTGCAGCACGAAGATGACCAGTGCTGCAACGAGCACGACCGTGACGAGGAGGGCCAACTTCGAGGCGAATCCGCCGCGGCGCTTGGTAGTTGTGGTGTCCGATGTTGCAATCATGAGGGTTCCGTTCTGTGAAGTGGAAGGTGAGCAGAAACCGAGTGCCGCCGATCGCGGTGACCGGCGGCACTCGATGCGGGGCTGCTGGTTACTTGAAGGTGTCCTTGATGTTCTCGCCGACCTTCTTGACGCCGGCCGAACCCTGATCCTTCTTGCCCTCGGCTTCGAGGTCCTTGTTGTCGGTTGCGTCGCCGACAACTTCCTTCGCCTTGCCGATGGCGTCTTCTGCTGCGTTCTTGGCCTTGTCGATGAAGCTCATGGTGTGCACCTTTCGGGTGGCTGTGATTGTTGGTAACGGATAGATAGTCGGTTTTCGAGGCCGAAAGCAAACGTCGCAGGAAAGTGATCTGCATCACTCGAGCGACCGCGGCGGTCAGGTGAGAGAGACCAGCTCGGTGATGTCGTCGTGCGGGAGTTCGCCGTCGACCACGGCTGTGACGACGGAGCTGTTCAGCGTGATTGCACCCTTGTGGTTGTCCAGGAATGCGGTATCGGCGGCATCGCGGCCTACCGAAATGCGAACCAGAGTGGACCGCGGTGCCAGACACGTGGCGTCGACGACACGCCACTGGCCGCCGACGAACGCCTCGGCGACGGCATGGAAATCCATCGGATCGCATCCGGGCGCGTACACGGCCACGAGGCGGGCAGGAACATTGACAGCGCGGAGCATCGCGACGACCAGATGCGAGTAGTCGCGGCACACTCCCTGGCCTGCTAGCAGCGTGTCGACGGCTCCGTCGATCGGATCACTGCTTCCTGGAACGTAATTCAGGCGTGCGCCCACCCAGGCGGAGATCTTGGCCAGCAGTTCCTCGGAATCGGCGTAGTCGCCGAATTCTGTTGCGGCGAAACCGTAGAACTTGTCTGCTTCGGCGTAGCGGCTGGGCCGAAGGTAGAGCGACATGTCGTAGTCGGTGACGGGGGCCGGGGTGGTGTTGCCCAGGATGGTGGCGTCGTACGAGACCTGTAAGTTGCCGACGTCGGCGGGCATGACGTGAATGCGGTTGCCGTGCGGTCCGCTGACCTCCTTCGCCTCGACGGGATTACCGTCGAGAACGAAGGAGAGCGATTCGGTGACCGTCGTACCGGGGTGCGGTGCGATGGCGATCTGGAATTCGAGAGTGGTGGCGGCGGTGATGTCTACATCGAGGCGCGCGGATACGTCGCGTTTGAGCATGAGGACTCCTGGCAGGTGGGGGCGGGTGAACCTGCTGCCAGTACCCGTATCCGCCGAAACCAATCGCCCCTGGTCACCGAGTGATCAACGCCACCCCAGTGCGGGGGCCACGTCGCGCAGCAGCGTCTCCAGAACGTGTGCGCAGTACTCCACACCCAACTGGTTCGGGACGGTGAGCAGCAGAGTATCCGCGGCGGCGATCGCCTCGTCCGCCGCCAGTTCTTCGATCAGCCGATCGGGCTCACCCGCGTAGGTCTTGCCGAAACGAGCCTTGCCGCCGTCGAGGTAGCCGACTTGGTCGTCACCGCTGCCCTCTCGGCCGAAGTAGGCGCGGTCGAGATCGTTGACGATCGGAAAGATGCTGCGGCTCACGGATGTTCGAGGAGCGAAGTCGTGGCCCGCGTCGCTCCACGTCTTGTGGAAGCGTTCGATCTGTTCGGCTTGCAACTGATGGAAAGGCACCCCGGTGTCTTCGCTGAGAAGTGTGGAGCTCATCAGATTCATACCCTGGCGCGCCGTCCACTCGGCCGTCTCGCGGGTGCCTGCGCCCCACCAGATGCGTTGGCGCAGACCCGGTGCGTGAGGTTCGAGGCGCAGCAGGCCAGGCGGGTTGGGGAACATCGGCCGCGGGTTCGGCTGAGCGAAGCCCTTGCCTTCCAGCAGATCGAGGTAGATGCGGGTGTGTTCGCGAGCCATGTCTGCGTGGTCGGAGCCCTCCGCGGGGGAGTATCCGAAGTGGCGGTACCCCTCGATGACCTGTTCGGGCGATCCCCGGCTCACGCCGAGTTGCAACCGCCCGCCCGAGATGAGGTCGGCAGAGCCGGAATCCTCGGCCATGTAGAAGGGATTCTCGTACCGCATGTCGATGACGCCGGTACCGATTTCGATGGTGCTCGTCCTGGCTCCGACGGCGGCGAGCAGCGGAAACGGCGACGACAGCTGGTTGGCGAAGTGATGGACGCGGTAGTACGCACCATCGGCTCCCAGTTCCTCGGCCGCGACCGCGAGGTCGATCGACTGCAACAGCACATCCGATGCCGATCGGGTCTGCGACTGCGGGGACGGTGACCAGTGTCCGAAGGACAGAAATCCGATCTTCTTCATCGTGTGCTCTTTCGTTGAAGGATCAACTATGTTCGTACGACTCAGCGCACAGCCGGGTCGATTCATTCCCGGTGCCGGAACTACGCCCCGATACCCGCCGTCAACAACTTCGCCAGCTCGAGGTAGGCATCGCCGTCACTCAGACCGGTCAGGCGGAACACCTCGCGCGTCTGGATGCGCACCATGACCGAGGATGCGACGTCACCGACGAATGCCGCATGGACGTCGCGTACCTCGCCACTGGCCACACCCTCGCTGATCAGCTCCTGGACCCGTCGTGCCGCGATTGCGGTGTTGCGTTCGTACACCGAACGGGCCGATTCGAGCGACGCGAGATCGGTCATGAATTGCTCGGACGCAGATTCCAGAGCGGCACCGACTGCGGTGAGATACGTGGTGATGCGGTTGCGGGTTCCGTCGACCTCGGCAACCGCATTCTCGACCTGGGTGGTCATGGACTTGAAGTAGTGCACGGTTGCGCCGCCCACCAGCTGATCCTTGCTCGACGCCAACGTGTACAAGGTGGATTTGGAGCAGCGGAGGCGAGCCGCGATGGTGTCGAGCGTCAGGTGAGCGAACCCCTCGGCCAGGAACAGGCTGACGAGTTGGTCGAACAATTCCGAACGGCGAGCCGTGGCATGCGAGGTCACGGGTGCGTTCACATCCAGGATGGTACTGCATCGTCTTGTGCAGTACTGTGCATCAGTACTGCGGATCATTCTTCAGTACTGATGCCGAACATCCCGGAGGTTCTAGTGCCCGTCGCTCGTCTGTTGCCCACCGCCGAAGCGCGCGACCTTCTCGCGCTGACCCGCGATGTGGCAGACAAGGTGCTCGACCCGATCGTCGACGAACACGAGCGCAACGAGACCTATCCGACGGGAGTGTTCGCCACTCTCGGCGAAGCCGGACTGTTGAGCCTGCCGTACGCGGAGGAATGGGGCGGCGGAGGCCAACCGTACGAGGTGTACCTCCAAGTACTCGAGGAATTGGCATCACGATGGGCGGCCGTTGCAGTCGCGGTGAGCGTGCACGGTTTGGCCTGCTATCCCGTAATGGCGTTCGGTACCGATCAGCAGAAGGCCGAGAAGCTTCCCGACATGCTCGGCGGGTCGCAGATCGGTGCCTATTCGCTGTCCGAGGCGCAGGCCGGTTCCGACGCAGCGGCCCTGAGTTGCAAGGCGAGCGCGGCCGACGGTGGGTACACGGTCAACGGGTCCAAAGCATGGATCACCCACGGCGGTGTTGCTGATTTCTACAACCTGTTCGCCCGCACCGGCGAAGGCTCCAAAGGGATCTCGTGTTTTCTAGTTCCCGACGGGACCGAAGGCCTCAGTTTCGGCAAGCCCGAGGAGAAGATGGGGTTGCATGCGATCCCGACCACGTCGGCGCACTACGACAACGTGCACGTTCCCACCGAATGGCGCATCGGAGCGGAAGGTCAAGGACTGCAGATCGCCTTCAGCGCGCTGGACGCCGGAAGGCTCGGAATCGCCGCTGTCGCAGTCGGAATCGCGCAAGCTGCGCTCGACGATGCCGTGAAGTACGCGCAGGAACGCACTGCGTTCGGCAAGAAGATCATCGACCATCAGGGTCTGGGGTTCGTGCTGGCGGACATGGCCGCCGCAGTCGACTCCGCACGCGCGACCTATCTCGACGCGGCTCGCCGTCGGGACGCCGGACTTCCATACTCCCGCAACGCTTCTGTGGCCAAGCTGATCGCTACCGATGCGGCCATGAAGGTGACGACCGACGCCGTGCAGGTGTTCGGCGGGTACGGCTACACCAGAGACTTCCGCGTCGAGCGCTACATGCGCGACGCCAAGATCACGCAGATCTTCGAGGGCACCAACCAGATTCAGCGTCTCGTCATCGCCCGATCGCTCGCGACCAACTGACCATCCGCACCTTGCTTTCCACACACACGTAGGGGACATCTGCATGACGACAACCGAACCCGATATCCATACCACTGCGGGTAAATTGGCCGATCTTCGTAAACGTCTGGGGGCTTCGGAGATGCCGTCGGGTGAGGCGGCGGTGGAGCGGGTCCACGCGAAGGGCAAGTTGACCGCGCGCGAGCGGATCACGGCCCTGCTCGACGAGGGCTCGTTCGTCGAACTCGATGCGTTGGCGCGGCACCGATCACAGAATTTCGGGTTGGGTGACAATCGCCCCTTCGGTGACGGTGTCGTCACCGGCTACGGCACGGTCGACGGCCGTGATGTGTGCGTGTTCTCCCAGGACGCGACCGTCTTCGGCGGCAGTTTGGGGGAGATCTACGGCGAGAAGATCGTCAAGGTGATGGACCTGGCGATCAAGACCGGACGGCCGTTGGTGGGCATCAACGAAGGCGCCGGGGCCCGCATCCAGGAAGGGGTGGTCTCCCTCGGGTTGTACGGGGAGATCTTCCACCGCAACGTCCGCGCCTCCGGGGTGATCCCGCAGATCTCGGTGATCATGGGCCCCGCCGCCGGCGGACACGTCTACTCACCCGCCCTGACCGATTTCGTGGTCATGGTCGATGGCACCAGTCAGATGTTCGTCACCGGCCCCGATGTGATCAAGACCGTCACCGGGGAGAACGTGACGATGGAAGAGCTCGGTGGCGCGCACACCCACATGGAGAAGTCCGGGGTCGCGCATTACGTCGCGTCCGGGGAGCAGGACGCCCTCGACTACGTCCGCGACCTCCTGTCCTACCTCCCGAGCAACAATCGGGCCGATGCCCCGCGGACGGCCGCGTCGGATCCTGTTCTCGGATCCATCGAGGATTCGTTGACGGCGGAGGATCTCGAGCTCGACACGTTGATTCCGGATTCGCCGAACACTCCGTACGACATGCACGAGGTGATCCGCCGGATCCTCGACGACGACGAATTCCTGGAAGTGCAGGAGGGGCGGGCCCGCAACATCATCGTCGGGTTCGGGCGGATCGACGGCCGGTCGGTGGGCATCGTGGCCAATCAGCCCACCCAGTTCGCGGGCACGTTGGATATCGATGCCTCGGAGAAAGCAGCCCGGTTCGTCCGCACGTGCGACTGTTTCAACGTTCCGATCATCACGTTGGTCGATGTGCCGGGGTTCCTGCCCGGGACGGGCCAGGAATACAACGGCATCATCCGGCGTGGGGCGAAGTTGTTGTATGCCTACGGGGAGGCGACGGTCGGGAAGATCACCGTCATCACCCGTAAAGCCTATGGCGGGGCGTACGACGTGATGGGCTCCAAGCACATGGGTGCGGATGTGAATTTGGCGTGGCCGACGGCGCAGATCGCGGTGATGGGGGCCTCGGGTGCGGTCGGGTTCGTCTACCGCAAGCAGTTGCTCGAGGCGGCGAAGAACGGTGAGGACGTCGATGCGTTGCGGCTGACGTTGCAGCAGCAGTACGAGGACACGTTGGTCAACCCGTACGTCGCTGCCGAGCGCGGGTATCTCGATGCGGTCATCCCGCCCAGTCACACCCGCGGTCAGATCGTGACCGCGTTGCGGCTGCTCGAACGCAAACAAGTGACCCTGCCCCCGAAGAAACACGGAAACATCCCACTATGAGCGGCGAAGCGAATCATGACGCAGTGAGCGAAGCGAAATCTGCTGCTGCGTCGGATAGTTGGTCGTTTCGCGGAAGTCCGACGGACTCCGAGATCGCTGCTGTCGTTGCGGTTCTGACTGCCGCGCAGTCGTCGGTGGCCCAGGACGTGCCGGCCCCGATCGATCTGTGGGGTCGACCGGAAGGCATGCATCGTTACGGACTCGCCAGTGCCCCAGCTCTTTTCGTCAATGCTCGATTCGGCCAGTGAAGGACTTCGCACAGATGACCACCTCTACCTCCCATAAGAAGATTTCCAAGGTTCTTGTTGCCAATCGTGGTGAGATCGCGGTTCGGGTGATCCGGGCGGCCGCTGATGCCGGGCTGGCCAGTGTCGCTGTGTACGCCGAA
>NZ_KI519398.1:2256273-2645143 GCF_000482405.1 Rhodococcus sp. JG-3
CCCCGTCACCGCCCACAAAGCAGGCACCATCACCGGCCTGAGCGTCACCGCAGGCGACGCCATCACCCAAGGCACCGTCCTCGCAGAAATCAAGTAGGGGAGTACCTTTCGATGACTGCCCTCGCTGAATCGTTCGACGGCGACACCTCTCCGGCGCATTCCACCGAGTTCGAGATCGTGTCCACGGTATTGCGGATGGCCTCGGCCGCCCGGGTGCGGTTGGCGGAGGCGCTCGATGCCCAGGGACTGAGCTGGGCACGGTACGAGGTACTCGAATTGGTTTGTCGGAGAGGGCCGTTGTCGTACAGCGCGCTCTCACGTGAATTGGTGCGACACCGAACCAGCATCACTGCGACAACTGCCAGTCTCGTCGACGCGGGCCTGTTGGTGCGCAGTGTCAATCCGCGAAATCGACAGCAGTACTTGGTCGACGCCACCGACTCGGGGTATCGCGCGGTGACACGTGCCGAACGTGCGCTCGAACGGGCTCGGTCGCGGATGGCGGTCGATGCAGATTCCGAACAGACACTCGAAGTGCTGCGCGGCATCGAGAAGCAGTGGAACAGGCGGCGCTGACCGACACGTCCTGGTTGTGATCCGCCGGCGGTGATGCAGGTACCCCTGGGGTGATACCCCCAGGGGTACTTGCATACCCCCCTTGGGTATATGCAATGGTGGGCACGTTCGATCGCTCGGGGTTTCGTCCGTCCCGACCGATACCCCCACCCGTATAGGAGAACCATGTCGCTGCGCGATGCCGAAATTCTTCGCCCACCTGACGACCTGCCCGCGAGAGGGCCGGGACTACTCGGCCGTGCGGGTGCGTCGATGGTGACCCACCGTCGTTGGGTGTTCGGCGTATGGCTCATCGCGCTGATCGGCCTCGGTTCGTTCGCGCCCTCGGTCTTCACCGATCTGGCGGGAGCCGGGTGGCAGGCGAACGGATCCGAATCCGTACAGGTTCGAGAACTGGCCCAGCAGCATTTCGGTGGCAATTCGTCCGCAGCGGTGCAGGTGGTCGTTCACTCCGACGCAGCATCCATCACGGACCCCGTTGTTCGGGCAGTGATCGACGACGTGACCGAGGTGTTCTCCGGTGACTCCCGATTCGGAGACGTCGTTGCGCCGCAACCGAATATGACGATCAGCCCGGACGGCCGCACCGGCATCGTCATCGCCGGGGCGAACGGCACGACCGACGAGATGGTGAAGGCCGTCGACGATGTGAAGGAGCGGTTGACTGCGCTCTCGACCGACGGAATCGAGGTGTATCCCACCGGTTCGTCGGCCCTGTGGTCGGACTTCAACAAGGCGAACCACGACGCCATGATCCAAGCCGAACTGTTCTCGTGGCCGGTCACCTTGGCGATCATGGTGCTTGCCTTCGGTTCCCTTGTCGCGGCCGGTTTGCCGCTGCTGCTCGCCGTCGCGGGGCTCGTTGCCTCCGCTGGTGGTCTGGTTCTGCTCAACGGTGTCACGCCGATCTCGGTGTGGGCCATGAACTTTGCAATGATGTTCGCCCTCGCGCTGGGAATCGACTACGCCCTGTTCATCGTCGCTCGATTCCGCGACGCGCTGCGGAACACCGACCCTCGGGCTGCCGTCGCCGCCACCATGGACACCGCAGGTAAGGCCGTCGTGTTGTCCGGGCTGACGGTGCTGGTGAGTCTGTCCGCAGTGCTGCTGGTCCCCGCGCCGGCGGTGCGCACGATGGCCGTCGGGATCATGTTGGCTGTCGCCTTCGTGTTGCTGGCAACGATGACTCTGCTGCCTGCGGCATTGGGTGCGCTCGGACCCAAGGTCAACGCCGCTTCGTTGCCGTACGCCAAGCGTCAAGTGCATCGATCCCCAAGGTTCGCGGCATGGGGGGAGTTGCTGCACAAGCACCCGTGGCCGTTCGCGGTCGTGTCGGTGGGGATTCTGATTGTGCTCGCCCTCCCGGTGCTCGGGCTGAAGGTGGCAATGCCGTCGATAGCAGTGGTGCCCGAGGATGCCCCCGTGCGGCAGGGCTACGAGCTCGTTCAGGACCGGTTCGGACCGGGCGCACCGGGTTCGCTGCAGATCGTGGTTCCCGAAGTGGATGCTGCCGAGACCGCAACCGTCGCTGCGCGGGTCGACGGGATCTCGATGGTGACGCCTCCGCAGAGTGCTGCTGACGATTCGGGATATGCACTACTGCAGGCAATTCCGTCGGTGGATCCGTCCGACGAAGCGATGGGCTCCGTTCTCGCCGAGCTGCGATCGACATTGCCCGATTCGGCACTCGTCGGCGGAGCACCGGCAGAGAACCTGGACCTGCAGCAGGCTTTGAACGACTACCTGCCGATAGTCGTCGGGATCATCCTGGTTCTCGGATTCGTGCTGCTGCTGGTGGCGCTTCAGGCTCCGCTCATCGCGTTGCTCGGTACCGCGGTGAGCCTGCTGTCCACCGCGGCGGCGTTCGGCGTCGCCAAGCTGATCTTCCAGGACGGACACGGATCCTCGCTGCTGGGCTTCACGCCGCAGGGATTTCTCGACGGTTGGGGCCCGGTCTTCTTCTTCGCGATGATCTTCGCGATCGCCATGGACTACACGGTGTTCCTCCTGGCTACCGCCAAGGAACATTACGAGCGCTCCGGTGATTCCAAGGTTGCCCAGGTGGACGGGTTGGCCCACTCGGGACGAGTCATCTTTGCCGCAGCAGCGGTGATGGTGGCAGTGTTCTTCACATTCGCACTGTCGGATCCGTTGCCCCCGAAAGAGATGGGCATCATCCTGGGTGTTGCGGTACTGCTCGACGCGTTCCTGGTTCGACTCGTCCTGCTTCCGGTCCTGCTACGGCTGACCGGACACGGCGCGTGGTGGTCGCCGGCATGGCTACGTGCCGTCCTGCCCTCCATCCGCTTTTCACACTGAATCGACAGCTCACACTGACACAACAATTTTCGAGGAGACATCATGAACATCGCACTGTCCACCACACTGACCGACACCGATTTCGCCGACGCGATCGAGAGCACGAGAAAGGCGTTGTCGGAGCAGGGATTCGGAGTTCTCACCGAAATCGACATGCAGGCCACGTTGAAGGCCAAGCTCGACGAGGACATGGAGCGCTACGTGATCCTGGGCGCGTGCAACCCGGGACTGGCTCACCGCGCAGTGGGGGTGATGAAGCAGATCGGTCTGCTGTTGCCGTGCAATGTGGTCGTACGTGAGAACCCGGCGGCGGCGCGGTCCGTCGTCGTCGAGGCCATGAACCCGGCCATCATGGTCGACGTCACCGGTGAGCCGCGGTTGGGTGCGGTCGCCGCCGAGGCCACGGCGAAACTGCAGGCGGCAATCGCGGCCCTCGGCGGTACCGGTACCGCGCCGAAATGATGCCCCCGGGGGTACCCTCGAGTCCACTGCTACCACCATCGAAGGAATCGACATGATCGGCGACGACGACAGCATTGCACTGGTACTCAACCGGCTCAAGCGTGCGCACGGCCAACTTGCGGGTGTCATCGGGATGATCGAGAACGGTCGTGATTGCAAGGACGTCGTCACCCAGCTCGCTGCCGTGTCGCGGGCGCTCGACCGTGCCGGGTTCAAGATCGTGGCAACCGGCCTACGGGAGTGCATGACGGGGGATGCTGCTGACGGTAGGGAACCGATGACCGAGGCCGAGCTCGAAAAGTTGTTCCTGGCTCTGGCCTGAGCCGCCGGCCGAACTCCGGACGAACGGCATGTGTCGGGTTGCGGTCGATACCGAGTTGCAGTCGACAAGCAGCGGATTCGACTGCATACTTGACTTGGTCCAGAAAACCGGAGGATACTGACGCTGTGATGCCGATCTCACCCTATGCGGAGCAATTACGCACCGCCGATTTGCGCGTGACCCGTCCGCGGGTCACCGTGCTCGAGGTCGTCGAAACCAATCCGCATGCGGACACCGACACGATTCTCGGACTCGTCCGATCGGTGCTCCCCGAGGTATCACGCCAGACGGTGTACGACGTTCTCAATGCCCTGACCGCTGCGCGCCTGGTGCGTCGCATCGAGCCCGCGGGATCTCCCGCACGATACGAATCTCGGGTCGGGGACAACCATCACCACGCTGTGTGCCGCAACTGCGGCGTGATCGCAGACGTGGATTGCGCGGTGGGCGAGACGCCGTGTCTCACCGCATCGGACTCCGTCGGTTTCACGATCGACGAGGCAGAGGTCATCTACTGGGGCTTCTGCGCACAGTGTTCGGCTGCTCGCGAGCAGCCGGCAGTTCCCGTTCAGTTCCCTCCCCGGTCTCGAACACAGCAGAGTTCGTGACCACCGATCACAGCCCGATCGTCACACCTTGGAAGGAAGCACGTGTCTGAAGATCACGTAACACGCGAAAAAGAGATGAACGAGGATCAGCCGCAGGAGAGCGGTGGCAAGTGTCCGGTCATGCACGACGCGATGCCCACGCCTGTCGAAGGCGGCGGCAACCGCGAGTGGTGGCCCAAGGCGCTCAATCTCAAGATCCTCAAGAAGAACCCGGCCGTGGGCGATCCGATGGGTGCGGATTACGACTACGCCGCCGAGTTCAATTCTCTCGATCTCGCCGAGGTCAAGCGTGACATCGAAGCCGTGATGACGAACTCGCAGCCGTGGTGGCCCGCGGACTTCGGGCACTACGGTCCGTTCTTCATCCGCATGGCGTGGCACGCGGCCGGAACTTACCGCAAGCAGGACGGTCGCGGCGGTGCCGGAGCCGGCATGCAGCGATTCGCTCCCCTCAACAGCTGGCCCGACAACGCAAGCCTGGACAAGGCCCGCCGTCTGATCTGGCCGGTCAAGCAGAAGTACGGCCGCAAACTGTCCTGGGCCGACCTCATCGTGCTCACCGGCAACGTCGCCATCGAGTCCATGGGCCTGCCGACCTACGGCTACGCCGGCGGACGCGTCGACGCCTGGGAGCCGGACGAGGACGTCTACTGGGGCCCCGAGCAGACCTGGTTGGGCGACGAGCGCTACCACGGTGACCGCACGAGCCTCGAGAACCCGCTGGCCGCAGTGCAGATGGGCTTGATCTACGTCAATCCCGAAGGCCCCAACGGCAATCCGGATCCCGTGCAGTCCGCACTGGACATCCGCGAGACCTTCGGCCGCATGGCCATGAACGACATCGAGACCGCGGCACTCGCGGTCGGTGGACACACCTTCGGCAAGACCCACGGCGCAGCCGACCCCGATGCCCACATCGGACCGGAGCCCGAGGGCGCGCCCATCGAGCAGATGGGCCTGGGCTGGAAGAACAGCTTCGGCACCGGCTCGGGCGCCGACGCGATCACCAGCGGACTCGAGGTCATCTGGACCCCGACGCCGACCCAGTGGGACAACTCGTTCCTCGAAACCCTCTACGGCTTCGAGTGGGAGCTCTACAAGAGCCCGGGCGGCGCACACCAGTGGCGTCCGAAGAACGGAGAAGGCGCGGATCTCGTTCCCGACCCGGCGGATCCGTCCAAGCGTCGGCACCCGTCGATGCTGACCTCCGACATCGCGATGCGCGTCGATCCGATCTACGAGCAGATCACCCGTCGTTGGCTCGATCATCCCGAGGAGCTCGCAGAAGAGTTCCAGAAGGCGTGGTTCAAGCTCACCCACCGCGACATGGGACCGGTCTCGCGTTACCTCGGCCCCGAGGTTCCGGCGGAGCCCCTGCTCTGGCAGGACCCGATTCCGGCCGTCGATCACGAGCTGATCGGTGACGCCCAGATCGCCGAGCTCAAGCAGACCATCCTCGGTTCCGAACTGAGCCAGGATCAGCTGATCTCGGCTGCGTGGGCGGCGGCATCGTCGTTCCGCGTCAGCGACAAGCGCGGCGGTGCCAACGGTGGCCGTCTGCGCCTGCAGCCGCAGGCCGGCTGGGAGGTCAACGAGCCCGACGAGATCGCACAGGTCATCCGCGTTCTCGAAGGCATTCAGCAGTCGTTCTCCGGAACGGTGTCGTTCGCGGACCTCGTCGTCCTCGGCGGTGTCGCAGCCGTCGAGCAGGCCGCCAAGAATGCAGGCGTCGACATCACGGTTCCGTTCACCCCGGGCCGCATGGATGCGACGCAGGAGAAGACGGACGTCGACTCGTTCTCCGATCTCGAGCCCAAGGTGGACGGCTTCCGCAACTTCCTGGGCAAGGGCCAGAAGCTGCCCGCCGAGTTCAACCTGGTCGATCGGGCCAACCTGCTCTCGCTCAGTGCACCGGAGATGACCGTGCTGGTCGGCGGTCTGCGTGTACTCGGCGCGAACTACAAGGGGTCGACGCACGGCGTCCTCACCGACAAGGTCGGCACGCTCACCAACGACTTCTTCGTCAACCTCCTCGACATGGGCACCGAATGGGTTCCCACCGCGGAGGACGGCATCTACGAGGCCAAGGACGCCGCTACCGGCGAGAAGAAGTGGACCGGAACACGTAACGATCTGGTCTTCGGCTCGAACTCCGAATTGCGCGCTGTCGCAGAGGTTTACGCTTGCGATGACGCCAAGGAGAAGTTCGTCCGGGACTTCGTCGCAGCCTGGGACAAGGTCATGATGCTCGATCGCTTCGAGCTCGCCTAGTACTCACCGGCGCTGATGCGCCACCCGAACTCGAAGTTGTGGATGGAAAACGAGCTGGATCCATCCACAGCTTCGAGTTCGTCGTTACCGGGCTGTTATCGTTCGATGCCGATTCGTGACTTTGCACCTGGATTTGTCGCAATGTCCGATTGTCATGCTGGTTGCATGACACAACAGGACGTATCCGCAGGCTCTGCGGACAACAACAGAGACGAAACACGTCAGAGTGCATCCGGTTTCGGGTCGTTCCTCGAGATGTTCCAGGACGCGTCGACCGACAAGTCGGACACCGAGCGCGGAATCCGATAGGACTCAGCGAGCACCGATGGTGTTGGTGACGGAGCCGATTCGTTCGATATCGAGTTCGACGCGGTCGCCCGGAGCGATCCACCGGTCGAGTTCCAGCCCACAACCGCGAGGCAGAGTGCCCGACGTCAGGAGCTCGCCGGGGTGGATGCTCTCGCCGCGACTCGCATACGCCAGAGATTCACCCATGGAATAGCGCATCCCGGCAGTGCTGGTGGTGGACCAGAGCTCGCCGTTGACCCGGATGGCCGCGGCCAGCGAATCTATATGCGCCGCAACCTCATCGGGGGTGACGATGTCCGCGCCCATCGAACTGGCGAACGTCTTGGTCTTGACGACCGGACCGAACGGCGTCCGGCGCTGCTCCTCCCACTGGGTGTCCCGCGCGCTGATGTCGTCGAAGACGACGTAACCGCCTATCGAAGCCTCGGCCTCCCGCTCGGATGCATCTCGGATCGGTCGGGTGACGACGGCACCGAATTCGAGTTCGAAATCGAGAACCCGGCTGTACGACGGCCACTCGACATCGGCCCCGTCGGCTACGACGGTCAGGTGGTTACCGGTGTAGTAGATCGGATGGTCGTCGAACCCCGGACCGGGACGCAGGGCCGGGAATGTTCGACGCGTCAGCATCTCGAATCCACGGATGAACGGGACGGCACGCGGTAGATTTCGCCGAACGAGGTTGTGTGCGGCCAGGTCCCAGTGCTCCTCCCAGCCCAGGAAGCAGCGCAGTGACGCCGGAACGACCGGAAGGGTCGGTGCCGGTCGGTCCATCGTCGCGACGCCCTCGTCGGCCGCCCGCCGCGCCACCGTCGTTGCGGCTTCACGTGCGGGTTCACCTGCATCGAGGAACCGAAGCATGGACCCGGTGAGCGGGCGCAGGATCTCGGGGGCACCCAGAGTCGAGACCGCAGCCTCGAGATCGATCCACGTGGTCGTGTCGGGCACGTGGACGGCAAGGCGGTCGGCGGAATCGGTGGAGGTCAAGCGTCGCAATCGCACGGGCGCGTCCGATCTGTGCGGAGCGATGCTCCACAACGGTTGAGGAACCCGGAGTGTAAACGGTGCCACGGTCGGCGTGTCAAGACCCGACGGTTAGCGTGGGGTGATGAGATCACCGGTGCCCGAGTATCTTCAGTCCGTCCTGACGGAGTGCCGACACCTCGACGATGGGGAAATGTCGAGCGGCAACCCGGAATTGGCGGCGGCCGATCCCGACACGTTCGCGGTTGCGCTCGCCACCGTCGGTGGGTCGCACTACGGGGCGGGTGATACCGACGCCGAATTCTCCATCCAGTCGATCGCCAAAGCGGTGGCCTATGCGCTGGCCATCGAGGACAACGGGCTCGCAGCGGTGCTCGAGGCCGTCGACGTCGAACCGTCGGGTGATTCGTTCAACGAGATCTCGTTGGAGGCGCGGACCGGTCGACCTCGCAACCCTCTGATCAATGCCGGGGCGCTGGCGGTACATTCGATGATCGCGGGCAGTGACGGCGAAGAACGAGCGGGGCGGCTCATCGAGCTACTCGGAGCCATGGCCGGCCGTGAACTCCACATCGATCGGGCGGTGTACGAGGCCGAACTGGAATCCGACGATCGAAATACCGCGATCGCGCACCTGCTGAAGTCGGTCGGCCACCTCGGTGCGGAACCCGCGGTCGTCGTCGACGGGTATGCGCGCCAGTGCGCGGTGACGGTGACGTGCAACGATCTGGCCGTGATCGCCTCGGTGATGGCGAACGGCGGAACCGATCCGGCCACCGGCCGACAGGTCGTCGACCCCGCGGTCAACCGTCACGTTCTCGCTGTCATGGCAACCTGTGGGATGTACGACGGCAGCGGCAGTTGGATTGCGACAGTGGGCATTCCGGCCAAGAGTGGAGTCGCGGGAGCCATCATGGGCGTGCTCCCCGGTCAGGTGGGTGTTGCCGTGATCTCGCCCCGGTTGAACGAGCACGGAAACAGCGTCCGCGGGGTTGCGGTGTTCGAGAGGTTGTCACGCGACCTCGGTCTGCACATGATGCACGTCCCTCCCAGCGGCGAATCCGCCATTCGCACGCTGAGCGAATCCGACGGCGTCACGACCGTCGAACTGCAGGGCGAGCTGAGGTTCGCCGGTGCGGAATCCGTCGTCGCCCGTCTTGCGGCCGGCGTCCCGGACTGCGAGGAGATAGTCGTCGATTTCACCGAAGTGCGCGCCGTCGACGGCGCTGCACAGCGACTCCTTCGAGAGGCTGTGAGCGGACTGGAAGACGACGGCTACCGCGTCGTCGTCGAGGATCCCGACGGGCTGATGAACGCCTCCCGCGACAGCTGACACCCCCGAACCAGACGGTCGGTGTCACAGTCTCCCGGCGAGAATCATGTGCCAGTAGGACTGCGGTAGGCCGTATCGGTCGAACGCCCACGCGGACCGTCTGGGTTTCAGGGGATCGAGAAACGAGGGTAGCGACGAGACCAGTGCACCGGTGCGGTCGAACTCGGCAGCAATCAGAGTGTGTGCTTCGACAGCGATGGGTGCGACGGTGTACCCGTCGTAATTCGACATCGCTCCGCCGCTCCTGGATGCGACGAGATTGTCGACGAGAACCGAAATCTGTTTGCGTAGAGCGCCACCCGACGAGTCGGTGTCGATCGCTGCACCGTCGCCCGCAGCCCACACCTCGGGGTGGCGTCGGTGCCGCATCGTGCGGGAGTCGATGTCGACGACACCGTGCTGCTCTCCGGCCAGACCGGACTCCTGTACCCACAGTGGTCCGCGATACGGCGGGACCAGGTGCAGCATGTCGTAGTCGATTCGCTCGTCGACCCCGGCGTGATCGGTGACGGTCATGCGCTTGCTCTCCGGCTCGAGCGCCGTGACCGATGTATCCATCAGGACGCGCACACCCAGGTCTCGGAGGTGGCCGGCGAGCCGGGGGTCCAGGTCAGGGACACCGAGCAGACTCTCACGATCTACGACCAACGTGATGTCGACGGTCGGTAGTCGTCCTGTGCGTTTCCAATGGGCCGCCGCGAGAAACAGCGGCTTGACGGTGGTCCCGGTACACCCGACGGGCGGACGCGGCACGGTGAACACGGCGTGGCTGTGTGCAGGCAGGTCACGGACCAGCCGCCATGTGCGCTCGGCCCGGTCGAGGTAATTGCTGGCGACATCGGGAAAACGAAGTGCCGCGTGCACACCCGGCAGAGCGGCTTCGTCGGCGATCAGGCCTTGCCCCAGCACGAGATCGCGGTAGCCGTACTCGATTCCCGACGCGCAGCGAACCGATCGTTCTGCCGGATCCACCGACACGACCGAGTCTTCGAGCCACACACAGCCCTCGGGGATCACCGAGCGTTGGGTCCGTTCGGCCTCGGTCAGCGGTGCCTGACCGGCACCGACGTACGACAACAGGGGCTTGTACGTGTGCACCTGCTTGGGCTCGATCACGGCGACGTCGGACACGCCCTTCTTCAGCAGTCGTGCGGCCGCGCTGATCCCGGCATTGCCTCCACCGATGATCAGCACGTCGTACATGGTGCGGCTCACCGTGAATCGGCCGCCTGCGCTGTGACGTCGGTGCGGGCACCGGTTTCGGTGCGGGCTTCGGCGAGCGTGCGGTAGACGAAGACGCGGTCCGAGACGCCGCTCGGGTCTGCGCCGTCGGGAAGCACGACGGAGAGTTTCTGCTGCCAGCGACCCTGGCGAATAGCGGTGGCGTCGAGCACGGAGCGAACTCCCGCCGCGACGAACGTGACGCGAGACAGATCGAGAATGAGAGCCCGGCCGCGCTCGGCGGCTTCCCCCAACGTCTCGGCCAGCACCGGAACGTCGACGTCGGTGATGGTGCCGGCAATGCGCACCTCGATGTCGTCGCCCGCGCTCTCGTCGACCGACACCGTCATCTCGGCCTCCGGGAGCGAGGAGCGGGTACTCGAGGCACGGTCGCCGGTGGTGGAGAGCGATGGAACCACACCGGCGAGCGGAGTTCGAATGGACGGAACGACGATCATGGACAACTCCTCTGAAGCCGAACTCCTGAACCCGTGCAGGGGGAGTGCGGCAGTCGACTGCCGAGACTGCGGGCTGCTCCTCAACCACACACGATCCAGCACTACCCCGAAGTGCGTGTCGGTAAGCCTGTTCCGAACAACCGGTTTGCGGGGCTCGGACACGGGAATACGAATCCGACAATCCACGCTGGGAGGAATGTCCATGACGACAGCCGAATTCGATTCCGTCCGTTCGCTGGCACGAGTGCACGCCGATCCCGGAGTGTACGAGCCTCAGGAGGATTCACTTCTGCTGTGCGACGTCGCCGCAGATTCGGGGCTCGTGCCCGGAGCCCGTGTACTCGACATGTGTACCGGTAGCGGCGCAGTGGCCATCACCGCAGCACTGCTCGGTGCCCGCGAGGTGGTGGCCTTCGACATCTCTCCGCGTGCGGTTGCCTGTGCGCAGCGCAATGCCCGGTCGGTCGGAGTCGATGTGGATGTGCGGCTGGGGTCGTTCTCGGAGGCAGCCGAGCTGGAGCCGTTCGACATTCTGCTGTGCAACCCTCCGTACGTTCCGTCGGAGACCGCGCCCACCGGCATGGGTTTGCACCGCGCCTGGGATGCGGGTGAGGACGGGCGAGTGGTGCTCGACCCTCTGTGCACGCGAGGCGCGGAACTGCTGGCACCCGGTGGTGTGCTGCTGGTGGTCCACTCGGAATTCTCGGGTCCGCAGCGAACACGGGAGATGCTGAATACTCGCGGTTTCGGTGCATCGGTGGCGGCGTGCCGCACAATCGACTTCGGGCCCGTCATGACGGCTCGTGCCGAGTGGCTCGAGGCCAAGGGCGTGCTCGAATCGGGCCGCAGAACGGAAGAATTGGTGGTGTTGCGTGGCGACAAGCGATGAGTCGACGGGTGGTGACGCTGCACCTGCGCGCACTCGGGTGAGACTGGTCCGGGGCGGACCGATGCTGGTCGACGGGCCGGTCGAGATCGAACTCGACGACGGCTCCGTCGTCACCTCGGATCGTTTCGTCGTCGCGCTGTGCACGTGCAAGCGCAGCAAGACGTACCCACTGTGCGACACGAGCCATCGCGCGAAGCGACGAGCGAGTCAGTCCAGCGACGACTGACCGGCGGACCACCGCTGCATCACGTGGTCCGCGAGCTCGTTCTCGACGAAATCCAGTGCGCGCATGCCGAATACGATGTCGGCTTCGATGTGCGGTTCCTGTCCGATCAGGTTCTCCACCACGTCGTGGCGCAGGACCTGCTCGTGGACGGCGTCGGCCTCGACGTGCTCCGCGTAGAACGCGATGCATGCAGCCGGCGCTGACAGCCTGCGAAGGCCCTGCACGAACCGCTGTGAACCCGGCGAGGACGTGATCTCCGTGGCGGCGAAATGGCCCACGGTGGCACCTCGGCGGCTGCGGTGCAATCCGAACAACGACATGAGGTTGACCCACGCGAGTGTCTGGGCGGGGACGCGATCCACGTACCCGAGGTAGGACGCATCGAGGTCTGCTGCCGTCATGGATTCGGCCCACAGATGCTGGTGGACACGCTCACCCCTGCCACCGCCGTACTCGTCGAATTCGACGGCGACATACGAGGCCTTGACCTGGCCGACCAGCCTCGGGATCGCCCACGCATGGGGATCCGCTTCCTTGAGGTGGTAGATGGACCGATGTACGAAGTACTCGCGCATCTGCTCCCACGATCCTTCGTCCCGCAGGAACCACGACGGGCCGGTACCGGACGACGCCTCGACCGACAGTCGCTTCATTTCGGCGACGACGTCGTCGCCGGGTTCGACATTCGAGCGCACGTAGTTCAGAAACGCGGATTCGAGTGCTGCTCTGAACTGCAGCAGTGCTGGATCCCACTCCAGTTCGTCGTCCACGCCCTCGAACCCGCGGTAGTGCAGTTCGTAGCTGATGAGCAACGCCAGTTGCATATCACGCGACGTCGGATCGGCATCCGACGCGCTGGGCAGTGCGGCACCGCCGCCGGTGGAGAGATACCGGATCACGGCGTCCGAGAGTGGACCACACGGCACCGGCAACCGAGGCGACACGAGGGTGGGGGCGATGGAAGGGGTCACAACACTCATTGTTCACGCCTACCCGCTGCCGGTCACGGTCAATCGTGTGGGTCCGATGCGTTTGCACGCATACGAAGCAGGTAATCCGCTTCGTGCGATTCCGAGTTTCGGGGTCGAGTAACAGAGAGGAGCCTCCATGCGCGCAGTGACATGGCAGGGCAAGAGGAACGTCAGCGTCGATTCGGTGCCCGATCCCCGCATCGAAGCGCCGACGGACGCAATTGTGAAGATCACGACCACCAATATCTGCGGATCGGACCTACACCTGTACGAGACGCTCGGTGCCTTCATGGACCAGGGCGATATTCTGGGTCACGAGCCCATGGGCATCGTGGAGGAAGTCGGTTCGGAGACAGGCGATCTCGCCGTCGGAGACCGTGTGGTCATCCCGTTCCAGATTTCGTGTGGACATTGCTACATGTGCAATTCGAGTCTGTACACCCAGTGCGAGACCACCCAGGTTCGTGAGCAGGGCATGGGTGCCGCGTTGTTCGGCTTCTCCAAGCTGTACGGCCAAGTGCCCGGTGGGCAAGCGGAGTACCTCCGTGTTCCGCAGGCGCAGTTCACGCACATCAAGGTCCCCGAGGCCGGACCCGATTCGCGATACGTCTACCTCTCCGACGTATTGCCTACCGCGTGGCAGTCGGTGGAGTACGCGTCGATACCTGCAGGCGGGTCGGTGACGGTGCTCGGACTCGGTCCCATCGGAGACATGGCCGCCCGCATCGCCCAGCACAAGGGTGCTCGGGTCATTGCTGTCGACCTCGTACCCGAGCGCCTGGCGCGAGCTGCGGCACGGGGAATCGAAACGGTGAATCTGGCCGAACACAGCGGGGGCGTCGGCGACGTCATTCGTGACATGACCGACGGCCGAGGAACGGACGCGGTGATCGATGCCGTCGGAATGGAGGCGCACGGCTCACCGGTCGGCAAGCTGGCCCAGCAGATCGTCGGAATGCTGCCCGACGCCGTGGCCGCGCCGATGATGCAGAAGGCCGGCGTGGACCGGCTGGGTGCGCTGTACTCGGCAATCGACATCGTTCGACGCGGCGGAACCATCTCGATCATCGGTGTGTACGGAGGTATGGCCGATCCGCTACCGTTGATGACCTTGTTCGACAAGCAAATTCAGCTGCGGATGGGCCAGGCGAACGTCAAGCGATGGGTCGACGACATCATGCCGCTTCTCGGCGACGACGATCCGTTGGGCGTCGATTCGTTCGCTACTCACGAGCTTTCGCTCGAAGAAGCGCCGCATGCGTACGACATCTTCCAGAAGAAGCAGGACGGTGCGATCAAGGTTCTGTTGAAGCCCTGAACCTTTCGAATACAGCGATGCGGCCCGGAACTTCACGGGCCGCATCGGTATTCGCAGAAGGATCGATCGATCGATCGTCGTCAGTCGACGGAGATGACGTCCTTGGCGATTGCTGCCAGGCGAGTCTGTCCTGCGGACACGACTCCGTGGCGGTTCTTGTGTGCCTCTTCGTACGCCACGACAGTGCGTACGTCGGCGGGTGTGGTCAGTTCCTTGATGGCGGCCACCGCGTCCGAGACGTTGAGGTCGTCGTAGTCCGCTACGGGAAGCTCGTCGGCACCGAGAGTTCCACCGGCGGACCGCGCGGTGTGAATGGCGTCGGCGACAGAATCGACACCCTCGCTACGGGTGACATCCTCGGCGGCTTCGAGTGCTGCATCGCGGCTGGCGGTCAACGTTCTGACGGCGACGTCGCCTGCGTGTGCACCGCGGCCGAGCAGAGCGCTCAGTCGGTCCGGGGTGGCGCGAGCGGCGTCCAATGCACGGTCGAGACCGCGAGCCGACCAGTTGGCCGGTGCGTTGACGATCTTGACTGCGGTGCCGGCAGCTGCCTGGAAAGGCGTCCGGCGCAGTGCGGCGGGTCCACCCAGGGCGTCTTCGGCGAGGACGGTCTCGAGCCATTCGACCGTGGCGGCGTGCGCGGTGGCCAAGCGGGTGGCCAGTGCCACGACGGACGGTTCCTCGGCTGCTGTCGCCAAAGCCTTGATGTACTTCGCTCGACTCAGCAGTTGCTGCTCGAGGGCGAGATCGCCCAGCAGTGCCTCGTCGAACGGCTGCGCCTGCTCGGCGACTGCCTTCACCGCTGCGAACGTGCGCCCGATGAACGGTGCCACTACCTCGGGCAGCCCCCCGAGGTTGCGCAGTGCTTCCTCGATAGCGGCGGCGCGGTCACGTCCGTTGGCGGCGTTCTGTGTCAGTTCCCGACGAACCGCTTCGGTGCGCGCCTGCACGACGCGGGTTTCCGCGACCTGAATTTCGGTGTGTGTCAGCTGCAGTGCAATCCGCAACTGAGCGATCAAAGTCGATGTGCTCATGGTGCTCCCCTTTCGGTGGGTGGGTACATGGATCCGGCCGATGCCTGTGGGTCACAGCGTGATGCTCGGCCCTGTTCGGGTGTTACCCGCCGGTAAGTTCTGCCAAACGGCTGTACCGCAGGTGTGAACAGCGACACGTCCGAACCGCTACTCGTGTCGGCGGGATTCGACGGTTTCGATCGGCAGCGGAATGGACATCCGACACCGATGACTACCGAGCTGTACACAGCAACCGTCTCTGCAACTGCGACCGGCGTGACCTCCGACGACGGAGTGCTGTCGTTGAGTGTGCGAGAACCGGCCGAACTCGGCGGCCCGGGCGAGGCCACCAACCCCGAGCAGTTGATGGCCGCAGCGCTGTCGAGTTGCTTGGTGGAGTCACTGCGAATCGCACTGGGGACCGTCGGCGGCAGTGTCGACGAACTCGCGGTCAAGGGCACCGTCGTGCTGACCGATTCCGACGCATCCGGTTACGACGCGAAATTCGCACTGTCGGTGTCGCTACCGGGCACCGACAACCCGGAGGCCGTACTCGCGCAGGCCACGTCGATCTGCCCGTTCCTCAAAGTGATCGACGCCGTGGACGTCACCCTTGAATAACCGCTCGATCGTTCGGCGGACCCGCTCCGAACGCGCGCGATGACATCCGTTCGCGTTCGGGCGGTTCGCGGAGTGCAGGCGATCAAAGCCGGCTTCGCGCGTGAGGACACCACGCTGATCGCGGGCGGACTGACGTTCTACGCGGTGATCGCCGTCGTCCCACTGTTGCTTCTGACGATCCGGGCGACCGTGTTGTTGACGTCGGCGCAGTGGGTACAGGGCGGATTCGACGCCATGTCTGCGTTACTGCCCGATGCGTTGGGTGCCCGCGCGGCGCTCGACGGCCTGGCCGATGCCGGAATACACCTGGGACCGCTGGGAGTCGTGATCTCGATATTCCCCGCAACGTTCTACGGAGAGGGTCTGCGGAGGGCGATCGTGCGCTTCGCCCCGACCCGTGAAACGTTCACCGGGTGGCGAGGCAGAGCTGCGATGGTGCCCTTTTTCGTTGCCGCCCCGGTGTTGCTCCTCGGGGTGCTGACCGTCGCACGCGTCCTGCAGGCGACCACGGGCGGCGGGGGTGCCGGTGCGCTGGCTCTACGAATATTTC
The DNA here is from genome assembly GCF_000482405.1 of Rhodococcus sp. JG-3. NCBI lineage: Bacteria > Bacillati > Actinomycetota > Actinomycetes > Mycobacteriales > Nocardiaceae > Rhodococcus > Rhodococcus sp. JG-3. The sequence continues at coordinate 2,272,725 of NZ_KI519398.1, forward strand.
TGGGGTTCAACTGCCTATGGTTGATCCTGGCCATTCCGCTTGCCTGGACCTACCGGGTCATCGCGCCGCGGGCGGTGGGGTGGCGGGCACTCGTGGCCGGCTCCTTGGTCACGTCGTCGATCGTCACCGGGTTCGTGCACGGCTTCATCCTGTTTCTGGCCATTCCGGTCGACCTCGGTGCACCGTTCGGCGGTCTCACCGACATCGGCGGCGGTGTGGCGATCATGCTGTGGATGTTCGTCTTTCACGTGCTCGCGCTCGCCGGCTGGCTGATCACCGCCGAGTTCGATCGGCCCGTCGGTACAGCCCGAACATCAGCTGGGTGAACCCGAGAACAGCCAGACCACATGTCACCGATATTCCGATCGTCGCAGACGTCTGAGCGCTACCGGGGCCCGCGCCCGCAACGGTCGCGGTGACGACTGCGGCAACGACCCGAGACGGCCGCTCCCACACTGTCAGAAAGCCGACGTCGGAGATCCCGGCTCCGACGGCACGCGCGCGGGCCGTCTCGTGCAGCAATGTCGTCACACCGACGGCAACGACGATGGGCATCGGAGCGCCCAGCGCGAGGCTGCCCGCGAGGAACAGCAGATCGCTGCACCGATCCGACACCGTGTCCAGCAGATAGCCCCACTGCGATTGGGAACGGCCGATCATGGCCACGCCGCCGTCGATACCGTCGAGCAGCCCGGAGAACACGATGAGCACCGCCGCCAGGAGGGGCAGCGAGGTGCCCGGCCGGGACAACGCCACCGATCCTGCAGCCGCAACCACCGCGGCGACGGTGACGACGTGGGCCGAGACGGATGCGCGCACGAGCGGGGCGCTCAGGAAGTACACCAGACGAAGCCACGTCGACACGAGCACCGACGACGATGGATCGATGTTGCTGTGCAGACCCGACCATGTCGACAGATATTCCTGGCGGGTCGCCGGAAGTTCGGACGAAGTGCGCCGGCTCGGTGTGCTGCGCTGGTTGACCATCGACGATCCTTGCTCGGCAAATCGAAAGACCGACTCTACGAAAGATTCGTCGGTGTATACCCGCCTATTCGAAACCCACACCCGAGCGGCTCCAACAGTTACTGCTCGTCGGAGTTGCTCTGTCTCCTGCGGGCTTTGAGCCGCGATATTTTGATCCCGACGGCCGCGAACAGAATCAGCCATCCCGCGATCAACACTCCGCCTCCGACGAATGCCGCTCGCTGCAGAGGATGGGTGTCTGCGTACACGTAACCGACTGTGCCCCACAGCAAAGCGACGAAGAAGATAATTGCCATCATCCACATCATCGAATACAGCGTTCTGTTCATCATTCGCCCGATCTCGCCGTTGCTTTCGTCTGCCGCCGACTTACATTCTCCCACTGGCCGTACCCGATTCGGTCGAGTCGACACCGGAACCACCCCACAGTCACCACGCGAGTTTCGGTTGAACCTCGCCCGCGAAGAGCCCGAACTCCGCGCCTGTCCGATGCATGTGCCCGAACAGGGCCTCCGCGAGGTCCTCGGAAGCCGTTCCCATCGTCGACGACCACCGTCGAGCGCGACAGCTCGACCGAGACGTGCGCAGCTCGACCGTGCCCGAGTTGCCCACGTCGACCGTCAGCCGATCCGCTCCTGTCTCCACGAGACGACGAAGTGCGCCGGCACCGAACAGGACGAGGCCGCGCACCTCGAGCACCGCGTGAGAACGTGCGGTGTCTCCCGGAAGACCCACCTGGATGCGGCAGTCGGCGTCGCCCCACTGCCGCCGTAATTCTTCGGCACCGGGTCCGTGAATCCACACTCGACAATCAGGATGCCTCAGGACCGAGCCGACGGTCTCGAGGAGGGACGCAGCGCTGTGCCCGGTGGTATCGACAACCGCGACGATCTCCGGCAGCGCGAAGATCAGACCCTGGGTACGCGCCGCAGGGTCGGTGATGCGGGAGGCCAGCATCAACGCTTCGGCATTCTTTCGCTCTCGGTCTCCGCCCGTGCGTTCGGCCCAGTCGGGCCCGTCGTGCCAGGCGACTGCTCGCGGCCGATGGGCCAGGACGGCACCTGCGGCGTAGGCCCGATGCGCGAATTCCCAGTCTTCTCCGCCGTACCCGACGAACGTCGGGTCGAACCCGCCGAGTTCCTCGAACAACGTTCGGCTGCAAGACATCACGGCACTGATGACGTATCGGTACGAACGACGGTCCGCGTCCAGAAGATCTCGCGAGCCGGCGTAGCCGTCACGAAGCCATGGGGGCTCGGTGAACTCCGTGGGGCCCGCAGATCGGCCGTCGAACCAGGTGCCGATGTCCGCGGGCGTCCACCCGCCGAAATCGGCATGTCGACGCCTACCCACCGTCACCGCATCGGGAAGGGCCACGATCAGGCGTACCGATTCCTCGATGTAATCGGGTTCGGGCACGGTGTCGGCGTCGAGGAAGCAGAGGATGTCTCCGCGCGCTGCGGACGCACCGAGATTGCGTGCGGCGGCGGCCCGGAATCCGAGATCCGGTTGGAGCACGACGGTGATGTCGAGAGCCGAGCCGAATTCCTCCACGTTCGGTTCCTCGGGAGATCCGTCGTCGGCGACGATCACCTGGATGCGGGACGCGGGCCAGGTCTGCGCGGTCAACGCTGTCAGAACCAGGTCGAGCTGGTGCTGCTGCCGGAAGTAGGGAATCACGACCGACACTCGGGGCGTGTCGGATGCGGTCGGTGCCAGATCCCACCGATTGTGCGGAACCACCGAGCGGCCATCGGGCAGCGCGATGGACGGTAGAGCCATACCTTCTCGGAACAGGGAGCTGTACAGGTCGGCCGCCTGGGCAGGCGATGGATACGGTGCCGAGTCGGGAGCCTGCCATGTCTTCTCGGGTCGGCGTAACGCTTCTGCCATGGCCTCGGCCAGGCCCTCCACTGTGTCCTCGTGAATCCACAGCGCATCGGGCGAATTGACGGCCATCTCGTCGACGTATCGACCACGAGGGACCAGAGGACGACGGCCCGCCGCGATCCAGGTGTTGATCGAACCGGATGCCGATACATGCCGGTGGAAAGCAACCGGGACAGCAATGGACCGCAACCGGCCGCCCAGTTCGGCATCGGGCACGAAGCCGGTCGTCGAAAACGGCCTGCCCAGATGCCGGGCAGTCACGCGTAGTTCGTCGAGCACGTCCTCGTGTCCGGCCGACGCGGCCCCGACGATCTCGACCCCGACGTCGGTGTCCAGTGCAGACATGGCACCGAGTACTTCGCTGTGTCCCTTCCCCGGATAGACGAACCCGAGAATCCCGACGACTCGCCGGGAGACGACGTCGTCGGATCGTAGTGCCGGGCGGTCTATCGGTAGGGGAATGACCCGGATGTCGGGTCGGCTGTCGAGTATGTCCTCGAGAAGCAGTCGCTCGTGCACACTCGACACCACGACCGTTGCAGCGCAGTCGATCACTCGGCGGTAGCAGTCGGTGCGTGCCGCAAACGCGGAGCCGTCCGAGATCTGGGGTACGTCGTGCAGCGTAACGGTGATGCGGGCTCGATGCTGCTGTGCCAGTGCGCCAATGGCATCGGCTGCCTCGTGCGCGGTACGTCCGAACAGCCGGTCGGTGAAGTGAATGTGGACGAGAGTGTCGGGCGGTAGTCGGTCGGGAGCGGTCACCACGGGACTCGCTGTGGCGGCAGCCATGTCGCGGGCGCACCGGACGACTCCGTGGTCCGGTGGGCCGACCACGAGATGATGCACGGGTGCGATCACGGCGTCGTCTGCAGGATTCGCAGGAGCTCGGAGTGGCGGGCCAGTGCGGCGTCGACGAACTGGGGATGTGCCGCATACCAATCGAGGTGCGCGCGGTGTACGACATCGCTGGACACGTCGGAACCGTCGACCGTCCAGTCTGGGCGAGCATCACCGGGGAAGCCGAGGGCGTCCAGTACCCGGCGTTCGACGGGCGCTCGCACACCGCCGAGCAGTTCTCTCCCTGGATCACCCACAGTGCAGGCGGTGTCGAGGTGGTCCAGGATCCGCTGCGCGAGTGCAGTCAACACCACGTTGGTCGGATGGTTGATCGTATGAGTGGCACGGCTTCCCGCACCCTGGAACAGGTCGGACGCAGCGATGTCGGTGTCGCGGCTCTCGCGTAGTCGTAGCTCGTCCAGGCTCGCCTGCGCGGCATCACGAAAGCCGGCGTCGGATACCGGGAGGTCCCAGTTCTCGCCGGACCGCACGCCACGCTCGAAGGCCACAATCGTCCGCAGATCGTGGTACGGAACGAGATCCGGAACGGCCGCTGGATCGCTCGGATGCCGAACTATGACCTGAAAAGGATGCAGCGCAGCGTATCTCAGCACGGGCCAACGAAGTACCACCGCGTGCGGCGGGAGTGCTCGTGTCAGATCGGGGACCCCGAGCGGCAAATCCCGATAACCCTCCCGCACAGGTTGAGTCAGCAGTACCGAGGTCTGCCGGACCAATCGATCGACGTGCGGCAGATCGGCGGATTCGAGTTCGTGTACCGGCGGGATTCGTACCGTCCGAAACGGCAACGCCGCATCCGAGCTCAGCAGAATGCGCATCGCCTCGGCCTGGCAGTTACCCCAGACGAGCAACAGGGGGCGATCGTCGACGGGTGTACGTGGCGCGGCCTCGAGCCCCGATATTCCGTAGAAATCGCCGTAGTGGCGAGTACGCCCGTCCATGTCTGCCCCGACGTCGTGTGAGTGCGTGTGTTCGACCATTCTTCTGGTCAACGTAGCCCCGCCGAACCTGCGACGCCAACCGCGATTGAACTCGGTACGAAGTGGGTACAGACCCATGCGCGTGTCGGGAACAGGCACGATTCGTCTGACCTGTACCCGAAGGAATTCATGATTCGTATTGCGTCCGTACCCTCCTCTCACGTGTACGTACAGCACGTGCAGCCGGTGCCCGACGGCTCCGGTAACTCGGTGGTGCTGTTGCCCGATCCGACGCCGGTTCGCGTCGATGTGCCGGGCCAGTGGTGGCCGCCTCGTCTCCTCGACGCCGGGTGGTTGGCCGAGCAACCCGATTCGAGCTTCGACGTTCTGCACGTGCACTTCGGCTTCGAGTCCTTCTCACCGGAAGACTTGACCCGCACGGTCGAGTACTTGAGGGCCCATCGCAAGCCCCTGGTGCTCACGGTCCACGACGCGCACAATCCCCACTTCCCGGACAACACCGGTCATCTGGAGCAGCTGGACGTGTTGATACGTAGTGCCGATGCCGTGATCACCCTTACCGAGGGAGCAGCTGCGTGGATAGCCGATCGGTGGAACGTGCATGCGACGGTGATCGAGCACCCACACGTGGTGCCTCTCGAGAGAATGAACGTCCCACGCCCGGTGTCGGACTCGTTCGTCATCGGAGTCCACGCCAAGAACCTGCGAGCGAACATCGACCCGCTTGCGGTGATGGACGCCGTCGTCGAGGCGGCTCGATCGCTACCGGCTGCGACGGTGCGGTTGGACATCGACGAGGACGTGTTCGACACGGCCGGCCACTGGTACGACCCGACCGTCGGCGCGAAGTTGCTGGACTACAACAGTTTCCCCGACGTCGATGTGCGGGTGCACGCCCGATTCGACGACGAGCAACTGTGGGACTACCTGTCTTCGATCGACGTCTCGGTGTTGCCGTATCGGTTCGGAACACATTCGGGTTGGCTCGAGGCATGTCGGGATCTGGGAACGGCCGTCGTCGCGTCCGATTGCGGCTTCTATGCCGACCAAGCGCCGATTCACAGTTTCGTCATGAACACCGACTCGTTCGATCCCGCCACGTTGGTGGCAGCCGTGCAGGCGGCCCACGCCGATCGGACCACAGCGCTCGACGCCGCAACCCGGGCCGAGCAGAGACAACGAATCGCAGCGACCCACGCTGGGATCTACGCAGCAGTGACAAAGGAGATGCGTTGAACGAGAAGCCACTTCGCATCGCGGTGCTGGCGTCATCGAGTTTTCCGGTGGCACAGCCTTTCGCGGGCGGTCTGGAGGCACACGTCTACAATCTGGTGCGGGCGCTGACCGAGCGTGGGCACCACGTCAGTCTGTTCGCCGCAGACGGATCGAGCGTCGATCTGGATGCCACGATGTTGCCGGTCCGAACGCTGGATCTGACACCGATTGCCCTCGCCGATCTCGCGGTCACCCCCACTGCGGTTCGCGAGCACCACGCATACCTCGCCGTGATGATGGAACTGGCCGGTGCGCTGTCGAACTCGTTCGACATCGTGCACAACCACAGCCTGCACTACCTGCCGTTGGCTATGTCCGCCACACTGCCGGTGCCGATGGTGACCACTCTGCACACGCCGCCGTTCGCGTGGCTGGAGTCGGCTGTTGCCCTGGCTCCGTTCGGTGCCAACACTTTTGCTGCTGTCAGTGCGTTCGCAGCCGAACAATGGGCCGACGTCGCGACCGGGACGATCGTCATCCGGAACGGGATCTCGCTGCAGGACTGGCCGTTCGGTGCGGGCGGCGACTACGTGGTGTGGTCCGGACGGTTGGTTCCCGAGAAGGGATTGCACCTGGCCATCGCCGCCGCGAAGCTCGCCGGCCGGTCGCTACGCATCGCCGGACCCATCAGCAACCTCGAATACTTCCACGGTGTCGTCGAACCCCTGCTCGACGATCGAGTCCGGTACGTCGGACACCTCGATCAGCCAGCTCTCGCCGCGCTGGTGGCCGGTGCCGAGGTCGCGCTGGTGTCGCCGGTGTGGTCCGAGCCGTACGGTCTGGTGGTCGCCGAAGCTCTGGCCTGCGGTACCCCGGTGGCGGCGTTCGCCCGCGGAGGGATACCCGAGATCATCGACGCCTCGTCCGGAGTGTTGGTACCCGCCGACGATGTGGCCGGGCTGGCCGCCGCCATTCCCGCCGCGGCAGCGTTGAACAGGCACGACGCGCGGGCGCGCGCCGAGCAGGTGTGTTCGGTGGACCGGATGGTCGACGAGTACGAGGAGCTGTACCGATCGACCCTCGAGTCCGCATCGGCACCGGAGTCCGCCCACGGTCTCGCGATTGCATGATCGGCTACTACGCACACCACCACGGGGTAGGCCACGTCACTCGGTCCGACGCGATTGCGCGCCGCCTGGGTGAGCCGATCACGGTGCTGTCCTCGCGGGCGCGGCCTCCGGAACATGCTGCAGCGGAATGGATCGCACTCCCGCTGGATGTGAACGACACCGTGGGCGAGGCAGCCGCCGACGACATCTCGGCGGGGGGAGTGGTGCACTGGGCACCCCACGACGTCGACGGACTGACCGCACGGATGGCGATCATTGCCGACTGGGTTGCGCGTGAGCGACCGCGGGCAGTGGTCGTCGATGTGTCCGTGGAAGTGGCGATGTTTCTGCGGCTGATGGGTGTCCGGGTGATCGTCATGGCGATTCCGGGACACCGGGCCGATCCCGTCCACGCGATGGCCTACCGCGCGGCGACGCACATTCTCGCACCGTGGTCACGCAGTGTGTACGACCCGGCATGGTTGCATCCGTACGCCGCAAAGACGACGTACTCGGGCTCGATCAGCCGGTTCGCCGGACGAGCCCGAACGGAGGGCTCGAACACTGCGGCCACCGAAGGCCCGGTTGTCGTACTGGGCGCGGCGGGTGGCACCTCGTTGACCCGTGAACTGGTGGACTCGTGGTCCGCCGCGGACGACCGGTTCGACTTCCGCACACTCGGAGTGGCGGGCGGCGACTGGGTGGACGACGTGTGGCCGGTGCTGTGCTCAGCGGCCCTCGTGGTGACCAACGCCGGGCAGAACGCCGTGGCCGACGTCGCCGCGTCGGGCACACCGGCCATCGTGGTTCCGCAAGCCCGGCCGTTCGACGAGCAGGCTGCCACCGCGCACGCACTGGCGGCCGGATCCATCGCCGCGGTGCTCGACGAGTGGCCCTCGGTCGATCGGTGGCGACGCGCTGCCGACTGCGCCCTGGGCATCGGCGGACGGACATGGTCGCTGCTCGGTACCGACGGCGCACCCGATCGGGCGGCTCGCGCGATCGAGCAGGCTGCGTCCGGGACGGCTCGACGATGAAAGTGGTTGTCGTGACCGTGGTCTCGGGTCGTCACGATCATCTCGCCGCGCAGATTCGCGGGTTGGCCGAGTCCACCGACCGGCCCGTCGAGCACATCGTGGTCGCCATGGGCGATGACGACATTGCAGACGTGGTCGCCCGAACCGGCTCTGCGGCAACGGTTCTCGACATGGATGCGCAGACCCCGCTGCCGGTGGCGCGAGCGCGTAACCTCGGGGCAGCCGCTGCCCTCGATCGGGGTGCCGAGCTGGTGGTGTTCCTCGACGTGGATTGCATACCCGCCCCGGAGATGCTCGACAGGTATCGCCGCGCCGCGCTGCGCCCCGACAGTCGGCGAACTCTGTTGTGCGGACCGGTGACCTACCTGAAACCCGACAGCGTCGGGCTCGAAGGTGACGCTCTGATCCCGCTCACCGCGCCGCATCCGGCTCGACCGAATCCGCCCGCGGGCGCAGTGGAACCCGGACACGATTTCGACCTGTTCTGGTCGTTGTCCTTCGCCGTGCACGCCGACACGTGGAGCGAGATCGGCGGCTTCTGCGAGGACTACACCGGGTACGGGGGCGAGGACACGGATTTCGCGGCCACGGCCCGCGCGTCGGGCATCGGGTTGCGGTGGGTGGGCGGCGCTCACGCGTACCACCAGTTCCACCCCGTGTCCGATCCTCCGGTGGAACATCTCGACGACATCGTCGTCAACGCTCGGATTTTCTTCCGCCGGTGGGGCCGGTGGCCGATGGTCGGATGGCTCGAAGCGTTCGCGTCCCGCGGCCTGCTCGAATGCGGCGGCACCGAGATTCGTCGTCTCACCGCCGCTGTTCACGACACCGACGACGGTGTGAATTAGGCTGGCCGGACTTTCACGAAACGAGGTCCAGACGTGCCCGAACCATCCAGGCCCCTGCGTTCGCTCGGATTTCTGACCATCGGGCTCTTCGACGAGAACACACCCGAGGTCGGCCACGAATCGACGCTGCGCATCATCGAACTCGGGGAGCGGCTGGGATTCGACAGTGCGTGGCTTCGTCATCGTCACCTGCAGTTCGGTATCTCGTCTCCCATCGCGGTCATGGCCGCCGCGTCGCAACGTACCGACCGCATCATGCTCGGTACTGCGGTGACGCCGTTGGGTTGGGAGAACCCGTTGCGTCTCGCCGAGGACCTGGCCACGGTGGATGTGCTGTCCGGTGGGCGCGTCAACGCGGGAATCAGTGTGGGACAACCGATGCACTTCGATCGCGTCGCACACTCGTTGTATCCCGACACCGCCGAGGACGAGGACTTCGGCTACGACCGAGTCTCGCGGCTGCTTCGGTTCGTAGCCGGTGAACCTGCGTCCACGTGGTCGGGGACCGAGGGAATCGAAGCGTATTCCGAACGGGTACAACCGCATTCGCGTGGTCTACGGGACCGAATGTGGTACGGCGGGGCCAGTCTCCGTTCTGCGCAGTGGGCAGGGGAGAACGCGATGAATCTTCTGGTGAGCAGTGTGGTGCGCGCCGAGGACTCGACGGATTTCGATGCGATCCAGCGCGCGCACATCGCGCGGTTCCGCGAGGCTCACCCGGCCGGGGCCGACGCGCGGGTCTCCCAGGGGCTGGTGGTCATCCCCACCGACAGTGCTTCCGCCGCGCAGAAGCGCAAGTACGAGGACTACGTTCACGCGCGTACTGCACGGACCGGAGCACCGCAGGGGCCGGCTCGGATGATGTTCGCACCGGACCTCGTGGGTACCTCGGACGAGATCGCGGAGCAGTTGTACGCCAATCGATCTTTTCGTGAGGTCGACGAGGTGGCGTTCGCGCTGCCGTTCAGCTTCGACCACGAGGACTACGTGCAGATCCTGACCGACACGGCGCAGAAGCTCGGTCCGGCGCTGGGGTGGACTCCAGCACAGAACTGACCCGGACTTCCGCCGAGGGCGATCGGCCCGATCGGCCGATCGCCCTCGGCGGAACAGAGGTACCGGTGTCCTACTGGCCCGTGATGGGCGAGTTGTAGGCACACGGGATCGACTTCGCGGGGAAGCCCTTCGGATCCAGTGCGTTCTTGACGATGCCGATCGCGCGCGGTGAGACGGAGATCGACAGGTGGTCCGACAGGTCGATGCCGCAGCCGTCCTGCAGGGTGACGTTGTTGACGGTGGCACCGGGGCCTGCGGTGAGGAACGTCGTCTTGTACGGGGTGACGACCTCGTCGTACTTGGTGCCGATCACGGTGTACTTGATGCCGGGGTCGGTGTCACCGCCGACGGCCAGTCCCTTGACGAGTGGCGAGTCGATCACCTGGTCCGAGGCTGCCGGCCCGGCGATGGCACCGACGACTCCCAGGACGTTGAGTCCCAGGTTGTTGATGGTGCGCCCCAGAGTTCCGATGCCGACGAGGGTGGTGCCGTGATTCGATCCGGCGACGCTGACGACCGTGTTCACTTTGTTCTTGGTCGGGTCTGTCGGATTGGCACCGCCCTCGAAACGGAGGTACTGACGGGTGACGAGCCCACCCTGGGAGTGGCCGACGATGTCGACCTGCGCAGAGCCCGTGGCCGTCCGCACAGCGTCGACGTAGGTGGCGATCTCCTTTGCGTTGGACGCGACCGATGCGGTACCGCGAAGCGACGGGAGATTGCCGACGACACTGGAGTCCCCGTCTCCGTAGTTGAGCGCGAAGATGCAGTAGCCCTCCTTCTTCAGGGCAGGCGACATGCGCGCGAAGTTGTTGTACGCGTTCTCCCAGGTGCCGTGCAGGAGGACGACCGGGCGGGGGTGCGCGGCGGTGGGCTTGCAGTTCCAATCGTTGGCACCTTGGGGTGCGACGTTGGGGTTGACGATGCTGTAGAGGAATCCGGCCAGGAAGTTCTTCTGATCGGGCCCGTATCCGGTGGTCTCGGTCCGTGGGTCGTACGTCGCGGTGGCGGGGGCAGCCGAATCGATGCTCGGTGCCGTGATGCCCTGATCCGAGGCCTTCGGGTATGCGCCGGTCGGCCCCGGCGGAACAACGGTGTTGCCCTGCACGGTTGCGGGCGGTGCCGGTACCGGGACGGGTGCCGGCTGAGCCTGTGCTGCGAAACCGGAACCGAGGGCAACGGAGCATGCCATTGCAGCAATCATCGCAGCGCGGACTGTGGTGGCCTTCCTCGTTGCACGGAAGGTGGACCGAGAAGTGGTCATGGAGCCTGACTTTCGACGAGGGTCAAGTGGACAAGTCGGAACTGTAGGCCCGGATTCCGGCCCGGAACGTGCGCCGCATCACGTTTGGAAACCGACCGCACGTGACCGTTCATTCGTGATGGGGCGTCACAAATGACGACGAACCGGACGCTAATGCGGATTTGTTGCCGGGTTCACGGTCCAAAACAATCCCCAGGTTTTATTTGTGCACTATGGTTCGAGTGTCTTCACCCCGGCCGACGGTTCGGCCGGGGAAGGACGGTTCGATACCGAGGCAGGGGCGTTGTGGGCAGACATCGGCCGCCTGAAGGACATGACCTGACGCGGGTTTCGAGTACGAGGGGTGGGGTTCGGTGACTGCAACAGACAGTGTGGACACGGCGCAGGAGCAGTACGCAGGTGGTCGACGTGCATCGGACCGCTTGCGGACGCCCCGGGAGACTGCCGCGCGAATGCTGAACCGGTATTTCGTCGATCCGGAGGACGTACCGCCGCCGCGCGACTGTGCACGGGGCGAGCTCGACGACATGGCGACCACCTGCAGCGAACTGGCTGCAGGGGTCCGCGATTCCGGTCGACTACCGGTCGCGGGGGCCATGGACACCTTCCGGGACGCCGCAACGCGGTGGGCCCGCGACGGAGTGCCACTCGGCCGAATTCAGCACGCGATCAACGAGGGCTGCGCGCTGGGTCTACGGGCTGCCGAGTCAGCGGTGAACCGGGAGGCAGGCGCGGCGGGTGATGACCGGACGATCCTGATCATGGAGCTTCTGAACGTGGTCACCGAGGCGGTGTCCGACGCTTATCTCACCGAGTTCCGCACGTTGGCGCAGAACGGTCCACGGCACGACGTCGAATTGCTCGACGCTCTGTTGACCGGCGACGGCACTGCCCGCAGGATCGCCGATCGGATGGGTGCGCTGCTAGCCGAGGAGTATCACGTCGTGGCCCTGCACTTTCCGGCGCATGCCGACGAAGGGGGTAGGCGCGGCGATGCGGCGATGATGGCCGCACGGAAGCTGCGGAGAATTCACGCGGCCCTGGCAGCGCACAACGGAGACATCGCCCCCATCGCATCCATCAGTGCGACGGGCGGAACGGTACTGCTGCCCGACGTTCCAGGTGCCGACGTCGACGAACTGGTCGAGCGGCTTGCCGACGCCGGTCAGGTCGCAGTGACGGCGACGACCGGGTCGGCAGCGATCGACGACATCTCGGTGACTGCGCCGCACCTGTACGAGCTCTTGAGCCTGGTCCGCAGGCTGCATTACACGCCGGACACCTACCGCATCTCGGATCTGGTGTTCGAGTACCAGGTGAGCCGGCCCGGACTCGGTCGAAAGCACCTCGTGACTCTGATCGATCCGCTACGTGACTCGGTCGACCTTCTTCCGACGCTGCAAGCCTTCGTGGACTCCGATTCCAACAGGAAGAAGACAGCCACGTGGCTGACGGTGCATCCCAACACCGTCGACTACCGCCTCAAGCGGGTGGATCAACTCACCGGTCTCGATCCGATGAAACCGTCGGGGTTGCGGCGACTGCACGCAGCACTGATCGCCGATCGCCTCGAGGCACGCCGAACCCCGGTGGACGAGCGATCACTGTGACCGTCTCGGACGGCGCGGTGCTGGCAGCGTCCGCGGCGCTCGAGTCGGTGGATTCGGTGGCGGCGCTGTTTCAGCCGGTTGTCGAACTGTCGACGGGACATGTCGTCGGCTACGAAGCCCTCGCTCGGTGGCCGTCGCCGAGCAGCGCACTTCCCGAGGACGTTTTTGCTCTGGCCCGTGAACGGGGACTCGTCGGCCGAGTGGATGTGGCCTGCCGCGCGGCAGCTCTGCGGGCGGCGAGGGAACGTGCCTACTCCCGCAGGGTGCGGTTCTTCCTCAACATCGAACCGGGTTGCTTCCGTGACGAGCAGGACGTCGACATGCACCTCGACGCCATCGGCGACGATCTCGACGTGGTCCTCGAGATCACCGAGCGTGATCTGGATCGGAACGTTCCGTTGCTGATGGCCCTCGTCCGCGGCGCGCGCGCACGCGGGATGGGGGTGGCCATGGACGACGTCGGAGCGACACCGGCAACCCTGGATCTACTGGCGCTGGTGGCACCGGACATCGTCAAGCTCGACGCGTCGATCGTGCGAGCTCCGCTGCGATCCCGACCGGCAATGCGACAGGTTCACGCCTACGTTCGGTCGAGCAATGCGATCGTGCTGGCGGAAGGCATCGAGACGCGTCGACATCTGCGGCGCGCGAGAGCACTCGGTGCCAGCTTGGGGCAGGGATGGATGTTCGGGCGGCCACTGCCGCTGCCGAATCCGACAGAAGGCCTATGACAGAGAAGAACCCCGCACCCGAGCCGTGAAGGCTGGGTGCGGGGTTCTGCTGCATCGATGGATCAGTTCGTGAACTTGTCCTTGATGTTGCCGGCTGCGTCCGAGACGTCGTCGCCGACCTGCTTGGTCTTGCCCGACGCCTGGTCCTTTGCGCCTTCGGCAGCAAGGTCGTCGTTGTCGGTCTTGTGGCCGATCTTTTCCTTGGCTTCGCCCACGAGCTCTTCTGCCTTGTGCTTTGCCTTGTCGATGAAATCAGCCATGTGAACTCCTCGAAATCGATTGTGCTGCTCGTGCATGGGAGCTATACCCGAGATCGCGGTCGGTAATCATCGGACTCCCGGCCGTGTTGCCGGCATGGGATGCGGGTACGTGCCGTTCATGACTGCACAGACGAACGACCCACATTCGCATGAGACGCCGGCACCGGAGCACCGCCGCCCCGACGGAGTGGACGACGATACCGTGGCAGCCACGGGCAAACTGTCCGAGGCACTCGAATACGTCGAGCGCGCACGCGGCCACCTGTACTCGTTCCATCAGCTGATGGGACACGCGGATCTGCTGCTCGGGGAGGCCTCCGACGCGTTGTCGGACGCCGGGCACGACGCGTTGGCACAGCGACTCGAGACCGACATGATCGGCCGCAACATCGCTCAGGGGCGGTGGACGTTCCAGCTCGTCGAAGAGTTCGACGACGGGTATTGGACGGTACTTCGTGATCACGAGCGGGCGGTCCGGAACGAGCTGCTCGACGGACGTCGGCACGTCTTCGAGGCCGAGATGAAAGAACAGCGACGAACGCACGGTCGCAGCGGCCACGAGGCGCGTCCGACGGAGTGATCTGGTTCTGTCACAACGAAAGCACCGGCCTCGCCGTGATCGGCGAGACCGGTGCTTCGGGTAGAAATGTTTGTCAGCCGGCTTGCTTCGCAGCGTCGACTTCGCTGGTCGCGCTTGCGGTGGAGAGCTGACCACCGGAGTTCTCCAGGTGCGCGCGGACGAACCAGTGGAACAGTTCGAGCTGGGCGCTCTGGCCGATGAGCATGTCCTCGGTGATCGGATCGATCTCGCCGACCTCTTCGATGTTCTTACGGGTGGTCTCGATGACCCCGGTGTACACCAGATCGAGAGCGCCGAGGTGCTCGATCGCCGTCGCCCGGCCGATCGAGTAATCGTCCCAGGAACGTTCCTTGACGATGGTGCCCGGCGTTCCCTTCGCAGAGGAGCCGAGGGTCGCGATGCGCTCGGCGACCTCGTCGGCGAAGCCGCGCACGGCCTCGACCTGAGGATCGAGCATTTCGTGGACAGAGATGAAGTTCGGTCCGACCACATTCCAGTGAATGTGCTTGAGCGTGAGATGGAGGTCGTTGTAGGCGTTCAGGCGATCCTGCAGGATCGCTGCGACGCGCGCGCCCACGTCCGACGAGAGTCCGGGAACGGTGTACGAGTTCTTGTCAGCCATGACGACGGTTTGCCCCATCACAGCGAAGTACAAACATGCCCCGCCGGATCGATTCCGGCGGGGCATGTGTCGTGCGGAACTACTTGTCGAGTCGAGGCGAATCGGTACCCGACGTACCCGTCGACGAGGTGCCGGCGGTGGAGGTTCCGTCCGTCGGATCGACGATCGGACTGTCGGCTGCAGCCTTGTCGACCGCGTCGGCGCTGTCTTCCTCCGGGGGATTCTTCAGGCTCAGGATGATCGAGCCTGCCAGGACCACGACGATGACCACCAGGCTGACGAAGGACGGGATCTCGGGGATCGACGTGCTGATCACCTTGTGCCCGGCCTGCAGGATCAGCTTGACGCCGATGAAGGCGAGGATGATCGCCAGTCCCTTGGACAGGTAGTGGAACTTCTCGAGCAACCCTGCGAGCAGGAAGTACAGGGCACGCAGGCCGAGGATCGCGAACGCGTTCGAGGAATACACGATGAACGGGTCGTCGGTCACTGCCAGAACGGCAGGAACACTGTCGACCGCGAAGACCAGGTCGGCGGCCTCGATCGCCACCACGACGGCGAGCAGTGGCGTGGCCACCCGCTTGCCTGCTTCCTTGACGAAGAACTTGGTACCGGAGTACTCGTCCTGAACGGGGACGATCTTCTTGAGCAAGCGCACTGCAATGGAGGTGCCGGGGTCGTACGAGTCGTCCTCGTCCTTCATCAGCTTGTACGCGCTGTAGAGCAGGATGGCGGCGAAGACGAACAGAACCGCGGCGAACTTGCTGACGATGGCCACACCGGCGGCCAGGAAGATGGCACGGAAGACCAGGGCGCCGATGACACCGAAGAACAACACGCGGTGCTGGTACTCACGGGGGACCTTGAAGTAGCCGAAGATCAGCGCGAAGACGAAGAGGTTGTCGACCGACAGACTCTTCTCCAGCAACCATGCCGTCGTGTACTCGACTCCGGCCGTTGTTCCCAGCGTGAAGAACACCACGATGCCGAAGATGATGGCTACGCCTACCCACAGTGCGCTCCACCACGCGGCCTCCTTGAAGCCGATGATGTGCGCGCCGCGGTGCGCCAGCAGGTCGATGGCCAGCAGGATCAGGACGACGGCACCGAATGCGGCCCACGCCCACCATGGGACGACGTTCATGAACGTCCACCCTTACTGGTGAACTTCGTGCCCAATTGCTTCAACTTCGCCTGATTCTCGGGCTTGGTTGCATATCGGCGCGCTCGGTCGATCATCTGTTTGCCCTGAGGGCTGCGAGCGAACGCGGTCAACTTCTGTGTCAACGACGACATCTGTCCTGCTCCTTACGTTCTCGTTCGATCGGTATGTGGGGCGGTTCGACCGCAACTACTCCAGTCTGACTGTTTGCTTTACTGCAGGCAGGGTTGTTTTGCGGACATGTTTCAGCAGACTTTCTTGCCGACTTCCGGCAATCTTGGCCTCAGGTGCGATTCAGGAGTGCAGGCCGGATCGCGGCCAGTCGAGCAACATCGCGCCGAGTACTGCCGTGTGCAGCGCAAATGCCTCGACGGGATTGCCCACATCTTGCCCGGTCAAATCTCTTATTCGCGACAATCTGTACGTGACGGCGCGCACTGACAGATGCATCCGGCGTGCGGTGGACGCCGAGTTCGCGCCGGTCTCGAAGTACACCTGCAATGTTTCCAGCAGTGGGCCTGCTCCGCCCCGAGCGCTCGTCAACGGGGTCAGCAACGTCTCGACCAGATCGGCGATCGCGGCGCGATCACTGATCAGAACGCGATAGACGAGCAGATCACGGGCGTCGACGACGGGTGTGTCGAGCCCCAGCGAGGACGCCAGCTCGAGCGCGTCCAGGGCGTCTCGGTACGACGCCGCCACGCCGACTGCGCCGCTGCGTGGGCGACCGACTCCGAGCTGTATCCGTCCGTATTCGCCGCGACGGCGCAGGTCGACCGTATCGCTCGGGCCGGCTGCAGACGCACCGAGGACTCGTCCCACACGGGTGAGCACGTGGTCGACGGCCTCGCGATCGGGTGCCGGAAACACCACGATCAGCCGACCCTGCTTGGTGGCGACGAGGAGATCGGCGTCCCCTTTGCTGCCCTGCACGCTGCGTTCGACCAGCCCGATGGCCGACGTCGCGTCGGTGAACGGAGTCGTGGACGTGACCACGGCGACTGCGTGCGGACTCGACAGATCCAGCCCGAACGTCTGCGCACGTCCCAGGACACCGGCGACATCGGCCGTTCCGGAGAGCAGATCGTCCACGAACTCGCGGCGTGCCAATACCTCCACGCGAACCAGGGTCCGCCGGGCGAGCTGAAAGCCTTCGGCGAGTTCGGCCGCGGCGTCGTCGACGGCTCGAAGCATGACCTCGCCCGCGGTGACGACCCCGGCCGGGTCTGCTGCGGCGGCCTGCACGGCGGGCAACTCGCGCCACAATCGCCACGCCGCCGACAGGTAGAGGTCGAGCAACGCGCGCAGAGCCACACCCGCTCGGGCTGCTTCGTCGCCGTGTACGCGGCACTCCCGAAGTTGCTTCCGGGTGAGCGGAACACCTGCGTCCACCGCATCGGTCACGACGTCGAGAAAGTTCCCCAGGAACGCGACGTCCAGGCCGCCTGCGTCCGAGGCCGCTTGCGCGGCCACCGCGTCGAGCGGTGTCGCGTCCGGCTGTGTGGCCATGTGTTCGAGGGTCTCCCATCCGAGTCGAGGTCAATGGTAGGCGGCGCTCACACCGACACCGGCTCGACGACGAGCTCGTGGACCGCGCGGCGTGTTCGGTGTGCGACCGGGTGGCTCGGGGAGCAGAATCACCGAAATCGCCTCGCGTCGGCTGCTGTACCGCCCGCGGCACGGTTCGGTCCGCACCGTTCGTCTTCACGTTGGGAGTCTCGACCATGACATCGTCGAACGGACCCGCATCGGGTCTGCGCTCGCAGTTGTTCCGCAAGAAACCGATCGCAGAGCCGGACCAGCAGCCCGGTGGTCTGGAACGCACCATCGGGACGTTCCAACTGACGATGTTCGGAGTGGGAGCGACCATCGGCACCGGCATCTTCTTCGTGCTCTCGCTCGCCGTTCCCGAAGCCGGTCCAGCCGTGGTCCTGTCGTTCCTGGCCGCAGGAATTGCCGCCGGGCTCGCCGCTATCTGTTACGCCGAAATGGCCTCGGCGGTGCCGGTCTCGGGATCGACGTACTCATACGCATACGTGACGATGGGGGAGGTGGTCGCGATGGGTGTTGCGGCCTGCCTGCTGCTGGAGTACGGGGTGTCGAGTGCCGCGGTCGCGGTCGGCTGGAGCGGATACCTCAACGAACTTCTCGGTAACCTCTTCGGCTTCACCATCCCGCACGCGTTGTCCGCGGCACCGGGTGACGCCGATCCGGGAATCCTGAACTTGCCCGCCGTCGTGCTGATCGTTCTGTGCGCCGTCTTGCTCATTCGCGGTGCGAGCGAGTCCGCAGCGGTGAACGCAGTCATGGTCGTCATCAAGCTGGGCGTGCTCGCGCTGTTCGCCGTCGTCGGATTCACCGCCTTCGATTCCGGCAACTTCTCGGACTTCATGCCGCTCGGAGCGGCAGGTGTCACCGCGGCGGCCGGCACCATCTTCTTCTCGTTCATCGGTCTCGACGCCGTCTCGACAGCCGGGGACGAGGTGAAGAATCCACAGAAAACCATGCCGCGAGCCATCATTGCCGCACTCGTCGTGGTGATCGTCTTCTACCTCGTCGTTGCGGTCGCGGCGTTGGGCACACAGCCGTGGACAGCATTCGCCGGGCAGGAAGAAGCCGGGTTGGCCGAGATTCTCCGAAATGTGACCGGACGGGCATGGCCGGCCACGATTCTGGCGGCGGGCGCGGTGATCTCGATCTTCTCGGTGACTCTGGTGACGATGTACGGGCAGACGCGCATTCTGTTCGCCATGGGCCGAGACGGGATGCTGCCCAAGGCGTTCGCGAAGGTCAGTCCCCGGACTCACACCCCCGTCAACAACACGATCGTCGTCGCGGTGATCATCTCGATCCTCGCCGCGTTCGTTCCGCTGGACAAGTTGGCCGATCTGGTGTCGATCGGAACGCTCGTCGCGTTCATCGTCGTGGCGATCGGTGTGATCGTCCTGCGCCGGACGATGCCCGACCTCGAGCGTCCGTTCAAGGTGCCGGGCTACCCGGTGACACCGATCCTGTCCATCGCCGCGTGCATCTACATCCTGTCCGGCTTGCGGTGGACCACATGGTTCTGGTTCGGGCTCTGGCTCGCCGTGGTTCTCGCGTTCTACTTCCTGTGGGGTCGGCATCATTCGGCGCTTCGATCGGTCGGAAAGGACGCAGAATGAGCGTGCTGATCGCGTTCGCGCCCGGCAAGGGAAGTGTCGGTGCCCTCGATCTCGGTGCGCAACTGGCCCGATCCCTGACCACGAACATCGACGTGGCAACCGTGGTTCCCAAGCCGTGGTCGACGCCGTCGATGGCCCGGGTCGACGCCGAGTTCGCGGACTGGGCGGCGTCGACGGCCACCGAGTCGGAGGCGAAAGCCCGCCACTACTTGGAGGAACGCGCACCCGATGTCGCCGCGTCGTTCCACCGGATGTCGCACCGCTCGGTGTCCACTGCATTGACCGAGGCCGCGGAGACCACCGGGGCGTCGATCCTGGTTCTGGGTTCCTCGGGGGACGGTGCTCTCGGGCAAGTCGTCGTCGGTTCCACCGCGGACAAGTTGCTCCATTCCTCGCCGGTCACCGTCGCGTTGGCCCCGCGCGGCTACCGCATTCGAGATCGGGCCGTCCTGACGCGGATCACGTGCGCGTTCTCGGGCGACAGTGAGGCCACCCGCGTCGTCGGGCCCACAGCGGAGTTGGCCCGCGACACCGGTGTGCCACTTCGCTTGGCCTCGTTCGTCGTTCGCGGGGCAACGATGTATCCGCCCGAGATCGGGCTGCGAGCCGAGGACGACGTAGCGGCCGAGCTCGCCCGAGGACTGAGCGAGGCGCTGACCGCGGCAGTGGACGACGCTGTCGCGGTGGGGTTACCGGCCGACCGCGTCGACACCGAGTTGGCCACCGCGGGCAGTTGGCGAGAAGCACTCGACGAACTGCACTGGCAGGACGGCGAAGTGCTGACCATCGGGTCGTCCGGGCCGTTGGGTCCGATCGCCCGAGTGTTTCTCGGTTCACGGGCAACGAAGATCATCCGCCACTCGCCCGTACCGATTCTGGTGTTGCCGCGCCGGTAAGTGCCCGCTACCGGTTCAGCGCCAGCACCGACAGCAACTCGTACGCGACATGGGCCGCCGCGATGCCGGTGATCTCGGCGTGGTCGTATGCGGGCGCGACTTCCACGATGTCGGCACCGACCACGTTCAGCCCGACTAGACCGCGCAGCGTGTTGAGCAACTCGCGCGAGGTCATCCCGCCGGCCTCGGGTGTGCCGGTGCCCGGAGCGTGCGCGGGATCGAGAACGTCGATGTCGACCGAGACGTAGACCGGGCCACCGTCGAGGCGACGACGCATCCGCTCGACGATGCTGGCCACGCCGTCGACCTCGTAGTCGTCGGAACGAATCACCTGGAAGCCGAGCACCCGGTCGTCCTCGAGGTCCTGCTCACTGTAGAGAGGGCCGCGGATACCGATGTGCTGGGAGCGTTCGAGGTCGATGAGCCCTTCCTCGCTCGCCCGCCGAAACGGCGTCCCGTGTGTGTACGGCGCACCGAAATACGTATCCCAGGTATCGAGGTGGGCGTCGAAGTGCAACACCGCAATCGGCCCGTGATCACGCGCGAGCGAACGCAGGATCGGGAGCGCGATGGTGTGGTCGCCGCCGAGAGTCAGCACCGAAGAGCCGTCGGCACGCAGGTCCGTCACGGCATCGTGCACGGTCTGCAGCGCTTCGGTGATGTCGAACGGATTGACCCCGATGTCGCCGAAGTCGGCTACCTGTTGGCGTGCGAACGGCGAGACCTGCAGGGCAGGGTTGTACGGCCGCAACAGTTTCGACGCCGCACGGATGTGGCCGGGTCCGAAGCGCGCACCCGGCCGGTAGCTCACCCCCGAATCGAACGGCACGCCGAGAATCGTCACGTCTGCCCGCGACACCTCGTCGAGCCGGGGGAGTCGCGCGAATGTCGTCGGTTCGGCGTAACGGGGGACCTTGGTGGCGTCGAGCGGGCCGACCGGGGTGTGTTCCGGGTTGTTCGCATTCATCGAGATGTCCCTCCGCAGTCGAGCGCCCGGCCGTCGAAAGGTCGACCATGTCGCTCGGCAAGCGTTACTCTGATGCTCGGTCTTGTCAACACAAGTTTCCTGAAAGGCGAAAAGGGTGTCTTCAGCCGCGCAGGTCGACGTCGATGCGCCACGAATCGGTGCGCGCCTGAAGGAGGCGCGCCTGAAGAAGCGGCTGACGCTCGACGCGCTCGCCTACACCTGCGGGGTCACCAAGGGGTATCTGTCCAAGCTCGAGCGCGATCAGGTGAACGCATCGGTCGCATCCCTGGTTAGAGTCTGCGCCGCGCTCGACGTACCGGTCGGCTCGCTGTTCGACGACGCACCCGTCGGCGAAGTGGTACGCGCACAGTCGTTGCCGCGCATCATGTTCGGTGGAGTACAGATGACCGAGTATCTGCTGACGCCGGTAGGGGAGCGTCGCGTCCAGGTGTTGTTGGGGCATATCGAACACGGCGGCGGGAGTGGGTCCGAGGCGTACACGCTGCCGCTCGACGTGAGCTTCGTGTACGTGATCGACGGCGAGCTCCGGGTGATCTTCGACGCCGATCCTGGCGCGGACTTCGGCGGGGACGACATCTCTCTCGGGGCGGGGGACGCCTTCACGTTCTCGCCGCGCCGTCGGCACAGTTTCCGCAGCGACAGCAGCGGTGGAGCGCGAGTGTTGTGGGTGCTGGCACCAGCCCTGCCCGAAGAATTGCCGATCGGAAAGCCGGGGTTGAATCGGTGACGAACACCGTCTCGCTCTATCAGGGGCCGGAGGACTCCGGCGATGTCGAGTCGAACCTGACGGCACTCGATGCTGCGGCTGCGGCTGCCGCGGCGGCAGGTGCATCGATCCTGGTCACTCCGGAGATGTCGGTCAGCGGTTACGACATCGGTGAACTCGTCGTCGACCGTGCCGAACCGTTCGACGGGCCGATCTTCGGGAGGGTCGCACAGATCGCCCGTGCTCACGGCGTCGCGATCGTGTACGGATATCCCGAACGCAGCGGCGAGTCGGTGTACAACGCCGTTCAGGTCGTCGACGCGACCGGTACGTCACTGGCGCGTTACCGCAAGACGCACCTGTTCGGTGAGCTCGATCGTGCCCACTTCACCCCAGGCCAGGAGTTGGTGGTGCAGTTCGACTTCGAAGATCTGCGCTGCGGTCTGCTCACCTGTTACGACGTCGAATTTCCGGAGACCGTCCGCGCGCACGCCGACGCGGGTACGCAATGGTTGATCGTCCCGACCGGTCTGATGTCGCCATTCGAGATCATCGCAACCCACGTGGTTCCCACGCGGGCCTACGAGAGCCAGGTGTTCGTCACCTACGTCAACCGCTGTGGCACCGAGTCGAGCCTGACCTATTGCGGCCTGACGTGCGCCGTTGCTCCCGATGGCACCGACATCGCCAGAGCCGGTGTGCACGAGCAACTGTTGACGGTGCACTTGGACCCCGCCGACCTCGACAGGTCCCGAGCGATCAACACCCACCTTTCCGACCGACGTCCGGATCTGTATCGGACGGCACCTCGTCCCGCAGGGACCGCAGGCCCGGTACGAGCCGAGCAGGAGAACGACAGATGACCACACCCGTCACCCCGGACAGCGCGATCGAGCCCGAGGACGAACAACCGCTCACCATGTTCGGGCCGGACTTTCCGTTCGCCTACGACGATTACCTCGCCCACCCGGCCGGCCTGGGTAGCGTTCCCGACGCCGCACTCGGTACCCGAGTCGCGGTGGTCGGCGGCGGACTCGCAGGAATGGTCGTGGCCCGCGAGTTGCTTCGGCTCGGCCTGGAACCGGTTGTCTACGAATCGGATCGAATCGGCGGCCGCATGCGATCGGTGCCGTTCGAGGGGCATCCGGGTGTGGTCGCCGAAATGGGCGCGATGCGGTTTCCGCCGTCCTCGACCGCGTTGTTCCACTACCTCGACTCCGTCGGGCTCGAGACGACACCGTTCCCGAACCCGTTGGCCGAGGCGACCCCCAGTACGGTGATCGATCTCAAGGGCACCAGCCACTACGCCCGCAAGCTCGAGGATCTCCCGCCGATCTTCGCCGAGGTCGCCGACGCATGGAACAGAACGCTCGAGGAGCACGCCGAACTGATTCCGCTGCAGCGTGCCATCCGCAGGCGGGACGCGGCCGAGATCAAGCGCATCTGGAACGAACTGATCGTGAAATTCGACGATCAGACCTTCTACGGATTCCTCGCTGCGTCCGAGCATTTCTCGTCGTTTCGCATGCGAGAGTTGTTCGGCCAGGTCGGTTTCGGAACAGGAGGTTGGGACACCGACTATCCCAACTCCATTCTTGAGATCCTTCGTGTCGTCATCACCGCAGCCGACGATCACCACCGCGGCATAGTCGGCGGGTCACAGCAGCTGCCGATGCGGTTGTGGACCGACACACCCGCGGACCTGGCGCACTGGCCGGCGGGTACGTCGGTGTCCTCGGTGAACGGCGGCGCCACGATGCCGCGCGTCACCGAGATCAGGCGCACCGGGGGCGGCACCACGATCCACGACGACCGAGGAAACATCCGTACGTACGCGGCTGCGGTCGTGACCGCGCAGAGTTGGATGTTGCTCAGCAACATCAGATGCGACGACGATCTGTTCCCGATCGACCACTGGACCGCCATCGAACGTACCCACTACATGGGGTCGACGAAGGTCTTCGCACTCGTCGATCGGCCGTTCTGGAAAGACAAGGACCCGGTGACCGGGCGTGATCTGGTCAGCATGACGCTGACCGACCGGATGAGCCGCGGCACATACCTTCTCGATCAGGGCGAAGGAAAGCCGGGGCTGATCTGCCTGTCCTACACCTGGTCCGACGACTCGCTCAAACTGCTGGCTCTCGATCCCACCGAACGCATGAACATCATGTTGCGATCCCTCGAAGAGATCTACCCGGGTGTCGACTTTCGCAGCCACATCATCTCGACTCCGGTGACGCTGTCCTGGGAGACCGAGCGCGACTTCATGGGTGCGTTCAAGGCCAACCTGCCGGGGCACTACCGCTATCAGGAAAGACTGTTCACCCACTTCGTGCAGGACGAACTCGAACCCCGACACCGTGGCATCTTCCTTGCCGGCGACGACATCTCGTGGACCGCCGGTTGGGCGGAGGGCGCGATTCACACAGCACTGAACGCGGTGTGGGGCGTCGTACATCACCTGGGTGGCATCTCGGCACCGGACAACCCGGGCCCAGGGGACGTCTTCGACACCATCGCGCCGCTTCGACTGGGCGACTAACGCTTCGCTGCAGCCGATCGAGGTGGGCGTTCGTCGAACACGAACAGTGCCAGCGCGACGATCAGCATGACGGCCACCACCCAGATCGCGCGCAGAGCGAACAGCTCCACCGACACTGCGCCGAGTACAGCGCCGCCGAGAAACCCGGCGATGACCGTGCCGAACCGCCGAGCCCTGATCCCCGCCTCCCGATCATGCTCGACCACACGATGAAACGCCGCCATGGCCATGGTGCGGAGGTTGCCGGTCGTCATCGTCGTGTTGAACGGCGAATCCACCAACACCCGAAAGGTCGTCACCTGCACGCCCGCGACATGCGCGAGGATGACCGACACCACCGCATCGGGAACCATTGCCGGCAGAAACCCGACGATCACCAGAACCAGGATCTCGTAGCAGAGCACAGCCCGCACCGGCCTGCGCACGATCCTCTCGATCGCAGGCAACGCGATGAACTCGGCCGTCATGACACCCAGAACGAACGCCGTCAACGGCGGCAGGAACACCAGCGCCTCCACCCAACGCCCGCCCGCCACGTCCACGCCGAGCAGCACCACGTTGCCGGTCTGGGCACCGGCGAACACACCGCCGCGAGTGACGTAGGTGTACGCATCCAGAAATCCGCCCACAGCCGCCAGCAGCACTCCGAGCCGAACCGACTTCGCGGTGGCGACGGAGATCTGGGGTTCAGGACGAGGGGTGGTCATCGCGAAATCCTGACACAGAGGGGCGCGCTCATGCCGCAAGTAGGGAGAGCAGCAGTTCCGCTCGCACCCGCGCCGACGTCAGATCCACCCCCAGCAATTCCTCGCATCGTGTGATGCGGTTGCGCAAGGTGTGACGATGCACCGACAGGTGGGCAGCGGCGGTTTCCCAGTGCCCGTTGGCTTCCAGGAACGCTCGAAGCGAACCCACCAGATCCGCGGTGTGAGTGCGGTCGTACTCGGCCAGTACGGCGATGGTGACGGCAGCCATGGCACGCAACGATTCCCGAACCGGTTCCGACGCCAGCAGCATCGACCCGGTGAAGTGGACGACCCGATCACCGGGACCGGCCGCCGCGCACGCGAGCCGCGCTTGTCTGAGCGCGGTGGGGGCCTCGGTAATGTGCATGTCGGTGCCGACCCCCGCACACACCGAACGGGGGAGCGAATTCATCAGCTGCGCAACGAAAGTCGCGTCGTCGCCGGGTAGCAGCATCTCGGCACCGTCGTCGGTGGACCTGACGAACGTCGGCCGTGCGTGGGCGCGGAACTGAGCATCGACGGCATCGGCGATGGAACCCGTCCGCCCCGTCGCGCCGCGGAGAACCACCACGGTGATGCGGGAGTCGTCGTCGGCCGCGTCGGCGAGATAGCTCGGTACCTGCGTGTCACCGGGGGACAGGAGATGCCCGTCGAGGAGAAGTCCGAGCGCGCGCGAGTTGAGGGCCGTCTGCTCCGCGCGCAGCCGCGCGGGCTTTTCCAGTTCGAGGGTTATCAGCGACACCGCATGCCCGAGCAATATCTGCTCGACTCCCGTCACGGGCCCCTTCGTGCGAATTGCGAGAAAGCTCGGCGCACTGGCGGTGATCGGTACCGAGTGCAGGCTCACGGTGCGGCCCGGCTCGCTCACCGACACCGTCGCGGGTGACGACGACGGACGGATACTGGCGGCGATCTCGCGGGCCTGCGCGATCAGATCCGCCGCGTCGACCGGATGAAACGACTCGGTGCGATGTCCGATGAGCGCGACGGAGGTGGAGGTGGCGACCGCCAATTCGCGCACGATCGCGTCGACGCCGCCGTGCAGTGCGGCGCGGGTGATGCGGCTCTGTACCGACGCCGCCCGCAGGACTTCCTCGTACTCCTGCTCGGCGATGCGTGTGGTGACCGCCCGAATGACCGCGGCGAAGGGAGTGTCGTAGGGAACCTCGACGACGGGTAGCCCGACCTCGTCTGCCGCGTCGAGAAGTTCTCGTGGAATCACGCTGTGCGAGAGACCGGTTCCGAATCCGAGGCAGGCAACCCCTGCCGTTCGGAGGGTGCGGACGTACTGCGCGAGTGCGGGGCCGCCGGAGTCGAAGCCGAGACCTGTCGTGAGGATCAGCTCGCCGCCGGACAACCACGGACTCGGATCGGTGAGCTCGGTCGCCTGCGCGAAGGTGATGGCGGCACCGCTGCGTTCGGGCCCGCCGCGATGACTCAGCCGGAGGTCGCGTTGTCTCAACAACCAGGAAATCTGCACACTCACCTGTCGCACTGTAATCGTGCCTGACGAAATGGCGTGTGCTTCTGCACCTGAATGTACGTATCGGCAGTCTCCGGTCGCCCCTCGCGGTCGCATACTTGCTGCACAGAGACCAACCCGAAAGGTGCGACCATGGCTTCGATCGAATACCGACTTCCGCAGGAGCGCAGGATCGTCACCGCGTTCCCCGGCCCGAAATCGTCGGCTCTGGCCGAGCGCCGCAAGGCCGTCGTCGGTGCAGGCGTCGCATCGACGCTGCCGGTGTACGTGGCCGACGCAGACGGCGGCGTCGTGGTCGACGTCGACGGCAATTCGTTGATCGACCTCGGTGCCGGTATCGCCGTGACGACCGTCGGTGCGTCGAATCCGGCTGTCGTTGCCGCCGTGCAGGATCAGGTCGCTCACTTCACCCACACCTGCTTCATGATCGCGCCCTACGAGGGATACATCGCGGTCGCCGAGAAGTTGGCCGAACTCACCCCGGGAGATCACGACAAGCGCACCGTCCTGTTCAACAGTGGTGCCGAGGCCGTCGAGAACGCAGTCAAGATCGCCCGGCACGCCACCGGCCGCTCGGCCGTGGTCGTGTTCGACCACGCGTATCACGGCCGCACGAACCTGACGATGGCTCTGACCTCGAAGTCGATGCCGTACAAGAGTGGATTCGGGCCGTTCGCTCCCGAGGTCTATCGAGTTCCGATGTCGTACCCGTTCCGTGAAGGACTCGGTGCCGACGGATCGGCCGTCACCGGTGCACAGGCCGCCGCCCGTGCGATCTCCATGATCGAAAAGCAGGTCGGCGCAGACAATCTCGCGGCCATCCTGATCGAGCCGATCCAGGGTGAGGGCGGCTTCGTCGTGCCGGCGGACGGCTTCCTGCCTGCGCTGACCGAGTGGGCGCGCAAGCACGATGTCGTGTTCATCGCCGACGAGGTGCAGTCCGGATTCACCCGCACCGGTGCCTGGTTCGCCAGCGAGCACGAGGGCATCGTGCCGGACCTGATCACCATGGCCAAGGGCATCGCGGGCGGTATGCCACTGGCCGCGGTGACGGGCCGGGCCGATCTGATCGACGCCGTGCATCCCGGTGGGCTCGGCGGCACCTACGGAGGCAATCCCGTCGCATGCGCCGCTGCGCTGGCATCGATCGAACAGATGGAGACCCTCGACCTCAACGCCCGCGCTCGCGACATCGAACGCATCGTCGTCGATCGGCTCACGGCGTTGATGCCGGAGGTCGCGATCATGGGTGAGGTCCGAGGCCGCGGGGCCATGCTTGCCGTCGAACTCGTCGTACCGGGTGGACGTGAGCCGAACCCCGAGGCCACCAAAGCCGTTGCCGCTGCGGCACTCGCGGCAGGCGTGATCGTGTTGACGTGCGGAACCTACGGCAACGTCATCCGCCTGCTTCCGCCGCTGGTGATCTCCGACGAGTTGCTCGACGACGCACTCACGGTCCTCGAGAACGCACTGCGCGACGCTTCTAAGGGACTCTGACATGGCCGTCGAGCAACTGCTGTCCTCGCTGCCCACCGACCTGTGGCTCGGTGGAAAGCAGACCCCCGCGCAGTCGGGCGCGCGATTCGCCGTCCTGAATCCCGCCACCGGTGAGGAACTGACCACCGTCGCCGACGCAGGCGCAGCCGACGGCATCGCGGCCCTCGATCTCGCTGCCGCGGCGCAACCGGAGTGGGCGGCAACGCCTGCTCGGGAGCGAGCCGAGATTCTGCGGCGCGCCTTCGTCCTGTTGCAGGAACGTGCAGCCGATTTCGCTCTGCTGATGACCCTGGAAATGGGAAAGTCTTTGGCGGAGAGTCGCGGTGAAGTCAACTACGGCGGTGAATTCCTGCGCTGGTTCAGCGAGGAAGCGGTCCGGATCGGCGGCCGGTACACCCCTGCGCCCGCCGGTAACGGCCGCATCCTTGTCACCAAGATGCCGGTCGGCCCGGTACTCGCGATCACTCCGTGGAATTTCCCGCTGGCCATGGGAACTCGCAAGATCGGTCCCGCGCTCGCAGCGGGTTGCACCGTCATCGTCAAGCCGGCCGAGGACACCCCACTGACGATGCTCCTGCTCGGTCAGGTGTTCGCCGACGCCGGATTGCCCAGCGGTGTGCTGTCGGTGCTCCCGGCCTCGGACGCTGCATCCGTCACCGGTCCGCTGATGGACGACCCCAGACTGCGGAAGGTCACCTTCACCGGATCGACCGGAGTGGGAAAGCTGTTGGTGCGCAATGCAGCCGACCGACTGCTCCGGACATCGATGGAGCTCGGCGGCAATGCGCCGTTCATCGTCTTCGAAGACGCGAACATCGATGCCGCCGTCGACGGAGCGATGCTGGCCAAGATGCGCAACGGTGGTGAGGCGTGCACTGCAGCAAACCGTCTGTACGTGGCCGAGCCCGTTCGCGAGGAATTCACCGAGAAGCTGACCGCGAGAATCGCAGCACTGACGGTCGGCCCCGGTGATCGCGAGGGTACCGACATCGGACCACTCATCAACGACAAGCAGCGACGGACGGTGTCGGCACTCGTCGACGATGCCGTTGCCAAGGGCGCCCGCATCCGCACCGGCGGATCGGCACCCGACGGTCCCGGGTTCTTCTTCACGCCCACTGTGCTCGACCGCATCCCGGCCGACGCAAACCTGTTGCGCGACGAGATCTTCGGGCCGGTTGCCGCCATCGTCGGATTCGAGACCGAGGACGAGGCCGTCGCCGCGGCCAACGACACCCGGTACGGATTGGTGGCCTATTTCTACACCGAGAGCCTCGATCGGGCTCTGCGGGTCTCGGCTGCTCTCGACACCGGCATGGTGGGGGTCAACCGGGGTGCCATCTCCGACGCCGCGGCCCCCTTCGGCGGTGTGAAGGAGTCGGGCTTCGGACGAGAGGGCGGCTCGGAAGGGATCGAGGAATACCTCGAGACCAAGTACATTGCGCTGCAGTAGACGGGCGCCGCAGTAGATCGCAGCGGTGCGCTCCACTCCTGAGGCCAGCGCGGTACATGCGCTGCCGGGTGGAGCGCACCGGGCGTGCGGTCCCTACCCTCGGGCGGCCGCAATTCGCCTCTCGGCCAGTCGGTCCGCGGCTGCTCCGAGCAGGATCCCTTCGCTGCGTGCCATGGCGAATATGCCGGCGACGGTAGTACGGATCTGTCCGATCGTTGCCATCACCTCGGCCGAATTTCGTCCGCGCAGTTCACCTTCCACCTGAATCAAGCCGCCGGCGTTGGCCACGTAGTCCGGTACCCAGACGATGCCCCGGGCGGCCAGCAGCGATTCGACGTCGGGCGTGAGCAGTTGATTGTTCGCGGCACCGCACACGATGGACGCCGACAGCCGGTCCACCGAGGACGCGTCGAGCGTTGCTTCCATGGCGCACGGGGCGTACACGTCGATGTCGGCTCCGATGATGTCGGTTCCGATCGTGACGCCGGGGAAGTCCTGGGCGATCCGTTCGAGGGCGGGTTCGTAGGAGTCGCTCACGAGCACGTCGGCACCCGCTCCGCGCAGGAGCGCCACCAGGTTGTAACCCACTTTGCCTACGCCTTCGACACCTACTCGTCTGCCGGTCAGATCGTCGGAGCCCCAGGTCGATTCGGCTGCTGCCAGCAGGGAGAGATAGACCCCGAGCGCCGTCTGTGGACCGCTGTCGCCGGTGCCGCCCGCGGTGGTGTTCTTACCGACGACGTAGGCCGTTTCTTCGGCGACGATATCGAGGTCGTCGCTGTTGGTGCCGACGTCGCCTGCCGTGACGTACGTGCCGCCGAGCGATTCGACGAACCGGCCGTAGGCCTCGAGCAATGTCGGGGTCTTGATGACGGTCGGGTCGCCGATGATGACTGCCTTCCCGCCGCCCAGATCGACCCCTGCGACAGCCGCCTTGTAGGTCATCCCGCGGGAGAGTCTCAATACATCGGTCACGGCGTCCTGCTCGGTTGCGTAGGGGTAGAAGCGAGTTCCGCCGAGTGCCGGTCCCAGCACGGTCGAGTGAATCGCGACGATCGCGCGCAGACCGGTGTCTCGATCGTGGCAGAACACCACGCGCTCGTGCGCGGAGTCGGATGGCATGTCGGGCCGGTCGAAGACACCGGGTGCGGCCGGTGCCGAAGCCGAATTCGCGGTCTGGGCAACAGAAGAGCGATGTCGAGTGGGTGTGACGGCAGAGTGGTCGGCAACGACGGACACAGTCGGTCTCTTTCGGTCAGGGGATGGGAGCAGATGCAGCGGCTACCCGGATGTCTTGTCCGTCACAGGGTGTCGCGCACGACGCAGACCGGTCAACCGGCATCGCTCGGACCGTGCAGATTGCGTGATGCGGTCGGTATCGGCCCGGCGGGGATGGTCGGGGTGCTCAGCGGCGGCCGTCGTCGGCGAGCTGTTCGAGCAACGGCTTGGTTCGGTACTGAATCAGCTCGGACATGGCAATCGACATGTTCGTCCGCTCGACGCCAGGAATGTCGAGGATCAGGCCGGCTATGCGGTACAGGTCGTCGGCGTCGACCGCCGCAATGCGGATGTGCATGTCCGCGGCACCGGACAGGCCGAACACCTCGAGTACCTCGGGGATCGTGCGGAGGTGCTCGGTGACCGCTGCCAACGTGTGCTGATTGACCTGAGCGGTCACGAAGGCCTGCAACGGACGTCCCAGCGACTTCGGCGGAATACGGTGATCGATGGGGGTGAGGGACCCCTTGTCGTCCCACCGCCCGAGGCGTGCCTGGACGGTGTTGCGGGACAGGCCCAACGTGGTGGCGAGTTCGACGCCGGTGGCTCGAGGCTTGGCGCAGAGGGCGAGGAGGAGTCGGGCGTCGGTCTTGTCGAGATCGGTCATTGCGCACTTCCTGTAGCTCGGTCGTTACCCGATATTGTGCACACTGCGTAATCCTGAAGTCATCACTTGTGCACGCTGGGCGTCGGTGGTGTCCTTGTGAAGGACATCACATCACGACGGAGAGTGCCACGGACATGAACACCACCTCGCTGATACAGCTGATCAAGGAATCCGGAACGGTGGTCCGCAACGAGACGTATTCACCTCTGGTCGCGGACATCGACACGGCTGCGATGAAGGAGATCTATCGCGATCTCGTGGTCGTCCGGCGCATCGACGCCGAGGCCACCGCGCTGCAGCGGCAAGGCGAGTTGGGGCTGTGGGCTCCGTTGCTCGGACAGGAAGCGGCGCAGGTCGGCTCGGCCCGCGCACTCGACTCCGAGGACTTCGTGTTCGCCAGCTACCGCGAGCACGGGGTGGCTTACTGCCGCGGAGTCGATCCCACTCGGATGCTCCGTTTCTGGCGGGGATCGACCCTGTCGGGATGGGACCCGTACGAATATCGAATGACTACGCCGGCGATCATCGTCGGTTCGCAGGGCCTGCACGCGACCGGATACGCGATCGGCATGCAGCTCGAGGGTGCCGACGGTGCGGCCATCACCTACTTCGGAGACGGAGCGACCAGCCAGGGCGATATCTCGGAGGCTCTCGGGTTCGCGGCCAGCTTCCATGCACCGGTGGTGTTCTTCTGCCAGAACAACCAGTGGGCGATCTCCGAACCGGTCACCGTGCAGACCAAGTCCACGATCGCGGCACGCGGTGAGGGATTCGGCATCCCATCGGTACGGGTCGACGGAAACGACGTCCTCGCGGTGCTGGCCGTGACCAGAGCAGCGCTGGCCCGCGCCCGTGAGGGCAGCGGCCCGACGCTCATCGAAGCCGTCACCTACCGCATGGGGCCGCACACCACGTCCGACGACCCGACGAGGTATCGATCCGGGGCCATGGACGACGAATGGCGTGCCAAGGATCCGATCGACCGAATCGAGAAGCTGCTCAGACGAATCGGCGTGTTCGACGACGAGTTCGTGGCATCGGTCCAGCGGACGGCGGACGACGTCGCCGCCGATCTGCGACGTGGATGCCTCGAGACCGTCGAACCCGCGGCGATGACGGTGTTCGACAACGTCTACGCCGACCCACACTCTCTGCTCGACGACGAGCGGGCCCAATTCGCCTCCTACCAAGCTGGATTCGAAGGAGTCACGTCATGACCACCCTGGAACGGCCCACCAGCCTGCCGCTCGGCAAAGCCATCAATGCCGGCCTGCGTCGTGCGATGGAGAACGACCCCAAGGTGTTGCTGATGGGCGAGGACATCGGCAAGCTCGGTGGCGTCTTCCGCATCACCGACGGCCTGCAGAAGGACTTCGGGCCCGGCCGAGTACTGGACATGCCGCTGGCCGAATCGGGCATCATCGGTACCGCTGTGGGCCTGGCGATGCGCGGATTCCGTCCCGTGTGCGAGATCCAGTTCGACGGCTTCATCTACCCGGCGTTCGATCAGATCGTGTCGCAGGTAGCCAAACTGCACTATCGCACGAGCGGAAATGTCAAGATCCCCATGACCATCCGAGTGCCCTATGGCGGTGGAATCGGTGCAGTGGAACATCATTCGGAATCACCGGAGGGCTACTTCGCCCAGACCGCCGGACTGCGCGTGGTGACCTGCAGCAACGCCGCCGACGGCTACTCGATGATCCAGCAGGCCATTGCCAGCGACGATCCCGTGCTGTTCTTCGAACCCAAACGTCGATACTGGGAGAAGAGTCCGATCGACCTCGGCGTCGACGATCTCGACACCGCCTTCCCGCTGCATCGGGCGCGGGTGGTCACCGAGGGCACCGACATCACACTGGTGGCCTACGGACCGTTGGTGTCCACTGCCCGTAAGGCAGCCGAAGTTGCGGCACACGAGGGTATCTCGATCGAGGTCATCGATCTGCGGTCGCTGTCGCCGATCGACTTCGAGACCGTCGAAGCGTCGGTGCGCAAGACCGGACGGCTCGTCGTCACACACGAGGCACCGGTCTTCATGGGCCTCGGCTCGGAGATAGCCGCTCGCATCTCCGAGCGGTGCTTCTACAACCTCGAAGCGCCGGTGCTGCGGGTCGGTGGATTCGGAACGCCGTACCCGGCGTCGAAACTCGAGAAGTTCTATCTTCCCGACGTCGACCGGATCCTCGACGCAGTGGACCGCTGCCGTTCCCACTGAGCTGCCGTTGCCCCTCGGCTGCCGTTTCGCCCCGATCACATCCTCCGCCGATACCGACCGAACAGGATTCGACGATGTCCACCATCAAGAGCTTTCCGCTGCCCGACCTGGGGGAGGGCCTCACCGAGGCCGACCTGTTGACCTGGCTCGTCGCGGTCGGTGACACCATCGAACTCAACCAGAACATCGCCGAGGTCGAGACGGCCAAGGCTGCGGTGGAATTGCCTTCTCCGTTCGCCGGTGTCGTTGCTGCCCTGCATGTTTCCGAGGGCGACACGGTGGAGGTCGGAGTGCCGATCATCGACATCAGAGTCGGCGGTGACGACGAACCGGTCGCTACCGATCCAGAGCAGTCCGTTTCCCCGATTCAGACCACGTCGTCCGGGGAGGACGAGGACGAGCGCGTCCCGGTCCTCGTGGGTTACGGCGTCGCGAAGGAAGGCTCGAGCCGACGCGGTGGCCGCGTCGACTCACCCGCGGCGTCCACGCCGAACGAGCAGAACGGAAAGCCGCTTGCGGCCCCACCGGTACGAAAGATGGCCAAGGACAACGGCATCGAATTGAACGAGCTGCCCGCGAGTGGACGCCACGGCGACGTCACCCGTCAGGACGTGGAGTCGTACCTGCAGGTCGGGACGGCTGTGCGGAGTGAGACCGATGTGCAGAGTGACACCGACGTGCAGCTCGAGACCGAGGTGCAGCAGTCGGTATCCGGGCGGACCGGTCGAGAGGAGCGCACTCCGATCAAGGGTGTACGCAAGCACACCGCCGAGGCCATGGTGCGAAGTGCGTTCACTGCACCTCACGTCACCGAATTCGTGACCGTCGACGTGACCGAGACGCTCGAACTCCTCGAGTCGCTGCGGTCCTCCACACACTTCCAGGACGTGCGTCTGACGCCGTTGGCTCTGGTGTCCAAAGCCGTTCTCGTCGCGCTGAAATCGAATCCGTCGCTGAACTCGAGCTGGGACGAGGCTGCGCAGGAGATCGTGACCAAGTACTACGTCAACCTCGGCATCGCGGCGGCGACACCCCGCGGATTGATGGTTCCCAACATCAAGAACGCTCACGAACTCTCTCTGGTGGACATCGCGCGTGCCCTGGCCGACCTGACGCGTATCGCGAAGGAGGGCAAGAGCAGTCCGGCCGATCTGGCCGACGGCACCATCACCATCACCAACGTGGGGGTGTTCGGAGTCGACGCAGGCACGCCGATCCTCAACCCGGGCGAGGCTGCCATCCTGTGCTTCGGGTCCATCCGTCGAACGCCGTGGGAACACAACGGCGAGATCGCTTTACGGTCGGTGACGACACTGTCTCTCTCGTTCGATCATCGACTGGTCGACGGCCAACAGGGGTCGGAATTCCTCGCCCTCGTCGGTCGTCTGCTGACTCACCCGATCGATCTGATCGCGCTCGGCTGACCGCGACGGCGCGGTGTGAATGCCGCCGGGGTTCAGTGCACCGGTTGCGCCGACACGGCCTCGTCTCGATCACTGCTTGCCTGTGCTCGGATGAAGAACGACGCAGCCACCGCGACCAGTGACACCGCCCCACCGCACAGGAATGCGGTGTGGATGCCTGCCTCGGAACCACCCACCTGCGTTGCCCCGTCGGAGATTCGGGCTGCTGCGGTGTTCGACATGACGGTGACGAACAACGCGGTTCCAGCGGCTCCGGCCAGCTGCTGCACGGTGTTGAAGATTGCGCTGCCGTGCGAGTACAGGCGGGTGGGAAGGGATCCGAGCGAGGAGGTCATCAGCGGAGTCATGATGAGCGCGAGCCCCGCCGAGAGCAGCATGTGGATACCGACGACCAGCGGTAGTGCCGACTGTGCGTCCAGCACCGTCATCGACCACAACGCGGCGCTCACCACCATGGCTCCGGGAATGACCAACGGGCGCGGCCCGATTCGGTCGAAGATGCGGCCGACGAAGGGGGCGAGCAGACCCATCAGCAATCCGCCGGGCAGGAGCATCAGGCCGGTTGCGAGGGTGTCGAGTCCGCGCACGTTCTGCAGATACATCGGCAGGAGGATCAGAGCACCGAACAGGGCCATCATCGAGATCGCGATCATGCCGAGTCCGATGCTGAAGGTGGGGGTGCGGAACGGACGCATGTCCAGCAGCGCGCCGCCGCGTTCCTGGCGGGCGATCTGCCGCAGCACGAAGACGACGAGTGCGATCACTCCCACCACCAACGGCAACCAGACCGGTACGACGGACTCCTCGGCAGAATGGCCGAGGCTGCTCAGGCCGTAGACGATGCCGCCGAACGCCAAGGCGGACAACACGACCGACGTGGGATCGAACGAAGGCTGTCCCGTCTCGGTCACGTTCTTCACCAGTGTGGTTCCGATGCCGAACGCGACGAGCGCGATGGGAAGCACCAGCCAGAACATCCAACGCCAATTCAGCGAGTCGAGAATGACTCCGGAGATGGTGGGGCCGACGGCAGGTGCGACGGCGATGACGATGGAGATCACACCCATCATCGCGCCGCGCTTGTGGGCCGGGACGACGGTGAGCACTGTGGTCATGAGCAGCGGCAGCATGATCGCCGTCCCGCTGGCCTGCGTGATGCGGCCGAGCAGAAGCAGCTCGAAACCGGGTGCCGAGGCCGCGAGCAGGGTGCCGACGGTGAACAGGGTCATCGCTGTCACGAACACCTGACGCAGCGTGAAGCGTTGGAACAGGTAGCCGGTGACGGGAATGACCACCGCCATGGTCAGTAGGAATCCGGTGGTGAGCCACTGGGCCGTCGTTGCCGTGATCTCGAGGTCGACCATCAGGGTCGGGAGCGCCACGCTCATGATCGTCTCGTTGAGGATCATGACGAAGGCCGCGATGACCAATATGCCGATCAGTAGCTTGCTGCCCGGCGCGAGTTGCTCGTCGGGGGTGCGGTCGGTCTCGGGTGAACTCATGTGTCTACAAACTTTCGCGTATGGGATCGAAGCGTGCAATCGTATGTAGATAGCTTCAATCATTATGACAGTGACTGTCAACTTGACGATTGCTGGTAAGTTGACAGCGGATGACGACCGCAGTCGACGGATGGACGAGGATGAGCGAACGAGTGCCGGACCTGCGAGAGCGACGTCGCCGAGACACTCGGCTCGAGATCACTCGCGCCGCACTCGAGCTGTTCGAGAAGCAGGGCTGCGCCGCGACCACGGTGGACGAGATCGCGCGCCGAGCGGGGGTGTCGCCCAGTACGTTCTTTCGCAGCTTCGCCTCGAAGGAGGAGTCCGTTCTCGGCATCGACCCTGATTTCGAGGTCGACTTCGACCAGTGGCTCGCCGCTACCGCGCCCGAGCACATCACGCTGCCTGGAATCGAAGCGTTGTACGAGCAGTCAGTCGAGCGACTGTCGACAGCGCCCGAGGAGGAACGCGACCGACTCCTACGCACTCGGCGACTGATCGGTATCGACGCGCATCTGCGGGCCGCAGCCTTCGCGGCCGACGCGATGACACTGTGCCGCGTCACCGATGCGGTGACCGAGCGTCTCGGTGACCACGAATCACGTTCGTATGCACGACTGTTGGTCGAAGGTGCCGGTATGGCCCTGCGTATCGCCTTCGACGACTGGGCGGTACGGATCGACGGCGGGCAGGATGCCGACCTGCTGGACATCTACCGGACGACAGTGCGCGATCTGCGACGCGTCGTCGCCGGCTGAGGTCTCACGTCGTGAGTGGAACTTCGTAGCCCAGGTCGAGTTTCCGCGCAAGTGGCGCGCAGCGCCTCTAGCCGAGACGGCGGGGCGACAGATCCGCTTCGAGAAGGCCGCGCTCGGCCACGTCGGCCGGAACCGGTTCTCCGCGAACGACAGCCGCGCCCACCCGGGCCAGCGCCGCGCACGTCTGGATTCCGTAGCCGCCCTGCCCGGCGCACCAGAAGAAGCCCTCGAGCTCGGGGTCGAACCCGACCACCGGGGTGCGATCGGGAACGAAGCTGCGCAGTCCGGCCCAGGACGAACGAACGTGTCGCGCAGTCAGGGTGGTCACCTCGGCGATGTCGTCGAACGCCCGCGCGATCTCCAGCTCGTCCGGACGGGCATCGCTCGGTTCGACCGCCGTCTCGTCGGCCGGCGAACACAACAGTTGTGCGCCTTCGGGTTTGATGTAGAACTTCTCGTCGATGTCGCTCAGTGTCGCCAGATTCTTTGTGTCCAGATCGTCGGGTGCGGCGACCATGAAGACCGACCTGCGCTTGGGAACCAAGCCGATGTGGCGGGCCCCGGCCATCGCACCGACGACATCCGCCCAGGCCCCTGCCGCGTTCACGACCAGTGGAGCCCGATGAGTCGACCCGTCCGAGGTGCGTACGTGCCACAGACCGTTCAGGCGCTCGAGTTCGGTCACCGAGGCCTTGGTGTCGATCCGACCGCCCCGCTGTCGCAGACCTCCGACGAAGCCCTGATGCAGAGCATGGACGTCGACCTCCATCGAATGCGGTTCGTACAGAGCGCAATCGATCAGCTCGGGCCGTAGCGGTGGGAAGAATGTGCATGCGTCGGTGGGGGATACCAGCTGCGCGTCGGGAGTGAGGCGACTGACGTCGGTGTACATCGCTTCGAGGGCATCGCCGCGTCCCGTGGCCGCGAATTGCAACAGTGGACGCGGAGTGAGCAAATCCGACCGGAAGCAGTCGGGTGGGTTCACCAGAAAGTCTCGGCTGGCGGTCGTCAAGGCGCGAATCGTGCTGTTGCCGTACGTCTCCAGAAACAGAGCCGCGGATCGACCGGTGGTGTGGAACGCCAGCGTGGACTCACGCTCGAGCAGCGTGACACGGCGGTCGCCGGCGAGTTCGTATGCGAGTGAGACACCGCCGATGCCGCCGCCGATGACAACGACGTCCGAGAGGGCGGGCTGTTCGGTGGCGCTCATGGATGTCTCCTGTTCGGCTTCGGCGTGAACCACTGCGCTCCGGGGCCGACTGCTTCGTCGAAGATCAGCCACGTCCGCGTCGAGAGTATCCCGTCCAGCCCTTGCAACTTGTCGAGTACCAGGTGGCGCAATGCGGAGTTGTCCGGAGCGCGCACGAGGACCAAGGCGTCGAAGTCTCCGCCCATCAGGCTGACGTGTTCGACGAAGGGGAACGTGCTGAGGTCGTCGGCGACAGCCCGCCAGGAATCTTGCCGAATCGACAGTGCGACATACGCGGATGCGCCGAATCCGGCCTTCTCGTACGCGATGCGGGCGGTGAAACCCTCGATCACACCTTCGTCGACGAGGCGGTCGACGCGAACGTAGGCATGTGCGCGGGAAATGTGGGTGGCTTCGGCGAGGGCCCTCATGGACATGCGCCCGTCTCGGCTCAGTTCGGTGACGATCCGTCGGTCGACGTCGTCGAGTTCGTACTCGGTCTCGCTCGGTGCCATACGTCCACTCCAGACCGATCGCGATGGAAGCTCGTGGACGAATAGTCACTCAGCGCGCTCCAGTATGCCATCGGTCTGCAATCCGGTTCCTGATTTGATACTCGGTCCATTTCGACACAGTCTGTGTAGAACGCACCGACGACGAACCAGCGCAGGAGGGGACCCCATGGCCATGACCGACACGCTCGAGCACGTCACGACCTCGGTCGCACGACGCGTTCGCGAGGGACACGAGGCGGACTTCGTCGAATGGACCGACCGGGGCATCGAACTGGTGCGAACCTTCCCGGGCTTTCTCGGCGGAGGCTGGCTGCGCAGCTCGGCCGAATCCAGTGACTATCACGTGGTGTATCGATTCGAGACGCACGACCATCTCGGGGCGTGGTTGCGTTCGGAGGCGAGGCGCGATTGGCTCGGCCGCGGCCGACCGATAGCGGACGACGTTGTGACACATCGGCTTTCCGGCGTGGAGGGATGGTTCGAGCCACAGTCGAACCTGACCGACGCCGTGCGCGTCGTGGGCGGTCCGCCGCCGCGGTGGAAGCAAGCCGTGTCCATCGGTGTTGCGTTCTATGCCGTCAGCCTGTTGGTGAACCTCGTGATCACTCCACATCTGACCCACCTGAACGTGGCCCTGCGGACTGCGGTCGTAGTGATGATGTGCACTCCGCTGATGGTGTACGTGGTGATGCCGTTCGTCACCGCACGACTGCGAAAGTGGCTCGTACCGCGCGGTTGACGGCCACGGCCCTGCTCGTTGCGAGCCGAGCGGTACCCTCTGCGTCATGCGAATCGGACAGACCGCCCCGGATTTCGAGCTGCCCGATCATTCCGGTGAACGTCGTGCGCTCACCGAGCTCACGGCGTCGGGGCCGGTGGTCCTGTTCTTCTATCCGGCTGCGAACAGTCCGATCTGCACGGCCGAGGCGTGCCATTTTCGGGATCTGGGAGCGGAGTTCGGCAGGTTCGGTGCGCAGCGAGTGGGGATCAGCACCGATACCCGAGACAAGAACCAACATTTCGCGCTGCAGAGGTCGTTCGACTTCCCGTTGCTCTCGGATTCCGACGGTGCGGTGGCCGA
Source organism: Rhodococcus sp. JG-3 (assembly GCF_000482405.1). Taxonomy (NCBI): domain Bacteria; kingdom Bacillati; phylum Actinomycetota; class Actinomycetes; order Mycobacteriales; family Nocardiaceae; genus Rhodococcus; species Rhodococcus sp. JG-3. The sequence continues at coordinate 2,312,945 of NZ_KI519398.1, forward strand.
ACAGTTCGGAGTGCGGCGCGGCGGGTGGTTCGCCCGTAGGCGTCGACTTCGTGATTTCGAGCGCGGCCACTCGAACGTGGCTCGTCGCAGTTATCTACGGCAGTTGTTGTCCGTGAAGCGGACGACGTTCGTGATCGATCGGCACCGTACGGTGCGGATGGTGGTGCAGAGCGAGCGCGGTCACGTACACGCGACCAAGGCGCTGGAGTACCTGCGGTATCTGTCGTGAGGGTCAGTCGTTGGCACCGCTGAAAAGGGCCGTGTAGACGGCGGGCTTGGTCGCTTCGGCCGAGGCATCGGTCGATGCGTCGTCGGGATGGCTGAAGAGCGCCTCGTTCTTGTCTTTGTGTTCCATTCCCCGAGCATGCACCTCATCGGTCGCAATAGCCACTTGCCGCGCGGAACGGGCCGGTGAACCGTCGAAACGTCCGGTCGGGGCACAGCTGCCAGGGTGGAATACTGCCCGGGTGTCCGATGAAACGTTGTTCGAAGCTCTGCGGCGTGAGCCCGATGCCGAGGCACCCAATCTGCATGCGGTCGACGCGGCAGATCGTTTGCTGCTCGATACCGTCGACGAACTGGGGGTCGACCGCACGGAACCGATTGCTGTGATCGGCGATCGCTACGGCGCTCTGACTCTGGGTGCGGCGGCACTGGGGTTCACCGACGTGCGAGTGCACCAGGACGCTGTTACCGGCGTACGCGCTCTGGAGCTGAACGCGGCGCGTGTGTCGATGGTCGGCACGTACACCCACCACGGGCTGGGTGCGGAACTGCTCGACGGCGTCGGCACCGTGTTGATGCAGTTGCCACGAGGTCTGGCCGAGCTCACCGAGATCGCCGAGCACATCGCGGCGCATGCGCTCCAGAACGTCGTCGTCCTGGCCGGCGGCCGAGACAAACACATGACGCCTGCGATGAACGACATCCTCGGGCGGTCGTTCGAGACCGTCACGGCGGGTCGGGGACGGCAGAAGGCGCGGGTACTGACCGCGACCGGGGCAGTGGCGTCGGAGATGACGTATCCGGTCGACAAACGAATCGACGACCTCGGCCTGACGGTCGTGGCTCACGGCGCGGTCTTCGCCGGGGCCGGCCTCGATATCGGGACGAGATTCCTACTGGGGTTCGTGCCGAAGATGGCACCTCGCGCAACCAACGCCGTCGATCTGGGGTGCGGCAGTGGAATTCTCGCGACCGAATTGGCTCGAACCAGGCCCGGTCTCGAGGTGATCGCGACGGACCGATCCGCCGCTGCCATCGCGTCGGCCGCTGCCACCGCCGAGGCGAACGGGACGACGATCTCGGTGGTGGCCGACGACGCGATGTCGACGTTCGAGTCCCGGTCGGTCGATCTGATCGTCTGCAACCCGCCGTTCCACGAGGGCGCTGCGGTACACACAGGCGGGGCAGGCAAGTTGTTCGAGGCCGCCGGACGCGTGCTGCGGCCGGGCGGACAGCTGTGGACGGTGTTCAACACGCACCTGAACTATCGTCGGGCTCTCGCCGACGCCGTCGGGCCCACCGATCCGATGGGACGCAACACCAAGTTCACCGTCACTCGCTCGGTGCGCCCGAGCGAGTAACGGTGAGGACCAGATGCGAGAGCGTCAGGTGACGGGGCCGCCGTCTTCCGGGGTGCCGTCGATCTGGCCCCTGTCGCGCCCACGATCCTCGACGAGAGTCCCTTCGACGATCTCGGCCTGACGCTGGCCTTCCGCGTAATCGATGTCGGGATCCTCGTCGGACTCCTCGATGACGTGGTCGACCAGTTCTTCGGTCAGTTCGTCGTCCGGGGTCTCGGTGATCGGGCGGTCGAGATCCTCCTCGACGGCGATGTCGGGTTCTTCTTCGCTGAGCTTGAGGTCGAGGCTCTCGCCCTCGGCTGCTTCACGGGCGGTGGTGCCGAAACTGTTGGCTTCGCTCCAGTGGTCCGGGGGATCGACCACGGTGTCGCCGTCGTCGTTGCGCACCTCGTCGGAGTCGAGGCTTTCGCTTTGGTCCAAGGTCTGGTCGGGTCCGTCTTCGATTGCCATTTCCTCATAGTGCCCGTTTCGATTCGGTGTCACACACGCGGTCGTGGCTGCCTGTCGAGGGGCGACCCGGTAGAGTCCGTTTTGTCCGACGTAGAGGTTCTCGTCACGGGAACTTTTGTCCGGATGTCGAACGTTCTACTGATGACCGACGGGGAGATCCCCGGTGGGGATCAGAACTTACGAAGGGAAGAGACACGGTGCGCACCTCCAGCAACCCGGTGTTCCGCAACCTGCCCAAGCAGCAGGGCGGCGGATACGCCACATTCGGATCTGCGACGGCTGGAGCCTCGCAGGCCGCAACGTTCGGCCAGCATCCCGGAACACAGGCCGACCCGTACACAACGCAGCCCGCTCAGCGGGCCATGACGATCGACGACGTGGTCACCAAGACCGGCATCACCCTCGGTGTGCTCAGCGTCACGGCGATCATCTCGTACTTCCTGGTCTCGGGTAATCCGGGCTTGGCCATCCCCTTCGTGATCGGCGGCGGCCTCATCGGCTTCGGCTTGGTCATGTTCGCGACGTTCGGTCGCAAGATGGACAACAAGGCAATCGTGCTTGCCTACGCCGCGGCGGAAGGTGTGTTCCTCGGCGCGCTGTCGCTGATGTTCACCGACGTCTCGTTCGGCGGAGTCGGCGGATCGGCACTGATCGGCCAGGCCATCCTCGGCACGTTCGGCGTGTTCTTCGGCATGCTGATCGTCTACAAGACCGGCGCTATTCGCGTCACGCCGCGTCTGACTCGCATGATCGTCGGTGCCCTCATCGGTGTCGTCGTGCTCATGCTCGGCAACCTCGTCGCCAGCTTCTTCATGGACGGTGGATTCGGGCTGCGTGACGGCGGACCCATCGCCATCATCTTCAGCCTCGTCTGCATCGGCATTGCGGCGTTCAGCTTCCTGCTGGACTTCGACCAGGCCGATCAGCTGATCCGCGCACAGGCTCCGGAGAAGGCAGCCTGGGGCGTCGCCCTCGGTTTGACCATCACGTTGGTCTGGCTGTACGTCGAAATCCTGCGTCTGCTGAGCTACTTCCAGAACGACTAATACCGCTAGGTCTTCAAGACTTGATGACCTGTAGGCAAGCCCCTGACCTCCGCTTTCGACAGCGGGTCGGGGGCTTTGTCGTTGCGTCAGGCGCTGCCGATGACACGCTTTGACACAACTGCACCGTAACTCTGCGCCGCGGCCGTCATAGCGTCGTCCTGAGCGTGCAGATACACCTTGGCGGTGATGTCAGTCGACGCGTGGCCAAGCCACGCCGAGATCACTGCAAGGGGCACTCCCTGTAAGTGCATAAGCGTGCCGCAGGTGTGACGTGCATCGTGCAGTCGGATCCGCCGAACTCCAGCCGCCTTGCATGCTGCGATCCACCAGAATGTGAGGTTCGCTGGCGCTACCGAACGTCCCGCCTCGTCGACAACCACATGAGTACCCGGGCCGTACGACTCACCCAGCGCAAGCTTCTCCTCAGCCTGACGGCGTTTTGCAGTCTTCAGCGCCTCAGCAAGACCCGGCGCGAGGGGGAGTGTCCGCGATGACTTGCGGGATTTCGGAGTGCTGTCGTGGATGACGCCGCCCGTCGACACGCGGTTGTGTCGGATTGTCACCTTGCCCCCGGCGAGGTCGACGTCATTCCATTCGAGGCCGGCTACCTCTCCACGTCTGAGTCCTGACAGCGCCAGGTGCCAAGCGTGCTCGAGTCGGTTTAGCTCGACTGCGGCGAGGAGCCTTTGGACTTCGTCCGGTGTGTACGTGTCCATTTCCTTGTCGATCACCGGGAGGCGGTCCACCAAGTTGGCGACGTTGCGGGCAACGTTGCCTTGCCGCTGCTCTGAGTCGAGTACCTGGCCGAAGACCCGCAGCGCCATGTTCACTGATCGCGGCGACCATGGCCTGCGCGGCTTGCCCTCACCCTTGAGTAATCCTCCTTCAACGAGCTGGTCCACCACGACGTCGAGATCGGATTTGGTCACCTTCTGAATTGCCATGGGTCCGAGCTCGCCGCGGATTGGGGCGAGTGCATGCGTGTACCCGTACAGCGTCGTTGGTCGGATGCCGCGCTTCCCTTTGAGCCATTCGGCGCAGGCGGCCTCGACACTCCTGACGTTCTTTCCGACAAACACGCCGGCGGCGGCAGAACCCGAGATCGTGGCGAGTGCGGACCGCGCCTCGGACTCTTTCTCGAATCGGCGCTTGACCCAGCGTCGCTTACCGGTCGTGTCGGTCACGGCGGCGCGCAGTTCGTATCGCACCGACCTACCGTCTGCGAGAACTACTTTGCTGATCTGCGGCGGTAGCTGCTTCCTAGCCATAGTGGTGGTCCTCTTCCTCAATGACCATGCCGATTCGCTTTAAGTCGTACAAGAGTCCGTCGATGTCTGCCATCACCTTTGTGAAGCGCTGGCCGATCGTGTTCCGCATTGTCTCGGCCTGCTCGGAGTCTGATGCGAGACTCGGGTGCCTCAGTCTCGTGAATGCCTGCGCCGCTTCACGTTCGAGCTCGTCAAGCTCGTCAAGTATCAACACTCGAGTCGAGGCATCGTCATACTCGCGATTTTCATCGAGCTTCTTCTGGTTGTCCGACAATTCCTCCGGGGATGACCTCTGTGCAATCTCCAAAATATGCTGATCGTGCGCATCGGGGTGCATCTTGCCGCGTCCGACGAACCAGTTCTGGGCCACCGTCTCCCGGACAGTTTCGCGAGGAAGGTACTCGATTCTTCCGTCAGGAATATTGGGGTACAGCAACTGAACTGGGGCTATTCGCAGCGCGCGAGCCAAGATAATAAGTTCGGCTACCTCCAGCTTCCCTTGTCGGGTGTTGTTCTCAATCTTCGATATTGCCACGCGAGAAATTGGAAAGCCTAGGTCGGCGCATCGCTCAGACAGCTTCGCAGCAGTGAGGCCCCGAACCTCCTGTCTCCAGTAGCGAAGTGCTGCGCCGCAATTACCAGCGATCACAAGTTGCCAACGGCGCGCGTCTTCATCAATGTTCGGCATTGCGACATCTTCGCACAAGTTCTGTCGCGTTCGTGCATGCCCGTGCTACGGTTGCCGGGTTGAGACAAACCAACGGAAACATGGTCCATTACGGAAATACGGAGGCTAGGCATGGCGCGCCTGAATGGGATCGACACAGTCCTCGAAAGAACGAATCTGGGCAAGACAGCGATCTACGGCTATATCTCGACGGGCGAACTTCGCTCAGTGAAAGTGGGGCGACGACGACTGTTTTCGGATGATGCGATCGACGACTTCATCCGGCGTCTTGAGTCGTCAGTTCAAGGCGGTGCTGCCTGATGCCCCTGACCCCGGGCCCCTACGAAACCGAAGACGCCCCCGACCGCGGAGTTGGCGCTCCAGATGCGGTCGAGGGCGAGACAACCAATCCCAACATCCCGGAAGGAACTGATTGATCATGACCATTGTAGCGACGGCACCGACGAGTGCCGAAGTGATTGCCCGGCTGGCCGACGACGGCATGGAGCTGACCGTCTTGGCCGAGGTCGCCCGCGGACCGTTCAGAGCAACGATCAAGCGCCACGACGCCAAGGACGGCACCGAGGCGTACTCGGACGCCCCGCAGATCGAGATCGACTGCAGCGACCAGGACGGCGGCGAGTGTTTCTGTGACCTGACCATCCTCCCGCAGCACGTCGACGACTTCCTGCACGTGGCCATCGAGATCTGGGCCGACTTCAGAGTCATAACTGACGGCATCGAGACCGAGAGCCAAGCCGGCGCATTCGAGGGCGCGTGGCATCGATCGCAAGGCACCGTTGGCACACCGAGCATGTGCGTCGGCCCCGAGAAGAAAGAGGTTTACGCCTCGACCTTCTGGCAGGCCAACGACCACGGTCAGATCACTCAGCCGTACCTGTCGATGAACTGTGGTGCCGACGTTGCGTTCCTGCCCAGTGAGGCAATGGCATTCGCTGCACAGCTACTTCAGGAGGCAACTCGCGCAGTGGCAATCAACAACCGATCGGATGTAGCGGCATGAGCGTCGACGTCATCAAGGTCCAGTGCACGCCGTGGTGCTGCGCCGGCGACGGCCATCCGGACGAGACCGCGCGAGCAGACCAGAACTGCTTCGGCATCGACGAGTACGTCGACATGACGCTGGAAGAGATCGAACAGGACTCCTACGGGACCTACTCGTCACGAATCGGAGTGACGCCATACCGCGGGTTCAACGAGCTACCGGTGGCATATCTCCACATTGATCTGATCCACCACGAACTAGGGAACATGGATCGGGCACTCCACCTGACTGCTGCCGAGGCCAGAGCCCTCGCGGCCGCGCTGATGTCAGTCGCCGACACAATCGAGGTTGTGTGATGTTCGCGCACCTGGACGAGATGTCCGACGAACCGGTTCATGCCGAACTCACCAATGGGCGAGCCCGCATCAGCTACGGGCGCAGTGTCGTACTGACCCTCGATATCGGAGAGGCCGTCGACCTGGTCACTGCTGTTGTCGATGTCCTTGCCGAAGCTGACCGCCAGTCGCAATTGCGGCGCAACGAAGACGAAGTTCGCATCGCAGCCGAGGTTCGGGAGGCGCTATGACTGCTGTCGAGCTCGCTCTCGCCGGAATGCTTGCGGTGCAGTCGATTACATGGATCGCCGTCGACTACCGGCGATGGCCCGGCCGCTGAATCAAAGCCCAGTTGTGGGGGGTTCGCCATCACCACGAACCCCCACAACACCGAACCATCGAACAGGAGACACATCAATGATATCCCCCGACGCTGATGAAGAACTCGAAAAACTACGCGACCCCGCTGACAAGCTACTTGCCGCAGCCCTCCGTGACGGCACCTATCGACTCGCTTCCCAATGCCACTCCTGCGGTGCCTGGCTCGTCGACCCCGTCTCGGTCCGCCGGCACCTGGGCCCCGTGTGTGCCAAGCGCGAGAAGGGCGGTGCAGCCTGATGATTCCCACCGACATGCTCAACCGAGGATTCGCCATCGGACCACTGCAAGGCAAGAAAGCGTTCCTGCCTGGTGGGTTCCATGACTTCACCACCGACCGCAGCATCATCGAACGGCAGGCCCGTCGCTACCCGAACTGCAATTTCGGTGGCACCTGTACCGGGGTAATCGTCCTCGACGAAGACCCCCGCAACGGCGGCGACCTCGACGCGGTTCCAGGGATCGACTTCGACACACTCGTAGTCCGCACCGGATCCGGTGGCCGTCACGTCTACTACCGATACACCGGATCGGCGCGCGGAAAGCTCGCACAGCACAACGGGATCGACATCAAGACCTGGCGCAGCGGATACACCGTCATGCCCGGATCTGTTCACCCCGAGTCTGGCGAGTTCTACCGAGTAGAACGTGACGCTCCGATCGCTGCGCTACCCGAAGAACTGCTCCTTCTCGTCCAAGCACCCCAGTACATTGCGCAGCCCACGAGAGTGAATCCGGAACGTCGCAGCCACGGCCTCGTCCGCAAGGTCGCTGAGTCCACCGGTGGTGGCCGCAACTCGATCACATTTTGGGCACTGTGTCGTGCATTCGAAAGAGGGGAGCAGTCCCTTGTCGACGAGATCTGCAGAGCGGCCCTCGAAACAGGGTTGCCGGAACGGGAAGTAGAGACGTGCCTGCGATCGGCGCAACGTACCGCAGGGAGGGCAAGCGCATGAACGACGACTTCTTCGACGCCACACCACAGTTGCAGGTCATGCGGCAATGGTCACGTGCCCGGTACGCGGCACCGTGGGCAGTGTTTGGCGGGGTACTGCTTCGCGTAGCCGCCACCACTGGTCCGGAGGTTCAACTACCCGGAATCATCGGTGGCCGAGCATCACTGAACCTTTTGGCCGCATTCGTCTCTCCGTCAGGTGGCGGAAAAGGCGTGTCGGACAAAGTTGCTCGCCTAGTGTGGCCGGCCCCGATCGTCGAACGGCCCATCGGATCGGGTGAGGGAATCGCAGCCACCTTCGTCCCCCCGAAGAAGGAAGGCGTCGAGCCGATCACCCGGGCGATCATCAACGTCTCCGAGATCGACTCGCTCGCTGGTATCGCATCGCGGCAAGGATCGATCGTGCTGGCTCAACTGAAGTCTGCGGCGATGGGCGAGCAGCTCGGTCAAGGCAACTCCAGCGAGGCAACAACACGGATAGTCCCACCGCACTCGTATCGGCTTTGCATGAGCGTTGGGGCACAGCCAGCCCACACCGGGGTGTTGTTCGACGATACGACCGGTGGGACTCCGCAGCGGTTCCTCTGGTTCCCGACGACGGATCCCGATATGCCGGCGGATGCGACGCCTGATCCCGAACCATTGGACACGAGGATGCCATTGTGGGCCGCGGTCGACGGAGTCACCGAGATTATCTACGGACCTACTGAGATTGCGGAGACGATCGTCGCCGCTCACATCGCCCGTCAGCGTGGGCAAGAAGACGCGCTGGACGGGCACGCAATGCTGACCCGGCTGAAGGTCGCAGCGTGCCTCGCGCTCTTGCATCACCGGATCGTGGTGTCGGAACTCGACTGGGCGCTCTCGGGCGTAGTGATGGAGGTGTCCAACCGGACACGAGCCTGGGTGGTATCGGAGTCGAAGAAGGTCGTCCGTCAGAAAGTTCGCGAACGTGCCAGCGCCCGGGCAGCGGGTGAGGAGTTCATTGCCGACCGGAAGCTCGATCGTGCAAAAGCCGCTGTGATTCGGTGGCTTGATCTACATCAGGAGCTACCGATGAGCGACCTCAGGAAACGTGCTCGATCGGACTGGAGAGATCAAGTCTCTGCGGCGGTTTCCGAGCTGGTCGATGATGGAACCCTGGAGGAAATCGCGGTCGATCGGGGGCATCGGTATCGGCTTAACGAGGGGGTCCACCGTGGACAGGGGTCCACCGTACATATCCCCAGCTCAGAGACGGTGGACCTGGGGTCCACGGTGGGTCCACAAAGTAAGTCCCATGAATCACCGAGTGGCCCTCACCTTCGGGCGGTCGCAGATCCTGAACCAACAAGCGGTCGCCCACTGACTGCTCGGGAGTGGATCGATTCCCACGCGTTCCAGCTCATCGCCGCCGGGACCAACACTGTCGAATCGAGCGCGGTGTATGGGGCTGGTTGCGATGCCGGATTCAAGATCGACAACCTCCGCCAGGCTGCGAAATCGTCGCAGTTGATATCGGTATCCGGACGTCGCGGTGGTGTCACGATATGGACACTCGGGGCAGGTGGCGAGAACACCATCATCAGCGCGGAACAATGGCTCACCGACTTGCTCTCAAATCAGCGTGGGCAGTGGGTGAAGGCCGCCGATGTGTACGCGGCAGGACTGGCCGCCGGGTACCAGCGAGACGCAGTCAAGTCGGCATCAATCTCTGCTCCCGTTCTGAAGCGTGGACAGTCTGTCCTCACCGAATGGAGCATCCAACGCGATGCTGCCGAGCAAGGGGCCTGAGATGTCGATGGGAACAACTTCGTCTCGCGTCGCTACAGCCGGGACCATCGTCATCGCCGTGCTCTCGTTCTGGCTCAGCTTTGCAGCACTCGCCGACCTAGCCCAGATGGCGGGGGTGTCCATCCCGGAGCTGTGGCCGCTCATCGTGGACGGATTGATCGTCACCAGCACCGCGGCTGTTGTGGCACTGGAACGTGCACGCTGGTACGGCTGGACACTGCTAATGGTCTCCGCTGGCATCAGTGTGGTCGGCAACGCGATCCACTCGACACTCTCTGAGCATTCAGTGTCGACCCCCATCGCGGTAGGTATCGCCTGCGTCCCACCACTGGCGCTACTTCTGTCCACCCACCTCACAGTGCTGCTGCAAAGGACCACCCCCGAAAAGGATGCGCCCGCCCGATCCAAAGACCAGGCCCGTCGACTCCTCGACGGAGGAATGTCGAGAAAAGCCATTGCCGACACCCTGGGCATCTCGGAGTCGACCGCATACAGGTGGACGGCCGAAACCGGGCAGGCGCAGTGACCCAACCAGATGCTCCGTCACTGGAAGTGCGGATCTCGCAACGCCTTACCGCAGAGGGGTCAGTCATCATTCCGCCGCGTATCGCACGCTGGCTCGAACACAACGCGGGTATGACTGCCGAACGTCGATTCAGGCTACGTGCCAATGACCCCGAGGCGTACGTCGCATTAGCTGCCCTCCACCTTTCCGCCCTTGTTTCCGAAAGCGGAACGAAAAGTGCAGTGCCACAACCGCACCAAGCACAATCAGTGCACTGGGTCAGCACCCGCCAAGCAGCCGACACACTGCACGTCACCGACCGGTGCATCCGCAACTGGTGCACCACCGGACGACTACACGCCCAGCAGATCGGCAGCCGGTGGCTCATCGACCCCACCAGCATCGCACTCGTTCACACCACACGGCCGAAGGAGACACCATGAGCATCGAAGAACTGCACGGCGAAGTGGCCGCAATCCGCACGCAGGCAGGTGAACTCGCTGACGACTTCGCCCGCACCCACGCCGAAGTCGCCGACGACCCGAACCTCACACTCGCAGGCAAGCATGACCACCTCGAACCCCTGCACCGCGAGGTCGCCGAGAAGATGGCAGCACTGCACAAACAGGAGAAGGCCGCCGTACGGGGACACAAGGAACAACTCGAACGCAGACTGTTCGGCCTGTCACCCTCGGGAAGCTCCGACCCCGCGAAGCTCGTCAGCTATCGAGACGCCGCCTCCCGCGCCCGAGAACTCAACGACCGCGACGACGCCGCCGAACTCTACGAGTCCGCTAAGCGATCGGGCGACACCATCCTCGCAGCAGCAGTCATGGAACGCGCAATGGTACGAGGCTGGTCCACAGTCACCAACGACTACCTGGAGCGTCATCCAACCGCGCGCCAAGACCTCGACGACCTCACCGCACTCGCCCGGTACTCGGACAACCCCCTCGCCGTCACAGCGCAGTACATGCCACCGACGCTGAACCTGCCGCACTCGGCCGGCTTCCCCAAGGTCGGTGGCCAGACCGCCGCGAAAACCCCCACAGAATCCAAGTTGCCCGACTGGTTACTCAACCCATCCTGAAATGACTTGCGGCGTCGGCGTCAACGCGGACCTCCTGAGTTCCTTTCGACGCGAAGGCCGGCCATGAAGGATGCGCGCAACTGATCATCCTGAGCCGGACCTGCGCCGACGCCGCCCCGAACCCCAGGGGGAGGGTGCCCTGGGGCAGCCACAGCGTGCCCCTCCCTTGCATACGCCTAAGTGTGTGTCCTACCCCCTACCCCCCTCCCTCAAGTCAGTCTGGAAGGTTGCCCAATGGCCAAGCACACGACGCTCAGCGCGGCGATGGCTGCTGGCGATGAGCTCGCTGAGGTCGAGATCCGTTACAAGATGTTGGCCGAGGCGTTTCGGGATCAGCCGAACCTTCGGGCGAACTTGAATCCAGCGTTGGAGCGGGCGAAGGCTGAGATCATGCGCTTGCGTGCGCTCGCGAAGCGCGACGCTCCGAAGGCCGGCGACGGCAAGGTGGTTGCTTTCGATGCCGACCGTTACCGCAAGTCGACGGGCGGCAAAGCGTCCTCTACGGCTGATCCAGTCAGCTCGTGATCACCAGGCGGTACTTTCACTCGGGGCCATGGTTTTTCAGTCGATCTTGCTGAGTTCCGGTTTCGGAAGCAAGGTCGGCTTCGGTGCTCGCCATGGGTAGACTCAGGGCTTAACACTCGAACCTTTGGTCGAGTGCGACAACTTTCAGGGCCCGCTGCAACGAGTCGAAAGCTGTTGAGAGGCAACGACTATGGCCGTCGAGCTTGCAGTTGCGTACATAAGCCTCCTTCCCGAGGCGTCAAAATTTGTGGGGGAGTTCAACAAGCAGGTCGGGCCCGGCCTGGCGAAGTCCGGCACCGAGCAGGGCCAGAAGTTCGGTACCGGTTTCACTGGTGCCTTGGGTCGGGTGGGTACTGCTGTCACCCGCTCGGGACGAGACCAGGGTCAGAACTTCGGCAACGCGTTCGGAGCGACGTCGCAGCAGGGCGTCGGCTCCGCGCTGACCCGCAGCCTCTCCGGTGTGGGCAGCATTGGGCGCGAGCAAGGCGCTCGCTTCGGTACTGCTTTCGCTGGGGGTATCGACACCAGCGCGGCGTCCAAGAAGGTCACGGGCGATCTGGGTCGGCTGTCCGGTGCGCTGGCGAAGACCGGCAAGGCGCAGGGGGAATCTTTCGGGCGTTCGTTCTCGACCGAAGCCGCCGCCCTCATCGCAGCAGTCCCCGGTATCGCGGGTGAGCTGAACCGCAACGTCGGACCTGAGATGGAGTCCACCGGCCGCGAACAGGGCAAGAAGTTCGCCAGCGGGTTCTCCTCCGAGGCGTCGAGCGGCATCAGCGCCGTCGGTGGTGCCATCTCGGCTGCCGCCGTCAATGCGTCCGAGGCTGCGAATGCGCGCGAGGCCGAGGCGCTGGGGCAGGACGCGCAGGGTGCGAACGACAGCTTCACCGGTGAGATCGCCGGGTTTGCTGCCGGTGCCGCTGCTCTGACGTTCCTGACGCAGGCGTTGGCCGACGTGCAGGGTGTCGAAACCCTTGCCGCTCAGACTGCCTCGGTCATCAAGTCGACCGGTGGCGCAGCGCAGGTATCGGCCGAGCACGTCGGTGAACTCGCGGAGAGCATCGAAGCAATGACGTCGGTCGAGATGGAAGGCACCGTCGCTGGTGCCAACTTCCTCCTGACGTTCAAAAACATTCGCAACGAGGCCGGCGAAGGCAACGACGTCTTCGATCAGACCATCATGGCGATGACGGACATGTCCGTCGCGATGGGCACCGACGCCAAAGGCGCGGCGCTACAGCTCGGTAAGGCGCTGAACGATCCAATCAAGGGCGTCTCTGCCCTGTCGAAGGTCGGCATCACCTTCTCGGCCGAGCAGAAGACTCAGATCGAGCAGATGGTCGCGCAAAACGACCTCCTCGGTGCCCAGAAGATCATCCTCGCTGAGGTGAACTCTCAGTTCGCCGGTAGCGCAGAGGCTTTCGGTGACACTCTCTCCGGACGAATCGCCAAGGCGCAGAACGATCTTGGGAACCTCGGTGAGGAGATCGTCAGTCGATTCATCCCAGCCCTGACCGTGACGGCTGACGTTGCAGGGGATGTCTTCGGCGCATTGGCCGGCAATACCGACATGGTGATCGCTGTCGTCGCTGCTTTCGCTGCGTGGAAGGTCATTCCGCCGATCTTGTCGAGGGTCGGCACGGCCACGTCGTCTGCCGCGGCGTCGACCCGAACGTTCAGTTCGGCCGTAGCGTTGGCAAGGACTGAAGCGTCTCGTACCGGCACCAGCGTCTCTCGATTGACCGCATCGATGCAGGTCCTTGGTACTGGTGCGGGTCGTGTCGGTGCGATCGGTACTGCGTTCTCGAATGCTTCTACGGGCGCGTCGCGGTTCGCCACTACTGCTGGCGCTGCTGCAGCGTCCGGTAAGGCGCTGCAGATTGCGGGTGGCGGTATTGCGTCGGCTCTCGGTGGCCCGTTCGGTATCGCGGTCCTGGCTGCCGGTGCGGCGCTGTTCTTTTGGGTGAAGAAGAACCAGGAGGCGAAGGCCGCGGCCGAGGCGAACAAGGCTGCCGTTGAAGCGCTCAGCGGCACTCTGGACGCGCAGACCGGTGCTGTCACCGCGAATACCATTGCGTCGCAGGCGAAGATCCTTGCCGAGAATGGTCTGATCGATTCGGCGCGTAACTACGGCATCGCCGAGGCCGATCTGGTCAACTCGCACCTGAACGACGCCGATGCACTAGGCCGCGTCAACGGCGTCATCGAGGAGAATATTCGGAAGTCGACACAAGCCTCGAGCGTCTACCAGTCGAACGCTGAAACGTATGAGCGAGCCGGTATTTCGCTGAACGACTTGACTGTCGCCCTCAGCGGAAACAGTGACAAGTACTCCGAAATCGAAGGCAAGATCGACTCGTACAACACGCGAATCTCAGCTGCGGGAGCGAGCGAGTCCGAGAAGGCCGCATCACTGACCCAGCTGAAGAAGAGTCTCGACGACGCCGGTATCGGTGCGGTCGACCTTGGCGAGTCGGTCTCGACGACGAACAAGCAACTCGCGGACGGACAGGGGATCGTCGAGGACGCCGCCGCCGCTCAGGACAAGGGCGTGAAGTCTGCGAATGCCTTCACCGAGGCGATGGACAAGATCGCGGACTCGGCATCGACAGCAGAGGATCGCACGTCTGCTCTGAAAGCTGCGATCGATGCGCTGAACGGGAATCCGCTCGACCTCGAGCAGGCCAACTCCACGTTGCAGGACTCGTTTGCGGCGACGGCCGAAGCGCTCAAACGGAAAGATGGCGAGCAGCTCCCCGGCGTGAACGTCGACACCAACACTATCGATGTCGCTACGGAAGCCGGACGTAAGCTCCTCGATGTCACGATCGCTCAGCGTGACGCGACTATCGACGCTGCCCGGGCGGCCCGTGACGCCGCGGTGGCGAACGGTGATCTTGGCGGCGCGCAGGCCGCGGCCGCTGCCGTGGTCGAGGACTCCCGTCAGAAATTCATCGACCAGATTGCGACACTCGGAATCGTTGGGGCCGAGGCCCAGAAGCTCGCAGATAAGTACATCGGAATCCCCTCTGTCGTAAGCACTTTGATCGAAGCGCCAGGGGACGTCGAGACGCAACTCGCGATGGACATCCTGAAGGACAAAGTCGATCTCATCCCTGACGACAAGAGCATCACCGTCGACGCTCTCGATCAGCCCGCTATCGATCGTCTCGAGGCGCTCGGTCTCAAGATCGATACGTCCGGTGGCAACGTCACGATTTCGGCGGACGACGCGGCGGCACAGATTATCCTCGATGAGCTGATCAACACTCCGCGCACGATGATCGTCACGGTCGACACCGAGCGAACAGCTCAGGCGCAGCGCGACTTCAACGCGGGCGGCGTGCAGGGCCCGGTCGCCCCCGTGTTCCGCGCAAACGGTGGCCCGCTGTACGGCGGCATCCCGGGCGTCGACTCCATCCCCCTCCTGGGCATGGAGGGCGAGCACATGCTCGACGTCAACGATGTCCGCCGCCTCGGTGGACAGGATGGCGTGTACCGCTTCCGTGCCGCTCTCGCGTCGGGACAGGTCGGGGCGTTCGCCGACGGCGGCGCGGTGGGTACAGCGAAGAAGACACCCGAGGAGATTCGCCAGTTCGCGAACGGGCTCGAAGGCGCGCCCTACGTCTGGGGTGGCGTCAACTGGGGCGACTGCTCCGGTGCCATGTCGGCGATAGCCAACTTCGCAGCAGGGTTGCCCCCGTTCGATTCTCGGTTCGCGACGGCGAACCAAGCGCAAGCGCTGCAGGGATTGGGATTCATCCTCGGCGCGGGCGGCGAAGGGACACTGCGGTTCGGCTGGATGAACGGCGGCCCCGGTGGCGGTCACACTGCCGGCACTCTCCCCGATGGCACGAACGTGGAGATGGGCGGCAGTTACGGAGGCGGCAAAGTCGGCGGCAGTGTTGGCGCGGCAGGATTCGCGGAGCAGGCATACCTCGCTGTCATGGCCGGTGGAGGTGAGCCTGTCGCGAGTGAGCCTGCGGCAGCGGAAAAGCCGATGTCGGGCCGGGAGCGTCGAGAAGCGCGCAAGCAGGAGGCGCGTGATCGTCGAGCAGGCCGATCGAGTTCCGGCGCGGCCCGCAAATCCGACGAGCCCAAGCCCGAGCCCGTCATCCGTGGCGTCACGAAGGTCGACCGTCCCGCCCCGACTCCGAAGGTGTCCAGCAGGCCATCGAAGGACGCGGTGCTGTCGGATTCCCCGATCCGTTACTCGCCGGCCGATGGC
This sequence comes from Rhodococcus sp. JG-3, assembly GCF_000482405.1. Lineage (NCBI taxonomy): Bacteria > Bacillati > Actinomycetota > Actinomycetes > Mycobacteriales > Nocardiaceae > Rhodococcus > Rhodococcus sp. JG-3. The sequence continues at coordinate 2,328,754 of NZ_KI519398.1, forward strand.
GAGAAGCAGTGGGCATCGACGGCAGCGGAGGCACTGCAGCGCACGTCGACCGGCATCTCACTCAAGTCGGTCATCGCTCAGATCGGCGTGCAGTCCGGTGGCGACCCAACAGGCGGCGGGCTGATGGGCCTGAGCGCCGACCAGTTCAACACCTACCGGTCACCGGATCTGCCGGCCGATATGACCAACCCGCTGTCGAACATCGTCGCCGGTCTCGCGTTGGCTGTCGACAAGTTCCGTAACCCATCGAAGGCGCTGCCCGTCAAGGGATTCCACAATGGAGGCTGGGCGTTCGGTGAACGTGGCCGCGACAGGATTCCAGCGATGCTTGAACACGAAGAGTTCATCGTCAAGTCCGCGGCCGCGACGGCAGGGCAGCACCCCGCATTGCTGGCGGCGATGAACTCCGGTGCACAGCTCGAAGTCGCAGCACCGGTGGCAGCAGAGGGTAAGGGAGCGCGTGCTGGCATCCACGTCGAGAACCTGAACACCACGAATCCGAACGCGATCTACCCGGAACTTCGACGGCTGCAGCTCAGAACAGAAAGGGCGTTGCTGAATACGTGACGCCCGCGAGGTCCGGCCGATTTGAGCTACTTGGGTCGGGGATGTCGCTTGGGTGGCGGTTCGCCGGCTGTCCAGGCGTCGAGGTCATCGATGTGGATCAGCCAGGAACCATGCGGGGCCGTCCGTTGCCGGCCCTTGAGTCCCGAGCCTGGTTTCTCTTGGTGGAGCCATAGGGCGTCGTAGATGACGTTCCTGTGGCATCGAGACCGTTCCGCTGCTTCCAGTGGACTGAGCCACGGCGAAGTTGGTACTCGCACCGCGCGAGCCGTCCGGTTCAGTTCTCCGCGGCGTTCGCGCTGGACGTCACCGGTCTCTGTCTCCGCAATGAGATTCGCTACCCGTTCAATGGCGGCTGCGAGCAACGTCGTCACCTCCTGTAGTTCCGCTGACGCCGCGGTCCAACGACGGCGTAGTTCCTCTACATCGCGGCGTGCATGCATTAGGTGCTCGATCTCATTCACAGCGATCACTCGCGGACTCAGCCAAGGGTAAATACGAGCGGCTCCCGCATCTCCGCCTCGTCGTACGTCAGACCACCCCGGTGCGACACCTCGATCTCGTAGAACGCTTCACCCGCCGGAACACCGTCGACCATGAACGGGAACGTACACATCCCCGAGTCGATCTGTCCGCCTTCCAGTCGGCCGGTCGCAAGGACCGTGCCGGATTCATCCGAAATCTTGATGGCAGCGCCACTGCGAATGTCGTCGTATCCGCCGTCGCCGACGCAACCCGTGCTGATGGAATCCCACCCGCTTCCCTTGGTCAGGGACATCGAACCCGCCACTGTGAATGTTTCCGGTTCGCTATCGCGGTTCAGGAGTAGGACACCACCTGTGATGATGCCGCCAACAATGATCGTGGCCAGCGAGCCGATGAGCATGTAAACGATTGGGTGCAGTCTTCCGCGCTTCGGGGCGGCGGAGGGTTCTGGGGCGTGGCTGTCCGATGGTGGTGTCGTCATAGAAGGTGACTACCACGCCTCACCGGCCGGTTGTCGCAAGATCATCTAGTCGAATGACACACCCAGAACCCCCGCCGTCGACTCTTACACTCCGCCTTCGAGTTGATCTCCGCCTGGGATGTAGTCGGCCTGTCGGAGGTGTGCGGCAACCTCCCGAAGCGCATCCGTGTATGCGATGCCATCTTCATCCTTCTTCGGGATGTCCACGTCAAGCCTGTCCGCCCAGTTGGTGAGGTGTTGTGCCAGCTCTAGGTGGTTGAGGTAGATGGCAGGGTGCTCTCGGAGGGCGGTGGCGACCCGTTCGGGGTCGTAGTCCTCAAGGTTGGTGGTGTCGAAGTCGAAATAAGTCGGGCTGGGCATCAGGGTGTCTCCTTGTGGTGGGGTTTGCCGTGGGGTTGTTGATACCAGGGACCGGCGACATGCCGGGCACGTTAAGGGCGGAATGTCCCCAGCCAGCCACGATGCTGAAGCCGCTAGTCGGCGTCAGCCCGCATACGTCGGAACTGTGGACGGCGTGGGATGCTCGGGGTATGGCCCTCACAGTGACCTACACCGACGGAACGATCACCGACTATGACGAAAAGAACTGGTGGGAGGTCACTGACGGTGGCCTGCTCAAGATCGGCGCTCGCACGGGCATTCCGGACCTCTACGTGTCACCGGGGGGTTGGTCAACCATCCAGGTTGAGCGGTGACCACCGCGAAGCACCCCCGCCAGACGGACGATCAGCTTCGGGCCGAGATGAAGGCTGCGGCGCGAAAGATGTGGGACGCGGCCGACATTGAGGTGAGTCCGCACCTCGCGAATGCGATCCGCAGGGCAGTCCAGGCGGAGATGTGAAATCCGGTCACCGGGGGGGACTGTAAGAACCCTGCTATAAGAGATCAACCGATGACACGGCGATGACACAACTGCGCGTCCTTCGTAAGCGTTCGTGCAGGTTCGCACGCAATCGAAAGGCCCGTCTAGCAGGTAATCCGACCATGCACGATCAGGGCCGAATAAGTAGAAGTCAATTCCAGAACGACTAGTACTCACGCGAAAAGCCCCGCCCTCCGATTGGCGGGTTCTAACGATCCCCGCAACACCCTCGATTTGAGGGAGTTGCGGGGATCGTGGCATGTGCTGGGTTGAAGGTGCGGTTTTTCGAGGCGTTGGACCGTGAGGACGGGAATGTCAGCGCGGCCGCACGCTGTGTCGGGGTGAACCGGAACACTGCCTTCGGGTGGGTTCGTCAGGCGGGTGTGCAAGGGCGCGGAAAGAGCGGCCGGGCCGAGCATTCGGGTCGGGGACGATACGAGGAACTCCGCTCGTCGGGAATCTCGCGGCGCGAGGCTGCTCGGGAGGTTGGGGTCCACCTCCGGACCGCGCAGGACTGGGACGGGGGCATCCGCAAGATCGGTGGTGCGCGCCTGCACCCGGATGGTCGACGTATCGACTACAAAACCGGTATGACAACGTTCGTCACCGCTGCTCAGAGGCCGTCGCTGGCCCGCATCGAGTCCACACTGCACCCTCGGTATCTGACGGTGACCGACCGTGAACACATCGCCGACCTGCGTCGAGCCGGGTGTTCGCTGCGTGAGATCGGACGCCGCCTCGGCCGGGCGGCCTCGACCGTCAAACGCGAGATCGACACCTACGGCATCGCCGACGAGTACCACCCGCACCGGGCACATCGGCTGTGGGCTATCTCGCGTGCCCGGCCGAAACCGGCGAAGCTGGCGGCACAGGGTTCGCTCCGGTCCTACGTCGCCGGCAAACTCGCCCTGCAGTGGTCGCCCGAGCAAATCTGCCACGCTCTAGTTGTCGACTTCCCCGATGACAAGGCGATGCGTGTGAGCACCGAAACGATCTACCAGGCCATCTACGTACAGTCGCGCGGCGGACTACGCCGAGAAGTTGCTGCCGCATTGCGCACCGGACGTACTCGCCGCGTACAGCACCGCTCACCCGAGCAGCGCACCTCACGATTCGTCGATGCGATGGTGATGATCTCCGAGCGGCCGGCGGAGGTCGCCGACCGCTCCGTGCCCGGGCACTGGGAGGGTGATCTGATCGTCGGTACTCGATCGGAGTCGGCGATCGTGACATTGGTCGAGCGTTCTACCCGGTACCTGCTTCTCGGTCACCTCCCCGGCGGGCACACTGCAGAGGAGGTCCGGGACGTTCTGGTTCCTCTGATCGGTTCTCTCCCAACGCATTTGCGCGGTTCACTGACGTGGGACCAAGGGTGCGAGATGGCAGCGCACAAGCAGTTCAGCGTCGCCACCGGGGTGCCGGTGTACTTCTGCGATCCACACTCACCATGGCAACGCGGATCGAACGAGAACACCAACGGCTTGCTACGCCAGTACTTCCCCAAAGGCACGGACCTGTCCGTGTACAGCGCCACCGACCTCGAGAACGTTGCCCACCGCCTCAACTCCCGTCCACGCAAAACGCTCGGCTGGAAAACTCCAGCCGAGCGTTTACGTGATCTACTGACAGGCATCTGACCATCAGGTGTTGCGAGGACCCCTAGAATCCGCCATTCGGAGGGCGGGGCTTTTTCGTTGTGCGTCTCGGATCAGCTGAGACGTTCGAGCACCATGGCCATGCCCATGCCGCCGCCGACACACATGGTCTCGACACCGAACGTCTTGTCGTGAGTCGTCAGGTTGTTCAGCAGAGTCGTGGTGATGCGGGCACCGGTCATGCCGAACGGGTGGCCGACCGCGATGGCACCGCCGGAGACGTTGAGCTTGTCCTCTTCGATGCCGAGGTCACGGGCGGAACCGAGGACCTGCACCGCGAATGCCTCGTTGATCTCGAACAGGTCGATGTCGGAGATGGACATGCCCGCGATCTTCAGCGCCTTACGGGTGGCCTCGATCGGCCCCAGGCCCATGATCTCGGGAGACGTGCCGGTGACGCCGGTGGACACGATGCGAGCCAACGGGGTCAGGCCCAGCTCCTTGGCCTTGGTGTCGCTCATGATGACGAGCGCTGCTGCGCCGTCGTTGAGCGGGCACGCGTTACCCGCCGTGATGGTGCCGTTCGGACGGAAGACAGGCTTGAGCTGGCTGATCTTCTCGTACGTGGTGCCGGCGCGAGGGCCGTCGTCGGTGGTGACGACGGTGCCGTCGGGCAGGGTCACCGGGGTGATCTCCCGCTCGAAGAAGCCGGCGTTGATGGCCTCTTCGGCGCGGTTTTGGCTGCGGACGCCCCAGCGGTCCTGGTCCTCACGGCTGATGCCGGTGAGCAGGGCGACGTTCTCGGCCGTCTGGCCCATCGCGATGTACGCGTCGGGCAGCTCGCCGTTCTCGCGGGGATCGGTCCAGCTGTCCGCGCCCTCTTCCTGTGCCTTCTTGGTACGGGCCTCGGCGTCGGCGAAGATCGGGTTGTGGCTTTCCGGAAGCGAATCCGAGCTGCCGTGGATGAAGCTGGACACGCTCTCGACGCCTGCGGAGATGAACACGTCACCCTCGCCTGCCTTGATCGCGTGCAGCGCCATGCGGGTGGTCTGCAGCGAGGACGAGCAGTAGCGCGTGATCGTCGTTCCGGGCAGTGAGTCGTAGCCGAGCTGAACCGCGACGATGCGCGCGAGGTTGTTGCCCTGCATGCCGCCGGGCAGGCCGCAGCCCAGGAGCAGGTCGTCGATGTCCTTCGGGTCGAGCGAGGGCACCTTGGCCAGCGCAGCGGCGACCATCTGAGCGGTGAGGTCGTCGGGACGAATGTCCTTGAGCGACCCCTTCATTGCCCTGCCGATGGGTGAGCGCGCGGTGGCGACGATGACTGCCTCTGGCATGAGATCTCCTTCGATATCGATACTGCTTACCTGCTCTGTTACCGCCGAGTAGGCGATGTCTCCTGATCGAACTTACAACCCTGCCTGACGGCCATCGCCACGACGTAGGAGATCCTCCGCCGCGCTGTCGATCTGGGCGTCGAGCTCGGCAGTTCTACGCCGGAGAAAGCGGTCCACTGCGGCGGTGGCGCGGGGGATGGCTCTGCGTGATTCGGCAGCGGCGGACACCGTCGGCAGTTCGGGCAGTGGACCGCCGTGCCATACGCCGAGGGCCGAGGCGAGCACCGGCAGAATCTGTTGCGCGGCCAGCTCGTAACCCGCAGCGGACGGGTGGAAGCGGTCCGCCGAGAACATCGTGTCGGGGGCGGCCAGAAACTCCGGTGCCAGCAGATCCGCCAGGGCTACCGGATGCCCGCCGGCGCCGAGAGTCCTGGCCGTCTGGGCATGGGCCAGCCGCCGACCCCAATTGCGGACGACGGTACGCAGCGGTTGCGGAATGGCCGTCACGACACCGAGATCGGGGCACGTTCCCACGGCGACGACGCAGCCCTTGGCCGTCAATCGTTCGACTGCATCGCCCAGCCTGGCCGCTGATGCCGGAATGGAGAATTTCTTGGTGACGTCGTTCGCGCCGATGAAGATCACCGCGGCGTCGGGCGGCGGGCCCGCGACGAACATGGCGTCGACCTGACCTTCGAGTCCCTTGGACGTGGCACCGGCAATTGCTTTGGTGCTCAAGCGGATTCGTTGACCGGTTTCCTCGGCCAATCCGCGGGCGAGCAGGACACCCGGGACCTCGTCGGCCACAGTGCAACCCACGCCTGCCGCGGTGGAGTCGCCGAAGATCATCAGATGAATATCTGCTGAACTCCCCATGCGCCACCGCTCGGGTGCCGCGCAGCCGGCGGTGTAGACCCCGTCGGCCTCGGGTGGCTTTGCAATGTTGCGTCCGATGACGCCGCGGGCCGCAGCGGCCTGCCCCATCAGATGTCGGTACGCGGCCCAGGACGCAGTCCCTGCTCCAGAGCCTGCAAGTACCGTCGCGGCGCTCGCTTTCGCGGCGGTACGCCATCCGCTCGCCGTCACAGATCGATCCCTCTCGTCGTGCCCCCTCACCATCGTATGCGGGTGTCGACAGCCGTGGCCGAGAGTCCGATACCTGCATCTGGGAAGATGGAGCAATGCGCATCGCACAGCACATCACCGAACTCATCGGCAACACCCCGTTGGTGAAGTTGTCCTCCGTCATCGGCGACGGCGCCGGCACGGTCGCAGCCAAGATCGAGTACCTCAACCCGGGTGGTTCGTCGAAGGACCGCATCGCCGTCAAGATGATCGACGCTGCCGAGGCCTCGGGCGAGTTGAAGCCCGGCGGCACCATCGTCGAGCCCACCTCCGGTAACACCGGCGTCGGCCTCGCGCTCGTCGCTCAGCAGCGTGGCTACAAGTGTGTGTTCGTGTGCCCCGACAAGGTCGGTGAGGACAAGCGCAACGTGCTGCGTGCCTACGGTGCCGAGGTCGTCGTCTGCCCCACGGCCGTCGCGCCCGAGGACCCCAACAGCTACTACAGCGTCTCCGACCGACTCGTCCGCGAGATCGAGGGAGCGTGGAAGCCGAACCAGTACGCCAACCCGGCCGGCCCGGCCAGCCACTACGAGACCACCGGGCCCGAGATCTGGGCCGACACCGACGGCAAGATCACGCACTTCGTCGCAGGCGTCGGCACCGGCGGCACCATCTCCGGCACCGGCAAGTACCTCAAGGAGGTCTCCGGCGGCAAGGTCAAGGTCATCGGCGTCGACCCCGAGGGATCGGTGTACTCCGGTGGCACGGGACGTCCGTACTTGGTCGAGGGTGTCGGTGAGGACTTCTGGCCGACCGCCTACGACCCGTCCATCCCGGACGAGATCATTGCCGTGTCCGACAACGACTCGTTCGACATGACTCGTCGCCTCGCTCGCGAGGAAGGCCTGCTGGTCGGCGGCTCGTGCGGCATGGCTGCTGTCGCGGCCATTCAGGTTGCTGAGCGCGAAGGCCCCGACGCGTTGGTCGTCGTCCTGCTGCCCGACGGTGGCCGCGGCTACCTGGCGAAGATCTTCAACGACTCGTGGATGTCGTCGTACGGATTCCTGCGTTCGCGCTTGGACGGCACCACCGAGGAGACCTCGGTCGGCGCAGTGCTGCGTGGCAAGTCCGGCGCTCTGCCCGATCTGGTGCACACCCACCCGTCCGAGACCGTGCGCGACGCCATCGAGATCCTGCGCGAGTACGGCGTCTCGCAGATGCCCGTCGTCGGAGCCGAGCCGCCCGTCATGGCAGGCGAGGTCGCCGGCAGCGTCACCGAGCGCGATCTGCTCAGCGCCGTGTTCGAGGGTCGCGCAGCGTTGGCCGACCCGGTCGCCAAGCACATGAGTGAGCCGTTCCCGCTGATCGGTGCCGGCGAAACCGTCTCCGACGCCACCAAGGCCCTCGGGGAGTCCGATGCGCTGATGGTCGTCGAAGAGGGCAAGCCCGTCGGCGTCATCACCCGCCACGATCTGCTCGGATTCCTCAGTAAGGGTGCCTAGGCATGTGAGTGGAACTTCGTAGCAGGCTACGAGGTTCCGCTCACAAGCGGCGCAGCCGCCTTATCGGAAAGCGCTGGAGCCCGTCAGCGCCTGCCCGATCACGAGTTGATGGACCTCGGATGTGCCCTCGTAGGTGAGGACGGATTCGAGGTTGTTGGCATGCCGAAGTGCGGGGTATTCCAACGTGATTCCGTTGGCGGCCAGAATGGTTCGGCATTCGCGTGCGATCTTGATGGCCTCACGCACATTGTTGAGCTTGCCGAGCGACACTCGCTCGCCCGGTAGCTCGCCCTTGTCCTTGAGCCGGCCCAGGTGCAGCGCGAGCAGTTGACCCTTGCCGAGTTCGAGCGCCATGTTCGCGAGCTTGGCCTGGGTGAGCTGGTATCCGGCCAGCGGCTTGTCGAACACCGCGCGGGTCTTGGAGTACTCGATCGCCGATTCGATGCAGTCCCGAGCTGCCCCCATCGCGCCGAACACGATGCCGAAACGGGCTTCGTTGAGGCAGCTCAACGGGCCGCTCAGGCCGCGGGCCTCGGGCAGCATCGCGTCGGCAGGAAGCCGGACGTCGTCGAACACCAGCTCGCCCGTGATCGACGCGCGCAGAGATAGCTTCTTCTTCACCGTGTTCGCGGTGAATCCGGGGGTGTCCGTGGGGACGACGAAACCCCTGACCTTGTCGTCGGTTTGAGCCCACACGACGGCGACGTCGGCGACCGGGCCGTTGGTGATCCACATCTTGCTGCCGTTGAGAATCCAGTCGTCACCGTCGCGCTTGGCGCGGGTGAGCATGCCGCCGGGGTTGGACCCGAAGTCGGCCTCTGTGAGACCGAAGCAGCCGATGAGCGAACCCTCTGCCATCCCCGGCAGCCACTGCTGCTTCTGTTCCTCGGACCCGAACTTCCAAATCGCGAACATCGCCAGCGAGCCCTGCACCGAGACCAATGAGCGGATGCCGGAATCGATGGCTTCGAGTTCGAGGCAGGCCAGGCCGTACGCCGTCGCCGATGTTCCGGCGCAGCCGTAGCCCTCGAGGTGCATGCCGAGCAGGCCGAGCGAGCCCAGTTCCTTGGCAAGTTCACGCGCGGGAACGGTGCCCTCGTCGAACCAGTCGGCGATGTGTGGTCGGATGCGTTCGTTGCCGAACTTGCGGACGGTGTCCCGGATCTGACGTTCTTCGTCGTCGAGGAGGGAATCGATCGCGAACAGTTCGTCGACGCTCTGGGAGTTGGCCACGGTGCCTCTTTCCGCTGGGGGTTGTCTTCGCAGGTTACCCACGCCCCTGCCGGGCGACGCAGGCCGATTAGTGTGGAGGCCATGAGTGAGCAGCGCAGCAAGGCAGACAACACCTCCTGGCAGGGCTTTTCCACGAAGGCGGTCCACGCGGGTTACGAGCCCGATCCACTGACCGGCGCGGTCAACGTGCCGATCTACGCCAGCTCCACCTTCGCGCAAGACGGGGTCGGCGGAATGCGTAGCGGATTCGAGTACGCGCGCACCGGCAACCCGACGCGTCGGCCGCTCGAGGCCAACCTCGCAGCCATCGAGTCCGGTACCTACGGTCGCGCTTTCTCGTCGGGCATGGCCGCTACCGACTGCATGCTGCGGTCGGCGCTGCGTCCCGGTGACCACCTCGTCATTCCCAACGACGCCTACGGCGGCACGTACCGATTGATCGACAAGGTCTTCACCCAGTGGGGCATCGAGTACTCCGTGGCCGCGGTCTCGAACGTCGACGAGGTCCGCGCCGCGATGCGTCCGAACACCAAGCTGGTGTGGGTCGAGACGCCCACCAACCCGTTGCTCAACGTCGGTGACATCGAGGCGCTCGCGGGCGTCGCGCACGAGGGCGGGGCCAAGCTGGTCGTCGACAACACGTTCGCGTCTCCCTACCTGCAGCAGCCGTTGTCCCTCGGTGCCGACGTGGTGCTGCACTCGACGACCAAGTACATCGGTGGTCACTCCGACGTCGTCGGCGGCGCTCTGGTGACCGACAGCGAAGAACTCGATACCGCGTTCGCATTCCTGCAGAACGGTGCCGGGGGCGTTCCCGGACCGTTCGACGCATTCCTGACCTTGCGCGGCATCAAGACCCTCGCGTTGCGGATGGAACGGCACAGCGACAACGCGGAGAAGATCGTCGAATTCCTCGACGGGCACCCGGCCATCTCGCAGGTCATCTACCCCGGCCTCGAGTCGCACCCGTCTCACGCGGTGGCCGCGAAGCAGATGCGACGGTTCGGCGGCATGGTCTCCGTGCGGCTGGCCGGCGGCAAGCAGGCCGCTCTCGATTTCTGCGCGAAGACCGAGATCTTCACTCTCGCAGAGTCTTTGGGCGGCGTCGAGTCGCTCATCGAGCACCCCGGTGCGATGACGCACGCGTCGACTGCCGGTTCGCTGCTCGAGGTCCCGGAGGACCTGGTGCGTCTGTCCGTCGGTATCGAGGACGGTGCCGATCTGGTGGGCGACGTCGAGCAAGCACTGGCATGATCGTCGCACTGATCGACTCGGGGTTGGGAATGCTCCCGACGGCTGCTCGCCTGCGTGAGTCGCGTCCCGAGCTCGATCTGGTGCTGATGATGGATCCCGACAACGCTCCGTGGGGTCCGAAGCCGGATGCGTGGGTGGTCGAGCGGGTGGTCGGTACCGCTCGGCATGCCGTCGAACTCGGTGCCGACGTCGTGGTGCTGCCGTGCAACACGGCCAGTGTGACGGCGTTGAGCCAGGTGCGGGCTGCGCTCGGTGATGCGATCCCCGTGGTGGGGACGGTCCCGGCGATCAAACCCGCAGCGGCGGTCAGCGATCGGATCGCGATCTGGGCGACGGCGGCCACGACGGCAAGTGCGTACCAGGCCCGGTTGATCGACGAATTCGCCTCTCGTCGGACGGTGACCAGCGTGGCCTGCCACGGCCTGGCCGATTCGATCGATCGCGGAGACTCGACCGGAATACGTGCGGCCATCGACGCTGCGGTGGCGGCCACACCCGACGACGTCGAGTCCATCGTGTTGGGGTGCACCCACTACCCGTTGGTGCTGGACGACATCGTCTCGCGTTTACCGAACGGTGTGACGATGTTCGACAGCGCGGCGGCAGTGGCCAATCAGACGGTGCGACGCGCGGACGAGGTCGGTTCGGTGCGGGCCGGCACCGGACTGGTCTCGGTGTGGCTGAGCGGGATCGAAGGCGTACTACCGGAGAGTGCACGTCGTTACCGCGAGGCAGCGGTACTGCTCGACGGTGCGCGGGCCCGGTAGTTCCGCGCCGCCGGGGAATGCCCGGTGCGTTCGTGCGTTGTCCTTCACTGAGGTAACGGTCGTTGCGGTGGAGGGAATGAGCACATGGTCGGTGTCGACACGCGGGACGTTCAGGGCAGAGCAGCGGCGCGGATTCCGCATCGGTACGCCTTCTGGGTGGTCGGCGTCGCCTTCATCGTCCTCATGGCGTCCTCCGCTGCACCGTCGCCGCTGTACCCGGTGTACCAGCAGTCGTGGGGTTTCAGTGCGATCACCCTCACGGTCGTCTTCGCCGTCTATGCGCTGGCGCTGCTGCTGACTCTGCTCACGGTAGGAAGTCTGTCGGACCACATCGGACGCAAACCGATTCTGGTCGCGTCACTGCTGCTGTTGATCGTCAGTCTGGTGTTGTTCATCGTGGCCGACAGTGTTCCGGTATTGATCGCTGCTCGCGTCGTGCAGGGAATCGCAGCAGGCGCGGCGACGGGGGCCATGAGTGCGGCCATCATCGATCTGCAGCCCACCGTGTCGACCGGCCCGCTGCTCAACAGCGTCGCCCCCTCCTTCGGTCTGGCGGCAGGCGCGATCGGGGCCGGATTGCTGGTGCAGTTGGCACCGGCACCCGAAATTCTCGTGTTCGCCCTGTTGATCGCCGCCGCGGCAGTACTGGCCGTGGCCCTGCTGTTCGTGCCGGAGACGTCGGCGATGCGCGGCTTCGATTCCCGACGTCACCTGGCGTCGACCCTGCTGCCGCGAGCCTCGCTGCCTAAGTCGGTGCGGGCACCGTTCGTGGTCATTGCCCCTGCCCTGTTCGCGACCTGGTCGCTCGGCGGGTTCCACCTCTCGCTGGGCCCGTCGATCATCGGCACCGTCTTCGGTATCGACAACTACATCGTGGGCGGCCTGGAGATCTTCTCGCTGTTCGCCTCGGGCTCGGTAGCAGCTGTCGTCGTGCGCAACGGGCTTCCTCGCACGGTGATGATGATCGGCGCGTCGGTGCTCGCAAGCGGCGTCGCGCTGACCTTGGTGTCGGTCGAAATCGGCTCGGTCGCGCTGTATTTCGTCGGCGCGGTCGTCGCAGGATCGGGCTGGGGAGCAACGTTTCTCGGCGCGATGCGCACACTCGGTTCGTTGGTCCCCGCTGCGGAGCGAGGTGGCGTGTTCGCCACGACATTCGTCATCAGCTACCTCGCCTTCAGCCTGCCTGCGGTGATCGCCGGACTCGCCGTGCACCGGCTCGGATTGAGCACCACGGTCGAGGTGTACGGGGCGTTCGTCATTGCTCTTGCATTGATCTCGGTCGTGGGGTTCTCGGTTGTGCAGCGACGAAATCGATAGCGCAGCAATCACTCCTCGATCTCCCCTCCCGAGGACGGGCACCATGTACTGCCCAATCGGATAGTCCGGCAGCGGTGTTGGAACGGTTCTGCCCTGCAGGTGTTCCGATCTCCTCTCGGTGCGGCCATGGTGGTCATCAGTGAGACGCCGATCACACACCCCAGGCGTTTCCTGACCACACTCACCGAGGAGACACCGATGGCAATCGAGCTCAATCAGATCTGGGAATTCCCCATCAAGGAGTTTCACCCGCTGCCCCGCGCCAAGCTGGGGGTCGGCGCTCACGACATGATCGGCGTCGAGGCGAAGGAACTCGGATTCAAGCGTGCCCTGCTCGTCACCACCGGACTGCGCGGATCCGGGATCATCGAGGAACTGATCGGCAAGATCGAATACCAGGGCGTCGAGGTGGTTCTCTACGACAAGGTCGAGTCGAACCCCAAGGACTACAACGTCATGGACGGTGCCGCGCTCTACCAGAAGGAGAAGTGCGACAGCGTCATCTCCGTCGGTGGCGGCTCCAGCCACGACGCGGCCAAGGGCATCCGCGTCGTCGTTGCCCACGACGGCCGCAACATCAACGAGTTCGAGGGATTCTCCAAGTCCACGAACAAGCAGAACCCACCGCATATCGCCGTATCGACCACCGCCGGAACGGGTTCGGAGACGTCCTGGGCGTACGTCATCACCGACACCTCGGACATGGAGAAGCCGCACAAGTGGCTTGCCTTCGACGAGGCGTCGACACCGACTCTGGCACTGGACGATCCGCTGCTCTACTACACCTGCCCCCAGCAATGGACCGCGTTCTGTGGCTTCGACGTTCTGGCACACGGTGCCGAGCCGTACGTGTCGCGTCTCGATTTCGCGCCGTCGCTGGGCAACGCGATCTACTCGATCGGCCTGGTGTCCAAGCACCTTCGCGAGGCCGTCTACGACCCGGGCAACCTGAAAGCTCGCGAGGGCATGATGAACGCCCAGTACATCGCCACGCAGGCGTTCAACTCCGGCGGACTCGGTGTCATCCACTCGATTTCCCACGCGATCAGTGCGTTCTACGACAGTGCTCACGGCCTCAACAACGCCATCGCTCTGCCGCGCGTGTGGGAGTACAACCTGCCCTCACGCTACGAGCGCTATGCGGAGATCGCCGTGGCCATGGGCGTCGACACGAAGAACATGACCACCGTCCAGGCGGCCGACGCGGCAGTCGAAGCCGCCATCCGGCTCGCGAAGGACGTCGGCATTCCCGACAACTTCGGGTCGATCCGTTCCGCGACGTACGACAAGAACCGGATGAACACCGGCAAGTACGCCGGTAAGGGCGACGTGATCAAGGGTGACGAGAAGTCGGTACTCAAGATCTCCGAGCACATCCAGGAAGACTGGTGCACCCCGGGTAACCCCCGCGAGGTCACCGTCGAGTCGATGATTCCGGTCGTCTCGCACGCGATCAACGAGTCGTACTAACCGCCACCCATGTGAGTGGAACTTCGTAGCAGGGTACGAAGTTCCGCTCACATGCGGCGCAGCCGCTCTTCGAAGGGAAACACATGACCTCGCTGTCGACAGTGCGTAGCGACGACACCGACACCGTTCGATTCACCGACGCTGCCGATCTGCGGAGGGCGCTCGCCGAGCAGGACTACATCGCCGACGACGACCTCGCCACCGTGGTGCATCTGGCGACAGCGCTCGATCGCCCGCTGCTGCTCGAAGGGCCGGCGGGTGTGGGAAAGACAGAGCTCGCCAAATCGCTTGCTGCGGCGAGCGGCCGCAAGCTGGTGCGCCTGCAGTGCTACGAGGGCCTCGACGACAACCGGGCCCTGTACGAGTGGGATTACGCCAAACAGCTTCTGCACGTGCAGATGCTGCGTGAACACATCGGTGCGCTGACGCAGCACGTCACCGACATCGACGACGCCTCGAAGATGCTCGCCGCCAAAGACTTCGGCCTGTATTCCGAGCCGTTCCTGTCGGTGCGTCCGCTGCTGGAATCGATCCTGTCCGAGGAGCCGGTGGTTCTTCTCGTCGACGAGGTCGACCGGACCGAGGAATCCATGGAGGCGCTGCTGCTCGAGGTGCTCGCCGAGAAGCAGGTGACCATTCCCGAGGTGGGCACCTTCACCGCACGAAGTGATCCGTGGGTCATTCTGACCTCCAACGACACTCGCGAGCTGTCCTCCGCCCTCAAACGCCGCTGCCTGCACTTTCATCTCGACTACCCCTCTGCCGAACGGGAACGGGAGATCGTCACCGCCCGCGCTCCGGAGGTACCCGATCGGATCGCAGCCGACATCGTGGCGCTGGCAACCGAACTGCGGGCGCTGCCGCTGCGCAAGAGCCCATCGATCTCGGAGGTCATCGACGCGGCTCGTATCGCGTCGGTCCTCGGCCACACGGAGGACACCCGCAAGTATCTGCTCGCCGCGCTGGTCAAATACTCCTCGGACATGAAGATCGCGATGGCAGGCCCGGCGACGGAGACAGCCTCTGCAGCACCATCTCTCGGAGCCATCGTCAACACGACCGCGACGGCGTTCCGGGGTCATGGTGGACGGGACAAGGGCGGCATCGGGATTCGACGATGACTGCGGTCGAGCCGTTCGCTCCGTCGGTGGTACTCGACGTGCTGTCGGCAGTGTTCGGCCGGACGCTGCGGCGGTTCGGAGTGGCGGCGTCGCCGGCCGAGGTCATCGAAGTCCGACGCGTGCTCGGGCTCCTGGGGGCAGGTGACCTGACGGTTCTACGCGCGGCGTTACGCGCCACGTGCGCGAAGTACGATCACGAACAGCAGGGATTCGATCTCGCGTTCGACTCGCTGTTCGCAGTCGGCTCGAACGCTGTTGTCCACGAACACACTTCGCCGGTCGGCGCGCAGGTGGCGGGCGGCCTCCCGACCGATCTCGACGTGGGAGCCGACCAGGAGGCGGCGAAGTACGCCGAATACAACGAGCGTGCCGTCGAGATCGGAGATCTGCTCGACGCCCCCGAGGCCGACAAGGGCTTCAACCCACACAAGGACGACGACGACATCAGTCTGTCGTCGGAGGATCACGATCTGTCCATCGATACCGATGGCGACATGGGTCGACGGGGCGTGACCTACACCGTCGATCTGGAGCGTTCCGGTTCGACGGCTGCAGGGGAGTTGGTGTCGAGCACGAGCGGAGCGGTTGCAGGGCAACTGAACTGGGAGGATCCGGCAAGTATCCTGGCATGGTTCGATGCCTACGATCCCAGTAGCGTGTACGGCGATGGCGGAGATTCCGGGCCGCTGAGCGCGGCGATGTTGGACAGGATCACCGATGCCGTCGAAGCCTTCGTCGCAGCTCTGGGTGAGTTGACCGGGACGATGTCGTCACCGGTGCCGGTCGACGGCGCAGGGCGGGGGATCGACAGCCATGCCGAGATCGAGCGCGCAAGTCACGAAGTGTTGCGGCACATGCGCGGGACTCCTCGGCCGCGGCCTCGCGAACACTCTCGGGGCCCGCTGGACATGCGTCGCACGGTTCGGTCGAGCCTGCGCACGGACGGCATTCCGTTTCGGTTGGTCACCAGGACACCGGTTCCGGACAAGGTTCGATTGTTGGTGCTGGCGGACGTCTCGTTGTCCGTTCGCCCGATCACCGCATTCACGCTCAGACTTGCCCAGGCGATGCACTCGCGTGCGCACCGCTGCACTGTGATGGGCTTCGTCGATTCTCCGGTGGACGTGACGACCACCTTGCTCGGGAGCACGGGCGACGGTGCTCTGGCTGCAGTACTCGCAGATGCGCGATTGGACCTCGAAGCGAGCAGCGATTACGGCAAGACCTTCGCGGACCTGCTGGACTCGCACGGGGAGGTGTTGAACAAGCGCACCGCGGTGATCATCGTGGGGGACGGTCGGTGCAACGGACGGCCGCCCGGACTCGATGCGTTGGAGAAGATTCGCTCCAAGGTGCACCGCATCGCCTGGATCACTCCCGAAGCTCGTCGCTACTGGGCGCAGGCCGCGTGCTCGATGGAGGAGTACGAACAATTCTGCGACCAGGTGGTCGTGGCGCGAGACGGGGAACAGTTGACGGCGCACGCCGCCGATCTGGGGCATGCGCTGTCCTGACCCGATCCATCACACCACGTACCTGCCCGATCGGGTAGGTAGGAACCTGGCCCGGTGCTGGTGGGAACGGACCGACTGTGCTCGTAAGGTTGTAACCTGAATCACAGGTCCGGATCGTGTTCGGATCGAAGGACAGCGAGGGTGTGAACGGTGGACCAGGCAGCTACTGCGAACGTCGGCAAGGCGCTGCACGATCTCGATACTCGGCGCAGCCGAGCCGAGACGCCACGTGTCCTCAAGTTCCATGCGCCCGAGATCGTGTTCGGTCCGGATTCGCTCGGAGAGGTCGCGCATGCGACGCGTCGTCTCGGTGGGGTACGGCCGATGCTCGTCACGGACGCCGGCTTGATCGAGAGTGGCTGGGCCGGCCAGCTCGTCGACCTCCTTCTTGCGCAGGGGCTGGAGCCCCAGGTCTGGAGCGCGCTGACGCCCAATCCGAAGGACGTCGAAATCGAGGCAGGCCACGGTTACTACGCGGACTTCGGCTGCGACGTGTTGGTGGCGATCGGGGGAGGGTCGGTGATGGATGCGGCGAAAGGGATTGCCGTCCTCGCCGGCAACGGCGGTCGAATCCTCGACTACGAGGGGGTGGATCGGGCCACCCGGCCGATCCCGCCTCTGGTGATGGTGCCCACGACATCCGGCACCGGAGCCGACGTCTCGCAGTTCTGCATCGTCACCGATACCGCGCGCTCGACCAAGATCACCATTCTCGGCCGAGCCCTGGTACCGGACATCACGGTGATCGACCCGATGTTGCTCACCACGATGCCCGAATGGCTGAACGCCGCAACCGGTTTGGATGCTCTGACGCACGGGATAGAGGCGTTCGTGTCGTTGGGCCACAACCAGCTCACCGACCATCATGCGCTCCGAGCCATCACCATGGTGATGTCACAGTTGGCTCGCACCATCGACGAGCCGACCGACATGGTTGCACGAGGGTCGATGGCGCAGGCGAGTCTGGAAGCCGGCCTGGCATTCACGAACGCGATCCTCGGTGCAACGCACGCGATGAGCCACCAGGTGGGCGGGCTGCTCGATCTCCCGCACGGGGTGATCAACGGTGTGCTGCTGCCACACGTCATTCGTTTCAACGCTGCCGAGGATCCGTTGCCGTACGTGGCCATCGCGACGAGTCTCGGGCTACCCGAGGGCAGGGCCAGGCCGGAGGAGGCCGCCATGGCCGTGGCCGATCGAGTGGACCGCCTCGCTCGTCAGGTCGGTGTTCCCGCCGGCCTGGCCGAGATCGGCGTCAGCGAGTCCGATCTCGATGTGTTGGCCACCAACGCATTACGCGATGCGTGCATGTCCACCAACCCGCGCTCGGCCACGCACCGCGAGATGGTCGATCTGTTCAGGACCGCACTGTGACAACCGGACCCGACCTCTCGTTGCTGACGGGACTGCGTTCGGGCAAGAACACGTTCTACCCCCAGTATCGCGGCGCGGCAGAACGTTTGGAACGCGTTGTCTATGCGCTGGAACTGATTTCGCGAGCACTGGTGCGCACGGTCGACGGTCCGGAAACGCTGGTGTGCGCTGTGGCCGAGGCCGCACGAGCCCATCTGAGTGCGCGCTGGGTCGTGTTCGCTCTCGCCGACGGGGCGTTCCCCGACGCCGGTCCTCGCAGATTGGTACTCGGACCCGACGCCACACCGTTTCTGGTCGACAACGTCGAAGGGCCACCGTTGCCGGACGACGTCGTCGACTGCCTCGAGTCGATCCGACAGTCGACGTGCGGCGACGGGCTGACCCCGGTGATCTCCGCCCATCACGCCTTCGTGCCGATCGCGTACGACGGGGGTGTCGTGGGCGCTTTTGCAGCGTGGACCGGTGAGCAACGTGTGCTGGACGCCACCGACGCCGCGGTGCTCAGCATCCTGGCCAGCCAAACTGCGGTGGCCCTGCAGAATTCGGCTCTGTTCCAGAGCCGAAGACAACTCCTCGAGCGCACCGAGAATGCCTACGCCGAGGCGAATCGAACGGCGGCCGACCTCGCCGCCCGCAATGCCGAACTCCTGCTGACGCAAAGACAACTGGGTGCCGCGCATCGGCATCAGGTGCTCGACGACGAACGGCATCGCATCGCACGCGAACTGCACGACAGCGTGACCCAGGCCGTGTTGTCGGCCGGTATGCAGATCGAGGTCTGTCGCAGTGACATCTCGGCGGAAGAGCGCAGTGACAGGCTGGATCTGGCCAAGGATCTGACGCGTCGGGCAGTGGATCAGCTGCGGTCGGCGATCTACGCGCTCAATCACCCTCAGGACGCCGACCGAACGTCGCTTCCCGAAATGCTCGAACAGCTTTCGGTGGTCCACATGCCCGACGAGTTACAGGTCTCGCTGCGGGTGGAGGGAACTCCCGTCGAGTTGAGCAGCGAATGCGAGCATGCTTTGCTCCGCATCGCCGGAGAGGCGTTGTTCAACACTGCAGTGCACGGACATGCATCCCGGGCCATTCTTCGCTTGAGCTATTCGCTCGATCAGGTACAGCTGTCGATTGCCGATGACGGTGACGGCGATCCGGCGCACTTGCGCATGATGCTGCACATGGCCGAATCCACCGACGTCGACGGCCGCCACCGCGGGTTGGCGAACATGGCGGCGCGCGCCCGCGAACACGGCGGGGTCTTCGAGATCCGCCGTGCCCGCACCGGGGGCGTGCGAGTGGCAGTGCGTATACCGCTCGACCCGAATTCCACGAAGGGCACAGCATGAGCGTCACAGTGGTACGAGACGGTTCGCCTCCGGCGGCGCCGCCCAGGGTTCGGATCGTCCTGGTCGACGATCATGCGATTCTGCGCGACGGGTTACGGTCGGTGCTCGAACGTGAGTCCGACCTGACGATCGTGGGGGAGGCGTCGACGCGGGAGGAGGGCTTGGCCGTCGTCGCTCGGGTCACACCCGACATCGTGCTGATGGACCTCAAGCTCTCTGCCAGCTCCGATTACGAGGGTCTCGCCCTGTGTGCGCAGTTGTCCAAGGCGCACAACGGAATCGGTCTACTCGTCTTGACGACGTTCCTCGACGATCGTCTGGTGGTGGAGGCCGTGCATGCCGGTGCCCGGGGATATGTGGTCAAGGACGTCGACACCACCGAGTTGGTTCGCGCGATCCGCGCGGTGTCGCGCGGTGAGAGTGCGTTCGATTCCCGGAGCGCCTCGGCCGTCGTTCGTTCACTCAACGGCACACCGAGCAGCATCGAGCGGCTGACCGAGCGTGAGCTCGAAGTGCTCCGGCTACTGGCAACGGGTCTGTCCAACAACATGATCGGAACGCGGTTGTTCATCTCGGCGACGACGGTGAAGTTTCACGTCAGCAACATCATGCGCAAACTCGCGGTGTCCCGCCGTGCCGAGGCCGTCTATGCCGCGAGTAAACAGGGATTGATCTGAGCGATGAGCCTTCGGGCACAGAGTGCAAAGTAGACGGCGCTCGGCGTCCTGTCGGGAGCGTCCTCGCGGTGCAGGCTACGGATAACACATACCAGTGATATCCACGCCGAGGAGCACCCATGACGACTGTTCAGGAAGATACGCGCTCACACGACGCCCTGGCCGACCGCCCGACGGAACTCACCGTTCTCGGAGCGTGTGCGCAGGATTGTCCGGATTCGTGCTCGATGGTGGTGACCGTCGAGGACGGGGTGGCGACGAGCGTCAGCGGGAGCAAGACCAACCCGTACACCAACGGCGGCCTCTGCGTGAAGGTGGACAACTATCTCGACAAGGTCTACAGCCCGGACCGAGTGCTGTACCCGCTCAAGCGGTCCGGGCCCAAGGGCTCGGGAGAGTTCGAGCGGATCTCGTGGGACGAGGCCGTGGCCACCATCGCAGAGAAATTCACCTCCATCGCCGAGGAATTCGGCCCCGAGGCGATCATGCCGTGCAATTACCTCGGCACCCAGGGAATCACGCAGGGTCTCAACGTCGGGGATGCATTCTTCAACCGACTCGGGGCGACGGTTGCCGAGCGCACCTACTGCGATGCCGGATCGTGCACGGCCTACGCGATGACGGTGGGCGACACGGCAGGCGTCGACCCCGAGAGTTTCGTCCACTCCAAGTTCATTCTGATCTGGGCGGCGAACACCATGAGCACCAACCTGCACCTGTGGCCGTACATAGCCGAGGCGAAGAAACGCGGGGCCAAGGTGGTGGTGATCGATCCGATCAAGACCAGAACCGCCAAGGCCGCGAGCTGGTACATCCCCATTCGTCCGGGCACCGACGGCGCTCTCGCCCTGGCGATGATGCACGTGATCATCGACGAGGGATTGACCGACGCGGACTACATCGAACGCTTCACCATCGGTTTCGACGAATTGGCCGAGCGGGTGCAGCAGTACACCCCGCAATGGGCGTCCGAGGAGACGGGCATTCCAGTCGAGGACATCTTCACGCTGGCAAGGGAATACGCACAGAGTCAGCCCTCCGTCATTCGGATCGGCGTCGCCATCGAGCGCAGTGCCGGTGGCGGGCAGAGCGTCCGAGCCATCTCCTGTCTACCGTCGTTGGTGGGGGCCTGGCGTAAGCCCGGCGGCGGCATCCTGCAGCTGCCGCTGTGGGCGTTTCCGGTGAACTGGCCCGAGTTTCTGCAGACGGATCTGCAGACTCCGGGTACACGCGTGATCAATCTGTATCAGCTGGGTGAGGCGCTGACCGGCGGGTTGAATCTGGACACGCCCCTCAAAGGACTGATGGTGTACAACTCGAATCCGGTGGTGGTGTGTCCCGATCAGAAGCGCATGATCGACGGGCTCAGCCGGGAGGATCTGTTCACCGTCGTCAGCGACCACTTCATCACCGACACAGCGGATTACGCCGATATCATCTTGCCCGCCACGACACAGCTCGAACAGGACGACATCAACTTTTCCTGGGGACACCTGTTCGTCACGTACAACAACCGGTCGATCGAGCCCCTCGGGGAGGCCGTCCCCAATACCGAGCTGTTTCGCCGACTGGCCGCAGCGATGGGCTTCACCGAACCGGTGTTCTCCCGAACCGATGAAGAACTCCTCGCCCTCTCCTACGACTGGAATGCCCCGGCAATGGAGGGCATCACGATCGACTCGCTCAAGAAGCTCGGGTGGCAGCGACTCAACCTTCCCGGCCCCGACGAGTACGCACCGCACGCAGAGGGCAATTTCCGGACGCCGTCCGGCAAGACGGAGTTTCTGTCCTCGGCGGCGGCGGGTGGCAACTTCGTGCTGCCGCTGTTCCGGCAGGGATCGAACGATCACCAGCCGGGACAACCGGTGGATCCGCTCCCGCACTACATCCCGCCGCGCGAGTCGTCGAGGACCAATCCCGAACTGGCAGAGAAGTATCCACTCAATCTGCTCACGCCCAAATCGCATGCGTACCTGAATTCGAGCTTCGGCAATCTCGACATGCACCGCAAAGTGCAGAAGGAACCGACGCTGCTGATCAACCCTGTGGACGGCGAACAGCGGGGAATTGCTTCGGGTGACGTGGTGCGAGTCTTCAACGATCGCGGCGAATTCACCGTCGTTGCCAAACTCGACAAGTCGGTCATGCAGGGTGTCACCGTCTGTGCGATGGGGGCGTGGCGCAAGAACATGCTGTCTCTGTCGACCCCGGCCTCACTCAATCCGACGGTGTTCGCCGACCTCGGGAACGCTCCGACGTTCTCCGACACCCTCGTCGAGGTCGCAGCGCTCGACGCCTGACAACTCTTTCTCCTACTACGAACAAGAGGATTTCGATATGGCCTACGTCGTGACCGAAGCGTGCATCGACCTACTCGACAAGGCATGCACGGAGGAGTGCCCCGTCGACTGCATCTACGAGGGCGCTCGGATGATGTACATCAATCCCGACGAGTGCGTCGACTGCGGCAAGTGCATGCCCGCCTGTCCCAACGACGCCATCTTCTGGGAGCACAAGATTCCGGAGGAACAGAAGCAATTCGTCGATATCGCCGTCGAATTCTGTGAGGACGCAGATGCTTCCGGTGGCGCGGAAGATCTCGGCCCGGTTGGGCACGACCATCCCTCGATCGACGAAGTGGCGAAGAAGTGAGTGCCGCAACGGTTTCCGAGAGTGATCTGATCATCGTCGGTGCCGGACCGGCCGGGCTGTACGGTGCGTACTACGCGGGTTTCAGGGGCATGACGGTCACCGTGATCGACGCTCTGCCCCATCCGGGCGGGCAATTGGCGGCCCTGTACCCCGAGAAGAAGATATTCGATGTCGCCGGTTTTCCGGCGATCAAGGCGCAACATCTGGTCGACGCATTGGTCGAACAGGCGGATCAGGCGAAGCCGACGTATCTGATGGGACACGTGGCGACCGAACTCGAAGAATCCGAGAACTTCGTGCGGGTCACGACGGACAAAGGCGAGACCGTCGTCGGCAAAGCCGTTCTCGTGGCCGCAGGTATCGGCAAGTTCACGCCGAGGCCATTGCCGGCCGGAGCCGAGTTCCACGACCGAGGCCTACGGTATTTCGTGCCCAAACTCGATGATCTCGCCGGCGAACGGGTGATGATCGTCGGCGGCGGAGACTCGGCAGTCGACTGGGCGTTGAGCCTGGAGCCGATCGCGAAATCGGTGGTACTGGTGCACCGGCGCAACGACTTTCGGGCCCACGCTCACAGCCTCGGTTTGCTGGAGCGGTCCGGTGTCGATGTCCTCACGCCGTTCGAGGTGGAGGAAATCCTGGGCGTGGACTCCGTCGAATCGGTGACGATCGTCGACGGCACCGGAGTCGACCGTCGACAGCTCGAAGTGTCGAGTGTTGTTGCCGCACTGGGGTTCAAGGCCGCACTCGGCCCCATCGCCACGTGGGGACTGGACACGTACCAGCGCGATATCGCCGTCGGACGGACGATGCGCACCAGCCGAAGGCGAGTCTTCGCGGCGGGCGACGTCGCCGGACACGAAGACAAGGTCAAGTTGATCGCAGTCGGTTTCGCCGAGGCCGCGACAGCGGTCAACCACATCGCCCCGCTGGTCGACGGTTCGGCAGCGATCGTGCCCGGCCACTCGAGCGACTCGTTTCACTGACGAGGGACCCGTAGGAGCTCAGTTCGACCGACGAGGACCGTGAGCAGTGCCGACCTCGGGCTGCTCACGGTCGCTCGGCCACATCGGGCGAGTGACCGCTCGCGGGTCGTCGGACTGCGCGCACGCGGCCGCGCGGTACTGACGAGGGCTCATCCCGTACTGCTCGCGAAAGGCGCGGCTGAACACCGCGGAGTCCGCGAAACCCCACCGTCGGCTTATCTGCCCCAGCGAGCGGTCCACCGCGACGCTGGCGATGATCTCGCGTCGGCAGCGCTCGAGCCGTTTGACCCGAATGCTGCGCGCCACCGTGGTGCCACTGGCCGCGAACAGACGGTGCAGTTGGCGAGTGGAGACTAGCACGGCCGACGCGACCGTGCTCGGCGATAGATCCGAGTCTGCGAGGTGCTCCTCGATGTAGCGCTGCGCCGTCCGAACCAGGGCGGTGCCGGGGGAGTCCAGCGCCGGGCTGGTGGTGGTGTTCCTCGCGATGACGCTGACCAGATCTCCGACCTCGTCTGCGATGGCCTGCGCGCCCGCGGTACCCAGCGTCGACCGGGTCGACCCCAGGTCGTGCAGAAATCGGCTGAGGAGGCCGCTGAAACCGGCCGAGCCGTCGAACGCCATGGCCGTCAGGTCGCTGGATTCACGCTCGTCGAGTCGAAGCATGTGACGTGGCCAGGTGAAGACTTCGAGCTCCCATTGATCGTCGTCGGGGTGACCGTCGATGATCCAGTCGAAGGGACGAGACGTGTCGTAGATGGCGAAGTCGCCGCGGGAGAGCACGCATTCGCGTCCGTCCTGCACCACGATCGCGCGGCCTCGACGGATCATCCCGATCTGAACGTATTCGATTCGGTCCTTCTCGATGAGCGAGTCGGTTCGCGCGATGCGTTGAGTCGTCGATCTGACAGTCGACACCTGCAGGTGCGCGAGAGACATCGATCGGACGGCTCCCGTGAATCGACTGTCCGCCACGTCGGCCACGTCCAGGGCGACGAAGTGTTCGTTCAACATGTCGGACCAGTCGCCGCGGCTGGTCGTTCGAGTCGGAATGGAGAATCCGGATCGAGACAGCATGGGGACCCCTTGTCGTAGACGCTCACGGCGATGCAGGAGCTTTCTTCGAGATTAACCCGCAATGTTTCCGGTTGATTCACTGTTCGTAACTTTGCCGGAAAGTCGTGAGGCAGGGTCGTGCGCTGGTCGCTGCACGTCAACTACCGGGCGCGCGCGGTCAAGTGTGAGGCACTGCCGTCCGCGATTCTGGTGTTCGACAGAGTGAAAGGACTACTCCGTGGGTGATCCCGTTCGAGCAGTGCGCAACCATCCGACCGACCTCGGTTCGGGGACGGTGGACGCTCGGGGGCGGGCACTTCGAGATCTCCGTATCTCGGTCACCGACCGATGCAACTTCCGCTGTGTCTACTGCATGCCTCGAGCCGAGTTCGGTCCCGATCACCGATTCCTCGACACCGGCAGGCTGCTGTCCTTCGACGAGATCGTCAGAGTGGCGCAGGCCGCCGCGACGATCGGCATCCGAAAGATCCGTCTGACGGGCGGTGAACCGTTGCTGCGGGCCGGAATCGCCACGCTGATCGAACGATTGAGCGCCATCGACGGCGTCGATCTCGCGATGACCACGAACGGGTCGTTGCTCGCAGCCCAGGCCGCATCGTTGTACGCGGCCGGTCTGAAACGCGTTACCGTCAGCCTGGATTCGATCGACCCGACGACGTTCGCGCGGATGAGCGACACGCGCGTACCCGTCCGGACCGTGCTCGACGGTATCGACGCGGCAGTGTGCGCCGGGATGTCACCCGTCAAGGTGAATGTGGTGGTGCGACGGGGCGTGAACGGTGATTCGATTCTCGACCTGGCCGAACGGTTCCGAGGGACAGACATTGTCGTGCGGTTCATCGAGTACATGGATGTCGGGGCGACGAAGCGGTGGGAAATGGCGCAGGTGACGGACGTCGACTCGATTGTCGACATCATCGGGGCAGCCCATCCGCTCGAGCGGATCGAGTCGATGTACGAAGGCGAGGTCGCGACGCGCTATCGGTATCGCGACGGGAGCGGAGAAATCGGGGTGATCGGTTCGGTGTCGAAACCGTTCTGCGGCAGCTGTACTCGGGCCAGGCTGTCGGCGGACGGGCAGGTGTACACGTGCCTGTTCGCTTCAGCGGGAACCGATCTGCGCGCGCTGCTGCGTTCGGGGGCATCGCAGGATGCTCTCGTGGCGCGGTTGTCGGCGCTCTGGAACAGCCGTGACGATCAATACTCCGAACTGCGAGCGGGATCGGGGGACACCCCGGCCGGCGAGCGGATCGAGATGTCCTACATCGGCGGATGATGCGGACCGTAAACTCGACTACCCGTTCGGTCGACGAACACAGTTGTGCCATAGCAGATCTCGGCTTGGCAGCCCGAGTGCGGGCGGTACCCATCGGATCTGCGGTCGGCGCAGTTCTCGCCGAGGATGTCTTTGCCGAGCGCGTTCTGCCGGCGTTCGACAATTCTGCAGTCGACGGGTTCGCTGTGCGCCGTACCGATGTGATCGGTTTCCGACGACTGCCGGCCACACTGACCGTCTCGGCGCGGAGCGTCGCCGGACGGTCGAGTACCGAGCTGAGCGTGGCACCGGGTGAATGTGTACAGATCATGACCGGTGCAATACTTCCGCGAGGGGCCGATCTGGTGGTGCCGGTCGAACAGACCAGCGGATTCGTCACGTCGTTCGGTTTCGATACGGTGACCATCTGTTCGAGTGGTTCCAAGAGCAACATCCGCCGTCGTGCTTCGGATTTCGATGCCGGTGACGTGGCCATCAGGGCCGGTGCGGTGCTGACTCCCGCTCAGGTCGGACTGCTTGCGGCACTCGGACGAACGCATGTCAGGACCGGTTCGACATTGACCGTGGCTGTGTTGTCCACCGGATCCGAAATCCGCTGTGCTGAAGAAACTCCGACGCTCGGCGAGTGTTTCGACGCCAACTCTCCGATGATCGCAGCCGATCTGCTGCGGTGTGGTGTCGATGTGCACCTCGAATCGGCGGTATCCGACGATGTGGAGGCGTGCAGAGCGGCCCTTGCCCGCTGCGCTGCGGTAGCCGACGTCATCGTCACGACCGGCGGAATCAGCGGAGGAACCGAGGAAGTCGTCCGGCTTGCGCTGGCGGATCACGACGTCACCTTCGCCTCGGTTGCGGTCAGGCCGGGAAAACCGCAGGGCTGCGGACGATTCGATGAAATACCGATCATCTGCCTGCCCGGAAATCCGGTGAGTGCGCTGATCTCGTACGAACTGTTCGTCCGGCCGGTCGTGGCATCCGCTCTGCAGGATCCGGCGGCGGAGCGAACGGTGAGAACTGTGCGGGTCCGCGGCGACGTGACCTCGGCGTCGAGCACACCTCGGGTTCTGTTGGGATTCATCGACGGCGCGGATGCCGAGGTCACGCAGTCACATTCGATGAGAGCATTGGCAGCCGCGAACGGAATGGTCGTCGTTCCCCCATGCGACTCACTCCCACAGGCAACAGGGCAATATCCCGCGTGGACCTTCGATTCACGGACGGCATCGAGACCGGGCCGGTACGTATGACCGCCACTGCCGCTTCCCCGGCTGCCACCGACCCGCGGCACGCTGCCAAATCGACCACGTGATCCCGTTCGACCACGCCAATCCACTCGGCGGCTGGACCACCGTCAACAACTTCCAATGCCTCTGCGAATACCACCACAGCGTCAAAACCGCCGGCTACACATCCCCACCCAACCCAGACGATCCGGCATCATCGCCTACGCCGAACCACCCGACAACCCGACACCCGAACCGAGCGACGAGGAAGCCGACACAGCACCACCGTTCTAGTACTCCCGCGGATCCCATGCCTGGAGTATCGAGACTGTTCAAACGAGTTGTGGTGCCGTCGTCTTGTCGATCACGAGCCAACCGCCGTGGTAGGTCGAGGTCTCGAAGGGCTGCCCCGTCGATAGTCCCAGCTCGGCCAGCGCCGTCTCGTCGAACGTGCGGATGTGTCCGTGGCAGACGGTGGTCTCGGTCTCGAACGGTACCGCGATGACGACGCGGCAGCGCGCCACACGGAGTGCCTCCGCGACGATGGCAGAGCCCGTCTCGGCATCGACATGTTCTAGCAGGTGCAGGGCTGTCACGGTATCGACACTGTTGTCGTCGAACGGGATTCGGGCTGCATCGAACACTGCTGTGTCGAGTCTCGCGCCGAGGTGCGGAGCGATAGTTGCGAGCAAATTCATGGTTCCCGCTGACTGGTCGGTCGCGGTGACCGAACAACCCTGCATTGCCAGCCGCAACGGGAAGAAGCCGAAGCACGAACCCAGATCGAGTACCGAACCGCGGACCGACGCGGCGGCACGCTCGTGCACAGGAGCGAACTCTGCTCGACCGGAGAGGAGGTCATCCAACGAGTTTCGGTAGTACGTCGTCCATGCCTCGACCGGATCGGCGATAGTGGTGCGCACGATGCCGACCAGTACGTGCTCGAACTCGCTCTGGGACAGCCCGATGTGGCGCGCCTGTTCGGTGATGAGCGGAACGAGGCATTCGCCGATCTCGCGCGCAGCGAGGCAGTGGTTCACCTGGACCGTCGATCCTGCACGCACGGCGTCGAATCGAAGCCCGGGAGTGTGCCGGACGACGACGTTCTCATGAGCCCAAACCCCGTCGGGTCCGGGTGCCAATGCATCGATCTCGGTCATGTAAGTCTTCTTCTGTCGTTTCTGCTGTGACCCTCTGTTCAGGTGAGCTTTCCACAGCGAACCGCGGCAGAACTCGGATCGACCGCTGGTCGGTCCGCTCGGACGCCGCTCACCCCGCAGGCCGGACGGGCCGGTACCTACCCATCTGGACGGTTGATCGCGACGGCCGACCAGTTCCTGCGCCATGACCCGTCGGAAACCTCGACGGCCGTTAGCGTGGTGATCCTGAACACAGTCGATCGGATTGTGGCCGAACAGATTTCGTAGGAGGAATCAGATGTCGAAGAAGAGTGAGAACGCTGTGGTCGGTACGTCGGTCGTCGAGTCCGATCTGGTGGAGGAGTCGTTGGTGGAGGAAGTGTCGATCGACGGTATGTGCGGCGTGTACTGATCATGACTACTGCTGTGCAGGACGCGCTCGATCTGGACGTGCGGTGGGTGTTGCATCCGCAGGTGGCGTTGCGTCCCGAGTCGTTCGGGGCGCTGCTCTACCACTTCGGGACCCGCAAGCTGTCGTTTCTGAAGAACCGCACGATCGTGGCGATCATCGAGTCCCTTCCCGATCATCCCGATATGCGCACCGCGATTGCGGCCGCAGGGATCAGCGATTCGACATCGGCTCCCTATGTGAGAGCGCTCGAGACGTTGGCGGACTCGAACATGATCACTCGCCCGTAGAACCTGACCCATTCGTAGAAGAGGACGGCCCCTATGACTTCCACCCTCGAAAGACCAGCTCCGGTAGGGAAATTGGTCGATCAGTTCGAGCTCGGTCTCGATGCTCCGATTTGTTTGACGTGGGAGTTGACCTACGCCTGCAATCTGTCGTGTGTGCATTGTCTGTCGTCGTCGGGTCGTCGTGATCCGCGTGAGCTCAGTACCGAGCAGTGCAAGTCGATCATCGACGAGTTGCAGAAGATGCAGGTGTTCTACGTCAACATCGGTGGCGGTGAGCCGACGGTCCGGTCGGATTTCTGGGAGCTGGTCGACTATGCGACGGCGCATCAGGTGGGGGTGAAGTTCTCCACCAACGGGGTCAAGATCGACAAGAAGGTCGCGGCGCGCCTGGCGGCGTCGGATTACGTCGATGTGCAGATCTCCATCGACGGGGCGACGGCGGAGGTCAACGACGCGGTGCGTGGTCCGGGGTCGTTCGACATGGCGTGCCGGGCGTTGGAGAATCTGAAGGAGGCCGGGTTCCGGGATGCGAAGATCTCCGTCGTCGTCACCCGTCACAACGTGAGCCAGCTCGACGACTTCAAGGCTCTGGCCGATAAATATGCTGCGACACTGCGGATCACACGGTTGCGGCCCTCGGGTCGCGGCGCGGATGTCTGGGACGATCTGCATCCGACGGCCGGTCAGCAGCGCGAGTTGTACAACTGGCTCGTCGCGAACGGTGAGGGTGTGTTGACGGGGGATTCGTTCTTCCACCTCTCGGCGTTCGGTGACGCCCTGCCGGGGCTGAACCTGTGTGGTGCGGGGCGGGTGGTGTGTTTGATCGATCCGATCGGTGATGTGTATGCGTGCCCGTTCGCCATTCACGAGAACTTCCTCGCCGGCAATATCGTCCGAGACGCCAAGGACGGTATGGGCGGTTTCCAATCGGTCTGGCAGACCTCGGAGTTGTTCCAGGAGTTGCGCTCACCGCAGACCTCGGGTGCGTGCACCAAGTGTGCGCATTTCGATGCGTGCCGGGGTGGGTGCATGGCGGCGAAGTTCTTCACGGGTCTGCCGATGGATGGCCCGGATCCAGAATGCGTGATCGGTAACGGTGAGATGGCGTTGGCGGCTGCGGGGGAGATCCCGAAGTCGAGTGTCGATCATTCGCGCACCGGCCAGAGAAAGACTCCCCGTAAGTCGGTGCCGTTGACGTTGATGATGCGTCCACCGACGAAGATCTGCGACGAAAATCCGCTCGCAGGAATGGAATAGGAACACAAAGCTATGGCGAAGAGTGCGTGGTTCGAGACCGTTGCCGAGGCGCAGCGGCGGGCGAAGAAGCGTCTACCGAAGTCGGTGTATGCCGCGTTGGTGGCCGGCTCGGAGTGTGGGTTGACGGTCGATGACAACATGGCGGCGTTCGGGGAGCTCGGTTTCGCTCCGCATGTGGCGGGGTTGTCGGACAAGCGGGACTTGTCGACGACGGTGATGGGGCAGCCGCTGTCGTTTCCGGTGATGATTTCCCCGACGGGTGTGCAGGCGGTGCATCCCGACGGTGAGGTTGCGGTGGCGAGAGCTGCTGCGGCGCGGGGTATTCCGATCGGCTTGTCCTCGTTCGCGAGCAAGTCCGTCGAGGAGGTCGCGGCGGCGAATCCGCAGACGTTCTTCCAGATGTACTGGGTGGGCTCACGCGAGATCCTGTTGCAGCGGATGGAGCGGGCCCGCGCAGCCGGTGCGGTCGGGTTGATCATGACGTTGGATTGGTCGTTCTCCAACGGCCGCGACTGGGGTAGCCCGTCGATTCCGGAGAAGATGGACCTCAAGGCGATGGTTCAGTTCGCTCCCGAGGGCATTATGCGTCCGAAGTGGTTGTGGGAGTTCGCGAAGACCGGGAAGATCCCGGATCTGACGACCCCGAACCTGACGCCACCGACCGGTGGTCCGGCTCCGACGTTCTTCGGTGCGTATGGGGAGTGGATGGGGACACCGCTCCCGACGTGGGAGGACGTGGCGTGGTTGCGGGAGCAGTGGGGTGGGCCGTTCATGCTCAAGGGTGTGATGCGGGTCGATGATGCGAAGCGGGCTGTCGATGCCGGGTGTACGGCGATTTCGGTGTCCAATCACGGTGGTAACAACCTCGACGGCACCCCGGCACCGATCCGGGCGTTGCCGGCGATCGCCGAGGCCGTCGGCGATCAGGTCGAGATCACCCTCGACGGCGGTATCCGCCGGGGTAGTGATGTGGTCAAGGCGTTGGCATTGGGTGCTCGGGCGGTGTTGATCGGTCGGGCGTACCTGTGGGGCCTGTCGGCCGGCGGTCAGGCCGGGGTGGAGAACGTGCTCGACATCCTGCGTGGGGGAGTCGATTCCGCGGTGTTGGGGCTCGGGCACACCTCGGTGCACGATCTGTCACCGTCGGATGTGGTGATGCCCGCCGGATTCGACCGGAAGCTGGGTGTGTGACCGACTGGTTCGAGACTGTCGCCGAAGCGCAACGGAGAGCGCGTAAGCGACTTCCGGCATCGGTGTATTCGGCACTGATGGCGGGGTCCGAACGTGGTCTGACGGCGGGCGACAACACCGCTGCCTTCACCGAGCTCGGGTTCGCCCCACACGTGGCCGACCTGTCGGATTCGCGGGAGTTGTCGACGACGCTGATGGGGCAACCGCTGGCATTCCCGGTGATGATCTCCCCGACGGGTGTGCAGGCCGTGCACCCCGATGGTGAGGTCGCGGTGGCGAGGGCTGCCGCGGCGCGGGGGATTGCGATGGGGTTGTCGTTGTTCGCGAGCAAGCCGATCGAGGAGGTCGTGGCGGCGAATCCGCAGACGTTCTTTCAGGTGCATTGGGTGGGTTCGCGGGAGTTGTTGGGGCACATGCTCGATCGTGCGCGTGCTGCGGGTGCGGTCGGGCTGATTCTGACGATGGATTGGTCGTTCTCGGAGGGCCGCGATTGGGGGAGTCCGGTGATACCGGAACGCCTCGACGCGCGGGCGATGCTCCGGCTGGCACCCGAGGTGTTGGCCCGTCCACGGTGGCTCGCCCGGTGGGCGCGGTCGGGGACGTTCCCGGATTTGACTGCCCCGAATCTCGCCGGGCCCGGAAAATCGGCGCCGACGTTCTTCGCCGCGTATCGGGAGTGGATGTCCACCCCGCTGCCGTCGTGGGAGGACATCGCGTGGCTACGTCAGCAGTGGGACGGGCCGTTCATGCTCAAGGGCATCGGTCGGGTCGATGACGCGCGTCGGGCCGTCGATGCCGGTGTCACGGCGATGTCGGTGTCCAATCACGGGGGCAACAATCTCGACGGGGCTCCGGCGTCGATCCGGATTCTGCCGGCGATTGCCGACGCGGTGGGCGATCAGGTCGAGGTCACCCTCGACGGCGGGATCCGGCGGGGCAGTGACGTGGCGAAAGCACTCGCCCTCGGCGCGCGGGCGGTGCTGATCGGGCGGGCGTATCTGTGGGGTCTGGCGGCGAACGGTCAGGCCGGTGTGGAGAACGTGCTCGACATCCTGCGCGGTGGCTTGGATTCGGCGGTCCTCGGTCTTGGACACTCGTCGGCGCACACCCTCGAACCGACCGACGTCGTTGCACCGCATGACTTCACCCGAGCGAATCAGCTCCCCGGTTTGGAATATCCGACGCCGATCGGAGTCCGGGATACGGAACCGAGGAGCTGATTCGATCGACAACCCAGTGCAGCTGACGCTCAGACCCTGCTGAATCCCTCGAGCATGCCGGTGTAGAGCTTGGGCGGCGGAGGTGCGAACTCTCCACGCTTGCCGGTCCCGAGTCCCAGGGTGACGAGGGATTGAACGAACAACGTTCCCGCTGCGACCCCGTCGACGACGGGCACTCCGATTTCGGACGAGATGTGTCGGCAGAGATCGGCCATACCCGCGCAGCCGAGGACCACGGCATCACTACCGTCCGTCTCTACCGCGATGCGGCAGGCCTCGGTGACGATCTTGCGGGCGTCGGGGTCGGTTTCGAGATCGAGGACGGGCAGGTCGCACGCATGGATGCCGAGGCACTGCCGTCCGAAGCCGTAATGGTCGGCCAAATCCTGTGCCCGTCCGATCGTGCGCGCGAGCGTGGTGACGACGCTGAAACCGCGGCCGAGAAAACTCGCGGCATGCATGGCCGCTTCCGCGATCCCGATGACGGGCCCCGATGCGAGTTCGCGGGCGGCGTCGATGCCGGGGTCGCCGAAACAGGCGATGACGTAACCGTCGACCCCGGCGGCCTCGCCGCGGGCGATCTCGGCGAGAATGCCTGGGACGCTAAGGGCTTCGTCGACGTGGCTTTCGATCGACACCGGTCCCATGGATGGGCTGACCGCATCGACGACTGTGCCCGGGCCGACTACGGCCCGGGCACAGTCACCGATCGTTGCGGTCATCGAACTCGTGGTGTTCGGATTGATGACCTTGATGAGCACGTGCGAGATCCTATGCTTTCACTGGAGTGTCGAAGTTGGTGACGGCCAGCTTGGTTCGCGTTGCGAGGTAGAAGTACATCGCGAATCCGATGCCGCACCCGATGAACCAGCTGTACTTGGACGCCGTCGACATTCCGGCGATCTGCATGCCGTCGATCGCTCCGTTGAACAGCACGGTGAACATGGCCACCAGCGCGCCGACGATGGTGGAGTACACCGCAGCCGGGTTGTATCCCTTGGAGTACCAGTACAGACCCGTCGTCGACATCGAGAACAGCTCGTCGACGACGACCTTCTGCTTGCGGACGAGGTAGTAGTCGGCGATCAGAATGCCGAACAGTGGTCCGATGAATGCGCCCAGAGTTTCGAGGGTCAGGTGGATGACGTCGGGGTTGTTGTACAGGTTCCACGGGGTGATCAGCACCGAGCCGATGGCGGCGATCATTCCGCCTGCGCGCCAGCTGATGCGCTGCGGGCTGACGTTGGAGAAGTCGAACGCGGGGGAGATGAAATTCGCGACGATGTTGATACCGATGGTGGCGATCGTGAACGTCAGTGCACCGAGAACGATGGCGAACGTGCTGTCGATTCGAGCGACGGTCTCGACCGGGTCGGTGATCAGCTCACCGAACACCGGAAGCGTCAACGACGCCGTGACGACCACCAGGATGGAGAAGACCAGGAAGTTGACCGGGAGGCCGAGGAAGTTGCCCTTCTTCACCGCGGAGTAGGACTTGCCGTAGCGGGAGAAGTCGCCGAAGTTGAGCATGGGGCCGGAGAAGTACGAGACCACGAGGGCGATGGCTCCGAGCATCACCGGAATCGAGCTCAGGCCCGTGTGCTCGACCTCGCCGAGGTTGAGATCGATTGCGCCCCAGCCTGCTTTCCAGATCAGGTAGCCACACAGCATGAACATCACGACGTAGACGGCGGGCCCGCAGAAGTCGATGAACTTGCGGATCGATTCCATGCCGCGCCAGAAGACCGCTGCCTGAACGACCCAGAGGAACAGGAAGCTGGCCCAACCGAGCAGGGACAGACCGGCGAAGCCGTAGTCGGCGGTGACGGCGTACGGGGCCAGTGACGGGAACAGCTTGATCAACACGATGTCGAGGGCTGCCGATACCAGGAACGTCTGGATGCCGTACCAGGCCACGGCGATCAGTCCGCGGATGATGGCGGGGACGTTGGCACCGAGGACGCCGAACACGCTGCGACAGATGACCGGGTAGGGCACCCCGGAGACCTGGCTCGGCTTGGCGACGAGGTTGCAGAAGAAGTACACGATGGTGATGCCGACGAGCAGCGCGATCAGCACCTGCCAGCTCGCCAACCCGAGTGCGAAGAGGCTGCCGGCCGTGACATAGCCACCCACCGAGTGCACGTCGGACATCCAGAAAGCGAACAGGTTGTAGGACGTCCAGGTCTGCTTCTTCAGCGGAGCGAGGTCTTCGTTGGTCAGCCGTGGGTCGTAGCTGTCCTTGATCAGGCCTCCACCGACGGGGTGGCCCGCGGCTTCCACGAGATCTCCCGTTTGGGCGGGACCGTGCGCTGTATCTGTCATCGATGCTCCTGACGGCCGGGCAATGAATGGAACGAGTGAATGGGGAAAAGCTAGCGGCGAAGTATTGCGCCCTCGTGACGTGAGCGATATATCTTCAGCCCGGCGTTTCCGCGGGTGGATCGGCAAACAATCCGTGATCGTTCGACAATGTCGAAATGACCGAATTGAGACGCGTGTGATGGTGCTGGGCAGCGCGCAACAGTGCGTCGGAGTCGCGATCGAGGAAGGCGGCGATCATGTCGGCGTGGTCGTCGTGCAGTGACGCCCGATCGGATCCGGCGACATGCACCATCGGTTGCACGGGTTCGGTGATGTTCCAGGCGGATTCGAGCATGTGCAGGAGTCGGTGCATCCGCGACGGCCGGGTCAGCGACAGGTGGAATTCGCGAGAGAGGCGGTGGTACTCGCGCGAGTCGTCCTCGGTCAACGAGGCCTCGAGCTGCCGGTTGATCTCGATCAGGTGCGCGCGATCGGCATCGGTGGCCTGTTCTACCGCGATCGGGAGTGCAGCAGTTTCGAGAACCTCACGCACGATGTACATTTCGCGCAGTTCAGCCGCTGTCAGCTGCGCCACTCGGTAGCCGAGATTGGGTCGATGGTCGACCAGTCCCTCGCCGATCAGAGTCTTCAGAGATTCGCGTACCGGAATGCGGCTCACACCGAACAATTCCGCGACCTCGTCTATCGGAATGGGTGTATTCGAGGGAGCGTCACCGGCAAGGATGACGCGTCGGAGCTCGTCCAGAATTGTCGGCTGCGGGCCACCCGGTGCCGATATGGACAATTGCGAGAGCAATATCGACCGACGGCGGGGTGGCACGAATCGAAGATTATCGGCCGTGTGTTTCGTCCGCGTGACGGCTCGGTTCCGTCCGATAGCATCTGCACCCATGGCCACTGACACGCTCGGTACCCAGTACTGGCCGGACATCGTCGGACCGAAGCTCCTCGTGGTTCCGGTCGGCTCGCTCGAGCAACACGGGCCGCACCTGCCTCTCGATACCGATACCCGCATCGCCGACGCCGTCGCGCGAACGGTTCCGAACGCTCTCGTGGCACCCGCGGTGGCGTACGGCTCGAGCGGCGAGCACGAGGGTTTCGGCGGCACCGTGTCCATCGGGTCCGCCGCGCTCGAGGCGCTGTTGGTGGAGTACGGGCGCTCCGCGTGTCGGTGGGCAGAGAGGGTCGTCTTCGTCAACGGCCACGGCGGCAACGGTCCCACCCTGCGCTCGGCGGTGACGCTGTTGCGTTACGAGGGGCGCGACGTCGTATGGTTCCCGTGCTCGGTGCCGGGAGCGGATGCGCATGCCGGACGCACCGAAACATCGCTGCTGCTGCACCTTTCGGCCGATGTGGTCGACATGACGAAAGCGGCGCCGGGAAACACCACCGAGATCGCGGCTCTACTGCCCGAGCTGCGCGCCGGTGGCCTGGCCCCCGTCACGGCCAACGGTGTGCTCGGCGATCCCCTCGGGGCCACCGCCGAGGAGGGACGGCTCATTTTCGAGCAACTGCGGGACCGCGTGCTGGGTGCGGTGCAGAGATGGAGTCCGTCCCCGCACGGCGTCATCGTGTGAGCGATCGCGGTGCAGAACCGGCGGAAAGCCTGTTCGAGGCCTCGAACAGAAACGGGGAGCAGGTATGTTCCGACCGATTTACCGGGTGGCCGACACACCGACCGTTTGTCCGCTTACGATGCCCTGATGGGTGAAGGTCGGTTGCCTGACGGCTTCGGGGTGCGAGTGGATCCACGCGTACGCACATTCTCCGAGGGACGCGTTCTGATCGGTGGTTCACCGATGCGGATGCTCACGTTGGCACCGACGGCCGCGGCAATGATCGGTGACGGTTTCATCGAGGTGACCGACTCGCAGTCCGCCCTCGTGGCGCGCAAACTGCTCGACTCGGGGGTGGGCAACCCGCGGCCCATGTCCATCCCGTCGCCCAGTGATGTCACCGTCGTGGTGCCGCTCAAGAACAACGAGGCCGGGCTCGCGCGGCTGATCACGGCGATGCACGGCATGCACGTGATCATCGTCGACGACGGATCCGACGTCCCGGTGGCGGTTCCTGCCGTCTCGTGGAGCGTGGGTAGCGTGACGGTGCTGCGGCACGAGACCTCACGCGGGCCTGCGGCCGCACGTAATACTGGACTACGTTGCGCTACAACGGATTTCGTTGCTTTTCTGGACTCGGACGTGGTGCCGCGCAAGGGCTGGCTCGAGGTGATGCTCGGGCACTTCTCGGATCCGGCGGTGGGCCTGGTGGCACCCCGAATCGTCGCGCTGGAGCCCGAGGGCAGCGCACTGGCCCGCTACGAGCACGCCCGCTCCTCGCTCGACCTCGGACGCAAGGAAGCGGCGGTGCGCGCAGGGAGCGCGGTGTCGTACGTACCCAGTGCCGCCATGTTGCTTCGCCGGTCTGCTGCGGTGGAATGCCACGGGTTCGACGAGTCGATGCACGTGGCCGAGGACGTCGATCTGTGCTGGCGTCTGCAGGAGGCGGGCTGGCGACTGCGCTACGAGCCCGTGGCCCACGTGGCGCACGAGCACCGCGTCGCTTTCGTCGAATGGTTCGCCCGCAAACTGTTCTACGGCACCGGTGCCACACCGTTGTCCGCGCGTCATCCGGGCATGGTGCCGCCGATCGCGATGTCGCCGTGGACGTTGGTGACGTGTCTGCTCGCCGCCAGCCTGACGCGTATCGGATTGCTCGGCGCTCTGGCCAGTTTCGGGGTCACGGTCGTTCGGCTGCGCAAGATGTTCGTCGGTCTCGATCAGCCCACCCGCATCGCGGCCGTTCTCGCTGCCGAGGGCTTCGTGGCCGGGTTGTGGCAACTTGCCTCGGCGCTGTGTCGACATTATTGGCCGATCACGTTGCTCGCGGTGTTGTTGTCGAGCCGTATCCGGAAGATCGCGCTCGGTATGGCTGTGGCAGAAGCGTGTTCGGATTGGTACAAGCATCGTGAACTGGGCGGGCTCGATCCGGTTCGATACATCTTCTTCAAACGCGCCGACGACATCGCGTACGGAACCGGGCTGTGGAGCGGCGCGCTGTCGGCTCGTTCCATCGAGGCGTTGAAGCCCCGCCTGGACGGCTGACCCGTGCCCCTGGAAGGCCGGGCCGACGACGAGGGAAGTCCACTCGACGCCGACGTCGTCGTCGTCGGAGGCGGGTCGTGCGGCTGTGTCGTCGCCGCGCGACTGAGCGAGAATCCCGACCGCTCAGTTTTGCTGCTCGAAGCCGGGCCGGCATCTGCGGGGGTCGACGACATTCCGCGCAGCCTGGGCGACTCGACGACGCTCCCCATCGGTCCGGACAGCCGGTGGGCGAGCCGCTACACCGCCGAACTCACCCGCGACGTCACGCGCACGGTGACCCGGGGCCGAGTGCTCGGCGGATCGGGTGCCGTCAACGGTGGCTACTTCGTCCGGGCGATCCCCGCCGACTTCGATGCGTGGCCACAATCGAACTGGTCGTTCGATCAGGTGCTGCCGTTCTTTCGCCGTTCCGAGAGCGATCACGACCTCGATGCCGCCGGCGGACCTAGCATCGCGCGTCGCTGGCACGGAACGGACGGGCCGATGCCGATCACCCGACCGCCCGCGCGGGCCTGGCATCGGCTGACCGCCGCGTTCGTGGACTCGGCGACGAGCGCCGGGATCGTTTACCGCGAGGACCTGAATGCTCCCGATGCGGGGGCGGGCGGTGTCGGTGCTGTTCCCTCGAACGTTCTGGGCGGGACACGGGTGAGCGCGGCCAAGGCATACCTCCTGCCGAATGCCGGCCGGACCAACCTTCGTATCCAGGGTGATACGACAGTGGTGTCGTTGAAGTTCAACGGCAGCAAAGTGATCGGAGTGGAGATCACCGTCGGCGGAGTGCGCAGAATCGTCCGAGCCGATACCGTGATCGTGTCGGCGGGGTCCGTGCACACGCCCGCGCTGCTGATGCGATCGGGCATCGGTGATCCCGAAAATCTTGTCCCGCTGGGTATCTCGATGGTGGTCGACAGTCCGGGCGTGGGTCGCGGATTCTCCGACCACCCCGAGGTCGCCGTTCCCCTCGTTCCGAAACATTCCGCCGAACATTCCCCGGACGATCGGTTGTCGTCTCCGCTCGAGGCGGTGCTGCACGCGGGCGACGTGGAAATCCGGCCGTACACGAGGCGGTTCGACGAATTGATACCCGGTCTGGACGTGGGGCCGCACTCGTTCGGCGTGGGTCTGATGCGGTCGACCGCGCGAGGACGCATCGCGTTGCGCACGGCGGACGCATTCACTCCTCCCACGGTGAACTACCACTACCTCGAATCGGAACGGGACCGTCGGGCGATGCGAGACGGGGTCGAACTCGCCGTCGACCTGCTCCGATCCCCGGCCATGGCGTCGGTCGTGGGAGTTCCCACCATCGCCGATCCGCTCGCGCCACTCGGTACGTCGCTGCACCTGTCCGGAAGCGCTCGAATGGGGCCAGAATCGGATCCGGGGTCGGTTCTGGACGACCATTGTCGGGTGCGTGGGGTCGACGGCGTGTACGTCATCGACACCTCGGCGTTCCCG
The DNA here is from genome assembly GCF_000482405.1 of Rhodococcus sp. JG-3. NCBI lineage: Bacteria > Bacillati > Actinomycetota > Actinomycetes > Mycobacteriales > Nocardiaceae > Rhodococcus > Rhodococcus sp. JG-3. The sequence continues at coordinate 2,368,326 of NZ_KI519398.1, forward strand.
GTAGTGCCCAGCAGAGGGCCCCACGCAACGGCCGTCATGTTCGCCGAGCGGGCCGCGGCGCTGATCGATCGGCACGATCGCGGCGCGTAAGGCGTAGCGTTCGTGGTCTGGGGACCGTTCAGGTTCCCCAACAGATGGGTTTCTGCCATGTCGGACAAATCGCCCCGCAACACGATGACCAAGAAATCCGGCAAATCACTCAAGGACAAGCGCGCCGACAAGCGAGCGAAGTCGAGTGGAGACACCAGCAACGACATCATCACCTCCGCCGTCAAGAAGAAGTAGCCGGTCGTCGTCGACGGGACCGGCCCCGGTCGCACCCGTCGACAGCGGCTGTATCCTTGCCTGTGAGCTGGGTTACAACGATGTGGACAGGTCACGGAGGAAGCGTCGAATGGCAAGCCGATCGGACAGTGGCGGCAACCCCTGGGTCGCAGTGCGCCCCGGTGAGGATGTCACTGTGCTGGCGCGCCAAATGTCCAGTGCCCATCAATCTTTCGTCGACGACATCCGTACACACGGCTCGGCGGTGCGGTCCGTCGTACTCGACTCGTGGATGCGAAGTAGAACCAAGGGTGTCGACCCGGACGGCGGTAGTCAGGCACCGGCCCTGAGTGGGCCGGACCTCGACCGCTACCGCAACGGGCATCCGATGGCACTCATCCGCCCGGTGATTCGCAAACTGCTCGTCGAGGACGCCTCCGACACCGGTCTGCTCGTCGCAATCTCGGACGCGGAGGGCCGCCTGTTGTGGGTCGAGGGCGATTCCTCGGCCAAGGACCGCGCGCTGACGATGGATTTCGCCGAAGGTGTCGACTGGAGCGAGGAGAGCAAGGGGACCAACGCGCCGGGAACGGCACTCGCCGTCGATCACAGCGTGCAGATCTTCGCGTCCGAGCACTTCTCGCGATCGGTCCACGAATGGAGTTGCTCGGCAGCACCGGTGCATCACCCCACCAGCGGCCACATCCTCGGAGCCATCGACATCACCGGCGGGCCGCGGGTGGCCGTACCCGAGGTGCTCTCGCTGGTGCGGGCCACCGTCGCAGCCGCCGAGTCCGAGTTACGCCTGCACCTGTTGAACTCACCGAAATCGTTGGGCGATACCGCTCCTCGTCTCGAGGTCCTCGGATCCGGCCGGCCCGGAGTGGTACGCGGCTCGGGTCGAACGCCTCTCTCACAGCGGCACGCCGAGATTCTCCTGTTGCTCGGCGATCATCCGGAGGGGCTCAGTTCGGACCATCTCGCCGTCCTGCTCGACGAGCAGGAACTCGATTCGGTGACCATCCGCGCAGAGATGTCGCGGCTGCGTAAGTCTTTCGGTACCGCAGGCCTCGCATCCCGGCCGTACCGATTGGTCGGCGAGTTGTCCTCCGATGTCGGCGACATCCGACGTGCCCTGGACCGCGGCGACGTCGAGGCGGCTCTGCGGATCTACACCGGACCGGTGTTGCCCGGCTCGTCCGCACCCGGCATCGAGGAGATTCGCGAAGAATTGCGGTCTCGTATGCAGGCTGCACTGTTGCGGCTGGGGGATCCGGTGTTGCTCGCCCAGTGGACCTCCTCCATTCACGGTCGATCCGACGTGATCGCATGGGAGGCCTATCGCGCCACGCTGAGCCGCGATTCCGCACTCTACGGCCAGGTCAGCGCACGTATCGACCTGCTCGACCGCGATCTCGGAGTCTGACGCACCCGTCGCGGCGGTGCCGTCGGAGTGACGGCAACGTAGTTGCAACGTTGCACCCCCTAGTGTCCTGAATCACACACCGCATCAGCAGTGCAGCACGTGTCGATCAGGAGGATTTTCAATGTCCGTCTATGCCCGTCCAGGTACCGCCGATTCCGTCATGTCGTTCCAGTCGCGCTACGACAACTGGATCGGCGGCGAATGGGTGCCACCGGTCAAGGGCCAGTACTTCGAGAACCCGACTCCGGTCACCGGTGAGAACTTCTGCGAGGTCGCCCGTTCCACGTCCGAGGACATCGAACTCGCCCTCGATGCCGCGCACGCCGCCGCTCCCGCCTGGGGCAAGACGTCCGCGGCCGAACGCGCCGTGATCCTCAACAAGATCGCCGACCGCATCGCCGAGAACCTCGAGTCGATCGCTCTGGCCGAGTCCTGGGACAACGGCAAGCCGATCCGCGAGACCCTCAACGCCGACATCCCCCTCGCGGTGGATCACTTCCGGTACTTCGCCGGCTGCATCCGTGCGCAGGAAGGCTCACTGTCCGAGATCGACAGCGACACAGTCGCTTACCACTTCCACGAGCCGCTGGGCGTCGTCGGACAGATCATTCCGTGGAACTTCCCCATTCTCATGGCCGTCTGGAAGCTCGCGCCCGCGCTCGCTGCCGGTAACGCCGTGGTGCTCAAGCCCGCCGAGCAGACTCCCGCCTCGATCCTGCACCTGATCTCGATCATCGGCGACCTCCTGCCCCCGGGCGTGATCAACATCGTCAACGGATTCGGTGTGGAGGCAGGAAAGCCGCTGGCGTCGAGCCCGCGCATCGCCAAGATCGCCTTCACCGGCGAGACCACCACCGGCCGCCTGATCATGCAGTACGCGTCGCAGAACCTGATCCCGGTCACGCTCGAACTCGGTGGCAAGAGCCCCAACGTCTTTTTCTCCGACGTGCTCCAGGCCAACGACGACTACCAGGACAAGGCCCTCGAAGGCTTCACGATGTTCGCCCTGAACCAGGGCGAGGTGTGCACCTGCCCGTCGCGTTCGTTGATCCAGGCTGACATCTTCGACGAGTTCCTCGCACTGGCCGCGATCCGCACGAAGGCTGTGCGGCAGGGTGATCCGCTCGACACCGAGACCATGATCGGTGCCCAGGCGTCCAACGATCAGCTCGAGAAGATCCTCTCGTACATCGAGATCGGCAAGGGCGAGGGCGCACAGGTCGTCACCGGCGGCGAACGCGCACAGCTCGGCGGCGACCTCAACGGTGGTTACTACGTGCAGCCGACGATCTTCACGGGCAAGAACGACATGCGCATCTTCCAGGAAGAGATCTTCGGACCGGTCGTGTCGGTGACGTCGTTCAAGGACTACGACGACGCCATCGACATCGCCAACGACACCCTCTACGGACTGGGCGCAGGCGTCTGGTCCCGCGACGGCGGCGTTGCCTACCGGGCGGGCCGCGACATCAAGGCCGGCCGAGTGTGGACCAACACCTACCACCAGTACCCCGCGCACGCCGCGTTCGGCGGCTACAAGCAGTCGGGTATCGGTCGCGAAAACCACAAGATGATGCTCGATCACTACCAGCAGACCAAGAACCTGCTCGTGAGCTACGCCCAGAAGGCGCAGGGCTTCTTCTGATGGAGAACGCTCGGCCGCCCGCGCGGCTGAAGACAACCGCCGAGGCGATGGATCTTCTCCGTCGCCTCGGCGGTATCCACGGCGAACTGATGATGCATCAGTCCGGCGGATGCTGTGACGGCTCGTCGCCGATGTGTTATCCCGCAGGCGAATTCATCGTCGGCGATCGCGACGTTCTGCTCGGGTACATCGACCTCAGGCTCGGAGTGGGCGAGATCGCCCAGGACCTCCCCGAGGGTGTCGACGGCGTACCGGTGTGGATCTCGGGTTCGCAGTTCCAAGCGTGGAAACACACCCAACTCGTACTCGACGTGGTGCCGGGCCGCGGCGGCGGATTCTCGCTCGAATCGCCCGAAGGCGTGCGGTTCCTGAGCCGTGGGCGCGCGTACACCCCGGAGGAGAACGAACTTCTCGCCGCGCATCCACCTCTCGTCGGAGTCGACTGGGAAGAGGGCCGACGACCGCCGGTACCCGACGACCCACTCGTGGTCGCCGAGGCCGTCGACGCCTGTCCTGTGCCGGGAATGCTCCAGGGCTGAGTGCCTACGGCAGTGGTGCGGCTCCGCTTCCGGGTCGTTCCGCGGGCTACACTCCCGTGTGCCCCAGGCGGCACATAGCCGCACCACTGCGCGCAGCGCATACAGTGCGAACGATGAAGAGCTCATCGAAAACCGACGCGGCCGACGGCGGCGACAGCCTGCGCACCGTGGTGATCGCGTTCGTCGCCAACCTCGGTGTGGCCATCGCCAAGACGTTCGCGGCGGTGTTCACCGGGTCCGCGTCGATGGTCGCCGAGGCCGCTCACTCCTGGGCCGATACCGGTAACGAGATCTTCCTGCTCGTCGCCAATCGCCGCGGGGCGCGCGGCCCCGACGATCGGCGCCCGCTCGGGTACGGCCGGGAGACGTACTTCTGGTCGACGCTCGCGGCCATCGGCTTGTTCGTCGCCGGTGCGGCGGTCTCGGTGTGGCACGGCATCACCTCGTTGCTTGCCGGTGAGTCGAGCAGTGAGAACTACCTCGTCGCCTACGTCGTGCTCGCCATCGCGTTTCTGCTCGAGGGCGTGTCCTTCCTCCAGTCGGTACGGCAAATACGCGGCGAGGCAGCGCAATACGACAAGGACTTTCTCGATTACGCGTTGGAGACCTCGGATCCGACGCTGCGAGCAGTGTTCGCCGAGGACAGCGCGGCTCTGATCGGCATCGTGATCGCCGGTGCGGGAATCGGTTTGCACCAGCTCACCGGTTCGGCGGCGTTCGACGCCATCGGCTCGATTCTGGTGGGCGTTCTACTCGGGATCGTGGCGTTCGTGCTGATCGATCGAAACCGCCGATTCCTCACCGGCGAACCAGGATCGAGAGCATTATGGAACGCGGTAGTGCAGCGAATCGAGCTACTCCCCGAGGTGGCGTCGGTCCGGTTCGTTCGCATCGAGTTCGTCGGTCCCAAACAGATCTACGTGGTGGCGAGTGTCGATCTCGTCGGTGACTTCGCAGAGTCACGCATCGCGCACACGCTCCGGCGGCTGGAGCGTGAGCTGGAAACCAACAGAGCTGTGGTGGACGCAGTACTGACAGTCGCAGAACCGGACGAGGGAGATATTGGTGACGTGAATGCGGTTGCACAGCAGCCGTAATTCGCCCGTCATTCACCGATGACACCCCGCTTACATCACGGACCTATCGTGAACCGGTTCGCGCGCCCCACACACCCGAATGGGCGTCCCCTCGCGAGGGACCTGGTACGAGAGGCTTGCAATGTCCGTGAAAGATCCCCAGTCGCCTCACCCGAAATCCGGCTCCTACGAGGGCACACAGTCGCACGTCGAGGGCGGTGACTACCTGGCCAAGAGAACCCTGAAGAAGGGAACCGCCGGGTGGGTACTTCTCGCGGGCCTCGGTGTGAGCTACGTCATCTCCGGCGACTACTCCGGCTGGAACTTGGGCCTGGCAGAGGGCGGCTTCGGCGGTCTGCTCATCGCCGCGATCATCATCGCGGGCATGTATCTGGCCATGGTCCTCGGAATGGCCGAGATGTCCTCTGCTCTGCCCGCGGCAGGCGGCGGCTACACCTTCGCCCGCCGTGCCACGGGACCGTGGGGTGGATTCGCCACCGGCACAGCGATTCTCATCGAGTACGCTATCGCGCCGGCAGCGATCGCGACATTCATCGGTGCGTACGTCGAGTCGCTCGGACTGTTCGGGATCACCGACGGATGGTGGGTCTACCTGGTGGTCTATGCGGTGTTCATCGGAATCCACCTCTCCGGCGCGGGCGAAGCACTCAAGATCATGTTCGTCATCACCGGCATCGCCTTGGTCGGTCTCGTCGTCTTCGCGATCGCCGCGATCGGTCAGTTCGACGCGAGCAACCTGACCGACATCGCCCCCACCGACGCGGCCGGGGCCTCGGGATTCCTGCCGTTCGGCTACCTCGGCATCTGGGCGGCTGTGCCGTTCGCCATCTGGTTCTTCCTCGCCATCGAGGGCGTGCCGCTGGCCGCCGAGGAGGCCAAGGATCCGACCAAGAACGTCCCGCGCGGCATCATCGCCGCCATGGGCGTACTGCTCGTCACCGGTGCCGTCGTCCTGTTCCTGGTGACCGGAGCGGGCGGGGCCGACGCCGTCAAGGAATCGGGAAACCCGTTGGTGGAGGCGCTCGGTGACGGAACTGCGAGCAAGATCGTCAACTACATCGGCCTGGCCGGACTGGTCGCGTCCTTCTTCTCGATCATGTACGCGTACTCGCGTCAGCTCTTCGCGCTGTCCCGTGCCGGCTACCTGCCGAAGACGCTGTCCATCACCAACTCTCGTAAGGCCCCTACGCTCGCGCTGATCGTGCCCGGCGTCATCGGATTCCTGCTCTCGCTGACCGGTCAGGGCGGAATGTTGCTGAACATGGCCGTGTTCGGTGCGGCACTGAGCTACGTTCTGATGATGGTCAGCCACATCGTGCTTCGCCGCAACGAGCCGAACATGGAACGGCCGTACCGAACCCCCGGGGGCGTTGTGACCACCGGATTCGCGTTGATCATCGCGGCACTCGCCGTCGTCGCCACCTTCGTCGTCGATTCCACTGCGGCACTGTGGTGTCTGGCAGTGTTCGTCGCGTTCATGGCCTACTTCGGCATCTACAGCAGACATCATCTGGTCGCCAACTCGCCCGACGAGGAGTTCGCCGCACTGGCCGAGGCCGAGGCCGAACTGGAATGACGATCTACACCCAGCAGGTATCCGGGACCACCTACACGTTCGACGGTCTGGTCGACCTGATGGCCAAAGCGACACCGCTGCGATCGGGTGACGAATTGGCCGGCTGCGCGGCCGAATCCGATGCCGAACGGGCTGCCGCGCAGTGGGCGTTGTCCGAGGTCTCCCTCGATGTCTTCCTGCACGATCTGCTCGTTCCGTACGAAACCGACGAGGTCACCAGGCTCATCATCGATTCGCACGACCGCATCGCGTTCGGGGCCATCTCACACCTGACCGTGGGAGGTCTTCGGGATTGGCTGCTGCAGGTGACAGCGGGGCCCGATGCGGCCCAGACACTGCGATCGGTCGCGGCCGGATTGACACCCGAGATGGTCGCGGCGGTCAGCAAGATCATGCGGAACCAGGATCTGATCGCGGTGTCTCGGGCCGCGCAGGTGACGTCGGCGTTCCGGACGACGATCGGCCTACCCGGGACTCTCACCACGCGTCTGCAACCCAACCACCCGACCGACGACCCGCGTGGCATCGCCGCGGCCACACTCGACGGGCTGCTCCTCGGGTCGGGTGACGCGGTCATCGGAATCAATCCCGCGACCGACTCACCTCAGGCCACCGCCGATCTGCTGCATCTGCTCGACGAGATTCGGCAGCGTTTCGAGATCCCGACACAGTCGTGCGTCCTCTCTCATGTGACGACGACGATGGAACTGATCGACAAAGGAGTTCCGGTCGATCTGGTGTTCCAGTCCATCGCGGGGACCGAGGGTGCCAATTCGAGCTTCGGAGTGAACATTTCGTTGCTGCGTGAGGCCAACGAGGCAGGCAGATCGTTGCACCGCGGAACCGTCGGGAACAACGTCATGTATCTCGAGACGGGTCAGGGTTCGGCGCTGTCGGCGGCAGCGCACATCGGCACCGGCGACCGGCCCGTCGATCAGCAGACACTCGAGACGCGTGCGTACGCGGTGGCCCGTGATCTCGAGCCGCTGCTGATCAACACCGTCGTCGGATTCATCGGGCCCGAGTACCTGTACGACGGCAAGCAGATCATCAGGGCAGGCCTCGAAGATCACTTCTGCGGCAAGCTCCTCGGACTGCCAATGGGAGTGGACGTCTGCTACACCAATCACGCCGAGGCCGATCAGGACGACATGGACACGTTGCTGACGTTGCTCGGCGCGGCCGGCGTCGCATTCGTCATTGCAGTGCCGGGAGCCGATGACGTCATGCTCGGCTACCAGTCCCTGAGCTTCCACGATGTGCTCTACGTGCGACAGGTCCTCGGTCTGCGGCCCGCACCGGAATTCGAGTCCTGGCTCTCGCGGCTGGGGATGGCGGACGCCGACGGCCGAGTCCTCGACGTCGATGCCGCGGGATCGCCGCTGCGGGCCTTGATGAGTGCGCGATGAGCACGCCTGCGGAACGACCGGAAGCGGCAGGAGTGGAGCCTGCGGAACGACCCGATTTGGGAGTGGAGCCTGCGGAACGACCGGAAGCAGAGTTCTGGGGTGAGTTGCGGGCGAGTACCCAAGCTCGGATCGGTCTGGGGCGTATCGGCGATTCGTTGCCGACGACGCGGGTGCTCGAGTTTCGCTCGGCGCACGCCGCGGCCCGAGATGCGGTGCACATGCCACTCGAGGTCGACGAGTTCGTGCGTCGGGTGGAGCAGGTGGGGCTCGGTACACCGTCGGTGGTGACGTCGTTGGCGACGAGCCGGGCCGAGTATCTGCGTCGTCCGGACCTGGGTCGTCAGCCGAAGGATCTGTCGGCGATTGCACATTCGGAGGACGAGATAGGCATCGTGCTGAGTGACGGATTGTCTCCCCGGGCCCTGGCGGATCACGGTGTCGCCATGGTGGAAGCACTGAAAACCGAACTTGCCGAACGGTATTCGATTGCTGCACCGGTCATTGCGACCGAGGCCCGAGTGGCGCTCGGTGATCACATCGCGGCGGCGATGGGCGTGCGGACGGTACTGGTTCTCATCGGGGAGCGACCCGGCCTGTCCGTCGCGGACAGTCTCGGCATCTACCTGACGCACCTCCCCAAGCCCGGCCGTACCGACGCCGATCGCAACTGCATCTCCAACATCCACCCGCCCGAGGGGCAGGGGTACGCGCAGTCGGCCCGCATCGTGGCAGGTCTGCTGGCCGGAGCCAGGAAGCTCGGACGGTCCGGCGTCGCGCTCAAGGACACGTCGCGCGCCGAGGTGCTCGAGGCTGCGGACGTCATCACACTGGAGTAGGACCCCCATTCGGGGGTGGCCGGCCGTGACCGGCGTCACTACCGTGAGGCTCATGGACAGTTACGCCCGCGGCGATTCGGACACAGCGATACTCGACGACACGATCGGCCGAAACCTGCATCGCACCGTCGAGCGGCACGCCGATCGCGATGCCCTCGTCGATGTCGCATCGGGTAGGCGGTGGACCTACTCGGAGTTCGCGGCGGACGTCGAGTTGTTGGCGGCGGGGCTCCTCGTGGCCGGAGTGCAAGTAGGCGATCGAGTAGGGATCTGGGCACCGAACTGCCCCGAATGGACGCTGGCGCAATATGCGACGGCGGAGATCGGGGCAATTCTGGTCAACATCAATCCGGCGTACCGCTCGCACGAGCTGCAGTTCGTGCTGAGACAGGCGGGTGTGTCGGTGCTGTTGTCGGCCACCGAGTTCAAAGGGTCCGACTACACGGCCATGATCGACGACGTGCGACCGGAAGTGGCAACTCTGCGCGAGGTCCTCTTCATCGGAAGCATTCAGTGGGAAGCGATGACCGATCGAGGGCACCGAGCGTTGGCGAAGACTCCGCAGATGGTCGCCGACGTGTCGAGCACACTTCGCCCGGACGACGCGATCAACATCCAATACACCTCGGGTACAACGGGTTTCCCGAAGGGTGCGACGCTCAGTCACCGCAACATACTGAACAACGGCTTCTTCGTCGGCGAGCTCTGCCATTACACCGAGAACGACAGGGTCTGCATTCCGGTGCCGTTCTACCATTGCTTCGGCATGGTGATGGGCAATCTCGCGTGCACGTCGCACGGAGCAACGATGGTCATCCCCGGTCCCGCGTTCGACCCGGTGGCGACGTTGACGGCCGTGGCCAATGAGAAGTGCACCTCGCTCTACGGCGTACCGACCATGTTCATCGCCGAGTTGGCGCTGGAGAACATCGGCGAATTCGATCTGAGCAGCCTGCGTACCGGAATCATGGCCGGATCACCCTGTCCCACAGAGGTGATGAAGCAGGTCATCGAACGCATGGGAATGGCAGAGGTGTCCATCTGCTACGGCATGACCGAGACGTCGCCGGTATCGCTGCAGACTCGCAGCGACGACTCGATCGAGCAGCGAGTGTCCACTGTCGGTCGTGTGGGACCGCACCTCGAAGTGAAGATCGTCGACCCCGTTCTCGGTGAGACACTGCCACGAGGCGAGGCGGGTGAACTGTGCACCCGTGGCTACTCGGTGATGATCGGTTACTGGGAGCAGCCCGACAAGACCGCAGAGGCCATCGACAGCGACGGGTGGATGCACACCGGCGACATCGGGGTCATGGACGGTGACGGCTACGTCGCGATCACCGGGCGCATCAAGGACATGGTGATTCGCGGCGGCGAGAACATCTATCCCCGCGAGGTCGAGGAATTTCTCTACACTCACCCCGACATCCTCGACGCTCAGGTGATCGGTGTTCCCGACGAGAAGTACGGCGAGGAATTGATGGCGTGGATACAGCTCAGAGACGGTGCCGCACCACTGGATTTGGACGCGGTGCGGCAGTTCTGCGACGGTCGCCTCGCGCATTACAAGATTCCGCGCTACGTGCACGTCGTCGACGAGTTCCCGATGACCGTCACCGGCAAGGTGCGCAAGGTCGAGATGCGTGAACGCTCGCTCGGATTGATCTGAACCCAGCCGTTGGGCTGACATACTGACGTCCATGACCAGTGCGCTGTGGACGCCCACCGATACCGATGTCGAGCACGCTCGGGTCACCGAGTTCACCCGGTTCGTCGAGGAGCGCCACGAGGTGACGCTGCCCGACTACGCAGCGTTGTGGCGGTGGTCGATCGACGACATCGAATCGTTCTGGACAGCGGTGTGGGACTACTTCGACATTCGCTCCACCATCGAGCCGGCGTCGGTCCTCGAGGGCCACGGTATGCCGGGGGCGCAGTGGTTCCCGGGTGCCGAGCTGAATTACGTCGATCAGGTCGTCCGGCACGCTCGAGGAGATCGAGCCGCCATCGTTCATGCCTCCGAGGACGGTTCGACGCGGACCGTCACGTGGTCCGAGATGATCGCCCAGGCCGGTGCGTTGGCGGGCACCCTGTCCGACGCGGGCGTCCGGCGAGGCGACCGCGTCGTCGGGTACCTGCCGAACGTGCCCGAGGCGATCATCGCCTTCCTGGCGACAGCAAGTCTCGGCGCGGTATGGGCTGCGTGTGGGCAGGACTACTCGGCGGCGGCGGCGCTCGACAGATTGGGGCAGCTCGACCCCACGGCGTTGATCACCGCGTCCGGGTACGTCTACGGAGGGGCCTTCCGCGACAAAGATGCGGACGTGAACACTCTCGCAGAGGGATTGCCGACGGTGCGCACGGTGGTCACGATCGGCGACGCTGTGGGGACCGCGGGGACGGCGCTGAATTGGGCGGACGCGACCGCGACACCGCGCGAGCTCGCTCCGGTCGCAGTGCCGTTCGATCACCCGTTGTGGGTCGTGTTCTCGTCGGGGACCACGGGACGGCCCAAGGGGATCGTGCACGGCCATGGTGGCGTGCTGCTCGAGCATCTCAAATCCGTTGCACTGCACTCGGATCTAGGACCCGACGATGTGTTCTTCTGGTACACGAGCCCGAGCTGGATGATGTGGAACTTCCAGGTGGCCGGCCTGCTGGTCGGGGCCACGATCGTGTCCACCGACGGAAATCCCGCGTTCCCGAGAACGGACGCGCTGTGGGGCATCGCGGCCGCGCAGGGCGTGACGTACCTCGGTACCAGCCCCGGGTACGTCCTCGCGTGCATCAAGGCGGACGCACACCCCGGTGCCGATCACGATCTCTCGAGCCTGCGCGCCATCGGGATCACCGGGTCTGCGATGCCCGCGACGTCGTCGATGTGGTTGTCGGAGAAGGTCGGAGCCCACGTACCGGTGTTCTCGATCTCCGGTGGTACCGATGTGGTGTCGGCGTTCGCCGGGGGAGTGCGGACCGTGCCGGTCTGGGCGGGCGAGTTGTCGGTTCCGTTCCTGGGCGTTGCACTCGATGCCTACGACGAGGCAGGCAACTCGGTGCACGGCGCAGTGGGCGAACTGGTCGTCACCGAACCGATGCCGTCCATGCCGGTGCGGTTCTGGAACGATCCCGACGGAACCCGTTATCGGGACGCGTATTTCGATACCTATCCGGGCATCTGGCGGCACGGCGACTGGATCACCGTGACCGAACGCGGCAGCGTCGTCGTGCACGGTCGTTCCGATGCGACGCTGAACCGCAACGGAATTCGAATGGGAAGCGCAGACATCTATCAGGCCGTCGAATCTCTCGACGAGGTCATCGAGGCCCTGGTGCTCGGCATGGAACAGCCCGACGGGGGATACTGGATGCCGCTGTTCGTGGTGGTCCCGGATGGGCTCACCGCGGAGCTACGCGAGCGCATCGTTGCCGTCATCAGGACACAGGCATCCCCGCGGCACGTTCCCGACGACATCGTCGCAGCGCCCGCGATCCCGCACACGCGGACCGGTAAGAAGCTCGAAGTGCCGCTCAAGAAAATGTTCCAAGGTGCTGCCGAGACAACTGCTCTCGACACCAGTGCCGTCGACGATCCGGAGGCGGTGCGGTGGTTCGCAGACCGCGCGGCGGAGTATCAGCGAGTCCAGCGCGCGAGGTAGGCCTTCTCCTCGGGCGCTATCCGGCGCAGAGTCTCCGCCCCGACGTCGACCATCGCCATGCGAGTGGTCGCCACCACCGCAGGCGGCGAATCCGGGGCCGCGCCCGCTGCCCGTACCTCGTAGCCGATGGTGAAATCGACCGCACGTACCTTCTCGAACCAAAGTGTGACGTCGAGCGGACCGTCCGAGTGCCGAAGCGGCTTCTTGTACGCGATGGTGACGTTCGCGATCAACGCACTCTTGATCAGGCTTTCGTTGGCCTCGCCCTCACTGAGCAGCCATTCGATGCGCGCCTCTTCGAGCAGAGTGACCATCCGGGCGTGATTGATGTGCGCGAATGCGTCCATGTCCGACCACCGCACCGTGACGGTCGCGTGATATCCGACGGGGTCGGTCCGATCTGTCTGCATCGCCACAGGCTCTGTCTTCATTGCTAGAGGATGGCATGCGCGCCTGCGTCGGGGGCGACGCTCTAGAGTCCCAGGAGTGATTATCGCCAATGTCGCACTGGATGATTCCGGCGTGCTCTTCGACATCGAACTCGTCGGCTCGACCATCGGGTCCATCACCCCGGCCGGTAGCGATCGCACCCGCGGCGTCGAGGTCGTCGACGGGGCGGGGGGAGTGGCCCTGCCGGGTTTCGTGGACAGTCATGTTCATCTGACGCAATGGGCAGCGGCGCGGCGGCGTATCGACGTCGGGCCGGCCTCGTCGGCGGCCGATGCCGCGGCACTGGTGTTCCCCTATGCGCGCACAGCAGGCGATTCCGTAGTGCGCGCCAACGGCTTTCGGGACGCGCAGTGGCCCGACGAACCACACAAGGATCTACTCGAGAATGCATTGCCCGGCGTCCGTGTGGCGTTGACGAGCATGGACCTGCACACGCTGTGGCTGAGTCCGGCGCTGCTGCGCGATCTCGGTATCGACCATCCCACCGGAGTGCTTCGTGACGTCGACGGTCTCGAGGCCGTCATGGCGCTGGAGGCATTGGAGGACCCGGCCGAGTTGGACCGAGCGGTGCTCGACGCCACCGCGGCACTGGCGGTCCGCGGAGTGACCGGCGTCGTCGATTTCGAGTTCGCCGACAACCGGACGGTCTGGGATCGACGCCTGTCGGCCGGATCTCCCGCAGTGCGCGTCGACACCACGGTGTGGCCGCAGTGGCTCGACGAAGCGCTCGATCGTGGGGAGCGCACCGGCGACGTCTCGGCCGTCTCGGACATGATTCGGCGCGGACCGCTGAAGGTCATGCTCGACGGCTCGCTGAACACCAGAACGGCCTGCTGTCACGATCGCTACCCGGGCGTCGACGGTGACAACGCCTACGGACTGTTGCTCGAGACCCACGACGGACTGTTCGAGCTCGTCTCTCGCGCAGCTCGCGGCGGAATCACCTCTGCTGTCCATGCGATCGGTGACCGGGCGAACGGCGTTGCGCTCGATGCGTTCGAGCGGGCCGGTTGCGGAGGTCGTATCGAACACGCGCAGCAGCTCGTCCCCGAAGACATCGCACGCTTCGCGGCGCTGGGCGTTGCGGCGTCGGTGCAGCCGCAGCACGCCATGGCCGACCGCGACATCGCCGAGGATCTGTGGGCAGGTCGACGCTCGGTCGCCTACGGCTACGGGTCGCTCCATCGAAGCGGTGCCACGCTTCTCTTCGGCTCCGACGCTCCGGTGAGTCCACCGGAGCCATTGGCAGGCGTTGCGGCGGCGGTATTCCGAACCGACGACGACCGGCCGCCGTGGCATGCCGAGGAATCGGTTCCTCTCGACGCGGCACTACAGGCGGCGAGCGGCGACCGCGCTGCGCTCCGCGTCGGGGACGTCGCGGACATCGTCGTTCTCGAGGAGCACCCGGTGCATCGCTCGGCGCACGATCTGGCGGAGACGGAGATCAGGGCAACGGTCTGTGCAGGCACGCTGACACACGCAGCTGCGGTATAGCACCCGGCTCGGCGGGACCCGAATGCCGTCGAGGTTCGGTCCGATCGCGGACATGAAAACTTACTCATGTCGCCTTCATCGTCGTCTCACGCACCGGAGGGAGTGTGGCGGTGTGAAGTTCGCACCCAAGATTGCAGTCCTGGCGGCTGTGGTGATCGTGCCGGTAGGCGTCGCGCTCGCGAGCACCGTGCTGGCCGACACCCCTCAGCCACCGAGCTTCGAGCCGCGCGTCACCGTCGGAGTCGCGACGTCGAGCGGTGCACCTCAGACGTCGGGCGCAGCCAGATCGACGACTGCTGCCCCGTCGACAACCGCAGCCCCACCGGCGACCGCAGCCCCACCGGCGACCGCCGCCCCACCCATCACCGCAGGCGCTCCTACCGACACGGGGCCGTCGGTCGGGAATGCTCCAGCCGTTCCACCATCAGCACCGCAATCCATCGTCGTGCCGGCCCCGCCGCCCGTGGTGGTTCTGCCGGACGGGGATGATGACGACGACGTCGGCAACCAGGACGATGTGGGTGGCGACGACGATGCGGAAGATGACGACGGGTGAACTCGACCGAAAAGGTGATCGACGGAAGCAACGCCCGCACCGAGGTGCTCGCGCCGACGGGACTCGAGCCCGAGCCTGAGATTCGTCGCCCCCGGGTGGGAAGCCGAGTTCCGGCACGGGTGCGCATCCTCGGCTGGCTGTTGTTCGTCATGGCGTTGGCAATGCTGGCCGTCGGCGTTGCAGTGCGAACGATCCTCCTCGCGGACGTCGAGCGAGACACCGCAGTGGCGCTCGAGCAGGAGATCAGCGAGTTCAGCGAGTTCGCGGCGACCGGCCGTGACCCGGACGACGGTCTGCCGTTCGGCAATGTGGCAGATCTGCTCCAGTTGCACCTGCAGCGTCAATACCCGGACGACGACGAGATCTTGTTCGGATACACCGATCGACTCCTGCGTCAGGAGCGCGGCGGTCCGGGGGATCTGGTCGCCGACGCCGCTGTCGTATCGGCCATCGTGGACTCACCCGACAGCGTGGGATCGACACCGACCTCGGAGGGAGAAGTCGCCTGGGCGAAACAGGTGGCCGAACCTTCCGGCGGGGGCCAGGCCGGGACGTTCGCTATCGGAATCCTGGTCGACCGTGAGCGCGCAGACGTGTCCAACACCATTCGTGTAGTTGTCGGGGTATCGCTCATGGCACTTCTGTTCACCGGCGGTATCGCTTGGGTGGTGGCCGGGCAGATTCTTGCGCCCGTACGTCTCGTTCGCCGGACCGCGGCCCAGATCACCACCGACGATCTGTCCAGGCGGATCGAGGTGGAGGGCCGCGACGACGTCGCCGAGCTCGCGGACACGTTCAACGACATGCTCGACCGGCTGGAGTCCGCGTTCGCCGCGCAGCGACAATTCGTGGACGACGCGAGCCATGAGCTACGTACGCCGATCACGATCGTCAGTGGGCATCTGGAACTGATGGGTGAGGACCCACACGAGCGTGAAGAGACGGTTCGGCTCGTCACCGACGAGTTGGACCGGATGAACCGGATCGTGGAGGACCTGTTGATCCTTGCCAAAGCCGAGCGGCCGGATTTCGTCCGCAAGCAACCGGTCGATCTCGAGATCCTCACGCGCGACATCGACGCCAAGGTGCGAGCGCTCGCCGACCGCGATTGGATCCTGGGGCACGTCGGTACGGGCTCGGTGCGGGTCGATCCGCAGCGAGTCACGCAGGCAGTGCTTCAGCTGGCGCAGAATGCGGTGTCGCACACCCGGACCGGTGACCGGATCGTCGTGGGCTCGGAGCTTGCCCTGGACCGAGTTCGGTTGTGGGTGAGCGACACCGGGCCCGGTGTGTCCAGCGTGGATGCGTCGACCATCTTCGAACGGTTCGCCCGCGGAAGCAGTGGCTCGCTTCGCTCGGACAGTGGCGGCGCAGGGCTGGGGCTGAGCATCGTGCGAGCAATTGCCGACGGGCACCACGGTGCCGCGACGCTCGACAGTCGACCCGGTGCGGGTGCGACCTTCGGATTGGACCTGCCGGCACGATGAGAGACCGACGATGAGCCGAATATTGATCGCCGAGGACAACGTCCGCATCTCGTCCTTCATCGAAAAGGGTTTACGGGCCAACGGTTTCACCACGACCACCGTGGCCGACGGCATCTCCGCGATCGATTATGCGACGACCGGAGACTTCGATCTCGTCGTTCTGGATCTGGGCCTGCCGGGCAAGGACGGGTTCGAGGTGATCGAATCGCTACGAGGCGCCGGTGTCGGTATTCCTGTGATCATCCTGACGGCCCGGGACTCGGTGCGCGACACCGTGACCGGCCTCGAAGGGGGAGCGGACGACTACATGACCAAGCCGTTCCGGTTCGAGGAGCTGCTTGCACGTGTTCGACTGCGGCTGCGTGGCGGTGACCGAGAGCCCTCGGTCTCCGTTCTGGAATCAGGCTCTCTGGCTGTGGATCTGCACACCAGACGTGCCGTGGTGAACGGTGTGGTGGTGTCGCTGACATCGCGCGAGTTCGTTCTGCTCGAGATGTTTCTGCGTCACCCACGGCAGGTCCTCTCTCGTGAGCAGATCCTCAGTCACGTATGGGGATACGATTTCGACCCCGGCTCCAACGTCGTCGACGTCTACGTTCGTATGCTGCGCAAGAAGATCGGCTCCGATCGAATCGAGACGGTGCGCGGGATGGGGTACCGCCTGGCCTGAGCAGAACCGCTCATGAAAGAACGCTCATGGACTGTTCATCGGCGTTTCATCGGTCGGCTCCAGACTGGTAATCATGAACACGGTCAGCTTCAGGACGCAGCCACCTCCCCTTCCGCAACCGATGCGGGCGTGGCGCTTTCGCGATCTGTGGACCCGCCGGGTGGTTCAGCTCGTCGTCAGTTCGGTTGCACTGCTGGTGCTGTTGGCCGTGCTCGCCGGCGCGGCGCAAGGGTTGCCGAGCGCGGGACGGACGACGCTCGTCGTCTTCTCGGCAGCTGTCGCCCTCTGGGTGTTCACCAAGATCGACGACACCTACGTCGCACTCGGTGCCGCACTGGCTCTGGTACTGACAGGTGTGGTCAGCACCGACGCCTTGTTCGACACTCTGGGCGAAGAGACCATCTGGCTTCTCATCGCGGCGTTCATCATCGCCGCTGGAGTTCGCGAGTCCGGTTTGGCAACGCGCGCAGCGGTGTTCATCGTCAGCGGTGCGGGCAGCGTACGCCAGCTCGCCCATTTGGTGACGTCTGCACTGATCGTGACCGCATTCGCAATTCCTGCCACCTCGGGTCGTGCGGCACTTGCGCTGCCGGTGTTCGTGGCGTTGGCGCAGGCGCTCGCCGAGCGCAAGCGGGTGGTGCGGGCGTTGGCAATCCTGTTTCCCACCGTCATCCTGCTGTCCGCTGTGGCGACCCTCATCGGCGCGGGGGCACATCTGATCACCAGCCAGGTGCTCGAAAGTGCGACGGGCACCGGCATCAGCTTCACCGCGTGGTTGTTGCTCGGTGTGCCGCTGGCCGTGGTCAGTAGCCACTGTGCGGCCGAACTCGTACTGCTGCTGTTCACCGATCGTGAGGATCGCCGAATCCCACTGGCGGTAAACGTATCCGACATGGCGTCGCGGCTTCCCACCCCGGTGACGGGACCGCTGACCATCGCGGAGAACCGGGCCGCGACGTTGCTGGCCGTCGTCATCGTGCTGTGGTGCTCGGAACCGCTGCACGGCGTGCACCCCGCCATCATCGCCCTGCTCGGTGCACTGATCTCCACCTCTCCGCGTTTCGGTACCACCGATTTCGGCAAGGCGCTGTCGACGGTGCCGTGGTCGCTGCTGCTGTTCATGGCGGCGACGCTGGCCCTCGGGACCGCGCTGACGACGTCCGGTGCGGCAGGGTGGCTCTCGGACGGGCTGTTCACGGTGGTCCCGATCGGATCGGCACCGCCCTGGGTGTTCATTGCAGTGGTGATCGTTCTGTCCGTCGCGTCACATCTTCTCATCCAATCTCGCTCGGCCCGTTCGTCCGTGCTGGTTCCACTCGTCGTCACCACGGCTGTGGCGCTCGGCATCGATCCAGTGGCCGCGGCCTTCGCCTCGACGGCTGCGGCAGGCTTCTGCCACACCATGCCGTCCTCGGCGAAGCCAGTGGCGATCTTCGCCAAAGCCGAAGGTGTGGATACATATTCACCGAAGGACCTGCTGCGGCTGTCCGCGTTCCTCGCGCCGCTGACCGCAGTGACCGTGCTGTTCTTCGCCGTCGCCGTGTGGCCTCTGCTCGGCACTCCCATCTCCTGATCTCCGACTTCCGACAAGGACACGATCACCATGCCCTCTTCAACTCCTCTCCGCTTCGTCGTCGCCCCGTCCGGGTTCAAGGAATCCCTCGGTGCCGACGAGGTCGCAGTGGCTATCGGTGCAGGTATCCGCCGGGTGGTGCCCGGTGCCATCGTCAGCTCGGTTCCCCTGGTCGACGGGGGTGAAGGGTCTGCCCGCGCACTTGCCGGTGCCACCCTGGGAAAGGTGATCGACGCCGTCGTGACCGGGCCGGTCGGCACGCCGGTGGCGTCCCATTTCGCTCTCCTGGGAACCGACGGGCCGATCACAGCGGTCGTGGAGATGGCAGCGGCGGCCGGCCTGTCGCTGGTTCCGCGAGATATGCGTGACCCGACGATCACCACGAGCCGCGGAGTCGGTGAGCTCATCCGCGCCGCCCTCGATTACGGTGCCGAACGAATTCTTTTGGGCTGCGGTGATTCCGGTACTTCGGACGGCGGCGCAGGTTTGCTCCAAGCGCTCGGAGTGCGACTCCTCGATGCCGAAGGCCTCGAATTGGGTGACGGCGGAGGCGAGTTGGTCCGTCTCGATCACATCGATGTGTCCGGTCTCGATCCACGTCTGACTCCGGGAAGCGGTGTGGAGATCAGGGTCGCATGCAATCCGCACAACATTCTGTGTGGACCGGGGGGAGTCGCCCGGGTCTTCGCACCGCAGAAGGGTGCCACTCCGGGGCAAGTGGAGGTTCTGTCGGCTGCGATGGACCGCTGGGCCGAGGTGCTCGAGCGTGACGTGTCGACACGGCCCTCGGGCCTGAACCTGCGCACCGGGCCGGGCACGGGGGCGTCCGGCGGGATGGGTGCCGGCGTGGCTGCAGTCCTGCGAGCAGAGCTCCTACCGCGCTTCGAGGTGATGCTCGATCATGTCGATCTCGACAGCCTCATCGCGACGGCCGATCTGGTGTTGACCGCCGAGGGTTCCATCGACAAGCAGACGCCGAAGGGCAAGATCCCTACGGAGGTCGCGCGCCGAGCGAAGCTCCACGGCAAACCAGTGGTGGCGCTCGCGGGCACCATCGGTCTCGATGCCCGGGCCAATTACGACTCGGGTATCGACGCCTTCGCAGGCATTCTGCCCTCGCCGGTCGAACTGGTCGAAGCGCTCGAACGAGGTGCCGAGTTTCTGACCGATGCCACGGAGCGAGCGATGAGATTGATTCTGATCGGAGCGACGTTGGGTCGCTGAGAGGGCCGTATCGACGAAGCCCCTCCGCGATCTCGTGCAGGAGATCGTCGATTCGACGCGCGAGATATGCGGACGGTGCCCGGCACAGCATCGTCGATTGAGCGGCACGTCCTGGCCGAGTTCGTCGGTGACGTGAACCTGTCGGTCCGGCCGAGTAGCGTGACGTCGATGACGTCTTTCACCGATCCACGCGTGCGAGAGTTTCTGTCGGCAGGTACCCGCACCGGAAAGGTCGGCTACCTCGCTTCGGACGGACGGCCCCTGGTCGCCCCGATCTGGTTCGTCGTCGAGGACGATTCCATCGTGTTCAACACCGGAGCCGATACCGCCAAGGGGCGAGCGATCCGCAGGGACCCTCGGATCGTGTTGACCGTCGATCTCGAAGAGCCGCCGTACGGGTTCGTGCAGGTGCAGGGCGTTGCCTCGATCGACGAGGATCCCCGAGAACTGGTGCGCACGGCCACCGAGATCGGAGCGCGGTACATGGGCCGCGACAGAGGGGAGGAGTTCGGCAGACGCAACGGAGTTCCGGGCGAATTGATCGTTCGTTTGGTACCTACCAAGGTGATTGCCGCTTTCGACATGACGGCGTGACAACCGACGAACTCCGCGCGTGCGGGCCTGTAGATTGGCCGGGTGCCGAATCCAGCCACCGGTTCTGCACGTACGGGGGCGGGTGCTCTCGACGCGTGCTGGGCATGTAACGGTCCGGCCCATCTCGACGGATAAGTACTGAAAGGTAACTTCCGAGTTGTTCATGGTGAGAAAATAGAGATCGACGTAGTCAGCTTGCTCGATGTGTTCGGTGCCCATCGTTGTCCGCCGCTTCGGCGGCCGGTGGGGGCGCGTGTGATTGTGGGAAAGAGAGGAATCGATTGGACCCGCTAGGTGTGGAAGGTGCTGGAGACGACGACACGGGAGTCGACAGTCGGCAGCATCCCTCGTTCCCACTGTCACCGGCCCAATTGGGGATGTGGTTCGCGCAGCACGTGGACCCCTCGGTACCCGCCAACATCGCGCAGTACGTCGAACTGCGCGGTGATCTCGACGTCGAACTGTTGCGGCGCGCATCGTCACGCGCAGCCCTCGAACTGCAGTCCGGTTTCGTCCGTATCACCGAGATCGACGCGGAGCCACGACAGATCGTCGACCCCACCCTGGACGACTCGCTCGGACTGGTGGATCTGCGCGGCGAGAACGACCCTCGCGCGGCCGCCCTCGAGTGGATGCACGCCGATTACAGCGCTCCGATCGACATTCTTCGCGATCGACTGATCGCCGCCACCGTCCTGCGTATCGAGGACGATGTCTGGTTCTGGTACGAGCGCGTGCACCACGTCGTTCTCGACGGCTTCGGTGCCGTGACCTTCATGAACCGCGCTGCGGAGTTGTACACGTCCGAGGTCGAGGGCACCGAACCGACGAAGAACCTGGCCTCGGATCTGACCAAGGTCTACGACATCGAGATGTCCTACCGCGATTCGAGCCGCTTCCAGGCCGATCGCGAGTACTGGGCGTCGCGGATCGACGGAATCGACGGAGTCACCACCCTCGCCGGGCACACCGCTCCGCCGGCCCCGAAGAGTCAGATCGACAGCACCGCTCTGTCTGCCGACACGATGAGCAGTCTCGATGCCCTGCGCGCCGAGACCGACACGACGATGGCGACCATCGTCATCGCCGCGTTCGCGGCGTATCTGGCCCAGATGACCGGCCGCGAGGACGTCGTGCTGTCACTGCCGGTGACTGCGCGAACCACCGCGGTTCTGCGCCGCTCCGGCGGCATGGTGTCCAACGTAGTGCCGCTGCGGTTCGACGTCT
Organism: Rhodococcus sp. JG-3; assembly: GCF_000482405.1. Taxonomy (NCBI): domain Bacteria; kingdom Bacillati; phylum Actinomycetota; class Actinomycetes; order Mycobacteriales; family Nocardiaceae; genus Rhodococcus; species Rhodococcus sp. JG-3. The sequence continues at coordinate 2,390,049 of NZ_KI519398.1, forward strand.
CGGGCGACACCACCGTCGAAACGATGCTGGCGCGCGTCAACGCCGAGGTCTCCGGTGCACTGCGCCACCAGCGGTACCGGCACGAGGACATTCGCCGCGACGCCGGCGGCGCAAGCGGTCAAGCTGCGTTCTTCGGTCCCTGGGTCAACATCATGCTGTTCTTCGGCGAGGTGCGCCTGGGATCGATGGTCGGCGGAATCAACATCCTCTCCACCGGCCTCATCGAGGACTTCGGACTGAACCTCTACACGAGCGTCGCCGGGGCCACGACCCACATCGACTTCGAGTCCAACCCCAACCTGTACGGCCCCGATCAGTCCGGCCGCAATCACGAGCGGTTCGTCGACTTCCTCGGCCGTTTCGTGGCGGCAGCCCCGACGGACCTCGTCTGGGACCTGGCTCTGACCGACGGATCCGAGCGCGCACTGGTCGTCTCCGAGTGGAACCACACCGAACACGAGACCACGCCCAGCACTCTGCTCACCGCCTTCGAGGCTGCTGCGGCAGCTCGTCCCGACGCCACGGCTCTGGTGTACGAGGGCGACGTCCTGACTTACGGAGAACTGTCGGCGCGGGTGAACGGCCTCGCTCGCCATCTGATCGACATGGGCGTCGGCCCGGAGACTCTTGTCGGCTTGTCCATTCGACGCTCGTTCGATCTTGTGGTCGGCATGTACGCCATCGTGGCGGCAGGCGGAGCATGGGTACCGATCGACCCGGATCATCCTGCCGAACGCACGGCCTACATCCTCGATTCCGCGCAGCCTCGGTGCGTACTGATCTCGTCGCGTGACGACGTGTCGCTGCCCGAGGGCACCGAGACGGTCGCCGTCGATCTGGTCGACCTGTCCGCCCGGTCGTCCGCTCCGGTCGGAGACGCGGAACGGATTGCGCCGCTTCGTGTTTCGAACACCGCGTACGTCATCTACACCTCCGGCTCCACCGGCCGCCCGAAGGGCGTCGCCGTGGAGCACGCCGCCATCCACAATCAGATGGAGTGGATGCTGGCGGAGTATCCGATGGATACCACCGACGTCTATCTGCAGAAGACGGCGACGACGTTCGACGTCTCGCTGTGGGGTTTCTTCCTGCCGCTGCGAGTGGGCGCGACGATGGTGCTCGCCACCCCCGACGGGCATCGCGACTCGGTCTACGTGGCGAACAGGATCGCCGAACACTGCGTCACGGTCACCGACTTCGTGCCCTCGATGCTGACCGTGTTCGTCGCCAACGCGCCGGCCAACACCTGTGCTTCGCTGCGTCACGTTTTCGTGATCGGCGAGGCGCTTCCGGTCGAGACGGCAGCAGCATTCCGATCCGTCTGCGCCGCGGGACTGCACAACCTCTACGGTCCCACCGAGGCGGCGGTCTCGGTGACGTACCACGAGAGCAGCCCACAGGACACGCGAACCGTCCCGATCGGTGTGCCCGAGTGGAACACCCGCGCCTTCGTACTGGACAGCCGGCTGCGACCCACTCCGGTGGGAGAAGCGGGCGAGCTCTACCTCGCGGGCGTCCAGCTGGCGCGGGGCTACGTGGGTCGCCCCGACCTGAGCTCGGATCGGTTCGTGGCCAACCCCTTCGGCGACGCCGGAGAGCGGATGTATCGCACCGGCGACCTCGTTCGGTGGCGCAGCGACGGAGTGCTGGACTACATCGGACGCACCGACTTCCAGGTGAAGTTCCGTGGCCAGCGCATCGAGCTGGGCGAGATCGAAACCGTGCTGCTCGCACACGAATCCATCTCGCAGGCAGTGACATTGGTCGTGCAGACGGTTACCGGCGACCAACTCGTCGCCTACGTCGTCGCCGGGCCGGGGAAGTCCATCGACTCCGCCGAGGCCATCGAATTCGCCGGGCATGCGCTGCCGTCCTACATGGTTCCCGCAGCAGTGGTCGTGCTCGATGCGCTGCCGCTCAACACCAGCGGAAAGCTCGATCGAAAAGCGTTGCCGGAGCCGGTGTTCACCAGCGCCAAGAAGTACCGAGCACCGCAGAGCCGCGCGGAATACGTCGTCGCCGGAATCTACGAGGACCTGCTCGGCGCGTCCAAGGTCGGTCTGGACGAGGACTTCTTCGAGCTCGGCGGCAACTCGCTGATCGCCACACAGTTGGTGACACGAGTCGGCGGCGCACTCGGAGTACGCCTGGGAGTGCGCGAGCTGTTCGAGGCCCCCACCGTCGGCGCACTGGCTGCCCGGGCCGAGTCGGCTGCCGGCCGCGGATCCGACACCCCGATCCTCGAATCCCGGGAACGCCCCGAGCGCATCCCACTCTCGCCTGCACAGCAACGCATGTGGTTCCTCAACCGGTTCGATCCGGCCACTGCGGTGTACAACCTGCCGTTCTCGGTCCATCTGAGCGGTCCACTCGACGTGAGTGCCCTGTCGGCCGCATTCGCGGACGTCGTGGAACGACACGAGACGCTGCGCACGGTGTACCCGGAAGTGGACGGATCGCCCGAGCAGGTCGTGCTCAACGCGGCCAGGACACCGGCCACGATCACCCCGATCCGCATCGAACGGCACGAGCTCGGTGGCCGACTGCACGAGTTGGTGGCCAAGGGCTTCGACGTCACGATCGACACGCCGTTCCGAATCGCGCTGTTCGAGATGTCGCCCACCGAGTACGAACTGGCGATGGTCCTGCACCACATCGCTGCCGACGGAGCCTCCTTCGGACCGTTGGCGCGCGACGTCCTGCTGGCCTACTCGAGCCGGATACAGGGCCGCGCTCCCGAGTGGACGCCGCTCGAGGTCCAGTACGCCGACTACGCGCTCTGGCAGCGTGCGGTACTCGGTCCCGAAACCGATCCGCATTCGCTCGCTGCACGCGAAATCGCCTATTGGAGTGCCACACTCGAGGATCTACCCGATCAGCTGGCGCTGCCGTCGAGTAGGCCCCGCCCCGCCGTGTCGTCCAACGCAGGCAGCAAGCTGCGCATCGAGATTCCGGCCCGGTTGCACAGTGCTCTGGCCGATCTCGCCCGCGCGAACAACTCGTCGCTGTTCATGGTGATGCAGTCGGCGTACGCGCTGTTGCTGGCTCGACTGAGCGGCACCACCGACATCGCCATCGGCGCGCCGGTGGCCGGTCGCGGTGAGCCTGCACTCGACGACCTCGTCGGAATGTTCGTCAACACGTTGGTACTTCGTACCGATGTCGATCCGGCACTGTCGTTCGAGCAGCTGCTCGCTCGCGTCCGCGACACGGACCTGTCGGCGTTCGCGCATGCCGACGTTCCGTTCGAGCGCCTGGTCGAGGTTCTCAATCCGGTCCGCTCGACATCACGGCACCCGTTGTTCCAGGTGGCGCTCTCCCTGGAATCGGCCATGTCTCGTGAACTCACCGTCGGCGGGCTCCGCGCCGTGGCCGCCGAATTCGACGTCCCGATAGCGAAATTCGACCTCCAGCTCTGGCTCACCGAGCACCAGGTCGACGGAACTGCCGCGGGTATCGATGCGGTGTTCGAGTACGCGACCGATCTGTTCGACGCAGATCTGGTCGACAGCTTCGCGCGGCGCTTCCTCGGAATTCTGGACGCAGTTACCACCGACGCGTCGGTTCCGGTCGGCGACGTCGACATCGTGGACGCCGCCGAATACGAGTCCGTCGTGTCCACCTGGAACGTGTCCGGGCCGGACGTCTCTCGCGACGTGACGTTGATCGACCTGCTCGACGCTGCGGCCTCGGCACAGCCGGACGGAGTGGCCGTGCGCTTCGGCGACACGTCGCTGACGTACGCCGAGTTCGATGCTCGGACCAATCGCCTTGCCCGCGTACTGATCTCACACGGCGTCGGCCCCGAGAGCCTCGTCGCGGTCGCCTTACCGAGGTCGGCGGAACTCGTCGTCGCGCTGGTTGCGGTCGTGAAGGCCGGTGGCGGTTACCTCCCCGTCGATCCGAGCTACCCGCTGGACCGCGTCGAGTACATGCTCGACGATGCGCGTCCGACATCGATTCTCTTCTCGGGAACGGACCCGATCGAGCTGCCCGCGGACGTCGAATCTCGCATCGGCGCAACATTCGTCGACATCGACACGGTCGATCTGTCGTCGATCTCGGGCGCACCGGTGACCGACACCGATCGCATTCGCCCGCTTCGCCCCACCAACGTCGCGTACGTCATCTACACCTCGGGGTCGACCGGTCGCCCCAAGGGTGTTCTGGTGCCGCACCGCAACGTGGTTCGGCTGCTCGCGAACACCGATGCGGTCTACGGCTTCGGAGCCGACGACGTGTGGACGATGTTCCATTCCTACGCGTTCGACTTCTCGGTGTGGGAACTGTGGGGTCCGTTGCTGTACGGCGGCACTCTGGTGGTCGTCGACTACTTCACCTCGCGCTCACCCGAAGCGTTCCATCAGCTGCTCGTGGACGAACGGGTGACGGTGCTCAACCAGACTCCGTCGGCGTTCTACCAACTGTCCGAGGCCGATCGCACGGCGGCCTCGACCGGCGGAGAGCTGTCTCTGCGCTACGTGATCTTCGGCGGCGAGGCCCTCGAACAGCGTCGATTGAGCGGCTGGTTCGAGCGGCACGGCGATCGTGCACCGCAGCTGATCAACATGTACGGCATCACCGAGACCACGGTGCACGTGTCGTATCAGGCGCTGGGCTCCGCGTCCGTCGCAACGACCGCATCGGTGGTCGGCAAGCCGATCGCAGGGCTGCGCGTCTACGTTCTCGATACCCGGCTCCATCCGGTCCCGGTCGGGGTGCCCGGCGAGATGTACGTTGCCGGTGGACAATTGGCGCGCGGATACCTGGGACGCGCACCGCTCACCGCGGTGCGGTTCGTGGCCGATCCGTTCGCCTCCGGCTCCGATGCCGGGTCGTTGCTGTACCGCACCGGCGATCTGGCGCAGTGGAACGCGTCGGGCGAGCTCGAATATCTGGGCCGCTCCGACGATCAGGTCAAGGTGCGCGGCTTCCGAATCGAGTTGGGTGAGGTCGAGGCCGCGGTCACCGCGCACCCCGCCGTCACCCAGGCCGCCGTCGTCGTCCGTGAGGATTCGCCCGGGGCGGCCCGGTTGGTCGCCTACGTGGTCTCGGCGGTGGCGAACGGTCGGCCGACCCTCGACCTCGAGGATCTGCGAACCGGTATCGCCGAACTGTTGCCGGAGTACATGGTTCCGTCGGCGTTCGTTGCGCTGGAGACGATTCCGTTGACGGTCAACGGAAAGCTGGACCGGCGCGCATTGCCTGCGCCGGTGTTCGAGGTGCGAGATTTCCGCGCACCGACGACACCGATCGAAGAGATCGTCGCCGACGTCTTCGCCGAGGTTCTCGGCGTCGAGCGGGTAGGACTGGACGACGATTTCTTCGAGCTCGGCGGTAACTCGCTGATCGCCACCCAGGTGGTCTCGCGGCTCGGAGTGGCACTCGACGCCACCGTGCCGGTGCGCATGCTGTTCGAGGCGTCGACGGTCGCGCTGCTCGCGGTGCGCGTCGAACAGGCGGCGGGGGAGGGCGGCCGGACTGCACTGGTCGCGACCGTCCGTCCGGAGCGCATCCCGTTGTCGCTTGCGCAGCAACGCATGTGGTTCCTCAACAGGTTCGACGTCGACTCCGCTGCATACAACATTCCGTTCGCGCTGAAGCTGACCGGCGACCTGGATGTCGCCGCACTGCAGGTCGCCATCATGGATGTGATCGACCGGCACGAGTCGCTGCGCACCGTCTATCCCGACACCGCGCACGGACCGCAGCAGTCCATTCTCGACGCCGCTCAGACGGTGCCGAACCTGATGCCGATTCCGACCTCGGCCGCCGACATTCAGCGACAGGTCTTCGCGCTCGCGTCGACGACGTTCGACGTGACCGTCAACGTTCCGATCCAGGCGCGACTGTTCGAGATCGGCCCACGCGAACACGTGATCGCCATGGTGGTGCACCACATCTCGGCCGACGGCTGGTCGATGGGACCGCTGGCCCGAGACATCATGATCGCCTACGCCTCGCGCACCGCGTGGGAGAACCCGGCCTGGATGCCGTTGGAAGTGCAGTACGCCGACTACAGCCTGTGGCAGCGTTCGGTTCTGGGCTCCGAGGACGATCCGCAGTCGTTGATCTCCGGTCAGGTGAACTACTGGGCCGACATCCTCGCCGGCCTACCCGACCAGCTCGATCTGCCGACCGACCGGCCGCGCCCCAGTCGCCAGTCCTACCAGGGCTCCTCCATCGGATTCGACGTGCCTGCCGATGTGCACCAGGGCCTGTCCGCTCTGGCACATACCCACAACGCATCGCTGTTCATGGTCGTCCACGCCGCACTGGCCGTGCTGCTGGCCCGACTGTCGGGCACCGAGGACATCGCCATCGGTACTCCGGTCGCCGGCCGCGGTGACGCAGCGCTCGACGACGTGGTCGGCATGTTCGTCAACACGCTCGTTCTGCGCACCGACATCGACTCCGGACGCACGTTCTCCGAACAGATCGGCCGCGCGCGCGAAGTCGCGCTCGGAGCCTTCGGCCACGCCGATCTACCGTTCGAGCGTCTGGTCGAGGTCCTCAACCCGTCGCGGTCGCAGGCTCGACACCCGCTGTTCCAGGTCATGCTCTCGTTCGAGAACCTCACCCGAACACACGTCGACCTGCCGGGCCTGTCGGTGGACAGTGTCGCCCTCGATGCCGAAATCGCCAAGTTCGACCTGCAGCTCACCGTGACCGAGTCGATCGGACTGGACGGCCGCGGACAGGGCATGGCCGCCGAACTGACCTACGCGACAGACCTTTTCGATGCCGAGACCGTTCGCGGGTTCGCCGACCGGTTCGTACGGATGCTCACGGCCGTGGTGGCCGATTCGTCGGTGGCCGTCGGCGACATCGATCTGCTCGACGACGGCGAGCACGACCGCGTGGTGGCGGAATGGAACGACACCGAACACGAGGTCCCCGCCGACATCACTCTGGTGGACCTGTTCGACCGACAGGTCGCCCTGACCCCGGACGCAACTGCGCTGGTCTTCGAGGGTGAGCGGCTGACGTACGCCGAGTTCGATGCACGCGCCAACCGTCTTGCGCGCCATCTGGTCTCGCTGGGCGTCGGGCCCGACACGTTGGTCGGCCTCGCGATCGCCCGCAGCCTCGACCTGTTCGTCGGCATGTACGCGATCGTCAAGGCCGGGGCGGGATACGTGCCGATCGACCCGACCCAACCGGCGGATCGCAACGACTACATCGTGGCCACCGCGGCACCGATCCGGGTGTTGTCCACCGTGCGCGATCACGTCGAATTCCCCGACGTCGACACAATCGACATCGACACGCTCGATACTTCTAACCTGTCGTCGGAACCGTTGCGCGACAACGACCGACGCGCCCCACTGCGTTCGCGGAATCTCGCGTATGTCATCTTCACATCGGGTTCGACGGGCCGTCCCAAGGGTGTCGGGGTGTCGCACGACGCGATCGTCAACCGACTGCTGTGGATGCAGGGCGAATACGCCCTGACTCCACGCGACGTGGTGCTGCAGAAGACGCCGTCCACGTTCGACGTGTCGGTGTGGGAGTTCTTCTGGGCGCTCCAGGTCGGTGCCTCGGTGGTGATCGCCGTTCCCGACGGTCACCGAGATCCCATCTACTTGCTCGATGTCATTGCACGCGAACGTGTCTCGGTGGTGCACTTCGTGCCGTCGATGATGTCGGTGTTCGTGCCCGAAGTCGAGCGGCGTCGCAGCGCGGGAGCCTCGCTCCGACTGATGTTCGCCTCCGGCGAGGCGCTACCGCCCACCACCGCTCGCGCACTGCGGCGTGCGGTCGCGTCGGTGGAACTGCACAACCTGTACGGACCGACCGAGGCTGCCGTGGACGTGACGTACCACGCGGTCACGGATTCGGACTCCGACGTCATGCCGATCGGTGCTCCGGTGTGGAACACCGCTGTCTACGTACTGGATTCGCGACTGCATCCCACCCCGGTCGGTGTTGCAGGTGAGCTCTATCTCGCCGGCACCCAGCTCGCGCGCGGCTATGTGGGACGCCCCGACCTGACCGCGGACAGGTTCGTCGCTCACCCGTTCGCCGATGGCGGCGCGCGGCTGTACCGCACCGGCGACGTCGTGCGCTGGAATCGCGACGGCGAGCTCGAATACGTCGGACGTTCCGACTTCCAGGTCAAGTTGCGCGGCCTGCGCATCGAACTGGGTGAGATCGAAACGGCGCTGCTCGCCCAGCGGTCGGTCTCTCAAGCCGTAGTCGTGGTCCGCCGCGACCAACTCGTCGGATACGTGGTTCCTTCGGGGGTGTCGGTCGACACCGGAGCCGTTCTGTCGGCGCTACGCGGCCGTCTGGCGGAGTACATGGTGCCGTCGACACTGATCGTGCTGCCCGAGTTCCCGCTCGGTGCCAGCGGAAAGCTCGACCGAAAGGCGTTGCCCGACCCCGCATTCGAGGTCACCGAGTACCGCGAACCGACCAACGACATCGAACGCACCGTCGCCGAGGTGTACGCCCAGGTGCTGGGCGTCGAGCGCGTGGGTCTCGACGACGACTTCTTCGAGCTGGGCGGAAACTCGCTCATCGCAACGCAACTCGTGTCCCGACTCGGCGTCGCGCTGGACACCCGGATGGCCGTTCGCGAGCTGTTCGACGCGTCCTCGGTGGCCGACCTCGCAGCCAGACTGGGCACCCTGGTCGCCACCGGCAGCAGGCCGCCGCTGGTACCGCAGCAGCGTCCGCAGCACATTCCGCTGTCGCTGGCGCAACAGCGGATGTGGTTCCTCAACAAGTTCGACGTCGAGTCGGCGGCCAACAACATCCCGATCGCCGTCCGGTTGTCCGGTCTGCTCGACCGCCGGGCCATGCAGACCGCGGTCGCGGACGTCGTCGCCAGGCACGAGTCTCTGCGGACGGTGTTCCCGGAGACCGACGGCACGGCTCATCAGGTGATCGTCGACGCGCAGTCGGCGACACCGGAATTGACGCCGATCGAAATTTCCGCGCATCAGGTGGCCGATGCCATGCGCGAGCTGGCGACGACAGGATTCGACCTGTCGAAGGACCTCCCGTTCCGTACTCGGTTGTTCGAGGTGAGCCCCACCGAGCACCTGCTGGTGTTCGTGGTGCACCACATCGCCGCCGATGGTTTCTCGCTCGGCCCGCTCACTCGCGACGTCATGAATGCCTATGCGGCGCGGTCGATGAACCAGGAGCCGTACTGGACTCCGCTTCCGGTCGACTACGCCGACTACAGCCTGTGGCAGCGCGAGGTGCTGGGCTCCGAGGACGACCCCACGTCCGTGGTCTCGCAGCAGATCGACTACTGGACGACGACGTTGGCCGGTCTGCCGGATCAGCTCGATGTGCCCTCCGACCGTCCCAGGCCGGCGGTGGCATCGAACAGCGGTGCGCTGGTGCGTTTCTCGATCGACGGAGAACTGCATCGCGCTATGATCGAGGCGTCCCGACGTGAGAACGCGTCGCTGTTCATGCTGGTGCACACCAGCCTCGCGGTACTGCTGTCGCGGCTGTCCGGCGAGACCGACATCGCGATCGGCACACCGGTCGCGGGCCGCGGTGAGGCGGCGCTCGACGACCTGATCGGCATGTTCGTCAACACCCTCGTGCTCCGAACGGAGATCGACACCGCGCGCAGGTTCGACCAGGTACTCGCCGATGCTCGCGAGACCGATCTGTCGGCGCTGGCACACGTGGACGTTCCGTTCGAGCGTCTGGTGGAGATCCTCAACCCGGTACGTTCCACGGCTCGTCATCCCCTCGTGCAGGTGGTGCTCGCGTTCCAGAACCTGGGGCAGAAGGATCTCGAACTACCGGGACTGTCGGTCTCGGGCGTCGACTTCGAGACCCTGGTTGCACTGTTCGACCTGCAGTTCACGTTCGTCGAATCGTTCGGACCCAGTGGCGCGGCGCAGGGTATGACGTTCGATGTCACCTACGCCACCGACCTGTTCGACGAGTCCACGGTGGTCACCCTGGGTGAGCGTCTGATCAAGGTCCTCGAATCCGTCGCAGACAACCTCTCGACCGTCGTGGGCGACATCGAACTGCTCGACGACGTCGAGTACAAGCGCGTGCTCGACGACTGGAACGACACCGACCACGACGTCGACCGGTCACAGACGCTGGCCTCCCTCGGGCGGTCGGTCGAATCCGACGGAACCGCACTGGTATTCGGTGACGAGTCGGTGTCCTACGGCGAGTTCGACGCACGGGTGGCTCGTCTTGCCCGGTACCTCGTCGATCGTGGTGTCGGCCCCGAGACCACCGTGGCGATCGCCGCCCGTCGTTCGGTGGAGCTCCTCGTCGGAATTCACGCGATCGTCGCGGCGGGCGGTGCCTACGTACCGATCGACCCGGATCAGCCTGCCGAGCGAATTGCGCACATCCTGCGCACCGCGGCACCGGTGTGCGTACTGAGCACGTCACGAGACTCGGTGGATGCCGACGGGCTCGACGTGATCGACATCGACGTTCTCGACCTGTCGGGCGTCTCCGATGCACCGATCACCGACGCGGACCGAATCGGTGCACTCGCACCGACGAACACCGCATACGTCATCTTCACGTCCGGGTCGACCGGGCAGCCGAAGGGCGTGGCCGTCACACACGAGGCAATCGTCAACCGTCTGCTGTGGATGCAGTCGGAATACGAGCTCGTCGCCGACGATGTCGTGTTGCAGAAGACCCCTGTCACGTTCGACGTGTCGGTGTGGGAACTGTTCTGGCCGTTGCAGATCGGGGCGACGCTGGTCGTCGCGAAGCCGGACGGGCACCGAGACCCGCAGTACCTGCTCGAGACCATCGAGGCGCAGTCGGTCACGACGGCACACTTCGTGCCGTCGTTGCTCGAGGTCTTCGTCTCCGTCGTCGCAGCCGAGTCGTCGTCCGCAGCCGCGTCGCTGCGGACTCTGTTCGCCTCCGGAGAGGCGCTGCCCGCCGAGGTCGGCGAACGCGTCCGACGCGTCCTGCCGGGCGTGGCGCTGCACAACCTCTACGGACCCACCGAAGCGGCTGTCGACGTCACCTATCACGAGGTGTCGGAGGCGGACGTCGACCTGGTTCCGATCGGTGTCCCGGTGTGGAACACCAGAACGTACGTCCTCGACTCCCGACTGTCCCCGGTTGCTCCCGGGGTCGCAGGTGAGCTCTATCTCGCCGGAGTCCAACTGGCCCGCGGCTACCTCGGTCGAGTGGATCTGACGGCAGATCGATTCCTACCGGATCCGTTCGGCGAACCGGGTTCTCGCATGTACCGCACCGGCGATCTGGTGCGCTGGCGGGAGTCCTCGTCTCACACCGGGCGCCTGGAGTACTTGGGCCGCACCGACTTCCAGGTCAAGTTGCGTGGTTTGCGCATCGAACTCGGGGAGATCGAGACCGTGCTGCGCCGGCACCCGTCGGTGGAGTCGGCCGTGGTGCTGGTTCGGCAGACGGCCGTCGCCGGAGAACAACTGGTCGCCTATGTGGTCCCCGCCTCCGGTGCGACCGTCGACGTGGCCGACCTGACGGCGTTCGCCGCCCGCTCGCTCGCCGGATACATGGTTCCGGCTGCGACCGTCGTGCTCGACGCACTTCCGCTGACCGCCAACGGCAAGCTCGACCGGCGCGCGCTCCCGGCACCGGATATAGAGCAGCGTGCCTTCCGCGCTCCGACGACCACGTCGGAAATCGTGGTGTCGCAGGTGTTCCGCGACGTGCTCGGCGTCGATGTCGTCGGAGCCGACGACGAGTTCTTCGCTCTCGGCGGTAACTCGCTCGTGGCGACCAGGGTGGCGTCGCGCATCGGTGCCGCGACGGACACCACGGTCAGTGTTCGGACCATCTTCGAGGCGTCGACGGTGGCGGCTCTCGCGGCGAAGCTGGACGAACTCTCGGGATCGGGACGAAAGATTCCTCTCGTGCGCACCGAGTTGCCGGACTTCGTTCCGCTGTCGCTCGCCCAGCGCCGGATGTGGTTCCTCAACCGTTTCGACGTCGATTCGGCAACGGAAAATCTGCCCGTCGCCATCGAACTGATCGGTGACCTCGACGTCGCCGCGCTGCGCTCTGCCGTGGCCGACGTCATCGAACGGCACGAATCGCTGCGCACCGTCTACCCCGAGGTGGACGGGGTGGCGTCTCAGGTCATCGTCCCCGCAGCGCAGGTAGCTCCGGAGCTGGCACCGACGAAGGTCACCGCCGACGACGTCACCGCCGCCCTGGCCGAGTTCTTCGTGCAGGGTTTCGACGTCACGGCCGCACCCCCACTCCGCGCCATTCTGCTCGAGCTCGACTCGAACCGGCATGTGCTGGCCTTGGCCACACATCACATTGCCGCAGACGGTTTCTCGATCGGACCGATGACTCGCGACCTCATGATCGCGTACGCGGCCCGGAGTGCAGGAAGCGAACCGGGTTGGGCACCGCTCGCGGTTCGCTACGCCGACTACACCCTGTGGCAGCAGACCGTGCTCGGTTCCGAGAGCGATCCCGATTCACCGGTGTCCGGCCAGATCCGACACTGGACGCGAACGCTGTCGGGACTGCCGGACGAGAGCACGTTCCCCGGCGACCGAGTGCGTCCCGATCGGTCGTCCTACCGCGGCGGCAACATTCGGCTGACTCTCGATGCGCAGACGCATGCGCGCCTCGGCGCGGTAGCCCGCGCCAATCAGAGCTCACTGTTCATGGTGTTGCACTCTGCTCTCGCGGTGTTGCTCTCCCGGTTGTCGGGCGAAACCGACATCGCCATCGGTACTCCGGTCGCCGGTCGCGGTGAGGCGGCACTCGACGACGTCATCGGTATGTTCGTCAACACCCTCGTGCTGCGCACCGAGATCGATCCCGGTGCTGCCTTCACCGATCTACTCGCCCGTACGCGCAACACCGATCTGTCGGCGTTCGCGCACGCGGAGGTGCCGTTCGAGCGACTCGTCGAGGTACTCGACCCACCGAGGTCGGCCGCGCGGCATCCGCTGATCCAGGTGATGCTCACCGTGCAGAACATGGAGCAGACCGAACTCGAGCTCCCGGGCCTGACCGTGCGCGGAGTCGATCTCGACGTCGAGACGGCGAAGTTCGACATTCAGTTCACGTTCACCGAGAACCAGGCGGACGGCAGCTCGGCCATCGACGTGACGTTCGCCCGTGATCTCTACGACGAGGACACAGCCCGCGCTTTCGGTGAGCGCCTGATCCGCGTGCTGGAGTCGGTCGGTACCGATGCCGAGCAGCCCGTCGGGGACATCCCGGTGATGGATACGGCCGAGCGCGATCACGTTCTCGCCCTTGCCCAGGACGCACCGGCGGTCGCGGATTCTGCCGACTCCATCGTCTCCCTGTTCGCGGCCAGGGTCGCGGAGAACCCGGACGCTGCCGCCGTCGTCTTCGACGGTCGGTCGCGCACGTACGGAGACATCGACACCGAGTCGACGGCACTGGCGAGAGTTCTTGTCGCACAGGGTGTCGGCCGCGAATCCGCGGTCGCAGTCGTACTGCCTCGCACGGCCGATCTCGTGGTGGCGCTGCTCGCGGTGCTCAAGGCCGGAGGTGCATACGTACCGATCGATCCGTCGTACCCGGCCGATCGCATCGAGTTCGTGCTCGCCGACTCGCGTCCCGCCGCGGTACTGACCTGGACCGGTGTCGAGGTCGCGCTACCGCCGGAACTGCCCAGGGTCGACATGGACACCCCAGCGGACGAGTCCCGGTTCGCAACGGACGTCCTTCCCGCGGTGACGGCCGCAGAAGCTGCGTACGTCATCTACACCTCGGGTTCGACCGGCACCCCCAAGGGCGTCGTCGTCCCGCACCGCAACGTCGTCCGCCTGCTGGCGAACACCCAGCGGCACTTCGATTTCGGTCCCGCCGACGTCTGGACTCTGTTCCACTCGTTCGCGTTCGACTTCTCCGTGTGGGAACTGTGGGGCCCGCTCACCACGGGTGGCACCGTCGTCGTGGTCGACTACTTCACGTCGAGGTCGCCGGAAGCGCTGCGCGAGTTGTTGATTCGCGAACGCGTGACCGTGCTCAACCAGACCCCGTCTGCTTTCTACCAGTTCGACCAGGCCGACCGCACGGCATCGGGTGCTGCCGAGTACGCGCTGCGCTACGTCGTCTTCGGCGGAGAAGCGTTGGAGCTGCGTCGATTGAGCGGTTGGTTCGATCGGCACGGCGATCGTTCCCCACAGTTGGTCAACATGTACGGCATCACCGAAACCACCGTCCACGTCTCGCATCGGGCGCTCGATGCGCAGGCTGCCGCGGAGGCATCGGGGTCGCTGGTGGGTCGGGCGATCTCCGGGTTGTCCGTGTATTTGTTGGATGCGCGACTCGGCCTCGTGCCGGCGGGTGTCCCGGGAGAGATGTACGTCTCGGGCGGTCAGGTGGCGCGGGGATACCTGGGTCGGCCGGACCTGACGGCGACACGATTCGTGGCAGATCCCTTCGCAGGCGACGGATCCGTGCTCTATCGCACCGGTGACGTCGCCCGGTGGTCGCCCACCGGTGAGCTCGAATTCGTCGGTCGCGCAGACGATCAGGTCAAGATCCGCGGCTTCCGCATCGAACTGGGCGAAGTCGAATCGTCGGTTCTGTCGGCTCCGGCCGTCGGACAGGCCGCGGTGATCGTGCGCGAGGACGCTCCCGGTGCCGCGCGCCTGGTCGCTTACCTGGTGCCCGCAACCGGTTCCACGATCGACGTCGACGCCGTCCGTGCGTCGGTGGCCGAGCAGCTCCCCGAGTACATGGTCCCGTCGGCGTTCGTGGTGCTCGACGCAATCCCGTTGACCACCAACGGAAAGCTGGACCGACGAGCCTTGCCCGAACCGGCCGCACGGACTCGCGAGTTCCGGCAACCGACGACTCCGATCGAGTCGATGGTCGCCGAGGTGTTCGCCGACGTCCTCGGTCTCGACCGGGTCGGTCTCGACGACGACTTCTTCGAACTCGGCGGCAACTCGCTGGTGGCCACCCAGGTCGTGTCCCGGCTCGGTGCCTCCGCCGACACGACGGTCCCGGTCCGGGCACTGTTCGAGGCCCCGACGGTCGCGGCACTCGCCGCGAGGGTCGAGCAGGGCTCGGGCGCGCGGCCGGCGCTGGTGCCGGGACCTCGCCCCGATCGAGTTCCACTCTCGCTCGCGCAGCAGCGGATGTGGTTCCTCAACCGGTTCGACTCGGACTCGACGGCGTACAACATCCCGTTCGCTCTTCGGCTGAGCGGCGATCTGAACGTCGGCGCGTTGCAGAGCGCGGTCTCGGACGTCATCGAGCGGCACGAGACACTGCGATCGGTGTACCCGGATTCGCCCGAGGGACCGCATCAGGTGGTCGTGCCGATGTCCCAGGTGCCGACGACTCTCGACGTGATCGACACAGACGCGGAATCGGTGACCGCTCGGGTGCTGGAGCTGCTGGCGTCGACGTTCGACGTGACCGCAGAGGTTCCGTTGAAGACCTCGCTGTTCCGAGTCTCCGACACCGAGTTCGTGCTGGCGATGGTGGTCCATCACATCAGCGCCGACGGTCTGTCGATGATGCCGTTGTCGACCGACGTCATGACGGCCTATGCCGCCCGTACCCGGCATTCCGATCCCGCATGGGCACCGCTGCCGGTGCAGTACGCCGACTACGCGCTCTGGCAACGGGACGTTCTCGGCTCCGAGGACGACGCCGAATCGATTGCAGCGCAACAGATTCGATACTGGTCTGCCGCGCTGTCGGAGTTGCCCGAGCAGATCGAGCTACCCCTCGATCGCCCGCGTCCGGCGAGCCAGACGTTCCGCGGCAATCGCATCGATTTCCGAATCGACGTCGATGCGCACGCGCGTCTCGCGGAACTGGCACGCGCGCACAACGCGACCGTCTTCATGGCCGTGCATGCGGCCTTCGCAGTGCTGCTCTCGCGGATCTCGGGGTCCTCGGACATCGTCGTGGGTACACCCATCGCAGGTCGCGGCGAGGCCGAGATCGAGAACCTCGTCGGCATGTTCGTCAACACCCTGGTGTTGCGACTCGATGTTCCGGGCGAGGCGACCTTCGATGATCTCCTCGACGCCGCACGAGAAACCGATCTGCAGGCGTTCGCCCACTCGGACATCCCGTTCGAGCGGCTCGTCGACGTGGTCAACCCCACGCGCTCGACGGCTCGGCACCCGCTGTTCCAGGTCGGCTTCTCGTTCCAGAACTTCGCTCGCCGCGAGTTCGAGCTCGACGGGTTGGAAATCTCGGCGCTCGACACCGAGACCGGCAACTCACAGTTCGATCTGCATCTGATCGTGTCCGATGCCCAGCAGGGCGACGGCGCGGCAGGTGGCTTCGATGCCCTGCTGACCTACGCGACGGATCTGTTCGACGAGAGCACGGCCCGTTCACTCGTGGCCCGCTTCGAGGCCGTGCTGGCCGCCGTCGTGGCGTCGCCGTCGACACCCATCGGCGATCTCGACGTGCTGCTGGACGGCGAGCGATCTGCGATCGTCGAGGACTGGAACGACACGGTTCACGATTTCGGTGCCGTGGAACACACGACCCTGCCCGATCTGTTCGGTGCAGCCGCCGAACGCGACCGCGCTGCAGTCGCACTCGTCCACGACGACGGCGTGGTGACGTACGGAGAGTTCGCCGAGCGGGTCTCGCAGCTCGCGCGTCACCTGATCGGCATGGGTGTCGGGCCGGAAGTGCCTGTCGGCCTTGCCATTCGACGCTCGGTCGATCTCCTCGTCGGCATGTACGCCATCTCGACGGCAGGCGGGGCGTACGTTCCGATCGATCCGGACCAGCCGGCCGAGCGCAACGCGTTGGTCCTCGAGACAGCCGCTCCTGCGTGCATTCTGATCTCCGGCGATGTGGGTGCCGAGATCACCGATGCTGCCCCGATCGTGGATCTGGCCCGGTTCGACGCCGATGCCTACTCGGGTGTTCCGGTTGGCGCGTCCGAACGCACCGGGGTGCTCACCGCAGCCAACACCGCGTACGTCATCTTCACGTCCGGATCGACCGGTCGTCCGAAGGGCGTTGCGGTCTCGCACGGTGCCGTCGTCAACCAGCTGAACTGGCTGCGTGCGGAGTACGCACTCGACGAGACCGACGCAGCGCTGCTCAAGACCGCAGCCACGTTCGACCTGTCGGTGTGGGAGTTCTGGTCGCAGCTGACCTCCGGCGGACGGCTCGTCGTGGCCGAGGCCGACGGTCATCGTGACCCCGACTACCTGCTGGAGCTGATTCGCACGCAGTCGGTGACGACACTGCACCTGGTGCCGTCGATGCTGTCGATGCTCGGCACCGTCGCCGCGGGCGAGGTATCGCCGAGCCTGCGGCGGGTGCTGGCGATCGGTGAGGCACTGCCCGCTGCCGTCGCACAGGAGTTCCGCAAGCGGAACGGATCGACCGACCTGCACAACCTGTACGGGCCGACCGAGGCAGCGGTGTCGGTGACCGCGCACGCGGTGACGGACGCCGATACGACCGCGGTGCCGATCGGTGTTCCCGAGGCGAACACGACGGTGTTCGTGTTGGACTCGCGGTTGCATCCGGTGCCTGCGGGTGTCAGCGGCGAGCTCTACCTGGCCGGCGCGCAGCTGGCGCGCGGCTACTTCGGGCGCGCGGACCTGACGTCGGAGCGATTCGTCGCCAATCCGTTCGACGCGAACGGTTCTCGGATGTACCGCACCGGCGACCTGGTGCGCTGGCGGGTGCCCGTCGTCGACGGAACGCCGGCCCCGGCGCACCTCGAGTACATCGATCGGGCCGACTTCCAGGTGAAGATTCGCGGATTCCGCATCGAGCTCGGTGAGATCGAAGCGGCCCTGCGGTCGCAGCCGGCAGTGGCAGATTCGGCCGTCGTGGTGCACAGCGGCGAGTCCATGGGTGACCAGTTGGTGGCCTACGTCGTCGGCCGGGCCGGGGAGGTCGTCGATGTCGCGCACGTCGAATCCGAACTCTCGCATCTCGTTCCGTCGTACATGGTGCCTGCGGCATTCGTGGTGCTCGAAGCGCTACCGCTCAATGCCAACGGAAAGCTGGACCGAAAGGCGCTGCCCGCGCCGCACTTCGAGGCCACCGAGTTCCGCGCACCGGTCACCCCGATCGAGGAGATCGTCGCGACGACCGTTGCCGAACTGCTCGGGCTGGACCGCGCGGGGCTGGACGACGACTTCTTCGCCCTCGGCGGAAACTCGTTGATCGCAACCCAACTGGTCTCGCGCCTCGGCCAGGCTCTCGACGCGCAGATTCCCGTGCGATCGGTGTTCGCGGCGTCCACGGTGGCGGGCCTCGCTGCACACATCGCGCCGCTCGTCGGCGGCGGTGCCCGCCGGGAACTGACGGTGCGCGAGCGTCCCGATCGACTACCCCTGTCGATCGCCCAGGAACGGATGTGGACGATCAACCGCATCGACCCGGGTTCGTCCGCGTACAACATCCCCGTCGCGGTGCGGTTGACCGGTGCCCTCGACATCGCCTCGCTCCGCGGCGCGTTCGACGATGTGCTCGGTCGCCACGAGATTCTGCGGACGGCCTACCCCGATTCGGTCGACGGCCCGGTGCAGCAGATCGGTGGCGTCGCCGACGTCGGGGTGGAGCTCGAACCCGAACAGGTGGCACCGGACGCCGTGGTGTCCCGCCTGACGGACGTCCTCGGTGCGGGATTCGACGTGACGAAGACCGTCCCGGTCCGGGCTGCGCTGCTGCAGGTCGGCGACGACGAACACGTCCTCGCCGTGGTGGCTCACCACATCGCCGCCGACGGGTTCTCGATGGGGCCGTTGATCCGCGATGTCATGGTCGCCTACACCGCTCGGGTGGCGGGGGAGATGCCGTCGTGGACACCGCTGCCGGTGCAGTACGCCGATTTCGCGCTGTGGCAGCGTGACGTACTCGGCCGCGAGGACGACCCGGACAGTCCGCTGGCAAAGCAGCTGGCCTACTGGACCGCCGAGCTGGCGGGAGCGCCGGAACAACTGGCACTGCCGCTCGATCGCCCACGGCCACCTCGACCGACCATGGAAGGCGCGTCGTACGGCTTCACGTTCGGTTCAGACGTGGCGTCGGCCATAGAGGAGATCGCCCGCGAGCATGCGGCGACGACGTTCATGGTGGTGCACAGCGCGTTCGCGGTTCTGCTGGGCCGGTTGAGCAACTCGTCGGACATCAGCATCGGCACCCCGACGGCAGGACGCGGCGAGGAGCAACTGGACGACCTGGTGGGCATGTTCGTCAACACGTTGGTGCTGCGCACGCAGATCGATCCGAACGGCACGTTCCTGGACCTGGTACGTCAGGCGAAGGACAAGGACCTCGCGGCGTTCGGCCACGCGGACGTTCCGTTCGAGCGGCTGGTCGATGCGCTCGGCCGCGCTCGGTCGAGCGCCTACACACCGCTGTTCCAGGCGATGTTGACGTTCCAGAACCATGCGACGGGCACGTTCGAGTTGCCGGGCCTGCAGGTGCAGGCGCTGCCGGCAGGCGACGATCAGGCGAAGTTCGACCTTCAGCTGACCGCCGTCGAGAACTTCGACGAGACCGGAGCGCTGCAGGACATCGAGGCGACGTTCACCTACGCGACGTCGATCTTCGACGAATCGACGATAGCGACGTTCGCCGAGCGGCTGTCGAAGATTCTGCGGACGGTCGTCTCCGATCCCGAGGTGGTGCTGCGATCCATCGACATCCTCACGGACGAGGAGAAGGCCGAGTTCGCGCCGCGCGCCAAGCCGAAGACGGTCGACGACCTACCGCAGTTGATTGCCGACGCAGCGGCGACCGCGCCCGATGCGGTGGCGCTCGAGCACGAATCGACGAGTGTCGATTTTGCGGCCCTGAACGCCAAATTGACGCAGATGTCGGCGACGATGGGCGCGGCGATGAAGCCGCAGGCTCTGGTGACGGTCACGCTGTCCGCACTGATTCCGGGCATCTTGCCCGCCCTCGGTGCAGAGGGGTTGTCGACCGCTCTGGCATCGTTGATCCAACGGGCGGAGTCGGTGATCGCGTCGTCGTGACGAAAGCCGAGCTCGCCGGTTGTGCACGTGGATCGATCAGGAGGAAAAGTTAGATGGCGGTTGGACGTCGACGCGAGGCAGCATTGACGGTCGAGGACCTTCCGCGCTTGGTTCGGAGCGTCGCTGCGGTCGAACCGGACCGCGTGGCGCTCGCGCACCTCGGCACGGAGTTGACCTACGCCCGGTTGGACGAGGAGATCACCACCCTCGACACGGCCATGGGTGGGGTTCTCGGCCCGGACGCGCTGGTCCCGGTCGTGCTGTCCAACACCGTTCCCGGCCTCATCGAGGCCACCGACGGTGGTCTCGACGCCGTGGTCTCGTCGGTGGTCTCCGATGCCGCGACGGTTCTCGGTGACGACGACTCGGCGTCGAGCCCGGCCGAACCCGAGGCAACCACCCTCTACACCCTGTTCGCCGATCAGGCCGAGCGCACACCGGACGCGCCCGCGCTCGTGTTCGGCGGTGAGCGTCGGTCCTATTCCGAGTTCGCAGAGTCGGTCGAACGCCTCGCCCGGGTTCTGATCGAGCGGGGAGTCGGCCCGGATTCGACGGTGGGGCTGTCGATCCGCCGCTCGTTCGATCTGCTGGTGGGTATGTACGCCATCTCGGCAGCCGGTGGTGCCTACGTTCCGTTGGACCCCGAGCACCCGGTGGATCGACTCGCCTACGTCCTCGATACCGCGCGACCGGTTCTGGTGCTCACGACATCGGAGGACCTGCCGCAGTTGCCGGACGGCACGCAGACTCTGCTCGTCGATGCCGTCGACGTCTCCGGCGTGACTGCAGGGCGCATCACCGATGCGGACCGGCTCGGCACCCTCGGCGAAGACGACCTCGCGTACGTCATCTTCACGTCCGGTTCGACCGGGCGGCCGAAGGGCGTGGCGGTGGGCCACCGCGCGATCGTCGCCAATATTTCCTGGCGGCAGCGGGAATACACGATGACCCCGGCCGACGTCGTCTTGCAGAAGACGCCGTTCACGTTCGACGTGTCGGTCTGGGAGTTCTTCTGGCCGTTGCAGATCGGCGCGACACTGGTGATCGCCGAGCCCGACGGGCACCGCGACCCCGCCTATCTCGCCCGCGTCATCGCTGAACACGGCGTGACGGTGACCCACTTCGTACCGTCGATGCTGTCGGTCTACGTTGCCGAACCCACCGCCGCACAGGCCGATTCGCTTCGCATGGTGTTCGCCTCCGGTGAGGCGCTGCCGGCGCGAACCGTCAACGCGTTCCACGCGATCTCCGGTGCCGAGTTGCACAACCTGTACGGTCCCACCGAAGCAGCCGTCGACGTCACGTACTACCGAACCCAGCAGGTGGAGGACGGCTCGGTACCGATCGGTGCTGCCGTCGACGACACCGACCTCTACGTGCTCGACGAGGGTCTGCGGCGCTCACCCCGGGGAGTCGAGGGAGAGCTCTATCTCGCGGGCGTGCAGCTCGCTCGCGGATACCTCGGACGCACGGACCTGACGTCCGATCGATTCGTCGCCGACCCGTTCGGTGAGCCGGGGGACCGGATGTACCGCACCGGCGACCTGGTGCGCCGACGCGCCGACGGCCAGATCGAGTACATCGGCCGCACCGACTTCCAGGTCAAACTGCGTGGCCTCCGTATCGAACTCGGCGAGATCGAGCAAGCGCTGCTCGCCGAGCCGCAGGTGACCCAGGCTGCGGTACTCGTTCACGCCGACCGATCGCAGGCCCAGTTGGGTGAGCAGCTCGTCGGCTATGTCGTGAGCACCGAGCCCGATATCGATCACGACGGCCTGGCGGATGCGGTGCGCCGGCGCATGCCCGAGTACATGGTGCCGTCGGTGTTCGTCGTGCTGGACGAATTCCCCCTGAACGCCAGCGGCAAGCTGGACCGAAAAGCCTTGCCTGCGCCCGATTTCGCCTCGCTCGTACGCGAGTATCGCGCCCCGGGCACCGACACCGAAACTGCTCTGGCGGCAATTTTCGAGACGGTTCTCGGTATCGACCGTATCGGCGTGGACGACGACTTCTTCGTTCTCGGCGGAAACTCGCTCAACGCCACCCGCGTGATCGCGCGAGTCAACGCGGAACTGGGCACAGCAGTGGATGTGCGGTCGTTCTTCGACGCACCGACTGTCGCCGAACTCGCCGCGGCCGTCGATGCCGCAGGCTCGACGCACGCGCGACCTCCGTTGGTGGCACAGCAGCGGCCCGAACGTGTGCCGCTGTCGCTGGCCCAGCAACGGATGTGGTTCCTCAACCGATTCGAGCCGGACTCGGCAGTCAACAACATCCCGGTCGCCATCGCGTTGAGCGGTGAACTCGATTTCACCGCCCTGCAGGCGGCCTTGATCGACGTGTTGGACCGGCACGAGTCGCTGCGGACGGTCTACCCCGATCACGACGGCATCGGCTTCCAACAAGTACTCGAATCCGATGCGGTGGCAGTGGAATTGGAGCGCGCGACGGCAACCGATGCCGACGTTCCCGCCGTGCTGCTCCAGTTCGCGCTCAGGCCCTTCGATCTGGCGGTACAGCTGCCCTTCCGGGCGGTGCTTCTCGAGACGGCCGAGACCGAGCACGTGCTCGCGTTCGTGGTGCACCACATCGCGGCCGACGGATTCTCGATGGGCCCGCTGACCCGAGACGTGGTGGCCGCATACGTAGCGCGCACCAACGGGCAGCAACCACAGTGGACTCCGCTCGAGGTGCAGTACGCCGACTTCACGCTGTGGCAGAGGGCCGTCCTCGGCAGCGAGGACGATCCCGAATCTCTGATCTCGGCGCAGGAGAACTACTGGCGGCACCGACTCGGCGGCGCACCCGACCAGTTGGAGCTACCCACCGACCGTCCCCGCCCGGCGGTCGCCACGACCAACGGCGGCACGCACACGTTCGAGATCGACGCCGAACTGGCCCGCGCGCTGGAGAAGCTCGGAAGAGACCACAACGCAACGACATTCATGGTCGTGCACGCCGCGCTGGCCGTGCTGTTGGCCAAGCTCGCGGCCGCCGACGACATCAGTATCGGTACGCCGGTCGCCGGCCGTGGAGACGCGGCCCTCGACGACGTGGTCGGCATGTTCGTCAACACACTGGTGCTGCGCACCGAAGTCGATTCACGGACGTCGTTCGACGATCTGCTGCGCGAGATCCGGGAGGTGGACCTCGCTGCGTTCTCGCATGCCGACGTGCCCTTCGAGCGTCTGGTGGACGTGTTGGCCCCGGCGCGCTCGCAGGCACGCCACCCGCTGTTCCAGGTCATGTTGACGTTCCAGAACCTGGATCGAACCTCGGTCGAGCTCCCCGGCCTGACCATCGCAGCGGTCGACTACGAGGCAGACCTGGCGAAGTTCGATCTGCAAGTGACGCTGTGGGATTCGGCACCGGCCGGCTCCGAGCCCGCGGGCCTGACCGTCGCCCTGACCTATGCTGCGGACCTCTTCGACAAGTCGACGATGGCTCGATTCGGAGAGCGGTTCGTTCGGGTTCTTCGTGCGATCACCGCAGCGCCCGCCGCAGCCGTTGGAGAGATCGACCTGCTCGACTCGGTCGAGCGGGAGTCGGTGCTGACGTTCGGTTCGGGACCGGCGCACGAGATCACCAGCGGAACAACGTTGGTGGGGCAGTTCGATGGTCGCGTCGAGCAGACCCCCGACGCGCAGGCCCTGGTGTTCGAGGACGTTCGGCTGACGTACGCCGAGCTCGATGCGCGCGCGAACCGCCTGGCGCGGTACCTGTTGTCGGTGGGTGTCGGGACCGATTCGACGGTCGGCCTCGCAGTCGGCCGCAGTATCGAGTTGTTCGTCGGTATGTACGCGATCGTCAAGGCCGGTGCTGCGTACGTACCCATCGATCCGGCTCAGCCGTCGGAGCGCAACGAGTACATCGTGAGCACGGCCTCGCCGGTACGGGTGCTCTCGAGCACCCGAGATCACGTCGAGTTCCCCGGCGTGGAGACGGTGGACATCGATACCGTGGACGTGTCGGAATTCTCGTCGGCGCCGGTGACCGATGCGGAGCGGACGGCACCGCTGCGGGCAGAGAACCTCGCATACGTCATCTTCACCTCGGGGTCGACGGGTCGGCCGAAGGGCGTCGGCGTATCGCACGCGGCGATCGTCAACCGGTTGTCGTGGATGCAGCACGAGTACCCCCTCGGTCCGCAGGACGTGGTGTTGCAGAAGACACCGGCTACGTTCGACGTGTCGGTGTGGGAGTTCTTCTGGGCCTTCCAGGTCGGCGCATCGGTGGTCGTCGCGGTTCCCGAGGGTCATCGGGATCCGTCGTACCTGCTCGATGTCATTGAACGCGAACATGTCTCGGTAGTGCACTTCGTGCCGTCGATGATGTCGGTGTTCACACCGGAGGCGCTGCGTAGGCCCGACGCGGGAGCGTCGCTGCGTACGGTGTTCGCCTCGGGGGAGGCGCTTGCGCCTGCTACTGCACATTCGCTGCGCCGCGCACTCCCACAGGTGTCGGTGCACAACCTGTACGGCCCGACCGAAGCTGCTGTCGACGTGACCTATCACGCGGTCTCCGACGCGGACACAGCCGTGGTGCCGATCGGTTCACCGGTGTGGAACACCGATGTGCGCGTTCTCGATTCGTCGTTGCGGCCGGTTCCGGTCGGGGTGTCGGGAGAGCTCTATCTCTCGGGTGTCCAGCTCGCCAGGGGATACGTGAGCCGACCCGATCTGACCGCGGATCGCTTCGTTGCCGATCCGTTCGCGGTCGACGGTGCGCGGATGTATCGAACCGGCGACGTGGTGCGGTGGCTGCCCGCCGGTGAGTTGGAGTACGTGGGCCGGTCCGACTTCCAGGTGAAGTTGCGTGGTCTTCGTATCGAACTCGGCGAAATCGAATCGGCTCTGTTGGATCTTCCCGAGATCGCTCAGGCCGTGGTGCTCGTGCGACGAGAACAACTGGTTGCCTACGTCGTCCCCACCGAAGGCCCGGTCGATGTGGACCGGGTACGCACCGCGCTACGTGGACGTCTGGCCGAGTACATGGTGCCGACCACCGTCGTGGAATTGGCCGAATTCCCGCTCGGCGGAAGTGGCAAGCTCGATCGAAAAGCGCTGCCCGATCCCGAATTCGAGGCAACGCCCTACCGGGCACCGTCCGATCCGGTCGAAGAGGTCGTCGCGAACGTGTTCGGCGCGGTCCTCGGACTCGACCGAGTCGGTGTGGACGACGACTTCTTCGCGCTCGGCGGCAATTCGCTCGTCGCCACTCAGGTCGCCGCACGACTCGGTGCCGAGCTGGGCACGACGGTGCCCGTCCGAACGATGTTCGAGGCAGGCACGGTGGCAGCCTTGGCTGCTGCGTTGGAAAGCCACGTCGGCCACGGAGTCTCCGCGCCTCTGGTGCCGCAGGAACGCCCCGAACGAATTCCGCTCTCTCTCGCCCAGCAGCGGATGTGGTTCCTCAACCGATTCGAGCCCGAATCGGCGGTCAACAACATCCCGGTGGCGATCCGGCTCACCGGAGCACTCGACACTGCGGCCCTGAACGCAGCGGTCGTCGACGTTCTCGACCGGCACGAGGCACTCCGCACCGTCTACCCGAGTGTGGACGGAGCGGGGCATCAGGTGATCCTGCCTGCCGAATCGGTGGCACCGGACCTGACACCCACCACACCGTCCGCCGACGGTGCGGTGGCCGACCTGATCGCTTTCGCCTCCGAAGGATTCGACGTCACCCAGTCGATTCCCCTGCGCGCGAAACTGTTCCAGGTCACCGACGACGAGTACGTGCTGGTCGTCGTGGTTCATCACATCAGCGCAGACGGGTGGTCCATGGGACCGCTGACCCGCGACGTGATGACGGCTTACCTCGCTCGTGTGGCCGGCGACGCTCCGCAGTGGACGCCGCTGGCGGTGCAGTACGCCGACTTCGCGCTGTGGCAGCGCGCCGTGCTCGGCGACGACGCGGATCCGAGCAGCCTGATGGCAGCACAGGCGGACTACTGGCGTTCGGCCCTGGCGGACCTGCCCAGTGAGCTGACCCTGCCGTACGACCGGCCGCGTCCTGCGGTGCAGTCGTACTCGGGCGGGCGGTTCCAGTTCGACATCGATGCGGATATGCGTGCCTCGCTCGACGATCTGGCCCGGTCGACCGGAACCACCCTGTTCATGGTGCTCCACGGTGCTCTCGCGCTGTTCCTGGCTCGCATGTCCACCTCGGACGACGTTGCGGTGGGTACCGCCGTCGCAGGCCGCGGCGAGGCCGTCCTGGACGACGTCATCGGTATGTTCGTCAACACCCTGGTGCTCCGCACCTCGGTCGATCGAAGCAAGGGATTCACCGACCTCCTCGGCCACGTCCGGGACGTCGACCTCGATGCATTCGCACACGCGGACATCCCCTTCGAGCGGCTCGTCGATCTGCTCGAGCCCGAGCGCACGACGGCCAGGCACCCGCTGTTCCAGGTCGCGATCGCGTTCGAGAACCTGCCGCCGAGCGAATTCCACCTACCCGATCTGACGGTCTCGGCGGTCGACGTCGAGGTCGACACCGCCAAGTTCGACCTGTCGCTGACGCTGCACGAGAAGTCCGACGGCACCGGTCTGTCCGCCGGTTTCCTCTACGCGCGAGACCTGTTCGACGAGAACACGATCGAGGTGTTCTCGCGTCGTTTCCGCTGGCTGCTCGAAGCGATCGTGGCGACACCGAACACCCCGGTGGGCGATCTGTCCATCCTCTACGACGACGAATACGACCGGCTCACCCACGTCCACGGTGACGACGTGTTGGCCGGCGGCACTCTGGCCGAGATCTTCGCTGCCGGAGCCGCACTCGACCCGTCGGCGACCGCGATTCGCTACGAGGGCCGCTCGATCTCGTACGCCGAACTCGAAGCGACGTCCTCGCAGCTTGCCCGGGTGCTCATCGAGCGCGGGGCCGGCCCCGAATCCGTTGTGGCTCTGGGATTCCAACGCTCCTACTTCATGGTGCTCGCGGTCTGGGCAGTGGCAAAATCGGGGGCCGCGCACCTACCCGTCGACCCGACGTATCCGCAGGATCGCGTCGCCCACATGGTCTCGGACTCCGAGGCCCTACTGGGCCTGACCACCCGGGCACACTCGGATCGGCTCGCCGGCGGACAGCAGGACCTGACCTGGCTGAGCGTCGACGACGACGAGTTCGTGGCCGAGGTCCGCACCCGCTCTGCCGAGCCGGTCACCGACGCCGACCGCCTGCGACCCGTCACGTTCCAGAACCCCGCCTACGTCATCTACACCTCGGGCTCGACGGGCAAGCCGAAGGGCGTCGTCGTCACGCACGCCGGACTCGGCGGCGTCCTCGACGCAGCAACCGATCTCTATCACCTGAAACCGGCCTCGCGGTTCCTCCACGTCTGCTCGCCGAACTTCGATCCGTCGGTTCTGGAGTGGATGGCGGCGTTCTCCGTCGGCGCGACGTTGGTAGTGGTACCCGCATCGATTCTCGGCGGCACCGAACTGGCCGAATTGTTGAAGGCGGAGAGGGTCACTCACACGATCATCACGCCCGCGGTGCTCGGCACGATGGATCCCCACGGGATCGATTCGCTCGAGGTGCTCTCGGTGGGCGGCGACGTGACCACTCCCGAACTGCTCGCCCGCTGGGCAGGGGACCGGAAGTACTTCAACGGGTACGGACCGACCGAGACCACGATCATCTCCAGCTTCGCCGAGTTGACGCCCGGCGAGCCGATCACCATCGGTCGACCGATTCACGGCATGTCCGTGCTCATCCTCGATTCCAGGCTCGAACCGGTTCCGACCGGTGTCGCGGGTGACCTGTATCTGTCGGGCGGTGCGCTCGCTCGCGGCTATCTCGGTAGGCCGAGTCTGTCCTCCGAGCGCTTCGTGGCCAACCCGTACGGCATCGACGGCGCACGGATGTACCACACCGGCGACGTCGTGCGATGGACGGACGACCTGCAGCTGCAGTTCGTCGGCCGCACCGACTTCCAGGTCAAGGTGCGCGGGTTCCGTATCGAGCTCGGCGAGATCGACTCCGCGCTCACCGCTGTTCCCGAGGTCGACTTCGCCGTCACACTCGGACACGAACTGCCCTCGGGTGTCACCACCCTCGTGTCCTACGTGCTGCCGACGCGTGGTTCGGTCGTCGACGTCGACGAGCTGACCGCCTTCGTCGGAAAAACATTGCCCGCCTACATGATCCCGTCGTCGATCATCGTTCTCGACACCGTTCCACTGACCCCGGTGGGCAAGTTGGATCGCGCCGCGCTTCCCGCACCCGTGTTCGAGGCCCGGGAATTCCGCGCACCCACCACCGCGGTCGAAGAGATCGTCGCCGGAGTGTTCGCCGACGTCCTGCACCTCGAGCGAGTGGGACTGGACGACGACTTCTTCGCCCTGGGCGGTAACTCGTTGATCGCCACCCAGGTGGTCTCGCGGCTCGGCGCGGCCCTGGACACGGTGGTCCCGGTGCGGGCGCTGTTCGAGAGCTCGACCGTGGCCGCACTGGTGGCGCACGTGGAGAGCGCTGTCGGTTCGGGCGGGCGAGCTGCACTCGTGGCGGGTCCGCGTCCCGAACACCCGCCGCTCTCGCCTGCGCAGCAGCGGTACTGGTTCCTCAACCAGTTCGACACGACGTCGTCGGTGGACAACATTCCGTTCGCCGTGCGGTTGTCGGGTGAGCTCGACGTCGTTGCGCTGCAGTCGGCGGTGCGCGATGTCGTCGAGCGCCACGAGTCTCTTCGTACCCGGTACCCGGACTCGGCACAGGGCCCGTTCCAGCAGGTGTTGCCGGCGTCCGAGGTGCCGATGGACCTCGCCGTGCGAGACGTGGCCGGTGCGAACGTCGTTGCCGCCGTGACCGAATTCTTCACGCGTGGCTTCGACGTCACCGTCGAGGTACCGGTCGACGCGCGCGTGTTCCGCGTCGACGAGAACGAGCACGTCCTGGCTTTCGTCGTCCACCACGTGTCGGCCGACGGCGCGTCGATGGGCCCGCTGGCCGTCGACGTCATGACCGCATACACCGCGAGATCTGCAGGGACGGCTCCGGACTGGGAGCCACTCGAGGTGCAGTACGTCGATTTCGCGCTGTGGCAGCGAACCGTGCTCGGTACCGAGTCGGATCCCGATTCGGTTGCAGCGCAGCAGGTGTCGTTCTGGAAGGACACGCTCGCCGAGCTGCCGGATCAGCTGGTGCTGCCCACCGATCGCCCGCGCCCGCCTGCGCAGAGTTTCCGCGGCGATGCCGTACGGTTCACCGTCGACGCCGGCACGCACGCTGCTCTCGCCGAACTCGGACGTACCGAGCAGGCAACGTTGTTCATGGTGGTGCACTCGGCATTCGCGGTGTTGCTCGCACGCCTGTCCGGTTCCGAGGACATCGCGGTCGGAACGCCCATCGCCGGCCGCGGTGAGCGGGCTCTCGATTCGATGATCGGTATGTTCGTCAACACCCTGGTCTTCCGGTCGTCGGTCGAATCGTCGATGACTTTCCGCCAGTTACTCGCTCAGGCCCGAGAGCGGGACCTGGCCGCGTTCGCGCACTCCGACGTTCCGTTCGAGCGTCTCGTGGAGGTGCTGAACCCGGTGCGGTCGACGGCACGCAACCCGTTGTTCCAGGTAGGCCTGTCCTTCCAGAACCTTGCCGAGTCGACGTTCGAGCTGCCGGGCCTGACGGTGAGTGCCGTCGAGGCGGACGCGGTGACCGCGAAAACCGATCTGCAACTGTCGATCTCGGACCGCTACGCCCCGGACGGCTCGCCTGCGGAACTGTCGGCCGAATTCAGTTACGCCACCGATCTTTTCGATCGCGCCACGATCGAAGGTTTTGCCGACCGGTTCGTTCGCCTCCTCGCCGCCGTGGCCGAGGACCCATCGGCCGTCGTCGGCGATCTCGAGCTGCTCTCGCCCGAGGAACGCACCCGGATCGTCCGCACGTGGAACGACACCGATCACGATGTCGATGCGTCGCAGACGCTGGTATCGCTGTTCGATCGACAGGTGCAGGCGCAGCCCGACGCGGTCGCGGTGGTCCATGCCGGTCAGTCACTGTCGTACGGCGAGTTCGATCGTCGAATCAACCGGTTGGCCCGCGTCCTGATCGGTGCCGGTGTCGGCCCGCAGGTGACGGTTGCTCTGGCTATCAGGCGCTCGGTGGATCTGCTCGTCGCGATGTATGCCGTCGCCAAGGCGGGTGGGGCGTACGTGCCCATCGATCCGGATCAGCCGGCGGACCGCAATGCCTACATCCTGGAGGTAGCTGCTCCCGCTCTGGTCCTGAGTACTGCGCGGGACGGTGTCGATGTCGACTCGGTTCCGGTGCTGTTGGTCGACACCGATCCGCGAGTGCTCGACGCAGAGGTCTCGGACGCGCCCGTCACCGACAGTGAGCGCACCTCGCCGCTGCGGCCTGCGAACACCGCGTACGTCATCTTCACGTCCGGATCCACCGGCCGCCCCAAGGGTGTCGCGGTGAGTCATGCCGCCATCGTCAATCAGCTGCGGTGGCAGAGCGCCCATTACGGACTGGGCAGCACCGACCGAGTACTGCTCAAGACCGCGGCCACCTTCGATCTGTCCGTGTGGGAGTTCTGGGTCGCCACCGTCTCCGGTGGTGCGATCGTCGTGGCCGACGCCGAGGGCCACCGCGATCCCGCCTACCTCGTCGATCTGATGAACCGGGAATCGGTGACGACACTGCACACCGTGCCGTCCGTGCTCGACGCGCTGGTCACGGCGTCGGCGGGCACCCTGCCCGAAACCCTGACGCGGATCCTGGCGATCGGCGAAGCACTGCCGGTCGCCACGGCCGAGCGCGCGCTGCGCAGTTCGGCTGCGCGACTGGACAACTTGTACGGACCGACCGAGGCCGCGGTTTCGGTGACTTCGCATCGGGTGACGACCGTCGACGGCACCACGGTTCCGATCGGTGGCCCGGAGTGGAACACCCGTGTCTACGTGCTGGATTCGCGTCTGGCTCCCGTTCCGGTCGGCGTCGCAGGTGAGCTCTACCTCGCGGGTGCGCAGCTGGCCGACGGGTACTTCGCGCGGCCGGATCTGAGCGCCGAGCGATTCGTCGCGGACCCGTTCACCCCCGGCGGCCGTCTGTACCGCACCGGTGACCTCGTATCCTGGCGCGCCGACGGCGAACTGGAGTACGTCGGGCGCACCGACTTCCAGGTGAAGATTCGCGGTTTCCGTATCGAGCTCGGCGACATCGATGCCGCTCTCGGATCGCTCGACGAGATTCGCGACGTCGCCGTGATCGCTCTCGCGGACACGGGATCAGGCGCGCGGCTCGTGGCCTACCTCGTGCCCGCCGATGGGGTGACGCTGGATCGGGACGGCATCCGTCGTGCACTCGCCGAACGTCTGCCGTCGTATATGATCCCGGCGGCCTTCGTCGTGCTCGAGGCTCTTCCTCGAGGCGTCAACGGAAAGCTGGATCGACAGGCGCTCCCCGAACCGCAGTTCGAGACAGCCGAATTCCGCGCGCCGACCAATCCGGTGGAAGAGGCCGTCGCGGCGGTCTTCGCCGAGGTGCTCGCTGTCGAGCGCGTGGGTCTGGACGACGACTTCTTCGCGCTCGGCGGTAACTCGCTCATCGCCACCCAGGTGGTCTCCCGGCTGGGGGCGGCGCTCGATACTCAGGTGCCGGTCCGCTCGATCTTCGAGTCTCCGACGGTGCAGTCGCTCGCACGTGCGATCGAGTCCGAGGTGGGTACCGGTGCGCGCCGGGCACTGACGGCTCGGACGCGACCGGACTCGGTGCCGCTGTCGATGGCCCAGCAGCGCATGTGGTTCCTGAGCCAATTCGATCCGACCTCCGCCGTGAACAACATCCCGGTCGCAATTCGGTTGTCCGGCAGCATCGATGTCGATGCACTCACCAACGCCGTGCACGACGTGCTGGCGAGGCACGAAATTCTGCGCACCGTGTACCCGGAGGTCGACGGACGAGGCCATCAGGTGGTACTCGGTACCGCGGAGGCCGGCGTGACGGTTGTCGTCGACGACGTCGACGAGAGTTCGATCGAGCAGGCCCTGCGCGACTTCGTGTCCGCGGGATTCGACGTGACCCGAGCTGTTCCGGTCCGAATCCGGATCCTGCGGGTCAGCGAGACCGAGCACGTACTGGCCTTCGTCGCCCACCACATCGCCGCGGACGGGTTCTCGATGGGACCCCTGACGCGCGACGTCATGGTGGCCTACACCGCCCGTGCCGCGGGGGAGAACCCGCAGTGGGCACCACTTCCGGTGCAGTACGCGGACTACGCGTTGTGGCAACGCGAGGTACTCGGCTCCGAGGACGACCCCGATTCGCCGTTGGCGAAGCAGCTCGCCTACTGGACTTCGGCTCTGGCCGGTGCCCCGGCACAGCTCGATCTCGCGACCGACCGGCCGCGTCCGGCGGTGGCGTCGTATCGCGGTGCGGCATACAACTTCTCGATCGACGAGGCTCTGCAGTCGAACATCGCTCGCGCTGCCCGCGCCAACAACGCCACGAACTTCATGGTGGTCCACACCGCGCTGGCGGTGCTCCTCGGCGCGATGGCGGGTACCGACGACGTGACGATCGGGACCCCGGTCGCCGGCCGCGGTGACGCCGATCTGGACGAGCTCGTCGGCATGTTCGTCAACACGCTCGCCCTGCGTACCACGGTGCACCCCGCGGCAACGTTGCGCGAGCAACTCGCCGCAGTTCGCGAGGCCGACCTCGGAGCCTTCGGGCACGCCGACGTGCCGTTCGAGCGGCTCGTCGACGAGCTGGCCCCGGACCGCTCACAGGCTCGCCACCCGATCTTCCAGGTCATGCTGACGTTCCAGAACCTGAACCGCCAGACGTTGGCCCTGCCGGGGTTGAGTGTCGAGGGCATCGATCTGGGTAGCGCGTTCGCGAAATTCGACCTGCAGGTGACGCTCTGGGAGAACACGGACGACCGCGGTGCTCCCGCCGGAATCGACGTGCAGTTCGACTACGCCACAGATCTATTCGAAGAATCCAGCATGGCCTCCCTCGGGCGACGGCTCGTCCGGGTACTGCACGCGCTGACCGACACACCGGACGGGGTCGTCGGCGACATCGACATCCTCGAGGAGGGCGAACGTACCCGCGTCCTCGAGGATTGGAACGCCACCGCGCACGAGGTGGATCCCGGCGCAACTCTGGTGTCGCTGTTCGAGACCCGAGTTGTCGAGTCCCCGGACAACACCGCCACGAGCTTCCTCGACGATCGGGTGACGTACCGCGAATTCTCCGAACGGGTCAACGCGCTCGCGCGTCTGCTCATCGCCGAGGGAGTCGGCCCGGAAACCGTGGTGGCGACGGCCATGCGCCGCTCCATCGACATGCTGACGGGTATCTACGCAGTGCTCGCCGCCGGTGGTGCCTACGTTCCGGTCGACCCGGATCTACCGGCCGAACGAATCGGCTACATCCTGGACACGGCGGCACCGGTGGTGCTGCTCACGACCGAGCGCGACGGTACAGATCTCGTGACCGACGCCGCCAGAATCCTGGTCGACACCGTCGACACGACAGGTCTGTCCACGGCACCGGTGACCGATGCCGAGCGAACCGCACCGCTGCGACCGGCGGACACCGCGTACGTCATCTTCACCTCCGGCTCCACCGGTCGCCCCAAAGGCGTTGCGGTCAGCCACGAGGCCATCGTCAACCGTCTGCTGTGGATGCAGGCCGAATACCGTCTCGCCGAGCAGGACAAGGTGTTGCAGAAGACGCCGGTCACGTTCGACGTGTCGGTGTGGGAGCTGTTCTGGCCGTTGCAGATCGGTGCCGAACTCGTCATCGCGGTGCCCGACGGCCATCGAGATCCGGCATATCTGGTGAGCACCGTCGCCGAACGCGGCGTCACGGTCGCGCACTTCGTGCCGTCGTTGCTGGCCGTGTTCGCCGCCGCGGACGGTGTGTCGAACTGCACCGGCCTGCGTGCGGTGTTCGCCTCCGGTGAGGCACTGCCTGCATCGGTTGCCTCGGCCCTGCGCACTGCACTGCCCGCCACCGAGCTGCACAACCTCTACGGCCCGACCGAGGCCGCTGTCGACGTCACGTATCACCATGTCCTGCCGTCGGATACCGTGTCGGTTCCCATCGGTGCACCGGTGTGGAACACGAGGGTGACCGTGCTCGATGCGCGACTGCACCCCGTGCCCGTCGGGGTGCCCGGGGAGCTGTATCTTGCGGGGCGTCAACTGGCCCGCGGATACCTCGGCCGCCCGGACCTGACCGCCGACCGGTTCGTCGCCGATCCGCACGGCGCAGCCGGCTCGCGGATGTATCGCACCGGAGATCTGGTGCGCTGGAGGCGCGACGGTGAACTCGAGTACCTCGGCCGCACCGACTTCCAGGTCAAACTCCGAGGCCTGCGGATCGAGCTCGGCGAAATCGAAGCCGCGTTGACTGCAGATCCGTCGGTCGACCAAGCCGTCGTTCTCGTGCGCCGGACGCCGTCGGCAGGTGAACTACTGGTCGGCTACGTCGTTCCTGTCGCCGGGGAGACGATCGACACCACAGCGGTCACCGCCTCGGTTGCGACCCTGGTTCCGGAATACATGGTTCCGGCCGGGCTCATCGTGCTCGATGCCCTGCCACTCGGGCCGAACGGCAAGCTGGACCGCAGAGCGCTACCCGAACCGGAATTCGGCAGCGATGCCGAATTCCGTACCGCAACAACCGATACCGAACGCATCATTGGCG
Source organism: Rhodococcus sp. JG-3 (assembly GCF_000482405.1). NCBI lineage: Bacteria > Bacillati > Actinomycetota > Actinomycetes > Mycobacteriales > Nocardiaceae > Rhodococcus > Rhodococcus sp. JG-3. The sequence goes on from NZ_KI519398.1 coordinate 2,424,659, forward strand.
AGGTCTTTGCAGACGTCCTCGGCCTCGACGCCGTCGGGGTCGACGATTCGTTCTTCGCGCTCGGCGGCGACAGCATCGTCTCGATTCAGCTCGTCTCTCGCGCCAAGGCCAAGGGAATTCAGTTCGGGCCGCGAGATGTGTTCGAGCGCAAGACCGTTGCCGGTCTCGCCGAGGTCGCCGTGATCGTCGGTGAGGGCAATGACGCGGTCGTGCTCGAGGAACTCGACGGCGGCGGTGTCGGTTGGATGCCGCTACCCCCGTTCGGTGTGGCGATGATCGAGCGCGGCGGCGGGTGGTCACGCTTCCATCAGGCCGTCACCTTGGAGTTGCCGATCGGTATCGACCGAGCCGGAATTCTCGCCACGGTGACTGCAGTGGTCGATCGACACGACGTGCTGCGGTCGACCCTGGTACACGACGACCGCGGCTGGGGCCTCGAGGTTGCGGGCACCGGAGCCGTCGATGTGGATGCGTTGCTCACCCGCGCCGATACCGATTCGGCTGCAACAGTATTCGACGATGCGGTGGGAACGCTCGACCCCACCGCCGGTCGCATGCTCGCCCTCGTCTGGGTCGATCGAGGACCCGAGGTGCCGGGCATGCTGACCGTAGCGGCGCACCACCTCGTGATCGACGGAGTGTCGTGGCGAATAGTGGTCCCCGACTTCGTCTCCGCCTGGGCTCAGGTGTCCGGGGGAGTGACCCCGACCCTCCCCGAGGTCGGGACCTCGATGCGGCGTTGGACCCATGCACTGGTCGACGCGGCAGCGAGCGAGGCGCGGCTGGCCGAATTGCCGCTGTGGCGTTCGATCGCCGACACCGAGGACCCCGTGCTGGGCAACCGCCCCTTCGATCCCGCGGTCGACGTCGTGGCGACGCTCGAACGGGTGAACATCGAATTGACACCCGACGTCACGCGCACCTTGCTGACCACCGTTCCGGAGATCTTCCGCGGCGGAGTGAGCGACGGGTTGCTGGCCGGGCTCGCTCTGGCCGTCACGAGACTGCGGTCCGAGCGCGGCATCACTGCACCGGCAACACTGGTGCAGCTCGAAGGCCACGGCCGCGAGGAAGCGGTGGTTCCCGGAGCTGATCTGGGACGGACCGTCGGCTGGCTGACCAGCCTGTTCCCCGTGCGCCTCGACCTGACCGGAATCGACGTCGATGCTGCGTTCGCGGGAGGGGCGCAGCTCGGCGATGCAGTGAAGGCAGTCAAGGAGCAGATGCTGGCGCTGCCCGATCGAGGCATGGGCTGGGGACTGCTCCGCTACCTGAACTCGGAGACCGCTGCGGAACTGGCCGAACTCGGCACCGGACAGATCAGCTTCAACTACCTGGGCCGGGTCGACGCCGGCGAGGTCCCGGATGAGATGAAGTCGCTCGGCTGGTTGCCGGCCGCCGACGGTGAGCTCTCCGCGCCCGGTGACGCCGACATGGCCGCGAACAAGACCGTCGACATCAACGCGATCGTGCTCGACAGCGACGAGGGCGGGGTCCTGAGCGCCGGCTTCGCGTTCCCGACCGGAGCCGTGTCCGCGGACACGGTCGAGCGTCTCGCCGGGCTGTGGTCCGAGGCGTTGTCGGCGCTGGCCTCGTACGCCGAGGTACCCGGCTCGGGCGGCCTGACCCCGTCGGACGTGCCTCTGGTGGCGCTGTCGCAGGCCGACATCGCGGCGTTCGAGGCGCGTTACCCACAGCTGACCGACATCTGGTCGCTGTCACCGTTGCAGCAAGGACTGCTGTTCCACGCGTTGTTCGCAGATGCGTCGATCGACGTCTACACCATGCAGGTCGTACTCGACCTGGCCGGCGAGGTGGACGCCGAACGGTTGCATCACGCTGCCCAGACGCTGCTGGACCGGTACGACAATCTGCGTACCTCGTTCACCGCGACCGCAGACGGCGAGACGGTGCAGATCGTCCAACAGGACGTCGTGTTGCCCTGGACCACGATGGACCTGTCGCACCTCGACGAGCCGGAACGTGGCACAGCAGTCGCCGATGCCCTGGCGGCCGAGCAACGACGGCATTTCGACGTCTCCACTGCACCGCTGCTGCGTTTCGTCCTCGTGCGAATCACCCCGACCACCTACAAGCTCGCGATGACCAACCACCACGTGCTCCTCGACGGGTGGTCTCTGCCGCTGGTGATGAAGGAACTGTTGTACCTGTACGCCGCTCGGGGTTCCACCTCGTCGATGCCGAGGGTTCGCTCGTATCGCTCCTACCTGGCCTGGCTGAACCGACAGGACCCGGCCGTGTCTCTCGGTGCGTGGACCACCGCGCTGGCCGGAGTCGAGGAGCCGACGTTCGTCGCGCCGCCGAGTGTCGGACGAGAGATCTCCGCACGCTCGGCAGAGACGGAGCAATTCGTCGATCCCGAGACCACCGCGTCGCTCGTGGCGCTCGGCGGCAGGCTCGGCGTTACCGTCAACACGCTGGTGCAAGCGGCCTACGGCCTGCTGATCGCACACATCACCGGCCGCACCGATGTCGTATTCGGTGCCACGGTCTCCGGCCGTCCCGCTGCTCTTCCCGGCGTCGAGTCGATGATCGGCCTGTTCATCAACACCATCCCGGTGCGCGTTCGATTCGATCCGGCCGACACTGTCGAGAACTACCTGGTCCGGATTCAGGGAGAACAAGCAGACCTGCTCGACCACCATCACATGGGACTCGTCGACATCCAACGGGCGATCGGAATGGGGAATCTGTTCGACACCCTCACCATCTTCGAGTCCTACCCGGTGGACGAAGCCGAGCTGACGCAGCAAGCGGCAGCGATCGACGGAATGACCGTCGAGTCGGTGAGCTCGAACGACAACACTCACTACCCACTGACGTTGTTGGTCGTGGCCGAGGATCGAATCTCGTTCACGCTCAAGTACATCAGTGATCTGTTCGACGCTGCGTACGTGGAATCGATCCTGTCCCGGCTCGTCGGTGTTCTCGAAACCTTCGTCTCCGACACCACGACGGCGGTCGGCGATATCGATCTGCTCGGCTCGGAAGAACGAACCCGCGTGATCGACACCTGGAACGACACCGCGCACGAGGTCGACGCGGGCATCATGCTGACCGCGCCGTTCCGGGCTCGGGTTGCGGCGAACCCGGACGCCACGGCCGTGCTCTACGAGGGCACCGCAGTGACCTACGCCGAGTTCTCGGAGCGGGTCAATCGTCTTGCCCGACACCTGATTTCGCTCGGCGTCGGCCCGCAGTCACTCGTCGCTCTCGGCATGAGGCGAGGCATCGACCTGATGGTCGGCATGTACGCCGTCCTCGAAGCCGGCGGCGCCTACGTACCCATCGATCCGGACCACCCGGCCGAGCGCATCGAGTACATCCTCGACACCGCGGTGCCCGTCGCCGTTCTCTCGACCAGCCACGATCGGACGGGACTGCCGGAACGGTTCCCGATTCTCGAACTCGACACACTCGATCTCGCGTCCTACCCGGCAGACGCCGTGGCCGACGCCGACCGACTGGCACCGGTACGCCCGGAGAACACCGCCTACGTCATCTTCACGTCCGGGTCGACCGGGCGACCCAAGGGCGTCGCGGTGCCGCACCGCGCGATCGTCAACGAGATGGCGTGGATGATCGACCAGTACTCGCTCGACGAGAACGACGTCTACCTGCAGAAGACGGCGACGACGTTCGACGTGTCACTGTGGGGCTTCTTCCTCCCACTCCAGGTCGGTGCGAGCGTCGTTCTCGCGACCCCCGACGGCCACCGCGACCCGGCGTACGTCGCGGAGCGCATCGCCCGGCACGGCGTCACCGTCACGGACTTCGTGCCGTCGATGCTCACGGTGTTCGCCGCGTACGCCACCGAGGAGCAGTGCCGGTCGTTGCGACACGTCTACGTGGTGGGTGAGGCACTGCCGCCGGAGACGGTGACGGACTTCCGCGCGATCACCTCTGCCGGGATCCACAACCTGTACGGCCCCACCGAAGCCGCAGTGAGTGTGACGTACTGGGAGACGTCTGCCGACGAGGGCGCGACCGTCCCGATCGGTGCGCCGGAATGGAACACCCAGGCCTACGTTCTCGACGGCAGGCTGCATCCGGTTGCCGCAGGGACCGCGGGTGAGCTGTATCTGGCGGGAACGCAGCTCGCCGACGGATACCTCGGGCGGGTCGACCTGACGATGGACCGCTTCGTCGCGAACCCGTTCTCGGCTGCCGGCGAGCGCATGTATCGCACCGGAGACCTCGTCCGATGGCGATCGGGGCCGGGCGCTGCAGGAGTCCTGGAGTACATCGGGCGCACCGATTTCCAGGTCAAGTTCCGTGGCCAGCGGATCGAGCTCGGTGAGATCGAGACCGCACTGTTGGCCCATCCCGACGTCAACCAGGCCACGGCCGTGGTGGCGACCACCGGTGCCGGCGACCAGCTCGTCGGATACGTGGTGCCCGCGCCGGGTAGAACGCTGGACCCGGCCGAGGTACGCACCTTCGTCGGCGGCGCGCTGCCGAAGTACATGGTGCCGGCGACGGTGATGGTGCTCGCCGAATTCCCGCTGAACACCAGCGGCAAGCTGGATCGAAAAGCACTGCCGGAGCCGGTGTTCGAGGTTCGCGAGTTCCGTGCTCCCGCAACGCCGGTCGAGGAGATCGTGGCGGAGATCTACGCGGAGCTGCTCGGCGTGCAGCGGGTCGGATCGGACGACGACTTCTTCGATCTCGGTGGTAACTCGCTGATCGCCACAAGAGTGGCGGCACGGGTGTCGGCTGCGCTCGGGAAGAAGGTCGGTGTCCGAGACCTGTTCGAGGCCTCGACGGTCTCGGCACTCGCCGCGCGCGCCGAATCACGCATCGACGACGCGAACGATATGCCGCTGCGTCGCCGACCGGCCGGCCAGACCGTTCCGTTGTCGCTCGCGCAACAGCGCATGTGGGTACTGAACCGACTCGACCCCGAGTCCGGGGCCTACAACATGCCGCTGGCGCTCCGTCTGCGAGGCGAGCTGGATGTCGCGGCACTGCAGAGCGCCGTGTCCAGCACCGTGGAACGCCACGAGGCACTGCGCACGCGCTACCCGGAAGATGCGAACGGTTCGCCGTACCAGGAGTTCGTCGATGCCGGATCGGTCGTACCCGATCTGACTCCGATCGACGCGACCGACGACTCCGACACCGCCGAACGGATTCGCGCACTCGTCTACGAGGGCTTCGACGTCACCGTCGCACCCCCGGTCCGGGGAGCACTGTTCCGCTTCGGCCCGGACGAGTACGTCTTCGTCATCGTGATGCACCACATCAGCGGAGACGGCGCATCGATGGCACCACTGGCCCGTGACGTCATGACTGCGTACCTCGCTGCCGCGTCGGGAACCGACTACACGCCCGAACCGCTGACGGTGCAGTACGCGGACTTTGCGGTATGGCAGCGGCAGGTGCTGGGCTCGGACAGCGAGCCCACGTCGATTCTGTCGCAGCAGTTGGCCTTCTGGGCGGACGAGCTCAGCGGGATCACCCCGGTCGTGTCGTTGCCGTGGGATCGGCCGCGAGCGGCTACCGCCAACCTGCGCGGAGCCAGTGTGAGTGTCGAGCTGGACGAGTCGGTTCACACCGGGCTCGCCGCGATCGCCCGCGAGAACAACGCGACTCTGTTCATGGTGTTGCACGCGGTCCTCGGGGTGCTGTTGTCGCGGATGAGCGGCTCCCGCAGCTTCGCCGTCGGCACGCCCATCGCCGGGCGCGGGCACGAGGCGCTCGACGGACTGGTGGGCATGTTCGTGAACACGTTGGCGCTGCGCACGGACGTGGACCCGGATGCGACGTTCGCAGAGCTGCTGACCGCTCTACGCGAGACCGACCTGCGGGCCTTCGCGAATTCGGACGTCCCGTTCGAGCGGGTCGTCGACACCATCGCACCGGACCGGAACGCCGGGTACACCCCGCTGTTCCAGACGGTTCTGTCGGTGGAGCCCCACGGCGAGGCGCGCTTCGAGCTGCCGAACCTGGTGGTCGAACCCGTCAGCGGCTTCGAGCCGACGGCGAAATTCGACCTGCAGGTCACGGTGGAGACCCAGCACGCCGACGGGAACAGCGGCACCGGAACCCTGAACGTCGAATGGGTGTATGCCGCCGATCTGTTCGACGAGTCCACGGTCGCGTCGCTGGCGGAACGATTCGCACGCATCGCCGGTGCAGTGGCGGCAACACCAGCGGTCGTCGTCGGCGACATCGACGTTCTCGACGCCGCCGAGCGGGCGGCACTGACCGAGACCCCGCAGACCGCTGACTCCACTGCGGCACCGGTTCGGTCGGACCTGACCTTGCCGCAGGTACTCACCTCGACGGTGGACGCAGATCCCGATGCGCCCGCGTTGTCGTCGGACGGTGTCGAGACCACCTACCGTCAGCTCGACGAGCAGTCCTCACGTATGGCTCGGGTACTGATCGAACGTGGCGTCCGAACCGGAGTCGTGGTCGGCGTCTTCGTCACCGACGCTGTTGCGGCAGTCGTGACGCGGTGGGCGGTGGCCAAGGCAGGCGGAGCGGTGGCTCCGATCGCCCCGTCGAACTCTTCCGACGTTCTGCAGCGGGCAGGCGCGTCCGTCCTCGTCCTGGACGGTGACGACGCGCCGAGCTGGGCCGGGTCCGTCACGACCATCCACCTCGGGCATCCGGACGTCGTCGACGCCATTGCCGCGAGTTCTGGGCGGCCGGTGACGTATTCGGACCGAACGGCGGTTCTGGGACCCGACAGCCCAGCGTTGGTCGTGGTCGACGACGGCACCGTGATCGACCACGGAACACTCGCTGCACTGGCGACGAACGCAGTGGCGGAGTGGGCAGTGGCCTTCGATTCGCGGCTGGCCGTCCCCACCCGGTTCGATTCCGGTGCAGCAGTTCTGGCCGGTGTGGTCGCCGTGACCGCAGGTGCAGCCCTGGTGACCGATCGGGCGGAGTCCGCCGAGGACGCCGCCGACATCGTGTCCGCAGAATGGGTAACCCATGCGTTCCTTGCCTCAGCAGACATCGCCGCGGTCGATCGACTGCACCCCGAGGACATCGAGGACCTCGTTGCGATCGTGTCGGTCGACGGTGACGGTGCCGAGATGAGCGGTGTCGACATTCCGGTGCATCGTCTGCCCGGGTCGATAGGAACCGCCGCCCGATAAGGTGAGGCGAACTGCAACGCTCGCCGCGTCGTGGACGATGAACGGTCGGATCGGCCGACGCGTCGTCCACGACCGAGCGCGGGGCAACACTGGTGAGGAGTCATAGTTCAGATGAGTTCGGATGGATCGACCGGCACACCGTCCGAGTCGGGCGGCCGAGTGGGTGGACGGTCGAGCCGCCCCAGGCCTACCCGTGCACGACCCACCCGACAGCGACCGGCCCGTACGGTCGCGCTGCCGACTCTGCTCGCCGCGGCGGTGGAAAAGAACCCGGACGGTATAGCGGTGGAGTGCGGCACCCGGTCGCTCACCTATCGGGAGATCGACTCCCGGTCGTCCAGGCTGGCCCGGCTGCTCATCGAACGCGGGGTCGGCCCCGAGGATTTCGTGGCACTGGCACTGACCCGTTCGATCGAATCTGTCACGGCCGTGTGGGCCGTGGCGAAGACCGGTGCTGCATTCGTGCCCATCGACCCCAACTACCCAGCCGCCCGCATCACGCACATGGTGAACGACTCCGGCGTGCGAATGGGTGTCACTGCAACACAATTCGAAGAATCGATGCCGACGTCGGTGTCGTGGATCAGCCTCGACTCGTCCGACACCGAAGGCGCACTCCAGGGGTTGTCCGACGATCCCGTCGTGGCGGACGACCGACGGGCACCGATTCGCCCGTCCACGCTCGCGTACGTCATCTACACCTCCGGCTCGACCGGTCTGCCGAAGGGCGTCGCCGTCTCCCACGCCGGGCTGGCACCGCTGACCTCCACTCAGGTCGAGATCTACGGGCTGGACTCCGATTCGCGCACACTGCATTTCGCGTCCCCCAGCTTCGATGCGTCCGTGCTGGAGCTACTGATGGCTGTGGGCGCAGGTTCGACGATGGTCATCGTCCCGCCCGGCGTCTACGGCGGTTCCGATCTGGGTGACATGCTCCGCAGCCACCGCGTCAGCCATGCGTTCATCACCCCGGCGGCGCTGGCCTCACTCGATCCGGCAGAGGTGCCCGACATGCGAGTGCTCGCGATCGGCGGCGAGGCCTTCACCTCGGAACTGATGTCGAAGTGGGCACCGGGCAGACGTTTTCACAACGTCTACGGCCCCACCGAAGCGTCGATGGTGTGCAACATCTCGCCACCCTTGAACGCGGGCGAAGCCGTGCTGCTCGGGCCGTCCACCAAGGACATGGGCTACCACGTGCTCGACGACCGGTTGCGGCAGGTGCCCGCCGGGGTGCCGGGGGAGTTGTATCTGACCGGTGCCGGCCTTGCGCGGGGTTACCATCGACGCTTCGCGCTGACCGCTGCGCGTTTCGTCGCCAATCCGTATGCAGCCGAAGGAAACTCGGAACAGAGCCGACTGTACCGCACCGGTGACCTGGTGCGCTGGCGGGAAGTGGCGTCCGGACGGGCCATCGAATACCTGGGCCGCAACGACTTTCAGGTCCAGATCCGAGGCTTCAGAATCGAACTCGGTGAAATCGACGCCGTTCTCACAGCGCAGGACGGGGTCGATTTCGCGGTGACCCTCGGTCACCGCAGTCCCACCGGCGCAACCGTTCTCGCAGCGTACGTACTGCCGGTGGCAGGGACGGACGTCGATCTGGACCGGGTGCTGGACGAGGCCGGGCGGAGTCTGCCTGCGCACATGGTGCCCTCGGTGATCACACGGATCGATTCGATCCCGCTGACTCCCACCGGCAAGCTGGACCGAGACGCACTGCCGGAACCGGTGTTCGAGGCCGCGGAGTTCCGGTCCCCGTCGACCACTACCGAACATGTGGTGGCCGATATCTTCGTCGAGCTGCTCGGGGTCGAACGGGTCGGCCTGGACGACGACTTCTTCGCACTCGGGGGCAACTCCCTGATCGCCACACAGCTTGCGGCTCGATTGGGTTCGGCTCTGGGCGTTCATGTTCCGGCGCGCTCGGTGTTCGAGTCCTCCACCGTCGAGGCCTTGGCGCAGGCCGCTGATTCGGCGGACGGTCCGGTTCGAGCTGCGCTCGACACGTCGAGGCAGCGGCCCGAGCGCATCCCGCTCTCGTCCGCACAGCAGCGAATGTGGTTTCTCAACCGCCTCGACACCGACTCCGCCCTCAACAACGTGCCGGTCGCTCTGTTGCTCCGCGGAGAACTCGATGTCGACGCGCTGCAGGCTGCCGTCGGGGACGTGGTCGGTCGACACGAATCGTTGCGCACCGTGTACCCGGAGATCGACGGTGTCGGGTATCAACAGGTGCGGGACGAGGCCGAGACGCACGTCGGGATGGACGTGGTCCGCATCGCTCGTGACGACGCGCTCGCTGCGGTCACACAGTTCTTCACCCGCGGATTCGACGTCACCGTCGAGATCCCGTTTCGTGTCCGGCTGTTCCACATCACGGACCCCGCCGGTGCAGCACCGGAGTACGTGCTGGCCTTCGTTGCCCACCACATCTCGGCGGACGGGCTCTCGATGGACCCGCTGTCCCGCGACGTCATGACTGCGTACCTCGCGTGGCACGGCGGATCGGCACCGCAGTGGGCACCGCTGCCGGTCCAGTACGTCGACTACACACTCTGGCAACTCGACATGCTCGGCTCCGAATCGGACCCGAAGTCGTTGGCCCGCAAGCAGATCGACTATTGGCGTCGCACGCTCGACGGCCTCCCCGAGCAGTTGGATCTGCCCTCCGACCGGCCGCGCCCGCGGGTCGCATCGGGACAGGGGGCGGTGACGGCGTTCGAGATCGACGCTGCACTGCACGCCCGTGTACTCGAGTGTGCACGCGCGCACGACGCCACCGCGTTCATGGTGGTGCACGCAGCGTTGGCGGTGCTGCTGGCGACGTTGTCCGGGACGTCCGACATCGCCGTGGGAGCACCGGTGGGTGGTCGCGGCGACGCACGGTTGGACGACCTGGTGGGCATGTTCGTCAACACGGTGGTCCTGCGAACGCAGATCGCTCGAGACGCCTCGTTCGGTGCGGTACTCGATGCCGTACGTACGTCCGACCTGGAGGCATTCGACAATGTGGACGTACCCTTCGAGCGTCTCGTCGAGGTACTCGATCCGGTGCGTTCGCAAGGGCGGCACCCGCTGGTCCAGGTAGCGCTGTTCTTCCAGAACTTCTCCCAGGGATCGTTCGAGCTCCCCGATCTGGGCGTCGAGGCATTCGGGTCCGGGGCGGCGTCGGCAAAGTTCGATCTCCAGGTGACGCTCACCGAACTCGGAGACGGCGCAGGTCTGGCCGGCGAGCTGATGTACGCGACGGATCTGTTCGACGAGTCGACGGTGGCGTCGTTCGGGCGACGGTTGGTGGCTGTACTCGAGGCGGTGACCGCTCGTCCGGATGTCGTGGTCGGTGATATCGACGTTCTCGATTCGGCCGAGCGTGAACGAATCATGGTGCGCGGCAATGGCGACGAGGTGGCCATCGAATCCGCCGAGGTGTTGTTGGACGGCTTCGATCGCGTGGTGGCCGACACGCCCGACGCGGTTGCGATGGTGTTCGGCGAACGGTCGCTGACGTATCGGGAATTCTCGGCTCGGGTGGACGCGACTGCGCAGCTGTTGCAGGCGCACGGTGCCGGGCCCGGTGTTCTGGTGGGGCTCGCGATGCGGCGGTCCGTCGAGTTGGTCGTCGGCATGTATGCGGTGCTGCGATCGGGCGCGGCGTACGTTCCGGTGGACCCGGATCAGCCGACCGAACGTAACGACTACATTCTCGACACGGCCGCTCCGGTGGTCGTGTTGTCCACGGCCAGAGATGGTTTCGTCACGGCGACCGCTGTTCCGGTCGTCGACATCACCGATCCACCGGAGCCGGCCGGGTCGGTGGTATTTCCGCGTGCCTCCGGGGACGACCTGGCGTACGTGTTGTTCACGTCCGGGTCGACCGGTCGCCCGAAGGGCGTGGCGATCGAACACCGGGCCATCGTCAACCAGATGGCCTGGATGGCGCAGGAATACGGCCTCGATGCGTCGGATGTGTACCTGCAGAAGACGGCGACGACGTTCGACGTCTCGCTGTGGGGTTTCTTCCTGCCGCTGCGAACCGGCGGTCGGTTGATCGTTGCTGCCCCGGGCGCGCAGCGTGACGTCGAGGCGGTCGCCGCCGATATCGCGCGGCACGGGGTGACCGTGACGGACTTCGTGCCGTCGATGCTGACGGTGTTCGTCGAAGCGGTGTCGGCGCAGTCGATCGCGTCGCTGCGTCATGTTTTCGTCATCGGTGAGGCGCTGCCCGCGGGTACCGTCGATGCCTGGCGGGCAGTGTCGGATGCGCGGGTGCACAACCTGTACGGGCCTACCGAGGCGGCGGTCAGCGTCACTTATCGCGATGTCTCCGAGGACGGGGCGGGGTCCGGATCGGTGTCCATCGGTGTGCCCGAGTGGAACACCTCGGTGCACGTGCTGGATTCGCGTCTGCATCCGGTACCGGCGGGCGTTCCGGGGGAGTTGTACTTGGCGGGTGTGCAGTTGGCGCGGGGTTACGTTGCGCGGGCGGACCTGTCGGCGGAGCGGTTCGTGGCGAACCCGTTCGACGGCGTGGGGACGCGGATGTACCGGACCGGTGATCTGGTGCGGTGGTCGATGGATGCCGATCGGCTCGAGTACATCGGTCGCACCGATTTTCAGGTCAAGTTCCGTGGGCAGCGAATCGAGTTGGGAGAGATCGAGACTGCGCTGACGGCGCGGTCGTCGGTGAGTCAGGCTGTCGTCGTGGTGTCGCACTCGGCGGTCGGTGAGTCGTTGGTGGCGTACCTGGTTCCTACACCCGGTACCGACATCGATGTCGAGCTCGTTCGGGCGGAGGCAATTTCTGCGCTGCCGTCCTACATGGTTCCGTCGGCCTTCGTGGTGCTCGACGCTCTACCGCTCAACGCTGCGGGAAAGCTGGATCGTCGGGCGCTGCCGAGTCCGGAGTTCGAGACCCGCGAGTTCAGGTCGCCGCAGACACCGGTGGAGGAAGCTGTTGCCGGTGTGTTCGCGGACGTTCTGGGAGTCGAACGCGTGGGACTCGACGACGACTTCTTCTCGCTCGGCGGCAACTCGCTACTGGCCGTCAAGTTGGTCTCCGCGCTGAAGGGGGCCCTCGGTGGTCGGCCTGTTCCTCTGAACTGGTTGTTCGTGGACGCGTCCGTTGCCTCCCTTGCGGCACGGATCACTGCTGCCACGGCATCGGGAGTCGACGGAGCGGAAGCAAGCGGGCTCGAGGTCCTGATACCTCTACGGGTAGGTGGTTCTTCGGCCCCGCTGTTCTGTATCCACCCCATCGTGGGTCTGTCCTGGGCCTTCGGTGCCCTGGCGTCACACATCGGCGACGACCGTCCGATCTACGGATTGCAGTCGCCCGCGCTGTCCGGTGCAGAACCTGTGCCGCAGTCGATAGAACAGTGGGCTGCGGTATTCGTGGACAAGATTCGCGCCGTGCAACCGTCGGGCCCGTATCACTTGCTGGGGTGGTCCATGGGCGGACTGATCGCGCATGCGATGGCCGTGCAACTGCAACGTGAGGGCCACGAGGTCTCGACGTTGGCCATGATGGACTCGTTCGTTGCGGGTGGGTCGGACCACCTCGTCGACAGGCCGGTATCGGCGGACGAGATTCTCGGCGGGCTGGGTGTCGGTGCGGACAACCACCTCGAGATCGGTGAACTCACGGTCGACTCCGTGGCCGAACTGTTGAAGTCGATGCCGGCACCTTTCGACTCGATTTCCCGCGAACGGGTCGCCGGGATACTCGACGGGATCGCACAATCGGCAGAGCTCATCGAAACCTATGTGCCACAGACCTTCACAGGACGGGCGCTGCTGTTCGCATCGGTCACCGACGATCCCACGGGCAACGTGGCGGCGGCGACATGGCGCGGTGCGCTGAGCGAGGGCATGACGGTCGTCCCGGTCCATTCGACGCACTGGCAGATGGCGTCGTCGCCGGCATCGACCGAGATCGGGCCCGTGCTGGACGCGGAATTGCACCGGTAGTCCGTTCGGCAACGACGAAGGCCTCACGACACCGTGTCGTGAGGCCTTCGTCGTTGAGTGTGGAGAATGTTCAGCAGGGTGCGGGCGTGGTGGTTGCGTAATCGGGATCGAGTGCGGTCTTCACCATGTACAGGGGAGCGGGATCGGCGACGAGACCGACGTGGGACGTCGTCGCCGTGGGGCACACGTCCTGAACCCAGACGTTGTGCACCATCGCAGGGTCGCCGGACTTGAGGAAGGTGTTCGCGGGCGGTGTCGAGACGGTGTCGTTGCGCGTGGCGATGACGGTGTACTCGACCCCTGGTTCGACGTCTCCGCCTTCGTTCAAGCTCGTCAGCGTCGTCGAGCCGACGAGTTGCTGGGCACCCGCCATGTTGTATGTCAGGGGGGTGAGTGCGTCGCCGGGCAGGCCGAGAGAGGTGAGCAGTTCGGAGAGCTGCTGCAAACCACCGAAGGTCGTGCCGTGGTTGGTGGCACCCAGTGTGACCAGTGTGTGCACCTTGTTGCGGGCGGGGTCCTGCGCATCGGTGCCGCCATCGAACTTCATGTACTGCCGAGTGGCGGTGCCGCCCTGCGAATGGCCGACCATGTCGACTTGCTCGGCACCGGTCGCCGCGAGTACTTCGTCGACGAAACGGCCGATCTGACGGCCCGACTCAGCGATGTCGCCGGAGCCCCAGATGGTCGTGCCCGGGTCGAGCAGCAGCGATACTCCGCCGTAGTTGGGTGCGAAGACGCAGTAGCCCTCGCTCTTCAGCTGCGGTGCCAGGATCTTCCACGTGGACGCATCCATCTTGGTTCCGTGGACGAGCACGACCGGACGGGGATGGGCCGCGCTGGGAACACAGCCGAAGTCGTTGGCACCCTCGAGCGTAGGAGTGGCAGAAACCGAGGTGCCGGTGGGCGAGGGCGCAGCGACCGCTGTGCCCGTCCCGGTGAAGGACAGGGCACCGGCCACCGCGACAGCAATCGCCGTGGGCAATACTCTCGTGAACCTCTTCGGCATGGCCTCTATCTCGTCCGGGGCGTGGGAATCCGCCGCTGTCACCTGCATCTGCGTCACCGACCGTAACAGCCGGACACACAGGCGTAACAGGCGTGCAGGTCAAGGGTGCCGGTCGGGCAGGCCGGTCGGCGAGCCCGTGTGGTGGACATCACCAACCGATGGCTCCGTATCTGATTCCTGCGCGAAGCTCGCCGACCCGGATGACGAACGCGCGCAGCCAATGGCCGCGTGACATCCTGGTCAGCGACGTCGGCAGCAGGGGATTGCGCAGCAGCAGCGCCATCCACCAGGACGCGACTCGGCGCACTTTCAGTGCCGGGCACCCCTGAGGCCGGTAGATTCCGCGAAGCTTGGCGAAGCCGAACCCGAGGCGAAACGACTGGCGCAGGAGAGGGCGTAGCTCGTCACGCAGTCGATACGCCACCACTGCCTCGGTACTGAACCCCAAGGTGTAACCCGCCAGTTGCGCGCGCCAACTGAACTCGACATCCTGGCTCGCTCGGTAGCGGTTGTCCATGCCGCCGAGATCGCTGTACACCGATGCCCAGCAGGCCATACTCGCGCCGATCGCGAACGGCAGGAAGTCGGTGCGGCCCTGGTTCTCCGGCGCTGTCGTGGGAGTCCAAGACAGCGCCCGGACGCTGTTCAGCGTGTCGGTTTCGACCGCAGTACCGACAACATCGAACGACGACGCCTCCTGTACGAGCGTGGTGAGCCACGACGAGTGCACGACATCGTCCGAGTCGCAGAACGCCAACAGATCGCCGGACGCCTCCCGGGCGCCGCAGTTGCGTGCGTAACCCGCTCCGGTCTCGCGGGAAGCATCGACCGACCTGAGCCGCAGCCGCTCTCGCAAAGGATGAGTGAGTACGTATTCGCCGAGGTCCCCGTCTCGCGTGTTGTCCGCAACGAGCACCTCGAACGGAAACCCGACATCCTGATCGGCCAGAGCCTGCAACTGTGCGTCCAAGTGCGGATCGAGGCCGCCGACAGGAATGATCACCGATACCGACGGATGCTCAGGTCGTGCCCGGTCGACCACAACGAATCCCCCAACGTAGAAATGTCGGTCCGGACTACGCGATCAGCCCGACGCAGATGCCTTCTTGTACCCCCGGATCGCAGGGTAGAGGAAGATCACGACCATTCCCAGAGACCACGCGAGAGTTTGGAGAATCGGAGTCATGACGGGCCCTCCGAGTGCCAGCGCGCGCATCGCGGAGACCGCAACCGACATCGGCTGCGCTGCAACCACCGGCTGCAGCCAGAGCGGATACGCGAGGACGGGGACGAATCCCGAATTGAAGAACATCAACAACGTGCAGAAGATCGACACCACTTCGACCAGTGGTGCGTCGCCGGCCACCGTGGCGAGGAACGTGACCATGACTGCGAACCCGATACCGAACACGACAGGAATCAGGAGCAACAGGATGCCGGCCTGAATTCCCTGGGTGAACCTGAACCCCAGCGCTACACCGGCACAGATGATGACCACGGTGGTCACGAGCACCCGAACTGCTTCGGCGATCATCCTGCCCAGTAGGCCGGCCGCACGGTGAGTGGGCGTTGTCCAGAACCGAGCCAACAGACCCGACTTTCGTTCGCCCTTGAGGCCGACGGCGCTGACGATGGACCCGAACATGGCTCCGACCAGGGCGATCATCGGCACCTGGCCGTAGATCGCCGGCGATCCGGTGGCCGCGGAAATCGAGTTCCCGAGCACTACACGGAACATGACCAGCATCAACGCGGGGTACAGCAACGCCTGAATCATCGTCGACGGATCGCGCATCCATCGCATCAGAAGTCGTTTGGCCTGGATCAGGCTGTGTGTCCCGAGCGCACGAATCGACCCTTCTCGCAGGGCCATGTTGGGTTCGGGAAAGGTCAGGTTGGATACGCGTGCAGCGTTCACCGACGCTTCTGTCATCGTCATCTCGGACTCGTCATTCTGGTCTCGAGCTCGCCCAGATGGCGAGCGGGACGAAGAACAGGAGCAGGCCGGCCACCCAGGCGAGGGATGGCCACAACACCTGGAAGCTGACTCCGCCCTCGGCCATGTCGCGCATAGCGAACGAGAACTGCGAAATCGGTTGATTGCGAACGAACGGTCGGATGAGTTCCGGGAAGCCGCTTTCGGGAACGAATCCGCACGAGGCCATGCCGAGGATGAGCTGGGGCAGGGTCAACACCTGGCTGGTCGCTTCGGGGCTCTTCGACAGCGTTCCGATTGCGTCGGCACCGATCGACAACGTGGTGCTGATCAGCATGGCGAGCGCGCAGAACAACAGGGCCTGACCGAATCCTGCGGAGAAGCGAAAGCCGATGACGTAGCCGAAACCGAGTGCGGATACGAGCGATACCAGTGAACGGACGACACCGCTCGAGATTCGCGACACCAGCGGGACGCCGCGTACGACGGGCATCGTCTTCAACCGAGAGTTGAGTCCACTCATCGCCTCAGTCGATGCCCTCTGCGCGGCGGAGATGGCGGTGAACGCCATTGCCTGCAGCACGATGATCGGCATCAGAAACTGTGCGTAGTCGATGCCCTGCAGGCCCATCACGAACTTGAGCGGAAGGTAGAAGCCGATGGTGAAGATCAGCGGAGCGATGACCGCGATCAGCAGCTCACCCTGGGTGAGCATCGTCCACAGTGCACGCCCGGTCAGTGCCTGCCACTGCACGAAGCCGGATGGCCGCGTTCGTGACCGGCGTTTGGGCTGCTGCGTCGTCGACCCGGTGGTTGTCCGAGGAGCGGTGACCGCACGCGTATTCGAGACGGCTCGCGTCGTGGCCGTCACGGGGTGGGGCTCGCTTGCGAATGGCCGGTGAGGGTGAGGAAGACGTCGTCGAGCGAGGGGCGGCGCAACGCGATGTCGGCCAGCACGATGCCACGGGCGTCGATACGGCGGAGGATCTCGGACAAGGTTGCGGCACCGTCGGGGGCAGGCACGGACAGGCGGTCGGATGCGGCAGTGATCTCGGCGTGCACCGCCGGAGGCACCATCTCACCCAGCGCCTCGGCCGCTGCTCGTAGCTGACCCGGATCGAGAGGCACCACTTCGCAGTAGCTACCGCCGGTCATGGCCTTGAGCTGATCCGACGTACCTTCGGCGATAACTGTGCCCTTGTCGATGACGATGATGTTGTCGCTCAGTACGTCTGCCTCTTCGAGATATTGCGTCGTCAGCAACACGGTGATGCCCTGCGCCTTCAGTGCCTCGACCAACGACCACACACCCTGTCGGCTCCGAGGGTCGAGTCCGGTGGTCGGCTCGTCCAGGAACACGACTTCGGGACGCACGACCAGGCCACATGCGATGTCGATACGACGGCGCATGCCGCCGGAGTAGCCGCGGACCGGACGCTTGCCGGTATCGGACAGGTCGAATTCGTCGAGCAGGGCCTTGGCGCGAGCCTTGGCAGCCTTCTTGTCCAGACCCATGAGGCGGCCGAACAATTCGATGTTCTCGCGCCCCGAAAGAGTGTCGTCGAGGGCGGCGTACTGACCCGTCATCATGATCGATCGCCGCACCGCGGGAGCGTCGGCAGCAACATCGTGGCCGGCGACGAAGGCTCGGCCGCTGTCGGGCGCGATCAGCGTCGACAGCACTTTGACAGTCGTGGTCTTGCCCGCACCGTTGGGGCCGAGGATGCCGAGTACGGTTCCCCGCTCGGCCGAGAAGCTGATGCCGCGCAGCGCATGCACATCGCCGAAGGACTTGTGTACGTCCTCCACGTGTACGGCTGCGTGCTGAGCTGACGACATCGGATCTCCGAGCTGTGGGGTGAATGGGGCCGGGGCAGTGCCGGGGCCCGTGGAGGGGAGGGCCACTACTTGATACGGGAACTGCCGGGAAATGTTACCTGTGGATTGCAGTCGCAGATGTTCTGCCGTCAGCCCCAATCGATATCGATACTGTCCTCGACGTCCAGCTTTCGGCACAGGGATCGCAGTCCGCTGTAGTCCTGAACCAGCGCTCGACGGCTCTTGTCGGCCTCGACGTCGGCGATCATGGCCTCGGCTCCGCGGACACCTTCGAGTTCGAGAATGCGCGCCCACGTCGAGAAGTCGCTGCTCGAGAACGCATCCATGCCGTCGACGAGACCGTCTAGAAACTTCTGTCGATCGTTGGATCCGAGCCTGTCGAAGACGATCGCCGCCATGTCGTCGGCAATCGATGCGTGGCAGTACTCGTCGCGATTGTGGAGCTTGACCGTCGCCCGATTGATCGGCTGAATGACGTCGTCGTCCTCGATCAGATCGAGGTACGACGTGATGGAGATCTCTGCGACCGTCATGAAGGCGAGCGAGCTGATCGCCGCAGACCACGGGTCGTCGCTCTTCGCCTGAGCGGTCCGCTGGCGACGGACGGTGGAACTGAACGGCAGGGATCGTTCGGACAACGCCCAACCGCGACCGCGACGGGTCGCCGCACTGGCGTTGAGGTGCATCAGCGTGTGGTACTGCTCGTCCACCATGGCCTGAGTCACCGCGACCGCGAGGGTGTCGCCCATCCCGGTCTCGAACACATCCTGGGCGAGCAGCGAAAATCCCGGGTGAACGACGTGCTGCTCGACATCCATCACGTTCTTGTTGAACGCGATCCAGCCCCAGGCCCGCAGCCGATCCTGCTGTTCCGGTTCGGCACCGAGGAATGTGTCGTGTTCTCCGAACGGGATCAAGGCGTCGGGAAAATCTCGCTTGGTCGTGTCGAACAAATCGTCCAACTGGGGTTCGGGCTTCTTGACGGTGGCACGCTGCGACCAGTTCTTCGCCAACCGCGCTACGACCGCGCTCTCGACGACATCGTGGGGGTCGTGCTCCGGCAAGGTCGGCTGTTCCAACATCGTGTGCCCCGCCTCCGCGTCCGGACCGGCGATCACGAATTGTCGCCGGAACCTCGAACGATACCGAACAACTCGGCACAGACGGATCGATAGCGATCGGCGGAGCTGCCGAGGGCGCTGCCTGCTCGGTTCATCAGTTCGGCGAACTCGGACTCCGAGCCGGATTCGACGGTCTCGCCGAGCAGTTGCGTCGCGCGGCGCAACGCCGCCCGCGCGTCGGCGGCGTGTGGGTTACCTGCCTGAACGTCCCAGTACACCTCGGGCTCTCCACCGGTGATGCGTGCGAGGACGGAGAGCATCGTCGTGTGGGGGGGAGGAGCGACGGCGTCGATGTCGGCGAACGGCAGATCTAGCTCGGCCAGGGCGAGCCCGAACGCGAGAACACTGGCGTGAGTGAGCGCTTGGGTCGCCGCAGCGAGTCGGTCGTGACGCTCGGCGTCGAGGAGAACGGTCCGGCCACCCCAGTGCTGCAGTCTGTCGACGAACGCGTCGGCCGAGGTGCCGGGTCGGTGCACGACGACGGCAACGGGGCGTCCGTTCATGCCCAGGGACGGTGCGAACATCGGGTTGATGCCCAGCGTCGGGCCGAGGTGTCCGCCGCGGCCGGCGTACTGCGAGTAGCCGGACTTGACCGACAACGTCTCCACCAGCAGTGCGTCGGGGCGTACCGCGCTCAGATCGGCCGACAGTGCCACGGACTCGGGCACAGCGAGCACGATCGTCGACGCAGTCGACAATGCAGCTGTGACGCGGTGGTCGGGTGCGGTGATGTCGCCGACGAGCGTCGCGGCGTCGACCGATGTCGAAGCGGCTCGAGCGTCGACGACGGTGACCTGCACGCCGTCGCCGCGCAGGAGATCGACCAGTAGCCGGCCGACGGCTCCGGAGCCCCCGACCACCACTACCGAATTCTGCTGCTCCGACCGCGTCACCGTGTCCATCGGTCGAGTATGTCAACGAGAGGCTGCAGATACCCAGATCGTGATGTCGGCGTGCACCACCTCGACGCCCGCGGTGTCACGGATGGCAACCGGCACGACGATCTCGCATCCGTCGGTGATGGTCGCGAAATCGGGAATGGTCTCCAGTTCTGCCACCGCGCGCAGTGACGTGGTCGCCTTCGTCAGGTACTGGACGGTCATCGACTTGGGGATCCAGCGGTGCGACGTCGGAACGGTGGCCTCGGCGAGCATCCCCATCGCAACCTCGGCGAGGTTGCACGCGGCGATCGCGTGGAACGTGCCGAGGTGGTTGCGGATCCCCAGCCATTTCGGGGCCGTGACCTCGCAGCGCCCCGGTTCCAGCGCAACCACCCGTGGCAGCACGGACGCGAAGTAGGGCACCCGAAGACACATGCCGATGGAGAACACGGTGGATCCGATAGTGTTGTTCGGGAGCTTCGACCAGGCTCGATACGTGGCCCCGGTGGTGGTTGCGACTGTGTTCATGGGCTTACCTTACTGCTGAGTAAGGTCGTGCGGAGCGTATGGATCGACCCCGAGTTGATCTGTCGCGCACACTGCGGCATACTGGTCGGGTTGCCTGGACACGGGACGCGCTTGCGTGCGGCCTGAACCAGGTGAGTCGATCGAGAGATCGGCTGAGCAGAACATGAGACCAGCGCTCCACGTGAGCGCGTCCGGACCACCAGCTCGATCGGTGTGGGTTTCCTCCCTCGGATGGTTGAAGCGAAAGTTTCAGCGCAGAAGAATGAGCGGAATCGCGACACGCCCGACCGCGTGGACCGGAGAACCATGACAGATGAAGAGCGGCAACGGATACAGGTCACGCCTGGTCGTCAACGTTTTTCACTGTCGTGTGTGCACGAAGGCAGTTCGAGTCGGAGGGATTCCCCCGGCTCGGGGACTGTGCAGACGAGGTGGAGCAGGCCGAACGGCCCGTTCTACGACCAAGCGGCAAGAAAAGGACACTAAGCGTGGCGGGACAAAAGATCCGCATCAGGCTCAAGGCCTACGACCATGAGGCGATCGACGCGTCAGCGCGCAAGATCGTCGAAACGGTCACCCGTACGGGTGCCCGCGTCGTCGGACCGGTGCCGTTGCCGACAGAAAAGAACGTGTACTGCGTCATCCGTTCGCCGCACAAGTACAAGGACTCGCGCGAACACTTCGAGATGCGTACTCACAAGCGGCTCATTGACATCCTCGACCCGACACCGAAGACGGTGGACGCGCTCATGCGCATCGACCTCCCGGCCAGTGTCGACGTCAACATCCAGTGAGCGCGGAGACAACGATGACTGATAACAAGAACCGGCCTGCGACAGGAATTCTGGGCACCAAGCTCGGAATGACCCAGGTCTTCGACGAGAACAACCGCGTCGTTCCGGTGACCGTGATCAAGGCAGGCCCCAACGTGGTCACCCAGATCCGCACCCAGGAACGTGACGGCTACAGCGCCGTCCAGGTCGCATTCGGTGCGATCGACCCGCGCAAGGTGAACAAGCCCACCACCGGCCAGTTCGAGAAGGCAGGTGTCACGCCGCGTCGCCACATCGTGGAGATTCGCGTTGCCGACGCCTCGCAGTTCGAGGTCGGCCAGGAGCTCACGGCTGCAGTGTTCGAGGACGGCGCATACGTCGACGTCACCGGCACCAGCAAGGGCAAGGGCTTCGCCGGAACCATGAAGCGTCACGGCTTCAAGGGACAGGGCGCGAGCCACGGTGCACAGGCTGTGCACCGTCGTCCCGGATCCATCGGTGGCTGTGCAACGCCGGGTCGCGTGTTCAAGGGAATGCGCATGTCCGGACGTATGGGTGGCGACCGCGTCACGACGCAGAACCTCTCGGTCCACAAGGTGGACAGCGAGAACGGTCTGCTGCTGATCAAGGGAGCGATCCCGGGCCGTCGCGGCAACGTCGTGATCGTCAAGTCTGCATTGAAGGGTGGTGCACGGGCATGACCAGCCTCGAGAAGAACACCGAGACCAAGCTGACGCTCGATGTCAAGGAAGCCGGCGGCAAGACCAACGGCACCGTCGATCTCCCCGCGGAGATCTTCGACGCACCGGCGAACATCGCGCTGCTGCACCAGGTCGTCATCGCACAGCTGGCAGCTGCTCGTCAGGGAACCCACTCCACGAAGACTCGTGGCGAGGTTCGCGGCGGCGGCAAGAAGCCGTACCGGCAGAAGGGCACCGGCCGCGCCCGTCAGGGCTCGACCCGCGCTCCTCAGTTCGTCGGCGGTGGCACGGTCCACGGACCGCAGCCGCGCGACTACAGCCAGCGGACCCCCAAGAAGATGAAGGCCGCCGCACTGCGCGGAGCCCTCTCCGATCGGGCCCGCAGCGAGCGCCTGCACGTCATCACCGAATTGGTTGCCGGACAGGTTCCGTCCACCAAGGGTGCGAAGACGTTCCTCGCCGAGATCTCGGACCGCAAAAAGGTCCTGCTTGTCGTCGGCCGCGAGGACATCGCAGCCTGGAAGAGCGTTCAGAACCTGGACGGCGTGCACCCCATCGCACCCGACCAGCTCAACACGTACGACGTGCTCAACGCCGATGATGTCGTTTTCAGCGTGGAAGCGCTGAACACCTTCATCGCTGGGCCTGCAAAGAACGAGGAGGCAAGCAAGTGACCACGATCGCCGATCCCCGCGACATCTTGCTGGCACCGGTCATCTCCGAGAAGTCCTACGGACTGATCGAAGAAGGCACGTACACGTTCCTGGTGCACCCGGACTCGAACAAGACGCAGATCAAGATTGCCGTCGAGAAGATCTTCGACGTCACCGTGACCAGCGTCAACACGATGAACCGTCAGGGCAAGCGTAAGCGGACCCGGTTCGGTTACGGCAAGCGCAAGGACACCAAGCGCGCGCTCGTAACGCTCTCCGCCGACAGCAAGCCCATCGAGATCTTCGGAGGTCCGGTCGCGTAAGCGACTGGGACTCTTCGGATATAGAGGACGAGAAGACTCATGGCAATCCGTAAATACAAGCCGACAACCCCGGGCCGTCGTGGCTCCAGCGTGTCCGACTTCGCTGAGATCACGCGTTCGACCCCCGAGAAGTCGCTGATCCGCCCGCTGCACGGTCGCGGTGGACGTAACGCACACGGTCGTATCACCACCCGGCACAAGGGTGGCGGTCACAAGCGTGCGTACCGTCTCATCGATTTCCGTCGCAACGACAAGGACGGCGTGCCGGCCAAGGTCGCTCACATCGAGTACGACCCCAACCGCACCGCGAACATCGCACTGCTGCACTTCGCAGACGGCGAGAAGCGCTACATCGTCGCACCCAAGGGCATCGCCCAGGGCTCGCCGATCGAGCAGGGTGCCAATGCCGACATCAAGCCCGGCAACAACCTGCCCCTGCGCAACATCCCGACGGGTACGACCATTCACGCGGTCGAGCTCCGTCCGGGTGGTGGCGCGAAGATGGCCCGCTCCGCCGGAGCGAGCATCCAGCTCCTCGGTAAGGAAGGCCCCTACGCCACGCTGCGTATGCCGTCCGGTGAAATCCGTCGCGTCGACGTGCGCTGCCGCGCAACCGTCGGCGAGGTCGGCAACGCCGAGCAGTCGAACATCAACTGGGGTAAGGCCGGCCGCATGCGCTGGAAGGGCAAGCGCCCGACCGTTCGTGGTGTCGTGATGAACCCGGTCGACCACCCGCACGGTGGCGGCGAGGGCAAGACCTCCGGTGGACGCCACCCGGTCAGCCCCTGGGGACAGCCTGAAGGCCGTACCCGCAAGAACAAGGCGAGCGACAAGCTCATCGTCCGTCGTCGTCGTACCGGCAAGAACAAGCGCTAGGAGGGAGTTCAGAATGCCACGCAGCCTGAAGAAAGGCCCGTTCGTAGACGATCACCTCCTCGCGAAGGTTGACGTCCAGAACGACAAGGGAACCAAGCAGGTCATCAAGACCTGGTCCCGTCGATCGACAATCCTCCCCGACTTCATCGGTCACACTTTCGCCGTCCACGACGGTCGCAAGCACGTACCGGTGTTCGTGTCCGACTCGATGGTCGGCCACAAGCTCGGAGAGTTCGCACCGACCCGCACGTTCAAGGGTCACATCAAGGACGACCGGAAGGCGAAGAGGCGATGACCAACTTCACCCCCACCGCCAATCCGACTGCCAAGGCCGTAGCGAAGCACGTTCGCGTCACGCCGATGAAGGCACGTCGCGTCGTGGATCTGGTTCGTGGGCGCTCCGTCGAGGACGCGCTCAACATCCTCAAGTTCGCGCCGCAGGCAGCCAGCGAGCCGGTCGCCAAGGTGATCGCGTCCGCAGCCGCCAACGCAGAGAACAACCTGGATCTCGATCCCAGCACGCTGATCGTCGCCACTGCATTCGTCGACGAGGGCACCACCCTCAAGCGGTTCCAGCCGCGTGCTCAGGGCCGGGCATTCCGGATCCGCAAGCGCACCAGCCACATCACGGTGATCGTCGAAAGCCTGCCCAAGACCGGCGGAACGTCTCGTAACCGTCGTAAGGGCCAGGCGTCCAAGGAAGGGGCTCAGTAGTGGGTCAGAAAATCAACCCGCACGGCTTCCGCTTGGGTATCACCACTGACTGGAAGTCGCGTTGGTACGCAGACAAGCAGTACTCGGAGTACGTCAAGGAAGACGTCGAGATCCGCAAGCTCCTCGCCACCGGCATGGAGCGCGCGGGTATCGCCAAGGTCGAGATCGAGCGCACTCGTGACCGTGTTCGCGTGGACATCCACACGGCACGTCCGGGCATCGTCATCGGTCGCCGTGGTGCCGAGGCCGACCGCATCCGCGGAGCTCTCGAGAAGCTGACCGGCAAGCAGGTTCAGCTCAACATCCTCGAGGTCAAGAACGCCGAGTCCGAGGCTCAGCTCGTGGCCCAGGGTGTTGCCGAGCAGCTCAGCAACCGCGTCGCATTCCGTCGCGCAATGCGTAAGGCGATCCAGTCGGCCATGCGTCAGCCGAACGTCAAGGGCATTCGTGTTCAGTGCTCCGGCCGTCTCGGTGGCGCTGAAATGTCTCGCTCGGAGTTCTACCGCGAGGGACGCGTTCCCCTGCACACGCTCCGCGCCGACATCGACTACGGGCTGTACGAGGCCAAGACCACCTTCGGCCGCATCGGCGTCAAGGTCTGGATCTACAAGGGCGACATCGTCGGCGGACGGCGTGAACTCGCTGCCGCTGCGGCTCCGGCCGCCGGTGCAGACCGTCCCCGTCGTGAGCGTCCCACTCGTCCGCGTCGCAGCGGTGCCTCGGGCACCACGGCGACCAGCACCGAGGCCGGCCGCGCGGCATCCGCAACCGAGGCTCCGGCCTCGACCGAGCCCACTCAGGAGGGCTGACGCATGTTGATCCCCCGCCGGGTCAAGCACCGCAAGCAGCACCACCCGAAGCGTTCGGGTGCCGCCAAGGGCGGAACTCAGGTGACATTCGGTGACTACGGCATTCAGGCTCTCGAGCCCGCCTACATCACCAACCGTCAGATCGAGTCCGCTCGTATCGCGATCACTCGCCACATCAAGCGTGGCGGCAAGGTCTGGATCAACATCTTCCCGGACCGCCCGCTCACCAAGAAGCCTGCCGAGACCCGCATGGGTTCCGGTAAGGGTTCGCCCGAGTGGTGGATCGCGAACGTCAAGCCGGGTCGCGTGCTCTTCGAGCTGTCGTACCCCGACGAGACCATTGCGCGTGAGGCACTGACTCGCGCCATCCACAAGCTGCCCATCAAGGCACGCATCATCACCAGGGAGGAGCAGTTCTGATGGCTACCGGAACCCCAGCCGCAGAGCTCCGCGAGCTCACCGGTGAAGAGCTGGTCACCAAGCTGCGTGAGTCGAAGGAAGAGCTGTTCAACCTTCGTTTCCAGATGGCTACCGGCCAGTTGGACAACAACCGTCGACTGCGCACCGTCCGTCACGAGATCGCGCGCATCTACACCGTCCTGCGCGAGCGTGAGCTCGGCTTGGCATCTGGTCCTTCCGAGGACACTGCAGGTGACGCGGCATGAGCGAGGAAAAGACTGTGACTGAAGAGCGCAACAACCGCAAGACTCGGATCGGCTACGTCGTATCCGACAAGATGGAGAAGACGATCGTCGTCGAGCTCGAGGACAGGGTCAAGCACCCCCTCTACAGCAAGATCATTCGTCGTACCACCAAGGTCAAGGCACATGACGAGAAGGGCGACGCCGGCGTAGGCGATCGCGTTCAGCTCATGGAGACCCGTCCGCTGTCCGCCACGAAGCACTGGCGACTGGTCGAGGTTCTCGAAAAGGCCAAGTAGGACCTTCACAAAAATGCCCGCTCCCTTCCCGGGGGCGGGCATTTGTGCTTTCCGAAGCGTGCGGCTTACCTGCCCAGCAAGCCGCCCAGCGCTCCGCCGACGCCTGCTTGCTCGCCGCCACCGGTACCGCCGACCAGTCCACCCGGCGGCTGTTCCGACGGCTGCACCACCACGAACCCCTGGCCGGCGAATTCCAGCGTGAACCTCTCTCCGGTCGAGCGGCCGATCAACGTTCCGAGCCCGAACGAGTCGTTCTTCTTCACTCTCGTCTGCAGAGACGACGACCACGCAACTGCTGCCTGCGGGTCGGCGAACGTCGGCTGGTCGACGTTCAGGACGACCGGCACTCCGTCGGTGGTGATGGCGATACGGCCCCGACCGGTGAACACACAGTTGAAGAACCCCGCGTTTCCACCCGCAGCGGCACCCTGGACACGCTTGATGTCGTAACTCAGCGAGGAGTCGAACGCGAGAACGTTGGCCCCGTTGATGGTGAGCCCGTCCGTGCCGTCGAGATCGATCAGATGAACGTCCTGTGCGGCGTTGGCGAGGAACAGGTCGCCCTGGCCCGTGACCTTCATCAGGGGGACGCCTTCGCCGGACAGGGCTTGTTTGAGGGCTCGACCTATACCCCCGGAGCCCTTGGCCTCGAACTGCAGATTGCCCTGGTACGCGACCATCGAGCCGGCCCGAGCCATGATCTCGCCGTTCATGCCGACCCGGCACATCTTGCTGCCCTGTTTCTGAATCCCGGATCCGGGAACTTCGGCGTGGGCGGGCGCGAACAGTTCACTTCTCATGGCCAGGACTCCTTGTGGGACAGGTGAATTCACGATCGCATCGCTTCGGTGCGAGGGCGGTGCCGTCGGTGCCTCGGATGTGGGCGGATCGTCGTCCTCGACGCTGATACCGAACGCGGTGGCCAGGCCCGCCAACCCATCGGCGTACCCCTGGCCCACCGCCCGAATTTTCCATTGCTGGTTGCGGCGATAGAACTCCAGGATGACGAGAGCACTCTCGTCGCCGAGGGCGTCGGCGGTGAATCCGACAATCGCACCGCCCGACGTGTCGGAGACGGTCACCGATGTCGGGCCGGCGGCAGAGAACGTTGCCGGACCGGTACCGTCCAGAGATGCCGCGATGACAACGGTCTCGATATCGGCTGGAATCGCGGAGGGATCGATCAGGACGAGATGGCCGGACGGCCCGCGCTGGTACTCGAGGCCCGCGCCCTCGGGTTGGTTGTAGAACACCAGATCCGCGTCCGAACGCACCCGTCCGTCCGGCCCCAACAGCAGCGCGGACACGTCGACCGACGTCGAGGCGGCAAGTGTCACCGTCAGCCGGCCGGTCGGAGCGGGGCAGTTCTCCCCGCGAGCGAGGTTTTTCATCGGATCCAGTGTGCCAGTGTCGACGCGTGCTGTCAGGAACGCGCGAGTTCGATGACTTCTTCCTCGGTCGGCGGGCTCTTCGGGTGGTAGGACAGGCACAGGGGAGTGGCGGTTCGCCGGAACTCTGCGCCCTCGACGGCAGCGTAGAACTGCCCCGCGGGCAAACGGCCGACATCGGGTACCGAGCCGCCTTTGACGCGGGCCATCTCCTTGGCCGCCTCGACCTGGGACGGGCTGTTGAGCAGTCCGTAGAACTGTGTCGACGCGTTTCCGGCGATGCGGTTGTGCAACCCCTTCGGTGCCTGCGTGGCAAACACGAGACCGAGACCGTACTTACGCGCCTGCGACGCCAGCGCAAGTGTGCTGTGTGTCGCTGCGGTCGTGCGATCGGAGGGGGCGAAGTTCTGCGCCTCGTCCATCACGAACAGTCCGCCGAGCGGCCGGTCACCCGCGGGGTTCTTCTTGATCCAGGAGAACAGGCCCATCTGCAGCTGATTGACGAAGCTCTGCTTCTGCTCGTCGGTGGTCAGGCCCGCAAGATTGATCACCGATACTCGGGCCTTCTTGCCGTCGGCCGGAGTCAACAGCACTGCCGGGTCGACCGGGGTGCCCGCCCCTGCGAACATGGGGTCGTTGGCCACGGCTGCCTTCAGATTTTCGGCCAGTCCCTGCGCGATCCGTACGGCATCGCGCAGGTCGCTGGTGTCCTCGGGCAATTCTTCGAGCAGGTCGATGAAGTCCGCCAGCGTGCCGCCCTGTGGGCGTCGACCGAAGAGATCGAGCGCCGACTTCAGCACTGCGCGGCCGTGTTTCGCCTTCTGGGAAGTACCCAGGACGCCGGCGGCGGGCTCGAGCGACGCCAATGCAGATTCGACGGAGGAATCGAACTCGTCGGCATCACCGAGAACGCTGACGAAATCGGGCAGTGGCTGAAAGCTCAGCGGTCGGCCCGCCGACTTGCGGGGCGTCCACACCACGACGTCGGTGTCGCGTAGATACGCCGCCGCCTTGGCCTCGTCGCCCGGCGGCCACGTCCGTTCGTCCTCGGGCCACGCGGTGCCGAGGCGAGCCAGGTCGTTGTTGACGTCCAACACGATCGCCGAAACACCTTGCAGCGCACATTCTTCCACCAGTCGGCGAATCAGTACCGTCTTCCCTGATCCGGAACCCGCGAAGATCGCTGTGTGCTTACGGAGCGCCTCGAGTTGGATTGCGACGTCCGCACCGGTGCTCACTTCCGACCCGGCGACGATCGACGGCCGGCGGCTCGCAATCGGTTCGGCCGCGACGGTGTTCTCGGGTTCGATCAATGCGGTGTCGTCGTCGACGACGCTGACTGCAGGCAACACGGAGGAGAACAGTTCGACCTCGTGTGCGGGCTTGCGCGCGAGCAACCACGACGTGAGAGCGGGGGAGTTCTCGGCCAGCAGCACCGACAGAGCCGCCAAGGCCCTGCGGTCCTCGTCGCCGAACGGCACGACAATGCCGCCTGCACGTCGCAGAGCGGCGACGGTCTGCTCGGTCTTCGCGCCATTGGGCCACGGGTCGTTTCTGATGAGGATCAGTCGCCGTTTCGGCATGTCTGCCCTGAGGCCGGCCGTGGTCACCGCACGCTCCACACGGGCCAACGCGGCCCTGGCATTGCCGGAGGTGACCGCGCGGAAGCACCAGTGCTCCTCGTCGTCCGTATCGGTGTCGACGGTATGTCGCAGCCTGGCATGCAGGGCAGGCTTGCCGCTCGGAGGTGGGTCCTGGGCAAGGCTGTCGTCCGAGGACTGATGCTCGTGGATCCACGCGGTCAGGCCCGCAGACAGGAGTGCGGGGACGATCGAGTCCTCACTGTCGGGCTTCAGCGGAATGGCGACGTCGACCTGTTTGCGCAGTGCTGCGTAGCGATCGTCGAGTATGTCGAGTTCGTCGACCCGTGCTTTGGGGAGGTCCTGCGCATCCGCGGGCCCGGACTTGTCCGTGAAACTCTCCAACTCCGACGCGACGCCGGTGTCGAGGCAGTGCCTGATGTGACGGTCGACCGCGATCAGCAGCTGCCGCGGAGTGAAGTCCGGGGCCTGCTCGAATGCGTCGGGTGCCACCGGCCACGTCGGATGCGGCGGGGTGAAGCCTGCCTCGAGAAAGCACGCCGCCAGACGTCGTCCCAGTAACAGGCGTCCGATGTCGGACGACGGAATCGGCTTGAGAGGCTGCGTCACTCGGAAGCGGTCGCGCATCGGTGCCACGCCGCGGGCGGCGATCAACTCCCACGCGCTCGACAGAGCCGAGAGTACCGACGCGGTGCGAGGAAGCGTTTCGCGCAGCGACATCAGACCGTGCGCCAGTTGCTCGACGACCTTGTCTTCCTGTGCGTCGGCGAACTCCTGATCCGATCCCGTTCGGGATTGCGCGACCAACGTGTCGATCTGGTCTATCGCGAGAATTGTCGGACCGGTGATGGCCAGCAGTCGTGAGATGTTCTCGGCAATGCCTTGGTGACCGAGCTCGGCCCGGCGGATTCCCCAGGGCGAGAATTCTTCGGCATCGACGTCGTCGATCGACTGCAGGTATGCGTCACCGAGATCCTGGACGGCCGAATCGGGGGCGATGGACAGCACCAAGGCGCGCAGCGTGTGCTGCGAGGTACGCCGATGTCGAGGGTGGACCTTGTATACGGCGGTGACGAAGTCGTTCAGCGTCTCGGCGTCGATCATGTTCTCGCCCATGATCTTTGCGCGTTGTTCGTCGGGAATGTCGCCGATCGTGCACAAGCGACGCAGCAGAAGTGCGAGTTGGCTGTCGGATCCTTGGCCGGAGGGCCGCATCAGGTCGTCGAGCATCCCCATGAGAGTCGACCGCCAGAAGCCCGCGGCGTCGAGCAGCCTGATCAGGAAGAAGTACCCGCCCTTCTGCTGCACCTCCTCGCGCACCTGCCCCAGCAGATGCGTCTTGCCGGATCCGGCCGGCCCGCGTACGACGACTCCGAGCGGACTGGCGTCATCCGACGTCTCCGCGTCGTCGTAGGCGTTCATCACCTCGAGGAACACCCGCTCGTGCATACCGGGAACGTGCACGTTGGACTGCGAACGCCACACGTCGTCGGGGGTCGGGGCCCAGCTCAGCCGTACCGATTCCAGAGCCCGGATCTGCTCGTTGTCCGTCATCGTGGAGTTCACGCCCATCATGATTCGATCGAGAGAAGGTGGTTCTGCTGATTACCGACGACGACGGCCGCAGCGCGTTCCTCGTCGGTCAGCGTCTTCTGGTTTTCCTCGGGTATCAGCGAGACGTCCGCGGCGCGGCGCAGCCGTGCGAGTGCATCGTCGAGATCGCCACGAGGGATGTCTCGCAACTCGTTTCGCAAGCGAGACAGCCGAACGGTGCTACCGGTTTCGCGTGCGAGCCGTGCGTAGGCCGCGCGAATCGAGGCTTCGATGTCGACGGTCTTGTCGGCCTTCTCGGAGCTGTCGAGGGGTGCGGTCTCGTCCCCGCGGGGCGAAAACACATCGGCCGGACGGCTGTCGGTGCGATCCAGCCAGCGACGTAACCCTGCCAACACGGTGAACATGGCCTTGCCTGCGCCTGTCGACCGAGCCGGTGGTTCACCGCCGATGAGCTCACCGCAGGTGCGCCACCCTCTGTCGGTCAGCTCCAGGGTCATCGGGCGCACCGAAGAATCGACCTCGATCAATCCCGCATTCTTCAGTTTGTCGCGGGAAGCCTTCGGTAGTTCGGGGCCGAGTGCCTTGAGGGCGCTGTTCTTCACCGGACTCGCTTCGGCCATCAGAACGAGCAGTACTGCTGCTTCGGTGCCGTTCAGGTCTTCGGTACTCATCGAGGATCCCCCTTCGATCGTCTTCTCGATACTGCCTCGCGGATGGTAGCCACAGCGCGGTGCGGGTCGTCCATCACCTGAGCGTTGGTGAACCGCAACACCATGTACCCGTGTGTCTGCAGCTGGTTGTCGCGCACGCGGTCCTCGGCGAAGCGCTGGGCGGCACGGTGCTCGTCGCCGTCGATTTCCACGATGACTCTCTCGGTGCGCCACAGTACGTCGACTGTGAACGGACGGCTGAGTTCGCCGAGCCGAATCGAGCGATTGTGCTCTCGACCGGTGGCCCATTCGTGCTGGTCCAGCGCTCTGTACAGGCGCTTCTCCGGATCGCTCGCCGGGTGTGGGTGTCCGGCGATCGGCGGATAGCTCAACGGCCGGAAGCGATCGAGGACAGTGCTGACGCCGGCAGGCACTTCGGGTGCGCGCACCGATACGGACGGGAATCTGTCCATCCTCGACGAGCCACCGCCGGTGAGCCACACGCCCGCCCGTGCGTGAGCACACAGCCATTCCGCTGCGGTCGACACGAAGTCGGCGTCCACGGCGTCGGGTACGACCAGCACAAGAGCGACAATGTTGCGGCCGTGAGCTGCCGCGAGAGCTCGCGCCGAACCTGCCGCGCGGGTCTCGACGGTGAACACCGCCCGGCGTATCGGCCGCCCCGAGGAGGCCGACTCGGCCAGAGCCGCTATGTAGGGGCCGAAGTGTGCCGAGTCGGCAGCCAGGCGAACGGCGGACGTGCGAGCGGCACGCCGCTCCAACGTGGAGGTCCCTGCGTTGTGCTCGAACTCGGGGAGCCACAGCGCGGTCGAGTCGACCGCTGCGGTCTCCAGCGACGTGACCACCATCTCGACCAGGTCTGCCGAACGATGAGATGCCGACTCGTCGACAGTGAAGAAGACGATCGCAGGTGCGTCGGCGGGGAGCGGGTTCGCGGATTCGGCGAGCTCGCGTTCGGACGCCCCGCGAAGTCGAGTCACTCGATCTGCGGGAAGACTCGACCACCAGCCTGCGGACTCACCGTTCCCGGTCACAGCTGCTCCCCGCCCACCCCTGTTGCCCCATCTCCGAACCGTACCGACAAGGTCCGACACGTAGGGGGCGAGCACGTCTCCGTGACGGCGATTTGGCTCTGGCATCGGCGTTCCCCTACACTTGACCGGTTGCCTGTGGCAGCGGTGTGTCTTCGTGCGCCCGCTCTAGGCAGCCGACCGCGCGTGTCGGGACGGAAATCCGGCACGTACGTACATCCAGGTCAAGGAGAAGTTAGTGATTCAGCAGGAGTCGCGAGTACGCGTCGCTGATAACACGGGCGCGAAGGAAATCCTTTGCATCCGCGTTCTCGGTGGTTCGTCACGTCGCTACGCCGGAATCGGCGACATCATCGTAGCTACGGTGAAAGACGCCATTCCCGGTGGAAACATCAAGAAGGGTGAGGTCGTCAAGGCCGTCATCGTCCGCACCGTCAAGGAGCGTCGCCGTCCGGATGGCTCGTACATCCGTTTCGACGAGAACGCTGCGGTGCTGATCAAGCCGGACCACGACCCCCGTGGAACCCGCATCTTCGGCCCGGTCGGCCGCGAGCTGCGTGAGAAGAAGTTCATGAAGATCGTCTCGCTCGCCCCGGAGGTGCTGTAAATGAAGGTGCACAAGGGCGACACCGTTCTCGTGATCGCAGGCAAGGACAAGGGTGCCAAGGGCAAGGTCATTCAGGCCTACCCCGCTGACTCCAAGGTTCTGGTCGAAGGCGTGAACCGCATCAAGAAGCACACCGCGGTCTCTGCCAACCAGCGCGGCGCATCCTCGGGTGGCATCGTCACTCAGGAAGCCCCGATCCACGTATCGAACGTCGCAG
Source organism: Rhodococcus sp. JG-3 (assembly GCF_000482405.1). Taxonomy (NCBI): domain Bacteria; kingdom Bacillati; phylum Actinomycetota; class Actinomycetes; order Mycobacteriales; family Nocardiaceae; genus Rhodococcus; species Rhodococcus sp. JG-3. The sequence goes on from NZ_KI519398.1 coordinate 2,457,934, forward strand.
TTGTCGACTCGGACGGAAACCCCACTCGCGTGGGCTACCGGACCGACGAAGAATCCGGCAAGCGCGTTCGTGTTTCCCGCAAGAACGGGAAGGACATCTGAGATGACTACCACCGAGAACATCGCGGGCGAACAGCCCCGCCTCAAGGCGCGCTACCGCGCTGAGATCAAAGACGCCCTGAACACCGAGTTTGCATACGAGAACGTCATGCAGATCCCCGGCATCGTCAAGGTCGTCGTCAACATGGGTGTCGGCGACGCCGCCCGTGACGCCAAGCTGATCAACGGCGCAGTTGCAGACCTCGCTGCCATCACCGGCCAGAAGCCGGAGATCCGCAAGGCTCGCAAGTCCATCGCACAGTTCAAGCTGCGCGAAGGAATGCCCATCGGCGCACGCGTCACCCTCCGTGGCGACCGCATGTGGGAGTTCCTCGACCGTCTGGTTTCCATTGCCCTTCCCCGAATCAGGGACTTCCGCGGCCTCTCGGGCACGCAGTTCGACGGCAACGGAAACTACACGTTCGGCCTCAACGAGCAGTCGATGTTCCACGAGATCGACGTGGACAAGATCGACCGTCCGCGCGGCATGGACATCACCGTAGTAACCACCGCAACCAACAACGAAGAAGGCCGCGCGCTGCTCAAGCACCTCGGCTTCCCGTTCAAGGAGAACTGAGTCCATGGCGAAGAAGGCATTGGTCAACAAGGCCAACAAGAAGCCGAAGTTCGCGGTGCGTGCATACACTCGCTGCAACCGCTGCGGCCGTCCCCATTCCGTGTTCCGCAAGTTCGGCCTCTGCCGTATCTGCGTGCGCGAGATGGCACACGCCGGAGAGCTTCCCGGAGTTCGCAAGAGCTCCTGGTGATCTGAAGCCTCCGGGCTTCACCACACCACGCTGATGGGCGTGGGTTCCGAAAGGAACCCACGCCCATTTTGCGTTGCTCAGGTCCTGACTTTCACACCGACCACACGTCGTGTCGTAGATCCAGAGAGCGGACCAGATCCACCGCCGCATGATGATCCTGGCTGTCGACGATCAGCAGCAGGCCACGCTCGGACATCGCCGACGCGAGGGCATCGGTGGAGACGGTTCTACATCCAGGCGGCATGTCCGGGTCTCCGAGTTCCCGGTAGGTGTCGGCAATCGCCACTACGTCCTCGACTGGATCGAATCCCCAGACGGTCACGAAATGTCCTACGTTCCAGTCGAAGTCGGTCAACTCTGCAGTATGTACATTCGCCAACGATGCGAAGCGGAAAGGCCCGTCGGCAAGACGGTCGAGTAGCAGACGCAATCGCTCGACGGAGGGCCCCACGATGGGAACCACGGCGACGCGGTGATCGGTCGCGGTCTCGATGCCCTCCGTGAGACCTGCTGCCGTGGTCCCGGCTGCGTCGATCGATGCGGCTCTCGGCAGTAGATCCCACCCGTCGGTGATTCGGGGGGTTCCGGGAGGACGGGCCGAGTCGATTGCACCCGGCCAGATCGCGGACCTCGACGCGACCGCGAGTGCCGTCACGCCCGGTGCGTCGTCGCCCATGACGGCCGTCAGCGCAACCGATGCCGAGAACGGTCCGCAGAGTTGATCCGGTTGCGGCAGAGCATGATCGAGGGCCGAGACGATGGTGGTTGCCCCGGCGAACCTGCGCAGCATCTCAGTAGATCCAACGCAACGATTCGAGCAGTTCGTCCTCGGTATGACTCTCCGCCCACGTGGCATCGGCGTCCCGGCAGGCGACGAACGCGCCCAGAAGTTCCATGCCCAACACGTCTCGGACCAGTGCGGACGACAGGAGGTCTTCGCGCTGCTGCGCGTGGGTCGTTGCGAGAGGCGAGATTCCCGCGGCATCCCGACGAGCATCGTCCCAACCTCCTACGTCCTCCTGGACCGGAGGCGGCAATTGCGCCGAATCCACCACTCCCGCCAGACCGGCCGCGATCGTGACGGCCAGCGCCAGGTACGGATTGGCGGACGCGTCGCACGCCTTCAACTCGACGTTGGTGTGTTCCGGGCCGAGAAGGGGCGTGGCCGGTACGAGTCGCACTGCAGCTTCGCGGTTCTCGACGCCCCAGAATCCGAAGGCACCTGCCCAGTACCCCGGTCGACGACGCAGCAGTGACCCCGAACTCGGTGCCGTGATGGCAGTGAGTCCCGGGAGTTCTCGAACGAGGCCCGCGATGTACGCCTGCCCGGTGTCGGACAGTCCGTACTCTCCGTCGCCGGTCAGAGCGTTGTGACCGTCGCGAACCAGTGATGTGTGTAGGTGCCATCCGTTACCCGCACTGCTCGACGAGGGCAGGGGAGCGAAGCTTGCCCTCAGGCCCTGGGCTTTGGCCGCTGAGTGGATGGTCTGCCGCGCGAGTACCTGCGCGTCGGCCGCAGCAAGTGGATCGAGTGGACTCAATGCGATCTCCAGCTGGGAGCCGCCGTACTCGGCATGAATCTGCCCGATGTCGAGGCCATTCGCAGACAGCGCCTCGAGCAATAGAACGACGAATTGATCGACATCGCGGAGTGCGTTCGCCGAGTAGGCAGGTCCGCGATGAGCGGACAGTCCGTCCGACTCGCGAGTCAGGGCGAACTCGATCTCGAATCCGGCCCGTACCTCGAAACCGGCATCGGACGCCTTCTGCACCTGCCGCTCGAGAACTGAGCGCTGATCGTAGGGCCACGGTGTGCCGTCTGCCGAGACCTGTCGTCCGTGCGCCCAGGCCAGCCCCGGCTGTCCGGACAGGGCGACCACGCTCGACGCGCTCTCGATCACCGGAATCAACCGCACATCGCCGGACGGCGTCGACAGTCCTTCGTGGGCGAATGTGATCCCGTCATGCGAATCGAATACCGCGAACACCGCGGTGACTCCCACTCCACGCCGTGCGACTGCAGTCAATTCTGCGGTGGGCACGGTGCGTGATCGGACGATGCCGTTGTTGTCGACCCAGCCGATCGTCACCCCTGCGATGTTGCGGTCGCGCAGAGTGTGGGTGAGGTGGTCGATGTCGACTGCCTTCGAGTCCGTCATGGTCCGACGTTAGCGAAGAAGTACTCGTCGGGGTGTCCGACTGGACCCGAGCTGTCCCGCAATGGTAAGGCGATTTGGTCTTCGGGTGCGCGATGCCTACACTAGAGCGGTTGCCCGGGCTTCGTCGTGCCTGCACGCGAGTCCTTGCAATACAACAAACGCAACCTCGAGTTCTCCGCACGTCAGCATTGAACATGCGGAAGCTCGTAACACCTGGCAGTGCAGCGATGCATTGCTTGGAGCGCAACCCCTGACCGGCAACAGTCGGTCAGGACATGTTCACTTCGCTGTAGGCCCACGATGTGACGAGCCAGGCCCGATGGGTTCTCCGGAACCGGAAGGCACCAGCCCGCGCGTGCTGCATGGGAACCGCTGCGAGAAAGGTGCACAGGTCACACCATGACGATGACCGATCCAATTGCAGACTTCTTGACCCGTCTGCGCAACGCCAACTCGGCGTACCACGACGAGGTGAAGCTTCCCCACTCGAAGCTCAAGGCGAACATCGCCGAGATCCTCAAGCGCGAGGGCTACATCTCCGATTACCGCACGGAAGACGCCGAGGTGGGCAAGACCCTCATCGTCGATCTGAAGTACGGCCCGAGCCGTGAGCGCAGCCTCGCCGGCGTGCGACGCGTCTCCAAGCCCGGTCTCCGGGTGTACGCAAAATCCACCAATCTGCCCAAGGTTCTCGGCGGCCTGGGCGTGGCGATCATCTCCACGTCCACCGGTCTGCTCACGGAGCGTCAGGCTGCCAAGCAGGGTGTGGGCGGAGAAGTCCTCGCCTACGTCTGGTAGGGGAGGCCACACCATGTCACGTATTGGAAAATTGCCGGTCGCAGTCCCCGCTGGCGTCGATATCACCATCGACGGCCAGGACGTTGCGGTCAAGGGCCCCAAGGGTGCCCTGAGCCTGACAGTCGCCGAGCCCATCAAGATCGCCCGCGCCGACGACGGCACCATCGCCGTCACTCGGCCCGACGACGAGCGTAAGAGCCGCTCGCTGCATGGTCTCTCGCGCACTCTCGTCGCGAACCTCATCACCGGTGTCACCAACGGTTACACCACCAAGATGGAGATTCACGGCGTCGGTTACCGCGTCGTACTCAAGGGCAAGGACCTCGAGTTCGCACTCGGTTACAGCCATCCCGTGCTGATCGAAGCACCCGAGGGCATCACGTTCACGGTCGAGTCGCCCACGCGATTCACCGTTGTCGGCATCGACAAGCAGAAGGTCGGTCAGATCTCTGCCAACATTCGTCGTCTGCGGCGTCCGGACCCGTACAAGGGTAAGGGCATCCGCTACGAGGGTGAAGTGATCCGCCGCAAGGTCGGAAAGACGGGTAAGTGATATGAGCCAGCAAACAGCAGACAAGGCGAACGTCGTCAAGCGCACACCGCGCGGCACCGACGTCTCGACGAAGCGTCGCCTGTCGAAGGCACGTCGTCACTTCCGCCTTCGCAAGAAGATCTCCGGAACGCCCGAGCGTCCGCGCTTGGTCGTCAACCGGTCCTCGCGTCACATCCACGTGCAGTTGATCGACGACCTGGCGGGCCACACGCTGGCCAGCGCGTCGAGCATCGAAGCCGATGTGCGCGCACTCGAGGGCGACAAGAAGGCCGTCAGCGCGAAGGTCGGCGAGCTCATCGCCAGCCGTGCGAAGGCAGCCGGCGTCGAGGCAGTCGTGTTCGACCGCGGCGGCAACAACTACAGCGGCCGCATCGCGGCACTCGCAGACGCTGCCCGCGAAGGCGGGTTGACGTTCTGATGATGACAATGACTGACAACGGAAGGACAGCCTGATGCCGGGACGTCAACGGCGTGACGGCGGAAGCGGCCCCGCCGGACAGAACAGTGGCCCCAACGCAAGTGGCGACAACAACCAGCGCGGCGACAACCGCGGTGGTGGCGGTCGCGATCGTCGTGACAACGGCCGTGGCGGCAACGCTGCGGACAAGTCGAACTTCATCGAGAAGGTCGTCACGATCAACCGCGTCTCCAAGGTGGTCAAGGGTGGTCGACGCTTCAGCTTCACCGCCCTCGTCATCGTCGGTGACGGCAACGGACTGGTCGGCGTCGGCTACGGCAAGGCCAAGGAAGTTCCCGCGGCCATCCAGAAGGGTGTCGAGGAGGCTCGCAAGAGCTTCTTCCGCGTCCCGATGATCGCCGGCACCATCACCCACCCCATCCAGGGCGAAGCCGCTGCCGGCGTCGTCATGTTGCGTCCGGCCAGCGCCGGTACCGGCGTCATCGCCGGTGGTGCTGTTCGCGCAGTGTTGGAGTGCGCCGGTGTCCACGACGTGCTGTCGAAGTCGCTCGGTAGCGACAACGCCATCAACGTCGTGCACGCGACCGTCGCAGCCCTCAAGGGTCTGCAGCGTCCCGAGGAAGTTGCGGCTCGCCGCGGCCTGACCCTCGAAGAGGTTGCACCCGCCGGAATGCTGCGCGCACGCGCACAGGCAGGAGCGGTGAAGTAATGGCTCAGCTGAAGGTCACTCAGATCAAGAGCACCATCGGCCAGAAGGCGAACCAGCGTGACAGCCTGCGTACTCTCGGGCTCAAGGGCATCCGCCAGACGGTCGTCCGCGAGGACAACCCGCAGAACCGCGGACTGGTCAACACGGTGCGCCACCTCGTAACTGTTGAGGAGGTCTAACCATGACCATCAAACTGCACCACCTGCGCCCCGCAGCCGGATCCAAGTCGACGAAGATTCGCGTCGGCCGTGGTGAAGGTGGCAAGCGCGGCAAGACCGCAGGTCGCGGTACCAAGGGAACCGGCGCACGCAAGAACGTGCCGGCACGCTTCGAGGGTGGCCAGATGCCCCTCCACATGCGGCTCCCGAAGCTCAAGGGCTTCACCAACCGCAACCGTGTCGTGTTCCAGGTCGTGAACCTGCGCGACATCGAGCGCCTGTTCCCCGAGGGTGGTCAGATCGGTATCCCCGAGCTGATCGCCAAGGGAGCTGTTCGCAAGAACGAGCTCGTCAAGGTTCTCGGAGACGGAAACCTCACCGTGAAGGTCGATATCTCGGCCAACAAGTTCACGGGCTCCGCCAAGGAAAAGATCGCCGCTGCCGGCGGTTCTGCAACCGAGGTATGAGCATTGCTTCGATGTGCTGAGTAGCAGCGCGTCGAGCAGCAGTTCGTGACGATGGCCGCAGCCACAGCTCTCGTAGCTGAGCTGCGGCCATCGTTGCCTACACGGAATGTCGTGTGTGTCGACCGATCGGCCAGGGTCCAACACTGACCGTCGGTCCGTTCGATGCGCACTGTTAGAGTTCTAGAGTTCAGAGAAGTTCGTATCGATGCGGTCGACGCATGTCGTCCGCAGTCCATGCTCGTGAGGCTCACGGGAGCATCAGTCGCTCCCGACGAAGCACTCGCGGCGTCAACGCAGTCGTGCCAGGAGGATCTTTGCTTTCCGCCTTCGTGTCGGCCCTCAGGACTCCTGACCTGAGACGGAAGATCCTCTTCACGCTCGGTCTGGTGGCCCTGTATCGCTTCGGTGCAACACTGCCGTCGCCGGGTGTCGACTACGCCAATGTCCGAGCATGCATCGACCAGGTCTCCGGTGGAGATTCGGCGGGCATCTACTCGTTGATCAACTTGTTCTCCGGTGGAGCGCTCCTCCAGCTCTCGGTGTTCGCGATCGGCATCATGCCGTACATCACCGCCAGCATCATCGTGCAGCTGCTCACCGTCGTCATCCCCAAGTTCGAGGAACTCCGCAAGGAGGGACAGTCGGGCCAGGCCAAGATGACGCAGTACACGCGTTACCTGTCGATCGCACTGGCCATCCTGCAGGCGACCGGCCTGGTGGCCCTCGCTTCGCGCGGCCAGTTGCTCCAGGGATGTCAGCAGGACATCATCGCCGACCAGTCCATCTTCGGGCTCGTCATCATCGTGCTGGTCATGACTGCAGGCGCAGCCGTCGTGATGTGGTTCGGCGAGGTCATCACCGAGCGCGGTGTCGGCAACGGAATGTCGCTGCTGATCTTCGCCGGAATTGCCTCGCGCATCCCGTCCGAGGGCAACTCGATTCTGGAGAGCCGCGGCGGGTTGGTCTTCGGGTTCGTCTGCTTCGCAGCGTTCCTCATCATCACCGGTGTGGTCTTCGTCGAGCAGGGTCAGCGCCGAATCCCGGTCCAGTACGCCAAGCGCATGGTCGGCCGGAAGATGTACGGCGGCTCGTCCACGTATCTGCCGCTCAAGGTCAACCAGGCCGGCGTCATCCCGGTGATCTTCGCGTCCTCGCTCCTCTACCTACCCAATCTCATCGCCCAGCTCACGTCCGCCAGCACCGCAACCGATCCGAGCTGGTGGCAGCGGATCATCAACGAGTATCTGGTGAACCCGGCGAACCCGGTGTACATCGCTATCTTCTTCGGGCTGATCGTCTTCTTCACGTACTTCTACGTGGCGATCACGTTCAACCCCGAAGAGCGGGCCGACGAGATGAAGAAGTTCGGTGGATTCATCCCGGGCATCCGACCGGGTAAGCCGACAGCCGATTACCTCAACTACGTTCTCAGTCGCATCACGCTGCCCGGTGCGGTGTACCTGGGCACCATTGCGGTGCTTCCCAACCTGTTCCTCGACATCGGCAGTTCGGGCGGAGCTCAAAACCTTCCGTTCGGTGGTACCGCCGTGTTGATCATGGTCAGCGTGGGCCTCGACACCGTCAAGCAGATCGAAAGCCAGCTGATGCAGCGTAACTACGAAGGGTTCCTCAAGTGAGACTTGTTCTGCTCGGTCCCCCCGGTGCCGGCAAAGGCACTCAGGCCGTCCTCCTCTCCGAGAAGCTGGGCGTGCCACACATTTCGACAGGCGATCTCTTTCGCGCCAATATCGGCGAGAAGACCCCGCTCGGATTGGAAGCGAAGAAGTACCTCGACGCGGGCGACCTCGTGCCGAGCGAACTCACCGTCGACATGGTGCGCAGTCGACTCGCCGAGCCCGACGCCGTCAACGGATTCCTGCTCGACGGTTTCCCGCGTTCGGTCGGCCAGGCCGAAGCTCTGGTCGACATCCTCTCCGACCTGAACGCGCATCTCGATGCAGTGCTGTCCTTCGTCGTCGACGAGGACGTCGTCGTGGACCGAATGCTGGCGCGCGGCCGTGAGGACGACAAAGAGGACGTCATCCGTAATCGGCTCAAGGTGTACCGCGACGAGACGGCACCGCTCTTGGACTACTACTCCGACAAGCTGGTCACCGTCGATGCGATCGGTGAGGTGGACGAAGTCAATGCCCGCGCGCTGAAGTCCATCGAGGACCACGGCAAGTAATGGCGTTCGGCCGTAAACGAAAAGTCGTCCCGTTCAAGAGCGCTGGTGAGCTCGACGCGATGGCGGCAGCCGGTGCCGTGGTAGGTGCCGCTCTCGTCGCCGTACGAGATGCAGCCAAGCCCGGAGTCTCGACGCTCGAACTCGATCGAGTTGCCGAGGCGGTCATCCGTGATGCCGGCGCGGTGCCCTCGTTTCTTGGGTACCACGGATTCACCGGCAGCATCTGCTCCTCGGTGAACGACCGCGTGGTGCACGGCATTCCGTCGGCGGACGAGTTGTTGGTCGCGGGCGACCTCGTGTCCATCGACTGCGGTGCAGTGCTGGACGGCTGGCACGGAGATTCGGCGTGGACGTTCGGCGTCGGCGACATCATCGAGGCCGATGCGTTGCTGAGCGATGCGACCAGGCTCTCCATGGAGGCCGGGATCGCAGCGATGATCCCCGGCAATCGTCTGACCGACATCTCCCACGCCATCGAGTCCGGTACGCACGCGGCCGAGGATGCTCACGGTCGCAAATACGGAATCGTCGACGGTTACGGCGGCCACGGCATCGGCCGCGAAATGCACATGGACCCGTTCCTCGCGAACGAGGGCGCGCCGGGCAAAGGCCCGGAGCTCGTGGTGGGTTCCACGCTGGCCATCGAACCGATGTTGACGCTCGGTACCTACGAGACCGACATTCTCGACGACGGGTGGACCGTGGTGACCACCGATGGTTCACGCGCGGCGCACTGGGAACACACGGTCGCGGTGACCGAGGACGGCCCGCGAATCCTGACGGTTCGGCCTCGCTAGAACTACCAGGTCAACGCTCACCAGGTGAGTGACGAGTACCGGCGGCCCCCTCGGATGAGTCCGAGGTGGGCTGCCGTCAGGCGTAGCCAGAGGCGAGTCGGCATCCGAGTCACTGCGGTCGGCAGCAATGGGTTTCGTACCGCGAGCGCGAGGAGCGCTACGGAAATTGTGCGGATTCGGAACGGCGGGCATCCGGCAGCCCGATGCATTCCGCGGACGTGGGCCGACCCGTATCCCAGCGCCCCCGCCTGTTTCCAATTGTCCCGGTAGCCGGTACGCAGACGATATTCGACCAGCGGCTCGGCTATGAAGTGCAGGCGGGCACCCGATTGCTGTGCGCGCCAGGAGAATTCCATGTCCTCGCTGGCATGAACGAATTCGAACATCCCGCCGAGATCTCGGTAGGTCGACGCGCGGCACGCCATACTCGCCCCGATGACGAACGGGCGAAAGGGCGACTTGCCCTGATTCGAAGGTGGGGCGAACGGAACTGCGGCGCGCGTCGCTTCGGAGTTCAGCGCCTCGGTGCTCAGGCCGGTTCCCACGAGGTCGTAGCTGTTCAATTCGGCGGTGATGCGCCGCAGCCATGTCGGGTGTACGACGTCGTCGGCATCGCAGAAGGCCAGCAGTGGGCCCTCGGCTGCTTCCGCACCGCGATTGCGGGCATGCGACGCGCCCGGGGTGCCGGACGAATCGACGTACTTCAGATTCAAGCGGGCCCGTAGTGCGTGGTCCTGCACGAACTCGCGCACTCCGTCGGTCGAGCCGTTGTCGCTGACGACGACCTCGAACGGGCCGTCGTAGTCCTGGTGGGCGAGCGCGCGTAGTTGCTCGTCGAGCACATCTCTGGCGTTGTGTACGGGAATGATCACGGAGACGGCTGGGCCGGACGGGTTGGAACTCAAGAGGGCACCTTGCGGGCTCGGTGGCTGAACGATGGCGGGCGGACGAAAGGTTAGCTCAGTTAATCTAACGTCGCCATCCGACGCGTTTCGTGCCCGCTTCGCGCGCATTTGGCCAGATGTGTCTTTGCCGGTAGCATAGATCGACGGTGCGCCCTGCGTACCGGATGTCCGCATGCCTCGAGGGCTGTGCGGCCGTCCGGCGATACTCCGACTCGGTTCCGAGGAGTCGGTCAGTGGGCATCACGGTAACGGAAACAGATGCAATCAACCAGGTGTGAGAGCCAGGATCGCGGAGGATATGGCCAAGAAAGACGGTGCTATCGAGGTAGAGGGCCGAGTTGTCGAACCGCTGCCCAATGCGATGTTTCGCATTGAGCTCGAAAACGGCCACAAGGTACTCGCCCACATCAGCGGAAAGATGCGTCAGCACTACATCCGCATCCTTCCCGAGGATCGCGTCGTGGTAGAGCTTTCGCCCTACGACCTCACGCGTGGACGCATCGTTTACCGCTACAAGTAAGAGCTTCCTCGGCCATGTCCGGTCGGGGAGAACCATGCTCGGTCCGCTGCTCGCAGCGCGTCCGAGCTACACACAGGAGATCAACGACGTGAAGGTTCAGCCGAGCGTCAAGAAGATCTGCGAGAAGTGCAAGGTGATTCGTCGTAACGGACGCGTCATGGTGATCTGCGACAACCTGCGTCACAAGCAGCGTCAGGGATAACCACCGAGCATCACGCACGTCGGCTTGGCAACAGCTAGAAGATGACCTCCCAGCACCAACCGCAACACACGCGTCGCGGCAGACCCCCGGCACGGAGGCCGGGGCCCCACTGAGTTTGTTAAAAGACGCTTCCCACCCCAGCGGTGAGAAGGACACAGGGGACGGACTGGGAGCAGACCTCCGGACAAGAAAAGGAAATGCCACATGGCACGTCTCGCAGGTGTGGATCTGCCGCGCGAAAAGCGCATGGAGATCGCACTGACTTACATCTACGGCGTCGGCCGTACCCGCTCCAAGGAAATTCTCGCAGCAACGGGCGTCAGCCCCGACCTGCGCAGCAAGGATCTCGGCGACGACGATCTGCGCAAGCTCAGCGATTACATCAACGAGTCCCTCAAGGTCGAGGGCGATCTGCGCCGCGAGGTGCAGGCCGACATCCGACGCAAGATCGAAATCGGCTGCTACCAGGGTCTTCGCCACCGTCGTGGTCTGCCCGTCCGTGGACAGCGCACCAAGACCAATGCGCGTACCCGTAAGGGACCCAAGCGCACCATTGCCGGCAAGAAGAAGGCGAAGTAATGCCCCCCAAAGCACGCGGTACCGGTCCGAAGAAGGCGCAGAAGACGCGTCGCAGGGACAAGAAGAACGTCCCGCACGGATCTGCGCACATCAAGAGCACGTTCAACAACACGATCGTGTCGATCACCGACCCCGCCGGAAACGTCATCTCGTGGGCGTCCTCGGGACACGTGGGCTTCAAGGGCTCGCGCAAGTCGACTCCGTTCGCCGCACAGCTCGCAGCCGAGAACGCTGCGCGCAAGGCTCAGGAGCACGGCGTCAAGAAGGTCGACGTGTTCGTCAAGGGTCCCGGCTCCGGCCGTGAGACCGCGATCCGCTCACTTCAGGCCGCAGGCCTCGAGGTCGGCACCATCTCCGATGTCACCCCTCAGCCGCACAACGGCTGCCGTCCGCCCAAGCGGCGTCGGGTCTAGCGGGAAGGAAAGGTTTAGAAAATGGCACGTTATACCGGTCCTATCACCCGCAAGTCGCGTCGTCTGCGCGTCGACCTCGTCGGAGGCGACCAGGCGTTCGAGCGTCGTCCCTACCCGCCCGGCCAGCACGGCCGCGCGCGGATCAAGGAGAGCGAGTATCTGCTCCAGCTGCAGGAGAAGCAGAAGGCTCGCTTCACCTACGGCGTCATGGAGAAGCAGTTCCGTCTGTACTACAAGGAAGCCAACAGGGCCGCCGGCAAGACGGGTGAGAACCTGCTGACCATCCTCGAGACTCGCCTCGACAACGTCGTCTACCGTGCGGGTCTCGCACGTACGCGTCGTCAGGCACGCCAGCTGGTCACCCATGGCCACTTCCTCGTGAACAACAAGCGAGTGGACATCCCCAGCTACCGCGTCTCGCAGTACGACATCATCGATGTCCGCGAGAAGTCCGCGCAGACCCTGCCGATCCAGATCGCCCGTGAGAGCTACGGCGATCGTCCGGTGGCTCCGTGGCTGCAGGTCGTCCCCAACCGTCTTCGCATCCTGGTTCACCGGGTGCCGGAGCGCGCACAGATCGACGTGCCGCTCCAGGAGCAGCTCATCGTCGAGTACTACTCGAAGTAAGGCGCAGCACGCATGTGAGTCTCCTCGCGAGGCTCACATGCGTCTTCGCCTCCACACGTGGGCGTCAAATAGCGGACGCCCGTACAGGAGGAACACAGAATGCTCATTTCACAGCGCCCGACGCTGACCGAAGAGGTCATCGCCGACAACCGCTCGAAATTCGTCATCGAGCCGCTCGAGCCCGGCTTCGGTTACACACTCGGCAACTCGCTCCGCCGCACCCTGCTGTCGTCGATCCCCGGCGCTGCTGTCACCAGCATCCGTATCGACGGCGTCCTCCACGAATTCACCACCGTTCCCGGAGTCAAGGAAGATGTCACCGACATCATCCTGAACCTCAAGGGACTCGTGGTGAGCTCCGAAGAAGACGAACCGGTCACCATGTACGTCCGCAAGCAGGGCCCCGGCGCTGTCACCGCAGGCGACATCGTGCCTCCGGCCGGCGTCACGGTGAACAACCCAGATCTGCACATCGCGACCCTGAACGACAAGGGCAAGTTGGAGATCGAGCTCGTCGTCGAGCGCGGTCGCGGCTACGTCCCCGCCGTTCAGAACAAGGCATCGGGTGCCGAGATCGGCCGTATTCCGGTCGACTCGATCTACTCGCCCGTGCTCAAGGTCACCTACAAGGTGGAGGCCACCCGCGTCGAACAGCGCACCGACTTCGATCGGCTCGTTCTCGACGTGGAGACCAAGAATTCCATCACCGCGCGGGACGCGCTCGCTTCGGCGGGCAAGACCCTGGTTGAGCTCTTCGGCCTCGCCCGTGAGCTGAACGTCGAAGCAGAAGGCATCGAGATCGGACCCTCGCCCGCCGAGGCCGATCACATCGCATCCTTCGGACTCCCCATCGAGGATCTGGACCTGACGGTTCGTTCCTACAACTGCCTCAAGCGCGAAGGTGTTCACACCGTCGGTGAGTTGGTTGGTCGTACCGAGTCCGATCTGCTCGACATCCGTAACTTCGGGCAGAAGTCCATCGACGAGGTGAAGGTCAAGCTGCACTCGCTCGGCCTTTCCCTCAAGGACAGCCCCGCGTCGTTCGATCCGAGCACCGTGCCTGGCTACGACGCCACCACGGGCACGTGGAGTGACACCGACGCAGGCTCCTTCGGCGATACCGAAGGCGCCGAGCAGGACTACGCCGAGACAGAACAGCTGTAATCAGCTCGCTGGAGCTCTTACTAGGAGATTCATCATGCCCAAGCCCACCAAGGGCCGCCGTCTCGGCGGGTCGGCGTCACACCAGAAGGCCATCCTGGCCAACCTGGCGACGTCACTCTTCGAGCACGGCCGCATCACCACCACCGAGTCGAAGGCCAAGCGCCTTCGTCCCCACGCCGAGAAGCTCGTCACCCATGCCAAGAAGGGTGATCTGGCCCATCGTCGTGAGGTTCTCAAGACGATCAACAACAAAGATGTCGTGCACAAGCTCTTCGCCGAGATCGGGCCTTTCTTCGCCGATCGCGACGGTGGCTACACGCGCATCATCAAGACCGTCCCCCGTAAGGGTGACAACTCGCCGATGGCCATCATCGAGCTCGTCAACGAGCAGACGGTGTCCAACGAAGCCGACCGCGCGCGCCGCGTGAAGGCATCGAAGGCTGCTCCCGCCGCAACCGAGGCTCCGGCCGAGGACACGGCAGACGACAACGTCGTCGAGGCTGTCGAAGCCGACGCGACCGACGCCGAGGTGGCCAACGCCGACGCAGTCATCGAAGGCATCGAGGACAACGACGCTCACGCGTCGGACGCCCCCGAGGCCGAGGATGCGAAGAAGGACTAGTCCTTGTGAGCTCCGAGCACGACCGAAGCGGGCCCGCCATTTCCTCAGGAGATGGCGGGCCCGCTTTGTCGGTCCCCACCAGATATCGGCTCGACATCTCGTACGACGGCACGAACTTCTCCGGCTGGGCTCGGCAACCCGGTATCCGAACCGTGTGTGGCGTGCTCGAGGAGGCTTTCTCCACGGTGCTCCGTCAACCGGTCGAGCTGACGGTGGCCGGTCGAACCGACGCCGGAGTGCACGCGACCGGTCAGGTTGCACATTTCGACGCCGTGGGTGTGCCGGACGAGCACGACCGGTTGATTCGAAGAATGGCGCGCTTCCTTCCCGCCGACGTCCGGGTTCGTGCGATCACGGAGGTCTCGCCCGACTTCGACGCTCGGTTCTCGGCATATCGCCGTCACTACGAGTACCGATTCGGCACAGCGCTCTACGGCGTCGATCCTCTGGATGTCGCCGGAGTCGTGTCCTGGCCTCGGCCGATCGATCTGGACGCGGTACGCGAGGCGTCGCAGGCACTGATCGGACTGCACGATTTCGCAGCGTTCTGCAAGAGGCGAGACGGTGCCACGACAGTGCGAGAACTGCAGCGCTTCGACTGGGAACGCGAGGGGGATCGATTGACCGCGTACGTCAGCGCCGATGCGTTCTGCTGGTCGATGGTGCGCAGTCTGGTCGGGGCGATGCAGGCCGTCGGTGAAGGACGACGAACCCCCGACTGGGCACGTTCCCTGCTCGGTCGTCGAGAACGCGCGAGCGAGGTGGCAGTGGCCCCGGCCCACGGACTTGCCCTGGTGCGGGTCGACTATCCACCAGCCGACATGTTGGCCGCGCGCAATGCTGCCACCCGGGAGACTCGACCGGCAATCGTCGGCGACGAATGCTGTGGAGGAGAAGGATGAGCGACGATTGCGCCGGGTCCGGTGCCGACACGATCCAGCCGATACGTCTAGCGGTGGTCACCGGCAGCGTTCGGGAGGGGCGGGTGGGCCCCACCGTCGCAGCCTGGGTACGCAGCGTGGCGTCGGCGCGCGACTCCCTCACGGTTGTGGATGTCGATCTCGCGGACTTCGATCTCCCGAACAGCTTGACGTCGAGCGAGGACTCCGAACGTTTCACCCGCATCGTGGGCGAGGCCGACGCGTTCGTCCTCGTCACTCCCGAATACAACCACGCTGTGCCCGGCTCGCTGAAGACCGCGCTCGACACGGTGAAGTACGAATGGCGTTCCAAGCCAGTGGGATTCGTTTCCTATGGTGGTCTGGCGGGTGGTGTGCGAGCGACCGAGCAACTGCGCCTCATCGCCGCAGAGCTACACATGGTGTCGGTACGGGATTCGGTATCACTCCATCGCGTGCGTCGGCGTTTCGACGAGGCCGGTGGCGTCGACGATCCCGCTGCTGTCGACTCCTTGGGGCGATTGCTCGACCAACTCGAGTGGTGGGCCGGCGCAGTGTCGAGCGCACGGGCGCGCGTCCGGTACCCCGGCTGACACTGTCAGACTCGGACGGCGGGTCGAAGACTTCTCGGTCGACCGATGAACGCCGTTTCCTGCGGAATGGTGACCAGCGTCAGTTCGATGTCGATCGGACCCGAGCGCACCCGAATTCGGTCACCCGACGCACGCGGCTGAACGATCGACAGCATCGCGGCGAATTCCTGTCGGCTCGGCCCGGGTGCCGCCGGATCATGCGGCGGTTCGTGTTCGGTCAGCGAGATCACAGTGACGCCGGGAACAGACTGTTGATCGAGCGAGATGGAGCCGTCTGCGAAGTCGACCACGACGACGTCGTACGAGGGCCGCACCCGAGTGTGGTCGCTGTCGACTAGAAACCGCTTGGGCTCCCCGATGGCGTCGCGGAGGGCTCCCCAGGCGTGCGGTCTGTCCGTTCTGACGACAACTCGCGCTCCGATCGCCACGGCTCGGAACAGAAGTTGTTGGGCGAGGTAGAGCTCGCCCACGATGCTGACCCGCGGCAGGTTCGCCCCGAAGATCCGCACTGCCACACCGTTTCCGTTCGTATCCGATCCCAGTAGTTGGCCGCAACCACTCACCGGGAACGCCCAGGCCTGCAGTGCGGAGGTCGAGAGGGTTCCGACCGGCATCACTGCCGAGTGTGTTGCCACAGCCAGTGGCAATTGGGCGAGAATGCCGTCTCGTTGACGTCCGGCCATCGAGGTCAGTGAAGCAACATCGGGCCTCGAGATTGCCTCTCGCGCAGCGAATCTGCACGACGCACGAACGCGGACGCGGCTCGGCTCGTCGGTGGGGCGCAGGTGAACGGACATGGTCGTACCCAGCGACGGTGTCGCCCACAAGGCCGAAAGATCCTCGACAGTGATTGTGCTGCAATCGATTCCGTAACCCGTACTCGCGACGCCGGGCAATGGAGCATAGGACCACACCTGAGTCAGGTCGTCGGTATCGACACCCCGGCTCAGGTGCAATGCCGCGGCTCGGAGTTCTGTGGCCGTCGACAGCCGTGTGGACAGTCCATGAGATTCCAAGGCGCGTGCAATGCGGAGGGCTGCAACGACCGCGGTTCGGGCCGCCCCCGTCCGGCCCGTGCCCCTCGCTGCCATCGCCAGGGCGTTGGCTCGTACGTCCAGAGTGACGGACACCCACACCGTGCGCTGCGCGACGGCGGGCAACGGGCCGATGAGGCCCTCGTACACGTCGGTGGCCACCGAACCGTCGGCGGTTCGAAACCCGAGCGCGACGATGTCGATTGCGGCAACCTCGACGTCGTGCTGCCGAAAGCACGACGTCAACGCCTCGATGGGCAGCGTGTGTCGTGTGTCGGCTCGCGTTCGCGCCAGCACCGTCGTGTCGTGTTCCGGTGCAATGATCTCCACGGTGCACGTGACGGTATCGCGCTGCCAGTGCACAGCGACGGGCCGGCCGTCGGGGTCGACATGTTCTGTTGTCACCCCGACGGCAGGGGCTCGGCCGGATCCGAAGCGCAGAGCGACGACCAGCCAGCCGGCGATCGACGTTCGCCGAAAGGCGACGAACGGTACGAGCGACACCGTCGCTGCGGCGGTGAGCGTCCACTCGACGGGAACGTCGGCCGCGAGTAGTGCGAGAGTTGTTGTCACAGTAGTTATTTCGGCCGCGAACAACCCTCGAACAGATGGCACGGCGAACGACACGACCGACGTGCGCCGTCGTCTCCTCGAACGCGTCATCACATACCCTCCCCCCGAAGGTTGCAGCCCGATCGATCGTCGCCGACGCGGTCGCCGATGGGTGCGGACGAACTGTACTGTGTCGCGTGACCCGATGGGGGATCGGGTCGGCACAATCTTGGGGAGGAATCGTGGCATCTACTCCGACGACGAAATGGCAGGTCGGCGGATACCGCTTTCTCGTCCGACGAATGGAACATGCCCTCATCAGGCGCGACGCGCGGATGCTGCACGACCCGATGAAGTCGCAGTCGCGCGCGCTCATGGTGGGTGTCGTCGTCGCATGCGTGGGTCTGGCGGGCTGCGCTGCCCTGGCGCTGTTTCGGCCTCAGGACAAGATCGGCGACGCGTCGATCGTGGTCGGTAAGGAGTCGGCCGCCATGTTCGTCAGCGTCGACGGCGTGTTCCATCCGGTGCTGAACCTGGCTTCGGCGCGGTTGATCGTGGGAAGGCCCGACAACCCTGTGACGGTGAAGGAGTCGGAACTGGCGTCGCGACCTCGCGGTGCGCTGGTCGGAATTCCCGGTGCCCCGTCGGCGCTGCCGCACGACCCGGACGGCGAGGCCGAGTCGTGGACCGTGTGCGACACCGTCGATCCGATCGCCGGCGTCACGTCCACGACAGTGATCGTGGGGGAGCCCCGCTACGGCGAGAACGCGGCTGCGCTCGGCCCATCCGAAGCATTCCTGTGGACTTTGGGCGGTGCGGCGTATCTCGTCCACGACGGCACCAAGTCGCCGGTCGATCTGGCGGACAGAGCTGTCGTTCGGGCGCTGGGCCTCGAGGATGCGACGCCGACGCCGGTCAGTGCCGGTCTGCTCAACGCGGTACCGCAGTCGCCTGCGGTGACGGCTCCGTTCATAGCGCGAGCGGGTGAGATCCCCGCCTACCCGTTCGACAACCGGCCTATCGGATCCGTGGTCAAGGTTGCCGGCCGCGACATTCGGTACTACGTCGTGCTCGAAGACGGCATCCAAGCCATCAGCGAAACCGCGGCCCTACTCGTCAAGTTCGCCGACTCGCAGGGCAGCCCCGACATCGCGGCCGTCAATCCCGACGTCCTGGCCGACGCTCCCAAGACGATGTCCGGGCTCGACGTATCGACCTTCCCGCCGACGACTCCCGAGATCGTCGACTCGGGCCAGAGGCCCGTCGGGTGTCTGACGTGGTCACCACTCGATGTCGCCGACGGTGGTCCGACTGCGCAGCTGGTCGAATCCGCAGGACGGTCGTTGCCACTCGATACCACCGCTTCACCGGTGGAACTGGCTCAGGCGGACGGCGGCGGTGATGCGGTCGACCAGGTCCATCTGTCGCCGGGTAGCGGCGGATTCGTTCGAAGCACCGGTATCTCGACGGCCAGTACCCGTCAGGACAGCGTCTTCTTTGTCGCCGACACGGGAGTTCGCTACGGAGTCGAGGGTGCGGATGCAGCGTCGGCATTGGGCTTCGGACTCCCGGCGCCTGCACCGTGGCAGATTCTGCAGTTGCTGGGCAGCGGGCCAACTCTGGGGCGTGGCCAGGCGCTGACCATGCACGACGGGGTCGCGGCGGACCCGCAGGCAGCCGCGCTTCCGTCCAAGTAGTCCCGGCGAGTGGGCGGGCCGATCACAGCCGTCGGCGCAGGGGAATGGAGACTGCCGTTCCGAGACCCAGAATCACCGCGACCACCACCGACCCGGTCACCGCCGCATCGCGTGGCCGATGATCGGCGGCGGGCGGTGGGAGCGGCGCACCGATCGCGACCGCATCTGCGGGGACGGTTCGCTGCGTCGGTGTCACGACGTCGGTCACCGCAGCGAGTGGATCGACGACGCCGTGGCCGACCGACGGATTCCATCCGTCGGCCGCCGCATGAGCTGTTCGCTCGATGCGGTCGATCACTTGGAGAGCGGACAGATCGGGCCTGTACGCCCGCACCAGTGCCGCTGTCGCAGCGACGAGCGGTGCGGCGAAACTGGTTCCGGTCATCGGTACTACGCCGTCGGTGCCCCGAATGCCGTTGGCCAGGCCGTTGCCCGCCGGCGACAGCGACGTCATGTTGGAGCCCGGAGCAGCCACGTCCACCCATGGTCCGGCCAGGCTGAACGACGACGGCGAACCGTCCGACTCGACCGAACCGACGGTCAACACGTCGTCGAACCAGGCAGGTGTCGCGATGGTCGCAAACCCTTCCCACGGGTCCGCCTCGGGCCGGACCGGGTCGGGCATGGGGTTCTGTGCCCTGCACGCGTCGCTCCCGAAGTTGCCCGCCGCGGCGACGACGACGACGTTTCTCTCGCGAACGGCGTACTGCACTGCTGCGCCGAGTGGGCCGTCGGCGACGCCTGCGCCGGCCGGTACGCACGCCACTTCGGAGATGTTGATGACCGATGCGCCTGCGTCGGCGGCCGTCCGGATTGCCATGGCCATCGTCCGTACGTTTCCGTACCCGGCAGCGTTCTCGGGTTCGGTCGACTTCTCCTGGTCGGTCCTGTTGTCCACGACTTGAAACACGTTGCTGGACTGACGGATCGACAGGATGCGGGCGTCCGGAGCGCCGCCGGCGAAACCGCTGCCCGAGGCCGTCTGCGCGGCGATGAGACCGGCCACCATCGTGCCGTGCGCGTCACAGTCGAACAATCCGTCGGCGGTGCCGACGTAGTCGCCCCCAGGAATCAGACCCGGCAGACGTGGGTGAGGCGTGACGCCCGTATCGATGACGGCAATCAGTTGACCGGCTCCGCGAGTGATCGGCCACACGGACGCGAAGTCGAGTGCTTGCTGCGCCGTCGGAATTTCCTGGGCGTCGATCGTTTCGGAGGGGACGGCGCACGCGTTCTTCTGCTCGGTCGGTTCCAAAGGCGCGGGAGGGCTGGGCGGTGGCAGTTGCACCGGATCGATGAGCGGGCGTTCGGCGTGCGCGAAGGACGGTCCCATCAGTGCTTCGTAAGTGAGGGTCAGGACAGTGAGCGCGGCAACGGTGTGCGCACGACGCCGGCGCGCGGTCACAGTCCGCGGACGACGCTGTACAGACCGCACACCCATACTGCGATCGGAATGACGAGGGCGATCGCGGCGTATTCCACCAGTTCGGCCGATCGCCGCATCACCGGCGAATAGTTGCGGGTCGGAACCAGGGCTCCGAACACGGATGCGACGACGGCGGCGGCCAACGCCGCGCCGAACAACTCGAGTGCACGGTCCGGAAATGTGATCACTGCCCCGACCGAGAGCGAGAACAGGACGACCGCACCACCACCGACGAGTGGGACGGCATGTGTCACAACGGCATACGTGCGTCCGCGCAGAAGTAGCACCAGCGCGCACAGTGCGGCGAGGGCGATGCCGGGCCACCCGGAACCGGTCGCGGTGTCGCTCGCCGCCGCAGCGAGTACTCCCATCACCACCACGATCGTGAACGCCGTGAGCAATCCCGTCAGGTAGCTCCGTGCGCGCGTGGCTGCCACCTGCAGATCTGCGAACGACATCGAATCGAGCTCCGCCTCCTGGGGGGTGTCCAGTGGGGCACCGGCGGTGGGAACCGGAGGCAACGGAAGCCGCGCCTGCATCATCGACAGTCGGGCCGACACGGCGATTCCGGTCAGACCTACCAGTGCTGCGACGGTACCGATGGCCGCCGGCGTCATCACGGTGAACAACGCGCAGACCGCCGCGGCGAACGCCGACACTGCCAGCACGATCGACCCGGTGAACACGGCGAGCCCGGCACCGCCGATTCGCAGAGACAACAGCGCGATCGAGCCTGCCATGGCCGAACCCAACATCACGTGAGCTGCCCCGAACTGGCCGGGCACGAACAGAGTTCCACCGGTGAACATCAGCGCCGACGCGCATCCCCCGAAAAGCACCGCGACGGCCACCTGCTCGTACAGCCGGCCGAGGATCATCCCCGCAACGGCGAACAGGACCGCGGCCGTGACCGCGGCGACTGCCTCGACCGGGCTGCTCGTGTTCTCGGCACCGGATCGAACCGGGTCACTCAGAACGATTCCGCAGGCGAGCAGCACCGTCGAGCCCGTGATGATCGAACCGACCGTGCGTGCAGTACGCGCGGTCCACTGAGCAACGTCGTCGGTGCCGGAACGGGCCACGGCATCCATGAGATCGTCGAACAACGGAGTCGGTGCCGGACGCTCGGCGACACCCAACACGAGCAGGTCGCCGTCACGTACGCCCAGTTCCGACAGTGTGGACGTCGACGGTAGCGGCGGGCGTCCGATACGGGACAGCGTCCAGGCCCCCGACAACCCGTCGGATCCGGAGTCCGCGGTCCGGCTCCCGACCGGACCCGGTCCTTCCGCAGGCTCCGCTCGTGACGCGATCATGTCGACGATCCCCGGAATCAACAGCGACACCGGAACGTCCACGGGCAGTGCCATATCAACCTGGGTCGACCTCGCCGACACCGTCACCCGGCACACGTCCTGGGCGAAGACGGCACGCAGCCCCTGCGCACGTCGGGCCGGGTCCGATGCGATGGTCGGTTCGGCTGCGTCGGACGGTGTGTTCGTCGTTGCGGGACGGCTGTCGGCGCGTGTCATGGATATCCCCCCGGATGCGTGCAGTGCACTGTCGATGCCCGCCCCCCGGGCATCGTGCGTCCACACCCTACGACATCACGCCGACACTCGACCGCTCGTCGCCTCCGCCGAGACCTGCTCGCAGCAGTCAGGCAGGAACCAGCTCGCTCACCTGGGCCAGCAGCTCGAACGACCTGAGCCAGGATCGACGATCGGAGACGCCCGAGGCGACGATCAACTCGTCTGCTCCCGTGCGTTCGGCGAATCGGTCGAGGTACTCCCTGACCATGTCGGGCGTCCCGACGGCCGAGTACTTCGTCATCTTCGAGATCTGTTGCCCCGCGGGTGCTTCCAGCACCATGTCGGCTTCCTCGTCGGTGAAGGTGCGACCCCGTCCGAGCAGCAGGCTCACGCGGCTTCTCTTGGTTCGGAGGAACTGGGCCTGAGCCTCGGCGACGGTGTCCGCAGCGATCACGTTGACGCCCACGATGAGGTGAGGTTCGGACAGCTGCGCCGACGGACGGAAGTCGCGGCGATAGATCTCCACGGCCTGTTCGAGTGCGTCGGGTGCGAAATGCGACGCGAATGCGTACGGCAGGCCGAGGGCTGCCGCGAGCTGTGCGCCGAAGAGAGACGATCCGAGGATGTACAGCGGCACCTCGGTGCCGGCACCCGGCGTGGCACTGACCCCGGGGACGAGGGACTGCTGGGACAGGTACCCCTGCAGCTCCTGGACGTCCTGGGGGAATCGGTCCGAGGACGCGGGGTCGCGGCGCATGGCGCGCATGGTCACCTGGTCGCTGCCGGGGGCGCGGCCCAGTCCGAGATCGATCCTGTCCGGGAACAACGTGGCCAACGTGCCGAATTGCTCGGCGATGGTGAGCGGCGCGTGGTTGGGAAGCATGATCCCGCCGGAGCCGAGTCGAATTCGCTTCGTGTGTGCGGCCACGTGCCCGATCAACACCGACGTCGCCGACGATGCGATCGTCTTCATGTTGTGATGTTCGGCGTACCAGATGCGCTGGTAACCCCAGTTCTCGGCGTGCTGGGCGAGCGTCACGCTGGCGTCGAAACTGTCTCGGATTGTTTCGCCCTCGCCCACGTGTGCGAGATCGAGGATGGACAGGGGTACGGACACGGAAGCCGACCTTTCGTTCGTCGAACATGTGCGGCCTCGGAGCCGCATTCTTCGTTCAACCGAATGCGGTGCCGTTCTATTTCTGTATCCCGATGCTTCGACGCAACGGTGGACCCTCCGGTTGTGCATGCGTTAGCCTGTCGTCCACGCGGCCTCGGGGGGAGGTCGCCGCGAATGCAGTTGTGGGGGCGCGGCCGTGGGGGCTGATCGATGAGTACCGTGCGCTTCGTTCGCAGCGCGCGCCGGGAAGTACCTCGGTCACCGGGCGGCGAGGTCGTACTTCAACCGCCGCCTCCCGTGCCGCGCGCGGTACCCGGCAATCTCCTGATGAAGCTGATGCCGCTGGTGATGGTCGCCGCCATGGTCGGAATGGTTGCGCTCATGTTCACTTCCGGTGCGGCAGCGAACCCGATGATGTTGATGTTCCCAGCCATGATGCTGATGTCGATGGTGGGCATGTTGGCAGGCGGGGGCAAGTCCGGGGGAGCACGTACCGCCGAGGCGAACGAGGACCGTAAGGACTATCTGCGGTATCTCGACCAGCTTCGACGAGACGTCGCCGACACCGAGCGAGATCAGCGCAGGGCACTCGAGTGGAGCCACCCGGATCCGGGCACTCTGTGGTCGACGGCCGGAACGCACCGTATGTGGGAACGTCGGCCTCAGGACGCCGACTTCGCCCACGTGCGGGTCGGGCTCGGCGATCAGCGTTTGGCGACCCGACTCGTGCCTCCCGAGACCGGACCTGTGGAAGAGCTGGAACCGGTGTCCGCGGTGTCGCTGCGCCGATTCGTGCGAGCACACTCGGTGGTGGCCGAGTTGCCGATTGCCGTGTCGCTGAGGGGATTCGCCGCTCTGTCGGTAGCCGGGGATCGCGATGCCGCTCGCGCGATGGTGCGCTCGATGGTCGCCTATCTCTGTACCTTCCACGGACCGGACCACCTCGCGGTGGCCGTCGTCTGCGGCCCCGACACCGTGGAGCAGTGGGAATGGACCAAGTGGCTGCCGCACACACAACACGACGTGTTGCGAGACGGTGCCGGTTCTGCGCGAATGATCTTCGGCAGTGTCCTCGAGCTCGAGAGCGCGCTGGGGGACGTCCTGTCGATGCGGAATCGCTTCGCACGTGGGGCGGTGAACAGTGGGGTCACGCAGTTGGTGATCGTGGTGGACGGCGGACTGGTCGCCAACCGTTCGACCGACCTCACCGACACCGGCCTCGATTCCGTCACCATCGTCGACCTGTCCGGGTTGTGCACGCGACTGGCGGCAAGTCGCGGGCTCCAGCTGGTGGTCGAGAACGGCTCGATCGGTGCGGTCAGCGGCACGGCAGTCGAGGTCTTCGCCGTGGCGGACGCGATGAGCACCACCGAGGCACACGCCGTTGCTCGACGCCTTTCTCCGTATCGCGCGCCGTCGTCGCCCTCCGCTGTCGATACCGTCACCGACGACGGGGCCGCAGTGTCGGGATGGAACAGCCTCGTCGGAATAGCCGACGTCGCCACGCTCGATACGGATCGAGCGTGGACAGTGCGTCGCGGTCGAGACCGGTTGCGGGTACCCATCGGCGTCGCACCCGACGGCAGCGCGGTCGAGATCGATTTGAAGGAGTCTGCCGAGAACGGCATGGGTCCACACGGATTGTGCATCGGCGCAACGGGTTCGGGTAAGTCGGAGTTTCTGCGTACGCTCGTTCTCGGGTTGGTGTCCACCCACGCCCCGCAGCAGTTGAACCTGGTACTGGTCGACTTCAAGGGCGGGGCGACCTTCGCGGGGCTCGAGGCCGCGCCGCACGTTGCGGCCGTGATCACCAACCTGTCCGAGGACCTGGCTCTGGTCGACCGGATGCGTGATGCCCTCGCCGGCGAGATGAACCGTCGGCAGGAGTTGCTGCGCTCGGCCGGAAACTTCGCCAATGTGTCCGACTACGAGAAGGCGCGCGCAGCGGGAGCTGCCCTGGCGCCGTTGCCCGCTCTGTTCGTGGTGGTCGACGAGTTCTCGGAATTGCTCAGTCAGCAACCGGAATTCGCGGAATTGTTCGTGGCGATCGGGCGGCTCGGACGTTCGTTGCACATGCATCTGTTGTTGGCCAGTCAGCGTCTGGAAGAAGGCAAGCTGCGCGGACTCGACAGTCATCTGTCCTATCGAATCGGTCTGAAAACGTTCTCGGCCAACGAGTCACGTTCCGTTCTCGGTGTTCCCGACGCGTACCACCTGCCTGCTCAGCCCGGTGCCGGCTATCTCAAGTGCGATTCGGCCGAGATCGTCCGCTTCGCTGCGGCCTACGTGTCCGGACCGTACGTTCCGCCACGTTCGAGTGCGGGGGCACCCGCCGCGCAGGGCGTCGACATCCGTCCGAGGCCGTTCACCGCATATCCGGTCGTGGTCGATCCCGTCGAGAACGACGTCCGTGTCGAGCCGGTGGTCGAACCGGATCCGGTCGAGAACGACGACACCGGCGCGACCGTTCTCGACGTCGTCGTCGGCCGAATCGCAGGCCGCGGTATGCCGGCCCACGAGGTATGGCTACCGCCGTTGGACAAGGCACCGACACTGACCCGCTTACTGCCTCGGTCGGTACTGAGCGGCGGCGTCGATGCGCTGAGCACACTTCGTGCTCCGATCGGCATCATCGACAGGCCGTTCGATCAGCGGCGGGATCTGCTCACCGTCGACCTGTCCGGTGCAGCCGGGCACGTCGCGATCGTGGGGGCTCCGCAGTCGGGGAAATCGACGGCCCTTCGGTCGCTGATCATGGCTCTGGCGATGACGCACACACCCGCTCAGGTTCAGTTCTACTGCTTGGACTTCGGGGGTGGAACGCTGGCCGGGTTGGCCGAACTACCGCACGTCGGATCGGTGGCCAACAGATTGGACGTCGACCGAGTGCGCCGGACCGTGGCCGAGGTCGCGGCTGTCGTTCGTCAGCGGGAGAAGACTTTTCGAGATCGCGGCATCGATTCCATGGTCGAGTTCCGGCGGCTGCGGGCGATGCAACCGGTCGATGCGAACGACCGGTTCGGCGACGTCTTCCTGGTGATCGACGGATGGCAATCCATCAGATCGGACTTCGAGAGTCTCGAACAACAGATCGCGACGCTGACGACCCAGGGACTGGCATTCGGTCTGCACCTCGTTCTGACGGCCTCTCGCTGGGCAGAAGTGAGGCCCGCAACGAAGGATCTGATCGGGACCCGGCTCGAGCTGCGACTCGGAGATCCGTCGGACTCGGACATCGGCCGAACGAAAGCCGCCAGTGTGCCGCAGGGCCGACCGGGCCGGGGTATGACCAAGGACGGTCTCCACCTGCAGATCGCACTGCCTCGGGTCGACGACCGTCGATCGGTGGCCGACCTGTCCCGAGCTGTGGCAGAGTCCGTCACCGCGATCGCCGCAGCGTCCACGGGGCCGCCTGCCCCGCCGGTCCGCATGTTGCCGGAGATGCTCGAACGGTCGGAGGTGCTGGATCGACTCGGTGGCACCTGGCCTCGCGACCGCGGCACCGTTGCAGAACTGAGAGTTCCGATCGGCATCGACGAGGCCGAGCTGGCTCCGGTGACGGTCGACTTCGCCGAGAACCCACACTTCGTCGTCTTCGGCGACAGCGAATGCGGGAAGACGTCCCTGCTGCGGGGGATCTGTCGATCTTTGGTCGATGCGAACCCACCCGATCGGGTGAAACTGATCGTGGCGGACTACCGTCGAACTCTCTTGGGCACAGTCGATTCCGAGCATCTGGCCGGCTATGCGGCCGCGCAGGCGACGTTGACGGCGATGATCGTCGATCTCGCAGGCAGAATGAGCAGGCGCATGCCGGGATCGGACGTGACCCAGCAGCAGCTCCGAGAGCGGTCGTGGTGGGACGGGCCCGAGGTGTTCGTCGTCGTCGACGATTACGACCTGGTGGCCACGGCGTCCGGAAACCCGTTGTCGCCCTTGGTCGAGCATCTGCCACACGCCCGGGACATCGGACTGCACCTCATCGTGGCGCGTCGCTCGGGCGGGGCGGCGCGGGCACTGTTCGACCCGGTGATCGGGCGGCTACGCGACCTGGTGACTCCGGGATTGGTCATGAGCGGGAGCCGAGACGAGGGGAGCTTGATCGGCACCGTGCGTCCGAGCCCGATGCCGCCCGGACGTGGAGTGTTCGTCGATCGGTCCGGCCCCGCGCTCGTGCAGCTCGGACACTCGAGTTGACGAGGGCGCAGTGGCGTTACGCGGCTGTGCATTTGAGTCATTCGGAGATTTCTGTCGTCGCGTCCGGTGCGACGCTGCAGGGTCCACGCGAACACGTCGGATCCGCATACGCGGTATCGGAGGGTGGTCGTCTCGTCTTCGGGCGGGCGGGCGCGGACACCGAGGTCCCTCCGCTGCTGTGTCTCGACGATCGATCGATCCTCGTGGGCGGCGCAGTGTGGGATCGCGGCGAAGTCCTGCACGGGATCGTGTGGTCGGCGCTGCAGGGAGCCGGGATACACGAACGACTCGATCTGCTCGAGATCGCGTATCCCTCGACGTGGGGCGACGAGCGTCGAGAGCTCCTCCGAGCCGTGTTCGCCACGTCGGCGAGCGAGGTCGTCGTCGTGGAGACGGCGATCGCCGCGGTCGCGTCGGCGGGAGAACGCGCACCGGCTGCTGCGGTGGTGATCGAAGTGGGCACCCTCGACACGACGGTCGTCCTGGTGGACGAGGCAAGAACTCACGGCGGCGACATCGGTGCAGTACTTGCTGTCGGAGAACGAGACGACAGCTGGCGACGACGAGCCGACGACTACCTTCGATCGTCGGTGTCGCAATGTCCCGAGGACATTTTCATCGTGGCGGAGTCGGGTTCGAGCTCGAGCCCCGCTGCGGAAGATCCGGCACGATGGCTGACCGGACTCGACGTCGCCAGGTCTCTGTATCGACGTGCGGGAGCGGAGGTGGAAACTGCCCCGTCAGGGCGAGCCGCGGCAGGGCGCTCGGCGGCATGGCTCGACGAAGTGACCGTCGCGGTGCCACCTCCCCGAAGAAGCGGATGGCCGGTTCGAGCGTTCGGTGCGGTGGCCGCATCGGTCATCGTTGCCGGTGGTGTCGTTGCACTGACGTTCGTCCTTCGGTCTCCGCAAGAGGTGGCCGTCGCGACCTCGCCGCCGTTCGCGATGCCTGCCACCCAGGCGGTGTCGACGACCGAAGCCACCCCCGCGACCGAAACGACCCCCGCGACCGAAACGACCTCGGCGACAGCAGTATCGGCGACGAGCGAGTCACCGTCGGTGATCCCGTCGGCGACGTTCGTCTCGGGCCGGGCGTCGCTGCGACTACCGGCGACCTGGACCAGGATGGAGGACCCGGCCCGGATGGTGTTGATTCCGCCGACAGCACCCGAGCGTCGCATCGTCGTCACAGTGCAGGAACTGGTGCCCGGCTCGACGCTCGAACAGGTTGCGTCCGAGCTCGGTGCGGCAGTCGACGCGCGTGGACCCGACTCCCCGATCGGATCGCTGGAGCCTGCCCGTGATTTCGGAGGTCGGGTGGGGATCTCGTACGTCGAGCGGCCGGCCGATGCGTCCACTGTGTTGTGGCGTGTGCTGGTCGAATCGGATGTGCAGGTGAGCATCGGCTGCCAGTTCGAGGGACCGGACTCGTCCGCGATCGACACCGAATGTGATCTGGCCACCCAGACTCTGGAGATCGTGCCGATGAGTTGAGGCCGCCGCGCAGATTTTCGCCGTATGCCGGAACCGAACCGAGGGGTGGCTGCGTCCAAGGAGATGTAGGGGAGTGAGCGGGCCGCACGCGGTCCCTCGGTCGAGCGTCATGTGCGCCGCGGGCGTACGTGAATACGAAAATCGAAGCAGAGGAGTCGAAGTGGGATATCCAGGGGGACCGGAATCTACGGGTTCGTCGAACGGCGTCACCGTCACACCGCAGGAGCTCGTTGCTGCCGGGGCGACGATCGAGGGCCTGAGCGTGTCGATCGATGCGTCCAACTCGGCCGTGCGTTCCATCGTCGAGCAGACCGCCGAGGCGTGGGTGGGCAAGGCCGGCAAGTCGTTTCAGGATGTCATGTCGCAGTGGGACACCAGTGCCCAGAAGATGCGCAGCGCGCTCGAGCAGATCTCGGCGGACATCAAGACCAACGGCCACGGCTACTCCGATGCGGACGACGACAACGTGGCGGCTGTGAACCAGGTGGCGGGATCGCTCGGTTCGGGACTGACCACGTTCAACTGACGACACGACCGGCCACCGAACGACCGACCACACGACCGAGCTCTATTTAGGAGACTGATTCGACATGAAGTAC
This sequence comes from Rhodococcus sp. JG-3, assembly GCF_000482405.1. Taxonomy (NCBI): domain Bacteria; kingdom Bacillati; phylum Actinomycetota; class Actinomycetes; order Mycobacteriales; family Nocardiaceae; genus Rhodococcus; species Rhodococcus sp. JG-3. The sequence continues at coordinate 2,487,217 of NZ_KI519398.1, forward strand.
GACTTCGCTCAGATCGCGGCGTTGACCGAGGCGATGAACAAGCAGGCGAACGTGACCAAAGACCTTCTCGCCGACGTGGACGGCACTGCGAAGAGACTCTACGAATCGTGGGAGGGCGACGCGATGACGTCCTACTACGAACTCCAGCGTCAGTGGAACTCCGCATCCGACGAGCTCAATCTCATTCTGTCGAGCCTCGTCGCGGCCGCCCGCACCGGCGGCGAGGCCATGCACGGGGTGGAGATGGCGAACAAGGCGCGCATGGCGCGCTGACCGTCGACCACGAGCGTCGTATGCCCCGATCGGCACTTGTCGGTCGGGGCATACGACTGTCGAGGGGCGCGGCACCTGGCGCGGGTTGTGGTGGCGGTGTGTACTGGACGGATGACGGATTTCGGGACGGCGATCGATGCCGAGCGTTCTCGCGCCGAACACCGCCTGCACTCCCTTCGCGACGAGCTCGCGTCGGTCATCGAAGGCAGCCGGTGGACCACCGACGACGACGAACACGACCCGGAGGGTTCCACCATCGCCTTCGAGCGTGCCAAGATCGCAGCCCTGATCTCCGACACCGAGTCCGAGATGCGCGAGCTCGACGCTGCGTCCACGCGGTGGGATCTCGGTACGTACGGCACGTGTGAGCGGTGCGGAGAGTCGATACCGGCGATCAGGCTCGAGGCATTGCCTGCGGCCCGCCGCTGTGTGCGGTGCGTTCGCCTGTCCTGAGCCGGTCTTCCGCGTCGGAGGCGTTTTGACCTGGGTGCCGGCTCCCGGTATCGTTCCCCGTTGGCGTGTATGGGCTCGCCGCATTTCTTCGATGTGCAGAGCTCTTGTCCTCGGGTCTCAACTGGCCGCCGAGGGCATCCACACGTCTTGGCCAGCAGCGACATCATGAAGACAGGAATTTTCTGTGTCTACTTACGCCCCGAAGGCCGGGGACACCACCCGGACGTGGCATGTGATCGACGCCACGGACGTCGTGCTCGGACGCCTCGCCGTCCAGGCCGCGACACTGCTCCGCGGTAAGCACAAGCCCACCTACGCACCCAACGTCGACGGTGGCGACTTCGTCGTCATCATCAACGCCGAGAAAGTTGCCATCAGTGGCAACAAGCTCGATGGCAAGTTCCACCACCACCACTCCGGCCATCCGGGCGGTCTGAAGTCGCGCTCGACGCGTCAGGTGCTCGAGAACAACCCCGACCGTCTCGTGGAGAAGGCCGTTGTCGGCATGATCCCGAAGAACAAGCTCGGAAATGCCATCGCGAGCAAGCTGAAGGTCTACGCGGGACCGAACCACCCGCATGCCGCTCAGCAGCCCGTTCCGTTCGAGATCAAGCAGGTGTCCCAGTGACGGCGCCGGAGGGAAATGACGTGACGTCGCAGGAGAACATCGAAGAGATCGCCGCCGACGAGTTCGTGGCAGTGGAAGATCCCGAGGTGGCCACGGAAATCGAAGCTGCTGCAGCTCCGGCCCCCATCGTGTTCGATCGCCCGATCCAGACCGTCGGCCGCCGCAAGGAAGCCGTCGCTCGTGTTCGGTTGTCCTCGGGCACCGGTGGATTCAAGCTCAACGGCCGCACCCTCGAGGATTACTTCCCGAACAAGGTGCACCAGCAGCTGATCAAGGCTCCTCTGGTGCTGGTCGACCGCGCAGAGTCCTTCGACATCGTGGCACTGCTGCACGGTGGCGGACCGTCGGGACAGGCAGGCGCGCTGCGTCTGGCCATCTCGCGTGCGCTGATCGAGCTCACCCCGGACGATCGCCCGGCTCTCAAGGCCGCCGGCTACCTCACGCGTGACGCGCGTGCGGTCGAGCGCAAGAAGTACGGCCTGAAGAAGGCCCGTAAGGCGTCGCAGTACTCCAAGCGCTGACGCGTCTTACCCGTTCCATCCTCGAGGGCAGGCTCCAGCAAGATCGGATGCCTGCCCTCGAGGCATTTTCCGACGATGTTCTCTCTGTTCGAAGGGGTCTTCATTCATGGCGCGATTGTTCGGCACCGACGGAGTGAGGGGACTCGCAGGCGGGGTCCTGACGGCAGAGCTCGCCATGACCATCGCCCGGGCTGCCGCCGCCGTGCTGGCACCGGATGTCGACGGTGGTCGACGGACAGCGGTCGTCGGCCGTGACCCCAGAATCAGCGGTTCGATGCTCGGTGCCGCAGTGTCGGCCGGGCTCACTGCCTCGGGTGTCGACGTGATCGACGTGGGCGTGCTGCCGACCCCCGCGGTCGCCTACCTCACCGGCGAATACGGCGCGGCGCTGGGCGTGATGATCTCCGCCTCGCACAATGCGATGCCCGACAACGGAATCAAAATTTTCGCCGCAGGCGGGCACAAGCTCGACGACGACATGGAAGATCGCATCGAGGCGTTGCTCGGGGTGGACGGCCGCACCGAGAAGCCGGTCGATGTGACCGGCGCTGCCATCGGTCGCATCGACGTCGCTCCCGACGCTGCCGAGCTCTATGCCGGGCACCTCGTCGCACCGCTCTCGCACCGACTCGACGGTGTCACCGTCGTGGTGGATTGCTCGCACGGTGCAGCCTCGACGGTCGGACCGGAGATCTACCGCCGGGCCGGTGCGACGGTCGTGGCGATCAACGCCGAGCCCGACGGGCTGAACATCAACGACGGGTGTGGTTCGACGCACCTGGAAGGGCTGCAGAAGGCTGTCGTCGAGCACGGGGCCGACCTCGGGATCGCGCACGACGGCGACGCCGACCGCTGCCTCGCGGTCGATGCCTCCGGTGCGGTGGTGGACGGGGACGCGATCATGGCTGTGCTGGCCATCGCGATGAGTGAGAACGGCACGCTGACCGACAACACGTTGGTCGCCACCGTCATGAGCAACCTCGGGCTCCACATCGCGATGCGCGAAGCGGGAATCACGTTGCGTACCACCGCAGTCGGTGATCGATACGTCCTCGAGGAGTTGCGCCGCGGAGGGTACGCACTCGGTGGTGAGCAGAGCGGACACGTCGTACTCCCTGCGATCGGGACGACCGGCGACGGGATCGCGACCGCGCTGCGTGTGATGGAGCGGATGGCCCGGACCGGACGCACCCTGGCGGATCTGGCGTCGCCGATGCGCACGCTGCCCCAGGTGTTGATCAACGTACGTGTCTCGGACAAAGCTGCGGTGGCGTCGGCACCGTCGGTGTCGGACGCCGTGGCCGTCGCCGAGCTCGAGCTCGGCCAATCGGGGCGAGTTCTGTTGCGTCCCAGCGGGACCGAACAGCTCGTGCGAGTGATGGTGGAAGCGTCGGAACTCGACGTTGCGACCCGGCTCGCCGAGGAGTTGGCGGGCCGGGTCGCGGCGGTCTGATCGTCAGGCAGTGTCCGATCGTCAGGCGGTGAGTTCTCGCAAGGCGGTGAGCTGCGCGACGCGTCCTGCGGTGTCCTCGGCCAACGGTGCGACGTTGAGTGTCGTCACGCCGGCTTCGGCGAAGGCTGCCACGCGCTCCTTGACGTAGCTCTCCGGTCCGATGAGATTCACCGAACGCGCGAGCTCGTCCGGAACCGCCGCTGCTGCTTCCTCTTTTTTGCCGGCGAGGTACAGATCCTGAATCTTCTCGGCCTCGGCTTCGTAGCCGTAGCGCTGAGCGAGGGAGTTGTAGAAGTTCTTTCCCTTGGCTCCCATGCCGCCGATGTAGAGCGCCAGGTGGGGCTTGACCCAGGGGAGGTACTTGTCGGCGTCCTCGCCGATGGCCAGTGTGGGACTGGCGAACACCTCGAGTTCGCCGAGTGACGGATCGCGTTTGGCCTTGCCTGCGGCCAGCGATTCGCCCCACACGTCGGCTGCCTTCTCCGGGAAGTAGAAGATGGGCTGCCAGCCCTCTGCGATCTCCGCGGTGAGCTCGACGTTCTTCGGTCCGAGAGCGGCGATGACGACCGGAATGCGTTCGCGCACAGGGTGATTGATCAGCTTCAGTGGCTTGCCCAAGCCGGTTCCCTTGTCCGCCGGCAACGGGATCTGGTAGTGCTTGCCCTGATACTGCACTTTCTCTCGACGCCACACCTGGCGGCAGATCTCGATGACCTCACGGGTTCTGGCGATGGGTGCGTCGTACTTGACGCCGTGGAAACCCTCGACGACCTGTGGCCCGGATGCGCCGAGTCCGAGAACGAAGCGCCCGTCGGAAACGTAGTCGAGGCCGGCGGCCGTCATGGCCGTCAGCGACGGCGTTCTCGTGTAGATCTGGAAGATGCCCGACGCGATCTTGATCGTGCTCGTCTTGGCCGCAAGGAACCCGAGTTGACTGACGGCGTCGAAAGAATAGGCCTCGGGCACGAAGATGATGTCGAGGCCCGCCTTCTCGAGTTCGGCTACCTCGGCAACGGTCTCGGTGAAACCACCGCTGTAGTTCAGCATCGTTCCGATGTGCATGGGACTCCTCGTTCTCGAGTAGCTGGTGGAGCTGCTCGGTTGTCTGTTACCGACGTTTCGTATCGGGACGTTACCGCTCGCCGGGGAACCGATGGGAGTCGGCGCACGTCATAGTGGGAAAGGGGCACTTCGAGCGGGAACGGGCGGGCGATGAGCGACGGATTCTGGGTGGACGCGGTCCGCGTGCGCGAGGTGGCGAACTCGATGACGGCGTCGGCGGAGGCCCTGGGCACGGCAGCCGATTCGATCGCATCACCGGGATTCGGTACCGCCGCCGCAGGACGGAACTACGGAGACCTGGGCGCGGCCTATCTCGACGCCCACTCCGGGCTCGGGCGAGCCGTCGGGGTGTGGCGATCGTCGGTCGACGACATCGCGGATGCCCTCGTCGCCGCGATGAGCGCGTACGAAATACAGGACGACGCCGGTGCCCACGCGATCGACTCGTTGCGGTGACTGTTTCTTCCACCTCGCCCGCCGAGGCAGCATCGGTCGACGAGATTCTCGACGCCAATGCCGTCGGGCTGCTGTATTTCGAGCGTTTCCTGCCGTTGGCCGAGCGCGTTCCCGGCAGCAGAGTCCCGCGCTACGACGAGGTGTGTGCACGGTACGACGAGCAGCGCGGCCTGAACCTGGAGGCTCTGGCGTCCGACGCAGATGCGGTCGGGGCTATGGCTGCGGCGCTGGGTGAACAATTGGACGAGCAGACGCAGCTCCTGATCGTTCTTCGACTGCGGTGGCACGGTGACGCCGGTGAGACGGCCCAGCGATATGTGGCCACCGAGCAGGAGAGAGCAGGGGTGCTTCTCGACTCGGTCGAGGATGCGCTGCAAACGATGTACGCGGCTGTGGACGTACTGCGTGAGGCTGTGACCGACAAGGCCGAGCTCGTCGGAAGCCTCGATACCGACGCCGTGGAAGGACACGATCCCGACCGAATCGATGCGCTTCTGCTGGCCTCGGGCATCGAGTGCGTCCCGGTCGACCGGGCAACCGTGTTCGCCCGCCTGGCACCGGCGTTTCCGGAATGGGCCGAGCGATTTGCGCGAGCAGACGTATCGGGCGAGTTCGCGGCCGAGGTCGCCGACCGGTCTCGAGAATGGATCGAGGGCGAGTTCGTGCCACATGTGCAACGCACGTGTGCAGCGGTTTCGTCTGCCTGCACGGCCACGGACACGGCCGTTCGAGAGTGCCTGGCCCTGGTGGTGAAGGTCATCGAGGAAGTCGTCCACCCCGTGTTCGACGAGCTCGACGAGCGCAGCTGGGTGCCGCTGGCTGTTGCCGAGCACTCGAGCGAGCGGTCGTCGCCCGAGAACTGCCCTGCGGCGGTCACGGGCGGAGCCGGGGGAGAGGCAGCCGTCACCGGACCCGCATCGGCAGCCCAACCTCCGTCCGAGGTGCCGGCCTCGGCTCCGCCGGCGCAACCGGCACCTGCTCCGGATGCACGTGCCACCGGTCCCACGGCGTGGGGCGAAACCGAGAACGACAATGGTCGTGAAGACAGTCGGGTCGATGCAGTCGCCGGACTCGTCGACGGCATGGTGGACGGCATCGTGGACGGCATTGTGGACGACATCGTGGACCGGGTTGTCGAGGCGCTCGGTGACACGACCGGCGACGGGAGTGTCAGCGACGAGACCGATGTCGACCCCACCGCAGAACCCGACCCTACGGAAGGCTCCAACCCCACCGCAGTACCCAATCCGACTGCAACGCTCGATGATCCGCCCGCTTCGATCCCGTCGCCGGAATTCGGTGATGCATCGAAGGTCGTCGGCGAGCGCGGCCATCTCGAGGCCGAACTCGACGGCCATCGTGCCCGTATCGCGCTCGAACACGATGGGGCCGTATCGCTTCGACTCGAGACACCGGGCCTCGGGGTGCGCACGTTCGAGTTGCGCGTTGGTCCTTTCGGATTGCCGGAGATCGTCGAAGTTCCCGGGACCGTCGATCCGAGCGGTGTCGGGGTGTCGAACCGGTCTTCGGCGACCGTGGAACCGCCGGAGCCCGCCGCGGGGGATCGAACCACACCCGATGCAGAACCCGAGATCGAACCGGCACCTCCTTCTGCCGAGTCCGGCGCTCCCGAGCAGAACACAGCGACCTCACCGCCGGTGGATGTCGCACCGGCCGACGAGCCGCAGGTGGGTAGTGCACCGACGGACTTGCAGCCCGCATCGACCGCGGACACCCCGGAGGTATGCGTTCCTGAAACTTCGGGCGAGGAGCGCTCCGTCCGGCAGGGCTCGAACGAGACTCATGAGGTACCTGCAGCCCCCGTGGCCCCTCCGGTCACCGAACCTCAGCCCAGCTCGGCGGGGTCCGGCGCGGGCTTGAGCGAGGCGGGTGCACTGTGAATTCGGACCCCGCGTGGCGTCGTGAACTGCACCGTATTCGCGACGCGCATCGGTCGGCGATGGCGGATGCCGCCGAACGGCTACGGAATCCGAGCGAACCGGCGAGAACCGATGTGGGACAGGGGGTTTCGGACCGGTTGAGCGGAAGTGACACTCGGTTGGCAGCGGGCTCGGTCCTGCGCCCGGCTCACCTGGATCGGCGGCACGGCGCACCACACGTCGAACCGGACCCCGACGAGCAACCCCGATCGTGGCTGGTGTGACGACGCCGAGCCCGGTGGGTCAGCCGCGACCCAGCAATGCCTTGATCGACGCGGTCGCCTTCGGCTTGGGCTGCTCGGTCAGCGGCGCGTGAGGGTCGACAGCACGGGTGCCGGCGATGTCGCCGTTCGTTCCGGCCAATTCCTCGTAGTCGGAGTCGCCGGTCAGGTGGTAGAGCAGAAATGCGGTCAGTACAGCGCGGGTGCGTTGCTGGGTCTTGCGGTCGGAGCTGTTGACTCCCAGTGCGCGGAGCATTCGCCGGCCTTCGACGAATCCGTCTGCCGTCGAGCCGTCGATCCGTCGGAGGACGGATGGTCCGTGCCAGGCCTGGGCGAGAGCCAGTGAATTGTCGTTGAGCGAATCTGCGTTCGAGCTGTCGCCGACGACCAGTCCGGGCACGTCGAGGCCTGCGGCGGCGTCCTCGGACGACGGTGCCGTCGGTGCCGGAAACAGGGCGGCGACCGCTTTGACATCCGGTCGTCGGGAGGCAGCGAGTACGGCGGTCCCGGCGCCCATCGCGTGACCGACTGTGGCCAGATTCTCGGGATGCACACTGATGTTGCCCGAGCCCAGGCGAACGCCGGTCATGATGTCGAGCACAGTGCCCAGGTCGGTGGCGAGTCCGCGGTGCGAGGGCACGAGGCCACGCTCGGTGTCGGGTGCTGCCACGACGAACCCCCACGACGCCAGGTGCTTCAGGGTGTCGGTGTAACTGCCGGGGCGCAGCATCCAACCGTGCGCGAACGCCACACCGGGCAGGCCGAAGCCCTCGGCCGGGGTGTAGACGACGCCAGGTTGCCCGGCCAGGGCCAGGTTCCCTCTGAGTACCTTGTGCGGGCCACGCTTGGAGAGAGCAGATGCCAGCTTCTTCGGTTTCGCCACGAGAGATGACGCTACCGAATGTGCTCGGGTATGGGGACGCCGGACACGGCGACCTGAGCGAATGGGTCGTGCGCGTCGTGCCGAGTACCCTGATGCACCATGTGCGGAATCGTTGGATATGTCGGCCACCGCCCAGCTTTGGGTGTGGTGGTCGAGGCGCTTCGGCGTATGGAATATCGGGGCTACGACTCCGCAGGAATCGCGATACTGGACGGCGCAGGCTCTACCGCGGTGGAGCGCAAGGCCGGGCGGCTGGCAAACCTCGAGGCCGAATTGGACGACATCGGCACCGATACGTTCGTCGGGACCACCGGCATGGGACACACGCGGTGGGCGACGCACGGGCGTCCGACCGACCGCAACGCTCACCCACATCGCGACGCGTCCGGAACGGTGGCGGTGGTGCACAACGGCATCATCGAGAACTTCGGTCCGCTGCGTGCCGAACTCGAAACGGCGGGTGTGGAGTTCCTGTCCGACACCGATACCGAGGTCGCTGTCCACCTCGTCGCTCGGGCATACGCGGACGGGCCTACCGCGGGCGATTTCGTCGCCAGTGCGAAGGCGGTGCTGCGTCGCCTCGAAGGTGCGTTCACGCTGGTCTTCACTCATTCCGATCACGCGGACACGATCGTCGCGGCGCGTAGGTCCACCCCTCTGGTGCTCGGAGTCGGAGAGGGCGAGATGTTCCTCGGGTCCGATGTCGCGGCATTCATCGAGCACACGCGCGACGCCGTCGAACTCGGGCAGGACCAGGTCGTCGTCATCACGGCCGATGGCTACGACATCAGCGATTTCGACGGCAACGAGGCGCAGGGGCGTCCGTTCCGGATCGATTGGGACCTCGCGGCCGCCGAGAAGGGCGGCCACGACTACTTCATGCTGAAGGAAATCCAGGAGCAGCCCGCCGCCGTGGCCGACACGTTGCTCGGCCACTTCGCCAATGGCCGGATCGTGCTCGACGAGCAGCGTCTCTCCGATCAGGAACTGCGTGACGTCGACAAGGTGTTCGTCGTCGCCTGTGGCAGTGCCTACCACTCCGGTCTGCTCGCCAAGTACGCCATCGAGCACTGGACCCGGCTGCCGGTGGAAGTGGAACTGGCCAGCGAGTTCCGCTATCGCGACCCGGTACTGGATCGGTCGACCCTGGTCGTGGCCATCTCGCAGTCCGGCGAGACCGCCGACACCCTCGAAGCAGTGCGGCACGCCAAGGACCAGAAGGCGCGCGTTCTTGCGGTGTGCAACACCAACGGCTCGCAGATTCCCCGCGAGGCCGACGCAGTTCTGTACACGCGTGCAGGTCCGGAGATCGGCGTCGCGTCGACCAAGGCGTTTCTCGCCCAGGTGACCGCGAACTACCTCGTCGGCTTGGCTCTCGCTCAGGCGCGCGGCACCAAGTACCCGGACGAGGTGGCGCGCGAGTTCGCCGAACTCGAAGCGATGCCGGAGTTGGTGCAGCGGGTGCTCGAGACGGTCGAGCCGGTGCGTGCGCTCGCGCGCGAGCTGTCGACGTCGTCGACCATCCTGTTCCTCGGTCGACACGTCGGTTACCCCGTCGCTCTCGAAGGCGCGCTCAAGCTCAAGGAGCTCGCCTACATGCATGCGGAGGGCTTCGCCGCCGGTGAGCTCAAGCACGGTCCGATCGCGCTGATCGAGGACGGCGTTCCGGTCATCATCGTCATGCCGTCGCCCAAGGGCCGTGCGGTGCTGCACTCGAAGATGCTCAGCAACATCCGCGAGATCCAGGCCCGCGGCGCTCGGACGGTCGTCATCGCGGAGGAGGGCGACGAAGCGGTCCGGCCTTTCGCGGACAGCCTCATCGAGATCCCGGCGGCGTCGACACTGCTGCAGCCGTTGCTCTCGACGATTCCGCTGCAGGTCTTCGCAGCCGAGGTCGCTCAGGCGCGCGGCTACGACGTGGACAAGCCGCGAAATTTGGCCAAGTCCGTCACGGTCGAGTAGAAGGACCGGCGGGCTCGACACACACGACGGCACGAGCGGGAGGACCTCGGCATGCGCGGCTACTACACACCCGAGCAGATCAGGAACGCCGAGGCTCCGCTGCTGCAATCGTTGCCCGACGGCACGTTGATGCGCCGCGCTGCGTACGGCTTGGCCTCGGTGGTGGCGCGCGAACTCTTCTCGCGAACCGGCGGCGTCGCGGGGCGACGAGTACTGATACTGGTCGGATCGGGAGACAACGGCGGAGACGGCCTGTGGGCAGGTGCGTTCCTGCGCAGGCGCGGCGTCGCGGTGTCCGCGCTGCTGCTCGATCCGGACCGTGTGCACACCGAAGGTCTTGCGGCCCTGCGAGCCTCGGGGGGACGGGTCGTCACGGAGCCGGACGATCCGGACCTCGTCATCGACGCCATCGTCGGGATATCCGGGAAGGGTCCGCTGCGTCCCCACGCTGCCGGGATGGTCGACCGGATCACCGCGCCCGTCGTCTCCGTGGACATCCCCAGTGGTGTCGATGCAGAAACCGGTGAGGTGTCGGGACCGGCGGTGACCGCCGATGTCACCGTCACGTTCGGCGCTCGCAAACCGGTGCACGTGTTGGCCGTACCTCGTTGTGGCCGAATCGACGTGATCGACATCGGGCTGACCCTGCCGGCACCGGAGATCGAGTCCTTCGAGCCGGCCGACGTAGGCCGAATCTGGCCGATTCCCACCGCGTCGGACGACAAGTACTCGCAGGGAGTCGTCGGCGTGTTGGCCGGCAGCGCCACGTATCCCGGGGCTGCGTTGCTGTGTGTCGGCGCAGCCGTCGCCGCCACGTCCGGGATGGTTCGGTACGTGGGAAGTGCCGGCGCAGAAGTGGTCTCGCACCACCCGGAGGTCGTCGTCGCACCGGATCTGGATGCAGCGGGGAGGGTGCAGTCGTGGGTCGTCGGCCCCGGCTTCGGCACTGACGAATCCTCGGCGGACATCGTGCGTCGAGTTCTCGAATCGAATCTGCCGGTGGTCGTCGACGCCGATGCATTGACGATCCTCGCGGACAACGAGCAGTGGGTCGTCGATCGCACTGCACCGACGCTGTTGACCCCGCACGCCGGGGAGTTCGCCCGCCTGACCGGATCGGAACCCGGTCCCGACCGCGTAGCGGCCGTACGACGCCTCGCCGCTCGGTGGGGCGTCACCGTGCTGCTCAAGGGCCGCGCGACGGTCGTCGCCGACTCGGACGGCACCGCGTTCGTCAGTGACGCGGGCGGATCCGCCGCGTCCACCGCCGGATCCGGGGACGTGCTGTCCGGCGTCCTCGGTGCCCTACTCGCAACCGGAATGGCACCGTCGACCGCGGCCGCGTGCGGGGCCAAAGTGCACGCACTGGCCGCAGCCCATGCCGCGCACGGAGCCGATGGCGAATTCGCCGCCCCGATCTCGGCGACACCGTTGTCGAACAGCCTGCGAGAAGCCATCCGGACGGTCCGCTCGGTCGCTGTCTGAGTTGCACTGGGCTCGCCGGCCGACCTAACTGTGTGTCATGAGTTGTGCCACCTGATCCGTGGTGTGTGCGGCAGGGATGGCACTATCGAATGTTGTGACTATCGGTAACGGCGACGTGGAGACCGATCCGCGGACGGATTCGGGTGCTCTGGCAACCGTCGATCTCGATGCCGTGGCCCACAATGTCCGGGTTCTGCAGGAATTCGCAGGCGACGCCGCCGTGATGGCCGTCCTGAAATCCGACGCCTACAACCATGGGGCAGGCCCCGTGGCACACGCTGCCGTCGCGGCCGGCGTGCACGAATTCGGGGTCACGACCATCGGCGAGGCCCTCGAATTGCGCGCAGCCGGAATCACCGTGCCGGTGCTGGCGTGGCTGCACCGGGCCGATTCGGACTTCGGTGCTGCGATCGCCGAGAACATCGGAGTCGGGGTCTCCACGGCCGGCCAGCTGAACTCGGTGATCGCCGCAGCCAGGCGGACCGGTCTCACCGCCGACCTCTCGCTCAAGATCGATACCGGCCTCAATCGCAACGGCGTTGCGCGGGCGGACCTCGACGTCGTCCTGGATGCCACCGCGTCCGCCGTCGCCGAGGGGTCCGTGCGATTGACGGGGATGTTCTCGCATCTCGCCTGTGCCGACGAACCGAATCACCCGGCCAACGACGCCCAGGCAGAGCGGCTCCGCGACGCGGTTGCCCGAGCCGGCCGGCGCGGTATCTCGCCGGCCGTCGTGCATCTGTCCAACTCGGCGGCAACGCTGACCAGGCCGGACCTCGGTTTCGACATGGTGCGTCCGGGTATTGCGCTGTACGGCCTGTCGCCGGTGCCCGATATGGGAGATTTCGGCTTGCGTCCAGTCATGACATTGTCCGCGCAGGTGGCCCACATCAAGAAGGTGAACCGAGGTGAATCGGTGTCGTACGGATACACCTGGACAGCTCCGACCGACACGGTGGTCGCACTGGTGGCGCTGGGCTACGCCGACGGGGTCGTGCGCCGACTCAGCGGTCGTTTCGAGGTGACCATCGACGGTCGTCGCTACCCGTCGGTGGGGCGCGTGTGCATGGACCAATTCGTCGTCGATCTCGGCGGCGACAGCTCGGGTGTCGCCATCGGCGACGAGGCGATACTGTTCGGGCCGGGGGACAGCGGAGAGTCGCACGCTCAGGATTGGGCGGATGCGCTCGACACCATCGGCTACGAGGTCGTCACCGGCGTTCGTGGACGTGTTCGACGTCGTTTCGTCGGCACGCGCTCAGGGGAGGCGACGAAGTAGGCCATGCTGGGATTGCTGGAGAGTCTTGCGATAGTGGTGCGGGAGACGGCGTTTCGATCCAACAAGGATCCGCTGGCGACCGAGAATCTCGACCTGATGGACGCCGATCGAGGCAGTATCGTCACGGCGGACGACGGTGTTCCGCTGGCGGTCCGCGAGGTGGGGCCGGCGGATGCACAACTGACCGTCGTGTTCGTGCATGGATACTGCCTGCGCATGTCGTCGTGGCATTTCCAACGACGTGCGCTCGAACAGCAGTGGGGTTCGAGCGTGCGCATGGTGTTCTACGACCAGCGCGGTCATGGCCGCTCCGGGGTGCCCAGTGCAAGCAGTTGCACCATCGGTCAGCTCGGCCTCGACCTCGACGCGGTCATCCGTTCGGTCGTGCCCAAGGGACGCATCGTCCTGGTCGGGCACTCGATGGGCGGCATGTCGATTCTTTCCATGGCGCGCCAGCGGTCGTCCGTCGTCCGGCAGCGAGTGATCGGTGCCGTGCTGATCTCCACTACGGCTGCCGGCCTCGCACAGACGGGAGTCGGCCGCAGCCTGCAGAATCCGGCGGTCGATGCTTTTCGACTGGCTGTACGCACGTCACCCGGCCTGGTGCAATTCGGGCGAGGAGCGGTGCGCGCCATCATTTCACCGGTGCTGCGCGCGGCCTCGTACGGAACGCGGGTGTCTCCTCGGCTGGTGGCATTCTCGCAGTCGATGATCGACGACACCTCCGTTGTCACTATCGTGAATTTTCTCGAGACGCTCGAACTGCACGACGAGTCGGCGGCTCTGGCGGAATTCGAGAACATTCCGGTGTCGGTGGTGTGCGGCGACGAAGACTGGATCATTCCCTTCGCGAGTTCGGAAGCACTCACCGACGCTCTGCCGAAATCGGAGATGGTGCGGGTGCGTCAAGGTGGGCACCTGGTGCAGTTGGAGTTCCCCGAACAGGTCAACGGTGCGATCCTTCGCCTGGTGGCGCGAGCATCGGAGCCCAAGAAGAAGCGGTGGGGCGTTGTCTGATTCCGAGAGTCCACCGAACTCCCGGCTCGACCTGCCCGTCGAGGCCGAACTGGCGACGGCGACGGACACGGCCGAGTTCGGTGCTCGGCTCGCGGACATTCTGGTCGCCGGCGATCTCGTCGTACTCGACGGTCCGCTCGGTGCGGGGAAGACCGCGATGACCAAGGGGATCGCGGCGGGTCTCGGGGTGCACGGTCGCGTCACCTCACCGACGTTCGTCATCGCCCGCGAGCATCGACCAGGCGTGCGCCCCAACGGTTTACCGCCTGTCGCCCTCGTGCACGTCGACGCCTACCGTCTGGGTATGACGGGGCAGTCCGCGTTCGACGAGCTGGACGCGTTGGACCTCGATACCGATCTCGAGCACGCCGTCGTCGTCGTCGAGTGGGGCGAGGGCGTGGTGGAGACCCTGACGGATCAGCATGTCTCCGTGCGCTTGTCACGCGATCCGGAATCGGACGTCCGAAGGGTGAGTGCTCGCCGGGTGAATGGCGATGCGCTCGGCCGCCTACCCGAGTGAGCACCGAAACCCGGCGCGCCCGTAACGGCACTCGACGAAGCGTGCGAAGCGGGTATCCCGGGTTCGCGGTGCCACGGCTACGGGAGTGCTGGGTGCGGCCACCGGGCGGGTAGCCTTGATCCTCGTGCTCGTACTTGCCGTGGACACCTCGACCCCTGCCGTCACCGCAGGTGTGGTGCGGTTGTCCGACTCCGCTGCCGACGGGGCCGATGTCACCACCGTCGCCACCCGCATCAAGGTCGATGCGCGATCGCACGCCGAGGTTCTGACTCCTCACATCCTCGAGTGCCTGGCCGAGGCCGGCATCGTGGCTGCCGATCTCGCGGCCGTCGTCGTGGGGGTGGGCCCCGGTCCGTACACCGGCCTGCGGGTGGGGATGGCGACCGCGGCTGCATTCGGTGATGCGCTCGGACTGCCGGTCCACGGTGTCTGCAGTCTCGACGCGATCGCGGCTGACGTCGACGAATCCGGATCGCTGTTGGTGGTCACGGACGCACGTCGTCGTGAAATCTATTGGGCACGTTACGAAGCCGGGGTTCGGGTAGCGGGCCCCGACGTGATCGCTCCGGCCGAACTGGAGCACGGAGGCGTCGACGCTGTCGCCGGTTCCGCGCCGCATGCCGCACTGTTCGGGTTGCCGGTGCGTGACGTGCAGGCCCCGTCCCCGGCAGGTCTGGTCCGGGTGGCTGCCACCGACATCGGCAGCGGGACTGAACCGGGACCGCTCGTTCCGCTCTATCTGCGGCGCCCGGACGCGAAGACACTCGCCGAACGGGCTGCGGAGAAGGCCGCGCCATGACGGTGACGATCGAACCGATGACGGTGCACGACTGCGCACGATGCGCGTATCTCGAGACGGTTCTCTTCGAGGGTGACGACCCGTGGTCGGCAGACGCATTCGTGGCGGAACTGGCTGCGCCGCACAATCATTACGTCACGGCGAAGGAGGCCGGCGAGATCGTCGGTTACGCGGGAATCTCTCTGCTGGGGCAACCGAGCCGCGGCGCATTCGTCGCCGGTGAGGCCGAGGTGCACACCATCGGTGTCGATCCCGCGCACCATCGCCGGGGGATCGGCGGACGACTGTTGAGCGAATTGTTGCGCGTCGCCGACGATCACGGTGGGCCGGTGTTTCTCGAGGTGCGCACCGACAACGACCCGGCCATCGAGTTGTACCGACGTGAGGGCTTCGAGATCGTGGGTACCAGGGCGAAGTACTACCAGCCCAGCGGAGCCGATGCGTTCACCATGCGTCGGCCGGAGAAGACGGAGGCTGCCCGATGATCGTCATGGGTATCGAAAGCTCTTGCGACGAAACAGGAGTCGGCATCGTCCGCTGGCGTGACTCGGGTTTGTGCGAGTTGCTGGCCGACGAGGTGGCATCCAGTGTCGACGAGCACGCCCGGTACGGCGGAGTGGTGCCCGAGGTGGCGTCGAGGGCCCACCTCGAGGCCATGGTTCCGACGATGCGCCGCGCTCTCGCCGCCGCCGACATCGATCGTCCCGACGCGGTCGCAGTGACCATCGGACCGGGACTGGCCGGTGCCTTGCTGGTCGGAGTTGCCGCTGCCAAGGCCTATGCAGCGGCGTGGGACGTCCCCTTCTACGCCGTCAATCATCTGGGCGGCCACGTCGCGGTCGACACCCTCGAGCACGGTCCGATGCCGTCGTGCGTGGCACTTCTGGTCTCCGGTGGACATACTCATCTGTTGCACGTCGACCATCTGTCCAAGCCCATCGCGGAGCTGGGTACCACTGTCGACGACGCGGCCGGTGAGGCGTTCGACAAGGTGGCCCGCCTGCTCGGTCTGGGCTACCCGGGCGGTCCGGCGCTCGACGATGCGGCGCGCGAAGGCGATCCGACTGCGATTGCTTTTCCCCGCGGAATGACCGGCCCACGGGACGCTCGCTACGACTTCTCGTTCTCGGGGGTCAAGACGGCCGTCGCCCGCTTCGTCGAGGCCCGTCAGCGGGCCGGAGATCCGATTCCGGTCGCAGACATCGCGGCGTCGTTCCAGGAGTCCGTTGCGGATGTGTTGACGATGAAGGCGGTTCGCGCCGCGACCGACGTGAACGTCGATACCGTCGTTCTCGGTGGAGGTGCAACGGCCAACTCGCGGATTCGCTCGTTGATCGAATCACGGTGCGCGCAACAGGGTTTGACGCTGCGAATTCCGAAGCCGCGGCTGTGTACCGACAACGGTGTCATGATTGCCGCCCTCGGTGCTCACCTGGTTGCCGGGGGCGCGGCACCGTCGGCTCTGACAGCGGTGACGGACCCCGGCCTGTCGGTCGCGACCAGTCAGGTTCCCGGCTGAGCGTCCTGAGGGGGCTCGGAGGTTCGCGGCGCTGCCGTGTCCGGTGACGTCCGGGGTTCGACGCTCTGACCGGATACAGCAGGTGGTGGTGACCAGACCGTCGGCGGAGCGGTCAATTCCGGAGTGGAATCCGAGCCACGGACGACCGTCGTGGGAACGGTGATCGATCCGGTCGGGACTTCCGAGCTTTCCGGAACCGACCCTGCCGAGGGCCGAGGTGTCGGTCCTGGACTGAGCTCGATCGGGCCGGACGGCGTGGTGGGTTCGGAAGTCTCACCCGGGGCCGGGGTCGGCTCGACGGGCGAGCTGGTGGTCGGCGGGGGCGTCGTCGTGGGCTCGGGCGAGACCGGCGTCGACGGCTCGACGGTGACGCTGGTGCCCGCGTCGGGCGACGACGACTCCGGTGCCGGATCCATGGGCCAGTCGATCCGCGGGAGGTCGGGAGCAGGTCGCAGCGTCGGCGTGGTGGTCGGTGCGGAGGACGCGGGGAGTCGGGACGTCGGACGCGAGGAATTGGCTGTGGTCGCTGCGGGGCCGATCGGGTCAGCCGAGTAACGGGTCGAAGTCGGCGTATCGCTCGGCGAGTAGCCCTCGGCTGCGGGTCGTCCTGCGTCCCCGGCTGCGACGGGTTCGGTGGCGCTACCGGCAGGGGACACGCTGGGGTCGTCTGCCGGGGTCATCGTCTGCAGCCCGTAGGCGAGGACCAGCCCGCCTGCGACGACGGCCGCCGCGATCGCACCCGAGTAGCGACCCATCCGGCCCGCAGTCCGGCGTGCGGCCGAGACCAGGGGGTAATCGTTGTCGGTCACTGATGCGGCGACGACGGCCGCGCCCACAGCGAGCACGGCATCCGGCTCGGGGAGACGAACGATGCGTGCATGGAACGTGTCGGTCAGAGACGTGGCCAGCAGCGGGATGTGGGCACCGCCGCCGATCAGCACGATGGCCTCGGGTTCGTGGGTGCTTTCGTCGAACACGCTGCGCACGAACTGCGCTGCCTCGTCGAAGAGGGGCGATGCAGCGGTCTCGAATGCAGCGCGGCTCACGGTGAGCGGTACACCGCTGTATCGCTCGATGCGTGCTTCGTTCTCGTGTGAGAGCAGTTCTTTGATCGCCCGGTACCGCGCCGATCCGATTCCGCGGTCGTCGCGAATGTCGTCTCGCAGATTGTCGAGCGTCATGTTCTGAACGAGGTCCTTGACCAGTGCGTCGAGAACGACGCCGCCGATGGCCTCGGATCGGCCGTAGGACAGAACGACACCGTCGGTACGGCGGGCCACGGTCACCGACAGTCCACTGGCTCCCAGGTCCACCAGGGCGATGGTGTCGTACCCGTCGACCAGACCGGTGGTGGCCAGATGTGCCGACGCGGCGGCGGCTTCCGGAACGAGCCGAACGTCTCGCGTGGTGTGTGCGAGTGCAGCGCGGATGCGCGCCGCATGTTCTTCGGTTCGGAAGGTGACTGCGATGGAATCGGGCTGCCGGTCGCCGGGAACGAGGGACGCCATCAGCTCGACCGCGGACGTCACGAGATCACCGACATCGATCTTCGCCTGGCGGTCCGCGGAGACGGTGCGGTATTCGACTGCGTGGCTGCCGTCGGATTCGACGGTGACCAGGGCTGCGCACACGCCCTCGGATCCGGTGGATACACCGACTCCTACCCGCATGGTGTACCTCCGCCCCGTTGTCCGTGTGCGGGAACCGTTCGGTTCCCGCCGATGTCGTGCAGTGCCTCTTATCTGTCGAGTCGTGGCACGGCTGTCGATCGTTATCGTTCGGACAGCTCCGTTATCGTAACGTTACCGATCCCGTTGCGCGACCGTAATAATCTGCTCGGTCGGTTACTTCGTAGGCTCGGGTGCGGCCTCACCTGCGCCTTCGGCAGTGTCGTGGCGTCGAGAAAAAAGTGTGGAAATCCCCGTGTCGCGTGCCGAGGCGACCGGTGCGGGTCGGGTGGAAGTGCGATCCGGCCGAGTCGGTCGCCCGAACGCAAGCCTGGCGAACCCAGCCCTTGAGTGCTGGCACTCTCGTGTATAGAGTGCTAGTTGGCACCGAGCGAAGTCCCGGCACCCGCGACGACGGGACCGAGTTTCGTGCTGAGTTTGTCAGGACCGCACGAGAAGTACTTACACACAGCTGTCCGGGGATCCGACCCCGGACGCGTACCCCATAACTTTGGAGGGCTCAACGTGGCGAGCGTGAAAATCAAGCCGCTCGAGGACAAGATCCTCGTCCAGGCCAACGAGGCCGAGACGACGACCGCCTCCGGTCTGGTCATCCCCGACACAGCCAAGGAGAAGCCCCAGGAGGGCACCGTCGTCGCCGTTGGCGAAGGCCGTGTCACCGAGAAGGGCAACCGAATCCCGGTCGACGTCAAAGAAGGTGACACCGTCATCTACAGCAAGTACGGCGGCACCGAGATCAAGTACGCCGGCGAGGAGTACCTGATTCTGTCGGCACGCGACGTGCTGGCAGTCATCGCCAAGTAGGCCACAACGCATCCCGCCCCGGAATCCGATTTCAGTGTCGGTCCCGGGGCGGAGTGCGTTCGATCGAGTTTCTTTACTCGAAGGAGTAACACCGAAACATGGCAAAGCAAATCCAATTCAACGAGGAAGCGCGCCGCTCTCTCGAGCGCGGCGTCGACAAGCTCGCCGACGCAGTCAAGGTCACTCTCGGACCGCGTGGTCGCCACGTCGTCCTCTCCAAGGCCTTCGGTGGCCCCACGGTCACCAACGACGGTGTGTCGATCGCTCGTGAAATCGACCTGGAAGATCCGTTCGAGAATCTCGGCGCCCAGTTGGTCAAGAGCGTCGCCACCAAGACGAACGACGTCGCAGGCGACGGCACCACCACGGCGACCGTTCTCGCACAGGCTCTCGTCCGCGGCGGACTGAAGAACATCGCCGCCGGAGCCAACCCCATCGCGCTGGGCACCGGTATCTCCAAGGCAGCGGACAAGGTTGCCGAGGCACTTCTCGCCGCCGCCACCCCGGTCGAGGGCAAGCAGGCCATCGCTCAGGTTGCCACCGTGTCCTCGCGGGACCCCGAGATCGGCGAACTCGTCGGTGAGGCGCTCACTCGCGTCGGTGCAGACGGCGTCGTCACCGTCGAGGAGTCCTCGACTCTGCTCACCGAGCTGTCGGTCACCGAGGGCGTCCAGTTCGACAAGGGCTACCTCTCGCCGTACTTCGTCACCGACGTCGACACGCAGGAAGCTGTGCTCGAGGACGCCTACGTCCTGCTCTACCGCGAGAAGATCACCTCGCTTCCCGACTTCCTTCCGCTGTTGGAGAAGGTTGCCGAGAGCGGCAAGCCGTTGCTGATCATCGCCGAGGACACCGAGGGTGAGGTTCTGTCGACTCTGGTCGTGAACTCCATCCGCAAGACGATCAAGGCCGTTGCCGTCAAGGCTCCGTTCTTCGGCGACCGTCGCAAGGCGTTCCTCGACGACCTCGCAGTCGTCACCGCAGGCCAGGTCATCACTGCAGATGTCGGCCTGAGCCTGAAGGAAGCCGGCCTCGAGCTGCTCGGCCGGGCGCGTCGCGTCGTCGTCACCAAGGACGAGACGACCATCGTCGACGGTGCCGGCTCGCAGGACGACATCGATGCCCGCGTCGGCCAGCTTCGTCGCGAGATCGAGAACACCGACTCCGAGTGGGATCGTGAAAAGCTCGAAGAGCGGCTCGCGAAGCTCTCCGGAGGCATCGCCGTCATCAAGGTCGGTGCCGCAACCGAGACCGAGCTCAAGGAGCGCAAGTTCCGCGTCGACGATGCAGTTGCAGCGGCCAAGGCTGCAGTGGAAGAAGGCATCGTTCCCGGCGGTGGCTCCGCTCTGACTCAGGCCGCGTTGTCGCTGGCCGACGATCTCGGCCTCACCGGTGACGAAGCCACCGGCGTCGCAGTGGTGCGCACTGCACTGAACGCACCGCTGTTCTGGATCGCCACCAACGCCGGCATCGACGGTTCCGTCGTCGTCAGCAAGGTGGCCGAGTTGCCGAAGGGCCACGGTTTCAACGCTGCGACCCTGACGTACGGCGACCTGTTGGCCGACGGTGTGGTGGATCCGGTGAAGGTGACCCGATCTGCCGTGGTCAACGCCGCATCCGTCGCGCGCATGATCCTGACGACGGAGAGCTCCATCGTCGAGAAGCCCGAAGAAGAGTCCGAGGCCGCAACCGGCCACGGACACGCTCACTGATTTTCGGGTAGTACGACGAAGCCCCCAACCCGAACGGGTTGGGGGCTTCGTCGTGTGTGCAGCTGTGAATGTCGTGTGCTCAGACCGCGATGCGGCGGCGGTTGTGCCGGGCGTGCAATTCGCGCTCCGTCTCGGACATCCCTCCCCAGATGCCGTACGGCTCGCTGACGTTGAGTGCGTGGGTGCGGCACTGAGCGAGTACCGGACAGCTGCGGCACATCTCTTTGGCGCGCATCTCTCGCTGTGCTCGCGCCCGACCCCGCTCGCCGTCGGGGTGGAAGAACATGGACGAGTCGACGCCACGGCACAGGCCGTGCATCTGCCAATCCCAAATATCGGCGTTCGGCCCAGGGAGGTGATTCGGCTGCGGCATGGAAACTCCTAGGGTGGTGTGGCTTCGACGGATTCGTGATCCGAACAGCGACAACGTTATGTGGGTCGACGAAATCGAGTCAATAGAGCTCGATCGTGGGCAAATGCATAGCGGGAGGGCGAAGAATTAACACGCTCGATATTTACTTCGAGCCGCTCGCATGTGTGCGCTTCCGGTTGAGAAATCGGCCGAGTCGGGAGACGATGCTCATGGCACGACGCGGCGCAGGATCGACGGTGACGTGTCGGCGCGAGCCGGTGTCGCTCCGAATTCCACCGCGCGTTTCTCGAAGACCTGCAGCTCGAAGGTGTTGTCGCAGAGCGTCGAGCAGTGGCGGGCCGGGTTCGGCCTCGACGCACGAGCGGCCGAGCGGATCGAGCGAGGAGTCGGTCGTTGTTGCCGAACGATTCCGATCGGCGGTGTCGAATGTGCCCGACGCATTCTTGTCCGGCTCCGATAAACGACCCGCCGTTTAACCCATTCGCCACACAGCGTTCAGACAACTGTTTCCGAAACAACACCTATTCACATTGTTAATTCTGTGAAAACTGCAGCGGCGTCCCGAAAGGTCGTCGTGAATGCGACAGCTATCCGGCGCGACATTCGCATTCGTGCGTTGCGGTGTCCGGCGTTCTCGGTCGGCCGACTCGCGTGCCTGCGGTCCGGCTGTGGCCATACCCTGACGTCGTGCACTTGGTTTCGAAGTCCTCGCCCGTCACCGGAGAGTCCGACTGCATCGGGCTCGAGCTGAAAAAGGCGGCGTTCGGAGCAGACCCCGGTCGAACCGACCTTCCGGCGGCCACCGATGCGCGGCAGAGTTGGTGCCGCGGCGTCGCACTGGCCGGCCAGGGTCGGTACAACGCCGCCCGGGTCGAGCTCCGGCGGTTCCGGCCGACGTCGCAGGCGCTCGAGTCCCTGTACGAGTCGACCAGGGCGTCATGGCTACGCCAGGTCGGTCGGCACCGGCTCGCCCGCGGGTTCGACGGGAGGGCGGTGTTCCTGATCGGGCTCACCGGCGAGGCGCGAACGACGGACGCGGTGGAGGCGCGCAGTGATGCGCTGGTCGGATTGGCGGCGGATGCACTGGGGACCGGCCGATTCGGGTTCGCGGATGCGTTCCTGGCGCGCAACGCAGAGCTGCTCTCGGTGCGTGGCGGGTCGGATCTGTGGCGTCCGGCGCTGCGCGCGCACTGGGTGGCAGCCGAGCTGGCAATGATGCGTGGGGACGGCTCGGGAGCGCTCCGACACGCCGAGTCTGCTCGCGCACTTGCCGACGACACCGATTCGTTACGGCATCGCATCAAAACCGATCTGGTGATGGCCGCTGCCCTGAGCTGCGCCGGTGCGACCGAGCGCGCACGTGCAGGAGCCGTCGACGTGGCCTGCGCTGCGGCGATGCACGGTTTACTGCCCCTGCGCTGGGCCGCGACGATGCTGTGCGAAGGAACCGGGGGAGCGGATCCGAATATGGTTCCGGCGCGCGACCTGGGAGCCGCACTCGAACGACTGGGTGGATCCGCGGTCGGTTGACCTGGACCGTAGCCGCACACGGACCGAGCGGTTCGATTGTGGGCCGTCGGTATCGCTATCCTTGGTTCGTTCCACCACCACGTGGAAGCGCTCCCAGGCGGGTGCGTACCTGTAACGCGGGGAAATTTGTCGACGATGAACAGTGCGGGTGAGGAGTTGGACTCTTTCGTCGTTGCCGCAGCGCAAGGCGATCGACTGGCTCTGTCCCGGGTCTTGGAATTCATCCGACCACTCGTCGTCCGGTATTGCCGGGCTCGAGTCGGTTCGGCTGAGCGTGGTCAGCTTTCGGCCGACGACGTGGCGCAGGAGGTCTGTTTGGCAGTCATGACCGCCTTGCCGCGTTACCAGGATCAAGGTCGTCCGTTCATGGCATTCGTGTACGGCATCGCGGCGCACAAGGTCGCAGATGCTCATCGCAGTGCCTCGCGTAACAAATCGGACCCGGCCGCCGAAGTACCAGATGTCGTGTCGACAGAACACGGTCCGGAGCAGCGAGCTCTGGAATCCGAGTCGAGTCGTCAGATGACTGCACTACTGGACACCTTGCCCGCCAAGCACCGCGAGATTCTGGTGCTCCGACTCATCGTCGGATTGTCGGCCGAGGAGACGGCAGCTGCGGTCGGCAGCACTGCAGGCGCTATCCGCGTGGCTCAGCACCGAGCTATCGCAAAACTGAAGAACGAAGTTGTGAGAGCAGGTGAAATGTATGGCTAGGGACAATGGTCACGGTGGCCCCGGTGAGACCCCGCGTCGCGGAATCTCGCGTATCGGAGAGCACGTGACACCCACTGGACCGAAGCAGAACGATCCCTATGCCGACATCGGCGCAGACGGTGGTCCGGTGGACCTCGTCGCCGTTCGTCGTGACGATGCCTTCATCGACGCGATCAGTGGTGACGGACCGATCGCAACCGATGATGCGGACGATTACCAACTCGCGCTCCTGCTCGCCAATTGGCGAGCGGACGTGATCACACCGTCCATGCCGGCCGGTCCTTCTCTCGACACCGTTGTTGCGGCCGTCGAGCGAGAGAAGGTGGCAGCCGACATGGCTCGATCCAGCGCGGCGAACCGCGGGGGCCGGATGCGTCTGTTGCGTCCGCTCGCCGGTGCCGCCGCCGCGATCGCAGTCGTGTTGGGCGGTCTGGTGGTCATCTCGTACAACTCGACGCCCGAGGATCCGCTGTGGAGCGTCAAGTCGGTCGTGTTCTCCGAGCAGGCCGATTCGACTGTCGCGCAGATAGATACGACATCGAAGCTGCAGGAGGCGGAGAACCTTCTGTCGTCCGGCGATGCCGACGCTGCCCGCGCTCTTCTCGACAACGCATCGAACCGCAGTTCCGCGGTCATCGACGATGCTCAGCGAGCCGAACTCGACCAGTGGCTGGCCCGTTTGCTGCAGGAGTTGCAGGCCATGACGGTGCCGCCCGTGGTACCTCCGATGGGTGTGGCCCCGGCAGCCCCGTTGTCGGTGCCCAGCCAAGCAACCCTGGTTCCGACGGCTCCGGTGGAGACGGTTGCACCGGAATCCACCGCGGTTCCGAGCACGCCGAATCCGGAAACGACGACACCGGTCAGCCCGCCCGTCACCACGAGTCCGAGTCCGACGACCACCGACGTCACGCCGACGGTGCTCGACAACCCGAATCAGCCGACGGCCACTGCCAGTGGCAGTTCGCCCGAGAACGGCGACCGCATGTCGGTTCCGTCCGGCGGAAGCTGAGCGACAGGCCCTGTTCGACGACGCAGACCGTGAACAACGAAGAAGCCCGACACGATGATCGTGTCGGGCTTCTTCGTTTGTCTGGGGTCTCAGCTCTCGAAACCGTCTCCGTGCAGAGCGTCGTTCATGGATGCATCGGCGAAACCGCGGCAGTAGTCCCAGGTGACGTACGCGTCGGGCACCGGGTCGTAGGCCGGCTCGTGCGGACGCACGGTGCCGTCGACCAGGAGCTGCAACAGATTGGCTCGCAGCATGTCCCAGTCGTGGTAGTGGTCCTGCTGGCAGTCCTCGCAGCACACGACGAGTCCACGAATACCGCGGTGGCCCAGGAGTGCCTCGTAGACAGCGAGGTCAGCCAGGTCCTCTTCCACGGCCAGTCGTTCTTGGGGATCGAGAGGCTGGCCGGGCTCGATTGCATCGAGGGCGGCCGACGGGTCGGCTGGGTCTCCGGCGAACGGATCCGGGGGTAGACCGGGAGGCAGTTGATCGCGCACGCCTCCACGGTACGCAGAACTGGTGGGTCTGCGCCAGCCGTTCGACCGCGACATGCCGGACGATCCGTACCGCCGACCCCCGTACGGTCTGCGATTCGGTGCCTCCGAGCGTCCGCAGCGGGAGGCGTGCGCACTGATTGTGCCGCAGGCCGATACCATGGTTCACGGCGCTGAACAGATGAGTGCAAGTGCCGAAACTCCATCCGTTCTCCAACACCGCACCGCGGTGCGCCTGCGAGCTCTCACCGGCCGCATGCCGCGCCCACGATGCAACCAGGCTCTAGGGAGGGCCAGATTCGTATGAGTAGTCCCGGAGCCCACGTCCGCACAGGCGGCGACGATCCCAACAAGGTCGCGATGCTCGGCCTCACGTTCGACGACGTCCTGCTGCTGCCGGCCGCTTCGGATCTGATCCCCAGCGCCGTGGACACGTCCAGTCAGATCACCCGTGAGATCAGATTACGAGTTCCGCTGGTCAGTTCTGCGATGGATACCGTCACCGAAGCGCGGATGGCCATTGCGATGGCACGTGCAGGCGGCATGGGTGTGCTGCACCGCAATCTCTCGCTGCACGATCAGGCGTCTCAGGTCGAGACCGTCAAGCGCTCGGAGGCCGGTATGGTCACCGATCCGGTCACCTGCAAGCCCACCGACTCGCTGGCCGAGGTCGACGCGATGTGCGCGCGCTTCCGTATTTCGGGGCTCCCGGTCACCGACGAGACCGGTGCGCTGGTCGGCATCATCACCAACCGCGACATGCGGTTCGAGGTGGATCAGAACCGTCGCGTCGCCGACGTCATGACGAAAGCTCCGTTGATCACCGCGCAGGAGGGGGTCACCGCCGAAGCGGCCCTCGGCCTACTGCGTCGCCACAAGATCGAGAAGCTACCGATCGTCGACGGCAAGGGCGCACTCACCGGCCTGATCACGGTGAAGGACTTCGTCAAGACCGAGCAGCACCCCGACGCCACCAAGGACCGTGACGGTCGTCTGCTGGTCGGCGCGGCAGTGGGCGTCGGGCAGGATGCGTGGGCCAGGTCGATGGCACTGACCGATGCCGGTGTCGACGTCATCATCGTCGACACCGCGCACGGCCATAATTCCCAGGTCCTCGAGATGGTCAGCAAGCTCAAGGCAGAGGTGGGCGATCGTGTTCAGGTCGTGGGTGGAAACGTCGCCACCCGCGCGGGCGCACTCGCTCTCGTCGAGGCCGGTGCAGACGCGGTGAAGGTGGGCGTCGGACCCGGATCGATCTGCACCACCCGCGTGGTCGCCGGCGTCGGGGCCCCGCAGATCACCGCCATCCTCGAAGCCGTGGCCGCCTGCAAGCCGCACGGTGTGCCGGTCATCGCCGACGGCGGCATGCAGTTCTCCGGTGACATCGCCAAAGCACTCGCTGCCGGCGCGTCGACCGCGATGCTCGGATCGTTGCTGGCCGGCACCGCCGAGTCTCCGGGCGAGCTGATCCTCGTCGGTGGCAAGCAGTTCAAGAGCTACCGCGGCATGGGCTCGCTCGGTGCGATGCAGGGACGCGGGGGAGCGAAGTCGTTCTCGAAGGACCGCTACTTCCAGGACGATGTGCTGGCCGAGGACAAGCTGGTTCCCGAGGGTATCGAGGGTCGCGTCCCGTACCGGGGTCCGTTGAATCAGGTCATCCACCAGCTCACCGGTGGGTTGCGCGCTGCTATGGGCTACACCGGGTCGACGTCCATCGAGCACCTGCAGCAGGCTCAGTTCGTGCAGATCACCGCGGCCGGTCTCAAGGAGAGCCACCCGCACGACATCACGATGACCGCTGAGGCTCCGAACTACACCACCCGATAGTCGCGTCGGCCCCTGGTGGCCGAACGATTCGCTCTCGAAGTAGAAAGGTGCGCGCGTGCGCGACCTCGTTGAAATCGGCATGGGCAGAGAAGCCCGTCGCACCTACCAGCTGGACGACGTCGATATCGTGCCGTCTCGGCGCACTCGGTCGTCGAAGGAGGTCTCGACTGCCTGGCAGCTCGACGCGTACCGCTTCGACATCCCGGTGCTCGCCCATCCGACCGATGCGTTGGTCTCGCCTGCGTTCGCCATCGAGCTCGGTAAGCAAGGCGGGCTCGGGGTGATCAACGGCGAAGGGCTGTGGGCGCGGCACGCCGACGTGCAGGCCAAGCTCGACCAGTTGATCCACATCGCCGAGACCGATCTCGATCCCGACGCGCCGATCGCGTTCCTGCAGGAACTGCACGCGGCACCGTTGCAGCCCGATCTGCTGGCCGCCGCGGTCGGCCAGGTGCGGGATGCAGGCGTCACCGTCGCTGTACGAGTGAGCCCGCAGAACGCCCGTGCTCTGACGCCTGCGCTGATCGCGTCGGGTCTGGATCTGCTGGTCATCCAGGGCACGATCATCTCCGCCGAGCACGTTGCGCACGGCGACGACGAGCCGCTCAACCTCAAGACGTTCATCGCAGAGCTCGACGTCCCCGTCATCGCCGGCGGCGTCAGCGATCACCGGACCGCGTTGCACCTGATGCGCACGGGTGCGGCCGGCGTCATCGTGGGCTACGGCTCGGTCGAAGGCGGCACCACCACCGGTGAGGTGCTCGGCATCGGTGTTCCGATGGCCACTGCGATCGCCGACGCGGCGGCCGCACGTCGGGACTACCTGGACGAGACCGGTGGACGCTACGTGCACGTCATCGCCGACGGTGACATCACCACGTCCGGCGCACTGGCGAAAGCCATCGCCTGCGGCGCGGATGCTGCAGTGCTCGGTGCGCCGTTGGCCGTGGCCGCCGAGGCTCCCGGTGGCGGCTGGTACTGGCCGTCCGCCGCGGCGCATCCGTCGATGCCGCGTGGCGCGTTGCTGCCGATGTCCGCGGGGGAGCGTCCGAGCCTCGATCAGGTGCTGCACGGACCGTCGCGTGAGTCGTACGGCTCGATCAACCTCGTCGGCGGATTGCGTCGCTCGATGGCGAAGTCGGGCTACTCCGATCTGAAGGAATTTCAGAAGGTCGGCCTGAACGTTCGGGCCTGACAGAACCCCCATACGACAGGGCGCGCACTCGATCTTCGGGTGCGCGCCCTGTGTCGTTCGTCGGGCAGGCACCGGTAAGCCGACCCTCGGTTGGTGATACCTTCCGTAACAGCTAGAATCGCTTGTGGCGGTAGTCACACAGCGATGTGCATACTGTTCGACAGGTAACGGACGTAGCGGAGGTCTTCACCATGGGTTCAGCTGGACGCGCAACGGATTACGACGTTCTCATCGTCGGTTCGGGCTTCGGTGGAAGCGTCACCGCGCTTCGGCTGGTGGAGAAGGGATACCGCGTCGGAATCCTGGAAGCCGGGCAGCGATTCGAGGACAAGGACTTCGCCAAGAACAGCTGGGATCTCAAGCGCTTCCTGTGGGCACCCAAGCTGGGTCTCTACGGCATCCAGCGAGTGCATCTGCTGCGCGACTGCCTGATCCTCGCCGGTGCAGGGGTCGGCGGCGGATCGCTGAACTACGCGAACACGCTGTACAAGCCGCAGGCACCGTTCTTCGAGGACAAGCAGTGGGCGCACATCACCGACTGGAGCAGTGAGCTCTCTCCGTTCTACGACCAGGCCACCCGCATGTTGGGTGTTGTGCGCAACCCGCACATGACCCCCGCCGACGAGGTGATGAAGTCGGTGGCCGAGGACATGGGCGTCGCCGACACGTTCATTCAGACACCGGTGGGCGTGTTCTTCGGAGACGAACCAGGTAAGACCGTCCCGGACCCGTACTTCGGTGGTGCCGGCCCCGAGCGCACGGGATGCATCGAATGCGGCGAGTGCATGACCGGGTGCCGCCACGGTGCCAAGAACACTCTGCTGAAGAACTACCTCGGGCTGGCCGAACGTGCCGGAGCCGAGATCGTGCCGATGACCACGGTCACCGGCCTGAATCCTCGGTCCGACGGCACCTGGGACGTCGACACCGAGCGCACCGGGGCGCGTTTGCGCAAGGGTCGCAAGACGTACAGCGCTGCCAATGTCGTGCTGGCAGCCGGCACGTGGGGCACGCAGAACCTCCTGCACAAGATGAAGGACACGGGCACGTTGCCGCGGTTGTCGGACACTCTCGGTGAGCTGACCCGCACCAACTCGGAGTCGATCGTCGGAGCTGCGAAGTTGGCGGTCGATCCGAACATGGATCTCACGCGCGGCGTCGCCATCACGTCCTCGTTCCACCCCAGCCCCAACACCCACATCGAACCGTGCCGCTACGGCAAGGGCTCCAACGCGATGGGCATGCTGCAGACGTTGATGACCGACGGCGGAGGGAAGATCCCGCGCTGGCTCAAATTCGTCTTCGCGCTCATCGCCCATCCGATCCAGTTCGTCCGCGTCGTCAACGTCCGGCACTGGAGCGAGCGGACCATCATCGCGCTGGTGATGCAGAACCTCGACAACTCGATCACCACGTTCACCAAGCGGGGCCCCTTCGGCCGCAAGATCTCGAGCCGCCAGGGACACGGACAGCCCAACCCGACATGGATTCCCGAGGGCAACGACGCCACCAGGCGAATTGCCAAGAAGATCGGCGGCGTCGCGGGCGGGACGTGGGGCGAGCTGTTCAACATCCCGCTCACCGCACACTTCCTCGGCGGGTGCGCTATCGGAGAGGACGCCCAGCACGGCGTCATCGACCCGTACCACCGCGTCCACGGCTACCCGACCCTCAGCGTGGTCGACGGTGCGGCAGTCTCGGCCAACCTCGGAGTCAACCCGTCGCTGACCATCAGCGCGCAGGCCGAGCGGTCCGCTGCACTGTGGCCGAACAAGGGCGAGTCGGACCTGCGTCCGGCGCAGGGCCAGCCCTACCAGCGACTCGATCCGATCGCTCCGAACTCGCCCGTCGTGCCCGTCGACGCACCCGGCGGCCTGCGGCTGCCGATCGTGCAGATCAGGTCCGGTTCGGCGGCCATGCCCGTCGAACATTCGGGTGTCGCGTGAGCGATTCGGGTGCTGCGAGTACACCGAAGCCGTCCCACTAGACTGACCAGGTGACCGACTCCTCTGCACACGATCCCGCACACGCACGGCCGGTTCTGGTCGTCGATTTCGGAGCCCAGTACGCACAGCTGATCGCCCGCCGGGTGCGCGAGGCCAGCGTGTACTCCGAGGTCATCTCGCACACCGCGACCGCCGAGGAGATCGCCGCCAAGGATCCCGTTGCTCTGGTGCTGTCCGGTGGGCCGTCCAGCGTCTACGCCGAGGGCGCACCCGAACTCGACTCCGCTCTGCTCGAACTGGGCGTCCCGGTATTCGGTATCTGCTACGGCTTCCAGGCCATGGCGCAGGCGCTCGGCGGAACCGTCGAGCACACCGGAACGCGTGAGTACGGGCGTACTCAGCTCAGCGTCGACGGCGGCCGCCTGCACGACGGTCTGCCTTCCACCCAGCCGGTCTGGATGAGTCACGGTGACGCGGTCACCGCTGCTCCCGACGGCTTCACCGTCACCGCGACCAGTGCCGGGGCTCCGGTTGCTGCCTTCGAGAACGAAGAGAAGCGGATGGCGGGTGTGCAGTACCACCCCGAGGTACTCCACTCGCCACACGGACAGCAGGTCCTGAGCCGATTCCTGCACGAGACCGCCGGAATCAAGCCGGACTGGACCGCCGCCAACATTGCCGACGCGCTGGTCGACGCCGTCCAGGAACAGGTCGGTCCGACGGGCAAGGCGATCTGCGGCCTGTCCGGTGGTGTCGATTCCGCGGTGGCCGCGGCCTTGGTGCAGCGTGCGATCGGTGATCGGCTCACCTGTGTCTTCGTCGACCACGGCTTGCTACGCGCAGGCGAACGCGAGCAGGTGCAGCAGGACTTCGTAGCCGCGACCGGTGCCAAGCTCGTCACCGTCGATGCCGTCGACACCTTCCTCGGGGCGCTCGAAGGCGTGTCGGACCCCGAGGAGAAGCGCAAGATCATCGGCCGCGAGTTCATTCGCAGTTTCGAGGGTGCCGTTGCCGAAGTGCTGGGCGAGAACGCCGAGCACGGTGATTCTGTCGAGTTCCTGGTGCAGGGCACCCTGTACCCGGACGTCGTGGAGTCCGGTGGCGGTTCGGGTACCGCGAACATCAAGAGCCATCACAACGTCGGCGGTCTGCCCGACGACCTGCAGTTCGCGTTGGTCGAGCCGTTGCGTGCGCTGTTCAAGGACGAGGTGCGCGCCGTCGGACGCGAGCTGGGCCTGCCCGAGGACATCGTCGGCAGACAGCCGTTCCCGGGACCGGGACTGGCCATTCGCATCGTCGGAGAGATCACCGCAGACCGACTGGCCACGTTGCGTCACGCGGATTCCATTGTTCGAGAAGAGCTTACGGTCGCAGGCCTGGATCAGCAGATCTGGCAGTGCCCGGTGGTGCTGTTGGCCGACGTGCGCAGCGTCGGCGTGCAGGGTGACGGTCGGACCTACGGACACCCCATCGTGTTGCGTCCGGTGTCGAGCGAGGATGCAATGACCGCGGACTGGACCCGGTTGCCGTACGACGTGCTGGAAACGATTTCGACTCGGGTGACCAACGAGGTTCCGGAGGTCAACCGAGTCGTACTCGACGTCACGAGCAAGCCGCCGGGCACCATCGAGTGGGAGTAGCGGGTTCAGTGCTTTCTGCTGGGACCCAGCAGTAAGGCCGCACCCACCACTACCGCAGCGATGACGAACACCCAGCGGAACTGAACCTCGGCCAGGGCGGTGACGGCGTCCTGGCCGATCAGCGCGGCGATCGCCACGATCAGCGCGGCGAGTCCGGCGAGGAACAACGGAGCCGACGGGCCCTGCCTGCTCGAACTCTGTGCCGCGGTGTCCGAAGAACTGTCTCCGTGGCCGTATTCGGTGTGAATCCCGTTGTCGCTCATTGCTGCACCACTTTCAGTTCTCCGAATGTCGCATCGCCTTCGATCGTCAAGACCGGCGCGTCGGGTCGTGCGTCCTTTCCGGCGCGGACGCCGGGATCACCGCACTCGGCCGAACCGAATTCGGCGTTGCATTTCGTCTCGATGCTCATCGTGCTCGGTACGGTCACCACAGCACTGCCGAACGTCACATCGATCGTCACCGTCTTGTTCTCGGTGAGCGTCAGGCCGGTGAGGTCGAGGTCCAGTTCACCGAAGCCGACGTCGTAGGCGGGGGCAAGTGCGGCGGCGGTGAGCGGGGCAACCCGTTGCGCGCCCGACACACTGTCGTCCAGATTCACCGGCCCGACAACCGATGCCAGGATGACGAACCCGGCCAGCGGCGCGCCGACGACCAACAGGCCGTAGCCCTTTCGGAGAAATGCGCCCAGGATCAGACCCACTGCGATGATCGACAACGCGACGGCACCGACGCGGCCCGGAGTGATCCAGTCGGAACCTGTCAGTGCTCCGAGCCCGGTGGTGACGGCAGCGCCGAGCAATGCAAGGCCGAGAAAGCTTGCCGTCCAACGCGATCGACGCTTACGTTCGATCGCTGCCGGTGGGAAGGTGCCGGCCGGTTCGGGGAGGTCCCACGCAAACGGTGCCACTCCCAACGGGTCCCACGACGGAGGTGTCACGGCCTGGGGTGTGGTCGGAACGGCAGTGGCAGAGATACTTTCGGCACGTGTGCTCTTGGTGAGGTCGACGGTCGGTGCAGTACCGGATTCCGATACCGGCTGTGTTGTCTGCGGTGTCGGCTCGTAGCTCTTGGGCAGCGTCGTGTACGGGGTGTACTGCTCGTACTGGAACTGCGGCGGCCGGTATTGCGCGGCGGACCACTGCTCCGCGGAGGTGGTGGACGAGCCGAACGGGGTCGGTGCGTACTGCTGCCGGGTGAATTCCGCTGTTCGCAGGTACGGCGGCGGCTCGGGGCAGCGCTGGTGAAGCAACCACAGTCCGCCGAGCATCGCCGCGAGAGAGATCACGCCGGATCCGCCGAGTCCCACACCGGCCGGACCGAGTGTCGACAGTGCGATCACCAACGCGACCGCCACGACGACGGTCTTCGTCGTCGAATCGGAGCTGTGCCCGCGGCCCACCATGGATTCGACCCCCGAGGCGGAGTCGCCGGCGCGGCTGAGGACCAGCCAGGCCGCCAGGTACAGCACGATTCCGGTGCCGCCGAAGAGGGTGGACACGACGAATGCGACCCGGATCAGTACGGGGTCGACGTCGTATCGGTAGCCGATACCGGCTGCTACACCCGCCACGTGTCCGCGTTGCGGCAAGCGGTGCGGACGGGTGCGCCACATCTGCTGTAGCTGATCCGAGACGGTCACGTTGTTCATGATGACCATCGTGTCGGCTCGAACCTCGGAACACATCAGGGATTCCCCTGATCTCGTACCCCGGACTTGCACCCGGGTCTGTTGCAAGGGCGAAAGATCAGGGCGAACCCTGATGCGGTACCGCCCTCGGCCGTGCCAGGATCGTGGGCGTGCACCCTGTCGACAATCCAGCCGTTGACGCCGCCGTCGGCGCGTCCGCCGCGCCCGGTGCTGCGCCGTCGACCCGTCCCCTCCCGCCGCACCCTGTCCTTGCGTCGGGGTCGGCTTCTCGTGCAGCGTTGGAACGTTCGGCCCCCGCACCGTATCGGCGCCGCGGCGGCGGTCGTATCGTCGGCGGCGTCGCGGGCGGACTCGCCGATCATCTGGGTGTCGACGTGTTCAAGATCCGGGTGGCGTTCGCGTTGCTCGCGGCGTCCGCCGGTGCAGGGATCGTTGCGTACGGCCTGATCTGGATGTTCACCCCGGTCGGTGACGACACGGCACGTCCGAGCGCTACCGAGCGGCAACGAGCATTGGGACTGGCCGCCATCGGCCTCGGACTCGCCGTCGGTCTGGCCTGGTTGCTCAGTGGTACTGCGGCATCGGTCGTCGTGCCGGTCGTCGTGGTCGTCGTCGGTGCTGCCCTGGTGTGGCGAGAATTCGATGCCGAGGGGCCGCGGACGGCGCTGGGGTTGCCCAAGCAACCGACCGTGCTCAGCTGGGCTCGTGTCGTCGGCGGCGCGACGTTGATCGTCCTGGGCCTTGCCGTGGTGGTGTTGGCCCGCGTCGATCTCGCGTCGCTTCGGTCGTCCCTGTTGGCCGTGGTGGTCACCCTCGTCGGTGTCGGTCTGTTGACGGTGCCGATCTGGTTGCGGACCTGGCGTGCGCTCGGGGCCGAGCGATCGGCGCGTATCCGAAACGACGAACGTGAAGAGATTGCGTCGCATCTGCACGATTCGGTGCTGCAGACGTTGGCGCTGATTCAGAAGCAGGCGGATCGGCCGCAGGAGGTCATGCGGTTGGCGCGTGGGCAGGAGCGAGAACTGCGCAAGTGGTTGTTCGACGGCGGCGACACCGACAATTCGAGCTTGGCCGATGCGCTCAAGACCATCTCCGGCGAGGTCGAGGATCAACACGGCGTGACGGTCCGTCCCATCACGGTCGGGGACGTGCATCTGTTGCCGGACGACGTCGAATCGGGGCTGTCGCGAGAGAGCTTCACCGCGCTGCTGGGGGCCACTCGTGAAGCTCTGGTCAACGCGGCCAAACATTCCGGTGAGACCAACATCGATCTGTTCGCCGAAACCGAACCCGAGCAGGTCAGTGTGTTCGTCCGCGATCGCGGTACGGGCTTCGACGAGTCCGCGGTGCCCGAGGACCGACAGGGACTGGCCAAGTCCATCCGTGGTCGAATCGAACGCCGCGGCGGTTCCGTACAGGTGCGGTCCACAGTCGGTAGGGGAACCGAAGTACGAATCTTCATGCCACGCAACGGCGGGGCAGTGACCACCGAATCCGAATCCAACCATCAGGAGCAGCCGACGTGACCGACCCTTTCCGCGTTTTTCTGGTCGACGACCACGCGGTGTTTCGCTCGGGAGTACGCGCCGAACTGGGCCGTGAAGCGGACATCGACGTCGTCGGGGAAGCAGGCGGAGTCGCCGAGGCGGTGTCGGGGATCGATTCCACCAAGCCCGACGTGGTGCTCCTGGACGTGCACATGCCCGACGGTGGTGGAGTGGCCGTGCTCAACCGAATCGCCGAGGGCCCGGTGTGCTTGGCGCTCAGCGTGTCCGACGCAGCGGAGGACGTCATCGCCGTCATCCGGGCCGGCGCGAGAGGGTATGTCACCAAGACCATCTCCGGCTCGGAACTGGCCGATTCCGTCCGACGCGTAGCCGGGGGAGACGCGGTGTTCAGCCCGCGTCTGGCCGGCTTCGTCCTCGACTCGTTCACCGGCCGCAGCGCAGCTCCCGAGCCGCCGTTGGATCCGGAATTGG
The DNA here is from genome assembly GCF_000482405.1 of Rhodococcus sp. JG-3. Lineage (NCBI taxonomy): Bacteria > Bacillati > Actinomycetota > Actinomycetes > Mycobacteriales > Nocardiaceae > Rhodococcus > Rhodococcus sp. JG-3. Next base: position 2,522,247 of record NZ_KI519398.1, read on the forward strand.
ATTCTTTGACGCCCCGTGAACTCGAAGTGCTGAGGTTGCTGGCGCGCGGCTACACCTATCGCGAGATCGCCGAGGATCTGTTCATCTCGGTCAAAACCGTCGAAACGCACGCCTCCAATGTTCTTCGCAAGACCCAACAATCGAACAGGAATGCACTGACGCGGTGGGCGCACAAGCGTCGAATCGATTAGGCCGTCTGCGTTGGGCTTGACCTTCGACCGACACGAAGCTTCAGGATTTCGGCATGACTGATTCGGACGAAGAATTCCTGACCATCGGTGTGTTCGCGCGCGAGAGCGGGCTGACCCCCAGCGCGCTGCGGTTCTACGACGACTGCGGGTTGCTGGCCCCGGCGTCCATCGATGCACAATCGGGCTATCGCTACTACACCCGCGCACAATCGAAGCGGGCGAACATCATTCGCCAGCTGCGCGAGATCGGGTTGCCACTCGACAAGGTTGCCGCTGCCCTCGACGGCGATGGAACTGCCGCCATCGAAATCGTGGATCGACACGTCGAAGCTCTGGCTGCACAGGCGCGGGCGGCAGCCGAGGCAGCAGTGTCGATTCGCCGGTTGTTCGACGAAAAATACTGCACGGCAACGGTATCTGCCGAGGACTTGGCCTCGGCGATGGCGCAGGTTTCGTCGGCGGCCGGGGTGAGCATAGAATTTCCGGTACTGCAGGGCGTACTGATCGAGGTGGACGGAAGCAGTGTCACCCTCACCGCGACGGATCGGTATCGATTGTCCACGCGCAGTCTCGTCGCGCAGTGCTCGCCCGGACTACCGTGGTCGCGAATCGTGGCCGTCGGATGCCTCGCGGACGTCCCCGCCTCGGGCACCCTCGTGCTGACGCCAACCGACGAGTCGATGGTGATCGACTCCGACGGTTCTCGGGTGGCGGTGAACACGGTCGACGGTGAATTCCCCGACTGGCGCACGATGATGGACGGTCTGGCTCCGACCGTGACGAGGGTTGTGCTGCAACGAGATTTCGTTCCCGTCGACGTCAGTACCCTGCGCATCGAGGCCGGGCCCGACGGTTTCTCGGTCGATGGTGTTCCGGTTCCTGCACGGGTGACCGGTTCACAGAGTGTGGTGTTCTTCGATGCGGCCGTTCTGCAGTCCGCCGTCGCATCGGCCGTCGGACCGGATCTGATGCTCGATATCGCTGCACCGAATCAACCGATGCTGGTGCGTTCCGCGGTCGACGGCGCTCTGACGACGTTGGTGATGCCGGTTCTCGGCTGAACGGACGGACTGCGCGGGAGTTGTTACAGCAACAGGACGACGGCCAGGATCAGAAGAATCACGACCACGACGAGTCCGCCGAGGATGGCCGTCGCCGGGATGGACGTCCGGTCGCCGATGACGTCCTCGATGCGCATGAGTGCGTCCTGGACCGGGTTCTTTCTCTTCTTCGGCAGGTCGAACGGCGGCGGTGAGTACGAGGAGGGAGTCGGATCCGTTCGGCTCTCTCCCGGTTGCACGGCGGGCAGACCGGCGATGGTGCGTCCGAATTCTCGGGGCGGTCGGCGAGATTCCGAGACGGGTGTCGACCGTCTCGCCCAGGCGGGGACGACGCCGTCCGCTGAGGTCAGAGGTACTCCGCGCAACTGAGAGATGGTGCCGCGCTTGCTTATTGCGGCAAGAATGATCTCGTCACGGGCCTGCGCCATGGTGGGGCGTCGAGCTGGATCGGGCTCGAGCATGTGCAGTAGTGGGCCGGTGAGGTCTCCGCTGCGAGTGGGAGAGATGATCTGCCCCTTGGCAACTCGGTGCAGGAGTGCGATCGAATCGTGATCGATGCCGAAGGGCGGCGCACCTTCCATTGCGGTGTACAAGGTGGCGCCGAGGGAGAACACATCGCTGGCCGCAGTGGGGTCCTGGCCGCGCGCGACCTCGGGGGCGAAGTATGCGGGGGTGCCGGTGATGACGCTGTCGTCGGCTTCCTCCACGTCGCCCTTGGCTCGCGAGATGCCGAAATCGCTGATCTTGACGATGCCCAGATCCTTGCCGCGGTCGGCGATCAGAATGTTGCCCGGCTTGATGTCGCGATGCACGATTCCGGCGTCGTGTGCTTCGGTCAGGGCGTCGGCGATCTGCGCACCGATCTGAGCGACTTCGAACGGTGGTAGTGAGTCGGTGACGCCGAGCGCCTGCGCGAGGCTGCGTGAGGACAGGTATTCCATGATCAACCACGGCTCGCCGTCGACGAGAGCGACGTCGTGCATCGCGATGGCGTGTGGGCTCGACAGGCGGGCCGCGATCCGTCCTTCGCGCATGGCCCGGTTGCGCACGTCCACTGCCTGTTCCGGGGTCAATCGGGTGGTGGAGGTGACCTGTTTGACGGCCACCTGCCGGTGCAGAAGGGTGTCGGTGGCGAGCCAGACCGCGCCCATGCCGCCACCGCCGAGCTTGCCGGCGAGACGGTATCTGCCGGCGAGGAGGTAGTCGGGCCCGACTCCCCGTCGAACACGCTGCTGATCGGTCACGTCCACAGGTTAGTGGACGATGCCGCGGTGTGCCCGCAGCAGCGGTACTACCGCCTCTACCAGGGGCTACGGCATCGCCTTGACGAGTTGCCGTCCGAACGGCTTTACTGGGTGCAGATCGAAATTGTGTTCGAATACGTCACTTCCCGCGTCCGTCGAACACCGGTGTTTCGGCTCGATTTTTCATGCAGTGAAGGGGAGTGACATGTCTGTTTCCGAGGCTGCAGCACAGGCTTCCGTACCGCCGGATGCGCTCGACGGGTTGTCGCTTCCCGAGCGGGTGGCGCTGCTACGCAGTCGGATGGCTGCCGTACCGTCTCGCGGTGAAACGGCCTCGGTGCGCATCGAGAGTTCTGCTTCCGTTCGTCCCCGCCCTACCGACCCCGATTCCGACCCCGAATCCGACGTCGTCGACAGCTCGGAGCAGGTGTCGGTACCGACCCGTAGGCGGCCTGTTCTTCCGGTGCCGTCGGCGCTGATGGAGGTTCTTCCGCACGGTGGTCTGGTGCGCGGAACGGTGGCCTCGGTGTCCGGTGCCGGTTCGTTGTTGATCGGGTTGGTGGCCGCGGTGACCGGTGCCGGTGGCCATGTCGCAGTCATAGGCCAGCCCCGCTTCGGGCTGCTGGCTGCGGTGGAGATGGGCGCGCAACTGAGCAAGTTGGCTCTGATTCCCGATCCCGGCCCCGACCCGGTGGAAGTGGCGGCGATCCTGCTCGACGGCGTCGATCTCGTCGTCCTCGGCCTCGGTGGCCTGTCGGTACCACCGACTCGGGCCAGGGCCGTGGTCGCGCGCGCCCGCAGTAAAGGGTCGACGTTGGTGGTGACCGACGGGCACTGGGACGGAGCCGAGCTACGACTCGACGCGTCGGTACACGGCTACGACGGCCTCGGCACCGGCCGTGAGCTGGGGCGTGGCCGGCTGCGCGGGGTTCGACTGTCGGTGTGCGCGCGGGGTAAAGCGATGCGTCCTCGTACGGTTCGATTCGACTTGCGTGCGGAGAACGGCCGCATCGAATGGCACGCCGAACAGCAGGAGTCGAATCCGTTGTCGATCGCGGTCTCGACATGAGTACCGGCCAGTCCAACCGTGTTCTGGCGCTGTGGTGTCCCGACTGGCCTGCCGTCGCCGCAGCAGCTCAGGCCGATCTACCGGCGACGCACCCGGTGGTCGTCACGTCTGCCAACCGGGTCGTCGCCTGCTCGGCCACTGCACGGGCGTCGGGCATCAAGCGCGGCCTACGTCGCCGGGAGGCGCAGGCGCGGTGCCCCGACGTGCATGTGGCCGTTGCCGATACCGATCGTGATGCACGCCTGTTCGAGCCCGTGGTCTCGGCTGTCGCGGCCATCGCCCCCGGCGTCGAAGTGCTGCGGCCGGGCCTGTTGGTTCTTGCAGCGCGTGGTGTCGGACGGTACTTCGGTACCGAGCATCGCGCCGCGGAGCGGTTGATCGACGAAGCGTCGGCTGCAGGTGTCGAATGTCAGATCGGGATTGCCGACGAGTTGTCCACCGCAGTCGTCGCCGCGCGGTACGCACAGGTGGTGCCGCGCGGTGGTGGTGCCGGGTTTCTTTCGCCGTTACCGATCGCCGAACTCTCGGCGGAGCCCAGTATGGCCGCGGCCGATCGTGGTGAACTGGTGGATCTGTTGCACCGCTTGGGTTTACGCAGAATCGGGGACTTCGCTGCCCTGTCTCCGTCGGATGTGGCATCGCGATTCGGTACCGATGCCGTGCTGGCGCATCGCAGTGCCCGCGGTGAGCCCGAAAGGCCGCCGTCTGCCCGTGCTCTGCCTCCCGACCTGGATGTGGAGTATCTGTGCGATCCGCCGATCGATCGGGTGGATGCAGCCGCGTTCGCCGGGCGCGCATTGGCCGAGCAGCTGCACACCAAGCTCGCCGCGGCTGCTGTTGCGTGCACTCGGTTGCTGGTGCACGCCAGTACCGGCAACGGTGAGAATCTGTCGCGAATCTGGCGGTGCGCCGAGCCGTTGACGCCGGAGGGCACGGCCGATCGCGTGCGGTGGCAACTCGACGGCTGGATCACCGGACGCAGCGAGAACAAGCCGACGTCGGCGATCACCGTCCTGCGCCTTGAGCCGATCGAAGTGGTGGCAGCAGGGGAGTTGCAGCTGGGTTTGTGGGGCAGTGTCGGTGACGAGGACGACAGGGCGCGTCGGGCGTTGGTACGCGTTCAGGGTCTGCTCGGTGGCGAATCGGTGCTCGGGGGTGTTCTCAGCGGTGGACGCGGGCCGGCCGAGCGGATCACGTTGCGTCCACTGGGAGACGAGTTGGTGCCGCTGTCCGATCCATCGGCCCCGTGGCCGGGCCGACTACCCGAGCCGGCACCGGCGGCGGTGATCGAGACACGCCCGGCAGTGACGCTGATGAACCGAGCGGGTTCGGGAATCGGCGTCACCGACCGCGGTGTGTTCGATGCGCCGCCCAAGAGATTGCGGTGGGGGACCAAGGAATGGGAGTTGACGGGCCTGGCCGGGCCGTGGCCCGTCGACGAACGGTGGTGGGACAGCGGGCAAGGATCGACGGGGCCGACGGCGCGGGCACAGGTGGTGCTCGACGACGAGAGGGCGTTGCTGCTGGTGTTCGACGACGGTCTGTGGCGGGTGGAAGGAATCTACGAGTAGGAACCGCTACCGTCGGGGAAATGCAGATGATGTCCGAGACGGTCGACCTCGATGGCGTCGACATCGCGTATCGCTCGTTCGCGCCGCTGGAACACACGAGTGCGGCACCGGTGATGCTGGTGCACGGCATGGGCGGAGACAGCGGAACCTGGGATCGCTTCGCTCGGGCTCTGACCGCGCACGGTCGTCGGGTGATCACCGTCGATCTGCGCGGGCACGGCAAGAGTGCCCACACGCCCACGTACGAGTTCGACATGTTCGGCGGTGATCTCCTCGCCCTGATCGATCACCTCGGGCTCACCGAAGTCGATCTCGTCGGGCATTCACTCGGTGGATACGCGGTCTCGCTCGTGGCGCAGCGTCGCCCGTCTCTCGTCCGACGCCTGGTTCTCGAAGAACTTCCGATACCGATCAGGCCCGGGGACGCCCCGCCGACCCTGACCGGCCGGATGCCGTCGGTCACCGAACTTTGGCATGCGGCGACCAGCGTTGTTCTGCATCCCCGTGCGGTACTCGCGTTCGATCGATCGATGACCTCCACTGCTCTCGAGCAGTTCCGTCGGCCGAACCCGCGGTGGTGGGAGTCGTTGGCCGACATCACTGCTCCGACGTTGGTACTTCGTGGAGGTCCGGGCGGCATGGTCGATCCGGTTCGGCTCGACGCGATGGTGGCGAGCATTCCGAACTGTCGAGTGGAGGCATTCAGGACCGGACACAGCATCCACCGCGATGGCTACTCAGCCTTCGAAGCGGTAGTTCGTCCATTTCTGACACAGTAATCTGCTCTCATGTCGCTGACTGTGCTGGATCGGAAGCTACTGGGATGGTCGGCGTTGTTCGTCGTCTCCCAGGCCAATATCGCCCGGTTGCTGGGACCCGCGGCACCGAAAGTGCTTGCCGTGCAGACGGCCTGGTCCGAACAGCGGTACCGACAGATTCTGGCGAGCATGGACGAGACGGAGATCGTCCGCTTCCGCAGTCATTATCTGCCCGACTTCGTCCACCCGGCCATCTATGCCATCGCACTGCGTGCGGGTGCGAGGAGCTTGGCTGCGAAGACTCCGCTGAGCCCTGCAGTAACGACGGCATTGGCCGTCGCTCCCGTGGCCTCCGCTGCCGGTGACTACATCGAAAACATCGTCGGGCTGATATTGGTGGACAACCGAGAACAGATCTCCGACACCGTTGTCCGCGCCACCACCGTGGTCAGCACCGTCAAATGGATACTGGCCTTCGGCTCATTGACATACCTGAGTCAAGGATTTCTGAGAGTGTGGGCAAGAGCTCTGTTGCGCTGAGGAAAACCCGGGCTAGAAGACGAAGGGCACCAATCGTTTCGAGCGTGCCATGTATTCGGCGTACGCGTCTCCCAATCCCTCGAGCATGGCCGCCTCCTCCGACGGAATTCTGCGTACGTATCCACCGGCAAGAAAGGCCACCATGGCGGGGGAAAGCCAGTTCCCGTACGCAATACAGAAACCGAGCGCACAGATCAGTGCGCCGGTATACGACGGGTGGCGAATGAACCGATACGGGCCCGTCCGAACCACGAGTTGTTCAGGGTGTGTGTGGACCACGAAGGTGAAGGACTCTCCGAGTGTGCGAGCTGCCGAGACCCGAAGTGTCTGCCCGAGGGTTGCGGTGGCCAACCCTGTCAGGAAGACCGCCCGTCGGTGGCGGGTGCATACAGTGGCAGGCGAGATCACGCTCAGGAGAAGGCCTCCGCCATACGAGAGCACAAGGCCGCGGCCGACGGCGCGACCGGAACCATTGTCTCGATTCGAAGAGCCGGCCCGCGGCTTCCGCATTCCCATCTTGTATTCCGACCACACGAAGCCGGTGAATGCTGCCGCCAGAACAGCAGCGGCCGCACGATCGGTCACGAACAACGGCAGCTTCTCGGCGATCACGCGTGACAGCTTCGCAGACGTGGACCCGTAACGGAACATCACCCAGACCGCCCACTCCACGATCGAACGCGATCGCTGGACCCTGTGGACTGCCGTGGCCCCCTGACGTGCACGTCACCAACTGGTGCCGGGTACCAACCTGCCGATGCGGCGGACGACCTTGCCGATACGCGCGCTGGGGGTCGACGGGTCGTACGGCCGAACCCGATAGGGCACTTTCCCGTCTTCGACGGGTACCGGCGTTTCGCCCTTGGCGGCGGCCGACTCGGCAAATTTACGGTAGTGCTGATGCATCGTGCGATCTTTGCCCTTGGGGCTGAAGATGGCCCCGAACTGTCCGAGTGTTCCCAGCGGGGTGTCGATTCGCTTCTGCTTGTCGCTCAGCGCGCGGATGACGATCGCGGCTGCCTTCTCCGGTGAGAAGACAGTGCCGACGTTCTTGTCGCCCGTCGGGGTGATCATCGGGGTGTCCACCAGCGGCATGTGAATGGTCGTGTAGGTGATTCCGTCCGAGAGCGTCTCTGCTGCAGCAACATCGGTGAAACCGTCGAGTGCTGCCTTGCTCGCCACGTACGCCGAGAACCGAGGAGGGTGCCCCAGCACTGCAGCGCTGGAAATGTTGACCACATGCCCGAAGCTGCGTTCGCGCATGTGCGGCAGTAGCGCCAACACCACACGAATCGCTCCGAAGTAGTTGACGGCCATGGTGCGTTCGTAGTCGTGCAGTCGGTCGGTGGAACGGTAGAGCGCGCGGCGAATGGATCGGCCCGCGCTGTTGACGAGCATGTCCACATGCCCGTGGTCGTGCAGTATCGCTTTCACTGTTCGTTCGACCGACTCGCTGTCGGTGACATCGCACGAATACCCATGAGCGACATGGCCGTCGGCGCGAATCTGCTGGACGACCTCGTCCAACTGATCTTGGCCGCGCGCGAGCACGATGACCACCGCTCCTTTTCGTGCAGCGGCCTCGGCGCTGGCCCTGCCGATACCGGAGGACCCGCCGGTGATGACGATGTGACGGCCGAACAGCGGACCGCGTGGATCGTCTCGGCGGTTGCGTTTGGGGTCGAGATTCTCCATCCAGTATTGCCACAGGCGGTCGGCGTACGTCCGCAGTGGCGGCGGTGCGATGGAGCTGCCCTGCAATGCTTTCTGTGTCGTTGCGGACTCGAAGACGGTCGGCAGAGTCAGATGATCGAGCATCACCGGCGGCACGCCCAGATCGCGAAGCGCAGCGTTGCGTTGTTTCCGAACCGCTGCGGATGTGGGTGACACCACGGGGGCAACCAGCTTCCCTGGGATGTCGACGATTCTGGCGCGGGATCCGGCAGCCGAAGAGAATGCGGAGTACACCTCGGCCATCGACTGAGGCTCCGGATTCACCAGGTGAAAAACGCTGCCGGACGGGGTGTCTCGGTGAACCAGTTCCACAATGGCGTCCGCGACGTAGTCGACCGGAACCAGGTTGGTGTGTCCGATCTTGGGTACCGTGATCGGCAGAACCGCCGGCAGTTTCGCCAGCTCGGCGAACAGTGGAAAGAAGTAGTACGGGCCATCGATCTTGTCTGTCGCGCCGGTCTCGGAGTGCCCGACCACGGCAGCGGGGCGGTACACCCGCCAGTCCGCGTAGCTGCCGCGAACCAGTTTCTCGGACTCGAACTTGGTGCGGTGATACGCCGTCGGAAAGTTCTGCCCCTTGTCGAAATCGTTCTCGGAGAACGTCCCTCGGTAGTCACCTGCCACTGCGATCGACGAGATGTGGTGCAGACGAGCGCCGGTCCTTTTCGCCAGTTCGACCACCGACGCCGTTCCGGCGACATTGGTCGGGGTTTGCTCGTCTCCCGCCGTGAGGTCGTAGACGGCACCGAGATGCAGAATGTGATCGACGTCGGCCGGAACGTCTTTCAGGCCGAGCCCGGGTTCGACGAGATCGCCGATCAGTGGGCGGATTCTGTCGCCGCCGTCCAGCTCGTCGGCCAGCTTCTCGAGTCGAGCGACCGATTGCGGTCGAACGAGTACATGGACGATGGCGTCCGCATCACGTCCGAGAAGTCGGGGCAGCACGTTCTTACCCAGAAACCCGGTACCGCCGGTCACGATGTAGCTCGCCATGCGAGGCGACCTTACTCCTCGGTAAGTTTGACGGCTAGTTGTAATGAGCAGGGACGTTGTGGACGGCGTGGCAGCGACAGATAGGTGAGGACCTCCGGTATCGGTGTGGTTACCACAACTGCACCGACAACCGAGAGGTCCTCGTGTCACACGCTAATGCCTTGCTCACCCCGAAGGGGCGATTGAAACTCGCGGCATCGATTGTCGACGACGGATGGTCGATCCGCCGAGCGGCCGAACGATTCCAGGTTTCACCGACCACAGCCAAGAAATGGGCCGACCGATACCGCACCGGCGGCCCACCGGCAATGGCCGACCGCTCGAGCAGACCCCACCACAACCCGAACCGGACACCGACCCGCACCGAACGCCGAATCATCAACCTGCGCTTCCTCCGCCGGTGGGGACCACACCGCATCGGCTACCACCTACACATGCCGCACAGCACCGTCTCAGCGGTCCTGCGCCGCTACAAGATGCCGCTGCTTCGCCACCTCGACCAGAACACCGGACTTGCTGTACGACGCCCGCAGCCGCATCGCTACGAGCATCCCGCTCCCGGGGATCTGATCCACATCGACATCAAAAAGCTCGGCCGAATCCCCGACGGCGGCGGACATCGCAAGCTCGGCCGCGCGATCGGAAAGCGGCACAACAAGAAACAGGGCCGCGGTTACTCCTACGTCCATCACGCTGTCGACGATCACAGCCGGCTCGCGTATTCGGAGATTCTCGGTGATGAACGCAAAGAAACCGCCTCGGGGTTCTTCGAGCGCGCCAAAGCCTACTTCGCTGCCCATGACATCACGATCGCGCGTGTGCTGACCGACAACGGATCCTGTTACCGCTCAACACTGTTCGCGCAGACCCTAGGCCCTGGAATCAAGCACAAGCGAACCAGGCCGTATCGGCCGCAGACCAACGGCAAAGTCGAACGATTCAACCGAACCCTCAACCAGGAATGGGCCTACGCGAACACCTACCTCTCCGACGAAGCCAGAGCGGCGACCTACCAAGACTGGATCCATCACTACAATCACCACCGACCCCATACCGGCATCGGCGGCAAGTCACCCATCGAGCGACTGACCGTCCACAACGTCCCCGGGAAGAACAGCTAGTGCCCCATACCGGCCTTCTCGTGCACTTTCTTCATCCACGCCGGGGCCCACCAGTTGGCTTCGCCCATGAGCTTGACCAAGGAGGGCACCAGCAGCATGCGGATGATGGTGGCGTCGATGATCAGCGCCAGAATCACGCCGAAGCCGAGGAACTTCATGATCGACAGGCCCGAGATCGTGAACGCTCCGGTGACGACGATCAGGATCAGGGCCGCGGCAGTGACGATGCGTCCGGTGCGTTGGGCTCCGAAAATGACGGCCTCCTCGGTGGAAGCACCTGCCGAGCGCGCTTCCACCATCCGAGACATCAAGAACACTTCGTAGTCGGTCGACAGGCCGAAGATGACTGCGAGAATGAGTACGACGAAGGTCGACTCGAGCGGACCGGGCGTCACTCCCAGCAAGCTTGTACCGTGACCTTCCTGGAACACCCAGGTCAGTGCTCCGAAGGTCGCTGCCAGGCTCAGCCCGGCCATGAGAACTGCTTTGATCGGCAGCACTATCGAGCCGAAGGCCAGGAACAGCAGGACCAACGTCGAGATCACCATGATCGCGATCATCACCGGCAGCCATTTCGCTATCGCGGCATTACCGTCGTCGACGTTCGCGCGTCCGCCGCCGACGAGGATTTCGGTGCCGTCCGGTGGAGTGATCGCTCGGAGGGCAGTCACCGCATTCGATTGGGACCGAGCCTCGGTCGTTCCGTCGCTGGGTTCGCTGTAGGACGCCTGGAATGCCACCAAATCGTCCTTGGATCCGAGGAATTCGGCTCGGGCCACGCCGGGGGTGGTGTTCATCGCTGCGGTCAGTTCCGCAACGGGCGGGCCCTGAGGCTTGACGCCGTCGAGACCCCGCAGCACCACGGTGGCACCGTCGCCGGTGGACTCGAAGTCGGTGGCGAGGGTTTCGAAGGCTGCCCGTGCCGGGTCGTTCTTCGGTAGTGCGGTGTAGTCGACCTCCCCCAGGGAGACCTTCAGAATCGGGGTGGCGACAATCAACAAGCCGGCGACGATGACGGCGGCGACGATTCCTGGATTCTTCATCACTCGGGTGACGACACCACCCCAGAACTTGTGTGCGCGTGCGTCGCTGCGGTCCGAGGCGGTACGCGACCAGGTCCAGGAGTTGATGCGAGTGCCGAGAAGGGCGAGCAGGGCGGGCACCGCGGTCAGGGACAGCAGGGCGGCGCTGGCCACCGCGGCCATGGCACCGAAACCGAGGGATCGGATCACCGCCTGCGGGAAGACCAGCATGCCCGCGAACGCGCAGATCAGGAGCAGTCCGGAGAAGACGACGGTGCGCCCTGCAGTGGACACGGTACGTACGGTCGCCTCCATCGACGACGACCCAGTGCGGAGTTCCTCGCGGAATCGACTGACGATGAACAGTCCGTAATCAATGGCCAAGCCGAGGCCGAGCAGCGACGCGACGTTGATCGAGAACGAGCTCACCTCGGTGAATTCGGTGAGCACCCGCAGGATTGCCAGCGAGCTGAGCACGCTGAGAATCCCGACGAATACCGGTACCGCTGCGGCGATCACGCCACCGAAGATGAAGACGAGAAGCAGAAGTGTGATGGGGACGGCGATGATCTCCGAGCGCACGAGGTCTCGCTCGAGGGTTTGGCTGAGCGAGACTCCCACGACCGATGCGCCGGCGAATTGCGACTCGATGCCGGGGACGACGAGTTGTGGAGGTAGCTCACCGAACGTGTTGAACGTAACTCCCGATTTCGCACCGAGGGAGATCGTCACCAGTGCTTTGGTTCGGTCTTTCGAGACCAGGAATTCCTTGGTCACCGGGTCTGCGGTCCAGTAGGAGTTCACGTTTCCGAGGGTGTAGCGGCTGCGGAATTCGTCGAGTGTCGACTGCACCTGTGGTCCGATGTCGTCGATCGTTCGTCCGTCGGGTGCGGTGTAGATCGCGACGATGTCGGGGGTCGGTTGGCCGATGCCCTGGACCAGCCGCGCGACCTGTGACGATTCGCTGCCTGCGTCGGCGTATCCGCCCTCGCTCAGTTTCGAGAAGACGCCCAGTCCCAGCACGCCGCCGACGGCTACGACCGCGACGACGACGGCGAGCACCCATCGCTTGTGCGATACGACGAACGATGCCCAACGCGTCACAACTGTGCTCCGGCTCTGTGGAAGGGGTGAGTAGCGATTCGACTGTAGTTGATCGTGTCGGACCCTCGTGTTCTCATTAGAACAAGTGTTCGACGATGTGTGTGACGGTGTGAAGGAGGTGGTCTCGATGGGATGGAACGACGGGCCGCCCACCTGGTCGGAAATGGAGCGAGTCCTCTCCGGGCGCCCCAAGCCGGTCGTCGAAGGCGATGGGGGCGACAGCCCGGCGTGGTCGCGCAAACGCGACGCCTACCAGGGTCGCCGGCTCGATTCGGTGGGGCCGTCGACACCGTACGCAGAACTGCATGCGCATTCTGCGTTCAGCTTTCTCGACGGCGCATCGCAGCCGGAGGAAATGGTCGAGGAAGCGGTGCGTCTGGGACTCGAATCCATTGCGATCACCGACCACGACGGCTTCTACGGCGTCGTACGTTTCGCCGAGGCAGCACGAGCCCTCGGCATCGGAACGGTGTTCGGTGCCGAGCTGTCGCTCGACACCCACCGGTCCAGGGCCGGAGCGACCGATCCCGACGGTACGCATCTTCTGGTGCTCGCTCGTGGACAGGAAGGGTATCGACGGCTGTCGCGTCGGATCGCGGCCGCGCATCTGGCCGGCGGAGTCAAGGGTGAGCCGCGGTACGACGTGGACGAACTCACCGAATCGGCGGGAGGGCACTGGCAGATCCTGACCGGTTGTCGCAAAGGGCATGTCCGCCAAGCGCTCTCGCGGGGTGGGCCGGAGGCGGCCGATCTCGCGCTGCGTGATCTGGTCGATCGGTTCGGGGCCGAGCGCGTCACCGTCGAGCTCACCAGGCACGGCACTGCCGACGACGACGAGCGCAACGACGCTCTCGCGGCCCTGGCTCGCCGGTACGGTCTGCCGATGATCGCCACCACGGCGGCGCACTACGCCAGTCCACGTAGCCGAAGGTTGGCCATGGCGATGGCTGCGGTACGTGCCCGGAGCAGTCTGGACGAGGCGGCAGGGTGGCTGGCACCGACGGGCGGTGCACATCTGCGGTCGGGGGCGGAGATGGCGGAGCTGTTCGAGCACTATCCCGGTGCAGTGCGCGGTGCCGTCGAACTGGGTCGAGAATGCACGTTCGATCTGAAACTGATTGCGCCTCGTCTCCCACCCTTCGAGGTGCCCGACGGTTACACCGAGATCAGTTACCTGCGGCGGCTCACGTTCGAGGGTGCTGCCCGGCGGTACGGCCCGCAGTCGGCGAACCCGGCTGCATATTCGCAGTTGGAGTACGAGCTCGACATCATCGAGCGGCTCGAATTTCCGGGTTACTTCCTGGTGGTGCACGACATCGTTCATTTCTGCAAGACCCACGACATCCTGTGCCAGGGGCGAGGTTCGGCGGCGAACTCGGCCGTCTGCTACGCCATCGGAATCACGAATGTCGATCCGGTCGCCAACAAGTTGCTGTTCGAGCGGTTTCTCGCACCCGAACGCGACGGACCACCCGACATCGACATCGACATCGAGTCGGATCGGCGGGAAGAGGCCATTCAGCATGTGTACGCCAAGTACGACCGTACCCATGCCGCTCAGGTCGCCAACGTCATCACCTATCGCGGGAAGTCCTCGGTACGAGACATGGCCCGCGCTCTCGGGTTCTCCCAGGGGCAACAGGACGCGTGGAGCAAGCAGATCACCCGGTGGTCCGGAATCGGCGATCAGGACGGCGACGGGATCCCCGATTCCGTTCTCGACCTCGCGCGTCAGATCGAGGGCTTTCCGCGTCACCTCGGCATCCATTCGGGAGGAATGGTGATCTGCGACCGACCGATCGCCGACGTGTGCCCGGTGGAATGGGCGACGATGGAGAATCGCAGTGTGCTGCAATGGGACAAAGACGATTGTGCCGCAGTGGGTTTGGTCAAGTTCGACATGCTCGGGCTCGGGATGCTCTCGGCTCTGCATTACATGATCGACCTGGTCGCCGAACACAAGGGCATCGAGATCGACCTCGCCTCGATCGACCTGTCCGAACATGCGGTGTACGAGATGCTGCAACGGGCCGATTCGGTCGGTGTGTTCCAGGTCGAGTCGCGGGCCCAGATGGCCACTCTTCCGCGGCTCAAGCCGCGTAATTTCTACGATCTCGTCGTCGAGGTCGCCTTGATTCGTCCCGGTCCCATCCAAGGTGGCTCGGTGCACCCGTACGTCAAGCGGCGCAACGGACTCGAACCGGTCACCTTCGATCATCCGTCGCTGAAGAAAGCTCTCGATCGAACTCTCGGCGTGCCGCTGTTCCAAGAACAGCTGATGCAGATGGCCATCGACGTCGCGGGCTTCAGCGCCGCCGATGCCGATCAGCTGCGTCGAGCCATGGGATCGAAACGGTCTCCGGAAAAGATGGAATTGCTTCGTGGACGGTTCTACGACGGAATGCGTGATCTGCACGGCATCACCGGTGCAGCCGCGGATCGAATCTACGAAAAGCTCTCGGCATTCGCCAACTTCGGCTTTCCCGAAAGCCATTCGCAGAGCTTCGCCTCGTTGGTTTTCTACTCGTCGTGGTTCAAGCTGCACCATCCGGCGGCATTCTGTGCCGGTTTGCTACGCGCTCAGCCGATGGGCTTCTACTCACCTCAGTCTCTGGTGGCCGATGCCCGACGGCACGGCGTGGTCGTGCACGGTGCCGACGTCAACGCCAGCCTCGGCCATGCAAATCTCGAGGCAGACGGTCTCGAGATCCGCATGGGTTTGGCGGACGTGAAGTTCATCGGGACGACACTTGCCCAGAAGATCGTCGATGCGCGAGACGCACACGGGCCGTACACCTCGTTTCTGGATCTGACGGGACGCGTCGAACTGTCGGTGGCGCAAGCGGAAGCACTGGCCACGGCCGGCGCGCTGGGGTGTTTCGGCATCACTCGTCGAGAGGCGTTGTGGGCTGCCGGAGCGGCCGCGGGGGAGCGGCCCGGTCTGCTCCCCGGCGTCGGCGCATCGACGAAAGCGCCTGCGCTGCCGGGTATGACGGACCTCGATCTGGCGTCGGCCGATGTCTGGGCCACGGGAGTGTCACCCAATTCCTACCCCACTCAGTTCTTCCGGGATCGGCTGGATTCCCTCGGCGTGGTGCCCGCGAATCGGCTGCTGAAGATCCCCGATGGCGACCGGGTTCTCGTCGGCGGTGCAGTGACGCATCGTCAACGTCCGGCAACCGCGGGAGGCGTCACGTTCATCAACCTCGAAGACGAAACCGGCATGGTCAACGTCGTGTGCTCGGTGGGGTTGTGGGCGAAGTACCGCAAACTCGCAATCACCGCTCCGGCGTTGCTCATTCGAGGCAAAGTGCAGAATGCCGAGGGAGCGGTGACCGTGGTGGCAGACCATCTGCAATTGATGGATCTGCGAGTTGCGTCCCGATCCAGAGACTTTCGCTGATGAACTCGGCCTGCCCGCGCGTCATCGAGCAGGACGCCGGTGCAGAATCGAGGCGTGAAGCTACTGATCATTGCGGACACTCACTTGCCCACCCGAGCGAAAGTGCTGCCCGATCAGGTGTGGGCCGCCGTCGACGACGCCGATGTGGTGATCCATGCCGGCGATTGGGTGAATCTCGCGACGTTCGAGGCACTCTCGCAGCGATCTCGTTCGCTGGTCGCCTGCTGGGGAAACAACGACGGCGACGAGCTGCGTGCGGTCATGCCCGAACGTGCCGACGTGGTACTCGGCGGCGTGCGCTTCACCGTCGTCCACGAGACCGGAGCCGCGACAGGACGCGAGCGCCGGATGGCGACCGAATACCCCGATACCGACGTCCTCGTGTTCGGACACAGTCACATTCCGTGGGATACGACGGCCGACAACGGTCTACGGCTGCTCAACCCCGGATCTCCGACGGATCGGCGTCGGCAGCCGTTCTGTACCTACCTCACCGCGGTTGCCGATGGCGGCGAGCTGACAGACGTCGAGCTGCATCGACTTCCGCCTCGCTGATCGGCATGTCGAGTGTCCGTCACATTCCGCCTGCGACTCGGACGACCGTTCCGGTGGCGTAGCGCGCATCCTCGGACAACAGCCACGACACCGCGCCGGCGATCTCGTCGGGCACTCCGGGGCGGCCGAGGGGGATGCTCGACGCCATCTTCCGTGGTCGCTCACGGTCTTTGTGAAACTCGGTCTCGATGACTCCCGGCGCGACGGCGTTGACACGAATGTTCTGCGCGGCAAGCTCTTTGGACAGACCGACCGTCAAGGTGTCGACGGCTGCCTTGGCCGCGGCGTAGTGCACGTACATACCGGGACTTCCGATGGTGGCTGCCGCGGAGGAGATGTTGACGATGGCACCGCCGTGGTCGGCCATCGCGTGTATGGCGTACTTGCAGCAGATCAGGACGCCGACCAGGTTGACGTCCAAGTCTGCCCTGATCGTCTCGATGTCGTTGCTCGCCAGGGTCCCTATTGCACGCGCCGATCCGGCGTTGTTCACCAATCCGGTGACAGTGCCGATCTCGGCAGCAGCAGCGAACAGATCGATCACCGACCGCTCGTCAGTGGTGTCGGCACGTATCGCGACGACCGTTCGGTCGGCGCTCGACAATTCGTTCACCACTGCGTCGGCGGCCGCAGAATCCGAGCGGTAGGCGATCACGACGTCGTGCCCATCGGCCACGAGTCGCCGAGATACTGCGGCTCCGATTCCGCGGCTGCCGCCGGTCACGATCGTCAAAGGGGCATTCATCGTTCGACAATAGCGAGTACCGAAGGAGCACAATGGCGGGCAACGCACGACAGAGGAGGGTTCTGTTGATCGACAGACCGGAATTGGCCGCTTTTCTCAAGCAGCGCCGAGAGGCGCTACAGCCCGAGGATGTCGGACTTCCGCGTGGACAACGGCGTCGAACGCGGGGTCTGCGCCGGGAAGAAGTAGCCGGCCTGTGCCACATGTCGACCGATTACTACGCGCGCCTCGAGCGCGGAACAGGCCCCGCTCCATCGGAGCAGATGATCGCGTCGATAGCGCAGGGTCTGCACCTGTCGTTGGACGAGCGCGACCACGTCTTCCGCTTGGCCGGCCAGAGTCCACCGGTACGCGGTGCGGCAAGCGAGCACGTCAGCCCTGGCCTGTTGCGCATCATGGATCGCCTGCACGACACGCCGGCCGAGATCATCTCCGAGATCGGAGAGACCCTTCGACAGACGCCTCTGGCAGCAGCCTTGACCGGAGACGCAACGCACCGGACCGGGCCGGATAGAAGTCTCGGATATCGCTGGTTCACCGATCCTGCTGTCCAGCAGTCGTATCCGCTCGAAGATCGCGCCTTGCTGTCGAGGGCATACGCCTCGGGTTTACGGGAAGTCGCGACCGTGCGCGGCCCGGACTCGCAGGCGGCTCGACTGGCCGCTCGACTCCAAGCGTCCAGCGAGGAATTCCGAGTGTTGTGGGAGCGGCGCGAAGTGGGTGTTCGTCCCCCCGAGTTCAAGACCTTCATCCATCCGGCGGTCGGCCAGATCGAGCTGCATTGTCAGACGCTGCTCGACCCCGAGCAATCGCATCGACTGCTGGTGTACACAGCCGTGCCGGGCAGCGAGAGCTATGCAAGATTGGAACTGCTCTCGGTTGTCGGTACTGACGTACTGACCTGACGAGGTCTGCTCATCAGTGGATCGGCAAGTCCTGGATCAGAGCGGCGTGTGGCACGACCATGGATGTCAGCGCATCCAAATCGCTCGATCACTACAGCCGAGGAGCTCACAATGGTCCGCATCGCAGATACATCGATCAGGAATCTCACTGGAAAGCGTGCCGTCGTCACCGGAGCGAGTCACGGTCTCGGCGCGGTGATTGCGACTTCTCTCGCTCGTTCGGGAGCCGAGGTCGTCATGCCCGTGCGCTCAGCCGCCAAGGGAGAGCGGGTAGTCGAATCGATTCGGTCATCCGTGCCGAACGCGAAGGTCAGCACTCGGCTCCTCGATCTGTCGTCACTGACCTCCGTTGGCGCATCGGTCGACGAGTTCTTGTCGGAAGGCCGACCGATCGACGTTCTCGTCAACAACGCCGGTGTCATGCAACCGCCGCAGCGGCAGGTCACCCAGGACGGGTTCGAGCTGCAATTCGGTACGAACCACCTCGGTCACTTCGCCTTCACCCTCGGCCTGCTCCCACTGCTCCGAGAAGGCGCAGGACGGGTCACTCACCAGACCAGCATCGCGGCACGCGTGGGGGCCATCAACTGGGACGACTTGAATTGGGAGCAGTCCTACGACGTCATGAAGGCCTACAGCCAATCCAAGATCGCTGTGGGGCTGTTCGCCCGTGAGCTCGAGGCGCGCAGTAGGGCCGGCGGGTGGGGAATCACCAGCAACATGGCGCATCCCGGAATCTCCCCGACGAATCTGCTTGCGGCTCAACCGGGCCTGGGACGACCCAAGGATTCGGCCGGCCGCGGGCTGATCAGCGTTCTGGCTCGCGTCGGGATTGCGGGGAGCGTAGACAGCGCCGCGCAGCCGGCTGTGGTGGCAGCAGCGGGAACACTGTCGCGAGGCGACCAGTTCGTAGGACCCAGACGCCTGATCGGTGGTCCCCCGGCCGAGGTCTCCATATGGAAGCCGTTGCGCAGCATGGACGATGCGCGACGTCTGTGGGACGCATCCGAGGTTCTCACCGGTGTACGACTCGGATCCTGAGTCGCGGGCCCTGCTCGGTGCCCACTGCTGGGTTCTCACTGCTGGGTCGGTGCGGGCTCTCTGGCATGGTCGACCAAGTCGTGCACCAGTCCGATGATGACGTCCATCTGTTCGATGACTTCCACGCGCAGTCGGTCCTGTTGCTCGTCGGGCATGACCGGGGCATTCGGGCCGTCGAGGGACATCAACAGATCGATGTTGGTGCGCAGAGCGGTCAATGGTTCCATCAGTTCGGCACCTGCGTCGACTATCAACTGTCCCTGTCGTGCCCGCGACCGCGAGAGCGCAGCCAGCATCTCGTTGAAACTGTTGGCGAGAGACGCCAGTTCGTCGTCTCCGTTGACGTCGATGGGCTCGAAGGCACCCGTCCTGGCCACTCGTTCCGTACCGGCGCGTAACCGTCTGACCGGACGAAGTCCGGTGCGAGCGACGGCTGCGCCGGCCACACCAGCGAGGGCCACGAGGAACGCCCCGACGAGGATCAGGGCAAGCGTGAGTTTTCCGAGCAGTGGTGAGGTACCGCTCAGGGCTTCGGCCACCATGATCGTCTCACCGGAATCGGTGCGCTCGGCGGATATGTAGTAGCCGCGAACCTCCCGCAGTGACCGATCGGTGCGGCCCTCGGTGACCGCCTTCTCCGGATCGTCGAGCCCACCATCGGAGTTGGTGAAGGGGTAGGTGCCGTTGGACGAGGACACCAAGGTGCCATCGGTGGTCATCAACGCAACTTTGACCGCGGTTCCTTCCGTGTCCTCGATCCCGAACCCGAACAGATCGGCCGGCACTCCCGACGCTGCGCTGGCGATCAGCGCATCGCTGTTTCGGCCGACACGGTCGATGATCTGCGAACGAAGCGACTGCTCTGCGACGAGGTAGATCGCCAGAGCGCTGACCGCAACGGCGAGCGCGGCCAGGCTCATCGTCAACACTCGAATCCGTCCGTGCAACGACAGCGCCCTCGGGCGGGTGTGCGCACGTGAATACGTCATGGATCGAGTATGCCGGTCGGCAGCGACCAGAATTCGCGAGGCTGCCATGAGGAGGCACCGCAGAGCGCACCGATACTCAGAAGGGCGGCTCCTCGTCTTCTTCGTTGGTCGGTTCTGGCTCGGGGGTCGGGTTGTCGGGTGGGTCGGGGTAGGCGATGATGCCTGATCTTCTGGGTTGGGTGGGGATGTGTGGCCGGAGGTCGTTGCCGATGATGGGTACTGTGGTTCCGTTGGCTGGCAGGGTGATTCGGGTGGTCTTCGAGGTGGAGGTCCATAGGATGGCGCCGCCGGGGAGCATGACGGCGGTCCAGTAGCCTGCGGTTTTGACGCTGTGGTGGTATTCGCAGAGGCATTGGAGGTTGTTGACGGTGGTCCAGCCGCCGCCGAGGGGATTGGCGTGGTCGAACGGGATCACGTGGTCGATTTGGCAGCGTGCCGCGGGTCGGTGGCAGCCGGGGAAGCGGCAGTGGCGGTCGCGTAGCCGGACGGCGGCGGTGGTGAGGGCGTCGGGTCGGTAGATCAGGGCTCGGTCGGTGAGGGGGTCGCGCCCGACGGACTTGCCGAGAGTGGGGTCGGCGGCGATGGCGGCTTCGAGTGCTGCGGCGAGGGACGCATTGCCGAGGTAGATGCCTGCCGGTGTGTGCATGATGCGGCGGTTCGACCGGATCATCGAGGGTAGGTCGAGGGCAGAGCTGTGCCGTGCGCCCCGGCCGATTGGGGTGTGAGTACAGAACAGTGCCGCTGCGGAGGCAAGGGCATTCCGACGTCGTTGCCGGGTGTCGTCATCAACGGTCGGCTCGGGTGGTGTCGGAACAGTCGTCGAATCGGTCTGTGCAGCAGCCGAACCCGGACCCGGCCCTGCATCGTCCACGCGTTCTGCACTGTCGGTTGCATTCTTGGTCGCGCCTTCGGTGTGAGTTGTCGGTGCTGCCGTGTCCGCTGGCGCTGACTTCTCCGTTGCGTTGTCCGTCGGCGCTGCTGCGCGCGTTGCGGTGCTGGTGCCTGTGTCTGTGCATGTATCCGCATGCGCTGGAGGTTTATTCGATTCCGTCGCGTTCCATTCGGCTACGTTCGATGCTGCCGACTTCGGCTGTGCCGGCTCGGGTTCTGTCGTGTTCGGCTGGGGTGTGGTGTCTGTGGTGTCTGTCGATTCAGCCGATCGTCGTTCCCACTCCCCGGTCTCCGGGTTCTGCACCGCCAGTCCGAGTGCCTCTGCAAGGGTCACTGCTTCGGTGAGCAGGATCTGCCACTGACTGTTGCGTGCCAACTCTCGTGCGAGATCGGGGTCGATGGATCCGTGCCCGGCCAGATACGCAGGGTTCGCGAGCAGTCCGATGAGGGTGGCGATGTCGACGGTGATCATCGTCAACGGCACCCGACGATCCGGCAGCTCTGCGTCTTTCTTCGGGCAGTCTTCACGTTGACACAGGCATATCAGCCGGGGCTCTCCGTGCATCCGCGCCATGAAGGCATCGCACAGTCGTTCCTGTTTGCCGCGCGGATCCTTGACACACACCGTGTCGGCCATCTCCTCGAGCAACTGCCATGCCGCCGCCGCTTCGGGCGCGGTCAACTCCGCTCGGATCCGCGCCAACTCCCCAGCTGGGGCATAAGAAACATTGCGGAACTTCTTCGCGAAGTCGCGTAGTGCTGCTGCTTCCTCGGGCGCGACCCGCAGCAGAATGTCCCAGATCTCCTTCTCCAGTGGACCCGGTGACGACCGTCGGGCCGCTTCGACGATGTCGCCCTCGACGGACTTGACGATGTCGTCCGAGAGGTTGTCGAGGATCCGGCACACCGTACGTACGCGGGGGAGGTCGATGTCGCCGGCCTCGAATGCGGTTTTCACCAGAGGAAGCCGGATGTGCAGTGCCACGCCGACGGACACGTAGGCTTCGGCGACGGTGGCGGAGCAGCTCAACGCGAGTGCCATCTCGGTGCGTCCGTACCGGCTGTACTGCCGATGCTTCGCATCCTGCGCGATGCAGGTGAGGTGGAAGTCGTAGCAGGCAGCGATCTTTCGGGCCGCATGCCGATTCTCTTCCCGCGCGGCAGTGATCAACGCCTCCAACGACACCACTGGTGCAGCCATTTTTTTCACCCCCCGGTGACCCCCAGTTCAGAACATGCGTTCGAACTGGGGAAAGCGTATCTCCACCCACCGACAAGAATGGAAAGGTGCCTCGTGGGCACGTGCTGACACTGCCTGAATACGTCGGGCTGATGCTGTGGTGCGGCAATCGACGCCATGTTGCACGTTGTCGTTGCCGAGTTCGGCGCAATCGACGTTCTGGTTCTCAATGCCTCGGGTGGCCTGGAGTTCGGTGCAGAACCCGACTACGCGATGAGTATCAATCGCGACGCGCAGGTGGCGCTGGCTCGCGCGAGTATCGACCGTATGGAGCCGGGCTCGCGGATCGTCTTCCTCACCAGCCATTAGGCGCATTTTCACGGCAAGAAACCGGTCCCCGTCGAATACGAACCCGTTGCTGCGAGCAAACGGGCGGGGGAGGATGCACTACGTGGGATGATTCCTGAATTGGATTCTCGGGGAATCGAATTGGTCGTGGTGTCCGGGAACATGATCGAGGGCACGATCGTGGTCACCCTGCTCGAACGTCGTAACCCGGACTCAGTCGCTGCGCGAACCGCGCAGGGTGCGCTCCCGACCATTGCGGAGTTCGCGTCGGCTGTGACGGAGGCTGCAATCGGACCCATCGAGAAGTCCGACCGGACTGTCTACGTCGGTGGAGCCGACTACCTCGACGGGTCCGTGTCGGGGTAGTCGGCTCCGCTCGATCGGAAGAAGAATCAGCTACCGAGAACGCAGAACTGACCGCTCGTGAGGTTCAGTGCCAACGACAGCGGCCCTACGCAGTCGACGCCGCGTGCCTCGGATGTGGCACCGGATCCCCATCCTGCGACCGCGAGGGTCGTCTGGCCGGCATCTGCCCACGAGTGCGCGATTCCGCCGCCGAGTGCGAGCGCGTATGCCGTGCCCGCGTTCTTGCTTGCTCCGAGCGCGACACCGTAACCGTTGGCGTAGGTGTTGGTTGCGCCCGGCCCGTCGTTGACACTGACGGCAGTACCGCTGTCAGCGGCACCGGCGGTGGCGCTTCCGGGTCCGTTCGAGGTGGCTCCGCAGCTCGCTGTGTCACTCACCTGGATGTCGTTGGCCGAGGGCGGCGACGCGCACGTGACCGGTGCCGCCGACGCGGTGGCGGTGCCGGCGAAGGCGGCCGCCGTCAGGCCCGATCCGATGGCGAAAATAGCTGCGGTGCGGGCGATTCGACTACCGAACCGACTGAACGTTCGCGCGGAGGAGGAGTTGGAAGAAACCGTACGGGGCAGGGAAACAGAGAACAACAGAAAGCTCCTTCACGAGCGAAACGGGTCGGTGCGGCACACGGTACCCCGCTCCGGGGGTCCGTGACAGCAAGCAGACACAGATTGTGTAACGGTGCCGATGGCATCGGGAGATGAATCGTCGTAGAAGTCCGATTTCTCGGACCCCTGCGGTATCGGTCGAGCCGGTTCGTACCGCCTTCGTACTGCCCAGGTTCTACGTGTGCAGTCCGGTCGATTCCGTTCCGTCAGTTCATGATTGGGGCTTGTTTGTCGGCTCGGTGCCGGTGTCCGAAGCGGGTGGCGATGCTCCGAGTCGGCATGCCCGGGCGACCGCCGAACGAAAGGAAATTGTTATCGGAGGGCTGGCGAGCCGTCGGACGCGGCTCGATAGTTGGGTCTCACAGCGCAGGTGCCGTTCCGACCAGATCGATTTGTCGACGCTCACAATCGATTTGACGTGCGAGGACGCAGACATGCCCACCGGGCCGAACGGTTGTTTCACCCGGATCACGGACCCGTGGCGCCGCCGTATGTTGCGATCTTGTACTCGGTTGCCACGAGAGACAGTTGCAGTTCTCGGATGCGCTTGTGAACAGCGTCGCGATGCGCGACGAGCATCTCGAGTCGTTCCGGGACGGTCTGGTCGCCGCTGTCGACCAGCGCGACGTATCTCCGGAGGTCGCGCATGGGCATACCCGAGAGCCGCATCCTTGTCAGGAACACCAATCGACGGACGGCCGCGGAATCGTATCGTCTGTGCTCGAGTCCGTCGCGATCGACGTCGATGAGGCCGCATCGCTCGTAGTACCGCAGCGTGTGTGTGGAGATGCCGAGTAGTTCGGCTACCTCGGCGATACCGAGCGGTTCGGGCAGTTCCGACGGCTCGATCAGGTCGTGCAGCAGCTCCACCGTCAGGGGCGCAGCCGAGTCCACGGCCGCCGACAGCGCCCTGTTCATCAATTCGTTCGTCGACATGAGAGGGAAGATAGTCCTACCTGGGCAGTCATACCGGACGGACGGATTCGGGCACACCAGGGAAATCCGCGCTTGCGGACAATTCGGCATGGGTGTTCAAGGAGTCGAGTTCCCGACGGTACGACTCGCGTAGCCGTCGAACCGCTTCTCGCCCCAGTGGGATGCGCAGGGGAGCGGATTCGGCGTCGACCAGTCGGCGGATGATGTGCGCGGCGCGGGCCGGATCGCCCTCTTGCCGTCCGTCGACGTCGAGCATGTCGACTCTGAGCGCGCCCAACAGGGCGGTGTAGGCATCGATGGGGTCTGCGATCTCGAGTACATCGGCATTGTTGAACCCGGTCCTGAACCGACTCGGTTCGACGATAAGAACTCGAATGCCGAACGGAGCAACCTCGCCGGCAAGGGCTTCCGACCAGCCTTCGAGCGCGAATTTACCTGCAGAGTACGAGCCAGCACCCGGGAACGAGACGCGGCCGCCCTGGCTGCTGATCTGCACGATTGTTCCCGCGCTCCGTTCTCGCATGTGAGGCAGGACTGCGCGGTCCAGAGCAGCAGGCCCGACCACGTGTTGTTCGAGCATGTCGCGCAATCGCGTGTCGTCTATCTCCTCCGCCGCACCGATCTGCCCGACGCCTCCGTTGTTCACCAGTACGTCGACGCGTCCGAACCGGCCGATCGCGGCCTCGACGACGGTCGGCGCGGATTCGGTGTTTCTGACGTCGAAGGCGATGGTCAGTAGGGATTCCGGGTTCTCGGCAACCAGGTCGTCGAGACGTTCGGGTCGCCGCATCGCTGCGACGACGGTGTCGCCTGCCTCCAGGGCGGCGACGGTGAGCGCCCGACCCAGGCCGGAGGATGCTCCGGTGATGAGCCAATGCCGTTGTCCGAGCGGTTGTGTCATGAACGGAAAGCTATGGCTTCGAGCGCACTCGAACGCAAATCGTTCAGACGCTGCCCTGATAGTCGTGTTGGCGCCAGGCCTCGTACATTGTCACTGCTGCGGCGTTCGCCAGGTTGAGTGATCGGCGTCCGGGGATCATCGGGATGCGCAGCTGATCGGTCACATGGGGGTCGTTCAAGACGTCGTCGGGGAGTCCGGTGGGTTCCGGTCCGAACAGTAGGACGTCACCGGGTTGGTAGGCGACGTCGGCGTAGGAGCGTGTTGCGTGCGCGGTGAAGGCGAAGACCCGTTCCGGGGCCAGTGCGGACCACGCCGACGGCAGGTTCTGGTGCACGGTGACCGACGCGAGGTCGTGGTAGTCCAATCCCGCACGTTTGAGCTTGGGTTCGGACATGTCGAACCCGAGGGGGCCCACGAGATGCAGTTCGCATCCGGTGCCGGCGACGAGGCGAATCGCATTGCCGGTGTTCTGCGGAATCCGGGGCTCGAAGAACATGAGTCGAAACACCCGGATCACTCTGCCACCACGAGCCCGGGGAGGATGGGGCAGGTGGACGACGAACAGACCATCGGCGAAGATTTCTCGGATTCTCGACTCGACGGGCGGGAGTGGTCGGGAAGGCAGTTCGTCCGGTGCACCTTCCGTGACGCGGACATGAGCAATGTGCGGACCGACTCGGTCGTCTTCACCGAATGCGACTTCACCGGTACCGACCTCACGGATTCGGTGCACACCAACTCGGCCTTTCGATCGTGCACGTTCACTCGAACCAACCTGCAGCACAGCGTCTTCCGTCACTCGACGTTGATGGGATCGGTGTTCGTGGACACTCGCATGCGTCCGGCCACCTACGACGAAGTCGATTTCACGTTGGCCTCGCTGGGTAATGCCGACCTGCGCGGCGTCGATCTGACCGGATGTCGGATGCGGGAGGCGAACCTGACCTCGACCGATCTTCGCAAAGCGGTGCTGCGGTCCGTCGATCTCGCGGGCGCACGAACCGTCGGTGCCAAAATGGAGGAGTCGGACCTGCGCGGAGCCGTCGTCGATGCGTCGCTGTGGGTCGGCGCAGGGGTGCGCGGGGCCAAGATCGAACTGATGCAAGCAGTGGCCTTCGCGGCTGCGCAGGGTCTGATCGTCGAGAGCTGACCGCGGTGATCGGCCCGGCGCGCCGCCGGGCCGACAGAACCTGAAACAATGGCCCGGTGACTGCAACGATCCTCGATGGCAAAGCGACTCGTGACGAGATTTTCGTCGACCTCACCGCCCGTGTGGCACGTCTGCGGGAGCAGGGCATCACTCCCGGCCTGGCGACGGTGCTCGTCGGAGATGATCCGGGTTCTGCCGCATACGTGCGGGGCAAGCACAACGACTGCGCGAAGGTGGGCATCACTTCCATCCGACGCGATCTTCCCGCGGATATCACTCAGTCCGAACTCGAAGCGGTCATCGACGAGCTCAACGCCAACCCCGACTGCACCGGGTACATCGTGCAGCTTCCGTTGCCCAAGCATCTGGACGAGAACGCCGCGCTCGAGCGCATCGATCCCGACAAGGATGCCGACGGTCTGCACCCGATCAACCTCGGCCGCTTGGTGCTGGGCAAGGACGCCGCACTGCCGTGCACCCCGCGGGGCATCGTCCACTTGCTGCGGCGCTACGACGTCGCACTCGACGGGGCGCGCGCTGTGGTCATCGGCCGCGGTGTGACGGTGGGCCGGCCGATCGGACTGCTGCTGACCCGCCGTTCGGAGAACGCGACTGTCACGTTGTGCCACACCGGAACTCGTGATCTTGCCGCAGAGGTCTCCCGCGCCGACATCGTCATCGCGGCCGCCGGGGTTCCCGGTTTGATCACCGCAGACATGGTCAAGCCCGGGGCGGCTGTGCTCGACGTCGGGGTCACCCGCACCGAGGACGGATTGCGCGGAGACGTCGCGGACGACGTCGCCGAGGTGGCCGGTTTCCTGTCGCCCAACCCCGGTGGAGTCGGTCCGTTGACGCGCGCGTTTCTGCTGTCCAATGTCGTGGAGCGAGCCGAACGCGCTGCGGCCCAGAGTTGAGCGAGCCGAGGTGAACGACGTACAGGATGCGCGAGGCGATCACGTGCCGGGTCTCCGAGCGGCGCTCGCTCGGAATCTACCGATGGTCGTGGTGTCGATCATCGTGCTCGCTGCGCTGGTCCTGGTTCTCGCCGACCGTTGGCGGCGCGGCTCGTTCATCTTCGGGTGTGCAGCGGTGGTGGCAGCGTTGCTGCGACTGTGCCTGCCCGAGTCACGCGTCGGAACCCTGAAGGTGCGCAGCAGGGGATTCGACGTGTTGGCGCTGGGAGGCGTCGGCGGTGCCATCGTCTTTCTGTCGCTGTCGATCGATCCCCTGGGGACGGACTGACGTAGACCGATCGATTCGGGTCAGCGCCGTCCGAGGCGGGCGAGCTCCATCGTCTCGGCCAGCAGCTTCGCCACCGAATCGGCCTCGGTGAGAAATCCGTCGTGGCCGTCTCGCGACTGGATCACTTCGAGCCCCCGGCACTGTGGGAGTTCACGCGCAATTTCTTTCTGCAGTCGAAGCGGGTAGAGGCGATCGGAATCGACGCCCCCGACGATGGTCGGAACCGGCACGGACGCAAGGGCTTCGGCGACTCCGCCGCGTCCTCGGCCCACGTCGTGCCGGTTCATCGCTTCGCTCAGAAGAACGTACGTCGCCGCGTCGAATCGATTGACCAGTTTGGCGGCCTGATGCTCGAGGTAGCTCTGCGCGGAGTACCTGCCGCCGGCCCACGGATCCTCGTCGTTCTGCGGAGAGTTCCCGAACCGAATGTCGAGTTCGCTCTCGGTTCGGTACGTCAGATGCGCGATGCGACGAGCGATCCCGAGTCCGGCGGTCGGGGCGGTGCCGGTGTCGTGGTAGTTGCCGCCGAGCCAACCCGGATCGGCCTTGATCGCAGCGATCTGGGTGGTTTGTGTCCCGATCTGGTCCGCTGTCGCGCGGGCACCGACGGCGAGCACCAGCGCGGCACCCACCCGATCCGGATGTCCCACAATCCATTCGAGGGTGCGCATGCCACCCATCGACCCGCCCACGACGGCGGCGAACCGATCGATGCCCAGAACGTCGGCCACCGCGACCTCTGCCGCCACCTGATCGCGAATCGAAATTTCCGGGAAGCGAGAACCGTACGGGGTGCCGTCGGGGGAGATGCTGCTCGGCCCGGTGGTGCCTCCGCATCCGCCGAGCACGTTGGTGGCGACGACACACCATTCGTCGGTGTCGATGGGGCTGCCCGGGCCGACCATCCCGTTCCACCAACCGGGCAGTACGTGGTCGGCATCCGGCGGTCCCGAAACGTGGGAATCACCGGTCAACGCATGTTCGACGAGCACGACGTTGCTGCGATCGGCCGCCATCTCGCCCCAACGCTGCACCGCCACGGTCACGTGCGGAATGTGAGAACCGTTCTCGAGATCGAGACCACCGATGTCGATGGTTCCCAACCGCCCGTCCGGAGACGGAAGGACCGCCTCCGGACGAACGCCTGTATTCAAGCTGTGGCTCAAGACGCCGCCGCGCGGAAGCCGACCTCGAGATCGGCGATGATGTCGTCGATTCCTTCTATACCGACGGCCAGACGCACGAGGCCAGGAGTGACGCCGGAGGCCAACTGCTCTTCCGGGGTCAACTGCGAATGCGTGGTGGACGCGGGATGGATGACGAGAGAACGCACGTCTCCGATGTTAGCCACATGACTGTGCAGAGTGAGAGCGTTGACGAACTTCTTGCCCGCGTCCACTCCTCCCTTCAGCTCGAACGCGATGATCGCGCCCTGCCCCTTCGGGAGCAGCTGCTGCCCGCGCTCGTACCAGGGCGAGGATTCGAGTCCGGCGTAGTTGATCGAGACGACGTCGTCGCGACCTGCCAAGAAGGCGGCCACCTTCTGCGCGTTCGCCACGTGCCGCTCGATTCGAAGACTCAACGTCTCGAGGCCCTGACTGATGAGGAACGCATTGAAGGGTGACACCGCAGCCCCGATGTCGCGCAACAACTGCACCCGCGCCTTCAGCGCGAAGGCCGGAGCGCCGAGATCGGCGAAGACGACACCGTGGTAACTCGGATCCGGGGTGGTGAAGTTGGGGTGACGGCCTTGCGTCCAGTCGAACGTTCCGCCGTCGACGATGACGCCCGCGATCGCCGTGCCGTGACCGCCGAGGTACTTCGTCGCCGAGTGCACCACGATGTCGGCACCGTGCTTCAGCGGCTGCAGCAGGTACGGCGTCGCGACGGTGTTGTCGACGATCAGCGGAATGCCGTTCTCGTGGGCGATCGCCGAAATGCCGGGGATATCGAGAACGTCGTTCTTCGGGTTGGAGATCGTCTCACCGTAGAACGCTTTGGTCGAAGGTGTGATGGCCGCGCGCCACTGCTCGAGATCGTCCGGATCGTCGACGAACGAGACGGTGATCCCGAGTTTGGGAAGCGTGTAGTGGAAAAGGTTGTACGTGCCGCCGTAGAGCCGCGGGCTCGAGACGATGTGATCGCCCGCCTCGGCGAGATTTAGAATGGCGAACGTTTCTGCTGCTTGGCCCGACGCGAGCAGAAGCGCTGCTACGCCCCCTTCGAGAGCGGCGATGCGCTGCTCGACGACATCCTGCGTGGGATTGATGATGCGGGTGTAGATGTTGCCCGGTTCCGCCAGGCCGAACAGTGCGGCCGCGTGGTCGGTGTTGTCGAAGGTGTACGAGGTGGTCTGGTAGATGGGCAACGCACGAGCCCTGGTGGTGCCGTCCGGTGTCTGACCCGAATGGATCTGCTTGGTCTCGAAGCTCCAGTCGGCCGAGGGATCGGTGAACGGATCCTCGGTGGGTGCTCCGGTGGCGTCTACGACGTCGGGGGTCGAATCGGTCATGGCTGGTGATACTCCGTTTTCTCAGACGTGTTTTCTGTCGAATGAAGCTCGAGAACTCGAGCGTTACGGGGCGTATCGGTACAGCAACACATGAGAACCTCCTGACATGCCTCGGCCCGTGGGGACCGAAGATCAGTGGGTCCGCTTCGGAGCGGACCCGCGCTTGTCGATACGACACGGATGTGTTGCATCGGCCTGGTCGTTCACCCGGGGCACCCCACCGCGGTTGGAGGGTTGCCGGCCAGCAAGCCGGGGCTCGATGCTGGCACTCATGACCTGGCAGGAATCTTAGCGGGTACGGGTGTCTCGGGGGAACGAGGGCGCTCACGACCCTCGAGCAGATGCTCTGGTGAGGACAATCACCGCCCGACGACTCGAAAACCGGTCGCCTCGGGGAAGACAATGAACACGACGAACGTTGTGCCGTCCGGTCGGGCTGTACTGAATCGATCCACCAGGTCGTCGATTTACCAGGTCGTCGATCCACCAGCCCCTGGCCCGCTCTGTAATCCGATTGCTTACGAAGGTTGTTCTGCTGTGACTGTCACCGATTCCGCTCTCGCCAGAAACGTCAGCGCCGTGCGCGGCAAGGTGTCGAGTGGGTTGAGTGTCGGCCATCGACCGCACTCGACCCGCCGCAGGCTCGCCATGCTGGCCCTGTCCATCGGCGGCTTCGGCATCGGCACCACCGAATTCGCGTCGATGGGCCTGCTCCCGGACATCGCGACGACGATGGGAATCTCGGAGCCGTCGGCCGGCCACATGATCTCCGCCTACGCGCTCGGCGTCGTCGTCGGTGCGCCGACCATCGCTGCTCTTGCGGCGCGTGTTCCTCGGCGCATGTTGTTGCTGGCGCTGATGGTGGCGTTCACGCTCGGCAATCTCGGGACGGTCTTCGCGCCGAGTTTCAACGAGTTGGTGGCGTCCCGGTTCGTGGCCGGTCTGCCGCACGGCGCGTATTTCGGCGTTGCGGCACTGGTGGCAGCGCACCTCGCCGAACCGGGTAAACGGGCCAAAGCCGTCGCGATGGTGATGATGGGTCTATCGGTGGCGAACGTCGTCGGTGTACCGGTGGCGACCTGGATCGGCCAGGCACTCGGGTGGCGAAGCGCATTCGCCCTCGTCGCCGTGATCGGGTTGCTCACCGTCAGTGCACTCGTCCTGTGGATGCCGCGACTCGACGCCATGCCGACCACCAGCCCGATCACCGAGCTCGGTGCCCTCCGCCGTGGCCAGGTGTGGATGACCCTGTTCGTCGGCATCGTCGGATTCGGCGGCATGTTCGCGGTGTACACCTACATCGCGTCGACCCTGACCGACGTCGCAGGCCTTGCCCGTGCACTGGTTCCGGTGGCCTTGATGATCTACGGCCTCGGCATGGTTGCCGGCAACTACGCGGGCGGTTGGTTGGCCGACAAGTACAAGCTCAAAGGCACCTTCATCGGGCTGGCCGCGACCGCGGTGTCCCTGGCCGTCTTCGTCGTCGCGGCTCACAACCCGGTGACCGCGCTGCTTCTCGTGTTCTTGATCGGCGCGTCCGGCTCGTCCGTCGTCCCCGGACTTCAGACCCGTCTGATGGACGTGGCGGAGGACGCGCAGACTCTCGCCGCGTCACTCAATCACGCGGCGTTCAACCTGGCCAATGCCATCGGAGCCGCGGTGGGCGGTGCGGTGATCGCCGCAGGTCTCGGCTACACGGCACCGGCCGCCGTCGGCTCGGGTCTCGCTGTTGCCGGCCTGGGCGTTCTGTCCGTCGCCATGTGGATGGAGAAGCGCTCGGCGGCATGAGAGTCAGGACGTGATGGTGGTGGCGGTTCCGCCGAGCGCCTCGGACATTGCCGGAGCCACCTTGTCGATCACGTACGGCAGGCTCAGCACACTCGTGAAGTAGATCGCCCCCGCCGTCACCCCATCGGTGAAGACGAGGTTGCCGTCCTTCACCGGCTGCAGAGCGTTGTACACCGGTTCCTTCTCCAACTGGCCGCGATCGCCCGGGTTCTCCGTTCCCCAGATCAGCACATCTGCAGTGTCGAGGACCGACAGGTTCTCCAGCGGGATGCTCGCCTGCGCACTGCCGTCGGCCGGCACGAACGCGTCGATGTCGTCGGGGATCACAAAACCGAGCTTCGTCAGGAAGTCGGTGCTCAAACCGTCCTGGTACGCGATGGCCTTGCCCTCGTAGAACGCGTTCTGCAGGAAGATCGCCTTCTTCCCTGCGAACTCGGGGTGAGCCGCCGCGGCATCGGCGAACTTCTGATTCACACCGTCGATGAGTCCGTCCACTTCGGCTTTCTTGCCCATCGCCCGGCCGATCTTCTCCGCCTGTACGTCCCAGGGCTCGAAGTAGGCGGTCGACGCGTCGGACTGGGCGAGCGTGGGTGCGATGTTGCTCAGAGTCCGGTAGCTGTCCGCGGTGAGACCGGCGTTGGTGGCGATGATCAGATCGGGCTCGAGGGCGGCGATCTTCTCGGTCTCGAAACCGTCGCCGTTGTTGGTGAGCACCTCGGGCTGGGCATTTCCCAGCGCGGCCCGAGCCCAGGGCCAGGTCGCGTACGGCTGGTCGCCGTACCACTCCGTCACTCCGACGGGGATCACGCCGAGGGCCAACACCGTGTCCTGTTCGGTGTATCCCGCCACCACGACGCGCGTGGGTTCCTCGGGAACGACGGTCTCGCCGAACGCATGCTTTACCGAGACGGGAAAGACGCCCGAGCTGGCGGTCGTGGGGGAGTCGGGGCCGTCGGACGTGCCGTCCGAGTTCGAGCAGGCGCTCAGTAGTCCCGCCGTGGTCAGCGCGATCGCGCACACCGCCAAAGTTCTCCGAAGTGGTCGGGTACGCATCGAGTGGGCCTTTCGTCAGGTCGGGTATCGAAAGGAAGGGTAGCCCACCCTTAGTTCGACTTTCAGGTCAACCTTCACCGAACCTCCACATTTCCCGACGAAGTCCTCCATGTGCGACCTCTAGGGTCAATTCTCATGAGCCGCACAGTTCTCGTAGTCGACGACGAACCCACGATCTCCGACGCCGTGGCCGCTCGACTGCGAGGCGAAGGGTACGAGGTGGTCACTGCCGCCGACGGCCCCTCCGCGGTGGAAGTGTGCGGCCGGATCGACCCCGACGTGGTGGTGCTGGATCTGATGCTTCCCGGTTTCGACGGACTCGAAGTGTGCCGACGCATCCAGGCGTCCCGGCCGGTACCGGTACTGATGTTGACGGCCAAGTCCGACGAGACCGACATGCTCGTCGGGCTGGGCGTCGGTGCAGACGATTATCTGGGCAAGCCGTTCAGCATGCGTGAACTGGTCGCGCGTGTGCACGCTCTCATCAGGCGCGCCGAGCGCGTCGTCACTCCCGAGCAGTACACCACTCGAATCGGCGACGTGCACATCGATCACCGGGAGCGACGCGTCTCCACCGACGCGGGCGACATCCACGTCACCAGAACCGAATTCGACATCCTGGCGTATCTGGCCGCTCGACCTCGCACGGCGGTGTCCAGGGAGACCCTGCTGTCGGAACTGTGGGGTTGGGACGATTCGGCCAGCAGTCGTACCGTCGACAGTCATGTGAAAGCGTTGCGGCGCAAGCTCGGTGGCGACCTGATTCGTACCGTCCACGGCGTCGGATACGCCGTGGAGGCACCGCGATGAGGCCGATGCTGCCGCGTCCGCTCGATCCCTTGCGGTCGTTCAAACTCAAGGTCTCGCTCGTGGTGGGCATCGTGCTGGTGCTGGCGAGCGTCGTCTTCTGGATCGGGGCCGGCTGGCAGTTTCGCTACACACTTCTCGCCGCATTGATCGTGTCTTTGGCCGCAACACAATTCGTCGCGCACGGCATGACGTCGCCCCTGCGAGAGATGACCTCGGCAGCCAAAGCGATGGCGCGAGGCGACTATTCGACCCGGGTGCGTGCCACGTCCCGCGACGAGGTGGGCGAGCTCGCCATCGCGTTCAACACCATGGCGAGCGACTTGGAAGCCGCCGAGAAGTACCGCCGCGAGCTGATCGGAAACGTCTCCCACGAATTGAAGACTCCGATCGCTGCCTTGCGGGCAGTGCTCGAGAACATGGTCGACGGGGTGACCGAACCCGACCCGGCTACGTTGTCGGTGGCTCTCGGCCAGACCGAGAGACTGGGAAACCTGGTGACCGAACTGCTCGATCTGTCGAGGGTCGAGGGCGGAGTGCTGAGCATCGCCCCGACGGAATTCCCGGTGCGCCCCTTCCTCGAGGAGGCGACCGGCGTTCACCGAGAACGAGTATCGATCGTCGTCTCACCCGGTGCCGGGACGGTCGTCGCCGATCGCGCTCGAATGACGCAGGTGATCACCAATCTCGTCGACAACGCCGTACGGCATTCGCCGCAGTCGGGCACGGTGAGTATCCGGGCGCATCGAACCGGGGACCGGTTCGCGTTCGATGTTCGCGACGAGGGTCCCGGCATCGCACCGGCCGACCGTCACGCGGTGTTCGACCGGTTCACACGCGGCGGATCCACCGACGGCGGAACAGGTCTCGGACTCGGAATCGCGCGGTGGGCCACCGAACTGCACGGCGGGACCATCGACGTTCTCGACAGTGAATCGGGCTGCCACATCCGAGTGGCCATCCCCGGGCGCTGACGACCCACCTTCTCTCACACACCCACTCACCTCGACTGCTCGTCCCTGGACCGCAGCCGCGGTTCGGCATGCCTCGAACACAGAAATGGATGACAGCCATGACCACGATCGGAATACCCATGCACCCCAGAACGCGGCCTCGTCGATCGCTGTGGAGCCCTCGAACCTGGCCGGTGCTGCGACACTCTCGGGCACCCCGCGCGGCACTTGTCGGAGCGCTCGCTGCCGGCCTCGTCAGTGCAGTGGTATTGGGCTACAACAACTTCGGCGTACCCATCACTGCCGCAAGCATCATGGCTGTCGTCGTAGCGGTACGACGCGCGTCGTTGTCGCCGTGGGAGTGGGTGGGTGTGGCGGGGGTCCTCGCCTTGTCCAGCGTCGCGGCGCTACGAGAGGCGGAGTGGATCGTCGCTCTGTCCGTTGCCCTTGCTGTCGTCGTCGGGTCGGTGGTTCTCTCGCGGGCCTGGACTTGGACGGGCATCGCTCTCGGCGCCGTGCTGCCGGTGCTGCTGCCCTTGCGGGTCGTGCGGTGGACGCGACGAGGGGCGGGAACCATCGATCTCGACGGGCCCAAGCCGATCCGAATCGGCGTGGTCGCCGCCGTCACCGTCGCGCTCTGTGTGGTGTTCGCCGCGCTGTTCGGGGCGGCGGATCGACGGTTCGCGGATGCGCTGGGCTCGGTCACTCCGCAGTTCGATCTCGGATCGATTTTCGGCCGAGTGGTCGTTTTCGTACTGACGGCCGCAGGTGCCCTCGCCGCCGCATACGTGGCCGTGCGTCCGCCGCGCTTCGACCGCCTGGCGGCAACACCGCGTCGCACACTTCGGTTGTGGGAGTGGGCAATACCGCTCGGCGCTGTCGTCGGCCTGTTCGGGGTATTCGTCGCCTTTCAGATTCCGAGCTTGTTCGGCGGCCAGGGACACGTTCTGAGCACCGAAGGTTTGACCAACGCCGAGTACGCACGGCAGGGATTCTGGCAGTTGCTGACGGTGACGGTATTGACCTTGCTCGTCATCGCGGTCACCGTGACCAAGGCCGAACGAACGGACCTACGCGACCGACTCGCATTGCGGGTTCTGCTCGGCGCGCTGTGCGCACTGTCGGTGGTGATCGTGGCGTCGGCGTTGCATCGAATGTCGTTGTACGAGGAGCAGTACGGCTACACCACCCTGCGGCTGTTCGTCACCGCCGTCGAATGGTGGTTGGGTTCGGTGTTCGTATTGCTGCTCGTCGCGGGCGTACGGATGTCGGGTCGCTGGCTTCCGCGAGCAGTCGGTGTGGGAGCAGTGCTGACCGTTCTCGCCCTCGCGGCCCTGAACCCGGACGCGTACATCGCGCGGCAGAACGTCGAACGGTTCGAGGAGACGGGGCGGATCGACGTGTTCTACCTCGGCGGGTTGTCGGCGGACGCAGATTCCGAACTCGATCGCCTGCCCGAACGTGTTCGTGAGTGTGTTCAGGCCCGGGGCCCGGTCTCCTGGGGAGACAGCTGGTACCAGTGCACAGACCCGACGGTATCTGTACCCTGAGCAACGACTCGACGATCGGTGACGTAAGGACGGAGGTGCACGATGGGCTATCAGAACCTCGTCGTCACGTCGGTGCTGTTCTTCACGCTGCTACTGACGACTCCGGCCGGACCGGCGGATCTCGCACTGATCATCGTCGCTGCTCTGGCGGCAACGGTGTTCTACGC
Source organism: Rhodococcus sp. JG-3 (assembly GCF_000482405.1). NCBI lineage: Bacteria > Bacillati > Actinomycetota > Actinomycetes > Mycobacteriales > Nocardiaceae > Rhodococcus > Rhodococcus sp. JG-3. Next base: position 2,558,739 of record NZ_KI519398.1, read on the forward strand.
GCATCGTGCCGGGGCGCTGAGCCTTCTGTACCGTCCGTCGAACGTCGGACCGAATGCGGAGGAGCGCCACCTTCGTGGCTCGTTCCGACGCCAACATCGCCCCGACGCACCCGGTCGCCCGCAGCCGCGAGCACCCGGTCTCCTGGTGGGAGCGCTGTAGTTCGACAGCTCTCCCACACCTCACGTGCCCCTGGTCCACGAGGTTCATCGGGAGAATCACCATGTTGTCCATCGACAACGCCACCCGCCGTCTCGATTCGACGGCTGCATTCGACGTAATTTCCAGGCGTGCGGTGTCGCCGTGGCGAGCCGCAGTGGTCACCCTCGTCGGAGTGACGGCAGTCCTGCTGGTCGTCTTCGCCGTCGTCGATGCCCAGCCCGCGGCCCAGATAGCGATGTTCGGTGCGCTGGTGGCTGCGGCACTGCTGGTGACGGGTGCATCGGCCGACGTCCTCGTCGTGGTGCCGCCCGCGTCCACAACCGCCGGATCCGACGGCGGCAGACTCCGTGGGGCCTACCGCAGACAAGAGCAACCCGACGCGCCAGGCCGCCCTATGCCGAGAGCACCCGGATCGGTTCACGGACCGGATCGGTGGCTCCAGTTCCGCTGAGCCACTGCGAGATCCGGTCGAGACGTCATCCGACCGATTTCTCTCTCAGTGAGGCACTCCATCATGCTCGATTTCGTCTATTACCCCGTCTCCGCGGTGCTGTGGTTCTGGCACCGGGTATTCGGTTTCGTGCTCGGCCCCGACAACGGCGTCGCCTGGGCCTTGGCCGTCGTATTTTTGGTCTTCACGCTACGAACGCTGTTGATCAAGCCGTTCGTCGGTCAGATTCGTTCACAGCTCGCTATGAAGAAACTCCAACCCAGGCTCGAGGAGGTACGGAAGAAGTACTCCGGTGACCGGGCTCGACAGGCCACGGAAATCCGCACAGTGCAAAAGGAACACGGGGTGAACCCACTGATGGGTTGCCTCCCGCTGTTCGCGCAAGCACCGGTGTTCATCGGTCTGCTGCACGTGTTGCGCTCGTTCAACCGGACGGGAACCGGGTTCGGGCATCTCGGTATGTCGGCGCAGGAGAATGCGAGTACAGCCAACTACGTGTTCGGTGCGGGCGATGTGCAGTCGTTTCTCGACGCGCGGCTGTTCGGCGCACCGATCTCCGCTGCCGTCAGTAGCTCTCGAGATGTTCTCGAAGCGTTCGGTCCGTTCGGTGGGGTGCCGTCGGTGTGGAGCATCGCGGTCGTCGCAGTGCCGTTGATGATCGTTGCCGCGGTGGCTACCCACCTGAACTCCCGGGCATCGATCGCGCGTCAGGATGCGGCCGCCGCGGCGAACCCGCAGACCGCGATCATGAACAAACTCGCGCTGTGGGTCTTCCCGGCCGGGGTGCTGATCGGTGGCCCGGTGCTGCCCGTTGCGGTGCTGCTCTATTGGGTGAGCAACAACATCTGGACCTACGCCCAGCAGCACATCGTCTACCGACGGATCGACCGGGAGCCGGTCGCGGTGCCGAAGGTGGCATCGGTGGTGACGGCTCCGAAGCCAGGAGCCAAACCGAAGAGAAGGTGAGCCTGCGGAGGCCACCTGCCGGTTGTCGGTGGCCTCCGCTACGGTCGTCGGCGTGCCGATCACTATTTCCACTGTCAACGTCAACGGGATCCGCGCCGCTGTTCGCAAGGGCATGCTTCCGTGGCTCGAGGCCACCGATGCCGACGTCATCTGTCTTCAGGAGACGCGCGCCAACGACGGCGAGCTGACCACAGCACTGGCCCCGGCCCTCGATGCGGGATGGCATCTGGCGTCGGCGGAACCGTCGGCGAAGGGACGCAACGGTGTGGCCCTGCTGTCGAGGGCCGCGCCGGAGGCGATCAGAACCGGCATCGGCGTCGCTGAATTCGCCGACGCGGGTCGCTACATCGAAGGAGACTACGGTGACGTCACCGTGGCGAGCCTGTACCTGCCGTCGGGCGAGGTGGGGACCGACCGACAGGACGAGAAGGAACGCTTCATGGCGGCGTTCGCGAAGTATCTCGCCAAGACCGCCAAGGCAACGACGTCTGCCGAGCGCGACGTCGTGGTCTGCGGCGACTGGAACATCGCCCATACCGAAGCGGATCTGAAGTCGTGGAAGACCAACCGCAAGAAGTCGGGATTCCTGCCCGAAGAACGTGAGTGGGTATCGCGATTGCTCGCCGAGAAGTCACCGTGGACCGACGTGGTGCGTGAGCTGCACCCCGGCGTCGAGGGGCCGTACAGCTGGTGGTCCTACCGCGGCAAGGCGTTCGACAACGACGCCGGGTGGCGCATCGACTACCAACTCGCCACCAGTGATCTGGCCGAGCGTGCGAAAGAAGCTGTCACCGAAAGAGCGGAGGCGTACGACCAGCGGTGGTCCGATCACGCGCCGGTGACGGTGCGCTACCGCTAGGAGCGGAGCCTGCGGAGTGACCGGGGTGGTAGGAGCGGAGCCTGCGGAGTGACCGGGGTGGTAGGAGCGGAGCCTGCGGAGTGACCGGGGTGGTAGGAGCGGAGCCTGCGGAGTGACCGGGGTGGTAGGAGCGGAGCCTGCGGAGTGACCGGGGTGGTAGGAGCGGAGCCTGCGGAGTGACCGGGTTGCTAGGAGCGGAGCCTGCGGAGTGACTGGTGTGGCAAGGCAACGGGTACGGGTCGGGGACGGCGTGAAAAGATTGCAGCATGTCTTCTCCTGACTCGATCGACACGTCGCAGGGTCCGCGTCGTCGGGTGCTCTCGGGCATCCAACCGACGGCGGATTCGTTCCATCTCGGTAACTACCTGGGTGCGGTGCGGAACTGGGTGGAGTTGCAGGAGGAGTTCGATGCGTTCTACTTCGTTCCCGATCTCCATGCGATCACGGTTCCGCAGGACCCGAAGGAATTGCGTCGACGCACCCGGATAGCGGCCGCGCAACTGTTGGCGGTGGGTATCGATCCCGAGAAGTCGACGTTGTTCGTGCAGAGCCAGGTTCCCGAGCATGCGCAGTTGGCGTGGGTTCTCAACTGCATCACCGGGTTCGGCGAAGCCGGCCGGATGACGCAGTTCAAGGACAAGTCCGCCAAGCAGGGTCGCGATCACACCAGCGTCGGGTTGTTCACCTATCCCATTCTGCAGGCCGCGGACATCCTGCTGTACCGGCCGAATCTCGTTCCGGTGGGCGAGGATCAGCGTCAGCATCTGGAGTTGACTCGCGATCTGGCGCAGAGGTTCAACTCGCGGTTCAAGAAGACCTTCGTGGTTCCCGATGCACACATCATCAAGGGCACGGCCAAGATCTTCGACCTGCAGGATCCGACGGCGAAGATGAGCAAGTCGTCGTCGAATCCGGCGGGCATCGTCAACATCCTGGACGATCCGAAGGTGTCCGCGAAGAAGATTCGTTCGGCAGTGACGGACAACGAACGCGATATCGTCTTCGATCCGGAGAACAAGGCAGGCGTCAGCAATCTTCTGGTGATTCAGTCCGCTCTGTCCGGGAAGAGCATCGATGATCTGGTCGCCGGTTACGCAGGCAAGGGCTACGGCGATCTCAAGTCCGACACTGCCGACGTGCTGACCGAGTTCGTGGTTCCGCTGCGCGAACGAATGGACGGATTCATGTCCGACGTAGCCGAATTGGATCGCCTCCTCGCTGTCGGTGCGGATCGAGCCAGGGAGGTCGCAAGCAAAACGCTGGCTCAGGTGTACGACAGGGTGGGGTTCCTTCCTCCCGGCGCATAGCCCTGTCAGTACACGATATTCGCGCTACACGACATTTCGAGGACACGGCCCGAACAGCCGCCGACGACAGCGAAAAGGTGAGTGCCATGCCCGATTTCAAGGCCATGCTCGACGATCGGCGTGCTCGGTGGCCGTGGCTGGATCACACTGTTGTTGCCGCCCAGCGGTATCAGGGGCAGAAGGGCGATTACTACGCCGCGGGGATGACGTATTTCAGTGTGCTGGCGTTGTTTCCGCTGCTGATGGTTGCATTCGCCGTTGCCGGGTTCGTACTGGTGAATCAGCCCGAATGGCTTGCCGAGATTCAGTCGCAGATCGCCGAGAACGTCCCCGGTAGCTTCGGTGAGACGATCAGCTCGCTGATCGATACCGCGATCGAGTCCCGTACCGGTGTCGGTGTCATCGGTCTGCTCGGCGCGCTGTACGCGGGGCTCGGTTGGGTGGCCAATCTGCGTGAAGCCCTGACCGCGATGTGGGAAAGCCAGCACGAGTCGGGCGGATTCCTTGCGACCAAGGCCAAGGACCTCGCGGCTCTGCTCGGCCTGGGAGCAGCACTGGTGCTATCTCTCGGGCTGTCCGCGTTGGCCGGGGGCGGCGTCATGCGTGGCATTCTCGAATGGTTGAACCTCGATTCCGTTCCCGGCGTCGGAGTGGCGCTGCGGGTCTTCTCGATACTGCTCGCGCTTGCCGGAACCTGGGCGCTGTTCACCTGGGTGATCTCACGCCTGCCCCGCGAACCGGTGTCGTGGCGCAGTGCGGCCAAAGGTGCACTGTTGGCCGCAGTCGGTTTCGAGATCTTCAAGCAACTCGGCGCGATCTACCTCGCGTCCGTCACGAGCGGGCCCGCCGGAGTCGTGTTCGGTCCCATCATCGGTCTGTTGGTGTTCGTGTTCACGACGTCGCGGTTGGTGCTGTTCTCGACTGCGTTCGCAGCCACCACTCGGGAGAGCCTTGCAGACGCCCATGTTCCGGCACCGGACCCCGCGGTGATCAACACCCGGGTCGAGGTGAGCGACGGCCCGGGTGTCAAGGGTGGTCTGGCCTTGGTGGGCGCGGGCGCTCTGGCCGCTCTGGGTATCGCTGGACTTCGCAATCGGCGACGCTGATCCGAGGCAACCTACTTGCGAATGTGAGAGGCGGCGGGGGAGTTCAGGGGCGGCGAGACAGTGTGCGTGCGCCCCACAGCAAACCGGCCACGACCAGTGCACCGATGACCCCGATTGCGATGCGCACGACCGTGTCGCCCTGCGCCTGCAGATCGGATTGTCGGGTACCCGATTCGGCACTCGACGCCGACGCAGGGGGTCGAGCAAGGGTCGGCACGGCGCCGGTCGCACGTGTACTCGTCACCGGCGACGTGGAATCCGGTTCGACCAGATCGCCGACGCTGCTGCTCGTATCCAGGGCGAACCCGTAGTCGAGCAGCCGAGCCGCCTGTTCCCACGGCCGGATCGGTAGCACGTCACCCTTCATGAGCGTCACGACCAGACGGCGACCGTTGCGTTCGGCACCCGCCACGAAGGTCTGCCGGGCATCGTCGGTGTAGCCGGTCTTGCCGCCGAGAGCGCCCGGATAGTTGTAGAGCAGCTGGTTGTCGTTGGACAGCGTAAAACCGGGGCGGTCCTGGTCGTCGGGGATCGTGGGATCCTTCGGATAGCCGGGAAATTGCACGTTCTCGGTCGAAATCAGTTGCGCGAAGGTCGAATTGCGCATGGCCTCCCGGTAGAACAGTGCCAGGTCGTAGGCCGAGCTGGCCATGCCGGGCCCGTCCAGGCCGGAGGGAGTCGCGGTCCGTGTGTCGAGCGCGCCCAACTCTGCTGCCTTGGCATTCATCTTCTCGACGGTCGCGGTGTCACCTCCCAGCTGAGCCGACAAGGCATGCGCGGCATCGTTTCCCGACGCCATGACCAGGCCCTGCAACAGTTGCAGATTGGTGTAGACACCGTTCTTCCCGATGCCGACGGCGCTGCCTTCCGCGTCGGCATCCTCGGCCGTTGCGGTGATCTGTTTGCCGAGGTCCAGCTCGTCCAGAGCGACGAGGGCGAGCAGAATCTTGATCGTGCTCGCCGGTCGGTGCCGACCGTGTGGATCCTTGGCGGCCACGACCGATCCGGAATCGAGGTCTGCCACCACGAACCCGGTCGCCGAGATGTCCGCGGGCAGTGGGGGCGCGCCGTCCGGCACGATCGCGCCGCACTCGGCCAGTCGGGATCCGCCCACCGGGTCCGCCGGGATCGGAACCGGTTGTGGCGCAGTGCTACCCGGAGCCGGAACTTCCGAGGAATCGATCGCCGGGGGCGGCGAGGCCGCGAACGGGCACGCGTCGGTGTTCGGCGTCGTGAACGGTGGCGTCGTCGATACGACGGGTGGCTCGACTGCCGGCTGCGCCGATGCAGGGCCGCCGCCGACGCCGGCGAGAGCGAGAGCTGTCGCCCACACGGCTACGAACTTTCGGGTCCTTTTCATCGCGAATTACCATAGGCGCTACAGAGGTCACCGAGGCCGCGACCCACCGGGGAGCGGGCCGGTTCGACGGCCCTGCCAAACTACGTCCATCGTCTGTGATCGGCATTACGTTGTACAGACAGTGATCCGCCGAGCTGTGCTACCGACAGCTCGGTCGCCCGAGAGGAACCCGGATGATATTTCGACAGGCGGCCCGTACCGGCTCGCTCCGCCCGGTTCGACGCCGCGCCGGTGGGGCGGGCGTCGCGCTCGGGTTGGTGATGGTGCTGACGCTGACGGCCTGTTCGAGCACCGGTGGGGCTCCACGATCCACCGACAACGGCAGCAATGCGGGAGTGGCGAACACGCCTGCGGCGACGGTAGCGATGATCACGCACGAGGTACCGGGCGACACGTTCTGGGATCTCATCCGAAAGGGAGCCGAGGCCGCAGCAGCCAAGGACAACATCGAGCTCCGCTACTCGGCCGATCCGGAGGCACCCAATCAAGCCAATCTCGTTCAGAGCGCGATCGACTCGAAGGTCGACGGCATCGCTCTGACACTGGCCAAGCCCGAGGCCATGGCTCCGGCTGTCGAGGCGGCAACCGCAGCGGGCATCCCGGTCGTCGCCTTCAATTCCGGCTACGACGCATGGAGCGCAATGGGGGTGCAGCAGTACTTCGGTCAGGACGAAACCATCGCGGGTAGGGCTGCCGGGGCGCGGCTCACCGAAGACGGTGCGCGAAAGACCTTGTGCATTATCCAGGAGCAGGGTGCAGTAGCGCTCGAGGCGCGCTGCGCAGGAGTTCGACAGGGCTTCACCGGGGGCAGCACCGAAATTCTGAACGTCAACAGCAAGGACATGCCGTCGGTCGAGGCGACGATCACCGCGAAGCTCCAGCAGGACCCCAGCATCGATCACGTGGTAGCGCTCGCAGCCCCGATCGCACTGACCGCGGTGCAATCGAAGACCAATGCCGGTAGCGACGCCACCGTCGTCACGTTCGACACCAACGCGGCCCTCGTCGACGCGATCGAGTCAGGTGACGTCGCCTGGGCCATCGACCAGCAGCCCTATCTGCAGGGTTATCTCGCCATCGACTCCCTGTGGCTCTACCTCAACAACGGCAACACCATCGGCGGCGGCACCCCGGTGCTCACCGGCCCGGCCTTCGTCGATTCGACCAACATCGAGGCCATCGCCGAGTACGCCCGCAACGGAACTCGCTGAGCGTCGTCCGGACGCGGAAGGAACATCATGCCAACACAGGCCGACCCGGCTTCGGGAACGCACGCCGTGATCCTGGACGAGCGGGTGAAGAAACAGAAACCGTTGCAGCGCTTGCTGATTCGCCCAGAGATGGGTGCCCTGTTCGGTGCGATCGCCATCTTCGTCTTCTTCTGCATCGTCGCGCCGCCGTTTCGGTCTCCCGAAGCACTGGCCACCGTGCTGTACGCGTCGTCGACGATCGGAATCATGGCGATCGGTGTCGCGCTGCTGATGATCGGCGGCGAGTTCGACCTGTCCACCGGGGTCGCGGTCACGTTCTCCTCGATCATGGCATCGATGCTCGCTTACAACCTGCACCTCAACGTGTGGACCGGTGCCGTACTGGCACTGGGCCTCGCATCGGCGGTCGGCTTCGTCAACGGGTATCTGGTGACGAAGACGAGAATTCCGTCGTTCCTGATCACGCTGGCGTCGTTCCTGATGCTCACCGGCATCAATCTGGCCGTCACCAAACTCGTCACCGGACAGGTTGCGACCCCGTCGATCTCGGACATGCAGGGCTTCGATTCGGCGAAGGCCGTCTTCTCTTCGTCGTTCTCGCTGTTCGGGGTCTCCATCCGCATCACCGTCGTGTGGTGGCTCGTGTTCACGCTCGTGGCCACGTGGGTGCTGATGAGAACTCGTATCGGTAACTGGATCTTCGCCGTCGGGGGCGATCAGGAATCGGCCAGGGCCGTCGGTGTTCCGGTCACCAAGGTCAAGATCGGCCTGTTCGTGTTCGTGGGGTTCTGCGCATGGTTCGTCGGGATGCACCTACTGTTCGCGTTCGACACCGTGCAGTCCGGCCAAGGCGTCGGCAACGAATTTCTCTACATCATCGCGGCAGTCATCGGAGGATGTCTGCTCACGGGTGGTTACGGCACCGCCGTCGGAGCGTTCATCGGTGCGTTCATCTTCGGAATGACCAACCAGGGCATCGTGTATGCCGGGTGGAATCCCGACTGGTTCAAGTTCTTTCTCGGCGCGATGCTCCTCTTCGCCGTGATCGCCAACAACTCCTTCCGTAACTACGCGGCGAAAAGGTGAGCATGACTACCTCCTCGGACCAGCCCGTCGAGTCGCCGTCGGGCGCGTCGGTGCTGCTCATCGAACTGAAGAACGTCGGTAAGAACTACGGCAACATCGTTGCGCTGCACGGAATCGACCTACGCGTCGGTGCCGGTGAGGTCACCGGAGTTCTCGGTGACAACGGTGCAGGCAAGTCGACGCTGATCAAGATCATGGCGGGCCTGCACAAGCAGTCCGAGGGGCAACTGTTCGTCGACGGCACAGCGAGGACGTTCGACTCGCCGAGGGATGCTCTCGACCTGGGTATCGCGACGGTCTACCAGGATCTTGCCGTGGTCGCGTTGATGCCGGTGTGGCGCAACTTCTTTCTCGGCCAGGAGCTCACGAAAGGCAGATTCTTCAAGACTCTGGACACGAACGCCATGCGCGCGACGACCATCGAAGAGCTGCGCAAGATGGGCATCGATCTGCCCGACGTCGATGCCCCCATCGGGGCGTTGTCCGGCGGTCAGCGGCAATGCGTGGCAATCGCGCGCGCGATCTTCTTCGGAGCCCGTGTGCTGATTCTCGACGAGCCGACCGCGGCGCTGGGAGTCAAACAATCCGGGATGGTGCTGCGCTACATCTCCGCCGCCAAGGAACAGGGACTGGGCGTCGTGTTCATCACCCACAATCCTCACCACGCGTACCTGGTGGGCGATCATTTCGTCCTGCTCGACCGCGGCCGCCAGAAATTGGACTGCACTTACGACGACATCTCGCTCGACGAGTTGACGACCGAAATGGCTGGGGGCCAAGAGCTCGCGACCCTCACCCACGAACTCGGCCGCTGACGACCTGCGATGGGTGAGACACGGGCACGGCGGGTAGAAGAGCAGTAGTGGTGCCCGAGGGCGGCACCGGACGAAGGAGTCGACCATGAGCAAGCACGAACCCCTCGGGCCACTGTCGCCGGATTTCCTCGAGTCGGATTTCTACGGGTATCAGGGCTTGCTCGACGAAGCCGAGACCGAGGTGGTCCTGCGTACCCGCCGGTTCCTTCAGGAGCAGGTTGCGCCGCGAGCCAACGAGTTCTGGGAGAAGGCCGTCTCACCGGTACACCTGATGCCGGCCATCGCCGACCTCGAAATCGCGGGTCTGGGATACACCTTTGACGACCGCAAGGCCTCCCGCAAACTACTCACCGGCTGGCTCGAAATGGAGTTCGCGCGGGTCGATCCGTCCACCGGAACGATGTTCAGCGTGCACAGTTCGCTGGCGATGAGCAGTATCTCGATTCTGGGGTCCGAGGAACAGCGCGAGCGGTGGTTGCCCGCCATGCGCCGAATGGAGACGATCGGCGCGTTCGGACTCTCCGAACCGCACGGCGGATCGGACGTCGCCGGCGGGTTGGAGACCACGGCTCGCCTCGATGGAGACCATTGGATTCTCAACGGAAGCAAGCGATGGATCGGTAATGCGACCTTCGCGGACCTGACGATCGTCTTCGCCAAGGACGAGGCGGACGGCGAGGTCAAGGGTTTCGTGGTCGAGAAGGAATTCGAGGGGTTCCGGGCAGAGAAGATCGAGGGGAAGTACTCGCTTCGCGCAGTGGAGAACGCCGACGTCCATCTCGAGAACTGCCGCGTCCCGGTCGCCAACAAGCTGGCCGATGCCAACTCGTTCGCCGACACCGCCAAGGTGCTTCGGCTGACCCGCGGAGGAGTGGCGTTCCAAGCCGTCGGCGTCATGATGGGCGCGTACGAGCGAGCCGTCGCCTACGCGCGCGAACGGGAGCAGTTCGGGTCTCCGATCGCGTCGTTCCAGCTCATCGCCGATCTCATCGCGCGGATGACGGCGAACATCACCGCGTCTCTGGGGATGGCCGTTCGCGTCGCACAACTGCAGGGCAACGGAGTTCATCACGACGAGCATGCGGCGCTCGCGAAGACGTTCTGCACGACGCGTCTGCGCGAGGTGGTCGGATGGGCCCGAGAGATCATGGGCGGCAACGGAATTCTCATCGAGCACGACGTCATCAGGTTCTTCTCCGATGCCGAGGCGCTGTACTCGTACGAAGGCACTGCGCAGATCAACAACCTCATCGTCGGGCGAGGCGTGACGGGCTACAGCGCGTTCGTGTGACGGACAGACGAAAGCGCCCCCTCGCGTGTGCGAAGGGGCGCTTTCGTCGTAGGCGTGGTGATCAGCGAGCGAACAGCAGCGCGCGCTTGACTTCCTGGATGGCCTTGGTCACCTGGATGCCACGAGGGCACGCGTCGGTGCAGTTGAACGTCGTGCGGCAGCGCCACACACCCTCGACGTCGTTGAGGATGTCCAGACGCTCGGTGGCACCCTCGTCACGGCTGTCGAAGATGAACCGGTGCGCGTTGACGATGGCCGCCGGACCGAAGTAGCTTCCGTCGCTCCAGAACACCGGGCACGAGGTGGTGCAGCACGCACACAGGATGCACTTGGTGGTGTCGTCGAAACGGGCGCGGTCCGCAGCCGACTGAATGCGCTCGCGGGTCGGCTCGTTGCCCGTCGTCATGAGGAACGGCTTCACGGCGCGGAACGCGTCGAAGAAGGGCTCCATGTTGACGATGAGATCCTTCTCCACCGGCAAGCCACGGATGGGCTCGATGGTGATGTTGAGGGTCTTCGACGAATCCTTCGGCAGCATGTCGCGCATCAGCACCTTGCAGGCGAGACGGTTGACGCCGTTGATGCGCATCGCGTCACTGCCACAGACGCCGTGGGCGCACGAGCGACGGAACGTCAGAGTTCCGTCGAGGTAGCCCTTGACGTAGTGCAGCAGGTTCAGCAGGCGGTCGGTGGGCAGCGTGGGGACCTGGAAGGTGTCCCAGTACTGGCCGTCGCCGCTCTCGGGGTTGAAACGAGCGATCTTGAGCGTGACCATGACCGCGCCGTCGGGCACGGGAGGCAGATCGTTCTGTTCGGACTTCTTGTCCAGTGTGGGTGCGCTCATGTCAGTACTTCCGCTCCATCGGCTCGTAGCGGGTCTGGATTACCGGCTTGTAGTCCAGGCGGATCTCGGTGAGCAAACCTTCGCCCTCCTTGTAGGCCATGGTGTGCTTCATGTACTCGGCGTCGTTGCGATCGGGGAAGTCCTCGCGAGCGTGTCCGCCGCGTGATTCCTTGCGATTGAGCGCTCCGACGACGGTCACCTCGGCCATCTCGAGCAGGAAGCCGAGTTCGATGGCCTCGAGCAGGTCGCTGTTGTAGCGCTTGCCCTTGTCCGCGACGGTGATGTGGTTGTAGCGCTCCTTGAGGGCGCGCACATCCTTCAGCGCCGTCTCGAGGCGTTCCTGCGTGCGGAAGACCGACGCGTTGTTGTCCATCGACTGCTGCATCTCGGAACGGATGTCGGCCACCCGCTCGTGACCGTGGTCGGACAGGATCAGCTCGAGCCAGTCCTGCACCATCTTCGCCGGCTCCTCGGGGAGCGGGGTGAAGTCCACCGAGTTGGCGTACTCGGCCGCGGCGATGCCCGCACGACGACCGAAGACGTTGATGTCGAGCAGCGAGTTGGTTCCCAGACGGTTCGCGCCGTGCACCGACACACAGGCACACTCACCTGCCGCGTACAGGCCGGGGACGATGTCCTCGTTGTTGCGCAGCACCTCACCGCGAATCTTGGTGGGGATACCGCCCATGACGTAGTGACAGGTCGGGTAGACCGGCACCGGCTCCTTGACGGGGTCGACACCGAGGTAGGTGCGCGAGAACTCCATGATGTCGGGGAGCTTCTCGTCGAGAACTTCCTCGGGGATGTGGGTGACGTCGATGTAGACGTAGTCCTTGTTGGGACCACCGCCGCGTCCCTCGAGAACCTCGAGCACCATCGACCGCGCCACGATGTCGCGCGGAGCGAGGTCCTTGATGGTCGGGGCGTACCGCTCCATGAAGCGTTCACCCGACTCGTTGCGCAGAATGCCGCCTTCGCCGCGGACGGCCTCGGAGATGAGGATGCCCAGGCCTGCGAGGCCGGTCGGATGGAACTGGTGGAACTCCATGTCCTCCAAGGGAAGTCCCTTGCGGAACACGATGCTCATGCCGTCGCCGGTCAGAGTGTGCGCGTTGGAGGTCGTCTTGTAGATACGTCCCGAGCCGCCGGTCGCGAAGATGATCGACTTGGCGTGGAAGATGTGCAGTTCGCCGGTGGCGAGTTCGTAGGCGATGATGCCGGTGGCAACCGGCCCGTCGTCCGTCTCGGTCAGGCAGAGATCGAGCGCGTAGAACTCGTTGTAGAACTCGACGTCGTGCTTGACGCAGTTCTGGTAGAGCGTCTGCAGAATCATGTGACCGGTGCGGTCGGCTGCGTAGCACGCGCGACGAACGGGTGCCTTGCCGTGGTCACGGGTGTGGCCGCCGAAGCGTCGCTGATCGATCTTTCCTTCGGGTGTCCGGTTGAACGGAAGACCCATCTTCTCGAGGTCGAGGACGGCGTCGATGGCCTCCTTGGCCATGATCTCCACCGCGTCCTGGTCGGCGAGGTAGTCGCCGCCCTTGACGGTGTCGAACGTGTGCCACTCCCAGTTGTCTTCCTCCACGTTGGCCAGGGCGGCACACATGCCGCCCTGAGCTGCTCCGGTGTGGGAGCGGGTGGGGTAGAGCTTGGTCAATACGGCTGTCCGAGCACGGGGTCCGGCTTCGATCGCAGCACGCATTCCGGCACCGCCTGCGCCGACGATCAGTACGTCGTAACGATGTTCCTGCATGTAAGCGTCAGTGTCCTTAGCTCGCCGAGATGTTGGGATCGAAGGTGAAGATGACGTAGGTGCCGACGCCCATGATGAGGATCATCGACAGCACCAGCAAGGTCGTCAGCCAGAATCGCGTCGAGTCCTTGCGGGAGTAGTCCGCGATGATGGTGCGCAGGCCGTTGCCGCCGTGCAGCTGTGCCAGCCACAGCATCGTCAGATCCCAGAACTGCCAGAACGGGCTGGCCCAACGGCCGGCGACGAAGGCGAAGTTGATGCGGTGCACGCCGTCGTCGAGCATCAGCATGATGAACATGTGGCCCAGGACCAGCACGACGAGTGCCAGGCCGGAGAACCGCATGAACAGCCACGCGTAGAGCTCGAAGTTGCCCTTGCTCTGACGCCGCGGCGAACGCGGGTTGGCCAGGCTGGCCGGACGGTCGTAGTTCGTGCCGAGGACCTTCGCCTCGGGACCCTGCGTCGACATCAGTGACCACCCGCCGTGAACATGTTGTAGAAGATTCGTCCCGCGCCCGGGATCATGACGACGAGCCAGACGACTGCGATGACCCAGAGCATCAGCTTCTGGTACTGCGGTCCCTTGGCCCAGAAGTCGATCAGCATGACTCGGATGCCGTTCAACGCGTGGTACAGCACTGCCGCGACGAGGCCGAGTTCCATGAGTCCGACGAGCGGGGTCTTGTAGGTTTCGATGATGGCGTCGTACGTCTCGGGATTGACCCGAACCATCGCCGTGTCGAGAACGTGGACGAACAAGAAGAAGAACGTCAACACGCCTGTGATGCGGTGCAGAACCCAGGACCACATTCCCGGGTCCCCGCGGTACAGAGACCGCTTGCGCTCCTTGACCGGAGCGGCTTCCGTCGTGCTACTCATCGAGTGCAATGCCTCCAACGTCGTTGGTGGACGCGTCGAGCCCGGTGGCCGGGCTTAACCTGGCTCGATTTGTCGCGATTCGGCCCTAGTGCTGGTTGTACTAGCCGCTTGATAGAAACTGTAAACCCATTCGAAACACGGAACTAATTCGACTCGAGGTTCGTATGGTGCCGAAATCCCGTGTTAGGTTTGCCTTCCCAATTCATTCGGGCGGTTTCGGGTAGATCTCTGCATCAATTCAGACAGCGTGATTGGATGGGTGACCATGAACGAAATCGACTGGAATGCGTTGCGCGACAATGCCCATGGGGCCATGAGGCACGCATACGCCCCGTACTCCAATTTTCCGGTGGGCGCGGCAGCTCTGGTGGACGACAATCGCATTGTCACCGGGTGCAATGTGGAAAATGTCTCATACGGTTTGGGCCTGTGCGCCGAGTGCGGGTTGGTGTCGAACCTGCACTCGACCGGCGGGGGCAGGCTCGTTGCCTTTTCCTGTTGCGATTCCCGACGCGAGATCCTCATGCCGTGCGGGCGGTGCAGGCAGTTGCTGTACGAGTTCGGCGGCGCGGATCTGCTCGTCGATACCGCCACCGGGCCGCGTCGGCTGGCAGAGTTGCTCCCGGACGCATTCGGCCCCGACAACCTCGACGAAGGACGCGTGAACAACCATGCCTGACGCCGTATCGATCATCAGCGCCAAACGCGACGGACGCGTTCTCGACGACGAGCAGATCGAGTGGGTGATCGCCGAGTTCACCCGCGGAAGCGTCGCGCCGGAACAGATGTCGGCGTTGGCGATGGCAATTCTGCTGCGCGGATTGTCGCGCCGGGAGTTGAGTACGTGGACGAACGCCATGATCGCGTCGGGCACGCGAATGGACTTCTCCGCGTTGCCGCTCCCTACCGTGGACAAGCACTCGACCGGTGGCGTCGGAGACAAGATCACGCTGCCGCTCGCACCCTTGGTCGCTGCGTGCGGAGCGGCGGTGCCGCAACTGTCGGGCCGCGGGCTGGGACATACCGGGGGCACTTTGGACAAGCTCGAGTCCATCCCCGGATGGCGAGCTGATCTCAGCGGCGACGAGATGCACCGGATTCTTGCCGACCCGGCCGTGGGCGCGGTGGTCTGCGCGGCAGGCGCAGATCTGGCTCCGGCCGACAAGAAGCTCTACGCCCTGCGCGACGTCACCGGAACTGTCGAGTCGATTCCGTTGATCGCCAGTTCGATCATGAGCAAGAAGATCGCCGAGGGCACGGGCGCGTTGGTGCTCGACGTGAAGGTCGGGGCGGGCGCGTTCATGAAGAACGTCGACGATGCGCGCGAACTGGCAACGGCGATGGTCGAACTCGGAACGGATGCGGGCGTACGGACCCTGGCGGTGCTGACGGCGATGGACACACCGCTCGGCCTCACCGCGGGCAACGCGCTCGAAGTGCAGGAGTCGGTGGAGGTTCTGGCCGGCGGCGGACCGTCGGACATCGTGGAGCTGACGATCACGCTGGCACGCACCATGCTCGCCGCGGCCGGGATCGAGGGCATCGATCCGGCAGACAAGCTTGCCGACGGGTCCGCCATGGACCGGTGGCGCACGATGATCGCGGCGCAGGGCGGCGACCCCGACGCCGCGCTGCCCGTCGCCCGTGAGAGCCAGGAATTCACTGCGACGCAGGACGGCGTCGTCACCGGCGTGGACGCGATGGGCGTCGGCCTCGCGGCGTGGCGGCTCGGTGCGGGCCGGGAGCGGCAGGGCGAGCCGGTACAGAGCGCAGCCGGCGTGCGTCTGCATGCCAAGCCGGGCGATCGGGTTCGCGCCGGGGATCGGTTGGCCACTTTGTACACCGACACCCCGGAGAAGTTCGACTACGCGCAGCAGGCCCTCGAGGCCAGTTGGGAGATCGGCACCACCGCCGCGCAGCCGACCCCCCTCGTCATCGACCGGATCGGGCTGTAACGCCGTCGGTCAGATCAGGTTGCCCGCCTCGGTCAGCACGCTGCGCAGAATCTGTTCCATCTCGTCGAACTCCTTCTGCCCGCAGATCAGTGGCGGAGCCAGCTGTACCACCGGGTCGCCGCGATCGTCGGCCCGGCAGTACAGCCCGGCGTCGAACAGGGCGGTGGACAGGAACCCGCGGAGGATGCGTTCTGCTTCGGCGTCGCTGAACGTTTCCTTCGTGGCCTTGTCCTTCACCAACTCGATGCCGTAGAAGTACCCCTCGCCGCGCACATCGCCGACGATGGGCAGATCGTGCAGTTTTTCGAGCGTCGCGCGGAACGCGGGTGCGTTGTCCGCAACGTGGGCGTTGAGCCCCTCGCGTTCGAAGATGTCGAGATTGGCCATGGCGACGGCTGCGGAGACGGGGTGCCCGCCGAAGGTGTAGCCGTGGGCGAAGCTCGACGTGCCGTCGTCGAACGGCTCGAAGAGCTTGTCGGAGGCGATCATCGCGCCGATGGGGGAGTAGCCCGAGGTCATTCCCTTGGCGCAGGTGATGATGTCGGGTACGTAGCCGAAGTCGTTGCAGGCGAACATCGATCCGATGCGCCCGAACGCGCAGATGACCTCGTCCGAGACCAACAGGACGTCGTAGCGATCGCAGATCTCGCGGACCCGCTCGAAGTATCCGGGTGGAGGAGGGAAGCAGCCACCCGCATTCTGGACCGGTTCGAGGAACACGGCTGCCACCGAGTCGGGGCCCTCGAATTCGATGGCCTCGGCGATGCGGTCGGCCGCCCAGATTCCGAACGCCTTGGGATCGGTGTCCATGGGGGCCGCAGCCCGATAGATATTGGTGTTCGGCACCCGAAATGCGCCCGGGGTCAACGGTTCGAATGGTTCCTTGAGTGCCGGGATACCGGTGATGGCCAGGGCGCCCTGCGGGGTGCCGTGGTACGCGATGGCACGCGAGATCACCTTGTGCTTACCTGGTTTGCCGACCTTCTTGAAATACTGTTTGGCCAGCTTCCACGCGCTCTCGACTGCTTCGCCACCGCCGGTGGTGAAGAACACTCGGTTGAGGTCCCCAGGGGCGTATCCGGCGAGCCGTTCGGCGAGTTCGATGGCCGGCTCGGTGGCGTACGACCACAGTGGGAAGAACGCCAATTCCTTGGCCTGCTTCGCTGCGGCCTCGGCCAGTTCTTCGCGGCCGTGCCCCACCTGCACCACGAACAGGCCCGACAGTCCGTCGATGTAGCTCTTGCCGTTCGAGTCCCAGATGGTCGAACCCTCGCCGCGGGTGATGATCGGGGGAGTGACCCCGCCGCCGTGACGGGTGAAGTGGCCCCACAGATGCTTTGCCGCGGAGGCGTCGAGCTCGGATGTGGTTCGCGTCATCGTGTTCCCCAATTGTATTGCTGCTTGACGAGTTTCAGATAGACCAGGGTTTCGGTACTGGTGACCGCGTCGAGGCTGCGGATCTGCTTGTTGAGAATCCGTAGTAGTTGTTCGTCGTCCTCGCACACCACTTCGACAACGATGTCGAAGGAGCCTGCCGTGAGGACCACGTAGTCGATCGCGTCGATCGCCGAGAGTTGCTCGGCCAGTGCATGACTGTCTCCGGTGCACTTGATGCCGATCATGGCCTGCCGCTTGAACCCGACCTGCACCGGATCGGTGACGGCGACGATCTGCATGACGCCGGAGTCCGTCAAGCGTTGAACACGTTGCCGCACGGCAGCTTCCGACAACCCGACGGCTTTGCCGATCGCGGCGTAGGAGCGTCGCCCGTCCTCCTGAAGTTGTTCGATGATCGCCTTGGAGACGTCGTCGAGTGCGATGGGTGACTGATCCGGCATCGGTCGATCTTGTCACCGACACCGCCGCCGACACAAGCGATAGGCGATGAAATTCGCAATAAATATCTGTGTCGACGACAGAATCGGTTGTTGCGGGATCGGAAATCGGGCGAATCCGTGGATCGGTCGGTATCGTACAGTCATGGCGAACATTCCTGGTTGTTGGATCGACGGACGCGCAGTGGACGGCAGCGGCGACCGCTGCGGCGTCGAGAACCCGGCGACCGGAACTGTGGTGTCCGAGTTCGGTCTCGCCACGGCAGCGGACGTCGAAGCGGCTTTCGTTCGAGCGCGCTCGGCGCTACCGGAGTGGGCCACCGCAACTCCGGCCCAGCGCGGCGCGGTGCTTGCCGACTTGGCGCGATCGGTGGCGGCCGACGCCGAATTCGCCACCGAAGAGGTGGCCCAGACCGGCAAAAGCGTGCGTCTGGCAACGGAGTTCGACGTTCCGGGCAGCGTCGACAACATCGAGTTCTTCGCCGGAGCTGCCCGACATCTGGACGGCAAGGCGGCGGCCGAGTACTCGGGCGAACACACCTCGGCCATCCGACGCGACCCGGTCGGCGTGGTCGGATCGATCACGCCGTGGAACTATCCGCTGCAGATGGCCGTCTGGAAGGCGATCCCGGCGTTGGCGGCCGGGTGTTCCATCGTGCTCAAGCCCAGTGAACTCACGCCTCTGACCACGCTGCGTCTGGCGCGTCTCGCCTCGGAGGCCGGCCTGCCCGACGGGGTGTTCAACGTGGTCACCGGAACCGGAGCGGAGGCCGGAGTCGCGTTGTCCTCGCATGCGGGCCTGGATCTGATGACTTTCACCGGTTCCACTCCCGTCGGGAGGCAGGTGATGTCGCAGGCAGCCGTGCACGGCACCCGGGTGCAGCTCGAACTCGGCGGCAAGGCCCCCTTCGTGGTGTTCGACGATGCCGACCTCGAGGCTGCGATTCACGGTGCCGTCGCCGGTTCGTTGATCAACGGCGGACAGGATTGCACGGCAGCCACCCGCGCCATCGTCGCGGACTCGCTCTACGACGATTTCGTCGCCGGAGTTGCCGAGGTGATGGAACGCGTCGTCATGGGAGATCCGACGGATCCGGCGACCGACATGGGATCGCTGATCTCGATCGCGCATCGGGATCGGGTTGCGGCCATGGTGGATCGGGCTCGCGATATCGGAGCGAGGATCGTCACCGGAGGCCGTGTCCCGGACGGTAGGGGTGCTTTCTACCCGCCGACGTTGATCGCCGATGTGGGTGAGCAGGACGAGATCTACCGCGACGAGGTGTTCGGACCGGTGCTCACGGTGTCGCGGCACTACGGCGACGACGATGCGATTCGGCGGGCCAACGACACCGCGTTCGGACTGGCGGCCTCGGCGTGGACCCGCGACGTGTATCGCGCGGGCCGAGCGTCGCGGGAGATCGCGGCCGGTTGTGTGTGGATCAACGACCACATCCCGATCATCAGCGAGATGCCGCACGGCGGTTTCGGAGCGTCGGGCTTCGGCAAGGACATGTCGAGCTACTCGCTCGACGAGTACCTCACCGTCAAACACGTGATGACCGACATCACCGGTGTGGCCCGAAAGTCCTGGCATCGCACCGTTTTCGCCAGCGCAGGACCCGAGGATCAGGAGCTACGACGATGAGCGCATCCTGGGCGACCGACCCCACCGATCGCGGCGTGGCGATAGTTCTCGGAGCAGCGCCGCAGCCCTTCTGGCTCGACCGACCGGAACGACCGACGCCCAGGCCGCGGCACTCCGGTTCGACGTCTGCGGATCTGGTGATCGTCGGCGGCGGGTTCACCGGATTGTGGGCGGCTCTGCAGGCGGCAGAGGAGAACCCCGACAGATCGATCGTGTTGCTCGAAGGCGACCGCATTGCCGAGGGCGCCACCGGACGCAACGGCGGCTTCTGCGCGGCCAGCCTGACGCACGGACTGGGCAACGGACTCGACCGGTATGCCGACGAACTACCCGAGTTGCTGCGGATGGGAACCGAGACGCTCGACGCGATCTGCGCGGCTGCGAAGAAGTACGGAATCGACGCCGACATCGAACGCACCGGCGAGCTCGACATCGCCAATTTCGACTGGCAAGTCGACGACCTCCGTGAGCTCGGCGACGAGGGGAGACGACTGTCGCAACCGATGGAATACCTCGACGCCGCTGCAGTGAGAGCCAAAATCACCTCACCGATGGCGCGCGGTGCCCTGTTCGACCCCGACGTCGCGATGATCGATCCTGCCAAATTGGCATGGGGCCTGGCCGACGCGGTGGAGTCGCTCGGCGTACGCATCCACGAGAACACTCGGGCCTTGTCGATCGACAAGTCCGGCAACGGTATTCGGGTGAAGACGGGCTACGGCACCATCGAGGCAGCCAAGGTTCTGCTGGCCACCTCGGCATCGAAATCGTTGCGCCGCAAGCTCCGTCACTGGATCGTCCCGGTGTGGGACTACGTGATCATGACCGAACCACTGACGCCGGCGCAGCTCGCCGCAATCGGCTGGTCCGGCCGCGAAGGATTGGCCGACTCCGGCAACCGATTCCACTATTTCCGGTTGACGGCCGACGATCGCATCCTGTTCGGCGGGTGGGACGCGCACTACTTCTACGGTAGCGACACCGACCCACGTCGAACCCAACATCCAGACGAGTTCGCGTTGCTCGCCGAACATCTGCTGCAGATGTTCCCAACCCTCGAGGGAATCCGTGCGACCCACGCGTGGGGCGGATCGATCGACACGTGCTCGCGGTTCAGTGCCTTCTGGGATCTGGGTATGAACGGGCGAGTGGCGTCGGTGGCCGGGTTCACCGGCCTCGGCGTCGGCGCGTCGCACTTCGGGGCCCGAACGGCACTGGATCTGCTCGACGGGCGCGACACCGAACGAACGCGCCTGAAGATGGTGCGTACCAAGCCGTTGCCGTTTCCACCCGAGCCCCTCAAGTCGATCGGGATCAACATCACTCGTGCGCAATTCGCTCGCGCAGACCGCAACGAGGGACGGCGGGGATTGTGGCTGAAGGGAATGGACGCGTTGGGTTTGGGCTTCGACAGTTAGAGCGGCTGCGCCGCACGTGCGTGGAAACTCGGGCTCTGCTACGCATTTCCACTCACATGCGGCGAAGCCGCTCACTCGTGCGGAACGACGACCACCGGCACCGGGGCAGCACGCAGAATCTTGGCGGCACTCGAGCCCAGGAACACCCGCTTGGGAGTCGCCAGCCGACTCGAGCCGAGCAACAACACATCACCCGGCTTCCACTCGAGGTTGCCCACGGCCTCGTCCAGTGTCGACCCGTCGGCCACCACGGATTCCAGGCCTTCGATGCCGGGGAGCGTGCGGGCCGCGAGTTCCAGATTCTCCTGTGCGGCAGCGACTTGCCGTCGACGCGTGTCCAGTGAAGTCTCGTCGCTCGGGGTTCCGGTCGATTCCAGAGAGACCAGCGAGACCAATCGGAGAGGCACGTGCGCAGCGCTGGCGAGAGTGAAAGCGAACGGCAACGGGTTCGGCGCGGATGACCGGGTGGGGACGGCGACGGTGAGATCGGTGATCGGTGCGCTGGAGAGCCGGTAACCCCGAGGGGCAAGTGCCAACGGAACTTCCGAGGCGTGCAGAAGCTGACCGGCGACCGAGCCGATCGAATGTCGGTTCAGCAGGCCGTCACTGGCACCGCCGACAACGATCATGTCGGCATCGGAGTTCACGGCGAAGTCGATCAGGGCGCGGGCGAACGACTCGTGGCCGATCACGTGCGTGGTCACCTCGATACCCGACGGGACCTGGGCGGCCGCGTCGTCCACCCAGCCCTTTGCCTTGGCCTCGAGGATCTTTCGATACGGTCCACTGCCTTCCATGACAGGTTCGTCGACGGCCATGACCAGCACGATGTCGATGGACGCGTCGAGGGCGCGGGCGAGGGCGGTGGCCAGGGCTACGCCGTCGTCGCCGCTGGGGGTGGCGAGGTAGCCGACGGTGATCTTCATGAGTTTCGGTCCTTCTCTTCTAGTAAGTGTCCGGAACCTTGACTTCGGTGGACGCGGTGAGTGTCTTGCCCTGGAAGAAATCCTTGTTACCCACGAAGCAGAGCAGCATCAGTGGGATTCCGAGTACCAGCATGCCGACACCGAGGACGAACACTCCGCCGATCGGACCGTAGACGGTGTAACCGTAGTCGGGCTTGATCATGTCGACTGCGCTCTGCACGAACGCCCACGTCATGGACAGCCCGCCGAGAAGTGGAAAGATGCCGCGCATGAACAGGTTTCGGGCGGACGAGAACAGTGTCCGACGGAAGTACCATGTGCATGCGTATGCCGTGATGCCGTAGTAGAACGCGACCGCGAGTCCGAGCGATGCCACCGAATCCTGCAGCGCGTTGGCGCTGACGAAGGTGAGCACCAGGTAGAACATCAGGGCTGCGGCACCCATCACGAGCGTGCCGAAGCCGGGCGTCATGTACTTGGGGTGCACGCTGGCGAACCGCTTGGGGATTGCCTCGTACACAGCCATCGACAGTGTTCCGCGGGCCGTGGGCAGGATGGTCGTCTGTGTAGAGGACAGCGCCGAGATGGACACCGTCAACAGCAGCAGCGACGCGACGATCGAGCCGGCGACCGGATCGCCGAGAATGGTGAGCACATCGTCGACGTTGTCCGGATTGTTCAGACCGATACCCGTGTCTCCGAACCCCGCGAACGACTGCACGGCGTATCCGACGAGCACGTAGGTCGCGACGAGAATCAGCGTGGTGATCACTGCGGCTCGTCCCGGCGTCTTCTCCGAGTCCTTCGTTTCCTCGCCGACGGCAAGGCAGGCATCCCATCCCCAGTAGATGAAGATGCACAGGATGATGGCCTGGGCCGCGTCGGACATCGTCACCCCGGTGGGCACCAACCAGCTCCATTGCGGCGTGATGGCCTGCGGACCGGCCGTACCCGTCCCCACCTTGACCAGTGCCGTCACCGACACTCCGATGAGTACGCCGAACTGGACGACCAGCAACACGTTCTGCATGCGTTCGCTGATGAGGATGCCGCGAAAACTCACGTAGGTCATCGCGACGATGAAGAACGAACCGAGGGCGACCTTGGCCGCGGTGGACTCCGCCAAGTCCGACAGGCCGAGGAACTCGAACAGGTAGATGGCTGCGATCTCGGCAACATTGGCCAGCACGATGATCGCCGAGACGGCCAGCCCCCACCCGGCCATCCAACCGACCCAGGGCCCGAAGGCCTTGGTGCCCCAGGTGAACGACGTACCGCAGTCCGGTGTGTCGCGCCCGAGCTCGCGGTAGGCGAAGGCGGTGAGCAGCATCGGAACGAAGGCGATGAGAAACATCGACGGTGCTTTGTCGCCGACGGCCAGAACGACGTAGCCGAGGGTGGCGGCGAGACTGTAGGCCGGGGCCACCGCCGACAGTCCGATGACGATGTTGCCGACCAACCCGAGCGCGCCGGTGTTGAGTCCCTTGCCCGGAATGGTGCTGGGCGGTTCCGCAATCGACATAGGTCTCTCCGAGGTTCGAGTCGACCGAGGCGTCGGAAGGGGACCCGACAGAATCGGTCGCGTGTGATGGATGAACACTACGATTTCCGTCGCCGATTCGCTGTGTATCGACGGAATAGTTTTCATCGGAGTAACAATGCAACGAAATAGGTCGCGGAAGCGGCGGACGTCGGGGGAATCCGCGGACTCGCCGAGTGGCGATGACAGGCGCGCGTCCGCGCACGACGCGCGCTACCGTCGACACATGAGCACCGCGGAGAACACTCAGTCCTCGATCGGTGGCAGTGCGCCACTCGATCTCGCGTCCATCAGGTCGGCTCCGAAGGCGTTGCTCCACGACCACCTCGACGGCGGACTCCGACCGCAGACCGTGCTCGAACTGGCCGACGAATGCGGATACGACGGGTTACCCGCGACCGACGGTGCCGCTCTGGGGGAGTGGTTCCGCGACGCAGCGGACAGTGGATCGCTCGAGCGCTACCTCGAGACCTTCGCGCACACCGTGGCCGTGATGCAAACCCCCGAGGGGTTGTTCAGGGTGGCGCGCGAATGCGCCGAGGATCTGGCCGACGACGGCGTCGTGTACGCCGAGGTGCGCTTCGCGCCGGAACAGCACCTCGAACGCGGGCTGAGCCTCGACGAGGTCGTCACCCACACCCTCGCCGGTTTCGAGGCGGGCATCTCCGCAGCCAAGGTGCGGGGCAAGAACATCACCATAGGCACCCTGCTGACGGCCATGCGGCACGCCGCACGTTCACGAGAAATCGCGGAACTGACGGTGCGTTTCCGTGACCGCGGAGTGGTGGGCTTCGACATCGCCGGGGCCGAGGCGGGCTTCCCTCCCAGCCGCCATCTCGACGCCTTCGAATACATGCGAGCCAGCAACGCGCACTTCACCATTCACGCAGGCGAAGCGTTCGGTCTGCCGTCCATCCAGGAAGCAGTGGCGTTCTGCGGGACCGACCGGCTCGGACACGGAGTGCGAATCACCGACGACATCACCACGAACTCCGACGGCACGCCGTCACTCGGTCTGTTGGCCGCGTACGTCCGCGACACCAGGATGCCGTTGGAGTTGTGCCCCAGTTCCAACGTGCAGACCGGTGCCGTCGAATCGTTGGCGACGCACCCCTTCGATCTGCTCGCACGACTGCGGTTTCGCGTCACCGTGAACACCGACAACCGATTGATGAGCGACACCTCGATGAGCCGAGAGATGGTCAAACTGGTGGATACGTTCGGCTACGGGTGGAGTGACCTCGAGCGATTCACCATCAATGCGATGAAGTCCGCATTCCTGCCGTTCGACGAGCGATTGGCGTTGATCGACGACGTCATCAAGCCCGGCTACGCGGTGCTGATCGGCTGACGAGCGAGCGCGCGGCCGGGCGAGAACGCCCTACTTCTTGCGGAGACGGCTCTCGAACTCTCGCTCGAGGGCTCGCCAGGCCTCGGCCTCGACGTCGAACGGTGCGCTCGGGGCCAGCCGATCGGGACTGGGCTCGAGGGTGTACGAGACGTACCAGCCCAACGGTGTGGACGTGGCGAGGGCCTCGTCCACCGAGCTGTCGCCGGCGAAATCGGCTGCATCGGTGAACAATTCGACGGCAAGATCGAGCTGGTCGACGTCCACTGCGGTGGGCCCGTCGGCAAGGTCGTCGGCGAGTCCGGGCAAGACGTAGACGTTGTCGTCGGTGATCGTGATGTCCAGGGAGCCGTCGATCGCGGCGGTCTGAACATCGGAGTAGGTGCTGACCTGCGCCAGATCGTGATCGTGATCGTCGGCGAGATAGCGAGCCAGCGACCGCTCGGACCCGAACACGCTGATGGCTCCACCGCGGCCGAGGAAGACGGGCTTGTCGCCGAGGTAGCACCGCAGGGTGTACAGCGTGTCGTCGGACGTGATGATGCGAATGGGATCGATACCGACGGTGGTCCAGAACGTCTCCTCCGCCGCGGCAGCGGCGATGGGATCTCGGTCGACGTCGTCCTCGTCGCTCTCTGCGTCGTGGTCGGACTCGTCGTCCTCGGTGTCGTCGTCGATGTCGTCCGTTGCGTCGTCTGCATCGACGGCGTTCTCCGCAGCCGCGGTGATCTCCGCCTCGGCGACGGCGACGGCGGCGCTGTCGACGTCGGGGGAGGTCACGATGGAATCGACTGCGTCGAGGACTTCGTCCCAATGCTTCGCCACTGCTGCGCCGATGCGGTCCCACAGCTCGGCACCTTCACGGCCGAGAAAGTTCTCGACGCCACCGGCCACCGCTCCGACGAACGGATTGGTTCCGAAAAAGCTTGTGACGGGCCGTAGTTCGCAGACATCACCGATGGACGAGACGATGTCGAAGGTGGCCTGCAGTTCGGCGAGAACGTCGGCTTCGGGGTCTGCAGCCACCAGCTCGGGCACTGCGACGAGGTCGAACCGATGCAGCTCGTCGGGCTCGAGTTCGTAGGCCGCGAGAGCGGACACCACCGGCCACGACGGGTGGTCGACGAGGTCGTTGTCGTCGTCGGATCGGACGAATGCGGCGAGCTCGGCAACCGTGGCGAATCCGTAGAGATCTTCCTCGTGTCCGAGGAATGCCTCCCATTCGTCGTCGCCTTCTCGCCACTCCGGTGCCCACAGTGTCGAGAAGTCACCGGCGGT
Source organism: Rhodococcus sp. JG-3 (assembly GCF_000482405.1). NCBI lineage: Bacteria > Bacillati > Actinomycetota > Actinomycetes > Mycobacteriales > Nocardiaceae > Rhodococcus > Rhodococcus sp. JG-3. The sequence goes on from NZ_KI519398.1 coordinate 2,584,775, forward strand.
CAGACCGAGTTCGATCGGGATGATGTCTCCAGCCATGGCGCGAAGCCTATCTCAGGAGTCTGTGAACGAATCCTGCAGACTTTGCAGGATGGTCTCGCGCTGGTCCAACGCTGCGGACGCCGCCTCGGCGGCTGTGAGAACGATGGTCGACGCGAGTTCGCGGGCAGTCACCGATCCGAGATCCTCCGCGAGATCGAGGCCGACCATGGCCCCGGTACCGTCCGCGACGACGCTCACGAGCCCGTTGGGCGAGGCCACTCGAATCCTGATGTGGTCGACGCGCTCCTGTGTCTCACGCAATCCGTCGAGCCGGTGTCGGGCTTTGTCGATCACGGTGTCGAGATCGGTGGGGTGAGAGTGGGTCATACCGGTCGCAACCAACTCGTGGGTGCCGGATCCTGGGCCAGATCGTCGTTCGCGTCGGCGGCCACTCGGGCGTCGGTCGGCAGACCCAGGCGATCGAGGATGTCGGCGGGAACCCCGTCCTCGGCCAACCGGATTCGGCGCTGTGCCCGAGCGGCTGTGGTCGCCCGCGTGCATCGATCCAGGATCGTCGACGCCAATGCTGTTCCCCCGTAACGTAGTTCACGTTCGTCGATAGCGATTGCGATCGGCACTCCATGCTCGGTGGCGCGAACGGATACCGAGCCGGATCGAGTTGCCGATACCGCGCTGACGACGGTGGTGTTCGCGTTCGTCATTGACTTCCTCTCATTCGGTCTGCCTCTCGTTCGGTCCGACCGTTACTGGGTCGGGCGGTAAAAGCCCTTGAATGCCATGTCGCTGTTGGTCGTTCTGATCGGTCCTACCTGCACCGGGTCTCCCGCCTCGACGAGCTGGCCGTTGCCGATGACCATCGCTACGTGGCCGTCCCACACCGCGAGATCGCCGGGCTGTACGTCACCGGCCGCGACCGACGAGCCGATGTCCTGTTCCTGCGCCAGCCGGGGGATGTCGACGCCCTGCTGTGCGTACGCCCATTGGGTCAACCCACTGCAGTCCAGTCCGGTGCCCGGCGTCGTACCGCCCCAGGCGTAGGGGACGCCCTGCTGCGTCAACGCGCTGCGAACGGCACCTGCGGCTTCGGCGTTGGGGGCGGTGACGGTGCTCCCGTCGGGCAATCGCACCTCTACTCCTCGGTCCGCGTCCCCGGCGCGGGGCGAATCCATCGCCGAATTGCTCAAGAAGTGCTGTGCTCCACCGGCTCCGGGGGAGTCCGGCGTGCCGCCGGTTTGTGAGAGCGACTGCGCGAACGTCTTCGCCAGCTTCTCCCCGGTCTCGATGACCTGCGCCGTTGCGGGTGAGGTCATCAGGTTCGAGGGCGAGCCCGGCACCGCTGCGGGGCCGGAGTCGACGGGTGGGGGAACCGCGGGTGGGGAGGCCAGCTCGCCGGCTGTCGCAGCGTGCACGGCCAGTTCGGCGCGCACACGCGCGACCACCGCCAGAGCGCGCTCGAGGTGCTCGATCGCGGCCGAGATCAGCATCGTCTGCCCCATCGGGGTGGCGACGATCGGTCCTGCGGAGAGGGCGATGCCCACGAACGACTGCACTATTGCCTGTAGTTCGACGAAACCCTGCTCGGTATCCCGACATGCCCGATCGACGACGGCGGCGATGTCGTCCGCGTGATCGGCAAGGGCCAGAGCACTCGCATGAGCGTTCTCGGCGTACCGAAGTGCTGCGTCCGCGGCGTCGCCGTTCCAGTTCGAACCAAGTTCGGTGATCGCGATGCGGCCGATTCCCTGGGCGGCCTCGATCGCAGCCGACGACAGTCGCAACACATCCGCGGGGCCTCCGGAGGGAACGGTACCGCCGCCGAAGGCACCGAGCAGCTCGACGATGGGGCGAGAGAGTAGATCGATCATCGCCGCTTACCGAGCGTCCGGTGCGCGACCGGCAGAGTGGGCCGTGACGCCCGCCCCGGTTGCGTCGTCGGTGCGGGCGTACGACACCGCAGCATCGGCGGCCGCGGAACCGAGGCTTGCCACCGCTCCCGCCAGGCGAACGACCGCATCGGTATGGGCCAGATGGGTTCCGGTCACCGTGGCCAGAAATTCCTGCCCGATCACGCCGAACACCGGTGCCAACACGGCGGGCCCACAGGAAGCGGCGGCAGCACCGGCCGCCGCGATCTGCTCGGCCATGGTCGACGCCGCTGCGCCGTAGGCGAGCAGCCCCTCGGTCTCGACGACGAGTTCGTCCATGAGTCCCCCTGAAATCGCGTGCGTTCGCGCAGTCGCCGAATGCGACGCCCAACTGGTTCGACGCGTGTGCGGGCACATCGGTTCCCACGACTTGCCGTTCGCCGTGCGTCTCGGCGATCTCCTCCGGTGGGGCTCATCGTGTGGGGCCTCATGGTGCTGGGCCTTATCCTGTGAGACATGGATACACACGTGGTCGACCACCCACTGGCCGCCGCCCTGCTCACCACCATGCGGGACGAGCGGAGCGACAACGCCACGTTCCGAACTGCGCTCCGCCAGCTCACCCACATGCTGGTGTACGAGGCCACCAGGGACGCCGACATCGACACGTTCGAGGTACGTACTCCCGTCGCAGTCACCCAGGGCACCCGGTTGGCTCGTCCGCCGCTGCTCGTGCCCGTACTGCGTGCCGGTCTCGGTATGGTGGAGAAGGCGAGCGGTCTGATTCCACAGTCTCGCGTCGGGTTCGTCGGGATGGCCAGGGACGAGCAGACGCATCAGCCGGTGCCCTACATGGAGTCCCTGCCCGACGACCTGTCCCAGACTCCGGTCTACGTGCTCGACCCCATGCTGGCGACCGGCGGATCGATGGTGCACACGATCGAGCTGCTCGTCGGACGCGGCGCAACCGATGTCACTGCCATCTGCGTCGTGGCCGCCCCCGAAGGTGTCGCAGCGCTCGAAGCGTCGGGACTCCCGGTGCGACTCGTTGCCGCGAGCATCGACGACGGACTCAACGACAATGCCTTCATCGTCCCGGGCCTCGGCGACGCGGGCGACCGTCAGTTCGGACCCCGCTGATTCGCTCCGGTGCAACCCTGCTCGCGCTCGGGGTGTCCTGGCCCTCCGCCGGGCCCGACACCCCGCGGTTGCGCCTGCTCGATATCGAGACCGAGCAGGTCGAGTTCCAGGAGCTGGTGGGTAACACACTGAGCTACCGCGCTCTCGGCGGTTCGGCAGACCGATACTGCACGGGCCGAACGGCATTCACTGCGGACGGGCCACCGCGGTACGTTCCGTGCCCGGGCCGAGAGCCGGCCGTCGGGTCGAGCCAGTGCGCACGGTGCGCGGACAAGGACGTGTTTCGTTTCGTTCATACCGTGCACCGCAGCGGATTCGTCTCCCGCGATCTGGAAAAGCATGTCATGGCACCGCATTGGCTCTACCTGGCGGCATTTGCCAACGGCACATTCAAGATCGGGACAGCCGCGCAGACTCGCAAATGGGGTCGGCTGGCCGAGCAGGGGGCTATCTGTGCGCAGTACGTCGCGTACGCGGACGACGGCAAGGCCGTGCGTGTCGCCGAGGACCTGGTGACCGAAAGGCTCGGACTACGGCAGGCCGTACGGTCGGCGACGAAGGCAGCATCGCTGTGCGTGCCACTCGATCTCGACCGGTTGGAGGCAGGCACTGCCGCGCGTGCGGAGCAGGTCCGTCAGCTGTTGACCGACGCCGCGATCGGCGGATGTCGGCCGATCGCGGAGCGGTGGACTCCGCCTGCGGGGCGGGAAACATTGAGCGAAAACGATACTCGGGTTGCCTACCCCGCCGATGTCGCAACCGGCTCTCATGGACTGCAGATCAGGACATGCGTCGGGCAGGCGGTGATCGCCTCGGTCGACGAGCAGACCTACGTCGCGGATCTGGCGGCATTGAAGGGTCGGCGCATCGAACTCGGTGCCTTCTCGTCCGATCTGCCTGCGGTGCAGTCGGCACTGTTCTGAGTTACAGCTCTTTTGCGAACGCGGAGAGCTGGGCCAGGAGTTCGTACGCCGTCGCTCTCGCCCTTGCCAGATCCTGCCGGTCCGAGACGGGCTCGACGACCTCGAGGTACGCCTTGAGCTTGGGTTCGGTCCCGGACGGTCGCACGATGACCCGGAGTCCGGATCCCGCGATTTCGACTGCGTCGGTGCGCAACTCGTCGTCCCGGTCGGCGTAGTCCATGACGGTCACCGTGCGTCCCGCCAGCTCCGTCGGCGGCGTGCTGTGTAACCGGCGCATCATGTCCCCGATGTCGGTGAGATCCTGCACTCGGCGCGACACCTGCGCACCGCTGTGGACTCCGAATTCGACGGCGAGGTCGTCGAGTACGTCGAGTAGCGTGCGTCCGTCCTGCTTCAGCGCTGCCGCGAGGTCCGCCAGTACGACGGCGGCAGAGATCCCGTCCTTGTCTCGCACCACATTCGGATCTACGCAGTGACCGATCGCTTCTTCGTAGGCGTACACGAGGCCGTCTCCGGCGCGCACGAGCCATTTGAAACCGGTCAGTGTGCGGGCATAGCGCGCGCCGCGGGCCGGTGCCAGTGCCGAGAGCAGCTGCGAGGACACGATGGTGTTGGCCACCAGTGAGCCGGGCGGCGCGTCACGCAGCAGGTAGTCGGCCAGCAGAGCGCCGGTTTCGTCCCCGGTCAGCATCCGCCAACCGTGAGCGTCTCGGACTCCGACTGCGCAGCGATCGGCATCGGGGTCGAGTGCCACGGCGAGGTCGGCGTCGGTCTCGGCCGCCAGCGCGAGAACCGCGTCCGCAGCACCCGGCTCTTCCGGGTTGGGGAAGGTCACCGTCGGGAAGGACGGATCGGGCTCGAACTGCTCCTCGACCACCCGGATGTCGCGGAACCCAGCGCCGCGCAGTGCCGCCACGGCGAGTTCTCCGCCGACGCCGTGCAGTGCGGTCAGGGCGATACGAACATCGCGTGATCTCGAACGGGGCAGTCTCACAACCGAATCGAGGTAGCGCGACGCGATGTCCGAGCCGCTGGGCTCGACGGCTGTGCGAGGCACGTCGACTGCATCTGCGCTGGCGTCGATGAGCGCCTCGATCTGGGCATCGCTCGGCGGAACCAACTGCGACCCGCCCCGCAGGTACACCTTGTACCCGTTGTCGGCGGCGGGGTTGTGCGATGCGGTGATCTGCACCCCCAGCTCGGCATCGAGCGCCCGTACGGCGAAGGCGACAACGGGCGTGGGGAGTGGTCGAGGCAGAAGGACCACCGAAAATCCTTGCGCGGCCAACGTTTCCGCCGCTGCGAAGGCGAACTGTTCCGAACCGGTGCGCGCGTCACGGCCCACCACGACGGTGGATCCGCCGAGGCCCTGCCCGAGCAGCCACGCTGCGATACCGGCGGTCGCTCGCACGACCACGGCGACGTTCATGCCGTTCGGGCCGGCGCGCACCGGCCCTCGGAGGCCGGCGGTGCCGAAGGTCAACGGACCGCTGAATCGGTCCGCGAGTTCGGAATCGGAGAGGCCGTCGAGTTCGTCGCGGCTCGCCGGATCGGGATCTCCCGCGATCCAGCGTTGCACACGCTCGGTGAGATCCTCGATCACAGTCGGGTGACCAACTCGTGCAGAAGAGCGCCCATCCGAGCTGCCGAATCCTTGCCCGCAGCGAGCACTTCGGAGTGATCGAGGTGTTCTCCGGTCATGCCGGCAGCGAGGTTGGTGACCAACGAAATTCCCAGCACACGAGCACCCTTTGCACGGGCGGCGATCGTCTCGTGCACCGTCGACATGCCCACCAGATCTGCACCGAACGTGCGCAGCATCTTGATTTCGGCAGGCGTCTCGTAGTGAGGGCCCGGCAGTCCCGCGTAGACGCCGTCCTCGAGAGACGGATCGATCTCGGCCGCGAGAGCGCGGAGTTCGGGTGAGTAGGCACCGACGAGATCGACGAATTCGGCGCCGACGAGCGGCGAACGGGCGGTCAGGTTGAGGTGATCGGAAATCAGAACCGGTTGGCCGACGCTCATGCCTTCACGGATGCCGCCGGCGGCGTTGGTGAGGACGACGGTCGTCGCGCCTGCCGCGATCGCGGTGCGCACCGGGTGCACGACGCGTCGGAGGTCGTGACCCTCGTAGGCGTGCGTACGGCCCTGAAGTAACAGAGTGTGGGTTCCGCCCACGTCCACCGAGGTGATCGTGCCGGAGTGGCCCGACGCGGACGGCGGCGCGAAGCCGGGGAGATCGGCCATGCGCACGGTCGCGGTGGGGGAGCCGAAGACATCTGCGGCCGCCTGCCAGCCGGAGCCGAGGACGATGGCGACGGTATGGGTGTCGATGCCGGTCGCTGCAGCGAGAGCATCGGCGGCGGTGCGCGCCGCCGCATCGGGATCGGTCACGGGATCGGTTGCTCGTGCGTCGGAAGTTGCCACGATGAACAACAGTATGAGATCGCTGCGATGGATGTGGAACCGAGACGGTGCGACCGGGAAGTTACCGCCGAGTAGTATCCGCTGCATGCCTTATCTCGAACGCGACGGTGATGTCCACATCTTGTTCCTCGGTGCCCAGGAGGGCGCGGGCAATCCAGAGAACAGGTTCCACCCCGACTGGATAGATGCCGTCCATGCACTGCTCGACGAGGTCGAGGCATCGACCGGTCCGGCCGCGCTGGTCACCACCTCGGCAGGCAAGTTCTACAGCAACGGACTCGATACCGATTGGCTGTTCGCGAACCTGGACCGGATCACCTGGTACCTCGACCGCGTGCACACGCTCTACACGCGGCTGCTGGCGTTCCCGATGCCCACGGTCGCAGCGGTGCAGGGCCATGCGTTCGGTGCCGGCGCGATGTTCGCGACATCGCAGGATTTCCGCATCCAGCGCGCAGACCGAGGCTTCTACTGCCTGCCGGAGGTCAACCTCAACATGCCGTTCACCGTCGGCATGTCTGCCCTGATCAATTCCAGGCTGCCCAAGCAGACCGCCGTCGAGGCGATGCTGACCGGCCGTCGTTACGGCGGGGCCGATGCGGTGGCCGCAGGAATCGTCGAGGCCACCGCGTCCGAGGAATCGGTGGTCTCCGACGCCGTTGCCAAGGCGGCGGCGCTGACCAGCACCCGGGGAGCGAACCTGGCCGGCATCAAGAGGCGGATGCACGTGGACCTGCTCGCTGCGCTGACGACGCCGACGGACGACAGCAACTTCAGCTTCGGCAACTAGCCCCGTCCGGCACTGTTCGGGCTCGGAGTCGGCACAGCCGTTCCGACACGCCGCCGCGCTAGTGACACACTGTCTCTCGTGATCGACGAACCGAACAGTGCCGCCGTGGGCGAGGAGATCGGCCGCGCGCTCGCTCACGCAACCGACGAAGTGGTTGCGCTGTCGCACTCGATTCACGCAGAACCGGAACTGGCGTTCGAGGAATACCGCAGCGTTGCGAAGGTCCTCGACACGCTCCGCGCCCACCATTTCGAGATCGAATCCGGGGTCGCCGGCATCGACACCGCATTCACCGCGTCGGTGGGTAGCGGCGAACTCGTGATCGGAATCTGCGCGGAGTACGACGCGTTGCCCGAGATCGGTCATGCCTGCGGACACAACATCATCGCCGCGTCCGCGGTGGGTGCCGCCCTGGCGCTCGCGCCGGTGGCCGATGCGCTCGGCATCACGGTCCGAGTGCTCGGCACCCCTGCCGAGGAAACGGGCGGTGGCAAGGTCCTGATGCTCGAGCGCGGCGTCTTCGACGACATCGGTGCCGCACTGATGGTGCATCCGGGCCCGTTCGACATCGTGGGCGCGACGTCGCTGGCATTGGCCGACGTTGCCGTCAAATTCACCGGCCGTGCGGCCCATGCGTCGGCCGCCCCCGAGTGGGGAATCAACGCGGGCGATGCCGTCACCGTCGCGCAGGTGGCGCTCGGGCTCATTCGCCAGCACCTCTCGCCCGGCCAGCAACTGCACGGCATCGTCAGCGACGGCGGCGTCGCGCCGAACATCGTGCCCGGACATGCCGAGCTGCTCTACTATCTTCGCGCGAACAGCACCGAGTCACTCGAGGCGCTGACGAAGAAGACGTTCGCCTGTTTCGAGGCGGGTGCCATTGCCACCGGATGCACACACGAAATCCGCACGGTGTCGCCGACGTACGCGGCCCTGACCCCGGATTCGTGGCTGGTGGCGGCATTTCGTCAGGAAATCGAATCATTGGGACGGTCGCCCTTGGCACCGGATTTGGAAGGATTTCGCCCGTTGGGCAGCACTGACATGGGAAACGTGACGAATGTTCTACCCGGAATCCACCCCGTCGTCGGCCTCGATGCCGGAGGGGCGGTGACGCATCAACCGGAGTTCGCCGCCGCGTGTGTCACCGAGTCCGCCGATCGTGCACTGCTCGACGGTGCTCTCGCCCTCGCCGGAACGGCCGCTTGTGCCGCAGCCGATCCACAGACCCGGGCGCGTCTGCTCGACGGTGTGAACGCTCGATCCGCGGTGCAGCGATGAGCGCAGGCGAAGAGGCAGAAGTTCGGATGAGCGCAGGCGAAGAGGCAGAAGTTCGGATGAGCGCAGGCGAAGAGGCAGAAGTTCGGATGAGTTCACGTGAAGCCGCGATCGATCGGTGGATCCAGGCTCACACAGAAGATCTGTCCCTGTGGCGTCGGCACATTCACGCCCATCCGGAACTGGCCCGTCGTGAATTCGCTACGACGGCGTTCGTCATGGAGCAGCTGTCGGCGGCAGGCCTGTCACCCAAACCTCTGCCCGGCGGTACGGGCTTGATCTGCGATATCGGTCCCGACGGCCCGCGCGTCGCGCTGCGCGCGGACATGGACGCGCTGCCGCTGCAGGAGATCACCGGTGCGCCGTACACGTCGACGGTTCCCGGCGTATCCCACGCGTGCGGGCACGATGCCCACACCACGGTGTTGCTGGCGACCGGACTAGCGCTGGCGTCGCTGCCGGACCTGCAGTACGGGGTTCGGCTGATCTTCCAGCCTGCCGAAGAGGTCATGCCGGGCGGTGCACTCGACGCTGTTGCCGCGGGAGCGCTCGATGGGGTGTCGAAGATTTTCGCGTTGCACTGCGATCCTCGGCTCGAGGTGGGGCAGGTGGGAGTGCGTGTCGGGGCCATCACCTCCGCCGCCGACACCGTCGAATTGCGTCTGGACTCGCCGGGCGGGCACACGTCGAGGCCCCATCTGACGACCGATCTGGTCTACGCGTTGGGCACCGTCATCACCGGGCTGCCCGGCATGTTGAGCAGACGAATCGATCCGCGAACCAGCACAGTGATGGTCTGGGGCGCGGTCGTGGCGGGGCAGGCCCCCAACGCCATTCCGCAGACCGGCATGCTCACCGGAACAGTACGGACCGGCGACCACGAAACGTGGGCGCTGCTCGAGCCGCTCGTTTCCGAGATCGTCACCGGTCTGCTGGCACCGACCGGGGTGCGCTTCGAGCTGCACTACCGTCGCGGCGTACCGCCTGTGGTGAACGATCCGGCGTCCACGGCCACCTTCGAGAAGGCCATCGGCCGAGTCGGCCCGACAGCATTGGCCGACACGGCGCAGTCCGGTGGCGGCGAGGACTTCTCGTGGTACCTGGAGAACGTGCCGGGAGCGATGGCCCGACTGGGCGTGTGGTCGGGGACCGGTCCGCAACTCGACATCCATCAGCCGACATTCGACCTCGACGAGCGAGCCTTGGCCGTGGGTGTGAAAGTGATGACCGGAATCGCATTGGACCCGAACTAGCGGTCGGGCGGTTGTCGTCGCCGCTGACCGCGAACTTCTACGACGTGGTGCCCGGTCCTACGTTGCGGCTGTTCCTGGTGCGTAGGTCGCGCACGTATTCGGCTGGGGCACCGGCAATTTCGGCGGCCTCGGCCATGACCCCGAGGTAGCGTGCCGACGGTAGGCCACCCTCGTAGGCGTCGAGAACGTAGAGCCACGCCAGGACCGGCTCGCCTCCGGTCTCGATGCGCAGCCGGATCTTGCGGTGGATGCCGAGCTCCGAGCCCTCCCACCGATCCAGGCTCTCCTCGTCCTCATCGGAGACGTCGTAGAGCACCACGAAGACCTGTGAGTCCGGGTCCTCGACGATCGTGGCGAGCGCGCCCTCCCAGCCGATGTCGCCACCGCCGAAGGTCAAGCGCCACCCGTGCAGCCACCCGGTTCCCGACAGCGGTGAGTGGGGGCAACGCTGCAACATCTGCTCCGGATGCATGTTCGATCCGTAGGCGGCATAAATTGGCACGTCGGCCAGCCTAAACCGTATCGCCGCCCGTTGACGCCCCGTGGTGGTGTTTCGGTGCGTCGTCGCAGGTACGCCGAGCGGCGGGTGGAGTGAAGCTAGCCTTACCGACGCGCGGAACCGGACACTGCAATACCGTTGACGTGACACAGTACAAAGATTTCAGCACGCGAGAAGAGGATCAATGACCCGGATTGTGATCATCGGTGGTGGTCCGGCAGGGTACGAAGCAGCATTGGTGGCGGCGCAGCACGGCGGACAGGTGACGCTCGTCGATTCCGACGGCATCGGTGGTGCGTGCGTTCTGTGGGACTGCGTGCCGTCGAAGACGTTCATCGCCTCGACCGGCATTCGCACCGAGATGCGTCGCGCGAGCGACCTCGGAATCTCACTCGACCCATCACAGGCAGCCGTCGCGCTGCCCCAGATTCATTCGCGAGTGAAGAGCCTCGCGCAGGCGCAGTCCACCGACATCGCGCACCGGGTTACCTCGGTGGGCGTCGAAATACTGGCCGGTCGCGCCGAGATGATCGACACGCACGTCGGATTGGCCTCGCACCAGATCAAGGCGGTGTTGGCCGACGGCGAGGAGCGAATTCTCGACGCCGATGTCGTCCTCGTCGCCACCGGAGCGCGCCCCCGCGTCGTCAAGGGTGCCGAGCCGGACGGCGAACGCATTCTCAACTGGCGTCAGTTGTACGACCTCGAAGCACTACCCGAACACCTCGTCGTCGTGGGATCCGGTGTGACCGGTGCCGAGTTCGTCTCGGCCTACACCGAGATGGGCGTCAAGGTCACCGCGGTATCGAGCCGCGATCGCGTCCTCCCGCACGAGGACGAGGACGCCGCCCTGGTGCTCGAAGACGCGTTCAACGAACGCGGCGTCACCCTCGTCAAGCATGCCCGCGCAGACTCGGTCGTCCGCACCGACGACGGCATCGTCGTCACGCTGTCCGACGGGCGCACCGTCGAGGGCAGCCACGCGCTGATGACCGTCGGTTCCGTTCCAAACACCTCCGGTCTCGGACTCGAAAAGGTGGGCATCGAACTCGACAAGGGTGGATACCTGCGTGTCGACCGCGTGTCTCGTACCGCGGTCGCGGGCATCTACGCGGCGGGTGACTGCACGGGTCTGCTGCCGTTGGCGTCGGTGGCCGCGATGCAGGGACGCATCGCGATGTACCACGCCCTGGGCCAGGCCGTCAGTCCCATCAAGCTCAAGACCGTGGCGTCGGCGGTGTTCACGCGGCCCGAGATCGCATCGGTCGGCGTCGCACAGTCCGCGATCGATGCAGGCGACGTACCGGCACGCACGGTGATGTTGCCGTTGACGACCAACCCGCGAGCGAAGATGAGTGGTCTCAAGCGTGGTTTCGTCAAGATTTTCTGTCGCCCCGCCACCGGTGTGGTCATCGGTGGCGTGGTGGTTGCTCCGAGCGCATCGGAGTTGATTCTTCCGATCGCGATGGCCGTGCAGAACAATCTGTCGGTGAACGACCTCGCCAACACGTTCTCGGTCTATCCGTCGCTGTCGGGTTCGGTCATCGAGGCCGCGCGTCAGTTGATGGCGCACGACGACCTGGACTGATTTCACAATGTGAGAAGTGCGTTTCATATTCCGGACGCACATGACATAGTCGAGAGAGCGGACACACCCGTCCGCTCTCTCTTCGACTCTGCGGATCCGCGGGCCGTTCTTCCCGTCCCTGCTGCCCTGGAGTCTCTTTCGTGTCTTCGATTCATCCGCCTGCCGGCTTGGCCCGACGCACCGCAACACTCGACAGTTCGGCCATCCGCGACCATCTGGCCCTGACCGCTCGCGACGAGATCATCAGCCTGGCCGGCGGTTTACCGGCCACAGATCTCATACCGGTCGACCGCATCGCTGCCGCAGCGGACGCAGTGCTGCGACACTCCGACGCAGTGCAGTACTGCGAGACCTCCGGCCACCGCACACTGCGCAACGTGATCGCCGCCAGAGAGAGCGCCGTGCGCGGGGGAGTGACGGTTCCGACTGACACCGTCGTCGTGACGCACGGATCGCAGCAGGCCCTGACACTGCTCGCGCAGGCGCTGATCGACCCGGGTGCCGTCGTGGTGGTCGACGAACCGGCGTATACCGGAGCGCTGCAGGTGTTTTCGATTGCCGAGGCACAGATCGAATCCATCCCCATCACCGATGGCGGGATGGATGTCGACGAGCTCGAAGCGCGGCTGCTCGCCGGCCTGCGGCCCGCGGTGGTCCATACGGTCGCCAACTTTCACAACCCCCGCGGCGTGACGATGACCGAGGCTCGCCGTCGCCGACTCGCGGCCCTGGCCGACCGGTACGGATTCTGGATTATCGAGGACGATCCGTACAGCGAGATCTGGTTCGACACAATCGAATCCGGACCGCCCCCGTTGCCGATCGCGTGTCACAGCGATCGGGTCGTCAGGTTGTCGAGCGCGTCGAAGATCCTGGCGCCGACTCTGCGCGTGGGATGGTTCGTTGCCCCGCCCCGAGTGTGCGCGGCGGTGGAACTGCTCAAACAGGGTGCCGATCTGTGCGGTTCCTCGCTGACACAGCTGATGGCGGCCGACCTGCTGGGCGACACCGAGTGGCTGGCGGACCACCTGACCGATCTTCGGCGTGAGTACGGTTGTCGCGCAGACGCATTGACGAGCGCTCTTTCCGGGGAATTCGGTTCGGCGCTGGACGTCTCGCGACCCACAGGTGGAATGTTCGCATGGGCGACCTTTCGTGACGGGACCGATACCACCGAGCTGCTCGCTGCGGCGCTCGCGCACGGCGTCGCGTTCGTGCCGGGTAGCGCGTTCGTGCGCGCTGCAACGTCCACGTCGGCCGAGTACTTCCGCCACTCGCTGAGGTTGAGCTTCGCCGGCTCCACACCGGAGGTGCTGAACGAGGCGGTGCGGCGGCTGAGCGCGGCACATGCGTCGATGACACGGCGGAGCTGAACCGCGACCAGCCTGCGCTGGTTCTGCGCTCGGCCGACCTGGGGCGGTAGCCTGACGTGGGAGACATCGCGAGGAATTTTCGAGGACAGGGAGCGTCCAGTGAGCAACCGATCGAACACGAAGTTCCTCGGACCCACCCAACGGGTGGAGGCGTGGGACCAGCTCGGACGCGAACAATTCGACGTCGTGGTCGTCGGCGGTGGCGTCGTGGGTTCGGGTGCCGCGCTCGACGCGGCAACACGAGGCCTGAAGGTGGCGCTCGTGGAGGCGCGTGACTACGCGTCGGGCACGTCCTCTCGCTCGTCCAAGATGTTCCACGGTGGCCTTCGCTACCTCGAACAACTCGAGTTCGGACTCGTCCGTGAGGCGCTGCACGAACGTGAACTCTCGCTCTCCACACTCGCGCCGCATCTGGTCAAACCGCTGAAATTCCTGTTCCCCCTCACCCATCGGGGGTGGGAGCGCCCGTACATCGCGGCGGGTATCTTTCTGTACGACCGGATGGGCGGTGCCAAATCGGTTCCGCAACAGAAGCATCTGACCCGTTCGGGTGCCCTGCGGATGTCGCCCGGCCTCAAGCGGAAATCGCTGATCGGCGGAATTCGGTACTACGACACCGTCGTCGACGACGCGCGGCACACGATGACCGTCGCCAGAACGGCAGCCCACTACGGCGCAGTGGTGCGGACGTCCACTCAGGTCGTGGGGTTCCTCCGTGAAGCCGACCGTGTTTCCGGTGTGCGAGTGCGAGATTCGGAGACCGGGGCCACCACCGAGGTACGTGCGCACGTGGTGATCAACGCCACGGGCGTGTGGACCGACGAAATTCAGTCGCTGTCGAACATGCGTGGTCGCTTCCGAGTACGGGCCTCGAAGGGTGTGCACATCGTGGTGCCGCGAGATCGGATCGTCAGCGAGGCCGCGATCATTCTGCGCACCGAGAAGTCCGTGCTGTTCATCATTCCGTGGGGCGCGCACTGGATCATCGGGACCACCGATACCGACTGGAACCTCGATCTCGCGCATCCTGCCGCGACCAAAGCCGATATCGACTACATTCTCGGCGAAGTCAACGGGGTGCTCGTCACGCCGCTCACGCACGACGACATCGACGGCGTCTACGCGGGATTGCGGCCGCTACTGGCGGGTGAAAGCGACGAGACGTCCAAGCTGTCCCGTGAGCACGCGGTGGCGCGGGTGGCACCGGGACTCATTGCCATCGCAGGTGGCAAGTACACGACCTACCGGGTGATGGCCGAGGACGCAGTGGATCTCGCGGCCGAGGACATCCCGGCGCGGGTGGCGTCGTCGATCACCGAGAAAGTGCCGCTCGTCGGCGCGGACGGTTACTTCGCCCTGGTCAATCAGGCCCCGCACCTGGGCGAAGTACACGGGCTGCATCCGCACCGAGTGACTCATCTGCTGGACCGGTACGGCTCGCTGATCGACGAGGTGCTGGCCATGGCGGACGGCAAACCCGAACTGCTGCAACCGTTGACCGACGCGCCGGCTTATCTGCAGGTCGAGGTGGTCTATGCCGCTGCGGCCGAGGGCGCACTGCACCTCGAGGACGTGCTGTCGCGGCGCACCCGGATTTCCATCGAGTACTCGCATCGTGGGATGAACTGCGCGGGTCAGGTCGCCGCACTCATCGCCCCGATCCTGGGGTGGGACGAGGCCACGGTCGACCGTGAGGTCGACACGTACCGGGCTCGGGTCGAGGCCGAGATCGCGTCGCAGCGTCAGCCGGACGACGAATCTGCCGACGCCCTGCGCGTCGTCGCCCCCGAAGCGCGTCAGGAAATTCTCGAACCCGTCCGGACCCTCTGAGTCACGGAACCCGAACCAGCGTCCGCGGTGCGCGAGCAGCCGTCGCGCCGGAGACAGCCATGACCAGCAGGGTGAGTATCGCAAGTGTCAACATACGATCCATGGTGATCGGCGAAGCTGTGAGCAGGCTTGGTCTCACCTGACGAAGCTCTGTGAAGGCCGGTCATCTCTGGCAGTGCGGGCAGTAGTAGATCTGCCGTTCTTCGAGTGGGTTGTCGCCGATCAGTCCGAACTCGATGGTGGTACCGCACCGTCGGCACGGCTTGTTCTCGCGGCCGTACACCCAGAAATGACGACCCGCGCGACGATCCCCGGTGGTGACGCGTTGATTGCGATTCTTGTTGGCGGTGATGGTGCGGAAGGACAGGTCGATCATCTTCTTCAGGTCTCCGGAGTCCTCGACCGGAGTGCGGGGATCGACTCCGCGAAGGAAGCAGATCTCGTTGCGGTAGACATTGCCCAGTCCGGCTATGTTGCGCTGATCGAGCAGGGCCAGGCCGATCGGTCGGCCGGGGTCCGACTCCAGATTGGTCAGGGCGACACCTGGGTCCCAGTCGGGTCCGAGTAGATCCGGTCCGAGATAGCCGACAGCGTCGTCCTCGTTCTCGAGGATCTCCAGCACGCCCAGCTCGAATCCGATGGCCTGCGCCTTCTCGGTGTTCAGAATGATCCGAGCTTGGAAGGCCGGACGACGCCAGCGAGCCCCCAGTGCATAGACGTGCCAGGTGCCTTCCATCTTCAGGTGCGAGTGGATCGAGTAGCCGCCCACTCTGATCAGCAGGTGTTTGCCCCTCGACGCGACGGACTCGACCGTTTCGCCGGTGAAGTCGACTGTGGCGTAACGGGGTACACGAATGTCGCAGGCAGTGAGCTGCTGGCCCTCGAGCGCTGCCCGCAGAGTGTTGGCGGCGCGCCAGACGGTATCGCCCTCGGGCATCTACGTCCTCTCTCGTTCTTCGGTTCTCTTCTTCGTCAGTGGTGCGGTGCCTCAGCGCCGCAGGCGTAGTCCGCGGGGAGTCGCCGAGAAACCGGCCGCGGTCAGCGTCTTCGAGAAGTCCGTGCCGTGGATATCGTGACCGTTGATCCGTTCGACCAGTAACTTGTCCACCCCGCCGCGCTTGACAGTGGTCGCCAATGCCGTTGCTGCAGAAGCGATGTCCTCGGTGTTGTCGCCGAAGGTCAGCACCGACTTCCCGCCACGTTCGACGAACATCGTCAACTCCCCACGAACGAGTACGACCAGCGCTCCCGCCTTGCGACCCGGCCGGTGCTTCGTCGTGTCGTCGGTGTCTTCGCCGCCGGCCTTCGGCCAGGGCAGTGCTCCGCCGTAGGGGTTGGCCGGATCGCAGGACGCGAGTACGACGGCGGTGGCGTTCTTCTTCGGTTCGTCGTAACTACGCAACCGGTCGACGACGTCGGAGGTGGAGAACTGAGCGCCGCCCAGCGAATCGACGAAATAGCCGCGGCGGCAGCGACCCGAATCCTCGAACCCCGTCAGCACCTTGTACATCGTGGCGAATCCGCCGGGGACACCTTCGTTCATGACCGAACCGCGGGTCACCACGCCATAGCGTTCGAGAAGTACATCTGCGGTGGCATGAGCCCGGACGGTGAGGTCCGGTTCGAGTTCGGGCAATCGCGACCATCGGCCGCCGGCCGTCGGGGGGCCGGTGCGGGTGGGCAGGGACGGCCGCTCGAACTGACGGTAGGAACGCAGGCGCGGGGTTCGACGCGGTGCTCGATGACTCGGGGCGGAGCGAGTGGCCGTGGAGTTCAACAGCGCTCGCAGTGGCGCGAACGTGTCGTTGCTGAGCCGTCCGGCCCACACCAGCTCCCAGAGCGCAGCCTGCAGAGCCGTGTCGTCGGTGCTGCCGACGGTGTCCGAGAGCTGCCGGAAGAAGTACGCACCGCCGCCCGCGACGGCGTCCTGAATTCGAATCTGCAACTCGGACAGGTCGGATTCGGCGGCGGGCACCAGGGTCAGTGGCGCGGTATCGGCCATGTGCAGGCTCACCCAGCCGTCTTTGGACGAGATTGCACCGTGTCCCGCCCACAACACCTCACCGGTGGAGGTCAACTCGTCGAGCATGGCGGGGCTGTAGTCGCTCACCCGGGAGGCGAGCACGAGAGATTCCCACGCCGACGCCGGAACGGGCACGCCCGCAAGCTGTTCGATGACCGTTGCCACACCGTCGATGCCGCTCAACCGGCGACTGTCCACGTGCTGCCACGCCGGCAGGAAGCGGCCGAGCGTGGCGGTGGACACGGGTTCGACTTCCTGCCGTGCCGCCGCCAGAGATCGCCGCCGCAATCGCCGAAGAACCTCGGCGTCGCACCATTCACTGCCCGTTGCACCGGGACGGAATTCGCCCTCGACGACGCGTTTGTCCACGGCCAGTCGGCGCAGAACGTCACGCACCACGGCGGTACCGACGCCGAACCGCGCGGCTGCGTCGTCGAGGGTGAACGGTCCGTGGGTTCGGGCGTACCGGCTGATCAGGTCGACGAGTGGGTCGTCGACGGGCTCGATGAACGCGGCGGGAGTGCCGATCGGTAGCGGAACACCGAGTGCATCGCGCAAGCGAGCCGCGTCCTCGATGGCCGTCCACCAGTTCTGGCCGGCGAACGAAACTTCCATTGCCCGCTTTGCATCGGCCAACTCGGCGAGCCACTGCGGGAATTCGTTCCCGTTGGTGCGCTGTCCGACTTCCGTGGCGGTCAGCGGACCGAGCAGCCGCAGCAGATCCGCAACACCCTCGATGTCTTTGGCGTGTCTGTCCTCGGGCAGTCGCTGCAACTCGAGCTCGGTGGTGGTGATGACGCTGTCGTCCAGCAACTCTCGCAGCTCGACGCGTCCGAGCAACTCGGCCAGCAGCGCCGAATCGAGAGACAGGGCGGCGGCCCGCCGTTCGGCGAGCGGGCTGTCGCCCTCGTACATGAAAGCGCCGACGTAGTTGAACAGCAACGAATTCGCGAACGGTGACGGTGACGGCGTCTCGACGTCGACGATCCTGATCTGGCGTCGCCCGATGCGGGCCAGGATGTCTTCGAGGGCGGGGAGGTCGTAGACGTCCTGCAGGCACTCGCGCACGGTTTCGAGCAGGATCGGGAACGTTGGGTATTTACGAGCGACGTCGAGCAGCTGTGCCGAACGCTGCCGTTGTTGCCACAGTGGTGCCCGCTTGCCGGGGTTGCGTCGGGGCAGAAGTAGTGCGCGAGCGGCACATTCGCGAAATCTCGACGCGAACAATGCCGATCCGCCGACCTGCTCGGTGACGATGTCGGCGATCTCGTCGCGCTCGAACACGAACAGTTCCGCGCCGGGCGGCTGGTCGTCGGTATCGGGAAGCCGGACGATGATGCCGTCGTCGGATGCCGTGGGGGCGGCGTCGATGCCGTATCGCTCGATCAGCCTCGCGCCGACCGCGAGGGCCCACGGCGCGTGTACCTGCTGACCGTAGGTGGAGTGCAGCACCAATCGCCAGTCGCCGAGTTCGTCGCGAAAGCGCTCGACGATCATCGTCTTGTCGGTGGGGAGCTGGCCGGTGGCCTCGAGTTGTTCGTCGAGCAAAGCGATCAGGTTGTTGACTGCGTTGGCGTCGAGACCGTCGGTGCTCAGCCGCTCGGCCAGGTTGCTGCGGTCGGTGGTGCTCCGCAGAAACTCGCCCAGGGCCCGGCCCAATTCGGCCGGTCGACCGAGGCCGTCGCCGTGCCAGAACGGCAGCCTGCCCGGTTGGCCGTATGCGGGACTGACCAACACCCGGTCGTGCGTGATCTCTTCGATGCGCCAGCTGGTGGCACCGAGTGCGAACACGTCGCCCACTCGCGATTCGTAGACCATCTCCTCGTCGAGTTCGCCTACCCGTGACTGCTTTTCGCCCACCATGTAGACGGTGAACAGGCCGCGGTCGGGGATGGTACCGCCGGACGTGACGGCCAGTCGCTGCGACCCGGGACGGCCGGTGAGAGTGTTGGCGTCGCGGTCCCACACGAGCCGTGGCCGTAGTTCGGCGAACTCGTCCGACGGGTAACGGCCCGAGAGCAGGTCGAGTGTCGACTCGTAGGCAGACCTGGGCAGAGTGGCGAAACTGCCGGTGCGACGGACGGATTCGAACCAGTCCTCGGCGTCGATGGGTTCGAGTGCGCACGCTGCGACGGTTTGCTGGGCGAGGACGTCGAGGGGATTGGCCGGGACGAAGAGGGCCTCGATCTTGCCCGACGTCATCCGTTCGACGGTGACCGCGCAATGGATGAGATCGGTGCGGTGCTTGGGGAACAGCACGCCCTTGGAGATCTCGCCCACCTGGTGGCCGGCGCGACCGACGCGCTGCAGACCACTGGCCACCGACGGCGGCGCCTCGACCTGGACCACCAGATCGACTGCGCCCATGTCGATTCCGAGCTCCAGACTGCTGGTGGCCACAACGCAGCGCAGACGACCGGTCTTCAGATCGTCTTCGATCAGCGCGCGCTGATCCTTGCTGACACTGCCGTGGTGGGCCCGTGCCAGCAGAGGATCGGCGCCGTGGTTGACGTCGGATGCGGTGCCCACCTGAGATGGTGGTTTGTGCTCGGTATCGACTCCGCCGCCGATACGTTCGGCGTACACCTCGTTGAGCCGCGCGGTGAGTCGTTCCGCGAGCCGGCGCGAGTTGGCGAAGACGATGCACGATTTGTGCTCGAGGATGAGATCGACCATCTTCTCCTCGACGTGCGGCCAGATCGATCCCTGAGCCGGGGGAGCGGCGGAGGTGTCCGCATTCGGGTCGGTGACGCCGAGTTCGGTCATGTCCTCCACGGGCACCTGAACCGTCAGGTCGAAAGTCTTCGGTGCGGGTGGGGCGACGATCTCGATGGGGGCGGCACCGGCGAGGAATCGGCCCACTTCCTCGTGGGGGCGCACCGTCGCGGACAGGCCGATGCGTTGCGCGGGCTTGTCCAGCATCGCGTCGAGGCGCTCGAGGGACACCGCGAGGTGCGCGCCACGCTTCGTGCCTGCCACGGCGTGCACCTCGTCGACGATCACCGTATCGACCTCGGCCAGGATGTCCCGCGCCGCAGAGGTGAGCATGAGGAACAGAGACTCGGGAGTGGTGATCAGAATGTCCGGCGGAGTCTTGATCATGGTCCGGCGATCGGCAGCGCTGGTGTCGCCCGAGCGGACTCCGACGGAAATCTCCGGCGGGTTCAGACCGAGACGCTTGGCTGTCTGGGTGATGCCGACCAACGGAGCTCGCAGGTTGCGCTCGACGTCCACTGCCAGAGCCTTGAGCGGCGATATGTAGAGCACCTTGGTCTTGCGGGTGCTGTCCGCACCCAGCTGGGCCAGCTCGTCGAGGGCCCACAGGAACGCCGACAGCGTTTTGCCCGAGCCGGTCGGCGCGACCACCAGGGTGTGCGATCCGCTGGAAATGGACGACCACGCACCGAGCTGCGCCGACGTGGGAGCCGGAAATGCGCCGTTGAACCACTCGCGAGTCGGCCGCGACAGCTTCTCCATGATGTCGGTGCCGATACTGTGCGTGGCCATCCCACCATCATGCCCCGAGGCACCGACAGGTAACCCCGGAGCGCGAAGCTCGTGCGCTGCGGTGTCGTTTCGCCCGATTCGGGTACCCGGTGGCCATGACCGACGACCAAGAGATCATGCAGAAGATTTCCGCGAAACTCGACGCACTGCTCGGCAGCAAGACGAACGGCCTGCAGAACGAGGTGCCGCCGGGTGCAAGCATCCAATCGGACGAGGACGACGCCGAGCACGGTCCACTCGGCCGGGATTACCACCTGGCGAGCAAGTACGCCCAGGCGCTGGCCATCAACGAGCCTCAGGTGATCGACCGTGACGAGTTCGACCGCTTGGTCGCCGAATACGGCTGAGCCGACGCATTTGAGCGAGCCCCGACCCCTGCATGGGATCGGGGCTCGCTCGTCTCGGGCGCACCTGGCGAACACCCGGGGCCGGTTCTACAGTCGATGGAGTGACCGAACGCAAGAAGCCAGGAGTCACGTTCGAGTCCTGGGTCGACAAACAGATCCGCGAGGCGCAGGACGCCGGTGCATTCGAAGGACTCGACGGCACCGGCAAACCCATCCCGATGGGCGATCCCGACGACGAACTGTGGTGGGTTCGCGGCTATCTGAGGCGAGAGAACCTGCCGGTCGATGCGCTCTTGCCCACGGCGTTGGCCCTGCGCAAAGAGATCGAGCGGCTGCCCTCTACGTTGATCGGTCTCCGGCGCGAGGAGTCCGTACGAGACGTGTTGGACGAGCTCAACGCTCGCATCGTCGAGTGGATTCGCTTTCCTACCCCGCCGATCGTGCCGCTCGGCCCCGTGGATGTCGAGACATGGGTGTCCCGGTGGCGTACCAATCGAACCGAGGTCGACCGATTGGAAAGACAGCACGACGCGGAGTCGGCTGTGACGTCGGGCCGGCCCTCGGCGGCGGACCACGACGGTGCATCGTGGTTCGCGCGCGTTCGCAGCAGGTTCAGCTGGTGGCGCTGAGTCCGATCGTCCTGGCGCAGTAGGCCAGAGCGTCCGCCGCAGTGGACACGAACGGAAGCGCAGCTGTACCGTCCACGCGAACTCGAGAAGGCAACAGCCCGTCGGGGCACATCGGTTCCTCCAGTGTCGTCCACCCGGTTGCGCGCCGGCGCACGCCGCCGACCACGGTGTCGGTCGCGTGCCGGACTCCGCTGCGGAGCGCCACCGGGGCGGTGTCGAGGTGCGTGCGAGCGAAGCGCAGTGCGGCGTCGACAGCGTCGACGGTCTGGGTGGCCGATGATCGGCCGCGCAGCCCGGTGCTCAGGCCGTGGCCGGGGAGATCCAATACCACTACGTCGACGCCTGCCCGTGCGATCTCTTCGGCCAGGGGTGTCAGGTAGCGGGCATGCAGACCGGTATCGGCAACCAGCACCACCGACTGGTCGGTGGCTGTCGCCGATCGGTGTACTTCGATGTGCACTCGCCCGCCGGCGATGTCGAGCTGCCGGTGCACGATATCGAGGCCGGCGACGTCTGCGCGGGCGAGCGCGACCGCGTCGGAGGCCGGCCGCAACGCTGCCTCGCAGGCGAGGTCGCGTTCGAGGGCGTCCTGACTCCTCAGCAGCGACTTGCCCTGCAGCAGAATCATCACGGCGGCAGCCTCATGGGAGGTGAGGGTGGGTGCCCAACCGGTGGCAGCACCGAGCGCGGTCGAATCGACGATGGGCTCTCCGGGCGTGACCCACTGCCCGGAGAACGGCGTGAGGCCGAGGGCGAAGGCGATGTTCGCGATACGCGTCGCCGCTTTCTGTGGAACGTCGAACATCAACTGGCCCTGCATCGCAGCGAGTTCGCGCACGCCGACCCAGTCCACCGGACCCAGGTTGTACGGACCGACGAGGTCGGTCTTGGCCGCGCGGTGGAAGGCGTCGGCCATGTCGTCCTGGAACAAGAATTGATACGAGGCCCGATCCGCTTCCGGGAACGCGCCGATCGGCCCGGTGAACTGGTCGATCCCGTCGTTGGCGAAGTCGGGTCCGACGATGTACGTGCACCGCAACATGGAGATGGTCATCTCACCGGGGTGCCTACGCAGCCACCACTCCGCGTAATGTTCCACCTCGGCTTTGTCGTAGAAGTAATAGCGATTGGGATCGCCTGCTGGATAACTGTTCTCGGTGAGCGGCTCCGGAGCGATGTCGGCACCGTACGCATTGATGCTCGAGGCGATCACCACGCGTGACACCCCCGCTCGGTATGCGGAATCGATGACGTTGCGTGACCCGCGCAGGTTGATGTCGTGGGTCTCGGTCTTGTCTTTGAGCTCCTCGACCACGAACGCCAAGTGCAGCACGACGTCGCACTCGGCGAACGTCTCCTCGAGGTCGGGAGAGCGAATGTCCGAGCGGAGCGAGGTGAACTTCGGGTGCGTGATTCGGGCTGGGCGACGGGCTATCCCGACGACCGCGTCCACCTCGGGATCCTCGAACAGCCTCGGGAGTATCGCGGCCGCGAAGTCACTGGTGGCTCCGGTGACCGCGATACGCACGCCGCGGTGGCGCTCACTCATGAGGGCAGCTCCGCTACGGCCTCGATGATCTGTTCCGTGGCGGTCGACAGGTGTTCTTCGGTGTGCGTTGCCATCACGCACAGGCGAAGTATGGCACCGGATTTCGGCACGGCGGGATGCAAGGCAGCGCTGGTGAAGATGCCACGGTCGTAGAGGTTCTTCCACAGACTCATGGCCACGAGGTCGTCGCCGATGTGGAGTGAGACGATGGGGGCGGCCGTATCGCCGTGGGGTGTGGACGAGCGGCCTGCCACGTCGAGGCCGGCCGATTGCAGTCCGCCGCGCAGGATCTCGGCGTTGTCGAGTACGCGCCGAGCCCGATCCTTGCCCTCGTCGCTTCGGATCAGGCGGACGGAAGCCAATGCGGCACCCACCGCAGCAGGCACACCGGAGGTCGTGAACAGGAAGGCGCGGGCCTTGACCCGGAGGGTGTCGATCAAGTCGCTCGAGCCGGTCACGAACCCGCCGGTGGAACTGGGGCTCTTCGACAGTGACGCCATCGTGACGTCGACGTCCTTGGTGATGCCGAACAGCTCTGCCGCTCCGGTGAGTTCGGGCCCGTAGACACCGAGGCTGTGGGCTTCGTCGACCATCAGCGCTGCGTGATAGCGGATACACAGCTCGGAGACGACGTCGAGCGGTGCCAGGTCGCCCTCCATGGAGTACAGACCGTCGACGATGACCAGCACGGCTCCGTCGTCGACGACGGGTTGCTGGAGTTTGGCTTCGAGATCGGCCATGTCGTTGTGCTTGAACTTGACCACCGACGCGCCCGAGAGGGTGCTGCCGTCGCGGATCGATGCGTGGGCCGCCGAATCGACGATCACCGTGTCACCGGGGCCGACGATCGCACTGATCGTTCCGAGGTTCGTCTGGTAGCCCGTGGTGAAGACGAGTGCGTCGTCCGTTCCGTGCCACTGGGCGATCTCGTGCTCGAGTTCGAGGTGGAGGTCCAGAGTGCCATTGAGCAAACGACTTCCGGTGACTGCGCTGCCGAATGTGTCGAGCGCGTGCTGGGCACCCTCGACAACCTTGGGATGATCGGCAATGCCGAGGTAATTGTTGGATCCGAGCATGATCTTGTCCCGGCCCTCGACGCGAACGACCGGGGCAACGGCCGATTCCATCTTGCGGAAGTACGGGACCACATCGGCGTCTCGAACAGCGCGCAGCAAATCCACGCGCTCGTCTCCGCCGAGTCGTTTCATCAATCTGTTGACAACCATCGTGTACCAGAACTCCTCACAGAGTCGATTGTGGATTGTCGCGAATTCATGAGTTCATTCGGAGCGGGCGGCGCGGGCGATTGGTATTCGGCGGAAGAATATTCAGCGTTTCAAAAGATGCTCTTGCGACGGAAATCGGTTGGTAAATGCGCCCCGAAAAATAACTTCGGTTTCTTTCGAGGGGCAAACTTTACGAGACCTTTAGTTTATCGCCGCAGGTGGCGGGGTATTATCGGGGTCCAGCGCGAATTCACCTGCTTTACCGCTGTCCATGCCGATATTCGACTGATTTGTCCAGGTCGACTGATGGTACAAATTGGACGACGCCGCAATCGATTAGTGACACAAGGAGATGAACAGTGACTGGATTAATGGTGCGCGAAAGAGAAACGCTCGAGAAGTACATGCCGGGTTTGCTGCAGTATCTGGACACAACCCCACTGGACCGACTGGAGTCGCGCGATTCGGACGCGATCGACAAGTTTCGGGAATTCGGCGGTACCGGCTTGGTGGTCCCGGGCGAACTGGGTGGTCTCGGTGCTCCGGCCATCGACGCGGTTCGGGCGCAAAGGGCCATCGGGTCTCGCTCACCCTCTCTGGGCGCGGGAACCACGATGCACCATCTCTCACTCGCGTCCCTGACCGAATTCGCTCGTGGTGCCACCGACGACGACCGAGCACTGATCAAGGGATTGGTCGATCAGAAGGCGATCGTCGCTTCCGGGTTCTCCGAGGGCGTCACCGGCGGGAGCGTGTTCATTCCGACGATGACCGCCGTGAAGAAGGGCGACAACTACATCGTCAACGGAAGCAAGAAGCCGTGCAGTCTGGCACGTTCGATGGACTTGCTGACCTGCAGCGTCGAGATCGACTCCGGTGACCGCGCCGTCGCGCTGATTCCGGCCGGCCTTCCGGGTATGAGTGTGAAGCCGTTCTGGACCACCGACATTCTGGCCGGCGCGCAGAGCGAGGAAGTGTTGCTCGAAGACGTCGAAGTACCGGCAAGCCTCGTCCTACCCAACAAGGACGACGATCCCGATGGCGTGCACGAGATGACCGGCTACCTCTGGTTCGGGATGCTGATCTCCGCCAACTACATCGGCGCCGCGACCTCTCTGCTCGAGCGGATGATCGAGCAGGACAAGGGTGACTACGAAGGCTACGTTCGAGCGGCGGCCGAACTCGAGGTGTCCATGGCGGCAATCGAGAACGTGGCCCGTGCCTTCGACGAAGGTGAACGCGGACAGGACATCTCGGTGAAGTTGCTGTTCAACCGCATCGCGATTCGTGACGCACTGGTGCGCAGCAGTTCGGCTGCCATCGAATCGCTGGGCGGGATCGGCTTCATCAAGTCACCCGAAATCGCCTACGTCGCAGCAGCATTGCACGCGTTCGCATTTCATCCGCCATCACGGCGGTCCATTTCGGAGACCCTGGCCCGTTTCCACGCAGGTGAAGATTTCGCGTTCGTCAAATAGCGACTACCGCTGTTCGTCTTCCAGCTCGTCGTTCAACTTGTCTTCGCCCCGGTTGCGGAAGAGCTTGAATCCGGGGATGCCGATGACGGCGCGCCTGACGTCCTTCGTCACTCCGAGAAGTTCGTGGATCTCGGGGGAGACCGTATCGAGGGTCGCGAGGATGGGGAGTAGAGCTTCCATGTGGTCGAGGAGTCCGGGAAGCTGATCGACCATGGCGATCGCTGCGTCGACCTCGGCGTCGGACAGGTTGTCGACGAAGCGTCGCGCCATCGGCTCGGACTTCTTGGCGATGGGATCGAACATCTCGATGAGCTCCAACGCCGTATGCGAGGCGGCCGATGCCGACGCGACCACGGTGTCCGCGGCACCGGTCGTCCGTTGTACATGAGCAACCACGGCATCGGCCGAATCGATGACATGGTCGATTCGTGTCATCAATGTCTCTATACGGCTCAGCAGTGCTTCGATTCTGCCGGGCAGGGTAAGCGCGAAATCGGCCGTGGTGAACATCCAGCTCACACCGGCCCGCGCCACTGCGGCTCCTCGCCGAAGCACCGTTTCGGTACCGAGAGGGTCGGGGAGGACCACACCTGCCAACACGAGAGCCATAGGAGCGACAATGCCATACCGACGCAACGCCCCGACTGCCGTTAGCCTCGACGCATGAGAGTCCTCGTCACCGGTGCCAGCGGGTACATCGGGTCTCGGCTGGTGGCGGCCCTGTTGGCAGACGACACGGACGTCGTCGTCGGGTCTCGGACTCCGAAGAACCTGCGCACTTTCGACTTCTACGATTCCGTGACCGCGGTGTCGCTCGACGTCACTGACGAACAATCCTGTGCCGCGGCCTTCGCAGAGTCGGGCGACATCGATGTCGCCTACTACCTCGTCCACGCGATCGGCGAAGCCGACTACCGTGCCCAGGACCGGACGTCCGCCGAGCAGTTCGCCGCGGCCGCCGCACGAGCGGGAGTGCGTCGAATCGTGTACCTGGGCGGCTTCGTCCCCGACGACGCCCACCTGTCGGAGCACCTGGCCAGTCGCGCCGACGTCGGTGAGGCGCTGACGGTGGACGGTATCGATCTGGTGTGGTTGCGAGCGGCGATCGTCATGGGTGCCGGCTCCACGTCGTACGAGATGCTGCGCTATCTGGCGGACCGCCTGCCGGTGCTGCCGTTGCCGAGCTGGCTCGCCGAGCCCGTTCAACCGATAGCAGTCGACGACGTACTGCACTACCTGGTGGCGTCGGCCGATACCGACACCGTCCCAGCAGGTTCCTACGACATCGGCGGCCCCGACGTGGTGCCGTACCGCGACCTGGTGTTCGCCTACGTCGAAGCCGCCGGGCTGCAGCGCATCGGGATACCGGTACCGCTCGTTCCGACGTCACTCGCCGGCAAGGTGATCGGAAAGATCATTCCTGTGCCCGCCGGGCTCGCCGAGGATCTGGTCGGTTCACTGCACAACACGATGACCACGTCGGAGAGCCGGATTCGGGATCTCGTCCCTGATCCGCCCCGTGGTCTGACCACCATCGCAGACGCCATGGCCCGTAGCGTGCGAGGAACCGTGGGCGAGCCGCCCGGGGTCTGTGCACTGAAGGACCCGCTGCGACTGGCGAACACCGACGCAGCATGGAGCGGCGGAGATGCGCTCGGCGTCCGGCGGCACGGCGTGGCAGCGTCCTCGGACCGCACCTGGGGTCTGGTCGAGGCTCTGGGCGGCCGTCGACTGCTGGCATCGAAGCCCGTGGCAGCAGCAGTGCGTACCAACCTCGATGTGGCTGCGAGTGTGAACCGACGCGCGAAGTCGGTCGTGCGCCGACTGACCGATACCGAGGAGGCATGATGGCAACGTGGTCGACGACCGCGCTGAACGTGATGAAGTCCGCTCTGGTCGATCCTGTCGAGCGAGACCACCGGGAGTCCGACGCGGCGTTCAGGAAACGGCGCATCATCGTGCTGATCACACTGGTGATCGGGGCGACGGTGCTGTATTTCTCGCTCAAGGTGGAACCGGGTGACCCGTCGTTCTACGCATTGACGCTCGTGTTGGCCGCAGTGTGGATCGTCGGTGGATGTCTGTCGGGGCCGCTGCACCTCGGACGGATCAAGGTGGGCGGGTCCATCCGGCGGCCGATCGTCACCCCCATCCTCATCGGTCTCGCCGTCGGTGGCGTGTTCATGCTCGGCGGCCTCGTCGTCCGTCAGATTCCGCCGCTCGCCGATTTCACCGAGAACGTGCTCGCACACGCCCGAGTGGGGTCGCTGGTACTGATCGTGTTCATCGCGTTGCTCAACGGTGTCGCCGAGGAGATCTTCTTCCGAGGAGCCTTGTACTCAGCCATCGGAGTCAAACATCCGGTGATCATCTCGACAGTCGTCTACACCATCGCCACCCTCGCGTCCGGCAACCCGATGCTCGGCTTCGCCGCCGTGCTGCTCGGTTACGTGATGGGGCTGCAACGTCGGGCATCGGGCGGAATTCTGGCACCGATCCTGACGCATGTCAGCTGGTCGGCGGTCATGGTTCTGGCCCTGCCCCCGCTGTTCGTGTGAGCAGAGGGTCATGTCTCGTGCGGGCAGAGGGGCATCGGCGGGGATCTGAGCTAGATTGCGCACGTGAGTGAAAACCTCGATCGCGTCGACCGCCTGATCGTCGACGAATTGATCTCGGACGGCCGCGCGACGTTGGCGACGTTGGCAGAGAAGGCGTCTCTGTCCGTGTCGGCTGTTCAGTCGCGAGTTCGACGCCTGGAGTCGCGACGAGTCATTCGCGGTTATACGGCGCAGGTCGATCCCGAAGCTCTGGGGCGTCCGTTGTCGGCGTTCGTCGCGATCACTCCGATCGATCCGGCTCGGCCGGACGACGCCCCCGCACGACTGAAGCATCTGACCGCCATCGAGTCGTGTCACTCGGTTGCCGGCGAGGAGAGCTACGTCCTGATGGTGCGCGTCGAGTCGCCGCGCGCCCTCGAACATCTACTGCAGGAAATTCGCGCCACGGCGCACGTGCAGACGCGCAGCACGATCATTCTGCAGACGTTCTACGATCGTTGACCGCTCGCCAGACGCGGTCCGAGGACATGGGCAAGTGGTGCAAGCGCACTCCCACCGCGTCACGGATCGCGTTGGCCAGTGCGGGGGCGACGGGGTTGTACGGTGACTCGCTCATCGACTTCGCGCCGAACGGGCCCAATCGGTCGTAGGTGTCCGCGAACAGCACCTGGGTTCGTGGAATGTCCGCGAACTGGGGGACGTGATAACTCCGAATGGAGTCGGTGGTGATCCGCCCCGCACCGTCGGTGCGCATCTCCTCGTACAGTGCGCTGCCGATGGCCTGCGCGACACCGCCTTCGACCTGGCCCCGGCACTGCTGCGGGTTCATCACGGTGCCTGCGTCGGCGCTCTGCACCGACTGGAGGATCGCGACCGTACCGGTCGCTTCGTCGACCGCCACCCGAAATGCCTGCACGTTGAACGCCAGTGATCGCGGGAGTCCGCCGCTGTTGCCGCTTGCCGTCAACGTGCCGCCCGCCGATGCCAGTACGTCGTCCAACGGGACGAAGCGATCTCCGCACCGCACCCCCTCGGGCCCCAACGTGCAGTTCGAAGGGCGGTGCCCGGTCGCGGTGGCAGCGACCTCGACGATGCGGGCCGACAACCCGCGCACCGCCGCGTAGAGCGCCTTGCCTGCGACGACGGTCCCCGCCGAGCCGAACGCACCGGTGTCGTAGGTGACCGACTCGGTATCGGACTGCACGACGCGGATGCGGTCGACCGACGTGCACAGCTCGCTGGCCGCGATCTGGGTGTGGACGGTGGTGGTCCCGTTTCCGAACTCCGCTGTTCCGACGCGTATCTCGTAGCCGCCCTCGGGCAGCAGCGACGCGGTGGCCTCGGCGCGGTGGCCACGGGGCGGAATGGTGGCGATCATGGCCACCGCCATTCCTTCACCGATCTTCCAGCCGGGCGGCGCAGGCTCGCCGTTGCCTTGCCTGACGGCGTTCTCGGCGAGGTCGATGCACTGATCGAGACCGTAGCTGCCGAATTGCAGGTCGTCGCCTTCGCGGTGCGCGGCGACGATCTCGTCGCCGGGAACGATGACATTGCGGCGGCGGAACTCGAACGGGTCGATATCGAGCTCTCGGGCGAGATCGTCGAGGGCCGATTCGATCGCGAACATGACCTGCCCCAGTCCGTAGCCGCGGAAGGCACCCGATGGAATGTTGTTGGTGTACACGGTCTTCGCGTCGACCCGCTTGTTGGCGCACCGGTAGATCGCCACCGATTCGCCGCACCCGTGAAACATCACTCCGGCACTGTGATTGCCGTACGCCCCGGCGTCGGTCAGCACGTCGATCGACAGTGCGGTCAACACGCCGTCGGCGCTCGCGGCGGCGGTGACGTCGACGCGAAACGGGTGTCGGCACGGTGCGACCGTGAACTCGTCCGTGCGGGTGAACTCGAACTGCACCGGCCGACCGGTCCGCAGAACGGCCAGCGCGACGACGTCCTCGGTCAGTAGTTCCTGTTTGCCGCCGAACCCGCCACCCACCCGTGCGGTGAACACGCGGACACGATCCCGGGGGAGGCCGAAGATCTCGCATATTTCGTCGCGCACCAGGTAGGGAACCTGGGTGCTGGTGCGCAGATGAAGCCGGCCGTCGGCGTCCAGCCAACCGATGGTGCCATGAGTTTCCAAGTGCACGTGCTGAATTCGCTGAGTCGTCCATCGCCCGGTGACCACGGCCGCGGCATCACGTACCGCGGCGTCGACGTCACCGGTGCTGCCGTGTAGTTCGGCCACCAGGTTCCGGGACGGGTCGGCGATCCGCGCCGATGTGTCCTTGTCGCCGTGGATCTTCGGTGCATCCGGGGCGAGTGCCGACTCGGGGTCGAACACGGCGGGTAGCACCTCGTACTCGACGATGAGGGCGCGGCAGCCCTCCTGCGCGGCGGCGATCGACTCCGCGACCACGATCGCCACACGTTGGCCGATGAACCGGACGACGGTGTCGAGTACCCGGGTGTCGTCGGGGTCGTCGACGCGGCTGTCGTGTCTGGCAGTGGAAAATGCCACCGCCGGGCTGTCTTTCGAGGTGAGCACCAGCTGCACGCCCGGCACCTGTTCCGCGGCCGTGGTATCGATGGAGACGATCCGCGCGTGGGCATGCGGACTGCCGAGAACGCTGGCGTGCAGCAGCCCGGGCGGGGAGTGATCGAGCGTGTACGGCTCGGTTCCGGTGACTACCCGTGTGCTTGCGGGGGCTTCGAGCGAACGCCCGCATGCCGGACCGTCTGCCACCTTCTCGGTGTTGACCACGCCGCACACGGCATCGGAAATGGCGCGATACCCGGTGCAGCGACACAGATTTCCCTTCAATCTTGCCGGCAGCTCGTCCCTGTCTTCCGCGGTCAGGGTCGACGCGGTCACGACCATCCCGGCCGTACAGAAACCGCATTGGAATCCGGCGGCCTCGACGAACCGGCGCTGCATCGGGTGCAGATCCTCCGGGGTGCCGAGCCCGGCCACGGTGGTGACGGACCTGTCGGCCGCGCGGTAGGCGGGAAATATGCACGAGTGCACCGGTTCTCCGTCGACGAGGACCGTGCATGCGCCGCAGTCACCGGCGTCGCAGCCCTTCTTGACCTCGAAACGGTCGTGTTCGCGGAGCAGGGTGCGCAGACATTGACCCGGTCGCGCGGCAACCTCGGTCGGTACGCCGTTGATGTCGACGATCATGACAGCTCCTCGCGAATGGACTGCGCCGCAGCGCAACTGATGTGTCGACGCCAATCCGGTGCACCGTGGGGATCGTCGTACCAGTGCTGCGGACCGATAGTGTCGGCAAGGGCGTCGTCGAGCTCGTGCGCCGTCGGTACAGCCGAAAACCGAAGCACGAACGGACGAACGGTCGACGCGGTGACGGTCAACACGAATGTGCCGTCGGGCTCGACGCGGCCGATCACCACCGCCGCCGATCGGCCGAGAGGTGAGAGCGACAGCGTGCGCATCGCCGTTCTCGACTCGAGGGCGTGCCGTGGAACGTCGATGCTGCGCAGCACATCCCCGGGTCGGAGCACCGTGGTCTGGGGGCCGACGACCAGCTGGTCGATCGGCAGACGGTAATCGTGCTCGGGGCCGTGTGCCGACCACACCTCTGCGACGCCGTCCAGGGCTGCAGTCAACGAAATCATGGCTCCGGCAGGCAGGGCGAGCGCTACGTTTCCGCCGACAGTGGCCGTCTTCCAGATCTTGAACGAGGCCAGCAGGGCGGCTGCACACCGAGGGAACAGAGTGGTTGCGGGGAAGGCGGACTCGAAACGAGCCAGAGTCTCGATCGTGCACGTCGCTGCGATTGCGAGTCCGTTCTCGTCGACGATCAACGGCTCCCATCCCAGGGCCGTGATGTCGATCAGGGTGGTCAGGTGGTCCTGTTTCTCCGAGAACAGCCACGTGCCGCCCGCAACTACCGCGGCGTCCGCGCTGCCCGGCGGCAGATCCGCACGCGAGCGGGGAAGCAGAACACGATCGACAGTGCCGAGATCCATGGCTTCGTTCACCTCATTCTCGCCGGCCCGGATTCACCGCCCGGTGCGCCTTCTCGAACTGTAGTGACTTTCTGTTACCGATCTCGGTGCTCACGCGATACGCCCGAAACTCGGCGGAAACAACCCGCGCTTATCTTTGCCTCCGGCACGGCCGAACACACGAGGCGGGAGGTTCAGCGATGTACGTCGGAGACCTACTCGATGCCTCGCACCTGGGCATCCGATTGCTCACCTCCGATCGCGACGCCCTCGGACGTACCCTGCGGTGGACGTTCACCACCGACCTACCCGACCCGTCCCGATACATCGCGGGCGGCGAGTTGGTCATCACCGGACTCGTATGGCGGCGCACGCCCGACGACAGCGAAGTGTTCGTTCGATCGGTGGCCGAATCCGGTGCGACGGCATTGGCCGCGGGGGAGGGGTTGCTCGGACACATTCCGCTCGATCTCGTCGACGCATGCGAGCGACACGGTCTGCCGCTCCTCGCTGTTCCCGACACGGTGTCGTTCGGTGAGGTCACCGAGTTTCTCGTCGGCCGGGTCACCGGTGATCGCATTGCATCGCTGAACAATTCGCTCGTGCGCCAACGCCAGTTGCTCACCGCGGTCGCCGACGGCAGAGCCCTCGACGAATTGGCACTGCACATCTCCAGAGAAACGGGAATGGCGTGCCTGATCTACACCGCCACCGGGCGTCGGTTGGTCACCGAGGCATCTGCTTTGTCCGACGCCGATGTCGACACCTTGACGCACGCGGCACTCTCGTCCGAAACGCTTCCTACGACAACCGTTCTGGCCGACGGATCGACCTACAGTGTCTTCGGCGTCGGGCCATCGCTCGTACAGCGCACCACGCGATGGTTCCTGGCCGTGGCCGGAGACATGGATTCGTTCTCTCCCGACGTCTCCGAGGCGTTCGGGCAACTCGCAGCCATCGCCGCGCTCGATCGTGCCCGGCGTGAAGAAGGACGTCTGGTGCGGCGTGAGATCGCAGACCAAGCCGTGGCGTTGATCGAACACGACAGCACCGGATTCGAGGCGCTGACCAGGCTGCGCCAGGCAGGAGTCGACCCCGACAGGCCGCTCGTCGTCGTCAGAGTTGCCCACAGCGGTCGCGTCGACCTGCGAGAGATGCTCCGATCCGTCGTCGGTGACACCCTGACCTCCTTCGGCGGTGGGTGTGTCGGATGCAGCGCGCACGGCGACATCGTCGCTGTCGTCAATACCGACGACACACTGTTCGCGCAGACCATCCGCATTCGGCTGTCCCGGTTGCGCTCCGGGATCGGACCCAGCCGAATACATGTGGGCGTGAGCGCCGTGGCCACCGGGCTGACCATCGACGGCGCACTGAGATCGGCTCGTCACGCTCTCGAACTCAGCAGGCAGGGATCCGCGGCGGTGACGGTCACCGCAGGCACCAAGCCGACCTCGGCAGTATCGATGATGTCGGCGCTTCCCGACGACGTACGAAAATCGTTCGTCGAGCACGTCCTCGCGCCGCTGCTCGAGCACGACCGACGCACCGACGCCGACCTGACCGACACGCTGCGGGAGTTTCTGGCCAACGGAGGGTCCTGGCATCGAACCGCAGAGTCGATGCACGTCCATCTCAACACCGTCCGATATCGCATCAAACGCGTGGAGGAACTGCTGGGGCGAGATCTCGGCTCCACTGCGGACAGACTGGATGTCTACCTCGCCCTGCAATCCATGCCTCGGGCGTCGGCCCACGGCGCTGCATAATGGGGAAATGACTGCAGGCTTCACCGGAATCCCCTTCACCGCCCTGGACTTCTACGAAGACCTCGAAGCCGACAACAGCAAACTCTGGTGGAACGAACACAAGGACGTCTACGACAGTGCCGTCAAGGCACCGATGACCGCGTTGCTGGCGTACCTGGAACCCGAATTCGGTAGCGCCAAACTGTTTCGGCCGTACCGGGACGTTCGATTCTCGAAAGACAAGACCCCGTACAAGAGTCACCAGGGCGGGTTCGTCGCACGGGGCGACAGCCTCGGCTACTACGTCCAGATCGACCCCGCCGGATTGTTCGTCGCAGGCGGCTTCTACAACAGCTCCCCGGACTCGATCGCGCGTTTCCGCAAGACCGTCGACGACGACGTACGCGGAGCCGAACTCGAGGCGCTACTGGCCACGCTGACGAAATCCGGGTTCGAGATCGGCGGCGACACGCTCAAGACCAAGCCGCGGGGTTACGAGGTCGACCATCCGCGCATCGATCTGCTGCGGCACAAGACGTTGACTGCCGGCAAACATTTCGGCTCACCCGCGTGGCTCGAAAGCCCCAAGGCAGCAACGAAAGTACGCGACGCCTGGCGTGCTCTGAGCCCACTGGTGGAATGGTCCGCGGCACTGCACACGTGAGCGCACTGTGTTACCCGACGACGGAGTATGTGCGCCAAGCACTTCCGGCGTCCGGAGCGTCCTCTCGTTCGACCGTTGCCTGAATCAGACCGTAGGGCCGATCGTCGGCGTTGAACACCTCCAGGTTGTTCTCGATGCCGAACTTGCCCAAGTCGTAGACGAAGTGGTGCTTGTTGGGGGCCGACATCGAGATCTCGGCAATGAACGGATACTTCTCCAGTACCGCCTCGCCCATGGCGTACAGGGTCTGCTGAAGAGCCAGTGACTGCAGGTTGGCGAATCGCTCGATCATCGCGGCCTTGACGCCCGCGTACACCGCATCCCACTCGACATCGGTTGTGGTGTAGCGCCACTGCGCTGTCAGCGACGTCGCCATCACTCGGTCGGTCGTGGGCTCGAGAATCGTCAGATCGTCCTCGAGGAAGCCGTGGAACTCCGAACCCGTCGACTTGAGAATCACCATCTCCTTGAAACCGCTGACGACCCAGGTTCGCTGCGCCTCGCCCTTACCCTCGACCGTGACGGCCGAGGTGCGAATTTCCTCGCCCTTGCGGGTCCACGTGTGGTCGTGCTCGACGCCGTCGACGACCGCACGCGCCCAGGCGTACTCCTCGAGTTCGATACGGGCACCGTCGACGGGCTCGACGTCGTCGACGTAGTGACGGGCGAGGTCGAGCCCGTAGCTCTCCAGGTGGAGCAGACCCTTGGTCTTGGCATACGCGTACGCGGTCTGCTTCTGGGTGTCGGTGGGCAGAACGGCGGACTGATCGCCGGCCAGGTGTGCGGCAGAGAAATCGCCACGCAGCGCACTCGATACGTTGATGTCGTGAATCTCGTGTCGCGGAGAATCTCGATAGATCCGCACCACCCGGTTCTCGGCTTTGCCGTACTGATTGGCTCCCAGAACGATCTTTCCGGTCAGGTCGGTCATGTCAACTCCCGCGGTAGGTCGAATATGCGAAGGGGGACAACAACAACGGAACGTGATAGTGGGCGTCGGGGTCGGTGACGGTGAAGGAGACGGACACCTCGGGGTAGAAGCTCGGGGTCGAGGTCGCCTCGAAATACGATTCCGTGTCGAACGAGAGCCGGTACACGCCCGGTTCGACAGGTCCGGGAATCACCTCACCGATGCGGCCGTCTCCGTCGGTGGTGGCCGTCGATATCTCGCCCTGTACGGAATGGAACAGCCGCACACGCATGCCGACCGCCGGTGTACCGGCCGTGGCGTCGAGCACGTGCGTGGACAGCCCGGTCACTGCGTCGGTCCCAGCAC
The DNA here is from genome assembly GCF_000482405.1 of Rhodococcus sp. JG-3. Taxonomy (NCBI): domain Bacteria; kingdom Bacillati; phylum Actinomycetota; class Actinomycetes; order Mycobacteriales; family Nocardiaceae; genus Rhodococcus; species Rhodococcus sp. JG-3. The sequence goes on from NZ_KI519398.1 coordinate 2,620,721, forward strand.
GCGGCCGAGGCGAATTCGGTTGATCTTGGCCAGTTCCACGCGGAGCACCCGTCTTTCGGTTTCGGCATCGTTGTCGAGCCTCTCCTCGAGGATAGCGAGCAACTCCTCGGCCGACCTGCCGGTCGCGCACACCAGATACACGTGCCCGAACTTGTCTTCGTACGCGCGGTTTCCCGCCGCCAGCTTCTCGCGTACTTCGGTGCCTGCAGTGGTCACTGCAGCCTGCTCACGCTTCGACGACGGGTTGTCCGCAGTGCCCCCGATCCGGGGATGGCCGTCGAGTGCATGATCTATCTCGGCCTCCGGCAGCTCGGCAAGTACCCGATCTGCTCTGTCCAACAAAGAGTCTCGGCTGGCGAACGGTCTACCCTGGGCGACTCGACGGGCCCAGATCGAGGACGCGCAGCACTCGAACAGTGCATGCATCGCCTGTCGATCGGAGAGCTTGTTGAACCCGTCGAGTCCTATCCATTCGTGCAGCACATCTCGCTCGCTATCTGAAGTCGTTGATCCGGCCGAACCGCGCGGCCGCGATGGGGTTGGCGTCCGCAACCAGATCGTCGAACCGATAGTTCGCGATCTTGGCGATTTCGATCATCGCGAAAGATCGCTCCGCCGACGGCGCATTTTCCACCCGCGACCATCCGTTGGCCAGAACTCGATCGTAGCGTTCGGTCTCTCGGGCGCAGATCACCAACGGGAATCCGAAGTGTCGCCGATACTCGGCGGCGAGCTGAACGATGTTCTCGTGTTCGTCCTCCTCGAGGTTGGACAATCCGACGTGATCGGCAGCGTTGAGGGTGCCCGTCGCATCCTCGCTGCCGAGGTCGGGGTAGCTGTTGATCAGCTCGATCTGTTCCTCGGTAGTTCCGGCCAACAAGGCTTCCTGGAATGCCTCACGCAGACCGTGGGCGTCGGCGAACGGGCGCTGCTGATACGCACGCTCGACTACCCACGGGGTGCCCTGCACCAGACCGCCGAACGTGGCGGCGAACTCCTCGGCCGACATCTCGTTGACCCGGTCGAGGGTGATACCTGCACCCGGACCGCCGGCCACGGCCTGACCACGATTTCCGATGTGGAAGAACAGGACGTTGAGGACGATGGCAGAGACGGCGCCCAGGACGATTCCGCTGCCGAACAGCATCTCGAGCCAATCCGGTACGCCCTGCGAAACGGTGGGTTGGATGGTGACGAGCATCGCCAGTCCGAGACTGGTGGCGACGATGATCAAGTTGCGATGGTCGGTGAAGTCCACCTTCGACAGAGTCTGGATTCCGACGACGGCGACCGTCGCGAACAGGGCCAGTGCGGCACCGCCCAGTACCGGTGGCGGGATGGAGGCGACGACGGCCGCCGTCTTCGGCAGCAGACCGAGCAGAATCATGATGCCGCCCGCGCTGGCGACCACCCACCGACTACGCACACCGGTCAGTCGGACCAGGCCGACGTTCTCCGAGAATGCCGTGTACGGGAACGAGTTGAACGTGCCGCCGATGACGGTGGCGACTCCATCGGCCCGCAGCGTCGCAGCGATGTCGTCCTTCTTGATGCGCTTGCCGACGATCTCACCCGTCGCATAGACACTGCCGGTGGTTTCGACCGCGATGATGAGCATGACGACGATCATCGAAATGATGGCGACGACACTGAATTTGGGCACACCGAACAGGAAGGGCTGGGTGAATCCGACCCACGATGCTTCCGCGGTGCCGTCGAAGTTCATGTCCCCCAACACGAATGCGACGGCACTGCCGATGACCAGACCGAGCAAGACGGCGATGGTGGCCATGAAGCCCTTGAAGAACCGTTGGATCAGCACGATGATCAGCAGCGTTCCGATCGCGTACGCCATCCATCGACCGTTGGTCGGATCCTGTTCGTGTGTCGCAGGATTGGTCACCGCATCGTTGACCGCTACCGGCAGCAACGCGACACCGATGATCGTGATGACGGTTCCGGTCACCACCGGTGGGAAGAAGCGCAGCAGCCTACTGAAGTACGGTGCCATGAAGAACGTGACCAGACCGGCGACGATGACGGCACCGTAGACGTACAGCAACCCCTCGGTGCCGCCGCCGTTGGCCAGTGCGATCGCGATCACCGGCGACACACCGGCAAACGTGACGCCCTGCAGAAGTGGGAGCCGGACACCGATCTTCCAGAACCCGACCGACTGAATGATCGACGCGATACCGCAGGTGAACAGGTCCGCGTTGATGAGATGGATCAGCTGTTCGTTGGTCAGCCCGATTGCACTGCCGATGATGATCGGTACGAGAACGGCACCGGCGTAGAACGCGACCACGTGTTGAAACCCGTACGCGGCCAATTTGGGAACAGGAAGCACTTCGTCGACGGGATGGACGCGCTTGCGTGTGATGGGCTTGACGGACATCGGTGGGCACCTCGCGGACGCAACAGGGTGGATTCCTGCGACGCTGCAGGAGAAGTGCACCAAGAATCGGTCATTGCGACCGCTGCCGCCAGTCGAGCGAGCACAAAGTTTCCGCCGCGCTCGAGGCGCGTGTTGTGCGATCATCCAATATTCGGCAGGACGACAGAAGGAGTGACGATGTCCGACGCTGTCGTGGGAGTGGTCCTGGCTGCAGGTGCCGGAACGCGATACGGATCGCCCAAAGTGCTCGCTCACGACGGGTTGTGGCTTCGCACGGCTGTGCAGGCACTGACCGATGGTGGTTGTGACCAGGTGATCGTTGTACTGGGCGCGGCCGACGTCACTGTGCCCGATGGCGCCACCGCAGTACACGCTCCCCACTGGGAGCAGGGAATGAGCGCATCCTTCACCGCCGGGCTCGAAGCAGCATCGGATGCGGCGTACGCAGTGCTGCACGTGGTCGACACCCCGGATGTCGGGTCCGACGTGGTGCGGGCAGTCCTCGACGCCGCGCACGAGACCGGTCTCGCCCGAGCCGTGTTCGACGGCCGTCCGGGTCACCCGGTCGTTCTGGCGCGTCGACACCTCGAGGCAGCTGCGGCATCGGCGTCGGGAGACTCGGGGGCGCGGGACTTCCTGCGGGGGAGGGACGACGTGATCGCCGTCGAATGTTCGCAGTGGGCAACGGGAATCGACCACGACTACCGGTAGCTACCGAATGTCGGCAACGATCGTCTCGGTCACGCCGTCGAACTGGTGACCACCGGTCGGCAACTCGATCACTGTCGCCGACGGCAGAGCCTTCGAGTTCATTGCCAGATGCGACACGGGGACGACCTCGTCGTCTCGGCAGTGCAGCAACGTCAGGTCGGTCCGCAGTTCGCCGGTGAGCGCGTACTGCGCCACGTCCCAGCCCTGCGGACTCCAGTCCGGCATGGCCAGCAGTGTGGCTCGCTCCGGATGGGCGCGCATCGTTTCGGCCAGGACCCGAACCACGATCGTGGCTCCGAAAGAATGCGCGACAACGCGGTCCGCAGGTCCTGCGTCGTCGAGCAGCTTCCGAACCGGCACAGCCCAGGCCTCGTAACCCATACTGCTGTCGGACAGTTCCGGCATGACGAGGTCCAGGCGCAGCGCCTCAGCCAACCCCTGCGCCAGCTCGGTGTCGTCGACGAAGCCGCCGGCACCGTGAACGAACAGAAGTCGGCCGACCATGCTGAGATCCTCTCCTCGACAATGCTGTCGTAGAAGGAGACCGAATCGCGGCCGTGAATTCACCGGTTGACTCGGATTCGGGGGCCGTGCGAGCATCGACGGCAGCGTCGCGTGTCGATGACGGACTGCGTCAGGCATGGAGGCGTCGTACTGCCCAGGAGGCAGCGCATGTCCGTTTCGTTCGATCACACCATCATTGCTGCGAAGAACAGTGCTGCGTCGGCGGCGTTCTTTCGCGAACTGTTCGACCTGCCGGAGGCACCCTCGTGGGGCCCGTTCGTCAACGTACAACTCACCGACGGGACGTTGATTCAGTTCGCCGAACCACCGGTGGATGATATTCAATTCCAGCACTACGCATTCAGAGTCACCGACGACCTCTTCGACGCCGCCTACACACGGCTCGTCGGTATGGGCGTCTAACACTGGGCCGATCCACGGATGACTCGGCCCGGGGTAATCAACACCGATCATGGCGGTCGAGGGGTGTACTTTCGCGACCCCACCGGCCACTTCTTCGAGATGCTGACGCGCTCGTACCTGGCCGAACCGGGCGAGTCTGTACCGTGACGGTTGTGGCCGAACAGCAGCACGTTTCGATGACGAGGGCGGCATACGACACCGTCGCAGAAAGCTATGCGGACCTGGTTCGCGACGAGCTGGACGGCAAGCATCTGGAACAGGCGCTGCTGGCCACATTCGCCGAGCGTGTCGACGCTGGGGACGTAGTCGACGTGGGATGCGGATCGGGACGCATCGCGGGCCATCTACGTCGCCTGGGCCTGAGAATGACCGGAATCGATCTGTCGCCCAGCATGATCGACGTTGCGCGTCGTGAATTTCCAGACGTCCGTTTCGTCGTCGGCGCGATGCAGTCGCTCGACATGGGCGACTGCACCGTCTCGGGAATTGTCGCCTGGTATTCGATCATCCACACCCCGCCGGCCCAGCTGCCGCAGGTGTTCGCCGAACTGCATCGGGTGCTGCGTCCGGATGGACTGCTGCTGTTGGCATTTCAATCCGGGGACGAGCGGGTGCGACTGGAACATGTGTACGGACACTCGGTCTCGTACGACGCGTATCGACTGGACCCCGACGCCATTGCACAGATGGTGGTCGACGCCGACTTCGAACTGGACATCCGTGTGCACCGGGCTCCGGTGGGATACGAATCGACGCCGCAAGCATTTCTGATGGCGCGCAGGCGAACATCGTGACATCTCGAGACCGATAGCGCAGGAACGCGACAGGCATTGCCGCTGATGTCCTACTGGCTACCGCACCGATCGGTAAGATCTGCCCGATGTGCGCACCCCGTCCACGCGTTCTGTTCGTGACCGACTTGGCGTATGTGTCGAGGGGCCGACGTTACTGCGACGAAGACATCTTCTTGTCTTCGCAGCTTCGTGAGTGGGTCGACATCGCGCTGTGTCACCCGCTCGATGCGCTGGCACTGATGGACGGATTCGATGCTGTCGTTATCCGGAACTCCGGGCCTGTGCTGGGATACCAGGACGCGTTCGACGCGTTTGCTCGCCATGCGCGCGAGAACGGCACGAAGGTTTTCACCCAGCTGACCGGCAAAGGCGACCAGAGAGGCAAGCAGTACCTGGTCGATCTTTTCGCAGATGGTTTTCCGGTCATACCTACCGTCGACGATCCGCGGGGCGTCTCGCGCTTACCCGAGGTGAATACCTATGTGGTGAAACCGAAATGGGGTGCCGACTCGATCGGCATGCGTCAGATCGGACGCGCCGAACTGTCGGAAGTCGAGCCGGGCACATTGATTCAGCCGCGGATCGATTTTGTCTACGAAGTGTCGTTCTACTTCATCGGCCGCACAGTGCAATACGCCCTGTACGCCCCGGACCCCGGCCGACGTTGGGAGTTGGAGCCGTACTCGAGTACTGCTCAGGACGAAGAGTTCGCGCAACGTTTCGTCGACTGGAACGACATCGACCACGGAATCACGCGGGTGGACGCATGCCGCACCGTCGACGGAACGCTGCTGTTGGTCGAGCTCGAAGACCTGAACCCGTACCTCTCACTCGACCGGCTGCCCGAAACGGCGCGTCGACACTTCGTGAGCAACATGGCGGACGCGATCGTAGCGCTCTGTGCTCAACCGTAGCGGGCGAAAGAAGTCGTGATTCTCGGACCGAACGACGTGGTATCGCGTCGCCCCTCGCGAATCGTGGTGGCAGGAACATCCGGTTCCGGTAAGACCACGTTGTCGGCTCGTCTCGGATCGATTCTGGGAATCGAACACATCGAGATCGACAGCCTCTATCACGGGCCTGACTGGACGCCCCGTGTCACGTTCGAGCAGGACGTGAAGGAGTTCATCGCCCGCCCGGCCTGGGTCACCGAGTGGCAGTACAGCGTTGTGCGGGATCGACTCGCCGATCGGGCCGACCTCTGCCTGTGGCTCGATTTGCCTCGTCGAACGGTGATGCGGCAGATCGTGATTCGAACGGTGCGTCGACGGCTGGGTCGAACAGTGCTGTGGAACGGCAACTTCGAGCCACCGCTGTATCGCATATTTCTCGATCGCGAGCACGTCGTCCGGTGGGCCTGGAACACGCATCGGATGACGGCCGCGCGAGTTCAGCGACTGAACATGCGCCGACCGGACCTGACGATCGTGCGATTCCGATCGCACGCAGAAGTGAACAGATGGCTGGCCGATCGACTGGTTCCGGCGGCGAGATTCTGAACCGCGTCTGTCAGCAGTTGAGTCGGTCGGCAAGGGACTCGATCGAGTCTGCGCTGTAGGTCCACTCGGCTTCGGGAGCAAGGTCGAACGTCTGCGTCGGGCCGTGTTCCAGCGGGCGGGCGACGAATGCGGTGGCGAAGCCACAGTCGGCTGCGGCGGCGAGGTCGCTGTTGTGGGCGGCAACCATCATGCACTCGTCGGGACGGAGCCCGAGGATGTCCGCGGTACGCAGGTAGGCGTCGGGCATGGGCTTGTACGCCTGCACCGGTTCTGCGCCGAGGATGGCGTCCCAGGGAAGGCCGGCATTCTTGGCCATGTCCAGCAGCAGAGAGATGTTGCCGTTCGAGAGCGGTGCTACGACGAACTCGGTGCGCAGCCGCGTGAGCCCGGGAACGGAATCGGGCCACGGCTCCAGTCGATGCCACGCGAAATTGAGTGCGGTCGTCGCGTCCGCATCCAGGTCGATCTCGAACTCGGAGAGCACCGTTCGCAGGGACTCCAGGTGCAGTACGTCCAACCGAGTGAAAGGTCGCCCACCGGACCGCACCTGTTCCATGGCCGGTTGATAGAGGCTCCGCCACCGATCGGCAAACCGATAGCTGTCGACTCCCGGACCGCAGATTTCGGAGACCTCGCGGGCGATGCTCGTGCGCCAATCGACGACGGTGCCGAAGACGTCGAACAGCAGCGCTTTCAACGCTTCTTCTTCTTTTTCTTCTTGTCCGCCGGATGTCCTACCGCAGACAGGATGGCTCCGGCCAGGGGAATGAGAAGGAAGAAAAGCCACTTCTGGTCGAAATCGGTGAGAAAGAACAGAGCAAGTGATCCGAAGATGACGATCGGCATCACCACTGCAGCCCAATCGATTCCGCGGTCCTTCACGGCCGGTGCGTCGGTGCCGGATCGAGCGACCGACGCAGTGCCGGACGCGGCAGGGAGGTCGACGAATACCGATTCGAGCTGTCCACGCGTCGTCGCGGATGCGATTGTGGCACTGCGCTCGTCGAATTCGGGAACCGTCAGGCGGCCCTCGCTGAAGTGCTGACCCAGCACATCGAGGGCCTTCTCCCGATCAGCGGTACCGATACGTATTTCCGGAAGCTCGGACATTGCTACAGGGTAGCGCTATCCGCGCCGCCGTTCGATGCCGAAAGTCGCCCGGGGGTCGATCCGTTCGGCATCGAACGTCGGTGTCACTTGATTTCTGCGAGGACGGTGCCTTGGGTGATGGCGTCGCCTGCGGTGACGCTCAGGCCGGTGATGGTGCCTGCTTTGTGGGCGGTGACGGGGTTTTCCATTTTCATCGCTTCCAGGACGGCGACGAGGTCCCCGGCGGCGACTTCCTGGCCTTCGTCGACGGCGACTTTGACCACGGTGCCCTGCATCGGTGCGGTCACCGAGTCACCGGAGGCTGCGCCGGCTCCGGCACCGCCACGGGTGCGGGCCTTGGGCTTACGCCGCACCGCACCGGCATTCCCGCCGCTACCACCGCCGAGGGTGAGCTCGCCCGGGAGGGAGACCTCGACGCGTCGGCCTCCGACCTCGACGATGACGGACTGCCGGGGCAGGGCCTCGTCGTCGTCGATCGGTTGCCCGGCGGTGAACGGGGGAACCTGGTTGTCCCATTCGGTTTCGATCCACCGGGTGTGGACGGAGAAGGAGTCGCCGTCGCCGATGAACGCGGGATCGGAGACCACCGCAGCGTGGAACGGGATCACCGTCGCCAACCCGTCGACGGTGAATTCGGCCAACGCCCGGCGGGAGCGGGCGAGGGCTTCTTCGCGGGTGGCTCCGGTGACGATCAGTTTGGCGAGCATCGAATCGAACTGGCCCCCGATCACACAGCCGGATTCGACACCGGAATCGACGCGGACTCCCGGGCCGGAGGGGGCGGTGAAGGTGGTGACCGGTCCGGGGGCGGGCAGGAACCCACGCCCGGCGTCTTCGCCGTTGATCCGGAACTCGAACGAATGCCCGCGCGGTTCGGGGTCTTCGGTGATGGTCAGTTCTTCGCCGTTGGCGATGCGGAACTGCTGCAGCACCAGGTCGATGCCGGAGGTTTCCTCGGTGACGGGGTGCTCGACCTGCAGCCGGGTGTTGACCTCCAGGAAGCTGACGAGGCCGTCTTGGCCGACGAGGTATTCGACGGTCCCGGCGCCGTAGTAGCCGGCTTCGAGGCAGATGGCTTTGGCGCTGGAGTGGATTTCTTTGCGTTGGGCGTCGGTGAGGAACGGGGCGGGTGCTTCTTCGACGAGTTTCTGGAAGCGGCGTTGCAGGGAGCAGTCGCGGGTGCCGGCGACGATGACGTTGCCGTGTTGGTCGGCGATGACCTGGGCTTCGACGTGGCGTGGTTTGTCGAGGTAGCGTTCGACGAAGCATTCCCCGCGCCCGAATGCGGCGACGGCTTCGCGGGTGGCGGAGTCGAACAGTTCGGGGATTTCCTCGCGGGTGCGGGCCACTTTCATGCCGCGTCCGCCGCCACCGAATGCGGCTTTGATGGCGATGGGGAGGCCGTGTTCGTCGACGAACGCCAAAATCTCGTCCGCGTCTTTGACCGGTTCGGAGGTGCCGGGGACCGAGGGGGCTTTGGCGCGGGCGGCGATGTGGCGGGCGGTGACTTTGTCGCCGAGGTCGCGGATGGACTGTGGGGACGGTCCGATCCAGATCAGGCCTGCGTCGATGACAGCTTGGGCGAAGTCGGCGTTCTCGGAGAGGAATCCGTAGCCGGGGTGGATGGCGTCGGCTCCGGATTTGGCGGCGGCGTCCAAGATTTTGTCGATGACCAGGTACGACTCCGCGGAGGTTTGTCCGCCGAGTGCGAATGCTTCGTCGGCCAGGCGGACGAACGGTGCGTCGGCGTCGGGTTCGGCGTACACAGCGACACTGGCCAGCCCGGCATCAGCGGCCGCCCGGATCACCCGAACCGCGATCTCACCACGATTGGCAACAAGAACCTTGGTGATCTGAGCACTGGCATGGCTGGGCACTGAGCCTCCTACAGATGTGTTTTTCGCATCCATCGTCACGAACGTCACGTCGGAGTCTAAGCACCGACTCGGTCGTCGCTGCAATCGGTCCAGGCCGCTGCGGCGCGTCCAGGGCGACAGGATGGGACTACTGGCTGGTAGCGATCCGCCCGGTATCGGAGTGCCCGGGATCGGGATGCTGGGACGTTGCGGCAGAGAAGGAGGCGGTACCGGTGTCGGCCACCTCGGTCAGCAGGGCGCGAAAGGTGCCTATGTATTCGTGTACCCGGGCAGTTGCGACCTCGGTGTTGGGATAGCGAGCCGCGATGTTGATTCCCTGAGGTGTGCGGTTGATCCAGATGTACACGTCGTGTTGGTACTGCTTGCTGCGCAGCGCACGCGCGTTCCAATCGGGCCAGTGCTCTGCCGCCGGCGCGAACCGCACATCCATGAACGAGACGACGAAACGTGGCCCGGCCGAGTAGCCGAGGGTGGTGAACACCCGATCGAGCGGAACCCGCGCAATCGGCTTGGTCTTCTTCACCTCGGCCGATGCTGCGGCCACGACCGAGCCGAACGACTCCGCGCCGGCGATGTCGAACGAGATGGGACACAGTCCGACGAACCACCCCAGTGCCGACGCCCACTGCGGCTCGTCCCGGGTGTGTACCGGGGTGACAGTCCGAAATTGGGTGCCCCCGCCCAGCTCGGCGCCGGTGATGGCCAGGACCCCCAGTAATCCGGCGAACAGACTGTTGCCGGTCTTCCGGCACGCGACCGAGAACGAATCGGCTTGCTCGGGGTCGAGCACCCAAGCAGAGAGCCCACCCTGAGGTACGTCGTCCGGGCTGGGATCACCGATGTCGAGCGGGAAGTCGGGCAGCTGGCCTTCCCCGTCGATCAGCAGATCGCGCCAGATCGCGACGGCCTCGTGCGAATGTTCCAACTCGGCGTTTCGCTCGCGTTCGGAGGACCCGAAGTCGAGATAGCTGCCGGCCTCGAACAGGGCGGCCGGTGCCCCGCCCAGCTCCTCGCCGTACAGGGCCGCGATCTCGTGGGCGACCAGGACAGTGGACAAGCCGTCGATGATCGAGTGATCTGCTGCGAAGAAGACGGTGATCGGCCGCGTCTCGTCCAGTGGTTCGAGAGTGACGAACGCGTAGGCGGGCCAGATCAGGGGCGAGGTGAACTCGTCGAAGAGATACTGAAGATGCTCGAAGACTTCACTCGATTGCGCACACCGTTCCTGCTCGACCTGCCAGATGTCGACGGCTCCCTGCGCAGCGGTCACCCGGGTCATCTCACCGGTGGCCTCGTCGATCGATGCGCTCGACCGCATGGCTTCGTGTCTGTCGATCCAGTTCAGCACCGCCCGCCGGAAAGCCTGCTTGTCCAGGGGACCGGCAATCTCGAACGCCGCGCCGAGCCACGACTCGCGTCCGCGGCGAGGGCTGCTCAGGCTGGTACGCAGGTGCGCCTCGTGGACGTAGGACGTCGGGCGAGGGTCGGGCTGCCACCCGGCGGCTTCGGGAGTGTGGGCGTGTGGGCCGACACTGGGAATCCATTCGGTGAGCGTGCCCGCGGGAACCGCGTAGTCCGCCAACTCGGTGAACTCCATATCGGCAGCAACCAGCCTTCGTCAGACGCATTCGGGGGATTGTTCGGACAGCGGGCGACGGTGCCCACTACCGAAGTCTACCGACGGCGGCGTGTATCGATCAAGACGAAGGCCGGGCGCTGCCGACCACGAGGTCAGCGCAAGTGCCTCTTGATACGTGCAAGCATCGCCGACATCCCTCGGAGACGCAGGGGGCTCACCGCATCGCTCAATCCGAGAGCCGAGTAGAAATCGTCCGGAACGTCGAGGATTTCCTGCGCGCTGAGACCGTCGAGCCCCTGCGCCAGGATCGAGGCGAACCCGCGAGTCGTCGGAGCCTCCGGCGGCGCGCTGAAGTACAGCTCGATCCGGGCGGGATCGGATGCATCGACCGACAGGAACAACGGCGACTGACATTCGGGGACCGGCTCCATCGCATCCTGGGCCAGGTGATCCGGCAACGGGGGTAGTTCCCGGCTGAATTCGAGCAGGAGCTGCAGTTTGTCCTGGCCCTCGACTGCGGCGAAATCCTCGACGATCTCGGCCAACGATTCTGGAAGGGAACTCATCGAGCGGCCGGTGCCGATCCGGGCTCCTCGCCCCGGGCGATCGGAACGCGCACAGCATTGCCCCACTCGGTCCACGAGCCGTCGTAGTTGCGGACGGACTCGTACCCGAGCAGATGCGTCAGCACGAACCAGGTATGGCTCGACCGCTCGCCGATGCGGCAGTACGCGATGACCTCGTCGGTTGCCGAGGTCTCGGAGTAGATCTCGTCCAGTTCTGCGCGTGAGCGGAATCGACCGTCCGGTGCTGCTGCCTTGGCCCACGGGATGCTGACGGCGGTGGGGATGTGGCCGCCGCGCAGCGCACCTTCCTCCGGGTAGTCGGGCATGTGGGTGCGTTCGCCGGTGTACTCCGCGGGGGAGCGTACGTCGATCAGAGGCACGGAGCCGAGAGCTCCGAGAACGTCCGAGGCGAATGCGCGGATCGGTGCATCGTTCCGCTCGACGACGGGGTAGTCGGTCGCCGGAAACTCGGGGACATCGAGTGTGGTGTCACGGTTCTCGGACAGCCAGGCATCACGTCCGCCGTCGAGCAGCCGCACGTCCTGGTGTCCGAACAGCGTGAACACCCACAGTGCGTAGGCGGCCCACCAATTGCTCTTGTCGCCGTACACGACGATTGTGTCGTCACGTGAAATACCCTTGCGGCTCATCAGTTTCGAGAACTGTTCGCCGTCGATGTAGTCGCGCGTGACCGGGTCGTTCAGGTCGAGGTGCCAGTCGATCTTGACCGCGCCGGGAATGTGGCCGACGTCGTAGAGCAACACGTCCTCGTCGGATTCGACGACGCGGAGCCCGGGCGTACCGAGATGAGCGGACAGCCATTCGGTGGATACGAGACGATCCGGATGCGCGTAGTCGGCGAACATTGCGTTGGAATCGGTTGGTACAGGCACGTATCGGCTCCTACGGAAGATATTCGGCTGGCGGCCCGCTCGGGGGTGAACGGTCTCCGTCGACAATCCTATGCCGTACCGCCACCGAGTGGCGGGAGCCGCAGGCACAGAGCGCTGCGTCGGTACTGTCTCAGCGTGTCAGGGCCGTTGTGGCGGCCTCGTCGGTCGCCTCGGCCAGCAGCGCGACCAGCGCGTCGCTGAACGCATTCATGACCGAGTGCGCGAGGACGGTGTCGGGAAAACGTGCCCGCAGAGCCAGACCCGAGGCTGTCCGCGACACCCAGAACTGCGCGTCGTCGGACACCGTCGCGTTGCTGACGTGGTGTGCGTTGGATTCTTCGAGTCGGCGGTGGCCCTCGATTCTGGTGTAGTCGATGTACGACACCATGAACACGTCGTTTCGCGAGAGGGTGAACGTGTCTCCGAGGGATGCCAACACCTGGGGGATGGGCACTGTGCTCAGCGGTAGCGCAGCACGAAACTCCCGTTGGGCCGCGGCGATCGTGTCGACGAGCACGTCGCCGACGTCCACGGTCATCGGGGCGTTGGTGGTGAACCAGCCCAGCGCCCGCCGGAACCGATCCTCGTGACGGGTGTGCAACGGGAACAGGAACGGTATCTGCCGCGGTCCGCCGATGGTGGCGCAGGCCTGACCGATCGCAGCCACGACCCCGGCGAACATCCCGCCGCCCGACCGAGTACACAGGCGCTCGAACTCGGCAGTGCGGTCGGCATCGAGGATCGGCGCGACAAGGGTTGCCTGCGTAGCAGTCTCACCGTCCGCCAGTCCCAGGTCGAACGGAAAACTCGGCGTCGTACCACCGCACCGGACAAGGAATTCCGACCACCGCACCATGCGCTCGTCATGGCGATCCACTGCCGGCTCGGTTGCTTCGATACGGCAGTAGTCGACGAATCCTCCCACCGGACTCAGCTCGATGTTCGGACTCGACGGGCAGCGCCGGTACGCGTCGTACCAGGCACGAACCTCGTCCACGGTCACCGCGATCGACAGCGCGTCGACGTTCGAGTGGTCGAATGCGCAGACCACCGTCGAGACGTCCGGCCGGTCGATCGCGACGCACGTGTACGACGGGAACCGTCGTGCGTCGCAACGTAACTCGAGTATTCGGCGGAGATGCTCACGTAGCTCGGTCGGGCAACCGAATTCGGTCCGGTTCGACACCGCGATCTCGACCGAACCGGGGCGATGGAGCATCCTGTCCAGGCCGTCGGTCGCCTGGACGAACGAGCTGCGCAGAGTGTCGTGTCTGTCGATCAGTCGAGCGAACGCCCACGCGAGAGCGTCGACATCGATGCGGCCGGGCACATCGAACGTGCCCGCGATCCATACTCGCCGAGCCTCGCCCAGATCGCCCAGATGAAACCGTTGATTGAACGACGGTGGAATCGGGGACCGTTGTGCATCCCCGGTGACGTCGGCGGTGAATTCGACGACGACACCGGCCGCGGGATGGTACTCAGTGATCGAGGTGACCCGCACCGACCCGCTCCTGAACCGAACCGGGCGTCAGGACGTAATCGCCTGTGCGCGCTATCTTTTCCAGTACCGATGCCAGGTGTGCGTGGTACCGCTCGACCGATTCGGCAGCGACGGCCGTGTCGGGGGTCTGCGCCACCAGATACAGATGCTCACCGTCGCGGTTGATCCACATCGACGCGTTGGAGGTCGCGCCCTCGCCGGTGAAATGCTTGGCACGAGTGTCCGCATCTCGCCCGACGCCGGGGAACCAGCGAAAGTCGATGTACGAGAGCATGTTCGGGCTCACGGCGAGTTCGCTTCCGAGCGTGCCGTCTGCGGCGAGAGCGCCGAGTACCGCATGGACCGGTGCTTCGGCGATCTGCTTGGCCCGCTCGAAACCCCCATGCGCCGGGCCGGCGACGTCGGAGAAGCGCTCGTGACCGGCGATGTCGAACGCGACCGGCGCGAAGTTGACGAACCAACCCTGGGATTGTCCGTAGTCACCGTGGTGGCGAGTGCTCAGCACCGTGATCCCGAAGTACTCCGCGTTCCCCGCGAGCTCGAAGTCGGTGATGCCGACGGCAGCGAAGATTCCACTGCTCATCCGTGCTCCGGCGGCCTTGCACGCGGCATCGAAGGCTGCCGTCAGTTCTCGGTCCAGCAGGTGGCGTTCGACGATGCGGACCGGGGCGCGTTCGCCGGGTGCAAGCCCCAGATCGAGTGGGAACCGAGGCATACGGCCCTCGTGCCTGGTGAAGATGTCGCGCCACGCGGCGATCTCGGGGGAGTCTGCACCGAACGTCGCGGCCCGGGCGCGCTCGTCGGCGGCGTACTCGAGGTGACTTCCCGCCGAAGCCGGTTGCGGAACATCCGCCCCGATCTCGATCGCGTACAGATCGGCCAGTTCGCTGATGACCAGAGCCTGTGAACCACCATCGGTGAACGCGTGATCGGCACCGTAGTACAGCGTGAAGCTGCCCGGCCTCGATACCACTCCGACGACGAACCCCGGCCAGATGTCGGCGGTGGCCTCGGTCGAGAAGCGCTGCCGCACATAGTGTTGGAACTGCTCGTCGTCGGATGTCTCACCTGCGTCGACGGTATCGAAACGAGCAACTTCCTGGCCGCCGAGGTGTCGAACCACGTCGGTGCCGTCCACCTCGAACCAGCACCGCAGACCCTCGTGCCGCAGCACATACGCAGTCAGCGCACGGCTCATCGCCTCGGTGTCGATGTCGCCGTCGATCTCGGTGGCCACCCCGGTGTACGCCGTGTGCACGTCGCCACGTGCGCGCGCTGCCCACGCTGCCTTCAGGTGGTCTTCCTGAAGAAACGACGGTGGAGTCGAATCGATCGGTGCCGCAGCGGCGCTCGCCTGTGCGGCCGCGGTGGGATGCCACTCGAGCAGTCGGCCGGGCGCGGGGTTCCAGCGGCCCATTGCGGTGATGATCATGTTCGCTTCACTCTTCCGGTCGGGGCGCAGTGGACGGAACGTACCGGCTGCCTACGCCGCCGTCTCCGTCCTCTGCGCATCCACTTCTCCTGCGTCCACGCCTATTCTGCGTCCACGCTCATTCTGCGGCGACGACGACCGACGGCGGGGCCGCCGCGAGCACCGTATCGCTACCGCCGTCGGAGTCGATGACCGCCGTCAGAACCGCGACGAACTCGGTGATGAACCGATGGACATTGGTCGACGCGACATCCGAACTGGGGAAGCGGGCCGAGATGTTGAGCCCTTCGAGTGTGCGATTGACCCAGAAGTAGACCTCGTCGTCGGCGTGGCAGTTGCTCCTGAGCGCCCGCCCCTTGCGCCCCTGCCACTGGGCGGCGTCGGGCAGGAACCGCAGGTCGATGTACGAGACCACGAACCGGGGAATTTCGGTGGAGTCGAGGATCTTGGCGATCTTCGAGTACGGCATACGGGCCAGGCCCTTGTTCGCAGCGCCCGCGGTGGCCGCGGCCTCGAGTGCCTCGACGAAGGTGCAGGCGTTGTCGAGCTGGATCTCCATCGGAAGAATGCCGACGTACCACCCCACCGACGCGGCCCACTTCTGCTCGTCGCGGGTGTGCATCGGCATCACCGTGCGCAGAGACCGACTGCCGGACAGGCGAGCATTCGTCAATGCGAGCGCCGCAAGAATTCCGGCCTGCATGTTGTATCCGGCAGCGCGGCACGCCGCATTGAAGCCGTCCGACTGTTCGGAGGTCAGAAGCCACGACGAGATGCTGCTCTGGGGCGCAGGGCCGGTGTCGGCGCGGGGCCGGTCGCCCGCCAACGGAAGCGGGAAAGCAGGGAAGCGGCCGTCCTCGACAGCGAGGAAGTCCTGCCACGTTCGCACGGCACCGTGATCCGCCGTCAGGGTGTCGCCGAGTGCCCGTTCGGACTGACTGAAGTCGACGTAACTACCCACCTCGGGCAATTCCGGGTCGATGCCGTCGAGGGCCTGCGCGTAAAGCCGGTCGATCTCGTTGATCGCATAGATCTGGCTGTATGCGTCCATGACCGAATGATCGGCCGCGAAGGCGAGCAGGAACGATTCCTCGGGCCCACCGGCGAGAGTGCGGGACGCGTCGTCGGGTTCGATGGTGGCGAGAACGAAATGCGGCCATGCCGTCGGAGACACGGTGTCGCCGAACCACGACTGCAGATGGCCGAACACCTGAGTTTCCGATCGCGACTCCGCGTGTGGGCGATCTGTCACCTGCACGGCGTCGACCGGTGCGGTGAAGCGCTGCCACGAACCGGACTGGTCGTCACGACGAACCTTGGTTCGGAACGCCTCGTGCCGACCCATGTACGCGGCGATGGTGCGGCGTACGGCCTCGACGTCGTAGCGACGATGGATCTCGAATACCGTGCCGATCCAGGAGCCCGGCGCGCTGCGCTCGCAATGGTCCTCGTGCGTGAACGACAGCCCGCGGGGATCGAGAGCCCACTGGGCGTCGTCGACGCGGGGAACCCACTCGGTCAAGCGTCCGGCGGGAAGTGGATAGTCGGCGAGTTCGGTGTATTCCATGGTGTCCTCTTCCGTTCCGGGCTCGGCCAGCGGTATTCGGCAGTAGTGGTGTCTATCGGCATTCGATTACGGTCGAGTGGTGGATGTAACGGCGGAAGTCGTCGGTCCGGCTCGCTTTTATCGGGTGCACTCGCAATGCTTTCGACATTGAAAGAACAACTATTCGACGGACCGTGAAGTCGCCGTCCGGTCGACGTGAGTACGGCACTCACAATAGGGCGAAAGCGAAACTATTTCGCGACGCGTAAAAGTAATTCTTGTCACTGTCGAGGGGGTTGACCGACGGGTGGAACGTCGGTCGGAAAACTGATTCTCGCACACGTCGGCACTGTGATTCCAGCGTAACCGCACGTCAGGGCCCGATGATTCGAGAGAGCCGATCCGGGTGACGGGTTCGGAACCCAGACCTCGGGCCGGACCGGCACCCCGAGACCGGAGTCACATTCGCGCGTCCGCTCGGTGGAATGGCACTTATTGCAAACATTGAATGAATCGACCGACGAAAAACAGCACCACCTTCCCGTTTCTTTCGATGTAGTAGGTTCGGCGCGTGACTCGAATTGGATTTGCCGATCACCTTTTCTTGCGAATGCACCACGGCATCGGATTTCCCGTCTACAACCAGTTCCTGTGGTGGTTCGACGACGTCGTGCAGCGAGAAGACCTGGAAAGACTGCGTGACAACCTGTCCGACGGTCTGCTTGCGCGCAGGGTGGTGGGATCGGCAATTCCGACGGCCCGAGATCGGTGGGTGCCGTCGGCCGCCTCTCATTCACTGGATTTTCATCCAGAATTCATAGACCCGACGATGGTGCGGCAATGGGCGGACGGCCGTATCGATCCCGATATCGACCCCGAGACCGGATTGGGTTGGCAACTCGCGGCGACGAGACTGAGCGACGGCGGCATGGTGCTGTCGTTGGTCGCCTCGCACATGGTCGCCGACGGTGGTGCCCTGATCGCTGCATTCCGTGCCGCGAACTCCGACTCCGTCGCGTCCCGTGTCGCCTCCGCCTCGGGTGGCCTCGAGGCCCTCGCTTCCGACTTCGGTGACGCCGTCGAGCAAATTCGGTCCGCGGGTGGATGGTTGGTGAACGCGGCGGTGCAGGCTCTGCCTCTGTCCGGACGCTCCGAGCCTGCCGATGCCACCCAGTCGAGGCCGAAACCACACCGGGCAGCTCCCGAGCGAGCGGCTGCGGCGGACTGGACATCCCCGCACGTGGTTGCCGAGGTGGACGCCGATGCATGGCGATCGACTGCGGAACGCTGGGGAGGAACATCCAATTCGCTGTTCGTGGCGGTCCTGACTGCTGCGTCCGGACTTGCCGGCCGTGCTTCGGTGGGAGACACGGTGCAGTGGTCCCTGCCCGTCAGTGATCGCGGCGACGCATCCGACACACGGTCCAACGCCACCAAGATCGTCAAGATCGACGTGCCGATCGCCGACCCGACCGATCTGGACCTCCGCCCGATCCGCGCCGCCAGCAAATCGGCGTTCACGGCTTTCGCCGCTGCTCAGGCCGCCGGTGCCGCTCCGGACGGCCTGTCCCAGGCACTCGTTCAAATGCTGCCCGACGCGGTGGTCGCACGAGTGCCGCAGCCCCGCGACGGTGCCGAAGGGCTGGCGTCGAACCTCGGTTCTCTTCCCGACGACTTCACGACGGTGGCGGGGATCGCTGCCCGGGCGGTGTCCGGTCGAGCGACGTTCGCCGGAGCCGACGCCGACTTCGCTCGTTCGCTCGACGGCGGTCTGACCGCATGGTCGAGCGAGACCGGCACCAGTGTGACCGTGACCGTCCACGCCATGGACCCCGACCGATGCCCGGACGAGCACGTACTACGTGAACACCTGACCGAGGCGCTTCGGAGATGGGGACTCTCGGCACGCTTCTGGTGAGCGGGTCAGCGGTCGCGCGCTGCTGCTTCGGTGATGTCGGCGGCAGCGGCCGTCGCCGTTCGAGCAGGCGTCATCGTATCGGCTAGCGCTCGCGCGGCCAGCCGGGCGTCTTCGGTCATGAGATCGGAAATGCCCTGCTGTAGAACGGATTCGGTCAACGTCGAGAACTTCGTGCTCGACCCGGCTCCTACGCGCCGCAGCGCGGATCCCCAGAACGGTTGGTCGGCGCTGAACCAGCACACCAGGGTCGGCAGCCCGGCTCGTGCCGAGGCTGCAGTCGTCCCTGCGCCGCCGTGATGAACCGCGGCCAGACAGCGCGGAAAGACCGTCGCGTGATCGACCGATTTCACGACGAAGACGTTCGGGTTCGATCGATGGACGGCTGAATTGGACTCCAGCAGATCGCTCCAGCCCGCGCAGACCAGGGCGCGCACGCCCAATCGATCGGTGACGTTGTCGATCATGCGCATCAGTGCAGCCGGTTCGGGCACCGGCATGCTGCCGAAGCCGAAATACACTGGCGCAGTTCCTGCGTCGAGCCATCGGCGCAACGCGGGATCCGTCTCGGTGACTCCGTCGACCAGGCCGATGAAGCCGACGAACGGGCGTAGCGGGCCCCACTGTCGGGCAAGCCCGGGGAACAGCGCCGATTCGTAGGCCTGAATCTCGATACCGCCGTAGCGCGCCGACCTCACGGGCGTCGACTCCGTGGTGGGAGGCAAACCCAGTGATGCCCTCTGCGCGTTGTCGCGCTTCTTCATCGACTTCCAGCGCAGTGCCTCGAGGGCCGCCCACATCGACCGATTGACGACGGCAGGTAGGTTCACGCCCGGTGTGATCGACACTGCATCGTTGCGCCTGAGGGGGCAGTAGTGCAGGGACACAAACGCTGTGCCGTGCGATTCGGCCACGTTCAGAGCCATCTCTTGACCGAGCGAGCCGGTGACGATTCCGTCGCACCCTGCCGCCATTCGGTTCAGCTCGGACGTCATGTCGTCCCAGCCGTGATGAGCCAGCTCGGACAGCGCAGCAAAGCGGGTCCGCGGGTTTCGAGACTTGATACGCACTCTGACCAGATCGGACTCCAACAGCTGCTGCGTGTCGGGCCCGAACGGTTGAACCTCGATACGTTCGGAGGATGCCGTGGCAGCCGACACGACATCGGTGAGATTGGGTGGGGCACCGAACAGCACGTCGTGCCCGCGATCTGCGAGTTCGAGCCCGAGAGCGATACCGGGGGTCACGTCGCCTCGGCTTCCGTTGAACGGCATCACGAACTTCACAGGCGCACTCGCAGACGTGTCGGCGTGGGGAAGAGCCCCAACCTATCAGCACCGTCCGAACCGAGCCGATACGAAAACATATGGCGGGAAACACATTTGCGGCCGTTCCACCTACGTGGGCGGGCAGGGATAGTCTCTCGTGGTGGAGAGATTGACGTACGACGACGACCTGTTCCTGCGCATGGAGTGCGTACTCGAAGTGCCCGTGGTCAATCAGATCGTGTGGCGGTTCGACTCGGCCGTCCCGCTCGACGCACTCGAATCCATGTGGCAGTTGCTTGCTACCGGCCCGTTGGATCGCTCCGTACGACGCTCGGCGGTGCCCGGTGCCCGCGATGGCTGGATCACGGCCCGCACGCCCGCCGCCCCGGTCGTCATCGGACACGCGATCGCCCGGGACGGCATCGATCTGTGGATCGAGAACGAGGCAGCGGTGACGCTGGACCCCATCGACGGACCTGCGTGGCGTTTGTCGGCGACCTCGGTCGACGGCGGCGGCACGGTGGTCTCTCTCGTCGGATCGCACGTGGTCGGTGACGGCGGTGCCCTGACCTCTGCGGCGGCAGCAGCTCTCGCCGGTCGGGCGACTCCGGACGACTTCGTTCGCGGCGGGCTCGACCACGTTCCCCCGCGGTCGTCGGTACGTGCCGACATCGCGGACGGCGTCGGACAGATCGGTGCGGCATTGTCCGGGATGGCGCGAGCGCTCGGACGTACGGCAGTGGACGCGGTACGTTCGCGAACCTCGTCCGGCGAGGTAGCAGCGGGCTCCACGGCACCCGGCCCGACGCCGAGCCGTGCCCTGGCCGTCACCGCGGCTCGAGAAGGCAAGTGGGTACCGAGCACGGTGGTCGTCGACTGCGCATCGGGGGACTGGGCCGCGGCCGCAGCGAGCAGGGGCGGGAGCTCGAACAGTCTCCTTGTCGCGGTCGTGCTCGGCATTCTCACCGCGAGTGGACGCGTCGGTCCGCAGGACCGGGTACGGGTGGCCCTTCCTGTCAGCACCCGAACACCCGGAGACAGTCGCGCCAACGCGACGTCCGGGGTGTCCATTCACGTCGACGGGGGACAGGGCTACCGCGACGATCTGACGGCCATCCGCGCATCGAGCAAGCAGGCGTTCACCGACCAGGCCGACAGTACGGTGACATCGGTGTTCGAGCTGCTCAAACCACTGATGCAGGTGTTGCCCGACGTCGTCGTCGCCAAGCTGGCGGCATCGGGCTCGGCACCTCTGTGTCTGTGCTCGAACCTCGGCGATCGCGGCGCGCGACTGCGCACCATCGGAGGCGTCGACGCCGCGGCAGTGGCGATGCGGTCGATCACCCAGAACACCGATGTGGCGTTGCTCCGTCGCACCGCCGGCGGGGTCAGTGCCTGGTGGAACGACTCGGGTGACCGCGCGACGCTGTGCGTCACCGGTCTCGACCCGGACGCGTTCCCCAGCAAAGAGCACCTGCGTGGGCTGGTCGAGGCCGAGTACACGAACTGGGGCCTGACTGCCGAATTCTGGTGACCTCGAGACAAATCACAACATCGGGCGTACGCGGATTTTCGGCGGGATCCCCGGTACGGCTATGCTTTTGCGACTGTTCGAGTGTTCGAGCGCATGTGAGAAAGGGGAGCGATCCATGGCAGTGGTCGTGTTGTTCGGGTCCGAGACCGGTACGGCCGAGGAGGTCGCCGACAAGATCGCGGACGTGCTCGGTGATCACGATGCCGAGGTGCGAGACATGCTCGAGTACGAGGTCTCCGACATCGACACGGACGACTTCCACGTCGTCATCTGCTCCACCTACGGCGACGGAGAGCTCCCCACCGGCGCGGAGCCGTTCTACGAGGCACTCGTCGAGGATGCCCCCGACCTCGCAGGACTGCAGTTCGCAGTCTTCGGTCTGGGAGACAAGGTATACGAGGACACCTTCAACCGCGGCGGCGAGATCATCGCCGAAAAGCTCACCGAGCTCGGTGCGAAGCAGGTCGGCACCCACGCTCGGCACGACAGCTCGTCGAACATCAAGCCCAAGGCAATGGCCGAGGACTGGGCTCGCGAGCTGATCGATCTGTTGCCCTGAGGTAGGTCTCGCCGGTCAGATCCCGATCGGGTCGTCCGGCGAGCCGTCCCAGAGGGCGGCAAGCGACGTACCCACCCGCTCGAGAAGAGTACGAACCAGCGGCAAGCCGATGCCGATCACCGACGAGGGATCACCCTCGATGCTGTCGACGAACCAGCCGCCGAGACCGTCGAGCGTGAAAGCTCCCGCAACCTGCAGAGGTTCGCCGGACGCCAGATACGCGTCGAGATCGACAGCAGACGGGGTTGCGAAACGAATCGTTGTCGAGCTGTGCGCTGCAGCCTGCGCCACCACGACTCCGGCGGTCACTCGCAGAACGGCATGACCGGTCAACAGCGCCCCGGTCGACCCGGCCATGGTCCGCCAACGCTCACGGGCCACCTCGACGGTGTGCGGTTTACCGTGCAGCTCACCGGCAATCGACAGCATCGAATCACACCCGACGATCACCAGATCCGCCGAAGAATCCGCGAACGTCTCGGCGACTGCGGCGGCCTTGGCCCGCGCGAGTTCGGTGACCACGATGGCGGCGGACGCGGACGGCCCCAGTTCGGCCGTCACCGCGTCCTCGTCGACTCCCGACACCCGGACGATCGGCTCCACGCCGGCACTACGAAGAACCCCGAGGCGAGCAGGTGACGCCGACGCCAGAACGAGTCGTACCGAATCGGCCCGGGTCGTCACGGGCGGCACCGTCACCGCGAGTATCGGCCCGACGCGGCGTACGAATACGCCGACTGCGCCGCGAAGCCGCGATGCATCGACGACGGTGCACCCCACAATTCCCGAGGCCGAGAATCCGCGCTCGATGCCGAATCGTTCTGCGCCGCAGTCAACACCGCCACCAGAGCCGCCACGTCCTCGTCGTCCGGATTGCCCTTGACGACCCTGATTGCCGCGGACATGCCCGAGGTGGCATCGGCCTGACCGTCGTTCACGTCGTCATGCTTCGCTTCGCTCACTGCGTCATGATTCGTGTCGCTCATAGTGGGATGTTTCCGTGTTTCTTGGGTGGGAGGGTGACTTGTTTGCGTTCGAGCAGTCGCAACGCGGTCACGATCTGACCGCGGGTGTGACTGGGCGGGATGACCGCATCGAGATACCCGCGTTCGGCAGCGACGTACGGGTTGACCAACGTGTCCTCGTACTGCTGCTGCAACGTCAGCCGCAACGCATCGACGTCCTCACCGTTCTTCGCGGCCTCGAGCAACTGCTTGCGGTAGACGAACCCGACCGCACCCGAGGCACCCATCACCGCGATCTGCGCCGTCGGCCACGCCAAATTCACATCGGCACCCATGTGCTTGGACCCCATCACGTCGTACGCCCCGCCATAGGCTTTACGGGTGATGACGGTGATCTTCCCGACCGTCGCCTCCCCGTAGGCATACAACAACTTCGCTCCACGTCGGATGATGCCGTTGTATTCCTGCCCCGTCCCGGGCAGGAACCCCGGCACATCGACCAACGTGATGATCGGAACGTTGAAACAATCACAGGTGCGGACGAACCGGGCTGCTTTCTCCGAGGCATCGATATCGAGGGTGCCGGCGAACTGGGTGGGTTGATTGGCCACGATCCCCACCGACCGGCCGTCGATCCGCCCGAACCCGACGATGATGTTGCGGGCCCGCCCCTCCTGCACTTCCAGGAATTCGTCGTCGTCGAGGATCCGGCGGATCACCTCGTGCATGTCGTACGGAGTGTTCGGCGAATCCGGAATCAACGTGTCGAGCTCGAGATCCTCCGCAGTCAACGAATCCTCGATGGATCCGAGAACAGGATCCGACGCGGCCGTCCGCGGGGCATCGGCCCGATTGTTCCACGGCAAATACGACAGGAGGTCGCGGACGTAGTCGAGGGCGTCCTGCTCCCCGGACGCGACGTAATGCGCGACCCCGGACTTCTCCATGTGGGTGTGCGCGCCACCGAGCTCTTCCATCGTCACGTTCTCCCCGGTGACGGTCTTGATCACATCGGGGCCGGTGACGAACATCTGACTGGTGCCATCGACCATGACCACGAAATCGGTCAGGGCCGGGGAGTAGACGTGCCCACCGGCGGCGGGACCCATGATCACCGAGATCTGCGGGATCACCCCGGAGGCGCGGACGTTGCGGTGGAAAATCTCCCCGTACAACCCGAGGGAGACCACCCCTTCCTGGATGCGGGCCCCGGCACCTTCGTTGATACCCACCAACGGCCGCCCGGTCTTGATCGCCAGGTCCATCACCTTGACGATCTTCTCGCCGTAGATCTCCCCCAAACTGCCGCCGAAGACGGTCGCGTCCTGGGAGAACACGCACACATC